>CAVXPZ010000004.1:0-720466 GCA_963763775.1 uncultured Chloroflexia bacterium | reverse complement strand
ATGACAACCTCGTGCGCTTCATCCGCTTCCAGATGGCGGCCTGCTACGGCTACATCACGGTGTTCCTGGGCTCGTCGCTCCTCAACATCCTGGGCGGCGTGCCGTTCCTGCCGCTCCAGACCATGTGGCTCAACTTCACGGTCAACGTCTTCCAGGCGATGGGTCTCGGCTTCGGGAAGCCGAGAGATGGCCTCATGAACGAGCGGCCGCGGCCGAAGGATCAGCCGATCCTGCCGCGCCGGCTCACCATCTGGCTCGTGGTCGTCGGGCTTGTGATGGGCATCGGCACGCTCGGCGTCATCGCCTGGGCGAGCGGCACGTACGGCGACGTCGTCGCGCGCACCATGGGCGTCACCACCTTCTCGCTCTTCCGCATCGCGTCATCCCTAGAGACGGCCGACGAGACCCGGTCGGTCTTCACGGGCTACATCCTCGGCAACGCGGCGCTGCTCAAGGCGACGGGGCTCTCGATCCTCACGATCATCCTGGCGACCGAGCTCCACATCCTCCAGAACGTGCTCCAGATGACCAACCTCACCGGCGAGCAGTGGCTCGTCTGCATCGGCGTTGCACTGACGCTGATCGTGGTCGAGGAGGGGAAGAAGCTTCTCAAGGTCGGCACGAGCAGCGAGCCGGCGCTCGTCGCCGTCGCGCCAGCCGCTGCCTAGGGCAGCAGTTGGCCGAAGAGACGTCGCGTCCGTGACCTCCCGGGCCTGCCCAGCGAATGATCGCGTCGGTGCGAGGAGTCGTATGACCGTGTGGACCAGCGATCTCGATCCGCAGGCGGAGATGGCGACGGTGACGACGCCGGAGCGGAGCCGATGAGCGGTCCCGACACGCCCGCGCCCGATGCGACCCCGGGGACGGACCCGGCATCTGCCGCTGCGCCGCCGAGTCGCCGTGCGGCGCTCATGCGCTCCGGCCTGATCGTCGCCGTCCTCTTCATCGTCTTCGTGATCATCCTGCCGGCGACCGGTGTGAACTACAGCGAGGTCTTCGCGGCGTTCAAGGCCCTGTCGGCGCAGCAGATGGTGGTCATCACAGCTCTGGGCGCGGCTGGTTGGCTCGTCAGTGGTCTCGTCATCTGCGCGTTGATCCCCGGGTTATCCGTGCCCCGTGGACCCACGTCGTGGCTGATCCTCTCGGGGATCGGCGCGAGCGTCCCGTTCGGCCCGTGGAACATGGGCGTCCTCTGGGTGGTCCTGCGCGGCTGGGGCATCCCGAACATCCCGGCCACCTCGGGCATCGCCCTGTATGGCGTGGTCCACGAATTGAGCCGCCTGTTCCTGCCCCTCTTCGCGATCATCACCCTCGCGATCACCGGCGACCTGGCCGGAAGTGCCAACGCGGGCACGGCGTGGACGATCGCGATCATCAGCGCCGTCGTATTCATCGTCGCCGTCGGCCTGATCATCGCCGTCGTCCGTTCGGAACGGATCGCCGCCTGGCTGGGTCGGACGGGACAGCGCATGGTGTCCTGGCTGATGGCGCGGCTCGGGCGCAAGGGCGCACCCGACGTCGACGGTGCGATCCATCGGTTCCGCGACCAGCTGGGTGTCGTCATCCGCCAGCGCGGTCTGGTGGCGCTCGGCACGTCGGTCGCCTCCCAGTTCGTGTGGACGATCGTCCTCATCGTCGCGCTCCGGATGTGCGGGGTGCCAGCCGACGTCCTGAGCCCGGGCATCATCTTCGGCGTCTATGCCCTCGTGATGGCCATCACGATCATCCCGCTCTCGCCCGGTGGCGCCGGGGTGCCGGAACTGCTCTTCATCTCAGCCTTCACGGCCATCGCGGGCGAGCAATACACCGCCGCGATCACGGCCGGCGTCTTCCTGTATCGGCTGTACTACTGGTTCCTGCCGATCCCGCTCGCCTGGATCCTGCTCAAGCTGGCCCGGCGGGGCAAGTCGATGCTGCCGACCACCGCAGAGCTCAAGGCGGCCGCCCACTGATGGGCGCCACAACGACCCAGCCGATCGAGGCCGAGATGTCGACGGGCGCGCGGATCCCTGCCTTCCCGGAGGCCATCCTCCACGGGCCGACGACGGCGAGATCGAAACGGACCATCGGCGAATGATCGACACCGTACCGAAGACTCCTGCGCCTTTCATCCCGACCTGGCTCAGCAATGCGGCCGCGATCGGCTGGCGCGTCCTGGCCGTGTTCGCATTGATCGCCGTCCTCGCCGGACTTGCCGTGATCCTTGGAACAGTGGTCGCCTCGATCGTTTTCGCACTGATCGTCGCCGTCGTGTTCGCGCCGGTTGCGACGCGCTTGCGGAGCCGTGGCTGGTCCCGAACAAAGACGGCGGGCGCCGTGACCCTCCTTGCGATCCTCGCGATCGGCCTGATGGTCATCCTCCTCGCGGTCGCGGTCGTACCGCTCGTTCCAGGGATCGTCCAGGCGATCCAATCAGGGTTGGTCAGACTCCAGGCGGACGCGAATGCAAGCGGCCAAAGCGGTCAGCTGGGCGACGCCCTCGGCCAGGCTCGATCGAACGCGGAGGCGTGGATCGGCGGCCAGCTCGCGAGTGTCGCGTCCTGGCTGGCGACCGCCGTGACCGTGACGATCCTCGGGAGCATCCTGACCTTCTTCCTCCTCCAGGACGGCGACAAGGCCTGGGTCTGGGCGCTCCAGGCGACGGGCGATCGCCGGCGTGAAGTGATCATGTCGAGCGGTGACAAGGCACTGAACGGAGTCGGGGTCTGGCTTCGTGGGACCGCGACGCAGGCGGCCATCGATGCTGTGACCGTCTTCATCTTCCTGTCGGCGCTGGGCGTTCCCGCTGCCCTCGCCCTTTCGATCCTGGCGTTCATCACGGGCTTCATCCCGTATCTCGGCGGCCTCTTGCTGATGACCGTCCTGCTCGTCGTGACCTACGCCTCAGGCGGCCTCGCCGCCGCCGGCGTCATCTTCGTCGGGGTCATCCTGGTCCATGTCCTCCAGACCTCCGTCATCGCCCCGAAGGTCTTCCGGGGAGCGGTCCGGATGCCGCGGCCCGCGGTGCTCATCGCCCTCCCGATCGGGGCGGCGATGGCCGGGTTCGTGGGCCTGTTCCTGGCCGTCCCGGTCGTCGCCTTCGGGTACGCCGTCGCTGGTTCCCTCATCGACGTCATCGGCATGGACGTGACGGGTGTTGGCGGAGAGTCGAACTCGATCGTGCCTTTGTGGCTGGACCGCCTCGCGCAATGGAGCTGGAGATGCCTGATCGGGCTCGCGTTCCTGGGCGTGCTGGTCCTTCTCGCGGTCCAGGTCCCGATCGTCCTCATCCCGGTCACCCTCGCGATCATCCTCGCGGCCACGCTCTTGCCGATCTACCGTCTGCTCCGGGCCAGGGGCTGGAGCCCGACGAGCGCGGCCGGAACGGTGACCGTCGCGTCGATCGTCATCACCACGGTCGTCGTCGTCCTCACCGTCGTGAGCCTGGCGACCCAGATGAGCCCGATCGTCCAGGCCGCCAGCGCCGGCGCCGGGCAGGTGGTCGCCTCGAACCCCCAGGTCCTGGCCTGGCTGCAGCCGCTCGTGTCCAGCTCTTCCGACTTCCTCGGGCAGGCTGCCCGGGCGGTCGTGGCGGGATCCGTCGGGCTGGCGGTCGTGTGCGTCATCGGCGTCCTGCTGATGTTCGACTTCATGCGTGACGGCCCGAGGTTCTGGTCGTTCGCGACGTCCCGGCTCGCCCTGTGGCGCCGGAGCGAGGTGGAGGCTGCTGGGGGTCGAGCGGTCGGGGTCCTGGGCGGTTACATGATCGGGACCGGAGCGATCTCCCTCTTCGGGGCGGTCACGCAGTTCGCGATCATGACGATCCTCGGGATCCCGCTCGCGCTGCCCCTCGCGGTGCTGTCCTTCTTCGGCGGATTCATCCCATACATCGGCAGCATCCTCACCACGCTGCTGGCGTTCTTCGTGACGCTGGCCCTCGGGACTCCGCAGGACGCCGCGATCATGGGCGTCTACACCATCGTCTTCAACGTGGTGCAGGGCAACTTCGTGGCGCCCATCGTCTACGGCCGCGCGGTCAACATCCATCCGGCCATCATCCTGCTCGCGATCCCGGCGGGCGCGGCGCTGGCGGGGATCGCCGGGATGTTCCTGGTCGTGCCGTTCATCGGCGTGTTCGCGACGACGTGGCGGACCGCACTCCTGGTCCTGGGCGATGGCCCTGTGCCAGCGGAGGTGGTCGCGACGACGGCCCGGAGCCAGCATGAGGCGTGATCGGTGAAGAACAGGTCAGCCCTGATCGCACTCGCTGGCGCGCAGTTCGTGATGGTGCTCGACCAGACGGTCATGGGAGTCTCGATCAGTCAGCTGGTGGCCGACTTCGACACGACCGTCACGACCATCCAGGCGATCATCACCCTGTACTGCCTCGTGATGGCCATGCTGATGCTCGCCGGGGGCAAGATCGGCGACATCATCGGGCGTCGCCGCGCCTTCAAGATCGGCCTGGTCATCTACGGTTGCGGGTCGGCCATGACGGCGCTCGCCCCGACCGTGGCCATCCTCACCCTCGGCTGGTCGATCCTTGAGGGCATCGGTGCATCCCTCGTGCTCCCGGCGATGGTGGCATTGATCGCCGGCAACTTCGAGGGCAAGGACCGCAAGGTCGCCTACGCGGTGATCGGTGGCGTCGCGGGGGCCGGCATCGCTGTCGGGCCGATCGTCGGTGGCTGGGCCACCACCGAGCTCAGCTGGCGGGTGGTCTTCGCGGGCGAAGTCGTTCTCGTGATCGGGATCTTCATCATGACTCGGTTCGTTGCGGACGCCCTCCGGAGCGGCCCGAAGCCCCGGCTCGACGTCGTCGGTGCCGTGCTGGCTGCCGCGGGTCTCGGGCTGATCGTCCTGGGGACCCTCCAATCCAGTGTCTGGGGCCTGATCCAGCCGAAGGACGCGCCGGTCGAGCCCTTCGGCCTTGCTCCGACCCTCTTCGTGATCGCCGCCGGCGGGATCATGTTGTGGGCATTCGTGGGCTGGCAGAGGCACCGCGAGGCGATCGGGAGCGACCCGCTCGTCCACCTCGACCTGCTCAAGATCCTGCCTCTCCGTTCGGGTCTCGTCGGTCTCTTCACCCAGAACCTCCTGCTGATGGGCGTCTTCTTCACCGTCCCCCTCTATCTCCAGCTCGTCCTGGGCCTCGACGCGCTCCAGACAGGCCTCAAGATGCTGCCGGTCTCGATCGCGATGTTCGCCGCATCCGCCGCAGGGTCGCGCCTGTCGACGCGCTACTCCGTGCGTTCCATCACAAGGACGGGACTCATCCTCTCGGGCATCGCGTGCGTCATGCTCCTGGCGACGATCAGGCCCGACCTGGCGGACTTCGCCTTCGCCGCATCGATGGCGGTGCTCGGCGCCGGCATGGGCCTGATGGCGTCGCAGCTCGGCCTGGTGGTCCAGTCGTCGGTCGACGCCTCCGGCCGCGGCGAGGCCGGCGGGCTGCAGTTCACCGGGCAGCAGCTGGGCTCGTCTCTCGGGGTCGCTCTTATCGGCGCGATCGTCCTGACAGGCCTGACGACGACATTCGTATCGACCATCCAGGCGGACCCGCGCATCAGCCAGGAGGTCGCCGCACAGGTCGGGACCGCCGTCGGCTCGGGGCTCGACTTCGTCTCGTCGGAGGCCATCGGGGCGGCTGCCCAGGAGGCTGGGCGCGACGTCGCCACGACCGCCGCGATCGTGGACGACTACGAACAGGCCCAGCTCCGAGCGCTGAAGGCCGGCTTGCTAGTGGCGGCGCTCCTCGCCCTCGTGTCGCTCGCCTTCACCGGTGGCCTGCCAGGCAAGGTATCGGTCGCCACGCCCGAGCCCGACGACACTGCTGTCGCTCCCGACGGAGCCACGCGAGCGACGGCGTAGCAGGGCTCGAAGACCTGTGTCATGTCGCGTTCTCGAGTCGGTCGCCTCATCCGTCAAGGACGATGCGCGAGGCGTCGTCGACGAGCCTAAGCTGGCGTGAGTCCGAACTGGGTCGCCAGCAGAGAGCGATACGGTCACCCAACGGCGCAAGGAGACGATCATCCTCAGGCACTTGGTCCTCGCGATCTTCGCCGACGAGGCGTCCGCAGATGCGGCGGCGGATGGTCTCGACCGATGGGCGGGACAGGAAGCCGCCGCCAGGATGCTCGATACGCATCAGGATCCAGGCGATGGGTCGTCCTCGTCCTCGACGAGAGCGGCAAGCTCAAGACCGAGAAGCTCGGCCCCGACGACAGCGCCGTCGCCGAGGTCGACGCCGCTTCGATGGCGGCTCCGGCGGAACCCGTCGGTAACGACGCCCGCGTGACGAGTCCGATCGATGGCGTCTGATCGAGGTGTCGATGAGGCGGTGACCGACCAGCCCGCTCGACGATCAGTCAAGGACCGTCGCACTTCCCGAGCCGCCGATGTGCTGCCGCTTGACCGGTTCAACGCGTTCACCGACGGCGTCTTCGCGATCGCGATCACGCTCCTTGTCCTCGAGCTGTCGGTCCCGGCTGTTGGCAGTCGCCTCCTGCCAGCGCTCGGCGAGCAGTGGCAAGAGTTCCTCGGGTACCTGATCAGCTTCGTGTTCATCGGAGGGATCTGGGTCAGTCACGCCGGCATGACCAAGCTGATGCGGCACGCCGACACGCTGGCATACGGGATCGACCTGCTGATGCTCCTGTTCGTGGGTGTCCTTCCCTTCTCGACCAACCTGATGGTCACCCACCTGTCCGGTCCGGACGTGGAGGCCGCGGTCATCATCTACGGGGTCAACGTGCTCCTCGCGTCGCTCGCCCTGAGCCTGTTGATGTTCTATATCGCAAGTGAGCGATCGCTGGTGGTCGACGGGGTCGCCGACGAGACCCTGGATGCGAAGGTTCGACAGCGGTGGATCCTGATCGGTCTGAATATCGCTGCCATCGCCCTAGCCGTGGTCGCGCCGGCGGTTGCCGTCGGGGTGTACCTCGTCATGACGTTCCTTGCGCTCGCCCTGCCGTTGATCCACCTTCGCCGGCGCCGGCACTAGGTCTCTCTGCGAGCGCTGTCACCGATCGTCCTCAGGCCCGAAGACATCGATCCGTTCGAACAAGGTCTCGGCGGTCGCGTGCCCCGGGTCCGAGGGCTTCGTCCACACCGCCAGCAGCTCCTCGGGCTAGGCGCGGGCGTCGGCTGCCGTCGGGATCCATGGCGCTTCCTATTGCTAAGACATCACATGTATGATTTACTGCGAATTGTCGCCGGGAGTGGTCAAAGAGGTCGACACGAATCTGAACGGGAGCAACGACATGTCTTTGGATCAACGAAGTGCGCCCCGCAGGTTGATGGGAGTGTTCGCAGCCGCAGCCTGCGTCGCCCTTGTGGCAGCGGGCTGCTCGAACAGTCCGTCCACCAGCAGTCCACCTGGAACCGCTGCTGCCTCTGGAGCGCCCACGAGCGGTCCGACTGGATCCGCTGGCTCTTCGACTGAATCCGCTGGCGCATCGACCGGCGGCCAGTACGGCTTCCCCACCGTTGCGCAGGACCCGACCGCCAAGATCACCGTCTGGGTCGACGCCGACCGCTCGGCCATCGCCGAGGCCTTCGAGAAGGACCACCCCGAGTGCCCGCTCACCATCGAGACCTACGACGCCAGCGCCGGGGGTAGCGACACGTTCCACCAAAAGGTCTCGCTGCTCGACCAGGCCGGCTCGGGCTGGCCCGACGTTGCGTGGTCGGGACAGGTGAACGACGCCAGCTGGGCGGCCCACGAGCAGAACGGCGTTCAGGCCTTTGCCGCGCCGCTCGACCAGGGCGTCGTTCCCAAGAGTTGGCTCGACGGCTACACGCCGGGCGCGCTCGACCCTGTCACGGTCGACGGCCATGTCTACGGCGCCCGCGACAACCTGGCGCCCGTGGTGCTCTGGTACAACAAGACCCTGTTCGACAAGTTCGGGTACACCGTCCCGACCACATGGGAGGAATACCAGGCCCTCGGCGACAAGGTGGCGGCTGAGCACCCCGGCTACATCCTCGGCTCGATCGGCGATCCCTTCACCGCCGTGCTGACCGACATGTGGGCCGCCCAGGCGCCGATCTACACGGTCGACGGCACCACCTTCACCAGCGACTTCTCGGACAACCACACGACCCGCATGATCGCCCTGCTGGACCACATGTTCGCGAACAAGACCCTGACGATCGATGGACTGTTCACCCCCGACTGGGTCAAGAATTGGAAGGACAAGGTCCTGGCGATCCCTGGCCCAACGTGGTTCACGGGAGCCCTCTTCCAGAACAAGGACAACATCGGCGGGCAGCCAGGCGAGTGGGGTGCCGGCCACGCCCTCCACTGGGCTGGCGAGCCGATCGGCACCGGCAACGTGGGTGGCGGCTTCTGGTACGGGTCGAGCCACTCGGCGAACCTCGCCTGCGTGGGTACGTACCTGCAGTACGTGACGAGCGGACCCCAGTCGGTCAAGCTCATCACGGGCCTCCCGGCCTACGCCTCGACCGCAAGTGCGTGGTTGGACGCGCAGACCACTAGTGGCTTCTGGGCCAACTCGGACACGTTCAAGGACGTCGTCAGTGAGGCAGCCAACAACATCTGGAAGGGCTGGGGTGCCACGCTCCCCTTCAGTTCCGAGCCTCCGTGGGCGGAGATCGTGAATCCGGCTCTTGCTGCCGGAAAGACCATTGCCTCGCAGGTCAGTGCTTGGCAGCAGAGAATGGTGAACGACGCCCAGGTGAACGGCTTCACCCCCGTGACCAAGTAGGCGAAGGAACGCACCATCTCTCGTACTGACGCCATCGGGCCCACTGCCGCCCCCACAAAGGGGCGGCAGTGGGCCTCTTTGCGCCCGCGAAGGCGGCCGCAAACCGGAGCTAGCGCGCAGGCATTCGCCGCCTACGTGTTCTGCAGCGGCTACGTGCTGCTGCTACTGGTCTTCGGCGTTCTGCCCATGGTCTATGCCCTGTATCTCTCATTCACCAGGAGCGGGCGATTCGTCGGGCTCGACAACTACGTGAAGGCCGTCGGGGACTTCCGGTTCTTGCCGGCAGTGCAGCACGTCGCGGCCTACCTGGTGATCTGGGTCGTGACCCTGACCGTGCTCGTCACCCTGCTGGCGCTCATCGTCCACGCCCTGCGCGTCAGGCGGCGGCTTGCCTCTACCGTGCTCTTCCTGTTCTTCATCCCCGGCGCATTCGCGGGTGCGGCCAGCGTCATGCTCTGGCTCTTCATGCTCAATCCCTCGGTCAGCCCGGTGGCCTTCGTCCTGAAGGGGTTCGGGTACACGAACTTCGTTCAAGCCATCGACCTGAACAACCTGCCCCTGATCTTCACCGTCATTGCGTTCTGGACCGGCGCCGGTGCATGGATCATCATCATGTACGCCGCGTTGAACAACATCTCCGACGAGATCATGGAGGCTGCCCGCTGTGACGGCGCCGGCGCCATCAAGACCGCTTGGTACATCCAGCTCCCGCTGATTTCGGAAGTGGATCGCGTACATGGCCGTCATCTCGGTCGCCGTCGGGACCCAGCTGTTCGCGGAACCAAAGATCCTCGCCCAGGCGAGCAGGAACCAGATCCCGAAGCACTACTCCCTCAATGAACTCGCCTACGTCACCGCCTTCGGCCCGCAAGCGGACTTCAACGGCTCTGCCGCGATCTCGATCCTGTTGCTCGTCGTGGCGGCGGGGCTTGCCGCGTTCTTCGTCTTCCGAGGAGGACTCTTTGACCGCGACTAGAACACCGGTCGTGCGGTCTGACTTCGCGCCGGGCCGCTGGATCGGTCGCGTGACAGCTTTCCTGATCGCCGGATTCTTCGCGGTGTTCTTCGTCCTTCCCCTGGTTTGGCTCCTGCTCGCGCCGACGAAGGACACCTCCCAACTCAACGGTTTTCACGGCGAGGCTCCCCTGAGTTTCGGCTCCTTCGACCAACTCGTCGCAAACTGGAAGGAGCTGGTCGGGTTCCAGGATGGCCGCATCTGGACGTGGCTCGGGAATTCGGTGTTCTACGCCGGGGTCGCGTTGGTGCTCACGCTCCTCGTGTCGATCCCGGCCGGCTACGCGCTGGCTAAGACCAAGTTCAGGTTTCGCCGCGTGATCCTCATCTCGACCCTCATGGTGATGCTCATCCCGAACACGGCGCTCGTGCTGCCGATCTTCCTTGAAGTCAGCGCCGTGCACCTCGTGGGGTCGCCGTTGGCGGTCATCCTGCCATTCGCGTTCTTCCCGTTCGGCGTCTATCTGGCCTATATCTACTTCTCCACCAGCGTTTCGCGCGAGCTTCTCGACGCGGCCCGCGTCGATGGCGCGGGCGAGTTCGCGGTCTTCCGGCGGATCGCGCTGCCGCTCGCGATCCCTGTCGTCGCGCTCGTTGGCTTCTTCAACTTCGTCACCAACTGGAACAACTATTTCCTGCCCTTCGTGATGCTTCCTGGGTCGAAGACACAGCCCATTCAAGTGGGTCTGGTGGAATTGCTCGCGAATGTCCGGGAGTTCAATCCGACCACCGTCGCCTCCGACTCGATCCCGTTTCCACAGCTGGCGCTCGCGACGCTCATCTCCGTCGCACCGGTGCTGATCGTCTTCATGTTTTCACAGCGATTCCTCAGGGCGGGCCTCACCGCCGGGGCGACCAAGGAGTAGGTCCGCCATCGTTTGAGAGGGACGCGAAGATTCGGAATGGCGTACCGCTCCCAGCGGGCGCAACGTGGCACAGTTCGACGAGGTGTGGCACCTCGACTGACGCGGTCAGTCGATCAGGCGATACCGCCGGTCAGGAGATGCCAGGCGCGCGCCTGCGTGCCCAAGCCTTGGCGATGTGCTCGCGCATGGCCGTCGCGGCGGTGTCACCTTCGCCGGCCACGATCGCCTCGAGGACCGCACGGTGCTCCTCGAGCGTCAACTGCGCAGCGTCGTCCGTCGTGATACCCGTGAAGCGGCTGCTCTCGCGAGCACGCGCGAACATGATGCGGGTGATATTCGCCGCCAGCCGAATGCCCGACTGTTCCATGACGAGGTCGTGGAACGCGGCGTCGGCGTCGTTGTAGGCAGAGATGTTGCCGAGGTTGGCCTCGGCACGCTCGAACGCCTCTCGCAATTCGGCGGAGCGCTCTGGGGTCTGCCTGGCCGACGCGGCGCGGGCCATGGTCGCCTCGAGGCTTCCGCGCACGATGGCAAGCTCGTCAAGCACCACGAGCGTCTCGTCGTGGTCGACGAGAGCGGAAAGCACATCGGGATCGAGCACGTTCCACTGGGTCGGCTCGTTCACGATGGTGCCGCGCCCCTGGCTGACCGTGACCAGTCCCTTTTCTTGTACGCGCTTCACTGACTCGCGGATCACGGTGCGACTCACGGCGAATTGCTGGCTGAGCGTGGCCTCTGGAGGGAGGATCTCACCGGGAGCGACGCTGCCGGTGACGATCGCCTGCACCAAGTCCCGCACCACGGCCACTCCCAGATGGGCCGCGCGAACCCTGACGACGCTGTCGCCGAAGATGCGTGACCCCTGTGGTGCGGCGGTCGTCACCAGATCCCCGTGCTGTTCTGCGCCATGTCGTCATCCTACTTCGTGCGGTGAACTACCGCGAAGACGCCTCGGAGCCTCACGCACCCGCACTTGTATGATGTATATCAATGATACGCGATACGGTGGGAGTTCGCATTGGAAGTGTGGCGATCGGACGCGGCGTCTCCCTCACCACTGTGGGCCTCGGAGGCGCCCAACTCGGTAACCTCAGCCGCGTCTCCACCGATGAGCAGTGCGCCGCGGCGGTCGACGCCGCGTGGCGAGGCGGCGTGCGCTATTTCGACACCGCACCTCACTATGGATTGGGCCTTTCGGAACGCCGGCTCGGGGCCCTCCTGAGCGCCTACCCGCGGCAGGAGTACACCCTCTCTACCAAGGTGGGAAGGATGTTGGTGCCCACGCCGGAACGCGCAGGGCAACGAGATGACGGCGGACTTCGCGGTGCCCGCCACGCACCGGCGCGAATGGGATTTCACGCGCGACGGGATCCTGCGCTCGGTGGAAGGCAGTCTGGAGCGCTTGGGGCTTGACTCGCTCGACATCGCCTACCTCCATGACCCCGACGATCACTGGGAGGCGGCGTCGACAACGGGGATCGGCGCGCTCATCGAACTACGCGACCAGGGCTTGGTGCGCGCCATCGGCGCCGGGATGAACCAGTCGGCCATGCTCGCGGCATTCGTTGCCAGGTGCGACGTCGATGTGGTCATGCTCGCCGGCCGCTATACGTTGATCGACCGCCACGCCCAGGAGGACCTCCTCCCGCTGGCCATCGAACGCGGAGTCGCGGTGGTGGCTGCCGGCGTGTACAACTCCGGTCTCTTGAGCCGACAGGAGATCGCTCCGGACGCGCGATTCGAGTACGACGCCGTGCCCGCTGACGTCCTGGCGCTCGCCCACACGGTGGCGGGGCTCTGTGCGTCGTGTGGCGTGGAGCTTCCCGAGGCCGCGATCCAGTTCCCGATCCGTCACCCTGCGGTGGCGAGCGTCGTCATCGGCGCGAGAGACCGGGCGCAAGTCGAACAGTCGCTCGCGCGGGTATCGCGCCCGATACCGCCACAGCTGTGGAGCGATATCGACGCGGTCGTGACGGGGAACTAAGGCGACCGCGACTGCGTCGTCCGCTACCAGAGACTACGCGTCGGACTCTTCGGTGCTCGACAGCCGCAAGCCGGCACGAGTGGGCCTCACGTGCGGACCCGCCTCTGCGTGCCATCCCGCCTCGTTGTGCTTCAGTGCCGCGATCGCCGCCTCGTCGACATCCACTCCGACCCCGGGCCGATCTCCAAGCACGATCCCGCCGTCGGCATACTCCTGGTCGATGGCGACGCCGAACGGCGAACCCACGTCCTGCACCTCGGCGGTCAGATGATTGGGCACGGCGGCCGCGGCATGCGCGACGGCGGCATTCGCGGTCAGGCCCACGGGGCTCACGGGCAGGTCCCTACTGTGGGCCGCGATCGCGACGCGCAGGAAGTGCGTCACTCCCCACGTCGCCGAGGCCTGCACGATGTCGATGCCGCCGGCTTTGAACAGCGGGCGGTACTGTTCGAGGCCAGTGAGGTTCTCGCCGGTGGCGACCGCGGCCTTCACCGACGCACTCAACCGCGCATGGCCCTCCGCGTCCCAGCGGCGGATCGGCTCCTCGATCCACGCAAGGTCGAGGACCTCCTCGACCTTGGACACGTAGCGAACCGCCTGCTTGAGGTTCCATGACTCGTTCACGTCGAGCATGAGGCTCGGCTCCGGGGTGTTGACTCGCAGCGCGTCACCGATGATCGTCAAACGTCGAAGGTCCGTGGCAAGGTCCCTGCCGCCCTTCAGCTTGCCGCCCGTAAAGCCCCTGCCTGCCATGTCGGAGTAGAAGAGCGCGAGCTCGGCGTCGTCGAGGGCGATGTCCAGCCCTGACGCGTACCCCGCGACGAACCGATCACGGCCTCCAAGCAGACGCCACAGTGGCTCACCAGCAAGCTTTGCCTTGATGTCCCACAGCGCCATGTCGAATGTGCCGATGCCGCCGAACGTCGCTCCGGCATGGCTCGCCTTGAACACGCGCGCCAGCATGCGGTCGTACAGCGCCGTCACCGCGCGCGGATCCTCGCCCTCGATGGCCGGGAAGATGCGCGCGAGGTCTTGGTGCGAACCCATACCCACGCCGCTGACACCTTCATCTGTGTCCACGATCACCAAGGGAACCTCGGTGATACCAGATTCGATGTGCCCGTTGACGTCGCCAACGGGGCGACCCCAGCGATGGATCGTTTGCAGCGTGCGATAGCCCGTGATCTTCATCGTCGCCTTGCTTCGTTCGTGCGGAGATCGCCCAGGCAGATTCAGCATACATCAGACATCATGTGTATTGCCAGTCCGTCCGCCGGCCCGGCCTCCCGCAGGTGATCGAACCGGGCGAGGTGGAGCGAGACGAACGAGGCGGCGACCATGGCGCTGAGCATAGAAACGAGTGCGGCTGCCCGTCAGGCGTCCACCCGGCAGTCCTGCTTGCGTTCGCCGATCCATCCACGTATAGTGAACCGTATGGTTCAGTATGTGAGCGGCCAGCTCGACGCTTCCTTCGCGGCGCTCTCGGACGCCACCCGACGCGGCGTCCTGGAGCAGCTCGGACGTGCCGACGCATCGATCTCGGATCTGGCCCAGACGTTCCACATGACCCTCACGGGGATGCGGAAGCACGTCGGCGTCCTGGAGCGGGCCGAGCTCGTCACCACGGAGAAGGCCGGGCGCGTGCGGACGTGCCGGCTCGGCCCGCGCCGACTCGAAGACGAGACGGCATGGATCGAGCAGCACCGCCAGCTCTGGGACGCACGATTCGATGCACTGGACAAGGTCGTCGACGAACTGCAACGGAAGGAGAAGACCGATGCACGCAACGACAGAGGGTGAGGTCGCCCAGATGAAGAACCGTACGACGGTCGAGCGGACGTCCGATCGTGAGCTCGTCGTCACGCGAACGATCGACGGCCCGACGCGCCTCGTGTTCGAGGCGTGGACCAAGCCCGAGCTGTTCAGGCAGTGGTGGGTGCCGAAGTCGTTGGGGATGTCCCTGCTTTCCTGCGAGATGGATGTCCGTGTCGGGGGCAGCTACCGTCTGGAGTTCGCCCTCGGGGACGCACAGGCGGCGTTCTTCGGCACATACCAGGAAGTCACACCGCACTCGCGCCTCGTCTGGACCAATGAGGAGAGCGACGAGGGTTCCGTCACGACGGTGACCTTCGCGGAAGAAGGCGGCAAGACGTTGCTGGTCATGCATGAGCTGTATGCCTCGAAGGAAGCGCTCGACGCCGCCGGCACCGGGGCGGCGGAGGCGATGGGGGAGTCGTTCGACCAGCTGGACGAGCTTCTCGTCACCCTGGGCTCGAGCGAAGGGCGGTCCTGACGACGTCGATCGGCGGCGGCCGCACGGCCGTTACGTCCGATAGTGCGGGAGGACCTGGCCATCCTTGACGAAAGTCAGCGCTTCGGTGACCTCGTAGGCGTGGACCGCGGATGCGAACTCGGGCAGCTGGTCGGACGAGCCCGAAGAAGTTGATATCGAACACGCGCTGGTCCTGGGCGACGGAGCTCTCCTCGGCCGCCCCGGCGGCGCCGGTGCCCGCGTTGTTGACCAGGACGTCGAGCCGCCCGAACTGCTCGATCACGCGCCCGACGGCCGTGCTGACCGACTCGTCACTCGTGATGTCGAGGTCGAGGAACCTGACGCTGTCGAGCGGGGCGATACCCGACGTCTTGCGGCCCGTGCCGATCACCTCGAAACCGGCCACGACGAGGGCGGCCGCGGCTGCCCTCCCGATGCCCGAGGACGCCCCGGTCACGAGTGCTACTGGCTTGGCTGCTGTCGTCATTGGGCTCGACGCGTCAGGGCTGACGGCGGCCATCGACGCCAGGTTTCGCGTGGCGCAGGATTTCGTCGCTGGATCGACTAGGCAGTTTGCCCCGTTCCTGCATCTATAGGGTGTGACGAGATTGCAGCCCGTTCTGGCCAGCGGTCGCCAAGCGAGTCCGATCGCCGCGGACGCCGCGATGGTGACCGAGCTCCACGACGCTCATGGAGCGGCCCTGTACGACTTCGCGCGCCACCTGGGCTTGAGCGACGAGCAGGCGGCCGATGCGCTCCAGGAGGCGATCCTGCGGCTCTGGCGCGAGCTTCAGCGCGGCACCATCATCGAGCGCCCGCTGGCCTGGCTCTATCGCACGGTGTACCGACTGGCGATGGAGCAGCATCGCTGGCGCGATCGACTCTCGCTGCTGCTTCCCCGACTCGCACCGCACCGCATCGATTACGCCGGGCCGGAGAGATCTGACCGTGTGGCCGTCTGGGCCGCCGTCGATCGCCTGCCTCCTCGGCAGCGCCATGTGCTCTATCTCCACTACGTAGCCGACCTGACCTTCGAGCAGATCGCCGGCGTCGTCGGCATCTCCCCGAGCGCCACCCGGACCCATGCCAGTCGTGGGATCGCCACGCTGCGTGAACGCCTCGGCAACGAGGACGGCTGGTGATGGACGAGCAGCGCCTCGAGCGCGCCCTGCGCCAGGGCCCGCCCTTCACGACCGGGTATGTCCCTTCGACGCTGGCCCTCGAAGAACGACCATTCGTGCGCGCCCCCATGACCGTCGGCCGGCTGGTGCTGGTCATCGCCGTGACGGCGCTGTTGCTGATCGGCCTGCTGGCGGGATTGGTGGCACTCGGACGCCACGATGGCGTTCGCCCCGCCACCAACGGGTGGCTCGCGTTCGCCCGCTCCGGCTCGGGCCCGGCAGGTCCCAACGGGTGGGTCGAGCGCGACATCTACCTCGTTCGGGAGGGTCAGGCCGCGCATCGGATCGTCGGGTCTGACGCCGACGGCCTGGACCAGGTCTGTCCCGCGTTCTCGCCCGACGGCAAGCGAATCGCCCATGGCGAGGCCGCGGGGACCGCCGATGCCGTCTATCACGACGCCGCGCTCGTCATCTCTGACCTCGATGCCGTCGGGAACGCGTCGGAGTCTCTGCGGATCGACGTTGGCGGCTCGTTCCCGCCGCCGTGCGCCGTCTGGTCGGCGGATGGTCGCCGGGTCGCCTTCGGCGTCCCGCTGACGTCGCCGGCCAACCCCGATCGATCGGCAGCCGGAAGTGCGGTCTGGGTCGCAACCGTCGCTGACGGCCACGTCGACATCCTGACTGACCTGCTGGCTACCGACCTTGAGTGGTCGCCTGACGGGGAGCAACTCGCCATCGCAAGTGGCCAGGCCGATCTGGTCGGCGGGCAGTCGCTTCGCGACGGATCCATTCGCCTGTACGACGCCGATACGGGCAGCCTGCGGACGCTTGTCGGCCCGTCGGGCGTCGATTTGCTGGCGTGGTCGCCGGACGGCCGCCGGATCGCCTACCAGCGCGGCAACAGCGACGGCGCCGCGATGGACCAGGAGGTCTGGGTGGTCATGGTCGACGGCAGCGAGCGTCATCAGATCACCCGTCGGCCGTTCGGCGCCATCTACGGAGTCGGTCCTGTGTGGTCTCCGACCGGAGATCGCATCGTCTACCAGCGGATGTGGGGGCCAGGGACGGAAGCCCATGTGGTGGTGCTCGTGACGCCTGATGACGGGACCGAGGTCGTCCTGCCCGATCTGCCCGTGCCGGGGTCGGACGCGTCGGTCTCCTGGCGCCCAGACAGTGTCACGTGGTCGCCTGACGGCAAGGAGCTCCTGTACACGGCATGGGTCAGCGGGCGGCCGGGCAGGGCGCTGATCGCCCGTCCGCTCGACCCGGGCGCAGACCCCGTCGTGCTGTACGACGGCCTCGACGCTGGCGGCGAGAACCGTTCCTGGGGAAGGCTTCCCGATGGATAGCCGTAGCCGGTCGCCTGAAGCGATCGCGATGAGGAGGACGCCATGAAGAAGTTCGTGCCTGTCGGGATGGTCCTCGGTGTGGCCGTCGTCGCGCTGGCGGGCTGCGTCGGCGGCGGCGTGGTCGATCCGCAGCCGGGGTCGAGCGCACGGGTAAGCACGCCGCCGGCGACGTCGGCCCCCGTCGCCGCCACGTCCGCACCCAAGGCGCCGGCTACGTCAGGCCCAGGCCCCGTGACCGACGTCCTGACCGGTGGGCGGTACCTGTTCCGGCCGATCGGGGACAAGCCATCGCTGACGGTCGCGGCCACGGGACCGAACGGCTGGGTCGGGTACCCGAGCTGGGCGATGGACGCGCCCGAACCCGTGCGCGCCGACGCGCCGACTGGGATCGGGATCGCGTTCTTCTCGGCGAACGGCCTGTACAGCGACCCGTGCCACTGGGACGTGCACGGCACGGGTGAGGCGGGTATGCCGGGCGACGTGGCGGTCGGTCCGTCCGTCGACGACCTCGTGACCGCGCTCCGCGCCAACACGTTCTACACGTCGTCAGTCGCGACGCCGATCACCATCGACGGCTACGCCGGCCAGGAGCTGGAGCTCCAGCTGCCGGACGACTCGTTCACGACCTGTCACAAGGATGATCCTGCGGACGCGGGTGGCCATGCGTTCGTGTTCTCCGGGCCAGGCCTCTACGCCCAGGGCCCGGCCAACCGCTGGCACCTGTACATCCTCGATGTCGAGGGCACCCGGCTCATCGCCGCGATCCTCTCGTACGAGGGGACGCCACCGGCCGACCTCGATCTCGCGCGGAGCGTCATCGACACGCTCGACATCGAGCTGTGAGTCGTGGCACCGCGCCCGGCCGCTGTGACGCGCTATCCGATCGAGCGCAGGTCGAAGACCTCCGTGGGTTCGGTCCGTCCCTTGACGGTCACCGATCCAAGTGACGATACCTCGAAGGCGCCGTCGAGCTGGGCAGCCGTCACGGGCCCGATGACGACCTGACCGGGTTTGGCCACGTCCTGGAGGCGGGCGGCAAGGTTCGTCGTGTCGCCGATCGCGGTGAAGTTCCGATACTCCTCGCTGCCGATGTTCCCGACGAGGGCCGGGCCGGTGTTCACGCCGATGTGGAAGCGCGGACCCGGTAGGCGACCGGTGGCCAGGTCATTCGTTTGCTCGAGGATCGCCAGCGCTGCCCGGCAGGCTCGGATGGCGTGATCCGCCTGGGGCTTCGGTGCCCCGAAGACGGCCATGATCGCGTCACCCGCCAACTGGACCGGCAAGCCGCCCTGCTCGAGGATCGCGGGGAGGGCGATCCCGAAGGACGTGTTGAGCATGGTCACGACCTCGGCCGGCGCCCGCTTCTCGGCGTACGTCGAGTAGCTCCCGAGGTCGGCGAAGAGCACCGTCACCTCCGCGATCTCGCCACCGAGCTCGGCGCGACCTGGATCTGCCAGGAGTACCTCGGCCAGGTCGGGCGAGAAGTAGTGCTGGACGACCCGGCGCATGGTGGCCAGCGTCACAGCCCGATCGCCGGCGAAGACTCGGACGAAGAGGAAGCCGACCAACGGGACGGCGCCCAGGTTGAGCACGAACATGCCGTCCTGGAACCATCCGGGCAGGGCCGCCGGAGACGGGGTCGGCACGATCGCCGAAGCGGCCATCAGAACGGCATAGCCCGACGGCGAGCCAGAGCGCCGCGCGACGGTGTCCGAGGAGCAGCGCGGTGATCGGTGCGAGGCCAGCCCAGACGGCCACGGCACTGCCCGAGACGAACCCTCCCAGCGCCCACATCAGGACGAACGGCAGGCTGATGTAGGGCGCGAACTGGCCGATCGCGAACCAGCGGTAGCTCCGGGTGACGCGGAACGCGACCAGGCTCGCGACGGAGATGACCACGTACAGCCACGGGATCGCCGCCGCATCGGGCGCTCCGACGGTCCAGTAGATCGCTCCCCACAGCGCCGCCAGTGGCGTGATCGCCAGGGCCGCCGCCAGAAGCAGGAACTTGCGAAGGCGGGTGTCGTCGTCGTCGGTCGTCTCGGTGCCGATCGCGAGGTATCGCCGCAGGAGTGTGCTCATCCCTCGGGAGCCTACAGCTAGTGACGGCAACGAGGACTGTCGCCGTCTGCGGCGCCTGGTAGCAGTTCGGTATCTCGAGGCACGGACCTTCCAGCGTAGGCTTGTCCGATCACTGCATGGAGTTTCGATGAAGCTGCTACTCACGTCCGCGGGCATCAAGAACGCCGAGCATCCGCGCCGCACTCCTCGAGTTGCTCGGCAAGCCCATCGCCGAGTGCCGCGCTCTCGTCAATTCCACCGCGAGCTACCCGCTGCGCGGCGGTCCCGAACTGGCGTGGAACTTCATCGCCGGCGAGGAGCCCGAGACCCCGATGGCCGAACTCGGCTGGAAGTCGGTCGGCGTCCTCGAGCTCACCGCGCTGCCCAGCCTCGATCCAGCGAGGTGGCAGGCGGCGGTCAAGGAAGCCGACGTCCTGCTGGTCAACGGCGGCGACACGATCTACCTGGACCGGTGGATGCGCGAGTCCGGGCTGGCGGAGCTCTTCCCGTCCCTCGACCTGGTGTACGTGGGGCTCAGCGCCGGGAGCCTGGTGATGTCGCCCGCGGTCGCGGACGAGTTCGCGTCATGGACCCGGCCGGCGGGTGGCGAAGGCCTCGGCCTGGTCGACTTCGAGATCTTTCCGCACCTGGACAACCCGGAGCTGCCCGAGAACACCACGGCCGACGCCGAGCGATGGGCGGCGGGCTTGACCAGGGCCGGCTACGCGATCGATGACGAGACCGCGATCAAGGTCGTCGACGGCACGGTGGAGGTCGTCTCCGAAGGACACTGGCGGCTGTTCGAGCGGTGACGTCCGACGGGATCGCAACGCGCATCGATCGCTGGTTGTGCGCTGTGCGCCTCGTGAAGACGCGTCCGCTGGCGACCCGGACGTGCGAGGGCGGCCACGTCCTCGTGAATGGATCGCCGGCGAAGCCGTCGACGAAGGTGCGGGCGGGCGATCGGGTGGAGGCGTTCATCGCGGACCGCCAGCGGATCGTCGAGGTCGTGCGGCCGATCGAGTCGCGGGTCGGGGCCGCCGTCGCCGAGACCTGCTACGTGGACCACAGTCCGCCGGTGGTGCCGGTGGTCGGACCGAACATCACGCCCACGCGCGGGGAGGGCCGACCCAGCAAGCGTCTCCGGCGCGAGCTCGAGCGGATCCGCCGGGGGGTAGACGGCTAGACCCGTCCTTTCGGCGGGTTCGGACGTACCTCGCCCCGCGTCAGACCGCCGCTGGCGGCTCGGCCCCCGTCCCCGACCGCGCCGGACGCGGTCCACGTCCCGGTCTTGAAGAGTCGGACGACGGCGAAGAGCCAGATCGCCGCGAGGATCGCCGCCAGGAGCAGCGCGAGGAGCCATGGCGTCGGCCGTGCACCACCCGAGCAGGAGCGCCACGCCCGCAGCGCCCGACCATCACGAACGCCAGGGGTCGGTAGATCGCCACGTGACGCCCGTAGTCGGCGAGCGTGCGAGTCATCAGGCCGAGCGCGATGAGTGCCCAGCGCGACCGAGCCCGCGAGCAGCCACGCGGTCGGCGCCGGCGTCTGCGGATCGTGTGCATGCGCGATGAGACTGACCATCGCGGCGCCGGCGCCGATGATCGCGATGGCGATCGGCAGGTGTGCCGCCATCCACGCATTGACGGCGAGCCCGTCGAACCGAGGCAGCCGCCGCCCGCCCACGTCGAAGAAGATCCACCAGAGGCCGAACCCCACCATCAGCGCGAGGAACCCCGTCGCCAGCGTCATGGGGTCGTGGTCCGCGCCGGACAGCCCGTTCACCACGCCCACCACGACCTCGCCGAGCACGATGATCACGAGCAGGTCGAACCGCTCGACCATGGCGTCGGTGGGGACGATGCCGGTCACCGAGCTGCGCCGCGAGTTCCGGCCGAAGAGGAGCATCAACGCGAGCCACCCCAGCGTGAACCCGGCCCACACGACGAGCCGGGCATCCGTCGGCAGGACGGCGCTCGCCGCGATGACGACCATCGAGACGACCATCGCGGCGATGTAGCGCGCCGTCGTGGCCATGTACTCCGCGCGGTCCTGTCGGCGCACCGCATACCAGAGCCACGTCATCACGCCGAGGAACGCCAGGTAGACGACCGCGAACGCCGTGCCCGTGGCGCCGGCGGCCTCGCCGGTGAACACGGCGAGCAGGGCCAGGATCGCCATCTGGAGGAAGACGAACGTCCGCGTTCGGCCGTCCTCCCGGCCGTGGAGCTCGTAGTAGAGCGTCCCGTTCGCCCAGGCGACCCAGATGACGCCGAAGACGACGAGGAACTCGAGGTAGCCGCGGACCGAGACGGCGCTCGCCAGCACCCGAGCCGCTTGCGAGATCACCACCACGTAGACGAGGTCGGAGAAGAGCTCGAGGAAGCTGACCCGTCGTTCGACCTCGATCTCGCCGTGCGCTCGGGGCGGCCGCCAGAACCACCTGGCGAAGCTCCGAACGCTGCTCGCCGCGGCGGCTGCTGGCGGGCTCGGCAGGGCGTCGGGTCGGCTCATCCCTCCGCCGCGGCGGCGACCCGGAACAGATGGCGCGGCCCCTGGAGCCCCTTCAGTTCGTGGGTGCCGGCGTCGTCGAGCGCGAGCCCCGAGCCCTCCAGCAGGTCCCTCGTCGTCGATGAGACGAGCACCTCGCCCGCGCCGGCGACCGACATGACGCGCGCCGCGGCATGCACGGCGAGGCCACGGGCATCGGGCCCGACGAACTCGACTTCGCCCGTGTGGATGCCGACCCGGATCGCGATCCCCAGCGTCTCCGCGGAGCGGGCCATCGCGACGCCGCATCGAACGGCCCGGGTCGCGCCGTCGAACACGGCGAGGAACCCATCGCCGGTGGTCGCGACCTCGCGTCCACGGAAGACGTTGAGCTCCTGGCGCAGCAGGCGGTTATGCATGGACAGCACATCCCGCCACGCCGCATCGCCCATCCGCTCCATGGTCGCCGTGGAATCCACGATGTCGGTGAACAGGACGGTCGCGACGACGCGTTCGCCGGGTCCTTCGGACGCCACGCCGAACGACTTGGCGCTCGTCCACTCCACCGTCACCCACGGTTCGTCGCCGACGACCCACGCGTCATGACCGGTCGGGATCTCGTAGACCGACTCCGGGTGGATGTCGAGTTCCTGCCCGTCATCGGTCACGACGTGCATGAGCCCGGAGATCGAGTACCCGAGGTGGTGCAGCTGGCAGGTCGCCGTGCCGGCGATGCCCGGCATGTCGACGGACCATCGCCAGCCGGGCTCGTAGGTCGCCCGGCCGACCGTTGTCTCATCGAGGTGCACGACCTCGCCGCGGCCGTGCACGAACGTTCGAAGCTCGTCGGGTGTCGCGAAGCGACGCGATCGGAGGCGGGGCATCGGCGCCATTCTGGACCGCATGGGTGGCGCCCGCCCGTCCACTAGACTCACGAGCATGCCTGGTTCGCCGCCACCCGCCGCCGAACCCGTCGTCGTCTTCGCGCCGGATGTCCCCGAGCGCTCGTTGCTGGGCGACCTGCCGGCGAACGTCGAGCTGGTGCCGGTCTCGCTCGAAGACGGGCCGATCCCGGACTTCGCGCGCGCCGACCTCGTGATCCCCATGGGGCGGATGCGGGCGCCGCTGTTCGGAGTGCTGGGCAGCTCTGGACGCCTCCGCGTCATCCAGACGCTGAGCGCCGGCGTCGACTTCCTCGCGGGCCGGGTCCCGGCGCACGTGACGGTCTGCAACGCCCGCGGGGTCTACGACGGGCCACTCGCGGAGTGGGTCGTCGGGGCCATCCTGGCCATGCAGCGCGGCCTCGTCCGTGCGCGCGACGCCCAGGCCCAGGCGACCTGGACCGAGTTCGAGCCCGACGAGCTCGCCGGTCAGCGGGTCGTGATCGTCGGGTACGGCTCCATCGGCGCGGCCGTCGCGGACCGCCTCCGCCCATTCGATGTGGAGGTCGTCGGCGTGGCCAGGTCGGCGCGGGACGGCGTCGTCGCGATGGCCGACCTCGACGCCGCGCTCGCCGGCGCAGGGATCCTCGTGGACCTGCTGCCGTCGACGGCCGACACGGCGGGGTTGCTCGATGCGCGCCGTCTCGGCCTGCTGCCTGACGGCGCGTTGGTCGTCAACGCCGGCCGAGGTACGACCATCGACACGACGGCGCTGGTCGCCGAGCTGGAGCGCGGGCGGCTCCGAGCCGTGCTCGACGTGACCGACCCGGAGCCGCTGCCCGCGGGGCATGCGCTCTGGTCGCTGCCCAACGTCCTCGTGAGCCCGCACATCGCGGGCAATTCGCCCGGTGCCACCCGTCGGGCCTTCGCGCTCGCGGGCGCCCAGGTCCGACGATTCGCGGCCGGCGAGCCGCTGGAGAACGTGGTCGAGCGCTACCTCCTCGAGTGATCGACGCCGGCGCTCGCCGTGACTGGCGCGCGTCGTGGTGGCCCCTGCCGGCTACGCACTGATCGGCGCCGTGAGATGCCGCCCCGCGGATCTCGGAACGTCCGGTTCGGGTCCGTCCTCCGCGACCGCGGCCGCTCGTGCAGCGAGGTCTTCGCGGATCTTCTCGGCCAGCAGCGCGAGGCCGTCGCCGTAGGCATGGGTGAGCATCGGCCCGATCTCTTCGAGCTTCGCCCGGTCCCTCGCCGACGTGGGTCGTTGCACGCGGACGGTCACTGATGTGGTCGTGCCGTCAGCCGACGCCTCGAACATCTCGGTCCGCGTCAGCTTCGGGAACCCGGGGATCGGCATCTGGAAGCGCGTGGTGAGGACCTCGGGCGGACGCCAGGCGAGGATCTCCTCGACGATCGCGTCGCGGCCGTGGACGCAGTGGTTGGTCGTCCCGACGCCACGCCGCCCGCCGGTTACCTCCTCGTTCACCTCGTCCACGCCGATCTGCCACTGCAGGCGGCGTGCGGGCGACGTCACCCACTCCCAGACCACCGCCACCGGGCCGTCGAAGGCGAACGACGTCGACCACGCGGAATCGGCCGCCGCGACCGCGCGCGTCGCCTTCGCCTCGGCGTCCTGCCACACGGACTCGAGGTCGCGGACCCACCCGGGCACGTCCCCCACGAATTCGTAGGACTCGCGATGCTCGACGAGCCCGGCCGCGGCCGGATCCGCGAGACCCATCATCCGGACGCACTCGTCGGTGTACAGGGCATACGCGCCCAGGCCGAGGGTGGCCTGGATGTCGTTCTTGAGCAACCGGTGGACGACGATCACGTCTCGCCCGACGAGCTCCTCGCGGCCGGCCATCCGCTGCCGCGCGATCAGGCCGTGATGGACCACGAACTTGAGGTCGAGCCGGGGGGTGTACGTGCAAGCGTCGCATTCGCACTGGGAGGCCTGGGCGATGTCCCGTAGCCGTCGGCGGAACGCGATGTAGCAGCCCTCGATCGTGTCCTGGAGCATCGAGCCGTCGACGGCCTCCGTCACGACGTAGACGAAGGCGGCATCGCCTTCGAGCTTGGCGAGGCGGAACGTGGGTCGGAGCGTCCTCACGACGACGTCGGTGAGGTCGGCGAGGATGTCCTGCGCGTGGTCGAGTTCGACGCCGGCGAGGTAGCTCGTGTACCCGCTGATGTCGGCGAGGACGAGGCAGGCTGGCTCTGGACGATCTGGCATCGCGATCACCATGCGTGGAGGCGGCTCGGCGCGAGGATACGCTCGGACCCGGCCCTCGACCACGCGTTCGGTCACCTTGAAGGTTCGGATCACCCGCGGACAGGATCCGGCTGGCGATGGCGGTCGCCGATCCATCGGCGTATCGTGCCGTCCAAACCGCCGGCCGGGCGGCACCGACAGGGGTGCGTGATGCCACAGGCGCGACACCAGGTCACGATCCAGACGACCGATCGGTGATGTCTTCGCGTTCATCGCCGACGGGCGCAATGGGCCGCAGTGGCGGTCCGGGATCCTCGACATCGATCAGGTCTCCGGCAGTGGCGTCGGCGCCAGATACAAGCAGGGCGTCAAGGGTCCCGGTGGTCGCCGCATCGACGCCGACTACGTGATCACGGCCTACGAGCCCGATACGCGGCTCGCGTTCGAGGCGACAGCCGGACCGGTCCGGCCGACCGGCTCCTACACCCTCGAGGCGCTCGACGGAGCGACACGTCTGACCTTCGCCCTGGAGGCGGAGCTGCACGGCGTCAAGAAGCTGCTGATGGGCGGGGCCGTCCAGAAGACCATGGACGCGGAGGTGCAGGCGACGGAACGCCTCAAGCTCATCCTCGAAGGGTCAAGCGACGCGTGACCGACCCCGAGCGAACGGTCATGCGACGCTGACGGTCGCCGCCTGTTCCGATGGCCTCGGCGCGTTCGCTGGCCGGGGCTGCGCGTACCTCGCGAACCGGGTCAGGCCGAGCCACGTCGGGAAGGCCCGGACCAGCGCCGGCGGTCCCTCCAGCCGGATGTCGCCAGACCCGACGGCCTGGGCGAAGGGGATGCGTCCCAGGAGCACGCCACCGAGCGCCCGCTCGTCGGCGGTGACGACGAGCTCCGCCTCCCGGCCTGGATCGAAGTAGCAGAGTTCCGGCTGCTCGCCACCGAGGACCAGCCAGTAGATCTTCGGATGCTCGGTGAACTCGAAGCGCACGGTCAGTGGGGTGCGTGGCAACCGATCCAGCCGGAGGACGGCGTGGACCGTCTGCATCAGGTAGGCCGGATCGCAGTCTTCCTGCCGCAGCTCGAGCCAGTGCTGCGCCCAGATGCCGAGCTCGTTCAGGACCGTCTCGAGCTCCCGTCCGGCGCGGGTCGGGTGGTATTCCCAGCCGCGACCCAGCGGATTCGGTCGCCGCTCGATGACACCGGCGCTCTCCAGCGTGCGGAGTCTCGCCGACAGGAGGCTCTGCGAGATCCGCCCGACCCCGTGCTGGATCTCGGTGAAGTGATGCCGGTCGAACAGGACGATCTCCCGAAGGATGAGGGGGGTCCAGCGCTCGGCGATGACCTCGCTGGCGAGGGACACCGGGCAGATCTGCTGGTATCTCATGACGTCAGTGTCCTCCGCACGGGCCGAGGTTCCAAGTGCAGATCTTGCACCAGCAACTCCAGCGATCGCACTAGCGGTGACGGTCCTGCGAGGTCGAGGCTGGCCGCAGGTTCGCGATGCTCGCGACCGGCAAGCCCAAGGAGCCTCGGCGCATGGACATCTTCTATCGGACCCTGAAGTGGCCCGTCATCAGCCTGCTCCTCACCGGAGCCACGCACTTCGCGCTCGAAGCCATCTGGCCGGATCTGCGGGCGACGTTCATCCCGGCCGTTCTGGCCCCGATCCTGCTGTCCTACGGTGCTTGGGTCGGCTATCGAGCCATCGGTGTCGGCGGCACGTATCTCCACGCGATCGCGGCGGCGGCCGTCCTGGGCCTCCTCCCGATCATCCTCGACGTCGTCGGTTTCGGCGTGGTCCTGGGAAGGGGCGTGGACGCCGGATCCATGTCGGGCATCTTCGCCTTCGCGGTCATCGTCTTCGGGTCCCTGATCGGCTCAGGGTTCGCGTTGAGCGGTGACACGAAGTCGGCGAGGGTCGCTCTCGATCGTGCGGCGTGACCCAATCCAGCCGTCAGCGCGCCCCGAGATATGCCAGGCGACGCTCAAGCGGGGTCTTCCACTGCTCGGCCAGCGCCGGGTGCCCGGCCACCTCGCGGAGGCGGTCCGGGGACATCCGCCGATCGAGCATCGCCATGTGGGCATCGAGGACGGTGATCCCGGCCGGATCCTGCTCGATCCGTTCGATCGGGCCCGCCACCGGGACATCGCCCGGCTCGAGGACGCGCAGGTACCAGCCGGTCCGCCCGGTCGAGCGCAACCGAAGCCCGACGTCGGTGCGGCTCCGGAACAGGTCGAGCTTGAAGCACGGCCAGCGCGGCTGGGTCACCTGGAGGGTCGCGGCGCCCCATCGCCAGACGTCGCCGATCCGCACGTCGCCCTCCGTGGCGCCGATCGTGCTGAGGTTCTCGCCGAACGGGGCGGCGCCGAGCTCCTCGTGCAGCTCCTTGGCCCAGGTCGCGAGATGCTCCGACGGATACGCGTACACCGCCTTGTCAGTTCCACCATGGACGTCGAGATCGGCCTGCCCATCGCCCGCGAGGTTGAGCCACGAGAGCCACGTCCGATCGCCCGGAGCCAGCGGCTGCTTGCGGATCCCGCTCCAGACACGCTCGCCCTGGAGCTCGCCGAGCAGGGTCGGCGTTCCCACGTTGACCGCGGCCAAGCGGACGGTCGTCACGGCCTGCCCTGGGACGTGCCGGGACGGCCAGGCTCCGCGATCGACACCATGTCCTTCGGTCAGCTTCCGGTCGGCGGTTCGTCGTGCCAGAAGGTCGCCAGGGCCTCGGCGACCGCTCGCTGCTGGTCGACGGTCAGCCGGCGGCCGAATTCCCGCTCGATGACCTGGAGGTGGTCCGCGAATGCCGCGTCGTGCCGGCGGCGACCCTCGGGCGTCAGGACGACCCGGACGCCGCGCCGATCCCCCGGCACCGCTTCGCGGCGCACGAGGCCCGCCGCCTCGATCCGATCGACCAGTCGGGTCAGCCCGCTCCTCGTGAAGAGCGAGCGTTGCTCGAGCTCCTGCATCCGCAGACCGCTCTCTGGGGCGTCATACAGCTGCGCCAGGACGTCGAGCCAGGTCAGCGGGAAACCCGCGCGCTCGATGAGTTCCGGCTCGGCGACCTGGAGCGTCCTCGACGTGGCGAAGAGCACGCCGCGCCAGGCGTCATTCCAGAGCGCCGCAGGCCGGGCGGGATCATCCTCGTCGCTCATGCGGGCACCATAGCAACGGACGGCTGTCTTTGCAACTTCTCACATGACAGTACTTGACATGACAGAGACTGGAGGAGCAGGATCGACGCGACAGCCGAGGTGCGACGTCCGCGCTTCGCCGCTGACCGGCCGGAGGCATCACGATGACCACGCTCTTCGTTCGTCACGAGGTCGCCGACTACGCGGCTTGGCGCCGGGTCTACGACGGGTTCACGCCGACCCAGAAGACGCTCGGCGTCCAGGACCAGGCCGTGTACCAGGCCATCGACAACCCGAACGACGTCACCGTGCGCCACGAGTTCGCGACGCTCGAGGCGGCCCAGGCCTTCGGTGCCAGCCCCGAGCTGCGCGCGGCGATGCACGACGCCGGCGTCGAAGGGGCCCCGACGATCTGGTTCACGACGCGTTCCTGACCTCGGCGCCGCGGCGCGCCACCGATGCGGTTCAGACGGGCGCCATGAGGCGCCCGTCTTCATGTCCATCGACTTGACCTGGACGCACCGCCGGACTAAGGTTCACCGGTCGGTGAACTGTTAGCGAGGACGACGTGCCGGACGAGCCGGACGACCTGGATCGCCGGTTCGCGGCGCTGGCCAATCGGAACCGGCGCACGATGGTGCAGCAGCTCGGTCACAACCCGACGTCGATCAGCCGGCTCGCCCGGGACGTCGGCCTGTCGCTGCCGGCGATGAACAAGCACGTCGGCGTCCTCGAGGCCGCCGGTCTTGTCGATCGCCGGAAGCTCGGCCGGACCACATTCCTGACACTCGACCGTGCGGCGATCCGTGATGTCCAGGGTTGGCTCGGCCAGTTCCACGCCTACTGGGGGACCGAGCGGGAAACCCTCGAGAACCAGCTCCGCTATCTATCCGGAGCGGCACCCAGCACCCAGGAGGACCCGTGAAGAAGTACCTGGTCCTGTTCCACGATCAGTGGGACCCGAAGGCGGAGATCATGGAGGCATGGCAAGCATGGTTCGCCCGTGTCGGCGACCGGTTCATCGATAGCGGGACACCGCTTGGGACGGGCGTCGAGGTCACGCGGTCGGGCTCGCGCGAGCTGGTGTCGACGGACGTCGCGGCGACCGGCTACGCGATCATCTCCGCCGCGAGTCGGGAAGATGCCGAGGCACTCCTTGTCGACTGTCCGTATGCCTCGAGCGTGCGGCTCTACGAGTCGATCGCGATGTGAGCGTGGGATCCTCGGCGAGGGCTGTCGATTCGCGGCGGCCCGTTCGTCGTTCTCCCGGAAGACTGGCGACATCCGGTCGCCGGAGGCAGGTCGGCTGCGCCGCGAAGGCGTCGCGGCCACGGAGGTGGATCGATATGGCGAACTTCTTGCTCACGTTCCATGGCGGCAGCATGCCCGAGACCAAGGAGGAGCAGGACCAGGTCATGGCCGCCTGGACGAGCTGGTTCGGCGCCCTGGGCGACGCCCTGGTCGACGGCGGCAATCCCATCTCACGATCGAAGGCCATCTCGCCGGACGGGTCCGTGATGGACGCGACGTCGGCGCCGAGCGGCTACTCGATCATCAAGGCCGACGACCTGGACGCAGCAGTCTCGCTCGCGAAGGGGTGCCCGGTCCTGGCGGGCGGAGCCGCGGTCCTCGTGTCAGAGACGTTCCCCGTCATGTAGGCGGTCGGGTGCCGATGTCGCCCGACCGAGCTCGACCGCACGATCGACGTCGTCCTGGACCAGGTCCGCGTTGATCGCGATCGCCGCCGCTGAGCCAGCGCCGGCGGACGTGATCACCTGGGACCGGGGATCGACCACGTTCCCGGCTGCCCAGACCCCCGGGCAGCTGGTCCGCCCGGCCCCGTCGACGACGGGGAAGCCGGCGACATCGAGATCGCACCCGAGCCCCGCCAGCAGGCCATCGGCATGTGGGACGTTGGTCGGCCGGATGAACACGGCCGCACGCGGGATCACGCGACCGTCGTCGAGTCCCACGCCGGTCAACCGGTCGTCCTCGACGAGCAGGCGGGCGACGGTCCCACGGCACGACCCGCACGCCCCTCGCGTCCAGCCGGCCGAGGTCGTCGGCGCCGAGATCCAGCGTGTGGGCGAAGAGGATCACGTCCTCGGACCACTGGCGGATCAGCAGCGCATGATCGACGGCGTCCGGCCGGGTCCCGAGCACCCCGAGCGGCTGATCGCGGACCTCCCACCCGTGGCAGTACGGACAGTGGAGGAGATCGCGGCCCCATCGTTCCCGGACTCCGGGGATATCCGGCAGGACATCGCGGACACCCGTGGCGATCAGGATCCGTCTTGCATCCAGGGCCCGGTCGCCGGCGAGCCGCACGGTGAATCCGGCCTCGATCGCGACGACGTTGTCCTCGATCAGCTCGACGCCGTAGCCGCCGACTTCGACCCGGCCCGTCGCGAGCAACTCGGTCGGCGGCATCCCGTCGCGGGACAGGAAGCCCTGCATGTGGGCGGCTGGTGCGTTGCGCGGCGCGCCCGCGTCGACGACGGCGACCCGACGCCGTGCGCGGCCGAGGACGAGGGCGGCATTCAGGCCGGCGGCCCCGCCCCCGACGATCACGACGTCGTACGCGTCGGTCGGGTCGTCCTGGTCAGACATGGAGACGTTCCTTTCGCTTGATCGTCATGAGCCCTAGGCTCGGCGGTCGGAGATCCGGACGTGACGACGGCCCCGGCGCCGAGCACCGGGGCCGTCGTTCCTTCTTGTGACGTTTCAGGCCGCGGCGGGGGCCACGTACGCCGGTGCGATCGCCTCCTGAGCGATGGCCTGCTCGCGCATCCCGCGTTCGCGGCGGACGAGGCCGAGGATCGGGGCCGCCGCGTTGAAGCCCTTGAAGGTGAGCCACAGGCCGAGGTATGCCTCCCAGATGATCTCCGGGATGGTCATCAGACCCTGGACCGACGAACCCTGCGGGATCACGCCCAGCAGCACGGCGGCGCCGGAGATCGCGAGCAGCGGACCACCGATGACCCCGAAGAGGGCCATGCGACGGTGCACGAGGCCCGACCGGTACATCAGCCACCCGAGGAGCAGGCCCGTCCCGATCCCGTCGGCGAAGCCGGGGCCGAGCAGGAACGTCCAGTCCTTGATGTCGACCAGGGAGGTACCGAGCGTGGTGACCGAACCCGCGTCGGCGCTGGCGGCGACCTGCCGCAACGAGACGACCGCGAGGACGGCGATGATGCCGACCAGGATGAACGTGCACTCCATGATCCGGGCGGCAACGTAGCCGAGCGAGATCGCCTCGCTCTGCCACTTCAGGATCGGGTACAGCACGACGGCGCAGCCGATGTTGGTGATGATCAGGAACAGCTCCAGGAACGCCCCGACGAACACGCCGGTGTCGGCGCCGGGACCAGTCACGTAGTCGGGATCGGTGAGGACCGTGCCGTAGGCGAACACGGCCGCGATCGACGTGATGAAGGTGAGGATGAAGAGCACACCGACGACGAGGGCGGTCTTCCGCTCCGGGTCCATCGGGGCTGGCTTGCTGGCGGTGGCTCGTGATGTCTGGGTCATGTCGGTCTCCTTGTCGTTACGCGTCATCGCGGTTGGTCGGAAGGTGGGAGGTCGGGCTCGTCCGGCTCGATCCTCGTGACCGAGATCAGCGGCAAGCCGAGATCACGGACTCGCTGGAGCAGCCCATGGAGGGCCGCCTGGTCGGGCACATCGCCAGCGATGACGGTGGTCCCGTCGACCGTGTCGTCGACGGTCAGTCCGTCGAACCACGCGGCCCAGCGTGCGTCGAGCCGGCCGGCGAGCCGGATCTCGTAGCGCCCGGCTTCATCGGCGTCTGTCGTCCTGGCGTGTCGTTCGGTCATCCCGCTCCTTGTGCGTGTTGCCAACTGGATCTCCGGCCGGCGACACCGACCTGAGTCACTCGCACAAGGTGGAAGCGGATGTGATGAGCGCGCATCACCACACCTGATGAGCGGGGTGATGAAACTTCGGCAAGCGCCATCGAGGCTCTTGCGCGCTGCACGCGCATGGTCGTCGCGGCGTTCGCCGCGAGGCGTCACTCGCTGGGGCGACGCTCTTGCGTTCGCGAGAGGAGGCCGAGCTCGTCGGCGCGGCGGACCGCCGCCCGCCGGTTGTTCACGCCGAGCTTCGAGTAGATGGTGCGGGTGTGCGTCCGCACGGTGGCGACCGAGATGGAAAGCGCACGCGCGATATCGGGGCCGTCGAGATCGGTCGCTAGGAAGCGGAGGACCCCGAGTTCCCGCTCGCTGAGCGGTTCGATGAGTGGCTGCGGGACGGCTGCCTCGATCCGGTCGGCGACGCTCGCGGTCGCCAGGAGTCGGCGGACGTAGCTCGGCGCGCGACGGTCCTTGGCCGCCAGCTTCAGCAGCATGCTCATCGGCGGTCCCTCGTCGAGGAAGGCGCGGACATAGCCTTCAGGCTCCGCGATCGCGAGCGCGCGACCCAGGGCCGCCGTCGCGCCCGCCTCGTCGTGATCTGCCTGACGGGCGAGCGCCTGCGCGATGAGGATGTCGATGGCGCTCCCGTGGCGCCCACCTGCCTCGGCCGCGACGAGGAGGCGCTCGGTGAGATCGATGGCCGCGCGGATGTGGTCGTCGGCCCGCTCCTGCACCCCTTGCGCTAACAGGACTCGGGCCAGGGTCGCGTGCTCGAACTCGTGCTCATACGTCAAGTCAGTCGCCGACAGGTTCCGGGCGCGCGCCCACCCGAGCGCCTCCGGCAAGCGCCCCTGGCGTAGCCACAGCCGGGCCCGCAAGGCCGGGATGGGTCGGACGTTCGGGGAGAAGTCACTGAAGAAGACGCGCTCCGCCTCGTCGAGCAGCCCGACGGCGTTGGCCAAGTCCCCTTGCGAGGCCAGGAGCAGAGCGCCAGCCACCCGCGACCGGTATGGGTTCTGCGGGAGGCCGTTCTCTTCGCCCAGGTCGCCGGCCTGGCGCAGCTGTTGCGCGGCACCCGCGATGTCACCGCGCTGACGCATGATCTCGCCGATGCCCACGTGCATGTCCGCGGCCCCCCGCAGGGTCACGGAGCGCCCGCGCGTCGCCAGCGCCAGTCCCCGTTCGTACGTCGACATCGCCTCGGCAAGCCGGCCCTGGGCGAGCCGCATGTCGGCCATGGCGATGGCGAGCCCGATCGCGTCGGACAGGTAGTCCGCTCGTTCGAAGCGCGTCATCGCCCCGGCGTACAGGTCGGTCGCTGCCTCGAGATCCCCATTGGCCCAGTGGGCGAGACCAAGAAGGGTCGACGCCGCTCCCTGGCCGAGGTCATCGTCCTCGTCCACGAGCTCGAGCGTCCGGTGAGCGTGCTCGATGGTGCCGGGGACATCGCCGCGCAGTCGCGCCAGGCCCGCGCGGTGCATCGCGATCCTGGCGGGCAGGGTTCGGAAGGCCTCCTGGTCCGCCACGACCATCTTGGGCCCGGACCCGTCCGCCGAAGGCACGACGTCGGTCGCCTCCAGCCAACGCTCGGCATCCTCGAGCCGCGCCTCGACGCCCGCCGTCTCGCCCCGGACCAGCAGGGTCCCGGCATAGCCGTCGCTCAGCACTGGTCGCACCCGGATCACCTCGTCGGGGAGGGCCTCCAGCCACCGGCGCAACGTCGCCTCCTGTCGGCCCCGGCTCGTCGCCGGGATCGCGAGCTCGACGAGATCCGCGGCTCGCTCGAAGTCCCTCCCGGCCATCGCGTGGCGGATCGCGTCCGCTCGCTCGCCGTCATGCTCGTGCCACTCGGCGGCGCGGCCGTGAAGCTCGGGCACGCGCTCGGGGCGTTCGTCCCGAAGTCGCGCCTGGAGCACATCGGCGAACAGGTGGTGGTAGCGATACCACGCTCGCCGGTCGTCCAGCGGGATGAGGAACAGGTTCTGTCGCTCCAGAGCCTCCAGCATCGCCCTGCCGCCGACCTGGCCGGTCACGGCATCGGACAACGCGCCATTCAGACGGCTCAGGATCGACGTCTCCAGCAGGAAAGTGCGGACCTGCTCCGACTGCCGTTGGAGGACCTCCTCGACGAGGTAGTCGACGATGTACCGGTCGTCGCCGGCGAACCGGGCGATGAAACCGGCGACGTCCGCGCGCCCCTGCATCGAGATCCCCGCGAGTTGGATGGCGGCGATCCAGCCCTCGGTCCTGCCCTCGAGCATCGCGACATCGTCGGCCGTCACATCGAGTGCCATCACCTCGTTGAGGAACGCATCCGCCTCGTCGGTGGTGAAGCGAAGGTCTCCGGCCGGATCTCGACCAGCTCGCCGCGCGCGCGGAGACGGGCGAGCGGCAAGGCCGGGTCGGCGCGCGTCGCGATCACCAGGTGCACGTGCGCCGGGAGATGCTCGAGCAGGAAGGCCATCCCGACCTGGATCGCGGCCGATCCGATCACGTGGAAGTCGTCGAAGACCAGGACGACGTCATGCGGCAAGGCGTTGAGGTCGTTGAGCAAGGGCGCCAACACGGTGTCGATCGCCCGGTCAGGCGATTCGAGCAGCGTCAGCGTGCTCGCGCCCACGTCCGCCACCGTCCGTAGCGCGGCGACCACCTGCGTCCAGAACACCATCGGGTCGTCATCGCCCGGATCGAGCGACAGCCACGCGGTGACCGATCCATCGGCCGGCGCGGCGGCCAGCCACTCGGCCAACAGGGTCGACTTGCCGAACCCGGCCGGGGCCGAGACGAGCGTCAGCTTCGATCGCGTCCCGCGCCGCACGCGATCCGTGAGCTGCGGTCGGGGCACGAGGTCCTGCCGGCGCCTCGGCGCATAGAACTTGGTATCGAGCAGCGAGTCGGTCACGCCCCTCAAGGGTAGTAGCTTCGACCGGCCGAACGGAGTTGGTCGGCGACGGCCTGGATCGCCGCCCCGACAGCGGCTGGGTCCGTATCGCCCTTCACGAGGGCTTGGACCTGGTCGCCGATCTCGGCATCGATCTCCGGCTCCCAGAGCCAATTGAGCGAGGTGATGGCGTCGTCGAGCATCGGGAGGAACTCCTGGGCCACCTCGTTCTCGATCGCGACATTCGAGTCCGCGATCGGCGAGTAGCACTGCAGGCCCTGGACGACGGCGCGGTCGACGTCGGGGCGACTCGCGTACTCCAGGAACGCTGCGACGCTGTCGCCGCTTGCCGCGGGCGAGGCCGGCATCGCGAAACCGGCCCAGGCGAGGATGGATCGTGCCTTCGAGGCTCCACCCACGAGCGGCAGCGGCGCCACGTGCAGGTCGAAGTCGACGGTCGGCGTCCCTGTCAGCAGCTGGTCCAGCATCCAGGTGCCGTTGTACGTCATGGCCGCCTTGCCCTGGAGGAAGAGGAGTTGCATCGTGGCGTAGTCCGTCGCGCCAGACCCGTCCAGCAGGACGCCGGAGCTCCGGAGGTCGGCGATCGTCTGGAACGCCTCGGTCCATTCGGGGCTGTCGTACCGGATCTCGCCCTTGATCGTTCGCTCGACGAAGTCGACCGGGTCGCCGCCGCGTTCCGCGATCATCGGCAGGAGCCACATCACGAGCAACGGGTTGAACGGGGCATCACCCGACGGGTGGACGAGCGGCGCCGCGCCGAGGGCCGCCAGCGGCCCGACCATCGCGCGCAGGTCCGCGATGGTCCTGGGAGGCTGCAGGCCTGCCTTGTCGAGGAGCGCCTTGTTGTAGTACAAGCCCGTGGTCTGCACACCCCGGCTCAGGGCGAGCGGAAAGGCTCGCGTGGTGGTTTCGCGGATCCCTCCGAGGTGGAAGGAGGCTGGGACCCGGGCGAGTACGGCGGACAGCCTGGGATCGGCGCCGAGGTCGGCCAGGAGGCCGTCCCGTGTCCACGCGCGGACGAACAGGCCATCGACCAGGATCAGCCCGACCGGCTCGCCGGACGCGAGCGTGGCACGTGCAAGTCGATCCCACTCCGGCCCGAGCCCCGTGATCGCCCGGATGTCCCACTCGACGGCGGGATGCTGCCGCTTGAAGTCGTCGTAGACCCGTTGCAGCGCCGGGTCCGCACTGGGGTCGCCGCCCTCCGTGAGGACCGTGATCCGTCCCGACACACTGTCGACGCCGGTCGCCGTCGCGGGTGTCTCACGTGGTCCCGCCGCCGCGCCGCATGCGGCCAGGAGCGGGGCCACGACGCCACCGGCAGCCATCACGGCGCCGAGCTTGAGGACATCGCGGCGGGCGCGCGATCGCGACCAGGCGAGGTCCGGGGTCGATCGAGCTGGGTGCAGCGGGCCCTCCGTCGAGACCAGGTTCGCTCGCGGGCCCGGAGAGCCGCCTGCTCTCGTTCGAGGCTCGCTGAGCGAGTATGGTTCGAGCGGTCGGATCCCGCTCGCGAGACGTGATGGTCCTGAGGGAATTGCACCCGTCGCCGACCGTCGGGCCGCGCCATGCCCGCCCGCCCGGGACGTGACCAAGACCTTGGATGGCGCCGCGTTTCGCGGCCGCGCCCGTCGCGAACGCGCGATCGACACGCTGTTCATCCTCCCGCTGCTGGCGATCCTCGCTGGCTTCCTCCTGTACCCGCTCGCCGACGGTCTCGTGCTCAGCCTGCACGACACCAAGGCCTTCGAGCCCACGACATTCGTGGGGCTCGACCACTATGCCCACGCGATCCTTGGCGACGCCGTCTTCCAGCGGAGCCTCCTCGATACGGTCCTCTTCACGAGCGTGGCCGTGGTGCTCCAGACCGGACTCGGCCTCGCGCTTGCGGTCCTCATGGTCGACGTGCACCGGGGGAGGACCTTCTTCACGATCGCGTTCTTCGCGCCGTTCGTCCTCGCCCCTGTCGCGGTCGGCGCGGTCTGGAAGTTCCTCTACGCCCCGTACTTCGGGATCGCCGCCACGGTCGGTCACGCCCTCGGTCTCGATACCGAGACCGTTGCGCCGCTGTCGGGTGCGGACACGGCTCTCTGGGCGATCCTCGTCGTCTTCCTGTGGCGGTTCTCTGGGCTGGTCATGGTCATCTACCTCGCGGCGATCGAGGCGCTCCCGCGGGCCTACTACGAGCACGCGGTCCTGGAGGGCGCCGGTCGGTCTCCAGCAATTCCGGCGGGTCACGTGGCCGTTGTTGTGGCCGCAGACGTTCGCGGTCGTCCTGTTGACCACGATCGGGACCCTGCGGACCTTCGACATGGTCTGGGTCATGACCGAGGGCGGTCCGTCCCACGCCACGGAGACCGTCGCGACCGACATCTACACGACCGCCTTCCGGTTCCTGGAGGTCGGTCCCGCGCAGGCGAAAGCGATGATCCTCCTCGCCCTCATCCTCGTGTTCGCGGTCGTCGAGTACCGGGTCCTTGACCGACGCGCCGAGGCGGTGAGGTCGTGATCGGCCTGCCTCGCCGGCACTGGACCACCGTGCTACTCACGGTCCTCGCACTCGTATGGCTCTACCCGCTGGCCTGGACGCTGGCGAACGCGGTCCGGTCGAGTGCCGACATCTATCGCGCGCCGTGGGATGTGCCATGGCCGCCGGCGATCGAGAACATCGGCGAAGCGTGGAGCCGCGCGCAGCTTGGCCTCGCCCTGGCGAACTCCGTCTACGTCACCGTCGTGACCGTGACGGTCGTTCTGGCCCTCGCGGTCTCGGCCGCCTACGCCCTCACCCTCCTGCGGCCGGCCGGTCGCGCGGTGCTGTTCATCGTGATCCTGGCGCCGTTGATCATCCCGACGGACGTGCTGATCGTCCCCTGTTCTCGATGTTCCGCTCGCTCGGCCTGATCAACAACCTGACCGGGCTCGCGCTGACCGATGTCGTGACGAGCGTCTCGTTCGCCACCGTGCTGCTCGTCGGCTATCTCCGGACGATCCCCCGGGACGTCATCGACGCCGGACGGATCGATGGCGCCGGACGGATGACATCCTGCTTCGGATCGTGATCCCGCTCGCACGGCCGGGGATCCTCGCCGTCGCCGTCCTGGTCGCGATCTTCACCTGGAACGATTTCGGGGGAGCCCTCGTGCTGCTCCAGAAGCCCGACACGTTCACGGCGCCACTGGCGCTCAGCCGCTTCTCGACCGTGTACTCGACGGACCAGGGGCTGACCTTCGCTGGCATGGCGATCGTGATCCTTCCGCCGCTGCTGCTCTTCCTCGTGCTCCAGCGGCGGTTCATCCGGGGGTTGACCGACGGGGCGGTCCGCCGCTGACGGCGATGGCATGGCGGCGGCATCCCGATACCCGAAATCGGTGCGAGGGTGCACGACGGCACAACCCTATTGACACCGCCACCGACGCTTGGTAAACCGGTTTGCGCCTAGGACCCTGGCCCGGAATCGAGGAGACCGTGGAGGAGCGGATCCCGCAACGGCCCCGGATCGCTGACGTCGCCCGCGAGGCCGGCGTCTCCAAGACGACGGTGTCGTTCGCCTTCAACCGTCCGGATCGCCTGGCGCCGGCGACGGCCGACCGGGTCCGGATCGTCGCCGAGTCCCTGGGGTATCGGCCGCACCCGGTCGCCCGGATGCTCACCCAGCGACGCACCTACTCCCTCGGCATCCTGACGCCGCAGGCGCTCTCGGTGATCTTCTCCAACCCGTTCTTCGGGGCCTTCTCGGAGGGCGTCGCCCTCGCCGCCGAGCGCGAAGGGTATGCCCTGCACTTCATCTCCCCGCTCCACGGGTCGCTCGCCCGCGCCATGCATCGGGCGACGGTGGATGGGGTCGTGGCGATCGGGCTGTCGGCCGACCATCCGGAGATCGAGGAGATCCGCGCCGCAGCCGTGCCGCTGGTCATGGTGGACTCGACCGGTCTCGAGAACCAGCCGAGTGTGGTCGTCGACGACGAGGGCGGCGCGCGGGCCGCGACCGAGCACCTGATCGGCCTTGGCCACCGCGACATCCTCATCGTCGCCTTCGAGCCGTCGACGACCGGGAGTCCGACGCATGACGATGGCGTCGTACCCCGTCGCCTGCGTGGTCACGTCGCCGCGCTCGCCGCGCACGGACTCGAGATGCCGGACGATGCGATCGTCGTCTCGCCGATCACGATCGACGGCGGCATCGCCGCATTTCGCCGAGCGTGGGCGGACGGCCGTCGCCCGACCGCCGTGATCGCGATGTCCGATGCCATCGCGATCGGGGTGCTTCGGGCGGCGCGCGAGCTCGGGCTGGGCGTCCCGGACGACCTGTCGGTCGTCGGGTTCGACGACATCGACATCGCCCAGCACACGAACCCGCCCCTGACCACGGTGCACCAGCCGATCCGCCTCAAAGGCGAGAGCGCCGTGCGCCTGCTCCTGTCCGTCGTCGAAGGACGGGATCCACCCACCAGGCCGATCCGGCTCGAAACGCGGCTGATCGTCCGCGGTTCGACCGGGCCAGCCGCGGTCCGGGCTGACGGTCCGCGCTGACGGTCTGGGCTGCCCGTCCGCCGACTCGCGTGCCGCTCCCGCCGACGATACGATGCGGCTATGCGCAACCGACTCGTCCTTCCGCTCCTGATGGTCCTCCTCCTCGCGGCGTGCGGAGGCGGCAGCGCCAACGCGAGTCCCGGCTCGGCGGCGTCACCGGCCGGTGGCCAGGCGTCGGCGGCCACCGATGCCACCTCCGCGCCCGCGGCCGTCGGCTCGGTCGACTGCGCCAAGATCAAGACCGCCGCCATCCAGTTGCTGGCCGTGCAGCTTCTGGCCCAGCTCCGGAGCCCGGAGACCGTCGAACCGATCAAGACCAAGCAGATCGGCGACCTGGACCTGGACCGGTTCCTCGCCGGCATGCACGACCTGCACGCGCTCGACGGCTACTCGTCCCCGCTCGGGGACCCGAAGGCCGCGATCGACTTCTACGAGGAGGCGGGCAAGGCCGCGCAGGTGCTGTTCGCCACCGAGCCCGTGACCCAGGCCGCGATCGACACCTACGACCAGAAGATCGGCACGGTCGCCGACTTCCTCGGCCACCAGAGCGCCATCGCCGGCGCCATGAGTGGCGCGGGTTGCTGAGCGTCGCGACCTGACCGTGGGCGCGCCCGTCCCGTACGCGAAGGACGCCCGCGTCGACACCTACCTTGATGCGCTCCCCGCGTGGCAGCGGGCGATCGGCCAGCGCGTCCGCGACCTGGTGCACGAAGCAGACCCCGACGTCGTCGAGACCATCAAGCGGAGCGTCCAGCCGTACTTCGTCCTCGAGGGGAACGTCTGCGCGCTGCTCGCTGCCAAGGACCACGTCAACGTGTTCCTCTACGACGGCGCGATCGTGCCCGACCCGGAGGGGATCATCACCGCGGGCCACGACAACCAGACGGCCCGCACGGTGGCCTTCCGCCGCGACGATACCGTCAACGAGCGTGCCCTGACCGAGATGTTCCGGCAGATCATCGCGAACAACCGCGCGGGCGGCTGGCGCAAGATCAAGCGCGACGGCCCAGCACCTAGGTAGCCGGGGCCGGGATCGGTCTGCTCAGCGACCGGCGCCGACCCCTTCGGGTGTCCGCACCGTTGCCACCCACGCCGCCACCTCGGCCCGCCGGAGGGCGCCGAGCTTCGCCAGGATGTGTTCGAGGTGGGCGCTGACGGTCTTCGGCGACAGCCCGAGGACCTCGGCGATCTCGCCATTGGTCTGGCCCTGGGCGACGAGGCTCGCGACCTCGAACTCTCGGGCGCTCAGCGGGTGCCACGGCTCCTCGGTGACCCCGCGTCGACGGGCGAGGCTCGACAACTCCTCGACCCGCTCGAGCAGTGGGCGGCTCCGCAGGCCCTCGGCGATCGCACGGACCTCGGTCAGGATCGGCATCGCATGCATGTGGCGATTGCCGCGGATCAGGCATGACGCGAGGTCGAGCCGGGCGTTGGTGCTCTCCCAGGTGCGCCCGAGCGCGTCCCAGCCGCTGACCGCCGCCTCGAGGCTGGTGCGCGCCGAGACCGTCGACCCCGTCGTCAGGCGGAGAAGCCCGTCCGCATGGTCGAGCGCGGGGCGGGCCCGCTCCCAGCCGGTCAGGTGCGTGGCGACGCTCTGGACCCAACGTTCCGCGTCCGCCGGGCGGCGCGCTGCGAGGTAGGCCCGGACGCCGGTCACGACGAACGGGACGAGCAGTGCCCGCTCGCCCGTGCGCGTGGCGAGGGCATCCGCTGCCTCGACGTGCTCGATCGCGACGCCGGGCTCGCCGGCGATCAGCGCCGTCTCGGCGAGGCCCCACATGGCGGGCATCACGAGTTCCACCTCGGCGCTGTCGCGCGCGACGGCGAGCGACCCGTCGAGCAGGTCGCGGGCACGGTCGACCTCACCGCGGCCGAACGCCACGAACCCGAGCGCGTCGCGCGACCCGAGCGTCCCGCGCCGGCTGCCCCGCTCCACAAGCTCGAGCTCAGCCGCCAGGACTGCCTCGTCCCATCGGCCGGACGCCCACGCGACGTGGGCCGACGTCGCGGCCATCACGTGTCGGCAGTAGGACTGCTCGATCTCGTCGGCATAGCGAAGTCCCTCGCGCAGGCCGATCTCCGCGGCTGGGTACGCCATGACCCGCACGGCGATCGCGGCCGCGGTCCGGTACGCGGTCACGCCGCTGCTCTCGAGCCGCGCGTCGCGGGACTCCCGGGCCAGCCGCAGCATCGTCTCGAGCCCGGCATCGATGCGCCCCGACAGCACGTCGACCTGGGCGGCGGTCCACTCGAAGTCGGTCGTGTCCGTCTCGCCGGCCGCGAGCCAGAGTCGGCGCGCTTCCCCGAAGAGCACCGCGGCGGGTTCGAGGGCGGTCGAATTCGAGCTCGATGATCCCCTGGAACAGGCGGATGTCGGACAGGAGGGCCATGCGTTCGGGAGATTCGGGCAGGTCCTCGAGGTCGTGTTCCGCCTCGGCGAGGAGTCGCACGCGCTCCTCGTGTGGCCAGACATCGCGGCGGCCCATCCCGGCCAGGCTCACCAGCGCCATCGCGGCCTCGATCGGCCGCCCGGCCTCGAGGTAGTAGCGCCGGGCCTCCTTTGCCGAGGTCACCCCGATCTCGACGTCGTCGACGGCGAACGCGGAGGTGCAGTACGCGTCGTACAAGGCGGCTCGATCGAGGGCGGAAAGCTCGTCCGGGATGTTGGCCACAGCGCGGGCGTACAGCTCGAACGCCTCATGCCGGCTCGAGACGGCGCTCGCCGCGTCGGCGCCCGCGAGGGCCGCACGGTACGCCTGCGGGCGAAGACCGGCCCGCTCGAAGTGCGCGGAGGCATGGATCTCGGACGCGCCCTCGAGCTGCGCCCCGAACTCCCCGGCGCGAGCATGGAGGCGACGCAGCTCGCTCGACGGGACGCTGCGGTACAGCGCATCGCGGATGAGCTGGTGGCGGAAGTCGAGGATGCCTTCGCCGTACGTGAAGATGAAGGCGTTCCGCGTGAGCTCGTCGAGCGGCTCGTCGAGGTCGGAGACGGGACGATCCAGCATGCCGGCCAGGACGCTCGGCACGAAGCACCGGCCGATCACGGCGGCCGCTCGACCCACGACCTGGGCGTCGGCCGACAGACGTCCGACCCGCGCCATGATCGCGTCCTCGATCGAGGTCGGGACCTTGGCGTCCCGGATCGCCCGGCCGTCCGCCGTGGCACCGCGGAGCGCGGCCAGCAGTTCCTCGATATAGAGGGGCACGCCATCGGACCGTTCGAAGATGGCACTGACGACGTCGCGCGACGCGGGCAGTCCCGTGCCCAGGATGAGGGTCGTGGCCAGGGCCGTCTCGTCGTACGTCAATGGTGCGAGGACGGCCTCTTCGCCGAAACGCTGGCTCAGCAGCCGCGCCCGCCACTCGCGATGCATCGCGTCGGCCCGGAGCTCATCCGGCCGGTACGCCCCGATCAGGAAGAGGGGTCGTTCCGGGGCGAGTCGGGCGAGCTCCCCGATGACCTCGAGGGTCAGCTCGTCGGCCCACTGGAGGTCCTCGAAGGCCAGCAACGTCGGTCGGTCCACGGCGCTGACGATCCGCCCCGCGATGTCATGGACGAGGATCCGCCGCGACGCGAGCGAATCGGCGCCACGGTCCCGGCGCAGGGCCAGCAGGTCGTCGCCGAGCGTGCCGAAGGCCGGGATCTGGCGCATCGTCCGGGCGTGGTCCAGGATCGACGCCAACGGCACGAGCGAGTCCTGCGGGGCGAGGTCGCCCTTGCTGATGATGAATCCCGCGGCCCCGGCCTTGCGCAGGAGCGCGTGGAGCAGGCGGGTCTTGCCGATGCCCGCCTCCCCGGCCAGGAGCAGCACCTGCCCGTGCCCGGCGGCCGCCTTCTCGAGCCGGTCGTCGGCGAGCACGAGCAGCTGGTCGCGACCGATCAGCAGGGGACTCTGGAGGAGCGTCGTGGGATCCATATGCCGCGAGTGTACGCAAGCGCGTCTTCGTGGCATCGGTCGACCGACCGATAGGCCCTCCGGGCCATGAGCGCGAGCCGACGCGTCGGCTCGCCTCCGCGATGGCGGCTAGAAGCGCCGGCGACCCGGGGTGACCACGGCGCCGACGACGGCCGCCTTGGCGACGGGTGACGGCCCTGGCGACACGGCCGCGCCGACGACGGCGGCCTTGGCGACCGGTGACGGGCCGGGCTTGGCGACCGCGACGACGGCGGCGGTCTTGGCGACGGGGGCGCCGACGACGCCGACGCCGCGGCGACCTGGTCCGAGTGGCATGTCAGCCTCCTGCTGCTTCGAGCTCGTCCGCCTCGACGGCGGCGATGAGGGCCTGGATCGGGATCCGGCCGTTGGCGATGAGCTGCCCGCCGGCCCGGCGCATGGCCGAGGCGAACGGGGCGGCCCACAGGTTCTCGTACACGAGGACGCCGGCGATGCTGCCCGGGTCCATGGCGGCCGCCAGGTGCTCGACATCGTCTTCGGCGAGCGTCTGCGCGAGCTCCGCCTCGAGACGCGAGAGTTCGCCCAGCTCGTCAAGGTCGGACAGCTCCATGGCCTCGACCGAGCCGTCCTCGTCCTTCTGGAGGATGAGGATGTCCATGATCCGGATGATCCCGGCGTCGTGGAGCCGCAGGAGTTCGTCCGCGCCCTCGCCGGTGAAGTTCTGTGATCCCACGGGGAACTCGACGATCAGGAAGTCGACGGGCCCCAGCTCGTCGATGGATCGGTCGGTCATGGCGTCTCCATCCGTTCGGTGATTGGTGCCGCGGGCCCGGCTCGCCGAGCGAGCCGCTCAGAGCGACATCCACGGACAAGTCCACCACGCCCGACGTCGCGGCGCATCACCCGCACGGGATGAAGCGGCCGTGGTTCGAGCTGGCCCGGATGGTGACGAACGGCATCTGCCGCGCCGGCCGCCCCGTGCGGACGATATCCTTTGTCGTCCGGAGCGCTGCCGACATCCGGCGCTCGCGGGTCGTTCGAAAGGACCTGCCCCATGCCTGCCATCGGACCCAAGCGGATCGCCGACTTCATCAAGCCATTCCGCGTCGAGCCTGGCCGTCGCGTCCGGCTGCCCAAGGACTTCGACCCGTCCGGCACGCGACAGCAGACGAAGGCCGAGGCGAAGGCCATCCTCGCCCAGGGCACGGAGATGCTCGCGGAGTACCAGATGCGACTGGCCGCGCAGGACGACTTCGCCGTGCTGGTGGTGCTCCAGGCGATGGACGCCGCGGGCAAGGACGGCACGATCCGGCACGTCATGAGCGGCGTGAACCCGCAGGGCGTCCAGGTCAGCAGCTTCAAGATCCCCTCGAGCGAGGACCTCGACCACGACTACCTGTGGCGGTACCAGAAGCGGCTCCCCGAGCGCGGCAACATCGGGATCTTCAACCGCTCCTACTACGAGGAGGTCCTCGTCGTCCGCGTGCACCCGCAGATCCTGGCCGGGCAGAAGATCCCGCCCAAGCTCAAGGATCGCGGCATCTGGCAGCGCCGGTTCCGGGAGATCAACGACTGGGAGCACTACCTCGCCGACCAGGGCTACCGGTTCGCGAAGATGTTCCTGAACGTGAGCAAGGAAGAGCAGCGCCGGCGGTTCCTGACCCGGATCGACGAGGCGGACCGGAACTGGAAGTTCAGCGCGAACGACGCCAAGGAGCGGATGTTCTGGGACGACTACCAGAAGGCCTTCAGCGAGGTGCTGTCGAATACGAGCACGCCGTGGGCGCCGTGGTACGTGATCCCGGCGGATGACAAGCCGTTCGCTCGCGTTGCGGCGGCAGCCGTCCTGGCCCACACCCTGATCCAGATCGACCCGAAGTTCCCGAAGGTCTCCAAGGAGGCCAAGGAGGCGCTGGGGGCGGCGAAGGTCGAGCTCGAAGGCCAGGCGCCTCCCGGCGCCGCGCCGGATCCGATCGAGGCCGAGCTCGCCGAGAAGGCCGCGAAGAAGTCGAAGAAGAGGAAGAAGGCATGACCGCCGCCACCGGTCAGTCCACCGGCGCCGTCCAGGCCGCGCCCGATGTGGCGTGGTACGCGCTGTCCCCGGAGGATGCCGCCAGCCGCCTCAAGGTCGACCCTGCCAGCGGCCTGACCTCGGCCGAGGCGGACGCCCGGCGCGCGACCTATGGCAAGAACACGTTCGCCGAGGCCAAGAAGGCGTCGCCGCTCCAGATGTTCACGCGGCAGTACGCCGACCCGATGCAGATCGTGCTGCTGATCGCCGGCACCGTCTGTCTCTTCCTGCCGGGCCAGTTCTACACCGGCGTCTTCCTGATCCTCTTGACGGTGTTCAACGCCTGGATGGCGATGAACCAGGAGGGCAAGGCGGAAGCGAGTGCCTCCGCCCTGCAGGGCATGATGGTCGTCAAGGCGAAGGTGCGGCGCGACGGCGACCTCGTCGAGATCCCGATGGACCAGCTCGTCCCGGGTGACATCGTCAACATCGAGGCGGGCGACCTCGTCCCAGCGGACGCGCGGATCCTGACCGCGGCGACCCTCGAGATCGACGAGTCCGCCCTCACCGGAGAGAGCGTCCCCACGCCCAAGCAGGTCGACGTGGTCGCCGCCGACGCCGCGCTCGGCGACCGGGTGGACATGGCGTTCATGAACTGCCAGGTCACGAGGGGTGCCGGAACGGTCCTTGTGGTCACCACCGGCATGGCCACCGAGGTCGGCCATATCAGCGGGATGCTCCAGTCGACGACGATCGAGAAGACCCCGCTGACCAAGCAGCTCGACGCGCTGACGAACCAGATCCTGATCATCGCGGGCGTTGCGCTCGCGGTGTCGGTCGGGCTCGGCCTGTACCGTGGCGTCCAGCTCCAGGAGCTGTTCCTGAGCGCCGTCGCCTTCGCCGTGGCCGCGATCCCGACGGCCCTCCCGGCGGTCGTCACCGCCATCCTGTCGAAGGGTTCGCAGGCGCTCGCGGAGGCGGGGGCGATCATGAAGCGTCTGCGCTCGGTCGAGACGCTGGGGTCGACCTCTGCGCTCAACTCGGACAAGACCGGGACCCTCACGCTCAACCAGATGACGGCGGTCCAGATGGCCATCGTCGGGCGGCGGTACGCGATCAGCGGCGACGGATACCAGACGACCGGGCAGATCACCCACACCGGCGGCCAGCCCGACCTCCCGCTCGAGCCCTACCTCCTGCCGATGGCGCTGTGCGCCGACGCCGAGGTCCGCGACGGCGCGCTCGTCGGCGACCCGACGGAAGGCGCGTTGGTCGTCCTGGCGGCCAAGGGCGGCGTCGATCCCACGCTGACCCGGGAGCAGTACCCGCGGGTGGCGACCCTGCCGTTCGACGCCGCTTACAAGATGATGGCGACATTCCACGCCATGAAGGACGCGGATGGCAAGGACGTCATCCGCGCGTACATCAAGGGGGCACCGGACCAGCTCCTCGCGCGGGCGAAGGACGTCCACGGCCCGGACGGCAAAGCCGTGCCGCTCGATCAGATCCGCGATGGCTTCCTCGCCGAGAACGAGCGGCTCGGCACCCAGGGCCTGCGGGTCATGGCGACCGGCCAGAAGGACTTCGACCCGGCGACGTTCGATCCCAACGCCGACCTGCTGCCCGCCATCGACGGACTCACGCTCCTCGCCATGATCGGCATCGTCGACCCGCCGCGACCCGCGGCGAAGGATGCGATCGCGCGTGCTCACGCTGCCGGCATCCAGGTCCGGATGATCACCGGCGACCATGCGGTCACCGCCGGGGCGATCGCGCACCAGCTCGGCATCGAGGGCCGGGCCATCACCGGCGCCGAGTTCCGGGCGATGAGCGATGACGAGGCGATGCGCGAGATCGACGGCATCGGCGTCATCGCCCGCGTCTCGCCCGAGGACAAGGTCCACCTGGTGGACATCCTCAAGAAGAAGGGCCATGTCGTCGGGATGACCGGCGACGGCGTGAACGACGCCCCGGCGCTCAAGAAGGCCGACATCGGCATCGCGATGGGGATCACCGGAACGGAGGTCAGCAAGCAGGCCGCGGTGATGATCCTCACCGACGACAACTACGCGACGATCGTGAAGGCGGTCGGCCTCGGGCGCTCCGTCTACGACAACATGCTGCGCTTCATCCGGTTCCAGATGGCGGGGCTCTTCGGATACATCGCGACGTTCCTCGGGTCGGCCATCTTCGACATCGTCGGCGGCATCCCGTTCCTGCCGCTGCAGACGTTGTGGCTCAACTTCACGGTCAACGTCTTCCAGGGCCTCGGTCTCGGCTACGGGAAGCCCCGCGAGGGACTCATGGAGGTCCCGCCGCGGCCCAAGTCGCAGAAGATCATGCCCCGCCGTCTCCTGACCTGGCTCGTGTTCTGCGGGTTGGTGATGGCCGCCGGCACGCTCGGCGTGCTCGCCTGGGGAAGTGCCAACTACGACGACACGATCGCCCGCACGATGGGGATGACCACCTTCGCCCTGTTCCGACTCTTCTCCTCGCTGGAGACGGCGGACGTGGACGAGTCGCTGTTCAGCGGATCCGTCCTCGGGAACCGCCCGCTCCTGATCGGGACGGGCCTGTCGGTCCTGACGATCATCCTGGCCACCGAACTCGGGGTCCTTCAGCGGCTCCTGGGCACGGTGAGCCTGTCGCCCGACCAGTGGGCCATCTGCCTCCTCGTCGCCCTGGCGATCATCGTGGTCGAAGAGGCCAGGAAGCTGCTCAAGATCAGCACGGTCGACGAGGCCGCGGCTGTCACCTCCTCGGGAACCGCGGCCCCCGCGGCAGCCTGAGGAACGACCCGGCTCCGTCCGTCGAGGCCCTCCCGACCGGGAGGGCCTCACGCTAGCCGGCGGCCGCGGCGGAGGGCACCGGGCCCTCCCGAACGCCGAAGACGTTGCCGTCGGGATCGGTGAACCAGGCGCCGCGGGCGGGACCGACCTGCGCGATGAAGTCGACGGTCTTGGGGGTCTCGTACTCCTGGAACGGGACGCCGCGCGACGTGAGGTCGCGCACGACGGTCTCGATGTCGTCGACCTCGAAATGGCCGACGGTCTGTCCGACATTGGGCTGGCCGCGCCTGACCGAGATCTGGGTCCCGCGCCCGGCACCGAACCGGATCGCGAACGGTTGCTCGTCGAGCACCGGCAGGCCGAGTCGATCGGCGAAGAAGGCCTTCGCCCGTTCGAGATCGGTCACCGCGACCGTCGTCACCATCATCGAATCGGCCAGCATGGGATCACCTCGTTCCGGGCGGATCGGCGGATGGACACAGTCTGAGGGGCGGTGGCGACCCCCGCATGGTGCCGGAGATGAGACTTCACAAAGGTTTCGGAATCTTGGCCAACCGTGCGCCCGAACATAACCGCCGGGCAGACAGACTCGCGCCCTGACCGCTCGCTCTCGATGACCGCAAGGATGGCCCGTGTCCTCACGACGTTCCCGCTCCGCCCGCCGATCGCACGGGGCGGCATTCGACCCGTTCGCCCAGCCACGCCGACCTCCCGGGACGGCTGACGAGGCCGACGAGGGGCCCGGCCTGCCGGAGACCCTCCGCGGATCCGTCCCGGCCGCGGCGCTGCTGCCCCTCCGCTTCTTCCTGGGCGCGATGTTCGTGTACGCCGGTCTGGACAAGCTGCTCGACCCGGCGTTCCTTCGGTCGGACGGTCCAGGGTCGATCGCCATGCAGCTCCAGGAATTCGTCCGGGTCTCGCCGCTCGCGCCGCTCGTGACGATCTTCGCCCAACCGTTCCCGGTCCTGACCGGGCTGGGGATCTCACTCCTCGAGATCGCCGTCGGCCTCGGGGCCGTCCTCGGGTTGCTCTACCGCTGGAGCGCGATCGCCGGCGCCGGCCTCTCGATCCTGTTCTTCCTGACCGCATCGTGGACGACGCGGCCGTACTACCTCGGGCCGGACCTCCCGTACGCGCTCGGGTGGATCACGCTGGCCGCGGCCGGTTCCGGTGGCGTGCTGACGATCGAGTCGTGGCTCGCTCGACGCGAGGCGGCGTCGGCCTCGCGTTCGGCCTGGGCCGGTGCCGCCCGCTGGGAGGACCCGGCCGACCCCGGACGTCGGACGGCGCTGCAGCTCGGGATCCTCGCCTTCGCCAGCATCGGCCTGGCGGCGTTCGGACGATTCCTGTCACGGTCGGCGCCGGTCGTCGCCGCGGCAGACCAGGGCGCCGGCACCTTCCCGGACGCCACGGCCGCGCAGGGGAACCCGGGCTCGGCCCCAGCCGGCGGCGCGACGGACGCCCCGTCGGCCCAGGCAGTGTCGGGGGCCCAAGGAGGGTCCGCAGCGCCGTCGTCCGCCCCCGCCGCCGGTGTGACCGGTACGTTGCTCGGCACGCTCGATCAGGTCCCCGTGGGTCAGGCGCGACGGTTCCACGTCCAGTCGACCGGCGACCCCGCCGTGATCGTCCGACTGCCGGACGGCTCGGTCGCGGCGTACGACACCGTCTGCACGCACGCCGGGTGCACCGTTCGCTACGACCGGGCCTCCGGCCTGCTGCTGTGCCCGTGCCACGGCGCCGCCTTCGACCCGGGACACCACGCCGCGGTGGTCGGCGGGCCGACGGACACGCCGTTGACCGAGCTCCCCATCAAAGTCGACCAGGCGAGCGGAAAGATCTACCTCCAGCAGGGCTGAGGACCGCTCCCCAGCCCCGGCACAGGTTCCCCGGGTCTACTGGTAGACGAGCGTGCCCTGGTCGTGGAGCGTGATCGTCAGCGTCGTCCCCGCGACGGTGTAGCTCGCCGCGTTGCTCAGACCGAGGATGTAGAGGTCCGAGAACGAGCCCTCACCGCAGATCACGAGCGTCGACGGTCCGAGCGTGAGGGTCAGCCCGCCCGAGGCGGTGGCCGTCCACGTGCCGTTGACCGTGTTGCAGTCGGCGCGGGCGCTGAACGTGCCGGCCGCCGCGAACGAGATCGTGTACTTGTCGCGATCGGCCTCGGGGATGACGCCCTGGAAGGCCGGGTTTCGCTCGGTGATGCTGCTCAACCGCCACGTCGGGCCGACCAGGCCCGCTCCGGGCGACGGGGTCGGAGCCGGCGTCGGGGCCGGGGTCGGCTTGGGCGTCGGGGCCGGCGTGGGCTTCGGGGTGGGTGTGGGCGTAGGCGCCGGCGTGGCCGTCGGCTTGGCGCTGCCACTCGGCTTCGGCGTCGCGGTCGGGGACGCGGTGGGCGTCGGCGTGGGCGTTGGTGTCGGGGACGCGGTGGGTGTCGGCGTCGGCGTGGGCGTCGGCGTCGGAGTGGGGGAGGCCGTCGGCGTCGGAGAGGCCGTCACGACCGCCTCGGCACTCGCGGAGGCGCCAGGCGTCCCGACCACGAACACCAGCATCCCGCCGTCCTTGAGGGTGATCGTCAGCTGGTCGTTCGCGACGGCGTAGCTCTCGGCCTGGGTGAGGGCATGGATGAAGAGGTCCGAGTACGAACCGTCCGGGCAGAAGGCCAGCGTCGACGGTCCGGCGCTGATCGTCAGGCCTCCCGAGCCGGTCGTCTTGTACGTCCCGGCGAAGACGTTGCAGTCGGCCTTGCCGTTGTACGTCTCATCCGTGTTGAACGTGATCGTGTACTTGCCCTGGTTCTCCGCTGGCACGACGCCCTGGTACGCCGGCACCTTCTCGGTGATCGCGGTCAGGTGCCAATCCTTGCCGGTCAGGTTGCTCGTGCTGCTGCCGCACGCGGCGACGATCACCGCGGCGAGGGCGGCGATCACGATGAAGGCGAGCTTGCGCATGGGTCTCCCAAGGTGCTGGTGTCAGAGCGGAGTGCGACCCGCCCGCGGGACGCCGCGGCATTCTAGCGTCCCTGCTGGGACGTCGTCCCGGACGTCGACGGTGCAGTGCCGTCTAGTAGCATTCGGTGCCCGCCCGAAGGAGACCGCGTGACCGCTGCCGCCGACCATCCGATCGACCCCGGCGCCCTCATCCGGAGCCGCGGCTACATCGCCGTCCTCATCCTTGCGGCGATCGTCGGGATCGTCGTGTCCCTGGTCGGCTGGGCCTTCCTCGAGCTGACCGTGCGGATGCAGCACTGGGTCTACGTCGACCTTCCGGCCGCGATCGGGTTCGCGGACACACCGGGGTGGTGGCCGCTACCCATCCTCGGCCTCGCCGGCATCCCGATCGCGTACGCCATCGTCCGGATGCCCGGGCACGGCGGGCATCGACCGGCGGCCGGCCTCTCGGCCGGACCGCCGACGCTCCCGGCGATGCTGCCCGGTGTCCTGCTCGCGGCCGTCGCGGGCATCGGCCTGGGCGTGGTCCTCGGCCCCGAGGCGCCCCTGATCGCGCTCGGCGGGGGACTCGCGCTCCTCACGGTCGACCTCGTCCGGAAGGGCGCACCCGACCAGGTGAAGCTGGTCATGGCCGCCGCGGGGAGTTTCGCGGCGATCTCCACGATCTTCGGCAACCCGGTCATCGGCGCGGTGATCATCATCGAGGCGGCCGGCCTGGGCGGGCCGACCCTGCCCCTGGTGCTGCTCCCCGGGCTGATCGCCGCCGGGATCGGGTCCGTGGTCTTCATCGGCATGGGCAACCTCAGCGGGCTCAGTACGTCCGCGTACGCGCTGGGACCGCTCGGGCTGCCGGCGCCGCCCGACCTGGGCATCAGCGAGTTCGTGCTGGCGATCGTGCTCGGTGTCCTGTGCGCCATCTTCGTCCGGGTCATCCTCGAGCTCGCCTGGAAGGCCGAGGACGTGGTCATGAAACGGCCGCTCCTGCTCATCCCGGTCGCGGGTCTCGTGGTCGCGGTCCTCGCGATCGCCTTCGCCCAGGTCACCGGACAGCCGGCCGAGTCCGTGCTGTTCTCCGGCCAGGACGCCATGGGGCAGGTCGTCCAGCTCGGGCCGACCCTGTCGGTCGCGACGCTCGCCGCGCTGCTGGTCTTCAAGGGTCTCGCCTGGAGTGTCTCGCTGGGGAGTTTCCGCGGCGGCCCCACGTTCCCGGCGATGTTCCTGGGGCTCGTCGGCGGTCTGCTCGCGGCGAACCTGCTCGGGCTGTCCGAGACGGTGATGATCGCGATCGGGATGGGCGCGATGACGGTCTCGATGCTTCGCCTGCCGCTCTCGGCGGTGATCCTCGCGATGGTCGTGACCCAGGCCGGGCTGGCCCTGGCGCCGCTCATCATCGTCGCGGTGGTGGTGGCCTTCATCGTCACCGAGTTGCTCGGCGCGCGCCGCGGGCGGCCGCCGGCCACGGAGGCGTTGCGCCAGGCCGCGCCGCCCGTCGCATCCGCGCCGCCACCCGCCGCCGCACCCGGTTGAGCGCTCTCGGATGAGCTCGACGCGCCCGATCGACGTCATCGTGATCGGGGGCGGGATCATCGGCACCTCGGCCGCCGCCCATCTCGCGTCGGCGGGCGCACGGGTCGTCCTCGTGGAGCGGACCGCCGTGGCGGCGGGCGCCTCGGGCCGCAACTCGGGCGTCGTCCAGCATCCGTTCGACCCGGTGCTCGCGCGGCTGTACCACGAGACGGTCGCCCGGTATCAGGCGCTGGCTGCCGAGTCGTCGGGGGCCTTCGCGTTCCCCGCCGAGCCGGTCGGGATGCTGTGCGTCGGGCATGACGAGGCCGCAGCACGACGGTTCGCGGACGAGCTGGCGGCGGCGCACCCGGAGCTGGAACCGGTCCTTCTCCCGAGTGGGGAGGCCCGCCGGCTCGAACCATCCGTGGCGCCGGACGTCACGGCGGTCAGGCTCCCGATCGGGTTTCCGGTGGCTCCTGAGGCAGCGACTCGAGCGTACGCCGACCGGGCGGCGGCCCTCGGTGTCGAGGTCCGGGTCGGGGCGGGCGCCAGCCCTCGGATCGTCGACGGCCGGGTCGCCGGCGTGACGTTCGCGGACGGGACGACCCTGGCCGCCGCGGACATCGTGGTCGCGGCCGGCCCGTGGTCGCCTGGCCTCGTGGATCCGAGCGGAGCCTGGCGGCCGATCACCCGGACCTGGGGCGTGGTGGTGTCGGTGACCCTCGCGGCCGCGCCGTCGCACGTCCTCGAAGAGATCGAGCTCGAGATCGAGCCGGGCGACGCCGGCGAGCCGGAACCGTCGGCGGAGTTCGGGTTCAGTCTCGTCCCGGCTGGGGCCGCCAGCTCGCTGGGCTCGACCTTCTTCCTGGCCGAGCCGCACCCGTCACGGGTGGTCCCGGCGCTCATCGAACGAGGCCGTGGATTCGTCCCGGGCCTGGCCGGCGCGGCGGTCGGGGCGGATCGGGTCTGCGCCCGCCCGCTCAGTGCGGACGGTCGCCCGTTGATCGGGGCCGTCCCCGGGATCGACGGACTCTGGATCGCCGCGGGCCACGGCCCATGGGGCATCTCGACCGGGCCTGCCAGCGGCCGGCTGATCGCCGACCTTGTCCTCGGCCGTCAGGCCAGCCCGCCGGCCGCCGCTCGACCCGGCCCGCTTCGGACCGGTCCCGTCGGCGGCCTGAGGGCCGCTGGTGGGCGGCCGGGGATCACTTCGGACCGAGGACCACCTGGGTGGCGCCGTCGGCGGCGCGGAGGGTGATCGTCGCCCCGGACGTCTCGACCGTGGTCGGCGTCTGGAGCGCGGTCAGGAACTGGGTCTCCTGGTCCATGATCGCCTGGTCGCAGGCCTTGCGGGTCGTGACGACCTGGCTCACGGTGAGGCTCGTGCCGTCGAGCTTGTAGGTCCCGCTGTAGTCGTTGCAGCCCGCGGATCCGCCGACCTCGTCACCCGGGGTGAAGTTGGCTGTCAGGGTCGTCCCGGTGATCGGCGAGATCGACCGCCTCGTTGCCGTTGTTGTAGCCGGTGACGTTCCAGAAGCCTTCGATCGGGTTCGCCGCCCCGGCCGCGTACACCAGGATCGACTTGCCGCTGCTGTCGAAGATCGTCAGCGCGTCGGCGGTCGCGGTGAAGGTGGCGGCATTCGCGAGGTTCGCGAGGTAGGCCGTCTCGACCGTCGAGCCATCGCCCTCGCACGCCATCTGCGTGCTGAAGACGTCGCTGATCTTGATGGTGGAGCCCGAGATGGCGGCCGTGCCACCGTAGGCGTTGCAACCACCGAAGCCGGACACGCGATCTCCCGCGAAGTGGGCATCGACCACGACGCCGGCCGGCACGTTCGTCGACGTCCCGGAGACGCTGTACGACGTGAGCTTCCAGCTCGTGCCATCGATGGTCCCGCCGGAACCGCCGGATGCGGAGCAGGCCATGGCCGAGACGGCGATGGCCGCCATGGCCAGCCCGATGAAGAGTCGACGCACGCGGAACCTCCTGGAACGTGGTTGGTCAGCGACGGCGTGACGGGGCTCGTCACGCGGATGTGAGCCTCGGGGACCATACCCCACGACGGCTTACCGCGCCGGTCGGCCGGCTAGACCGCTTCCTGCAACGGCTCGGCGAACTGGCTGTCGTAGAGGTCGAAGTAGAAGCCGCCGCGCGCCATGAGCGCCTCGTGCGTCCCCTGCTCGACGATCTTCCCGTGATCCATGACCAGGATCGTGTCGGCGTCGCGGATGGTCGAGAGCCGATGGGCGATGACGAAGCTCGTCCGCCCGAGCATCAGCTTGGCCATCGCCCGCTGGATGAGCACCTCGGTCCGTGTGTCGACCGAGCTCGTCGCCTCGTCGAGGATGAGGATGCGTCGATCGGCGAGGAACGCCCGCGCGATGGTCAGGAGCTGCTTCTCGCCCTGGGACACGCTCGTCGCGTCGTCGTCGAGGATCGTGTCGTAGCCGTCGGGCAGCGTCCGCACGAAGTGGTCGACGTGCGCGGCCGTCGCGGCCGCATCGATCTCCTCGTCCGTCGCGTCGTCGCGGCCATAGGCGATGTTCTCGCGGATCGTGCCGTGGAACAGCCACGTGTCCTGGAGGACCATCCCGAACGTCGAGCGCAGCTCGTCGCGCGACATCTCGCGGCTGTCGATGCCGTCGACGCGGATGTGCCCGCCGTCGATCTCGTAGAAGCGCATGAGCAGGTTCACGAGGGTCGTCTTCCCGGCCCCGGTCGGACCGACGATCGCGACCGTCTGGCCCGGCTCGACGACGAGGTTCAGGTCGTCGATCAGTGGCGCGTCGGGCAGGTAGCGGAAGGAGACGTCCTCGAGCTCGACGCGACCCTGGACCACCGGCCGGATCCCGACGATCGCCGTGTCCGGGACCTCCTCGGGCTCGTCGAGGAGCTCGAAGACGCGTTCGGCGGATGCGACCGCGGACTGGATGACGTTGGCGATGCTGGCGGTCTGCGTGATGGGCATCGTGAACTGGCGCGAGTACTGCACGAACGCCTGGACGTCGCCGAGGCTCATCTGGCCGTTCGCCACTTGGATCCCGCCGATGACGCAGATCAGGACGTAGTTGATGTTGGCGATGAACTGCATCGCCGGCTGGATCGTGCCGGACAGGAACTGGGCCCGGTAGCTCGCCTGGAAGAGCTGCTCGTTCTCGATGTCGAAGCGCTCGATCGCCTCGTGCTGCCGGCCGAACGCCTTCACGATGGCGTGCCCGGTGTGCGACTCCTCGACGTGGCCGTTCAGCCGCCCGGTCTGGGCCCACTGCGCGGCGAACTGCATCTGCGAGCGCTTGGCCACGAACACCGTCACGACGATCGAGAGGGGCACGGTCAGCAGCGAGATGACGGCGAGCAGTGGGCTGATCCAGAGCATCATCGCGAGCACGCCGATGATCGTGCAGACCGCGGTGATGAGCTGCGTCAGCGTCTGCTGGAGCGAGTTGGCGATGTTGTCGATGTCGTTGGTGACGCGGCTCAGGATGTCGCCGCGGGCGTGGCTGTCGTAGTAGCGCAGCGGGAGCCGCGACAGCTTCTCGTCGACGTCCTGCCGCATCCGGTAGACGGTCCGCTGCGACACGCCGGCCATCACGTAGGACTGCATCCACGCGAAGAGCGAGCTCAGGATGTAGATCACCGCGACGACGACCAGGACGTTGCGCAACGCGGTGAGGTCGACGCCGGCGCCCGGGGTCACGGTCATGGACGCGAGCATGTCCGCCTGCTGCGTCTGGCCGGCGGCATTCAGCGCGTCGATGGCCTGCTGCTGGGTCATCCCGGCGGGGATCTGCTGGCTGACGACGCCGTCGAAGAGGATGTCCGTCGCGTTCCCGAGCAACTTCGGGCCGATGACCGCGAACGTGACGCTCACGATCGCCAGCAGCACGACCAGGAAGATGCGTGGCGCCTCCGGTCGGAGCGTGCCGGCCAGCCGTCGGAACGAGCCCTTGAAGTCCTTGGCCTTCTCGGCCGGCAGCCCCGGGCCGCCGAACGGCCCGCCGCCGCCGAATCCGCGAGGCGGCGGCCGTCGGGCCGCGCCCTGGCCGGCGGCCGCGCCACCCGGCCCGCTCACGCGGCCTCCTCCTGGCTGAGCTGCGAGTAGACGATCTCGCGATAGGTCTCGCAGGTGGTCATCAGCTCGGCGTGCGTGCCGATGCCGGCGATCGTGCCGCCGTCAAGGACGACGATGCGGTCGGCCTGCATGATCGTGCCGACACGCTGGGCGACGATCACGACGGTCGCGTCCACGATCTCCTCGGCCAGGGCGGCGCGCAGGAGCGAGTCCGTCTTGAAGTCGAGGGCGGAGAAGCTGTCGTCGAAGACGTAGATCTCCGGTCGCTTCACGAGGGCCCGCGCGATCGCCAGGCGTTGACGCTGGCCGCCCGACAGGTTCATGCCGCCCTGGGTCACGGGGGCCTCGAGGCCCTCGGGGAGGTCGCGGACGAAATCCTCGGCCTGGGCGATCCGGAGGGCGGCCCAGAGCTCGTCGTCGGTCGCGTCGGCCTTGCCGAATCGCAGGTTGCTCGCGATCGTCCCGCTGAACAGGAAGGCCTTCTGCGGGATCAGGCCGATCCGGGCCCAGAGGTCGTCGCGGTTGATCGACCGCACATCGATGCCGTCGATCGAGAGGGTGCCGCCGGTCACGTCGTAGAACCGGGGGATGAGGTTGATGAGCGTGCTCTTGCCGCTGCCCGTGCTTCCGACGATCGCCGTCGTCTGGCCGGCCTCGATCCGCATCGTGATGCCGCGCAGGACCGGGTCCTCGGCGCCGGGATAGCGGAACTCCACGTCCTCGAACGCCATCGAGCCCACACCCGCCGGGGCCGAGACCGGCTCGTCGGGGTCCGCGATCGAGGCCTTGGTGCGGAGGACCTCCTGGATCCGGCCGGACGACACGACGGCCCGCGGGACCATCACGAACATGAAGACCGCCATCATCACGGCCATCAGGATCTGCATGACGTACTGCAGGAACGCGATCAGGTTCCCGATCGGCATCTCGCCGCTGGCGACGCGGAGGCTGCCGAACCACAGGATCGCGACGGTCGAGAGGTTGAAGACCGCCATCAGCAGCGGGATCATCAGGGCGAAGAGGCGGTTGACCTGCAGGGACGTGGCGGTGAGGTCGCGGTTGGCGACGTCGAAGCGGACTTCCTCGTGCTGCGTCCGCACGAACGCCCGGATGACGCGGACGCCGCTCAGGGCCTCGCGGGTGACCTGGTTGACGCGGTCCACCTTGACCTGCATCCGCTGGAACATCGGCAGCGCCCGCGTCATGAGTGTCCCGACGATCAACGCCATGATCGGCAGGATCACGATCAGGATCCCGGACAACGGGATGTCCTGGCGGAGCGCCATGATCACGCCGCCCACCGCGAGGATCGGCGCGATGATCATCATGTTCAGGCCCATCAGGACCACCATCTGGACCTGCTGGACGTCGTTGGTGTTCCGGGTGATGAGGGACGGCGTGCCGAACTGGTTGAGTTCGGCCTGCGAGAAGCTCTCGACCTTGCGGAAGATCGCCCCGCGGACATCCCGGCCGAACGACATGCCGGTCTTCGAGCCCCAGTAGACCCCGATGACCGCGCAGACCACGACGACGAGCGAGATCCCGAGCATCACCGCGCCGACCTGGAGGATGTAGCCGGTGTCGCCCTTGGCCACGCCGTTGTTGATGATGTCGGCGTTGAGCTCCGGCAGGTAGAGCGTCGCGAGCGCCTGGACCGTCAGCAGGGAGACGACGAGCAGGAGCGGCCGCTTGTACGGGCTGAGGTAGGTCCGCAGCAGCGCGATCATGCGGCCCGCACCCGACGGGCGAGGACCTGGCGGATCAGTCGATGGAAGGCCTCGAGCTCGTCCGGCTCGAGGACCGAGAGCGCCTGCCGCATCGCGTCGATCCGCACGCCCGACAGCTCCTCGACGGTCCGTCGGCCAGCGTCGGTGAGCGCGCATTCGACGACGCGCCGGTCGTCCGACCGATGTCGGCGCTCGACGAGGCCGTGGCGCTCGACGCGCTCGACGAACCCGGTGGAGGCCGTACTGCTGAGGTCGAAGATGTGGGCCACGCGGCCCATCGGCTGCGGGCCTTCGCGGTCCAGGAGGAAGAGCAGGCGGGCCTGGCCGAAGGTCAGGTCCCGGATGAGTGCTGCCGCCTGATGGCGAGGTGTGCCGACGTGGAACGCGATGGCCAGGTCACGAGCGACCGCGAGCACGGGATCGGGTGCCGCGGTCGTCGGTGATGGTTCAGTCATGCGCGGATAGTACACACCGACGTGAACTGTGTCCACCAGGCGCCGCGCGGCGATGTCCGGGTCGCAGGCGAGCGCGCGACCGTCTCGGGCCTCGAGCCCATCGTACGGTCGCATCCGGGACGAGTGTGGGAGTGACATCGACCCGGAACGGCCCGACGATGCGCGAACGCTGAGGACCTGACGATCCGCCCCTTCGTCCATCGCCTGCTCGCTGCCCTCGTCGCCACCGGCCTGCTCATGGCCCCAGCGCTGCCGGTCCGCGCCGCCGACCCGTTGCCCGAACCCTCCGGCCGCGTGGCCGTTCGACCACGTCGAGATCGGGCTCGCCGACGCGCCGGGCGGCGCCGCAGCGCTCCGCGGTTCGGCCCCGTTCGGGCTCCGCTACCAGTACCTCGCCGGCGGCGTGAACACGGGGAATGGCTGGGCCACCTGGAACACGAACGGGCAGTTCGTCAGCTACTACGTGCAGGACTCGGCGGCCCACGGGGTCACGCCGGTCTTCCCGTACTACATGCTCCTGCAGTCGAACCCGGCGACGGGCAGCACAGAGCAGGCGAAGGACCTGTCCAACCTCCGGAACACCGCCACGATGGCGGCCTGGTACGCGGACCTGCGGCTCTTCTTCCAGCGCGCGGCGGGCGACTACGACCGTGGTCCTCCATGTCGAGCCCGATCTGTGGGGCTACATCGAGCAGGCGACCGGCACGGCCGACGATGCCAGCGCCATCCCAGCGTCCGTCGCGAGCTCCGGGGACGCGGCGCTCGCGGACCTGCCGAACACCGCCGCCGGGTTCGCGCGGGCGATCGTCCGGCTTCGGGATCAGCTCGCGCCCAACGTCCTCCTCGCCTATCACCTGTCGGTGTGGGGCACGAACACGGACATCGCGTACTCGAACAGCTCGGATCCGCAGGTGGACGCCCTGGCGGCCAGGGCCGCGGCCTTCTACACATCGCTCGGCGCGCACTTCGACCTCACGTTCACCGACATCGCCGACCGCGACGCCGCCTTCAAAGAGGCGCAGTACGGCGACGGCGGCGCGTCGTGGTGGGACGACGCCGACTTCGTGCGGTACGCGCGCTTCATCAAGGGCTATGTCGCCGGGACGGGCCATCGCGTGGTCGTCTGGCAGATCCCGCTCGGCAACACCAAGATGCGCGCCCAGGACGACAGCTGGGGCCACTACCAGGACAACCGCGTCCAGTGGTTCCTCGACGACCCGGGTGGCACGCACCTGGCGTTGTGGCGCGACGCCGGCGTGATCGCCCTCCTGTTCGGTGGGGGCGCCGGCGGGACCACATGCGCCTGCGACGCCGTGAACGACGGCACCACGGACCCACCGGCGATCAACGGCAACAGCCGCACATCGCTCTCGGCGGACGACGATGGCGGCTACTTCCGGGAGCGTGCTGCCGCGTACTACAGCTCGGGCGGGCTCGAGCTCGGCGACGGCGTGCCGCCGCCCCCGTATGTCCCGCCACCGCCCGGTCCGCCCGCGCTGACATGGGCGCGGAGCGCCTCGGTGAAGCCTGCCAGCCTCACGCGCAAGCACACGGTCACCGTGACCGTGAACGTCCGCGCCTCGAAGGCGACCAAGGCGATGGTGGACGTTCGGATCTACGACTCGAGGGGCACGCGGCTGCTGCGCAAGGTCTACGACGCCCAGGCGTTCAAGGCGGGCGTGGTCCGCACGTTCAAGCCGACGTTCTACGTCTCGGCGACGCGGCACACCGGCACGTACAAGGTCGCCGATCCGCGTCTACAGCGTCGGCGGCAAGCGACTGCTCTCCCTGCGCAGCCCCGCAGCGACCTTCCGCGTCAAGCCCTGACCCCACCGAACGACGCGTCGGCCCGCGAGCCGGGACCGCCCTCCACCGCCCGGCGGCGCTGCTAGCATCGCCGGACGATGCCCAAGGGTCACTTCGACGTCATCATCATCGGCGGCGGCTCGGCCGGGAGCGCGCTCGCCAACCGCGTGAGCGCCGATCCGGCCACGAGCGTGCTCGTCCTGGAGGCCGGCCGGTCGGACTGGCGCATCGACCCGTTCATCCACATGCCGGCCGCGCTGACCTTCCCGATCGGCAGTCGCTTCTACGACTGGAAGTACGAGTCCGAGCCGGAGCCCTTCATGGGCGGCCGGCGGATCTACCACGCGCGAGGCAAGGTCCTCGGCGGCTCGTCGAGCATCAACGGCCAGATCTTCCAGCGCGGCAACCCGCTCGACTACGAGCGCTGGGCGGCCGACCCGGGCATGGCGACGTGGGACTACGCGCACTGCCTCCCGTACTTCAAGCGGATGGAGACCTGCCTGGCCGCCGCGGCCGACGACCCGTGGCGCGGCCACGACGGCCCGCTCGTCCTCGAGCGCGGCCCAGCCACCAACCCACTCTTCACGGCGTTCTTCGAAGCGTGCCAGCAGGCCGGCTACCACCTGACCGAGGACGTCAACGGCTACCGGCAGGAGGGCTTCGCCCCGTTCGACCGGAACATCCACAAGGGCCGGCGGCTGAGTGCGGCGCGCGCGTACCTCCATCCGGTGATGGGTCGGAAGAACCTCACCGTGCGGACGCGCACGTTCGTCACCCGGATCGTGTTCGAGGGCCGTCGCGCCGTCGGGCGTCGAGGTCGCCAAGGGCGACGGTCGCGAGGTGATCCGCGGCGGCGAGATCCTCCTGTGCGGCGGCGCCATCAACTCGCCGCAACTGCTGCAACTCTCCGGTGTGGGCCGGGCCGCGGACCTCGAGGCGCTCGGGATCCCGATGGTCGCAGACCTGCCGGGCGTCGGCGACCACCTGCAGGACCACCTCGAGGTCTACATCCAGTACAAGAGCCTGCAGCCCGTCTCGATGCAGCCGTCCGCGACGCAGAAGTGGCGACGGCCGTTCATCGGGGCGCAGTGGCTGTTCCTGCGCAGCGGTCCCGGCGCGACGAATCACTTCGAGGGGGGCGGGTTCGCCCGCAGCAACGACGACGTCGCGTACCCGAACCTGATGTTCCACTTCCTCCCGCTGGCGATCCGCTACGACGGGAGCGCCGGAGCCGCTGGGCACGGCTACCAGGTCCACGTCGGGCCGATGTACTCCGACGCGCGCGGCACCGTGTCGCTCACGAGCACGGACCCGCGGGTGCACCCCGCGCTGCGCTTCAACTACCTCTCGACCGAGCAGGACCGACGCGAGTGGGTCGAGGCGGTGAACGTCTCGCGACGGATCCTCGACCAGCCGGCGATGGACCCGTACAACGGCGGCGAGACGTCGCCCGGCCCGGTCGTCACCAGCGACGACGAGATCCGCGACTGGGTGGCTCGCGACGCGGAGACCGCGCTGCACCCGTCGTGCACCGCCCGGATGGGGGTGGACGACGCCTCGGTCCTCGACCCGTTGACGATGCGGGTCCACGGCCTGGACGGGCTGCGGGTGGTCGACGCGTCCGCGATGCCGTACGTCACCAACGGCAACATCTACGCGCCGGTGATGATGCTCGCGGAGAAGGCCGCGGACCTGATCATCGGCAACACGCCGCTCGCGCCCCAGACGACGCCCGTTCTATCGGCACCAGCCGGCCGGCCAGGTCGACCGGGGCACGGGCTAGGTCGACCGACCCTCGTTGACGAGCGTCACGTAGGCCGAGGCGACCGCGTCGTCGATCGCGGCCGGGACCGGCACGACGCACGACGTCGCCGGCACCGCGCCCGTGGCGACGGCCTCGAGGCAGCGAGCCTGCAGCGTGAACCCGAGGTCCATCGACTCGATGGAATTCCCGAGCGGGCGTGGGCCGGCCAGGTTGACCATGTGGCCCGCGGTCAGGATGTTGACCACGCGCCCATCGGCGAGGTGGAGCGCCGTGATCCCGTCGACGACCTCGTCGACCGACACGACGGACGGGTCCGCGGTCATGCCGGCGACGTCGATCTCCCACGGGAGATGTCCGGAGTTCATCAGGATCGCGCCGTCGCGGAGGTGCGGCAGGTCGGCGGCGGTGACGATCCCGGGGGCGCCCGTCACGGTGACGATGATGTCGGCGCTGGCCAGGGCGGCCGCGCGGCCCGGGACCTCCACGCCGTCGAGGACCGCCCGGAGCTGGAGCACGGGCTGCGGCTCCACGACCGACACGACGGCGTAGAAGTTGCGGAAGTACGCCGCCACCCCGCGGCCCACCGAGCCGTAACCGAACACCGTCACGCGACGGCCGTTCGTGATCCGGTTCGTGATGCGCATGAAGGCCTCGACCGTGCCGGGGCCGACGGCGTGCGTGTTCTCCGCGAACTGCTTGATCGGGCTGTCATTGATGACGAGGAGCGGTTTCGCGATCCGGTCGCGAAGGGGAAGCAGGCGGTCGCGACCCGACGTCGTCTCCTCGGTGCCGCCGAGGAGGCCGGGCCACGGCGCCTCGAGGTAGCGCGCGAACAGGTCGCCGCCGTTGTCGAGGATGAGGTCCGGCTCGGCCTCCAGGACCTCCCGGAGGTCGCGGTCGTGGACCTCGGGATCCGCCGTCGGGCCGCCGACGACCGTGACGCCATGCTCCCGCAGGTACGTCACGGTCTCGGCCTGCGTCGAGTTCAGGTTGCCCGTCGACACGACGTCGGCACCGCCGCGTTTGAGCACCATCAGCAGGGCGGCCGTCTTGGGCTCGAGGTGGATGCCGGTGCCGATGCGGAGGCCGCGGAACGGCTGCGTCCGGTCGAACTCGGCGCCCGTCTGCTTGAGGAGCCGGCAGCTCTCGCTGACCCATTCGAATCGAGACACGGGCGCTCCTTTCGTGCGGTCGATGGCGGGCCAGTAGCGTGGCACATGGCGGCCCGCGGTGACGGCTCGGGCGCCCACACGCCATCGTCGGATGTCCATGTCCGACGACCGACGCACGTCGGCTGACGGGCGGCCGCGCCGCGCCGAGGATCGGGTCACCTCAACCATCCGTGCACCCCACCGAGGAGCCGCCCGATGCAAGCCTTCCGTCCGAACCCCCACGACGACGCCGACGTCGAAGCCTTCGCAGCCGGTCTCCAGGGCGAGGTCATCCGACCCGGCGACGCCGCCTACGACGAGATCCGCCAGATCCGGAACGCCGCCTACGACGACAAGCGCCCGGCCATCATCGTCCGCGCTGCCGGCGCCCCCGACGTCGCGCGGGCCGTCCGGTTCGCGAGCGAGACCGGCATGGATCTCGCGGTCCGGAGCGGCGGCCATAGCCTGGCCGGCTACGGCACCGTCGACGGCGGGATCGTGGTCGACATGACGGCGATGAAGGGCCTGCATATCGACCCCGAACGGCGGCTGGCCTGGGCCGGCTCCGGTCTCACGGCGCGCGAGTACACGACGGCCGCGGCCGCGCACGGCCTCGCGACGCCGTTCGGCGATACCGGCTCCGTGGGCATCGCCGGCCTGACCCTTGGTGGCGGCATCGGCTGGCTCGTCCGCAAGTACGGGCTCGCGATCGATGCGCTGCGAGCGGTGGAGATCGTCACGGCCGACGGCCGGATCCTGACCGCGAGCGAGGACGAGCATCCGGACCTGTTCTGGGCCGTCCGCGGCGGCGGGGGCAACTTCGGGATCGTCACGCGGTTCCAGTTCGCGCTGTACCCGGTCGACGGCATCTTCGGTGGGGCGCTGTTCATGCCGCCCACGGCCGACGTGCTTCGCCGCCTCGTGCCGATCGCGGCGGGCGCGCCCGAGGAGCTCACGACGATCTCGTTCCTGATGCGGATGCCGCCGGCGCCGTTCGTGCCCGCCGAGCAGGTGGGCCAGCTGGCGCTCGCGGTCATGTTCGTCTACGTCGGCGACGCCGCCGACGGCGCGACCGCCATCGCCCCGTTCCGACAGGTGGCCACGCCGCTGGCCGAGCTCGCGGTGCCGATGCCCTACCCAGGGATCTATGCCCTCCTGGAGGCCGCCGAGAGCCGCGGGTTCGAGGTCACGCGCTCGCGGTTCCTCGACCGGATCGATGACGCGGCGGTCGATGCCATGCTCGACGCGATCGCGAAGGCCCCGTCGCCGATGGCGATGGTCCAGATCCGGATCCTGGGTGGGGCGATGGCGCGGGTCCCGTCCGACGCCACGGCGTTCGTCCATCGGGACGCCGCGGTCATGATCGCCGTGCTCGACCCGTTCGAGGATCCCGACACGATCGACGAGCAGGTCGCCTGGACCGAAGGGCTCCACGAGGCGCTCGCACCGAACGCCGTCGGGGTCTACTCGAACTTCCTCGAGCGTGAGGGCGAGGCCCGCATCCGCGAGGCGTACGGACCCGAGACCTACGAGCGCCTGTCGCAGATCAAGCGCCGCTACGACCCCACGAACCTGTTCCGCTCCAACCAGAACATCCGGCCCGCCAGGATCGGCTGATCGAGCCGGACGAGCAGCGGCCCCGTCGACCGGGAGGTCGACGGGGCCGTTTCCGTGCGTCCACCGCGTGTCAGGCGGGCGGAGGGCCCTCGGGGCCGGCGGAGGTCGGTGGCGCGTCCGAGCCGGCCGTCTCGTCGGCTTCACCGAAGAGCGCGGCGGTATCGTCCAGCGGCGGCTCGGCAGCCATCCCGGCGGCGGCGACCGGGGCGGCCGGCGGTGCGGGTGGCGGCGGCGGCCCCGTTCGACCGCGGTACCAGTAGGCCAGACCGGCGACGATGGCCACGAGGAGCAGGATCAGCGCCAGCAACAGGAGGGGTCCGCCGCCCGACGACGTCGGCTCGGTCACGGGGTTCTCGATCGGGGTCGGTGAAGCGGTGGGCGCCGGGCTTGGCGATGCCGTGGGCGTCGGGCTCGCCGTCGGCGACGGCGTCGGTGTGGGCGTGGGTGTCGGGCTCGGTGTTGGCGTCGGCGATTGGCTCGGAGTCGGGCTGGGCGTCGGCGTCGGCGTCGGTGTGGGCGTCGGGCTCGGGCTCGGCGTCGGGTCGGCGATGGGGTCGGCGTCGGCGTCGGGCTCGGCGTGGGCGTGGGCGTGGGGTCGGCGTCGGCGTCGGCGATGGGCTCGGTGTCGGGCTGGGCGTGGGGGAAGGCGTCGGGCTGGGCGTCGGGCTCGGCGTCGGGCTCGGCGTCGGGCTCGGTGTCGGCGTCGGGTGTCGGCGTCGGCGTGGGTTCGGGCGTCGGCGTCGGGCTCTGGCGTCGGGCTCGGTGTGGGCGTCGGGCTCGCCGTCGGCGTCGGGCTCGGTGTCGGGCTCGGCGATGCGGTCGGTTCGGGTGTCGCCGTGGGCTCGGCGGTCGGTGCCGCGGTCGGCGTCTGCGTGGGCCTCGGCGACCGCGTCGGGGCGGGCGATGGACATGGGACGCCGAGCGCCTGGATCTCCGCGAGGAGGAGCGCCGTCTCCTGCTGCGCCGGCCCGGCCGCGTCGATCGCCTCCTGGATCCCCTTGACATCCCCGGCTTCCACGCGCGAGCGGAGTTCGGCCGAGACCCGCTTCGCCACCGGGATCACCTGCGTCAGCTGCGCGCGGACCTGGGGATGGTCACCCTTGGGCTGCGTCGCGAGCGCGTCCTCGGCCTGCTTGATATAGGCATCGAGCTGATCGAGTGCGGCCAGCGCCTGGGCGTGTTCGGGGCTGTTCGGGTCGGCGATCGCGGTCGCATCGGAGGCGGCGATGGCGGTGAGCGCAGCGTCGACCCTGGTGACGGCCGACTGGACGCCGCACACGACGTCGGGCGGGGCGCTGGCCAGCTTCGAGACGTCGACCGCGCACGCGGAGAGCACCAGCGTGAGCAGCACGAACGGCAGGAACAGGCGGGCGCGATGCACGGGCCCGCATCCTACCAGCCGAGGGCCCGATACTGTGTGGCCACCGCCGAGTGGACCGGCGGACCAACTCGCCGGAGGTCGTGATGAGCCAGTTGATCGTGGTGGCGTTCGAGCAGGAGGCGACGGCGGCGCAGGCGCTCGATGCGCTCCGCGACGTCCAGCACGCGGGTGCTGCCGGCATCGCGGACGCGGCCGTCGTCCAGAAGGATCCGGACGGCAAGACCCACGTCAAGGGCACGCTCGACGGCGGGACCCTCGGCGGAGCGGCCATCGGCGGCGCACTGGGCCTGTTGCTCTTCATGTTCTTCCCGGTCCTCGGCATCGCCATCGGGGCGATCGGCGGGGCGCTGGTCGGGCATGCCGTCAGCGACCGGATCGACAAGGACTTCGTCCGCGAGGTCACCGACAAGCTCGACGCCGGCCACTCCGCGCTCTTCGTCCTGGTCAAGGACGCCGAGCCGGATGCCGTCCTCGCGGCGCTCCGCCCGATCCAGGGCGGCACGATCATCCAGACGACGCTCGACCCCGAACTCGAGGAGCAGGTGCGCGAGGCCGTCGAGTAGGTCGACGTCCGGCGCGCGACCTCGTCAGCCCTTCGTGGGGCGCTTCGCCGTCGAGCTCGCCTTCGGCGGCAGGGTCCGCCCGAGTTCGATCGACCGGTCGACCCATCGCCGGATCTGGGCCTCGTCGGCCATCACGGCCGCCGGCATCATCGTGTAGGCCCGCATCGGGCGACCCGGCATCGGCGAGAACGGAACGCCCCCGAGCCCGGCCAGCTCGGCCGTGTCGTCCGGCGGCAACCGCACGAACCACTGGTCCTCGAAGAGGCCGCTGACGAGATTGCCGCCGACGAAGATGCACTGGTTGCCGAACATCTGACGGCGCTCGACCCCGGGAAGCGTGTCGACGATCGACGTGAACCGCTCCACGAGCGCGATCGGTGACTTCTCGTAGGTCGCCATCGGGTCCTCCTGCGGATACGGTACGCCGCGGCCGTGGGCTGTCGTACGCTGTCGCGACAGATGCAGGAGGTCCGGATGCGGGTCGGTGTCGGGTTGCCCATGGAGGATGTCGACGGGGTCGGCTACCCGTATCGCGTCATCCGCGAGATGGCGCTGAGCAGCGAAGCCGCCGGATTCGATGCCGTCTGGGTGTACGACCACCTGCTCTTCCGCGACGGCGACGAGACGACCGGCCTCCACGAGGCGTGGACGATCCTGACGGCGATCGCCGAGGCCACGGACCGGGTCCAGCTCGGCACGAACGTGCTCTGCACGGAGTTCCGGAACCCCGCGCTCCTGGCCAAGATGGCGGCCACGCTCGACCACGTCAGCGACGGGCGGCTGATCCTCGGGCTCGGGTGCGGCTGGAACGACCCCGAGTACGACGCGTTCGGCTACCCCACCGACCACAAGGTCGGGCGGTTCGAGGACTCGCTCACGATCATCCACTCGCTCATCCGCGACGGGCGCGCCGACCACCAGGGCCGATTCCACTCCGTGGCGGACGCCGCGCTGGTCCCACCGGCCCGCCCGGACCTGCCGATCCTCGTGGCGGCGAAGCGGCCGCGCATGATGGACCTGACGGCGCGGTACGCCGACGCCTGGAACACCGCGTGGTACGGCCTGCCGAGCGAGCGGCTCACGGCCACGCGTGAGGACTTGCGGGCCGCCTGTGCCCGCGAGGGTCGCGACCCGGCCACGGTGGAGATCACGGTCGGTGTCGAGGTCCGGTTTCCCGAGGTGGCGACCTCGCCGTCGACGGGTTCCGGCCTGTCGCCAGGGCCGGTCAACGGCGAGCCCGACGAGATCGCGGCGGCGTTCCGGGCCTACGAGGCGTGGGGTGCCGACCAGCTGATCATCGCCTCCGACCCGGCGACACCGGCCACCCTGGCGGTCCTCACCGAGGGGTATCGGCGCTACCGCGCGTAGTCGGCGCTCGACCCTGGGCGTCAGGAGTTCTCGATCCGCCGTGGCGTCAGGCGTGGACCGTAGCGGGGCGCACGGATCCCGCTGAGCTCGAGCAACCGGACCACGTGCGCACGGTGGCCGCGCCAGGGTTCGAGGAGCTCGAGCATCCGCTCGTCGTCAGCGCGCGGCTCGCCGGCGAGGGCGTACGCGACGAGGTTCGGCAGGTGGAAGTCGCCGACGCTCACGGCGTCCGGGTCGCCGAGCGCGCGCACCGCGACTTCGGCCGCGGTCCATGGACCGATGCCGGGCACGGCCTGCGAGCCGCGCATACGCGTCCGCCACCGGGAGGCTCGCGATCGCCTCGAACCAGGCCGCCCGTCCGGCGACCCGGCGGATGAGCTCCGCCCGACGCTGCTCCACGCCGAGCGGGTGGAAGTCGTAGTAGGGGAGGCGGGCGATCGTCGCCGGTTCCGGCGGCAGGCGTAGCCGGAAGGCCGGCGGGCCCGGAGCCGGCTCCCCGTATCGCGCGATGAGGCCACGCCAGGCCCGCCGCGCTTCCTCGCCGGTGACCTTCTGCTCGAGGATCGCGGGGATCAGGGCGTCGAGGACGGCGCTCGTGCGCGTGAGCCGGACGCCTGGAAAGCGCCGCGCCAGTTCGGTCACGAGCCGGTGTCCGTCGGCCGGCCGGAACGGACCGGTGTCGAGGCCGAGGACCTGTGGCAGCGCCGCGAGGGCCGTCTCCGCGCCGGGTCCCCAGGCCTCTGCGGCGAGCTCGCCGGGGCGCTGGACGATCGCGATCGTGGCCGGGCCGGCCGCCGTTCGCATCGTTCGCCACGCATGTCCCGGCGCCAGATCGGAGCGTGGGATCGCCCCGCCCTCGGGCGAGCACGCCGAGCGTCAGCGAGAGGTCGAACGGCGCGTCGAGCGCGTAGGTCCGCGTGGGCACGGACGGCAGTCTGTCATGCATCTGCAACGAGCTCGGACCCCGGACGAACGGCGGTGCCAGAGGAACGATGGTAAGGTTGTCTAGACGTGCGACACCTCAGGGTCGTCGCGACCGTGGCGCTCATCGCCACGCTCGCCTCGGTCGCCGTCCCCGATCCGGCCTGGTCACGTGCCCAATCGTTCCTTGACCAGCCGGACACGGATCTCTTCCAACGTGTGGAGATCGCGGCTGCCGACCGCGGGACGACGATGACGACCGATGCCCCCGATCCGGGGGCCCGGTCCGCCGGGAACCTGGATCAAGGCTCGACCCTGTTCGAGCCCACACAGCGAACCGAGCCGCCCCAGGCTCGGCCACGCGCTGCCCTCCCCGTCGGCAAGGCCGTCGCGGCGGATCGCAACCCGTGGCGGCTGGACCGGAACATCTCCTGGTACGGCCCGGGTCTCTACGGGAACGGCACCGCGTGCGGCCAACGGCTCACGAAGGGCCTGGTCGGCGTCGCCCACCGGACCCTGCCCTGCGGGACCAAGCTCGAATTCCGCAATCCGAAGAACGGCGTGGTCGTGATGGCCCAGGTCATCGACCGCGGCCCGTTCGTCAGCGGCCGGACGTGGGACCTCTCGCACGGGCTGTGCGCCAAGCTCAAGCACTGCTACACCGGCCAGATCCAATGGCGGTACGCGACCGGCGACTGACCTCCGCGTCGCGCACACTAGGGTCCGGGATCCGTCGTGGTCCCACCTCGGCCGGAGGCACCCTGCATGCGGATCCTGGTCGTCGGCGCTGGCGGCGTCGGCAGTTCGGTCGTCCCGATCGCGGCCCGCCGCGACTTCTTCGAGGCGGTCGTGGTCGCCGACTACGACATCGGCCGGGCCGAGCGCGCCGTCGCGAAGCTTGGTGGTGACGCGCGGTTCAGCGCGGCTCGCATCGATGCGTCCAGCGCCGTCGACGTCACCGCCCTTTGCCGCGCCAACGCCATCACGCACGTCCTGAACGCGGTCGACCCGCGGTTCGTCATGCCGATCTTCGAGGGCGCGTTCGCGGCCGGCGCCGACTACCTCGACATGGCGATGTCGCTCTCGCGCCCGCACCCGGACCGGCCGTATGCCGAGACCGGCGTCAAGCTCGGCGACGAGCAGTTCGCGGCATCCGATGCCTGGTCGGCCGCGGGACGCCTGGCGCTCGCGGGCATCGGCGTCGAGCCCGGCCTCTCCGACATCTTCGCCCGGTATGCCGCCGACCACCTCTTCAGCGAGATCGACGAGATCGGGATCCGCGACGGCGCGAACCTCGTCGTCGAGGGCTATGACTTCGCGCCGTCGTTCTCGATCTGGACGACGATCGAGGAGTGCCTCAACCCGCCGGTCATCTGGGAACGCGACCGCGGCTGGTTCACGACGCCGCCCTTCAGCGAGCCCGAGACCTTCGACTTCCCGGAGGGGATCGGCCCGGTCGAGTGCGTCAACGTCGAGCACGAGGAGGTCCTCCTCGTCCCGCGCTGGGTCAAGGCGCGACGCGTCACGTTCAAGTACGGGCTCGGCGACGAGTTCATCGAGGTCCTCTCGGTCCTGCACAAGCTCGGTCTCGACCGGACGGACAAGCTCCGCGTCGGCGGCGTCGAGGTCTCGCCCCGGGACGTCGTGGCGGCCGCGCTGCCGGACCCGGCCACGCTCGGCGACCGGATGCGCGGCAAGACCTGCGCCGGCACCTGGGTGACCGGCACCGGGAAGGACGGCCAGCCGCGGCGAGGTCTACCTCTACCACGTCGTCGACAACGAATGGACGATGCGCGAGTACGGCTCGCAGGCGGTCGTCTGGCAGACGGCGATCAACCCGGTCGTGGCCCTGGAGCTGCTGGCCATCGGGCACGTGGACGGGCACCGGCGTCCTCGGGCCGGAGGCCTTCGATGCCGTCCCGTTCCTCGACCTGCTGACCGCCTACGGGTCGCCCTGGGGGATGCGCGAGGGCGGCTGACCGTCAGGCGTCCGCCCAGCGCACCTCGTGGCGGGTCGCCTCCGGGGCGACGAACCGGACCAGGCGCTCCGCCTCCTCGGTGAGTCCCGCTCGGACCGACCGCTCCGTCAGCGCGCACGGCCGGCGAGAGCGTGAGGATCGCTTCCCCGCGGACGGTCTCGCGTCAGCCATGACCCGGCCACGAACCCGTCGACCGTGAACGTGGGCAGGAAGTCGCCGTTCTTCACCCGGACCACGACCGGGAAGAGGGCGTGGCGGCATGATCCGGTCGCGGACGTCGTAGCCGATCACGACACTGTCCCATCGGGCGAGGAACCGCCCCGGCGCCGGCTCGTCGCCGGTGGCGATCGGCAGCCCGTCGAGGTCGACGAGCTCGCGCCCGTCGGGACCGGTGTAGCGCCGGACGCGGTCGCCGAGCGCCTCGATCGCCGCCCGGGCGGCCGTGATGCGCGACTGGCCGACCCACTTCGCGAAGTCGGCGATCGATGCCGGTCCGTAGGCGGTGAGGTAGCGGATCGCCGCGAGACGGAGGGCCTCGGCCGGGTCCGGCGCGACCGCCTGTGGCAGCCAGACGCCGAGGTCGATGTAGCGCGGCTTCGCATGCGATGCCCACAGGCCCGACGGCGGTACGTGGACCAGCCGGCCCGGCGCGCTCGCCAGGCGAAACCCGACGCCTCGCACGCCCGACGGGGCGTGGTCGGCGATGCTCGTGTTCGGGACGATCCTCTCGAGGAAGGCCTCCATCTCGGCGACGGACCGTGGTTCCGCCGCGTACGCGATCAACTGCCGATGCAGCTCGAGGATGTCGACACCGGCGCGCCTGGCGGTCGGTCGCCAGTTCGCGATGCGGCTCGGCGCGCCGGCCGCATCGAACGCCGCGACGTCTTCCGCGGACACGAGGTGCAGCGTCGAGCGCATCAGCGTGCCCTTCACGACCGAGCGGTCGCGGAGGGCCGCCTCGAGCGCGGCGATGGTGAACGCCTCCGCCCGCGACCACAGCGCGACATACGGCGAGTTCGCGTGCTGGGCCTGGAGCCCGGCGAGCCGTCCGATGGCCTCCGGGGCGCTCCATGGCGCGCGCTCGAGCAGCGCCTGCCGGAGCAGGGTCGTCCGGTTCAGCTGTCGCAAGGTCAGGCCCGGTCCCGCGGGCGGTCGTCGGTCGTGGCGGCATCAGGCCGGCGGCTCCCAGCCGTCGGGCGCCAACCGCCAGCTCGCGAACTCGAAGGCGGGCGTCACGATGCACCCGACCAGCGTCCACGCGCCGAGGGAGCTGGCGGTCTGCCAGGCGTGGGCCGGCACCACCGCCTGCGGTCGGTCGCCGGCGGCGACGTCGCCACCGAGCCGGTGCCGGACCACCGGGCTGCCCTCGTTCCAGACCGCGAGCTCGAGCGGGTCGCCGGCCGCGTACTGCCAGACCTCCGCGGCATCGAACGTGTGCCAGTGCGACCGCTCACCCGCGGCCAGGAGGTAGAGGATCGCGCTGCCGACGGGGCGCGCACCGTCGACCTCGGGGGCGCGCCACGTCTCGGCCCACCAGCCGCCTTCGGGGTGCGGCTGGAGCCCAAGCGCGGCGATGACATCGGCCGGGTCGGTCACCGCCCGAGGATACGGTGACGCGGATGGTCGTACCGTACGGGTATGTGCCGAAGCATCAAGACCCTGCGTCGTCCCGGGGAATCAGCGACGACCGGTGAACTGGAGGCCGCCGCCCGCCAGTACGTCCGCAAGATCAGCGGCTTCCGCGAGCCGAGCGTCCGCAACCGCGAGGCCTTCGATGCGGCGATCGCCGACATCACCGCCGCGTCGGACCGCCTCCTCGAGTCGCTGGGCGTGCCGGTCGTCGAAGGGCCGGACCAGTGGCACAAGCATCCGACGGGCGGCGTCCGCGCCTGAGGCCGACGCCGCTGGCGAGGGCCGGCTTCAGGCGCCTGACGCCCAGCTCACGGATCGCTCGATCGTGACCGCGATGAGCGGACGCGACGCGATGTCGTGCGTGGCGTATTGGGGGTACTTGGCGCGGAGCGCCGCCGACCGCCGCCGCGTGACCCGGACCGGCCGGCGGCAGCAGCCACGCGCGGCCGGAGCAGCGAAGCCAGGCGAGTCGGGACCAGTCCTCGTCCCATCGATCGACGAGGACCGTCACGTCCGGACGGGTCGCGATGTCGCGCACGCGGGCCAGCGCGAGATGGTCGTCCGTGCGCTTCGGCTTGTCGTCGAGCGGCGTATACAGCACCGACGCCGCCGGATCGAGCACGAAGCAGATCGGGACCTGGCGCGGATGCCCGGCGGGGTCGATGGTGGCCAGCACGGCGCGCCGCGATCCTTCGAGGAACGCGCGATCGCGGAGGGTGAGCGGCGGGTCGGACGGCATCGCCGCCTATCATGGGCCGTGTGCGCGCCCGGATGACACGAAACCGATGGCTCCTCGTCGCGGGCGCGCTCGTCGTCGCGGTGGTGCTGCTCGCCGCGATGGCCGGCCGCCTTCGCCAGGCCGACGGGGCGGACGCGACCGCCGCCGAGGCGTCGCCCGCCACCAGCGTGATGCCGACCGACCTGCCGACGGCCGAGCCGACGCCGACCGACCCGCCGACCGCCGAGCCGCATCGCCTGGCCGACCGCAACGCCCGAAGTGACGCCCGAGCCCACGCCCGAACCGACACCGACCGATCCGCCGACCGCCCGAGGCGACCCGCGACTCCTCTACGCGGAGTTCCTCCTGCGGGTCAACGACGACCGCGCGACGGTCGACCGCCTGAACGCCGCGCTCAGCACGCGCGGCCCAGGCACAGGACACGAAGGGGGTCCACGATGCGTCCGTGGACATCCTCGACTTCGTCGACAGCGAGCGCGACTGGCTGCGCGACCACCCGCCGGCGGCGTGCTACGCCAAGGCGCACAAGGCGGCTCGTTCGATGGTCGCGGCCTACGGCACGCGGCCGAGCGGTTCCTCGACTGGTCGGCGACCGGCGGCGGCCTCAAGGGCCTCGATGCGCTCGGCAAGGCCGTCGACGCCGCGAACGTCGCGGCGGACCGGCTGACCGCCTTCGGCAAGGCGCTCGAGGGGACGACGTGCCCGGGCTGAACGATCCGCGGCCGCCCGTGCGCCACGTCACGACCCGCAAGATCGTGTCGGTCCACGGCTCGACGCTCGAGGTCCGCGACGATCGCGTCGTCGGGGAAGCGCCGCTCGAGATCCGCGCGGCCGGCCCAAGACAGCAGCCGGTCGCGGTGGCGATCACGATGCGGACCCCGGGTCATGAGGCCGAATTGGCCGTCGGGTTCCTTCGCACGGAGGGCCTCATCGACGGCGATGAGGTCGCCTCCACGACGTCGGGCGATCCAGGCTCGTTGAGCCAGCCCGACGACACCATCCTCGTCCGGCTGACTCGTCCGTTCGACGACTCGAAGGTCGCCGAGCGCCACTTCATCGCCACCGCGTCATGCGGGATCTGCGGCAAGGCCTCCATCGACGAGGTCGCGCTGCGGGTCGACCCGCTCCCGCCAGGCCCGGTCGTCCCACGAACCGTGATCCTCGCCCTGCCCGACCTCCTCCGAGCCGCGCAGCGCGCCTTCGACGAGACGGGTGGCCTCCATGCTGCCGGGCTGTTCTCGCCGGCTGGCGAGCTGATCGCGATTCGCGAGGACGTCGGGCGGCACAACGCGCTCGACAAGGTCATCGGGTCGCAGGTGCTGGCGAAGACCATGCCGCTGCACGACCGCGTGCTGATGGTCTCGGGTCGCGTGAGCTTCGAGATCATCCAGAAGGCGGCGGTCGCCGGCATCCCCATCGTGTGCGCCGTCTCGGCGCCGTCGGACCTCGCCATCGACACCGCCGAGCGGCTCGGCGTCACGCTCGTCGGCTTCCTCCGCGGCGACGGCTTCAACGTCTACACCCACGACAACCGCGTCGACCTGCGCGACCTCTCGGGTTGGGGCTAGGGTCGAACGAGCCGTCGGATGCGAGGCGCCTCAGGCGGCTCGGTCGGATCCCCGGCCGAGCGCGACGCGCTCGAAGGTCGAGTACTGAAAGGCCTGCAGGACGCCTGACGGCGTGCGGTGCTGATGTCGGGTCGTGGTCGTGAGGTGGAACGCCGGCCCGCACTCGCACGCGAGCCCCTCCGGCTCGTACCGACGGACCGGGCAGGCCGCTGCACCGCTCCGGACCGTCGGCCGCGAACGTGGCCATGATCGCCATGCCGCCGAGCGGGATCGTCTGCCTCGCGAGCGTGACGTAGTGCGATCGCGCGGCCGGATCCAGCAGGAAGTGAAAGACCGCCCGGTCGTGCCAGACATCGAACCGCCCGAGGTCGAGCGGCGCGGTCACGTCGGCGACGATCCACTCGACCTCGTCGGCGCGCGCGCCGAGCCTGGCCCGCGACACGGCCAGTCCCGCGCCGGCGATGTCCAGCACCGCGATGCGATCCAGGCCAAGGTCGATGACGTGGTCGACGAGGGACGAGGCGCCACCACCGATGTCGATGACGCTGCGAGCCCCGCGTGCGATGGCCGCCTCGACCAGTCGGCGGGAGAGGATCGGATCCGGCTCATACCAGCCGACGGCGTCCGTCGGTCGCGACGTATAGATCCGTTCCCAGTGGTCGACCGTCATCGCTGACAGCGTACGCCGGACGCCTCAGTAACAGGCGGCCGCCGTCGGGCACGGGATGGCCGGGTCCGACGAGCACGACCGCCCCCTCGGCGTCGGGGAAGCCAAGGGTCAGAACCTCGGACTTGAAGCCCGCGATCCGGCGTGGGGGGAAGTTGACGACCGCGGCCACCTGGCGGCCGATGAGCTCGGCGGGTTCGTAGTGGACGGTGATCTGCGCCGAGCTATGCCGGATCCCGATCTCCGGCCCGAAGTCGATCTCGAGCGTGATCGCCGGCTTGCGAGCGCCCTCGAGCGGCGCTGCGGCCACGACCGTCCCGACCCGGATGTCGACGCGCTCGAAGTCGTCGAGGGTGATCTCGGCCGGCCGCGCCGACCCGCCGTCCGTCATCGGCCGCGCTTCGGGGGCCGCTCGTTGACGAACTCGAAGCCGAACCGGCCCTTGATGCACAGGTGGCCGTCGGTGACCGAGGAGTCGAGCGGCGAGGTCACCTTGAGGATCTTGTCGTCCTGCACGTGCAGTTCGACCGCGCAGCCCACCCCGCAGTACGGGCAGATGGTCTCGGTCACCGTCTGCTGCGACGGGTCCCAGGTCCCGGCCTCGCGCATGTCGTACTCGGGCTTCGCCATCAGCGCGCCGGTCGGGCAGACGCCGATGCAGTTCCCGCAGTACACGCACGCGCTCTCGGGGAGGGGCACCGCCTGTTCCGTGGAGATGCGGGCGTCGAACCCACGCCCGGCGACCGCGATCGCGAACGTGTTCTGCGCGTCCTCGCCGCAGGCTTCGACGCACTTGTAGCAGAGGATGCACTTCGAGTAGTCGCGGACATAGAGATCGTTGTCGATCTTGGTCGGCTGGGCGACCGTCGCAGCGGCGGCGTCACCCGGCGCGGCGTGGTGATGCCCGGCCTCGTGCGTGTCGCGCTCGCCGGCGGCGGCTGGCGCGGCGGCGGTCCGTATCGCGTCGGGTCGGCGCCGTAGCGTTCGGCGTAGGCGGCCGTCGAGCCGTCCGGCGCCTGCGCCCCGGCCAGCGAGATGTCGACGGACGAACCGAGGAACTCGAGCACCATCTTGCGCGAGGTCCGGACGCGCTCCGAGTCGGTCTGCACGTCCATCCCGGCCTCGACCTTGCGCGAGCAGGCCGGCACCAGGACCCGCGACCCGGCGACCTCCACGACGCAGACCCGACAGACGTTGACCGGTGTCAGGTTCTCGGCGTAGCACAGCGTCGGGGTGTCGATCCCTTCCTGGCGGCACGCGCCGAGGATCGTCGTGCCCGCCGGGACCGTCACGGTCTCGCCGTCGATCATGAGCTCGACCGGGGGCGGCGCGTCGACGACGGGCGCGGAGGGCGGCTTCGAGGGGCGTGCGGGCGGCGACATGAGGATCGCCGAGAGGGGCGGCGACACGGGGTCCGGCCGCGGGGCGTGCGTCGGGTCGTGGGTCATATCGCGACCAGACCCGGCACCCGGAGCGCCGACTCGATGGCGGACGACGCCGTCTGACCGAGCCCGCAGATCGACGCGTCGCGCATGACCTGCCCGATCTCCTTGAGCAGCGCGAGTTCCTCGTCGCGTGGCCGGACACGCGATCCGGCAGCGAGTCGCGCGAGGAGCTCCTCCTGCCGGACGCTGCCGACGCGGCACGGCACGCACTGGCCGCAGGACTCGTCACGGAAGAACTGCGCGATGCGGCGAAGGGTGTCCACGAGATCGACGGTCTCGTCGAAGACCATCACGACCCCCGAGCCGAGGGTGGCACCGATGGCGCGCGTCGCCTCGAACGTCAGCGGCGTGTCGAGCGTGTCCGGCCCGACGAAGACACCCGCCGCCCCGCCGAGCAGGATCGTCCGGATCGCCGTGCCGCCGGGGACGCCACCGGCCATCTCGATGAGGTCGCGCAGGGTCGCCCCGAACTCGACCTCGTACGTGCCTGGTCGGGCGACGTGGCCGGACAGGCAGAAGAGCTTCGGCCCCGTGGAGCCTTCCGTGCCGATCGCGGCGAACGCCTCGCCGCCCATCGTCAGGATGAGCGGCACGTTCGCGAGCGTCTCGACGTTGTTGACGACCGTGGGCTTGCCGAACAGCCCCACCTCGACCGGGAAGGGCGGCTTGTTGCGCGGCTCGCCCCGCTTGCCCTCGATCGACTCGAAGAGCGCCGTCTCCTCGCCGCAGATGTACGCGCCGGCGCCGCGCCGGAGCTCGATGTCGAACGCGAAACCCGAGCCCTCGATGTCCGGGCCGAGCAGGCCGGCGGACCTGGCCGTGTCGATCGCCGATCGGACCAGCGCCTCGGCTTCCGGGTACTCGCCGCGGAGGTAGAGGAAGCCCTTGGAGGCGCCGGTCGCGAAGGCGGCGATGGTCATCGCCTCGACGATCGCGAACGGATCGCCCTCCAGGAGCACGCGGTCCTTGAACGTGCCGGGCTCCGATTCGTCGGCGTTGCAGACCAGGTAGTGCGGCTGGGCGGCCTGCGTCGCGACCGCGGCCCACTTTCGTCCGGTCGGGAACGCCGCACCGCCGCGCCCGACCAGCCTGGAGGCGGTGACCTCCGCGATGACGGCGTCCGGACCGATCGCGAGCGATCGAGTGAGGGCGGCATACCCGCCGTGCGCGCGGTAGTCGTCGAGTGACGTGGGGTCCACGACGCCGACGCGGCGGAGGAGTCGAAGATCCGGGCTCCCTCGTTGATCGAGCGCCGGTGCCGCCCGGCGGGTCGCGGTCCCGCTCGACTCAAGCCTCGCGACGATCGCCGCGGCGTCCACCGGGGCCGCGCTCACGGTGGTCGGCGTCTCGCCGGCCGCGGTGAAGAGCGCGGCCGGGGCCAGGTCGCACAACCCGAGGCAAGGCGACCGCAGCCAGCCGATCCGCCCGTCCTTCGCCGCCTCGCCGGCCGGCCCGACCGAACGCGTCAGGTCCTCGCAGATCCGCTCCGCGCCCGCGAGCCGGCACGCGATGTCGTCGCAGACGTGCGCGACGACCGGCGGCCGCGGCTTGGTGGCGTACAGGGCATAGAACGTCGCGACGCCGTACGCCTCCGCGGGAGGCACCGCCAGGCGCTTCGAGATGTAGTTCAGCGCCGGCTGGCTGATCCACCCGATGCGGGATTGCACGGCGTGGAGGGCGGGGAGCAGCTGGGAGCGACGGGCCCGCGTCGCATGCCCGCCGCGGGCCGCGTGCCCGTCGATCGCCGAGTCGCGACGACCGCCGACCCATCCGGACTCGGGCGGGCCGAGGACGCTGTCGACCGCGGCGCGTTCAGCGGGGGAGGCGAGTGGCCCGATGACGTGCAGGTCCATCGCGGCCGAGTGTAGCGAGCCCGTGCCGACTCGGAGCGCGACGTTCCGGCCCGCTCATCGGATCCGGCCTCCGTCTCGCGGGGGAGTCGCGTTTCCGCCGCCAGACGGATGGCGCGGAGGCCGGATCGCCCGATCGTGGCGCCATGAACCTCCCCACCACATCGGAGCCCACCGAAATGCCTTCCCCGCTCGTTCGGATCCGCCGACGGATCCCCGTCCGTCCGCTCCTGTTCCTGGCAGCGGCCGTGCTGTTCGCGGTCAACCTCGTCGTCCCGGGCGGCCAGGCGCCGGCCCGCGGGGGCCCGGCGACCTACGCCGAGATCGATGCCTGGCTGGCGCATCAGATCGCCGACTCCGGGATCCCGGGCGGTGCTGTCGTCATCGTCCGCGACGGTCGGATCGTCCATACGCAGGCCTTCGGCTCGGCCGATGACGCGGGCCGTCCCGTCACGGCGCAGACCCCGTTCGTCATCGGCTCGCTCACGAAGTCGTTCACGGCGCTCGCCGTCATGCAGCTCGTCGATGCCGGCCGCGTCGACCTGGACCGGCCGGTCGTCCGATACGTGCCGGCGTTCCGGCTTGCCGATGCGAACGCCAGCGCCGCGATCACCGTCCGGCAGCTCCTCGAGCACACCAGCGGCATCTCGACCGCGGCCGGGACCGAGCCCCTCTCGACTCCCGTCACGTCCCTGGCCGCGCGCGTCGACGACCTGGCGGACGTCGCTCCCGTGTCCGCGCCGGGCGCGGCCTATCACTACTCCAATGCGAACTACGTCGTTCTGGGCCGCCTGATCGAGCAGGTCTCCGGCGTCGACTACGGCACGTACCTGCGGACGCACGTCTTCGGGCCGCTCGCGATGACGACCGCCACGACCGACCACGCCGTCGCGGAACAGGAGGGCCTGACGCGAGCCCACCGACTGTGGTTCGGGATCGCCGACTCACGCGACGCTCTCGATCGTCCTGACCTCGTGTCGGCGGGGTTCATCGCCGCGAGCGCGGACGACATGGGCCGCTACCTGGTGGCCCAGACCGGTGCCGCCACGGATGGCCGGGCTGTCGTCTCGCCGACGAGCCTCGCGCTGATGCACCAGGGCGTCGTCGCCACGGGTGTCGGCGACCAACGCTACGGCCTGGGCTGGACGGACGGCACGCTCGATGGCGAGCGCATCGTCGCGCACACCGGGAGCACCACCGACATGGCCGCCGTGGCCGCGATCGTGCCCGATCACGGTCTTGGTGTCGCGGTGCTGCTCAACGGCACGAGTCCGATCTACGAGCTGCTCCACAAGCCGGACACCATCGGTCTCGGCGTCGTCTCGATGCTGCTCGGTCGCGAACCGGCGGGCACGATCGAGCTCCTCTACCCGGCGCTGGACGTGGTGCTGCTGATCGCGCTCGTCCTCCAGTCGCGGTCGTTGATCGGTCTCGCGCGGTCCCCACGGTTCGCCCCGCGCGGCCGTCGCGCCCACCCGGTGGTCCGCGTCGGCCTGGGCGCGCTCCGCGTCTACCTCGACGTCTTCGTGCCGTTCGCGATCCTGTTCGTGATCCCGGGATGGCTGGGGCCGTGGCCGGGTCTCCTCCGGGTCGACCTCGGCGTCGTCCTCGCGGCGGTCCTGGTCTTCCGGGTGACCGACGGCCTCCTCCGGATCCGCCGCCAGCGGCAGCCCCTGGTGGCGATGCCGGAGGGCGTCGGGTCGGTCCTCGCGACCCCCGTGGCACGGTAGGCTACCTCGATGGACCGCCGTGTCCCTGCTCCCGCCGTGCCGGCGATCGTCGGCCTGGCCGTGCTCGCGGTGTCGCTCTGGCAATGGGGCACCGACGAGGACGGGCTGCTCCGCGGCATCAGCCTCGGCCTCGTCACGGGCGTCTTCGTCTGGGTCGTGATCCGCCGTCGCGAGCGACGCGACGCGGCCATCCGCGAGGAGCTGTTGCAGCGGCGGATCGAGATCGCGCGTGACCTCCACGACACGGTCGCGTCGAAAGTGGCCGCGATCGGTCTGCAAGCGGCCGCGGCCGCCCGCGCCATGGAGCGAGACCCCGCCGCCGCCCGAGCCGCGCTCGGCCATGTCGAGGAGGCGGCTCGCGGCGCGAACGCCGACCTGCGGCGCATGCTCGAGGCGCTCCGAGCGCCGGACGACGCCCGGCCGATGGCCCCGGACCCGGGCCTTGCGGATCTCCCGGCGCTGATCGACGACTTCCGCACGGCCGGCCTCGACGCCACCATCGCGGTGGATCCGTCGGTGAGCGCCATCCAGGCGGATCGCGCGATCGGCCAGGTCGCGTACCGGATCGTCCAGGAGGCGCTGACCAACGCGGTCCGCCACGCGGCCGGGGCACGCGTCGACGGGGAGATCAGGGTCGTCGATCGGGTCCTCGTCGTCCGTGTCGCGAACTCGACCGGTCGAGCCTCGGACGTCGGCGCGGGTCCCGGGTTCGGGCTCCGCGGGATGCGTGAACGCGTCGCGGTCTTCGGTGGGGCGCTCGACGCCGGCCCGACCCCGGACGGCGGTTTCGACGTGCGCGCGCGCATCCCGATCGATGGCGCTCCAGCGGCTCCGGGCGCCGTCGAGGCAGCGGCGAGGCGGCCGACGTGACCCAGGAGACTCACGACAAGATCCGGGTCGTCCTCGTCGACGACCAGGCCATGATCCGGTCCGGTCTCCGGCTCCTCCTCGAGTCCGAGCCGGGCATCGAGGTGGTCGGCGAGGCGGGGACGGGCGTCGAGGCCGTCGAGGTCGTGCACTGGCGGCGGCCCGACATCGTGTTGATGGACGTCCAGATGCCCGGGCTCGACGGCATCGAGGCGACTCGGCGGATCGTGGCGACCGGCGAAGGGCCACGCGTGATCGTGCTTACCACCTTCGATGTCGACGAGTACGTGTTCGGGGCCCTCCAGGCGGGCGCGAGTGGCTTCCTCCTGAAGAACGCCCCGGCTGATGACCTCGTGGAGGCGATCCGGGTGGTCGCTCGCGGGGACGCGCTCCTTTCGCCGTCGGTGACCCGTCGGGTGATCGACTCGTTCGCGACCCGGATGGCTCCAACGGACGCCCGACGCGCCCTCGAACGCCTCTCGGCGCGCGAGCGTGAGGTCCTCGTGCTGGTCGCGCGCGGGCTCTCGAACGCGGACATCGCCGATCGGCTGGTCATCGGCGAGGCGACCGTCAAGACGCACGTCTCGAGCCTGTTCTCGAAACTCGGCGTCCGCGACCGCGTCGAGGCGGTGATCTTCGCCTACGAGTCCGGCCTCATCGAGCGCGGCGTCGACTGAGGCGGGCGAAACGGATCGCGGCTATCGGATCCGGCCTGGGATGATCCCGTGGCGGCCGCGCAGGGCGGCCAGGGCTTCCGGCCCGACGTCGTCTGCCGCTGCGGCTTCGGCGGCCTCCGGGAACCCGTCGAGGGCCGAGGGCCAGATCGCGAGCCAGCGTGAGACGCCGTCGCCGACCATGCGGAGGCCGTGCTCGACCCCTGGCGGGACCAGCACGAACGACCCAGTCTCCAGGCGCGTGACGCTCTCGGCGCCGAGCAGGTCGATCGGGCCATCGAGGACGAAGAACGCCTCCGCCTCGCCGTCATGAGCATGCGTCGTCCCGCCCTCGCCGGGGTAGCCGGTCACGACGACGACACCCCAGCCGCCCGTCGCGGCGGCTGTCGCCTTGCGCACGACGTCGAGGCTCGGGAAGGCGTCGCCGCCGTCAGGACCGACGACGACGAGTCCGTCCCCGGTCGTCCCGGGATCCATCGGCATCGATGGACCCGAACGCTACTTCTTGCGCTTGAGCTGCTTCGAGACGTCTTCGAGGGCGCCGGCGGAGCCGATCTCCTCCATGCCCTCGCCGGCCTCGGCCAGCCCGGCCGCGCCGACCTCGACCGCGGTCTCGCGGACGGCCTCGCCGACCTGGACCTCTTCGTACCCCTGATAGGCGAGTGCGGCGCCGGAATCGGCCAGCTCCTCGCTCCGCTCGGCGAGGCCTTCGGCGGCGGCCAGGCGGACGATGCCCTCGGCCTCCTCGAGCTCGCCGAGCGCCTGGACCTTGTCGCTGGTCTCGGCCGAGCGCGCGGGCGATGGCCCGTGTGCCGCCGGCTCGGACGATCGTGTCCACGGACACGCCGAGCAGTTGGTCGCCGCGATCGGCGAGGAACGCGGCGAGCACGGGCATGCCGATGCGCGCCACGACAGCCGAGGCGGCGTTGAGCTCGCCGCCGACCCGCGCGATCTCCAGTCCGCGTTCGAGGTCGTCCTCGCTGATGGCCCCGACCACGGCGCCGAGCAGCGCGATGTCCTCGGACGTCGAGACGAGCTCGGCACCCTCGGCGACATCGGTGATCCCAGCCGCCGCGACCACGTCGCTCAGGGCGGACACGCGCTCAGCGACGGCCACCTGGTCGGCCCCTCGCGTCAGGTCCTCGGCGCCCTCGATGGTGATCTCGCGGCCCGCGGCCGCCGCGCCGGCAGCGGCCTCGACGACGTCCATGCCGGCGACGACGCGCCGGGCACCGTCGCGAGCTTCGGCCTTCGAGACGGCCTCGGCCATCTCGGCCGTGTCCTGCGCGGCGGATCGCCTCGCGGTCTTGGCGGTCGTCTTGGCGGTCGTCTTCGCGGTCGCCTTGGCGGTGGCGGGCTTCGCCTTCGTGCTGGCGGGCTTGGCCTTCGCCGCGGGCGCCTTCGCCTTCGCGGCCGTGGTCTTGGTCGTGGAGCGCGGCTTGGTTGCCATGGTCGATATCACCTCCGTACGCAGATAGTGTCGGGCCGAGGCCCGGGTGGCGTCACCCCGACCGGGTGAATTCGTCGGCTGTCGCTCGCGGTGCCTCGAAGGTCAGCCGGGTCCCGACCGACGAGGCGATGTACCGCTCCGGGAATCGGGTCACGATCTCGGCCAGTGCGCGATACCCGGTGCAGTGCCCGGGGACGACGTAGTCCGGACCGATCGTCTCGATGGCATCGAGGGTAGCCGGGATGATGGATTCGAACAGCCCGCCCGTCAGGTGCATCCCGCCGACGAACGCATGGACTCGCTCCACGCCCGTCGTCGCGACCGCGTTTCGGAGCACGTTCACCGATCCGGCGTGCGAGCAGCTGCTGAACACCACGAGCCCGCGACCGCGGACGTTGACGACCACGTTCTGGTCGTCCCAGATCCAGGTGTCGGGCGTCCAGCCGTCGCCGTCCCGGCGCTGCTGGAGCGGGAAGCCCCTCTCGAAGTCGGTCGTCCTCGCCACCTGGCCGGACACCAGCATCGAGTCGTCCGCCCAGAGTGACGGTCCCGGCTCCGCGAGGACGCGGCCACCTTCTCGCTCGACGTCGTTCGTGGACGGTGGCGGCATCGAGATCGTCACCCCGGTCGGGAAGACGACGCGCCGATCGAGGAGCGCGTCGGGGTGCAGCACGATCGGGAGCCCGCCGCGCCCGCGGGACCGGACCGCGCCCTCGAGGCCGCCGTGATGGTCGGCGTGGCCGTGGCTGACGACGATGGCCTCGGCGGCCGTCAGGTCGAGCCGAGGATGGCGGCATTCCAGAGCAGCGTGTCACGCCCGAGGCCGACGTCGTAGAGCACGGTCCGCCACGTGTCGCCGGTCCGCGTCCGGAGTAGCAGGCCGTAGCCGTGTTCCGCCCGGAGCTGATCGCGTTCCGACCAGTCCTCGGCCAGCGGCGGCCGTCGGGCCGGCCCGCCCGACGGCAACAGGATGTCGATCGAGCTGTCGACGAGGATCGTCGCCTCGACGGCGTCGACCTCGCGAAGGTCGTGGGCGAGGGCCGGCGCCAACGTCAGGCGCCCGGCGCTCGATAGTCGGGATGGAGCTTGACCGCCGCATCGAGGTCTTCGGCGGTCAGCAGCACGACCGTGCTGATGCTCACGGCGCCGGTGCCGCCGGTGGTGGCGGCCAGTGCGGCCGCGGTGGCATGGTCGGGGAGGTCGGCGATGACGTAGAAGTCATCCGAGCCGAAGGCCCAGTACATGGACTCGACGCGGCCGCCCAGGCTCGCGGCGAGCGCGTCCACGGCCTTGCGCCGACCCGTCCCGCCATCCTTGAGCACGCCCTGGATGCCGGTCTGCGTGTACGAACCGTGGAACAGGTACTTGGCCATCATGGCTCCTCGATCTGCGGTCGTCCGAGTCCGGACGTCACCATGGTCTCACCGGAGCCGGCGCCTCACATCAGCGCCGTGTGAACATGCGCGCCGCTCAGGCGGGGATCGGCGTCGCGAGCTTCTCGATGCGGATGGCCGTGGCCTTGAACTCGGCCGTGCCCGACTTCGGGTCCGTGGCGTCGATCGTCAGGAGGTTGACCGCGACCTCGTCCTGGAAATGCATCGTCATGAAGGTCAGCCCCGGACGCAGCGACTCGTCGATCCGGATGCCCACCTCGACCTGGCCACGTCGCGACACGACCCGGACCACCTCGCCGTCGACGAGCCCGATCCGCGCGGCATCCTCCGGCGAGATGTCCAGCGACTCGCCGCGTCGCAGCGGCGACGTGTAGCCCGCCGTCTGGACGCCGGTGTTGTACGAGTCGAGCCGGCGACCGGTCGTCAGGCGGATCGGGAAGTCCGCGTCGAGGCGGTCGACCGGCGGATCGTGGTCGACCGGGACGAACGGCACGCGGTTGCCGGGCACCGGGTCCTCCCAAAGGCGGCTGTGCAGGAACATCTCGCCCGGATGGTCGAGGTCGTAGCACGGCCACTGGAGCCCGCCCTCGCGCTCGAGGCGCTCGTAGCTCATCCCGGCATGGACCGGGGACAGCCGCCGGACCTCGTCCCACACCTTCTCGGGGTCCGCGTCGCCCCAGGCCGCGCCCATCCGGTTGGCGAGGTCGAAGACGATCGCGAGATCGTCACGCGCGCCCTCGGGCGGTGCCACGGCGGCCCGCACGCGCTGGACTCGCCGCTCGGAGTTCGTGACCGTGCCGTCGCTCTCGGCCCAGGCCGCCGTCGCGGGCAGGACCACGTCGGCCAGGGCTGCCGTCTTGGTGAGGAACAGGTCCTGGACCACGAGGAAGTCGAGGCCTTCGAGGAGGGCGATGGCGCGCTTCTGGTCGGCCTCGGACTGGACGGGGTTCTCGCCGATGCAGTACACGGCCGTCAGATCGCCGCGCTCCATCGCATCGAACATGCCCGAGAGATGCCAGCCGCGCTGCGGCGGGACCGGGACGCCCCACTCGGCATCGAACTTGGCCCGCAGCTCGTCGTTCTCCACGTGCTGGAAGCCGGGCAGCCGGTCGGGGAGGGCGCCCATGTCGCCGCCGCCCTGGACGTTGTTCTGGCCGCGGAGTGGGTTGACGCCGCTCCCGTAGCGGCCGACGTGGCCGGTCAGCAGGACGAGCGAGATGAGCGCGAGGACGTTGTCGACGGCGTTGTGGTGCTCGGTGATCCCGAGCGTCCAGCAGATCATGGCCCGCGGCGCGGTCGCGAAGGCATGCGCGAGCTCGCGGATCGACTCGGCGGGGACGCCGGTCTCGCGCTCGGCGTACTCGAGCGTGTAGGACTCGACCTTGGCTTTGTACGCCTCGAAGTCGACGGTCGCACGGTCGATGAACTCGCGGTTCTCCAATCCGGCCGCGATGATCTCGCGCCCGATCGCGTTGGCGAGCGCGATATCCGAGCCGACGTCCAGCCCGAGCCATCCATCGGCCCATTCGGCGGACGACGTGCGCCGTGGGTCGACCGCGTAGAGGCGGGCACCGTTGTTGATGCCGCGCAGCACGTGGTGGAAGAAGATCGGATGCGTCTCGCGGGCATTGCTGCCCCAGAGGACGATCAGATCGGTGTCCTCGACCTCACGATATGAACTTGTGCCGCCACCGGCACCGAAGACGGTCGCCAGACCGGCGACGCTCGGGGCGTGTCAGGTCCGGTTGCAGCTGTCGATGTTGTTACTGCCCAGGACCGTTCGGCTGAACTTCTGTGCCGCGAAGTTGACCTCGTTGGTCGCCTTCGAGCAGCTGAAGGTGCCGAATGTCGTCGGGCCGTGGGCCGCCTTCGCGGCCTCGAACCCGGCGACGGTCCGAGCGAGCGCTTCGTCCCAGGTCGCGGGACGCAACTCGCCGCCCTTCGTGTCGCGGACGAGGGGCTGGGTCAGTCGAACGTAGGGTTTCGCCACGGGTGGCCTCCTGCGGAGCGACGACCCGCCGAGTGTAGCGCCGGAGGGATCCGCCGGGCTGCACCGAGGTCCATCGTCAGTCGGCGTGCCAGGTCTGGAGCTCGAGGAGGTTGTCGTCCGGGTCCTTGACGTAGCACCACGTCAGGCGGCGGCCATCCTTCGTCGCCATGGTGACGGCATCACCGGCGGTCGCGCCGCCGGCGGCGATCACGGCGTCGCGGGCGGCGGCCACGTCCGCGACCATCAAGGCGATGTGGCCCCAGCCGGCCCGGTCGGGCGTGGGCGGCCCCGGGTCGGGCGCCATGGTGTCGTAGCTGAAGATCTCGAGAGTGGGTCCATCGTTGCCGCCACCCGGCAGGCGAAGGTGGATCCCGCGAAGGTGGGCCCCGACGAGACCGGTCGCCCGGTCGAGGTCGGCGCCGGCGATGTCCCGCTCCGGACCCACGGGTTCCATCCCGAAGACATCGGCGTAGAACCTGGCGAGACGTCGCCAGTCATGAGAGGTCACATTCACGTGACCGAACCGGGCACCGTCGACCCGCGTCGCGCGCTCGGTCGGCTGCTCGTCGCTTGGATCCGGGTGCATGGCGCCACGGTAGCGTCTGCGGTGAGGCGGGGGAGGGCCGTTCGCCCACATGAAACGGGCATTGACAATCGATGTATCTCGATATATCGTGATAGCGCGACATGAACCACGTGCGAGTCGCCGCACATCCAACAGAGAGAGATCAACGAGTGATCGACCGAACCGACCGCGGACCGCATCGAGGCGGACCGCATCCCATCCACCACCACCCCATCGACGCCGAAGGGCTTCGCGAGCCGGGGCGCCGACGGCGGCCCGACTTCGCCCTGTCGGTGGAGGTCCCGGGGCGCCGCCGCATGCGCGGCCTCGCGGGCCACGATGACAGCGGACACCGCGACGAAGGACGTCACGGCGACCGCGGCCGTCGCCCGGGTCACGGCGGACCACCGCGGCCGCACGGCGTGCGGCTCCAGATGCGCCGCGGCGCGATCCGCGACGCCATCCTCGGCCTGCTCGCCGAGCAGCCGATGCACGGCTACCAGGTCATGCAGGAACTCGGCGCCCGGAGCGGCGGCCGCTGGAACCCGAGTGCGGGTTCCGTCTACCCCACGCTCCAGCAGCTCGAGGACGAGGGCCTCGTCGTCGTGGAGGACCGCGACGGTCGCAAGACCTTCGCGCTGACCGAGGCTGGCCGGACGGCCGCCGCCGCGATCCCGGCGGAGCCCGCCTGGACCCGACGCGAAGGCGGCGACGACCTTCGCGGGCTCGCCCGTGAGCTCGGCATCGCCGCGATGCAGGTGACCCGCATCGGGTCGCCGGCGGCGAACGGCGCGGCCCGCAAGGTCCTCACCGACGCGCGCCGCGACCTGTACCGGCTCCTCGCCGACGACGACGCGACGACGGCCTAGGCGTCAGGCGCCGAAGCCCTCGGGGATCGACGCGCGGACGAGGCGCAGGGCCTCCGACATGCCTCCCGACCACGGTTCGCCGTGGCCGGGCAGGACGTGCCTGGCCTCGATCCCGTCGAAGCGCGCGAGCGAGGCCACCGCCTGACGGTTGTCGGCGTTGAAGTTCGGGAAGAGCTGCGGTCCGGTGGAGCCGCTCATGACGTTGAGCGTCACGAACGCATCGCCGACCACGATGGCGTCACGGTCCGGCAGGTGGAGCGCGGCACTGCCGGCGGTGTGGCCGGGGACGTGGATCACTCGGGGCGAGCCCGGTACGTCGAGCGTCGCCCCGTCGCCGAACGTCGAGACTTCCGTGATCCGTGGCGTCCGCAGACCCCCGCGGCGCATCGCGAAGAGCAGGAACGACACGAGGGGGATCGGCCGCATCGGCCCGCCGCCCTCGTTCTTCTGCTTCGCCTCGCCGCGCGCGAGCGCGGCATCGGCCTCGTGGATCTCGATCGGGACGCCGTCGTCGCGGCGGATGCGCTCGGCGAACCCGATGTGGTCGCTGTGGGCGTGCGTGAGCACCACCGCCCGCACGTCCGCGATGGACCGGCCCATCGCGGCCAGCTCCGTCATGAGATCGCCGTATGACGCCGGCAGCCCGGCATCGACGACCGTGATCCCGCCGGGTTCGTCGATCAGGTAGACATTGACGCGGCCGGTCCCGATGCGCCGGACGCCGGTCGCGATCTCCACCGCGATCGTCAGGCCGCCTGGACGAGTGCCACGCCCGGGTCACCGGCTTCGACGTGCCCGATCCGCCAGTGGCTGACCCCGCGGGCGTCGAGGTCCGCCTCGACGGCGGCGAGCCGCTCCGGCGCGATCGCCGCCAGCAGGCCGCCCGAGGTCTGCGGGTCGTGCGCCAGCGTGACGATGCTCTGCCGGGACGCCCGGCCCGACCGTCAGCGCCGGCAGCACGAACCGCCGGTTGTGGGCGGCCCCGCCGGTCTCGACGCCGGCCGCGGCGACGTCGAGCGCCCCGTCCAGCGCCGGAAGGGCCGAAGCCTCGAAGACGAACCGGACGCCCGCGCCTCGGGCCATCTCCAGCCCATGGCCGAGCAGCCCGAACCCGGTGACGTCCGTTGCCGCCGCGATGCCCGCGGCCACGAGGACCTCGGACGCGGCGCGGTTGAGCGTCCGCATCTGGTCGATGGCGCCGTCGAGATCCGCCGACCGCGTCTTGCCCTGACGCGATCCCGAGACGAGCACGCCCGTCCCGAGCCGCTTGGTCAGGATGAGCTGGTCGCCGGGCCGAGCGCCGCCCTTGCGGAGGAGTCGATCCGGGTGGGCCGCCCCGACGACCGCGAGCCCGTACTTGGGCTCCGGGTCGCGGATCGTGTGGCCACCGGCCAGCGTCCCGCCGGCCTCGCGGACCTTCGAGGACGCCCCGCCGAAGATCTCCGCCAGCACGTCCCGCGGTAGCTCCTCCGGGAACGCCGCGATCGAGAGGGCGAACAGCACGCGGCCACCCATCGCGAAGACGTCGGACAAGGCATTGGCCGCGGCGATCTCGCCGAACGTCCGCGGGTCGTCGACCAGGGGTGGGAAGAAGTCCAGCGTGCCGATGATCGCGAGGTCGTCGGAGACGCGGTAGGCGGCGGCGTCGTCCGGCGGGTTCAGCCCCGCGATCAGGGCCGCGTCCGGGTCCGCGGCCGCTTCCGCGCCGAGACCGCTGAGCGCATCCGCGAGGAGATCGGCGCCCAGTTTCGCGGCACAGCCGCCGCAGTCGGTGAGGTCGGTCAGGCGGATCGGGTTCGGCGGGAGGGCCTCGAGCGTCGTCATCGACCGATGATACGCGGCACGGCGGCCGACCCCGGCCGCGCTACCATCGGCGGCGGGAGCGGTCGGGTCCCGGTGGGTCCCCTGGTCTTCAAAACCAGTGGCGCGGCGCTCGGCGCGGCGCGGTGGGTTCGACTCCCACGCGCTCCCGCCACGCCGGACCTCGCCGGACCGAGGTCTTCCACTCGGGCTCAGCTGGTCAGCTCGGGACGGCCTCATCGGCGTGCTGCACCGCGCGACGGCGTCGGAACTCGCGTGGGCTGATCCCGAACGCCTTCGAGAACTGTCGCGAGAACGCGGCAGGCTCCGGCCAACCGACGGCGCGGCCGATCGAGGCGATCGAGTCGTCGGTCCCGGCCAGTAGGATGCCCGCCCGTTTCGCGCGCAACTGCGCGAGGTACGCCATCGGGGAGACGCCCATCCAGCGCTTGAACTCGTGGGCGAGATGGAAGGAGCCGACGAAGGCCTCAGTGCTCAGGTCGGCGAGCGTCCAGTGCCGGGCAAGGTCGCCGTCGAAGGCATCGAGGACGGCCGCGACGACGGGCGGGGTCGCGAGCCGCCGTTCGCTGGGCGCCGTCCCGTATCGCCGGCCGTGCCGGGCGATCAGATCCAGGGCGAGCAGCAGATGGCCGATCTGGCGCGCGTGGCTCCGCTCGGCTGGATCCTCGTACCGGATCACGTCGAGCTCACGGATGCATTGCTCGAAGGCCGCGGAGTCCACCTGGATCACGACGTGGTCGTCCTGGAGGCGCTTGGTCCCGCTGCGTTCGAACAGGGCCCCAAGCGCGTCGTCGCGGGCCGCCCAGAGGAGCTCGAACTCGGCCAGCTCCGCCCGGAAGAAGCAGTTGTAGACCTGCATCTCGCGGCACCCTCGGTAGCCGTGCGCGACTCCCGGCGGGACGAAGACCACGGTGCCGGCCCGGACCGGCTCCTCGCTCTCCCCGCAGACGTGGAACCCGCTCCCGCTGAGCACGAGCGCCATCTCGTAGAACGCGTGGTCGTGGGGATGGACCACCGGCAGATGGTCGACCAGCCAGAGGCCGACCACGCTACCCGGCTCGATCAGCGGGTGTGGATGGGAGGACGCGTCGGGACGCGCATCCCCTGGCTCCATGTGCCAAAGGTTGCGTTCGGAGCGCCTTCGTTTCACACCATCGGACATCCGCAAGATTGTGCAACCTCCCGACAACCATTGCCAACTTCGATATCGGGCGCATCCCTATCTTCGGGCGACGACGACCGGCCGGAGATGAGCCGGCTCGGCGATGGAGGTCGATCGATGGATCGCCGGCGATCATCGAGGTCCCGCGCATGACCGACGCCCTCGCCAGCCAGCATCCACGCGGCCCCGACGCATTCTCGAGCGAGCGCCGGCAGGCTATCGCCCGGCTCGTCGATGCGCACGGTCGAGTCCGCGTCGGCGACTTGAGCGACCGGTTCGGCGTGTCTCGTCAGACCATCCGCAAGGACCTCGCCGCCCTCGCGGCCGACGGACGTGTCACGCGGGCGCATGGCGGCGCCATCACCTCCACCGCGCGGCCGTCCGAGGGGTCGTTCGACGTCCGCGAGCGCCTGCGGCGCACCGAGAAGGCCGCCATCGGGGCCGCCGCCGCGACGCGGGTCAACGATGGCGAGTGCATCGCGATCGACGCCAGTACGACCGGGCTCCACCTCGCCCGCGCGATCCGCGCTCGAGGCAGCTGGAACCACCTGACGGTCGTGACGAACGGCCTGCGGATCGCCTCCGAGCTGGCCGGCTGTCCGGGGATCGCGGTCGTCCTCCCGGGCGGGTGGGTCCGCTGGGAGGCCCTCTCGGTGGTCGGGACTATCGGCGCGGGCGTCTTCGACCGGATCAACGTCCAGACCGCGTTCGTTGGCGCCGCCGGGTTCACCTTCGAGACGGGCCTCTCCGACGCCACAGAGGAGGAAGCCCAGATCAAACGGTCGATGGTCGAGGCGGCTCGCCAGGTCATCGCCATCGTCGACCACACCAAGTGGGGCCACACGGCCTTCGCGACCTTCTGCCGGACCGAGGAACTGACGGGCGTCATCTCGGATCGGGCAGCCCCTGCATCCATGGTCACGGCCCCGGAGGCGGGCGGCATCGAGATCTGGCTCGTGCCCTCCGCCACCGATCCGGCGGTCGAGAGCGTGTCCACCGGGTCCACCCGAGTCGACCGGGGTCACGGAGACACGCCCACGTCGACGTCATCGTCACTCCGTTGAGGACGAGGAAGGAGGATCAGCGCGATCCGCACACGACGAACTGAGAAGCGCCTGGGGACGGACGTGCGCGACGAGCTGGGTCGCGCCGACCGAGGCAGATGGCCAATGAGGAGGAAGTCCATGGATCTCACACGAATGAGGCGAGCGATCGTCCTCACTGCGATGACGGCGCTGGCCGTCAGCGCCTGCAGCAGTAGCGGGGGGAATGCGTCACCGAGCGCGGCCGCGTCGGCCGCCGCGACGGCTGCCGCGTCCGTGGCCGCACCGACCGCGACGCCCGAGCCATCGGCCGCGGCTGTCACGCTGAAGTACCTGGTCGACGATCGCAGGCGAACCAGCAGCTCGGCCAAAGCGCTCGCCGACGCCTACACGGCGATGCATCCCAACGTGACCATCAACGTCGAGAGCCGGCCGGGCGGCACCGAAGGCGACAACCTCGTCAAGACGACGCCTTGCGACGGGCGACATGACGGATATCTTCTGGTACAACTCCGGCTCGCTGCTCCAGGCCCTGCACCCGACCGACACGCTCGTCGACCTCCGAAGGAGCCGTTCATCGCCAACATCGTCGACTCGTTCCTCCCGACCGTGTCGCAGAACGGGCAGATCTTCGGCGTGCCGAGTCGGCACGGCGATGGGCGGCGGTATCCTCTACAACAAGAAGATCTACGCAGCAACGGGCTGAGCGTGCCCAAGACCTGGGCTGAGTTCGAAGCCAACAACGACAAGATCAAGGCGGCCGGTATCGCGCCGGTCATTGCCACCTACGGCCGACGACTGGACCTCCCAGCTGTTCGTGCTCGCCGACTACTACAACGTCGCGCAGGCCGTCCCGAACTTCGCCGCCGACTACACCGCCAACAAGGCCAAGTACGCCGACGACCCCTGCGGCGATGGCCGGCTTCAGCTATCTGCAGGAGGGCTTCGAGAAGGGCTGGTATCAGAAGGACTTCGCGACCACGACTTCGACCAAGGCTTGAAGCTGCTCGCCGACGGCAAGGGCGCCCAGTACCCGATGCTGTCCTTTGCGCTCTCGACCATCGCGACCAACTCGCCCGATGCCAGGTGAACGACATCGGCTTCTTCGCGCTGCCCGGCACGGATGCCGCCAAGAACTGGCGCGACGATCTGGATGCCCGCCGGGACCTACATCCCGAAGACGACAGCAAGAACCTCGCCGAGGCCAAGGATTTCCTGGCGTTCATCGCCTCCGACTGCCGGCGTCGACGCAGCAACCGCCGCGAAGTCCGCCCCCAGGCCCGTACGTCATCAAGGGCGCGAAGCTGCCCGACAACGTCCTTCCCGCCGTGAAGGACCTCGCCGCTACATCGATCCGGCAACGCCGCACGCCGGCGCTTGAGTTCCTCTCGCCGGTGAAGGGTCCGTCCCTCGAGCAGATCTCCGTTGCCGTCGGAACCGGCCAGATGACGCCGACGGACGGCGCGACCTACGACAAGGATGTTGAGAAGCAGGCCAAGCAGCTCGGTCTGCCGGGCTGGTAAGTTCCTGGACTGGACGCGACGCGCCAGTCCACCGAGGGACGGTCGACCGGTCACGGCCGGCCGTTCACGTCTCCGAACGCGCCCGCGAGCATCGCCCCGCGCGCCAGAGGTCGAACCGAGCGCCGCGGACGTCCATGTACCCCCATGGTTTTATCTTCCCGGCAGGTCTCGTGTTCGGCGTGTTCTTCCTCGTGCCGACCGCGCTCGCGTTCTACTTCAGCCTGACCCGCTGGACGCTGTTCGATGCGACGTTCATCGGACTCGACAACTTCGGCGAGTTCCTGGAGCGACCCCAGCTCATCGGCGGGCTGCGCAACACGCTCATCTATGCCGTGCTCACGAGCGGGCTCAAAGGTCATCCTCGGCTGCCGCTGGCGATGCTGCTCACCTCCAGGATCCGCGCTCGGGGCTCCGCTCGCATCATCTTCTTCCCGGTGCTCGTCAGCACCGTTGCCGTCGGGATCACGTTCGCCACGCTGATGCAGCCGTCCGTGGGGCTCATCAACACCGACCCTCGGCGCTCGTCGGGCTCCCCGCACCCGGACTGGCTGGGCAATCCGGACCTCGCGCTGCTCTCGGTGGCGCTGGTCGACGTCTGGAAGGGCGTCGGCATCGCGACGGTGATCTTCATCGCCGGCATCCTGTCGATCCCGGTGGAGTACTTCGAAGCCGCCCGGCTCGAGGGCGGGACCTGGGTGAAGTTCCGCTACGTCATCATTCCCCTGGCCCGCAACGCGACGTTCACGGTCATCCTGCTGTCGTTTATCGGCGGGCTGCGGTCGTTCGACCTGATCTGGACCATGACCCACGGCGGTCCCGGCTTCGCCATCGGACGTGCTCACCTCGGTGATCTACAAGGAGTATCAGGCGGGGTTCTATGGCCTGTCGACCGCCGGCAATGTGGTCCTGTTCATTCTCGTCACGATCCTCGTCTATCCGCTGATGCGGTTCTTCCAAGCGGGAGATTGAGCTGTGAGGGCCGCTCGTCGTGGCCCGGCGCTACTGGGTCGACGTCGTCGCGCTCGTCGATCGGCATCGTCGTTTTGTCGTGCCATTCATCTTCATCGTCCTGACGGCGGCCAAGACCCGGCCGAGGCGTCTCCCTCGAGTTCGCTTGGCCGAGCAACTTGCAGTTGATCGAGAACATCCGGGCCGTCCTGAGCGTGCGGAACGGCCTCATGATCCTGGCGCTGTGGAACAGCCTGATCCTGACCGTCGGCTCGGTCGCGATCACGGTCTTGCTCGCGTCGCTGGTCGCCTTCGTGATGCAGCGACGGCGCGATCGGGTCGCGGCACTGGTCAGTTCCCTCTTGCTCGCGGGGCTCATCATCCCTCCGGCCGTCGTGCCGACGATCTTCCTGCTGCAGGGGCTTGGTCTCTACAAGACGCTCCTCGGGCTGATCATGGTCGAGGTCGCCTTCGCGCTGCCCTTCGCGACCCTGATCTTCGTGGCCTTCATGGCGGTCATCCCGAGTGAGATCGACGAGGCCGCGCTCATGGATGGCGCGTCGCCGTTGCGGTTCTTCTCCATCGTGATCTTCCCGCTCCTGCGGCCGGCCATCATCACGGTGATCGTCGTCTGTCGGTTGCCATCTACAACGACTTCGCCGACCCGCTCTACTTCCTGCCCGGGAACGAGAACGTGACCGTGCAGCTGACGTTGTTCAACTTCATAAGCCAGTTCCTACTCGCTGGAACCTGCTCTTCGCGGACGTGGTCGTCATCACGATCCCACCGCTGATCATGTTCATCTTCTTCCAGCGCCAGATCGTCTCGGGCATGACGGCAGGCGCGGTCAAAGGCTGATCCACTCCCACTCGCCCGAGGTGCCGCGCCAGTGACTTCGACTCGAACGACGCCCCCGAGCGCCGTCGTCACGCGTCTCGTCAGCCAGATCCCGACGTCCGTCCTGGTCGCCGGCACCGATCCCATCCGCTTGACCTGGCAGGTCTCGACATCGAACCAGGGCCTCCGGCAGCTCTCGTACGAGGTCCAGTCCGCCTCGACCCCCGCCTTCGAGGAAGGGCTGGCCACGACCGGCGTCGTGGACTCGGATGACCAGGTCGCGGTCGCGGCCCCCGGCGCACCACTCGAGAGTCGGGAGGTCCGCCACTACCGGGTCCGGATCCGGACCGACACCGGATGGTCCGATTGGAGTTCGACGCTTCGGATCGAGGCGGGGCTGCTCCAGTCGAGCGATTGGACGGCGACCGGGATCACGATCCCCGACGACCCCGGCCGAGCTCGGCAGGCACCGCCGCCACTGCTGCGACGGACATTCGATGTCCCGGGCCTCCCCGCCGCGCACGGCTCTACGCGACCGCGCATGGGGTCCTTTCGATGGCCATCAATGGTCGCCCCGTCTCCGAGGACATCCTCGCCCCGGGATGGACCGCCTATCGCGATCGTCTCCTGGTCGAGGCGTACGACGTGACCGACCTGCTTCGCATCGGTGACAACGTCATCACGGGTGTGGTGGGCGACGGCTGGTATCGAGGTCGCCTCGGATGGGGACCTGACGGCGGGCGGGCTCGCTACGGCACCGATGTGGCCTTGTTCGCCCAACTCGAAGTCGACCTGGAAGACGGTCGGGCCCTCACGGTCCCGACGGACGGTCGATGGCGAGCGTCGACGGGCGCGATCCGGGCCGCGGACATGTACGACGGGGCGGAGATCGACCTCCGTGAGGAGCAGGGCGGCTGGGAGCTGCCGGGGTTCGACGACGCGTCATGGGCCCACGCCGCGGAGGTGCCGTTCGACAGTCGGATCCTCGAGCCTCGCATCGCTCCGCCGGTCCGCGTCGTCGCCTCGATCCCAGTGTCGCCGGTCGAGGTTCGGCCCGGGCTGTTTCGCACTGATGGGGGTCAGAACATGACCGGCCACGTGCGGATCACCGTCCGAGGCCGACGCGACCAGTGCGTCACGGTGCGCCACGCCGAGGTACTCGAGCCGGACGGATCGCTGCACACTCTCTCCCTCCGAACGGCCAAGGCGACCGATACCTACCTCCTCGCCGATGACCAGACTGTCGTCCTCGAGCCGATGTTCACGTTCCATGGCTTTCGCTACGCGGAGATCGAGACCGATGCGGAGGTCATCGATGCCGCGCACGTGGCGATCAGCAGCGCGACCCCGCGGCGAGGCACGTTCGAGTCCTCCGACGCGGACCTGAACCGATTCCACGAGAACGTCGTCTGGTCGCAGCGGGACAACTTCGTCTCGGTCCCGACGGATTGCCCGCAACGGGACGAGCGTCTCGGTTGGACCGGGGACGCCCAGGCCTTCGCGTCGACCGCCTGCACCCTGTTCGACGCACAGTCGTTCTGGGCAAGCTGGTTGCGCGATCTGGCGTTCGACCAGGACCCGGTGATGGGGGTGCCCTCCGTGGTCCCGGATGTCGTGCTGCAAGGCGAGGCGCGGTTCGGGCGAGCGGGCTGGGGGGACGCGGCCACGATCGTGCCGTGGGCCGTCTACGAGTCCTACGGCGATGTCACCGTCGTGCGCGACCAGTACCCGAGCATGCGTGGTTGGATCGGATCCCTCCTTGGTCGGTGTGGCACGAACGGCTTGCTGCCCGACGGCTTCCAGTTCGGCGACTGGCTGGATCCGACGGCTCCGCCCGATCGTCCCTGGGAGGCCAGGACGGATCCCACCTTCCTGGCCAATGCCTTCTTCGCCCACAGCGCACGCCTCACGGCGCGCGCTGCCTCGCTCATCGGGGAACCGGCGGATGCCGCTCGCTATGAGGGCATCGCCCGGGCGGTCGGGTCGGCGACGTGGGCCCGTTGGCACGAGCACGTGGCCTCGAATCAGACGGGCTGCGCCGTCGCGATCCAGTTCGGGCTGGTCCCGGACGATGAGCGGCAGCGCATCGGTGACACCCTGGCCGCGCTCGTGAAAGCCGAACAAGGGCGGGTTGCGACGGGGTTCCTCGGGACGCCCTTGGTGCTCCCGGCCCTGGCCGCGACCGGGCACCTCGAGGAGGCGTATCTCGCGCTCCTCTGTCGCGAGGCGCCATCCTGGCTGTATCAGGTCACTCGCGGAGCGACGACGGTCTGGGAGCGCTGGGACGCCATCCGCCCGGACGGATCCATCCATCCTGGCGTCATGGCGCCCGTGCCTGGCGTGGAAGGCGGCGGCGAGGGTGGCCAGATGCTGTCCTTCAACCACTACGCCTATGGCGCCGTCGTCGACTGGATCTACCGCACCGTCGCGGGTCTGGCGCCAGATATCTCGAGCCCCGGGTACCGCCGCGTCATCGTGGCGCCACGCCCCGACGAGTCGATCACCGCCTGCACGGCCTCGCTCGACGCCCCACAGGGCCCGGTGTCGATCGCCTGGCGTGTCGCGGGCGAGTCGTTCTCGGCCGTCGTCGATCTGCCATTCGGGACCACCGGCGTGTTCGACCCGCCATCCGGCCCTTCGTCGGAGGTGGTCGTGGACGGACGGCGGCTGGTGGGAGACCCCAGGCTGACGTCAGTGCTGGCACCCGGCCGGCACACGATCGAGGTGACCCGCCCGGCCCTCGTCTCGACCGTGGCGCCATGACGGTCGATGGCGAGACCCGGGACCGATCACCCGACGCGACGTCCGCCTCGGCGAGCGTCGACGCGATCGCGCGGGGCCATCTCGCCGAGATGACCCTCGAGGAGAAGGCGACGCTGCTGACGGGCGACTCCGCGTGGACGACCGCGGCCGTGCCCCGTCTCGGCCTGCCGTCGCTGCGGATGGCTGACGGCCCCCACGGGGTGCGGCGCACGCATTCCACGGGGTCGATGGCGTTCGGCGCGACCGCCGCGACCTGCTTCCCGACGGCCTCGAGCACCGCTGCCACGTGGGATCCGGACCTTGTGCGCGAGATGGGCCAGGCGATCGGGCGCGAGGCGATCGCCCTGGAGGTCGACGTCGTCCTCGGACCCGGCGTCAACATGAAGCGGTCGCCGCTCTGTGGTCGGAACTTCGAATACTTCTCGGAGGATCCCTTCCTGGCCGGGCGCCTCGCCGTCGGATGGATCGACGGCGTGCAGTCGCTCGGGATCGGGGCGTCGCTGAAGCATCTGGCCGTCAACAACCAGGAGACGCGCCGGATGTCGGTCAGCGCCGAAGTCGACGAGCGCACGCTCCGCGAGGTGTACCTGCCGGCCTTCGAGCACGCTGTCAAGACAGCCAAGCCATGGACCGTCATGTGCGCCTACAACCGGATCAACGGTGTCTATGCATCGGAGCACCGAGGTCTCCTGACGGACGTGCTCCGGTCCGAGTGGGGGTTCGACGGGTTCGTGGTCTCGGACTGGGCGGCCGTCCACGATCGTCCAAGCGCCCTGGCGGCCGGTACCGACCTCGAGATGCCAGGCCCGCGGCCCCGGCGCGTGCGTTCGGTCATCGATGCGGTCGATGCCGGCGCCCTCGACGAGGAGATCGTCGACGGCGCGGCGCTGCGTGTCCTGCGCGTGATCTCGCGGGCGTCGGCAACGCCGAAGGGCGGCTCGTTCGACGCGGCCGCGCATCACGCCCTCGCGAGGCGGATCGCCGCCGACGGTATGGTCCTGCTCAAGAACGACGGCGTGCTCCCGCTCTCCGGTGGCGGGCGGATCGCGGTCATCGGACGAGCGGCCAAGGAGCCCCGGATCCAGGGTGGCGGCAGCTCGCAGATCACGCCGACACACGTCGACGTCCCGATCGACGAACTGCGTCGGCTTGCCGGCGACGCCGAGACCTCGTACTCCGAAGGCTATGACGACGGAGAGATGGAGCGGCCCGACCTCGTGGCCGCCGCGGTCGCGGCCGCCACCGACTCGGACATCGCCGTCGTCTTCGTGGCGATGCCGGTCACGAAGGAATCGGAAGGCAGCGATCGGGTGGACCTGGACCTCCCGCCGCATCACGTGACGCTCATCCGTGCCGTCTGTGGCGCGCAACCTCGGACGGTCGTGGTCCTGTTCAATGGTTCCGCCGTCACCGTGACACCGTGGATCGACGGCGCGGCCGCAGTCCTCGAGGCGTGGTATTCGGGCCAGGCTGCGGGCGGCGCGGTCGCGGACATCCTGTTCGGCGTCGTCAACCCGTCCGGACGCCTCGCCGAGACGTTCCCGCTTCGGCTGGAGGACACCCCCGCGTACCTCGACTTCCCGGGTGACGCGGACCGGGTCGGCTATGGCGAGGGGCTGTACATCGGCTATCGCTGGTACGAGGGGCGGGATCTGCCGGTGGCCTTCCCGTTCGGCTACGGCCTGTCGTACACGACATTCGGCTATGCCCAGGCGCGCGCATCGGCAAGGACCTTCCTGGACGTCGACGCCGTCACCGTCACCGTCGATGTCACCAACACCGGCGGCCGTGCAGGGAGTGACGTCGTGCAGGTGTACGTGCGCGATGTCGACGCGTCCGTGCGGCGTCCGGAGAAGGAGCTTCGTGGATTTGCCAAGGTGCGCCTCGAGCCTGGCGAGACACGGGCGGTGGACGTGCGCCTTGATCCGCGAGCGTTCGCGTTCTGGGATCCTCGCCGGCACGACTGGGTGACGGAGGGCGGTGACTTCGAGATCCTGATCGGATCCTCGTCTGCCGCGCTCCATGCCGTCGTGCCCGTGACGGTGGTCGAGTCGGCGCCGGTGTCGTCCACGCTGACCGACATGTCTCCGCTGCAAGACTGGCTCGGGGACGCCGCCGGACGGCCGGCAGCCCTGGCGTTGGTTCGGTCGCTGGCCCCGATCCTCGGCGGGGTCTTCGGGGAGGCTGTGACCGATCCCGACGACCTCGATCCGCACTTCCACAGCTATTTCAGTGCGATGCCCCTCCGCGATCTGCTCGAGTTCGCCGCACCCGCCGGCGGACCTGACCCCGAGGCCCGCCTCAAGGAACTCCTGGGCTCCGTGCGCACGGAGCCGTCGGCCGAGCGCACCGATCCGGCCGCGCTCACCGGCCGGGGCGTCTGATCCGATGGCGAGATCCGTGGTGGTCCAGGGGGAGCCGTTGGCCGTCGAGCTCTACGACCACCCGCGCAGCACCGCGGCGACGCCCTCTTGATCCATGGCTACACGGGAAGCAAGGAGGACTTCGCGGAAGTCGGCCCGCTCCTGGCAGCGCGAGGCTATCGAGTCGTCGTCGCCGACAACCGAGGTCAGCACGAATCGGCACATAGCCAACGCGAAGACGCGTACACGATCGCCTCGCTGGCGCGTGACGCGATCGCCTTGGCTGACGGTTCGACCTCGCGCGACCGCACCTGCTCGGTCATTCCTTCGGGGGCCTGGTCGCGCAGCGGGCCGCGGTGATGGTGCCCGACCTCTGGGCGTCACTGACGCTCTTCTGCAGCGGCCCGCAAGGCCGGTTCGGGTTGGCCGACCTGACCGACATCATCGACGTCCTCTCCACCCAGTCGATGCAAGATGCCTGGGACCCCAGTCGCGACGCGGAGGCTCGCAAGAGCGCCAGGTACGAGGTGCTCAAACGGCGATGGGCGATGAGTGACCCTCGTTCGGTCGTCACGCACGCACAGCACCTGCTGACCGAGCCATCCATCGTTGAGCAGGTGCGCGCCACGGGGTTGCCCGTCCACGTCGTCTACGGCGAGAACGACGACGCGTGGCCGTTGGCGATGCAGGACCAGATGGCCCGCGAGCTCGAAGCGCCGGTCACGGTCATCCCTGACGCCGGGCATTGTCCGAACGAGGATCGCCCTGAGGCCACGGCCGCGGTGGTCGCGGACTTCTGGGACACGATCAGTTGACCTTGTCGTCCATCCCGGTGACGCCCGCAGCCTCCTCCGCGGGCGTCACCAGGGCGGACGAACCCACGGCCGGGAGCGACTAGGCAACCTCTTTCGCGGAGGCCGGAGTCAGTCGACGCGGATCGTGCCGAGCCGGCTCGCCTGGTTCGGGTCGCGGTGGTCGAAGAAGAGCGTCGACCCCGTGTCCAGTGTCGCCACACGCCCCATCTCCTCGTCGGTGAGGTCGAAGTCGAAGACATCGAGGTTCTCCCGCATCCGGTCGGGCCGCACCGACTTCGGGATGACGACGATGCCGCGCTGGACGAGCCAGCGAAGGACCACCTGACCCACCGTCTTGCCGTGCGCCTGCCCGATCGAGCTCAAGGTCGGGTCGGCGAACAGATCGTTGCGACCCTCGGCGAACTGGGCCCAAGCCTCGTGCTGCACCCCACGAGCTCGCATGGACTCGTGGTCCTCGGCTCGCTGGAAGAACGGATGGGTCTCGATCTGGTTGATCGCGGGAACGATCTCGTTCTGCTCGATCAGGTCGACGAGTCGGTCCATGTGGAAGTTCGCGACACCGATGGCGCGAGTGCGGCCCTCTCGGTAGAGGTCCTGCATGGCCCGCCACTCGCTGTAGTAGTCGCCGAACGGCTGGTGGATCAGGTAGAGGTCGACGAAGTCCAGGCTGAGCCGCTGCAGGGACCGGTCGAACGCCCGCCTGGTGTGCGCCTCACCCGCGTCCTGGACCCACACCTTGGTCGTGATGAACAGGTCCTCGCGGGCGATGCCGCTGCTGGCGACCGCTCGTCCGACGGCTGCTTCGTTCCGGTACGCGGCCGCGGTGTCGAGCGACCGGTAGCCCGCCGCAAGGGCGTCGCTGACCGCCCGCTCGGTCTGGTCGTCGGGGATCTGGAAGACGCCGAAGCCGAGGATCGGCATCTCGACCCCGTTGTTCAGTGCGACGGTCTCCATCGGGTGGCTCCTTCATCGTCTCGCGTCGTCGATCGGATGATGGCCTCAGCCGACGACAACGCGCCAGCTGAAGCAGACGTCGTCGGCGTTGTTGTGGGTCTTGGCCGGCGGGCCTGTGTCGGGTATGTTCGGTCAGGTTCCAACGCGGCGCGCGACGAACGTCAATGACCACGGGCGCGGCGCGGTGGGTTCGACTCCCACGCGCTCCCGCCAGCCCACAGGAGAAGCACGACCTTGGCGATCGGACGGGACTGGGACCGCTTCTACGCCGCGATGGTGGGCCGGACGACGCGGCCGCTGTTCGACCGGGCGATGGCGGTCTGGGGCGATCGGGCGCCGGGATCCGCGATCGACCTTGGCGCGGGCGACGGCACCGAGACCCTCGCGCTGCTCGAGCGCGGCTGGGACGTCCTCGCCGTCGATGCCGAACCGGCGTCGGCCCGCATCATCCGCGATCGGGTCCCTGCCGACGCGGCCTCGCGGCTGCGCCTGGCCACGGCGACCCTCGAGTCGGCGGACCTCTCGCCGGCGGACCTGATCTACGCGGGCTTCAGCCTGCCGTTCCAGGTCCCGACGGCCTTCGCTCGCACCTGGGCGAGCATCCTCGCGGCGCTGCGGCCGAACGGGCTCGTGGCGGTCAACGTGTTCGGACCGCACGACACCTGGCACACCGATCCGACGATGACGTTCCTCGACCGCGACGCGGCATCGGACCTGCTGACGGGCCTGGACGTGGTCTGGTTCGACGAACGCGAGGAGGACGGCGAGGCCGTCTCCGGCCCGAAGCACTGGCACGTCATCGACATGATCGCGACGAGCCCGGCCGTGGACGGCGGGCACCGGTGACCGCCACGCCCCCGCGGCCACCGAGCGTCGAGCGCGTGCTGGCCGTCGTGCGAGCTGACGCGCCGGCGACGGACGACGCCGCGTTGGTCGCGATCGTCCGGGCGGTCATCGCCGATGAGCGCGCCCGGCTGGCCGAGCACGCGGCGCCGCGCGGGATCGCCGAGCTCGCCGACGATGCCCGGTCGCGTCTGGACGGCTTCGCCAGCGCCGGTGTCCGACCCGTCATCAACGCGACCGGCGTGATCATCCACACGAACCTGGGGCGGGCACCATGGCCCGATGGCGCTGCGGCCGGTGCCGCCGCCATCGCGACCGACTATCTGCTCCTTGAGCTCGATCGCACATCCGGCCGGCGAGGGCCCCGGGCCCGGATCGCGGAGGACCACCTCGTGGCCCTGACCGGTGCCGAGGACGCGATCGTCACCAACAACAACGCGGCCGCGTTGGCCCTCGCCGTCGGCCTCGCCGGGCGTGCCGGCGCGATCGTCGTGTCCCGCGGCGAACTGGTCGAGATCGGTGGGGGCGTTCGGATCCCGGACATCATCCGCCGGGCGGGCGCGAAGCTCATCGAGGTCGGCACGACGAATCGGACGAGCGCCGGTGACTTCGAGGCGCCGCTCGCCGAGCGGCGCGCCTCGGTGGTCCTGCGCGTCCACCCGTCGAACTTCACGATGGCCGGCTTCACCGAGACGCCCGATCCCGTGGCGGTCGCGGAGATCGCCCACCGGTACGGGGCGATCGTCATCGACGACCTGGGCAGCGGCGCGCTCCTCGACACGGCGGCATTCGGTCTGGCGCACGAGCCGCTCCCGAGCGAGCGGCTCGCCGCTGGCGCTGACATCGTGACGTTCAGCGGCGACAAGCTCGTCGGGGGACCCCAGGCCGGCTTCATCGTGGGTCGCGCCGACCTCATCACGAGGATCCGCCGCGACCCGTTCGCCCGGGCCATGCGGCCGGACAAGGTCACGATGGCCGCGGTCGCGCTCACGCTCGGGTCGTACCGGGCCGGGCGGGCGACGACGGACATCCCGGTCTGGCGGATGATCAGCACCACGGAGGCGCAGGTGCGCGAGCGCGCCGAGGCGATGGTGGCGAGGCTCGCCGTGCCGGCGGATCGCTGCGGGGCCATCGCCTGTGTCTCGACGATCGGCGGCGGGTCGCTGCCCGGCGAGACACTGCCGTCCTGGGGGCTGGGCCTCTCCGCCCGCTCCGCGACACGGCTCCTGGCCGCCCTCCGGCTCGGAACGCCGATCGTCATCGGGCACATCGTCGACGACCGGGTCGTGCTCGATCTGCGGACCGTCGATCCGGACGAGGACGCCGCGCTGGCCGGTGCGGTCGAGCGGGCCCTCGCCGCCCGCGCATGACCGTCGTCGTCGGCACGGCCGGGCACATCGACCACGGCAAGACGACCCTCCTGCGTGCCCTGACCGGCATCGACGCCGACCGGCTTCCGGAAGAGCGGCGACGCGGGATGACGATCGACGTCGGGTACGCGCACCTCGCCTTCGACGATGGCACCGAGCTCGACTTCGTCGACGTTCCCGGGCACGACCGACTGGTCGGCAACATGCTCGTCGGAGCGGGCGAGATCGACGCCGCGCTCCTGGTCGTCGCGGCCGACGACGGGGTCCGGGCGCAGACCCGGGAGCACCTCGCGCTCCTCGACGCGCTCGGGGTCGAGCCCGGGATCATCGTCGTCACCAAGATCGATGCCGTCGACCCCGGTCGTGTGGACGAGGTCGTCGCCGAGGTCGGGCGGCTCGTCGCCGGCTCATCGCTGGCCGGCGCCCCGGTGATCCCGGCTTCATCGGTGACCGGCGTGGGTCTGGGCGAGCTCCGGTTCGCGTTGCGCGACGTCCGGGACCGGGTCGAACGCCGCGGATCGCCTGGTGTCGCCCGCGGGCCCCGACTGGCGATCGACCGCGTGTTCCACGTCAAAGGCCGTGGAGTGGTGGTGACCGGATCGCTCCGAGGCGGACCGCTGTCGGGGGGCGAGGCGCTTCGGGTGGTCCCTGACGACGGGTCCGTCCGGATCCGCGAGATCCAGGTGCACGGAGGTTCCGTCGACACCGCCCCGGAGGGGCGGACGGCCCTCAACGTCGCGGGCACCGAGCTCGAGCGCCTGCACCGCGGCGTCGTGCTCACGACCGACCCGGCGGTCGTCGAGACGTCGCGCCTCCTCGTGCGGCTCGCCCGACCGATGGCCGACCGGGCGCGCGCCCGGCTCCACCTCGGGACGGCAGCCGTCGACGCGGCCGTGGGCCGCAGTGGCCGTGACGCGATCGACCTCGCCGACGCCTCGGCCGCCGCGATCCTGCGCCTGGCAGAGCCCATCGCCGCGGCTGCGGGCGACCGGTTCGTCCTTCGCCGGTCGAGCGGCGCAGACCCGGTCGTCGGCGGGATCGTGCTCGATCCGCAGCCGGCTCGCGGCGTGTCGCGCCGTCGCCAGACGTCGGCGAGGGTCGAGGTCCTGGCGGCCGCCCTGGCGCGCGGCGATCGCGACGCGGTGGCGTCCGCGACGTTGGAGCTCCACGGCCTGCGCCTGGTGGACCGCCAGCTCCGGCTCGCGCCCGACGTCGAGGCGTCGGCGGCCCAGGCCGCCACCGAGCACGTCACGGGCGACGTGACGCTGGCCTCGCTCCGTCCGGTGGTGGTCCGTTCGATCCGCCGGTCGGCTACGAGCACGCGCGACGAAGCCGGCACCGCCGCGACGGCCGTGATCGACGGCCTCGTCACCGCGGGGACGCTGGTCCGGGACGGCGACCGCCTGCGCCCGGCGGGCGTCGCCGCGGCGGCGCCGGACCCGGGCCTGCTCGCGGCGATGGACCGGCTGGAGGCCGCCCTGGCCGTCCCGTCGCCGCCGAGACTCGCGGAGGCCGCTCGGGCCAGCGGCTGCCCGCCGGACGCCGTCCGCGCCCTCGAGCGGTCCGGTCGCATCGTGGTCCTCGAGCCGGACCTCGCCTATGCGGGAACGACGTACCGCGACCTCACCGATCGGGCGCTCGAGATGGCGCGCCAGGCGCCGCTCACCCCCGCGGCGTACCGCGACGCGACCGGCACGAGCCGGAAGTACGTGATGGCGATCCTCGAGGACCTCGACCGCCGCGGCGTCCTCCGCCGGACCCCCGACGGGCACGTCCCCGGACCGAGGGCGCCGGACCGGGTCAGCGCCGCCGTGACCGACCGGGTCGGCGGCCATCGTCCTCGCGGGCGGCCGGTCGTCGCGGTTCGGCCGCGACAAGCTGGCCGAGCCGATCGATGGCCGGCCGATGCTCGAGCGCGCGATCGATGCGGTCACCGGCCTCGCGGACGACATCGTCGTCGTCGTGCCGCCGGGTGTGGATCGGGACCTCCCGGCCGGCGCCCGGCTCGTCCACGACTCGAGGCCGTTCGAAGGCCCGCTGGCCGGGGTCGCCGCAGGTCTCGCGGCGACCGACGCGGATGTCGTCATCGTCGTCGGCGGCGACATGCCATCGATGGCACCGGCCGTCCTGCAGCGCCTCGTCGACGGGCTTGCCAAGGCAGACGCCGCGCTGCTGGAGGCTGGCGGGGACCTCCGCCCGCTGCCGCTGGCCGTGCGCCGCGCCGCCGCGTCGGCCGCCGCCGAGGCCCTGCTCGCGGCGGGGGAACGTCGGCTTCGGGCGTTGCCGATGGCGCTCTCGCTCGTGGCGATCCCGGAGGAAGTCTGGCGGGAGGACGACCCGGACGGCGGGACGCTCCGCGACATCGACGAGCCCGCCGACCTCGCCTAGGTGCGGGCCTGGGCGTGCGTCATGCCGGTGCGGCGGGCACACGAAGACCTCCGCCGGGGGAAGCGGAGGTCTTCGTGTATCGGAGGGAGGAGGGTCGGGGCGGAGGGAGGAGGCTCAGCCCCGGTAGGGATAGTCGTCGAGCTTCGGGAGGATCGAGCTCGTCTCGTACGTCGATGTCGCGACGCTGAGGCGAACCTTGTCGACCGCCTTGGCGATCCGGACTCGGACGCTGGGCTTGGCCACGTGGTTGGCGCGGTTGCGGGCGGCGTCGGCGAGGAGGAACTCCAGGTGCTCGTTGACGGCGAAGATCGCGTAGGCGTTCATTGGTTCGATCTCTCCTTTCTGTCACCCATCTCATCGGGTGCAGGGAGAGCATCGCCCCGTGGCGCGCGAGCGGACACGGACGTCCGCCCTCATTTCGACATCGTCATGTGTCCATGCCGGCGCGGCTTCGCGACGGCGCCCGCCTCACGCCTCGAGCGCGGGATCCTCGTACACGGCCTGACCCTCGACGAAGGTGCCGACGACCCGGGCCTCGCCGATGGCCCCCGCCCCGCGGTCGAACAGGTCGCGATCCAGCACGGCCAGGTCGGCATCCTTGCCCACCTCGATCGTGCCCGTGACCGCGTCGAGGTGATTCACGTACGCCGAGCCGGAGGTGAATGCGGCGAGCGCGTCGATGAGCTCGATGCGCTCCTCGGGGAGGAACACGCCGCGATCACCCGCGGGTTCGCGGTAGACCCGCTCGACGGCGATCTCCATCTCGAGCAGGGGGTTCGCGCTCGAGACGCTCCAGTCCGACCCCATCGCCAGCACCGCGCCGGCCGCTCGGAGCGAGCGGAACGGGTACTGCCAGCGCCAGCGCGGCTCGCCCAGGAATGGGATCGTCAGCACGTCCATCTGGTCTTCGCGGGCTGCCCACAGCGGCTGGGCGTTGGCCGCGACGCCGAGCTGTCGGAACCGCGGGATGTCGTCGGGGTGGATCACCTGGATGTGCGCGATGTGCGGCCGGGTGTCCGACAGGCCGTTCGCCTCGCGTGCGGCCGCCACCGCGTCGAGGGAGTCGCGCACCGCGCGGTCGCCGATGGCGTGGAAGTGCGGCTGGAACCCGAGGGCATCGAGGCGCGGCACCCACGTCCGCAAGCCCTCGGGGTCGATCTGGCGCAGGCCCCGGTTCTCCGTCGGCTGCCCGTGCTCGTCGAGATACGGGTCCAGCATCGAGCCCGTGAAGTTCTCGAGGACGCCGTCCATCATCAGCTTCACGCTCGTCGGCGCGTAGCGCCCCACGGCCGTGGATCGGCGGCGCTCCACGAACTCCTCGATCTGCTCGGCGCCGCGGTCGTGCTCCCACCAGAGGGCGCCGATGACGCGGCCCGTCAGCTCGCCGTTCGAGGCCAGCGCGACGTAGGCGAGCTCCTCCTCGTCCTTTCCCACGATGGCGTCCTGCCAGGCGGTGATGCCGAGGCTGTGCAGATAGCGCTGCCCGAGGCGCAGGCCTTCGATGAGCTCCGATGGCGAGTCCTCCGGGACGTGTCGACCGACGAGGTCCATCGCCCCTTCATGGAGCGTGCCGCTGGGCGAGCCGTCGGGGTCGCGCTCGATCCGGCCGTCGCCCGGATCGGCGGTCTCCGCGGTGACACCGGCGAGTGCCAGCGCCTTCGAGTTGACCCACGCACTGTGGCCGTCGCGGCTGCTGATGAACGCCGGCCGGTCGGACACGATGGCGTCGAGGTCCTCGCGGCGCGGCGCCCCGTGCTCGAACGCGGCCATGTACCACCCGCCGCCGAGGATCCACGCCGCGTCCGGGTGGGTCGACGCGTAGGCCGCGATGATCGGCGGGTAGTCGGACTTGACGACGTGGCCGTTGAGGTCGACGCGAAGCATCTCGAGACCCCCGCCGACCGGGATGGACGTGGGCGTCCTGGAACCCGGGGGTGACCGTCCGCCCGCGCAACTGGATCACCCGCGTGCGAGCCCCGATCGCCAGCCGGACGGCCGTGTCCGATCCGACGGCGACGATCCGACCGTCGCGGACCGCGATCGCGCTGGCCCAGCTGCGGGCGGCGTCCATCGTGGCCACCCGGCCACCGGTCAGGACCAGGTCGGCATGGGCGTCGAGGGTCATTCGGCTCCTCCGGAGGTGGTGGTCGGGCGGCTGGAGTCTCGCATCGGCCCGCTGGTCGGGCCCGGGGAATCCCGCCCCGTGCGACGGGGTAGCATCACCGGCCATGACGACCCTGCATCTGCTCCAGGCCGGCTACGCCCACGACCGCGTGGGCAGCAGCGTCTCCCTGATCAAGGACGGTGACGCCCTCATCGTCGCCGACCCGGGCATGGTTGCCAACCGGGCGCGCATCCTCGACCCGCTCGCGGCCCTCGGCGTCGCGCCCGAGGCGGTGACCCACGTCTTCCTGAGCCACCACCACCCGGATCACACGATCAACATCGCGCTGTTCCCCAACGCCGAGGTCGTGGACTTCTGGGCCCGCTATCGCGACGACCTGTGGCTCGACCACGACGGCGACGGCTACCACCTCTCCCCGAACACCGAGCTCTGGCTCACGCCCGGGCACACCGAGGAGGACGCGACGCTGATCGTCCGCGCCGACGACGCGACGTACGCCCTCACGCACCTCTGGTGGCACGCGGACCGGACGCCCGAGATCGACCCGCTGGGGTCGGACCAGGCGGCCATCGAGGCCGGCCGGGCGCGGGTGCTGGCCGCCGTCGACATCGTCATCCCCGGCCACGGCGAGCCCTTCCGGGTCCGCGACTGACGAGGCGTCAGCCCAGCGCGGCCGGTTCGCCGGTCGCGGCGATGGCGCTGCTCTCCGCGCCGACCGGACGGCGTCGTTCGCGGAGCCCGAACCACGAGATCAGGCCGCCGGCGATCAGCAGGCTCGCGGTCACGAGCATCGCGAGGTGGAAGGCGGCGATCGAGGCCTCGTTGGACGCGACCGCCTCCATCGGCGTCGCGCCGACCGGGGCAGGGTTCAGCGGCGAGTAGGCGGTCCGGACGGCCGCCGAGTCCGTGTCGAGGCCCGGCGCGGCGGCGCCGAGCGAGGCGTAGTAGACCGCGCTCATCGCGACGAAGATCAGCGCCCCGAGGAGCGGCTGCCCGACGCGCGAGATCGAGTTGTTGATCGCCGAGCCAAGACCCGGAGAACCGGCCCGGGATCGAGCCCATCAGCGTGCTCGTGAGCGGCGCGACGACGAGCGAGATCCCGAGGCCGTTGAGCAGCACGGCCGGCAGGACGTCGATGAAGAGGTCGGCCGGCGGGATCAGCGTGGACGGCGCGGCGATCGCGGCCTGCCACGGCACCGAGTGGGTCGGGATCCTCGCCCACCAGAGCGTGCCCATCGCCATCAGCATCGGGCCCGCGAGCAGGAAGCCGCGCGGCCCGCGACGGCCGGCGATCGTGCCCACACGCGCCGACAACACCGTGAGCAGGATCCCCGCCGGCACGCCGATGGCGCCCGCGGCCATGGCCGTGTACCCGAGCACGCCCTGGAGCAGCAGGCCCTGGAAGATGAGGTTCCCGTAGAGCGCGCCGTAGATGAAGAACGTCGCGAGGTTGATCGTCGCGAAGGCGCGCGACCGGAACAACCCGAGCGGGACGAGGGGATGGGATCGGGTCGCCATGAGGATCGGGAACGCGATGAGCGCCACGACGCCGACGGCGATCGCGATCCACGCCAGCGCGTCGGACCATCGCTGCTGCTCGCCGCGGATGAGGCCGAAGGACAGCCCGCCGATCGCGAGGGCGGCGACCAGGGCCCCGAGCCAGTCGAACCGCCCCTCGGCCTCCTCGTCGCGCGACTCGGCGACGTGCCGGATCGTCGCCCAGAGGGCCGCGATGATGAACGGGATGTTGAGCAGGAACGCGAACCGCCAGCCGATCGTGTCGACGATGGTCCCGCCGACGATCGGCCCCAGGAGCGTGAGCGCCGACGTGGCGGACGCCCAGACGCCGAACGCCCGGGCCCGCGAGGCGCCGTCGAAGGCGTGGGTGATCAGCGACAGGGACCCGGGCACGAGCAGCGCGCCGGTCGCGCCCTGGAGGAGCCGGAAGACCACCAGCCACTCGAGGGTCGGCGCCAGGCCGCACAGGGCCGACGTCCCGGCGAACCCGGTGAGGCCGATCACGTACATGCGTCGCCGGCCGTAGTGGTCGGACAGGGCGCCCGACAGGATCAGCAGGGCCGCGAGGACCGCGAGATAGCCGCTGACGATGTACGTCTGGCCCTCGAACGGCGACATCGCCGTGGCCGGCAGCTGCTGCCCGATGCTCTTGAGGGCGACGTTGACGATGGTCCCGTCGAGGAAGACGACACCCGAACCGATGATGGTCGCGACGAGGGTCCATCGCTGTCGGCTGGTCATCGCCGGTCAGTGTGGCACGCGACGCCCGGGACACGCCGCGGCGCGATCTCGGGCACCGCGACTAGACTCTGCGCGTGCCCGGACCTGTGGCGCTCGTGGGCGCCGGTGAATTCCTCCCTGGGATGGCCGATTTCGACCTCGAGTTGCTCGCGGCCACCGGTCGTCCGCGCCCACGCGTCGCCATCGTCCCGACCGCGTCCTATCCCGATGGCGAAGACGTCTTCGCCCGCTGGGCCTCGATGGGCGTCGCGCACTTCGGGGAGCTGGGGGCCGAGGTCGAGCCGGTCCTCGTCCGCGATCGCGACGATGCCGACGACGCGGCCCACGCGCAGGCGATCGGCGAGGCCGACCTCATCTACCTGTCGGGCGGGAAGCCCGACTACCTGCTGCGCGTCCTCGACGGCAGCCTGGTCGGCGGGGCGCTCCTCGATGCCCACGATCGCGGCGCGGTCCTGGCCGGCTGCTCGGCCGGCGCGATGGTCCTCGCCGGGCACACGTTCGACTTCCGGCTTCGCCTCATGCCGTGGCCGCTGCGCTGGCGATCAGGCCTCGGGTTCGCGCCGGGGACGTCGGTCGTCCCGCACTACGACGCGTGGCCCGAGCCGATGTCCGCGCTCGTCGCCTTGCAGGCGCCGCGCGGGTCGGTCGTGCTGGGGATCGACGAGGAGACCGCGGTCATCGGTCGCGACGGGTCGTGGCAGGTCCACGGGGCCGCGCGCGTGACGGTGTGGCGCGGCCGACGCCGCGAACGGCATCGCGCCGGCGACGTCTTCCGGGTCTGAAACGGAAGGACCGGCGTCCGTGGGACGTCGGTCCTTCGATCAGATGGCGCCGGGCGCCGTGCGCTGGGGCGTCGAAGCCGGCTGGCTCACCCGGGCCGGGCGAGGCCAGACGACGTGGAACGGATCGCCGGCGATCAGCACCGCGAGGGCCGTCCCGAGGGCCGGACCGAACAGCTCGCTGATGCCCGTGGCGTCCGAGATGAAGTTGCCGAGCCACCATCCGGCATAGAGCCAGAGGACGGCCGAGAGCCATCGCTTCGTCATGTCGGGTAGCGTCGAGCGCATCGAGGACCCCGGCACTCCCCCGGAGGTACCCGGCACGTCGGTACCCTTGCCGTCCGACCCGCCGCGCCCCACCCCGGCGCGGCTGTCGGGAACGTGCCGCTCGCCCCACCCCGGCGAGCGACGTGGACTCAGTCCGGGCGGACGGTCCGGAAGCAATCCGAGCAGTAGACCGGACGGTCCATGCGCGGCTTGAACGGCACCTGCGCCTGGTTGCCGCACGACGAGCAGAGGACGGCGAAGTACTCGCGCGACGGACGGTCGTCCCCGCGCTCGTAGCCGCGCGGGCCGCCGATGGCCCGCATGTCATCCCCGCCGTCGCGGGCGGCACGTCGGCTGGCCCGGCAGCTCGTGCATCGCTTCGGCTCGCTGGTGAACCCCTTCTGTACGTAGTACTCCTGGTCGGCGGCGGAATGGATGAAATCCACCCCACAGTCGACGCAGCTCAGGGTCCGATCGACGTAGGTCACTTGCTCCTCCGAGAAGCCGTGGGCGCGGCGGGATTCGAGCGTCCCGAGGGCAGCCGCATCGACGGACGGGGCGAGCGAGTTGGCGAGTGAGCCGGGGCCGCGCGACCCTAGGTGCCGATATGGAGTCCCTGTGGCGGGGCGCACCGGGTGGTAGGCGGCGAATTCTACGACGGCCTGCGGATTCGAGCTTTCCGGGCCCGGATCGCGACCCGGGCGCCGCCCGCTCGCAACGTGCGGCTCGTGTCGGCGCGGCCCGCGGCGACCCCGGATCGGCCGGCCACCGTGACACCGTACCTGTCACAATGGCGAGCAAGGATCGGGGTGGCGAGCGAGGAGTCATGGGGGCGCCTCGCTCGCACGTCAACCGCCGAGCGTCCGGCCGTCGGGCCGAGCGAGCGGCAGCCCCGGCCGCACCGTCCGGACCGTGTCGACCAGGGAGGCCCGCCGCAAGACCGGATGCTACGGATCATCCACACCGCAGACGTCCATCTCGGCGCGCGTCACGACGACCTCGGCGAGCAGGCGTCCGCCCAACGCGAGCGACAGTTCGCCGCCTTCAGGACCACCGTCGACCTCGCCCTCGCCGAGAAGGTCGACCTCGTCCTCATCGCCGGCGACCTCTTCGACTCCAACGTGCAGCCGCGGCGGTCCGTCGAGCGCGTCGCCGCCGAGCTGACGCGACTGGCCGAGGCTCGCATCCGCACGGTCGTCATCCCGGGCACCCATGACGTGTACGACCGCGCCTCGATCTACCGCGCGTACGACCTGAAGGCGATGTCCGGGAGCACGCCCGACGACGACCTCGTCACCGTGGTCACGCCGGACACGCCACGGATCGTCATCCCGGCGCTCAAGTCCGTGATCCACGCCCGCGTCTTCGCGACGAAGCGGGCGCCCGAGAGTCCGCTCAAGGGCCTCGATCTGGCGGGCGACCCGGCCGACACGGTCTGGCGGATCGGCATGGTCCACGGCTCGATCGCCATCCCCGGCAAGACCGACCGCGACGAGGTCGTGGTCACCGCCGAGGAGATCGCCTCGAGCGGTCTCGACTATCTCGCCCTCGGCCACTGGCACGCCGCCCAGGAGGGCAAGGCGGGGACCGTCGCCTACGCCTACGCCGGCGCACCCGAAGCCGTCGCCCTCGACCAGGACCGCGCGGGCAAGGTCCTCCTGGTCGAACTCGATGAGGTCGCGGGCAAGCGCACCGTCAGGATCGACCAGCGCCAGGTCGGCAAGACCCGCTTCGAGCGCGTCCAGGTCGACGCCGCCACGATCGTGAGCCAGCCCGTCCTCGTCGCGAGCCTCGCAAAGCGGGGTGATCCGGACCTCGTGCTGCACGCCCGGATCGTCGGGGTGCGTCCCGACGAGCTCGACCTCGATATCGACGAGATCGAGGGAGCGCTCTCGCTCGCCTTCCTGAAGGTCCGCGTCCGCGACACGTCGATGCCGGCGCTGACCGAGGGGGCCTTGCCGTCGCCCGATACCGTCGCCGGGTCCTTCATCCGCATGCTCGAGGCCCGCATCACCGAGCTCGAGGCGGGGGATCGCAAGGACGAGGCGGCGGAGCTGCGCGATGCCCTGCGCCTCGGCCGATTGCTCTTGGCCGGGCACGAGGTGTCGCTGTGAGGATCCGCCGGATCCAGCTGCGGGACTTCCGCCGCTACCGCGACCTCGCGATCGACCTGGCACCCGGTCTCACGATCGTCCGCGGCCCGAACGAAGCCGGGAAGTCCACGATCCAGCGGTCCCTTGAGCTGGCCCTGACCCGCCGCGTCACCAGCGCGGCGAGCGACATGAGTGCGTTGCGGCCCTGGGACGCGGCGGACGAGGTGCCGAGCGTCGTCGTCATCGATTTCGACGAGGACGAGGACGGCGTCACCAAGCCCGGTCAGCTCGAGAAGACGTTCGCGGGGACCAAGGGGACGGTCCGACTCGACTACGACGGCCAGTCCATCACCGACCCCGCCCTCGCCGACCAGGTGCTCGCCGAGCTCACCGGTATCCCGACCGAGGCGTTCTTCCGGTCGACCGCCTCGGTCCGCCACCACGAGCTCGCCGATCTCGCCCGCGACGAGGCCGCCCTGCGCGACCGCCTCCAGGCGTCGATCAGCGGCGCCGACCGCGGGACGAGCCAGGCCAAGAAGAAGCTCGAGAAGGCCCTCCATGACCTGACGACGAAGGGCGACAAGAACCCCGGTCGACTCAAGGTGGCCGAGGCGGCCGTCGCCCAGACACAGGCCAGTGTCGACCTGGGCGACAGCCAGCTGGCGCAATTGGCCCAGGACCGCGACACGCTGAACGCGGCCCTGGCCCGCCGCGCCGACGCCGAGACCGCCTTGGTCGAACGGCGCGCCCTCCTCGAGAAGGCCCGGCAAGCCGAGCGACTGGTCGCCGAGCGCGACACTGCGCAGCAGCGCTACGACCGCTTCCGCCAGGCGGTCGAGGTCAACGAGGAACTCGGCCGGCTCGCCACCACGCACCCGTCGCCCAATCCGCTGCCGGTGCTTCGGGCGGGTGTGGAGCGCCTCCGGACGCTCGACGTGCGCGGACGCGAGCTTCGCGCCGCCCTCGCGGGCGAGGTCAACGTCAACTTCGAGGTCGCTCCGGAGCGCGTGTGGAAGCCGTACCGGACGTGGTCGATCCCGCTCATCGTGTTCGGCCTGATCCTCGCGATCGCCCCGCTGGTCCTCAGCGCTGCCGGCGTCGTCAACCTCGGGATCATCCCGTCGATCGTGGGGGCGATCGTCGCCGTCATCGGCGTCGTGCTCGCGTTCGTCGCGTACCGGCTGCGACGGGGCTCCAAGACCCAGGCCGAGCTGCGCGATGTCGAGATCGACCGTCGGCTGCGCGGCAAGTCCGAGATGGAGGCGGAGCTCTTCCAGGTGGACCAGGAGATCGCCCGTCGGCTCGGGACGTTCGGGCTCGAGAACCTGGCCGCCGTCGAGGACCTGCTCGCCCGCGAGGAGGCCCACGTCGGCCAGATCGACCGCCTCACGGCGCAGCTCGACGGCCTCGTCGGGAAGGAGCCCCCCGAGACCCTCGGGGTCACGCGCGACGCGGCGGCCCTCGAGATCGAGCAGAAGACGAGTGCGATCGAGCACCTCGGGCCGATCGCCAAGGAGCCACGCGCCCGGGAGCGCCTCGAGGTCGAGGTCCGCGACCAGGAGGCCGCGCTCGAGCACGCCAGGGACGACGAGGCGAACGCCCGGGCACGCGTCGAGGCCAACCCGGTCGACGCGGAGCAGGTCGCCGGCCAGGCCGAACGGCTCGCGACCTGGAAGGAACAGCTGGCCGCACTCCAGCGGCGGAACCGCGTCTACGAGACGACGCTGCGCTCGATCGAGGACGCGGAGCAGGCCACGATGAAGTCGGCCACGCGGTACCTCGAGCAGCGGATGCTGAAGGACCTGGGGATCGCGACCGCCGGCCGCTACCGCCACGTCCGGATCGACGACAAGACGCTCGACATCGAGGTCCGAGCCCCCGAGAAGCGCGACTGGGTGAAGGTCACCTCGCTCAGCCAGGGCACGCTCGACCTGGTCTACCTCACCGCGCGCCTCGGCCTCGTCCGCCTCGTGACCGGCGACCGGCGGCCGCCGCTGATCTTCGACGACCCGTTCGTGACGCTCGACGACGGCCGTGCGACGCGCGCGCTCGAGCTCATCCGCGCCGTGGCGACCGATTTCCAGGTCATCTATCTCACGACCTCGGATCGGTACGACAGCGCGGCCGACGCGATCGTCGAGCTCCCCGGCCCCACGGCCGTCGACGACCAGCCGGCCCCCGACGAGGTCGTGGCCTGACCGGGCTCGATCCCGGGATCGCGACGGTCGTCCTCGGCCTGGCCTCGGCGCTCTCCTGGGGGGCCGGCGACTTCGGGGGCGGGCTCATGAGCCGCCGCGCCGCGGTCTTCGGAGTCGTCCTGATCTCCCAGCTCGTCGGGATGGCGATCGCCGTGGCCTTCTCGGTCGCCGGACAGGAATCCCTCCCGGTGGCCAAGGACCTCGTCCTGGCCGTGGCCGCCGGCGCCGTGGGCGTGGTGGGCATCACCGCGTTGTACCGGGGTCTCGCGGTCGGCCGGATGGGGATCGTCGCGCCGGTCACCGGCGTGCTTGGGGCTTCGATCCCGGTGATCGCGGGGATCGTCCTCGAGGGTCCTCCGGCGACCATCGTGCTCGTCGGGATCGTCCTGGCCCTGCTCGCCGTCCTGCTCGTGAGCCGCGTCCAGGACGAGGGCGGCGGGCGGAGCGGGCTCGGGCTGGCACTGCTGTCGGGGAGCGCCATCGGGTGCTTCAGCATCCTCATCTCACGGCTCGACGCCGGCCACGTCTACGGGGACCTCGCGATCATCCGCGGGACCGAGGCCGTGCTCCTGATCGGCGTGATCGCCGCGACCCGAGCGGCGTGGCGCCCCCCACGAGCCCTGGTCCCCGCGATCGTCGGCATCGGCGTCGCGGACATGGCGGGGAACGCGTTCTACCTGCTCGCCCTGCAGGCCGGCACGCTGGCCGTGGCGGCCGTCGTCTCGTCCCTCTATCCCGTCACGACGGTCATCCTGGCCGCCACCGTCCTGCACGAGCGCGTCACGCGATCGCACGCCGTCGGCATCGCGCTGGCCGCGGTCGCCGTCGCACTGATCGGCATCGGCAACGCCTAGACTGCCGGATATGGACGCCATCGAGCCAGCCGCGAACCACCCCACCCCCACCCCGGCGGCGACCACGGAGGTCGTCTGGCTGGTCGAGGCCACCCTCGCCCCGGACGCCGCCGAGGCACGCGTGCCGTTCCGCCCCGAGCACCTGGCAGGGATCTCGCGCCGGCTGAGCGACGGGACCTACGTGGAGGCCGGGGCGTTCAGCGACCTCTCCATGTCCGTGCTGCTGGTCCGGGCCGCGAGCGAAGCCGAGGCGATCGCGATCGTCGGCGACGACATCTACCTACGGAACGGGATCTGGGTGGAGCTCCGCGCGCGGCCCTTCGGCCGTATCGTCATCCCCGCCGACGGACGATCCTGACCTCGTCCAGCCGGACCGAGCCGTCGAGGCGGTAGATGGCCGCGAACCCCTCCGAGTCCAGCCGGCCCGAGGCGATGGTGACCCGCAAGCCGTCCAGGTGACGTTCCACCACATCGACCGGCACGACCCGGTTCGCCCGGCTTCGGTTCTGGGCGTGGACGACGGCAGCGGGCAGGTCCAGCACGACGGCCACCGTCGGCACCTGCGCGTCGCCGGCTCGGGCCAGGAGCACGCGCCGGGCATGCGGCGTGACGTTGGTCGCATCGACCACCGTCAACTCGCGGCGCGCCAGACGCCGCGCCAGCTCCTCGTGCAGGCGGCGGAACGCCAGGCCGGACGCCCGCTGGTCCGCCTCGTCGCCGCTCAGCATCCGCCGGAACGTGTCGGACGAGAGGACCTCGTCCGGCGCGAAATGGCGGGCGGCGAACGTCGACTTGCCCGACCCGGCCGCGCCGATCAGCACGACGAGCGACGGGTCCGGGATCTCGATGGGATGCACCCGCAGATGATGCGTCCGTCGGGAGGGCTCGTCCGAATGGGATGGTGATGCCCATCGAGCGCCCGGCGATCGTGTGGTTCCGCCGCGACCTCCGCCTCCACGACCATCCCGCGTTGACGACCGCCGCGACGGACGGCCGAGCCGTCGTCCCGTTGTTCGTCGTGGATCCGCGGCTCGTCCACGGCCGGTTCGCGAGCCCGAATCGGACCTGGTTCCTGCTCGAGACCGTCCGGGTCCTGGCGGCGGACCTGGCGGCCGTCGGTGCGCCGCTCGTCGTCCGGGTCGGCGACCCCCGGGAGGTCGTGCCCGCGCTCGCCGCGGACATCGGCGCGACGGACGTGTTCGTCTCGCGCGACTACGCGCCGTACGGCCGGGCGCGGGACCGCGCGGTCGCCGCCGCGCTCGCGCGGGTCGGTGCGGCGCTCCGCGAGGAGCCGGGCGTGCTGGTCCATGAGCCCGAGGAGGTCTCGACCGCGCTCGGTGGCCCGTTCCGGGTCTACTCGCCGTTCCGGCGTGCCTGGGAGGCACAGCCTCGCCGAGCCGTCCTGGCCGCGCCGACACACCTTCCCGACCACGGCCTGGCGCCGGGTCGCATCCCATCGGTGTCGGACCTGGGGCTCGGCGAGGGGCCGACCGCCGACCTCGCCGCGTTACCGCTTCCTGGCGAGGCCGCCGCCCGCGCGCGGCTGGATCGGTGGCTGGCCACCGGCCTCGAGACGTATGCCGGCTCGCGCGACCGGTCCGACCGCCCGAACGGGACCTCCCGGCTGTCGGCGGACCTGCACCTCGGATCGCTCTCCGCGCTCGAGGTCGTCGAGCGGGCCGTCGGCGACGGCGACGGGCGCCATGCCTTCCTCAACGAGCTCGTGTGGCGCGAGTTCTACGCGCACGTCCTGTTCCACCGCCCGGATGTGCGCCGTCGGTCATCCCGCGCGGCGTTCGACTCGATGGCGTGGTCGACCGACTCGACCGCGATCGAGGCGTGGCGGACCGGCCGGACCGGCTACCCGTTCGTCGACGCCGCGATGCGCGAGCTCCTCGCGACGGGCTGGATGCCGAACCGTGCCCGCATGGTCGTGGCGTCGTTCCTGACGAAAGACCTGCTGGTCGACTGGCGCGTCGGGGAGGCGCACTTCATGCGTCATCTCGTCGACGGCGACGTCGCCTCGAACAACGGCGGTTGGCAGTGGTGCGCCTCGACCGGCACGGACCCGCAGCCGTACTTCCGGATCTTCAACCCGGTCGCGCAGGGGCGCCGGTCGGACCCCGACGGGGCGTACGTCCGACGCTGGGTCCCCGAGCTCGCCACGGTTCCGAACGGGCAGATCCACGAACCGTGGCTGCTGACGGCGGAGGAGCAGGCCGAGGCGCGATGCCGGCTCGGCGTCGACTATCCGTGGCCGATCGTCGACCATGCCGAGGCGAGGACTCGGGCCCTCGCCGCCTATGCCGTCGCGCGCCGGACCTCGTAGCCGCCGCCCTCGGCTGCTCGGATGTCGTACGCCGGCTGGTCGTACAGCGAGGGGCCGCGCATCACGTGGCCGTCCGCGAGGCGATACCGGGCCCCGTGCCAGGGACACTGGAGGCAGCCGTCCACGACCGTCCCCTTCTCCAGGGGCCCGCCCGCGTGGGCGCAGACGGCGTGCATCGCATGGATCGTGTCGCCGATCCGGACGACGACCAGGTCGTTGATCCCGGCCTTGAACTTGGTGGGTGACGCCTCGGGCAGCGCCGAAAGGTCCGACAGGGATCCGAGGTCCAGGCGGATCCACTTCGCCCCGCGCCCCGGAACGCGTGCCGGCTGACCATGTTGCCCAGCACGTAGACGACGTCCCCGCCGACGAACGCCCCGGCCGACACGATCAGGAACGCGACGAGGTCGAGCCCCACCGGGATGGTCCGATCGCTCGAACCGCCGGCTCGAAGCCCGAGCGACACGAGCAGCAGCAGGAGCGCCACGACCATCAGCGTCGCGTGCAGCGTGGCGCGGGTGCGCGCCGTCCCATCGGTGTCCGAGTAGTCCGCCGCGCCCGTGACGGCGGCCGCGACCATCGTCAGGACCACCAGGACGAGGGCGATGTCTGCCGCCCCCGGCTGGCCGAGGACGTCGAGGGCGACCACGCCGAGCAACAGCCCGATCGGGAGGTCGGTGAGTGCCGCGTGCAGCGGGTGGCCCAGCCAACGCCCGTTCAGGAGGTCGCGGACCGCCGGCATCGGCCGGAAGAGCGCGGACAGCCATCGGTGGTTGAAGTCGCCGAACGGCCGCGCCCAGCCGTCGTTCATGACCACGAGTCGAGCCAGCAAGCGGGCCATCAGTGACACCTCCCCGGTGAGTATCCACAACTCATCCACAACGTTGAGAACTTCGGGGATAAGGGTCGAGCGGTTTCACCGAAGTTCGTGGATAAGCCCGTTGTGGCCGATAGGCCCCCGCCCGTACATTTCGTCTTGCCCGAAGGGGCAGGTACGAACCGCCAGACCGGTCAGGGGAGCGATCCTCAGGACGGTCCCGGGAACCAGGTTCGAGGGCCGCAAGGCCAGCGAGCGAGGGACCCGGCGGCGACCGAAGACTCCGGACTTGTTCGGAGCCAGCGGACCCGTCGAACGGTCGGATCCACCAGTTCCTTCGGGCGCTTTCGTGCGTCCGATGCCGTCCCGGTGGTCGGCGCCGAGGTCCGGTAGGCTTCGCCGGATGCCCGACACCGGCGCGACGACCGCGCCCACCCCGAGCGCCCACCCGAACCATCCGGCCCAGGACTGGCGAGTGCTCGTCGTCGTGTTCTGGATCACCTCGATGGTGGAGGGCCTCGGCGTCAGCCAGATCTACGCCCTGCTGCCGGCGTACCTCACGAAGATGGGCGTTCCGCACGACGAGCGGCTCGCGTTCATCGGCCTGTTCAGTGCGCTGATCTTCGTCGTCGGGATGCCGCTGGTCCCGCTCTGGGGCGTCTGGGCCGACAAGTACAGCCGCAAGGCCGTGATCGTCCGGAGCTGCCTGGTCGAGGCCGTCGTGTTCGCGTGCGTGGCGCTCTCCCGCGAGCCGTGGCAGCTCGCGCTCTCGATGCTGTTGATCGGCTTCCAGCTCGGGAACACCGGCGTGATGCTGGCGGGCATCCGCGACGTCACGCCCCTTCGGCGACTCGGTGTGACCATCGCGGTCTTCGGCTCGTCGGGGCCGATCGGGTTCGCCGTCGGGCCGGTCCTCGCGGGCGTGTTGATCGACGGCCTGGGCTGGTCGTTCGACGGCGTGTTCTGGTTCTCGGCGCTGCTGTCGATCGGGACGGCCTGCCTGGTGTGGTTCGGCTCGAAGGAGGTTCGACCCGAGGTCGTGCCGACGGGTGGCATCCTCGAGCTCGCGCTCGGCGCCGTCCGCGGTGCCCTTCGCGATCCTGCCGTCCGCCGGATCTTCGTGATCTTCGGCTTCGCGTACCTCGGCACGCAGATGAGCCGGCCGTACATCCCCGTCCTCGTCGAGGCGCTCGTCGGGTCCCGGACCGGGTCTCGCGTCGGCGATCGGGCTGGTCATGGGGACGGCGGCGCTGGTCGGCGCCCTGGTCTCGCCGCTGGGTGGGCTCCTGGGCGACCGGGTCGGATTCCGGCCGGTCCTCATCTCGGCGCTGGCCGGGGCGGGGACGGCGCTCCTGCTCATGCCGCTCATGCCGGCGGTGCCGGGACTCGCCGTGCTCGCGGTCGTCCTCGGCGCGTCCACGGCCACGGTGACGGCGATGATCTTCGGCCTGCTGGCGATGGAGGTCCCGGCGGAGCGGCGGTCCGCGACCCTGAACCTCGTCTACCTGCCGCTCTACGCCGCAGGGATCATCGGACCAGCGGCCGGCGCGCTCGTCGCCTCGCAAGGCGGCGCGACCGCGCCGTTCGTCGTGGGCGGTCTGGTCTTCCTGGCGGGGGCCGGCGTCATCGCGCTGCGCCGACGTCCGTCGACGGGGGCGGTCGCCACGGCCTGATCAGCCGGCCCGGGCCGGGGCGAGCCCGGCGTCATCGGCTCGCTGCGCCGCCGCCTCGCGGCTGACACGCACGCCATGGCCCCTCCGTACGGGTTCCGGGCCGGGGGAGGGGGTCTATCCTGTCGCGGTGCCAAGCATCGCCCTGCCTCGCCCGCTGCCCCGACCGCGGTCTCGACGGATCTCCGGATCCGCCGACTCGGACCTGCCGGCGGATATCGCGGCGCCCGAGATCATCGAGACGGCCGGGCTCCGGTGGATCCACATCGAGTCGCCGCGGATCGCCGACCGCGACTGGCTGGAGGAGAACTTCGCGTTCCACCCTCTCGACTTCGAGGACGTGTACTCCCGGAACAACCGCCCGAAGCTCGACCAGTACGACGACTACGTCTTCATCATCCTGCACTTCCCGCTCTACGACAAAGACCAGGCGCGCATCCTGACCGCCGAGCTGGACCTGTTCCTGGGTCCCGACTACCTGATCACGCTGCCGAACATCGCACTCCCGCCACTGACGGCGATGTTCGAGCGATACCGCGAGAAGGCCGATCTCCGCGAGGCGACCTTCGCGAAGGGCTCGGGCTACCTGCTCTACAAGATCGTCGACGCCTGCGTCGACGCGTCGTTCCCGATGCTCCGCAAGGTCGGGCTCAAGCTGGACCGGCTCGAGGACGACATCTTCGAGGGTCGCTCGTCGGAGATCGTGCGCTCGCTGTCCGACACGAAGCAGGAGATCATCAACTTCCGCAAGATCGTCCGCCCCCAGCGCGCCGTCCTGCGCGACCTCGAGCGGACCAAGCAGCAGTACCTCCAGGACGAGCTGGAGATCTACTTCGACGATATCTCGGACGCGGCCGAGCGGATCTGGGACACGCTCGAGAACTACAAGGAAGTGATCGAGGGCCTCGAGTCGACCAACGAGTCCGTGCTGTCACACCGCCTGAACGACTCGTTCCGGGTGCTGACCGCGGTCAGCGTGGTGCTGCTCCCCCTGACGCTCATCGCGAGCATCTTCGGGATGAACGTCCCCGTTCCCGGCCAGGGCGAGCCGGTCGCATTCGTCGGCATCATGCTGTTCATGGCCATCCTGCTCGTCCTGCTCGTCGTCTACTTCCGGCGGCGCGGTTACCTGTAGACGGCCGGCGTCAGGCCGGGAGGTCGCGCTCCGGCGGGCCGACATAGCGGACGTCGGGGCGGATGAGCCGGTCCTCGGCGCTCTGTTCGAGGGTGTGCGCGGTCCAGCCGGCGTGGCGCGCCAGCGAGAACGTCGCCGGGAACAGGTCCGGGGAGAGGCCCACGCCCAGCAGCACCGGGGCCGCGTAGTACTCGACGTTCGTCTTGAGCGCCCGCTCGGGGTGCCGCTCGGCGAGGACCCGGAGCGCGGTGTCCTCCACGGCGATCGCCATCTGGAGCCAGTCCGGCGGGTTCGGCATCGACTCGGCGACCTTGCGCAGCGCCGCCGCTCGCGGGTCGTACGCCCGATAGACGCGGTGCCCGAAGCCCATCAACCGCTCCTTGCGGTCGAGCGCCTCGTTGAGCCAGGCCTCGGCGCGTTCGGGGGAGCCGATCTGAGCGAGCTGGTCGACCACCTCGGTCGGCGCCCCGCCATGGAGCGGTCCCTTCATCGTGCCGATCGCCCCGGCGACGGCGGACGCGATATCCGACCGCGTCGAGATGATCACGCGCGCCGTGAAGGTCGACGCGTTGAAGCTGTGCTCCGCGCCGACCATGAAGTACGCATCGAGCGCCTTCGCCGTCCCGGCGTCGGGCACGACCCCCTTCAGCTGGTAGAGGAACCCGGTGACGAGATCGAGCGAGGGGTCTGGCTCGATCGGTTCGAGACCCTGTCGGATCCGGGCGAACGCCGCCAGCATCGACGGTGACGCCGATGTCAGCGCTCGGGCCTGCTCGACGGTCGGCGGCCAGGCCAAGTCGGTGACCGCGCCCCAGGTCGACACGGCGGTCCGAAGGGCGTCCATGGGCTTGGTCGTGGTCGGCAGCGCCCGCAGGACCGTGAGGACCTCGGGCGGGACGGGGCCCGTCGCGAGGTGATGGGCGGGGTCCCAGTCGCCGGTCCAGAGGAGGTTCGCGACCGCGCCGTACGTGCCGCGTTCCACGATGTCGCCGATGCGATAGCCGCGGTACAGGAGCCGGCCGGCCTCGCCGTCGATCATGCACAGGGCGGTCTCGCCGGCGACGACCCCGGCCAGCCCGGGCGAGTACGGTCGGGCGTCGGCGGTGGGCGCAGCGGGCGCGTCGGTCATGCGGGGATGGTAGCCGAGGACCCCCGAGACGGTAGGGCCGGATGGCCCCTCTCGCTCAGGCTCGCACGACCCGGCCGAGGCGACACCTGGTCAGTCACGTGGCTGGAGGAAGTCGAGGATCGCCGCCGCGACCGCGTCGACGTGCGTGTGGTGGGCCGCGTGCTTGGCGCCGGGGATCTCGACGACCCGGCCGTCGGCGAGGCGGTCGTCGAGCGCCGTCGTCGCGTCCTGGAACGCGCTGAGGCTGGCTCCGCCGAGGATCTGGAGCACCGGTTGCCGGACCGCGCCCAACGCCTCGAGCGACGCCGCCGGGTCGGTCTCGGCCGCGAGCTCGCGGACGATGGTCGAGGCTGCCGCGACGCGGGTCGGCCAGACCGGGTTCGCTCGATAGGCGGTCAACTCGTCGTCGGTCATCCCGACGACGCGGCGCATGAACGTGGCCATGACGCCGTCGAGGTCGCCGGCGGCCGACCGCGCAGCGAGGTCGGCGTCCAGGCCGTCGGGGTGGTACGTCGTGCCAGGCGGTGACGGGGCGCCCTCGTAGCAGATCACGCGGCCGATCACGTCCATGCGCAGCGCGGCACCGAGCGCACAGCGACCGCCGTACGAGTGCCCGAAGACATCCACGGTGTCGGTCCCGCGCGCCGACGCGACGAGCTGCGCCACCCCGACCAGGTCCTCGAACTCGCGCCCGATGGCGTACGGGAGCGTGTCGCTCGACGCGCCGCGGCCCCGCCGGTCGATCGCGTAGAGGTCGAACGACCCGGCCAGCGCCGGCGCGAGCGCCCGGAACGCCGTGTGATCCGCGGTGGTCCCGTGGACCAGGAGCAGCGGCGGCCGGTCGACCCGACCGGATCGGAAGATCGCGACCCGGGTGCCGTCCGCCGAGGTCGCGACGAGCGACGGTTCGGCGGCCGCCGGGCGCGGACCGGCGCCGCTCACGATGGGCGCCACGCGTACCGGATGTCGGGCTGGCGTTCCTCGTTGCCGGAGCCGTCGCCGAAGGCGATCGCGGTGAACCCGCGGTCCTCGTAGAAGCGGCGCGCTCGGGCGTTGACCTGGAAGCAGTACAGGTCCAGGCCGTCGGGGCGGCGGGCCTTGGCGAGCTCGAGCAGCCGCGACCCGAGCCCCCGGCCGATCCAGTCCGGGGCCAGGTAGAGCTGATCGATCATGGTCTCCGAGAGCGACAGCACGCCGACGACGGCACCGCCCGGTCCGACCGCCACCCAGGATTCCGTGGTCGGGATGAGGGTCGCCACGACCCAGCGGCGGACGTCGTCGTCCGGATGGACTCCGGGGAAGTCGAATGTGGCGCGCCACGAGTCGAGCAGGACGTCTCCGACCCCCGGACCGTCGTCGACCGTGGCTCGGCGGATGACCAGGTCGTCCGCGGCGGCCGGCGCACCTGGGGTCGGGTCCGGCGCGGTCAGCGGGCGAGCCCCGCGGCGCACGCCTCGTCGAGGATCCACGTCGCGTTGGCGGTGCGGGCCAGTTGGGCCGGCCACTGCGCCGGGTCCCACACCGGGCCGAAGATCCGTCCCAGGATCATCGCCTTCGGGGCGCCGGTCGCGAGCACTAACACGTGCCGCGCCACGCCGATCACCGCCGGGTTGAGCGTCACGCGCTCGATGTGCGGCTCGATGTGGGTCGGGGCCGGGATCGCCATCGCCAGGTCCGTGGAGGTCAGCGCCGGGGAGCCCGGGAAGACCGACAGCGTGTGGCCGTCGGAACCCGCGCCGAGGATCAGCAGGTCGAACGCCGGCCAGCCATCGATCGGGGCGGGGCCGTTCGCGCGCAGCTCGTCCGCCAGCGTGGCCGCGCACCAGGCCGCCCCGCGCGCCGCGCCGATCGCCTCGCCCGTCGGCCATGGGTGGACCTGCTCGAGCGGGATGGGGATCCCGATCGGTCCGCCGGCGGTGCCCTCCTCGGCCGCCGCGATGCCGAGCATCACGTCGTCGAACGGCTTCACGTTCGAGGCCGGGTGGTCGCGCGGGACATACCGATCGTCGCCCCACCAGACGTGGACGCGCGACCACGGGACCTCGTCCAGCATCTCGTGCTCGAGCAGCCGTCGGTACAGCCCGATCGGGGACGACCCGCCGGTCGTGGCCCAATCGGCCCGCCCGCGCGCCTCGACCCCCTCGCGCAGCGCGTGGATGGTGCGGGTGACCGCCTCGGCAGCAGCCGCGGCCGGGTCGGCGACGACGACGACCTCGGGGTCGTTCACCGGTGGACCGCGTTGGCCGTGATGGCGGCGGCCGATCGCAGGGCCCCGTCGGCCACGGGGTCCCGACCGGTGGCCTCGATCGCCTCGGCGAGCAGCTCCACCTCGGTCCGCCGCGGCGCCATGAATGCCCGGTCGAGGGCCTCGACGCCGTCCTGCCACACTCGGACGTGGACGGCCTCGGCCTCGGCCGTCACGTCGGCCCGGAGCTCCGAGCCGCGGCGCTCGGCGAGCAGCTCGACGCGCAGGGTCGTGCCCGCGGGCATGGCGGAGACGTGAGGCCGGATGACGACGCCAACCTCCCCGCGACCGTCGGACAGGGTGGCGGCGAGGCCCCGGCCCACGACGGCCTTGGCGTTCGGGCCGCGCGACACCTTGGCCGGCGTCGCGGACGCCGGACCCGCCACCGGCGTGAGCGGCCTGACGACGGTCAACCCGAGTCGTGACGCGAGCCACCCGACGTGGTACACGGGCTTCACGAGGTTCGTCGCCGCGGGCGACCCCGTCTCGTCATGGGTCGCGTACGTGACCGCGATCCGCCGGAGCGAGCGCAGGTAGGGCAGGAAGTCCGGATCGTCGAACACCGAGGCGATCGCCTCGCGCCAGCGGGACTGTCGGACGAGGGCGAAATCGCTGATCGCGAGCCGCGTCGTGTCGAGCAGGGTGGCCAGCTCGCCGAGCCGGCCGAGCCCGTCACCGCTCCAGGTGGAGCCGTCCACGACGAGGCGGTCGGCGACATCGAGCAGCTCGTGCGCCGGTGCTCGCTCGAGCGGCGGCTCGCCCGGCCACCACACCGTGACCGGCAGGTCGTGGAGGATGAGCGGCGTCGCGATCGCGGCGAGATGGCGGCCCGACTCGCCGCCGCACGTCACGTGGATCATCTCGGCGCAGGTCTCGGGGGCGTCCTCGCGCGGCAGGACGCAGTGCGCCTCGACCCGGGCGTCCAGCCACGACGGGCCGTCCGCGTCGGCCGAGTCGATGATCATCGTCCGCGACGGGAGGCGCCCGGTCAGGGCCTGGATCGTCGCGGCGGAGTGCGCGGCGATCTCCTGGCTCCGCGCGATGACGACGAGGTTCATCACGCTCGTCCGCGCGGCGATGTGGCGCGCCGGCTCGCCGTCCACGGTGGTCGTCAGGTCCTGGGCGGCCCACATCCTGGCGAGCTGCGCCTCGATCTCGGCGATGCTGTGGGCACGCGCCGTGAAGCGCAGCACGGGCTCCCCGATCGGCATCTGGACGTCGATGGCCACGGCTCGCCCGCCCTAGATCCGCCGCCAGCGACGACCGTCGCGTTCGAGGAGCTCGTCGGCCTCGGCCGGGCCCCACGTGCCGGCGTCGTAGTTGGGCAGGTTCGGTGCGGGCTCGTCCGCCCACGCGTCGATGATCGGGTCGACGATGCCCCACGCCTGCTCGACCTCGTCCGCACGGGTGAACAGCGACGCGTCGCCCTGGAGGGCATCGAGGATCAGCGTCTCGTACGCGTCGGGCGAGTCGACGCTGAACGCCGAGCCGTAGGTGAAGTCCATCGTCACCGCGCGCACGTCCATCCCGAGGCCCGGCACCTTCGCCCCGAACCGCAGCATGATCCCCTCGTCCGGCTGGACGCGGATGACGAGCAGGTTCGGGTCGGGATCCACGGCCGCGTCGCGGAAGAGGCGGTGCGGGACCTCGCGGTACTGGATCGCGATCTCCGTCGCGCGCTTCGGGAGCCGTTTGCCCGTTCGGACGTAGAACGGGACGCCGGACCACCGCCAATCGTCGATCGTGAGGCGTGCCGCGATGAACGTCTCGGTCTCCGAAGCCGGATCGACGTCCTCCTCCGCCCGGTAGCCGGGGACCTTGATGGCCGACACCCAGCCCGGCCCGTACTGGCCGCGGACCACGTCGACCGCGGCGTTGGCGGGGTCGGTCTGGATCGCCCGCAGGACCTTGACCTTCTCGTCGCGCAACGCGTCGGCATCGAAGGTCGCGGGTGGCTCCATCGCGATGAGGCTCACGAGCTGGAGCAGGTGGTTCTGGAGGACGTCGCGGACCGCCCCGGTCTCCTCGTAGAAGGCGCCGCGGTTCTCGATGCCGATCGACTCGGCCACCGTGATCTGCACGTGGTCGACGTACCGGCGGTTCCAGAGCGGCTCGAAGATGCCGTTGCCGAAGCGGAAGACCAGCAGGTTCCGCACGGTCTCCTTGCCCAGGTAGTGGTCGATGCGGTAGACCTGCGACTCGCGGAAGACCTTGCCGACCTCGCGGTTGAGCTTCTTGGCCGACTCCAGGTCGTGCCCGAACGGCTTCTCGATGACGATCCGCCGCCAGCCGCCGTCATGCGTCTCGTGGTCGAGGCCGACGCGCCCGAGCTGACCGACGATCTCAGCGAACTGCGACGGCTGGGTCGCCAGGTAGAAGAGCCGGTTGCCGTGGGTACCGTGCTCCTCGTCGATCGTCTCGAGGCGTTCCGCCAGCGCGTCGAACGCGGTGGCGTCCGAGAAGTCCATTCGGTGGTAGAGCAGCCGCGCAGCGAAGGTCCGCCAGGCGTTGGCGTCGATCGGCTTGACCCGGCTGAACTGTTCGAGTGACGCCCGGATCTCGGCCCGGAAGGTCTCGTCGTCGTAGGGTCGCCGGCCGACGGCCACGATCATGAACTCGTGCGGCAGCAGGTTGGTCCGCCAGAGCTGGTAGAGCGCGGGGATGACCTTTCGGTGGGCGAGGTCGCCGGTCGCGCCCATGAGCACGAGCACGCTTGGGTCCGGGACACGCTCGAGGCGGAGCCCTTCGCGCAGGACGTTGGTCGCGGGCTTGGCGCGCGAGGCGCGCTTGCCGGCGCGGGAGAGCCGCAGGTCCTTCATCGTCCGCGGCACGTCCTTGCCCCGCGGTGCCGGCCGTGCCGGCTGCTCGGGGAGGGGCTCGAGGACCTCGGGCGGGATCGCCGGGCTCATCTCGGGCGCGGTCGGCGATGGCGCCTCGACCGGCGTCGCCTTCTCGGGCGTCAGGGTCTTGGCCACGTCCGGCCTACTCGGTCTTCACCGCGTGCCCACCGAACTCGTTGCGGAGCGCGGCGAGGACCTTGGCCCCGTAGGAGTCGTCCTGGCGCGACCGGAAGCGGGTCAGCAGCGACAGCGTGATGACCGGCGCCGGGACGTCGTGGTCGATCGCTTCCTGGACGGTCCAACGGCCCTCGCCCGAGTCGGCGACGAAGCCCTTGAGATGCTCGAGGTCCGGGCCGTTCGCGCGGAACGCTCGCCCGGCGAGCTCCAGCAGCCACGACCGCACCACCGAGCCCTGCATCCACAGCTCCGAGATCCCCGCGAGATCGAGCTCGTAGTCGCTCGCATGCATGATCTCGAAGCCCTCGGCGTACGCCTGCATCAGGCCGTACTCGATGCCGTTGTGGACCATCTTCACGTAGTGGCCGGCACCCGGCCCCCCGACATGGAGGTAGCCGCCCTGCGGAGCGAGGGTCGTGAAGATCGGCTCGAGGGGCTTCACGGTCGCCTCGTCGCCGCCGACCATCAGGCAGTACCCGACCTGGAGGCCCCAGATGCCGCCCGACGTGCCCGCGTCGATGTAGCCGATCCCCTTCGCCTTGAGCGCCTCGTGCCGTCGGACGTCGTCGTGGAAGTTCGTGTTGCCGCCGTCGATGATCGTGTCACCCGGCTCGAGGTGTTCCAGCAGCTCGTCGATCTGCGCTTCGGTGGCGTCGCCCGCCGGGACCATGACCCACACGGCCCGCGGCTTCTCGAGCGAGGCGACCAGGTCCGCGATGGAGAACGTGGCCTTGGCCCCCTCGCCTTCGCCCTCGATCTCCTGCGACTTCTCGGGCGTCCGGTTGTAGACCATGATCTCGTGGCCGTCGCGGACGAGCCGGCGGACCATGTTGGCGCCCATCCGGCCGAGGCCGATGAAGCCGATGCGCATCTGGGTCAGCCCTCCTGGTGTGTGTCGAGCGCGGCGGCCAGGGCGCGCTCCAGGGCGGCCAGACCGGCGTCCGGGTCGGCGCCGAGGTGGACCCGGACGATCGGCAGGTCATGCGCCTCGATGGCGGCGAAATCGCCGCCCGCCTGCGCGTCGATGAGCTGCCCGAACGTGAACGGCCACGTCGGGATCGGCCGGTCGACCGGATGGTCGGCCGTCAACTGGATGAACCATCCGATCGGCGCGCCGCCCTTGTGGAGCTGGCCGGTCGAGTGCAGGAACCGCGGGCCGTAGCCGGCCGTGGTGGCCCGGCCGGTCCGGTCGCGCAGGAGGGCGCGGATCCGCGTCAGGGCTTCGTCGCGGGCCGGTGTCGGCGCGATGAACGCCTGGAGCGCGAGATACGCGTTGCCCTTGCGACGGGCGAGGTGGCGGGCGAGCTCGCCGACGACCGTGCCGTCGCCCGACGTGAGCCGGAGCGCCGCGTCACCGAACACCTCGATCCCGTCGCCCTCGGCCACGGCGGCGGCCGGCGCGGGCGGCTCGTGCCCGTGCTCGATGGCGGCCAGGACCTCGTGGGTGAGGCGTTTGGCCTCCTCCACGTTGGGCTGGTCGAACGGGTCGATGCCGAGGACGACGCCCGCGATCGCGGTGGCGACCTCCCAGCGCACGAACTCCGCGCCCAGGTCGATCGGGTCGGCGAGCTCGATGCGGATCACCGGATGGCCGGCGGCCTCGAGCGCGTCGGCGAGGGTGTCGCGGCCGCCATCGGCCGCATCGAGCAGCGAGATGCGCACGAACGCGCGATCCGGACCGTACGCATCGACCGTGCCCAGGGGCTCGCTGTCGACCGGCACGATGCCGACGCCGCGCTTGCCCGTGCTCTCGGCGATGAGCTGCTCGACCCACGCGCCGAAGCTCGCGATGTCATCGTCGGCGAGGAACGTCAGCTTGTCGCGGCCCTGCGTGGCGAGGGTGCCGATCGCGAGCCCCAGCGATACGCCCGGGTTGCTCTCCGGATCAGGCTGACGGCACGCGCCGAGCATCGTGTGCGCCGAGGCGAGCAAGGCGTCGAGATCCAGGCCGATCAGCGAGGCCGGCACCAGGCCGACGTAGGTGAGCGCCGAGTACCGCCCGCCGATGTCGGGCGGGTTGAGGAACAGCTCGCGGAAGTCGTCGTGATGGGGGATCGCATCCAGACTCGACCCAGGGTCCGTGATCGCGGCGAAGAAGGCGCCTGGCCCCTCGTAGGTGTGGTGCTTGATCCCGTCGAGCGACTTCTTGGTGCGCGCCCAAGTCTCGTGGAGGAACGCGGTCGGCTCGGTGGTCGTGCCGGACTTGCTCGCGATGAGGACGAGCGTCCGGAGCGGGTCGAGGTCGTCCAGGGTCGCCGCCACGAACGCCGGATCGGTCGAGTCGAGGATCCGCAGCGCGAGGTAGCCGTCGAGGCTGCCGAACGTGCGGTGGAGGACGTCCGGGGCCAGGCTGCTGCCGCCCATGCCCGCGACGATGGCGGTCGTGTAGCCCTCCTCGAGGACGGCGTCGCCGAACCCTTCGAGGCCGGCGGTGCGGTCCGCGAAATGGTCCGGCGCATCGAGCCAGCCGAGGCGGTCGAGGACGGCCTCCTGGACGCGTGGATCGGCGGACCACAGGGTCGCATCGCGCGAGAACAGCCGGTTGACCCACTCCTCCGCGCGAGCCCGTTCGACGGCGGCGGCATACGCCGGGCCGGCCTCGCCAAGCGCGAGTCGCGGCGCGTCGGTCTCGGTCGCGGTGGGGTCGGTCATCGTGGCCTCCGAAGGATAGGCATGCGCGTGTGAACGGACGGTGACAGGTCGGTAGCGACGCGCGAGGATCGACTCGGAGCGGCTCGACCGCGGACGCTCATGGTACGCCGGTCCGCGATGGCGCCCACGGGCCGGCGAGAGGACGGGTCAGCCTTCGGCCGCCTCGATCGCGAGCACCTTGTCGAGCCGCCGCTGGTGGCGCGGCTCGCCGCTGAACGAGGCGCCCAGGAAGGCCACCGCGATCTCGTAGGCCGGTTCGGACCCGATGACGCGAGACCCAAGCGTGAGGATGTTCATGTCGTCGTGTTCCACGCCCTGGTGCGCGGAATACGTGTCGTGGCAGATCGCGGCGCGGATGCCCCGGATCTTGTTCGCGGCGACGCTGGCGCCGACGCCCGAGCCGCAGATCAGGATGCCGCGGTCGACCCGGCCGTCGGCCACGGCGCGGCCGAGCCGCTCGGCGAAGTCGGGATAGTCGTCGGTCGGATCCGAGCCGTCACCGCCCAGGTCGACCCAGTCGTGCCCGAGGCCGGACGACGCCAGACGTCCCAGGAGCTCGTCCTTGAGGGCGGCTCCGGCGTGGTCGGCGGCGAATCCGATGCGCATCGCCCGAAGCATACGGTTCCCGGGGTGTCCGGTCCGTGCCGGATATCCATATGCTCCATCCGACCGAAGCTGGAGTCCGCCGCATGGCCGCCACCGATACCCCCGACCCCGAATCTCCCGTGGTTCACCGAGTCCCTGCACGACGGGTTCCGGACGTCGATCCAGGTCCGGCGGGTGCGCTTCGACAGCGAGACCGCACACCAGCACCTCGTCATCGCGGACAGCGTGGCGTTCGGGACGCTCGTGATGCTCGATGGCGTGACCCAGCTCACGACATCCGACGAGTACGTCTATCACGAGATGCTCAGCCACGTCCCGGTCCTGGCCCACGGCGCCGTGCGCGACGTGTTGATCGTCGGCGGCGGGGACGGCGGCCTCATCGAGGAGCTCTTCAAGCACCGGACGATCGAGCACGTGACGATGGCCGAACTCGACGCCGGCGTGATCGAGCTCTCCCGGACGCACCTGCCGGAGCTGTCGCGTGGCGCGTTCGACGATCCGCGACTGGAGATCGTCCTGGGCGACGGGAAGGACTTCGTGGCCGGGACGGCCGGTCGGTACGACCTCATCGTCGTGGACTCGACGGACCCGATCGGGCCGGGCGAAGCGCTCTTCACCGAGTCGTTCTACGCGGATTGCGCCCGGATCCTGCGACCGGGCGGGATCCTGGTCACCCAGAACGGCGTCCCGTTCTTCCAGGGGCCGGAGTTGGCGAGGACGATGGCCGCGTTCAGCGCCCTGTTCGCGGATGCGACCTGCTACCTGGGGGCGGTGCCGACCTACGTGGGCGGGTTCATGGCGTTCGGTTGGGGCACCGACGACGCGTCCCTGCGGCGCGTGCCATCGGCCACCCTGGAGGCGCGGTTCGCCGCGGCGGGGATCGCCACCCGCTACTACACGCCGGAGGTCCACCTCGCGAGCTTCGCGCTGCCGAGGTTCATCCTCGAGATCGTGGCGTCGGCGACGGCGGGGACGTCTGGGGGGTCGCCGCCAGCCTGACCCCGAGACGGTCCGCGGCGGCGATGAGGCTCGGGTGCATCACCGACAACGGTTCGACCGGTCCCGCGAGCGCCAGCGGCCCGGCCCGGCCGCCGAACAAGGTCACGTTCGTCCACGACGCCTCCAGCGCCGACCACCACGTGCAGCCGGCCGCTCCGTCGTCGAACAACGCTCGCGCCATGGCCTGGGTGGTCTCGCGGTGGCGCGTCGCGACCTGAGACGGGCGCCACGCCCGGGCGACCAGCACCGCGGGGTCGTCGAGGTCGACGAGCGGCGGCACGGCCGAGTCGTCGAGGACGGCCAGGGCGAGGCGGCGACCGTCGACACGCTCCAGGTCGGCATCGGCGAGGGTCCGCCCCCGGAAGGCCTGGATCGCCTCGGCGACGGCGCTCTCGGCCTCGCGAGAGAGGTACAGCGCCGTGTACCGATCGGGGTTGTCGTGGCGGTTCGCGCCTTGCCGTTCGCGCGGCACGTCGAGGGGGCGGACGAGTCGACGGGGCGCCCATGGGAAGACGCGATAGAGCGTCATCGACCGATCCGCGAGCCCGTGCGGCTAGGCGTAGGCGCCGGTCTCCTCGGCCTCGATGGCGGCGAGGACCTCGGAGACCCGGCCGGCGGCCAGCAGATCGATCGGGCGGCGATCCCCGAGATGCGCGTTCAGGCCGTACAGCCACGAGACGGCGGTCTCGCGATGGAAGGTCTGGAGGAGGCGCGCCATCGCGAACTCGATCGACTCGAGCTTGCGTCGGTTCTCGGCGTCCGGGGCCGCGTCGCGCAGCCAGCGGGTGACACGGGACCGGTCGACGCCGAGCGCGCGCGCGACCTCGGCTTGGCCGCCGAAGTCCTCGACCAGGGAGCGGACGCGGTCCGCGGTCGCGATCGCCATGCGCCGAGTCTAGCGCAACGGAAATCGTTGCGCCACGGTCGATCGGCCTAGCTGTGTCCCGGATCCGACGCGCCTGTTCGACTGACGCCGGCGTCGCCGGCCTCGATCGTCGGATGGTGGCCGAAGTGCCCGCCGTCCAGCGTCGGGACTCGCCCGCGCAGGCCCTCGCGGACCACGCGGCGGCCGACGTCGGCGACGCGCTCGACCGTGAACCCGAAGTGCTCGAAGATGGTCCCCGCCGGTGCGGACGCGCCGAAGTGGTCGAGCCCGATGATCGCGCCCTCGTCGCCCACCCAGCGGTCCCACCCGAGCGTGACCCCGATCTCGACGCTGACGCGCTTGCGAACGGCCGGTGGCAGGACCGCCTCGCGATAGGCCGCGTCCTGGGCCTCGAAACGCTCCCAGCACGGGAGCGAGACGACCCGCGTCGGGATCCCGTCGGCCTCGAGCGCCTCGGCCGCGAAGAACGCCAGCTGGAGCTCGGAACCCGTCCCGATGAGGATGAGCGACGGCGTCCCGCCCGACGCCTCGCGCAACACGTACCCGCCTCGGGCGACGCCGTCACGCGCCAATGTGTCCGTGCGAGGCAAGGTCGGGAGCTTCTGCCGGGTCAGCGCGAGCGCCACCGGCCCGTTGCGTCGTTCGGTTGCGAGTGCCCACGCGGCGGCCGTCTCGTTCGCGTCGCCCGGACGGATGAACCAGAGGTTCGGGATCGCGCGCAGCGCGGCGTAGTGCTCGACCGGCTGGTGCGTGGGCCCGTCCTCGCCGAGACCCACGGAGTCGTGGGTCCACACGTCGATGACATGCAGGCCGGCAAGCGCCGAGAGGCGCACGGATCCGCGCATGTAGTCGCTGAACGTGAGGAACGTCGCGACGTACGGGATGAAGCCGCCGTGATACGCGATGCCGTTGGCGACCCCGCCCATCGCGTGCTCGCGGACGCCGAAGCGGAGGTTGCGGCCGGCCACGTCGGCCTCGAAGTTCGCCTCGCCCTTGACGTCCGTCAAGTTCGATTCCGACAGGTCCGCGGCGCCGCCGAAGAGCTCGGGGACACGGGCGGCGAGGGACTGGATGGCGTCCTGGCTCGCGTTGCGCGTCGCGACCTCGGAGCCCGTCTCGTAGACCTTGAGGTCCGCGTCCCAGCCGTCGGCGAGCTCGCCCGACTGCCGGCGGCGGAAGGCCGCGGCGAGATCCGGGTGCGCGGCGGCATACGCCTCGAACCGGATGGTCCACTCGGCGACCCGCTGCTCGCCCTCGGGGATGGCGGCGCGGAACAGCGCGAGTGCGGCCTCGGGCTCGTAGAACGTCTTGTCCGGGTCCCAGCCGTAGGCCTCCTTCGTGAGGCGGACCTCGTCGGCGCCCAGCGGCGCGCCGTGGGCCTTCTGGCTGTCGTGCTTGTTCGGGCTGCCGAACCCGATGTGCGTCCGGACGGCGATCAGGCTCGGCCGGTCATCCGCGCGAGCCGCTTCGATGGCGGCCTCGATCGCGCCGACATCGTTGCCGTCCTCGACGCGACGCGCATCCCAGCCGTAGGCGGCGAACCGCGCCACGACGTCCTCGGACCAGGCCATCGCCGTCGGGCCGTCGAGCTGGATGTGGTTGTCGTCGTAGAGCACCACGAGCTTGCCGAGCCGGAGGTGCCCCGCAAGGCTGCACGCCTCCGACGCGATGCCTTCCTGGAGGTCGCCGTCAGAGGCGATGACATACGTCCAGTGATCGACGATCTCGTGGCCGTCCCGGTTGAACTCCTCGGCCAGGCGCCGTTCGGCGATCGCCATCCCGACGGCGTTCGAGAGTCCCTGGCCCAGCGGTCCGGTCGTCGCCTCGACGCCCGCGGTGAGGCCGTACTCCGGGTGGCCGGGGGTGCGGCTGCCCCACTGGCGGAACGACTTGAGGTCGTCGAGCGTGACGTCGTACCCCGTCAGGTGCAGGAGCGAGTACAGCAACATGCTCGCGTGGCCCGCGCTGAGCACGAACCGGTCGCGATCCGGCCACGTCGGGTCCGTGGGGGCATGCCGCAGGAACCGGGTCCAGATCGTGAAGGCCATCGGGGCCGCACCCATCGGGGCGCCCGGATGCCCGGAATTCGCCTGCTGGACGCCGTCGATCGAGAGCGTCCGGATGGTGTCGATGGCGAGTCGGTCGAGGTCGGGGGTCACGGTGGTCATCGAGGGTCATCACTCCGGCAGCACGGCTGGGCAGGGTCGGAGTGGCCATTGTAGGTCCGGCTCCGCGGTCCGCCGTGAGACCCGCCCGGCCCGCCCGGCCCGCCTCGCCCGCCGCTACCATCGTGTCCATGCCCCGGCTCCGGCCGCCTCGGCCCCATCGACCCCAGCGACCGCACCGGCCGACCCGGCGCCCGCCGAGCGGGACGGCACGGATCGTGGTGCTCGGCGACCTCATGGTCGACGTCGTCCTCGCGCCATCGCGATCGCTCGAGGCGGGCACGGACGTTCCCGGCCATGTCGCGCTCGTCGCCGGCGGGTCGGCGGCGAACACCGCGCGCTGGCTCGGCCGTCTCGGGGCACGGTCCAGCCTGATCTCGGCCGTCGGGCGCGACGCCGCGGGCCGCGCGCTCGTGGCCACGCTCCGTGCCGATCACGTGACGCCACGCGTGGCCCGCGTCGCCGGCGCCCGCACCGGCCGCATCGGGGTCCTCGTCAGCCCGGACGGCGAACGGTCGTTCGTCGCGGACCGCGGCGCCGCCGACCTGCTCCGTCCGGACGACCTCCAGGCCGGCTGGTTCACCGGCGCCGATGCGTTGCACATGCCCGCGTACTCGCTCCTGGGCGAGCCGCTCGGGTCAGCGGGCCGCCGAGCCGTCGAGCTGGCGCGCGCCGCCGGCGCGATGGTCAGCATCGACCTGGCTTCCATCGGCCCGCTCCTCGCCGGTGGCCGTCGCGCCGCACGCACCCTCCTCGCCGACATCGCTCCGGACCTGATCCTGGCCACCGCGACCGAGGCGGAGGCGCTCCTCGGCGGACAGGCCATCGAGGGTCTGCTCGAGTTCGCGGCCGTGGCCGTCGTCAAGCGCGGCCCGAAGGGCGCGACCGTCCTGGCCCGAGCCGATGCCGCGCCCCTCCGCTTCGAGGTCGCGACGGTCCAGATCGCGGCCGCCGACACGACCGGCGCGGGCGACGCCTTCGATGCGGGGTTCCTCGTGGGCTGGTTCGCCGCGCGGGCCGCGGGCCGCTCGTTGCCCGCATCGCTCCAGCGCGCCGCGCTCGCGGGACACCGCGCGGCGGCGCGGCAGCTGACGGCGGCGCGGCCGGAACTGGCGCTCGGCTGACCGACGTACCCTTGCCCGCGATGCTCACCGACCGACTCGACATCGCCACGGACGTCGGCGCCGCCCTCGCGGCCGGCCGGCCGGTCGTGGCGCTCGAGTCCACGCTGATCAGCCACGGCCTGCCATATCCCGCGAACCTCGAGGTGGCGCGGGCCTCCGAGGCCGCGGTCCGGGACGCCGGCGCGACCCCGGCCACGGTCGCGATCCATGACGGTCGACTCCTGGTCGGCCTCGACGAGGCGAGCCTCGAGGCGCTGGCGACCGCCCCTGAAGGCTCGGTTCGGAAGGCGGCAAGGCCCAGTCTTGCCGCGGCGATCATCGCTGGCGGCTGGGCGGCCACGACCGTGTCGGCCACGATGATCGCGGCGCACGCGGCGGGGATCCGCGTCTTCGCCACCGGCGGGATCGGCGGCGTCCATCGCGGCGCCCTCGGCGTCCCGGGGTCAGCGTCCGCCCCCACGTTCGACATCTCGTCCGACCTCGAAGAGCTCGGCCGGACCCCGATGGCCGTGGTGTGCGCGGGGCCGAAAGCGATCCTCGACGTTCCCGCGACGCTCGAGTATCTCGAGACGCGCGGGGTCCCGGTCGTGGCCGTCGGACAGGACGAGCTCCCGGGGTTCTACGCTCGCTCCTCGGGCGTTCGGGCACCGGCGAGCGTCGCGGATGTCGTCGCGGCCGCCGACCTCGTGGCGACGCATCTGGGCCTCGGACTCGGGGGTGCCGTGCTCGTCTGCGTGCCGGTCCCGGCGGACGTGGCCCTCCCCGACGACGTCGCGAGGGCGGTCGTCGAGCAGGCCGTGGTCGAGGCGGCGGCGGCCGGCATCGGCGGCCCGGCGCTGACCCCGTGGCTGCTGGCAAGGATCGCGGCGCTCACGGAAGGCGCTTCCCTCCGGGCCAACACGGCCCTGATCGTCAACGACGCCCGCGTCGCGGGGGATCTCGCGGCGCGACTCGCCGAGCGCTGAACCCTCGCCCGGGCGGGCTTGGCAGCGACCGTCCGTGTTCGATTGATATCTTCCGGACATTCGACCGCGGGCTTCTCTCGGCGACGACGGGGTGGTAGACTTCGGGCCTTCCAGGTGCTCGCTTCCGGGGACCCGTATGTCCGTTTCGCCCGGGTCCGTCACGTCCGGACCACCGGCCATCGAAGCGCGTGGCGTCCGCCGCGTCTACAACGTCAAGCCGACATCGGTCGTCGCCCTCGACGGCGTCGACCTCGAGGTCGCGCCAGGCGAGTTCTTCGGCCTGCTCGGGCCCAACGGCGCCGGCAAGACCACCTTGATCAAGATCCTCTCGACGCTGCTGCTCCCGACCGAAGGGACGGCGAGGATCTTCGGATTCGATGTCGCCACCGAGGTCAAGAAGATCCGCAGGATCATGAACATGGTCGCGGGCGGCGAGCAGTCCGGGTACGGGATCCTGACCGTGCGCGAGCAACTCTGGATGTTCAGCCAGTTCTACGGATTGCCGCGCAAGGACGGCTGGCGGCGCGTGGACGAACTGATCGAGGCGATCGGCTTCAGTGACCAGGCGCAGCAGCGGGTCAGCACGCTCTCCACCGGGCAGCGCCAGAAGATGAACTTCGCCCGAGGACTCCTCAACGACCCGTGGATCCTGTTCCTCGACGAGCCGACGCTCGGGCTGGACGTGGCCGCCGCGCGGTCCGTTCGCGAGCTGGTGATCGCCTGGAAGGCCGCGGTCCCGGGCCGGACCGTCCTCCTGACCACGCACTACATGGCCGAAGCGGACGAGCTCTGCGAGCGGATCGCCATCGTGGACCACGGCCGGATCCTGGCGATCGGATCGCCCGAAGCGTTGAAGCGGCGTGTCCAGCGAGAGTCGATCTTCCGCCTCGAGCTCGACCGCCTCGACGGCAGCATCGCCGACCTCGCTCGTCTGCCCGGCGTCGTCTCTGCGGCGCCCACGGCCGAGGATGGCGGCCCCACCGATCGCCAGAGCGTCAGTCTCAATCTCGTGCTCGAGGAGGACGGCGCCCTTGGTGGCGTCGTCATCGCCCTGTCCCGTCTCGGTTCGCACATCCTCGCGCTCCAGAAGTCGGAGCCGTCGCTGGAGGACGTGTTCGTCGAGCTCGTCGGACGAGGGTTCGACGACGAAGGAGGCACCGACGGCGCCGGCGCTCCCGAGGATCGCGCGCCATCCGCTCGAACGGCCGATCCGACCCCACACGAGCCCGGCGAGCCCGACGAGCGGGAGATCGTCTGATGTCGGTCTACGAATTCCGTCCGACGGCGAGCCCTGCCGAAGCCGCGACCTGGACGCGCCGACAAGCCTTCTTCACTGACCTTCGGGCGGTCGGCGGACGCGCCTATCCGCGCGTCTCCGGGATGTTCCGCGAGCCGTCGTGGCTGTTCTTCGAGCTCCTCCTGCCGTTGCTCGCGACCTCCGCGTTCGTCTTCGTCTACCGATCGCTCCAGGCGCCGCAGGAATATGTCGGGTTCGTGGTCCTTGGGGGAGCGATGACCGCGTTCTGGCTCAACGTCATCTGGATGATGGCCAGCCAGCTCTATTGGGAGAAGAGCCAGGGCAATCTCGAGCTCTACTTCGCGGCCCCGATCGACATCATGGCGATCCTGTTCGGCATGGCGCTCGGCGGCATGGTGATGAGCGCGGTGCGCGCGACGATGATCCTCGTCGTGGCCTCCCTCGTCTTCCAGGTCGTCTTCTCGATCGAGCAGCCGTGGTTGCTCGTCGCGGTCTTCGTGCTGACCCTCTCGGCGCTCTACGGCCTTGGCATGATGCTGGCCAGCCTGTTCCTCGTCTGGGGTCGCGAGGCACAGCAGATGACGGAGCTCTTCACGGAGCCCGTCTACTTCGTATCCGGTCTGAGCTTCCCCGTCGGGCGTCTCGGGATGCTCGGAGCGCTGGCCATCGCCGTGATCCCACTCGCGGTCGGCCTCGACGCGATGCGGCAGCTCGCCTTCACGGACGGGGACATCGCCTTCGGGACGCCATCACCCGAGATCGAGGCCCTCATCCTCGTCGTGATGACCGTCGTCTTCCTGCTGTCCGCCCGCTGGATGCTGCGGGCCATGGAGCAACGCGCACGGCGCGACGGCCGCCTGTCGCTCCGATGGCAATGAACGCGACCCCTGCCGCCGAACCAGGGGGATCGGGTCTCGGATCACCGGAATGGGGTGGCTTCGATCGATCGCGTGCCAAGGACCTGGGGATCGGGGCGCAATGGCAGAGCTTCCGGACCGCGGCCCAGCTTGGCTGGCAGATGGAGGCCAACTGGACGGACCCGTACCTCTTCTTCATCTACTCGGTCATGAAGCCCGTCGCGGCCGCGCTGATCCTCGTCGTCATCCTGGACATCGTGAGCGGTGGCACCGATCCGGCCTACCGCGGGTTCGTCGTCGTCGGGACCGCACTGTGGTCGTTCGTCCTCGCGGGCATCGCCGGTCTCGCGTGGTCGATCCTCGACGACCGCGAGCGGTATCGGATGCTCAAGTACGTCTACGTCAGTCCGAGCGACTTCCTCGTCGTGCTGCTCGGGCGGGGCATCGCCCGCATCGCGGTCGGCGCGATGGGCGCCACGATCACGATCGCGATCGGGGTCCTCCTGCTGGGAGTCCAGTTCGATGTCTCGGCCATCGCCTGGCCGTTGTTGCTGATCGTGATGCCCCTGGGCATCGCGTCGATCATCGCCATCGGCGTCCTGATGGCCGCGGTCTGTCTCCAGACGCGCCAGGAGGCGTGGCACTACCCGGAGGCCGTCGCCGGTGCGCTGTTCCTGGTGAGCGGCGCCGTCTTCCCGCTCGCGGTGCTGCCCGATGCGCTCCAGGTCGTCGGTCTGATGAACCCACTGGCATGGTGGATCGAGGGCGTCCGGCTGGCCGTCTTCCCAGGCGGGACCTCGGGCATCGGCGGCGCCGGGAGTGTGTGGACCAGTGTCACCGGAACCGCGTCGCCGGACGGTCAGACCATCGTCATCGCCTTGCTCGTGACCGGGGGGCTGGTTACACTCGCGGCCACCGGCATCTTCCGTTCCAGCGAGCGCCGCGCCAAGGATCGCGGCCTTCTGGATCGGACGACCGGTTCCTGACGGAGGAACTGACCCGCATGCGGATCTACGAGGGGAGTCCACGCCAGGACTTCGAGGAGGTCTTTCGCAGCATCGGCGCGTTCATCGATCAGCGCGGGATGCGTGACGTCCTCCTGGTCGAGGCGCCGGATGGCTTCATCGTGCAGGGCCTGGTCATCTCCGGGAGCAGCTCGGGGACCTGGAGCGACACGATGGGCACGCTCGTCAAGGAGACGCTGACCTTCGTCGACGACGACATCGCGCGGTTCATGGAAGAGGCCGCCGCCCGCCGGGGCCGGACACCACCTCCGCCGCCGCACACCGCCGGGCGCTACGAGACGGCGTTCCGGGTGATGGGCCGCTACATCGACGAGCAGAAGCCGAGCGACGTGTTCTTCTTCGAGCAGGACGGGGCCTTCGTCGTCCGCCTGCTGCTCTCCGGCCAGGGCGGCAACCACCATCAGCTGACCGAGTTCACGAAAGACGATATCTCCGGGCTGGTCGCCAGAGGCCCCAGCCTTCGCTACCCCGAGCCCGCCCCTGGGTCCAAGCCAGCGGCGTCGTCGTAACCGCACTGGAGGTCGTGCCATGAAGGCCCTCAAGACCGTCGCCGTCGCCCTGGGGATCACCCTGGCGGCGCTCATCGTCATCCCGCTCGCCGTGCTCACGGGCCTCTTCGTGTGGCTCAAGCTGACCGAAGAGGCGGACGAAGAGATCCTCGAACTCGATAGCGAGGGCGTCTGATCGACTCGGTCGACGCCACTGCCGACCCGGCGGTGGCCACGGATCAGGTGACCTCGACGCCCGCCGGTCCACCGGCGGGCGTCGGCGCGTCTGCCGACCGCCGCATGGCGGAACTCGCGGTCCTCGGCGTGATGGTGGTCTGGGCCGCGAACTTCATCGTGGTCAAGGACGTGATCACGGTCATGCCGCCGGTCGCGTTCACGTTCCTGCGGTACTCCGTGGCGACGCTCGCCCTCTTCGCGTTCCTCCGCTGGCAGGAAGGGTCGATCCGACTGCCCCACCCGGATGCGATCCGCATCGTCGTCCTCGGCGGCCTCGGGTTCGGCGTGTACCAGATCCTGTGGACCGTGGGGCTGCAGACCACCCCGGCCGGCGACTCGGCGCTGCTCATCGCCTCCGCTCCGGTCCTGACCGCCGTGATCGCGGCCGCCATCGGGGTCGACACCCTGTCGCGACAACGCGGGATCGGCGTGGGGCTGTCGTTCATCGGCGTCGTCATCGTCGTGGCGGGTGGTGTCGGCATCGAGCTCACGGGGTCCCCGGTCGGGTTCGCGATGACCCTCGGCGCGGCGTTCTGCTGGGCGCTCTACACCGCCTTCGGGGCGCGCTTCCTGCGCCGCCACTCGCCGCTGGTGCTGACGGCGTGGGCGTCGCTCGGCGGGACGATCGTGCTGACCCCGATCGGTCTCGGCCAGCTGCTGGCGCCAGGCGCCATCGGCTCGGAGCAGGGGGCGGACGTCGTGCCGATCGCCTTTGCGGTCCTGTACTCAGGCCTGCTCGCGGCCGCCGCGGCGAACGTGATCATCTTCCACGCGATCGGGCTCGTCGGGCCGACGCGCGTCATCGCGCTGCAGACCTTCGTCCCGGCGCTGGCCGTGATCTTCGCGTACATCTTCCTGGGCGAGCCGATCCGTCCGGCGCAGGTGATCGGCGGCGCGGTGATCGTGGCCGGGGTCGCCCTCACGCGCCGGACGCCCGGGCGGCGGGTCGTGAGGCGGGCGGCCGCATGAGCGCCGCCATGGAAGGTGGCGCCGCGGGCGCCAGAGCGCCACGGGCGCCGCGCCGGCGGTGCGGCCCTGGTCGCCCGCCGACGGCGTGCCGCCGCTCGCGATCCTCGTCGACTACGACGGGACCATCGCCCAGACCGACGTCTCCGACACGGTCATGGCCGACCACGTCAGCCGGTTCGAAGCCGGAGTCGACTGGGAGGCCGAGGTGGCCGCGTACGACGCCGGGCTGTCCGGCTCGAGGCGCCTCATGACCCTGGAGATGTCGCTCGTGGACGCGGACCCGGCCGAGCTGTTCTCGACGGCCGCGGCGCAGCCGCATGATGCGGGGTTCGTGCCGTTCGTCCGACTTGCCCAGTCGGTCGGGGTCCCGGTCGAGGTCGTCTCGGACGGCTTCGGGTTCTTCATCGCGCCGGCGCTCGTGGCGCTGGGCGTCCCCGAGTTGCCGGTCGTCACGGCGCGCACGACCTTCGCCGGCCGGCGCGCCTCGATCGAGTTCCCGAACGCGAACCCTCGCTGCCAGATCTGCGGGACCTGCAAGCGCGACCGCGTCCTCGCCCACCGAGGCGGCGGGGCGGCAGGTGGTCTTCATCGGCGACGGCGAGAGCGACCGCTACGCGGCGGGCTACAGCGACATCGTGTTCGCGAAGCGCTCGCTGGTCCGGATCTGCCTCGAGGCCGGCTGGCCGTTCCACCGCTGGACCGAGTTCGCCGAGATCGAGGCGTGGTTGGCCGCGACGCTCGAGGCGTGGCGCGTGGACCCGTCGTCGCTCGGCCCCGTGCCGGCCGGCGCGCCGCCGCCGAACGGCTTCTTCTGCGGCCCCGAGGTCTGGGGCGAAGGCCTCGTCGACCCGCCGCCCGGGAACTGGCCGCCGAGCGGCTGACATCGTCCGGCGCTCATCCGCTTTGGGCGCCAGACACCTAGCCCCAGCGGTCCCACCGCGCGAATTCGTCGAACGGGACCCAGCCGCGCTTCAGGCTGGGTGACCGCACGTCGGGGAGCGGGCGGCCAACGGGCATCACCCCGATCGGGACGAACTCGTCGGGGATGCCGAGGTAGGCCCGCAGCCCGTCGATGTCCGGCCCGATGAACCCGCAGCCGAGGCCCTCGTCGACCGCGGCCAGCATGATGTTCTGCATGGTCGCGCCGATGTCGACCCACCAGTAGGGGACCGGCCACTCGATCTCGTTGCCGTCGTCGTCGACCTTGTCGGCCTCCTGGTACCGGCGGTGGTAGATCGCCTCGCTGACGCACGGGATGAACTGCGCGGCGCACTCGCTCACCCACGGCCCGAACTCGTCCTTGTACCAATCCTCGCCGCAGATCGTGGCGACCTCGCGTCGAGCGTCCGGGTCCGTCACCACGATCAGCCGCTGGCCCTGACTGAACCCGGCCGACGGCGTTCGCTGGGCCAGCCGCGCGATCCGCTCGATGACGTCGCGCTCCACGCCACCCTCCTCGAACCGGCGCACCGCCCGGCGCTTCATGACGACGTCGCGGAATTCCACGGGACTCCTCCGATGGGGATGACAACTCCCCAGAGTCTGACCTCACGGTCGCGATGACGGCGTGCCACAACGCAAGATGGAACCTCGACGGTCATCAGCCACCCCTTGTCCGATGTAGCGTCCGCATGGAGCGGAGCCAACCTGGGAGCGGCGATGCAGGCAGAGCTCGTGGCGAGAGCGCAGCGTGGCGATCGGGACGCCTTCTCGGCCTTGGCCGACGGCGCCGCCCCCCGGCTGTACGCGACCGCACGACTGATCCTGCGCCACCCGGACCGGGCCGAGGACGCGGTGCAGGACGCACTCGTCGACGCGTGGCGTGACATCCGCGGCCTGCGCGACCCGGACCGCCTCGATGCGTGGCTGCATCGCCTGCTCGTCCGCTCCTGCTATCGAACCGCGCGCCGCGACCAGCGACGTCGGGTCACCGAGATCTCCATGCCGGCGATCGAAGGCGCCGCGACCGGCGACGCCGTTGGCGCGCTGGCCGATCGTGACGAGATGGAACGCGCCTTCCGCCGACTCACGGACGACCAGCGGACGATCCTTGCTCTCGTCTACTACGCCGACCTGTCCCTCGTGGACGTCTCGGCTGCCCTCGGCATCCCGCTGGGGACGACGAAGTCACGCCTCAACCGATCGATCGCCGCACTCCGGGCGGCCTTGGACGCGGACCAACGGCCGATCCGCCTTGCAGATGGACAGACGGCATGACCGACTCGAACGATCTCCAGATCCGCCTCCGTGCCTGGATGGACGAGACAGCGCCGGCGCGTCAGCCGGCTGGGCTCGTCGACGGTGCCATGGGCAGGGCTGAGGGGGTCGCGCAGCGCCCGCGGCTCCTGGCGCGCAACGGCATCGGCGCTCACCCTTCCTCTTCGAAGCCGTGGCCGCCACTGATCCGCCCGGTAGTCATCGCGATCCTTGTGGTCGCCGTCGCGGCCACCGCACTCCTCGTGGGGAGCCGGATCCTGCGATCGACGGTCGCACCCTTGCCGGTGATTCGGGGTGAGTCCTCCGTCGCGGTCCCCACCTTCGGCGCGCTCCCCGTCGTCGGGCAGCCGTGGGTCGAGGTCGATGGGCCTGCGCAAGCTGGATCCGGCCAACAGTCTGCGGTCCTGCCCGGCGGAAAGGTGCTGCTGGTCGGTGGGGTCACGGAGAGCGGACTTGCCGCAGCCGCCGAGCTCTTCGACCCGAAGACCGGTGCCTTCACCGCGACAGGAACCCCGGCGACCACTCATGACCTCTCGACGATGACGACCCTGCGCGATGGCCGAGTCCTCGTCGCCGGCGGCGGCTTCGAGACGGCGCAGGCCTCCGCCGAGCTGTACGACCCGGTGACCGGGGCCTTCAGCGAGACCGGTTCGCTTCGCCAGGCGCGAGGGTGGTGTCACTGCGGCGTGAACTTCGTCGTCCTCGTTCGGCCGGCCGCGACAGCCCTTATCGACGGTGGCGTCCTCGTCGTCGGCGGTCGGGTCGACGGACCGCAGGGGACCGTCACGGATCCGCCCGGTGACCTCTACGACCCGGTGACCGGCACCTTCAGCCAGACGCCGAGCATCCCGTGCGACGCGAGCCGCGGCGCGTTGGCGACGCTGCGAGACGGTCGGGTCCTGGTCGTTTGCGTGAACGGCGCCGCACTGTACGACCCGGCGACCGATACGTTCGCGCCGACCGAGCCGCGGTCCGCCGCGAATACCGCCTCGGCGGTCGTCCTCGCCGACGGACGGGTCCTGGTCACCGGGCCCGTGACGCGAGGCTCCGGCGATCATGCGGAGATCTTCGATCCCGCGACGGGCGATTTCCGGGTCCTCGACGCCCCGTTCGACCCACCCGGTGAGGGCGTCCTCCTGCCCGATGGGCGCGTCCTGTTCGGGACCGACACGACGGCGTGGGCCGGTCAGCCGACGAGCCACACGATCGCGATCTTCGACCCGTCGACGGAGGCCTTCATGACCGCCGACACACCATGGCCCTGGGTGGGCCGGACGGTGACCGTCCTGCCGGACGGTCGCGTGCTGTTCACGGGTGGCTGGTCGTCCGACGGCCGGACCCTTCCCTCGGTCATCCTCGACCCGGCGTCCGCGGCGTTCCACGACTAGGGGCGGACATGGTCATCACGTTGCGCCCGTCGAGCCTTGCCCTCGCGGCGGTCCTGGTCATCGCCTGTGCGGGTTCGCCGGCAAGCCCCGAGGCCGTCCCCGCGGCACCTGCGACGACGGCGACGCCATCGAACCCGCCCGGCTCGGCAGCGCCCGCATCCGAGCCCTCGGCCAGCGCGGCGGCTCGGACGCCGGTGTGCCCCGACCTGAAGCCGCCGTGGGTCGAGGCGGCACACAGCGTGAAGGACGGCCCGGACCCGGCTGGGCGGATCGTGTTCGGCCAGGTCAGCCGCTCGGACGCTTACTCACAAGTCGTCGATCCGCTCTTCGCCGTGGACCCGGACGGCTCCGACCTCAGCCGGATCCTGGGCTGCGAAGTAGAACGGCCGCGCATCTCACATGATGGGACGCGCCTGGCGTTCTCCATCTTCATGAGCGATCGGACGTGGCAGGTCGCGACGAGCGCCATCGACGGCAGCGACATGCGCATCCTCACGTCGACCTCCGGCTGGGCCTCGATGCCCGATTGGGCGCCGGACGACTCGTGGCTCGTCTACGCCTACTCCCCGACGCCGTGCGACATCCCCACCTGCGTCGAGGATGACGGGCTTCCGCCAGACGCTCTGGCGGATGAACGCCGACGGCTCGGATCCGCGGCTCATCGGCGATCCCGACGCCTTCGACTCCGAGGCCCGCCTGTCGCCCGATGGCAAAGAGGTGGTCTTCGACCGCTGGGATGCTTCGTCGCAGCTCGATGTGTTGACGATCCGTGATCTTGCCACCGGCGCCGAGCGACGCGTCACGACCACCAACGCTGGCGACATCGAGCACGCCGACTGGACGCGAGACGAACGCTCGATCGTCTACAACACGAACAACGACTCCAGCGGGACGTACCTGGAGCTCATCCAGACGGTGCCCGCGAACGACCCCGCCGCGCCGCCCACGACGCTCTACGGTGACGCCGAGCACACGGGCTTCAAGCCCGCATACTCGCCCGATGGGTCCAGGATCGTCTTCGGTTGCGATGGCGCCCTGTGCCTGATGAACGCCGATGGCTCCGATGTCGTCGTGCTGGCCCAGTCGGCCGGCGTCGAGCTCAACCACTTCGCCTGGGGGGTCACGCCGCCATGATGCGAGGCGACCTTGGTCGGGCGGGTCGGATCACCCACGCGACCGTCGTGGCGATCGCCCTCGGTCTGGTCGTCGGCTGCTCGGCGCCGCCGCCCGCCCCATCCTCGACATCGGCCGTTCCCTCCACCGGGTCCCCAGCCCCTGCCGCCTCCGCAGCCAGCGCGTCAGCGCCGCCCTCGGCGGACCCGTGGGCCGCCAGCCTCAAGTTCCTGGATACGCAGGTTCGAGCCAGTCATGTGTCGCCCTTCACGGTCCACTCGGAGGCCGAGTGGATCGCCAAGCTGGCCGAGATCGCTCCGAAACTCGCCGACGCTGATCCGGATGCGCAGTTCGCCCTCGTCGCGAGTCTCGTCGGCCTACTCGACACCCACAGCTGGATCGTATTGACGGGCGGCGCCCATCAGTACGAAGTCCTCTTCTACCGGTTCTCCGACGGATGGTTCACCATCGCGGCGAAGGACCCGTCGCTCATCGGATCGCGCCTGATCTCGATCGACGGCCACCTAGTCGACGACGTCGAGGCAACGCTCCGGCCACTCATCCCGCACGACAACGAGATGGGGTTCCTGGACGGTGTCGAGGGCGCCTTCTCGAATGTGGAGTACCTGCACGGCGCCGGCATCGTCCAGGACCCTGGCAAGCCGGGCTACGTCGTGGAGCGCCCAGAGGGCACCCGCGTCACGGTCGACTTCCCGGCCGTCGATGAGCCGACCTGGGAGGAGGAATTCAAGATCCTCGGCGACCTCGTCGGCGACGCCCCGGAGGCCGTCGCACGACGCGGCGAGCGAGTCTGGTACCGCCTCGACGAGAAGCGCAAGGTGTTCCTGATCTCGGTGAACGACTACGGTGATATGACCTTGGCAGCCACCGCGTTGCAGGAGGCGCTCGACTCCGGCAAGGCCGACCGGGTCGTCCTCGACATCCGGTACCTCCGCGGCGGCAGCGGCGACTTCGGGCTGTTCGACGTCCTGAAGAACGACCCGCGCGTAAACCGCGATGGTGGTCTCACCGTGCTCATGGGTCGCGAGAACGTCTCGGTCGCGACGCTGTTCGACTACGAGTTCGACGTGCACACCCACGCGTTGCTGGTCGGCGAACCGACGCCGGCGCGCGCCGACAACTTCCGATGCGACTGCGTCCCCATCCCGCTGACGCACCCGGCCGTCGTCGTCAACGTTCCGGGCGACATGAGCCACAACGGCGACCTGCGCCCCGAGATCCCGCCGGACGTCCCGATGGCGCTCAGCTCGTCCGACTTCTTCGCGGGGCGCGACCCAGTGAGGGACGCTGCCCTCAAGGGCCTGGACGCGCCCTAGCATCGGAGGCGGCGGCGGTAGCAGCAGTACCCGTTCTGCGGACAGGTTCCTCGCGGACCTATCGCAAAGCGACGCCGATCGGTCGCTTCTCGAGCTGACCGAGCGTGGATCTGGGCGATCGGGCACTGGTGGTACCGGGCGGGCCGAGGACGCCGATCGGGGCAGGCTTGGAACCGTCCCCGACGGTGCCCCGATTCGCATCCGGGGCGCTTTTCCGATAGCATCAGAAAAACCCCCGGAGGACCTGACCCATGGCGAAGTATGTCTTTGTGACCGGAGGCGTGACCTCCTCGCTTGGCAAAGGCATCACCGCCGCCAGCATCGGTCGGCTGCTCAAGGCGCGGGGTCTCCACGTCTCGATCCTGAAGCTGGATCCGTACATCAACGTGGATCCCGGGACGATGTCGCCGTACCAGCATGGCGAGGTGTTCGTCACCGATGACGGCGCCGAGACGGACCTCGACCTGGGCCACTACGAGCGCTTCATCGACGAGAACCTGACCCAGCTCTCGAACGTGACCACGGGCCGGATCTACCAGTCCGTCATCGCCAAGGAGCGCCGCGGCGACTACCTCGGCGGCACGGTCCAGGTGATCCCGCACATCACCAACGAGATCAAGGAGCGCATCGTCCGCGTCGCCCGCCAGGGCGATCCGGACGTCGTGATCGTCGAGGTCGGCGGGACCGTCGGCGACATCGAGTCGCTGCCGTTCCTCGAGGCCATCCGCCAGATGCGCAAGGACGTCGGCCGCGCCAACGTCCTGTACGTCCACGTGACGCTGCTCCCCGCCCTGGCCGCCACGGGCGAGCTCAAGACGAAGCCCACGCAGCACTCGGTCAAGGAGCTGCGCGGGATCGGCATCCAGCCCGACGTCATCGTCGCTGCGCTCGGACCATCCGGTGCCGGACGAGATCCGCGAGAAGATCGCGTTGTTCACGGACGTCGCCACCGAGGCCGTCATCCCGGCCGAGACCGCCGACACCATCTACGAAGTCCCGCTCATGTTCGAGGCGTCGGGTCTGGGACGGCTCGTCGTCCGTGAGCTTGGCCTCGGCGATCCCGCGGTCGAGCCGAACCTGACCGAGTGGCGCGCGCTCGTCGCGCGCATCAAGGCCCCCAAGCCGGTCGTGGAGATCGCGCTCGTCGGCAAGTACATCGAGCTCCCCGACGCGTACCTCTCCGTGACCGAGGCGCTGCGCCACGCCGCCTGGGCCCACGAGGTCGACGCCAAGGTCCGCTGGGTCGATTCCGAAGCGCTCACCAGGGAGAACCTCCACGAGCGGCTCGACGGCGCCGCGGGCATCCTCGTCCCGGGCGGCTTCGGCCACCGCGGCATCGAGGGCAAGGTCCTCGCGGCCCACTACGCGCGTGACCACCGCATCCCGTACCTCGGGCTGTGCCTCGGCCTCCAGTGCGCCGTGATCGAATTCGCGCGCGAGGTCGTCGGGTCGAAGGACGCGAACTCCACCGAGTTCGACATGTTCACCGAGCACCCCGTGATCGACTTCATGCCGGACCAGCGGGACATGGAGGACAAGGGCGGCACGATGCGCCTCGGCCTGTATCCAGCCAAGCTCACCCCCGGGTCGAAGGCGGCCGCGGTCTACGGCCAGGAGGTCATCTACGAGCGGCATCGCCACCGTTTCGAGGTGAACAACCGGTACCGCCAGACCCTCGAGGCCGCGGGCATGCTCCTGTCGGGCCAGTCCCCGGACGGCCGCCTCGTCGAGATCGTCGAGCTCGCCGACCATCCGTGGTTCGTGGCCAGCCAGTTCCACCCCGAGTTCAAGAGCCGCCCCGAGCGCCCGCACCCGCTGTTCGACGGGTTCGTCGCCGCGGCGCTCGCCGTCCGCGACGGGCGCGAGCCCGAGCTCGTCGCGCGGACGGTGGCTGGCAGCCCGATCGGCTCGGCCGGTCCCGCGAACCATGCCCCGGCCGAGTCCGATGCGGTCGAGTCCATCTCGACCGGCGGATGACCTGACCGTCCGTTCGGCCGTGCGACCCGGACGACGACGATGCGACGCCTCAGCCCCGCGATCCTGATCCTCGGAGCCAGCCTGGCCCTGGCGATGGCGATGTCCGCCTGCGGTCCGACGACGTCGACGGCGACGCCGAGCCCGAGTGACGTCGGCGCCAGTCCGAGCCCGGGCGAGTCGGGCGCGATCCCGTCGAGTCCGGCGCCGTCCGGCTCGGCCTCCGCGCCGTCCCAGATCCCGTCGGCATCGCCGACGCCAGCGCGCCGACCCCGACCCCGAGAGGCCACGCCGGTCCCGACCGCGACGCCCAAGCCGAGCGCCACCGCCGGTGGGTCTGTCAGCGCCATGCTGTGCGACCTGTTGAGCGTCGGCCAGGTCGGTGACGTGATGGGGGTCGGAGCGCTGACCCGTCGAGCGAACGCCGGCGACCGGGCCGCCGGTTCCTGCTCGTACCTCGCCGGCGACCGTGTGGTGGCGAAGACCACGTACCTCGTGTCCGGCGCGGCCAAGGCGCTCGACGCCTACAAGGGCGAGAGCCAGTCCGTCGCCGGGATCGCCGACGCCGCGATCTGGGTGCCCAGCGTCCATACCCTGTTGATCCGGAACGGTGACAGCCTGCTGGGGATCCAGTTGCTCGACACCATCGTCCCCCCGGACCAGATCAAGTCGAAGACGGTCGCCCTGGGCAAGGCTGCCGCCGCCCGGTTGCCCTGACCGCCGGCGCGGTCGGATGGCCAGCGTCCGCAGCGTCGTCGCCCGAGGCGTCAGCGGGTTCGGCGTCTCCATCGCCGGCGGCGCGACGCTCGGCGTGGCGTCCTGGGTGTCGGACCAGCTCGCGTGGCCCTACAGCCTCCTGATCCCCGCGAACCTGATCGCCGCATGGCTGGCCGTGGCGTTCTGGCTCGGCGCCTCGGCCCGCACGATCCCGACCGGGGCGCTCCGCGGCCTCGTCGGTCTGCTGAGTGCCGTCGCCGCCTACTACGCGCTCATCGCGATCTTCGGCCAGGGGTTCCGGGCGATCGGTGCGTCGCACGCCGCCACGGTCTGGGGCGCCGTGGCGCTGCTGGCCGGTCCCGTGATGGGCGGTGCCGGCGCCGTCTGGCGGTACGGTCACGGATGGCCGCGGGCGATCGGGGTCGGGCTCCTGGCCGCGGCCTTCATCGGCGAGGGCGTGGTCTTCGGGGCATCGCGCTGGGTCCACATCGACCAGCTGGGCACGGACCCGGGCGCGCTCCTGCTCGCCGGTGAGGTGGTGATCGGCCTCGCACTGCCGTGGCTGCTGCTCCGCCGCGGCGAACGCCTCCGCGGCTACGTGGCGACGGTCGCCCTTGCCGCCGCCGCCGCCCTGGCCATCGGCCCGGTCGTCGCGCTCCTCCGAGCGCTCGCGGACCGGTTCTGAGGGCTCGCCCGCGACCGGCGTAGAATCCGCGGACGCCGCCCGGCCCTCGCTCACCCGCCATCACGGAGCCTGCCCGCATGAAGATCTTCCTGGACACCGCCGACATCGAGGAGATCCGGACCGCCGCCCGCTGGGGCGTGCTCGACGGCGTCACGACCAACCCGACCCTGTACGCCAAGGTCGGCGGCTCGTACGACGACATCCTCAAGGAGATCTGCAAGATCACCTCGGGCCCGGTCTCGGCCGAGGTGATCGCCGACGACGTCGAGGGGATGCTGACCGAGGGTCGCCACTTCGCGACGCTCGCGCCGAACATCGTGGTCAAGGTCGCGATGAGCGAGAACGGCCTCGAGGCGATCAACCGGTTCGCCGAGGAAGGCATCAAGACCAACTGCACGCTCATCTTCACCGCGAACCAGGGCCTGCTGGCGGCGAAGGCGGGGGCGAGCCTCCTCTCGCCGTTCGTCGGGCGGCTCGACGACATCAACCAGGACGGGATGATCGTCATCCGCGAGCTCGCGGAGATCGTTGCGATCCACGAACTGGACACCGAGGTCCTCGCGGCCTCGATCCGCAACCCGCTGCACATGACGCAGGCCGCGCTCGCCGGCGCGCACGTCGCGACCGTGCCGTTCAAGGTGCTCCAGCAGATGGTCCACCACCCGCTCACCGACAAGGGCATCGTCCAGTTCAAGGCGGACTGGGCCGCGGCACGGGAGGCGGCAGCCGCCAAGTCCTGACGGCGGGCCGCCCCGACGGTCCCGGGCGACGCGGATCCTCGCGTCGCCACTCTCACGACACCCGTTGACGTGCCGCCGCGGCACGTCTATGCTCCAAGTACCCCGACCGGCACCGACGCTGCGACTCGATTCGCGCGCACCGCCCGCTCGGACCCCCACGCAACCACCGGTCCATCCGTGGGCCGGCCGGCCCCTTTCCACAGGTGACCCCTACCCAGATGCCCGGACCAGGCCCAGACCAGCGCGACGCGCGCTCCCGCAACCGACGACCCCGCCGCCGCAACCCCGTCGGCGGTGGCGGACGTGCCCCCGTCTCCGAGTTCGAGGAGCAGCAGGAACTCGAAGCCGCTCGCGAGCGCAACGACCTTGAGGTCGGCGACCTCCGCGAGATGAGCGTCGCCGAGCTCCGCCAGGTCTCCCGCGAGCTCGAGCTCGACGCCTGCGCCGGCGAGCGCAAGGACGTCCTCGTCGACCAGATCCTCCAGGCCCAGACCGAGCGCGCCGGCCACTCCTACGCGAGCGGCATCCTCGACATCGTCGACGAGGGCTTCGGGTTCATGCGCCGTCACGGCCTGCTGCCCAGCCCCGAGGACGTGTACGTCAGCTCGAGCCAGGTCCGCCGCTTCGGCCTCCGCATCGGCGACCGCGTCTCCGGGGCCGTCCGCGCCCCGCGCGAAGGCGAGAAGTACTGGGGGATGCTGCGCGTCGATGCCGTCAACGGTGTCGACACGGAGACCGCCCGCCGCCGCCCCGTCTTCGGCGACCTGACCCCGGTCCACCCGGACGTCCTGATCAACCTCGAGACGGACCCGAAGAACCTCAGCCAGCGGCTGATCAACCTCGTCAACCCCATCGGCAAGGGCCAGCGCGCCCTCATCGTCAGCCCGCCGAAGGCCGGCAAGACGATGCTGCTCAAGCAGATCGCCAACGGCGTCAGCGCCAACTACCCGGAGATCCTCCTCATGGTCGCGCTCATCGGCGAGCGGCCCGAGGAAGTCACGGACATGCGCCGCAGCGTCAAGGGCGAGGTCATCAGCTCCACGTTCGACGAGCCGACCGAGAACCACACGCACGTCGCCGAGATGGCCCTCGAGATCGCCAAGCGCCAGGTCGAGACCGGCCGCGACGTCGTGATCCTGCTCGACTCGATCACCCGCCTCGCGCGCGCCTACAACCTCGCCCTCCCGCCGTCGGGCCGGACGCTGTCGGGCGGCCTCGACCCGATCGCCCTGTACCCGCCGAAGCGCTTCTTCGGTGCCGCGCGGAACATCGAAGAAGGCGGCTCGCTGACGATCATCGGGACCTGCCTCGTCGACACCGGCTCGCGGATGGACGACGTCATCTACGAGGAGTTCAAGGGCACCGGCAACTCGGAGCTCATCCTCGACCGCAAGCTCGCCGAGAAGCGCATCTTCCCGTCGATCGACGTCCAGCGGTCCGGCACCCGTCGCGAGGAGCTCCTCCTGGAGGAGGGCACGCTCAAGATGGTCTGGACGATGCGCCGGATGCTCTCCGCCGTCGGCGCGAACGAGGGGATCGAGATCCTCCTCAACCGCCTCGCCAAGACGGACAGCAACGCCCAATTCCTCTCGACGCTGACCAAGAGCCTCGACGCGTAGCGACGGCCGCGACCGCCGGAACCGGTGCTCGGAGCCACCACGCAAGGGCCATCTGACACCGTTTCGCGACCTTCGAGGGTTTGTCAGTCTCGCAACCTCCGTGGTACCGTTCGGGCTGATGTCGTAGCCCGAGAAACGGGCGGCGGCCGCGAAGAGAGACCCCCAGCTCGATACCGCGACCCAGGACGGTCGGGTCCCACGACCCATCCTCGCGCACCATCCGCGCCACCGACCGTCCCCACGCCAGGAGACCGTATTGCTGAATGCGTCGGTCGGCGTCCAGCGCGTCATCGGACGGCTGCGTCGGCCCCGTAGCCTCGGATCGGACCCCACGACGTCGCTCCAGACCCACAGCGTGGCCGCGGCCAGGCGGGTACAGGGCGGCGTTCGGACGGTCGCCGTGGCTGCACAACTCGCCCCCGCCCACGGTCGTCGTCGGACGATCCAGCAGGCGGCCCGCCTCGATCGCACCGGTCTCATGGGCCGTCTCGGCCATGACAAGGTCGTCGCGCTCGCGGTGGCGGGCATCATCCTCGGCGCCTCGGTCGCGAGCGTCTCCGCGGCGGCACCCTCCGGACCGGGCGGTCCGGTCGGCGGGACGACCGGCGGCGGCGACGCTGCCCGGCTGGCGGTCGGCGGCGACGCCGGCCTCGACGAGACCGGTGCCTACGACGACACCTACCCGGCCGAGTCGACCGTTCCAGTGACGCTCTTCAGCCGGGTCACCCCGATCGACCTGCGCTCCGCGGACCTCAGCGGCGACGACACCGTGGCCCTCCTGCTCGCGGCGAACACGCCGGTCTCCGATACCGGGGTCAGCGGGCCCTTCCTCGACGACGGCACGCTGCTCAAGCCGGTCGCGGTCGACACGACCGTCGAGGACGGGCGGGGCCTCCTCAAGAAGTACCGCGTCAAGGGTGGGGACACCCTCACGGGCATCGCCTCACGCTTCGACGTCTCGATGATGACGCTCTACTGGGCCAACGACCTCAAGGCCAAGGACGAACTGCATCTCGGCCAGGTCCTGCTGATCCCGCCGGTCAGCGGGCTCGTCGTCACGGTCACCCCGGACGATACCCTCGACTCGCTCGCCGCGAAGTTCAAGGTCAAGAAGTCGCGGATCATCAGCACGAACAACCTGACCGACCCCAACCTCGTCGTCGGGCAGGTGCTGATCGTGCCGGGCGCGAAGGGCAAGGCGATCCCGGCGCCCAAGCCGGTCAAGAAGCCGGCCGTCAGCCGGCCGCGCCCCTCGGGTGGCGGTGGCGGGCGATCCGTCCGGCCTCCGACGCACTACAACGGCGGCCACTTCGTGTGGCCGGTCGTCGGCGGCGGCAACTACATCAGCCAGTACTACCACTACGGTCACTACGCCGATCGACATCGCCGCCGACTACGGCTCCACGGTCCGCGCGGGCGGCGGCGGCACGGTGATCTTCGCCGGCTGGAAGAGCAACGGCGGCGGGTATCAGGTGTGGATCGCCCACGGCTCGAACCTCTACACGACCTACAACCACATGTCCTCGATCACCGTCGGCCGCGGCCAGCGCGTGGGTCGAGGCCAGCAGGTCGGCCGCGTCGGCCAATCCGGCAACGCGACGGGTCCGCACCTCCACTTCGAGGTCTGGATCGGCCCGGTCTGGAACGGCGGACGGCGCGTCAACCCGCTCGCCTACCTCTAGTCCACACCGATCGGCGGCCGCCGGGCACGACCCGGCGGACCGTGCGAGGATGGCCACGATGTTCCTCGACCGCGTGAAGATCTGGGTCCGCGCCGGCGACGGCGGCGACGGAGCCGCGACCTTCCGGCGGGAAGCGCACGTCCCGCGCGGCGGCCCGGACGGCGGTGACGGCGGTCGCGGCGGCTCGATCTACCTCGCGGTGGACGCCGGTCAGACGACCCTGCGCGACTTCGTCGTCAAGCGGCACTTCAAGGCGACCTCGGGCGGACGCGGCGAGGGCTCGCGCCGTCACGGGAAGGCCGGCGACGATCTCGTCCTGACGGTGCCGCCGGGGACGGCGGTCTACGACGACACGAGCGGCGAACTCGTCGCGGACCTCGTCGCGGTCGGGCAGCGGGCGATGGTCGCACGCGGGGGCCGCGGCGGTCTCGGGAACACGCACTTCAAGACCTCGACGCACCAGGCGCCCAAGCACGCCCAGAAAGGCGAGCCCGGCGCCGACGCGCAGTTCCGCCTGGAGCTCCGGCTGATCGCGGACATCGGGCTGGTCGGGTTGCCGAACGCCGGCAAGTCCACGCTGCTCGCGGCGTTGACCGCCGCCCAGCCGAAGATCGCCGACTACCCGTTCACGACGCTCGAGCCGAACCTCGGCGTCATGGAGCTCGGCGACGAGGACGAGCGCCGACCCACGATCGCGGATGTCCCGGGCCTCATCGAGGGCGCGAGCTCCGGGGCGGGTCTCGGCCATGCCTTCCTGCGGCACGTCGAGCGGACGCGGATCCTGGTCCACATCATCGATGGCGCGTCGCGGGATCCCGAGTGGGACCACGACGTCATCCGCGAGGAGCTGCGGGCGCACGACCCCGCGCTCCTCGACAAGCCGATGCTGACCGTCTTCAACAAGATGGACCTGCCGGCGGCGCGCGACGCCTGGCCGGCGTTCCGGGCCGCCCGGGAGAAGGATGGCCTCCAGGTCATCGCGGTGTCTGCCGCTGATGGCGACGGGCTCGACGCCCTGCGAGCCGCCCTCGCCGAGCTCCTCCCCGATGCCGAGGAGCTCGCCGAGCTGCCCGAGCCGACCGGCGTCGTCATCCACCGCATCGAGGCCATGGGCGACGGCTTCGTCGTCGAGGCCGTGGAGGACGGCATCTTCCGCGTCCGCGGCACCCGGATCGAACGGATCGCCGCCCAGACCAACTTCGACGTCGAGGAGTCGGCCGAGCGGTTCCAGCGCGACCTCGCGCGGCTGGGCATCGACGCCGAACTGCGGCGCGCGGGGATCGTGCCGGGCGACCTCGTGCGCATCGGCGGCCAGGAACTGGAGTGGGAGCCCGAGCTCTGGGAGGGCCGATGACGACGGGTCCGGGCGGCGGCCCCGTGCCGAGTCGTGCCGCGGCCGAGGCCGCCGGACCGGCGCCGGTCGTGGCCGGGAGCATCGGCGTCTTCGGTGGCACGTTCGATCCGATCCATCTCGCCCACCTCGCGGTCGCCGAGGCGGCACGCGACGCACTCGGCCTCGAGCGCGTGCTGTTCATCCCGGCGGGGGAGCCGCCCCACAAGCCCGGGCGACCCATCACGGCCAGGGACCACCGGCTCGCGATGGTCGAGCTCGCGATCGCCGGCAACCCGGCCTTCGCCACGAGCCGGATCGAGCTCGACCGCGCCGGGCCGTCGTACACGGTCGATACGCTGGAGGCCCTCGCGGCCACGAACGCCGACTTGACCCTCATCCTGTCCGCGGAGGCGTTCGTCGAGCTGCCGACGTGGCACCAGCCGCAGCGCGTCCTCGGCCTGGCGCGGTTCGTCGTGGCGCCGCGCGACGGCTTCCCGGACGCGGGACCGGACTTCCTCGAGCAGCGGTTCCCGGGGATCCAGGCGCACGTGGTGTTCCTCGACGGCCCGCGGCTCCGCATGTCCGCGTCCGACCTGCGGGCCCGCGCCGCGGGCGGTCGGTCGCTGCGATATCTCGTGCCGGATGCGGTCGCCGCCTATATCGGCGACCATGGCCTCTATCGATCCACCAGGAGGGATGACCGATCGTGACCGAACCCGCGCCATCGACGAAGCGGACCCGCAAGGCTCCGGCCGGCGCGTCGCCCGCTGTCGAGGCGCCGGCGACGACGCCGGCGACGCCTGCGAAGCGGACCGCCGCCGCGAGCACAGCCACCGCCAAGCCGAAGGCCGCCGCCGCGCCCAAGGCCAAGTCGCCGAAGGCCAAGACCGCGGTGCCCGCGAAGGCCCCAGCGAAGGCGAAGGTCCGGGCCGTCGCCCCGGCGCCCGTGCCCAGCGCCGACGGTCTGCCGCGCCGCGAGACTCCCGCGCCGCGCTCCGAGTGGCCGCCGCTCGAGCTGGCTCGCCGCATCGTCGACCTCGCCGAGGACAAGAAGGCCGCCGACATCGTCCTGCTCGACCTGACGGCCCTCACGACCCTCGCCGACTATTTCGTCATCTGCTCGGGTGGGTCGGAGCGGCAGCTCGATGCCATCGCGGATGGGATCGTCGGACCGCTGCGCGACGAGAAGACCAAGCCGATCGGGCGAGAAGGCACGCCGGCCTCGCACTGGGTGCTCGTCGACTTCGGGTCGGTCGTCGTCCACATCTTCACGCCACCCGAGCGCGACTACTACGGGCTCGAGAAGCACTGGTCCGAGGCACGAACCGTCCTCCGCGTCCAGTAGCACGCCATGCCGGGTACCACCCGGCACCCGGTACCGTCGGGTCATGCCGTCCCTCGTGAGGCGTACCTAGCATCGGCGCATGTCGCCTTTGCGAGATCGTTGCCCCGCCTGTGGTCGCCGGCTCATCACGACCCGGTTCGACACGACGTTCCGGTTGCCCGACCGGAGCGAGCGCCTGTGCTTCGGCATCCCCGGCGGCCTGTGCGAGGACTGCTCGCAGCTCTACATCGATCCGGACTTGATCGAGCTGCTCGATCTGGGCGAAGGCCGCTGCGTCTTCGCGATCGAGAGCGACCTCGTCGTCCAGGAACAGGCCTGGTCCGCGGCCGACTGATCCGTCGGTCCCGGCCCTGTCAGGCCGATCGCCGCTCGCGACGCGGCACGTGGTCCATCACCCACAGCGTGAACGCCAACCGGCGCTGATACTCGTCGGCGTCCCAGCCCGGCGCGTGCTTGACCATCGCATCGAGTTCGAGGAGGCCGTGCAGCGCGTCGGCGAGCTCGTCGACCGTCCAGTTGCGAGCCTGCGCCGCGTACGTCCGGACCTGGTAGTCCGACTTCATGCCGAGCGCCTTGGCGATCGCCGGCAGCGACTCGCGGGCCGCCATGCGATCGATGATCTCGATCAGTTGCCGGACGCGCCGGTGGAGCATCACCAGGAGCACGGGCTCCGGGGTCGTCTCGATGAGGTCGTCGAGGAGCGACGCGGCGGCCGCCACCTTGCGCTCGCCCACCGCGTCCACGAACCCCCAGACCGTGCCCGGCATCGCCTCGGCGACCAGGGCCTGGACGTCCTCGACGGTCACGGTCGCCGACCCCCGGTAGAGGGCGAGCTTGTCCAGTTCCGACGACGCGGTCCGCGTGAGGAACGGCCGCTCGACGTCGTTCTGCTGGACGAACCCCCCGAGCCGCGTCGCCAACTCCTTGGCGGCGCCCGGTGCCAACGCGATGCCGCGGTCCTGGGCCTCACGCGCGATCCAGCCGGCGAGGGTGTCGGCCTTGGGCGAGGGCATCTCGCGGACGACCCCGCCGGCTTCCGCGACGGCCTTGGAGACCACGACCTTGCTCGGCCCGCGCATGCCGGACTTGGTCACGTCGAGGAAGACGAGGGCGTTGCCGGGTGCCAGCGTCGCGATCGCGCCGAGGACCGCGTCGCGGCCGTCGTTGCTCTGCATGAGTGCGCCGACGTTCGACACCACGGCAAGGGTGCCCCCGCCGAACATCACCGGCGTCGCGGTCCGCTCCTGGAGCTGGCCCAGCAGCGCGTCGACGCCGTTGCGCTGACCGCGCAGGTCCCAGCGCTCGAGAGGCGACCCGCCTTCTTCGGCGAGGGCCGCGGCCAGCCGGTCGATGTGGCGGCCCATCGCGAAGTCGTCGTCGCCCCAGACGTAGGCGAGCGGGGAGGTCGTCATGCGGCGGCCCCACGGGCTCGCGCTCGCGCGGCACGGAACGCCGCGGACGTCCAGTCGAGGCGGCGCACGTCGGCCGGCGTGATCCCCGCGGCGCGGCAGACGTCGGCCTCGAGCCGCTCGGCGCGCGACCGGACGGTCCGCAGGTCGGCCTCGCTGAGCCCCGCCACGCGACGGTCGTCGCCGGTGTCGACCGGCGGGTAGCGGCGACGCCAGGAGACGAACCGCGCGGCCAGCGACTCGAGTCGCTGTCCCGCTCGTTTGTCGGCGTAGGCCACGATCCGCTCCTCGCGGCTGGCGAACGCCGCCCATCGTCGGTAGTGGTCGCCGTCCAGTAACCGGGTGACGGGGTGGTTGGCGACGGCTCGAGCCAGCTCGGGATGGCCCTGACGGGTCAGCCATGCGGCCGAGCCCTCGCCGTGGGGGAGCCCGCGAGCCGGGTCGTCCGCGGGGATGACCTTGTCGACATCGTGGAGCAGGGCGGCGGTCTCGACGAGCTGGCGATCCACGGCCACGCCGCTCGCCGCGATCCGTGCCGCGAGGAAGGCCGCGACCTCCGCGACGGCGCGCGAATGCCGCACGTGCCAGGCCGGGGGATCGAGGGAGAGCAGGAGGGAGGCCGCGTCGACCCGCGTCGGGACCGTCATCGCTTCGATGGTAGCCGACCGATCGATGTCTCGCCCCGTCGGACGGCCAGCGGCGCGACGGGCGTCGGTGGCGGCTCGCGTTCCGGGACGAGCGCCGCGCTCGGGATCGAGCATCGGAAGGCCGCCGCGAGCGCGACGGCCGCTGGCTTCAGGAGCGACGCCGCGGGACGGCCGCCGGATGCGACCACCTCCAGGCCGCCGCTCGTGAAGGTCACCGCGACGCTGCCGTCCAGGTCCGTCCGGAAGACCCGGGCGCCGGCCGCGGCGAGCCGGTCGAGCGTCGCCCGAGCCGGATGGCCGTACGGGTTGCCGGTCCCGGCGGACGCGATCGCGACGCGCGGCCGCACCGCGTCGACGAACGCCTGGGTCGTCGCGGTCCGACTGCCGTGGTGGGCGACCTTGAGGAGGTCCAGGCGTGGAAGGTGGTCGGCCAGGAGCGATGGGTCGATGGCCTCCTCGACGTCCCCGGCGAGCAGGAACCGGAACGACCCGACGGTCCCCAACAGCACGATCGAGACGTTGTTGATCCCGGTGCCGCCGTCGGGCGGCTCCGTCGGGACGCGGCCGCGGATCGGCCAGAGCACGCGCAGGTCGATGTCGTCGACGCGCAGGCGGTCACCGGCGGCGAGGCCCAGGCGCGCTGGGGCGCCGGCGGTCGTGAGCCGCCGTTGCCACTCGCCGTAGCCGGGACCGGGACCGCGCATGCCCGGCTCGAACACACGCCCCACGCGGTAGCGGGCCAGGAGACGCGCCAGGCCGGCGACGTGGTCCTCATGCGGATGGCTCAGGATCACCGCGTCGATGCGACGGTCCCAGGGTGGGATCCGGCCGTCGAGCACCACCATGAGCCGCCCCGGGTCGGGGCCGCCGTCGATCAGGAGCCGGCCGCCGCGATCGCCCTCGACAAGGATCGCATCGCCTTGTCCGACATCGAGGACGGTCACGCGAGCCACACCTGGCGACCGACTGGCGGTGACGGCGCCGGCGGCGGCGATCGTCACGATCAGGAGCGACACCGACCAGGTCGTGGATCGAGCGCGGCGCGATGTTCGCCGCCCGGTCCGAGGAGCCCTGGGCGAAGCCGGCGGCATCGCCGGCGGCGCGGCGGGTACAGCGGGCGTCGAGGTTCGAGTCTTGTCGACGCTGCGCCGGCGGACCTCGAAGGCGCCCACCGTCACCGCGCTCGCGGCGGCCGCGAGCGTCGCTGCGGGTGCGGGGAGCGTGACACTCGCGAACGGCACCGCGGCGGCGGCCTCGACCAGCGTGACCATGATCCGGAGCGCGACCCAGCCTGGGACCGCCAGGATCGATCCGACGGCACTCGGGGCACCCGCCAGCACGAGCGCGCCACCGGCCATCGCCACGAGTCCGGCGGCCATGGCCGGCGCCACGAGAGGCACGACGGCCAGGTTCACGACCGGCGAGAGGATCGCGAGCCGTCCGAACGAGACGAGGATCACCGGCAGGGTCGCCGCCTGGGCCGCCAGCGAGACTCCGAGGCTCTCGGCCAGCCAGCCAGGCGCATGACCGCGACCGAGCCGCTCGATCCACGCGGTGATCGGCGTCGCCCACGCGATCAGGCCGGCCGTGGCGAGCGACGAGAGCTGGAAACCGGCGTCCTGGACCAGCCCGGGATCGGCGAGGAGCAACAGTGCGGCCGCCCACCCGAGCGCTGCCGCCGCACGGCCAGCGCGACCAGACTCGCGCGCCAGCAGGACGACTCCGGCCATGGCACCGGCTCGGACGACCGACGGGGAGGCACCGGCGAACGCCACGTAGGCGACGATCGCGGCCATCGTGGCGATCGAGCGACGACGACGACGCAGCCGACCGAAGGCGGCGGCCATCGCGGCGGCCACGATCGCGATGTTCCAGCCCGAGATCGCGACGACATGACTGACGCCGGCCGTGGTGAACGCGGCGGCGAGATCGCGGTCGACCCGGTCGCGCAGACCGATGAGGATGCCGGCGGCAAGGCCGGCTTCGGGCTCGGGGAGCACAGCGGCCAGGGCAGCCGCCGCGCCCTGACGAAGGTGCTCCACCGCCGTGGCCGGGCTCGGTGGCGCCGGGTCGACGGTCATCGTGCGAGCCGTGAACGTTCCCGCGGCACCGATACGCTCGAGATACTGCCCGAACGGGGAGTCGGGTCGCCCCTGGATGCGTCCGCCAGCGGCCACGAGATCGCCCGGTCCGAACTCCGGGAACAGGGGCAGCGTCGCCGCGACGCGGATCCCGTTCGCCGTGGAGTCGCCGTCCACGAGCCGCAAGGTGGCCGTCGCCTTGCCGTCCCGGGGAGACCCGACGGCCTCCACCACGAACCGCCACGGCCCGTCGCCGTCCGGAAGGGTGCCCGGCGGGACCGTGGTCGGCCAGGCCCAGGCCCGGACGAGGACGAGGCCCGCGCCGAACGCAACGACGACCGCGGCTCGTCGTGCGGCGGGCCGTCGTCCGATCGCCCACAGCCCGAACGCGACGGCACCGGGCACGATGGCCGCGACGACGCCGGCGCCGAACCCGAGCGCGGCGATCGTCCACGCGGCGGCGATCGCCCCGGCTGCCAGCCAGCCGCTCCGGGGCACCTCAGCGGACCGTGACGAGCTCCCGGAGACCGTCGAACGTCTTGGCCCCGACGAGCTTCCGTGTGCGCAGGTCATCGACCGTCGCGAACGGCGTCGTCTCGCGGGCCGCGATGATCTTGGCCGCTGTCGCCGGCCCGATCCCGGGCAGCGCCTCGAGCGCAGCGCTCGTCGCGTGGTTGAGGTCGACGATCGTCGCGGCTGCCGGCATCCGTCGTGCCGCTCGGCGGCTGGGTCCCGGATGTCGGATCTCCCGGCGGCGGGTCGTCGCGGGACGGCACGCGGACCTGGTCGCCGTCCGAGAGGCGCGCGGCGAGGTTCAGGTCATGCGACGTGCGTTCCGCGTCCACCCGCGGCCCGTAGCCTCCGGCGGCGTCCACGAGGTCGCCGACCCGCGACCCGGCGGGCAGGTGGTAGACGCCGGGCCGCGTCACCGCGCCGACGATCTCGATGACGAGCTCCGCCGGCGCGTCCGCGTTGACGCCGGCGCTCGACACGACCGGACTCCGGCCCGGGTCAACGGTCGACGCGTCGGCGATGGCCCCGCCACCTTCGACCTCGACCGCGCCGCTCCCGCCCGACCCCCAAGCCACGAGGAACGTCGCGGCGACGATGACGCCGGCCAAGCCTGTGGCCGCGATCGCCAGCCGGCTCGGGCGCCGGGGCGATCCCTCGACCGGTGCGGCATCGGCGCCCGCGCTCGTCGCCTCGATCGCCCGCCACGGCATCGGGTTCGGGTCCACGGTCGTCCTTCCCGGCGGTTAGAGGGCGACGCCGATCGTCTTCGGGACGACGCGACGTCTCGCCACGTTGGGGGCACTACCGACGCGGCGAGACGTCGATCCGAACCCTACCCGTGAGCGCTTATCTGCGACTTATGCCGCGAGGCTGGCGCCGCGTCTCGATCTCGCGATCCCTGGTGGAACGAACCTGCCAACGCTGGTGTCGCGGTGCCGGCCGTAACATCGATCCGCCTGTCACGTCTCACGTGCACGTAGGCCCCTCGGCTCGACCAGGACGACACGATGCGAGGCATGAATCACCGCCCCATCAGCGCACTACTGAGCTTCGTCCTCGTGATGGCGGGCTGCAGCAGCTCGGTCGTCTCACTGGCACCGACGACTTCGGCGCCGTCGTCCCAGGAACCGACGTTCGCCAGCGATCCCTCGCCGGCGACGGGGCGACCTCCCACGCCAGCTCCTTCGGTGCCCGTGAGCCCGCCGCCGACCCAGGTGGCGAGCGACGTCACCGTGGACGCGGTGGCGGTGACGGTCGTCGACGATCTTCGAGTCCGCTCGATGCCCCGGATCAGCGAGGACTCGTATAAGTACGAACCCCTCCTGCCACGCGGGACCGCGCTGTACGTGCTCGACGGTCCGGTGTCGGCCTCCGGTTACGACTGGTATGACGTCGCCCAGCTCAGTTCGCGAGCCTTGCCGAGCGGCTGGGTCGCGGGCGCCAGCCGCGACGGCGAGCCGTGGGTGGCGGCGGGTGCCTTCGACTGTCCACCACTCCCAACGGACTTCCGTTCCCTGTTGGCCCTGCCGGACGGCGTCGGGTTGGCGTGTTTTCAGCGGGTGCCGATCACGGTCCAGGCCCGCCTGATCTGGTGCGCTTGCGACATCGACGGAGCCTGGTACACGCCGGAGTGGTTCCACCTGAACAACAACCCTGACCTGCTCGTCGAACCGGGTGTGACTCGCGTACCGCCTGACATGGCCGATTGGTTCGGTCTCAATCTGGACCCGGCGGGTCAACACCCTGACGTACTTCCCGTCGGGGGGATCGTCGAAGTCACGGGGGTCTTTGATCATCCGGCCGCGGCGGCGTGTACGCGGACCGAGATGGACGGCAAGCCGATCGCCAGTCAGGGTTGCCGGCTCGAGTTCGCTGTCACGCGGCTCGTCGCCCTCCGCCCGTAGCCGCGTGGTCCGATCCTCGGGACGTCGATCCGAACCCTACCGACCGACGCTTCGCTGCGACGTATCGACCCGGATGGACCGCCGCGATCGCCTGACGACCTCTCGCGTGAGACACCGTGGCGGTACGCTTCGGCGCCAAGCGTGGGCCGTGCCCGCCAAGCCCCGAGCCGAGGTCGCATGTCAGACGGCGAGAACGCCCGGATCGAGCCCCCGCCGCCAGCCCCCGCTCGCACCCGGTCCCTGCGGCCGCCCAAGGCGCGACAGGCGATCCGCAGCACGATCTCGGCCCTGCGCCAGGCCCTCGCGAACGACGGGATCCGGCGGCTCGGGATCTCGTGGACGCTGGGGATCGCGGCCGACACGGCGCTCGTGGTGGTCACGCTGGTCGCGGTGTTCAACGTGGGCGGGGTCGTCGCGGCCGCGCTGCTCGGGGCGATCCGCATGGTCCCGGCCGTCGTCGCGGGCATGCTCACGGGCACGATGCTCGCGCGGTTCCGCGGCGACCGGATCCTCGTCGCGCTCGGACTGATCCGCGCGGCGAGTGCCGGGTTGACGGCGTTCGTGATCGCCACGGCCGGCCACACCAAGAGCGACCACGAGTTCACCCTCCTCATGCTCTTCGTCCTCGCGGCGATCGCGGCGGCGGCGAGCGCCCCCGTCCGGCCGACGCAGGTGACCCTGATGCCGGCGATCGCCCGCAGTCCCGGCGAGCTCGTCGCCGCCAACACGGCCTGGAGCACGGGCGAGGGGCTCGGGGCGTTCGTCGGGCCATTCGTCGCCGGGATCCTCATGGCGCTCGGGATGCCGTCCTCGGTGGCCGCGGTGGCGGCGCTCGTCTTCCTCATCACGGCGGTGATCGCCGCGGGACTGCGGTTCGAGCAGGCGTCGGACGCGTCCTCAGGTTCGGGGCACGCGGACGGCGGGTTCCGCCTGATGGACGGGATCCGGGTGATCCGCCGGCGACGCCTGCTCGCCTGGTCGATGCTCGGCACCTATGGCCAGGTCCTGACCCGCGGGCTGCTCAACGCGCTATTGGTGGTCGCCTCGATCGAGCTCCTCGGCATGGGGCAGTCGGGGCTCGGGCTGCTCGGGGCCGCTCTCGGCCTCGGCGGGCTCGTCGGCGCGATCTTCGCGATGTCGTCGGTGCGGTCCGAGCGCCTCGTCAGGACGATGATCGTCGCGCTCGCCTTCTGGGGCCTGCCGATCGCCGTCGTCGGCATCCTGCCCGTCGATGTCGTCGCCCTGATGGCGATGGTCGTGATCGGGGTGGCCAACGCGACCTACGACGTCGCGCTCTTCACGATCTTCCAGCGCGCCTCGTCGAACGACGAGCGAGCCCCCGTCCTGTCGGTGCTCGAGGCGATCATCGCGGTGGGTGCCGTGTCCGGCAGCCTCCTCGCCCCGGTCCTCCTGTTCGTCCTCGGGACGCGCGGGGCCCTGATCGCCGGCGGTGCCATCCTTCCGGTCCTCGCCCTGGTGCTGCAGTCGCGCATCGGGCACACCGAGCAGGTCACGGTCGTCGACGAGCGCCTGGTCGACTTGCTTCGGCGTGTGCCGGCCTTCGCCGAGATGCCCCTCACCGCGGTCGAGCGCCTCGTGGAAGGTCTGGTGCCGTTCCAGAGCCGAGAGGGGACGGCGCTGATGACGCAGGGCGAGCCCGGCGACCGGTTCGTGGTGATCGAGGCCGGCGAGGTCGAGGTGCTCGTCGACGGGCAGCCCGTCCATCGGCTTGGGCCGGGTGCGGGGGTCGGGGAGATCGCGCTGCTGCGTCGGACCGCGCGGACCGCGACCGTGGTCGCGCTGACGGACGTGACGGGCTACACCGTCGACTCGACGACGTTCCTCGCCGCGGTCGCCGGCCCGGCCGCTGCGGCCGTCACGGAGCGGATGGCGCAGGCGAACCTCGACCGGGCGGCCGCCACCACCTGACGCTATCCTCAGGTCATGGACCAGAAGACCGACATCCTGGCCCGCCTTCCGATCTTCGCCAAGCTGGACCCGCGGAGCATGGAGGCGGTGGGGGCCTTGGCTCGGATCGTCTCGTTCCCGGCCGACACGGTGCTCGTCCGCGAAGGCGAGCCTGCCGACGCCTTCTACGTCATCGTCACCGGGACGATCCACATCCAGCGACAGGGTCGCTTCGTCGGCTCGATGTCGGACGGCGGGTTCCTCGGCGAGATCGCCCTCGTGGAGGGCGGCGACCGCACGGCGACCGCGATCTGCGCCACGGACTGCGATCTCGTCGAGCTGGGCACCTTCGAGTTCGGGCGCGTGATGGCCACGTTCCCGGACGTCCGGGCTCGCGTCGACGCCGCCGTCGCCCGGCGGCCTCACGCCTAGCGGTCGCCCAGGCCGCTCATCTCGAGGCGGCCGGCGACGCCACCGGCGCTGCTGACGACCCCGGCGACGGCGACGCGGACGGCAGATACGGGTGCGAGACGCACCCTTCGAAGAGCGTCGGCAGCCGGATCGCTTGGTCAGCGTCCTCCGGGACGATCGTCATCGCCCCGTCCGTGATCGGCGCGGTGATCGGCGCGACCGTGAAGATCGTCTTGTTGATCGCGACCGCGAGTGGCACGCCGATGTTGTCGCTCGTGTAGGCGGCGACGCTCGCCGTGGCGTCGGGCCACATCTGGACGCTGATCGTCGGCGCCCCATCCGGGCCCTGGCCCCACGACGCGTGCTTCGGGATCGAAGTCCGCGGGCGACGCCAGGATCACCGAGTTCGACGGCAGCCGCTGCCCCTCCACCGCGCCGGACCCCGTCGGGATCGCGGCGATCGTCAGGGCACACTGCGGACCGAAGCGCGTGCAGCCCGCCGCCAGGAGTGGCGCCAAGAGGAGGACGACGAGGATCGGCGCCGCGCGCTTCATCGGCAGATCAAGGCGCCAGCTGCTCCCACTCGACCCAGCGGCTCCCGTCCCACCACCGATGCCAGATGGTGCCGTCCTGTCCCGGCGCCCACACGTCGATGCGGTCGGCGCCCCAGGAGGACGCGGCCGGCGAGCCCGTCAATCGGCCCCCCAGCGACTCCCAGGGGTGCCACGAGGTGCCGTCCCAATAGCGGTTCCAGAGTTCGCCGTCGTCGAAGATCGCGAAGACCTGGAGCTGGCCGACGGCCCACGCGGTCGCCGCCGGTGGCGAGGCGAGCGTCCCGCCGAGCGACACCGGCTCGCTCCAGGTGCCGCCGGAAAACGAACGGTGGACGAGCGCTCGTGCGTCGTCCACCGAGAAGAGATCGATGTGGCCGGCTCCCCAGGAGACCGCGGCCGTGCCGTTCGTCATCGCCACCTCCGTGGCGCACAAGCCTACTCGGTCGGGGCGAGTCGGCGGCCGAGGTCGTCGGCGACGCAGTCGTCGAGGCGGCGAGTGACCGACGCCGACCCGCGGCTGAGCAGGGCGAACCCGTGGGCGAGACCGCGGCGGGGCCACGACGGCCGGTGCGGGCGGCCGCTGCGGGCCTCGGCGGCGAGTCGATGTCGGTCGGCTTCATGGGCGCGCTCGTTCGCCAGATCGAGCGCGATGAAGGTGTAGTGCAGCATGAGTGGAGGACTCCTTCGGGACGTTCAGCGGCGACGGTCGTCGATCATCGACTCGCGGGAATCGACGCCCCAGATCACGGCGGCGATGTCGATGACGAGGACCCCGGCGAAGAGGCTCAGGACCAGGGCGATGGCTTCCATGTGGGGCCTCCTTGCGGCTGAGATGTAACCGATTCAGAAGTCTTTACCGGTTACGCACAATGTAGCGGCTTGCGCGTAACCTGTCAATAGGTCTAGAGTGGTTACACCATGACGACTCTTCCAACGATCCATCCGGTCGACCGAGGCCACGCGCACGACGTCAGCGTCGAAACGACCTTCGACTTCCTGAACTCCCTCGAGTACGACGATGGTTTCCCCGTCGAGGGCTTTCCGACCATCGACGTCGCGCTCACGTGGTTCGCGGACCGCGGCCTCATGCACCTCGAAGGTGCCGACCGGATCCGCGACGAAGGCGCCGCGGACCCGCAGACCGCCGAGCGCCATCTCGACCGGATCCGCGGGGTCCGCAAGGCGCTTCGCGAGGTCGCCGACGCGGTCGCCGAGCACCGCGTGCCCCGCAAGGCGTCGCTGACCGAGGTCAACCGCGCGCTCCACGCCCGCCAGGTCATCGAGCTCGTCTCGGCGCCGGACGGCGTCCACGTCGACCATCGACATGTGGGCGACCCCGTCGACGACGCCCTGGCGCGGCTCTCGGAGGCGCTCGTCACCGAGCTGACGGGCGGGAACCCCGAGCGGATCCGGATCTGCGCCAACGACACCTGCCGCTGGGTCTTCTACGACACCTCCCGCACGGGCCGGCGTCGCTGGTGCGACATGGCGACCTGCGGCAACCGCGCCAAGCAGGCGCGCCACCGCGCCCGGGCGAAGGATGCCGCCGAGGACGCCGCCTCGATCGCGTAGACCGGCGGACCGAGGCCTGCTAGCGGCCCTCGAGCATCGGCCGGACCTCGGTCACGAGCCGGGTCATCGACTCCTCGTCGTAGGGGGACGGGAAGCCGGCGATGAGGTGGCGGTAGCCGATCTCGAGGAACGGCGCGATCCGCTCCGCAACGTCCTCGGGCGTCCCGACGGGCTGGTCGGACCAGACCTCGGCGCCGCCGTTGGCGGCGAAGATCGCCCGCTGGACGCGAGTCGCCTCCTCGCGCGAGTCGCGGATGATCACGCTCCCGAGGCCCGTCGTCCGCTCGATCTCCGACGGGTCGCGCCCGACGGTCTCGCAGTGCTGGACGAGGATGGCCTCCTTGCGCTTCACGTTCTCGAGCCCGCCGCCGACGTTATTCGCGTCGCCATAGCGCGCCACGAGCTTGAGCGTGACCTGCTCGCCGCCGCCGCCGATGAGCAGCGGCAAGCGCTCCTGGACCGGCGGCGGGTCGTTGCGGACGCCCGCCGCGCGGTAGCGCGGTCCGGCGGCGGTCGGCCGTTCGCCGTGGAGCATGCCGCGCATGACCGGCAGGGCCTCGCCGAGCCAGCGCAGTCGCTCGGGGAACCCGTCGCCGAAGTCGAGCCCGTAGGCGCGGTGCTCGGTCTCGAACCATGCCCCGCCGATGCCCAGGATCGCCCGGCCGCCGGAGATGTGGTCGAGCGTCGTGGCGAGCTTCGCGGTGAGGGTCGGCTCGCGGAACGTGTTGGCCCCGACCATCAACCCGATTCGGACGCGTTCGGTGGCCTGCGCCCACGCGGCGAGCGTCAGCCAGCCCTCGAAGATCGGCCCCTCGTGGCTGCCGACGATCGGGTACAGGTGGTCCCACGTCCACAGGGTGTCGTAGCCGAGCTGGTCGGCCCGGACGCCCGCCGCGAGGAGGTCGGGCCAGTCGGTGTACTGGTTCCAGCAGAGTGCGCCGAATTGGATGTCGCTCACGTCACGCTCCGTATGTTCAAGGAAGGTCACCCGTTCGTGACGATATCGACCGAGATCTCCACCGCCGGGACGGCTCCCGCGTTCTCGAGCCAATGCAGCGTCTCTCGATCCTCGGGCCAGCCCACGCCCGGCCCGTATTCGGTCGCGACCCCGTTCCGATGGTCCGTGATCGTGCCCTGGAGGACGTAGACCGTGCCTGGTCGGCCGACATGGTCGTGGACCGGGCCGAAGACGCCGCCCGGCTCGATGGTCACCATGCGCATCCGAAGCTGGCGGCCCGCCATCCCCTCGATCTCCGGGCCGAGGTCGACCGTGGCGAGTGACGTCACCGTCACCCCCTTCGTCTGGTGTGCCTCCGCCGGCTCCTGGCTCATCGCGATCTCCCATCTGTCCACGCGCCGAGCAGCGTCCGTCGCGCTCGGGCAGGCCGTTCGCTCCCGACGACGATGGTCGGTGGGTGGGCCAGCGGAGCGTACAGGAGCGTTCAGGTCTCCGCGGAGGTCGCCGCCGCCTCGTCCGCGGCGAGCGGCGCGAGACCCTCGAGTGTGCGCAGACGGTCGATCCTCGCCGTCAGGGACGGGTGTGTCGAGAGCAGACCAGCTCGACGGTCGCTGCCGTCCTTGACCGGGTTGCGGAACCAAAGGTGCTGGGTGCCACGATTCGCCGCCTCCAGGGTGTCCGTGTCCGACGCGATCGACGTCAGCGCACGCTCCAGCGCCCGCGGGTTTCTCGTGAACTCGACCGATGTGGCATCGGCGAGGAATTCGCGTTGTCGGCTGGACGCGGCCTGGACCAGCGCCGAGAACAGCGGCGCCAGGACGCGGAGCAGCGCCGCCACGAACAGGAGGAAGATCCCGACGAGGATGCCCGTCGCGAACGCTCCCGCCGCACTCTTGCCCGAGCCGCGCCAGTAGAACGCGCCATGCCGCCAGGCGTCGACGATGATCCGGAGGAACCCGTCGGTGACGACCGCGACGAGGCCGACGAGCACCGCGACGTAGAGGGCATACCGGGTATCGAGGTTGCGGACGTGGCCGAGCTCGTGCCCGATGACGCCTTGCAGCTCCTCGCGGTCCATGCGATCGAGGAGACCGCGCGTCACGACGAGTGATGCATGGTCGGGGTCCCGCCCGGTCGCGAAGGCGTTCTGGCTCCCGTCCTGGATGACATAGGTCATCGGTGGCGGGATCCCGGCCGCCAGCGACAGCTCGCGGACGACGTCGATCAGGTCGTGATCGCCGGTCTCGTCCGCTCGCTTGGCGCCGGCGCTGTCGAGGATGATGGAGGCGCCGAACCGGTTCGCTCCGGCCGCGGCGGCGAGACCGACGAGTGCCGCCGCGCCGGCCGTCCAGAGTGCCGGCACTGGATCGAAGGTCAGGGTGACGGCGATGATCTCGGCGGTCGCCGCGACCACGCCGACGAGCGTCAGCAGGAGCAGGACGCTGTTGCGCCGGTTCGCCGCGGCCTGGGCGTAGAACGTGCCCCCGGCGGCGCGCCGCGAATCGATGGCGGCGACGGCGAAGGTCGCGACGGGCAGCAGGACGACGACGGCCACCGCGGCCCACGGCAGGCGGACCGGCAACCCGGCCGGCCCGATCGCCCGCGCGGCACTGGCGACGACGTTCGCGATGACGACCGCTGCACCCCCGGCGACCACGATCGCCGACGCGAGGACCACGACCATCCCGAGTTCGCCGAGACCTGGCTCCTCGGCCTCCGCTTCGGACAGCTCGGTCGAGGCGCCGATCAGGACCCAGACCGCCAGCACGAGCGCGACGATGATCGCCCACACGGGCCACAAGTCGAGGAACCCGTGGCCGCCGTTCGCGGCGAGCACGACACCGGCGACGAGCACGACCAGCCAGACGACGGCCGTGGCGCCGAGCGCCTGGCGCAGGAGGATCGGGCGCGGATCGATGAGGGCGGCCGCGCCGACCGCCGCCGTCGCGATGGCGAACAGCTGGAAGAACAGGGTCGCCCACCAGGGCGCGGCCGTCATCGGCGGCTGGGTGAACATCGCGCTGCCGAAGACCAGGACCAGGTCGAAGGCGACGACGATGAGGATGACCGGGGCGACCCGGACGCGGATCGGATCGAAGCGGCGGCCTGGGCGAGTCAACCTGGATCGCTCATCGTGGCCGAAAGCCTAGCGGTCTGGCGTCATCCGGACGCGGTCGTTGGAGACGCCCCGTGCGGCGCGCTCAGGCGTCGCGCAGGACGATGTTGATGAGCTTCCCGCCGCCGGCCGCGATGATGCGGTCGGGTGCCCGGCCGGCGAGCGCCGCGGCGATCTTCGGGCTCGCGAGCACCAGGGCCTCGAGCGCCGCGGCATCGATATCGGTGGCGACGGTCAGCTTGTCGCGCAGCTTGCCGTTGATCTGGACCGGCACCTCGCGCGTGGCCTCGGTCGTGGCGCTCGCGTCGACGACCGGCCAGGCTTCGAGGTGGATCGACGACCAGGCGGCGCCCGACTCGGCGGCAAGCCGGCTCCACAGCTCCTCGGTGATGTGCGGCGCCGCCGGCGCGAGCATCAGCAGCAGGGATCGGATGGCCTCGACCCACTCCGGGGACCCGGCGACCGTGGTGCCGCGATAGCGGAACAGGGTGTTCGCGAGCTCCATGAGCTTGGCGATCATGGTGTTGAAGTGGAACGCCTCGTAGTCGGCGGTCACGTCGCGGAGCGTCCGATGCGTGGCGCTTCGCAAGGCCGCCCGGGCCGCGGCCTCGTCCTGGCCCACGGGCAGGCTGCCGGCATCCGGGTCGCCCGGCTCGCGCCCGTGGGGATCGATGACCAGCGTCCAGATCCGGTTCAGGAAGCGGTGGACGCCGCCGATGCCGGTCGGGCTCCACGGGCCGCCCTGGTCCCAGGGTCCCATGAACATCAGGAACAGCCGCACGGTATCGGCGCCGTATCGCCCGACCAGCTCGTCGGGGTCCTGGACGTTGCCTCGCGACTTGGACATGCGCTCGCCGTCGGCGCCCAGGATCTGGCCCTGGTTGAACAGCCGCTTGAATGGCTCGCGCTGGGTCATGAGGCCCAGGTCGGCCATCGCCTTGGTGACGAACCGGGCGTACATCAGGTGCATGACCGCGTGCTCGGCGCCGCCGGTGTACTGGTCGACCGGGGTCCAGCGCTCGACCATCTCCCCGTCGAACGGGCCGTCGGTCTTGTCCGGTGACAGGTACCGGAACCAGTACCACGAGGAATTGATGAACGTGTCCATCGTGTCGGTCTCGCGCCGGGCGGCTCGACCGCAGCGCGGGCAGGCGACGTGCAGGAACGCCTCGTCGCGGGTCAGCGGGTTGTCGCCGCTGCCGCGGTAGTCGACCGTCTCGGGGAGCAGCACCGGCAGCTGGTCGTCGGGGATCGGGACGATGCCGTCGACCTCGCAGTACGCGACCGGGATGGGCGTGCCCCAGTAGCGCTGGCGGCTGAACAGCCAGTCGCGTAATCGGTAGGTGACCTTGGGACTGGCCAGCCCGGCCGCGGCGAGCTTGGCCACGATCGCCTTGCCGCCCTCGTCGGCGAGCAGTCCGTCGAACGGACCGCTGTTGACCAGACGCTCGTCGGCGGCATGCGCGATGAAGGCGGACCCCAGCGGATCGTCCGCCTCGACGCCCGAGCCGGCGACGACCCGTCGGATCGGCAACCCGAACCTCTGGGCGAACGCGAAGTCACGCTCGTCGTGGGCGGGGACGGCCATGATGGCGCCCGTCCCGTAGCCGGACAGCACGTAGTCGGCGATGAAGATCGGGATGCGCTCGCCGTTCACCGGGTTGACGGCATCGGCACCCAGGGCGACGCCCGTCTTCTCGCGGTCGGTCGACAGCCGGTCGATCTCCGTCCGTCGACGCGCCTGGCCGATGTACGCGCTGACCTCTTCCCAGCGATCGGGATGGGTCAACGAGTCGACCAGCGGATGCTCGGGCGCGAGGACCATGAAGGTGGCGCCGAACAGCGTATCGGGGCGGGTGGTGAAGACGCGCAGGACCTCGTCGCCCGGATGGTGCTCGTCGGCCGCCGTCAGGAAGTCGATCTCGGCGCCCTCGGACCGGCCGATCCAGTTCGTCTGCTGGAGGCGGATGGGGTCGGGCCAATCGATGTCGTCGAAGCGCAGCATCTCGTCCGCGTACGCGGTCGTCTTGAGGAACCACTGCTCCAGGTCGCGCTTCTCGACGAGCGCGCCGCAGCGCCAGCAGCGCCGTTCGGTGCCTTCGACCTGCTCACGGGCGAGCGTGCCATCGTTGGGACACCAGTCCACGGGCGACATCGCGCGATAGGCGAGGCCTGCCTCCAGGAAGCGCAGGAACAGCCACTGGTTCCAGACGTAGTAGGCGGGATCGGCGGTGACGACCTCGTTCTTCCACGCGAACATCGCGCCCATCGAGCGGAACTGTCGCCGCATCGTGTCGATGTTCTGCATCGTCCACGTGAACGGGTGCCCGCCGCTCTTGATCGCGGCGTTCTCGGCCGGGAGGCCGAAGGCGTCGAAGCCGATCGGAAAGAAGACGTTGTAGCCGTGCATCCGGCGATAGCGGGCGAGCGCGTCCGATGGCGTGACGATGTACCAGTGGCCGATGTGCAGGTCGCCCGACGGATACGGGTACATCGTGGTCAGGTCGTACTTTGGCCGGGTCTCGTCGTGGAGGTCGGTGTCGTACAGGCCGAGCTCCGCCCAGCGCGACTGCCAGTGCGGCTCGATGGTCGCTGGCTGGTAGCGCTCGATGTGCGTCCGGTCCGGCGAGTCGGTCACGATCCTGCTGCCTCGGATGCGCATCACCCCCCGCCGCTGGCGAGGGGTGACGGTCGGCGGTCACTCATGGTGGAGCCACGGGGACTCGAACCCCGGACCTTCTGCATGCCATGCAGACGCTCTTCCAGCTGAGCTATGGCCCCACGGAACGCGGAGTTTACCAGAGGCGATGAGGCGACCCGCCGTGTCGGCCGGTGCGAGGTGGCATCATCTGCGGGTGACCGGCTTCGACCTGCTCCTTCGGGGCGGGACCGTCATCGATGGCACGGGGGCCCCCGCTCGGCGTGCCGATGTCGGGGTGCTCGGGGATCGGATCCTTGCCGTCGGCGATCTCGGGGTGGTGAGCGCTGACGAGGTCGGGCTCGTCATCGACGCCACGGACCGGGTCGTCTCGCCCGGGTTCATCGACCCGCACGGCCACTCCGACGGCTCGCTGTTCCTCGACGGCGCCCTCGCGAGCCACCTGCGCCAGGGGTTCACGACCCAGCTCTCCGGGAATTGCGGTGACACGCTCGCGCCGATCACCGCGGTCGGCCGGGACCTCGTCTCGCTGTCCCTGCGCCCGAACGGCCTGACGGCGCGCTGGACGTCGTTCGCGGAGTACCTCGACGAGGTCGAGCGCGAGGCGCTCGGACCGAACGTGGCGTTCCTCGTGGGGCACGGGACCGTTCGCGGCGCCATCCTCGGCGCGGAGGCGAGACCGCCGAGCCCGGCCGAGCTCGCGGCGATGGTCCGCGAGGTCGATGCGGCGATGGACGCCGGGGCGATCGGGCTCTCGAGCGGGCTGATCTACGCCCCGGGGATGCATGCCGGACCCGACGAGGTGGCCACGCTCGCGGCCGCCGCGACCCGTCATGGCGGCCTCTACGCGACGCACATGCGCAACGAGGCGGCCGGCCTCTTCGAGGCGCTCGACGAGGCCCTGACCACGGCCCGGGCCGCCGGCGACGGCGCGCGGCTCCAGGTCTCGCACCTCAAGTGCGGCTCGACCGCCGTCTGGGGGCGAGCGGCCGAGGCGGTCGACGTCCTGGGGCGGGCCCGAGCGGACGGTCTCGACGTCGCCGCGGATCAATACCCGTACACCGCGGCGAACACGACGCTCGCGACGATCCTCCCGCCGGCCCTCCTCGGTCTTGGCGTGGAGGAGTGCGTCGCGGCCCTCGGCGATCACGAGGTCCGGTTCCGCGTCCGCCTCGAGATGGAGCGCGGGAGCTCGGGCTGGGAGAACGTCGCCTCCGACCCGGGCTGGGACGGGATCCGGATCGCCCATGCGGGCAGTCATGCGGACTGGGCGGGGCGATCGCTCGGCGACCTCGGCCGTGACCTCGACGCGGACCCCGTGGACCTCGCACTGGACGCCCTGATCGACGACCGGCTCGACGTCTCGGTGGTCATCGATTGCATGGACGAGCCGGACGTCGAGGCCATCATGGCCGTCCCCTGGATCGCGGTCTGCACCGACGCGGAGGGCCGCCGGCCGGGGCACGCCGTCCTGGACGCCGGGCGCCCGCATCCGCGCACCTACGGGAGCACCGCCCGAGTCCTCGGCTCGTACGTCCGCGATCGAGGCGTGCTGTCGCTCGAGACGGCGGTCGCCAAGATGACGTCCGTGCCGGCGGCCCGGCTCGGCCTTCGCGACCGCGGGGTCATCCGTGACGGCGCCGTGGCGGATCTGGTCGTCTTCGATCCGATGACGGTGGCCGACGTCGCGACGTACCTGTCGCCTGCGCGCCACCCACTCGGCATCGACCACGTCATCGTCAATGGCCACGCCGCCGTCCTCGGCGGCGTCGAGACCGGCGAGCGACCCGGGCGACTGCTGCGCCGCGACGCGTGACGGGCACGATCGAGACCCCGGCGGTCGTCCAGCTGCGCGACGGCCCGCTGGCGTACACGCTCCGCCGCTCCTCGCGGGCGCGGACCCTCCGCGTCGTGATCCACCCGGATCGCGGTGTGGTCGTCACGATCCCGATGACGGGTCGGCGCGGCTGGTCGGACCCCGAGGGGCACGTCCGCGCCTTCCTGATGGACCGGGAGCCGTGGCTCCGGCGGCATCTCGCCCAGCAGGCGCGTGCCCGCGCCGACCTCGCGGCCCAGGGCGGACTGCGCGATGGCGCCACGATCCGGTTCCGCGGCGACCTCCACCGGCTGCATCTCGCGGCCGCGCCGCCGACGGCGCGTCGATCTTCTGTCGAGCGTGTCCTTGGCGTCACCGAGGACGAGCTCATCGTCCAGCACGCGGCTCGGGACCGACGGTCCACCGGGCAGGTCCTCGAGGCCTGGCTGCGGCCGAAGGCGACCGCGGCGATCGAGCGCGACATCGCCCGGCATGCCCCGGCCCTGGGCGTGAGCCCGACGTCGATCTCCGTCCGCGACCAGCGGTCGCGGTGGGGAAGCGCGTCGCCGAAGGGCCGGCTTTCGTTCTCGTGGCGGCTCATCCTCGCGCCGCCCGAGGCGCTCGAGACGGTCGTGATCCACGAGCTCGCCCACCTTCGGATCTTCGGACACGGCCCGCGGTTCTGGGACATCGTCGCGGAGCATCGGCCCGACCACGCGGTCTGGCGTCGCTGGCTCCACGACCACTCGTTCGAGTTGCACGGCGCCCTCGAGGACTAGTGCACCGGCGACGGCACCCGGCCCTCGTCGAATTGCACGACGCTCGAACCCGTCCAGCGGAGGGGGTCGACATCCAGCTCGTCGCCGCTCTCGTCGGCGAACGCCTCCCAGATCGCGACGGCCAGGTCGACATCGACCTCCTCCGGCAGGGCGATCAGGGCGTTGCGCACCGGAGTCAGGAGGATCCTCGGGCGCGCGCCAAGGATCTCGGCGAGCCTGTCTGGCGCGAGGATCAACGCGGATCCCCACCCTTGCGCCTGGATCACGGTCGCGCGAACGTCGCCGAACGTCGCCCGCTCGACCTGTGGGGGCTCCTCCATCGCCCGTCGCCGCAGGTTGGCCAGGGCCGTGCCAAGCAAGGTGGCCTGGTCCACGCCCCATCCGTCGATGAGCTCCCGTGAGACATGTGCCCAGGCGGGCCCGACATCGATGCCGAACCCCGCCCACACCCCCGGCGGCACCCGGAGGTGGATCGGCGCCATCGTCGCGGGGAACGGGTGTCGAACGCGCTTGAGCAGCGGCAGCACCATCGGCGACAGGTCGGACCACGGCGCAGCGAGGTCGATCGCGCTGAACGCGTCGATGGTCCGCCGGACCACCAGCGGGTCGACCGGGCCACCGAGCGGGTATGCCTGCCACGATCGCCGATGGCCGTCGTGCTCACGCGCGGCGCGTCGAGCCCGGCGTTCCGCCTTGGCCGATGTGATGGCGTGATGATCCTTCGAGCTCTTCATGCCCGCATCGTGCCGACGGTCGCTTAGCTGCGACCAAATCCGGTCTGCATCGACGATCACGTCTCGATGATCGGACGAGGAGGACACGCAGGCCAGCGGTGTGGCCGAGTGGGGATGGTGGAGATGAGGGGACTCGAACCCCTGACCCCCGCGATGCGAACGCGGTGCTCTTCCAGCTGAGCTACATCCCCACGGGAAGGTCGGCGCGAGGCGCCTGACCGGTGGCAGAGTGTAGCACTTCGACCTTCAGGACCCGACCCCGCCGAGAGCCGCCGACGCGGCTCGCCAGTCCCGTCGGGCAGGATGCCGGCGCGCATCGACGGGTGGGCCGCTAGGCTGCGCCGATGCCCTTCGGACTCCTCACCGGCCTTGGCGCCGCCCTCGCTTGGGGCACCCTCGACATCGTCACGGCGCTCACGAGCCGGGTGATCGGCAGCCTCCGGGTGACCGCCGGGATGCAGCTCGTCACGGCCGTGCTCTTCATCGGCTTGTTCCTCGTGACCGGCGCGGCGCTGCCGACCGACCCGGGCCAGCTCGCGATGGCCGCCCTGCTCGGCCTCATCGGGGCAGGGGCTTACCTCGCCTACTTCACCGGTCTCCAGATCGGCCCGATCGCGGTCGTGAGCGGGGTCGTGGCCGCGTTCGGCGGCCTGACCGTCGTGCTCTCGGTGGTCTTCCGGGGCGAGACCCTCACGCCGCTCCAGGCGCTCGGTGCCACGGTCGCGACGGTCGGCGTGGTCCTGACCGGCGTCGCCTTCGAGGGCGGCTGGCGCTCGACCCGGTTCGCCGGTCCCGGGGTCATCTTCTCGATCGCCGCCCTGATCCTGTTCGCGCTCATGACGATGGCGACGGACATCGCCCTCGAGACCATGTCGTGGATCCAGGTCTATACAGTGGCGCGCAGCGTGAATGCCGCGATCTCGATCGCCGCGGTGGCCTATCTGGCCCTCACGATGAGCCGGCGTGGGCTGCCGCCGTCGGGCGGGCCGGGGTGGTCATCCGGGCGTATCGGCGGCACCATCGTGCTCGCCGGTGTCCTGGACGTCGTCGGTCTCATCTCCTTCGCGATCGGCCTGGAGTCCGCCCCGACGTGGATGGTCGGACTCGCCGCGTCCTTCGGGCCGGCGGTGACGATCGTCGTCGCGGTCGCGTTCCTCGGCGAGCGCCTCAAACGGGTCCAGTGGTTCGGTCTGGCCGGGATCTGCCTCGGGATGATCTTCATCGGCCTCCCCTCCTGACGGGGACCGACGTCACGTCGGGAGGCTGAACCAGAAGCGTGTCCGGCCCTCGCCCGACTCGGCGCCGACGCGACCGCCGGCCGCCTCGACGAGCTGCTTGACGACCGCGAGACCGATGCCGGCGCCGCCACGTTCGCGGTCGCGTGATTTCTCGACGCGATAGAAGCGTTCGAAGACGCGGTCGATGTCCTCCGGCGGGATGCCCTCCCCGGTGTTCACGACCGAGACCAGAAGGTCCGCGGGGCGGCGCTCGGCCCGCACCGTGACCGAGCCGCCGGTCGGCGTGTAGCGCGCCGCATTCGAGAAGAGGTTGGCGAGGACCTGGGCGACCTGGTCCGGGTTGGCGCGGGCGGGCGAGATGCTCGGGGATCTCCGTGACGACCGTCAGCCCGGCACGCTCGAGGCTCGGCAGGGCGAGGTCGAGCGCGGCGCGGATCGCCGCCGCGAGGTCGAGGTCGACGAGTTCCGGAGGGCCGTCGGCGGCATCGCCTTCGGCCAGCGCATCGAGCGACCGTGACAGCCGCACGAGGCGCTCGGCCTCGTCCCAGAGCGACTCGTACGTCGCCCGGTCCGCGACGATCACGCCGTCGCGGAGCGCCTCCAGGTAGCCCTGGAGGTTCGTGAGCGGCGTCCGGAGCTCGTGCGCGGCGTTCGCGATGAAGTCGCGCCGCATGGTCTCCTGGCGTTGGAGGCTCGCCGCCATCTGGTTGAACGAGTCGGCGAGCGACGCGATCTCCTCGGGCCCGTCGCGCGGGACGCGCGCCGCGTAGTCGCCTTCGGCCACGCGTCGCGCCGCGACCCCGACGTCGGCGAGCGGCCGCGCCAGCATCCGGGCCAGGACGACGGCAAGCACGATGCTCGCGAGCGCCGCGAGCGCGACGGCGGCGATGAGGACGACCGTGACCGACTCGTCGTACATCGCCCGGGCGTGCGTGGCGTCGTCGCCCGCCTTGACCATGAGGGCCGTGAAGACGTCGGCCCCGACGACCGCGACGCCGACCGCGAGGATGACCAGGCCCACGGCCGCCGAGGCGAGCGCCGCGAGCGCGATGCGGACGGCGATGCCGCGACCCATCAGGCAGGCCGGCTCGACGCGGGCCGCCCGGTATCCGACGCCCCGGACGGTGGCGACGTACCGCGGCGCCTCGGGATCGTCGTCGAGCTTGTCGCGGAGACGCCGGATGTGGACGTCGATGGTCCGGTCCATGATCTCGTCCTGGTCGGCGCCGTAGACCGCATCAAGCAGCTGGTCCCGGCTCAGCACCCGCCCGTCCGCCACGAGGATCGCCTCGAGCAGCCGGAACTCCACGTGCGTCAGGGCGATCGGGCGACCATCGCGGGCGACCTCGTGCCGGTCGCGGTCGAGGGTCAGATCGCCATGGACGATCAGCGGTCGCGTCTGGCCCGCGGTCACCGGCAGTGCGGCGCGCCGGAGGATGGACTTCACGCGGAGCACGAGCTCGGCCGGGGAGAACGGTTTCGGCAGATAGTCGTCGGCCCCGTCCTCGAGCCCGGCGATGCGGTCGATCGTCGAGCCGCGCGCCGAGAGCACGATGATCGGCGTGTGGGACGCCTCCTCGTCGCGGCGGACGGCCCGGATGACGGCTCGCCCGTCCAGTTCGGGGAGCATCAGGTCGAGCACGACGAGGGCCGGCCGTTGGGTCTCGATCTGGTCGAGCGCCCCCGGGCCGTCCGCCGCGGTCACGACCGAGAACCCCTCTCGTTCGAGGTAGGTGCGGACCAGGCGGACGATCTTCGCGTCGTCGTCGACGACGAGGATCGGGCGCTCGGGGAGCGGCGGGTCGGACGGGCTCGGCATCGGCAGCATGGTAGGGGAGCGACGCTACGGCCCCGAACGTGTCGATCGAGTGACGTCGCCCTAGACGAGTAGATCCGGCCCCTGGATCACGATGAGCATCCAGCCGATCACGGCCATGATGATGGGGAACTGCAACCACGTCCGTCGGGCCGTCCAAGGTCTCGCGACGCCCATCGCACCGGCCAACATCAGTGGCACGCCGAGGAGCAGGAACGGGAGCTCTTCCAGCATGTAGGCCATCGCGAGCGACGGAGGATCGCCGCGAGTCAGACCCGCGAAGTAGTCGGCGGAGATCCACGCGACGGCAAGAGAACACGCGACGCCGATGACGAGGGCCGGGACGGCCCATCGCGGGACCGTGGAGGACCGCTGCGGTGTCGGCAGGCCCTCCCAGATGCCGCGCTCGGGCGGTGGATCCTGGTTCATGGTCACGAGCGTCCTTCGAGTCGCGACGCGGCTTTGGCTCGGGCGATCATACGCCCGCCCCGCGCCCGCACCGGCTGCGTGCTCGGCGGAGCGGCCGGGGCTCGAATGGCCGGTGCGCACCGGTACCGATGGTGCTTGCCGCCGACAGCCGGGCCTTGGGTAGCGTTGGCGGATGCCACGTCCGCGCCGGATCGGATCCGCCCTCGTCCTCGTGTTCGTCGGTGCTCGCGATCGTCGCGCCGGGGACGGTCGCGGCCGCCGGCCGCTTCACCGACGACAACGGGTCGACCTACGAGAAGGCGATCGAGGCCGTCGCCGCGGCCGGCGTCATGCCCGGCTGCACGACCCACCACTTCTGTCCCAAGACGGTCGTCACGAAGGGCAGCATGGCGGTGTACCTGGCCCGCGCGCTGCGCCTCAAGGTGACGGTCACGACCCACTTCCACGACGTTTCGAGCTCGCAGAAGAAGGCCGTGCAGATGGTCGTGGCGGCCGGGATCATGAAGGGCTGCTCGACCACGCGCTTCTGCCCGGGCACGAAGGTCACGCGAGCGAGCATGGCCTCCTACCTCGTCAAGGCGCTGCACCTGACGGCGACCGGCGGCCCGCACTTCAAGGACGTCCCGAAGAGCACCATCGTTCGCGTCGGCCATCGACCGACTCGCGACGGCCGGGCTGGCGGTCACCTGCGGCGCCGCCAAGCTTCTGCCCGGACCGCAAGATCACCCGGGCCGAGACCGCCGCGTTCCTCGCCAGGGTCATGGCGCGGCACCACCGTCACGCCGCCACCCCCGACGCCGGGCAACCCCGGCGGCGGCGCGACGATCCCGGCCGAAGCGCAGCTGGTGGACACGACGAGTCCCGACCACGTGGTCGGGACGGGCACCCCGGCCAGCTGCACCGGCGCGGCGGTCGCCGCCGCGGTCGCGAAGGGCGGGGTCATCACGTTCGACTGCGGCCCGGACCCGGTCGACGATCCCGATGACCGTGACCGCCAAGGTCTTCAACGACCAGCCCGACGTCGTGCTCGACGGCGGCGGCCTCGTCACGCTCGACGGGCAGGGCGCCCGCCGGATCCTGTACCAGAACACGTGCGACCAGGCCCAGCACTGGACGACGAGTCATTGCCAGGACCAGGACCATCCCGTGCTGACCGTCCAGCGCCTCGTCTTCGCGCAACGGCAAGTCGTCCGGCTCCGACACGATGGACGGCGGCGGCGCGATCTTCGTCCGCGGCGGGCGGCTCCGCGTGATCGACAGCCAGTTCTACGGCAACCGCTGCGCCCCGACCGGGCCGGACGTCGGCGGCGCCGCGATCCAGGTCTTCTCGCAGTACCACGGCCTCCCGGTCTACGTGGTGCGCAGCACGTTCGGCGGGTCCGGGGACCGGCGCAACGAGTGCTCGAACGGCGGCGCCATCTCGAGCATCGGCGTGTCGTGGTCGATCCTCGACAGCCTGTTCACGGGCAACAAGGCGATCGGCTCGGGCGCGAACCCGGCGAAGGCCGGCACGCCCGGCGGCGGCAACGGCGGCGCCATCTACAACGACGGCAACGAGATGCTCCTGCACGTGGAGGGGACCCGCATCGAGGGCAACACCTCGAACCACGAGGGCGGGAGCGCGATCTTCTTCGTGAGCAACGACCGGTCGGGTTCGGTGGAGATCGTCGGCTCGGTCCTGCGGGACAACACCGGCGACGGCTTCAAGACCTACCCGGGCATCTTCTTCCTGGGTCGGCTCGATCACGTTCACCGGCTCGACGGTGGAGTAGCCCGGCCACGTTTCGGGTCTTGTCCGAGTAGAACAGATGTTCTACTATGGCCGTCCGATGACGACCGCTCGTGGTGATGTGGACGCCGCTGTCGCGGGCCTCCAGGCCCGGTGGGGTGCCGCAGCTCCGCGGGTCATCGGGTCGATGGCGCTGGCGCCTGCGGACGAGCCGCTTCCCGACGGGGGACCACGGCCCGCCGCCCGCCCCGACGACCGGGTCATCCCCACCGGGTTCGCGAGCCTCGATGCCATCCTGGGACCAGGAGGCCTGCCGCGATCCGCCAGCGTCGCCATCCGTGGCGACGGCTCGAGCGGACGGACCACCCTGGCGCTCCGGCTCGTGGCCGAGGCGCAGGTGGCCGGCTCGGTGGTGGCCTGGCTGGACCTGGCCCGGACGTTCGACCCGGTCGAGGCCGTCGCGCGCGGGGTCCGCCTCGAGTGGCTCGTGGTCATCACGCCCGAGACCCTCGACGAGGGACTGGCCATCGCCGGGAGCCTGCTGGCCGGCCGGTCCGTGGACCTGCTCCTGCTCGACCTGCCGGGCGGGCGTCTCGCGAAGACGGACCGGCCGAACAAGGTCGCGGACCGGCTCGGCCGATTGGCCGCGCTCGCCCGTCGAGCGGAGTCGCTGTTCGTCGTCCTCGAGCCGCCCGGGCTCGCCGGCCCCATGGCCAGCGCGGTCGCCGAGTCGAGCGGACTCCGGCTCGAGCTCGCGCGGCGATCGTGGATCCGGCTCGGACGCGACATCGTCGGCCAGCGGACGGAGGCGCTGGTCGCCCGCAATCGATACGGCCCGCCGGGGCGGCGGGCGACCCTCCGGATCCTCTACGCGGAGGGCGGCGAACGCGACCGCTGCCTCCGCCGGGACGACCTCCTCGTCGAGGCGATCCCCACCGTCGACCAGGCCCCCGCCACCGACACCGAACGGACCCATCGCGATGCGACTGCTGCACCTCTACCGACCGCATCTCCCCCTCGCGCTGGCGGCGGCCCGCGCCTCCGAGCCCTTCCCGACGGGGCCGCTCGTCCTGGGCGGCCGGCCGTGGGATCCGGGGACGGTCATCGACGCGAACCGCGACGCCCGGTCGCTCGGCGTCCGGCGGGGGATCCCGCTGGGGAGCGCGCATCGGCTGGCACCGGAGGCGGTCTTCGTCGATCCGGATCCTGAGGCGGACCGGGCCGCGGCCGAGGCCGCGTTCGAGGCCCTCGCCGCGTTCAGCCCGGGTCTCGCCGGGACGACCGATCCGGCGGACGCGTCGTTCGGGCTGTTCGAGGTCCAGGCCGACGGCCTCGAGCCGTTGTGGGGCCCGGAACCGGTCCTCGCCGCGCGTCTGGCCGAGGTCCTGGAGCGGGCCTTGCCGGCGGCCCCGGGGCGTGCCGGCTCCCCGGTCCGTGCCGGCGTCGCCGGGACGCGCTTCGTCGCGACCATCGCCGCGGTCCACGCCCGGCCGGGCGAGCCGATCCTCGTCCCGCGCGGCGGCGAGACGGCGTTCCTCGCGCCGTATCCCTCGGGCCTCCTCACCCAGGACCTCGACATCCGGGCCCGGCTCGCCCGCTTCGGCCTCCGTCGCGTGGGGGCTGTCGCGGAGCTCGCCCGCTCGGCGCTCATCGCGCGCTTCGGGGAGGAGGGGGCGCGGATCCACGCTCGTGCCCGCGGCGAGGAGATCGACCCGTTCCGGCCGCGCGCGGCCCCCGAGCGACTCGTCCTCCGGCTCCCCATCGAACCGCCGTCGGACGAACTCGAGTCGCTCCGCTTCGTCCTCCACCGGCTCGCCGGCGCGCTCACCGGGCAACTGTCGGCGCGAGGCCTGGCGGCGACGAGCGCCCAGCTGCATCTCGACCTGGACCTCGCGTTCGCCCGGGCGGGGACGGCGCCCGAGCTGGCCGTGGAGCAGCGCTTCCCCGAGCCCACCGCCGACGCGGAAGCGATCGAGCGCCTGCTGTTCGCCCGCCTGGAGCGGACCCCGCCGCCGGCCGCCGTGGCGCGCGTGACCCTGGAGCTGGCCGGGGCACGACCGGCGGCCGGTCAGCAGTTGCCGCTGTTCATCCCGCAGGCGGCCCGCGACGCCCGGCTCGGCTGGCAGCTGGCTCGGCTCGCGCTCACGTTCGGGGAGGACCGGGTCCGACGGGTCGCCTTGCTCGACCCCGAGGCGCCGCTCCCCGAGGCCCGCTGGGCCTGGCGGTCGGTGGAGCTCGACCCGTCCGGGTCGGGGAGCGGTCGATGACCCGCCTGCTGCGGGAGCACCCCGCGATCCAGGTGGAGATCGACGCCGCCGGCCAGCCGACGGCCATCGTCTGGAACGGTCGCCGCGAACCGGTCGAGGTCTGCAACCGCTGGCGCGTCGAGGAGGCGTGGTGGCGCGGGCCGATCGCCCGCGACTACGTCAAGGTGGTCGGCCCGCGCTGGCTGGCGCTCGTCTATCTCGACCGCGTCGAAGGCACGTGGCACCTCGAGCGGCTGTACGACTGAGCGGCTAGACCTCGCGCTTGCCGATGCGCCCGAGATGCGTGTCCTGGAACGAGGTCGGGAGCTTCAGGCCGTAGCCCATGGTCCGGTCCATGCCGACGTGCGCGATGAGGATCGCCCCGGCGACCGAGACGGCGTCGATGCCGGTCGCGAGCCCGAGGCCGAGGATGGCCAGCCCGATGGCCCAGTTGTGGACGACGTTGTAGGTGAGCGCCCCGAGTCGCGGGCCGCGCAGGTACCCGACCATCGAGACGTCCGGGACGAGGAGGAGGGGCAGCGCCAGCAGCCACGGCGCTCCGAGCCAGCCGTACAGGGCGACCCCGGCCGCGAAGGCGGCCGCGCCCTCGAGACGGAGCCAGGTGCGCGCGAAGGGCGGCGTCGCGACGATCGTGGGATCCGCCGGTCGCGAGGACTCCGACCCGGCGATGAGACTCTGATGCATCGAACGATCCCTTCCGTGAGTGGCCGGCCGGACCTTTGTCATCCGGCATGGCTACATTGTATAGCCTTCATGGCTAGTGTCAATAGCCTATAATCTGCGCCATGCCAGCCCCGGCCCGCACATCGAAGGACGCGATCGTCGTCGCCGCGCGGGCGGTCCTCGAGGAGGACGGCCTCGACGCGGTCGTGATGAGCCGTGTCGCCGAGCGTGTCGGCGTGCGTGGACCGTCGCTCTACAAGCACGTCAAGGACCGCGCCGCGCTGGTCCGTGCGGTCGCGGACGCCGTCACGGACGACCTCGCAGCGGCCCTCGCCACGGCCGTGTCGACCGGGGATCCGAGGCGCGACCTCGTCGCCACGGCGCACGCCTATCGCCACTTCGTCCATGCCAACCCGAATGGCTACGGCTTGCTGTTCGCCCACCTCGCCCCGGAGCTCCAGCCGGACCCGGCGCGCCTGGCGGACCTGGCGCAGCCACTGATCGCGGCCATGACCGAGCTCGTCGGCGACGACCGCGCGTTGTCGGCCGCTCGGACCATGGTCGCGTGGGCGCACGGCTTCGTCTCGATGGAGCTTGCCGGTGCGTTCCGGCTCGGCGGCAACCTCGACGCGGCCTACGCAGAAGGGATCGAGGTGCTCCTGGCGGGCGTGAGCTCGTCAGCCCTCGCGAGCGTCAGCGAGCCGGCCCGCCCACCGTCAAGGTCACGACGAACAGGATGAGCAGGACGCCCACGACGAGCAGGAGCATCCCGACGTCGCGTGGCTGTGCGGTCTGCACGGTGCGCTTCCCCCGGCGCTGCTTGGACCGGGTCCCGGCCGGTCCGTCGCCAGCATAGACGCCCGGCGTGGCCGGCGCGTGTCGCGCGGCCGACGCGGTCCCGAGGTTGTCGCTCGCTCGTCAGCCCGTCAGGCGATGGCCTTGTTGGCGAACGCCGTCCCGACGATGAGCGCGACGAGCCCGATCAGGACGATGGCGAGGAGCGCCGCGCCGATGAAGTCGCGCGTTCGTGGGTGCATGTCGGGTCAGGCTCCTTCGGGGATCGTCATCGGAGCGGGCAGGCGGCGCCGTAGAGGATCGTCACCGATATCGTGCCACCGAGCGGCGACACCGTGACCTCGGTCCGGCAACCGGGCTCGCTGCCGGTGGAGTCGAGCACGTAGCCGCCGTCTTCTAGCGGGCCGGTCAGGGCCTCCGTGCTGAAGCCGGCCGCCGTCAGCTGGTCTTTGAACCAGTTCGCGACGGTGGCGGCGTCACCGGTGGGCAGCGCATAGATGCCACTCACCGGCCCTGTCGCGGCTTCGTCGGCCGCGGTCGAGCCGGCGTACATCGGGAAGCCGGCGGGAAGCTTGTCCCAGATCCGGCCCCAATCGGTGTCGGTCTGGTCGGCGAGCGCAGCCTCGGTGGAGACCGCGACGGAGGTCGGAGCGGGCGTCTCCGGCTCGGCGGTCCCCGCCCCGGTCGCCGCGACCGGCTTCGTCGTCGACGTCGATCCCGGCCCGCACGCGGCGAGGAGCGCCAGGGCCGCGATCAGGAGGACAGGACGAAGCGAGACGTGGGGACGCGGGGTCACCGAGGCATCCTACCCCGAGACGTGGCAGGACCTGGCGTGACCTCCCGTCACTTGACGACCAACGGCACTTGGCAGGACCACGAGTCGCCGCGACGCTCGACGAAAGCACAAGGACGGTTCGCGGCCGAGCTTGGCCGTCGGACTGCGTCGGGACCCTGAACGCGAGGGAAGCAGATGGATGGGAACCGAAGGATCGCCGTCGTCGCTGGTTTGCTGTTCATCATCGCGACGGTTGCCGACCTGATCTCGCGCGTGGTGCTGGTACAGCCGATCCTGGAGGCCCCGGTCGATCTCGCGAAGATCTCGGCGAACCAAGACCAGGTCCTCCTGGGCGCGCTCTTCCTCTTCATCGGTGGCGCGGCGGCTACTGGGATCGCGATGGCCCTCTACCCGGTCTTGAGGCAGCACAGCGAAGGTCTGGCACTTGGGTCAGTCGGCTTCAGGCTCGTCGAAGGAGCCCTCTATATCGGCATCGTCGTCTGCCTCCTGCTGCTGGTCGACCTTGAGCCAGGGATCTGCGAACGCTGGATCTGCGGCTGGACCTGCATATGAAGCCCAGGCTGTGCTGCTGGTGGCGGCACGTGATGCGCTGGGCGAAGTGGCCGTGCTGGCCTTTGGCCTCGGGGCACTCATGTACTACTCGGGTGTTCTATCGATCGGGACTCGTCCCGCGATGGCTGTCCGTCTGGGGTCTCGTGGCCGTCGCGTCGGTCATGCTGTCCGGCATCCTCGTGATGCTCCGGCTTGCCGAGCCGATGTCGACGATCCAGATCGTCCTGGCTCTTCCCATCTTCCTGCAGGAGATGGTCCTGGCGGTTTGGCTGATCGCCAAGGGGTTCGACCCAGCTGCCATCGCCCGTCAATCTGTTGGTGACGGGACCGGGTGGCGGGCGACGGCGAGCTCTCGTTCGGGGTCACCGGCGTAGAGCGACATCCCGAGCAGATCGGGGGGCCTAGGCAGGCCGACTAGAATCCGTCCCACCGTGAACCGTCCGAGCCACTGGACGTTCTGGGCGATCGGACCCGGATTGCTCGTGGCCGTCCTCCTATCGGACGGCGCGGACACCCCCACGCCGGCGTTGGCGTACCTCCTCGTCGTCGTGGTCGCTGGAGCCGTCTACGGGATGGTGGTCCGATCGTCGCTGAGACGTGGCAGGACCCCGTCGCCCCCAAGCGACGGGGTCCTGCAGGTCGGCCGAGTCGCTCACCGGCTCTGCCGACGGGCTGGCGTCTCGACCATCGCAGTCGATCGCCGCCGAATTGTCCCGAGGCCCCCAGGCGCCGAGACGTCATGTGGTGGGTCAGCCGCCCGCCTCGGCCGCCAGGACCGCGGGGAGGATGACCAGGATGAGGCCCACCGCCATCGCGACCAGCAGCGCGCGCCGGAGCGCGGCCGTGGCGATCGAGGCGAAGTGGAGTTGCATGGCTCTGAGACGCCGAACCCGCGCCGAATGTTTCGGGATCGGCGGGCGAACTTCGACGCGATTCGTCCGGGCGCGGATCAGTACGGCTGGCGGAACCGGATGTCGGGCGAGCGCCACGTCTTGGACGTCTCGAACCGTACGCGGAGCGTGTAGGTCCCGGCCTTCAATCCGGCGCTGGTGCCGAGCTTCACGAGGCGATCGTGAGTCCGCGTCTTGGCCGGGTAGACCGTCTCGCGTGGCAGCGATCCCGAGCGGATGAGCTTGCCGTTCGTGTCACGGAGCGTCCACTTGAGGACGCCGCGTTCCGGCACGGTTCCGACCTCGCGAGCCTGGAGGCGGATCTTCGTCCAGACGACGCCGCTGGACTTCCGGACCGAGAGGACCTTTCCGGTCACATGGACATCCCGGATCGGGGCGTAGAACTTCGCCCGGAGGACGTTCCAGAGGTCCTCGTAGCCCCGGTCGTTGTCGAGCGTCCAGATGCCCACGCCGCCGAGCCCGGTGACGATCGCGTAGTCGTACTTCGCCGCGAGGCTGCGCTCTTCCTCGAAGTAGACCTGGCGGTAGGTCTTGTACTTGGTGGACCAGTACGTGTAGAAGGCGCTGCCTTCGAGCGCGTCGTACTTCCGCTTGGTCTTGGGGTGGGCCTTGAGCCAGTCCCGGGCGGCGGCGTACGTGATGCTGACCACGCCGCCGTACGTCGCCTTGGGGGTGCGGACCGCCGCGTTCGGCGTGTTGGTCTTCACGGGCCAGTTGTAGCCGTAGTACGGGACGCCGAGCAGCAGGGACTTGGCCGGCGCCCACTGGAGGAACCGCGCGATGTGGATCTTCACGTTGCGCGTCGCATGGTCGAGCGGCGCGATCGCGCCCGTGATGGTCGAGCCCGACCAGCGGTAGTTGTAGGTCATGACCATCTCGTGGTCGACGACGCCCACGAGCCCCTTGACGGTGGTGGCGTTCGCGCCGGCCGAGAGGGCGTTCACGAGAGTCGCATCGGGGAAGCGCGCCTTCATCGCATCGCGGAAGCGCTTGACGAAGGCGACGTATTTCGTCGCGAGCGGGTTGAGCCCGATGACCGACTCGAAGTCGAGGCCGGCGCCGTCCGCCTTTCGGGTGTCCATCAGGTCGAGCGCCTGGCCGATGAACTTGTCCTGCGCCGCGGTGCTCGAGAGGAACGCGGTCATCTTCGGGTAGCCGGAGGCGCTGTCGAAGAGCTGGAACGTCGGGACGACGCGGACCCCTCGGTCGTGGGCGGCGTTCGTGACGGCGGCGGCGTCCTCGCCGATGTACTCCTTGTAGCCCACCCAGCTCGTGTCGAGAGCCCCGTTCGCGTTGATGCCGAGCCCGAAGAACGCGATGGTCGAGACCAGGTCGTAGTGGATCCGATCGACCGTGCCCGAGTCCAGACGCCAGTACGGGAGATAGCCGTACACCTCGTGGCTGAGCGGCTTGATGCCGGTGACGCGCGGGCGGATCTCGGTGGCGGCATGGGCCGCCGGGGCGCCGAACAGCCCGGCCGTCGGGATGATCGAGCACGCGAGGAGCAGGGCCAGGGCAGGGGCGACGGCACGGCGGAGCAGCAGGTGGGGTCGCATGCGGGAAGTAAGACCGGCTTCGCCGGTTCTGTCCAGCCGCCCGTTGGTCCCAGGCACCGCTTCTTCCTTCAGACTCGAACGGATGTTCTATACTGACCTGCCCCGATGAGCCGGCCCCCGACCGGAGCGACCCGTGGCACCCACCCCGTTCGCCGAACTCCACAGCCACACCAACTTCTCGTTCCTCGACGGCGCCTCGCCGGCGGACGACCTCGTCGACCGGGCGGTCGAGCTGGGCCTGACCGGGCTCGCGGTCACGGACCACGCGGGGCTGTACGGCGCGGTCCGGTTCGTCAGCGCCGCCGAGGCCGTGGGGCTCCACCCGGTCATCGGGATCGAGATCGAGCTGCGCGACCCGCTCGTCGCCGACCCCGACGGGATCGTGATCCCGGCCCGACGGCCGCGACGGCGGGGGACACGACGGCCGGCCGACGCGACCGCGGAGCCGGGGGCGGGGGACCTGGGCCTGCCCGGGGTCGTCGCCGAGGGCGTCCCGGTGCGGCCTCGTCCGGACCGCGCCCGCCTCCCCGGGCACCGTGAGCCGGTGAAGGAGGACCTGCGGGGGATCGGCGATCGGATCCGCGGACCGCACCTCGTCCTCCTCGCCCGGTCCGCGATCGGCTGGCGGAGCCTGTGCCGGCTGGTCTCGCGGGCCAACATGGCCGGGACCAAGGGCGTGCCGCGCTTCACCCAGGCCCTCCTCGCCGAGCATGCCGAGGGCCTCGTCGCGCTGACCGGCTGCCGTGACGGGGAGCTGGCACGGCGGCTGCGGGTCGGGGATCGCGAGGGCGCCCGCGCCGCCGCCGAGCGCCTCGCCCGGCTGTACGGTCGGGGCGAGAGCCCGGCCACGAGCGGCTGCTTCATCGAGGTCTCGCACCACCTCCTCGCCGACGACGACTGGCTCGTGGCCGAATCGATCGAGCTCGCCGAGGGGCTCGGGCTGCCGGTGGTCGTGACCAACGACGTCCACTACGCCCGGCCCGAGGACCGCGAGCTGGCGGACGTCCTGACCGCGATCCGGCACGGCCGGACGCTCGAGACGCTCGGGGACCTGCGCCGGCCCGAGGGGGAGTCGTTCCTGAAGTCCGGCGCGGAACTGGCGGCGATGCCGCCGGGCAGCGGGGACGCGAGGATGGCGCGCGCGTGGTCGGAGGGGATCGCGACCTCGGTGGAGCTCGCGGCGTCGTGCACGGTCGACCTCGGGTTCGAGCAGTACCGCTTCCCGGGGTTCCCGGTGCCCGACGGGGAGACGCCGTTCTCCTATCTCTCGGAGCTGTGCTGGGCCGGGGCCCGGCGCCGGTACCACCCGCTGACCTCGGCGGTCGTGACGCGGCTCGCCCACGAGCTCGACGTCATCGAGCGGGCCGGCCTCGCCGAGTTCTTCCTCATCTGCTGGGACCTGATGCGATTCGCGAAGGAGCAGGGGATCCCGGCGCAGGGCCGGGGCAGCGCCACCAGCTCGATCGTGTCGTACACGCTCGGGATCAGCCGGGTCGAGCCGATCACCCACAACCTCCTGTTCGAGCGGTTCATCAATCCGGGCCGCACCACGTACCCGGATGTCGACATCGACTTCAGCTCGGCGCGCCGGGAGGAGGTCATCCAGTACATCTACGGCCGCTACGGGCCCGACCACACCGGGATGGTCTGCAACCTCGTCACGTACCGGGCGAGGTCCGCGGTGCGCGAGGTCGGGTACGCCCTGGGGTTCCCGCGGCCGCTCGTCGACCGGGTGGCCAAGGCGCTCGAGACCTACGACTCGGTGATGGTCCGGCGCGACCTCGAGGCCGATGGCGGGTTCGCCGAGTTCTTCCGACGCGTCGACGAACGGACGCCGGCCGAGGCCATCGCCGCCGAGCAGGCCGAGGCGCACGGCCTCGTCGACGGGATGGGCCGATTGCAGCAGCGAGTCCCGCTCGTCGGCAAGGTCCCGCCCTGGCGCCAGCCGTCGACGCCGGACGACCCGAACGCACCGCGACCGTTCGCCTGGCTCGGCGAGGGCGACATCCCGGCGGGGGACGATCCGTCGGCGGCCGGGGGGTCGGACCCGCGGGACTCGGACGACCCGCTGGCGCCGCGCACGGCGATCCGGAGCGGTGGCACCTCCGACGACGAGGGTGGGCCGGGCGATACGCCCGCGAGCGTGGCCTGGTTGCGGGCGGGCCGCGGGACCGGGTACGAGCCCATCGATCCCGAGAGCGGCCAGCTCCTCCCGCCGCCCCGGCGGACGGACAAGCTCGGGCGGCCGAACCACTGGGATCCGCCGGCCCCGCGGCGGGCCGACCAGGGGGCCGCGGGCGCCCATTCCTCGGTCGCGCGGGTCGAGCCCGAGCCGCCCCCGCAGGCCCGTGGCGGCTCGACGGTGGGCATGAGCGACTGGGAGCGCTGGCTCGAGTTCTGCGCCCGCATCGACGGCTTCCCGCGCCATCTCTCGATCCACTCGGGCGGGATGCTCGTGACCGCGGCGCCGCTCATCGACATCGCCCCCATCGAGCGGGCGACGATGGTGGACCGGGTCGTGGTCCAGTTCGACAAGCGCGACGTCGAGACGCTCAAGCTCATCAAGCTCGACCTGCTCGGACTCGGGATGCTCGCCGCGATGGACGAGACGATGCAGCTCATCGAGCACGACTGCGCGGTCTGTCTCGATCTCGACCGGCTGCCCGAGGACGTGCCCGAGGTCTTCGAGATGCTCCAGGCCGCGGACACGGTCGGGGTCTTCCAGGTGGAAAGCCGGGCGCAGATGCAGACGCTGCCCAAGTCCCGGCCGCAGAACCTCGACGACCTGGTGGTCGAGGTGGCGATCATCCGCCCTGGCCCGATCCAGGGGAACGCCGTCCACCCCTTCCTGCGTCGCCGACAGGGCCTCGAGCCGGTGACGTACCTCCACCCCTCACTCGAGCCCGTCCTCAAGGACTCGATGGGCGTGATCCTCTACCAGGAGCAGGTCATGCGCGTCGCGATCGAGGTCGCCGGGTTCTCCCCGGGCGAGAGCGACGGGTTCCGGCGCGCGATGGGGACGTGGCGCTCGAGCCGCGAGATGGAGAAGCTGCACCGCCGGTTCGTCGACGGCTGCCTCCGGCAGCCGGGCATGGCCGAGGAGACGGCCGAGGAGCTGTTCCGCCAGGTCGCCGCGTTCGCGTCGTTCGGGTTCGCGAAGTCGCACGCGGCCGCCTTCGCACGGACGGCCTACGAGTCGTCGTTCCTCAAGCTCTTCTACCCGGCGCAGTTCCTCGTCGGGCTCGTGAACGCCCAGCCGATGGGCTTCTACCCGGTGGAGGTGCTCGTCAACGATGCGAAGCGCCATGGCGTCGCGGTGCTCCCGGTGGATCTCAATGCGTCCAGCTACAAGACGACGACCGAGTGGGTGGGCCGGCCCGGCGAGCCACTGCCCCCGGGGACGGGGATCGCCGCCCGTCCGGAGCCCATCCGCGCACCGGCCTGCGTCATCCCTTCGCCCGCATCGCTCGAGCGCTGGGTCCCGGAGGTCACCGCCGGCTGGGGCGTCCGCCTCGGCCTCCACCTGGTCAAGGGGATCGGCGAGCAGCACGCCGCGCTCCTCGACGGCGAACTGGCCCGCGGGCCGTACACCTCGCTCGAGGACGTCGTCGAGCGGACCGGGCTCCCCGAGGAGGTGCTCGAGCGGCTGATCCGGACCGGCGGGCTCGATTCGCTGGGTCGGCCACGGCGGGAACTGCTCTGGCAGCTCCGGGAAGTGGCGGGTCGCCGCTCCGCATCCGCCGGCCGGTCCAAGGCCTCGGCTGGCCGGGCGATGGACCTGCGGTTACCCGCGACGGATGCGCCGGACCTCCCGCCGCTCACCGAATCGGAGCGGATCGGCGACACCTACGCGGTGATCGGGCTCGATGCGCGGCACCAGGTGACGGAACTCTTCCGGCCCGTGCTCGAGCGGATGGGCGCGGTGACCAACGCGGCGCTCTCCGAGCACCGTCCCGGGCCGGTCCGGATCGGGGGCCTGGTCGTGACCCGCCAGCACCCGATGACGGCGAAGGGCACGGTCTTCCTCGCGGTGGAGGACGAGACCGGGATGGCCAACGTCACGCTCTGGCCGGACACCTGGGCGCGGCTGCGGTCCGTGGTCCGACGGCACGCGCTGCTGCTCATCGACGGCGACCTCCAGCGCGAGGGCTCGGTCGTGAACGTCGTGGCCCGCGACGTCCGGGCCCTCCCCGAGCTGGCCGCCGCTGCCGGCGGGCCGGATCGGCCAGACGGCGTCCGGCAGACCGGCTATGCCGGGATGCGGCGGCTCGGCTGAACGGCCTTGCCCGAGAGGACTAGCGCCGGGCGCCGGTCGCCTTCGATGCGCCGGCGCTGCGGGACTTGCCGTCGTTGCCCGTCTTCTTCGGGGCCGCCGCGCGGCGGCCGCGGTTCGGGTTCGACAGCTGCAGGAACCGGCGGTACCAGGCGGCGGCGGCCGCGAACAGCGCGCCCATGACCGGGGACAGGAACACCGACGAGATCATCGCGTCGCGCGCGATCGCGGCCTCTGTCGTCCCGAGCGCGACGTACGCGATCACGGCCGAGTAGCACACGGCGGCGATGACGCCGACGATCGCGCCGATCAGCCAGCTGGCCCGGGGCGCCAGGAATCCGGCGAGGAAGACGCTGCCGATCGCGGGCGTCTGCACGAAGTAGGCGAACCCGAAGCGGGTGACGAAGTCCGAGCCCGCGGTGATGGTGAACGCGATGGCGCTGACGATGGTGATGAGGCTGGGGACCCAGAGGGCCTTCGTATGGATGGCCAGCCAGGGCAGCGCCCGCAGGTCCTCGCGGAGGTTGACCGGGTGGATCGACTCGCGGAAGGCCGCCGTGATGCTCAGCTTGCCGGGCGGGCTCGAGAACTTCGGGTCCGTGCGCGGGCGCGGCTTGGTCGCCGCGGCGGTCGCGGTGCCCCCCGCATCCACGACATCGTCGGTCCCCTCGACGCCGTCGGCGACGCCCATCTCGGCTCGATAGCGGCGGCGCGCCTCTGCGCGATCGGTCCTCTTGGCGCGGGCCACGGTGTCTCCTGTCATGGGTGACGGCTGTCGTGGTGCGCATCGTAGTCGATGGCGCCCGTATCGAGCCGCAGCTAAGCGGCGGTTGACCGTCCGTCGGTACAACGACGTCCTCGCCCGATGACCGCCACCCGTGCCCCGCCGGGAGGTCAGTCATGGCTCGTGCCCGGATCGTTCGGATCGCCGTGTCCCTTGTCGCTGCCTGGACGGTCGGGATCTCCGCGTGGTCGCCGGCGCCACCCGCGCTGTCGTTCGCGGCGGCCGTGAGCTGGCCGGTCTCGAGCCTCGTCATCAGCGAGGTCCAGACGGGCGGCGCCTCCGCGTCGGACGAGTTCGTCGAGGTGGCCAATCAAGGGGCGGTCGCGGTGGATCTCGGCGGTCTCGAGGTCGTGTACGTGACCGCATCCGGCTCGACCGTGACCCGGAAGGCGACCTGGGTCGACCACGACGGTCCTCGAACCGGGCCGGCGGATCCTCATCGCCAACGCGAGCGGGGTGCAGGCCGCGATCGCCGACGCGACCTACACGGGCGGGTTGGCGGCGACGGGTGGAGCCATCGCGCTGCGCGTCGTCGGCGGGGCGGTCGTGGATTCCCTGGGATGGGGCGACGCCGCGAGCGGGTTCGTCGAGGGGACGGCGGCCACGGCGCCGGCAACCGGCTCGAGTCTCGAGCGGCGCCCGGGCGGGGCAGCGGGCAACGGCATCGACACGAACGACGGCGCCGCCGATTTCGTCGTGAACACCGCGCCGTCGCCGCAGGGTCTGGCGGCGCCACCGGTCCCGGGCACCACGCCGACCCCGACTCCGACCCCGGTCGACGAGCCCGCACCCACGGTCGTGCCGACGCCCGTGCCGACCGCGGCGCCCCCGCCCACGCCCACGCCCACGCCGACCCTCGCTCCGACACCGGTGCCGACGCCGATCCCGACACCCGCTCCGACACCATCGCCCACGCCCGGCGTGACCCCGACGCCCACGCCGGTCCCGACGCCCGCCTCGGTCGTCGACATCGCGGCGGCGCGAGCCATGCCGGCGGCGGCATCGGTCGTGGTCCGCGGCACAGTGGTGGGCGAGGCGGGCCGCACAGGCATCCCGCGGGTGATCACGATCGCGGACCTCACCGGCGGCCTCGGCGTCCGCCTCCCGGCCACGAGCGCGCTGCCCACTCGCGGCACGCTCGTCGAGGTCCGCGGCAAGCTCGCCGCGCCATACGGTCAATCGGAGCTGCGGCCGGCGACCGACGGGGTCGTGGTGCTCGGAACGGGGGCGATGCCGAGTCCGGCGCCGCTCGGGACGGCCGGGCTCGATGAGTCGACGGAGGGCCGCCTGGTCTCGGTCGACGGCGTCCTGGCGAAACGGCCGACGCGCTCCTCGGGCGGGGACGTGACCTTCTACCTCCAGCGGGCGACCGGGGGCGAGGTGAAGGTCGTCGCCGATGCCTCGAGCGGTCTCGTCACCACCGACGTCGAGGTCGGCGCGACGTACCACGTCGTGGGGATCGGCGGCCAGCACGCCACCCGGGCCGGCGCGCTCGACGGCTATCGGCTGTGGCCGCGCGATCGTGGCGACATCACGCGCACGGCGGCGCCGGTGCCGATGCCCACGCCCTCGCCGACGCCGAGCAAGACCCCGAAGTCGACGGCCACGCCCAAGCCGACGGCCAGCCCGACACCCGCGCCGGCGGTCGTGACGATCGTCGCGGCCAGGAAGGCCACGGGTCACGCGGTCGCGATCGTCGCCGTCGTCACCGCACCCGGCGGCCCTGCTCGACGCGTCCGGGCGGCGGATCGTCGTCCAGGACGCGACCGGGGCCATCGAGGTCCACCTGCCCAAGGATGTCCCGGCCCCGCCGGTCGGGACGCAGGTTCGCGCAGAAGGGTCGATCGGGCGGGCGTACGGCGCGCCGAGGCTCGACGCCGTGCGTCTCGCCCGTCAAGGGACCGCGACCGTGCCGACGCCCCTCGCCATCCATGCCAACCCGACCGAAGCCCAGGAGTGGCGGCTCGTGACGGTGAGGGGTCGGATCGACACGGTCCGCAAGCTCGGTGACCGGTGGCGGGCCGAGCTGCGCGTCGGCGCGGCCTCGGTCGTGGTGATCGGCCAGGCCGGGGCCGCCATCCCCGTGGAACGCCTCATCGAGGGCCGCTTGGCGACGGTCGTTGGCATCGTCCGCCGGCCCTATCCCACGGCGACGGATCGGCGGTTCGCGGTCCTGCCGCGGGACCGCTCGGACGTGCACGTCGATGCGGCCTCTGCAGCAGCAGGTGTCGGCAGCGCCGCGGCCGGTCGCCCGACGACGGGCACCTCTTCGACAGCGCCCGCCGCCGGCGCGTCCCCGACCGCCGCTGCCGCTGCGTTCCCCTCCGCGCCGGACGTCGACATCCGCGATCTGGCGGCCGCGATCGGCCGGACCGTGCGGATCGGCGGTCTCGTGGTCGACCTCCAGTCCGGCGGTTTCCGCCTCGACGACGGCACCGCGATCGGGAGTGTCCAGGTCCGTGGCACCGCGGTCGACCTGCTCGACCTCGTCGAGGTCGGCGATGCGATCAACGTCTCCGGTCGCGTGGACCGGAGCGCGGCCGGGCCGGTCGTCATCGTGGAGGACGCATCCGCCATCGCGATGACCGGGACGACGACCCCGGCCGGTACCGCGCCCGCGTCCGCGTTCGCCGTCGCCGTCGGGGCAGCCGGGCGGCACGATCACCGCCGACGTCACCCACCGTTCGGCGGCCCTCACCCCGTTCCCCGCGAACGGACCGTTCGGCGCCGCCGGCATCGGCGCGCTGGCCGGGCTTTCGCTCGCCTCGCTGGCCGTGACGCTCGCCCGTCGGCGGTACCGAAACCGGCAGCTGGCGACCCGGGTGGCGCATCGTCTGGCGTCCTTCGTGGGCACCGGCGAGACACCCAGGACGGACCCGGGCGTCGTGTCGTCGTCGGCGACGCTGCCGTCACGCACGGCTGAGCACGATCCACGCACGGCCGACTCGGCTTGACGCTCGTGAGAAGCCGGGACTATCCTCGGCCGAACTTCGCGCTTGCGGAGCGTGCACCTGAGCGAGGGATCGGTCTTGCCGAACGCGGACACCCGCGTCGAAAACCCACCGGATCGCCGCATCGCGATCCCCACCGGCGAACGGCAGTACCACATCGGACTCGGCCCTGGAGAGTTGGCCGAGTACATCCTCCTCCCTGGTGACCCTGATCGGACCGACCGCATCGCGACGCGCTTCGACTCGATCGAGCTCGAGCATCGGCATCGCGAGTTCGCGTCGGTCACCGGTCAGTACCGCGGCCTGCGCGTCTCGGTGGTCTCGACCGGGATCGGGACCGACAACGTCGAGATCGTGGTCGCGGAGATCCTCGCGATCACGGACCGCCCGACCTTCATCCGGGTCGGATCCTGTGGGGCCCTCCAGCCGGAGATGCAGCTTGGCGATCTGGCCATCACGACGGGAGCCGTCCGCCTCGAGGCGACCACGAGCTTCTTCGTCCACGATGGCTACCCAGCGGTCGCGGACTACGAGGCGATCGCGGCCCTCATCGAGGCGGCGGCTCGGCTGGGCCACCGCTCCCACGTCGGCGTGACGGCGACCGCTCCGGGATTCTTCGGTGCGCAAGGGCGTCCGATCCCGCAGCTGCCCATCCGTTACCCTGACCTCGCTGAAGAGATGGCCAAGCAACGGGTCATCAACTTCGAGATGGAGGCGTCGGCACTCCTCGTCCTCGCGTCCCTCGCCCGCTGCCGAGCCGGCGTCGTCTGTGCGGTGTATGCCAACCGGACGACCGGCGAGTTCGTCACCGGGGAAGCGAAGGACGCGGCCGAGGCGGCCTGTGTCGAGACGGGGCTCGAAAGCCTGCTCGTCCTGGCCGAGATGGACCGCCAGAAGCGCGACGCCGCGACGGATCGATGGCGACCGTCGCTCTGGCAGGAGCGATAGCGACAGCCCAGCGAACACGGAAGCCCAGAGTGGGTGCGGGACAGAGGTTCCCGTGACGCTCGCCAGATCGAGGAGGAGCCCGATGGCCGAGGCCTACTGCGTCAAGGACAAGAAGAAGGTCGAAGTCCAGAACCCGCAGCACATCACGATGAAGAACGGCAAGCCGGCGCTGCAGGGCACTTGCCCGGTCTGTGGTGGCAAGGTCTTCAGGATCGGCGGCTGACGCGACCTTCGCGACGCGAAGCCCGAACGACCCTCACCGATCCGGTGGGGGTCGTTCCATGTCCGGCCCGTCAAGGGCCATCCGGCTCCCACGCGAGGGGACGGCGAGGCCGACCTCGCAACCCGTTCGCATCCTTCACCTCGAGGGTCGAGGGCGTAGGATTGGGGCCTCAGCGGTCTCCTGACGCCCGTCCACGCGTCGGATCCGCCCTGATGCACGAGCCCTTCCACACCCGGTTCGGCGCCCGCCGCCGACCGCACCGCGAGGAGAACCAGGATGACCACCCGCGTCGGGATCAACGGCTTCGGCCGGATCGGCCGCCAGTCGCTCAAGGCCCTCATCGAGCGTGCCCCGGACGTCGAGGTGGTCGCGGTCAACGACCTCGTCGACGCCGAGATGAACGCGCTGCTGTTCAAGCACGACTCGACGTACGGGCAGTACGCGGGCGAGGTCCGGGCCGGCGACAAGTCGATCATCATCGACGGCCGCGAGATCAAGATCCTCGCCGAGAAGGACCCGGCGACCCTGCCGTGGGGCGACCTCGGCGTCGACATCGTCCTCGAGTCCACCGGGATCTTCACGAACGCCGACAAGGCCAGGGCCCACATCGACGCCGGCGCCCAGAAGGTCATCATCAGCGCCCCGGCCAAGGGTGAGGACATCACGATCGTCCTCGGCGTCAACGAGGACAAGCTACGACCCGGCGACGCATCACATCATCAGCAACGCCTCGTGCACGACGAACTGCCTGGCGCCCGCCGCCAAGGTCGTCCACGACCTCGTGACGATCGAGCGCGGCCTGATGAACACGATCCACAGCTACACGAACGACCAGCGCATCCTCGACGTCGCCCACAAGGACCCGCGCCGCGCGCGGAGCGCCGGCCAGAACATCATCCCGACGACGACCGGGGCCGCGAAGGCGCTCGCGCTCGTCATCCCGGACCTGAAGGGCAAGTTCGACGGGTTCAGCCTGCGCGTGCCCACGCCGACCGTGAGCGTCGTCGACTTCACCGCGACGGTCAGCCGCCCGACGTCGGCCGAGGAGCTGAACGACGCGTTCCGCGCCGCCGCGGCCGGCCCGATGGCCGGGATCCTCGGTGTCAGCGACGAGCCGCTCGTCTCGATGGACTTCAAGGGCGACGATCGCTCGTCGATCATCGACAGCGAGTCGACGATGGTGCTCGGCGGGACGATGGTCAAGGTCATCGCCTGGTACGACAACGAGTGGGGCTACAGCTGCCGCATCGCGGATCTCATCGCGCACGTCGCGGCCCGGCTCCCCGTCGCCGCCTGACCGAAAGGCATCTCCATCATGGATAAGCTCACGGTCCGCGACGCCGACGTCGCGGGCAAACGGGTCTTCGTCCGCGTCGACTTCAACGTCCCGCTCGCCGACGGCAAGGTCACCGATGACTCGCGCATCCGCGCGGCCATCCCGACGATCGCCCTGCTCCTCAACGCCGGCGCGCGCGTCGTGCTCGCCAGCCACCTCGGCCGGCCGGACGGCAAGGTCCAGGACAGCCTCCGGCTCCGGCCGGTCGGACTGCGCCTGACCGAGCTGATCCGGCGCAACGTCCCGGTGACGGGCGACGCCCTCGGGGTCGGGACCGTGGACGCCGTGAACCGGCTCCGTCCCGGTGAGCTGCTCCTGCTCGAGAACCTCCGGTTCCATGTGGAGGAGGAGGCCAACGACCCCGGGTTCGCGGCGGCCCTGGCCGCCTATGCGGACATCTACATCAACGACGCCTTCGGGACGGCGCATCGCGCACACGCCTCGACGGTCGGCATCGCCAAGCTGCTGCCCGCCTATGCCGGCCTGTTGATGGAACGCGAGATCGCGGCGCTGTCGAACCTGATGGACGCGCCGAAGCGGCCGTTCGCCGCGATCCTCGGCGGCGCCAAGGTCTCGGACAAGATCAAGGTCATCGACCACCTCCTCCAGAAGGTGGACATGCTCGTCCTCGGCGGCGGCATGGCGAACACGTTCCTGCTCGCGCAGGGCAAGGCCATCGGCAAGAGCCTCGCCGAGCCGGACCGGACCGACGACGCCCGGCGGATCCTCGAGACCGCCGAGAAGAACGGCGTCCGAGTCGTCCTGCCCATCGACGTCATCGTGGCCAAGGAAGTCACCCGCGGCACCGAGTACAAGACGCTGCCCGCCGAGAAGATCCCGGCGAGCTGGCACATCGTGGACCTCGGCAAGGCCAGCCAGGACCTGATCATGAGCGAGCTCGCCGACGTCCAGACCGTCTTCTGGAACGGCCCGCTCGGCGTCTTCGAGATCCCCTCGTTCGCCCACGGCACCAACGCCGTGGCCCGGATGCTGGCCGACCGCGCGGACGGCGGCGCGACCGTGGTCGTCGGCGGTGGCGACTCGGTGGCGGCGGTGACCCAGCAGGGCCTCGCCGACCGCATGACCCATATCTCGACCGGCGGCGGCGCGTCGCTGGAATTCCTCGAGGGCCGCGAGCTCCCGGGCGTCACCGTCCTGCTCGACCGCCCCGCCGTCCCCGCTTCCTGACCGCTTCCTGACTGGAGAACCCACCGAGTGGATACCGTCATCGACGTCGTCGACGCCCGCGAGATCCTCGATTCTCGCGGCAATCCCACCGTGGAGGTCGATGTCGTCCTCCTCGACGGCTCGGTCGGCCGAGCCGCCGTTCCGTCCGGCGCCTCCACCGGGGCCCACGAAGCCGTCGAGTTGCGCGACGGCGACAAGGCCCGATTCGGCGGCAAGGGTGTCCTCACCGCGGTCGCCAATGTCACCGACACCATCGCCCCCGCCATGTATGGCCTCGACGCCTCCGACCAGGCGGGCATCGACGAGGTCCTCATCGAGCTCGACGGGACCCCGAACAAGGGCGCGCTCGGGGCGAACGCGATCCTGGGCGTCTCCCTGGCGTGCGCGCACGCCGCGGCGTCGTCGTACGACCTCCCGCTCTACCGATATCTGGGCGGCGTCGCCGCCCGGACGCTGCCGGTCCCGATGTTCAACATCCTCAACGGCGGCAAGCACGCGCAGGACTCGACCGACTTCCAGGAGTTCATGGTGATGCCGGTCGGCGCGGCGACGTACAGCGACGCGCTGCGGGCCGGCTCGGAGATCTTCGCGTCGTTGCGGGCCATCCTCCACGACGAGGGTCACGCCACCGGACAGGGCGACGAGGGCGGCTTCGCCCCGTCGCTCGCCTCGAACGAGGCCGCGGTCGAGGTCATCCTCCGCGCGATCGAGCGGGCCGGCTACCGGCCCGGCGAGGACGTCGCGATCGCCCTCGACCCGGCCACGACCGAGCTCGTCGAGCCCGGCAGCGGCCAGGACGGCAAGCCGACGCGATACGTGCTGGCCAAGGAGGGCCGGACCCTGGACTCGGGCGAGCTCATCGACCTGTGGGCCGACTGGGCGAAGCGATTCCCGATCGTCTCGCTCGAGGACGGCCTGGCCGAGGACGACTGGGACGGCTGGCAGGCCCTGACGGCGCGCCTCGGCGGCACGATCCAGCTCGTCGGCGACGACCTGCTCGTGACCAACACCGAGCGGATCGCGCGCGGCATCGAGCTCGCCGCCGCCAACTCGGTCCTGATCAAGCTCAATCAGATCGGCACGCTGACCGAGACGATCGACGCGATCGACCTCGCGCGCGGCGCCGGCTGGTCCGCGGTCGTCTCGCACCGGTCGGGCGAGACCGAGGACACGACCATCGCCGACCTCGTGGTCGGCATGGGCACCGGCCAGATCAAGACCGGGGCCCCGTCGCGCTCGGAGCGCGTCGCCAAGTACAACCGCCTGCTGCGGATCGAGGGCGAGCTCGGCGACGCCGCACGCTACCCGGGCCGGTCGGCACTGTCGGGGTCGTGAACCGGATCGCCGATCGCGGCGCCATCACCGCCGCCTATGTCGGGATCGGCATGGCGGTCACCATCGGGGTCAGCTTCCTGCTGGTCATCCCGATCGAGGCGGTCGTCTGGCTCCTGGCCCTGCCATCGGGCGTGATGATCGGGTACTACGCGAACGCCCGGTCGGATCGGCGCCTCGGACCATGGCGCCGGATCCTCTCGAACGCGCTCTTCGCCGGCGCGGTCACCGGCCTGACGGCCGCGCTGCTCCTGCTCGGGACCAAGGCGCTGTTCTTCTATGCGGATAACGGGTTCCGCGACCCGGGACTCGGCGGGCCGCTCACGTGCACGCCGGGTGCGGACTGCGTCTACCAGCGCTACCTCGATGATGGCCGCGGGCCGGAACTGGCCGCGATCGGCATCACCGACGTCGACGCGTTCACGGGGTTCTACTGGCGAGAGCAGGTCGGGACGGCCGGGACGGTCCTCATCCTGACGACGATCGGCGGGCTTATGGGCGGGGTCCTCTACGGGACCTTCCGGCCGAAGCCGACCCCCGAATCCCCGGGAGCCGCGACCCGGCCTGCCTGACGCCGGCGACCCGGCCCGCCTGACGCCGGCGGACATGGGAACGCCCCGGTCGGTGACCGGGGCGTCGTCGACTCGGGGGCGAACCCGCGAGCTACTTCTCGGTGGTCTTCTTCGCCTTCGGCGCGGCCTTGGCCGTGGCCTTGGGGGCCGTCTTCGGCGCGGCCGCCTTGGCCGCCGTGGTCTTCTTCGGTGCGGCCTTCGTGGCCGTCTTCGCGGCGGCCGCCTTGGGCGCGGGGGTCGTGGCCGCGACTTCGGCCGTCGCGGCTTCCGCGGCCTTGGCCGCGGCGGCCTCGGCTCGGGCGGTCTTGCTCAGCGCCGCGCGCGCCTTGCCGGCGGCCGTCTGCGCGCCCTTGGCCTTGTCGGCCTTGCCGGCGGCGATGCGGGCCTTCGCGGCCTTCTGGGCCGCGGCCTTGCCGGTCGACTTCGTGACGTGGCCGGCGGTCTGGACCTGGGCACCACCGAGGGCCGCGTTGACCTTGCGGGTCAGGCGCGACTTGCGACGCGCGGCGGCGTTCGGGTGGATGGCCCCGGCCTTGGCCGCGCGATCGAGGGCGCTGAGGGCCTCGGCGAGGGCGACCGTCGGCTCGACGGAAGACTCGGCCGGCGCCGCCGCGGCGCGCAGCGCCTTGGCGACGTAGGTCTTGGCCGCGCTTCGGCGCGGCTGGAGGACTTCATTCCGACGCTCGGCCTGACGGACACGCTTGAGTCCCGACGGCGTACGAGCGCCCGTCCAGGTGCGGGGCGTCTTGGCCAAGGTAGGAAGACCTCAGTAGTGATGGATGGTCGACGGCACGCGGCGCGAGACGAGCGCCGGGCGCGAAGGCGGATGGTAGCACAGTCCGTCGGACGGTCCCGCCCGGCGAGGCCGGATGGTACCCGGCACACTGCATCGCGTGACCGCGATCGTCGGCGGCCTCATCGCCGCCGTGCTGTGGGCCGCTGCCACCCTCTGCTCCTCGCGAACGAGCCGGATGCTCGGGTCGCGCGTGGTCCTGGCCTGGGTGATGCTCATCGGGGTCCTGGTCGGCGCGCCGCTCGCCCTGGTCACCCCGATGCCGGCCGTCGTCGAGCCGTCGACCTACGGGCTGCTGTTCGTCGCGGGCATCTGCTACGCGCTCGGGCTGATGCTGACCTACATGGCCCTGACGATCGGCAAGGTCTCGATCGTCGCACCGATCGTCGCCACCGAGGGCGCCGTGGCCGCCCTGATCGCGATCGCGCTGGGGGACACGGTCGGCGTGGTGGCCGGGGTCGCCTTGGCGGTCATCGCGATCGGGGTGGTCCTCTCCTCCTTCGAGCGTGCCGCGGGCGACGTCCCGGCCGGGGACCTGGACTTCGTCCCGGAGGCGCTCGACGCACCGGCACCCACGCCGGCGCCCGAGTCGGCACCCCCGGTCACGGCACCGCCCGGCCCGCGGAGCCACACGCCACCCGTCTCCGACCGCGAGATGCGGCGCAGCGTGATCCTCGCGATCGCCGCCGCGTTGGTCTTTGGCGTCGGTCTCGTGTCGAGCGGTCGGGCCGCCGCCTTCGTGCCAGCCGTGTGGGTCGCGCTCGCCGCACGGTTCGTCGGCATCGCCGTCATCACGATCCCCATCGCCCTGGCCGGTCGGCTGCGCTTGACGCGCGCGGCCCTGCCGCTGCTCGTCGTGGCCGGGGCGGGCGAGATCCTCGGCTCGACGGCCTCGGCGTGGGGCGCCAGGGAGAGCATCCCGATCGTGGCGGTGATGGGCAGCCAGTTCGCCGCGATCAGCGCCGTCGCGGCGTTCCTCCTCTTCGGCGAGCGGCTCGCGCGCATCCAGGTCGCGGGCGTGGCCCTGATCATCGTTGGCGTCACCGTGCTGGCCGGCGCCCAGGCCTGACGGGAGTCCGGGCCGGCGCCCGCCGGGACCGGTCAGCCGATCCAGTGCTCCCATTGCGGCGGGAGCTGTCGGCCCATCGCCCGCAGGTAGACGCTCACCTTGGCGTAGAAGATCAGCAACGCCTCCCGGTAGATGTCGAGCTCCTGGGCGGCGAGCGGCGTGAACCCTTCCACCTCGAAGTCGCCGCGCTGGATCCGCCGGCCGGCGATGTCGTCCTCCGACAGCGCCTCGATGGCGGCGAGCAGGTCTCGGTCCAGTCCTGCGTACCACGCCGTCAGCGCCTCGACGCTGCGCTCGATCCGGGGATCCGGGTTGCGCCAGTCGAAGTCCTGCCGGAACACCCGAAGCGCTTCGACGTACGAGTGTTCGATGTCCCCGATCTCCCGACAGAGCTCGCCAAGGCTGAACGTGCCCGGCGCCGGGCGATACGTCAGGTCGTCGTCCGTCAGGAGGTCCATGAGCTGGCTCCGGAGCCCCAGGTACTCGGCGAAGAACGTCGCCGGCAGGTGGTCCCGAACGAGTGAGTTCATGGTGCCCTCCTTGACTCCCGCCGATCTCGATCCTCGTGAAACATCGCCGGTCCATCATGACGGTCGGCGTCAGCGCCTTGGCTGCGGCGCCCATCGTCGTCATCGTGGCCGCCCCCGGAGCGTGACCGGCTACACTCCCGCACCGTGGCCATCCCGCAAGAGCGCCTGCGCAACTTCTCGATCATCGCGCACATCGATCACGGCAAGTCGACGCTCGCCGATCGGCTGCTCGAGGTCACGCACACCATCGACGCGCGCCAGATGACCAGCCAGGTCCTCGATTCGATGGACCTCGAGCGCGAGAAGGGCATCACGATCAAGGCCCGCGCGGTCCGCCTCGAGTACACCGCGCTCGACGGCCTGACCTACGGGCTGAACCTCATCGACACACCCGGGCACGTCGACTTCGCGTACGAGGTGAGCCACAGCCTGCAGGCGTGCGAGGGCGCGATCCTCGTCGTCGACGCGACGCAGGGCATCGAGGCGCAGACGCTCGCCAACGTCCACCTCGCGCTGCGCGAGAACCTCACGCTCATCCCGGTCCTCAACAAGATCGACCTGCCGTCCGCGGACCCCGAGACGATCATGGACGAGCTCGAGAACGTCCTGGCGATCCCGCGCGAGGAGGTCATCCTCGCCTCGGCGAAGGACGGCACCGGCGTCCCGGAGATCCTCGAGGCGATCGTGTCGCGGATCCCGCCCCCGAAGGGCTCGCCCGCCGCGCCGGTCCAGGGGCTGATCTTCGACAGCCACTACGACGCCTACAAGGGCGTGATCGTCTACGTCCGCCTGGCGGCCGGCACGCTCAAGTCCGGCGAGTCGGTCCGGCTGATGGGCAGCGGCGCCGAGGCCGAGCCCCTCGAGCTCGGGGTCTTCCGCCCGCAGCTCGTCCCGGTGAAGCAGCTGACCGCCGGCGAGGTCGGGTACGTTGCGACCGGGCTCAAGAGCGTCCGCGACGCCCAGGTCGGCGACACGCTCACGACGGTCGCCCGGCCCGCGAGCGAACCGCTGCCCGGCTATCAGCCGGCCAAGAGCCTCGTGTTCGCCGGGATCTACCCGGTCTCGGGGGAGGACTACCCGCTGCTCCGCGAGGCGCTCGAGAAGCTGCATCTCAACGACGCGAGCTTCACCTACGAGCCGGAGAGCTCGGTCGCGCTCGGGTTCGGGTTCCGCTGCGGCTTCCTCGGCCTCCTCCACATGGAGATCGTCCAGGAGCGGCTCGAGCGCGAGTTCAGCCTCGACCTCATCGCCTCGGCGCCGTCCGTCGAGTACCACGTCGTCCAGACGCTCGGTCGTGGCATCGTCGTGGTCGACAACCCTGCGCTCCTCCCGAACCCGACCGACATCGAGATCATCGAGGAGCCGTGGGTGAAGCTGAGCGTCGTCACGCCGAGCAGCTACATCGGCCCGTTGATGGAGCTCTCCACGAGCCGCCGCGGCGACTTCGTGGAGCTGGAGTACCTCGACCCGCAGCGCGTGGTCATGCACTTCGAGATGCCGCTCGCCGAGCTCATCGTCGACTACTTCGACAAGCTCAAGAGCCGCAGCCAGGGCTACGCGTCGATGGACTACGAGGAGCTCGGCTACCGTCCGGCGAACCTCGTGAAGGTCGACATCCTCGTCAACGGCGAGCCCGTGGACGCCCTCTCGCTCATCGTCCACCGCGATCGGGCCCAGTCCACGGGCCGGATCCTGGCCGAGCGACTCAAGGTCCTCATCCCGCGACAGATGTTCGAGATCCCGATCCAGGCCGCCGTCGGCTCGAACGTCATCGCTCGCGAAACCGTCCGGGCGATGCGAAAGAACGTGCTCGCCAAGTGCTACGGTGGCGACATCACGCGCAAACGCAAGCTGCTCGAGAAGCAGAAGGAAGGCAAGCAGCGCATGAAGCGGGTCGGGTCGGTCGAGATCCCGCAGGAGGCGTTCCTCGCGATGTTGCGCATGGACGAGTCCTAGGCGAGCGGACGTGGACGCCTATATCGAGTGGTCCCGCGGCCTCGTCACGGTCGGGCTCGCCCTGCTGATGGCGATGCTCCGCCTCGAGTCGGAGCGCTTCGGCACCGCCGAGTATTACGAGGCCACGCGGGACGGCGAGAGCCCCAAGATCCGCCGGCGACTCGCCTGGTACGGGATCGGCGTGGGCCTGGCCCTCATGATCCTGATCATCCACCCGGACCCGCAGAACCGATTGTTCCTGGGCTCCGGCGACCGGCTGCTGGCCGTCCTGGGCGGCCTCCTGTATGGGCTCGGCGGTGTCGCGTTCGCCGTGGCGTTCGCCACCTACCGGTACCACCGCATCCGCTTCCCGGGGGCCTGGTCGTATCCGGGGGCGTTGCTCAACTCGGTCGCCACCGCGTTCATCGACGAAGTCGCGTTCCGCGGCGCCATCTTCGGCTTGCTGCTGTCCACCGGGATGAATCCGTCCCTCGCGAACGTCATCCAGGCCTTCCTCTACACCCTGACGACCCGCCTCGGGGCGTCCGGACGTGACAAGTACCTGTTCTTCATGACGCTGGGGATGGGCCTCATCGGCGGCTGGCTGACGGTCGTGACCGGCGGCATCGCGGCGGCGTTCCTTGGCCACGCGATCACCCGCTTCGCGGTCTTCCTGTGCACCGGGCACGCGGGTCAGACGAAGCCGCGCGGTCGCGAGGTGGAGGAGATCGACAAACGGCGCCGGCCGCCGGACGGCTGGCGCGTCATCGGGACGCGCGAATCGGCGACGAGGGAGCGATGATCGTCGCCGCGGGGGGTCCGCCGGTCGCGATGTACGTGCACATCCCGTTCTGTGTCTCGATCTGTCCGTACTGCGACTTCGTCGTGTACGCGGGGGCCGCAGCCAGGGGACCCGCGGCTCGCACGGCGTCCTTCCTCGACGCCCTCGCCGTCGAGATCGATCTCCGGGCCGATGCGCTGGATGTCGCGGTCGGGCCGGGTCGCGCGCCGCTCGAGAGCCTGTACCTCGGCGGCGGGACCCCGTCGCTGCTCGCCCCGGACGAGGTCGCGCGGATCGTCGAGCAGGTGCGCCGCCGGTTCGGCCTCATCGCAGGCGCCGAGGTGACCCTCGAGGCGAACCCCGGTCCCGACGAGCGGGGCGACCCGGCGGCCTGGCTCCAGGCCGGGATCACGCGTCTGTCCATCGGGGCGCAGTCCCTCGACGACGGCCAGCTCAAGCGCCTGGGCCGGCGGCACCGCGCCGCTGACGTCGGCGACGCCGTTCGCGAGGCCCGGCGGGCCGGCGTCCGGTCGGTCAGCCTCGACCTGCTGTACGACCTCCCCGACCAGAGCGTCGTGAGCTGGATGACCACCCTCGACGCGGCGATCGACCTCGGTCCGGATCACCTGTCGCTCTACGCCCTCACGCTCGACGACCCCGACGCCGAGGGTCTGACCGGGCTGGGCGGCGACCATCTGCCGACGACCGCCGGCGCTCGACGGTGGCGCGAGATCGCCCGCTCGACGCAGGACGAGGATCACGCTGCGGCCCAGTACCACCATGCGGTCGTTCGACTCGCCGAGGCGGGCTATCGCGGGTACGAGATCAGCAACTGGGCCCGACCCTCGCACGAGAGCCGGCACAACCGCGCGTACTGGGAGCGGCGACCCTATGAGGCGGTCGGTCCGGGGGCGCACGCCTTCGACGGCGCGACGCGTCGATGGAACGCGGCCCGGCTCGACGGCTACGTCGCGGCGCTTGACCCCGGGGGACGGGTCGACCCCGTCGTTGCCGCCCGGTGACTCGGAGTCGGTCGACGCGGAGACGGCGGCCGTGGAACGCGTGATCCTGGGCCTTCGGCTCGACACCGGCGTGCCCTTCGCGGCCACCACCGAGCCCCCGCTCGCGGACGCATTCGGCTGGGCACTGACCGCCGAGCTCGTGAACGTGACACCCGACGACCGCGTCGTCCTCACGACGCGCGGCCGCCTGCTCTCGAACGAGCTGTTCGCCCGCCTGGTCTGACTGAGGCGGGGCCGCCGACCAGTCCCGCCCGAACTCCGTTGACACTCGGACCTCGTGACTGCTACGATGCCGGCAACCTCGTTAGCACTCTCGATGGTAGAGTGCTAACCACGCTGGGAGACCGACCTTGGCGCGTCGAAACCGCCCCCTCGGCCCCCTGGACCTCCGTTCACAGGCGATCCTCCGGGCCGTCATCGAGGAATATGTCGCGACCGCCGTCCCCGTCGGCTCGCAGGCGCTCGTGGAGCGATACGGGCTCGGTGTGTCGAGCGCGACGGTCCGCAGCATCCTGGCGGAGCTCGAGGCGGCCGGCCTCCTGACGCACCCGCATACCTCCGCGGGCCGCATGCCGACCGATTCGGGCTATCGCTTCTACGTGGAATCGATCTCGGACGTCGTGCCGCTGCCCGCTGTCGAGCAGTTGATGATCCGTCACCAGTTCGGCCAGGTGGAGTTCGCCAGCGAGCACTGGTTCCGCCTCGCCGCGACGACGCTCGCGAGCATCACCCGGTCCGCGGGCCTGGCGACGCCGGCCAAGGCACGCTCTGCCCACATCCGCCGCATCGACCTCGTGGCGATCAACGAGCGCATGGCGAGCCTCATCCTCGTCCTGCGCGAGGGCGCGATCAAGCAGGCGCTGGTCGGTCTCGCGGACGACGACGCCATCGACCAGCCCACGCTCAACCAGGTCGCCGCCCTGCTCAACGACCGGCTCAGCAGTGCGACGGCGGATCGCGCCGAGACGGTCATCGGTCGGCTCCGACCGGACGACCGGGTCGAGGGCCTCGCCCGCCGGATCGGCGACCGCGTCGTGCGGGTCGTGCGCGACTACGACGCCGAGGCCATCGAGGAGGTCTTCAGCGACGGTCTCCTCAACGTGATGGACGCCCCGGAGTTCGCGCAGAGCGACAAGCTCCGCCGCGTCTTCTCGGCCCTCGAGAACCGGGCCTATCTCGGCCAGCTCGTCGGCGACGTGGCCGACGCCGGCCGGATCCAGGTCTACATCGGCCACGAGAACACGCCGGTCGAGATGCGCGACGTCTCGCTGGTGCTCGCCCCGTACGGGCGACCCGGTCGGGCGATCGGCGTCGTCGGCGTCCTCGGACCGACCCGGATGAGCTACTCGCAGGCGATCGGCACGGTCCGCTTCGTCTCGGGCCTGATGAACGAACTGGTGGACCACCTCTATGCCTAGTCACCGGACGCGCGCGCAGGCGCGCGTCGACGAGATCGATGTCTCGCCGACCAAGCTCCTCGCCGACATCGAGATGCTCCAGGCGGCCCTGGCCGAGAGCCAGCAGCACGCCGAGGACTACCTGGCGGCGCTCCAGCGCGAGCGCGCCGAGTTCCTCAACTTCAAGCGCCGCACGGCCGAGGAGCGCGACCGCGACCTCGGGCTGGCGAACGAGGATCTGATCCGCAAGGTCCTGACCCTCGCCGACGACTTCGACCGGGCCATCGAGGCTCGGCCGGCGTCCATCGCCGACGACCCGTGGTTCGAGGGCATCGCCGCCATCGACCGCAAGCTGCGCACGCTCCTCGAGTCCGAGGGCGTCAGCCGCATCGACGCAGCGCCGGGACTCGCGTTCGACCCTCGCGAGCACGAGGCCATCGTGAACGTGCCCGGTACCGGGCGCCCCGAGGGCGAGATCGTCGAGGAGGTCCGGCGCGGCTACCGGCTCCGCGACCGCGTCCTGCGGCCGGCCCTCGTGGCCGTCGCGGGCGACGCCTCGAGCACCCCCATCAACTGATCCATCCCGACACCGACCCCCCCTCTAAGGATCCAAGGAGCACCACGCCAATGGGCAAGATCATCGGCATCGACCTCGGGACGACGAACTCCGTCGTCGCCGTCATGGAGGGCGGCGAGCCCACCGTCATCGCGTCCGCCGAGGGCGGCCGGACGGTCCCCTCGGTCGTCGCCTTCACGAAGACCGGGGAGCGGCTCGTCGGCCAGCTCGCCAAGCGCCAGGCCGTGACCAACCCGGCCAATACCGTCTATTCGATCAAGCGGTTCATGGGCCGCCGCTGGGACGACCCGGAGGTCAAGCGCTCGAAGGATCTCGTCCCGTACACGGTCGCCAAGGACGGCAAGTCCGACGGCGTCGCCGTCGACCTGGCCGACGGCAAGTCGTACACGCCGCCCGAGATCAGCGCGATGATCCTCCAGAAGCTCAAGACGGACGCCGAGGCGTACCTCGGCGAGAAGATCACCGAGGCGGTCATCACCGTCCCGGCCTACTTCGACGACACCCAGCGCCAGGCGACCAAGGACGCCGGGCGGATCGCCGGCCTCGACGTCAAGCGGATCATCAACGAGCCGACCGCGTCGGCGCTCGCCTACGGCCTCGACAAGAAGGGCGACGAGAAGATCGCCGTCTACGACCTGGGCGGCGGCACGTTCGACATCTCGATCCTCGAGCTCGGCGAAGGCGTCTTCGAGGTCAAGGCGACCAACGGCGACACCCACCTGGGCGGCGACGACTTCGACCAGCGCGTGATCGAGTGGCTGCTCGCGGAGTTCAAGAAGGATCAGGGCATCGACCTCGCGAAGGACCAGCAGGCCCTCCAGCGCCTCAAGGAGGCCGCCGAGAAAGCGAAGATCGAGCTCTCGTCGACGACGACGACCGAGATCAACCTCCCCTACATCACCGCCGACGCCACCGGCCCCAAGCACCTCGTGGTCTCGCTGACCCGGGCGAAGCTCGAGGACCTGGTCGCGGACCTGGTCAAGAAGACCGAGGGTCCGGTCAAGGCCGCCATCAAGGACTCCGGGCTCAAGGCCGGCGACATCGACGAGGTCATCCTCGTCGGCGGCATGACGCGGATGCCGGCCGTCGTCGAGGCGGTCAAGGCGATGTTCGGCGGCAAGGAACCGCACAAGGGCGTCAACCCGGACGAGGTCGTGGCCATCGGGGCGGCGATCCAGGCCGGCGTCCTCGCGGGCGACGTCAAGGACGTCCTGCTGCTCGACGTCACGCCGCTCTCGCTCGGCATCGAGACGCTCGGCGGCGTCATGACGAAGCTCATCGAGCGCAACACCACCATCCCGACATCGAAGTCGCAGGTGTTCTCGACCGCGAGCGACTCGCAGTCGCAGGTCGAGATCCACGTCCTCCAGGGCGAGCGCGACTTCGCGGCGGACAACAAGACGCTCGGCCGGTTCATCCTCGACGGGATCCCGCCGGCGCCGCGCGGCGTGCCGCAGATCGAGGTCACGTTCGACATCGATGCGAACGGCATCCTCGACGTCAAGGCCAAGGACCGGGCGACCGGCAAGGAACAGCAGGTCCGGATCACGGCGTCGTCGATGCTCGACAAGAGCGCCGTCGACCAGATGGTCCGAGAGGCGCAGGAGCACGCGTCCGAGGACAAGGCACGGCGCGAGGAGGTCGAGGTCCGCAACGATGCGGAGGCCCTGACCTTCCAGGCCGAGCGCGTCGTCAAGGACCTCGGCGACAAGATCTCGTCCGAGGACAAGATCGAGGTCGAGAACAAGGTCGAGGGGCTGCGCGAGGCGCTCAAGGGCTCGGACGTCGACGCGGTGAAGAGCCAGATGACGTCCCTGGCCGAGACCCTCAACCGGGTGTCCACGGCCGCGTACCAGGCCGCGTCGGCGGCCGGTGCCGGCACGGACGGCGGGAACGGCTCGGGCGCCGATGACGGGTCCGGCGCAGGCTCGGGTGACGGCTCGGCCGGTGCCGGGGACGGCTCCGCCGAGGGCTCGACACCCGAGGGCGAGGAGACCGTCGAAGGCGAGTTCAAGGAGGTCTAGGCCCCCGCCTCGATCAGTCGTGGACACGCGGAGCCCGGGCCGTCGGCCCGGGCTCCGCGATTCGGGGGTTGGCGTGCCGGTCGGCGGGGCCGTGGCCTGCGCGGTCGCGGATCGCGCCGGCCCGATCTCCTGCCATCGGCCGCTCTGGTTGGCCGTTACGTCCGCGGTTCCTGCCAGAGGCCGCCTGACGGAGACCGATGTCAGGAGTTCGGCCGCTCGACATCTCACGCCTCGAGCGTGCGCGCTCCGCGCGGACGTCGGGGTCTGGCTGGCGAGCCCCCGACCCGGTGACGTGTGGCCGCCTGATGTGGCATCTGTCAGGAACAACAGGCCGCGCGATCGCGCCTCCGGCCGACGGAGCCACCGCTCGGACCTCGACCGTCCGCGTCGGCAGGAAGGCCATCGCGAACGTGGCCGCGTGCATGCGCGATTCGACGTCGGGACGTCCGGTCGTCCGGGAGGACCAGCAACCGCGAGACCGACGTCGCCCGCCAGCCGACTCGGCGGCGATGTCGGGTGCAAGCCGGCCCTTCCGATCGAGTGCCGACGAGCATCGCCTGCAGGTCGGGGACGACCGACTTGACCTCGATGACGAGCAGGGCGCCGGTCACCGGCATGGAACGCGAGGATGTCGATCGGATCCGCGCTCGCCGCGAACTCGCTGAACGGTCACCTCGGTGTCGACGTCCCATCCCTCGTCCCGGAGGACGTCGACCATGCGTTCCACGAGACGGCGTGACGCCGGTCGAGGAGTCGGTCGAGCCCTTCGCCGTGCCAGAGCAGCCGGATACCGATACCGACCGCCGAGGGCCGCCGCGACGCGCGACGACCGTCGCGACCGCGACGTCGATCGGCATGACCGCGCTCGATCACGCCAGATCGACCGACCTCGAGACCCTGGCCTTCGCTCGCGAGCGCGCCGCTGGGTCCAGCCGTCGTCGGTGGCGGAGCGCCCGCAGATCGAGGCCGACCGGACGATGTCCATCGCGCGAGGATGGCGGGCGGCCGCTTCGCCCACGGCTTACCGGGTGGTCGGAGTGCTTCGCCGGCGCTTACGTCGTGCCGGCGGCCGCGGGTTGTCAGCGGGGCGATCTCGCCGGTCGGCTGGATGAGGAAGATCCAGACGTCCCACGTGACGTGGCTGACGACCAGCGCCCCGAGCGGGACGCCGGCCGCGTACAGCGCGCACCAATGGGCACCCGCGATCCCCGCGGCGCCGAACAGCGTGAAGTTGCCCGTCACGATGTGGACCCCGCCGTAGGCCATCGCCGCCATCGCGGCCCCGGGCCAGCGGCCGTAGCGGGCCATCAGCGCCTCCTGCACGAGGCCGCGCCAGAACAGTTCCTCGGCAGGCCCGATGATCGTCGCGAGACGGGCCGCGATCTCCGGCTTCGGCCGCAGGGTCCGCAACGTGTAGATGTCGCGGATCTCGGCATCGCCGCTCGGCACGAACCGCCGCGCGAACGCGTCGCCGACCCGGAAGGTGGCATAGAGCGTTGCCGCGGACGCGAGCCCGAGCGCGACCTCGGTCGGACCGATCCGTGTCCGACGCGCGGGCCGGCTGGTCAGCAACGCGAGCGACCCGAGCGACAGGCCGGTCAGCGTCATCCGGTGCCAGAAGCGGTCGCGTGGGCCGCGGAAGGTCGCGGCGAACGCGGCCTGCGCCGCAAGGAGGCCGACACCGAGGGCGCCTGGCGCGACGCCCGAGCCGGGGAGCGCTGCGGCTCTCGGCGCGACGCCCGAGCCGGAGCCACCCGCGGCCGCGGCCGCGTCGCCACCGACCCCCGACCGGTCAGCCACCGATGACCCGGGACAGCACCAACCCGAGCACCAACAAGGACCCGAAGGCCAGATGCAGCCGGGCCGTCTGGAGGTCGATCATCGCGATGGCTCGGGCCTGGCCCGTGGCGCCGAGCTCCGCGGAGCGGATGACCTGCGCCAGGAACGGCAGCGACAGGATCGCGAGCATCGTCCAGGCCGGCAGCACGTCGGCGATCACCGCGAGAGCGAGCACGATGTACGCGCCGAGCACCAGCGCCACGTACCCGTAGTGCGCCCATCGTCGGCCGATCTTCGCGGACATGGTCGAGATGCCGGCCCGGCTGTCCTCGCGGATGTCGCGCCACTCGTTGCCGTGGAGGATCGCCGCGACCAGGAGGCCCACGGGGATCGAGAGCACGAGCGCGGTCAGGGACCACTCGCCGCTGACCGCGAAGTACGACCCCTCGACCATGAGCGGGCCCATCAGCAGGAAGACGATCGGCACGCCGAGCGCGCGGTTCTTGTACTCGAGTGGCGGCGCGGTATAGCCGTACCCCCCGATGAGGCCGAGGACGCCGAGCACGATGATCGCCGGCCCGCGCAGCCAGACCAGGTACAGCCCGACGACGACGGCGAGCGCGAAGAAGACGCCCGCGATGATCAGCGCGGTCCGCTCCTTCATCCGGCCCTTCACGATCGCGTGGCTGGCCCGCGGGCTCGTGATCGAGTCGACGCCCTTCCGGACGTCGTAGACCTCATTGACGATGTTCGTGCCGGCATGGAGGAAGACGGCGCCGAGCAGGGCCGCGATGAACGGCGCCCAGTTCCACAGCTCGTCGACCCAGGCGAGCGCCGCGCCCGCCAGGACGGGGATGACCGAGGCGGTGAACGCGAACGGCCGGAGGATCTCGTACAAGGCCCCGGCGCGTCGCGACGCGCGGTCCCGGAACCCGAGCTGGCGATCGTCGGCGAGGCTGGTGACCGGGGTCCCGTTCGAGGCGCCGCTGGGCGCGCCCGTACCGGAGCCCTCCCCGCCCCCGACGACGGCCGCCCCAGCGAGGGCCGGCACCTCGCTTTCGGCGGTCTTCGGGACCGAGGCGTAGATCGCCGCCGCGGCGATCAGCTCGTCGATCTGGCGGTCCTCCTGGAGGACCGGCTGGAGGAGCGGCAACTGCAGCCCGGCCTGCGCGTGGTAGGCCATGGCGCCCGCGGCCACGTCCTCGCGCGTGCCGCACAACATGAACGCATCGAGCAGCTCGTCGGGGATGAGGTTGCCGGCGGTCGTGTAGTCCTCGGCCCGCCAGGCGGCGGCGATGCGGTCGCGGAGCTCCTTGTCGAACCCCGCTCGCTGCAGCGACACGTCCGAGAGCACCGACATCATGTAGATGACGAACGGCTCGCGCTTCGCGCGGTTGAGGGCCTCGCGGCGGGTCTTGTCCACGAGGGACAGCAGGTACCCGGCGGTCTCGATCTCGTGCGGGTCGCGGCCCGCGGCCACGGCCGCCGCGCGGAGTCGTTCCAGGATCCCGCGCAGCGACGGGATCGACTCGGCCGGGCGCGCGAGATAGCCGTCGGCCTTCTGGCCCGCGAGCTCCACGAACGCCTTGCGGTACGCCGCGATGACGATCGGGATGCGGTGCGTCGGCGGGAACATCGGCTGGATCGGCGGCAAGCCCGGGGTGGCGGACGGCAGGCGCTCGCCGACCCACAGGGCGCGGATCTGGTCCATCGCCTGGGACACGCCCTCGACGGCCGCATCCGGCTCGTACGGGATGCCCATCTGCTTGAGCCGCAGCGGCAGCCCGGTCCCGAGGCCCAGCACGAACCGTCCGGGCAGGATCTCGTCGAGCGCCGAGCCGGTCATGGCCAGGACGACCGGGTGCCGGGTGAACGGGTTGGCCGCGCCCAGCGCGACGCGGAAGCCGGCTTCGTCGCCGTCGTCGTCGAGCGCGATCGCGAGGGCGATGGCCGTCGCGAACGAGACGCCGTCCCGCTCGAAGTAGCTGTCGTGGACCCAGACCGAATCGAGCCCCTGGTCGCGTGCCTGCCGCGCCCAGGTCACAACCTCCTCCACGTCGCCACGGGCGGCGAGACCGAGACCGATGGGACGGGCGAGCGTGCGCATGGCGATGGCTCCGTTCGAGGGCGGGCGGCGTCGGCACGCCGCTGCAAGCTTGTGCTACTCGACTGTAGCACGTTTCTGTGAGCATCCAGCCGGCCGTCGCAGTACCATGCCCGCCCATGCCTGAGACCCCCGACGCCTCGCTCATCCATGCCCGCGGCCTGACCAAGCGCTTCGGTGACTTCACCGCCGTGGACGCCATCGACTTCGATGTCGCGCCCGGCGAATCGTTCGGCTTTCTGGGGCCGAACGGGGCCGGCAAGACCTCGACGATGCGGATGATCGGCTGCGTGTCGCCGACCACTGACGGCGAGCTGCGGGTCATGGGGATGGACCCGACGACCCAGGGTCCCCAGATCCGCGCCCGTCTCGGCGTGGTCCCGCAGCAGGACACGCTGGACACCGAGCTCACGGTGCGCGAGAACCTGCTCATCTACGGGCGGTACTTCGGGCTGACCCGGGCCGAGGTCGCGAAACGCGCCGAGGAACTCCTCGACTTCGCCCAGCTCACCGAGCGCGGCGGCGATCAGGTCGAGCCGCTGTCGGGGGGCATGAAGCGCCGTCTGACGATCGCTCGATCGCTCATCAACGAGCCGGACGTCCTCCTCCTCGACGAGCCGACGACCGGCCTCGACCCGCAGGCGCGGCACCTTCTCTGGGACCGGCTGTACCGGCTCAAGCAGCGTGGCGTGACCCTCGTCCTCACGACCCACTACATGGACGAGGCCGAGCAGCTGTGCGACCGGCTCGTCGTCATGGACAAGGCCAAGATCGTGGCGGAGGGCAGCCCCCGCGGCCTCATCGAGCAGTACTCGACGAAGGAGGTCACGGAGCTCCGCTTCGCCCCCGGCGTCGCCGAGACGCTCGACGGCCAGCTCGAGGGATTGGCGGAGCGCACCGAGCACCTTCCCGACCGCGTTCTCCTCTACACGGACGACGGCGAGGCGGCGGCCGTGGCCGTCCACGAGCGCGGCCTCCAGCCGGAGGCCGTCCTCGTGCGCCGATCATCCCTCGAGGACGTGTTCCTGCGGCTGACCGGCCGCTCGCTGATCGAGTAGGCGCGTCGTGACCGCCATCAGCGGCGCCGCCCAGGGTCAGACGTCGGCGATCGGCCGGGTCTTCGAGCACCGGTTCCTCCAGTACCGGCGGACGTACCGCGCGAGCATCTTCAGCTCGTTCCTCACCCCGGTCCTCTTCCTGACCGCGATGGGGATCGGCCTCGGCTCGTACGTCGACAGTGCTGCCGACACGGCCGCGCTCGGCGGCGTCTCGTACCTCCAGTTCCTCGCCCCGGGGCTGCTGGCGGCGACCTGCATGCAATCGGCCTCGTTCGAGGCGATGTTCCCGATCATGAGCGGACTCATCTGGACCCGGATCTTCCAGGCGATGCACGCGACGCCGATCTCGCCCCGGGACATCGCCCTGGGCAACCTCGCGTGGATCGCGGTCCGGATGCTCATGATCGCGACGATCTTCACGATCGTGATCGTGCTGTTCGGCGCGGCGGCGTCGCCGACCGTCGTGCTCGCGATCCCCGCCGCGGTCCTGACCGGACTCGCGTTCGCAGCCCCCATCGCCGCGTTCGCGGCGACCCAACCGACCCCGAGCAAGTTCAATGCGATCTTCCGGTTCGGGATCACGCCGCTGTTCCTGTTCTCGGGCACGTTCTACCCGATCAGCAGCCTGCCGGAGCCGCTGCAGGTGCTCGCCTGGTTCACGCCGCTCTTCCACGGCGTCGAGCTGACCCGCGCCCTGTCGCTCGGCACCGTGGCCGACGACCCGCTGGCCGCCGTGATCGACGTCGTCTACCTGACGACGATGTTCGCGATCGGGACCGTCCTGATGGTCACGACGATCCGTCGGAAGCTGGTCCGCTGATGACGTCGCTGCCCCTGAGCTCTACCTTCCTGATCGGCAGTCGTCGGTCGTGGCGCCTGGTCGAGCGCAACCTCTACCTGTACCGCCACGGCTGGCTCATCCTGCTGTCCGGGTTCTTCGAGCCGCTGTTCTATCTGCTGAGCATCGGGTTCGGGCTGGGCGCCCTCGTCGGGGACGTGCCGGGACCCGACGGCCAGCCCATCAGCTATCAGCTGTTCGTCGCCCCGGCGCTGCTCGCGAGCGCGGCGATGAATGGCGCGATCAGCGAGAGCACGTTCAACTTCTTCTTCAAGCTCAACTACAACAAGACCTTCACGGCGATCCTGTCGACCCCGCTATCGCCCGGAGACATCGCGGTCGGCGAGCTGGCGTGGGCGCTGATGCGCGGTGGCCTGTACGCGATCGGGTTCATGGTCGTGATGGCGGTGCTCGGGCTCATCGTCTCGCCGTGGGTCATCCTCGCGTTCCCGGCGGCGTTGCTCGTCGGGTTCGCTTTCGGGGCCGTCGGCATGGCGGCCACGTCCTTCATGAAGACCTGGCAGGACTTCGACCTCATCCAGCTGGTCGTCCTGCCGATGTTCCTCTTCTCGGCCACGTTCTACCCGCTCTCGACCTACCCGCCGGCACTCCAGTTGGTCGTCCGACTGACACCGCTGTACCAGGGCGTGGACCTCATCCGCTCGCTCACGGTGGGCGCGATCAGCCCGGACCTGCTGATCCACGTCGTGTACCTGACGGTCATGGGGATGGCGGGGCTGCTCGTCGTGTCGCGGCGGCTCGACCAGCTGCTCCTCAAATAGCGGCATGGTCGGGCGGGTGGGCGAGCGGCGACGTGACTGACCGCGTGGCGCTCGACGCCCTCACGAACGAGATCACCGAGTGTCGCCGTTGCCCCCGGCTCGTCGAGTGGCGGGAGCGGGTCGCCCGCGACAGGGTGGCGCGGTTCCGCCACGAGACCTACTGGGGTCGGCCGGTGCCGGGGTTCGGCGACCCGGAGGCGCGGATCCTGCTCCTCGGCCTGGCACCGGCCGCCCACGGCGGCAACCGGACCGGCCGCGTGTTCACCGGCGATGCTTCCGGGGACTTCCTGTTCGCTGCGCTCTCCCGGGCCGGCCTGGCTTCGTCGCCGATCTCGCGTCGGGCTGACGACGGGCTCACCCTCAGCGACACGTACATCGCCGCGGCCGTCCGCTGCGCGCCACCCGCCAACAAGCCGACCGTCGACGAGCGCGACGCCTGCGCACCGTTCCTCGTCCGGGAGATGCGGCTGCTGTCGGAGCTCCGGGTCGTCGTCGCGCTCGGCGGGTTCGGCTGGGACGCGGCCATCCGTGCGTTCGCCGACATGGGCCATCAGGCGAGGCCCAAGCCCCAGTTCGGGCACCTCGCGGAGGCGCGGGTCGGCCCACACGTGCTGCTGGGCTCGTACCACCCGTCGCAGCAGAACATGTTCACCGGCCGGTTGACTGCGACCATGTTCGACGCGGTCCTCGACCGAGCGCGCCGGCTAGTCGATGAGCCGTGATCGCCGGGTAGAAGTCCGCCCGCTTGACGCCCGCGCGTGGTCGGCCGCTGATCACGAGTTGACCTTGCGCGTCCAGCCGACAGTGGAGTAGCCTCGGCCGATGAAGCGCCCACTGATGGTCGCCCTCCTGGTCGCAGGCTCGCGGTCGGCGCCACCGCAAGTCCATCCATCACGGTCCCGTTCCGACGTCGACACGACGCGACGCCGATGCTGCGTCACCTGCCGCCGCGTCCTCGCCGAGCGCCAGCCTGGCGGCGACGACGATCGATGCGGCTCGGTCCAGAGGTTCGAGCAGCCGTGGTGCGTCTCAATGCGCGCCTCGCAGCCGTAGCGCGTCCGTCGATCGCGACTGGCCGGTGGCGCAGCGGCCTTTGTCGAGCAGGCCGACGCATACGACGCGTTCGGCCAGCGACACGGAGGCCATCCCGTTTCCCGAGACCGTCCTCCTCAACGGCGACCTTGGCCGCGACCTGCCATCCCTCACCGGCTGGTCGATCCAGCTGGCGACTGTCATACGTCAGATCACGGTCGCGGCTCTCTGACGCGGCGATCCGGAGACCGTCGAGTTCGATGGCTCGGCCTACCCCATGCAGTCCGTTCTTCAACGCGGTCGCGACTCGTCCGAGCCTGACAGCCGACGCTCTCGACGTTGACCTTTCCAAACCCTCGGGATTCGATCCCGGACCGCAGCATCCGCGCTCGTGGGACAACGGTACTCCACCTCTACCGGCGTCCAGCCGTCACGTCTATGGTCCTCGCGCACGCCCCCTGGGCGGGACCGGCGGCGTCAGTCCACGAACACGAACCAGCACAGCTCGTTGCGCAACCGCTGGTCATCGAGCACGAGTTCCCGGATCTCGCGGGGGAGTCGAGCGCGCTGCCACTGACACTCCGCTCGGCCGGCCGCCGCTCGCTCGTCGTCTCCGGCCGTAGCCGCCTGCACGGCCCTGATCGCGTAGGCGGCCGCACCGAGCTCATGGGCCGCCACGTGGCCCACCGCCGCGGCCTGCGCGGCCGCGTACGCCGCGTACCGTGCCGCCCCGCGCAGGTCCCTGGCCGCGGCGTTCGCATGGCCGGCCGCCGTGCGGGCCTCGGCCCACGGGATCTCGCCTCTGGCCCAGGAGCGCCCGAGCTCGATCGCGCGACGTGGCCGGTCGTCCTGCGGCCGTGCGACCTCGAAGTGATGCAGCACGTGCTCCGCGCAGTCGGCCGCCCACATCGCGAGGCGACGATGGTCGTCGTCCTGCAGGGTCCCGCCGCGACGGACCGTGATGAACCGCGGATCGCGGACCTTGGGGAGGATCATGCGTGGCCTCGGTCCCCTAGGGGTTTGCGGCCGACCAGCGGCTCACGACGGCATCCAGGCGCTCGAACACGACGCCCGGGAGGGCGGCCGCCTCGGCGATGAACGTCTCGAGCATCGCCATCCGGTGGCCTCGGCCGATGCATTCCGGGTGCATGGTCACCGTGAGGAGGCCGCCCGGGGCGTTGGCGTGGGCGTACCGAAGCTCGCCAAGCCAGATCTCGAGGACGCGCGACGGCGCGGACAGCCCGTCACGACCAGGCCCCGGCTCGAACATCGGCCAGTCGTCGAGGCCCCAGTAGACGGGCACCTCCACCAGACGGCCGGCCCCGCCCCACGTCGTCCCGGCCGCGGTCGAGTGCCGGTCGCCGTGCCGGACGCGCGCGAGCCGGTAGTCGTCGGACATCAGCGACGAGTCGTAGCCGAACCCGGCCGCCTCCACGAGCGCGAGCGTGCCGGCCCCGAGCGACCAGTACGGCGCCCGATGGCCGCTCGGCGCGGCGCCGGTCCGCGATCGGACGGCTTCCACGCACCGCCGCAGGATCTCGCCCTGGGCGTCGGCGTCGAGCTCGGCGAAGTCCTCGTGATACCAGCCGTGGCAGGCGAGCTCATGGCCACCGGCGAGGATCGCGTCGATCGAGTCCGGGAACGTCTCGAGCGTGTGCCCGGGCACGAACCAGGTCGCCGGGATCGCGTGGCGCGCCAGCAGCGACAGGATCCGCGGCACGCCGACGCGCGGCCCGAACTCGCCGTGCGAGAACTTGACCGGCGGGTCGCCGCGGCGGACCGAGTCGGAGATCGCGTCGTGATCGAAGGTGAGCGCGACGGTCAGGCGAGGCGCATCGGTCATCGGGGGCTCCAGCCGGGCGGGACGTGCGGGACGGGCGGGACGGACATTCGCACAGTACCGCGCCGCCCGCGCGCACGAGTCCCGGAGTCGCCTCCCGTATCCTGTGAGCCTCCATGGCCACCACCGAGCGCGACTACTACCAGGTCCTCGGCGTCGAGCGCGGGGCATCCGACGCCGAGATCAAGCGCGCCTTCCGCAAGCTCGCCCAGCAATGGCACCCGGACGTCAACACCGATCCAGCCGCGCAGGAGCAGTTCAAGGAGATCAACGAGGCGTACCAGGTCCTCTCGGATCCGGACCGCCGCCAGCGGTACGACATGTTCGGCCGCGCGGGGGTCGACGGCGCGGCGGGCGGTGCCCCGGGTTTCGACGGGTTCGGTGGGTTCTCGGACATCTTCGACGCGTTCTTCGGCGGCGGGGCCGGAGCCGGGGCGGCGCGGCGCGGACGGCCGCAGCCTGGCGCGGACCTGCGGTACGACCTCCGCATCACCTTCGAGGAAGCCGTCAAGGGCACCGAGAAGGAGATCGAGTTCCGCGTCCTCCAGCCGTGCGAGACGTGTCACGGCAACGGCGCCGAGCCCGGCACGGAGGCGACGACCTGCCCCCAGTGCGAGGGCCGCGGCGAGATCCGCAGCGTGCGCCAGACGATGCTCGGCCAGATGGTCAACGTCAGCGCCTGCCCGCGCTGCAAGGGCGAAGGCAAGATCGTCGAGACGCCGTGCCACACCTGCAAGGGCGACGGTCGGACGGAGCGCAAGCGCACGCTGCCGGTGTCAGCATCCCGCCCGGCATCGACGAGGGCCACCAGATCCGCCTCTCGGGCGAGGGCGAGGTCGGTCCCCGAGGCGGGACGCCCGGCAGCCTCTACGTGGCGGTCCACGTGGCCCCGCATCCGACGCTCAAGCGCGAGGGCACGGAGCTCCTGTACGAGGCGAAGATCTCGATCGCCCAGGCCGCGCTCGGGACGAAGATCCGCGTCCCGACCGTCGACGGCGAGGAGGAGGTCGAGATCAAGGCCGGCACCCAGCCGGACACCGAGATCCGCCTGCGCGGCAAGGGCGTCCCGCACCTGCGACGGGCGGGGTCGCGCGGCGACCTCCACGTCATGGTCGACGTGGTCGTGCCAACCAAGCTTTCGAAGCGGCAGCGCGAGCTGCTGACCGAACTCGCGGCCGAGAGCGGCGAAGAGGTCCACGGCTCCGGCGGCTTCCTCGAGAAGCTCGGTCTGGGGTGAGCCCGGACCCGACGGACCGCGATGCCTGGCTGGAGGTCTCGGTCGAGGCCGACGTGGAGGCGGTCGAGGCGGTCAGCGAGATCCTCGGGCGTGTCGCGCCCGGCGGGGTCGCCGTGGAGCCCGCCTTCGACCTCGTCGACGAGGGGCTCGGGGCGCGCATCGACCCATCGCGGCCGGCGACGATCCGGGCCTACCTCCCGGCCCGCGACCCGGCCGCCGCCGAGCGCGGCGTCGCCGAGGCGTCCGAGGCCCTGGGCCACCTCCAGGCGTTCGGGCTGCGGCCGATCGGCGAGATCCGGACACGGCTGATCCACGAGGCCGACTGGGCCGACGCCTGGAAGGCGTACTTCCCCGTGCTCCGAGTCGGGCGGCGGATCGTCATCCGGCCCACGTGGCGCCGTCACCACGCGGCCCCCGACGACGTCGTGCTCGCGCTGGACCCGGGGATGGCCTTCGGGACCGGCCTGCACCCGACGACGCGGCTGTGCCTCGCCGGCCTGGAGGTGCTCGCGGACCGCGGCGCGCTCGACGGTGCCCGCGTCCTCGACGTCGGTTGCGGCAGCGGCATCCTGGCGATCGCCGCGGTCCGCCTGGGCGCCGTGTCGGCGCTCGGCGTCGACACGGACCCGATCGCGATCGAGGCCACGCACGCGAATGCCCGCCGGAACCACCTCGCCCGTCGGATCCGCGCGCGCGACGGCAGCCTCCCGTCCGGTGAGCCGCCGTACGACGTGGTCCTCGCGAACCTCATCGCGGGCGTGCTCGTGCCGCTGGCGACGGCCCTCCACGACGAGCTCCGTCCCGGGGGTTGGCTGGTCGCCTCGGGCATCTTCATCGACCGCGAGGCCGATGTCCGCGCCGCCCTCGAGGCCGCCGGTCTGGTCATCGGCGACCGTACGGCCGAGGGCGAATGGGTGGCCCTCGAGGCGCGTCGTCCGGCCTGACGGCTCGGCCACCCTACAATCGCGCGGATGCCCGCTGCCGTCTTCCCGCTGCTGCTCGTCGCGCACATCTCGCTGGCGGTCTGCCTGGTCCTGCCGTCGATCCTGCTCCCGTTCGCCCTTGCGGACGCGCCGGGCCACCGTCGACTCCGGTAACCGGGTGGTCCAGGGACTGCTGTACGTCCAGTCCAACGGCACGATCGTCATCGGCCTGGGCCTCGCCATCACGGGTCTCGCGCTGATCTCCGTGCTCGGCTCGGGGCTGCTCCAGCAACCGTGGCTGCTCGTGGCGCTGACGATCTACTTCGTGAACCTCGGCATCGCGTTCTTCATCCAGCGGCCGAACCTCCGGCGGCTCGTCGGCGTCACGGCCGCGGCCGACGACACGGTGTGGATGGATCGGGCGCGGCGCCAGCGCTACATCTCGTACTTGATGGCCGGCCTCGTCGGCACGATCGGGTTCCTCATGAGCTCGAAACCCGTCCTGTGGTGAGACCATGACCGAAGGAGGGCCCGTGGCCGCCGACTGCCTGTTCTGCCGCATCGTCGCGGACGAGATCCCATCGACCCGGGTCCACGAGGACGACGAGGTCATCGCGTTCCGCGACATCGCGCCCCGGGCGCCGACGCACATCCTCGTGATCCCGCGCCGGCACATCGGCTCGGCCGCGGACCTGACGGAGGCCGACGGCCCATTGCTTGGCCGGCTCTTCGCGGTGAGCGCGGCCGTGGCCCGCGAGCAGGGCATCGCCGACGCGGGCTACCGCGTCGTGACGAACGTGGGCCGTTGGGGCGGGCAGACGGTCGACCACCTGCACCTGCACCTGATGGGCGGCCGGCCGTTCGAGTGGCCGCCCGGATGAGCCGACTGGTCCGCGCCGTCGCGCTTACTGGAGCGCTCGCCGGGGCGCTCGTGGTCGCCGGATGCGCTGCCGGGGCCCCGCCGCCCGCCGCGACCTTCCCGGCGACGACGACCGCTCCCGACCGGCCGACCACCGACGCGATCCTCCAGACGCGCGCGGCCATCTCGGCCGCGCTCGGCGAGCGGCGGATGACCCTCCTCGACACGCAGACGCCGTTCCGCCCGGCCGAAGCGCCGCTGCTGGCCTCGGCGCCGCGCGCCGTCTACCAGGCGTTCATGCCGCAGGACCAGGACCGCGGCCTCATCGCCGTCTACGAGTTCCCCGACACGCAGCGCGCAGCCGCGGCGGCCGCCGAGCAGCAGCAGTGGCTGGCCACCGGCCCGGGTCGCGTCCAGTCGCCGGAAGGCACGGTCCACGTCATCCGCGGCCTCGGGACGACGGTGATCGTGTACGACTGGCTTCCCGGCGCCGCGACCGATCCCACCGCCCCGGACATCCAGGCCGCGCTCGAGACGATCGGGATCCCCTACCCGGTGGGCTGAGCCGACTCGTCCGAGACCGGGAGGGGATGATCGGCGGCGAGCCACGCGCGCACGGGCGCCCGCTTGATCTTGAGCGTGTGGGTGCGCGGGAAGTCCTCCTGCGGCCACAGGCGCCACGCCGCGATCCGCTGGTTCGGGCCCAGGGTCCCGTTCGCGGCCTTGACGGCCGCGTCGATGCGGGCGCGGAACTCGGCCGGCGGCGGCGGCGCGACGGTCTCGCCGATCGGGGTCCCGGCGAGGACGACGGCCTCGATGCGGCCCGGCTCGGTCTCGGCGACCACCGAATCGCGGATGCCGGCGATCCGCAGGGCGTTCTCGATGTCCTCCGGGTACACGTTGAACCCGTTGGGCAGCACGATGATGTCCTTGGTCCGCCCGGACAGGATGAGCCGGCCGTCCGCGTCGAGGTGGCCGATGTCGCCGGTCCGGTACCAGCCGTCCTCGGTGAACGCGTCGGCCGTCGCCACGGGGTCGTTCCAGTAGCCGCCGAAGACCGTGCGGCCGCGGAACTGGATCTCGCCGTCGGCCGCGAGCCGCATCTCGATGCCCTCTGGGGGTCGCCCCACCGTGCCCGGCCCGTGGTCCTGGAGGGTCGTACAGGTGCCGGTCCCGGTCTCGGTGGCGCCGTAGCCCTGGAGGACGGTGACGCCGATGTCCTCCCACGCCTGCTGGAGGCTCGGCGGCAGGAACGCCCCCGAGGAGAGGAACAGGCGGAAGTGGCCGCCGAGCTGCGTGTGGATGCTGCCGAAGAGCCGTGGCCGCAGGCCCATCGGCAGGTGCCGCGCGACCCAGCGAAGCCGCTCGAACGCGCGCGTGCGTCCGCGTTTCTCGACCTCGCGCTCGATGGCGCTCCAGAACAGGTCGAGCACCTGCGGGACGACCACCATCGACGTGACGCGGTGGTCGCGCAGCGCATCGAAGATCACGCGCGGGTTTCGGCTGCGCACGTACAGGATGTCCGCGCCGACGTCGAGCGCGTAGTACAACCCGACGGCCTGCTCGAGCAGGTGCGAGAGCGGGAGCAGCGAGACGATCCGGTGCTCCATCGGCGGCACGATCCGGTGGAACGACTCGATCGAGGCGACGACGTTGTCGTGGGTGAGCGTCACGCCCTTCGGATTCCCGGTCGTGCCGGAGGTGAACACGAGCTCGAAGGTCTCGTCCGTGGTCGGTCGCTCCCAGGCGCCCTGTCGCGCCTCCCAGTCGGGCGGGAACGCCGGGTCATCCGGAGCCGGCTCGGCGCACAGCGCCTCCACGGTCGTCGTCGGGAAGTGCTCGAGGCCGGCCTCGCGCGGGTCCGGCGCGTCCCGGCCCGTGCCCAGGACGAGGTGCCGAGCGTTCGACGCGGCCACGATCCCCTCGACCGCCTGCGGCGACATCCGCAGGTCCAGCGGCACCAGGATGAGCCGGGCCTCCATCGCCCCGTAGTAGGCGGCGGCGAGCTCGGGCATGGACGGCGACCACGTCAGGATGCGGTCGCCCGGCTCGAGGCCCAGGGCGCGCAGCCGCCACGCGGCGATCCGGGAGCGACGCTGGAGCTCGCGGAAGCTCCACTCGGCCGTGGTGCCGTCGTCGCGTCGCAGGGCCAGGGCCCCGCGGTCGCCGTAGCGTCCGACGGCTGAATCGAGCAGATCGAGCAGGGTCGTCATGCTGTGCGCCAGCCTACGCCTTGGGCGGAGCGAGACGTCGGCCGCGCGACGCTCGGGCATTGCCCGACCGTGTACCGTGCGAGACGGACGGCCTCGGATCCGTGGAGCCCGAGCCTCCGACGAACCGGTCGCGGAGTGGCGCTGATGCATCCGGTCCTGTTCCAGCTGGGTCCCCTGACCCTGATGACGCACGATGCGTTCACGGTGCTCGCGCTGGCCGTCGGCCTGGCGATCTACTACCGCGAACTGCGGGTCCGCGGATGGCTCGGCGGACCGATCGTCTGGATCTCCCTGGCCGCCGTCCTCGGTGGGGCGATCGGCGCGCGCGTCATCACGTCGTGGGAGCACGTCGAGCTCTATGCGGCCTTCGCCGACCGCCCGTTCAGCGAGGTCATCGAGCACAGCGGGAAGAGCATCCTGGGCGCGCTCGCGGGAGGGTATCTGGCGATCGCCCTCACGAAACGCGCCTTCGGGTACACGCGCTCCACGGGCGACTGCTACCTGCTGGCGATCCCGGTCGCGACGGCGATCGGGCGGGTCGGGTGCTTCTTCTCGGAGCTCCCACTCGGGACGCCGACGGGGCTGCCCTGGGGGATCAGCGTCGATGCCGCCGCCGCAGCCGCCTTCGCTCGCTGCCCAGGGTGCGACGTTCCGATGCATCCGTCGATGCTGTACGAGATCGCGTTCAATCTCATCGCGATCGCCGTCATCCTGCGGTATCGCGACAAGGTGAGCGTCCCCGGCGATGCCGTGAAGATGTACCTCGTCGCTGCGGGGGTCTTTCGATTTCTCGTGGAGTTCGTTCGCGGGAACGAACCGCAGGCGCTTGGCTTGACAGGGCCTCAATGGGTCCTGATCCCCATGGTCGCGCTCCTGGTGCTCCATTTCATCCGCCAGGTGCGACGCGACGCCTACCGGGTGCCCACGCCGCCGCCCGTCATCCACATGGAGGGAACCTCGTGACTGAGAACGGCCGAGGCGACGCCGCAGCAAGCGACCCGGATCCGACGCCGGTCTCCCCGTCGACCGGGTGGCAAGGGGCCTCCAGGGTGGAGCAGCTCGCCACCTGGTTGACCGTGAATCGATCGAAGTTCACCGACGCCGCCCTCGAACATGCGGCGATCGCCGGCGGATACACGGCTGACGAGGTCCGCGAGGCATTCGCCCTCCGCACCGCCCGCGAGCATGAACGCGATGCCATGAAGCCCATCAGATCGAGGGCGAGATGGGCGATCCTGGGTGCGTACGGCATCGTCTGGGTGCTATTCGCGTTCGCCTACCTGGGTCGTCCAACCACGTACGGCGCCGGTCCGATGGCCCAGGGGGTGCTCACGGTCGCCCTCCTCCTCGGGCTCGGCATCTCGGCCCTGGTCCTGCGGGCCCTCCATCCGGACCCCGAGCGCGCTGGCCGCGCGCTGGCGATCTTGCTCGTCGTCCCGGTCGTCGTGCTCCTCGCGATCACGGGGCTCTGCCTCCCCTTCGTGGGGATGGGGTCCGCCTGATGCTGGAGCTTCGCCCCTATCTGCCGCTCCGAATGGTGCTGACCGTCTGCGGTCAGTGCTTCAGCGACGATCCCGATCGGGAGATCGACTACGAGACCGACATCCTCCAGGGCAACCTCGTGGCGATGGACGGCGCGGTCTACCTGCGGCGCTACTGCCAGCGGGGCCACGGAGAGGTGGTGAGCCTGTACGAAGAGGACCACGACCTCTGGGAGGACCTCCAGGATTGGCGGATCCCGACGCGCGAGATCACGCCGGACGTCCCCGACAACGTCAGGCCGATCCCGATGGGCTACCTGGACGGCCTCGGCGATCTCCAGACCCAGCACAGCTGCATCCTGCTGCTCGACGTGACCCAGAACTGCAATCTGCATTGCCCGACCTGCTTCGCCGACAGTGGTCCCGGGATCAATCGTCATGCCCGACTTCCGCACATCCTGCGGTCGCTCGACACGGCGATCGAGCGCGAGGGTGGCCGGGTCGACGCCCTCATGCTGTCGGGCGGCGAGCCGACCGTCCATCCGGAGATCGTCGAGATCCTCCCCGCGGCCGCGGAGCGCAAGGTCACCCGCGTGGTCCTCAATACCAACGGGATCCGGATCGCTCGAGACGACCGGTTCCTGGCGGAGCTCGCGCGCCTGCGGGACCGCGTCGAGGTGTACCTCCAGTTCGACGGCTTTCGACTGGAGACCCACCTGTTCCATCGAGGTGAGGACCTTCGCGACATGAAGGCAGAGGCGATCCGGCGGCTCACGGGAGAGCGGATCTTCACGACGCTGGCGATGGCCGTCGCCAAGGGGGTCAACGATGACGAGGTGGGTGCCGTCGTCGACCATGCCTTCGCGACCGACTACATCGCGGGGGTCGCCATCCAGCCGATGTTCACCTCCGGGCGGGCCAACCCGGTCGATCCCATGGCACGGGCGACGACGACGGGCACCATCCGCCGGCTCGGCGAGCAGACCGACGGTCGGGTCGGACCGGACGATTTCATCGCGCTGCCGTGCAGCCACCCGGACTGCTCGTCGCTCACCTACTTCATCCGAGGCGATGACGGAGGTCATCGGTCGATCGTGCAACTGATCGGACGGGATCGTCTGAAGCAGCGGATGGCCGTGTTCGGCAATCGCCTCGCGCCCGATGATGCGCTCTGGGAATCCCTGACCGGCTTGCTCTCGGAGACCGCGATGGTCAGCCGGCGCGAGGTCATCGACTATCTCCTGGACATCTGCGAGGTCTGCGACCTCGGGGTGTCGGGGTTCATCAAGGGCCTTGGCCGCTGGCTCACGAACCGGGGGAGCGCGCCGCTCGACGAGATCGCCCTGCGCGTCAAGCGGGTGTCGATCAAGACGTTCATGGATCCATGGACCCTGAACGTCGAGCGCCTGCAGCAATGCTGTGTCCACGTCGGGTCGACGGACGGCGAAGCGAACCCGGTGCGGGTCCCGTTCTGCGCGAGGCAAGTGTTCGGGGAACTGCGTCGCCGAACGTCGGCAGGGATGGTGCCCGCAGCCCGGTTGGTCAGTCTGGACGCCGCTGCTCAGGCACCCATACTCGAGTCAGGCGAGCTGAGGACGGTGCCATGACGAGCATCCACGGTGACTCCCTCGCGCCGCCCGCGGTCGGGCCCGGCTCCTACGTCCGGCCTCCGCTGAGTCGGCCCGAAAAGTACGAGCGGCTGGCGTTCACCTTCTGCCGGATGGGTACGATCGGTCTGATCGCCTGGCTTGTCGGTCCGGCGGTCTTCGTGCTCGTCGTCGCGATCGTCGCGATCGTGCTGTACACCCGCTCGATCACGCTCGGCGTGTCGTGGAGCAAGTGTTTCCTTCGGCGCCCGACGCTCATCATCGGGTTCTGGGCTGTCGTCGCTGGACTGGATGCCTACTGGATCTTCGTCCTCGGACAGCACCTTCCGGCCGTTTGACCGCCTCGGGGGCCTCGGCTATGCTCCGGCGGCCCTTGGCGGGAAGCCGTCCAGGACGCGTGCGGGCCGGTTGGCCGCGAGCCCGACGCCGGAAGACACGACCCTAGGCCTGGGGAGGTGAACCGGGATTGGCTGAAGTCCGAGTGGGAGAGAACGAGACGTTCGAGAGCGCCCTGCGTCGCTTCAACAAGAAGATCCAGCAGAGCGGCATCCTCGCAGAGGCTCGCCGACGCGAGCACTACGAGAAGCCGTCGGTGAAGCGGAAGCGCAAGGAAGCGAAGCGCAAGAAGAACGCCCGAACGCAGGCCGGCTGAGCGAGCATCCGCTCGCACCCGACCGACCCTGCGCCCCCGCGGGCGTCCCGGCACCAGGCCGAGTGATCGGCCGACCGCCGCCCGAGGTTGCCGAACCGGTGTCCCTTCGAGATCGCATCCAGACCGATATCGCCACCGCCATGCGCGGCGGTGAGGCCCTGCGCCGCGACGTGCTGCGGATGGCCGTCAACGCCATCTACAACGTCGAGAAGCGGCAGGGCAAGCCCCTGACCGACGACGAGGTCCTGACCGTGCTCACCCGTGAGGTGAAGACGCGCCGGGAATCCGTCGAGGCGTTCCGCGGGGCCGGTCGCGAGGACCTCGCGACCAAGGAGGAGGCGGAGATCGCCATCCTCCGCGACTACCTGCCCGAGGCCATGAGCGAGGCGGAGATCGCCGCCCTCGTGGACGAGGGCATCGCCGCGACGGGCGCCTCGTCCGCGCGCGACCTCGGCAAGGTCATGGGCTGGCTCTCGCCGCGGACCCGCGGGCGCGCCGACGGCAAGGTCGTCAGCGGCATGGTGGCAGCGGCCCTCGCGAAGGCGGACCTGGCCGCGCACGACGGCGACGGCGGGCACTGACCGATGCTGACCCAGCGCGTCGACGCGATCGCCCGATTCACGCGCCGCGACGCCACGCGCCTCGGGATCTCCGCGGCGATCCTCGTGATCATCCTGACGGTGGTGCTCGGGGCGGACATCCTGCCGCAGCAGCCGCTGTCGCTGGCCGCCGGCGACCTCGCGCCGCGCGACATCATCGCGACCAAGACCACGGAATTCGAGAGCGCCGCGCAGACCGAGGCCGCGCGGGCCACCGCCCGCGAGGCGGTCCCGCCGCAGTACGACTTCACGACGGACAACGCGATCGCGATCGCCCAGGAGCAGCAGCTCGCCTTCGAGCAGCGCGTCTCCCGCGTCGATACGACGTTCGCCGCCGACCTGCCCGAGGCCGAGCGCGCGTCGCTCCTCGAGACCGCCATCCCGGACCTGTCGAAGGACGCACGGGCGACGCTCGCGGCGGTCAAGCCGGGCGACTGGCCGATCATCCGCACGGAGTCCGCGCGCGTCCTCGATGCGCTGCTTCGAGCCGAGTTGCGCGACACCGAGGTCGCGGAGACGCGGACGCGCCTGGCGGGCCTGATGGCGGGCGGCCTGGACGCCGACCAGCGGGCCCTCGCGGCGGAGCTCATCAACCCGCTCGTCGTCCCCAACTCGTCGTTCAGCGCACCGCTCACCGCGCAGGAGCAGTCGAAGGCGGCCGAGGCCGTCGCCCCGGTGATGGTCCAGATCCTCCAGGGCGAGGCCATCGTCCGGGCCAACGAGCGCCTGACCGCCGAGGACATCGAGAAGATCGACGCGATCGGGCTGACCGGCGACCGCGGACCGGATGTCGCGAGCCTGGTCGGCTGGGCGATCCTCGGCGCGTTGATCGTCGGGATCCTGCTCGGCTGGCTGTGGCGGTTCCGCCCGGGTCTGTGGCACCGGGACAACGCGCTCCTGCTGACCGGGCTCCTCGTGGCGGGCGCCACGGTCGCCCTGAAGGTCACCGCCGGCCGGTCGATCCTGCAGTACTTCCTCCCGACGGCGGCCATCGGGATGCTGCTCGCGATCCTGCTCGATGCCTCGCTGGCGACGGTCGTGATGGCGTTGGTCGCGATCATCGGCGGCGCCGTGAACGGCGGCTCGCTCGAATTCGCGTCCTACATCTTCCTCGGCGGGCTCGCCGGGATCATCACCATCCGGCGCGGCGACCGCCTGCAGGTGTTCGTGCAGGCCGCGTTCGCGGTCTTCGTCGTGAATGCCGCGGTCGTCACGGTCTTCTCGCTCCTCGGGGCGCAGGGACATCCAGGGCATCGTCGAGCTGTGGTTCGCCTCGGCCGCATCGGCGGCCGGGTCCGGGATCGCGGCCGTCGGGACGTTCGCCGTCCTCGGCTCGGTCTTCGGGATCCTGACCGTCTTCCAGCTCCTCGAGCTGGCGAACCCGTCACAGCCGCTCCTGCGACGGCTGCTCGTCGAGACGCCCGGCACCTACCACCACTCGCTGATGGTCGGCAACCTCGCCGAACGCGCGGCCGAGGCCATCGGCGCGGACCCGCTCGTGACGCGCGTCGCGGCGTACTACCACGACATCGGCAAGCTCGCGAACCCGCTCGCCTTCATCGAGAACCAGGCCGGCGGCGAGAACATCCACGACCAGCTCGAGCCCGAGGTCAGCGCCCAGATCGTCAAGCAGCACGTGGTCGACGGCATCGACCTCGCGTACAAGAACCGCCTGCCGAAGGCCCTGATCGCCTACATCCCGCAGCACCACGGGACCGCGATCATGAGCTACTTCTTCGCCCGGGCGAAGGAGCGGGCTGCCGCCGCGTACGGCGGGCTCACCAGCGCCGAAGGCGCGAAGGCCGCCGCGGCGGTCGACGAACGCGTGTTCCGCCATGCCGGGCCGAAGCCGCAGACGCGTGAGGCGGCGCTGATCATGCTCGCCGACGGCGTCGAGGCATCCGTCCGATCCCTCGCGTCGCGCGACGAGCCGGCCATCCGCGGCATGGTCAGCCGCATCATCGAGGAGCGCACCTCGGATGCCCAGTTCGACGAGTGCGACCTGACGCTCCGCGACCTCGAGCGGATCCGCGAGGCCTTCGTCGAGCAGTTGCTCGGCATGTACCACACGCGGATCGCCTACCCGCAGAACACCGTGGTGGAGCTCGAGTCGCGGCGCGCGGCGGCCGGCGGCGGCGGCGCGACGGGCGGGCGGCACCGGGGGCGGGACCGCCTCCTAGCTCGAGGCCAGGATCGTCGCGACGCTGCGTCCATCGACCCTGCACGCCCTCGACTCGACTACCGTGTCGCCGTGCGAAGTATCTACCTCGGGCCATGGCGGATCGACGTCGACGTCCGTGACGGCGTCCGCCCGCCGGTCGCCACCGTCGTCCTCGCACGGGCGATCGTCGCGGCGCTGGCCGCGGCCGATGCCCCCAAGCCGGCCTCGATCGGTCTCATCCTCAGCGACGACGCCGAGCTGGCCGGCCTCAACGCCACGCACATGGGGAAGGACGGCCCGACGGACGTCCTCTCGTTCCCGCTGTTGTCGGACGATCCGTTCCCGCTCCCGCCGGGCCGACGGCCGCACCTCGGCGACATGGTCGTCTCCGTGGAACGGGCCGTCGAGCAGGCCGAGGCCGGACGCGGCGGCCAGACGGGCGACGTCCGCTGGGCGCCGGCCGACGAGCTGCGACTGCTCGTCACCCATGGGACGCTCCACATCATGGGCATGGACCATGCCGAGCCGGCCGAGGAGGCCGCGATGCGATCAATGGAACGGCGCCTGCTCCGCGATCCGGCCGTGGGCGATCCCTGATCGCCGCCGCCGCTCATGCCGTCGTTTCGGGTAGTCCATCCGCGGGATCGGTCGACGCGATGGGCAGGCGCGAGATGGCGTCGACGACCGACGTCAGGGCGTCGAGTCCGCCTCGATCGTCGGTCTCTCGTTGGATCGCCGCCTCGAGTTCGAAGAGGATGTCCTCGGCGATCCGTGCGGCCTCGGCGCCGGGGATCGTGAGCTCGATGACTCGATGGCGGCCATCCGGGCCGCCACGCCGTTTCCGCAGGTAGCCGGCACGGATCAAGCGGGCGACGAGACTCGACAGCGTCGACGGGTGCATGCCCGTCGCCGCGCGGACCTGCGCGATCGTCGCGTCCTCGATGAAGGCCGATCGCATCACCTGGAGTTCACGGGACGTGAGTCCCAGCTCGATCAGCCGTTCGTCGAGGCGCTGCTCGTAGGTGTTGGTCGCCCGTTGCAGCGAGCCCAGGATCGTCGGAACCCCGAGGGTGGCCATCATCGCCTCCGGTGCCCTGATCTCGCGGCGGCAGCTCCGCGCTGCCGCTCCCTCTGCCGCGGTCATGCGATTTCGTCGTGCGACTTCGTTGTGCGAAAGCGTCGTACGAGAGCGTCGTACGAGAGCGTAGTACGAGAGCGTAGTACGAAAGCGTCGCATCTGCGGGCCGGTGGGCTGGCTGCGTCAGACCCTGGCCCTTCAGGAGGGATCGTCCGGCCGCGAATCGAGCGCCCCCGGCGGCCGAGAGCGCGCGGGCTGGTACCATCCCGGGAGGCCCTCCCGTCGGTCCGTCCGAGCCGGGATCGGGCCCTGTCGTGCTGTCCTCGGAGGGTCGGTGAAGGTCGTCGTCGGGCTCGGGAACCCGGGAACGCCGTATGCGGGCACGCGCCACAACGTCGGCTGGCTGGTCATGGACCGTCTCGCCGAACAGGCCGGCTGGACCGGCAAGGGCCGTCAGCGCGACGCCTCGAACGTCGTCATGGGCCGGTTCCGCGGCCTCGACCTGACGCTCGTGAAGCCCCTCACCTACATGAACGACTCGGGGCGGGCGGTCCGGAAGGTCCTGGCGCGCGAGCACGCGCCGCTCGGCGACCTCCTGGTCGTGGCGGACGACTTCACGCTGCCGTTCGGCAAGCTGCGCTTCCGCGAAGGTGGGGGGCCGGGCGGGCACAACGGCCTCCGCTCGATCATCGAGGAGCTCGGCACGGAGAAGTTCAGCCGGCTCCGCGTCGGGATCGGCGAGCCGGACCGAACGGCGACCGATCATGTCCTGAGCAAGTTCGCACCCGACGAGCAGCAACGGCTCGACGAGCTGCTCGATGCGGCGGCCGAGGCGGTGGAGGCCTGGGCGCGGGACGGCACCAGCAAGGCAGCCAACCGCTTCAACACGTTCGCGCTGCGCCCGGCCGACACCGAGCGCCTGGCCGCCCCGGGCGAGGTCGACGGGCCACCCGACGCCGCCGGCGTACGGCGGACGAAGACCGGCTGGCGGCGGGTCCTCCGGAAGGACGCGCCCGATGCCTGAGTCCACGACACCCCCGATGCGCGGCCGGCGCGGCCGCGACCGGCGCATCGGCGAACGCGTCGCCGAGGAATTCGCCGCGCGTCACGCGGCCACGTCGCCGGACGACGAGATCGACTTCGACATCGCGGACGCGGAGGCGCAGATCGACGACCACCGCGAAGCCGAGGCCCGGGCGGCGCGGCAGCAGCTCCGGACGGGCTCGGTCCGACCTCGAACCGCCTCGCGCACCGACAGCCGCACGACGGATCGCCACCGACTGCCCGACCTCTCGGTGCTGCCGCCGCTGCTCGCCGCGACCGGGTCCTTCGCCGACCTGCGCTCGCGGGTCGGGGCGCCGGGGGACGCCGGCGGGCGTGTCGGCCGCCATGCGGGTCTCGTCGCGATCCCGCATGGCGCCAAGTCCTACCTCGCCGCGGCCCTGGCCCAGGCGGCGACGGGCGAGCGCCTCGTCTGGATCGCACGCGACGCCGAGATCGGCGACCGCGTCGCCGAGGAGCTGGGCGCCTGGCTCGGCGATGCGGACCGGGTCGCCGTGCTGGAGCCGCGGACGGCGCTCGCCTACGAGCGAAGCGAGCTCGTCGCCGACGAGACCGCCGCCCGCGTCGCCGCGCTCGCGGCCTGGCGCGGCGGCGATGCGCGCGTCCTCGTCGCGAGCGTCCAGGCGCTCCTCCAGCACACGATCGCGCCCGACGACCTGCCGACCGCGCCGCGCCGACTCCGGTCCGGCGCCCGCCTCCACCAGGATGCGCTGCTCCGCGACCTGTTCGACCTGGGGTACGTGCCGGTGACGGAGGTGGCGGGTCGCGGCGAGTTCGCGCGACGCGGTGGCATCGTCGACGTCTTCCCGCCATCGCGGCCGCTGCCCATCCGCATCGAGTTCTTCGGCGACGAGATCGATTCGCTGCGGGCCTTCGACCCCACGGACCAGCGGACCGTCGGCCTCGTCGAGGAGGCCGTGCTCCTGCCCGCGTCGGAGTTCCTCCTCCCGGCGGGCGGCCCCTCGGCCCTGCGCGACCGACTCGGCCGGGCCGCCGCCCGCCTCCCCGAGCGGCTGGCCGCCGACCTCGCGCGCTTCGAGGGCGCCGCCGACGAGCTGCGAGGATCGACCGCCGCGGAGGCCACCCGGGCGATGGTCGTGGGCGACGCCGCCGAGGTCTGGGCTGCGCACCTCGCCCCGGCGACCGGCTTCGATCACATCGACCCGGGCACGCTCCTGCTGATCGACGAGCCCGGGGACGTCGCCGAGGCCGCCGCCTTCCTGTGGCGGCAGGCCGAGGAGCGGCGCACGGAGCTCATCGGCGTCCGGCGAGCTCCCCAAGGACTGGCCCTCGACGTACCTCGCGCCGCGCGACTGGAAGACCCGGCTCGTCGCCTCGCGGACGCTCGAGCTGACCTGGGAGTCCGAGCCGCCCGAAGGGACGGCGATGGCGCGCGGCGCCCTGTCGTCCGGTGACCTCTTCGGCTGGCGCGAGCCGTCCCTGCCGTTCGCCCGGGCGGCCGGCGTCGTCGACGCCGTCGAGGGCTGGCGCGCCGACGGCGCCCGCATCGTCCTCGCCTCGGACCAGGCGCCTCGGCTCGCCGAGATCCTCGGCGAGGGCGGGCACCCGGCGGCCGTGGTCGACCGGATCGAGGCGGCGCCCCCCGCCCGGCGCGATCGCGCTCATCGGTCGGAGCCTCAACGGCGGGTTCGCCGGCGGACCGGACGGCGTGGTCTTCGTCACGGACCGCGAGCTGTTCGGCACGGTCCGCGTCCGACGGCCCAAGGCGCTCCGCCGAGTCGTGCCGCGCGACATGCTCGAGCGGCTCACGCCCGGCGACCTCGTCGTCCACATCGACCACGGCGTCGCCCGGTACGAGCAGATGCTCCGTCGCGGCGGGGTGGGGGAGGACCGCGACTACCTCGAGCTCTCCTTCGCCGGCGGCGACCGCATCTTCGTCCCGGTGGAGCAGATCGCGCGAGTCACCCGCTACGCCGGCGGCGAGCGCCCGGCGCTCTCCAAGCTCGGCGGCACGGAGTGGCTCCGCGCGAAGCAGCGGGTCTCGAAGGCCGTCGCCGACCTCGCCGACGAGCTGCTCGGGCTGTACGCGGCGCGGGCCGGCGCGCAGGGGTTCGCGTTCTCGGGCGACTCGCCGTGGCAGGGCGAGATGGAGGCGAGCTTCCCCTACGAGGAGACCATCGACCAGCTGCGCGCGACCGCCGAGGCCAAGGCCGACATGGAGCAGGGCCGGCCGATGGACCGCCTCGTGGTCGGCGACGTCGGCTACGGCAAGACCGAGGTGGCGCTGCGCGCCGCCTTCAAGGCCACCCAGGACGGCAAGCAGGTCGCGGTCCTCGTCCCGACGACCGTGCTCGCCGCGCAGCATCACGCCACGTTCAGCCAGCGGTTCGCGGCCTTCCCGCTGGAGGTGCGCCTGCTGTCGCGCTTCGTGCCGGCGAAGGAGCAGGCAGCGGCGCTCGACGGGCTCGCCGACGGGACCGTCGACGTCGTCATCGGCACGCACCGGCTGCTCTCGAAGGACGTCCGGTTCAAGGACCTCGGCCTCGTCGTCGTCGACGAGGAGCAACGGTTCGGCGTGGCGGCCAAGGAGCGGCTCAAGCAGCTCCGCCGCGAGGTCGATGTGCTCACCCTGTCCGCGACCCCGATCCCGCGGACGCTGAACCTCGCGCTGGCCGGGATCCGCGACCTGAGCGTCATCGAGACGCCGCCCGAGGACCGGCTGCCGATCCAGACAAGGGTCGCCGAGGCGTCGGCCGGGCTGGTCCGCGACGCCATCCTGCGCGAGCTCGACCGCGGCGGGCAGGTGTTCTACGTCCACAACCGCGTCGAGACCATCGAGGCGCAGGCCGAGCAGCTCCGCCGCATGCTCCCTGACGCCCGCTTCATCGTCGGCCACGGGCAGATGGCCGAGGGCGCCCTCGAGAAGGTCATGATCACGTTCGCCGACGGCGCCGCGGACGTGCTGGTCTGCACGACGATCATCGAGTCCGGGCTCGACATCCCGAACGCGAACACGATCATCATCGACCGCGCGGACACCCTCGGGCTCGCGCAGCTCTACCAGCTCCGCGGACGGGTCGGCCGGTCGTCGCGGCGCGCCTACGCGTACCTCCTGTACCGCCGCCGCGAACGGCTCTCGGACGAGGCGCGCAAGCGGCTCCAGGCGATCTTCAACGCCTCGGAGCTGGGTGCCGGCTTCCAGATCGCGCTCTCGGACCTCGAGATCCGCGGTGCGGGCAACATCCTCGGCGGCGAGCAGTCCGGGCACATGGCGGCGGTCGGCTTCGACCTGTACTCGCGGATGCTCGCGGATGCCGTGGAGCAACAGAAGGCGAAACGGGAGGGTCGGATCGCCATCGTCGAGGCGCCGCAGGCCGTCGTCGACATCCCGCTCGAGGCGCGGCTCCCCGACGACTACGTCCCGGACGAGGCGCAGAAGCTCGAGCTGTATCGACGGCTGGCGCGGGCGCGGACCGCTGGGTGACCTCGCGGCGTTCCGACAGGACGTCATCGACCGGTTCGGGCCGATGCCGCCGCAGGTCGTGCGGCTCGTCGAGGTCGCGGCGCTCCGCCTGACGGCCGAGACCGCCGGGATCGCCTCGATCTCGCGCGAGGAGGGCTGGATGGTCTTCCGGTTCGGCGCGGCGATGTCGCGCGCGACCGCGATGCGCCTGCTGAGCGGCGGCGGCCTGCCGGGCGTGAAGCCGTCGGACGTCGTGTTCGCGTCGAACCAGGTCCGCATCCGCGCGCCGCACCTGCCGACCAAGGCGTGGCAGCTCACGCAGGCCGTCATCGCACGGATGACCGCCGAGGACGTCTGAGGCCCGTGGTCGCGACGCCGGGTCCTGGCCCGGAGCTCCGCACGGAGCGACTGGTGCTGCGCCGATGGCGCGCGGCGGACCGGGCACCATTCGCCGCGCTGAACGCCGACCCGGAGGTCATGCGCTACTTCCCGAGCCGTCCGGACCGCGCGACGAGCGACCTGATCATCGACAAAGCCGAGGCCTCGTTCGATCGGGACGGGTTCGGGCTGTGGGCGGTGGAACGCCTCGAGGACGAGACCTTCATCGGGTTCGTCGGGCTCGCCCGGCCGACGTTCGAGATGGCGTTCACGCCCTGCGTCGAGATCGGCTGGCGCCTGGCCCGCGAGGCCTGGGGTCACGGCTATGCGACCGAGGGTGCGGTCGCCGTGCGGGACCACGCGTTCGCCGTGGCGGGCCTGGACGAGATCCTGTCGTGGACGACCGTCGCCAATGCCCCGTCGCGCCGCGTCATGGAGCGGATCGGCATGACCCACGACCCGGCCGACGACTTCGACCACCCGCGGCTCGACCCCGGCGACCCGCTGCGGCCGCACGTGCTCTACCGGCTTGACCGCGAACGATGGGACGCGGTCAGCTCAGACGGTCGATGATCACCGCGATCACCAGCGCGACGCCGATCAGGAGCGGGACGAGCAGCGCTCCCCAAACGATGTAGTCGATCCACGGCCCGTCGCCGATGTCGATGTCGACGCCATCGGGACCGGTCGGCGCCTTGGCCGTGGCGCGCGCCATCCGGATCAGCAGGACCAGGGACACCACCCCCAGCCCGACCATGAAGAGGCCGATCGGCCCGCTGCGGACCGTCACGAGGAGGCCAGCGAACAGGAACACGAAGGCGAAGAAGATCGTCGGCGCAAACACCAGCCACACGGCGCGCTGATCGCCCGCGGCGACGCGGCGGGCGCCGACGTGCCGCACCCCGACGAGCAGGACCGCGACGACCGCGACCGCGAACCCGGCGAACCACTCCATGCGGGGAGTCTAGGCATCCAGCCGACTCGCGTCCCGATGCGATGTGGCACGATCGGTCGATGACGATGCGTCCCTTCACGTTCCTGGCCGACGCCCGCGATCCGATGCCCGGACGCGAGCTGGCCGAGCTGGCGCGTCGCGCCGAGTCGATGGGGTTCCACGCCCTGGTCATCCCGGATCACCTGATCCCGCAGCTCTCACCCGTCCCGGCCATGGCGACGATCGCCGCAGCGACGACGACGCTCCGGATCGGCACGTTCGTCCTGAACAACGACCTGCGGCACCCGGCGGTCCTTGCCCAGGACCTCGCGAGCCTCGACGTCCTGTCGGAGGGCCGGCTCGACATCGCGATGGGGTCCGGCTGGAACCAGCCGGAGTACGCGGCGATCGGCCTGCCGTTCGAGGCCGTCGCGACGCGCGGCGCCCGTCTCGCCGAGGCCATCGCGGTGCTCAAAGGCTGCTTCGCCGACGGGCCGTTCAGCTTCGCCGGCGAGCACTACACGATCACCGACTACGACGCCGGGCCCAAGCCGGTCCAGCGCCCGCACCCGCCCTTCTTCATCGGCGGTGGCGGCCGTCGGACGCTCGAACTGGCCGCCCGCGAGGCGGACATCGTCGGGCTCGCGCCGCGGATCCTCGGGGAGCAGCGGTCGGATCCGCGGAGCATCACCTTCGAGGCGACGGCCGAGAAGATCGCCTGGGTCCGCGAGGCCGCCGGCGAGCGGTTCGACGACCTCATCTTCAACATCTACCCGTCGGCGTGGCCGGTCACGGTGACCGACGACGTCGGCGCCGAGGCACGGGCCGTCATCGACTACCTCAAGGGCCGGACCGGCATCGAGCTGACCGAGGCGGAGGTGCTCGATTCGCCGCACCTGTTCATCGGATCGATCGACCGGTTCGTCGAGAAGTTCGAGTCGCTCCGCGAGCGGCTCGGCATCACCTCGATCATGGTCGGCGGCGTCGACGAGCTGGCGCCGGTCGTGGAGCGGCTCGCGGGCACCTGACCGGGGCCGCCCCGACCGGCCGGGAGACCCGGACCGATGGCCCATGGACGACCAGCCGCCGCGTCGCGACTCTGCGGGCATGACCGAAGAACGCCCGCTCGTCGACTGGACGGACGCCCGCGCCGCCGCCGAGCGAGCTGACGTCCCGACCCGGGCCGCGGCGGCCGATCGCCACGATCGTCGTGGTCGTGGCGATCACGGTCCTGGTGACCGGCCTCCTGACCGGCCGCATCGACCCGGCGGCGGGCGGCACCTCGGGTGGCTACGGGCCGGCGACCGGCGTGGACGCCTCGCCCGACCGATGGACGCCGGCGGCCACGACCTACATCACGGGTGACACCTGGGACGGCAACCTCGTGAGCGACGGGTCGCGCGTCTTCCTGATGACCCGCGAGGACATCCAGGGTTTCTGGGGCGTGCTGCGAGTCCGCTGGTCCGATGACGCCGGCGTCGTCGTGGAGCGATCCGGTCCGGGTCTCGGCGTCCGAGGATCCGGACGCCGCACGCCACGCGCTGGCCATCGAGCCCGACGGCACCCTGTGGGCCGCCTGGGCGCAGCGCGGCCCGCAAGTGGCGACCCAGCGGCTGATGCTCCGCCGCTCTCGCGATCGGGGCGTGACCTGGGACGAGCCCGTGCGGGTGACCGGCGACGACATCGGCGAGGTCGGCGTGCCGGCCCTCGTGATGACGCCGGACCAGCGGTTCGTGGCGTACACGGATGGGCAGACCGGCGACATCCTGGTCCAGCCCCTCGATGCGTCAGGTGCGGCCGTCGGGGAACCCGCCTTCCAGTACGCGACGGCTCGCGAGCTGTATACCGACGATCCGTTCCGTGACGGCGGCCTCGCCGCGACGGCCGTCGGCCCGCAGGCGGTGTTCGCGACCCACGGGGTGGACCACATCTCGGTCAAGGTGACGCAGGACCACGTCACGAGCCATGGCACCGCGTACGTCGACCACCCGGTCTGGGCGGCCCCGCGGCTCGCCTCCGACGGGGCGCAGGTGGTCTCGGCTGTGGCCACCCGCATCGGACCGCAGGCGCACGTCATCGTGTCCACCTCGGACGACCGGGCGGAGACCTGGTCGGAGGCCGGCCGCTGGGACGGGCCGGGTGCCGGCGACATGTCCCTGGCGACGTCGCCGGCGGCCACGGTCATCGTCTGGCAGGCGTGCCAGGTGGGGTGCAGGACCACGGGCCTTCGCGTGGCCGGCGTGAGCGACCTGGCGACCGGCGGGCGTTCGATCGACCGCACCGACGTGTCCCGTCCCGTTGGGCGCGGTGCTCGTGGGCTCGACCCTCGTCGTCGCCTGGGTTCGCGAGGGACCCTCCGGACACGCGTGGGAGCGCGTCCTGACCGTCGCGAGCGGGCCGCTGCCCTAGCGGAAGAACCGCGGCAGGTGCGCCCGGTTCGCCTCGAGCAAGGCGTCGAGAAGTGGCGCCGCGACGTCGTAGTCGGCGACCAGCGGATTGGCGAGCAGCGCCCGAAGCGCGACGTCGCGATCGCCGCTCAGCGCCGCCTCGATCGCCAGGTTCTCGTAGGCCTTCACCGCCTGGACGAGCCCGCGCATCTCGGGCGCGAGCGGGCCGAGCGGGAGGGGATGCGCGCCATCGCGGTCGATGCGCGCCGGGATCTCGACCACCGCGTCGTCCGGCAGGTCGGGGATCGCGCCGTCGTTCCGGACGTCGACGACCTGGACATCGCCGGCGCCGTCGTGGAGCGAGGCGATGAGCTGCGCGGCCGCCTCGCTGTAGTAGGCACCGCCCCGGCTCGCGAGCAGCGCCGGCTTCTCGGCGAGCCCCTGATCGCGATACATCTCGAGCAGCTCGTGCTCGATGTCGATGACCTCCTGCGCCCGTGTGCCGCCGGACCGCTGGTCCTCGACCACCTGGCGAGTCTGGTAGTAGTAGTGCAGGTAGTAGGACGGGATGGCGCCGAGGCTGCGGATCAGCTCGGCGGGCAGGCCGACGTGCTCGGCGAGCGACGCGGCGTCGTCCGCGATGAGCCCCGGCAGGCGATCGACGCCATCCACCCGGACGGCCCGCTCCCAGCTCAGGTGGTTCAGGCCGACGTGCTCCAACTCGACGCGGTCGGGCGTGACCTCGAACCGCTCGGCCAGGCTGCGCTGGATGTTGATGGCCACGTTGCACAGGCCGATCGCCCGGTGTCCGGCGTCGAGCAGGGCCTGGCTGACGATGCCGACCGGATTCGTGAAGTCCACGATCCAGGCGTCCTTCGCGCCACGCCGCGCGGTGATCTCGGCGAGGTCCAGGACGAGCGGGACGGTCCGCAGCGCTTTCGCGAAGCCGCCGGCTCCCGTCGTCTCCTGCCCGATGACGCCGAAGGTCGGGGGGAGCGTCTCGTCGACGAGGCGGGCGGCCTGACCGCCGACGCGAAGCTGGATGAGGACGAAGTCCGCGCCGTCGATCGCCGCGTCGCGATCGTCGGTCAGGGTCAGACGGCCGGTCCAGTCGAGCCGGTCCAGCATCCGCTGGGCAAGGCCGCCGACGATCGCGAGCCGCTCGGCGTCGATGTCGAGCAGGACCAGCTCGTCGATCGGCATCCGGTCGCGGCGGGCCTCGAAGCCCTCGACCAGCTCGGGGGTGTAGGTGCTCCCGCCGCCGACCACGGCGACCTTCAGACCCATGTGCCTTCCTCGCTCCTCGTGCCACCCACGGGGCTTGACACCATTGCTTATAACGTTATCAGCAATCGCCGCGCGCACAAGACCCGGAAATCCCCGTCCCGTCGCACGAGGCTCGCCCCGCCCGATGGCCCGCTTCCGACTCGAGCTCGGCCCGATCCCGCTGCATCATCAGGTCTACCTCGACCTGACGGCGGCCCTGGATGCCGGTGAATGGCGCCCCGGCGACCGGTTGCCCACCGAACGCGACCTCGCGTCCCGCTACGGCTGCAGCCTCATCACGATCCGCCGGGCGCTGAGCGAGCTCGTCCGCGAGCAGCGACTGGAGCGGACCCGTGGGCGGGGGACCTTCGTCCTCCATCCGCGGATCGACCGCGACTTCGCGGGTGAGCTCTCCTTCACCGAGGAGATGCAGCTCCGCGGCCTGGATCCCGAGACGCGGTTGTTGGCCTCGCGTCCCGAGTCGGCCGGCGAGGCCGTCGCCAACGCCCTCGGTCTCGAGCTCGGGTCGCCGACGTTGTACCTGGAGCGGCTCCGCGTCGCCGGCGGCGAGCCGCTGCTCCTCGAGCAGGTCCACCTGCCCGCGGAGCGGTTCCCCGGATTGCTCGCCTCGGACCTCGAGCACGGTTCGCTCTACGACCTGCTCACCGAGCGCTATGACGTGCGGGTCGCGAAGGCCCGTGAGCTCATGGAGCCGGTCCTGCTCCGCGCCCGGGAGGCGCGATTGCTGGGCCGGAAGCCGGGGTCGCCGGCGCTGCTCATCGAAGGTATCGCTTCCACCGCGGACGGCACACCGGTCGAGTTCGGCCGGACGTTCGTGCGTGGCGATCGGACCCGCTACTACGTGGAGCGGGTGGTGGTGCGGCCGCACTGGGAGGGTGCGGCGCACGAGGAGGAGGAGCAATCGCATGCCATCGCCACTCGCCTGGTCACCCGGTAGACGGACACGGAGGAACATCATGGATCGAAGGTTCGGACGTTTCGGCGTCCTGTTCGCATCATTCGCGCTGATCCTGTCCGCATGCTCATCATCGACCGGTTCGCCGGCGGCCTCGGCCGATGCCGCGTCGGCGGCGCCATCCGCGTCTGCCGCAGCGGAGGCCTCGGCCAGTGCCGAGGCTTCGGCCGACAGCGCCACGCCCTCGGCCACCCCGGTCCCGACGCCGCTGCCCGCCAACACATCGACCGCCAAGCCCGGCGACATCGACGTCCGCTGGTTCTGCTGCCTTGGCACCGGCGACTCACCCGACCAGGTCGTCGTCGAACAGAAGGTCGCCGATGACTTCAATGCGTCGCACCCGGGCATCCACCTCGGGTTCGAGGGCTACGTCTACGCCGCGGCGCGTGACGGACTGGCCGTGCAGATCGGCGCCGGCAACGCTCCATGCATCGTCGGTCCGATCGGCATCGGCGGCGCGAATTCGTTCCACAACCAGTGGCTCGACCTGCAGCCGCTCATCGACAAGAACCACTACGACATGACCCAGTACCCGAAGTCGACGGTCGAGCTCTACAACGTCGGCGGCGAGGGACAGGTCGGGATCCCGTATGCCATCTACCCATCCGTCCTCTGGTACAAGTCCGGCCTCTTCAAGGAAGCCGGTCTCAACGAACCGCCCCATACCTTCAACAGCAAGTACACGATGCCGGACGGTTCGGTCGTCCCCTGGGACTACGACACCGATCCGGAAGCTGGCCCTGCTCCTGACGGTAGACAAGAACGGCAAGGACGCGACCGAGGCCGGCTTCGATCCGACCAACGTGGTCCAGTGGGGCTTCGAGCCGCAGCGCGATGACCTTCGACAGACCGGTGCGTACTGGAAGGCCGGTTCCTTCGTCGGCGCCCGACGGCAAGACCGTCGTGATCCCGGATGCCTGGAAGGCCGCGTGGCACGCCTTCTACGACTCCATCTGGACCGATCACACGGCCGTCGACTATGCCAAGTTCCAGAACACCGACTTCAACCCCGGTGGGTATCCCTTCTTCACCGGCAAGGTCGCGATGAGCACCAACTACCTGTGGTCCAAGTACGGCGTCAAGGACGCCGGCGACGACTGGAACATGGCGGCCACGCCGTCCTACCAGGGGCAGACGACCGCGGCGTTCAATGCCGACACGTTCCGCATCCTCAAGGACTGCAAGGACCAGGACGCAGCGTTCACGGTCCTGACCTACCTGCTCCAGAACGAGGATCTCCTCAAGCTGTACGGCGGGATGCCGGCGGTCGAAGCCAAGCAGGATGCGTTCCTGCAGTCGCTCCAGGCCGACTACACCCAGCCGATCGACTGGAAGGTGGCCAAGGACGCCGTCCAGTTCGCCGACGTGCCGAACTTCGAGTCCTACACGCCGGCCTACAACGAGACCTTCGACCTGATCCAGAAGTTCTCCCAGAAGTGGCAATCGACGCCCGGCCTCGACCTCGACAAGGAGATCGAGGACATGCGCGTCCAGATGCAGGCCATCTGGGACAAGGCGTCCTGAACCGGTGACGACCCTCAGCGCGCCCCGCGCCCGCCGCCGCACCCGGATGTCGGGTCTGGCGTGGCGTCGGGCGCGCTGGGGCTACGTCTTCATCGCGCCGTGGCTCATCGGGTTCTTCCTGTTCACGCTCTTCCCGATGATCGCGACGCTCGCGTTCACCTTCACGAACATCAATCTCGCGCAGGCGGAACCGCTCCAGTTCGTCGGCCTCAAGAACTACCAGACGCTCCTCGGCGACCAGCAGATGTGGGAGTCCCTGGCCGTCACCTTCAAGTACGCGGCACTGGCACTTCCGGTCGCGGTCGATCCTGCCCCTGCTCATCGCCCTGATGCTGCACTCCCGGCATCTGCGGGGCTCGAGTGGCTTCCGGATCCTGTTCTACCTGCCGTACGTGGTCCCATTCGTGGCCGGGGTCTTCATCTGGCGCAGCATGCTGAACCCCGACAGCGGCTGGATCAACGGCGCGCTCCAATTCGTCGGCGTCGCGCATCCGCCGGCCTGGCTGGAGGATCCGGCGTGGATCTACCCGGGGCTCGTGCTGATGGGGATCTGGGGGATCGGCGCCGGGATGATCGTCTATCTCGCGGGCCTCAAGGGCATCCCGTCCGAGCTCTACGACGCGGCTCGGATCGACGGGGCGGGGTCCTTCGCGCAGATCCGCCACATCACGATCCCGATGCTCTCGCCGGTGATCTTCTACACGATCGTCCTCGCGACCGTGGAGGTCCTCCAGTACTTTCTCGTACCGCTGGTGCTCAAGAACGGGACAGGTGAGCCGGCCGGCTCGACCAACTTCTTCAACCTCTACCTCTACAAGAACTTCTTCACGTTCCAGAACATGTCCTACGGCGCCACCATGGGCTGGCTCCTCTTCGTGATCACGCTCGCGATCACGTTGCTCCTCTTCGCTGGGGCCCGTCGCTGGGTCTACTACGCCGGCGACAACCGATGACAGCGGTCCGTCGGTGACCGCCGAGGTTCCCAGCGTCGCCAGACGGTCTCGATGGTTCGGTCGTACGCGCGCCGCGGCGACCGAGAGTCGGCCGCCGCGTCAGCGTGGTGACCGTCCGAAGACGTTCCTGTTGACCTTGATCGCGGTCCTGTTCCTTGCCGCGTTCCTGTCGCCGCTGCTTCGATCCTTCACCTATGCCATCAAGAGCACGGACCAGATCACCCAGGCCGGTACCCCGCTCTTCCCAGCCGATCCGGTCACGTTCCCGTACCAGGGCAAGGAGCTGCCGATCCTGTTGGTGCCGATCGACGGGACCACGCGGGAGATGGCGCTCTTCGAGCCCGGCCGCAAGCAGAGCACGTTCATCGATCCGGCGGCACCCGACCTGGCACCCATCACCTGGGTGGGGTCGTGGCGGACGCTCGAGCAGACCTGGAAGTTCGCCCCGCACTGGGAGAACTTCGGCAAGGTCTGGAACCTGATCGACTATCCGCGGCTGCTGTTCAACACGGCCGCGATCGCCCTCATCTCGACGATCGGGACCCTGCTTTCATGCACCCTCGTCGCCTACGGGTTCGCCCGGTTCCAGTTCCCCGGTCGAGGCTTGCTCTTCACGATCCTGATCGCGACGATCTTCCTGCCCACGGCCGTGACCATCATCCCGACCTATACGATCTTCCTGAAGCTCGGCTGGGTCGGCACCTGGCTCCCGCTGCTCGTGCCGACCTTCTTCGCGAACGCCTTCGACGTGTTCCTGATGCGCCAGTACTTCATGACGATCCCGCTCGAGATGGACGAGGCGGCCGCGATCGACGGCGCAGGTCCGTTCCGGACGCTGTGGTCGGTCATCCTGCCGCAGTCGATCCCGGTGATCATCGCCGTGGCGGTCTTCCACCTCGTGTATTCGTGGAACGACTTCTTCGGCCCGCTCATCTATACGGCCGGCAACACCCAGATCCAGACGCTCGCCCTCGGTCTCCAGCGGTTCGACGGGATCCACTACCGCGAGCCAGGCCTGATCCAGGCGGGAACCCTGATGACTCTGATCGTCCCCGTGGTGGCGTTCATCCTCGCCCAGCGGTTCTTCACCCGAGGTCTCGTCGTCACCGGGATCGACAAGTGAGCGGCGATCGCCTGCGGGTCGCGCTGACGTTCGATGCGGAGCACCCCGATCGACCGAGCGAGGCGGGCGTGACCGAGCGACTGCTCGAGACGCTGGCGAGCGCCGGCGTCCGAGCCACGTTCTTCGTCCAGGGGCGCTGGGCCGAAGCCTATCCCGCCACGGCACGGGCGATCGCGACGGCCGGTCACCTGGTGGGCAATCACTCGCACTACCATGCCCGCATGCCGCTCCTGACGGACGCCGGTCTGGCCGAGGACATCGCCGAGGCCGGCCGGATCATCCTGGACTCGACCGGCGTGGACCCGCGACCGTGGTTCCGCTGCCCGTTCGGGGCGGGCTGGGACGACCCACGCGTGCTGGCCGCGGCGACGTCCGACGGGTACCGGCATGTCGGCTGGGACGTGGCCGCGGAAGACTGGGAACCGGACGCGGACCGGCGCGATGATCACGGCCGACGTGCTCGCCGGGGTCGAGGCCCGTGGTGACGGCGCCGTGGTCCTGCTCCACAGCTGGCCCCGAGGCACGCTCGCTGCGGTGCCGGCCACGGTGGCCCGACTCCGCGACGCCGGCGCGGTCTTCGTGCGCATCGACGAGCTCGACGAGGTCCCGGCGCGCCCGAGCTGGGCATGAGTCACGAGGCACCGCCGCCCGTGGCCGTCCTCGCGGTCGACGGCGGGAACTCCAAGACCGAACTCGTGCTCGTCGGCCCTGATGGCCGGCTGCTCGCCGCTGTTCGCGGGCCTACCACCTCGCACCAGGTCGTCGGGATGGCGGCCGGTGCCGAGGGGCTCGCCCGCCTGGCCGACGAGGCGCGCCGAGCCGCGGGCCTGGACGCCGCCACCGGCGCCGGCACGCGGGCAAGGGTCGCGTCCTGCACCGTGGCCGGCGCCGACTCGGCCGGCGACGTGCGCCGACTCGAGCGCGCGTACCGGGCCGCCGGTCTTGCCGAGGAGATCCGGGTCGTCAATGACGCCTTCGCGCCGGTCCGCGCGGGAACCGATCGCGGCTGGGGCGTTGGGGTCATCTGCGGGGCCGGCGTGAATGCCGCCGGGATCGCGCCCGACGGGCGGACGGCGCGGCTCGCCGCGCTGGGGAACGCCTCGGGCGACTGGGGCGGCGGGACCGATGTCGGCATCGCCGGTCTCGGCGCGGCCGTCCGAGCCCGCGACGCGCGTGGACCGCGGACGAGCCTCGAGCGCTCGGTGCCGGCCCACTTCGGCCTGAAGCGCCCGCTCGACCTCACGATCGCGTTCGAGATCGACCGGATCCCCTGGACGCGGGTGCGAGAGCTCTCGCCGGTGGTCTTCGGCGCCGCCCGCGACGGCGACGCGGTGGCCCGCGGGATCATCGACCGGCTCGCGGACGAGGTCGCGACGATGGCCATCGCGATCGTCCGCCGCCTTCACCTGACGAGGCGCGACGTCGACGTGACGCTCGCCGGCGGCGTGTTCCGCGCCGACGACGCGGACTTCGAGGCGCGGATCGCGGCCGGGATCCACGCGGTGGCGCCGCTGGCGCGCATCCACCGCCTCGATCCGCCGCCCGTACTCGGAGCGGCGTTGCTCGGTCTGGACCGCCTCCGGGAGACGGGGGCGATCACGGGGGCGGTCCACGACGCCGCCGCCATGCAGCTTCGCCGCGACCTCGGGCCGGAGGCGATCGTGCGCGACTGAGACGCGGGCCGCGGCGCGGACGGCGCCCGCGACGAACGACGGTGCCCGGCCTGCGACGCACGGCCGTGGCGCGGATCGGCGCCGCGCCGCATCCTTGTCGACATGGACGCCCAAGCCACCATCGATCCGCGCGACGACGGCCTGTGGTCGCCGAAACGGCGCGCCCTGACCGGTGGCCTGGTCCTCACGATCACCCTCGTCGCGTTCGAGGCCCTCGCCGTCTCGACGGTCATGCCGATCGTCGCCGACGAACTCGGCGACAAGGCCCTGTACGGCTGGGTCTTCACGGCGTTCTTCCTCGGGTCGCTCATCGGGATCGCCGTCGTCGGCGGCGCGCTCGACCGTGGCGGCCTCGGCCGTCCCTTCGCCGCCGGGCTCGGCCTCTTCGCCATCGGGCTGCTGATCGGCGGCCTCGCGCCGTCGATGGGCGTGCTCGTGGCCGCCCGGTTCATCCAGGGGCTCGGGGCCGGGGCGATCCCGCCGATCGCGTACGTGGCGATCGGCCGCAGCCTGCCGGAACGCCTCCGGCCCCGGATGTTCGCGACCCTCTCGACGGCATGGGTCCTGCCCGGGGTCATCGGGCCGGCCCTGGCGGGCGTGGTCGGCGAATTCCTAGGCTGGCGGTACGTGTTCCTCGGGTTGCTGCCGCTCATCGCGGTCGCGGGCCTGCTGACGATCCGCTCCGTGGTCGCCGTGCCGCCGAGTGATGCCGCCGCGGCCGCCGAGTCGGCGGCTGGCCGGGCGGAGCGTCGCCGGCTGCCGTACGCGCTGCTCGTGGCGTTCGGCGCCGGCCTGATCACCGTCGGCCTGACCAGCGGCTTGCCGGTCGCGACGGTCGGCTTCGTCGCCCTCGGTCTCGTCGCGCTGCTCCCGGGCATCCGCCGCCTTACGCCCGCCGGCACGCTCACGGCTCGCCCCGTGCTGCCGGCCGCTGTGTTGCTGCGCGGCGTGCTGACCTTCATGTTCTTCGGGGTGGACGCCTACGTGTCCCTCACCCTCGAGGAGTACCGAGGCCTGTCGGCGATCGCCGCCGGGATCGCGCTGACCGCGGCCACGATCTCGTGGACGGCCGGCTCGTGGATCCAGGCGCGCGGCTCCGAGCGCTGGTCCACCGACCGGTTCGTGCGCGCCGGATACGTGGTGGCCCTGGCGGGGTTGGCCGCGTTCGCGCTCGTGCTCATCCCGGAGGTGCCCGTCGTCTGGGCCGTGCCGAGCTTCGCGCTGGCCGGTCTCGGGATGGGGCTGGCCTACGCCCCGCTCTCGCTGATCGTCCTCAAGGAAGCGTCACCGGAGACCCAGGGCTCCGCCTCGAGTGCGCTGAGCCTGTCCGACACGCTGGGGACGGCCCTCGGGACAGGGGTCAGCGGCGCGATCATCGCGGCGAGCCTGCGTGGTGCCGGCGACTACGGTCCCGGGCTCGCCGGGGCGTTCGCCGTCGCGATCGCCGTCGGGATCGGCGGCCTCGCGATGACCGGCCGGCTCCGCTCGACCGCCGCGCACCGCGCCCCCGCTGTCGTGCCGTCGGTGCCCGAAGCGACCTGAGCGTCTTCGGACGTCCCGACGGGCCCGTCCAGCCCGTTCCAAGGCTGGACGTGGCGTCCGCCTGCGGTAGACTTCGAGCCGGCCCGCGCCCCAGCGCCATCGCCACCCGGAAGCGCCTGCCTGCCGCCCGATGGAGGTCCCGATCCAGTGTCCGCTGAGGAGCTTCGCGCGAAGATCCGCGAGATCCCCGACTTCCCGAAGCCCGGGATCCTCTTCTACGACATCACCACGCTGCTGAAGGACCCGGTCTCCTATAAGGAGTCCATCGACCTCATGCTCGCCCCGTACGTGGGCGAGGGGATCGACATCGTGGTCGGGATGGAGTCCCGCGGCTTCATCTTCAGCGCGCCGATGGCGTACAAGCTCGATGCCGGCCTCGTCCCGGTCCGCAAGCTGGGCAAGCTCCCGGCCGAGACGATCTCCGTCGAGTACGCGCTCGAGTACGGCTCGAACACCCTCGAGATCCACCGGGATGCGATCCAGCCCGGTCAGAAGGTCCTCATCGTCGACGACCTGCTGGCGACCGGCGGGACCGTGAAGGGGACCATCGAACTCGTGGAACGGTTGCGCGGCGACGTGGCCGGGCTGGCCTTCCTCGTCGAGCTCGACTTCCTGAAGGGCCGCGACCGTCTCGATGGACGACGGGTCACCAGCGTCATCCAGTACTGAGCCGCGGGACCGCGAGGCAGGCGCATCGTTGGGGTCCGATGGCGAGCGCCACGACGACGCGATGAGCGAGCCGACCACGTCGGAGCCCGTGGTCCCGGCGGCGCCTGCCGGACCGGCCGTCGCCGATCAGGCGCGCGGACCCGGACCCGAACCCGTCGACCTCGGCCGGCGCCGGTTCTTCCGACAGTTCGCGGGTGAGCTCGTCCAGACGGCCGCGACCGTCGCGGGCGCCGCCCAGGCGATCCAACGGGCGTCCGTGGAGGCGGCCGCGGGCATCCTCGACCCGACCACCGGGGCCAGCATGATCGGCGGCGCCATCGCGCCGGCGCCGCCCGGGCCCGACGCCGCGCCGGCGGCCACGCCCGCCGCCCCGACCGGGTTCCGGACCCCGTTCCGCGAGGATGGCGGCGTCCTGTACATGATCGACCAGCGCGAGCTGCCGGGGGCGCTCGTCGAGGTCCCGCACGCCTCCGCGGCCGAGGTCGCGTACTCGATCCGCGGCATGGTCATCCGGGGCGCACCCGCGATCGGCCAGGTCGCGGCCATCGGGCTGGCCATGACGGCGGACCGGATCCGCGAGACCCGGCCGTACGCGCGCCGGGCGACGTTGCGCGGCGCGTCCAACGCCCTGGTCCAGTCGCGGCCCACGGCCGTGAACCTGCGCTGGGCCGTGGACCGGCTGATGGCCCGCTACGAGGCGATCGGCGACCTCTCCGAGGACGGCGACGCGATCGCCGACGCGATGCGCGCGGAGGCAGACGCCATCGTCCTGGAGGCAACCACGGACCACGGCCGCCTCGCGACGTTCGGGCTCGAGGCGCTCCCGGGCGCCCCCGAGGACCTCGTCCGCATCCTCACCCACTGCAACACCGGGCCGCTAGCCTGCGGCCAGTTCGGCACGGCGCTCGGGGTGGTCCAGGCCGCCCACCATGCCGGCCGGGCTGTCCACGTCTGGGTCGACGAGACCCGGCCCTACCTCCAGGGCGCCCGCCTCACCGCGTGGGAGCTCGCCCAGGCCGGGGTGCCCCACACGCTGCTCCCCGATGTGGCCGCGGGTCACCTGATGGCCAACGGCGAGGTCGACGTCATCCTGGTCGGCGCCGACCGCGTGGCGGCCAACGGCGATACCGCCAACAAGATCGGCACGTACCAGCTGGCCGTCCTTGCGGCGCGTCACGGGATCCCGTTCTACATCTGCGCGCCGACGAGTTCCGTCGACCTCGACACGCCCGACGGGTCGGCGATCCCCATCGAGGAGCGCAAGGCCGACGAGGTCCTCCTGATCCGCGGCATCCGGATCGCCCCGCCCGACACGGCCGTCCGCAATCCCGCCTTCGACGTGACCCCGGCCGAGTTGATCACCGGGATCATCACGGAGGAGGGGATCGTCCGGCCGCCGTTCGAGGACGGCCTGCGCGCCGCCCAGGCCGCCGCGATCGCGCGATGGGCGCAGCTGCCCGGACACGACCGGCCCGTGCGACTGACCGAGCCCGCCGAGGTCCGGCCCTGATGGCGACCGTCGCGATCGGTCGCCGTGGCGACGTCATCGCGCGGACCACGACGGACCGGGCGGTCCTGCGCGATTTCCTCGAGCGCGACCGGCTGTTCGCCGCCTACGCGATCTGCGACCTCGAGGAACGCGAGTTCGCCCGGACCCGCTGGGCGGTCGGCTATGCCGGCGACGAGCCGGTCAGCCTGGTCCTCGAGTACAACGGCCCGACCCCGCAGCCGCTGTTCGTCATGGGCCGCACGGACGGGATCGACACGATCCTGCGGGACCTCGTGCGGCCGCGTGCCGCCTACGTCGCGCTGCGTCCGGACGTCATGGCGGCCGTGGAGGCCCACTACCGCGTCGACCCCGGCCCGCCGATGGTCCGGATGTGGGTCGACCGGACCCGATTCCGGCCGTACCCGGCGTCGGTGTCGCGGATCCTGCCCGTCGACATCGGGGACCTCAACCGGCTCTATCAGCTGGGGTTCGCGTCGTGGCTGCCCTCGTCCTCGCTCGCGGAGGGCGTGTACTACGGCGTCCGGGTCAACGGCAACCTCGTGGCCGCCGCGGGCACGCATGTGGTCAGCCCGTCGGCGCGGCTCGCGGTGGTCGGCAACGTGTTCACCCACATCGACTATCGTGGGCGTGGCTTCGCGACGGCCGTCACCGGTGCGGTGACCGCGGAGCTCCTCCGCTCGTGCGACCAGGTCGTGCTCAACGTCCGGTCGGACAACCCACCGGCCCTCAACGCGTACCGACGCCTCGGGTTCACCGAGCACGTGCGGTTCGAAGAACGTCTCGTCCACCGCCTGGGCTCGCCCTGGCCCGACCTCGCCGCGCCGCTGCGGCGGCTCTTCACCCGCAAGGAGACCGACCCTCGATGACCTCCACCACCCTGCCGGCCCACGACGTGACCGATCTCGGCCTCGCCGCCGAGGGCGTCCGCCGGATCGAATGGGCCGAGCGCGAGATGCCCGTCCTGCGCCTGATCCGCGAGCGCTTCGAGCGCGATCGCCCGCTCGACGGCCTGCGCATCGGCGCGTGCCTGCACGTCACCACCGAGACCGCCAACCTGATGCGAACGCTCAAGGCGGGGGGCGCTCACGTGGTGCTCGCGGCCTCGAACCCGCTCTCGACCAAGGACGACGTCGCGGCGGCCCTCGTCGCGGAGTACGGGATCGGCGTCTACGCCCGACGCGGCGAGGACCGGGACACCTACTACGCCCATCTCAACAGCGTCGCCGACGGCCATCCGCAGATCACGATGGACGACGGCTGCGATCTCGTGTCGCTCCTCCACAGCGAGCGTCCGGCCCAGATCGCGGAGGTCCTCGCCGGGACCGAGGAGACGACGACCGGCGTCATCCGCCTCAAGGCGATGGCCGCCGACGGCGCACTCGGCTTCCCGGTCGTGGCCGTCAACGAGGCCCAGACCAAGCACCTCTTCGACAACCGCTACGGGACCGGCCAGAGCACGCTCGACGGGATCCTGCGGGCGACGAACATCCTCATCGCCGGCCGCAAGGTGGTCGTCGCCGGGTACGGCTGGGTCGGCAAGGGCATCGCGGCCCGGATGGACGGGCACGGCGCCCATGTCGCGGTCGTCGAGGTGGACCCGGTCCGGGCGCTCGAGGCCCTGATGGACGGGTTCGCCGTGATGTCCCACATCGATGCGGCCCGCTGGGGCGAGCTGTTCGTGACCGCGACGGGCAACCTCAACGTCTTCCGGCGCGAGCATTTCGCGGCGATGGGCGACGGCGCGATCATGGCCAACTCCGGTCACTTCGACGCGGAGTTGGACCTCGCGGCGCTGCGCGAGATGGCCGAGGGCCATGTCCGCGAGGTCCGCGAGAACGTCCAGGAGTTCGACCTCGGCGGCAAGAAGCTCAACCTCATCGCGGAAGGCCGGCTCGTCAACCTCGGCGCCGCCGAAGGCCACCCGGCCGCCGTCATGGACATGAGCTTCGCGAACCAGGCGCTCTCTGCCGAGTACGTGGCCACCCACCATGCCGAGCTCGAGGCCCGCGTTTACGTCGTGCCCGAGGCGATCGACGCCGAGGTCGCCCGGCTCAAGCTCGCCGCCCTCGGGATCGAGCTCGAGCCGATGACCGCAGAGCAGGCCGCCTACGTCGCCTCGTGGCAGCACGGGACCTGACGGGCGACCGGTCCGACGAGGCCGCCCCGGCCGGCGATGATGTCGCCGGTCCCGGGCCGGTCGTCGCGCCGTTCGGGAGCTGGTCGTCGCCGATCCGCATCGACGACCTCGTCGGGGAGGTCGTCCGTCTCGGCGAGCCGTGGATCGACGGTGACGACGTCTACTGGCTGGAGGGCCGTCCGGCTGAGGGCGGCCGGCAGGTCCTGGTCCGGCGTGGCGCCGACGGGGCGTCGACCGAGCTGAACCCGCCGCCATTCGACGTCCGGACGCGAGTCCACGAATACGGCGGTGGCGCGTACACCGCCGTCGGCGGCACGGTCGTGTTCTCGCACGCCGGCGATGGTCGCCTCCATCGTCTGGACCCTGGCGACGCGACCCCGGTGGCGATCACGCCCGACGGGCCGTACCGCTACGCCGACCTGCGCTTCGACGCCGCCCGGCGCCGGTTCCTCGCGATCCGCGAGGAGCGCGTCCCCGACGGCAAGCCCCTGGCCGCCATCGTGGACGTGCCGCTCGACGGCGAGCGCGATCCGGTGATCCTCGTCGAGGGGCCGGACTTCCTGGCCTCGCCGCGGATCTCCCCGGACGGGACGACGCTGGCGTGGCTGGAGTGGGACCACCCGGACATGCCGTGGGATGCGACGCGGCTCCGGACCGCCCCGATCCTCGAGGATGGGACGCTCGGACCGTCCGACCTGGCCGCCGGCGGGCCGGAGGAGTCGATCGTCCAGCCGGAGTGGTCGGCCGACGGGGTGCTGCACCTCGTCAGCGATCGCAGCGGCTGGTGGAACCTCTACCGGCTCGTGGAAGGCCCGCGACTGGAGCCGCTCGCGGCGATGGAGGCCGAGTTCGCGGACCCGTCCTGGACCCTCGACCGCTCGACGTACGGCTTCCTCGCCGACGGCTCGATCGTGGCGGCCGCCCGCTCCGACGGCCACGACCGCCTGCTGCACATCCTCCCCGGCGAGTACGTCGGCGAGGTCGAGTCCCCGTTCACCGAGCTGGACGGCCTGCGCGTCGGACCCGGGGCGGTCGTCGCGATCGCCGCCTCGGCGGCCGAGGCCGCGGCAGTCGCCGCGTTCGACCCGACGACGCTCAACGTGACGGGCATCCTGCGCCGGTCGTCGTCGATCACGCCCGACCCCGGCGTCGTCTCGATCCCCGAGGCGATCCGGTTCCCCTCCGCCGACGGCCGGATCGCCCACGCCCTCTTCTACCCGCCGGTCAACGCCGGGTTCACCGGCCCGACGGACGAGCGGCCGCCCCTCCTGGTGTCGTCGCATGGCGGCCCGACGGCGAACGCGTCGGGCGCCCTCGATCTCGGCATCCAGCTGCTGACGAGCCGGGGGATCGCCGTGGTCGACGTCGACTACGCCGGCAGTACCGGCTATGGGCGCGACTACCGGGACTCGCTGCGCGGCCTGTGGGGCGTGGCCGACGTGGAGGACTGCGTCGCCGCGGCGCGGTTCCTCGCCGATCGGGGCGACGTCGACGCCGACCGGATGGCGATCGAGGGCGGCAGCGCCGGCGGCCTCACGACGCTCGCGGCCCTCGCGGACCACCGCGTCTTCGCGGCGGGGATCAGCCGGTACGGCGTCGCGGACCTCGAGTGGCTCGCACGCGACACCCACAAGTTCGAGAGCCGGTACATGGACCGGCTGGTCGGGCCGTATCCCGAGACCGCCGAGCGCTACCGGGAGCGGTCGCCGGTCCACCGTCTCGATCGGATCGCGAGCCCGATGCTCGTCATGCAGGGCCTCGACGACCGCGTGGTCCCGCCGTCGCAGTCCGAGGCCGTGGTCGCGGCCCTGGCGGCGAACGGGGTGCCGCATGCCTATCTCGCGTTCGAGGGCGAGGGCCACGGGTTCCGCGGCGCGACCGCGATCCGCCGAGCCCTCGAGGCCGAGCTGGCCTTCCTCGGCGCGGTCTTCGGCTTCGCGCCGGCCGATGACCTCGAACCGCTCGACCTGCCGGGACTCGCGGACTGGCTCGCGCTCGGACGCGGCCGCCTGGCCGCCCGTCCGGCCTGACCGCGGCCCGGTCCGAGCCGATCTCCCATGGACGCGAAGGCCGCCATCGAGCTGGTCCTGCTGCTGCTCGTGGTCGCCACCGGCCTCGCGTATCTCGCGCGCCGGATCGGCGTCGCCTACCCGATCCTCCTGGTCCTGGGCGGCCTTGGCCTGGGCATCGTGCTCGGGATGGTGCCGGACGCGCCGACGGTCCAGCTCCCGCCCGAGGTCGTGTTCCTGGTGTTCCTGCCGCCGATCCTCTTCGGGTCGGGGTACTCGTCGCAGCTGCGCGACATCAAGGCCAACCTGCGACCCATCGGGCTGCTCGCCATCGGGCTCGTGCTCTTCAGCACGCTCGTCGTGGGGGTCGTGGCCGGCCTCCTGGTCCCGGCCCTCCAGTGGGCACCGGCCTTCGCGCTCGGGGCGATCGTCGCCCCGCCGGACGCCGTCGCCGCGACCTCGGTCCTTCGCCGGCTCGGCGTCCCGCGCCGCGTCGTCACGATCCTCGAGGGCGAGAGCCTCGTCAACGACGCGTCGGCCCTCATCGCGTACCGGGTCGCGGTGGCGGCCGTCCTCACGGGGTCCTTCGCCGCGCTGGACGCCGGCGTGTCGTTCGTCGTCGTCGGCCTCGGCGGCATCGCGATCGGGGTCGTGGTCGGCATCCTGATCACCGGCGCATGGCGGCGGACGGGCGACCCGACGCTCGAGATCATCCTGTCGCTCATCGCGCCGATCACCGCCTACCTCGCCGCCGAGGCGGTCGGCGTCAGCGGCGTCCTTGCGACCGTGACCGCCGGGCTCATCGCCGGCAGGAGCGCCGCACGGGCCCTGTCGCCGGACGGGCGATTGCTGGGCAACGGTGTCTGGGCGGTCCTCTACTTCCTCATCGACAGCCTGTTGTTCATGCTCATCGGCCTGCAGCTGCCGTTCGTCGTCCAGGGCCTGACCGGCTACAGCACCGGGCGAGCTGGTGGGGCTCGGGGTCGCGATCAGCCTGACCGTGATCGTCGCGCGGTTCGTGTGGGTGTTCCCCGCGACCTACCTGCCCAGGATGCTCAGCGCGCGGATCCGCGAGGGTGACCCATCGCCGCCGCGCGGGGCGGTCGTGGTCATCTCCTGGGCCGGGATGCGCGGCGCCGTCTCGCTCGCCGCGGCCCTCTCGCTGCCGGTCGACCCGTCGCCCTTCCCCGAGCGCAACCTCATCATCTTCCTCACGTTCTGCGTGATCCTGGCCACGCTCGTGGGACAGGGGCTGACGCTGCCGTGGGTCATCTCGCGCGCCGGACTCGTCGTCGGGACGGGTCTCGCCCGGGAGGAGAGCGTCGCGCGCCAGGCCGCCGTCGATGCCGCGCTCGACCGGCTCATCGGGTTGGCGCAGGAGTATCCCGACCACTCGCCGCTTGTGGACCAGCTGCGGGCCCGCTACGAGCACGAAGCCGACCATGCGTGGCCCGACGCCGACGGGGACCTGGACGAGGCCGACCGCGAGCGCGTCGACCACCAGGCGATCCGGCTGGCCATCGTCGAGACGCAGCGGGACGCGGTCATCCGGCTGCGCGACGAGGGCGTGATCGGCGACGAAGCGTTGCATCGGGTCGAACGTGACCTGGATCTCGAGGCGCTGCGCTCGGGCGTCTGAGGAGCCGCGGCCGGGACGCGTGGTACCCTCCGCCCGAACCGCACCCACCCAGTGAGGACCCATCCGCCGCATGAGCATCGTCGACGCCGCGCAGTACCTGTTCACGTCCGAGTCGGTGACCGAGGGCCACCCGGACAAGATGTGCGACCAGATCAGCGACGCGATCCTGGACGCGATCATCCGCGACGACCCCGAGGCGCGCGTGGCCTGCGAGACCGCGACGACGACCGGGCTCGTGATGGTCCTCGGCGAGATCTCGACCTCGACCTACATCGACTTCCAGTCCGTCGTCCGCGAGACGGTCCGCGACATCGGCTACACGCGCGCGGACTACGGCTTCGACTACCTGACCTGCGGGACGCTCGTCTCGGTCAAGGAGCAGTCCGCCGACATCGCCCAGGGCGTGGACGCCGCCCTCGAGGTCCGCGACGACGCGGCCCCGGCGTTCGAGCTGGGCGCCGGCGACCAGGGCATGATGTTCGGGTTCGCCTGCCGCGAGACGCCGGAGCTGATGCCGCTCCCGATCGCGCTCGCGCATCGGATGGCCCGCCGGCTCGCGGAGGTCCGCAAGTCCGGCCAGCTGCCCTACCTCCGCCCGGACGGCAAGACCCAGGTCACCGTCGAGTACGAGCGCGGCGTCCCGAAGCGCGTCCGCACGGTCGTGGTGTCGGCCCAGCACGACCCGGACGTCCGGGCCGAGCGCCTGCGCTCGGAGATCGTCGAGACCGTCGTCCTGCCGACGATCCCCCACGAGCTGCGCAGCACCGACCCGGTCATGCACGTGAACCCGACCGGCCGCTTCGTGACGGGCGGGCCGATGGGCGACGCCGGTCTGACCGGACGCAAGATCATCGTCGATAGCTACGGCGGCATGGCCCGGCACGGCGGCGGCGCGTTCTCGGGCAAGGATCCGACGAAGGTGGACCGCTCCGCGGCCTATGCGGCCCGCTGGGTCGCGAAGAACGTCGTGGCCGCGGGCCTCGCCGACCGCTTCGAGGTCGAGGTCGCCTACGGCATCGGGATCGCCCGGCCGATCAGCTTCACGGTCGACTCCTTCGGCACCGGCCGGATCGCCGATGCGGAGATCCAGACGCTCATCGAGCGCCACTTCGACCTGCGACCGGCCTCGATCATCGCGGCCCTCGACCTGCGGCGCCCGATCTACCGCCAGACCGCGGCGTACGGCCACTTCGGCCGTCCGGACCTCGACCTGCCGTGGGAGCGGACCGACAAGGCCGCGCTGCTGGCATCCGACGCCGGCCTGCCCGAACCGGAGCTGGTCGCCGCGAGCTGACTCCCCGCCGGCTGACCTGCGGCTGGCGGTGCAGCCGGCCTCAGTCGCCGATGAACGCCGCGACACCCGCGTCGACGGCCTGCTGGTCCTGGGCGGCATCGCCGCCGCTGACGCCCACCGCGCCCACGAGGACGCCGTCGCGTTCCAGCGGCATGCCGCCCGCGAAGACGATCATCCGGCCCGCCGCGACCGAGTCGTAGCCGTAGAACTCCGTGCCCGGGCCGACGATCGGGGCGAGGTCGCGGGTCGGCATCCGGTTGACCAGCGCGGTGAACGCCTTGTCCCGGGCGAGCGTGATCCCGACGAGGTCCGCCGCGTCCATCCGCTCGAAGGCCACGAGCTGGTCGCCCGAAATCGACGACCGCGCAGCTCATCGCCACGCCGAGGTCGCGGGCCGCGGCCTGCACGGCATCGATGACGGCCCGCGCCGCGGCGAGGGTCAGGCCGCTGGCCTGGGAGGCCGTCGGACCCCGCCATCCGTCCACGTTGTCGAGGGGGTGCGCCATCGACGAGGGGCTCAGGTCTCGGCGATCACGGACGCCATCGAGGCGCGCCGCCCCGCGCGTCGCGATTGCCAGATCAGCACGAGCTGGCCGATGAACAGCAGGATCAGCGTGAGCGCCAGCATCATCGTGGCGACCGCGTTGGTCTCCGGGGTCACCCCTCGCTTGACCTGCCCGAAGATGTACAGCGGCAGCGTCGAGGAACCAGGGCCGGACGTGAACGTGGTGATGACGTAATCGTCGAAGCTGAACGTGAAGGCCAGCAGGAATCCCGCGACGATCGCCGGGAGCAGTTGCGGGAAGGTGATCTGGCGGAACGTCCGCCACGGGGTGGCGAAGAGGTCCGCGCTCGCATCGACGAGGCTGCGGTCCATCCCCGACAGGCGGGCGCGGACGAGCAGCAGGACCAGGCTCAGGTTGAACAGCACGTGCGCCGCGATGATCGTCGGGTAGCCCGATGTTCCAGCCGGATGCCGAACGTCGACTGGATGAAGTCGAAGCCGGTCGCGAACAGCACGAGCGTCGAGAGCGCGATGACGATCTCGGGGACGATGACGCTCATGTACGTCAGGGTGTCGAACCCGAGGCGCAGCTTCTTGCCGACGCGCTGGAGGCCGAGCGCCGCCATCGTCCCGAAGATGGTCGCCATGAACGCGTTCGGGATCGCGACGATGAAGCTGTTCGTCAGCGCGGTCTTGACGACCTCGTCGCCGAGCGCGGTCTCGAACCACTTGATCGAGAGGCCGCCCCACTTCGTCACGACCCGGTCGGTGCCGTTGAAGGCGAACAGGACGACGACGACGATCGGCAGGTACAGGAAGACGTAGACGAGCGACCGTGTGGAACCGGAAGTAGAACTCGACGAGGCCGCGCCCATCGATCGGTCTGCGCGAGGCGCGTTCGCGCGGCGCGCCGCCGCGGCTCGCCGGTCGGTGACGGCTGGCGCGGTCACAGGACGCTCACTTCACGGGTCTGCCGCCCGCGGTTCACGAACCAGAGGTAGCCCGCGATGGTGACGATCATGATGAGGATCAGGAAGACCGCCCGGGCGGATCCCGACGGCCAGTTCCGCGCCTCGAGGAAGTCGGTCACCAGGGCATTGCCCATGAGGTACGTGCGGCCGTATCCGAGGATCTGCGGGATCACGTACTCGCCCATCATCGGGATGAAGACGAGGATGCTCCCGGTCACGAGGCCGGGGAGCGCGATGGGCAGGGTGATCTGCCGGAACGTCGCCCAGCGCCCCGCCCCGAGGTCCTTGGAGGCCTCGCCGAGCGTTCGGTCCATCCGCTCCAGCGTCACGTAGAGCGGGAAGACCATCAGCGGCAGGTAGCCGTAGATGAGTCCGAGCAGGACCGCGAACGGGGTGCCGAGGATCTGGATCTTGTCCGCGCCGGTGATCGACTCGAGCTGGCCGGCCAGCCCGAGGTTCGGGCCGAGGATGATCAGCCACGCGTAGGTGCGGATGAGGAAGCTCGTCCAGAACGGGACGACGAGCAGGCAGGATGTAGACGCTCTTGCGCTTGCCGGCGCGCGTCGCCAGGAAGTAGGCGAGCGGCAGCCCGACGAGCAGGCACCCGACGGTGCCGGCGATGGCCATCTGCAGGCTCGTGACGAACGGGTCGGACTTCTCGATCGCGCGGACGTAGTTGTCGAAGACGAAGCCCGGCTGAGTAGCCGCCGTTCTTGGCTCGTGTCCCGAAGGAGAAGACGACGACGATCGCCAGCGGCAGGACGAGCAGGACGAGGTACCAGAGGCCGGCCGGCAGCAGCAGGACCGTCGTGAGCAGGCCGGAACGGAGCCGGGCGCCGGCCGGCCTCGTCCGGTCCTTTCGCGATCGCCGATGCGGTCGTCGACATCGGCGCGATCTCGCGGCTGATGCGGCGTCAGCCGCCGATCTTCGACTTGAACTCTTCCCAGATGTCGATGCGCTGGGCGTTGCCCGAGGTGTCGGCCTGCGCCTCTCGAGCTTCGCGATGACGATCCGCGGGCGGGAAGATCGCCGGGTCAGCAGGATGGTCGGGTCGACGAACGCCTTCGCCTCGTCGTTCGGGCGTCGCGTAGCAGGTTGTAGTTGGTCTCCTCGCCCTGGACCTCGGGTCGGTGGATGAAGTCCAGCCAGGCGTACGAGGCGTTCGGGTGCGGGGCGTCGGTGAGCATGACCCACGTGTCGATCCAGAAGGCCGTGCCCTCACTCGGGACGACGTAGCCCTTGTCCTTGCGTGTCCTTCATCTCCTGACCAAGCGGTCCGGTCCAGCCGAGGGTCATCGCGGCCTCGCCGTCGGCCATCTTCTGGCCGTAGGTGTCGGAGTCGAGCGCGAGGATGTGCGGGGCGACATCGAGCAGCACGGTACGCGCCTCGTCGAGCTCCTCCTTCACGACGGAGTTGAGCGAGTAGCCCAGCATCTTGAGCGGGAAGTCGAGGACGTCGTCTCTCGAGTCGACGAAGATCGACCTTGCCCGAAGCGGCGCCCTTGGTGAGGTCGTAGAAGTCCTTCCACGACGTCGGGACCGACGGGATCATCTTGGAGCGATAGAGGATCCCGGTCGTGCCGTAGTCCTTCGGGACCTGGTACTCGTCGTTCGGATCCCACGCCTGGCCCTTGAACGCCTTGTTGATCTTCGCGGCGTTCGGGATCTTCGTCATGTCGAGCTTCTGGATGAACCCACCCTCGATCATCGCCGGCACGTAGTTCGCGGTCGGCGCGGTGATGTCGTACCCGGACGCTCCAGCCTGGAGCTTGGCCATCAGCTCGTCGTTGTTGGCGAAGATGTCGTACTGGAACTTCGTCGAGCCCGTACTCGGCCTTGAAGGCCTCGATGTTCTTCGGGGAGATGTAGTCGCTCCAGTTGTACATGAAGAGCTCTTTTTCGACGTCGGTGTGCTCGTACGCCGCCGCCGATGCCGCCGCGGACGCCTCGGCCGACGCGGCGGCGGACGGTGGGGCAGCCGAGGCCGACGGCGCGGCCGCCGAAGCGGCCTCGCTCGGGGCCGCGCTGGCGGCGCCGCCAGCCGAACATGCCGCGAGGAACGCGGCCGTCCCCGTCAGCCCGGCCGCCGCGAGGAAGCCGCGCCGGTTGATCCGCGTCTCCGACATCCGCCGAAGGATGTTGTCGAGATCCTGTTCGCTCACGTGGATGCCTCCTCCGATCCCGACCTCGTCGGGGTCCCGTTCCGTCCTAGCCCGCGAGGACCAGGTTGGCTTCGTCACGCCAGCGGACCTGGACCGGATCTCCCGGTCCCAGACCCAGACTGGCACCCGCCCCCATGGCGTTCTGGCGACGGACGATGAGCTCGCCCGCCTGATCGGTCTGCACCCGGAACTCGGTCTGGTCGCCGAGATAGGTGCCCTGGTTGATGCGTCCCAGCACGGACGACCACCCGGTCTCCGTCGAGCCGGCATCGGCCGGGGCGACATCGAGTCGCTCCGGCCGCATCGCGACCGTGACGGATTGGCCCGGGCCGAACGTCGCGGTCGGATCCGTGGCCGTGCCACGCAGGATCAGGCCGCGTTCGCTCCGGACGATGACCTTGTGGGCGTTCGCATCGATGGATTCGACCGCGCCGGTCACGAAGTTCGAGGTGCCGATGAAGTCGGCCACGAACCGGTTGACCGGACGTTCGTACAGCTCGGTCGGCCCGCCCATCTGCTGGATGAGGCCGTCACGCATGACGACGATCACGTCGCTCATCGTCAGGGCTTCCTCCTGGTCGTGGGTCACGTAGACGAACGTGATCCCGACCTCGCGCTGGAGGGCCTTCAGCTCGAGCTGCATCTCCTTGCGGAGCTTCAGGTCGAGCGCGCCGAGCGGTTCGTCGAGCAGCAGCACCGTCGGGTGGTTCACGAGCGCTCGGGCCAGGGCGACGCGCTGCTGCTGGCCGCCGGACATCTCCCACGTCCGCCGGCGCTCGTAGCCCGACAGCCGCACGAGGGCAAGCGCCTCGGCGACGCGCCGCGTCTCCTCGGCCTTGCCGACCTTCACCTGGCGCAGGCCGTACCCGACGTTGCGGGCCACGTCCATGTGCGGGAAGAGCGCGTAGTGCTGGAAGACGGTGTTCACGTTCCGCTTGTAGGGCGGCACGCCGGCGATCGGCTGGCCGGCCAAGGTGATCTCGCCCTCGGTCGGCTGCTCGAAGCCCGCGATCATCCGGAGGGTCGTGGTCTTGCCGCAGCCCGACGGTCCGAGCAGGCTGTAGAACTCGCCGCGCTCGATGCGCAGGTTCATGTGGTCGACCGCAGTCACGCCACCGAAGCGCTTCGTGACACCGAGCAGCTCGACGTCCGGGCTCGACCCCGCCGCGGCACTCGTGGCCGGGCGGGCGGCGGCAGGGGATCCGGTGCTGGCGTCGGGGGTCAGGGAGGCGGTCAACGGGCGGGTCCTCGGGGGCGGACGGTCCAGGCGCTGAGCGGCATCCCTGTAGCCTCGCTACAGGTAGGCGCGATGGTACGGGCGAGACGCGGGCGAGTCAACGCGCGGATCGTGCAAATCTCGCACCGGATCGGGAATCCGACGTTGCCGATCAGCGACCGGCTGAACCTATACTTCAGCTCTCTGAAGTCGCACACGACAGGGTCACGGGACGGGAGGGACGCATGGCCGACACGGACCTCGGACTCGGGACCCGCATCCGTGCCCTGCGCCAATCGCGGCGGCTCACGCTGCGCACCGTCGCGGACCGGGCCGGCGTGACCGAGAGCTTCCTCTCGCAGGTGGAGCGCGACGTCACGAGCCCCTCGATCGCGACCGTCGGCCGGATCGCGCACGCGCTCGATGTCTCGATCGCCCAGCTATTCGCCGAGGAGCCGATCACGGGCCGCGTCGTCCGACGCGAGGCGCGTCGCCGCGTCGCCTACCCGGGACTCAAGTCCATCGACGAGTTCCTGACCGCGAACATGGCCGGACGACTCCAGGTGATCATGTCGACGATCGAGCCCGGCGGCGGCACGGGCGAGGAGCCGTACAGCCACGACTCGGACGAGGAGGTCGTCGTGATCATCGCCGGCGTCCTCGACCTGTGGGTCGCCGACGAGCACTACGTCCTGCGCGAAGGCGACGCCATCCAGTTCCCGTCGCGGCTGCCGCACTGGAACATGAACCGCGGCACCGCCCCCGTCACCGTCCTCTTCTGCCTGACCCCGCCCAGCTACTGACGGCCGGCCCGCGCCGCGTCCTCAGGCATGGCTACGTTCCTCGAGCCGGCGCCGGTCGCCGGTCTCGAGCTGGAACGTCGAGTGCTCGATGTCGAAGTCTCCCGACAGACAGCGGCACAGCTCGTCGAGGACCGCCGGCCCGTCGGCGCCTTCGCCCAGCACGACATGGGCCGACACGACGTTCATCCCCGAGGTGATCGTCCAGGCGTGCAGGTCGTGGACATCCGCGACCCCGTCGGCGTCGAGGATGTGGGCTCGGACCTCGCGCATGTCCATCCCCTTTGGCGTGGCTTCGAGGAGGACGTGGACGGCATCGCGGAGAAGCCCGACCGTGCGCGGCACGATCATGATCGCGATCGCGACCGAGGCCACGGCGTCAGCCTGCGTCCACCCGGTGATCCCGATGACGACCGCTGCCACGATCACCGCGCACGATCCAAGGAGGTCCCCAAGGACCTCCAGATAGGCGCCGCGCATGTTCAGGCTCCGGGTGCGAGCCTCTCGCAGGAGCCACAGCGACACCCCGTTCACCGCGAGCCCGACGACCGCGATCGCAAGCATCACGCCGGACTCGATCACCGGCGGCGAGCTCCAGCGGATCCACGCCTCGACCAGGACGAAGGCGGCCACGCCGAACAGCAGGACCGCGTTGATGACGGCCGCGAGGATCTCGAGGCGCAGGTAGCCGAACGTCCGCTCCTCGCTCGCCGGTCGCGCGGCGAAGGAGATCGCGAGGAGCGCGAGGCCGATGCCGACGACGTCCGTCAGGAGGTGGCCCGCGTCCGCGAGGAGCGCGAGGCTGTTCGCGGCGAGGCCGCCGACGACCTGGACGACCATGACGGCGACAGTCAGGCCGAAGACGGCCTGGAGTCGGGATCGATCGCCGCCGGCGGCGGTCGCGTGGTCGTGGGGCATCAAGCCACCGTTCGCGCCATGCGCCGAGTATCGCACCGGCCGCGCGACCCGCGACGCGGGCGGATGTGGCTGACGCCCCCCACGTTGTGCCCGGATGCACCGGACCATCCGACCCTCGCCTCGACGACCATCCGGGCATGCCGGCACCCTCCGGGCACCGTGATACTGGGACGGACACCCATCGTCGGGTGGCCCTGCTCACCGGGATGCCATGCGACCCGCCGCTCCGACCGAAGCCCATCGCGTCCGCCTGATCGCGCTCGTCCGCGCGGGGTTGCTGGCCGCCCTCGTCCTGGTGATCCTCCCGCTCCCCGCCTTCGCGGCCGATGGGGACACCCCGACGGACCCGCCGACCGAGCCGCCGACCGTCGAGCCTGCGGCCGAGCCGACCCCGACGCCGGACCCGACCCCGACGCCCGAGCCGACCCCGACCCCGACCCCCGACCCGACGCCCACGGGCGACCCGACGCCGCCGCCGGAGCCCACGCCGTCGCCCTCGCCCGGCCCGGTCATCTTCTCCGTCCTCAACTACCGCTCCACGGCCGTCATCCGGCAGTACACGAACTACTGGTGCGTCCCTGCGGCCACCCAGACGATGTGGAACCTCATCAGCGGGACGTCGAACGGCACCTATGCCCGTCAGAAGTCGCTGTACGGGAGCATCCATCGCCACAATCGGTATCGCTACCCGACCAAGGGCAATGACATCGCCGGCTGGGCCTGGGCCCTTCGCAACTACACGCTGCGGCCCTACCAGTGGCGGTCCTATGTCACCCGGTCCACGGCCCTCGCTGCCATCGCCGCGACGATCGACCGGACCGGCGATCCCGTGGGGATCACCGTGAACCACGGCAGCCACGCCTGGATCGTGCTGGGGTACAAGTCGCAGCCGCTCGCCTCCGACCCGACCCGCCGGACGATCCTCGGCTACTACGTGAGCGGGCCGATGGGCCCGGGTTCGAAGGACCCGTGGAAGTACCGGTACCTGTCGGTCGCCGCCCTCAACAAGGTCTACACCAAGTACCACGAGTCGACCCGCCGGGTGATCTGGGAAGGCCGGTACGTCTTCGTCGGCGACTGACGACCCGGCGCGGTCCCGATGACCGGGGACGGCGGCCCCTAGAATGGGTCGCGAATGTATGCCGTCATCATGGCCGGCGGCGGCGGGACGCGACTCTACCCGCTGAGCCGGTCCGAGCGCCCCAAACCCTTCCTCCCTCTCCTCGGCGACACGTCGCTGCTGCAGGCGACGGCGGACCGGCTCGACGGCGTCGTCGACCACGTGACCGTCGTCACGGACCACCGCTACGAGCGCCTCGTCCGGGACCAACTGCCCGGTGTCGACGTGCTGAGCGAGCCCATGGGCCGCAACACGGCGGCGGCCATCGCGCTCGCCACGGCGGCCATCGACCGCCCGGACGACGAGGTCATGCTCGTGCTGCCGGCGGACGCCTACATCGACCCCGCCAAGGTCGAGGTGTTCCGGGACGTCCTGCGGACGGCCGGCTCCGATCTCGCGACCGGGTCGTTCGGGATCGATGACCCGCTCGTCACGCTCGGCGTCGCGGTCACCTACCCGGCGACGGAGTACGGCTACCTGATCCCGCGTCTGGCGGCCCGCGAGCGGATCGGCGGCATCGAGGCCTATCCGCTCCAGGCCTTCGAGGAGAAGCCGAAGCCGGCCCGCGCCGAGGCGCTGTTCGAGGAGACCGGCGTGGCGTGGAACGCGGGGATGTTCCTGTGGCGCCGGCGGGCGATCCGGAGCGCCCTCGAGCGCTACACGGGGCTGATCCAGCTCATCGAGCCGACCATCCAGGCCCCGACCCTCCTGCAGCACGCGTACGAGCAGCTCAAGCCGGTCTCGATCGACTACGCCGTCATGGAGAGCGCGGCTCGCAACGGCGGCGTGGTCATGGCGTCGATGGACGTGGGCTGGTCCGACCTCGGGTCGTGGACGTCGCTCCTGGACGGGATCGGGGCGCGCGGCACGGGATCGGTGGTCCAGCCCGGCGAGACCGTCGACGTGGAGGTCGACGACCTCGTGATCCGTCGGATCGCCGGACGCCTCGGCGTCGTCGCACCGCTGGGTCGGGGTAGCATGACCGCCACGCAGCCGATCGCGGTCCTGCGCGGCACGGCCCCGGACCTGGGGAGGATCGAGGCGCTCATCGAGCGCTGTGCCGAACCGGGGAGGATGGACCGAGCATGACGACCAGCGCGCCCGCGCCGACCAGCATCGTCTTCGGGACCGATGGCTGGCGCGCCAGGATCGCCGACGAGTTCACGTTCGAGAACGTCCGGCGGTGCGCCGACGGCGTCGCGCAGTACGTCGTCGATCGCGGCGAGACCGCGAAGGGCGTGGTCGTCGCGTACGACCGCCGCTTCGCGTCGGAGCACTTCGCCGCGGCCGTCGCCGAGGTCCTGCTGGCGCGCGACATCCCCGTGGCCCTCGCGACCGGTGCCGTCCCGACGCAGATGAGCTCCTACGAGGTCGTCCAGCGCGGGGCCGCGGCCGGGATCGTCATCACGGCGAGCCACAACCCGTGGGTCGACAACGGGTTCAAGGTCAAGGCCCCGACCGGCGCGGCCGCGGGCGCGGACATCCTCGGCGTCATCGAGTCGCGCCTCGCGCAGAACGGGAGCGCCGGGATCGACCGTCGTCCACTGGAGGACGCCGAGGCGGCCGGTCTCGTCGAGCGGTTCGACCCCTTCGAGGGATACGAGCGGTTCGTTCGACGCACCGTCGACATCGACGCGCTCAAGGCCGCCGACGTGCGGATCCTCGTCGACCCGCTGTGGGGCGCCGGCGCCGGCTGGATCAGCCGCCTGCTGTCGGGCGGACGGATCGACGTCCACGAGATCCATCTCGAACGGAACCCGTACTTCGGCGGCGTCAACCCCGAGCCGATCCGGCCGAACGTGGACGAGGCGCTGGCGCTGCTCGCCGGGGGCGGCTACGACCTCGGGCTCCTGCTCGACGGCGACGCCGACCGGGCGGGCGCGGCCGACGAGCGTGGCACGTTCATCCACCAACTCCAGGTCACCGGACTCTTGATGTACTACCTCGCCGAGCACCGGGGCTGGCGCGACCCGGTCGTCGTGAGCGTCAACAACACGTCGATGGCCGCGAGGCTCGGAGCGCACTACGGGATCGAGACGTACGAGACCCCGGTCGGCTTCAAGTTCATCGGTCCGAAGATGATCGAGACCGGCGCGATGATGGGCGCCGAGGAGTCCGGCGGCTTCGGGTTCGGGATGCACCTCCCCGAGCGTGACGGGATCTATGCCGACCTCCTTCTCCTCGACCTCTTCCTCCGCGAGCGCGCCGCAGGCCGGTGGCCTGTCTCGAGCGCGATCGAGCGGTTCCACGAGCTTGCCGGGCCGTCGTGGTACCTGCGGATCGACGTCCACGTCGAGCGATCGGCCTACCCCGAGACGAAGCGGCGCCTCCTCGTCGATCTCGCGGGGCAGGCGCCGGTGGAGCTCGCCGGCGAGGCGATCGCGCGCACGATGCCGCTCGACACCGGCGACGGGTTCAAGTTCTTCCTCGCCGATGGGTCGTGGCTGCTCATCCGAGCGTCGGGGACCGAGCCGCTCGTCCGTGTCTACACCGAGGCCACCTCGGCCGAGTTGCGCGACGCGCTTCTGGTCGCCGGAGAGGACCTGGTGCGCGGCCGATGAGTGACCCCGCCGCCGGCGGTGGACGCCGGGTCGAGAAGCCCTGGGGCCACGAGCTGATCTGGGCGCACACCGAGCAGTACGTCGGCAAGATCCTCGTCATCGAGGCCGGAAAGCGGCTCTCGCTCCAGAAGCACGAGGTCAAGGACGAGTCGATCCTCGTGCTGTCCGGCCGGCTCCGGTTGTACCTCGAGGACGACGCGGGCGAGGTGGTCGTCGAGGAGCTGGGGGCCGGCGAGCACCGTCGGGTCCGGACCGGGCGGATCCACCGCTACGAGGCCATCGAGCGCTGTGAACTGGTCGAGGTCTCCACCCCCGAACTCGACGACGTCGTGCGGCTCCAGGACGACTTCGGGCGCGAAGGGACCAGCGCCCCGTAGGTGGATCGGGGGGTGACCCGGGGTCATGGCGGGTGTACTCTTTCGGCACGCGACCGCCATCACCGGTCGAGGTGCATGACCGGACGGCGGCCTCGCCAGCGCCCCACTGGGGCGACGGAGGTAGCAGGGCGATGCACAGCTCCCTGATCGGCAAGGTCGAGAAGGCGAATCGCTACGCGCGAGAGCTCGATCGGATCACCATCGACCGTCTCTCGCTCACCTTCCGTGGCGACAACGACACCCATCACGTGAGTCTCGACGTCGGTCAGTGGCGATGCACCTGCCACTACTTCGAGAGTTGGGGCTCCTGCGTCCACCTCCTCACCCTGCAGAAGGTGTTCGGCGTCATGCTGCCCGAGGACGCCCAGATCTCGATCTTCTCCGCGCCGGAGGCCGTCCCGACCGCGTGACGCCCCGGTGACCTGAGCCGGGGTCAGCGCAACCACGCGACGACCGCCCCGGCCGCCTTCGGCTGATCGATCTTCGCCGTCCGCCGCCATGCGGCGGTCCGTTCGTGGACGGCCACCGAGATGGCGCCGCCATCGTCGAGCCACGCGATCGCGAGGCGTCCTGCGTCCGCGTCGAGCGCGAGCGCCGTGGGCGCGACGGCCCCGGGCGGCGCGTCGACCGAGCCGATCGACGAGCCGTCACCGGCGAGCCAGCCCTCGGTCGAGCGGATCGTGATCGTGTCGCCGTCGCCGACCACGGCGATGGTGGCGCCGTCCGCCGATGTCGCGAACAGGCGGCCGCCCGCCGGCCCGTCGCGGATCTCGCCGGTGGTCGTATCGACGAGGATCGACCCCGGCGCCGACGCATCGCCGACCGCGATGGCGACCAGGTCGGGACCGACCCACGCCGGGGGCGCGGCGACGACCGGGCGCCCGAGGTCCACCTCGAACGCGCTGCCGGCGGACGGGTCGACGAGGGTCAGCACCGGCGCGGCGTCGAGATCGCCGGCGAGCGCCGCGAACCGGCCGCCTTCCGGGTCCCACGTCGGGAAGTAGAACGGCCCGGCGGCATCCTGGCCGTCCGCCCCGGCGGCCGACACCTTGCGCCACGTCGGCGCATCCCCGGCATGGATCGGGTCGCTCGTGCGGAGGTCGCCGCCGACCAGGCTCGCGACGAGGACGGCGGCTCGGCCCGCAGCGACCCACGCGGTGCCCTTGGGGGTCTTGACCGCATCGCCGCCATCCGCCGCGGCCCCGGGCGCCCAGGTCCTGAGGGTCGAATCGCCCGGGTCGCCCGCCAGGACGAGCAGGCCTCCGAGGTCCGGCTGTCCGCCGATCTGCCCCTGGTCGCAGGCCGCGAGACCCACGACCAGCGACGCGACGAGCAGGACGGTGAGCACGGCGGGTCGGCGGCGGGATGGTCGCATCGCGGACGAAGTGTGCCACCCGGGACGCGCGGGACGCTCACGGCGACCCCGTCCCCGCGACCTCGACCCGCCAGTAGTACGTCGCGGAGCCGCCCGCGGCGAAGCGCACCGTCACCGCGACCGTCCACGATCCTGGCCGTGGGGCAGGGAAGACGATCGGCCGGTCGCCGTCCCCGTCACCGAGCGCACGGGTCCCGTCGGTGCCGACGCGGGGCGCGGCGGCCGCCCGGACCGTCCAGGACGCCGTCCGCGGCGCGCCCGCCAGCGTCACCCGAAGCGGCTCCCCGGCGCCGACGCGGATCGGCGCGCCCGGCAGCCACGGCGAGTCCGACCCGCCGCCCGCCCAGCTGTACGCGCCGAGGTCGCCGACGACCGGGTCTCCGCCCTCGACCGCCAGCGAGGCCGCGGGCGGCCGGTCCGGGTCTGGCGTCGGGTCCGGCGGGCGGGCGGTCGCTCGCGCGGTGACCGCACCGGCCGGCGGCGCCGTCGAGACGGCCGGCGGCGGTGTCGGCGACCCGCCGTCGCTGGCGACCGGCGTGCCGCCGCACGCCAGCACGACGACGGCCACCAGCGGTGCCACCCACCACGCCGGATGGCCGGCGGCGCGCAAGGCCCGGACCGGGGTCATCGGGTCTCCGTGGCGCTGAGCGGGCACGGCCCGACGGTGCATGCGCCGACCGACACGGCGACCGACGGGGACGTATCGCCGTTCAGGCCCTCGTTCGTGGGCGTCTTGAAGACCGCACGGAACTCGGTGGCCGCCTGGAGCTTGACCGCGAGGCGGTACGTGCCGCTGGTGCCGGGCGTCATCGTGCCGACCGTGACCCAGGTGGTCGCGCCAGCGGGGCGGCGCTGGAGCGCCACGGTCCGGCCGGTGACGACGTTGCTGCGAAGCCGGTCATACGACGCCGTGCCGGCCACCTTGAGCGTGGCCGTCAGGGTCGTCGACGCCCCGTAGGCGATCGATGTCGGACTGGCCGAGATCGTGAGGACCGTGGTGAGATCGAGGCAGGTCGAGTACGACGCGGATGCCGACGCCACGTCGTACTCGCGCTGGAGCGTCGCGATGTCGCACCGGCCGAATTGGTGCGTGTTCCAGCCCGTCGGCTGGCTTGGCGCGCGAGACCGTCTGGACCACGGCATCGAGGTAGTCGTGGTCGTCGCCGTAGTTGACGTGGTGGTCGAGGCCTTCCACGTGCCCGAATTCATCGAGGGCGATCGTCTCCGCGTCGAAGCAACCAGTCGGCGGGTCGGCGTACGACTGGCACCACTTGAGGCTGCCCCAGTCGAACTTGTGGCCCTGCTCGCGGAACCACATCGTGAAGCCGTCCGGGACGTCCCGGGTGAAGCACGCGATCCCGTTGGGGCCGCACGTGTTGCCCGCGCCGTACCCGATCGGGTTCTTGCCGGCGCTGTCGAAGGCGAACGTCGCGGCTCGCGACGCGCGGCTGGACGTGGCGTCGCCCGCGGCGGCCTTGATGGCGCTCTTGAGACTGGCCGGCGGCTCGGACCCCGTGCGCCAATCGAACAGCAGCGCCTGGTCCTGGGCGAAGAACGACCCGCTGAGCACGGGGTCCGGGTCGTGCGCGGCGACCGGCAGCGCCATCGAGCTCGCGAGCATGAGTCCTGCCGCGACAGCCGCGAGCGGCCGGGCGTGTCGTCGGTCCTGGATCCGGTTCATCGGGTCACCTCGTCGATGGCGGGCACGCGGCCGTCACCGAGACGGCGAGCCAGGTCAGGGTCCAGGTGCCTCCCGGGCGGGATCCCCCCGAGGTCGACGGCGTCGTCCCCGGCCATGTCGACGCGGCGAAGGTGCCGATCGCCGAGCCCATCGCGCCACTCGTGGACGACCCGGGCATCGCGGCCGCGCCCGACCACGACCGCGACGCCGGACGCGATCGTCAGCGTCGTCGCGCGGCCCGTGGCGAGGTCCGTCGACTCGAGACGGCAGGGGAGCCCGCGGCACGCCCCGTACGCGACGAGGCGGTCTCGCGTCAGGCCGACCATCGGGCCGCCTGACGGGTCTGCGACGACCTGGACGCCGCCCGTCTGCGGGTCGAGGATGCGGGTGCGGCAGGCCACGGAGCCGCATGACTGGACCGCCAGGCGATCACCGTCCGTGGACCACGCGAACTCCGTCGACCAGGTGCGCCCGAACCGCTCGTCCGCCTCGATCGGGGCGAGGGCGCGCCGCGGCAGGCCGGTGCCGTCGAGCCATCGACGCCAGACGCCGAGGTCCCGGCGCGTCGACCGGTCCACGCGTGTCTCGTAGACGCTCACGCCGTCCGGGCTCAAGGTCGCGCGTCGGATGACATCGGTCGAGTCGGCGATGGCCCACGCGCAGCCAGCCACGACATCGAACGCCTGCAGCCGCGACCGGGTCCCGTCATCGGACCCCACGAGGACGATTCGGCCGAACACGCCGGCCGCGAACGACTCCGCGGGCAGGTCCAGCGTGCGCCGGACCGCGGACCGTCCGACATCGAGCGCGAACCGCTGACCCACCAGCGTCCCTGTCGAGTCGAGCCGCGGTGTGAGCTCGAACGGCCGGATCGGCGCGGGCGGCACCTCGCCGACCGCGACGGCCTCGCGCGATCGGGCCGCGACGGTCCGGGCGATGCCGCCGCCGCACGTCGGCGGCTCCCAGGAGGCGTCGGCCGGGGCCGACCCGGCGTTCGCCCCGGATCCGACGGCCGCGACGATCCCGAGTGACACGACCAAGGCACCCATCACCCGCCGACATCGAACTTCCACCATCACAGACCTCCTCCGGCGGTGGCTCGTGGCGGGAGGAGGGCGAGGTCGGGATGCTCGCACGCGGCGCTCATCCGGGGCTCATCGGGCGCGGCGGTGCGTCGCCGGATCGGCCCGAAAGACCTGTGCTACGCTCGGCTCGGACGACCAAGTCCGAACGCCGCGTGGTCGCGAAGCCGGTGAGATTCCGGCACAGTCCCGCTACGGTGACCGCCCCGTCGAGGGGTGGAAGTCCGGTCGCCGACCCACGGTGCATGCTCGAACCTTCGAGAGAAAGGTAGGCAGGACCGTGATCGCGACCGGCTGAGGCCCCTCCGTCGACCCCATCGATGCGAGGGGTTCGTGATTCCTCACGCCCCTCGCGCTCCCCGTCCCCCCGGAGGCGTCCTCTCGTGTCCCCAGCCACCCGTCCCCCCATCCGCGCCGTGTCCGGCGCGCTCCTCGCGCTCCTCGTCCTCGTCGCGGCATGCACCTCGAGCGGGTCGTCCCCGTCCGCCACGCCGAGCGTCGCGCCCTCCACGGCCGTCGCCTCGGCGACGCCCGCGCCGACCCCCGAGCCCACCGCGACGCCGACGCCGGTGCCGGCGTTCCCCGCGGCTCTGACCGACGACGAGGGCACGGCCGTCGCGATCGCGAAGCCGCCGCAGAAGATCGTGTCCCTGACCCCGGCCGCGACCGAGATCCTCTACAAGATCGGCGCCGGCGACCGGGTGGTCGGCAAGGTCGAGGACGTCGCGAACTTCCCGCCGGAAGCGAGCGCCGTCCCGGTCGTGGCGACCTTCGAGGGGGTCGACACCGAGAAGATCGTCGGCCTCGGCGCGGACCTCGTCATCGCCGGCGGCAACTTCGGGACGCCGCCCGACGCCGTCACCAAGCTCCGCTCGCTCGGCGTCCCGGTGCTCGTCGTCTACGCGGCCGATGTCGACGGCGCGCTCAAGGACATCGAGCTGATCGGTGACGCGGTCGGCGAGTCGGCGTCCGCCAAGGACCTGAGCCGCCTCGATGCGCGCCGGCGTCGACCAGATCGCCGCCGCGACGAAGACCCTGCCCGCGCCGCGCGTCTTCTACGAGACGGGCACCAGCGACACGGCGGTCTACGGCATCGCCGACGACTCCGTCTACGCCGGCCTGATCAAGCTCGCCGGCGGCGACCCGGTCACCACGGGGAGTACGACCAACTGGGAGCAGTCGACCGAGGCCCTGGTGGCCGCGGATCCGCAGATCATCCTGCTCGGCGACGGGGCCTACGGCGTCACGGCCGACAACGTGGCGGCCCGCCCCGGGTGGAAGGTCCTGACGGCCGTCAAGGACGGCGCGATCGCGCCCGTGGACGACATCGTCGTGACCCGGCCCGGGCCGCGGCTCGTCGACGGCCTCCTCGTGCTGGCCAAGGCGCTCCACCCGGACGCCGTCCTGCCGTCACTCGCGCCCGCCACCCCGTAGGCCCGATGGTCGCCCGGTCCGAGCCGCTCGCGCCCGCCCGCCCTCGCCTCGCGAGGGCGGCGGCGCACGGCCGACGGCCGGTCGTCATCGGGATCGCCCTGGTCCTCCTGTTGCTCGTCGCCCTCGTGCTCGGGGTCGGGATGGGCACGGTCGCGGTCGACCCGGGCGACACCCTCGCGATCCTCGGCCATCGCCTGCTCGGCCTGGACCTCGCCCGGACGTGGACCGAGCAATCCGAAGTCATCGTGATGGACCTGCGGCTGCCGCGAGTCCTCACGACGATGCTCGTCGGGCTCGCGCTCGCGGTCGCCGGCGTGACGTTCCAGGGGCTGCTGCGGAACCCGCTGGCCGACCCGTACGTGCTCGGCACGGCGTCCGGCGCCGCCCTCGGGGCCGCGATCGCGGTCCTGATCCCGGTGCGCTCGGTGGTGCTCGGGTTCGGGCTCCTGAACGGGCTCGCCTTCCTCGGCGCCCTGCTGGCCGTGGTCGTCGTCTACCGGCTCGCGAGGCTCACCGGCCTCGCGCCCCTCACGGGTCTGTTGCTGACGGGCTACGCCGTCGGCTCGTTGCTGGCCGCCGGCCTGACCCTCGCCATGTACGTGTCCGGCGCGGGGCTGCGCCAGATCTTCGGCTACCTCCTGGGCGGCTTCTCCAACGCGTCGTGGGAGCACCTGATCGGGACGCTCCCGATCGTCCTCATCGGCACGGTGCTGATCCTGATGCGGGCGAGGACGCTCAACGGCCTGCTGCTCGGCGAGGAGACCGCCGCGCACCTCGGCATCGACGTCCGCCGGGAGCGGCGGATCCTGCTCGGCCTCGCCTCGCTCGTGACGGCCGCGGCGGTCGCGATCAGCGGGCTGATCGGCTTCGTGGGCCTCGTCGTGCCGCACGTCGTCCGGCTGCTCGTCGGCCCGTCGGCGCGCCTCGTGCTGCCGCTCTCGGCGCTCGGCGGCGCCGTGCTGCTGGCCTACGCGGACCTGGCGGCCCGACTGATGGGCGACATCCCCGTCGGGGTCGTGACCGCGGTCATCGGCGCGCCGTTCTTCCTCATCGTCCTCCGGCGGTCCCGGGCGGGGTACGAGTTGTGAGCGCGATCCTGCGGTTGGCCGGCGTTGACGCCGCCTATCGGCGCGCCCCCGTCCTCCACGACGTGAGCTTCTCGGTCGAGCCGGGCGAGCGCCTCGCGCTCGTCGGCCCCAACGGTGCCGGCAAGTCGACGCTCCTCCGCGTCGCCGGCGGCGTCATCGCGCCGAGCGCCGGCACGGTGGAGCTCGGGGGGCGCCCGCTCGCGGACCTCGACCGGATGGCGATCGCTCGCCGTCTGGCGTTCGTGCCCCAGGAGCCGAGCATGCCGTTCTCGGCGACCGTCGAGGAGATCGTCGGGTTGGGCCGCCTGCCGCACGAGGACCCGTTCCGCGGCGCCCGGCCGGCGGACAAGGCGGCGGTCGCCGCCGCGATCGAGCGCGTGGGGGTCGGGCACCTGCTCGGGCGCGACGCGCGCGAGCTCTCGCTCGGCGAGCGCCAGCTGGTGCTGATCGCCCTTGCCGTGGCCCAGGAGGCGCCGATCCTGGTCCTCGACGAGCCGACGGTCCACCTCGACCTTCGGCACCAGGTCAGCACGATGGAGCTGCTCGTCGACCTCAACGAGCGTGACGGCACGACGATCGTCGCGGTGCTCCACGACCTGGCCCTCGCCGCGCACTTCTTCCCGCGCCTCGTGCTGCTCGACGGCGGGGCGATCGTCGGCGACGGCCCCCCGGCCGTGGTGCTCGCCCCGGATCGGATCCGCGAGGTCTTCGGCGTCGACCCGACGTTCGTCCGGATCGGCGTCTGACCCGGATCGCGGCCGCGATCGTCATCGCCGCGACCGTCGGAGCGCCCGGCGTCGGTCACGCACCGGCTCTGCTACGCTCCACGCGATGACCCGACGTCCATCGAGCGCGTCGGAGCGCCCGCGCCCCGACCGACATCGGTCCCTTCCGATCCTCCTGCTGGCGGTGGTGGCCGTCCTCGCAGTCGCCTGCGGCGGCGCGACGACCACGACGTCCCCAGGCGGCGGGTCGCCGTCGGCGACATCCGCGGCGCCGACGCACGACGACGGGTCATCGGGCTCGCCCGAGACCCCCGCCACGAGCCCGACCGACGAGGCGTCGCCGACGGCCTCGTCCGAGCCGAGTCCCACCGAGACCCCCGCCACGAGCCCGACCGACGAAGCCTCGCCGACGCCCGCCGCCGAGACGTCGGCCACACCCGGGCCGGCCGCGGCGTGCACCGGCAACGCCGAGAATCGCGACTTCTATGCCGCCGTGACGGCCGCGGTGGACTGGACGGTCTACTGCCCGGTCCTGCCGGGAGGCTGGTTCGTGGACTCCGGTCAGTACCGGCTCGCCAACGGCGGGCGGATGGAGATCGGGTACCACGGACCGGGCGGCGCGAAGCTCATGCTGCGCGAGGGGTCGTTCTGCACGGACGCGGACGGCTGTGTCCCGTCCGGCAGCGACGCCGGATCCGCGGCGTTCGGCGACCAGGACGGGACGCTGATCGCGGCCAGCGACGGATCCTGGGCGATCGTCGTGGACCAGGCGCAGAAGCCGAGCTGGCTCATCGAGGGGAGCGGTCTGGACCAGGCGGCCTTCACGAAGATCGCCGGAGCGCTCGTCGCCATCGGCGACTAGGGCCGCCGGTCAGGCGAAGGCCGCCTCCACGAGGGCCGCGATCGCCTCCACCGTAGCCGGGACGTCGCCATTGGCGAGGGTGACGGCCGTCGCCCCGAACCCCACGACCGGGATCGCCGCGGCGAGCGTCCGAACCGCCGCGAGTGCCGTCGCCAGCGACAGGCCGTCGGGCTCGGGCATCGTCAGCGCCCAGCCGTCCGCGCCGTCGAGGCAGTCCAGGTCGAACGCGATGTAGAGTCCGTCGACCCGATCGGCGACGGTCCGCGCCCAGGCGTCCAGCGCGGCCATCCCCGCGGGGTCGGCGAGCATCCCCGGCCCGAACACCGCGACCGACGAGGCGGCCAGCATCCGCGACTCCGTCTCGTCGAGCACCTGGCCGCCGATCAGCGCGGCATCGGCCTCGCGGACCGTCGGGCCGTCGCAAGCCGCCACGAGGTCCGGTGCGCCGCGCCCGCAGAGCATCGCGAACGGCATCCCCCAGACGTTGCCCGACGGCGTGGTGTCGGGCGTGTTGAAGTCGCCGTGCGCGTCGAACCAGGCGATGGCGAGCGTCCGGTCGGGTCGGGCGCGTCGCAGACCGGCCATCGCGCCGGCGTGCGCGGTGCAGTCGCCGCCGATGACGAGCAGTCGCGCATCCGCGCCGGCGTCCGGGCCCGAGACCACCTCCGCCACCATGTCCCGCTCCACCGGCAGGAACGCGGCGATGGCCGCCCGGTTCTTGGCCCGGGGGTCCGGGTCGGGGCGGAATCCCGGATCGATCGGCACGTCGCCCATGTCGCGAACGTCCACGTCACGAAGCGCCTCGCGGCCGCGGATCGCCTCGACGAGACCGGCTGCACGCAGGCCGGCCGGTGTGCGCTCCATCCCGGAGAGATGGCCGCCGAGAGCGGTCGGGACGCCGAGCATCGCGATGGAGCCACGCATGCCGGTCATGGTGCCGCATCATGCGAGCCATGCGCATCGCCGATTTCGCGCTCGAACGCTACTTCGCCCGCTGGGAGTTCGCGGTCGACCACCTGCTGTGCGCGTCCGACGTCCAGGGCGTCCCGATGGCCGACCTCCTCGAGATGGCGGACCCGGAGTCCCGCGGTCTCTGGGACGGGCTGACGCTCGGGTACACGGAGTCGACCGGCCACCCGCTCCTTCGGCACGAGATCGCCTCGATGTACGACTCGCTCGCGGCCGAGGACGTGCTCGTGTTCGCGGGCGCCGAGGAGGCGATCTTCTGCCTGGCCAACGTCCTGCTCGGCCCGGGCGACCACGCCGTGGTCACCTGGCCGGGCTATCAGAGCTTGTACGAGGTCGGCCGCGCCGCGGGCGCCGATGTCACGCTCCACGAACTCCACGAGCCCGACGGCTGGTCGCTCGACGTGCCCCGCCTCGTGGCGTCCCTGACCGAGGCGACCCGGCTCGTCGTGGTCAACGCCCCGCACAACCCGACCGGGATGCTCCCGAGCCACGACGAGTGGGCATCGCTGACCGGGACGCTGGAAGCGCGAGGGATCCACCTCCTCGCGGACGAGGTCTACCGCTTCCTCGAGTTCGACGAGGCCGACCGCCTGACGGCCGGCGCCGACACGTTCGAGCGCGGGATCTCGCTCGGCGTCATGTCCAAGTCGTTCGCGATGGCCGGCCTGCGCATCGGCTGGCTCGCCACTCGCGACCGCGAGCTGCTGGCCCGGTGCGCGGCGTTCAAGGACTACACGACCATCTGCTCGTCCGCGCCGTCGGAGATCCTCGCGCTGGTCGGGCTGCGGGCCAGGGATCGCGTCCTGGGGCGGTCGCGTTCGATCGTGACGGCGAACCTCGACCGTCTCGACGGGTTCTTCGAGGATTGGGCCGACCGGTTCGCCTGGGTCCGGCCGCGCGGCGGGTCGATCGGCTTCCCCCGCCTGACCGTCCCGGGCGTCCGTATCGACGAGTGGGCGGCCCAGCTGGTCGAGGAGACCGGCGTCCTGCTCCTTCCCGGATCGACGTTCGACCACCACGGGAATCACTTCCGCCTGGGGTTCGGACGGACCGACCTGCCCGTGGCGCTGGATCGGTTCGAGGGGTTCGCGGCGCACACGCTCCGCTAGCGGCGACCCCCGCCGTCCGTGCCGCGGACGATGGACCCGATCCACCAGCCGACGGCGGCGCCGATGGCCGCGAAGACGAGCGCCAGGGTCGATCCGGTGTTCCCGGTCGAGACGATCTCTGTGATGGGCGTCGGCGCGCCGACGAGGATCGCCCACAGCCACGGCCGCGCACCGCCCACGGCGGCGATCGTGGCGGTGCCGAGGAGCAGGAGCCCGGCGCTGGTCCCGGTGTCGTCCCAGCCCGGGCGGCTGTCGATGCGGGCGATGACGAGGCCGAGGGCCAGGGCGACCACGATGAGCGTCGCCATCCGCCATGGCGAGCGGTCGGACCGGCGGGTCGGATCCTGTGGCATGACCCCCTCGTGGTGGTGCAACGCCGTTGCGATGCCAGCGTCGGTCGCGATGGCATCGCAAGGATGCGCCGTCGGCGACGGTAGGGACCCACCCTGACGTGACGGAGGACGACCCATGGCAGTGACCAGGACCAAGGCGAGCCGCAACGGCTCCAGCCACGGGGCGGCCCGCACGCCGACGGCCTCGCCGAACCCGCGCCGCCGGTCAGCTACCGGCGAGCTGCAGCCCTTCGGGACGCTGCGCCGGCTGCCGATCGGCCTCGACGCGGACGCCAAGGCCGAGAGCTGCCGGCTGCTCGGCGTCATCCTCGCCGACTCGATGGTGCTGTACAGCCTCTACAAGAAGCACCACTGGCTCGTCGCGGGTCCGACCTTCTACCAGCTCCACCTCCTCTTCGACAAGCACGCCGAGGAGCAGAACGACCTCGTCGACCTTCTCGCCGAGCGGATCCAGAGCCTCGGCGGGATCGCGGTGGGCGACCCGCGCCACGCCGCCGAACTGACGTCGATCTCCCGTCCGCCGGACGGGGCCGAGGAGGTGTCGGCGATGATCGAGCGGACGATCGACGCCCACGAGATCATCATCCGCAAGGTGCGGCGCGCCATCGAGGCCACCGAGCGGAACGAGGACTGGGGCTCGAACGACCTGCTGATGGGTGACGTGCTCCGTCGACACGAGCTGCAGGTCTGGTTCCTGGCGGAGCACGTCGTGGACGTGCCGCTGATCGACTAGCGCGTGCCTCGCCCGGGATCGATCAGAGGGCGCCGACGCCGGCGGGACGCGCGATCCCGGCGCCGAGACCGGCCCGCAGGTCGCGAAGGTCGCGAAGCCCGCGACTGAGGGGTTCGCCCAGCCACCCGCGGAGCCCGGGCCGCCCGGTCGGCGGCTCCGCCAACGATGTCGTCGGCGCGCCGGCGAGTCGTGCGCTCCGCGGTGTCGTTCGTCCGTGCCAGCCCAGGTAGTGGTCGGGCACGATCCGGATCGCGAGGGAGTACGTCTCGGCGTACTCGGCCTCGGACAGGCCGATCGCCTCCAGCCGGTCGGCGTACTTCGCCAGGTGGGCCGGCGGCAGCACCTCCGACGTCGGTCGCGACAGCAGCTCCGCGCGACCCTCGAGCAATCCGACGTCGAAGTCGTCCTCCGGGTCGCCCACGCCGAGCATCACGGCCGGGTGTGCGCGCATGTTCCTGACCTTCTGGGCGTGCGGCTTCGAGAAGACCAGCACGTCGGCGCCGTCGAAGAAGAACCAGATCGGGACGATGTGCGGGGTCCCGTCCGGCCGGACCGTGGACAGCCAGACGACCGGCTCCTGCTCGAGGAACCGTCGCACGCGAGCGGCGGCCAGGCTGGCGGCGTCATCCATGGCGCCACGATGCCCGAGCCTCGACCGCGGCGGCCACCGACCTCGGTGGCGTCCGGGATGGACGAGTGACGATGGCCGGGCGTCGACGCCCGGCGGGGCTCAGCTGCCCTTGTTGCCCCCGAGGATGCCGCCGAGACCGCCGAGGAGGTCGTCGAGGCCGGCCTGGCCGCCCGTGCCGCTCCCCGAGGCGCCGCCGGTCAGGCCACCCAGGATCGAGCCGATGTCGGGCATGCCCTGGCCGGTCAGCCCGCCGGCCGGCTCCTGACCGCCCGGGGTCAGCATGTCGATGATCTGCGGCAGGAACGCCGCGAGCATCGGCAGCAGCGCGCCGACGTCGATCCCCGAGCCCGCCGAGAGACGCTGGACCGTCTCCGGGCCGAGCGCCTGGCCGAGCTGGTTCGGGTCGATCGGCTGGTTCTGCGCCGGTGGACACCCACGAGTCGACCTGGTCGCCGAGACCCGCGGCCTTGAGCTTGCCCATCAGGCCGTCGAGGCCGCCCTCCTGCTGGACGGCGTGCTGCAGCCCGCTCAGCGCTGCCGCCGGGTCCGTGGCGCCGGCGCCTTCGGTCGCGCCACCGAGCTGCGTGATGAGGTTCGTGAGATCGTCCAAGGCGTGCATCCTCCCGGTGGTCTCGGCTGGGGCGTCCAGACGACGGCGATGGTACCCCGGGTCAGTCGGCCGGCCCCGGGTCGTCCAGCGTCCACGCCCAGGTGCGGAGCCGCTTCAGCAGGCGGCGCCCGGTCAGGTCGAGGTGGATCGGCGTGACCGCGATCCGCCGGTTGATGACGGCGTGGAAGTCCGTCCCCTCCGACGGCGAGCCCTGACGGCGGCGGACCCCCGATCCAGAAGTAGGGGATGCCGCGCGGGTCGAGCCGCTCGACCAGCTGGTCCTGGTAGATGCGCTTGCCAAGCCGCGTCACCTCGAACCCCTGGCACTCCTCGAGCGTGACGCCCGGGACGTTGACGTTGACGAGCTCGCCCGGTGCGAGGCCATGGTCGAGGATGTTCCGGGCCACGGTCGTCGCTGCCATCGCCGCGAGCGCGAAATCGGGGTGTTCGTAGTACTCCTGCGAGATCGCGAAGGCCGGGCAGTTGTTGATGACGCCCTCCATCGCGGCGCTCACCGTGCCCGAGTACGTGATGTCGTCGCCGAGATTCGCGCCGTAGTTGATGCCGGACGCGACGAGGTCGAAGCCGTGGCCGAAGTACCCGAGGAACGCCAGGCTCACGGCATCCGTCGGCGAGCCGTCCACCGAATACGCGGTCGATCCGTCGCCCAGGATCCGCTCGCGGACGCGGAGCGGGCGCATCAGCGTCTTCTGGTGGCCGACGGCACTCTGGTTCGTGTCCGGGGCGACCACCGTGACGTCGCCGATCGGGTCCAGGGCCATCTTCAACGCGAGCAAGCCACGCGACTCCACCCCGTCGTCGTTGGTGACGAGGATCCGTGGCCGGGCGCCCGACGCCGGTTCCGTCGCCGCACCCTTGCGCAGCTTCCTGGGACCGCCGCGCGCCGGCCCGCCGGGGACCGGCTCGCCGCGCTCCTTGTCGAGGTCGCGTCGCTCCGTCCGGGCCCGCTCGCGGGTCATGTCGGGGCGATCCTCGCTCATGTCGGTCCGGCCTCGGGTCGGTCCGTACCGGCCGGCCCGGTCGTCGGCCCGGGCGGGGGCGCGGGGGCGGACGACCCCCCGGCATCGTCGGGATCGTCGACATCGCTGGCGCTGCCTGGGGTCGGCTCGCGAGGGATGCGGACCGGCCGGCCTTCGCGCTCGCTGAGCCGCTTCGCCGCGCGCCCGGTCACGGACCGGTCGCCGGAGGTGCGATGGAGGAAGTGGAAGAAGAAGGCCGACGCGACGGCCGCGATCGGGATCCCGAAGATCGCGCCCGGGATGCCCGCGATCCGCCCGCCGATCAACACCGCGCCGAGGACCACGATCGGGTGGATCCCGACGGCCCCCTGCATGATCCGCGGCTGCAGGACGTTCATGACGACGAACCATCCGGCGGCCATCAGCGCCGTGACCGGCAGGACGGCGTCCGGCTTGAAGAGCAGGGCCACGATCACCGGGGGCATCCAGGCCACGAACGGCCCGAAGAACGGGATCGCCATGAGGAGGCCCGCGGCGGCGGCCGTGATCCCGACGAGCGGCAGGCCGAACACCACGCTCGTGGCGAGCGCGACGAGGAAGTAGACGAAGCCCATGAGTGCCTGGCCCCGGAGGAACCCGCCGAAGGACTTCGAGACGGACGGTCTGGAGGAGCCGTGCCTCCTCGGCGTAGGTCGGCGGGACGAGGCGGAACATGAACGCGAGGATCTGGTCGCGGTCGATGACCATGTAGATCGAGAGGAAGAACACGATGAGCATCGTGCCGAACACGCTCAGGCTGACGACCGCGATCTGCTGGAGTGGCTCGACGATGGCCGAGCTCAGGTTGTCGAGGTTCGCCAGCAGGGCCTGGGCCTGCGCGAGGAGGTCGACCTGGCCGAGCCCGATCGAGGCGAGCCAGTCCTCCCACGGCTTCACGATGTTCGGGAGGTCGTGTTCGAGGCCCGGGGATCGAGGCGACGAACTCCGTGATCGACGAGGCGAGCGCGCCGGCCACGAGGATGAGGATCAACAGGAGGACCGCGACGACCGCGGTGTAGACCAGGACGGTCGCCACGACCCTCGGCAGACGCGGGATGACCGAGCTGATCCGCGTGACGACCGGGCTGATGATGAACGCGAGCAGCCACGCGAGGAAGAACGTCAGGAAGATGTCGCCGAAGTAGAAGAAGACCGAGGCCAGCTGCCCGACGACGATGAAGAAGAGCGCGACGACGGCCAGCACGAGGATGGCGTCGATCAGCCGACGATCCCGTCCTCCCGGCTGGACACCGAGCATCGTCAGCGCAGGCCCATCTTCTCGCGGACCTCGGCCATCGTCGCCTCCGCGATGGGCCGGATCCGTTCCGCGCCCTCCGCGAGGATCCGGTCGATCCGGTCGGGATCGGCCATCAGCTCCCGATACCGTTCGCGCGGCTCCGCGTAGTGCTCCAGGACGCGTTGGAGGAGCAGCTTCTTCGTGTCGACGCAGCCCGTGCGCGCCGTCCGCTCGCCCTCCCAGATCTCCTCGTAGTCGTCACCGAAGGAGCGGTGGAGCTGGCAGACGTTGCAGACCTCGGGGCGTCCTGGGTCGGTTCGCAGGATCCGCTTCGTGTCGGTCACCATCGACATGATCTGCTTCTTGACCTCGTCCTCCGGGGCGAAGATCTCGATGGTGTTCCCGAGGGACTTGCTCATCTTCCGGACGCCGTCGGTCCCGAGGACGATCGGCGAATCGGTGTGGACAGCCTGCGGCTCGGGGAAGGTCTCGCCGTAGCGGGCGTTGAAGGCCCGGACGATCTCGCGGCTCAGCTCCAGGTGCGCCGCCTGGTCCTTGCCGACGGGCACGAGCGACGCCTTGTAGATGACGATGTCCGCCGCCTGGAGGACCGGGTACGTCAACAGGCCGTGGTTGACGTCGTCGGGCTGGTTCTGCTTCTTCTCCTTGTACGTCGGGGTGCGCTCCAGCCAGCTGACCGGCGTGACCGTCGCGAGCAGCCAGGCGAGCTCCGTGTGCTCGGGGCGGTGACTCTGGACGAAGAGCGTGCAGCGCTCCGGGTCCAGGCCGAGGGCCAGCAGCGCCGCCGCCATCTCGCGCGTCTGACGGCGCAGGCGGTCCGCGTCGTGGAGGCTCGTGAGCGCGTGGTAGTCGACGATGCAGTAGATCGCCTCGTACTCCCACTGGAGCCGGACGTAGTTGCGGATGGCCCCGAGGTCGTTGCCGATGTGGGGCGCGCCCGAGGGCTGGATGCCGCTGAAGATCCGCGGTCTCGGCGCGGCGGCGGCGCTCGGCGACGGGGCAGGGGCGAGCTCGGTCGTCATCGAGGGCGAGTGTAGCGGACCGCTCTCACCCCTCGGCCACCTCGTCGGGACCTCCCCGTCGGCTACCATCCCGCCATGTCGTCACCCGCCCACGCGCCGGCCTCGAGCGGTGCCCCGCTGCGCGTCGCCGTCCTCGGTGCGGGGACGGTCGGGCATGCGGTCGCGTGCGCGCTCCTCGAGCGTCCCGGGTCGCTCCAGCCGTCCGGTGGGCCGGCCATCGAGCTGGCGGCGGTCGCCGTTCGCGACACCGCGCGGGCACAGGCTCGCGGCCTGCCGGCCGAGCTGCTGAGCGATGCGCCAGCCCACCTCGTCGCGGACGAGTCGATCGACGTCATCGTCGAGCTGATGGGCGGTGACGAGCCGGCGCACACGTTGATCGCCGCGGCGTTGTCGATGGGCAAGCACGTCGTGACGGCGAACAAGCACGTCATCGCGCATCACGGCGATGCGCTCGAGGCGATCGCGCGGCGGACCGGCGCGTCCCTGCGGTTCGAGGCGGCCGTGGGCGGCGGGATCCCCGTGCTCGGCCCGCTCGCCTCGGACCTGGCGGCGAACCGCGTGACCCGCGTCCGCGGCATCGTCAACGGCACCACCAACCACATCCTCACCGCGATGACCGACGACGACGACCCGGTGGACTACGCGACCGCGCTCGCCGACGCGCAGCGCCTCGGCTATGCGGAGGCGGACCCGTCGGGCGACGTCGAGGGCCTCGATGCCGCCAACAAGCTCGTGATCCTGGCGCGGCTGGCGTTCGGCCGGTGGCTGGACCCCTCGGCGATCCCGACGCGCCCCGACGGCCGCGAGGGCCCGGCCGGCCCGGGCATCACGACCGTCACGCTCGGCGACCAGCGCGACGCCCGGGCTGCCGGGCGGATCATCCGTCTCGTGGCGACGGCGTCGGTGGGTGCCGACGAGGCGATCGCGGCGGCCGTCCTCCCCACCGCGCTGCCGGTCGACTCCCCGCTCGGGCGGACCGCGGGGGTCCGCAACCGCATCGAGATCGACGCCGTCCCGGTCGGTCGGGTCGGCCTCGACGGTCCGGGCGCGGGCGGTGCCGCCACCTCCTCGGCCGTGCTCGGCGACCTGATGGCGGTCGCACATGGCGCCGGCTCGACCTGGGGTCCGCGACCGCCAGCCATGGCGCCGACGGAGCGGCCGGTCCGGCGTCCCGAGGCCGATGTCTTCGAAGCCTCCAGTGGTACGCGGTACCCCCTCGATGACTGACGCCGCCACGAGCGGGTCCGCGGTCCGGCCGCGCCTGATGGAGCGCTATCGGGCGTTCCTCCCCGTCACCGACGCGACGCCCGCCGCTGACGCTCGGTGAGGGGTCCACGCCGCTCGTCCATGCCGCGCGGCTCGGGGCCGCGATCGGCGTGCCGGACCTCCACCTCAAGGTCGAGGGCCAGAACCCGACCGGGTCCTTCAAGGACCGCGGCATGGTCGTCGCGGTCGCGAAGGCCGCGGAGGCCGGCGCCCGGGCCATCGTCTGCGCGTCGACCGGCAACACCTCGGCTTCCGCGGCGGCCTACGGGGCGGCGGCCGGCATGGAGGTCATCGTCGTGCTGCCGCGCGGCCAGATCGCGAAGGGCAAGCTGCTGCAGGCGCAGATGGCGGGCGCTCGCGTCGTGGCGATCGACGGCAACTTCGACCAGGCGCTCGCCATCGTCCGCGCGCTCGCCGAGCAGGACGACCACCCGGTGACGCTGGTGAACTCGGTCAATCCGTACCGCCTCGACGGGCAGCAGACCGCCGCGTTCGAGGTCTGCGACCAGCTCGGCCGGGCGCCGGACATCCTGGCGATCCCCGTCGGGAATGCCGGGAACATCAGCGCGTACTGGGCCGGGTTCCGGGCGTATGCCGCCGCGGGCCGGGTGACCGGCACGCCACGGATGTGGGGGTTCCAGGCGGCCGGCGCCGCGCCGCTCGTCAGCGGTGTCCGCGTGGACCACCCCGAGACGATCGCCACCGCGATCCGCATCGGCGACCCGGCGTCCTGGGCCCTGGCCATCGAGGCGCGCGATGCGTCCGGTGGACGGATCAGCGCCGTGACCGATGACGAGATCCTCGCCGCGTATCGCGACCTCGCCCGGACCGAGGGCATCTTCTGCGAGCCGGCCTCGGCGGCATCCGTGGCCGGGGTCCGCAAGGCGGCCCGTGCCGGCGAACTGGACCCGGGCGCCCTCGTCGTCTGCGTCCTGACCGGGCACGGTCTCAAGGACCCGACGACCGCCGAGCTCGAGGCGGGGCCGTTCATCGAGGCCGAGCCGACGGTCGGCGCGGTCGCCGTGGCGCTGGGCTGGTAGGCCGATGGTCGCGCATTGGCTGGCCGAGCTCGACGGGCGCAAGGTCACCGTGGAGGTGCCCGCGTCGTCGGCCAACCTCGGCGCGGGCTACGACTGCCTCGGCGTCGCGCTGGCCCTGACGAACACGGTCGAACTCGAGGTCCGCGGCTGGAGTCGCGGCGAGATCGAGCTGACGGTCGAGGGCGAGGGCCGCAACGAACTCACCGAGGACCGCGACAACCGGTTCGTCCAGGGCCTCGAGGCCGCGCTCGAGGGCGCGCGCGGCGACCTGCCGGCGGGCGTGGGGTGGCGCATCGTCATGCACAACCGGATCCCGCTCGCGCGCGGGCTCGGCTCGTCCGCCGCCGCGACGGTCGCTGGCGTCGTCGCCGGCAACGCGCTCCTCGGCGACCCGCTCCCGCAGGCGGACCTGCTCCGGCTCGCGAGCGAGGTCGAGGGCCACCCGGACAACGCCGCCGCGGCGCTGCTCGGCGGCTTCACGGTGAGTGCCCGGACACCCGACGGCGTCGAGGCCGTGCGCTTCGATACGCCGCGCGACCTCCGGATCGTCCTCTTCATCCCCGAGCTCCGGCTCCCGACGGAGGGGATGCGCAAGGCGCTCCCCGCGAAGGTGCCGCTGGTGGACGCCGTGGCGAACATCGGCGCCGTCGGCCTGGGCGTCGCCGGGATCGCCGCCGGGCGGCACGACCTCCTTCGATACCTCACGGTGGACCGGATCCACGAGCCCTACCGGGCATCGGTCTATCCGCAGATGCCCCAGATGATCGAGGCCGCGCGCGAGGCGGGAGCGCTCGGGGCGTGCCTCTCGGGCGCGGGCTCGTCGATCCTCGCCTTCGTCGACTCGATGGCCGGGATCACGCGGGTCGAGGGCGCGTTCGCGGCGGCCGCGGCGGACACCGACCTGCCCGGCCGGATCGAGGTCGTCGAGCCGCGCAACGCCGGCGCGAAGGTCGTGAAGCTGGTCTGACCCGGATCAGCGGGCCGGCGTGGTCCGCTCCCCGATGAAGGCCAGCGTCTCCGCCCAGGCCGCGGCGCTCGCGTCGGTGAACTCGGCGGCCTTGCGGTCGAAGAAGCTGTGCGGCGCACCCGGGTACGAGACGAGGCGATGGTCGGTGCCGGCCGCCGTCAGCGCGGCGTCGAACGCCTCGATCGCCTCTGGCGCGATAGCCGTGTCGGCCCCGCCGAACAGGCCCAGGACGGGTGACGCGATGGCCGCCGCGACGTCGACCGGGGCGGGCGCATCGTTCCGCCACGGCCCGACCAGCGTCCCGTAGAACCCGATCACGCCCGCGAGACCCAGCCCGAGCGTTCCCGCGAGGAACGACATCCGGCCGCCCATGCAGAACCCGATCGTGAAGACGGTGGTCGGGGCGGCACGCCCCCTGGTCGGCGTCCGGATGGCCGCGACGGCAGCCGCGGTGTCCGCGGCGATGCCTGCCCAGGTCGTCGCCCCGGCGTGCGGCATGTACTCGAAGGCGTCGCCGCGATCGTCGCTGGGTGCCGTCCGGCCGAACCAGTCGATGGCGACGGCGTCGATGCCGTTCTCGGCGAACCGCAGGGCGAGCTCCTCGTAGTACGGGTGCAGGCCGCGGACATCGGGGAGGATCACGACGCCGGCGCCGGCGGACTCGGCCGCTCGGGCACCGAAGGCGGTGAGGCGGTTGCCGTCGACCGCCGTCAGGGTCAGCCGCTCGGAATCGAGCGCGCCGCCGGCGATCGGCGGGATCGGCGGATGGCTATCGAGATCGAAGCACACGGGTCGGCCTCCTGCGCGGACGGCCATGGTAGTCGTCGAGGCGTCCGTGCCAGCGCATCCTCGCCCGCGCCCGTGCGCCGTGACCATCCGGTCGCTTGCGGGCTGCGGTACCGTTGCGAGCACGCTCGACTCGGACCGTCGATCGCATCGCCCCGGCCTCACGCCGGAGGCGAGTCTGGTCCAGGTGGAGGAGTCCCATGAAGAACCCGCCGATCCTCATCGCCATCCTCGGCTTCTTCGCGGCGCTCGCAGGATTCGGTTTCCTGTTCTTCGGCCTGCGCGTCATCGGCTTCGACTGGTTCGGCGTCCTCGGCGACCTGCCGGCGGTCGAGCACGTCGGGCTCTGGGGATGGCTGGCGGTCTTCACCGGGATCGTGTGGCTGCTCGCCGCGCTGGGACTGTGGGCGCTCCAGCCCTGGGCGCGCTTCTTCGCGCAGATCATCGCGGGGATCGGGCTGTTCGAGGCAGTCCTCGCATTCTTCCAGTTCCCCGGGACGGGGGTCGGCCTCTCGATGGCGATCATGCCGGTCCTGATCCTCTGGTACCTGGGCACCGCCGACGTCCGGGCCGCGTTCGGCCTCGACGGATCGACCGCGGCACCGGCGGCCGCCCCCGCCCCTGCCGCCGCCGCCGCGCCGGTCGCCCTGGCCGCCGCCGCGCCTGCTCCCCCCGCTCCCGCTCCCGTCGGCCGCCGCGCCGGTTGCCGCCGTCGCGGCCGTCGCCGCTGCGCAGCCCGAGCCCGCCGCCGCGCCCGTCGAGCCCGCCGCCGCTCCGGCAGCGCCAGCGGACGGCGACGCTCCGGCCACGAGCCATCGCATGAGCATCGAGGACGTCGAGGGGATCGGTCCCGCCCAGGCCGCCAAGCTGGCGGCGGTGGGCATCACGACGACGCAGGACCTGCTCTCGGCGGGCGCCAAGCCGCATGATCGCGCGCGGATCGCCGAAGAGACCGGGATCAGCGGCGACCTCATCCGCGACTGGGTGAACAAGGTGGACCTCATGCGGGTCCCCGGCGTCGGGCCGCAATACAGCGACCTGCTCGAGGCCGCCGGCGTCGATTCGCCGGCCGAGCTGGCGCAGCGGAACCCGTCGAATCTGTTCGTCACCCTCCAGGAGGTCGTCGCGGCGCGGCCGGACATCGTCCGTCGCCTCCCGACCGAGGGGGAGGTCGCGTCCTGGGTCGCCGAGGCGGGCACGCTCGACCACGTCGTCGAGCACTGAGGCGGCCGCTCCAGCCGAACGACGGAGCCTCGAAGGCGGCCCAGCACTACGACAGAGAGGTCGGGCTGAGCACGGGCGGTAGAATGCGCCCCGATGCCTGCCCCCCTCGTCGTCCAGAAATACGGCGGCTCGTCCGTGGCCGACGCCGACCGCATCAAGCGGGTGGCTCGGCGGATCGCGCGTGAGCGCGCGGCCGGCAACGACCTCGTCGTCGTGGTCTCCGCGATGGGCGACACGACGGACGAGCTGCTCGGGCTGGCCGCCGCCGTCACCGATGACCCGGACCCGCGCGAACTCGACGTCCTGCTCGCGACCGGCGAGCACCAGTCCGCGACGCTGCTCTCGATGGCGCTGCACGCGCAGGGCGTCGCGGCGATCAGCCTGACCGGGCCGCAGGCGGGCATCACCACCGACGGTCGGTACGGCAAGGCCCGCATCGCGGACATCCAGCCGAGCCGCGTGCGACAGGAGATCGAGGCCGGCAAGGTCGTCATCGTGGCCGGCTTCCAGGGCCGGAGTGCCGCGGCGGTCGGTCAGAGCGAGATCACCACCCTGGGCCGCGGCGGCAGCGACACCACCGCCGTCGCCCTCGCCGCCGCGCTCGGGGCCGACCGCTGCCAGATCTTCACCGACGTCCGCGGCATCTACACCGCGGACCCGCGGCTCGTCCCGAAGGCGCGCCAGCTCCCCGTCATCGGCTACGAGGAGATGCTCGAGCTCGCCCACCAGGGCGCCCAGGTCATGCAGGTCCGGGCCGTCGAGCTCGGCTGGGTCAACGACGTCGTCATCGAGGTCCTCAGTTCGTTCGAGGACGCCCCCGGCACGCTCATCAGGGAGGACCCGCTCGTGGAGCAGCGCAACAAGGTCCGCGGCCTCGCCCACGATCGGAACGTCGCGAAGGTCACGATCGTCGACGTCCCCGACCGACCCGGCGTCGCCAAGGCCATCTTCGAACCGCTCGCCGAGGCCGGCGTCAACATCGACATGATCGTCCAGAACGTCGGCCACGGCGGCGCGACCGACATGTCGTTCACCGTCCCGCGCGCCGAGCTGGCCCGCGGCAAGAAGGTCCTCGACCCGATCGTCCGCGAGCTCGGTGCCCGCGAGCTCACCACCGACGCCTCGGTCGGCAAGGTCTCGATCGTCGGCGCGGGGCTGCACAACGCCCCGGGATACGCGGCGCGGATGTTCGGGACGCTCGCGGACGCGGGCGTGAACATCGAGATGATCTCCACCTCGGAGGTCCGGATCACCTGCATCGTCGCCGAGGACGAGCTCGAGACGGCGCTGCGCGCCCTCCACGACGCCTTCGAGCTCGAGCGCCCCGAAGCCGTCGACGTGGCCGCCGCCGGCTGATGCGGGCGACGCCCTCGACCCCGTTCCTGGCCCGCGCCGAGCGTTTCGACGTCGTCGGCTCGACCAACGACGTCGTCCGCGACTGGCTCGCCGACGGCACGCCGGAGGTCTGCCTCGCCGTCGCCGACGAGCAGCGTGCCGGTCGTGGCCGGGACGGCCGGCGCTGGATCGCGCCGGCGGGGGCCGCGTACCTGCTCTCGCTGGGGTTCCGTCCGACGTGGCTGGAGCCGGACCGCGTCTGGCGGCTTGCGGCCACGGCCTCGCTGGCCATGGCGGACGCCGCCGAGGAGGTCGCCGGACTCCCGGACCGCATGATCCGTCTCAAGTGGCCGAACGACCTCGTCGTCGAGGACGGATCGCCCGCCGCGGGCGGGATGCGCAAGGTGGCGGGCGTCCTCGGCGAGACGTCCGGCCTCGGTTCCGACGATCCGCGGGTCGTGGTCGGGATCGGCCTGAACGCCGACTGGGCGGCCGCGGACTTCCCGCCGGGACTCGCCGACACGATGACGTCGCTGCGCGAGGCCTCGCACGGCCGACCGATCGACGCGATCGCGTTGCACGAGGCGTTCACCGGTCGCCTCGAAGCTCGCATCGAGGCCCTGCGGGGCGGCCGCTTCGACGTCGCCGACTGGACCGACCGCCAGCTCACCACCGGCCGCAGCGTGCGGATCGAGGGACCGGACGGCGTCTCGGCCGACCACCGCGCGCTCGGCGTCGACTCGCTGACCGGCGCCCTGGTCGTGGCGGACCCGGCGACGCCCGAGGGCGAGCGGCAGGTCGTCGTCGGCGAGATCCGCCATGTCCGCCTGACCGATGTCTCGCCGGACCCGATCGCGGACGGGGTGTAACGCGATGGCCCGTCCGGCATTCAGGAAGGTAGGCCGACCGGAGGAGGTCGGGGACCGGCGCGTCGTCCACCTCGATCGGGATCGTCCGCTCGTGGAGGCGGCCCAGGCCGACCCGGCACGGTTCGAGGCCCTGTATCGGAAGTACGTCGCCCAGGTGTATAGCTACGCCGCGTACGAGCTGCGCGATCGACACGACGCGGAGGACGCCACCGAGCGGACGTTCCTGGCCGCGCTCACCCACCTCTCGAGGTTCGAGGAGCGAGCGCGGCCCGAGGACGGCGACGGGGCCTCGACCTTCCGGGTCTGGCTCTTCCAGATCGCCCGGAACGTCGTCGCCGAGCGACGTCGTGCCAGCCGCCGCCGGCCGGAGACCCCGCTCGACGCCGCCGCGGAACTCGTCGCCCCGCTCGACATCGCCCTCGACGCGGCCCGCCGCGACGAGGCGCGGGCCGCGCTTGGGGCCATCGGGCGCCTGACCGGCGACCGGCGCCGAGCTCTGGTGCTGCGATTCGTCGACGAGATGTCGACCGCCGAGATCGCCGGTGTGCTCGGGCGCTCGGAGGGGGCTGTCCGGGTCCTCATCCACCGGGCGCTGCGAAGCGTCGCGCGCGACCTCGACGGACGGGACGGGTGACCCCGAGCCCGGGGAACCGGGACGGTGCCGAGATCGACGCGCTGGTCACCGACCGATACCTCGAGTCCCTGCTCGCCGCCCACGCGCTCGGCGCTGACCTGGCCCCCGCTCCCGTCGACCTGGACCCGGGCGTCCGCGCCGTGGCCGAGCGGCTCTCGCGGAGCCTGCCGCGGCTCCACCCGTCGTTCCGCTTCGAGGAAGCCCTCTCGGCGCGCCTGACCGCGGCGGCGCTCGCCCGTCGCCTGGCTCCGGCGGCCGGCGGCGGGGGCATGGTCGTCCCGATGCCGCGAGCCGTGCTGGACCCCCTCGCCGACGCCGAGCTCGCGGCCTACCTCGGCGGCGCCTCGCTCGACGACGATGCGGACCACGTCCGGCCACTGCTGATCGGTGGTGCCTTGACGTCCGCGGCCCTCTCGCTCGCCGGCGCGGCGTTCGTCGCGTGGCGGCTGCGTCACGAGGCGTCCACTCCGATGGCCCGCGCGATCCGCGCGGTCGCCCGGACGAGGCTCGCCTGATGCCGCTCAAGCTGCCGACGTTCCGGGCCCGCAAGGACGCCTACCCGGCGGACCTGTGGACCAAGTGCCCGTCGTGCGAGACGATGCTGTTCAACAAGCAGCTCGAGAAGGCCCTGCGCGTCTGCCCGACGTGCGGGCACCACTTCCGGCTCTCCGCGGCGGCCCGCCTGGAGCAGTTGCTCGACGAGGGGACCTGGGCCGAACACGACGCCGGCCTCCAGTCCGTGGACGCGCTCGGGTTCGTCGACCAGAAGGCGTATCCGGACCGACTGAGCGCGGCGCAGACCGCGACCGGCATGCGCGACGCCGCCCTGTGGGGCACGGGCGTCATCGGCGGGACCGCGGTGGCGATCTGCGTCATGGACTTCGGCTTCATGGGCGGCTCGATGGGCGCCGTGGTCGGGGAGAAGGTCACGCGCGCGGCCGAGCACGCCCTTGCCGAGCGGATCCCGCTCATCGTCGTGAGCGCCTCGGGCGGAGCCCGGATGCAGGAGGGCACGCTGGCGCTCATGCAGCTCGCCAAGACCCTCGCGGCCATCGAGCGGCTTCGCGGCGCCGGCGTGCCGTTCGTCTCGATCCTGTCGGACCCGACGACGGGTGGCGTCTTCGCGTCGTTCGCGGCCGTCGGAGACGTCAATGTCGCCGAGCCGAACGCCCTGATCGGGTTCGCGGGTGCACGGGTCTCGGCGGGTACGATCGCCCAGGAGCTGCCGCCCGGGTTCCAGCGCGCCGAATTCCTCTTCAGCCACGGTTTCGTCGACCGCGTGGTCGCACGGCCCGAGCTCCACGACGAGCTGGCCGGTCTGCTCCGCCTGCTGCCGACGCGGGACGCGACGCCCGCGACGCCGACCGCGAACGGCGAGGTGGCCGGCTTTCGGCCGTTCTCGTTCCTCTCGACGCTCGCCGACCGCGTGAGCGAGCTCGCGGGCGGCGAGACCGCCACCGATGCGGAGGGTGGGTCCACGGCCGACCCCGCCGAGACGAACGGGACGACGACCGCCGCGGCCGCGACGACCGCCGCGACCGACGAGGTCTGGGCGCGGGTCCAGCTCGCACGGAACCTGCATCGGCCGCGGACGCTCGAGTTCGTGCGGGCGATGACCGACGACTTCGTCGAGCTCCACGGCGACCGGCTGTTCGGCGACGACGAGGCGATGGTCGCGGGGCTCGCCAGGCTCGAGGGCCGTCCCATCGTCGTCATCGGCCAGCAGAAGGGCGCGGACACCGACGAGAACATCCGGCGCAACTTCGGGATGCCGCATCCCGAGGGCTATCGCAAGGCGATGCGGATCATGGAGCTGGCCGAGCGGTTCGGCCTCCCGGTCGTCACGTTCGTGGACGTCCCCGGCGCCCATCCGGGCCCGGAGTCCGAGGAACGCGGCATCGCGGAGGCCATCGCGCGGTCGGTGGCGCTGATGACGCGCCTGCGCACCCCGATCGTCGCGATCATCACCGGCGAGGGCGGTTCGGGCGGCGCGCTCGCCATCGCGGTCGGCGACGTCGTCATCGCCCTGGAGAACGCGGTCTACTCGGTGATCAGTCCGGAGGGCTGCGCCTCGATCCTGTGGCGGACCGCCGACGAGGCGCACACCGCGGCCGCAGCCATGCGCATGACGGCGGCCGAGCAGCGCGAGCTCGGCGTCGTCGACATCGTGGTGGCGGAGCCCGGCGAAGGCGCCCACACGGACCCGGCCGAGACCGCGCGTCGGCTCCGGCCGATCATCCTCGACCGGCTCGAGGCGCTATCGGCCCTCACCGTCGACGACCTCGTCGAGCAGCGCTACCGACGCTACCGGGCGCTGGGGTCCTACACTGAGGCCGAACTGCCGGAGATGGTCCTGCCGGCCGGTCGCGGGCTCGGGGACCGCCTGCGCGACCTGCTGGATCCGGGCCGCCGGGGGTTGAGTGGCTCGGTCCCGTCGTGGTCACGCGACGAACCGCCCGCTCGGGAGGAGGTGTAAGCGCGTGCCCGACTCGACGCCGCAGGGATCGCGCCGGCCCGCCCGAGGCGCCACGGAGCGATCCGCCGACCACGCCGCCATCGACCGACTCGCGACCGAGCTGCTGCCAGCCCTGATCGTGAAGCTCGCGGCGACCGGGCTCGGCGAGCTCGAAGTGCGCGAAGGCGGCTGGAAGGTCCGCCTGCGCCGCCCCGGCGTCGCCGCGAATCCGGACCAGACACGGCGATCCACCGAGCGCGCCGGTCGAGGGTCGTCCGGGCACGCCTCGCACCCGGGCGCCGGCCTCACGCCCGTCGGGCCAGGCCGGGACGGCCGAGACGGCCGCGACGGACACTCGGGTCGCGACGGCCACGCCGGCGCCGATCCCCGGCGGGTCGTGGCCACCTCGCCGGCTGTCGGCATCTACCAGCCACGTACCGAGGCTCGCCAGGGGACATCGGTGCGGGCCGGTGACCGCCTCGGCGTGGTCGACATGCTCGGGGTCGCCCAAGAGGTCGTCGCCCCCACCGATGGCGTGGTGGGGTCGAGCCTCGCCGAGCCGGGCGACGCGGTCGAATACGGGCAGGAGCTCGTCGTCATCGAGCTGGCGCTGTCGCCGGCCGGGGACGCCTGAGCGTGTTCCGCAAGATCCTCATCGCCAACCGCGGCGAGATCGCCCTGCGCATCCTGCGGGCGTGCCGGACGCTCGGCATCGAGGCGGTCGTCGCCTACAGCGAGGCCGACCGCGACTCGCTGCCGGTGCTGCTCGCCGACGAGGCCATCTGCATCGGCCCGGCCGACGCGAAGCGCTCCTATCTCTCGGCGCCGGCGGTCATCTCGGCCGCGTTGGTGACCGGCTGCGACGCGATCCACCCCGGGTACGGCTTCCTCTCCGAGGACGAGGGGTTCGCGGAGGTCGTCACGGCCCACGGGATGACCTTCATCGGGCCTTCGGCCGGGGTCCTCGAGCGCTTCGCCAGCAAGGAGGGCACGCGGCGCCTCCTCGGCGGGTACGGTCTGCCCACGATCCCGGGTTCCGACGGGATGTTGCGCGACGAGCTCCACGCGCTCGGCGAGGCGGAGCGCATCGGCTACCCGGTGCTGATCAAGCCGTCGGCCGGTGGCGGCGGCAAGGGCATGCGCATGGTCCGGACGCCTCGCGAGCTCGAGTCGGTCCTCAAGGTCTGCCGGTCCGAGGCGAAAGCCGCATTCGGCGACGACTCGCTCTACCTCGAGAAGTGGCTCGACGAGAACCGCCACGTCGAGGTCCAGGTGGCGGTCGACCGGTTCGGGCACGGCATCCACATGGGCGAGCGCGATTGCTCGGTCCAGCGGCGCCACCAGAAGATCCTCGAGGAGGCGCCGACGCCGGCCCTCGGCGAGGCGGCGCGGGAAGACCTGGCGGAGCGGGCGGTCCGCGCCGTGGTCGCGGCCGGCTACGAGAACGTCGGCACGCTCGAGTTCCTCGTCGACCGCGAGGGCATGGCCTACTTCATCGAGATCAACTGCCGCATCCAGGTCGAGCACCCGGTCACGGAGATGCTCACCGGTCTGGATCTCGTGGTGACCCAGATCCGGATCGCCGCGGGCGAGCCCCTCGGGCTCAGTCAGGCCGACGTCGCGTTCCGCGGCCATGCGATCGAGTTCCGGATCAACGCCGAGGACCCCGAGGCCGACTTCCGACCCGGCGCGGGCGTCGTCGAGCGGTACCACGCGCCGGGCGGACCGGGGGTCCGCATGGACTCGCACCTGTTCACCGGCTATGAGGTCCCGCCCTACTACGACTCCCTGCTCGGCAAGCTCGTGGTCTGGGGCCCGGACCGGGCGACCGCGATCGCGCGTGGCCGCGTCGCCCTCGACGAGCTCGTCATCGACGGTCTGGTGACGAATGTCGCGATCCAGCGCGCGCTGCTCACCAACGAGACGTTCCTCGACGGCCGGTTCACGACCAACCTGCTGGACCGGGTCGGGAGCGCGGCCTTCCTGACGGCCGCTGCCCGGACGTGACGCCCGCCGCGCGGGAGGCGCGAGACTCCGGCCTCGGATGCATACCTGCACACACCATCGCGCGTGCCGCCCAGGCCCGCGGCGAGACTGACGTCCATACCGCTTGGAGACGCCCGTGACCGACGCCCCGCCCATCCCCGCCGCCACGATCCACACGACGCGTGAGATCGAGGCCCTCATCCCGCACCGCTGGCCGTTCCTGCTGGTCGACCGGATCGTCGAGTACGACCCCGAGGCCAAGCGGATCGTCGGCCTCAAGGGGGTGACGGCGACCGAGTGGTTCTTCCAGGGTCACTTCCCGGGCCTGCCGGTCATGCCCGGCGTCCTCCAGGTCGAGGCGCTCGCGCAGACGATGGCGGTCTACGTGGCGAAGCAGCCCGGCTTCGGGGATCGGATCGGGCTGTTCGCCGGGATCGACGACACGCGCTTCAAGCGCATCGTCACCCCCGGCGACACCCTGCGCCTCGAGGTCACGATGGAGAAGCTCGGCGGCCGCTTCGGTCGCGGCCGTGGCGTGGCCAGCGTGGACGGCGAGGTCGCCTGCGAGGCCACGCTCTCGTTCATCATCCCCGGCGAAGGCATCCTCCGATGACGCGGCTGGCGATCCTGTCCGACGTCCATGGGAACGCGCTGGCCCTCGAGGCGGTCCGTGCCGGCATCCGCGCCGCGCGACCAGACCAGGTCGCGGTGGCCGGCGACCTCGTCCTGAACGGACCCGACCCGGCCGCGACCGTCGACCTCCTCCGAGAGATGGAGGCAGACGGGGCGTTGATCATCTCGGGGAACACGGACATCGCGGTCGCGGACTTCGACTACTCGGCGGCCTTCCCGTGGATGGCCGATGGCGTCCCAGACACGTTCCGGGCCGCCGCGGAGTGGGCCCACGACGCGCTCGGCGACGAGCGGGTGGCCTGGTTGCGTCGCTTGCCGGCGGAACGCCGGATCCATACAGCAGACGCGGGGATGGCGATCGTCTGCCACGCGTCCCCCGGCTCGCAGACGGCCGGCTTCGACCCGGCGCTCGACTCCAACGTGATCATCGAGCGCGTGGCCCGGACCGATGCGCGCGTCATCGCCTGCGGGCACACGCACCTGCCCGAGGTCCGCGACCTCGGCTGGAAGATCATCGTCAACGCGGGGTCGGCCGGGTACGTGTTCGACGGCGACCCGACCGCATCGTGGGCGATGATCGACATGGTCGGCGACGATGTCACCGCGGAGATCAAGCGAGCGTCGTTCGACGCCCTGGCCGTCTCCGACGCGATCTCCGCCCGGGGGTTGCCGGGCGATGTCTATCGGGCCGCGACGGTGCGCACCGGGAAGCTCGTCCGATGACGGACCGCCGACGCGTGGTCGTCACCGGGATGGGCGCCCTGACCGCGATCGGGAACGACGTCGACTCGACGTGGGCCGGCCTCATCGCCGGCCGGTCCGGGATCCGGACCATCGCGACGTTCGACCCGTCCCGCCTGACGTCGCAGATCGCGGGCGAGGTCCAGGACTTCGATTCCAGCGGCGTGCTCGACCGCAAGGACCAGCGGCGCACCGACCGATACATCCAGTTCGGCCTGGTGGCCGCCCGGCAGGCCCTGGACCAGGCGGGATTCCCCGACCGATTCGAAGGCGAGCTCGCCGAGCGGACCGGGGTCATCCTCGGCACCGGTCTCGGCGGCGTCGGGACGCTCATCGACGGCATCTCGACGAACGCCCTGCGCGGGCCGGACCGGATCAGCCCGTTCCTCATCCCGATGGGCATCCCGAACGTAGGCGCCGGGCAGGTGGCGATCAACTTCGGCATGACCGGGCCGAACTTCGCGACGGTGTCGGCCTGTGCGACCGGCGGCCACGCGATCGGCGAGGCGTCCGAGATCATCCGGCGCTCGGATGCGGACGTCATGGTCGCCGGCGGGACGGAGGCCGGCATCTTCGAGACGCTCGTCGGCGGGTTCGCGGCGATGCGCGCGCTCTCGACCCGCAACGACGACCCGGCGGCCGCGTCGCGGCCGTTCGATCGCGGGCGTGACGGGTTCGTGTGCGGCGAGGGCTCGGGGGTGCTCATCCTCGAGGCGCTCGAGCATGCCCAGGCGCGCGGGGCGACGATCCTCGCCGAGGTCGTCGGCTACGGCGCCACGGCCGATGCGTCGCACATCACGCTCCCGGCCCCGGGCGGCATCGGGGCCGTCCGCGCGGCGCGTCGAGCGATCGAGAAGGCCGGCCTGACGGCGGCCGACATCGACCACGTCAACGCCCATGCCACCTCGACGCCCGAGGGCGACAAGGCCGAGCTCCAGGCCATCCGCACGATCCTCGGCGACCGTGCCGCGAGCGTGCCGGTGACCGCGAACAAGTCGATGCTGGGCCATACCCTCGGGGCGGCCGGCGCCATCGAGGCGATCGCGACGATCATGGCCATCCGTGACGGGATCGTGCCGCCCACGATCAACCTCGTCGACCCGGATCCGGAAGCCGGCGACCTCGACCTGACGCCGAACGTCGCCAGGCGTCACGACATCCGGATCGGGCTGAGCAACTCGTTCGGATTCGGCGGGCAGAACACGGCGCTGATCTTCGCGAGATGGGACCCATGAGCGACGACGACGCGCGCGGCGCCTCGAAGCCGGCGGACGACGACGGGGACGCGGGTGCGGAGGCCCGGATCGCACCGACGGCCGAGGACATCGTGACCGCCGAGGTCACGTCCGAGGAGGGCACGGTCCAGATCGAGGCGCCGGCCGACGCGGTCGCCCCGATGCCGCGCGACGGCGGCGACGTGGAGCTCCTCGCCCTCATCGACCGGCTGGCCGCGCTGCTGGACCGCTCGGACCTGTCCGAGCTCGAGGTCGAGGTGGGCGGCACCGGCCTGGTGCTGCGCAAGCCCATCACGGCGGCGCCGGTCGCCGCGATGCCCGAAGCGACGCTCATCCCGGCCTCGATGGTCGCCACCCCGGTCGTGGGCGAGCCGTCGACCGCGGGTCGTGACCCGGCCGCGACGGCGCGGCCGTCGGTCAAGGCGCCACTGACCGGCATCTTCTACGCGTCGCCGGCCCCCGGGTCCGCGCCGTACGTCAAGGCTGGCGGCGAGATCGCCGTGGGGCAGATCATCGGCCTCATCGAGGCGATGAAGCTGTTCAACGAGATCAAGTCCGACCTCGCCGGCCGCGTCGTCAAGGTCATCCCCGAGAGCGGGACACTGGTCAAGGCGAAGCAGCCCCTCGTGGAGGTGGAACCACTGTGAGTCTCGGCACGCGCTACGCCCACGTCACGGGCTGGGGCCGCTACGCCCCGTCGCAGGTCCTGACCAACGCGGACCTCGAGCGGATGGTGGACACCAACGACGAGTGGATCGTCCAGCGGACGGGCATCCGCGAGCGGCGGGTCGCCGCGGCGCACGAGACCACGGCGTCCATGGCGGCGGTCGCCGGGTTGCGCGCCATCCGCACCGCGGGAATCGATCCCGACGAGATCGACCTCATCCTGCTCGCGACGCTCACCCCCGACTACTGGATGCCGTCGACGGCCGCGCTCGTCAAGGAGGCGATCGGGAACACCCGCGCTGCCGCGATGGACGTGGCCGCGGCCTGCTCCGGCTTCGTGTACGCCTACGCGACCGCGCAGGCGTACGTCACGAGCGGCCTCGCGAAGCACGTCCTCGTCATCGGCGCGGAGCTCCTGACGCGGTTCCTCGACTACACGGACCGCAGCACCTGCATCCTCTTCGGCGACGGCGCCGGGGCCGTGGTCATCTCGGCGTCGGACGAGCCGGGCGGCGGGCTCGGCATCGAGATGACCACCGAGCCGCAGGGCGCCTACATGATCTGGCTCCCGGCCGGTGGCGCCAAGAGCCCGCCGTCCGCGGCGACCATCGCCCGCGGCGAGCACTACATCCGGATGGAGGGCAAGGAGACGTACCGGTTCGCGACGCGGACCCTCGCCTCCACGGCGCTCGAGGCGATCCGGCGGGCCGGCCTCGAGCCCGGCGACATCGACCTTTTCATCCCGCACCAGGCCAACATCCGGATCATCGAGGCGGTCGCCAAGGGCCTCGACCTCCCGATGGAGCGGATGTACGTGAACCTCGACAAGTACGGGAACACCTCGGCGGCGTCCGTGCCGATCGCGCTCGCCGAAGCCGTGAACGAGGGACGGGTCAAGGTCGGTGACAACATCGTCATCGTGGCGTTCGGGGCCGGGTTCACGAGCGGAGCCGTCGCGATCCAGTGGACCGCCGACCCGGCTCGCGGTATCGCGGGCGATGCGGCCGTCGACCCGGCCGACGTCCACGTCCGACTGCCGGTCGACTGGGACTCGGTAGACCCGATCCCCGCGGCGCTCGCCGAGATCGTCGGCCGCCCGGTGGCACCCGGCATCGAGATCCCCCTGGACGATGTCGTCCCCGGCGACCCGGAGACCGCGCATTCGGAGGTGCACGCATGATCGACCTCACGGGCAAGACCGCGCTCGTCACCGGCGGGTCGCGCGGCATCGGGCGCGCGATCGGGCTGCGGCTGGCGACCCAGGGCGCGGATGTGGCCTTCACGTATCGCGGCAATGCCGCCGCCGCGGCCGAGGCGACGGGCGGCATCGAGGCCCTCGGCCGCCGGGCCCTCGCGATCCAGGGCGACGCCCGGGCGCCCGAGACCGCCGAGGCCGTCGTGAAGACCGCCCTCGAGGCGTTCGCGAAGATCGACATCCTCGTCAACAACGCCGGGCGTCACCCGCGACGACCTGATCATGCGGATGACCGAGGAGGCGTGGCGCGAGGTCATCGAGACGAACCTCTCCGGTGCCTTCTGGATGACGAAGGCCGTGACCCGGCCGATGCTCAAGGCTCGCGCCGGCCGGATCATCAACATCACCTCCGTCTCGGGGCAGGCGGGCCAGATGGGCCAGGCGAACTACAGCTCGGCCAAGGCGGGGCTGATCGGCCTCACGAAGGCCACCGCCCGCGAGCTGGCGTCCCGGGGCATCACGGCCAACGCGGTCGCGCCGGGGTTCGTCCTCACGGAACTCACGCAGGACCTCCCGGAGGCCCTGACGAGCGAGATCACGGCACGGACGCCGCTCGGCCGGTTCGGGACCACGGACGAGATCGCCAGCGCGGTCGCGTTCCTCGCGTCCGACGAGGCCGCCTTCATCACCGGACAGGTGCTGGCCGTGGACGGCGGCCTCGTGATGATGTGAGCCCGCCCGGGCGCGCGCCCGCGCGGACGCCCCTGGCTCACGCGCCGGTGGCGGCCACCAGGATCAGGATCAGCGACAAGGTGATCAGCAGCGCCGTCGCGGTCCAGCCGACGAAGAGCAGGAGCCGCCCGCTGGCCAGCGGCCCGAGGAGCTTGCGGTCCGCCGACAGCCGCATGACGAAGACGAGGATGAACGGCAGCAGCAGGGCGTTGAGCACCTGCGCGGCGAACATCACCTGGATGAGCGGGAGTCCGGGGATCATGACGAACAGCGCCGCGAACCCGATGAAGAACGCCAGCAGACCGTAGAAGGCCGGCGCCTCCCGCCAGTTCCACTCCACGCCGGTCTCCCAGCCGAACGCTTCGCACGTCGTGTACGCGCTGGTCAGGGGCACGACGCCCAGGCCGAGGAACGAGGCGCCGAGCAGGCCCACCGCGAACAGGACGCTGGCCGCCTGGCCGGCGATCGGCGCGAGGGCCTGCGCGGCCTCCGATGCGCTCGTGATGGTCGTCTGCCCGGTCGCGTACAACGTCGCGGCGCAGCAGATGACGATGAACGCGGCGATCACGTTGGTCAGCAGGGCGCCCGCGAACACATCGACGCGGCTCGCCGGCAGGTCGTCGGGGCGGAGGCCCTTGTCCACCACGTAGGACTGGATGAACGCCTGTCCCCACGGCGTGATCGTCGTGCCCACGGTCCCCACGACCGCCAGCCAGTACACGGGCGATGAGGACAGCTGCGGGTGGAACATGCTCTGGAAGGCCTGGCTCCAGTCCGGGTCCGCGAGGAACGCCGAGATGATGTAGGCCAGCGACACGAAGATCCCGATGCCGACGAACACGTACTGGACGCGTCCGTAGTTGCCCAGGGCGATGAACGCGACGACGATCACCGCGGCGACGGCCGCGCTGATCTGGGTGGGGACCCCGAAGATGCCCAGGGCGGCCCCGATGCCCGCGAACTCGGCCACGGTCGAGCCGAGGTTCGCGGCCAGCATCAGGATCGCGGCGAAGGCGCCCCACCGGACACCCCACCGCTCGCGGATGAGGCCCATCAGTCCCTTGCCCGTCGCGAGCCCGAGCCGGGCGCCGACCTCCTGGGTGAAGAACAGGACGATCTGGCTCGCGAGGATCACCCACAGGAGCTCGTAGCCGAACTTGGCACCGACCAGCGAATAGGTCGTGATCCCGCCGGCGTCGTTGTCCGCGAAACCGCTGACCAGCCCCGGACCGAGCACCGCGAATGTCGCGAGCATCCGGACGCGCCAGATCGGGAGCCGCGGCAGGGGCGAGAGCACGCGCGGGCGCGGCCGCCGGCGGCGAGTGGCCCCGACCGCGCTCGTGACGCCGCCCGCCCGCACGAAACGGGTGCGCGACCCTGGTCGGGACGTCTCGGGCTCGTCCGGGGCTCGCCGGCGCAGCTGCGGCATCGTCGGGGCCTACCGGCTGAACACGCGCGGGAGGCGCTTCTTCCAGGCCGTCGGGATCACGGTGTCGATCGCGTCGTCCACGGTGACGATGCCGACCAGCCGCTCCTCGTCGTCGACCACGGGGACCGCGAGGAGGTTGTAGTGGGCGACCACCTCGGCCACCTCGTCCTGGTCGGCGAGCACGCCGACCGCGACCGGCTCGCGGATCATGACGTCGCGGATCCTCGTGTCGGGCTGGGCCACGATGAGGTCGCGCAGGGACAGCACGCCCGTCAGGCGGTCGTTCTCGTCGGTCACGTAGACGTAGTAGATGGTCTCGGCGTCCGGCTCGAGCTCGCGGAGGCGGTCGATCGACTCCGCGGCCGTCGTGGTCTCGTCGAGCGCGATGTACTCGGTGGTCATGATGCCGCCCGCCGAGTCCTCCGGGTACCCGAGCAGCTCCTGGACCTCCTCGGCCTCGTCCTTCTCCATCAGCGCGAGGATCTCGTCGCGCGTCGTCTGGTCGAGGTCCGCCACGAGGTCCGCGGCGTCGTCCGGGCTCATCTCCTCGAGGATGTCGGCGGCCCGCTCCGGCGCGAGGTCCTCGAGGACCTCCACCTGCGTCTCGGGTTCCATCTCCTCGATCGCGTCCGCGGCGGCCTCATCGTCCAGGGCCGCCAGCACGCCGGCACGGTCACGCGGGGTGAGCTGGTCGATGATCGTCGCGAGGTCCGCCGGGTGGAGCTCGCTCAGGCCGGCATGCGGGACGCGGAGCTTGATCGAGGCGATGCTCGACTCCACGGGGTCGACATCCTCCCAGTCGATGTAGCGCTCGGGCGTCGGCAACCGCAGGTTCCGCGCCAGCACGCGGTACCCGTGCTCGACGCCGAGCCGACGGAGGAGGCCCGCGGCGCCGACGTCGACGGCCACGAGATGGAGCTTGCCGTCCACGTCGTCGAGTCGGAGGTCGTTGACCCGGACGACCTTGCGACCGTCGATGTCGACGATCTGCTTGTCGAGCAGGTCCGCTCGCAGCTGGATCTCGTCGGGCCGGCCCTGGAACTTCGTGATGTCGATGCGGTCGGTCGACAGGCGCGCCCCCGTCGCATCGAACGAGGCGACGTGGGACCAGGGCAGGAAGATCCGACGCCGGTCGGTCGCGACGACCAGGCCGGTGACCGGCGGGTAGCGGTCGCCGACGGCGACGATGAGGTCGTCGACCTTGCCGAGGGGCTCGCCGTTCACGTCGAGCACCGGGCGGCCGATGGCCTGGCTCAGGTAGAGCATGGTTGCCACCTTGCGAGCGGGACGTCCCGCCGCGGTGGCGCGACCCGGATGGGGCCGCGGTCAGCCGTCAGAAGGCGGGACGGACCGGGATCCTGTGGTTCGTGGCGCCATGGGGCGCCGTCTGACTGGGACCGTCGTCCACGGGAACGATCTGACCTCGAGAACGGGCTGGGACGGCCGGGGTCCGATGGACGCCGACGCGCTCGGAGTGTAATCCCGGTTCGAACGGGCGGTCAAAAGGCGCGGCGGGGCGCCGCAAGGCCCGCCGCCGGGCGCCGCAAGGCCCGCCGCCGGGCCGGTCGGCCCTCCCGCATCCTCGATGCTACGCTCGGCCGGATGCGCATCGAGACCTACTCGCTCAGCGGGCTCGGCCACCTGTCCGCGATGGTCGTGCACGAGGCGACCGCCACGGCGGTCATCGTCGACCCGCGACGCGATGTGGACGTGTACCTCGAGGCGGCCTCGACCGCCGGCCTGCGGATCACCGCGGTCGTCGAGACGCACCTCCACAACGACTACGTCTCGGGCGCACGGGATCTCGCCGCCCTCACCGGCGCCACGCATGCGATCGGGGAGGGCGCGGCCCTCCGCTACGACCATCGAGGGCTCGCGGATCACGCCACCGTCGACGCGGGCCGGCTGCGGTTCACGGCGCTCCACACCCCGGGCCACACCCCCGAGCACGTGGCCTACACGGTCGCCGACCTCGATCGCCCGTCCGAGCCGGCCACCGTGTTCAGCGGCGGCTCGCTCCTGGTCGGCGCGGTCGGCCGGACCGACCTGCTGGGGGCCGGGAACGCCGTGCCGTACGCCCACGCCATGTACCACTCGCTGCACGACGTGCTCCTGCCCCTCGGCGACGATGTCGAGGTCCGGCCGACGCACGGCGCCGGCTCGCTGTGCTCCACCGGGATCGGCGAGCAGCCCGTCACGACGATCGGCTTCGAGCGGCGGACGGACCCCCTCCTCGGCCCCGCTCGAGATCGAGGCCTTCGCGCGCGCCCTGCTCGTCGGCCAGCCGGCCATCCCACGCTATTTCGCGCGGATGCGGCCGACGAACCAGGGTGGGCCGGCGCTCCTGGGCGGTCGCGTTCCGATCCCGCCACTGCTCGATCCGGCCGCGTTCGCGGCGGCGATCGCGAAGGGTGCGCAGGTCGTGGACGCGCGGCCGGCGGCCGCACACGCCGCCGGGCACATCCCGGGCTCGGTGTCGATCCCGCGCGACGAGTCGTTCGGGACGTGGCTCGGTTGGGTCGTGGACCTCGATCGGCCCGTGGTCCTCGTGGTGGCCCGCCCGACCGACCTCGACGACCTGATGCGCCAGGCGATCCGGATCGGGCGCGACGCGGTCGACGGGGCACTCGTCGGCCTCGAAGCCTGGCAAGGAGACGGTCGCCCGGTCGAGGGCGGCGCCCGCATCTCGATCGACGACCTGGCTCGAGCGCTGGCACCGGGCGACCGGGCGACGGCCCCCCTGCTCATCGACGTCCGGCAGGCGTCGGAGTTCGCGGCCGGGCATGTCCCGGGCGCCTGGCACATCGACGGCGGTTCGCTGCCGGACCGCCTGGACGAGCTGCCGCGCGACCGGCCCATCGCGACGATGTGCGCCGCCGGGTTCCGGGCGTCGATCGCTGCCTCGCTGCTGCGCGCAGCGGGGTTCGCCGCCGCCACCTGGGTGGACCAGGGGTTCCCGGCATGGGAGGCCGCCGGCTACGACGTGGAGACCGGGAGCCGCTCGGGTCCTCGCACGGGCCCCGGCACGGGCTGACGCGAGCCCGTCCGGGCTGGTACGTCCGTACGGGCCAGCTCGGGACCACGGGCCGACCGTCGTCCCCGGGCCGGGGTGACACCATCGAGCGGTGAGCGTGCGTCCATCCGACGGCAAGCGCGGAACCGGCGTGTCCGGGTCCGGATCGTTCGGCACGCCGCGCCCCGGTCCGGCTCCGTCGCTGTTCCGGCGGCTCCTCGGCGGGGAAGCCCCGACGCTCCAGGTGCGCTCGATGGTCGGCGCGCCGTCGCTCGAGTTGGAGCTCGCCGAGCGACTCGACACGGTCCTCGGGATCGCCGAGCGCCTCGCGGCCTCGCACGACCGCGAGGAGCTGTTCCGGATGATCGTCGACGAGACGCGACGGGCCCTTCGAGCGGACGCCACGACCATCCGCATCCTCCGCGACGACCGCCTGACGGTGGCGGCGTGGGCCGGCTTGCCGACCGACGTGGCCGCGGAGCTGCCCGACTTCCGGCGCGACGAGGGCTGGGTCGGCGAGGTCCTGCGGACCGGCCGCGTCCTCGCGTTCCCGGACGTGCGGCGCGATCGCAGCCACGGGTTCGAGCAGTACGAGGGGATCCTCACGTTCGCCGGCGACCTGATCGCCCCGCTCATCCACCACGACCGGGTCATCGGGGCGCTCGCGGCGGTCACGTACGAGCCGCGCGACTGGACCAGCGGCGACGTGGCGTTCATCACGACCCTCGCGACCCACGCTGCCATCGCGCTCACCAACGCGGAGCTGTTCGAGCAGACCGAGGCGCGGGCCGCCCAGCTCGCCGTGGTGCAGGCCGCGTCGGCCAGGCTGAGCCGTGCCGGGACCGTGGAGGGCGTCGGCCGCACCGTCGTCGAGGAGACGCGACGGATCATCGACTACCACAACGCCCGGGTCTATCTGATCGAGCCGCCGGACGACGTCGTCCCGATCGCGTTCGCCGGCACGGTCGGGGCCTACGAGCAGGTGGACTTCTCGCTGCTGCGCACGAAGATCGGCGAGGGCTTCACCGGCTGGGTCGCGCTGCACGGCGAGGCCCTGCTGATCAACGACGCGAATGCCGACCCGCGCGGCCAGAACATCCCGGGCACCGACGATGTCGACGAATCGATGCTCGTCGTGCCGATGCGCTACGACCAGGCGATCGTCGGCGTCATCACGCTCTCGAAGCTCGGGCTTGACCAATTCGACGCCGACGACCTGCGCCTGCTGGCGATCCTGGCCGACCAGGCGGCGACCGCGGTCGAATCCGCGCGGCTGCTCGCGCGGACCCAGGACCTCGCCGGGGAGCTGCGGCGCCTGCTCGACATGAGCGCGGAACTGTCGGAGAGCCTCGACCCGCGCCAGGTCGCGAACCTCATGGCCGGGCACCTCGCCCGCGCCATGGGCGTCGACGAATGCGCCATCAGCTACTGGGATCGGGCCACCGGCCGGGTCGACTCGCTCGGCTACTACCCGGCGCCGAAATTCGACGACATGGACCCGTGGTACGACGTCTCCGCCTTCCCGGAGACCCTGCGGGTGCTCGAGCGCCAGGAGGCGGTCATCATCGACCGCGACGACCCCGACGCGGACCCGGCCGAGGTCAAGCTCCTGATCCAGGACGGGAACCGGGTCCTGGCCATGCTCCCGCTGGTCGCCAAGGGCCAGGCGATCGGGCTGGTGGAGTTGTTCTCGAAGACGCCGATCATGCTCGACGCGGAGCGGCTCCAGCTGGGTCGGACGATGGCCAACGAGGCCGCCATGGCCCTCGAGAACGCCCGTCTGTACGAGGACGCTCGCAACCTCGCCGACCGTGACCCGCTCACCGGCTTCTACAACCACCGGTTCCTGCACGAGCGGCTCGGGGAGGAGATCATCCGCGCTCAGCGCGGCCGGCGGCCGTTGAGCCTGCTGATGCTGGACCTCGACGACTTCAAGCTCGTCAACGACACCTTCGGCCACCTGTTCGGCGACCGCGTCCTGACCTGGACCGCGGAGCTCATCCGCTCGACCCTGCGCGCCTCCGACGTTCCGGCGCGCTACGGCGGCGACGAGTTCGCGATCGTCCTGCCCGAGACGGACGCGGCAGATGCCCGGGTCGCCGCCGACCGCATCCTCGCGGCGTTCCGCGACCATCCGTTCGTCTGGGAGCAGCGCGGACCCGTGCCGATGGCCGCCTCGATCGGCGTCGCGACCTACCCGGCCAGCGGCCGGAGCGCCACCGATCTGATCGCTGCGGCGGACCACGCGCTCTACGAGGTCAAACGCGGCGGCGGCCACGACGCCTCGTCCGCCCCGGAGGCGGCCGCCTGACCGGCCGGCCGGCGGCGCCCCCGCCAGCCGAGTAGTACGAAGGTACTAGGTCCCGACCGCCGGGAGTACTCCCCGGAGGGCTGGACGCGACGGTCCCGGACCGCCATCCTCTATATCCGACGTGAGCGAACCCACCCGGCGCCCGCCGCACGACGGACCCCCCTTGGATCCGCGGATCCGACGCTCATGGTGGGTCTTCGCCGGGACCATCCTCCTGCTCGCCCTCCTCCTTCTCGCCCGGCTGCTGATCGACGGCGCCCGCCCGCTCGACTGGGTCCTCGCGGCGCTCGTCGTGGTCGTGGGGATCGCCGCCATCCGCCACCGCGAGGCCGTCACGGCGCTCGAGGTCGGCCGTCGTGCCGAGGCGGAGTCCTTCGCCCGGATCCTGTCCGGCCTGTCGCGATCGGTCTCCGAGGACGCCATCGTCGCCGCGATCGTCGAGGAGCTCGCGGGTTCGACCGGCGCCGACCACATCGTCGTGGCGCGCCGCCGGCCGGAGGCGAAGGCCCTCCAGGCGACGCTGATCAGCGCCCGTCCCGGCGTCCCGCCGTCGACGACGCTGCTGCCCCTCCTCGACGCCGACGAGCGGGCACCGTCGTCGCGACCGCTCGTCGCCGTGCCCGTCATGGCCGGCGCGGCCGCCGAGGCCCGGATCGCGGTCGCGGCGGCGGCCGTCCCCGTCGGTCGACGCGGGACCGACGATCCCGACGGCTGGCGGCGTCGGGGCGAGGCGGCGCTCGGCGACCTCTCGGCCCGCCTGTCGGGGGAGACCCGGCGCACCGCGATGGATCGCGACCGGCGGGCACCGGCGCGGCCGCCCTCGATGAACGTGGCGGCGGCGCAGCTCGCGGCGGACCGGATCGCCGACCAGGTCCGCGGCGCGTATGGGCTGACCCACATGCTCGCGGCGCCGCTGCGGGCGAGCGACGGCGTGATCGGCGCCATCGTGCTGTCGCGCCGGAACGCGGCGCCGTGGCCGGCCGCCACGCGCCGCCTGCTCACCGGCGCGGCCCTCGAGGCGTCGGCCGCGCTCTCGCGGGCTGGCTCGCACCGCGCGGCCGAGGTGGAGGCGTCGACCGACGCCCTGACGGGCCTCCCGAACCGCCGCTACTTCGACGAGTTCTGCGGGTTGCTCGCGCGGCGGCGCCGGGCCGAGGACGCCATCGGCGTGCTCATGATCGACATCGACAAGTTCAAGACCCTCAACGACCGGTTCGGGCACGCCGCCGGCGACGACGTCCTCAAGGCCGTCGGGGGCGCCATCGTGCGCGCGGTCCGTGACGATGACGTCCCGGCTCGCTATGGCGGCGAAGAGTTCGTCGTCCTCCTGCGCAACCCGACAGGACCGGTGGCCGTCGAGGTCGGTGAGCGGGTCCGGGCGGCGGTCGCCGCGCTCGACCTGTCGCGGCTGCGGATCCCGGGCGTGACCGTGTCGGTGGGCGTCGCGGTCGCGGACCATGACGACCAGCCGATCGAGCAGCTCATCGAGGACGCCGACCGGGCGCTCTACCGCGCCAAGCGCAACGGCCGCAACCGGGTCGTGGCCGGCTAGCCGCTACCATCGGGGCGTGACCGACGCCCCGCCCGACCAGCTCACGAACGGCGACCTGGCCCGCATCTTCCACGAGATCGGCGACATGCTCGAGGTCAAGGGCGAGCTCGTCTTCAAGACCGTCGCCTACCACCGGGCCGCCGACACCATCGGCCGGAGCCCGGTCGACCTGGTCGCCGCCTACCGCGCGGGGACGCCGCCCCGCATCCCGGGCGTGGGCAAGGCGATCAGCGACAAGATCGAGGAGCTCGCCACCACCGGGCACATGGCGTTCTACGACCGCCTGCGGGCCGAGATCCCGCCGGGGCTCGTGGAGCTGTTGCGGATCCCGGGCCTCGGCCCCAAGACCGTGCGACAGCTGCACCTCGAGCTGCAGATCGCCTCGATGGACGACCTGCGCGAGGCCGCCGAGGCCGGCCGGCTGCGCGAGCTGAAGGGCATGTCGGCCAAGACCGAGGCGCTGGTCCTCGAGGGCATCGCGCGGCTCGACGCCACGCCCGACCGGATGCTGCTCGACCGTGCCGAGACGACCGTCACCGGCGTCATCGAGGCGCTCGCCCCGACCCCCGGGGTCCGCGGCCTCGAGCCGGCCGGGTCGTTCCGCCGGCGCCGCGAGACCATCGGCGACCTCGACATCCTCGCGGAGACCGACGCCGCGCCGGCCCTCATCGAGCGGTTCACCACACTCGGCAGCGTGGACCATGTGGTCAACGCGGGGGGCTACAAGGCGGCGATCCGCCTGCTGCGCGGCCCACAGGTGGACCTGATGGTCATGCCGCCCGGCGAGGCCGGGACGTATCGGATCCACTTCACCGGCTCGAAGGAGCACAACGTCCGGCTGCGCGCGATGGCCCGCGACCTGGGATGGTCGCTCTCCGAGAAGGGGTTCCTGCGGATCGGCGAGGACGGCGCACCGCTGACCGGCGACGCCGCCGAGCTCCGGACGTTCGCCACCGAGACGGAGGCGTACGCGTTCCTCGGACTCCCGTTCATCGAGCCGGAGCTGCGCGAGGATGCCGGGGAGATCGAGGCGGCGCTCGCGGGCACCCTCCCGGACCTCATCGATGTCGGGGACCTTCGCGGCGACCTGCACACCCACTCCGACTGGACGGACGGCACGCACGCCATCGAGGTCATGGCCGAGGCCGCACGCCGACGCGGCTACGCCTACCAGGTGCTCACCGACCACACGCAGTCCCTCGCGATCGCCCGCGGCCTGACGCCCGACCAGGTCGCCGAGCAGCGCGAGATCGTCGCCCGCCTGAACGCGCGGTTCGCCGACGAGGAAGCGGCCGGTACCGCCCCGCCGGAGACGCCGCCCGGCGGCTTCCGGCTGCTGCACGGCTGCGAGCTCGAGATCCGGGCGGACGGGGCGCTCGACTTCGAGGACGACGTGCTCGCGGCGTTCGACCTCGTGGTCGCCTCGCTCCACGTGTCACGTCGCCAGCCGCGGGCCGATCTCACGCGACGGACCTTGAACGCGATCCGCAGCCCCCACGTCGACGTCATCGCCCATCCGGCCGGCCGCATGCTCGGCGGCCGGGACGACCTCGACCTTGACTGGGACCAGGTCTACGCCGAGGCGGCGCGCACCGGGACCGCGCTCGAGATCAATGGCTCGCCCCACCGCCTGGACCTCGCGGCGGAGCGGGCTCGCCGGGCCGTCGCCGACGGCTGCGTGCTCTCGATCGATTCAGATGCGCACAAGACCGACGAACTCGACTATGTCCGGTGGGGTATCAGCCAGGCGCGTCGCGCGTGGGTCCGTGCCGAGGACGTCCTGAACACCCGCGATCGCGACGCGCTGCTCGCGTGGGTCGCCGGGAAGCCGGGGCGGACATGACCGCCTCGCGTACCATCGCCGCGATGCAGGACCGGACGGCGCGTCGCGACCTCGCGCTCCTGGCGGTGACCGTCGTGGGGCTGTCCCGCCTCACCGAGCCGCCCGGTCGTCTGGGTCATCGCGGTCTTCCTGCTCATCGCGATGCTCTTCGGCACCCTCCAGGTGCTCGCCGACGAGATCCCGGCCGCCGACGCCGCGGCCGGCGTGGCGATCGAGGCCCTGATCCTGCCGTCGGTCGCGGCGGTCGGGTGCCTCGGGGCCATCCGGCTGGTGCCGTTCGGGCTGTGGCTGGCGCCCGCGCTCCTGCTGACCGGCCTGATCGTCGCGCGGGCGCTCGCGGTCGAGGCCCGGATCGAGACCTCGCCCGAGGGCCTCAGCGTCGCCGACCGGACGTCGCTGCTCGTGACGATCCTGGTCATCGCCTTCATCGCGTTCACGGGCGTCGCCGCCATGGTGCCCGGTGGCCTCGTGCAGGCGAACCCGGAGGGCGGCGTCACCGCGCCCCTCTCCGAGACGTATCTCCTGGTCCTCGCCGTTGGCGACGCGATCATCGCGTTCCTCCTCGGGTACCGAGCCGCGGCGCTGCGGGTCGTCTCGCTGCGCAGCGCCCTGTTCGCCGCCGCCACGTACGGGATCGCGATCGCGATCGCCGCCGCGGCCCTGCGGGCCATCGCGATCCCGCGGCTGCTGGGTCCGGCACTGCTCACGCTGGCGTTCTACCTGTGGGACACGTTCATCGGGGCGTCACCGGCTCGACGGCGCGACGCGAACTGGATCTGGCAGACCCTGCTGCTGGCCGTGCTGGGCGTGGCGGTCATCGCCTGGAATCTCCTGCTGCGCGGGTAGCGACCGGAGCGAGAGGACCGCGACACTGGCGACGTCGTTTGACGTCGTCGCCGGACGGTGCTAGAAAGCGATGCCCGCGCAGTGGCCCATCACGGCCGCGCGCCTCGCCCGCGACGGCCGACGCCGATCGTCGCGTGCCCCGAACCTGGAGACCGCCCACGTGACCTTCCCCGACGTCGAGACCAAGGACCAGAGCCCCGTCAACCTCACGCGCACGAAGCGGCAGCTGGCCGACCAGGCCATCGCCCAGGCCACGAGCGCGCAGTGGGCCGACGCCGCCGCCACGAACCGGAAGCTCCTGGAACTCGGGTCCGGACGCCGAGGCGGAGAACCGTCTGGCCAAGTCGCTCTGGGAGCTCGGCTCGCTGGCCGAGGCGCGCGAGCACTACCAGACGGCCCTGGCGCTCGACCCGACGAACCGCATCGCCGAGCGCAACATCGACCGCCTGAAGGTCCTCCTGGTCACCGCCGGCGAGAAGACGGTGCCGGCCCAGGAGGGGAGCAAGGCCCCGGTCTCGATCTTCGTCGAGGAGACCGGCAAGACCGGCTTCGCGTTCCTGACGGACCTCGCCGACCCGCGCCAGCTGGCCCAGGTCAACCCGGGCGACTACGTCGAGCTGACGCCCGAGGGCAACCGGCTCATCGCGTTCAGCAACGGCATGCGCATCGGCGTCGTCGAGCCGCGCGTCGCCGCCCGCCTGCTCAAGCTCATGGCCGACGGGAACAAGTACGCGGCGGGCGTCACGTCCCTCGGCGACAAGGACGTCCGGATCATCATCCGCGAGGTCTACCAGGACCCGCGCAACTACGGCAAGGTCAGCTTCCCGACCGCCGCCAAGTCGACGGACCTCCGCCCGTACACGAAGGGCACCCTCGTGCGCGAGGAGATGGACCTCGAGGAGGACCTCGAGGACGACGAGGAGGACGAGGAGATCGAGGACCTCGATCGCGTCCTGCCGCCGGAGTCGACCACGGACGAGGCGTTCGAAGAGGAGCCCGACGAGCTCGACGAGCCGTAGGTCCCGATGGCCGCATGACCTGCGGCCGCTCGCCCGCCGGGGGACCGGTGGGCTAGCATCACCCCGATGACGGGTCGCCCCGCGCCTTCGAACCTCCAGCCCGGCTTCTCGCTGCCCGCGTTCGAGAAGGCCGCCCCGCCGCCCCAGCCCGGCCTCGTCGCCGCCCGGATCGAGCTGCATTCGAGCGCGGGCGACGTCGTCGCCGACCTCTTCGGCCGTGGCGGATGGGTCGCCCGCGCCGCCGTCGACCGCCAGCGACGCGCGATCTCGCTCGAGTCGTCGCCCTTGACGCGGATGCTCGCCGAGGTCGTCCTCCGTCCGCCCGACGTCCGCCACCTCGATGCCGCCTTCCAGGGCATGGCCGCCTCCCCGCGTCGCGAGTCCAGCCTGAAGGTCTCGCTCGGCGACCTCTACGCGACCCGCTGTGCCACGTGCGGGCGGATGCTCGTCGTCGACGACATCGTGTGGGGGATCCCCGAAGGCGCGGATCCGGCCGCGAGCGACGTCGTGGAGGCCGAGGCGATCGCCCGCCACTACCGGTGCACGGTCTGCCGCGACCAGCGCGGCGGGTCGGAACAGCGGCAGGGACCGCTCGATGCGGACGACCTGGCGCGAGCCCGCGCGGACGTGGGCGTGGAGGAGGTCCGGGCCGCGCTGCGGACTCGCTTCGCCCCGGTGGACGGCGCCGAGAACCTCGTGGACGAGCTCCTCGCCCTGCACACGCCGCGACAGCTCGTGGGACTCGCTGCCATCCTCGAGCGGATCGAGGGCGACCTGCGCGCGGCGCCGGTCCTCGCCGCGCTCCGCCTGGCGTTCCTCCACAGCGTGCTGCCCGCCAGCCGGCTCGCGACCACCCAGGGGCGCACCGCGGCGCTCCGCATCGGTGGCGGCCACGTCCGGCTCCCGACGGCCACCCAGTGGCGCGAACGCAACCCATGGCTGGCCTTCGAGGACGCCTTCCGCCTGGTCCGCGGCTTCGTCCAGCGGCTGGAGGGCGGCGCCCTGGGCCCGCTCCAGGCACGGCTCGGCGAAGACCTGCGCAGCCTGGGCGAGGGCACGGCGACGGCGGTGCTGGCGCTCTCGAGCCCGTCGGGCCTGCGCCTCCTGCGCGACGACCCGGAGGCGTACGGCCGGACGGCCTCGGCGCCGCGGATCCGACTGGTGCTCGGCCAGCCGCCGGTCCGACCCGGTCTCGAGCGCCTCGGCGCGGCATACCACGCGACCTCGTGGGTCCTCGGCCGCGAGGCTTCGTCGCTCCTGCCGATCGACGCCCTCGCCGGACCCTCGCTGCGAGCGCCGTGGAGCTGGCAGGCCGTCACGATCGGGCGGGCGATGGAAGCCGCGGCCCCGGCGATGGCCCGCGACGGTCGGGCGGTCCTGCTCGTCGACGGTGGCCCGGAGGCCCTCGCCGCGGCCGTCCTCGGCGGCGCGGGAGCGGGATACCGGCTCGCGAGCGCCCGGCTCGCCGGCGGCGATGACGACGCCGGCGGTGTGGTGGAGTTCCTGCCGCCCGGCGCCGCGCGGCCGCCGGGTCCACGAACGCGCTCGAACGTGACCTTGCCGCCGGTCCCAGGCGGACCCGGCGACCCGGATCTCGTCCCCGGGCCAGGGCTCTTCTCGGCGCCGGAGCGGTTCGACCAACGGCCGTTCTCGGCGGCGGAGGCGGCGAAGACCGTGACCGAGGTGGCCGTGGAGACGCTGCGCGCCCGTGGCGAGCCCGCCCGCTACGAGCGGCTCCTCGGCGAGGTCCTCGTGGGTCTGGATCGCGCGGGGCAGCTTCGCCGCCTCGCCGCCGCCACGAGCGCCGCATCCATCCGCAGCGACGACCGCGACGACCGCGCCGCCACCGAGGGCCGCGACGAGCCGGACGCGAACGGCCGCGATGGCGGGTCGGGCGGCGACGCGTCGGGGGCTTCGGGCACGGGCGGCGCGGCCGGCCACCGCCCGATCGCGGCCGATCGGGTCATCGGTGCGCCACCCGACACGACGACCGTCTCGCGCGCCACGTCCGCCGGCGAGTCGGCGCAGGACCCCGTCGAGCGGCTCCTGGCACTCGTCCGCGACGAGATGACCCGTCCGACCAACGGTCGCCTCAAGGAGATCGAGCCTGGACGATGGTGGCTCGGCGACCCCAAGGACCAGGAGGCGGCCGCCATCCCGCTGGCGGACCGCGTGGAGTGGGCCGTCTTCAGCCTGCTGTCGACGGCCGGACCGCTCTCGGAGCCCGCCTTCTTCGAGCGCATCGCCACGCTGTTCACCGGCCACGACCTGCCGGACGAGGGCCTGGTCCGCGCGTGTCTCGACAGCTACCGGAGCATGGCCAGCACGCCCGACCGCCTGATCACGCAGGACGACCTGCTCCGGCGCAGCCAGGAGCACACCGACCTGCTCGCGACGCTCGCGGATGCCGGCCATCGGCTGGGGATGCGCGTCTGGATCGCCCGTCGCGAGCACAGCCGGCGGACCGGCGGGAGGCTGCTCGGCGACCGGCTCGACCAGCGCGAGCTCGGGGCATACCTCGGCGCCGTGGCGCGTCCGGCCGAGGTCCTCGAGGATGTCGACTGCCTCTGGTACATCCGTGGCAAGGTCGCGCTGCTGTTCGAGGTCGAGTGGACCGCGATGCTCGGCGAGCCGCTGCTGCACCGCCACCGGCGGATCCCGGCCAACGAGAACCTGATCCGGTTCCTGGTCGTGGCCCCGGAACGGACCGAGCTCATCCGGTACAAGCTGGGCCGCTCGCCGTTGCTGCGCGAGGCGCTCGAGCACGGCAACTTCCACATCATCAAGTCCGACCACCTGCGGCGCTTCCTCGCGCCGGAGCACCCCGACCTCGACGACCTCGAGCCCTTGCTCGGCCTGGATCCCGTGATCGAGCGGACCGGCGAGCAGATGCCGCTCTTCGGGGGCTGAGTCGCGGGCCGCCCTCGACCGTGACGCCGTCGGCCCGCCGACAGGCGACCGCCAGCGGGGCGCGATACCCTACGTGACACGCGCGGCCTGACGGGGCCGCTTCCTCTGTCTGCCCGATGCAGGAGGCCACACCGTGTCCATGCCTGAGCCCACCGGCTCGCCGGTCGACGATCTCGCGGAGCGGTTCTGGGAGGCGACGCTCGAGCTCAATCCGACGCTCGCGACGTTCTACGGCGACGAGCGGTACGCCGATCGCCTCGAGGACCCGGGCCCGGTCGGTCGAGCCAAGGCCCGCGCGCTGGCGGAGCGCACCGCGGCCGACGCGCGCGCGATCCCCGTGGACGGTCTCTCGACCGAGGACCGGATCACTCGCGACATGCTGCAGGTCGTCGCCGAGCTGATCCTCGAGGAGGACGACCAGCACCTCAACCAGCTCCGGGTCGTCGACCAGATGAACGGCCCCCAGCAGCTGCTGCCCCAGATGACGCAGTTCCAGCCGGCGGACACGCCCGAGCGGCTCGAGGCGTTCATCGCCCGCCTTCGCGCCTATCCCGAATACATGGCGGCGAACACCGACACCCTGCTCGACGGCCTGGCCTCCGGGCTCACGGCGCCACGGATCGTGGCCGAGCGCACCATCGCGCAGATCGAGCGGATGCTCTCGATCCCGATCGACCAGGCGATCATCCCCTCGATGGTGAAGGTCGCCTCCGAGGCCGACCGCGAGACCGTGCGCGACATGGTCTGGGAGACGGTCTACCCGGCCGACCAGCGCTTCCTCGAGACCCTTCGGGGCGCCTACCTCGCCGCGACCCGCGAAGACCCCGGCATCTGGTCCGCCCCGAATGGCGAGGCCCTGTACCGCACGGCGATCCGGAGCTGGACCACGCTCGACCTCGACCCGCAGGAGGTCCATGACACCGGTCTCGCGGAGCTCGAGGAGATCGAGTCCGAGCGGCGCGAGATCGCCCGTGCCGCCGGCTTCGGCGACGACACGACCGCGTACCGCGCGGCCCACGACGCGGACCCGTCGAACACCCCGCGGTCCAAGGCCGAGCTCGTCGAGCGGGCGACCGAGGACATCGAACGGGCGATGGCTGTCGCGCCGCGCTACTTCGGGGTCCTGCCGAAGGCCGCCTGCGACGTTCGCGCGGTCGAGGAGTACAAGGAGAAGGACGCGCCCTTCGCCTACTACTACCCGCCGGCACCCGACGGCTCGCGTCCGGGGATCTACTACGCGAACGGGTACGACCTCGAGAGCCGGACGTATACGCGGCTGGCGACGACCACCTATCACGAGGCCGCGCCCGGCCACCACTTCCAGATCACGCTCGAGATGGAGAACCCGCACCTCAACCGGTTCCGCCGCCTCGGGTCGCGGATGGTGGGCGGTGCCTATGCCGAGGGCTGGGGCCTCTACAGCGAACGCCTCGCCGATGAGATGGGCCTGTTCCGGTCGGAGGCCGAGCGGTTCGGGATGCTCGACGCCCAGGCGTGGCGGGCGGCCCGGCTGGTCGTCGACACGGGGCTCCACGCCCTCCGCTGGCCGCGCCAGCGCTCGATCGACTTCCTCCTGGGCGCCGGGCTCTCCGAGACCGATGCGGTGATCGAGACGGACCGCTACATCTGCTGGCCGGGCCAGGCGCTGACCTACAAGATCGGGCAGCGCGAGATCGAACGCCTCCGGGCCGAGCTGGCCGCACGCGACGGGTCGCACTTCGACCTGCGGGCGTTCCACGACGCGGTGCTCGGCCACGGCTCACTGCCGCTCGCCACGCTCGCGCGCGAGCTGCCGAACTGGGTCGCCACCCCGGCGTAGGTGCCGGCCGGCCCGCCACCGGCTCTCGACGAACCCGCTCCCGCAAGATGGCACGAGGCCCCGGTCCGATGGACCGGGGCCTCGTCGGTGGCCGCCCTGGTGCGTGACGGTCACGCGGCTGGATGCATCGATGACGCCGTCCGCGTCAGCCGCCGGAGCCGCCGCCGGATCCGTCGCCGGAGTCGCCGTCCGAGCCGCCGTCGTGGCCGTCCTGATGGTCGCCACTGCCGTGCTCGCCGTCGTCGGCCTCGTTCTCGTCGTTCTGGTCGTCGTTCTCGTCGTCCGCGCTGTCGTGGTGGGAGTCCGTCGCCTCGGGCTTGTCGACGTGCTTCTCGGGCTCCGCCTCGGCCTGCGCCGCGTCATGCGCGTGGCGCCGCGGCTCGATCGACTGCCCCGGGTCGGTCGTGCCGCTGGCGGCGTCCTCGGCGTCGGCTTCGTCCTGCGCGTTCTCGACCTCGTCGACCAGGTCCTCGACCTCGTTCTCGTCGAGGTCGGGTTCCATGCTCATGATCCGGGAACGCAGGTCGTCGTTGGTCGCGTCGACCACCCGTCCGTTGGCGGCGACGTGGGCGGACGTACTGCCGGCAAGCGAGAGCAACAGCAGGGAGCTGCTCGCCGCGACCGACAGGCCCCGGGTGACCTTGGTGACTCGAGCGTCGGGCATCTGGTCCACCTTCTCGTCTTCGTCAGGTACCCGGCGGTCGCCGGGTGTCTACCAGGGACGAGGCGACGTGGCCGACGCCTGCGACAGCATCGACCACGTACGTTCGGACCTCTGGCGACCGCCGATGGTCACCCTCGGCCGGGCCGTCCGTCAGTCGCCGCCGTCCGACGGGTCGGGGTTCTCCGTCGAGGTGTCGTGGTGCGACCCGTCCGACCCGTCGGACGATCCGTCGCCGCTCGACCCGTCGGATCCGTCGCCCTGGCCGGACTCGGCGTCGCCACCCTGGCCTGCCTCGTGGTCGGCGGTCCCGTGATCGCCATGCTGGGTCGATCCCGTCCTCCTCGCGACCCCCGGTCGGACCTTCGGCGGCCTTCGGGGCTCGGTCGCGGCCCGGGGCATCGGCAGGTCGGACGGCCGCCGCGCCCCCGACGGCGACCGTTCGTCCGACGGGCCGGCCATCCGGGTGGTCGGGGGCGGCGATGACGATGGGCGTCGGGGCGCGTGTCGCGTCCGGGACGTCCGTCGGTGTCGCCTCGGTCAGGAGCTCCAGTGGGCGGTCGTGGATGAGGAACGGGGCGACGGTCCGATACGCCGCCGCCGCGACGATCGTCGTCCCGCCCGCGAGTGACGCGGCGACGAGGACGATCACCGCCAGCGCCTGCGCACGGACCAGCACCGGAGTGGCGCCGCCTCGCGCCGCGAGTCGCCAGGCGACGGTCAGGGCCCCGAGCACGTCGAACGCCGAGCGGTCGCGCACGGCCGCCCAGAACGTGCGGGCGGGCATCGGCGCGGGCGCGGTCGCCACGCGCTGCATGACCGAGTCGGCGAACGCCGCCGGCACGTCGAAGTCGGCGCGAGTGTCGGGGCGGATCATGGACGGGCCTCCACGGTCAGGCGCTCGCGAAGTCGGCTGAGTCCTCGATGCAGATGCGTCCGGACCGTCGCCTCCGGGCGCCCCGTGGCGGCCGCGATCTCGGAGAACGACAGCTCATCGATGTAGCGGAGCGTCACCGCGTCGCGATAGTGGGCGGGCAGGTCGGCGATGGCCGTCAGCAGGCTGGCCCGGCGCTCGTGGCCTTCGAGGCTCGCGATCGGGTCATGCCGACCATCGCCGGCAAGCTCCAGCATGCCCGCCTCATCGTCGAGGGACGACGTCGGTCGGCGCCGCAGCGCTCGGTCACGGGCCTCGCGGATCGCGATGCGCATCAGCCAGCCGCCGAGGGGGCCGTCGCCGCGGAACGTGCCCAGCTTCCGGTAGGCGATGAGGAAGGCGTCCTGCGCCGCGTCTTCCGCATCGGTGGGGTCGGCGAGGATCCGTCGGCAGACCGCCAGCACGACCGGGGCCTCCCGGTCGACGAGCGCGCGGAACGCCTCCCGGTCGCCGCCGAGGACGGCGTCGGCCAGGGCCCGGTCCTCTTCGTGGGTCCGCTGGTCCGTCGCGTGTCCTCCCGTCGATGGATGTCCGTCCCCGATGCCGGCGTCCGCATGGCGCTGTCCTGTTCCGGAAGGACGGTGCCGGTCCGCGACCGATCTCGCGTTGGTCCGGATGCCCGCGTCGGCTGATCCCGTCAGCGCCGGGCGCGGCCGACCTTCCGTCCTGGTCGAGGCCATCGTGGCGTCGATCGTTTCGCGTCGTCGGCATCCGATGGGACCGCAGCGGGGTGCCGGAAGTCCTGTCCGCGCTCGCGCCGGGCGAGGGTCAGGAGTCGAAGCCGATCCCGAGCGCGTCGAGGGTCCGCAGCAGGAGGCCGCGCCGTCCGTCCTCGCGGTCGGCTCGGTCGAGCTCGCGGCGGACCACGTCGATCGTCACGGAGCGCAGCGGCTCGGGCGGGAACGGGACCGGGGCGCTGCGGACGATGCGGAGCTGGAGGCGGTCCTCGGCGGGGCGCAGGAGGAAGTCGCGGACGACGCCACCGGCCCACCGGCTCGCCCCGACCCCGAGGCCCGTGTAGCCGAGGGCGTAGGTCACCCGGCCGCCCATCGTCTGTCCGAAGGTGACCGTGAACCGCGAGGTCGTGTCGATCGGCCCGCCCCAGCGGTACGGGAACCGGAGGCCTTCGAGCTGCGGGAACGCCCGGAAGAACTGGGCCTCGAGCTTCTCGAACGTGGCCGGCCGCCCGTCGAGCGAGGGGTCCACCTTGCTCCCGAAGTAGTGCACGGCGTCGTAGCCGCCCCACAGGATGCGGTCGTCCGCCGTGAGCCGGAAGTAGTGGAACTGGTTGTTCGAGTCGGACAGGCCCTGGCGGCGCGCCCAGCCGATCGAGCGCCGCTCGTCGGGTGTCAGCGGGTCCGACACCAGGACGTAGTCGTAGACGGGCACGAAGAGCGGCGAGAGGCGTCGCAGCCAGCCGGAATACGCCGAGGTCCCGACCACCACGTGGTCCGCTCGGATCGTGGCGCCGGCACCGGTGCGGACCAGGACACCGCCGGCCACGCGCTCGAGCCCGGACACCCGGGTGTGCTCGTGGATCCGGACGCCGCGGGACCGCGCGACCCGGGCGACGCCGCGGCACAGCTTCGCCGGGTCCACGAGGATGTCGCGGCCCGGCGGCCGGTAGAGCCCCGCGTGCCAGATCGGCGAGTGGACCTCAGCCTGCACCGCGTCGCGGTCCAGGAACTCGAGGTGCTCACCCCAGTCCGCCGCCTCGTCGACCCACGCCCGGAACTCGTCGACCTGGTAGGCCTGGTCGGCGAGCCCGAGCGTGCCGGTCTCCTCGAGGTCGCAGGCGATCCCGTGCTCTCGGGTGAAGGCGATGAGGCCCTGCAGGTTCTCGATCCCCTCGGTCTCGAGACGCTCCAGCTCGTCCGGGAAGTGCCTGATCCCGTTGGCGAGTCCATGGGTCAGGCTGGCCTCGCAGAAGCCGCCGTTGCGGCCGCTCGCGCCGAACGCGACGGTCTCCGCCTCGAGCACGACCACCCGCAGCGACGGGTCCGTGTCCGTCAGGGCGATGGCCGTCCAGAGCCCGGTGAACCCGCCACCGACGATCGCGACGTCCGCGTCGATCCGCTCGCCGTCGGGCGGCGGCGGATCCATCGGCTCGCCATCGGCTCGCAGCCAGTAGCTGATCGGCTCGTGCGGGAGGGTCACCCGGCCATGGTGCCACGCGCACGCATCCCGTGGCCGGTCGCCCGGACACGTGCGGGATTCGCACGTGCAGGCCCTCCGTCACGACGAATGTCGCGTTGACGCCCACAGCGTGGCTATGGCACGATGGCGGCCGCCCGTCCCACTCCACGCAACCGGCGTCCCACGGACCGGGCCGGCCCAACCCGAACGATGAGGACCTCATGGCCACCGAGCCCGCCGCCCAGACGACCCCGACCCTCGATCGTCGACGCCAGCTCGAGATGTACGAGCGCGCGATGCGGCACATGCCCGGCGGCGCGGACTCCAATTTCCGGTCGTGGGGCAAGGACACGATCTACGTCGATCGCGGCCAGGGCGGGCTGGTCTGGGACTACGACGGCAACGAGTACGTCGACCTGCGGATGGGCTACGGCCCGGTCATCCTCGGGCACGGCGACGCGCGCGTCGACGACTACGTCAACGAGCGGATGCGCCAGGGGGTCAGTTTCAGCCTGACGAGCGAGGACGAGGTCCGCGCGATCGAGCTCCTCTGCGAGCTCACCGGCTGGGTCGACATGGCGCGGCTGACCGTGTCCGGCACCGAGGCGACGATGCACGCGATGCGCGTCGCCCGCGCCTTCACCGGCCGCGAGAAGATCGTGAAGTTCGAGGGCCAGTACCACGGCGTCCATGACTACGCGCTGATCAGCGTCGGACCGGACGACATGTCCGAGCTCGGTGACGCGGATGCGCCCGTCGCGCTCGCCTGGGGCCGCGGGATCCCCGGAGCCGTCGCCGACACGATCATCCCGGCGCGCTACAACGACATCGACGCCCTGCGCAAGATCTTCGAGCGCCAGGGCCACGAGATCGCGGCCATCATCGTGGAGCCCGTCCTCGGCAATGCCCAGGGCATCATGCCCAAGCCCGGGTTCCATCAGGCCATGCGGGCCCTGACCGAGGAATTCGGGATCCTCCTGATCTTCGACGAGGTCAAGACCGGCTTCCGGTTCGCCCGCGGCGGCGCGGCGGAGTTCTTCGGGATCACGCCCGACCTCGCGACGTATGCGAAGGCGATGGGCAACGGCTACCCGGCGGCCGCGTTCGGCGGCCGGCGCGAAGTCATGGAGATGCTGCCCGACAAGGTCAGCCACGGCGGCACGTACGCCGGCAACCGCGTGGCGGCGGCGGCCGCGGTGAAGACGCTCACGATCCTCAAGGAGACGAACGCCCTCGAGACGGTCCACGCGACCGGGCGCCGCCTCCAGGCGGGCCTCACGGAGATCCTCAACCCGAAGGGCCTCGCCTACCACTTCACGGGACACCCGGCGATGTTCGGGATCATGTTCCGCGAGGAGGAGGCGAGCGAGTACCGCGACTGGGCCACCACGGACCACGAGCTGTACGACGCGATCGCCATCGGCATGCACGCGCGCGGCGCGATGCCGGAACCTGACTCCCGCGAGCCGTGGTTCATGTGCGAGGCGCACGCGACCGAGGACATCATCGATCGCGTGCTGACGGCGTTCTCGGACTCGCTCGACGCCGCCCTCGAGGACCGCGCGCATCACGCCGCGGCCCCGACGCCGCACGGCGGCATGTCGTCGCCGGGCGCCGGCTGAGCTGGATCGGAGCATCGATGGTCCTTGACGGCAACGCGGTCCGGTCGGTCGATCGGGCGGCCGCCCTCCTCCTCGCACTCGGCGAGAGCCAGGGCGAGGCCGGGGTCACCGAGCTCGCGCGGCGACTCGGACTGCACAAGTCCACGGCCTCGCGGCTCCTCGCGACGCTGCAGCGACGCGGGCTCGTCGAACAGGACGGCGAGACCGGCAAGTACCGGCTCGGCCTCGTCGTGATCCGGCTCGCCGAACGCGCCGAGCGCACGCTCGACCTGCGGGGGATCGCGATGCCCGAGCTCGAGCGGTTGGCCCGGCTGACCCACGAGACCACCGGGCTCGGGATCCTCGACGGCGAGTCGATGCTGGCCGTCGCCCAGGTCGATGGCCCGAACCTCATCGCCGTCGGCGACTGGACGGGTCGCTCGACACCGCTGCACTGCGTCGCCACCGGCAAGGTCCTGCTCGCGGCCCTGGCCGAGCGCGAGGTCCTCCGCATCGTCCGGCGCGGTCTCGTGTCGTACACGGAACGGACCATCACCGAGCTCGAACCGCTCCTCGAGGAGCTGGCCCGGATCCGTCGCCGCGGCTATGCCACCGCGATCGGCGAGTACGAGCTCGGGCTCAACGCGGTCGCCGCGCCTGTCCACGACGCGCGCGGCAATGTCATCGCGGCGGTCGACATCTGGGGTCCAGCGTTTCGCCTGACCCCGCGCCGCGTCCCGGAGCTCGCAGCCCAGGCTCGCGAGGCCGCCGCAGCCATCTCGATCCGCCTTGGTGGCGCCGCGGCCTGACCGGGCCTTCCCGCGCCACAGCCGCCGCGGGCGCTAGGCTGTATCGATGCCCAGCTCCGAAGACCTCACGAACGCGATCGGCACGGTCGCGGCATCCGCGCTGTCGATCCTCATCGTCGCGGTCATCGCGTATCTGATCCTGCGGATCGCCCAGCGGTTCGTCCTCCCGGTCATCATCCGGAGGGTCCAGCCGACCGACGTTGACGACGAGACCCGCGAGATGACCCTCGCGGAGACCCAGAAACGCGTCGACACCATCACCTGGCTCGTGGACTGGCTGCTCCGCCTGGTCATCGTCACGTTCGCGACGCTGGCCGTGCTGGTCGAGCTCGGGCTGACGTCGGTGGTGCTGGTGCTGGCCGTGGTGGTGGCGGGCATGGCCTTCGTGGCCCAGGATGTCGTCCGCGACTACGTCGGCGGCATGATCATCGTGCTCGAGAACCAGTTCGGGATCGGCGACTGGGTGACGATCGCCGGAGCGAGCGGCGAGGTGGAGACGATCAGCCTGCGCCGGACGACTCTGCGTGACGAGGCCGGTGACCTGATCACCGTCCCGAACGGCGAGATCCGCGTGGCGATCAACCAGACGCGTGTCTGGTCGCGCATCCGGTTCGAGATCGGGATCGTCGACGCGAACCGCGTCGACGACGCGCGGCGGATCATCGACGCCGCCGGCGAGAGGTTCGCGGCCGACCCGGTCGACGGCCACTTCGTCCTCGACGCCCCCGCCATGCTCCGCGTCAACGGGGTCGACGCGTCCGGGGTCCGCCTGCTCGTCAGCGGTCGCATCCGGGCGAGCGAACGGTTCCGGCTCAACGGGGAGTTCCGCCAGCGCGTGGTGGCGGCCCTCACGGCCGAGGGGATCGAGCTCGTGACCGCGCAGCGGATCCGCGTCGCGGACCCCACCGCCCCGGCGCCGGCGGCCGATGCCTGACCTCACCTCGAAGCCCTGGAGCGAGTGGATCCAGACCGCTCGCACCGAGCTGCTCCCGGTCCTGCTCATCATCGTCGGCGCGCTCATCGCGGTGCGGCTGACGCGGGTCTTCGTGCACGGCGTCGTCAAGACGCTGCTCGACCGAGAGGCGACCGAGGGCACGGCCCAGGAGCTCAGCTCGGTCGAGCTCAACAAGCGGATGACGACCCTGGACGGCCTGCTCGGCGGCACGCTCCAGTTCTTCATCGTCGTGATCGCCGGACTGATGGTCCTGGGCCAGGTCGGGATCGACATCGGGCCGGCCGTCGCCGGCCTGGGCGTCGTCGGGATCGCGGTGGGTTTCGGCGCGCAGAGCCTGGTCCGCGACTACCTCAACGGGTCGCTGATCCTCATCGAGAACCAGTTCGCGAAGGGCGACGTCGTCCGCATCGGCGGCGTGGCGGGCACCGTCGAGGACTTCACGCTGCGCCGGACGACCCTGCGCGACATCGACGGCGTCGTCCACACCGTCCCCAACGGCGAGATCAAGGTCGCGTCCAATCTGACCCGCGTCTGGTCGCGCATCAACCAGGACGTGACGGTCGCGTACGGCACGGACATGGACCGGGCCATCGGCGTGGTGGACACGGTCGGCCGGGACATGGCCGCCGACCCGGCATGGAAGCGGCGCGTCATGGAGGCGCCGCACGTGGAGCGCGTCGAGGCGCTCGCGGAGTACGGCGTGACGCTCAAGATCCTCGGCACGGTGCGGGCCCCAGACCAGTGGGCGGCCGCGGGCGAGCTCCGCAAGCGCCTCCTGGCGGCCTTCCAGGCGAACGGCATCGAGATCCCGCGGCCCCAGCGGGTCGTGCTCACGCGGGAACCGGGGACCGGGCCGACCGAGGAGGACCTCCTCCCCGACGAGTAGCCGCGACCGGGCTCTAGCCGCGGTCGATGGCGCGGGTCATGCGCCGGCGGGTCCCTGGGCCTTGTAGTCCGCCACGGCGGCCCGGAGCAGGTTCCCGGAGGCGCCGTCGACCGGTGACTCGAGCCGGCGGTCGGCCGCGACGAACTCGGGCACGTCGGTGAGGGCGCTGCGCATCTTGTCGACGTACTCGGGCTTGACGTCCATGAGCAGGACCGTGCGGCCCGGCTGCATCAGGTCCGAGACCGCGGTCAGGTCCTTGTCCTTGAACCCGCTGTCGTGCAGGGCCGCGACGACGGCGCCGGCCCCGGCGGCCACCGCCACGCCCGCGATCCCGATCGGCCCGGCCATCACCGCGATCAGGGCTCCGGCCACGCCGCCCGCGACGGCCCCTTTCGCCGGACCGGCGTCCGCGTCCGTCGTCTCGCGTGACGTCACGTGGCCATCGGCGTCCTTGGTGACGATGGCCCAGTCGATGTCGCGCAGGAACCCGTCATGCGAGAGCTGTTCCAGCTCGGCGACCGCGGCTTCCGCGAGGGCCGCGTCGGGATACCCGAGCACGAAGAGGCGATGTCCCTGGTCGGCCATGGTGGTGTCTCCTGTGACGCCTGGCCCGCGGGGAGGGCGGGCTCACGCCCGACCATGGTACCCACGCGGTCGCGGGTGTGGAGGCTGGCTAGAATGGCGACTCCAGCGTCGAACGATCGGAGGGCCCTGTGACCGTCGAGCCGTCCCAACCCTCGCCGGAGATCGAGAACCTTCTCGACGAGAACCGCACCTTCCCGCCGGACCCCGCCTTCGTCGCGCAGGCGAATGCGACGGGCGACCTCTACCTCGAGGCCGAGGCGGACTACGAGGCGTTCTGGGCGCGCCTGGCGCGCGAGCGGATCGACTGGTTCGAGCCCTTCCACACGACGCTGGAGTGGGACCTCCCGTTCGCCAAGTGGTTCACCGGCGGGAAGCTGAACATCAGCTACAACTGCCTCGACCGCCACGTCGCGAACGGCCTCGGGGACAAGGTCGCGTACCACTGGATCGGCGAGCCCGGGGACACGCGGACGCTGACGTTCGCCGACCTCCTCCGCGAGGTGAGCCGCACGGCCAATGCGCTCAAGGAGCTCGGCGTGGGCACCGGCGACCGCGTCGCGATCTACATGCCGATGATCCCGGAGCTGCCGATCGCGATGCTGGCCTGCGCCCGGCTCGGGGCGCCGCACACCGTGGTGTTCGGCGGGTTCAGCGCCGAGGCGCTGTCGGACCGGATCAACGATGCGCAGGCCAAGCTGGTGATCACCGCGGACGGCGGCTGGCGGCGTGGCAAGGCCGCCGCTCTCAAGCCGGCGGTGGACGAGGCTCTCGAGACCACGCCCTCGATCGACCACGTGCTCGTCGTGCGGCGAGTCGGCGAGGCGCTCGAGGGCGGCACCGCGATGACCGACGGCCGTGACGTCTGGTGGCACGACATCGTCGACCGCCAGCCCGACGACTGCCCGGCGGAGCCCCTCGATTCGGAGCACATGCTGTACCTGCTCTACACCTCGGGGACCACGGCGAAGCCCAAGGGCATCATGCACACGACCGCGGGCTACCTCCTCGGCGCGAGCTACACCCACGAGATGGTCTTCGACGTCAAGCCCGACGACGTCTACTGGTGCGCCGCCGATGTCGGGTGGGTCACGGGCCACAGCTACATCGTGTACGGCCCGCTCGCGAACGCCACCACCAGCGTGCTCTACGAAGGCACGCCCGACACGCCGGACTGGAGCCGGTGGTGGCAGATCATCGAGGACTACAAGGTCTCGATCCTGTACTGCGCCCCGACCGCCATCCGCGCCCACATGAAGCAGGGCCCGCAGTACGCGGAGGCGCACGACCTGTCATCGCTCCGCGTCCTGGGCTCGGTCGGGGAGCCCATCAACCCCGAGGCCTGGCTCTGGTACCACGAGCACATCGGCGCCAGCCGTACGCCGATCGTGGACACGTGGTGGCAGACCGAGACCGGGATGATCCTGATCACCCCGCTGCCCGGCGTGACCACCACCAAGCCCGGATCGGCGACGTTCCCGTTCCCGGGGATCGCCGCGGACGTCGTGGATGGCGACGGGGTCTCCGTGCCGTTCGGCGGGGGCGGCTACCTCGTCCTGAAGCGACCCTGGCCGGCGATGCTCCGCGGCATCTACGGCGACCCGGAGCGGTACAAGCAGACGTACTGGAGCCGCTTCCCGGGGATGTACTTCGCCGGCGACGGCGCCAAGCGCGACTCGGACGGCTACCTCTGGCTGCTCGGCCGGGTCGACGACGTCATGAACGTGTCCGGCCACCGCATCAGCACGATCGAGGTGGAGTCGGCGCTGGTCGACGACCCGACCGTCGCCGAGGCCGCGGTCGTCGGCAAGAACGACCCGATCACCGGCCAGGCGATCTTCGCGTTCGTCATCCCGAAGGTCGGGGTCGAAGCCAACGCCGAGCTCGCGGCCGAGCTGCGCGAGCATGTCGCAAAGGTCATCGGGCCGATCGCGAAGCCCAAGTTCCTCATGTTCACCCCGGACCTGCCCAAGACGCGCTCCGGCAAGATCATGCGGCGGCTCCTGCGGGACATCGCGGAGGGTCGTAGTCTCGGCGACACGACCACGCTCGCCGACACGAACGTCGTCGACACGATCCGGACCAATTCGGGCTCCGCGGAGGAATGACGTGCCATTCGACTTCCTGAAGCGCAAGAAGGACGACACGGCCGATGCCGTCGCGCCCGGCGAGCGCGTCGGGCGCGGCCGGCCCCGCGCCGGAGGCCGCCGCAGCCGGTCGAGGTCACACCTTCGACGGGTTCAGCGAGGAATGGCACCTGGTCGGCCGGATGGCCGTCGAGGGTCGGCTCTCCGATGCGCTCAACAAGCGGGAGCCGATCGCCATCAGCGACGTCCAGTGGGGGCCGATCGACGGCTCGTCCGCGTTGAGCGATGCGCCGGGCCTCAAGAGCATCGACCCGTACGACCTGATCATCGTGATCGCGGGGCAGGGGTCCCTCCCCGAGATGACCGACGCGGAGAAGAACGCCCACAAGATCCACAAGGTCAGCTACGACCTCTCCCTGGAGGCGCCGCCGTTCCGCGTCATCGGGACGGTCTTCCTCTTCCCGGGGTCCGAGCCTGCGAGGCTCCTGGATCGCTCGAGCGAGATGTTCCTGCCGGTCGTCGATGCGCGGGCCTCGCTCGGCGGCGTCGACATCGAGACGAACGGGGTCAACGACATCCTGATCAACCGCTTCTACCTGCGCGGCGTCGAGCAGGTGGATCGTGCCACGGGCGACAAGCCGGAGCCGATCCCGGGCCTGACCGCGGGAAGCCCCGGGAATGTCGGCTGGTCCGAGTCGAAGGGGCCCGAGTCCGAGGAGTCCTAGCTCGACCGTGCCGGTGCGCGGCCGGCGGTCCGACGCGCGTTCGCGTCAGGCGCTGACGGCTTCCTTCTGGCGGGCGAACAGCCGCAGCCCCGGCTTCGCGGGCACGCCCGCCGTCGGCGTGATGCCGAAGAGGGCGTCGGCGAGGGCATCGAAGTCGGCCGTGATGCGCTCCTTGGGAAACATCTCGATGACCGTCCGGCCCTCGTTGGCGGCGCGGACGAAGAGCAGGCCGCCCGAGCGGATCAGCGCGAGGGCCGGCATCCCGACCGTGCGCTCCATGTCCTGGACGCCCACGCCGCTGTTGGCGCGGTTGACGACCATCGCGAGACGCTCGCGGAAGCCGTCATTCGTCGCGACGTCGCGCAGCTGGACGGCGGCGCGGATCGCGGGCACGTCCGGGGTGACCGGCACGATGATCCGGTCGGCGATCTGGAAGATGGCCTGGTTCAGGTCGCTGTACGACGGATGCAGGTCGATGACGATCACGTCATAGGCGGTCCGCGCGGCCTGGATCTCGGCCGCGACGCGGGCCGGGTCCAGGATGTCGGTCTCGAGCGGCGAGTCGGTGAGCGAGACCACGCGCATCCCGGAGGCGTGCGCCGCCGCGATCTCGGTGAGCGTCTCGATCGAGCCGCCTTCGGCTTCGTCGCGCCAGCTGTCGGCGACGGTCCGCACGGCCTCGATCCCGAGGGACGTCGTCACGTGGCCGGTCACGGTGTCGGCATCGACGAGGAGGACATTGCGCCCGCGGCGGATCTGGAGCGCCGACGCGAGGTTCGTCGCGATGGTCGTCTTGCCGACGCCGCCCTTGGGGTTGAAGACGACCACGATCGTCGCGCGGCGGCTCCAACCCTCGAGGGTGATGGCGCCGTTCTGGAGGACGGGCCCGCTGCCGTCGTCGACGGTCTGGCTACGGATGCACATCGCCTCGATCCGCCAGCGGATGGACTCGGCGGAGTAGGGGCGGGTCAGGTACTCGTCCTCGGCCGTCTCCCTGGCCCCGGTGACCAGGCGGTCGAACGAGCGCGGCGACACGACCATGAGCGCCGGGATCGACCGGCCGCCATCGTGGAGGACGCTGTAGTACTCGAGGGATTCGTCGAAGTCGGTCTCGCCATCGAGGATGGCGACGCCGACGTCGGTGCGCGACGACAGGACGGCTTCGAGGTCGGCGGGGGTGCCGACCTCGAGGGCTTCGAACCCGGCGTCGGCCAGCTCGGAAACGACCGGGCTGGACTCGCCCTTCGGCAGGGCGACGACGACGGCAGGTCGGGCCACGCTATCTCCTCTTCGTTGGTCGCGCTGGGGTCAGTCGTGAGCCTCAGGGTCGCGCGCCGCGACCTCGATGGCGCCATCGCTCTGGCTGGTGATCCGGCTCTCGAAGCCCGGCAGGCCCTGGATCCCCGCGGCGAGGTCCATGGTCGGCAGGTGGTGGACCGAGAAGACGAACTCGCCGTCCGGCCCGGAGGACACGCCGACCGTGGTCACGCCCTGGAGGCGTCCGAGGTGGCGCTTGAAGCCGGCGATGCTGGCCACGCTGACGAGGCCGGTCACGACGACCTTGGTGGTCTGGATCGGATTCGAGCCCGAGTTCTCGTCCGGCACGAGGCCGGCCAGTCGAGCGGCGAGCACCTCGTCGGCGATCGTCGGGATCTCGTCGGCGACGGCGGCGTCGGTCTCGGCGGACAGGGCCGCCTCGGCCTCTGCGGCCTCGAAATCGGGGGTGAGCTCGAGCATCGCGACGCGCGGGTCGACACCGGTCTCCGGTGCGGGCTCGGCGACGGCCTCGGCGGGCGCCGCAGCGCCTCACCTCGGCGGTGGCCTCGACGGGCTCGGCGACGATCTCCGCCTCGGCCTCGGCGACGTCCGCCTCGACCTCTGCGGCCGGCTCCTCGACGGGAGCGACCGCCTTCGCGGGCATCCCGATCATGATCTCGTCATCGAGTTCGTCCACATCGAGGCTGGGCGGCTCGGGCAGCTGCTCGGCGAGCTCCGCGAAGCGCGTCGGGTCCTCTTCGGCGAAGAGCCGCTCGTAGAACGCGGCGACCTGGGCCTCGAAGGCGGCGACACGGGCGTTCACGCGCTCGAGGCGAGCCTCGACGGTGCCGGCATGGATCTCGAGCTCGTGCTCCAGGTCGCCCTTGCGGCCGGAGATGCGGTTCTCGGTCTCCTCGCGGATGCGGGCGATCTCGGCCTTCGACCAGTCCCGGATCCCGGCGACATCGTCGTCCGCGACGCGGCGCAGCTCGGTGGCCTCGTCGGCGGCGACCGCGTGGACGCGCTCGGAAGCGGTCTTCGCCTCGGCGGAGAAGCGCTCCATGGTCTCGTTGCGCGACGTCTCGGCCGTCGCCTGCATGGCGCGGGTGAGGTCGGCGAGGAACTTGCTCGGCTTCTTCGGCGCCGCCTTGGCGGCGGGCGCCGGCGCCGGTTCGGGGCTCACGACCGGCTCGGGCTCGGGATCCGGCTGCACCGGCTCGGGCGTGAGCTCGGCCACGGGAGCCTCAGCCTGGGCCTCGGACGCGGGCGCGTCACTCTCGGTCGCCGGGGCGTCGGCCACGGGGGCGGCCGTCGCTTCGACGTCGGTCGCCTGAGCGGCCTCGGCTGGCTCGCCGCCGTTCCCTTCCGCGTCCGCACCGTTGGTGCTCCACGGAAGTCGGAAGCCGGGTCGCGTGTCCGTCGTTGCCATGCGTCGGGGTCCTCGCTGGTTGGCTGGTCGATCGGTGTGCTTGGGTCGAGTGGTCTAGGGCGGACGGCCTGGGGGGCCGGGCATCCGGGACTGGAGGGCATCGTGCCAGCGGGGTTCGGAAAGGTGCAGTTGGCTAGAGGTACCAAGCGGTGGGCGCCGGTGGTACCGGCGGGTCGGGGGACCCGCGTGGTGGCGCACCCGGGCAACAGGCGTTGGCGCGCCCGGTCAACGGGTTCTCGCGGGAGCCGCAGGCGTGACCCGCCACCACCGTCCGGGCGGGTCGGCGACGGGTCCCGCGTTGATGGGCGTTCGCGGGCGCGCGGGCTACGATAGGCGGATGCATCCCTCGGCCACCTTCGACGGCAGCCCCGGCGTCATCGACACCCGGGGCCGGGCCCTGCGTGATCTGCGGATCTCCGTGACGGACCGGTGCAACTTCCGATGCACGTATTGCATGCCCAAGGAGGTCTTCGGCCGGGACTACGCCTTCCTGCCGCGCGACCAGGTGCTGCGGTTCGAGGAGATCGAGCGGGCGGCTCGGACCTTCGTCGGCCTCGGTGTCCACAAATTGCGCATCACCGGCGGGGAGCCGCTCGTGCGCCGCGACCTCCCGGACCTCATCGCCATGCTCGCCGCGATCCGCCGGCCGGACGGCGAGCCCGTCGACCTGACACTGACGACGAACGGGTCGGCGCTCCGTGCCCTGGCCCGCCCCCTCGCCGACGCCGGGCTCGGACGGGTGACCGTCAGCCTCGACTCGCTCGACGACGCGGTCTTCGGGGCGATGAACGGCATCGACTTCCCCGTCGCGCGCGTCCTCGACGGGGTGGATGCCGCCATCGAGGCAGGGCTCGCGCCGGTCAAGGTGAACATGGTCGTGCGTCGCGGCATCAACGAGGCGAGCATCGTGCCGATGGCCGAGTGGGCGCGCGAGACCGGGGTCACGCTTCGGTTCATCGAGTACATGGACGTCGGCCATTCCAACGGCTGGCGACTCGACGAGGTGGTCCCGGCCGGGGAGATCGTCGAGATGCTCAAGGCCCGATGGCCGGTGGCCCCGGCCGACGCGTCCTACCGGGGTGAGGTCGCGGGCCGCTGGGTCTACGAGGATGGCCGCGGCGAGTTCGGGGTCATCACGTCGGTGACGACGCCGTTCTGCGGGGACTGCACGCGCGCGCGCCTGTCCGCCGAGGGCCAGCTCTACACCTGCCTGTTCGCCGTGGACGGACAGGACATCCGGGCGCGGCTGCGCGACGGTTCCTCTGACGCGGAACTCGCGGCGTTCATCGAGCGGATCTGGCTTCGCCGGGGGGACCGCTACTCGGAGCTCCGCTCGGCGGCCACCTCGACGCTGCCCAAGGTCGAGATGTTCGCGATGGGCGGCTGACCGCCGCTGTCGGCATCGTCCACACCTTGTCCACACTCGCGGACGACTTCGTGGATACGGTTGCCGCCCCGCACCGGAACTTCGTGGATAACCGCGTTGACCTGTCCACCGGGTCGCCCCTAACGTAGGTCTTGCCCGAAGGGGCCGACAGGACCGCAGGACCCGAGATCGCATCAAGGACCTTCGATCCAGCGCCGGTCGCTTCGGGCGCTTCGTTGCCCAGCTCGGGTGGCTGTCTCACCACGGTCTCCCCCGCGGGTTCGCGCCCGACGGGACGTGATCGGCATCCCGGTGTCGATACTTCCGTCGGGCCGACGAAGTCTGCGGGCCTCGGCCGTCTACCCCCTGGACGCGTTTCCTGGAGGCCCGCATGTCCGATCTTCCGCTCCCCGCCGACGCCGGCCGGCCCCTCGACCCGACGCGCCCGATCCCGCCGGTCGCGCAGCCGGCGCGCCTCGCCGCGCTCGAGGCGGCGGTCCGCGAGCGGACGGATCTCGTGCCCCGGGTGGGGATCGTGCTGGGTTCCGGGCTCGGTGCCATCGCGGACGACCTCGAGGACCCGGTGGCGATCCCGTTCGCCGAGCTGCCGGGATGGCCGGCCGCGACGGCCCCAGGGCATGCCGGGCGGCTACTCCTCGGGACCCTGGGTGAGACGCCGGTCGTGCTGCTCCAGGGCCGGTTCCACCTCTACGAGGGCAACCATCCGGGGCTGGTCATCGAGCCGGTGCTGCTGTTCCAACGACTCGGCGCGTCCATCGTCGTCCTGACGAACGCCGCCGGCGGGCTGGACCCGTCGTTCGGCCCGGGGACGCTCATGGTCATGACCGACCACATCAACCTGACCGGGCTCAACCCGCTCATCGGGCAGAACGCGGACTCGCTCGGGCCGCGCTTCCCGGACCTCACCGATGCCTGGAGCCCGCGACTCAACGAGCGGCTCCACGCGGCCGGTGTCGCCGAGGACGTGCCCCTCGCCGACGGGGTGTACATCGGCCTGACCGGTCCCAACTACGAGACGCCGGCCGAGGTGCGCATGCTGGCTGGACTCGGTGGCCACGCGGTCGGGATGTCGACGGTGCTCGAGTGCATCGCGGCCCGCTGGGTGGGCCTGGAGGTCTGCGGCGTCTCGCTCGTGACGAACGCCGGTGCCGGGTACACGGGGGCACCGCTGACGCACCAGGAGGTCATGGATTCGGGGGAGGTCGCGGGTCCGCGGCTCGCGCGCGTGATCCGGCGGTTCGTGTCCGACCTCTGAGGGCCGGTCCGGCCCGGCCCGCCTCGGTCAGCCGGACGGGAGGATCGGCCGGACGACCACGAGGTGGTCCTCCCAGTCCTCGAGCTCGCGCGTGACGCCTGCGGCCGCGCCGGACGCCTGGAGGACCGCCTCGAGGCGCCAGGCCGCGGCGAGGTCCGCTATGGATCGCGACCGCGTCGACATCGGTCAGGAGCGTCGGGGTGTCGACGGCCCGGAGCGGCTCCTCGCCGAGGTCCCAGGCCAGCAGCTTGTTGTACGGCCGATGCCGGCCCTCGAGGGCGAACAGGCTCGTGAGCAGGTACGGGACGAACTCGAGCAGGTCGAGGCGGACCGCGCGGACCGATCCGTCCCGGTGGCTCTTGGCCGCCCGGTAGAGCTGGTTCAGCGCCCCGCCGATGGCCTCCTCGGCGATCGTTTCGGCGGCGGCCGGCGCGAGCCGGCCCTTCCGGTCAAGCGCCGCCTGGAAGCCGCCGCGGTCGACGACGGCGGTCAATCGGGCGAAGTCGTAGCCGCGCCACGCGATGGGCGTGAACGGCTCGGCGTAGGTCTCGAAGGCGGTCGCGCCGAGCACCGTCAGGTCGAGGTCGCCGAGGTCGCGCGACCGCCACGCCTCGACGGCCGCGTCCTCGACCACGAGCAGGCCGTCGAAATCCGAGTGGTCGGTCCAGACGCCCTTGCCGCGGGCACCGGTGAGGACGAGGCCGACCACCGCCGGATCGCGCTGGACGGCGTCCGTGAGACGCGCCCACGCGGACTCGCTCATGGAGGTCTCGTCCCCGCCCCGGCCCGGTCTCAGGCCTGCGGCAGTTCCCGGCCGGACGCCTTGGCGGCCGCGGCCTTCTCTGCCCAGGCTTCGAGGACCCGGTCCTTGTGCGGCCGGATCGGGCAGTGGCCATCGCGGTTGTTGAACTCGTCGCAATAGCCGAGCGGCACGCACTTGGGCGCCAGGAACGACCCGAGGAACGGCGACACCGCGAAGATCTCGTGGCGGATCAGCTGGAAGAGGCGGCGGATCTCCCACTGGGCCATCGTGCACAGACGCAGGCCGGACATGTGGATCAGGGCCCGGAGGTTGGTCGTCATCACGAGGTTGGTCCGGGTGGCGTTCGGGAACACGAAGCGCGCGTCCTCGCCCGGGATGCCCGCGCCGAGCATCTCGCCGTACAGCTCGAGGGCGCTGTCCACCTGCGATTCGTATCGTTCGCGCAGCTCGTCGTCGCCCTCGGCGATGGAGTGGGGGAGCATCGCGGCGGCGCCCTTGTACTTCACGTAGCGCTGGCTCTGCTGGTCGAAGGCGACCCCGGCGCGGTGCCGCACGAGCTGGTGCGACAGCGTCCGCGACACGCCGGTGATGGCGAAGGTGAAGACGACATGCTCGATGGTCGAGCCATGCCCCGATTCGATGACCGAGGAGATGAGCTTCTGCATCTTGAGCGCGTCGAAGTCGCCCGCGACGGCGCGGTCGAAGATCTCCTCGGGCGCCTGCTCGGAGTAGCACGTCCGGCAGGCCGTGTAGATGACCGGGACGTAGAACTTCTCGACGATCTCGCGGTCGGGGAAGAGCAGCGTCGCCTTCATCCCGAGGTCGCGACGCCCCGGGTTCTTGGGGATCGCCGTCTTCGCGCGCGCCGGCCCCGCGGCGTCGGGCGATGCGGGCGGGATGGTCTGGGCCGTCATCAGGAGGGTCAGTCTAGCGGCAACCGCCGACGGCCACTCAGGCCTCGTCGGACCCGTCGCCGGCGCCCTCGAGGGCGTACCGCACGGCCTGCTCCATGGTCATCGCCGCGCCCTCGGCGCCTAACCGCTCGATCTCCTCCTCGGTGAGCGCCCCGCGGACGCTCGGCCGGATCCCCTCCTCGAAGATGTCCTCCACGAACGTGGCGAGCGTCGCGCCGGTCTCGGTGCTCAGGTTCCGCGCCGCCCCGCGCAGCCGCGCCGCCCGCGACAGGTCGCCCTCCATGACGGACACGGCGGCGATGTCGTACAGGGTCAGGGTCAGGCCGGCGGCATCACCGGCGGCGTCGAAGTGGCGGATCGCGTGGACGATGTGGCCGCGCGCCTCCTCCGCGTCGCCCTGGCGGATCAGCGCGGTGCCGAGCATGTGGAGGGACCACGCCTCCATCGTCCGGTCGCCATCGGCGCGGAAGATCTCCAGGGCGGCCCGGAACTCCTCGACCCCGGCCCCCGGTTCGCTGTGGAAGTAGGCGGCGTTCCCGAGACCCCACAACGCGTTCGCCTCGCCGCGCCGGTCGCCCAGGCGACGAAAGCCCTCGAGGGCGGCCGTCGCGTACGACCGGCCGATCGCGTCCTGTTCCGGGTCGGACACGTGTCCGGCCTGGTTCCACAGGCCGTAGCTGAACGAGGCGTTGTAGTACGCATTGGCGATCTCGTGCTCGTCGCCAAGCTCCAGCCAGATCGCCAGCGCCTCCTCGTAGCAGGCTTGCATCACCGGCAGGTCCGCCTGCCACCAGCAGACGCCGCCGAGCGCCTCGAGGATGCGGGCACGAAGCCGTGAGTCGTCGTGCGACCACGATGCCGCGGCCATCGCATCGAGCCGGCGGCGCGCCTCCGCCAGGTGTCCGTGCTTCTGCCAGAACCGCCACAGGGCGAAGGCCATGCCGACCGCGACCGGCGGGTCGGGGGTGGCCACGGCGAGATCGAGCGCGGTGCGGATGTCGTCGTGCTCGAGTTCGAGGCGGTCGAGCCAGCGCCGTTGGTCGGCACCGGACAGCTCGGCCGAGGCCGACTCGGCCAGCGCGTGGTACCAGTCGCGATGCCGGATCCGGACGAGGTCGGTCTCGCCCCGTTCCGTCAAGCGCTCGGCCGCGAACTCCCGGATCGACTCGAGCATCCGGAAGCGCGGCTCGCCGCTCGGGGTCTCCTCGATGCGGATGAGGCTCTGGTCGGCGAGGGCCATGAGACCGTCGGCGACATCGCCACCGACCTCGGCCCCTGGACCGCAGATCGCCTCGGCCGTCTCGAGATCGCAACTGCCGGCGAACACCGACATGCGATCCAGCAGCCGGCGCGCACCGTCGTCGAGCAGGTCGTAGCTCCAGGCGATCGCGCCGCGGAGTGTCTGCTGCCGGGCGGGCAGGTCGCGGCTTCCCGCCGCGAGCAGGTCGAGCTGGTGCTCGAGGCGGGCGAGGATGGCGTCCGGCGCCAGGAGCTTGACGCGCGCGGCCGCCAGCTCGATCGCGAGCGGCATGCCGTGGAGCCGGGCACTGATGGCCGCCACGGCCGGCGCGTTCTCGTTGGTGACACGGAACCCCGGCCGCACCGCCACGGCGCGCTCGATGAAGAGCCTGACCGCGGCGTAGTGCCCGATCGCCTCGGCGTCGAGGGTCCGGGCACCGCCGGGCAGGCTCATCCGCTCGAGCGTCGAGAGCTCCGACGGGTCCGGCGGGGCCGGGAGACCGGGGACCGGGAACTCCTGCTCCCCGGAGACTCGCAGCGCCGCCCGGCTGGTCGCGATGATCTTGAGATGGTCCGCGGCGCGGAGCAGCTCCGCGGCGACCGGGGCCGCCTCGATGACCTGCTCCCAATTGTCGAGGACGAGCAGGACGTGGCGATCGCCCAGCCACTCGATGAGCAGCTCGAGGACGGACCGGCTCCCGATCTCCGCGACCCCCACCGCGGCGGCGATCCGCGACGGCACGAGCATCGGGTCGCGGACCGGCTCGAGCGCCACGAAGTAGACGCCGTCGGGAAAGCGGTCCGCGACCATCTCCGCGAGCGCGAGCGACATCCGGGTCTTGCCGGTGCCGCCGGGGCCGGTGAGGGTGAGGATGCGCGTCCGCTCGAGCAGGTCCGCGGCTTCCGCCAGCTCCTCCTGGCGGCCGACGAAGGTCGTGAGCTGGCTCGGCAGGTTCGTGACACGGGCGTCCGGCGTGCGCGGCGGCGGGAAGGCGGCCGGCAGGCCGTCCGCCTCCACCTGCGACAGCCGCTCGGGCATCGTGAGGTCCCGCAGCCGGAACTCCCCGAGCTCCCGGAGGCGGACGTCCGGCGGGAGCGCCCCGGCGACGAGCGCGCGGGTCGCGTCCGAGACCAGGATCTGGCCGCCGTGCGCCGCCGCGGAGATGCGGGCCGCCCGGTTGATGTCCAGGCCGACGAGCGATCCGCCGGCCCACTCGGGCTCGCCGGTGTGGATCCCCATCCGGACGCGGACGGTCGCATCCTCGGGCCACGGCTCGGCGACCAGCGCGCGCTGCGCGTCCACGGCGGCCGCGACCGCGCCCCGGGCGCTGCCGAAGGTGACGAAGAAGGAGTCGCCCTCGGTGCCCTGCTCCTCGCCCCCGGCGGCGGCGAAGGCGGCCCGGAGGAGGGCTCGGTGCCGTTCGCGGATCGCGGCATACCGCTCGGTGCCGATCCGCTCCTCGAGCCGCGTCGACCCCTCGATATCCGAGAACAGGAAGGTCCGGGTGGCACCCGCGCCGGAGCCGTCGACGGTCATCGGGCGGATCGCGGTGGTCGCGTCAGTGCCGGGACCCTTCGGTCAGGTCCCGAAGGCGACGGGCGAGGACTCGCATGACGGCGAGGGCGACCGCCGGCTGGGCGCCGACGACCGCCTCGAAGTCCCACGAGGCGAGCGCCAGGCACGTCGTCGGGCCGTCGGCGACGACCTGGGCGGTCCGCGGCCGGCCGTCGAGGACCGACAACTCGCCGAAGAACTCGCCCTGGCCGAGGCGCGCGACCTCCTGCCCGTCCCGGACGACCCGGACGGCACCGCTCACGATCACGAAGAACCCGGTCCCGATGTCGCCCTGGCGCGCGATGACGTGACCGCCGTCGAACGCCACCTCGATCGCCCGCTCCGCGATCATCTGCATGCCGGCAGGGTCGAGGTCCGCGAACAGCGGCGTCGCCGCCAGGAGCGCCACGCGTCGGTCGCTGGTCAGGGTCATGCATCCTCCCGTCGGCCTGGGGATGGCCGCGCCTCGACTGCCATGCTGCGCTGCCGTGACGGGGGCGTCAACACGAGCGCGCCGCCGGGCCGGAAGGCCCTCCCGGCCGCACGTCCGGCCTCCACGTCGACGCGGATGGTGGCACGATGTGCGAAGACGGACGACAGGGTCGCACGCGTACGCGCGAGAGGGGATCGGATGGCCGGTCGCGAGGAACTCATGGATGCGATCGCCGGGTTCGCGCTGTTCGCGGACCTGACGTCGCCGCAGCTCGAAGGGATCGTCCATACCTTCGATGAGGCGGTCTTCAGCGAGGGCGAGCGCGTCCTCCGTCAGGGGCTCTCCGGGTCGGGGTTCCACGTGATCCTCGAGGGCGAGGCCGCGATCGTCGTCGACGGCACCGAGCGTGCCCGCCTGGCTCGTGGCGACTTCTTCGGGGAAGTGTCGATCCTGCTGGGAGAGACGCCGATCGCCGACGTGGTCGTCACCCGACCCATGCGCTGCCTGGTCCTCGCCGGCCCGGCCGTCGAGGGCTTCCTCATCACGCATCCGCGCGTCATGTTCCGGATGCTCCAGGCCCAGGCACGCCGGCTGCGGGCCGCGAACCGATGGCGGAGCTGACGCGCCCGTTCCCGCCCGGGTCCTATCCGGTCATCGTCATCGGCAGCGGACCCGGCGGACTGCAGGTCGCCTATTCGCTGCGCCGGCACGGCGTCTCGCACGCCGTGCTGTCGGCCGACCCGTCGGCCGGCGGGATGTTCCGGCGCTGGCCGTTCTTCCAGCGACTGCTGTCGTGGACCAAGCCCTACGCGCCGGCCGAACGCGGGACGCCGGCGTACGAGCGGTTCGACTGGAACAGCCTGCTTGGCGAGGAGCCCGAGACCTGCGCGATCGCCCCGACGTTCATGGACGGCTCGTCGTACTTCCCGTCCCGCCCCGAGATGGAGGCCAACCTCGCGGCCTTCGCGGAACGGGCGAAGCTCGAGATCCGCTACGACTGCCGGTGGACAGGCACGCGGCTCCTCGACGGGCCGGAAGGCGGTGACCGGTTCGCGGTCGAGACCACCGACGGGACCTACACCTGCGGCACCCTGGTCCTCGCCGTCGGGGTCGCCGAGCCGTACACGCCGCCCGGGCCCGGGATGGAGTTCGCCTATCACTACGCGGACGTCCGTCCGGCGGAGACATACGCGGGTCGGCGGATCTGCATCATCGGCAAGCAGAACTCCGGGTTCGAGCTGGCCAACGGGCTCCTGCCGTGGGCGCGCCAGATCATCCTGGTCTCGCCATCGCACGCGAAGCTGTCGGTGGACACGAAGTCGCTCGTCGGCGTCCGTGCCCGCTACGTGCAGCCATACGAGGACCACGTGCTGGGCGGGGGCGTGTCGATCCTCGATGCGGCGATCGACCGCGTGGAGCGGACGGCCGACGGCGCGCTCGACGTCCGGCTCCGGCGGACCGACGGGGCGGGCGACGTTCTCGTCACCGTGGATGACGTCATCTCGGCCACGGGGTTCGTGGCGCCGCTCGGCGACCTCCCCGACCTCGGGCTGACCACGTTCGGCGCGAGCCGGCTGCCGGTCGTGTCGGCATGGTGGGAGAGCACGACGCTCCCCGGGATCTTCGTCGCCGGGACGCTCGGCCAGGCCGCGAAGGGCCTCCAACGGCACGGCTTGCCGGCCAACTCCGGGGCGGTCCATGGGGCGAGGTACAACGCCCGCGTGCTCGCACGGCACATCGCGTCGACACGCTACGGCGTCGAGGTCGCCCGGCCGCTGATCGCGCCGTCGGACGTGGTGGACAGCCTGGTCACCGAGTTGGCGGAGGGGCCGGACGTCTTCCATCAGCGCGGCTATCTCGCCCGGCTGCTCACCGTCGACCCGGCTGGCGGGTTCCGGGACGAGGGCATCCAGCCCCTGTCGCACATCCTGGATGCGGAGGGGGCGGACGCGGTCGCCGCGACCCTCGAGGCGGACGGGTCCGGGGCCATCTACCCGATCCTGTTCACCCGGAAGGGCGGCTTGATGGCCGAGCACCGGATCGACCCCGACCCGCTCGCGCGGCTCGACGCGAGCGACGCCCGCCGGGTCATCGCGGACGCGATCGCGCGCCTCTGACGAGGCTCAGGAGCGGACGGTCGCCTCGATCCGAGACAGCCGTCCCGACGCGGGGCACGGTACGGCCAGTACCGGTTCGCGAACATCTAAGCGTGGTCGTGCCTACGATCCGACGCGTTCGGTCAATCTTCGTCGATCCACGAGGAGTTCGTGTCGAAACAGGTACTGTGAGTGGCGTCCCTGCATGCGCTCGCACCCCGCCTCTGACGGCGGTCAGGGCCGGACGGCGGCCTCGATGCGCGCGAGACGGTCAGCCGCCGCTCGCAGCGTCTCGTCGCGCTTGGGGAACGCGAACCGGAGTTTCGTCCGGCCGAGCCGCGGGTCCGAGTAGAACGACGAGCCCGGGACGGCCGCGACCCCCGGGTCGTCGATGAGCCGCATCGCGAACGTGACGTCGTCCTCGTCGGTCAGGTCGCGGATGTCGGTCATGACGTAGTACGCGCCGGCCGGGTCGGACACGCGGAACCCCGCAGCGTGCAAGGCCGGCAGCAGCAGGTCGCGCCGCGCCCGGTAGCCGGCCACGAGGTCGTCGTAATAGGCCTGCGGGAAGCCGAGCGCGACGACGGCCGCTGCCTGGAGCGGTGCGGCGGCCCCGACCGTCAGGAAGTCGTGGACCCGCCGGATCCCGACGGTCAGGTCCGGCGCGGCGATCGTCCAGCCGATACGCCAGCCGGTCACGGAGTACGACTTCGACATCGAGTGGATGGAGACCGTGCGGTCCGCCATCCCGGGCAGCGTCGCGAGCGGGATGTGCTCGCCCTCGAAGACGATGTGCTCGTAGATGTCGTCCGTGAAGGCGATGACGTCGAACTCGACGCACAGGCCGGCGATCAAGGTGAGCTCGTCGTGCGTGAATACCTTGCCGGTGGGGTTGTGCGGGGAGTTGATGACGATGCCGCGCGTCTTCGGTCCGAACGCCGCGCGGAGTTCGTCCGGATCGATCGACCAGTCGGGCTCGTGGAGGGTGACGTAGCGAGGCACGGCCCCGGACAGGATCGCGTCCGGCCCGTAGTTCTCGTAGTAGGGCTCGAACACGATGACTTCGTCGCCGGGGTCGAGCAGACCGAGCATCGCCGCGACCATCGCCTCGGTCGCGCCGCACGTCACCGTGACCTGCGTCTCGGGATCGATGGCGCCCCAGCCCGGGAAGTGCGCCACGGTCGAGGACGCGATCGCGTCGCGAAGCGTCTTGGCGCCCCAGGTGATCGCGTACTGGTTGATGTCCTCGTGGACGGCCGCCGCGGCCGCCGCCTTGAGTTCGGGCGGACACGCGAAATCGGGGAACCCCTGGGCCAGGCTGACCGCGCCACGGATCGTCGCCTGCCGGTTCATCTCGCGGATGACCGACTCGGTGAAGCTGGCCGCCTTCGCCGAGATGCGTGCGTGCGTCATGGCGCGAGAGTGTAGCGGGCTGGCCGCCCGACGGACCGTCCCGCGACGCCCTGCCGAGGTCGAGCGGACGGCCGGCGGCCGTCTCAGCCGCCGCGGATCTGGGCCGCGGTCAGCGTGAGGTCGCCGTTGAGCGAGTGGTAGTAGGCGGCGCCGGGTGACGGATCCATCCAGACGGTCGCCCACGACGTGTGTTTCGAGGCGAAGGTGTAGTCCCGGGTCCCGACGAACGCGTGGTCGTCCTGGAACATCTGGGCGACGGTCTTGTCGCTCGTGAAGATGTCGGTGAGCACGGAGGACAGGCTCCCGTGCCCGTTGGCGAAGACGGCCCGCGCGCCGGTCCGCAGGAACCCGGTGCCGTACCCGTCGGCACGCTGCCTGGCCGTGCCGGGTCCCGGCTTGGCGCGTCCCGGCTCGGAATTGCCGGAGGCGTAGCAGAGGTGGTTGAGCAGCACGACGGAGTTCGGCGCCAGGTCGAGCCCGGTCGAGACCGGTGACTGCCCGTAATACTTGACGTTCGAATTGCCGTGCGACAACGAGGCGTTCAGCCCCATCCCGTTGCGCCGCGCGGCGGACATCGGCCCGTACGGGCTCGGATACCCGTTGCCGTGGCCGAGGTAGATGAAGACGTCGGCGCCCTTCGCGGCGGCCTTGACCTTCGACCACGTCGCCCGCGGGCTGTAGACCTCGACGACCTGGGCGCCGTACGAGCGCGCCAGCGCGGCGTAGGACTTCCCGATCCGGACATAGCGAGCCGTGTTGCCTTCGACTGGACCGACCACCACGACCACCTTGACCGCCGCCGCCGCGGCCATCGGCCTCGGGGCCAGGGCGATCGCGCCCACGGCGACGACAGCGGCGAGGACCGCCAGCGCCACGCAGGCGCATCGATCGGGATGGCGAAGTCGGTCGGACGTCGGTCGTGGGGAACAGCAAGACCCGTGCCTCCTGCCGTCGAGACGGCGGTGTTCGGTCGGCGCCGGTGAGCGGCGCAGCACCCGGGGGTCGCCCAAGTATGTCGAGGCTCGCGGGAGACGCCCACCCCGACCATCCGCCCGGTCGGGCGCGGCAGATGGGTCAGCGCGTCGGCGCACCGCCCGGCGCACCGCCCGCTAGACGAGTCGCCGCGGGATGCGCTCCTGCCAGGACCGATCGAAGAACGGCTCGCCGTCGAGGGTCACATCGAGGTCGACCGTCAGGTCGAAGGCCGCGACGTCGCTCGTCTGGAGGCTCCGGGCGCGGATCTCGATCGCTCGTCCGGCGTCCGTCCAGCGGTAGACGACGTCGGCATCGAGCGTCGCCGTCGCGGGCTCGCGGTCCGACGCCGTGAGCCGCAGGGTCTCGGCCGCATAGAGCCGTCGACCGTCCTCGAGGACGTCCTCACCGCCGTCATGGATCGTCACGGCGGTCGTGCCGCGGATGACGTCCTCCTCGATCGTCCACGCCGGCTCGTCGTAGATCCCCTCGCCGCCGACATCCCGGAGGTCCGGTGGCGTGGTCTTGAAGGCCGGGACGTCCGGATCGCCCGCGACCGTCTCGTCCGGGATGACCGGGAGCACCAGCCGGGACGGCGTCGCCGGCCCGCGGTGCAGCTGGAAGGTGGCCGGATAGGGGGACGGCCAGATCACCGGCCAGGCCGAGGACGCCACCGAGACGCGGATGCGATGGCCGGGCGCGAATCGGTAGCCGGCGTGCCGGAGCGGGACGCGGACCTCCTCCACGCCACCGAGGGGCATCGGCTCCGGGTCGGTGTCGGACCGCCGGTGCGTGAGGTTCAGGATCCCGGCACTGACCCAGGAGGACGTGCCGTCCGGGGCCACGTCGGTCAGGCGGACCACCGCCGTCGCGACGGTCGCGTCGACTGCGAGGTGGAGCACGACGATCGGCTCGCCCAAGACCGACACCGGCTCGACCAACGGCTCGCTCGTATAGGTCGGACCCAGGCTCTCGTCCGGGCGGAGGTCCCGCGCGAGCCCGTTTGGCTCGCTGCCCGACCCCCACGACAGACCGGCGCGGGTCCCGAGTGCCGGCCGATGCCGGTAGCGGTCGATGCCGGTCGCGATCGGCATCGAGTCGCCCTCCGGCGCCAGGCCGCCCACGGACGGCAGCGGCCCGCCGGTGAACCACCACGCGACCTCGCGCGTCGATGGGTGCGGGAAGGCGGTCGCGGCGCGCCAGCGGCCCGGCCACTCGGCCGGATAGGGTTCCGGCTCGGCGTAGTCGCGCTCGAACCAGACGACCGCCGGCTCGTCGTCGATGCCGTTCGTCTCGCCCTTCAGCCATCGATCGAAGAACCGCGCGACCTCGTGGAGTTCATCGAGGTTCGGCCCCGGGTTCGCGCTCGAGGGCCACCCGTGGACCCAGTTCCCGACGAGCGTGCGGTGCGGCGGCGCTGCACCGGGCCTGCATCCGGAAGGCCGCGTCGACGTAGGCGTCGTTCCAGCCGCCGACGCTCAGGATCGCCGCCTCGATGGCGTCGTAGTCGGGGGCGAGCGAGCCGGTGCGCCAATACGGCCCGTCGGCCTGCTGGCGGACCCACTCGATCAGCCAGGGGGGCGTGGCCTCGAGTCGCGAACGCCACTCGTCAAGCCAGCCCGGACCGCGGAAGGCCGCGTCCGGCGGCATCGCGTTCATCGCGACCTGGCTGACGGCGTACTGGGAGAGCTCGCTCGCGGTGACGCAGCCGCCGATGTAGTGGACGTCGGTGCGGTAGCGATCGTCGGTGGCCTGGACGGGGACGATCGCCTTGAGGTGCGGCGGCCGGAGCGCCGCCACCTGGATCGCGGTGAAGCCCCCGTAGCTGATGCCCCACATCCCCACCTGGCCGGTGCACCACGGCTGCGCCGCAAGCCATTCGACCGCGTCGTACCCGTCCTGCGTCTCGACCGCGGTGTACTCGTCGAGGGCGACGCCGTCCGACGACCCGGTCCCGCGGACATCGACCCGGCACAGGGCATAGCCGCGGGCGGCGAACCACTCGCCCCGAGCCGTGTCGGCGTTGCGGCGCCAGTTGTCCTTGCCGTACGGGATCATCTCGAGGATGGCCGGCACCCGGCCGTCATCGCCGACGGCGTCAGCCGGCCGCCAGATGTTCGCGGAGAGCTCGATGCCGTCCCGGGCGCGGATCCGGACGTCCCACTCGACGAGGGGGGCCCGCGTCGGCGGGCTGGCGCGGCGATCCTCGGTCGTCATGGTCGGCGAGTCTACGGGCGACGGCCCGCGGCCGGGCACGGCCGACCGCCGCGTGCGACGATGCGGCGATGGAGGACCTGCCGACCCCGAGCCCCGACGACGCCCGTGACTGGTTCCAGACATCACGCCGGCTCGCGTACGAGAACCCGTGGATCACGATCTACCACGACGAGGTCACTCGACCCGACGGCAGCGCGGGCATCTACGGCGTCGTCCATTTCGCGAACGTCGCGGCCGGCGTCGTCGCGATCGATGTAGCGGACCGGATCGTCCTCGTCGGCCAATACCGCTACACGTTGGACCGGTATTCGTGGGAGATCCCGGAGGGTGGCGTGCCTGACGGGGAGGACCCGCTCGCCGGGGCGCAGCGCGAGCTCCGGGAGGAGACCGGGGTCGAGGCGACCGAGTGGCGGGAGCTCGTCCGAGTGGACCTCTCGAACTCGGTCAGCGACGAGGTCGCCGTGCTGTACCTGGCGACCGGGCTGATCCACGGCGACGCGGAGCCCGAGCCGACGGAGGCGCTCGCGATCCGATGGGTCCCGTTCGAGGACGCACTGGCGATGACGTTCGACGGCCGGATCTCCGACGCCATGAGCGTCGTGGCCATCCAGCGGGTCGCGCTGGACCGTCGTGCCGGGCCGACCGACCCTCAGTAGGTCTCGATCCGGACGGGGGTCGACTCGAAGTCGCGCACGTTCCGGGTCAGGACGGCCGCTCCAAGCTCGAAGGCACTGGCGGCGATGAGCGCATCGGGGATGTCCAGCGATCGGCCTCGGAGCCGCGCATCTGCGCGCCAGACGCCCGCCAGCTTCGATGTCGCGGGCCCTGGCTGGACGAACTCGAGATAGCGCAGGAGTCGGTCGACCTCGCGGTGTTCCGACCGGCGACCTGACCACACCTCCGCGGCGGAGACGTCGCAGACCAGCAAGGTCTCGCCGCCTTCGTTGATCGCGCGGAATCGATCTGTTGCCGCGGTGACTCCGCGGAGGTGGTCGATCAGGAAGGAGGCGTCCAGCAGATAGACCGCCATCAGTCATCGGCCCACGGATCGCGCGTTTGGCGACGCCCCTCGCGGACCCACTCGACGACGGACTCGTCGGTCGGGAACAGCGGGTTGTCCTTCCAAAGGCCAGCGGAGGCATCGATCGCTTCCCGGAGCCGGTCTCGTCGCAGTCTGGCTTCCAGCGCCTCGGTCACGTATCGGCTGCGGCCGCGCGGACCGGCGAAGTGGTCGACCTCCTTGACGAGCTCCTCGGACAGCAGCAGGTTCGTGCGCACGTTCATGCGCACATCATAGTGCATGGTCGTGCGCACGCTCATCCGGGACACGCACAGCGGCACCGCGCGCTCCGCCCTACCATCCGGCCATGACCGCCGACCGTCGTGACTGGGATCTCATCGTCGTCGGGCTCGGGGCGCTCGGGTCCGGAGCTGCCTACTGGGCCTCGACTCGCCCTGGCGCGCGCGTCCTTGGCCTCGAACGATTCGAGTTCGGACACGCGAACGGCGCCTCCGCGGACCACAGCCGGATCATCCGACTGTCGTACCACCGTCCCGACTACGTGCGTCTGGCGAAGCGTGCCTACGAGACTTGGTCCGCGGTCGAGGCGGAATTGGGCGAGCGGATCGTGACCGTGACGGGCGGGCTGGACCTGTGGCCGGCCGACCCGGCGATCCCGAAGGCGGATTACACCGAGAGCCTGACTGCCGAGGGCGTTCCGTACGACCTGCTCGACGCGGCCGAGGTCCGACGGCGGTGGCCGCAGTGGCGCGTGACCGACGACGTCACCGCGATGTGGCAAGCCCAGGGCGGGCTGGCCGACCCGTACAAGGGCAATGCCGCGCATCGGCGACTCGCGACGGCGCACGGCGCGACGCTGCTCGACCGGACCCCGGTCACGGCGATCCGCGAGGTCGGCGGCGAGCTCGAAGTCCACGCGGGCGGCACGGTCCACCGAGCCGGCAAGGTGGTCCTGGCGGCCGACGCATGGACGAACGAGCTGCTCGCCCCGTTCGGCCGACAGCTGCCTCTGACCGTCACGAAGGAGCAGGTGACCTACTTCGCGGCGCCGGACCCTGCCGCGTTCGCGCCGGATCGGTTCCCGGTCTGGATCTGGATGGACGAGCCGTCGTTCTACGGGTTCCCCACGTACGGCGAGGCCGGTCCCAAGGCGGCCCAGGACTGCGGCGGCCAGCCGACGACCCCCGACGGGCGGACGTTCGATCGTGACGAGCCGGCGTACGCTCGCGTCCGGGCCTTCATGGAGGCCCACCTCCCGGGTGCCGTCGGGCCGGACATCCTGACGAAGACCTGCCTCTACACGCTGACGCCGGATCGCGACTTCGTGGTGGACCGGTTGCCGGAGGCGCCGGGCATCACCGTCGTCCTCGGGGCCGCGCACGGGTTCAAGTACGCCTCCGTGCTCGGACGGATCGCGGCCGAGCTCAGCCTGGACGGCGATTCGCCGTCGGCCGGCGACCTGGGGCAGTTCCGGATCGACCGGCCGATCCTCCTCGAGACGGCGCCGGCAACGACCTGGATGGTCTGATCCCCGAGGGCCCACGACGGTTCCCGGCCCGTCAAGTGAGCCCGTCCTTGCACGCCTCGCCAGCCTGTGCCAACGTACGCCGCACTCGGGCGGGAGGGCCCCTCAGGAGGAGACTCGACTGATGCGATCATCCCTTCGCGCCCGAACGGCGCGAGTCCTGGCTGCGGGCGCCATCGCGGCCGCGCTCGTGCTCCCCGCCGGCACACCAGCCGCGGCCGCCGACCCCGTCATCCTGCGGGTCGGCACGACCCAGGACCTCGACTCCCTCAACCCGTACGCGACGCTGCTCGTCGTCGGGTACGAGGCGTTCCAGCTCAACTACAACCTGCTCGTCGACTTCGGCCCGGACCTCGAGCCGATCCCCGGATTCGCCGACAAGTGGGAGCGTGCCGCGGACGGCAAGTCCTGGACCTTCCACATCCGCGACGGGATGAAGTGGTCCGACGGCACGCCGGCCACCTCGGCCGACGCCTGCTTCTCGTGGCAGCTCGCGCTCGACGCCATCAAGGACGGCGGCGCCGGCAGCCTCGGCGCCGGCTATCTGGACCCCGGCCTCGACGACGCCAAGGTCACGAAGGTCGAGTGCCCGGACGACTCCACGATGATCGCCTACACGGAGGACGCCTCCGACCGCGTCCTCGAGACCTATCTCCCGATCATCCCCAAGCACATCTGGGGCAAGGAGACCAGCAAGACCATCGGCGACGCGAAGTTCGACGCGCCGCTCAAGGACGGCGAGGCGCTCGTCGGCACCGGCCCGTACCAGGCCGTCGAGTGGCAGACCGGCCAGTTCGTCCGGTTCGAGCGGAACCCGAACTACTGGGGCCCCAAGCCGTTCGCCGGACGAGGTCGTCATCCAGATCTTCAAGACCGCGGACACGATGGTCCAGGCGCTCAAGGCCGGCGAGATCGACTACGCGCACGACATCAACGCCGAGCAGCTCAAGGCGCTCAAGACCGAGCCGAACATCCAGACCGTCGTCGGCTCGGCCAACGGCTGGACGCAGCTCGCGTTCAACACCTACGGCACCGGGACGGGCAAGACGATCAAGGGCGGCGGGCCGTCCACCAAGGCGCTGCTCGACCCGGCTTTCCGTGACGCGCTTGGCTACGCGGTCGACCGTCAGCTCCTGGTCGACAAGGTCCTCGGCGGCTTCGGCGACCCCGGGTACGACGATCGTCCCGCCCGGTCCTGACGCAGTGGCACGACGACCCGACCACGCCGCGGCCACTTCGACATCGAGCTCGCGAAGCAGAAGCTCGACGCGGCCGGGCTACCCGCTCGATGCGAACGGCAACCGCCTCGACAAGGAAGGCAAGCCGATCACGCTCCGGATGTTCATGCCGAACACCAACGACACCTACCCGAAGGCCGCGGCGTTCATCGTCGACTGGTACAAGCAGCTCGGCATCAAGGTGACCACCCAGGTCCTCGACTCGGCCACGCTCGGCGACAAGGTGCTGCCGCCCGAGGCCGGCGACGGCTACACCGCCAACTACGACATCGAGCTCTGGGGCTGGAGCGGCAACGTCGACCCGAACGCCCTGCTCCAGATCTTCAAGTGCGACGCCATCGGCAGCTCGTCGGACAGCCAGTACTGCAACCCGGAGTTCGACAAGCTCTACGACCAGCAGCTCAACGCCGCGTCGGACGACGAGCGCAAGGCGATCCTCAAGCAGATGCAGGACATGATCTACGACCAGGCGCCGTACGACATCCTGTTCTACGACTCGAACCTCGACGCCTATCGCACCGACGTCTTCACGGGCTGGCAGAACCAGCCGACGGCCAACGGGACGCCGCTGTTCACCTACGGCACGCTCGGCTACACGCTCCTGACCGACGCCACGGCCGTGCCATCCGCGGCGCCATCCGCGGAAGCCCCGTCCGGGTCGGGGTCGGCGTCGGCCTCGGCCGGCGCGTCCGCCGCCCCGACGCCGGCCGCCTCGGGCGGCACCGGCTCGGGCTCGTCGAGCTCGGACAACACGCCGATCCTGCTCGCGATCGTGGTGCTCGTGGTGGTCGTCGTCGTGGGCGTGGGCCTGGCCCGTCGTCGGAGCGGCGGCTCGAAGCCGGACGACGACGAGGACGAGTGATGGACGGTAGCGGCTGCTGCACCCTGCGTCGAATGACCGCCTGAGGGTCCACGTGGGATGAGCGGCCGCTACATCGCCCGCAAGACGGCACAGGCGATCGTCACGATCTTCGCGATCGTCCTGCTCAACTTCCTGCTGTTCCGGATGATGCCGGGCTCGCCGGAGCGGGTCCTGCTGCGCAACCCGTATCTGACCGCGGAGAAGATCGAGCAGGTCCGCAAGGAGTGGGGGCTGGACAAGCCGCTCGTCCCGGACCAGCTGGTCGGCTACGTCAAGGCCACGCTCACCGGTGACCTCGGCTACTCGTTGAAGTTCCGGGGCCAGTCCGTCGCCGAGGTCATCGGCAGCCGGTTCTGGCCGACCGTCATCCTCATCGGCCTGGCCGAGCTCATCGCGATCTTCGTGGGTCTCGCGATCGGGTCGTACTCGGGCTGGAGACGGGGGAGCACCGGCGACCGGGTCGGGAACGGCGTCGGCCTGATCCTCTACTCGATGCCGTACTTCGTCATCGGCATGCCGCTGATCATCATCTTCGCCGCCAACCTCGGATGGTTCCCCACGTCGGGCATGCTCACCCCGGGTGCGCAGTTCGCGTCACCGGCCGCGCAGTTCTTCGACTTCCTGCGTCACCTCGTGCTGCCGCTGACCACGATCACCCTGGGCCTGATCGGCGGGTACAGCATCATCATGCGGTCGGCGATCATCGAGACCCGCTCCGAGGACTACGTGACCACGGCGCGCGCCAAGGGCCTCAAGGACAGCCGGATCCTCCGACAGCATGCGTTCCCGAACGCGATGCTGCCCATGGTGACGATCATCGCGATCAACCTCGGGTACGTGGTCGCCGGGGCGATCACCGCCGAGGTCGTGTTCAACTGGCCGGGGCTCGGGACGCTCACGGTCGACGCGCTCGACGCCCGCGACTACCCGGTCCTGCAGGGGATCTTCCTGCTGCTCTCGGTCACGGTCGTGCTCGGCAACCTGGCCGCGGACCTCGTCTACGGCCGGCTCGATCCACGGGTCCGGGCATGAGCGCGCTGACGCCGGCGGCCCCGACCGCCCGTGAGCTCCGGGCCGAGCGCTGGCGTCTCCGGGCGAAGGGTGCCCGGACGTTCATCCGCCGGTTCTCGCAACGTCGCGACGGCGTGATCGGGTTCATCATCCTGCTGTTCTTCTCGGTGATGGCGATCGCGCCGCAGCTGTTCGTCGGGCCGCTCGAGACGGCGACGACCGCCACGGGCACGGCACTCGAGCCCTCGTCGGCCGCCCACATCTTCGGGACGGACGAGCTCGGTCGCGACATCCTCAACCTCACGGTCCACGGGGCGCGGATCTCGATGTCGATCGGGCTCCTCGCGACGGTGATCACGGTCTTCGTCGGCGCCCTGATCGGCGTCATCGCCGGCTACGTCGGCGGCAAGACCGACAGCGGCCTGATGCGGGTCACGGACTTCTTCCTGGTCCTGCCGACGTTCGTCCTCGCGATCATCCTCGCGCCCGTCATCCTCGACATCATCGGGCCGGAGGCCGAGTTCATGGGGCTCCGGGCGACGCTGCTCGTCATCGTCATCGTCATCGGCATCACCTCGTGGGCGACGACCGCCCGGATCATCCGCTCGCAGACGCTCTCGATCCGGGAGCGCATGTTCGTGGACCGTGCGCGGGTCATCGGCAGCGGCCCCGGCCACATCATGCGGCGGCACATCTTCCCGAACGTCGTGAATCTCATCGTGGCCCAGGCGGTCATCACCTTCGCGGCGGCGGTCTTCATCGAGACCAGCCTGGCCTTCATCGGCCTCGGCGACCCGTTCGCGCCGTCCTGGGGCCAGATCCTCGACGCGGCGCAGCAGGCCGGCGCGCCGGGCCTCGGCGCGTGGTGGTACATCGCGCCGCCCGCCGTGTGCGTGGTGCTCGTGGTGCTGTCCTTCACCCTCGTCGGCAACGCGCTCGACGACATCCTCAACCCGAAGTCGCAGGTGCGCCGGTGACCGACCCTCGCGAGGAACTGCGCGTCGCCCGCGAACTGCGCGATCACGACCACGTGATCGAGGAGGACGCCGAGGCGCTGGAGGCCGCCCGGATCGCCGCCGCGACGGGCGGCGACACGCCCGTGGACCCGGGACTGCTGCATGCGGACATGGAGACCATCCGCGGCCGTCGCCAGTGGCCGCTGCCGAAGCTCGCCGACCCGACGGCGCCGCTCCTCGTGGTGAAGGACCTGCGCACGCACTTCAAGCTCGAGAGCGGCTGGGTGAAGGCGGTCGACGGCGTCTCGTTCCGGCTCAACGACGGTGAGGCGCTCGGGCTCGCTGGCGAGTCCGGCTGCGGCAAGACGACGACCGCCCTCTCGATGGTCCGCATCCTGCCGGCCAACGCCCGCATCCGGAAGGGGAGCAGCATCGAGCTGTTCGGCATCGACCTGGTGCCGAAGACCGAGGAGCAGCTCCGACGCTACCGATGGCGCGAGATCAGCATCGTCTTCCAGGGGGCGATGAACGCGCTGAACCCGGTCCGCCGGGTCGGCGAGCAGATCGCGGAGCCGATCGAGATCCGGCTGGGCGAGTCGCGCGACCGGTCGCGCAAGCGCGCCGGGGAGTTGCTCGAGCTCGTCGGGATCCCGCGCAAGCGCTCCGACGCCTATCCGCACGAGCTCTCCGGCGGCATGCGCCAGCGCGCGATGATCGCCATGGCCCTGGCCTGCGACCCGGCGATCGTCATCGGCGACGAGCCGACGACCGCGCTCGACGTCATGGTCCAGGCGCAGATCCTCGAGCTGCTCGAGCGCCTGCGGCGCGAGCTCGGGCTCTCGCTGATGCTCATCACCCACGACCTATCGGTGATCGCGGAGACCTGCGACCGGACGCTGATCATGTACGCGGGCAAGGTGGCCGAGGAGGGGCCGGTCCGGCGGATCTTCACCGCGCCCCGGCATCCGTACACGCAGAAACTGCTCGGGGCCTTCCCGAACATCAGCGCGGACCGGCGCAACCTCGAGACGATCCCCGGGACGCCGCCCGACCTGCGCGAGCCGCCGCCCGGCTGCCGGTTCCATCCGCGGTGTCCGGCCGCGATGGACATCTGCCGAGAGGTCGTGCCGCCCGAGGTGCTCTTCCCGGACGGCGTGCGCGTCGCCTGCCACCTGCATCCCGCCGGCCAGTCCGGCGGGGTCCTGATCAGCGCCGAGGACGTCGCGTCACGCCGAAGCAGCGGCTACCCCGCAGGGGTCGGGTCCGGGAACGGCACGTCCGGGCCGACGAGCGGCGCGAGCGCGCCGGCGGCCACCTCGGCGGCGGCCGTCGCCACGGCCGAGGCGCCGGCGTGAAGGAGCTCATCCGCGTCGCCGGTCTCGAGGTCCACTTCCCGATCCGGGCCGGCATCATGGATTCGATCCAGCGACGTCCGCGCGGCGCCGTCCGCGCCGTGGACGGCATCGAACTCGCGATCGAGGAAGGCGAAGTCCTTGGCCTGGTCGGCGAGTCCGGGTCGGGCAAGACCACGGTCGGGCGGGTGATCGTGAAGCTGACGAAGCAGACGGCCGGGACGATCACGTTCGACGGTGAGGACGTCTCGACCCTGTGGGGGACCAAGGCGCTGCGGGCGTATCGCAAGCGGGTCCAGCTGATCTTCCAGGACCCGTACGAGACACTCAACCCCAAGCAGACGATCCACGACTTCGTCGCCGAACCGCTCGAGGTCAACGGCATCGCCCCACAGCTCGCGGACCGCGAGGCCCGCGTGCGGTCGGCGCTGGAATCCGCCGGGCTGCCGGCGGACTTCGCGTTCCGATATCCGCATGAGCTTTCGGGCGGCCAGCGTCAGCGCGTGGTCATCGCCGGGGCCCTGGCGATGGGGCCACAGCTCGTGGTGGCCGACGAGCCGGTCTCGATGCTCGACGTCTCCATCCGGACCGAGCTCCTTCGCCTGATGCTGGACCTGCGTCAGGAGCGCGGCCTGACGTATCTGTTCATCACCCACGACCTGTCACTCGCGTGGGTGATCGCCGACCGGATCGCCGTGATGTACCTCGGCAAGATCATGGAGATCGGCCCTGCGGACCAGGTCATCCGCTCCCCGCATCATCCCTACACGGCCGCCCTCGTCTCGGTGTCGCCGACCCCCGAACCGCCTTCCGAGGGCGGCCCGCGTCGCACGATCCTCGTCGGCGAGACGCCGGATGCCGCGCGGGTCCCGTCGGGATGCCGGTTCCACCCGCGCTGTCCGCTGGCGTTCGACCGCTGCAAGACCGATGAGCCGCCGCTCTTCGACGTCGGGGCAGGGCAGTCGGCGGCATGCTGGCTCGCCGAGGGCGGCCGGGCGTTGCCGGTCATGCCGTCGCGGACGCCGGCCGAGACGGTGGGCGTGTCCGCGGTCGCGGTCGCTCACAGCGCCGCGGGCCCGGCCGCAGAGGACGCGGCCCCCGACGGCGCTCCGACCGACGGCGCGCCACAGACCGACGGTGCGGCACCGGACGCCGCCGCGCCTACGGCGCCGACTGCCGCCGCCGAGGCTCCCGCCGCCACGCCGCCGCCCGGCGCCGCCGCCGGATGACCGACGCCGCCGACGCGCCCGCGATGGCGGCGCTGCCGCCGGCGGTCGTCGCCGACCTTCTGGCCGCCTCGAGCGCCACGATCCTCGCCGAGCTCGGCGCCCTCGGCCCGGACGGCGGCTGGCGGCCCGAGCCGGGCGAGTGGAGCGCCAACGAGTGTGTCGGGCACCTGATCGAAGCCGAACGGCGCGGGTTCGCCGGCCGGATCCGCTTGATCCTGTCGGGCGACCGTCCCGACATCCCGCCGGATCTCGAGGCGTGGGACCCGCCGGCGGTCGCCGAGGCCCGGCGCGACCACGAGAGGCCGGGAGCCGACCTGGCGGCCGAGTTCGCCGGGCTGCGTCGCGACGGCGTCGAGCTCGTCCGGGGATTGACGGCCGCGGACCTCGGTCGTGTGGGCCTGCACCCGGACGTGGGACCGCTGCGCGTCGACGAGCTGCTCGGGGAGTGGGTCCACCACGACCGCAACCACGTCCGCCAGATGCTCGCGGTGACCCAGGCCCGCGTCTGGGGACAGATGGGGAACGCCCGTCGGTTCAGCCTCGAGGACCTCTGACGGGCGTTCGGTTCGCGATGGGCGAGCTACCCCTTGGCGATCTCTGTCCGCTCCAGTTCCCCGACGACGATCGCCGGTTCGAACGTCTCCTTGCCGCCGTCGATCCCGCGCCAGATGCCCCAGCCGATGATGCCGCCGAGGATCGGGCCGACGATGTAGATCCAGATCCCCGTCAGATCGCCGCCGACGACGGCCGAGCCGATCGAGCGGGCCGGGTTCACCGAGGCGCCGCTCAGCGTGGCGTCCGCGAAGTGGATCGCGACCAGCGTCAGGGGGATGGCGAGCGCGGCGAGGGCCGGAGCCCGCTTCGTGGCCGTCAGGATGACCAGCAGGAACGTCGCCGTGAAGACGGTCTCGAGGATCAACGCGCCGGCGTCCGTCATGCCCGTGCCCGGCTTGGTGATCCCGTCGGCGACGGTCTTCTGGCTCACCGCGACCATCACGATGACCGCGGCGATCAGCGAGCCGATGATCTGCGCCGAGATGTATCCGATGGCATCGATCGGGGTGGTCCGCTTGTCGAGGACCATGGCGATGGTGACCGCCGGATTGAAGTGCCCACCCGACACGTGCCCGAACATGAAGACCGCCGCGAGCAGCCCCAGGCCGAACGCGAAGGGGACGACGAGCAGATTGCTCGTCGGGACCGAGGCGGCGGTGATCGCGCCGACCGAGGCATAGCCCAGCGTCAGGAACAGGGTCGTACCGACCAACTCCGCCAGATAGGCGCGCGTATTCATGTGCCCTCCCGTGGATTCCCTCCGACGCCGAAGGCGTCAGTCCGGGGACACCATACCCACCGCGGCGCGTGCCGCGCGAATCAGGAGCGCATCGCGGCACGTCCGGCAGAGGACCTCGACGAGCTCCAGTCGGTCGACGGCGACCACGAGGTCCTCGCCCACCGAGTAGGCCCCGTGCCGCTCGAGGATCGCCGCGTTCGGCAGGGGCGCCGGCGGCTCCGAGAGCGCCGCGGCCACGCGGTCGGCGACATCGACGCTGCCCATCTCCCCGCCGGCGACCACCGGGAGTCGGGGCAGGTGGAAGGCGGTCTCGGGCAGCATCGCTGGATCGGGCCGTTCGCCGGCCACCGTGAGCGCCATCGCGGCCGGCAGATGGGCGTGGACCACGGCCCCGATGTCGGGACGGGCCCGATACAGCGCGAGGTGGATCGCGAGATCCGACGACGGCGGCAGGCCCGAGACCGACCGCGCGTCGCGATCCGGATGACCGAGCCACACGATGACGAGGTCGTCGGCGTCGAGCTCGTCCTTGCGACGGCCGGTCGGGGACGTCAGCAGCCGGTCCGCGTCGAGGCGGATCGACAGGTTGCCCTCGGCGCCCGAGATCAGCCCACGCTGACCGAGGCGTCGACCCGACGCGATCATCGACTCGGCCGCGTGCGCGAGTTCCATTCGCGCATCCTAGCCGCCGTGCACGACGCCGATGCGATCGCCGACAGGCCGCGACCCGCCGCTACCATCGCGGGATGTCCGAGGCCATCGACGCATCGCCCACGCCCGTGGCCCGCGCCGAGCCGCGCCCGGAGCCGCTCTCGCGGAACCACGACTTCATCGTCGTCCTCGCGACGCAGAGCATCTCGTCGCTCGGGGACGCCGTCACGTTCACGGCCCTGCCGCTGCTCGTCCTGGCCCTGACCGGGTCCGGTTTGGCCATGGGTGTCGTGAGCGCGATCCAGGCGCTCGCGGACCTCGCGTTCGCGATGGTGGCTGGCGTCATCGCCGACCGGAGCGACCGCAAGCGGATGATGCTGCTCGCCGACTTCGGCCGGGCGGTCCTGACCGCCTTGATCCCGATCTCGATCCACGTCGGCGGTCCGACGATGGCCGTCATCCTCCTGGTCGCGGGACCGATGAGCGTCCTCCGCTCGTTCTTCATGGCCGGGTACATCGCGTCAGTGCCCGCGCTGGTCGGCCGCCCCCAGATCGGCCGCGCCAATGGCTATTTCGAGGCGGTCTACTCGGTCAGCTTCATCATCGGCCCCGCGATCGCCGGCCTCCTTGCGACCTCGATCGGCCCTGGCCCGACGCTCGCGATCGACGCCGTGTCCTTCGCGATCTCCGCCGCCGGCCTGCTCCTCGTTCGGCGTGACCTGCGGGCCCCGATCGACCGCGTGCACGGGCGCTTCCTCGCGGAGATCCGCGAGGGCATCGACTACATCGCCAAGAACCCGGTCCTGCGCGCCGTGATCCTGTTCTGGGGCGCGATCTCCACATTGACCGCACCGCTCGTCACGGCGCTCGCGGTCATGGTGACCCGCGACCTCGGCGATCCGCCGGCGGTCCTGGGCGTGATCCTCACCGGCTACGGGGCAGGCACGGTCATCGGGTCACTCATCACGGCACGTACCTCGAACCGCCGGCGCATCGGGCCGATGCTGCTCGGGGGCAACGTGCTGATGGGCGCAAGCCTGGTGATCGTGGCCACCGTGACGAGCGTGCCGGCCCTTGTCGGGGCCGCGTTCGTCGCCGGGATCGCCCAGATGATGGTGCTCCTGACCTACATCACGGTCCGCGCCTCGTACTCGCCCGACGAGCTGCTTGGCCGGATCGCCAGCACGGCCCGGACGGTGTCGCTCGGCCTGCAGCCGATCGGCTTGATCGTGGGCGGCGCCGTCATCGACCTCACGTCCGGGTCCGCCGTGATCGGCGCGATGGGCGTGGCGATCTGCCTCGTCAGCCTCGCGTGCGCACCGGTGCGCGTCCTCCGGATGACGTCACTCCAACCGCGCTGAGGGCGTCCCTCAGGCGGCCAGGGGCATCGCGTCGGCCGCCGCCTCGAACGAGACGTCCGCGCTGATCCCGCAGGTCTCGCACGTGCCGACCGCCGTCGGCGCATCATCGAGGACCATCCGGTCCTCGCACCAGGGGCAATCCACGATGAGCATCGCTCGGTCTCCCGTCCCGGCGGGGCATCCGCCATCGGACCGAAGCTTCGAGGGGTCGTGTGACAGCTAGCGTGTCAGACCCGGTGATCGAGCTTCGCGCGGTCACGAAGCGGTACGGGTCGACGGTCGCGCTCGACGCCATCGACCTCGATGTCGGCCGCGGCGAACTCGTCGGGTTGCTGGGTCCCAACGGCGCCGGCAAGACCACCGCCGTGAAACTCCTGCTCGGGCTGTCGCGGCCGTCCAGCGGGTCCGGTCGCGTGCTCGGGGCGCCGCTCGGCGACCGCGCCGCGCGACGCCGGATCGGCTACCTCCCCGAACTCTTCCGGTACCAGCCGTGGCTCCGGGCCAGGGAGGTGCTGCTCCTCCACGCGGAACTCGCCGGGATCCCGGCCACAGGCCGGGCCACGGCGGCGGTGGAGGCCCTCGCCCAGGTCGACCTCGCGGACCGCGCCGATGACGCCGTCGGCGCGTTCTCCAAGGGGATGCAGCAGCGACTCGGCCTCGGCGTCGCCCTCCTCGGATCCCCGGACCTCGTGCTGCTCGACGAGCCCACGTCCGCCCTCGATCCGGTCGGTCGGACCGATGTCCGCGAGATCGTCCGCGCGGCGCGCGACCGCGGCGCCACGGTCATCCTGAACTCGCACCTGCTCACCGAGGTCGAGCGCGTCTGCGACCGTGTCGTCATCGTCAACCACGGCCGGGTCGTCGCCTCCGGCAGCCTCGACGACATCGTCGCCGGCGACGGCGTGCGGATCCGCGTCACCGGTCTGGCTGGCGACGCGCGTTCGACGCTGGGGTCGTTCGGCTCGCCCCAGGACGACGGCGAGTGGCTGACCTTCCATCCCCTGGCGGCCGACCGGGTCCCTGACCTCGTGGCGGCCATCGTCGCGGCCGGTGGCCGGGTCCATGCCGTCGAGCCCGGCCGCGGCTCGCTGGAAGCGCGGTTCCTCGAACTCGTCGGCCACGACCGCGGGGCGCCGGTCCCGTGATCGTCATCGCCCGGCTGACGATCCGCGAGCTCGTCCGCCGACGGATCGTCTGGCTGCTCGCCGCCTTGACGATCGTCTCCGTGGGGCTCGTCGCCTTCGGGGTCGAGCGCCTCGTGACGCTCGCGCGCGAGGAGGGAGTCCCTGAGCTCGAGATCCGGGTCGGCGTCTCGCAGGTGCTGATCCTCATCGCCTTCATGTTCAGTTTCGTCCTCGCGATGACCGCGGCCTTCCTGGGAGCACCGGCGATCGGCGGCGACATCGAATCCGGCGTGGCCCTGGCCTTGCTCGCGCGTCCGATCCGCCGCGCGGACTTCCTCCTGGGCCGATGGCTCGGCCTGGCCCTCGTGGTGGTCCTCTACACCGCGGCATCCGGGGCGCTGGCCATCCTCGTCGTGACCGCGATCAGCGGGTTCGGGCCACCGCAGCCCGTGCTGGCGCTGGCGTTCCTCGCCGCGCAGGCCGTGCTCCTCATGTCGCTGACGCTGGCCCTCGGATCGGTCCTGCCGGCCATCGGCGCCGGGGCGGTGGCCGTGGTGGCGTTCGGCGTCGGCTGGATGGCGGGGGTGATGGCCGCCGTCGCGTCGGCCTTCGACCTCCAGTCGCTCGCTGGCGCCGCGGAAGCGAGCCGGTGGCTCTTTCCCAGCGACGGCCTCTGGCGCGGGGTCGTCTACGGCCTGGAGCCACCCGCCGCCGCGCTGCTCGCCACCGGCCGGAGCCCTGAGGGGCTGGCCGCCAACCCGTTCTTCGCCCTCCAGTCGCCGCCGCTGGGATTCGTCCTCTGGTCGGTCGTCTGGGTCGCGATCGTGCTCGGGCTCGCCGGCTGGCGCCTGGCTCGCCGGGATCTGTGAGCGATGGCTCAGCCGCGGTACCGGAAGCAGGTCGACACGTGGTCGTCGACGAGGCCCACGCTCTGCATGAACGCGTACACGATCGTCGAGCCGACGAACCGGAAGCCGCGCCGGCGCAGGTCAGCCGACAGCGCGTCCGAGGCCGTCGTCGTCGCCGGGATGTCGCCGAAGCCCGCGCTGCGCGGCAGTCGCGCCGGCGGCCCCGGCACCACCGAGCGCAGGTAGGCATCGAAGGACCCGAACGCCGCCGACGTCTCGAGGAACAAGCCGGCGTTCGAGATGGTGGCATCGATCTTGGCGCGATTGCGGACGATCCCCGCATCGGCCATCAGCCGGTCCCGATCGGCGTCATCGAACCGGGCGACAGTGCCCGGTTCGAATCCTCGGAACGCGGCGCGGAAGGTCGCGCGCTTGCGAAGGATCGTCGACCACGACAGGCCGGCCTGGAAGGATTCGAGGGCCAGCCGCTCGAAGAGCTCGAGGTCGTCGGTGACGGGCGTGCCCCATTCGTCGTCGTGGTAGGCGACCATCAAGGGGTCCGGGTTCGGGCTCGAGGCGCTCGACCAGGCGCATCGCGGTCGGGGGTCGATGTCGGCCATCGCCGTCGAGCATACCGTCGCCGGTCAGGCTCGCGTCCTGGTCAGGGGATCGGAGACGTGTCGAAGAGCGTGCTGCGGAGCATCGGGTCGCCCGTCGGCCGGGCGCGGTCGAGGATCGACCGGAACACGTCACCCGAGACGGTCTTCTTCCCCTTCGATCCGATGAGCGTCACGCTGATGAGCCGCCCCGAGACGCCGCGGTGCCGAAGGTCGAGCGCCGTCAACGTGCCGACGTTCGTCCGTGGATCCGCCGCGAACCATCCCGACAGCGTCGTGCGCTTGTACGCCTTCATCGTCCACGTCGCGTACGGCGCCGCGTCGTCGTACGCCGTGCCGTCCTCGCGCCGGTCGGGCGACCCGCGCAGGTAGCTCACCGCGCCGGCGACCTTCTTGCCGGTGGCGGAGACGTAGACGTTCTCGTTGTTCTCGGTCGCGCCGCCGCCCGTGGAGTGGAACATCGCATTGGCGACCTTCTTGCCGCTCCACAGGACGATCCCCGCCGTGTCGGCGATGGCCGCGTCGGTGGCCGGACGTTCCGCCAGGACGCCGCGGTACACCTGCGAGCGACTGTCGTCCCACGTGTCGAAATAGGAGACGCCCGGCCGCAGCTTGTGCGCCGCGTACGACCGCGCGGCGATCGCCTGTGCGCGCAGCGCCTCGATCGGCCAGCTCGTCGGCATCTCGGCCGGCACGACGCCGCGCAGGTACTGCTCGAGCGGCAGCCGGTCGACGACCGACACGGTCGGCGAGACCGCCGACCCGAGCACGCGCAGCGACCCGCGGTACAGGTCGTTCGTGCCCGGTCTCGACGTCACCTGGAACCGCGATGTCTCGTCCACGCCGCGCAGCGTCATCTTGCCCGCGGACGCCCGGTCCAGGAGCACCTCGCCGGTCGGGGCCACGATCCGCAGGCGCCAGGTGGTCGCCGTCGTGCCGCCGGCGGTCGTCGTGGTCGGGGTCATGGTCAATCGGGCATCGGCCGGGAAGATCGCCCGCGATCCCGACGATGCTCCAGTCCGTGGCCCGGCCGAAGAGCGTGAACGGCTTCGAGGCCGTCGCCTTCCACTGATACAGGACCATCACCCGGATGTCGGGCGCCGGCGTGAGCTCGCCGAGCGTCGTGCCCTGGTAGTAGTGCGCGAGGATCGTGGCGGCGTCCTGGCCGTCGATCGCCCGGCCGCGCGCGCCGTATTGCGACATCCCGACCCCGTGGCCGTAGCCGCGACCGGAGAACGTCACCTTCGCGCCGAGGACGGTCGGACCGGACGGCGCCGGATCCGCGGCCCGGACCACGGGGGTCGCGGCGAGCGCGCCGACGACGACCAGCAGGACCGACGCCATCGCGGCCAGGACGGCCGAGCGGTGAGCGAGCGGCGGACGCGACCGATGCGGTGCGGCGACGGGCAATGGGCTTCCTCGAGTGGACACGACCCGGAGGATGACCCGGCGGCCTGGGGACGACCATGACCCGACGGGACCATGACGTCCTACCCCGGGTGACCGACGACAAGGCTACCCTGTCGGCATGGGCATGCGCATCTTCCTGGGCCACGGAGCGAGCGGGACGGCCGCGAGCATGGCGCCGTTCGTCGACGGCCTGCGGGCTCGCGGTCTCGTGGCGACGGCCATCGACCTGCCTCGGCGCAAGGCCGAGGACGCGCTGCCCGCCTTCCATCTGGCCGTGCCCACCGCCGCGGACGTCGTCGTCGGCGGGCACTCCTTCGGCGGCCGCGTGGCCAGCCTCGCCGCGGCCGCGGAAGGCGCCCCGTACGCGGCCCTCGTGTGCTTCAGCTATCCCCTCCACCCGCCCGGCGCCCCGGAGCGGACCGACGCCCGGATCGCCCACTGGCCGGCCATCCGGTGCCCCGTCCTGCTGCTGTCGGGCGAGTCGGACCCGTTCGCGCGGATCGACCTGCTGCGCGCCGCGGTCCCACGCCTCGCGCACGGGGAGCTCGTGACCTACCCGCGGCTCGGGCACACCCTGAAGCCGGTGCTCGGTGACGTGCTGGACCGGGTCGCGGCCTTCCTCGGTGGACTCGCCGTCAGCGGGTGACGGTCAGCGGGCGGCGATGACCTCGATCTCGACGCGGTAGTCGGCCGCGAGCGCCGTCACGCCGACCGTGGCACGGGTGGGCGGCAAGGTCGGGAAGTACTCGCGGTAGACGGCGTTCATCGCGGCGAACTCGCTGAAGTCGAGCAGGTAGACGGTGGCCTTGACGACGTCGCCGAAGCCGAGGCCGACGGCCGCAAGCAGGCGGCCGACGTTGTCGAGCATCTGGCGCGTCTCGGCCTCGATGCCGCCCGGCACGGCACCGCTGCCGCCGGGGGCACCGCCGACCTGACCGGCGAGGAAGACGAACCCGTTCGCCTCCACGACCTGGCTGAACGGCAGGGCACTCGCCTCGATCCCTGGTCCCTGGGGCACGGTCTTGGGCATCGGTCTCTCCTGCTGCGATACCCCGATACTGTGCCTCATGGCGGTCATCGAGACGCGGGGTCTGGGCAAGCGGTACGGGCGCTCGGGAGAGACCCTTGCGCTGAGTGACCTCTCGATCGATGTCCAGGAGGGCGAGATCTTCGGCTTCCTCGGGCCGAACGGGGCCGGGAAGAGCACCACGATCCGTCTGCTGCTGGGCTTCCTCCACGCGACGACGGGCAGCGCGACGGTCCTCGGCCGCGACATCGTCCGCGACTCCGTGGCCATCCGCCGCCAGGTCGGCTACCTGCCCGGCGGCATCGCGTTCTGGGACGGCCTGACCGGCGAGCGCCTGCTGGACGAGCTGGCCCGACTCTCGGGCCGTCCGCCGGTCCGGCGCGCGGAGCTGACCGAGCGCCTCGAGCTGTCGGCGGCCACGCTGCGCCGACCCGTACGCGACTACTCGCGCGGGATGCGCCAGAAGGTCGGGATCGTCCAGGCCCTCCAGCACGACCCGGAGCTCGCGATCCTCGACGAGCCCACCGAGGGCCTGGACCCGCTGATGCAGCGAGCCTTCTACGAGTATCTCGACGAGTTGCGCGCGACCGGTCGGACGGTCTTCTTCTCGTCCCACATCCTCTCGGAGGTGGAGCGAGTCTGCGACCGCGTCGCCATCGTCCGCGCCGGGCGTCTCGTGGCCCTCGAAGAGATCCCGGCCCTGCTCGCCCGGCGCAAGCGGAACGTCGAGCTGCGTCTGACCGGGCCGGCGCCGGCTCTCGACGGGGTCGCGGGCGTCTCCGACGTGCGGGTCGCGGACGGGCGGCTCACCTGCCGCCTCGAGGGCGATGTCGGCCCGTTCCTCGCGGCGATCGCCGGCGCGCCGATCACGGACATGACCATCGAGCCGGCTCGCCTCGAGGAGGCGTTCCTCGAGTTCTACGAGACCGACGACCCGTCACCGGCCGCGAGCGGCCCTGGCGACACGGCCGGCACAGGCGCCGGCACCGGGGCGGTGGCATGAACCGCGCCCTCCTCGCCCACACCTGGCGCGCCAACCGCTGGCGCCTGCTCGTCGTGTCGGGTGCGCTCCTCGCCTGGGGCGCGGTGCTCCCCATCGTGTTCGACGCCTTCGGGTCGCAGTTCCAGGACCTGTTCGACAGCGGTGCGCTCCCACCCCAATTCGCCCAGTTCGGCGGTGGCGACATCTTCAGCCTCGCGGGCTCGGTCGCCGTCGGTTTCGTCCACCCCATCGCGGTGGGGCTCAACCTGGTCTTCGCCCTCGGGTTCGCGGCCAGCGCGATCGCCGGCGAGCGACAGCGCGGGACGCTCGAAGTCCTCCTCTCTCGACCGATCAGCCGTCGCGGGGTCTATCTGACGCTGGCGTTCGCGACGGCCGCCTTCGTGGCCGTGACGATCGCTGCGCTGTCACTCGGTGCGCTGCTCGGCGCCGCCATCACCGGCCGCACGGCCGAGCTCGGCGCCGCGAACCTGCCGATCCTGTGGTTCAACGGCTCGTTGTTGTTCTGGGCGTTCGGCGCGATCGCCCTGCTCGCGTCATCGGCGTCCGATCGCCTGACCCCGGCGATCGGGATCAGCCTCGCGTTCGTGCTGGTCTCGTACTTCCTCGAGGTCATCGGGTCGCTGTGGCCCGCGGCCGCCTGGCTGCAGCCGTATTCGCTCTTCCACTACGTCGACGCGAAGGCCGACCTCGCCGGCCTGCCGCACACGGCCGACTTCGCCGTGCTGATCGCGGTGATCGTCGTGGCCGTGGCGGCCGCGCTGGTCGTCTTCCCGCGCCGGGACCTCGCCGCGCCCTCCTGACGGGCTAGAGGCGCCGCTCCGCCGCGTCGACCGCCCGCTCGCACCACCAGGCGAGGTCGTCCGCGGCCGCGATGCCGGAGCCGAGCGTCGCGCCGGCCACGGTGTCGAGGCCCTTGCGCCATCCGCGCAGGAGCAGCCCGACGATCATCGCGAGATCGACCTGGAGATCCCAGTCGCCCACGAGGGCGTCCAGGCCGCGGACCTCGCCGCCGAACTGCCATCCGCCCGCCACGGCACCGATCGCCTCCCGGTAGCGATGCAGCACCGCGTCGGGGGGCTCCGGCAGCTCGGCGCTGTTGGTCACGATGCACCAGCCGAGCTCGACGGCCACGGGCGCCCGGAGCGTCATCTGCCAATCGATGAACGTGAGCGTGTCGTCGGCGTGGCGGGCGACGTTCGCGAGCTTGACATCGCCGTGGAGGCCGACCACGGGGAGGGTCGCCAGCGCCCGGACCAACGGACCGGGGTCGTCGGCGAGTCGCTCGACGAGGTCGCGTGCCGCGGCGGGCGCGTGGCGGCCGAAGCCATCCCATCCCGCGAGGAACCGCGCCCCGACCGGATTGCCGTGGGCCGCGTAGCCGGCGGCCGACCGGGGCGTGAGGAGGGTCAGCCGCTCCGGGAGCGGACACCACGGTGGGGCGGGCGCCCCGTCCCGGTCGGCCCGGGACGCCAGGATCTCGCTCCACGGCAGGGCGTGGAGGGCCGCGATGCCCCGGATGAGGCGGTCGGCGGCCTCGGCGGTGAGGACCGGCCCGTCGCCGACGCGGGCCCAGGCGGTCAGCTGGGGCGAGAGGTCGGGCATGAGGATGACGGCGGCCCCGGCCGGGTCGGCGGCGGCGCCGAGGAACGGGACGGTCACGGGCGCCGCGGCCGGCCGGAGCCAGGGCTCGTCGCGGAGGCCCTGGCCGGCGAGCCACGCCTCCCGGATGGCGCGGTCGTCGGTCGCGCGGACGATCCAGTCGGTCGCGGGCGACGCCCGCTTGAGGACGAAACGCTCGTCGCCGCGCTCGAGCGTCGTGAAGGTCGCCCCGGACCAGCCGTCGGTCGCGAGGGGCTGCTCCGCGACGCCGGCGAGGCCGGATGCGTCGAGCAGGTCCGCGAGCGGCCGGTCCCGCCAGCCGGTCACGCGCGCGGCGGTGTCGGTCGCCCGCTCAGCACGGCGCCGGGACGTCGAGCGAGCCGTCCGGTCCGTCGTCCATGTACTCGACGTGCGAATCCGGGCAGTTCCGCGTCAGGACCACGACGAGCGGCTCCGTGCTCGACGCGTTCTCCTCGACGTGGATCTCGCCGGCCGGGATGTAGATGAAGTCGCCCGCCTCGCCGTCGAAGCCGTGCTCCAGGCCCGTCGGGCCGTACGTGTAGCGCGCCCGCCCCGACAGGATGTAGATCGAGGTCTCGCACTCCCCATGGTGGTGGATCCGGGTCTTGTCGCCGGGCGCGGTCGACACGATCGACGAGTACAGCCGGACGCTGCCGACGAGCGGAGTCGAGATCGCGATGGACCGCTCCATCCCGGCGTGCTGGCCGACGGACGTGAACCGGTCGGCGGGGGTGATCCGAGTCGCCATCGGCCGATGATACGGGGCTACCATCGACTCGATGACCACGTGGACGCCGGACCTGCCGCGTTTCCGCCTGTTCGACGGTCCCTCGCCGCTCCACGCGTTGCCGCGCTTCAGCGCCGCCCTGGGCGGGCGGGTCGAGGTCTGGGCCAAGCGCGAGGACCTGCTGCCGCTCGCCTTCGGTGGGAACAAGCTCCGGAATCTCGAGTTCCTCGTCGGGGCGGCCCTCGCCGACGACGCCGACACGCTGGTGACCGTCGGTCGAAGGTGGTCGAACCACTGCCGGCTCACGGCCGCGGCCGGGGCGGCGGCTGGCCTGGGCGTGCATCTCGTCCTGTCCGGGCCGGCGACCGATCCGCCCAACCCGGGGATCGTGCTCGACGAGATGCTCGGCGCGACCGTCCACCAGACGGAATCGGCCGACCGTTCGCAGCGCGAGAGCCTGCTCGCGGAGGTGGTCGACGGCTTGCGCGAGGCCGGGCACCGGCCGTTCGTCATCGGCGCCGGCGGCAGCGGCGTCGTCGGGGCGACCGGCCAGGCCCTCGCCGCCCTCGAGTTCGCCGCCCAGGCGGTGGCGGCCGGGATCCGGCCGTCCCGGATCGTCGTGCCGTCGGCGACGGGCGGGACGCAGGCCGGCCTGATCGTCGGCAGCGCCGTGGCGGGGCAGGGGACGGCGGTGACCGGCGTACTCGTCGCACGCTCGGAAGCCGAGATCCGGCCGGAGATCGAGGCCAGCGTGGCCGCGCTCGCGGCGACGGCCGGCGTCGACGCCATGGCCATGCCCGTCGAGCTCGATGCCTCGCAGTTCGGCGACGGCTACGGCCGGCCGACCATCGCCGCCGACGTCGCCGCGCGGCTCCTGGCCCGGACCGAGGGCATCCTCGTCGACCCGATCTACACGGCCAAGGCCCTCGCCGGCGCTCGTCGCGCGGGCGCAGGCCGGGGTCATCGACGGCGAGACCGTCGTCTTCTGGCACGCGGGCGGGACGCCCGGGCTGTTCGAGCCGCTCGACTGACCGCGCAGCCGGTCCGGACTACTTGCCGGCCGACCGCCACGCGTCGCGGATCTTCATGCGCCCGCCCATCTGGAGCACCGCCCCGGCGTAGACGCGCGCCCCGATGACGAACAGCAGGTAGATCGCGGCCATCGTCACGAGGATCGAGAGCCCGATCTGCCACGGCGGGATGGCGTCGAACGCCGCCCGGAGCGGCACCACGAACGGCGCCGACGGCGGGAGGAACGTCGCGACCGTGGCCACGATGCCGCTCGGGTCGGACGCGACCGCGAAGATCGCGACGAAGTAGCTGATCATCGCGATCATCGTCACGGGGGTCGACGCGTTGGAGGCCTCCTCCATCCTGGACGCGAGCGCCCCCAGGAAGCCCAAAGCGGTGGAGTAGAGCGTGTAGCCGAGGATGAACCACACGGCGAGGAGCGCGATCGCGCCGGGCGTCGTGCTCGGCAGGACGAGCCGCGACGTCAGCTGGGCCGCGATCAGCGCCGCGACCACGAACACCCCCAGCTGCACGACGCCCAGGACGCCGATGCCCAGGACCTTGCCCATGAGGAGGTCGCGCGCGCGCACGGTGGATAGGACGACCTCGACGACACGGCTCTGCTTCTCCTCGACGACGCCGGTCAGGACCGTGAACCCGAACGAGAAGATGCCCACGAGGATGAGCACGGCGCCGATGTTCGCGACGAGGAACCGCGCGCGATCGGCGTCGGTCTGGGGATCCAGTTCGATGGCCTTCGGCTGGGCCGCCGCGTCGGCCAGCGCGCCAGGGTCCACGCCGCTCCCCGCGAGCAGGGCGTTCGTCCGCAACGACGCCACCGCGCCGCCGATGACGCTCTGGAGGAAGTCGTCGGCCGACGCCTTGTAGACGACCTCGCCCGGCCGCGACAGGTCGGCCGGGACGTCGACGACCGCCTCGACATCGCCGGCCTTCAGGGCGGCCTCCGCGGCGGCCCGGTCGGCGAACGGCACGAACACCAGCGCCCGGTCGGCGCCCTTCGCGATGACGGTGATCGTCGCCTCGAGGGTCGTCGGCGGCGGGTCGACGACGCCCACCTTGGCGACGTCCGGCCCGCTGAACAGGAGGGCCGGGACGACGAACGATCCGACGACGATGAGCGTCGTGAAGGCCACGCTCAGGATGAACCCGCGGCTACGACCGCGCTCGAGGATCTCCCGCCTGGCGACCAGCCAGACGCTGCGCCATCGGCTCATCGCTCCGCCTCCTGACCCGCCGCCGTCGGGGCGACGGCCTCCATGAACAGTTCGGACAGTCTCGGCGGCTGGTAGGCGAACCGCCGGACCACGCCCGCCGCACGTGCCGCGGACAGGAGCTGGTCGAGGTCGACGGAACGGTCGACCAGGAGCTTCACCGAGTCGCCGTCGCGCTCCAGCACGGACAGATCGGCGCGACCGTCGAGCCACGCGCCGCCCGAGCCGACGACCTCGATCTCGAGATGCTGACGGCCCGAGGCGGACTTGAGCTCGTCGATCCCGCCCGCGGCCACGATCCGGCCGCGCGCGATGATCACGACGTCCTCGCAGACGTCCTCCACCAGGTCGAGCTGGTGGCTGGAGAAGACCACGCCGACGCCGGCCGACGCCCGTTCGCGGATGACCTCGGTCATCGTCGCGATGCCGATGGGGTCGAGGCCGGAGAACGGCTCGTCGAGCACGAGCAGCTCCGGGTCGTGGACGAGGGCGGTGGCGAGCTGCACGCGCTGCTGGTTGCCGTGCGACAACTCCTCCAGCTTGGACTTCGCGCGGTCGGCGAGGCCCATCCGGTCGAGCCAGCGCGCGGCCGCGGCATCGGCGTCCTTGCCGCGCATCCCGTGCTGCTGGGCGAAGTAGCTGAGCTGTTCGGCGACGCGCATCCTCGGGTACAGGCCGCGCTGTTCCGGCATGTACCCGAACCGCAGACGCGCCGTGCGCTCGACGGTCGCCCCCTTCCAGCGGACCTCGCCGCGGTCGGGGAAGGCGAGCCCGAAGATGCAGCGCATGGTGGTGGTCTTGCCCGCCCCGTTGGGGCCGAGGAAGCCGACGATCCGGCCCGGCCGCGCCTCGAAGCTCGCGCCGTCGAGCGCGACGACGGCGCCGTAGCGCTTGGCGAGGTCGCGGACTTCAAGCATCGATGGTGGGCTCCTCGTTGCGGGCGTGCCGGGAGTCACCATGATGGCGACCCGTCGCCGACCGGACAAACGCCGAGGTCCCGGCCGATGACCGGGACCTCGGGATGCGTGCTGGCGAGCGATCACTTCGCGGTGATCGTCCCCTTCATGTCGGGATGGACGTCGCAGACGAAGGTGTACCTGCCGGCGGCGAGGGCCGGGACCGAGTACGTGACCTTCGACCCCGCGACGATGTCGCCCTTGAACACCTGGGCCCCGGAGGCATCCGAGATCGCGATGTTGTGCGGCGCCCCGTCCTGGTTGTCGAAGTCGATCGTGACCGGCTGGCCCGCGGCGACCGCGACGTCGGTCTGCTGGAACTTGATGTCCTTGGCGACGATGGCGACCGTGGTGCCGGAGGGACCGGCGGGATCGGTCGTGGCGGCCGGAGCGTCGGTCACCGCAGGAGCGGCCGACGCGCCCGAGCAGGCGGCGAGCACGGCGGCCAGGGCGACCAGGCCGATGGAGAGGGTCAGGCGCTTCATGTCGGACTCCTGGTGATCGAGCGTGATGGGACTAGGCGCCGGCGGCGGCGGTGCCGCGGACCCTGGCCACGAACGAGCCGAAGGCGGCCAGCTCGCCCTTGACGACGTCGACCGGGTTGCCGTCCATGCGGGCGAAGTCGACGGCGACAGCGACGATCAGGGCGACCTCGATGGCCTTCGCGACGTACGCGGTCGAGAAGTACGGGCCCTGGATCGCCCAGCCGATGATCGTGGTGGCGGCGTAGCCGATGAGCGCCAGGCGGATGGCCCAGCGGAACCGGACGGCGAGCGCGAGCGGGATGATCATCGCGACGGCGAAGGTCGCGTAGCCCACGGCGTTCAGCGTGAACAGCAGACCGCCGAGCGTGGAGTGGATGTAGCCCGTGGACAGGGCCAGGACGACGATGATGGCGCGGAGCGCGACGTCGGACGCGCGGAGCGTGGTTCGGGAGGCGAACATCTCGTTGGTGACCTCTGTGCTCTCGAAGGTCCGGCGAGCAGGTGCCGGTGATCGGCATCGTGGAAGCGGTGCTCCCCGGGGACGGTGGGCGGTCGTCCTCATCTGACGGCGACGGTCGCGCCCCTCGGGCGCCCGACGGGCGTCGGGGTCAGCCTCGGCCGGATGACGTAGACGGCATCGGCGAACGGCGATGCCCGCGCTCGTGGCGGCGTCGTATCCTCGGACCGTGGCCACACAGATCCCGCGCGCGCGAACGCCCAGGCAGCCGCCCGGCGAGGTCGCGCCCAAGCGGCGGACGACCTCCCCGAAGGCGGCCTCGCCGCGAGGTCCCGGTGACCCCGACGGCGGGCACGGCGACATCCACGACCAGCTCGTCTCGGCGGTCGCGGAGACCGCCCGGCTGCTCGAGGCGGACGGCGCGATGGTCTACCTCGTCGATCCCGAGACGGGCCACCTGCGGTTCGCGCACGACGCGGGGATCCGGAGTCCACGAAGCCGGGCCTGGGTCCGCTCGATCGTGCTGCCGATGGGGGTGGGGATCTTCGGCCGGGCGGTCGCGGAGCGCAACGTCGTCGGGACCGACGACTACCTGGCCGACCCGGCGATCGAGCATGCCGAGGGGACCGATCGCGTCGTGGCGGACATCGGGATCCGCTCGATGGTCGCGGCGCCGCTGATCAACGGCGGCACCATCTACGGCGCGCTCGGGGCGTTCAGCGCCAAGCCGGCCGCCTTCGACCCGCCGCAGGTCGCGCTCGTCCGGGCGCTCGCGGACCACGCCGCCGCGGCGATGGCGAATGCCCGACTCATCGACGCCCTCGACCACTCCCGGGTGGAACTCGCCAAGCGCGCCGAGGTCGAGCGCTCGCTGCGCGAGATCGCCGCCCGCATCAGCGCCGCGTCGGACCTCCCCGCGGTCCTGCAGAGCGCGGTCGACGAGGCGGCACGCCTCCTCCGGGCCGACGGCGCGCGGATCGACCTGCTCGATCCCGTCTCCGGCCTGCTGCGCTGGGCCTATGCCTCCGGCGCGCAGCGCCCCGACGACGAGCAGTGGCCGGACGATCCCGACGAGACGCTCGAGCAGGGCGTGGCCGGCCAGGCCGTGGTCCACGGCCGCGCGACCTGGACGGGCGATTACCTCCACGACCAGCGGTTCCCGCACGGGCTCGGCGCCGACACCTACATCTCTGGCACCGGGATCCAGTCGGTCATGGCCGCGCCGTTGATCGGCGAGGCCGGCCCGTTCGGTGCGGTGACGATCTACACGGACCGGCCCGACGCGTGGTCCGACGCCGACGCCGCCCTCCTCGTCGCCATCGCGGACCAGGCCGCGATCACCATCACGACGACGCGCCTGATCGACGAGCTCGACCGGTCCCGCGACGCCCTCGGCCGGCGCGCGGAGGCGGAGCAGGCGCTGCGCGAGATCGCCGCCCGTATCACGGTCATGCGCGAGCCCGACGAGATCCTCCAGGACGTCGTGGGGCAGGCCGTCCGGCTCGTCCGCGGCGACGGGGCGATCCTCGACCTCCTCGACCCCTCGACCGGGAACCTGCACTGGGCCTTCGACGACGGGCTCCGCGAGATCTTCACGGACGAGGAACGGCGTCAGCTCTGGATCTCGGTCGGCGTCGGGGCCACCGGCACCGCCGTCGCGGAGGACCGCGTCGTGCTGGCCGGCGGCGACCTCGTCGACCAGTTCCCGCCGTCGCCCGAGTCCACCGAGTTCTACGAACGCACGGGGTTCCACTCGATGATCGCCGCGCCGATCACCGGCGACGCCGGGCCGCTCGGGGTCATCGAGGTCTACTCCCGGCGCCGCGACGCCTTCACCGAGACGGACGCCTCGCTCATCGGGGCGCTCGCGAGCCAGGCGGCGATCGCGATCACGAACGCCCGGCTCATCGACGAGCTGGCGCGCTCCCGGGAGGACCTCGCCCACACCGCCGACGCCGAGCGGACGCTCCGCGAGATCGCCGCCCGGGTCAGCGCCATGCGCGACAAGGACGAGATCCTCCAGTCGGTGATCGACGCCTCGGTCCGGTTGCTCGGGGCCACCGGCGCCATGATCGACATGGTCGGCGACGCCGCCATGGCCGAGGTCTGGACGGCCCAGGAAGCCGGTCAGCGAGCGGTCGCCAGCAAGCCCCTCCTGAGCGAGGTCGAGCTCCAGGCCGACGCCGGGGTGTCCGGCCTGGCCCTGACCACGCGCCGCGTCGAGTGGACCGACGACTACCTCGCGGACGACCGGTTCACCCACACGCCCGGCCGCGACGACTTCGTCCGCGCCGCGGCGATCCGGTCGGTCATCGCCGCGCCACTGATCCACCGCGACATCGTCATCGGGGCGATCACGGTCTACGGCGACCGGGTCGCGGCCTTCGACGAGGCGGATGCGGGCCTGCTCGCGGCCCTCGCGGACCAGGCGGCCGTCGCCATCGCCAACGCGAACCTCATCGACGAGCTCGAGCGCTCGCGGTCCGAGATCGCCCGCCGCGCGGATTCGGAGCGGACGCTGCGCGAGATCGCCGCCCGGGTGTCCGCGATCCTCGACCCGGCCGAGGTGCTCCAGCGGATCGTGGAGGAGGCCGCTCGCCTCCTCGACTCGGACGGCGCTCGGATCGACCAGTACGACCCGGAGATCGACGCGCTCCGCTGGTCCTATGCCGCCGGCGAGGCGATGTCGGTCGTCCCGGACTGGGCGCAGAGCGGCGGTCTCAAGCCGGGCCAGGCCGTCGCCGGCCGGGCGTTCGCGGAGCAACAGGCGATCCTGACGCGCGACTACCTCGAGGACGAGCGCTTCGACCATCAGCCCGAGATCGACGCCTTCATCCGCGCCATGGGGATCCGTGCGGTGATGTCCACGCCGCTCTCCGCCGAGGCGGGGCCCATCGGGACCATCTCGGTCGTCTCGCGGCGGTCCGGTGCCTACGACGACGCCGACCTCGAGGTCCTGACCGCGCTGGCCACGCAGGCGTCGATCGCCATCCGGAACGCGCGGCTCATGGACGAGCTCGCCCGGTCACGGGATCACCTCGAGCGCCGGGCGGTGGCCGAGCACGCGCTGCGCGAGATCGCGACGCGGATCACGTCGATCCGGGAGCCGATCGGCCTCCTCCAGCGCATCGTCGACGAAGCGTTCCGGCTGCTCCGGGCCGATGGCGCCGTCATCGACGAATTCGACACCGTCGAGGGCGTCCTGGTCACCGCGTACCACGCCGGCTTGACGCCGGAACAGCAGGCGGCCGTCGCCACGTCACGGCTCCACCTGGGCGAGGGCCTCGCCGGACGGGCGATGCTCGAGCGCCGGGTCATCGCCGCAGGCGATTACCTGACCGGCGACTTCGAGCACGTCCCGGCGTCGGACGAGATGGCGGCGTCCACGGGCATCGGCGACCTCATCGTCGCGCCGATCATCGGCGACGAGGGCCCCCTCGGAGCCATCGAGGTGTACAGCAAGGACGCCTACCGCTTCGACGCGATCGACGAGGCGATCCTCGGCGGCCTCGCCGACCAGGCCGCCATCGCCATCACGAACGCCCGGCTCATCGAGGAGCTGGAGCGCTCGCGACTGGCGATCGAGCGCCGCGCCGACACCGAGCGGTCGCTCCGCGACATCACCGCGAGCATCGCCGCCTTGCGCGAGCCCGACGCCATCCTCGAGCGCGTCGTCGACGAGGCGAAGCGCCTGCTGGGCACCGACGCGGCCCATCTCACGCGGATGTCCGAGGACGGCACGTACCTCATCCCGGTCGTCCTCCAGGGCGGGGCGGACAGCGAGACCGAGGGGTGGCTGCTCTCGATGGAGTTCCCGCTCGGCGGTGGCATCAACGGCCTCGCCGCGCAGGCGCGCGTCCCGGTGGCCACCGCCGACTACCTGCGCGACACGCGCATCCCGCAGGAGCCGGAGGACGTCGAGGTCGCGGAGAAGCTCGGCTTGCGCGGCATGGCCGCCGCGCCGCTCCGGGCGCCGGGCGGCGAGGTCATCGGCACCCTCGCGGTGTCGTCCCGGACGCCGCGCGAATTCCAGGCCGACGAGCTGGACCTGCTCCAGGGCCTCGCCGACCAGGCGGCCATCGCGATCACGAACTCGACGCTGCTGACGCGCCTCACGGAGTCCGAGGAGCGCTATCGCTACCTCGTCGAGAACGCCCCGGACCTCGTCTGGTCGATCGGTCCCGACTCCCGGCTCTCGTTCCTGTCCGACGCGGTCGAGCGGATGACGGGCCGGCTCGCCGAGGACCTGCTCGGCCAGCACTTCGGGGTCCTGCTCCACGACACCTCCCGAGACGTCGCCGAGCTCGACTGGACCATGGGCCTCGCCGAGAGCGGCCAGGAACTCCGGGGGCGCGTCAACCTCCTCGGTCGGGACGGCGAGGCGGTCCCCGCCGAGTTCATCGCGACCGCCCTCCTCGACGAGCGCGGCCAGTTCGCGGGCGCGAACGGCTCCGTGCGGGACATGCGCGAGCGGGACCGCTTGGAGCGGGAGCTGCGCGAGTCGGAGACGCGGTTCCGCCAGCTCGTGCAGACCACGCCCGACGTCATCTATCGCTGCGACGCGCAGGGCCGCTTCCTGTTCGTGGCCGAGGGCGCCGAGGCGCTCTTCGGGTGGACGCCGGCGGAGGCCGCGGACCTGACCTTCGCGGACCTGACCGCGCCCGAGTCGCTTCAGGAGGCGATCGCGAACTTCGAGGAGCAGCACGAGGAACGCGACGTCATCCGGCGCTTCCGCTACCTCCTCCGCCATCGGGACGGGACGGTCTTCCCGGGCGAGATCTCGTCGGTCTCGGTCTGGGAGGACGGCGTCTTCGCCGGCGTCCAGGGCACGGTCCGGGGCGTCAGCGAGCAGGAGCGCCTCGAGCGGGAACTGCGCGAGTCGGAAGAGCGCTACCGCTTCCTGGTCGAGAACTCCCCCGATGTCGTCTTCGCGACCGACCCCGACGGCCAGTTCACGTTCCTCTCCGAGGCGATCGAGGGCATGACCGGCTTCAGCCCGGCCGAGCTGACGGATCGGCACTTCTCGACCATCGTCGACCCCGCGTCCCTGGCGGTCGCGGCCGACCGCTGGGAACGGCTCATGGCCGATCCCGGGACCCAGCAGGTGGCCGAGCTGGTCCTGGTGGGCCGCGAGGGCCGGCGCACGCCGGTCGAGGTCCACTCGATCGGGATCGTGGGCGCGGACGGGCGGTTCGCCGGCATCCACGGCGCGACCCGCGACATCTCCGAGCGCGAGCGGCTCCAGCGCGAGCTGCGCAGCTCCGAGGAGCGCTACCGCTACCTCGTGTCGTCCTCGCCGGACCTCGTGTGGGTCACCGACGCCGGCGGCCGCCTCACCTTCGTGAGCGAGGCCGCCGAGTCGATGCTGGGCATGCCGTCCTCGGTGCTCATCGGCCGCGAGTACTGGGAGGTCTTCGCGGAAGGCTCACGGCGCGAGGCCGAGGTCCGCTTCAAGTGGCTGAGCCGGCACCCGACGTCGGTGCACCGCTCCCGTCTGCCGTTCCGGCACGCGGACGGCCACGACGTCCTCGTCGAGATCAACGGCATCGGCATGGTCGAGGAGGACCGCTTCGTCGGCGCCCACGGAGCGGCGCGGGACGTCGGCGAGCGCGAGCGCCTGGAACGCGACCTTCGCCGCCAGGCCGGCGAGCTGGCGGCCGGCGAGGAGCGCGCCCACCTTGCCCGGGAACTGCACGACTCGGTGACCCAGGCACTGTTCTCGATGACGCTCGTCTCGCGCTCCGTCGAGCTCCTGCTCGAGCGCGATGTCGACGCCGCGAAGGCGCAGATCACGCAGTTGCGCGAGCTCCAGCGCGAGGCCCTCGCCGAGATGCGCGCGCTCATCTTCGAGCTGCGCCCCGGCAACCTCGAGCAGGACGGCCTGTCGCGCGCGCTCAAGACGCACACGGCCGCGCTCCAGGGTCGGATCGGGCTGCCGGTCGTGGTGGAGAGCGATCTCGAGGAGCGCCTGCCGCTGCCCGTGGAGGAAGCGCTGTACCGGATCGCGCAGGAGGCGCTGCACAACGTCGTGAAGCACGCCACGGCACAGCAGGTGCGCGTCGAGCTCGGCCGGACGCGCGCGGGCGTCCGGCTCCGGGTCCAGGACGACGGCAGGGGGTTCGACCCGGCGTCCGTGCCGGCGGGTCATCTCGGGCTCGCGGGCATGGAGGCCCGCGCGGCGCGGATCGGCGCGACCTTCACCTGCAAGAGCGTGCCGGGCAAGGGCACCACGATCGAGGTCCTCGTCCCGGACGCCACCCTCGGGGCGGGCTCCGAGCCCGGCGCCCGACGCGGGCCGGCCCCGACGCCGTCCATCCGCGACCGATGACGTAGGTCGCGGCCGTCGTTCGGCCGAGGCGTCCCTCGGCAAGCGTCCGTTCCGTGGCCCTCGTCGCCGCCCCGACCATGACGGGCATATGGACGAACCCGTCATCCGGGCCGCCGCACCGCTCCGGGTCCTGATCGTCGATTCGGACGACCGGGTACGGGAGAGCCTGACCGGGCTGCTGGGGATCGGGCACGACGTCGTGGTCGTCGGCAGCGCGGGCAAGGTCAGCGCCGCCATCGACCTCGTCGCGTCGGCGTCGCCGGACGTCGTCGTCATCGACCCGAGGCTCCCGGCGACCGAGGACGGCCTCGACTGCATCGACCGGCTTCGGGCGGCGGCGCCGCACGTGCGGATCCTCGTCCTGGGCCAGTCGGACTGCCCCGACCGCGAGACCCTCGCGACCAAGGCGGACGGCATCGTGCGCAAGACGTTCCGACCGAGCGAGCTCGTCGCGGCCATCATCGCGACCGGCCGACAGGCCGTCCCATGACCGGATCGAGGGTGCTCCTTTGATAGACTCGTCCCTGCTCCCGAATCGCGCGCCGCACCCGTCCGGAGGACACGTGACCGAGCCGACCACCATCCGGGTCCTGATCGTCGACGACCACTCCGTCGTCCGAACGGGCCTCCGGGTCTTCCTGGACCTCCAGCCCGATCTCGAGGTCGTCGGCGAGGCCGCCGACGGCTCCGAAGGCGTCGCCATGGCCCGTCGGCTCGAGCCGGACGTGATCCTGATGGATCTCCTGATGCCGAACATGGACGGGATCACGGCCATCGGTCGGATCAAGGCGGAGCGGCCCGAGACGGAGATCGTGACGATGACCTCCTTCATCGAGGAGGAGAAGGTCACGGCCGCCCTCGAGGCCGGCGCGTCCGGGTACGTCCTCAAGGACGCCGAGGCCGAGGAGGTCGCCGCCGCCGTGCGCGCGGCCTACGCCGGCGAGGTCCATCTCGACCCGGCCGTCGCCCGACTGCTCGCGCAGCGGATGCGGACTCGCAAGTCGTCGGACGACGACCTCGCCGAGCCGCTCACGGATCGCGAGAAGGACGTGCTCCGGCTGCTCGGGCAGGGGATGAGCAACAAGGAGATCGGCGCGACCCTGTTCATCACGGAGCGGACCGCCCGGACCTACGTCTCGAACATCCTCGGCAAGCTCGGCCTGGCGTCCCGCACCCAGGCGGCCCTGTACGCCGTGGAGCACAAGATGGTGGATACGCCGCAGGCCTGACGCTCCGGGCGCGCCGCCGCGTCCAGCGCGGTCAGTCGACCGCCACGATCCGATAGCGCTGGTCGCCCATCGGGGTGACGATCACGACCTCGTCGCCGGACGCATGACCCAGCAGGGCTCGCCCCACCGGTGACGCCGAGGAGATCCGGCCCGTCGTCGGGTCCGACTCGGCGGTCCCGACGATCGTGAGGCGATCCTCCTCGCCGTCGAGCTCGAGCGTGACGACCGACCCGAGCCCCACGCGTCCCCCCGCCTCCGGCGCCTCGACGACCTTGGCGGTCCGCAGGCGCGCCTCGATGGCCTGGATGCGGCCCTCCAGGAACGACTGCTCCTCGCGCGCGGCGCTGTAGTCGGCGTTCTCCTTCAGGTCGCCGAGTTCCTTCGCAGAGCGGATCCGGGCGATCACCTCGGGCCGCTTGACGCGGATGAGGCCGTCCAGCTCGGCGCGCAGGCGCGCCTCGCCATCGACCGTGAGGTGCGTCGCGTCCGGGGCGATCGGCGCCGGTCCGGGCGGGACCGAGCCCGCCGCGACCGCGGTCGCCGCCGGCTTCCGTGCCCCCGTCGACGGGCGCCGTCGATCGCGGGGCCGGCGGTTCGCCATGCGCGCCCTCGGCATCGCCGTCGGGCACGTTGACGATCCGCGTCGGGGGGCGCGGCGGTTCCTTGGCTTCGGGCAGCAGCGACCCGCTGAGCCCGGTCCGCTTGCGCTCGCCGGTCGGCCGGGCGAGCGTCGCGAACGGCAGGATCACGTCACGGTCCGGAAGCGAGGCGACATCGCCGGCCTCGAGGGCCGAGGCGAACGCGGTGAGCAGCGCGTCCTCGTACTCCTCGACGGCCGCGGTGGTCGCCCACCAGACCCGTGCGCTCGGCGGCATCGTGAGGGTCTGCAGCCAGTGCCCGCCGGCGGACGGCCGCCGGTCCCCGAGGGTCGTGCCCTGGATGGCCGCGACGCGCCGGCTGACCGACTGCGTCGACGACCCGATGTACAGCACGGGCGCCGAAGGGATCCAGAACGCGGCGAGCCGCGCGGAGAGCGCACGCGATGCGGGCCGCTCGCCGTCGAGACGGAGATCCGGCACGCGCTCGATCCACTTGCCGACCCGCGACAGCTCGATGGGCGCGGACGGGCGTGGGTCCGCGAGCTCCACGACGAAGACGCCGGCGCCCGTGGGCGGCAACGGACGCCCCCAGGGCACCGGCCCATCGGCCATGAGATCGACGGCACGAAGCAGGGCGGCGGCGGAACGGTCGGGGGTCATGCTCCGGATGGTACTCGGGGACGCCTGCGCTATCGTGCCACCGACATGCGACCCCGCCGCCGCCTCGTGCGCCGCCTCATCCTCGGGACGCTCGTCGCGGCGGTCGCCGCCTCGTTCGCCGCCCCGGCTGCCGGGGCCGTGACGCCGGACGACAAGCCGGACGTCATCGATGCCCGGTCCGTTCGCGTTCCGAGCGGGCCGACCTCCACACCGGCCCTCCGTGCCGCCCTCCAGCGACGGCTCGACCACCTGGCGGTCAAGGAGGCCGTGCCCGGGGTCTCCGTCGCGATCCTGTTCCCCGACGGGACCAGCTGGCTCGGGACCAGCGGCCTGGCCGACGTCGCCGCGGGGACGGCCGTGACACCGGACACCGCGTTCGCGCTCGCGAGCGTGAGCAAGACCTTCACCGCGGCCCTGATCATGGCCCTCCGCGACGACGGGAAGATCGGCCTCGACCTGCCCGTGCGGCGATACCTGCCGTCGCTGCCGATCGACCGGCGGATCACGGTCCGCCAGCTGCTCGACCACACGAGCGGGCTGCGCGACTTCTTCTTCGACCCGCGCATCGACCATGCCCTGCTCACGGATCGCGGCCGCGTGTGGAGTGCGGCGCGCGCGTTCCGATACGTCGGCAAGCCGTACTTCCCGCCGGGGAAGGGGTGGCACTACTCGAACACGAACTACCTGATCCTCGGGATGCTCGCGGAGCGCGTCGGCGGGGCGCCGCTCGGCCAGCAGCTCCAGGAGCGGTTCTTCGGCCCGCTCGGGCTGGCCCACACGTTCGACCAGGTGGACCACAAGCCTGCCGGTCCGGTCGCCCACGGCTATCGATTCGCGCCCGGGCACGCGTCGCCCATCGATCTCTCCGACGGGAGCACGGTCGCGCCGTTCACGTCGGTCGTGACCGCGGCCGGCGGCGCCGGCGCCATCGCCTCGACTCCCATGGACCTCGTCTACTGGGCCCGTGCCCTGTACAACGGCCACGTCGTGTCGCCCGATTCGGTCCAGGCGATGTTCGACGACGTCGCCCGGACGGCCCCCTTGGGTCCGGCGATCCCGTACGGCCTCGGCGTGCAGGCCATCGAGCTCGGCGGGCACCCCGCGTGGGGTCACTCCGGCCGATTGCTGGGCTTTCGGTCGCTGATGCGCTGGCTCCCGAACGAGCGGATCGCGATCGCGGTCCTGTCCAACCAGTCACGGACCGACCCGGCCATCATCGCGCGGTCGCTCCTCCGGCTGGTCCTGGCGCCGCCGAGCGGCTGTCCGGACTGCCGCGCGAACCGCTGACGACCGTACCTCCGGCGGCTGGGATCGGGTACGGACGGGTCGTTCCCGGGCGCGCGCGCGTGGCGCACAGTGCGGCCACGCTCGAGGTTGCTCGATGCCGATCCACGTGGACGCGTACATGAGCGAGGGCATCGCCTCCGGCACGTTCGCCCGTGTCGGGCAACTGCGCGACTTCCTCGAGACCGCGAGCGAGCTCCCGATGACCGGCACGACCTGGCAGGCCCTCGACGGCGTGGCGACCGGGCCGGCCGGCGACACGACGATCGCCAGCGACGACGTGCTGATCGTCGTCTCCGACGACGACCCGTTCCTCGCGGCGCATGCCGCCTGGCACAGCCTCGAGCTCGACGTGGGGCCGTATCGCCTCGCCGGCGAGCTCCCGACCCTGCCCGGGTTCGACCCGGGCCGCGCGCTGACCCGACCCAGCGGCGAGTTCGTGATGCTGCGCGATGTCCGGCTCGCGCTGCTGGCCGATCCGACCCAGGCGATCGAGTGCCATCACGCGCTGGTCAACCGCTACGGTGTCGACCGCGTGGCAGCGGACCTCATGCTCGGGTTCTTCTTCCCGGGCGCCGCGATGGACGACCCGGCGGCGGCGACCGCCTAGCGGCAGACCGGCGATCGCCTGGCGGGACGCCTAGCGACGACCGCTCTCCACCCGCCCGGTCCGCCGGACCGGCTTACGGTGGGCGTGATGCTCCGTCCCCGTCCGGGCGTGCCCCGCCCGCATCGAGAGCGGCCGCGCCTCGACATTGCGGTCCGGGATGAAGCCCTCCTCGACGGTCCACGGGATCGCTCGCTTGAGCATCCGCTGGATGCCGCGCAGCAGGTCCACCTCGTCCATGCAGACGAGCGAGATGGCCTCGCCGGTCGCGCCGGCGCGTCCCGTCCGGCCGATGCGGTGGATGTAGTCCTGCGGGTTCCACGGGAGCTCGAAGTTGACGACGGCCGGCAGGTCCTCGATGTCGAGCCCGCGTGCCGCGACGTCCGTGGCGACGAGCACCCGGATGTCGCCGTTCTTGAATCCCTCGAGGGCCTTCGTGCGCTCGGGCTGCGAGCGGTCCGAGTGGATCGCGACGGCATCGAGGCCCTCGCGGTCGAGCCGGTTCGCGAGCCGCGTCGCGGCGAGCTTCGTGCGCGTGAAGACGAGCACCTGGTGCATGTCGCGGGACCGGATCAGGTGGGCGAGGAGCGCTTCCTTGCGGTCGCGGTCGACCGGGTAGACGAGCTGCTCGACCGCCTCGGCGGCGGTGTTGCGCGGCGCGACCTCGACCGTGACCGGGTCCCGGAGGATCGTCCCCGAAAGCCGCCGGATGTCGTCCGAGAACGTCGCGGAGAACATGAGGTTCTGCCGGCGGGGCGGCAGCAGCGCGATGATCTTCTGGATGTCGGGGAGGAACCCCATGTCGAGCATGCGGTCCGCCTCGTCGAGGACGAGGATCTCCACCTGGCCGAGGTTGGCCACCTTCTGGCCGACGAGGTCGAGCAGCCGGCCCGGCGTGGCCACCAGGATCTCGATGCCGCCTCGCAGCGCCTTGATCTGCGGGTCCATCGGGATGCCGCCGTAGACGACGGTCGACCGGAGGGGCACCGTCCGGCCGTACGTCCGGACGCTCTCGTCGACCTGCATCGCGAGCTCGCGCGTCGGGACGAGGATGAGCGAGCGCACGGGATGGCGAGCGGGCGAGAAGCTCGTGTTGGCCTGGCCGCGGAGGCGATCGAGGATGGGGAGGACGAAGGCCGCGGTCTTGCCGGTGCCGGTCTGGGCCGCAGCGAGGACGTCTCGTCCCTCGAGCACGTACGGGATGGCCTGGGCCTGGACCGGGGTGGGGGCCTCATAGCCCTCTTCCGCGACGGTGCGGAGGAGATCGGCCGACAGGCCGAGCGTATCGAAGGTCAAGCGGGGGCTCCTGGGCGGGATCTTGGGGGCACGTCACGGCGGTGTGGGCCGTGGCCCGGAGACGCCCGGGCGTCGCGAGCATAGCCCAAAACCGGTGGTGCGCCCGTGCGCAGCCCGTTCGGCTGGCTCCGACGACCCGAAGGTCGTCCTCGGCAGGCAGCCTCCCGGACTGGCATACTTCGTGGTGAGCCCCCAAGGCCAGAGCCCACAGACAGGCACAATCGAAGACCGCCGCCCCCCACGGCAGGACCCTGTCACCTCGTCGGGAACCCCCACCCGACGGCCCCGGATCGGCTCACCCGATCCACGCCCTCGCGAACGAGTCGGTCGTCCGCACCCTCCTGTCGCCGGCGGCAACACCCACCGTCGCCGCGCCCCCGCGCGGTGTTCCGGCAGGGAGGAGGCAAGAGCGTTGCAGGTCCACGACAACGGCGCCCAGCGGGCGTCTTCCAGCCGATGGCTCCGCCTGTCGGTCCTGCCCATCCTCGCCGCGGTCGTCGCCTTCGGCGGCCTCGCGGTGGACCCGACCCCAGCCTCCGCCGCCTCGGTCAAGGTGGTCGTGATCGTCGGCCCGGTCGGCTCCAGCACCGCGAACTACCTCTCGAACGCCAAGCGCTACGCCGCGCAGGCCCGCTCCTACGGGGCCACCGTCAAAGAGGTCTACACCCCCAACGCGACGTGGGCCAAGGTCAAGGCCGCGGCGGTCGGGGCGAACATCGTGATCTACCTCGGGCACGGCAACGGCCATCCCAGCCCGTACGGCGCCTTCTACTCGGACCGAAAGGACGGGTTCGGTCTGAACGCGCTTGCCGCGAAGGGGAACAACAACACCAAGTACTACGGCGAGGACTACGTCAAGACGCTCAAGGTGCAGAAGAACGCGGTCTTCATCCTGAACCGCCTCTGCTACGCCTCGGGTGACTCGGAGTGGGGCCGGGCCAATCCGACGAAGACCACCGCGAAGAAGCGCGTCGACAACTACGGCGCCGGCTTCCTCCGCGCCGGGGCGAGCGCCGTCTTCGCCAACGGCATCGACAGCATCTCGACGATCATCAAGTCGCTCATCCTGTCGAACAAGACGATCGGCGAGATCTTCCGGGTCGATCCCGCCTGGACCGGGACCCGCGACTTCAAGTTCGCGTCGAGCCGGACGCCCGGGACGACGGCCTGGATGGACCCGTACGCGGCGAGTCGGTACTACCACTCCGTGATCGGCAAGCTGACCGTGACCGCCAGCCAGGTGCGCGCCGGCAGCTGACCTCGGCCGCACGCATCGGCCCACGACGAAGCCCGGCGTCTCGACGCCGGGCTTCTGGTTTGTTCCGAGGGCCGTCTCGGGGCCCGAACGTGGCGCGGTCGCCGGGTCAGGCGGTGGCGCCCTCGCCCAGGTCGATCGGGCCGTCCGACCGCTCGTCCACGGCACCGTCGGCCTGCGTGCCGTCGGGGGCCGTCTCGGCCGTGTCCTTCGGCAGGCCGCGATAGAGGAACGCGGCCGCGATGCCACCGGTGGCGACGACCAGGGCCCCCAGGAAGAAGACGGTCCGAACGCCCACCAGCTCCCCGAAGATCCCGGCGAGCGCCATCGAGGCGACGCTCGCGCCGGACATCGCCGCCTGGAGCGTGGCCATCGCGCGTCCGCGCTTCTCGTCCGGGACCCCGGTCTGGAAGATCGTGACCACGGCGGCCTGCACCGGGGTGACGAACCAGCCGATCCCGAAGAGGAGCAGAAGGACCTGCGCGACATGGGTCGTGGCGCCGACGAGCCCGATCAGCACGGCGACGCCGAGGATCGAGACCGTGACGAGCGTCGTCGGCCGGATGCGCGCGGCAAGGACCGCCACGAGGCCGGCGGACAGGATCATGGACGCGCTCTGGGCGAGGTCGACCGCCCCGAGCCAGGCCGGGTTGACCTGGAGGACGTTGACGATGAGCGGCAGGAACAGGACGTTGATGGCGCCGAGGCCGAGCATCACCACGGTCAGCGCGAGAAGCGTCGTGCCGAGGAGACGTGAGCCGGCGACGAACCGCAGGCCCTCCATCACGGAGGCTCCGACACTGCCGACCGCCTGCCGCTCCCTGGCGGTCGGGCGCCCGAGCGCGGGGGTCACCCGGAGGATGATGAGCGCCGAGATGGCGAACGTGGCGGCATCGATGACGAAGGCCGGCCAGGTCATGCCCGCGACGCCGACGATGATCCCGGCCATCGCGCTGCCGAGGACACCGGCGATCACCCGGGTCGCCTGGGTGATCGAGTTGGCCGCAAGGAGACCCTCGGCGGGGACGACTCGCGGGACGAGCGCCCCGCGTGCCGGGCTGAAGAACGTGCCGATCGACGACTGCACGAAGCCGAGGACGATGACCAGCGGGATCATCTCCGCCCGGGCGGCGAGCACGAAGCCGAGCACGATGACGGCCCGCGACGCGTCGGCCACGATCATGATCCGACGACGGTCCCAGCGGTCCACGTAGGAGCCCGCCACGATGCCGATCGTGAGCGGCGGGATCGCCAGGGCGATCGCGACGGCCGCGAGCGCCAGGGTCGAGTGCGTCAGCTGGTTGACGACGAGCATCAGCGTCAGCATCGTCAGGCCGTCGCCGACGTCGGAGATCGCCTGGGCGCCCCACAGGCGTCGGAAGTCGGGGAGTCGGAGCACGCCGCGCACGTTCATCGCCGCGGCGGCCGGCTGGTCGGTCATTCGTCATCCTCCGCCGATGCCAGGTCCGGCATCGGATAGAAGCCGAAGACGAGCCCATAGGGCCTGGCCTCGGCGTCGAGCTGGTCCGTGTCGAACTCCTCGAAGAGCTCGATGATCCGGGTCCGGAATTCCACCGCCCGGTCGGCGGAGAGTCGGGCGATGCCCTTGGAGAGGAGCAGCCTGGTGATCGGCTCGGCGTCCTCGGACAGGCCGATGGCGCCGGACCGGAGTCCGCGCTCGATGTCGTCCCGCGCGCCGTCGAAGACGGTCACGAGGACGTCGTGCAGTTCGGGGCTGTCGTTGGCCAGCAGGGATCGATCGAGGTTGATCTTGAGCTGCGCGATTCGATAGCTCGTCTCGATGATCCCGGAGACGACACGCTGGCCGGCCGGGTTGATCAGGCCCCGGTCGGCGAGCAGGTTGATGTGGTGGTAGAGCTTGGTCGGGTTGACGCCGAGCATGCCCGCCAGGCGCTTGACGGTGAAGGTCTCGGCCTGGCCGGCGGTCATGATCTCGAGGATCCGGAGCCGGAGCGGGTCGGACAGGGCCTTGATCGTCTCGACGTCGGTGATGCGGAGTTCGGGGATGGGTTCCGGCCCGAGATCGGCCGGGGTCTCGCTCGGGTTCATCACGTGTTCGGCGTTCACTTCGTCACCATCGTTCAATAGTTGTTGAACGGACGGTAGGCGGTGAATGGCGGCGTGTCAAGCCCCTGGTCCGCGACGGCCGGGCGCGCCGCCCTCGGATCCGCGGCCGCCCTCGGATCCACGGTCCGCGCTGCCCGTGTCTCGTCCTTCTCGCGCAGTCACCAGTCGACCCCTGTGGAGGCTCCCAAGGCCAGATCGGGTCGATTCGCCTGCTGCGTAGTCACCCCAGGACTCGGCAGCGCGAGATCCGCCGGAGCCGCGCACACAGGCCCCGTCTGGTGACTGAACCGGAAGAAGGCCGTTCAGGTCGACCCGGGCCGGCGGGCCTCGGCTGTTCCACCTCGCCGCGCGCCAGCACGCCGGACGATGTGACCCGAGCCGGCGCCGCAGTCATGGGGTGACTCCTATCCACGCCGCCGGGCAGCCAGCGACGTCTCAAACGCCCGATCGACGTGCCACCAGTCACCAGGTGACTGAGCGCCGGGAGTTCGAGGCGCGCTTCAGGGATCCCGCACCGCCTGACTGGCATTGCACGCACCTGGTGACTGCGCGCGGGATCCGACGAACGCCCGCGCTCGAGCAGAGACACGGCGGACGGCGATCCGATGAGCGCCCCGCTGCGGCCGTCGCTCGAGCTCGCCCAGGGCGAACGGAGGCCCCGGTCAGGGCTGACGTCCTGCCGGGGCCGGGAAGAGCTGAGGAGCGTCGGCGTCGACGAGGGCGAGCCCTTAGAGGACTGCCGCGTGGGCGATGACGCCGAGCATCGCGAGGATGGCCATGATCACGACCAGGGCGGCCGGCACGGCGCCGAGTGGGTCTGCCCGGACGATCTGCTGGTGAGCGGACATCGGTTCGTCTCCTTTCCGGTCCTGCACCTGGGTGACGCATCCGGTCACCCCGATGTCCAGCAGTCTCGCCGACGGCCCGATCCGGACCAGCGGACGAAGGCCGGTTCGTCGCCCCGGCAAACGCTCCCGACCCGGGATGGACGGTTGACGATGCGCGAACGGCGCTGTTGCCGTTGCACCGGTGCGACATGCCACAAAGTGATGTTGGATATTGACAAAGTGAAAGGCGTGTATTACAACAGGTGCCACACGCACGAGGAACCGAAGGACCGACCTTATGGCACACGACGTCATCTCCACCTGTCCGGTGTGCGCCGGCGAGCTCTCCGTCACACGTCTGCACTGCCGGAGTTGCGGGACCGCGCTGGAAGGCGACTTCAGCGTCGGCCGGTTCGGCCGCCTGAACCGCGAGCAGCTGGCGCTGCTCGAGAGCTTCCTGCGATCGCGGGGCAACCTCCGCGAGATGGAGCGCGAGCTCGGCATCAGCTATCCCACGGTCCGGTCCCGCGTCGAGGCCCTGGTCCGAGCCCTCGGGTTCGGAGCGCGCGCCGACGCCGATGAGATCGACGACCCGACCGTGGTCACGAACGCGCCGGAATCTCGCGAGGAGATCCTCGGGATGCTGGCCCGTCACGAGATGAGCGCCGAGGACGCGGCCACCGCGATCCGCGCGCTCGGGAGGTCCCGACGATGACCGCGGCCAGCCCCATCGAGCTCGCCCACGACATCGGCGCGAGGGGCGTCGTCTCCGTCCGCACTCGGCATGGCGCCGTGCGACTGCGGGGCGTCGAGGGCACCACCGTCCGGATCCACGGCAACGGCGAGACCGGCTCGGCGCTCCAGATCGAAAAGGGCGACGGCAGCCTCGCCGTCAGTACGGGCGTCGACCCGTTCACGGGTGGATCCCGTCGTGGCTCGGTCGACCTCGAGATCGACGTCCCGGCATCGGCCAGCGTGGTCGTCGAGTCCGCGAGCGGCAAGATCGTCGTCGAGGGGTTGCTCGGGGAGCAGCGATACCGCACGGCATCCGGCGACGTCCGGCTGCGCGGCGTGGCTGGACGCCTCACGATCGAGGCGGTGTCCGGCGACGTCGAGGCGACGGTCGTCGACGATGCGTTCCTGCAGGCCCGGACCGTCTCGGGCGACCTCGCCTTGCGGGCCGCGACCATCGCGTCGCTCCGGGCGTCCACGACCAGCGGTGACCTGCGTATCGCCGGCCGTCTTGCCGGCCCGGGACCGTTCTCCATCGAGACCGTGAGCGGCGACGCGCTGCTCGCGCTCGCGGGCGACGTCCGCGTGGAGCTGCGATCGGTGACGGGCGACCTCCGCTCCGAGGTGGACGGCCGATCCGACGGCGGTCGCGGGCACCGGTCGGTGACGATCGGGCGTGGCGGACCCACCTTGAACGTTCGGTCCACGTCGGGCGACGTACGGCTCGTCCGACCGTCGCCGGTCGTTCGCCCCGATGCCGATCCCGAGGCCCTGATATCGGCCCCCGGACCGTCCGCCGACGCCGATGGTGGCGAGGCCGCGGTCTCCGTCAGCGATGACGTGGCCGCGGATGCGGACCCGACCGAAGCCGCGCGACTGTCCATCCTCCGCGCCCTCGAGCGTGGCGAGATCGACATCGACGAGGCCACGCGTCGGCTGGACGGACTCGATGGGGACGCCTCCCTCGATGCGGACATCCCGGCCGAGGCGACGGCCGCGACGGCCGATCCAGATCCCGGTTCCGATGGCGTCATCGCGGCGCCCGCCGAGGACTCGACCGATGCCTGACGACGCGCTCGACCAGGTCCTCCGCCTCGTGGCCGAGGGTCGCCTCACGGCCGAGGAGGCCGGCCCGATCCTCGATGCCCTCGATGGCCGGTCGGCCGCCGCCGAGGCGGCCGCCCCCTATGACACCGACTCCGACCAGCGCGCGTTCGAGGGGGCGTCGAAGGCGTCCTCCGACGACGCCCCCGCGCGCGCCATCCGGATCGAGATCAGCGATGAGGGCCGCCAGGTCGTGAACCTGCGTGTCCCGCTCGCGCTGGGCCGGGCCGCGATCGACAGCATCCCGGGCCTGACGGAGTCGATGGCCGACCGCATCCGCGCGGCCCTCGCGTCGGGCTTCAAGGGCCCGATCGTCCAGATCGACGACGACGGCGACGGCGTCCGGATCGCGATCGAATGAACGAGTCCGTCTCGTCCCGCGTCCAGCGCCGACTCGACGCCCCGGCCACCACGTGAGGAGTGCCCTGATGTCCTGCCTGTCCCCGGAACCAGCCCGTTCGACGTTCGACCTGCCCTTCGAGACCGTCAGCGATCGGATCGCGGGCTTCCACGACGAGCGCCACCGCGTCCGGACGGTGGACGGTCCGGATGGCTCAGCCGCCGGGGTCCACGTCGGGCCGGTGCTGCGGGTGCGGTTTCGACTGGGTCGTGGGCTGATCGCGCTCGGATCCGCGATGATCCCCGGCCCATCCCGGACGGGCTCGCGGTCCGGTCGCCGATCGGCGGTCAGTCGCTGACCGCTCCCAGGTCCACCAGCTCGCCGCCCTTCATGACCGCCGTCGGCCGGCGCAGGACCTCGATGTCGGTCAGCGGGTCCGCGTCGACGGTGACGAGGTCCGCGAAGCGGCCCGGCGAGAACGATCCGACGCGGTCGTCCCAGCCGAGGCACTCCGCCGCGGTCAGGGTCGCGGAGCGGATCGCTTCCGCGGGCGTCTGACCCAACCGGACCTGGTAGCCGAGCTGGATCGCGACCATCCGGTGCGGGTAGACGCCGCTGTCGGTGCCGTAGGCGAGCCGGACGCCCGCGGCCACGGCCTTCGAGAACCCGTCGCGCTGGGCCTGGGTGGTCGCCTCGTTCTTCGCCATCGTCTCGGCTGGCCAACCCGACCGGCGGCCTTCCTCGGCGATCCAGTCGCCGTCATAGACGTCGGCAACCCAGTAGGTCCCCGTGTCGGCGAGCATCGCGATCCCCTCGTCGTCGATGAGCGACCCGTGCTCGATCGACCGGACGCCGGCGCGGATCGCGACCTTGATCCCCTCGGTGCCGTGGGCGTGGGCGGCCACGAACCGGCCATGCGCCGCGGCTTCCTCGACGGCGGCACGGACCAGCGGTTCGGCGAGTTCCACGGCATCCGGGTCGGTGCCGCGCGTGAGGACCGCGCCCGTGACGATGCACTTGATGACGTCGGCGCCGCCGGCGACCAGTGCCCGGACCCTGGCGCGGACCTCGTCCGCATCGCGGACCACGCCGAACCGGAGCCCGTCCGGCAGACGCATCGACGGGGCGTCGCCCGTGACCTCGCCGCCGCCGCCCGGGCACGTGATGTAGGCGCCCGCGCACTGCATCCGGGGTCCGGGCGTCCAGCCGGCGTCGATGGCATCTCGCAGCGCCACGTCGACGAACGCCCAGAACGTGCCGACATCGCGCACCGTCGTGAACCCGGCTCGGAGCGTGTCGCGGGCGTTGCGGACGCCGCTCATCGCCTCCTGCGCGGGGGAGGCGTCGATCGCCGGGATGCCCGCGTATTCCATCTCGCCGATCTGGTGGCTGTGGCAGTCGATGAGACCCGGGACGACCCAGTCGCCGCGAACGGTGATCGGCAGGGCGTCGTCGGGCACCGGATCGCCGGGTCCGAGGACCGCCTCGATCCGATCCGCCGCGACGAGGATCCGACGGTCGTCGAGCCACGACCCGGTCGCGACATCGAGGAGGTGGCGTGCGGCGATGAGGCGAGGGCGGCGGGGGTCGAGGGCCATCGTCCGGAGGGTAGCAGCGCGGGCTACCATGCCGCCATGACCACCATCGACCGACTGCCGTTCACCGGTGACGACGAGGCGGACCGCCTCCTCGCGACCGACCCGCTCGCCCTGCTCATCGGCTTCGAGCTCGACCAGCAGGTGACCGTCCAGAAGGCGTTCAGCGGCCCGCTCGAGCTCCAGCGACGGCTCGGGCATCTCGATGCCGCGAAGATCGCCGGCATGGAACCGGCCGACCTCGACGCCGTGTTCCGCAAGCCGCCGGCGCTCCACCGGTTCCCTGGCGCGATGGCGACGCGCGTCCAGGACCTGTGCCGGGCGATCGCCGACGAGTACGGCAACGACGCCGGCCGAGTGTGGTCGGAGGCCGCGACCGGCAAGGATCTCGAGGCGCGCCTGCTCGGTCTGCCCGGCATCGGCGACATGAAGGCGAAGACCCTGGTCGCGATCCTGACCAAACGGTTCGGCGTCCACCCGACCGGCTGGGAGGCGGTCGTGACCACGAACCCGACGCTGGCCGATGTCGACTCGCCGGAGTCGCTGGCCGCGTACCAGGCCGGCAAGCGCGCACGAAAGGCCGAGGCGAAGGCGGCGAAGACCGCCAAGGGCTGAGTCCCGCCCGAGCAGGCGCTACCCGGTGTTTGCGCGACCGCGGCGTCCGACGTAGGCTAGTTGCTCTCGCAACTACCAAACAGCGGACGAGGAGCACGACCCCCGCCATGGACGAACAGGTCAGCCGCGCATTGCGGCACGGGCAGACGATCGACATCACCACCATCGGCCGCAAGACGGGTCAGCCGAGGCGCATCGAGATCGTCGACCACGTGATCGATGGCCGGATCTACATCTCGGGCATGCCTCGGGCCGACCGCAAGCGAGCGTGGCTCCTCAATCTCGAGGCGGATCCGCGAGTGGTCGTCCATCTGAAGGGTCCGGTCGTGGCCGACGTCCCGGCGACGGCCAGGGTCATCACGGATCCCGTCGAGCGGCAGTGGCTCGCGGAGTGGATCAGCACGCACGCGTGGCGGAACCAGGATCCCGCGACCATGACCGCCTACGCGCCGATGATCGAGGTCATCGCGGACGATCTCGCCGCCTGATCGCGCGCCGGGGCTCCCTCCCTACCGGACCAGTTTCTCGACCAGGTCGTCCAGCTCGCGAGCCGGGTCGTCGCTCAGCCCCGTGTGGACCTCCGATGGCTGGATGATCGTGCTCGCGGGCGAGACGAGCCAGTGGAACCGCTCGGCGGCGTCCAGCCGGGCGATCGGCCCGGCCGTCGGGTCGCCGGCGGCGATCCGCTCGATCGCGTCGAGATGCGGACGGATCGCATCGAGATCGAGCTCCGGCGCGAGGGCGCTGAGCCGCCGCTCGTCGAGGACGACCTTCGCCCCCAGATAGCGCCGGCCCCGGCACAGCAGGATCACACCGACGTTGAGCTGTTCACCGCGTTCCACGCGCGGGACCACCCGGACGACCGCGTACTGGAAGACATCACGCCCCGACGGGTCGCTGCTCATCGGGCCCACGCCGCTCACCCCGGCGTCCTGGTCATGCGGCGGCACGGGCACGCTCGGCGTCCTCGACGAACGGTCGCGGCGCCTCGAGCCGGCGGCCGAGGTAGTCGACGTATCGTCGGCGCTGCGACGCGGCGTCGCCGCCGAGCGGATCCGACGGCAGCCAGACATCGGGGATCTGGTCGACGAGGTCGCGCAGGAGCGCGGCGTCCACGCGTCCGGCGAGGCGAGCGTCGGCATCGGCGAGCGAGCCAGCGAACGGCAGCAGGACGTGGCCCGCGAGCCGGTCGAACGGCCGCCTGGCGTGTGCCTCGGGGTCGCGCCACGTGTGGTGGATGTAGAGGGCGGCACCATGGTCGATGAGCCAGGTCCGACCGTGCCAGACGAGCAGGTTCGGGTTCTGGACGGACCGGTCCGGGTTCGTGATGAGCCCGTCCAGCCACACGATCGATGCGGCGGTCTCCGGGTCCATCGCCGCGAGGGACGTCGCCGACGCCGGGTTGAACATCAGCGCCCCGGGCAGGAAGTCGAGCCCCAGGTTCAGGCCGCCGCTCGCGCGCACGAGGTCCTGGATCTCCTGGTGCGGTTCGGCGTCGCCGAGCGCCGGGTCGAGATCGACCGCGACGAGGTCGGGCACGGCGAGACCGAGCGCCCGGGCGATCTCGCCGCCGAGCCACTCGGCGACGAGGGCGCGCGGACCCTGGCCGGCACCGTGGAACTTGACGACGTAGAGGCCGTCGTCGTCCGCCTCGACGAGCCCCGGCAGCGAGCCGCCCTCGCGCAGGGCCGTCACGTATCGGGTCGCCTTCACGGTCCGCATCGCGCAGAGCCTACCCGAGACCGCCGAGGGCCCGTGCAGGTCCGCACCGGTCTCACGAGACGCGAACGCGGTCGACGGCTAGCCTACCGGCATGACCTATGACGAGCGCGCCCTCCTGATCGAGCTCGAACCCGAGGCGGGCCGGCTCTACGACCGACACGCGGCGGTGGCCCAGGAGTGGTTCCCCCACGATTACATCCCGTACCGCCTGGGGCGCGACTTCGACAAGGACCCGTGGACACCCGAGCAGCCACGCCTGACGGGCGTCGCGCAGACGGCGTTCGAGGTCAATCTCCTCACCGAGGACAACCTGCCCTCGTACCACCGGCTGATCCACGGGATGTTCGGCAGCGGCGATGGGGCGTGGATCAACTGGATCGGCCGCTGGACGGCGGAGGAGGGCCGGCACGCGATCGTGCTGCGCGACTACCTGACCGTCACCCGCAACATCGATCCCATCCTGCTCGAGCGCGGCCGCATGACCCAGCTCCAGCAGGGCTACGACCGGAAGTCGCCCGACCCGCTGCGCGGCCTCGCCTACGTCGCGTTCCAGGAGCTGGCCACGCGGATCTCGCACCGGAACACCGGCCGCTACTCCGACGACCCGGTCGCGGACCGGATCATGGTCCGGATCGCCGCCGACGAGAACCTGCACATGGTGTTCTACCGCGACATCCTCGGGGCGGCGCTCAAGCTCTATCCGTCGGCCGCGGTCCGCGCGATCGTCGACGAGGTGCTCGCCTTCGAGATGCCGGGCGCCGGGATCCCCGGCTTCATGCGCAAGGCCGCCCAGATCGCGAAGGCCGGCATCTACGACCTGCGGATCCACCGCGACGAGGTCCTGCTGCCGATCATCAAGCACTGGGGCATCTTCGAGCTGACCGGCCTCGATGCGGCGGCCGAGGCCGCACGCGAACGCCTCGCCGAGCACCTGGCCAGCCTCGACGAGGCCGCGAAGCGGTTCGAGGCGCGCGTCGCTGCCGGAGCCGCACGGGCGTCCTCGTTCGGCTGATCCTGGAGGTCGGTCGTCCGCGTGGAGCCACGGGAGCCCGCCTGTCCGGGCGCCGGGGCGGTCAAGGGCGAGCGCCGGTATCCTTGACCCGATGACCGAGGCGCACGACGAGACCCCCACGCCGGCGCCCGCCGTCCGGCCCGCCGCCGCGCCGAGAGTCCGCCGCTCGCCGAAGTTCACCCTCCCCGAGCATCACCACGAGGAGGAGGCCGCCGACCGGATCGAGGCATTCCTCGACGGTCCGCAGGTCCGCCGTCGACGGACCCGGTCCCATCGCTACCACCGACGGCCGTCGATGGCCCTCGACAGCAGCGCCGAATGGGCGCAGGCGCTCCGGCACGAAGGCGCCCGACAGGCTCGCTATGGGCGAGCGCTGGCGATCCTCGTGGTGGACCTCACGGTCGATGCCACCACGGCCGGCTCGGACGGGCTGGCCGTCCGGTTCGCCGAGGTCCTCGGCCGCGAGGCTCGAGAGACCGACCGGGCCGTGCGCTCGGCGCCCGAGCGCTTCCTGGTCATGCTGCCCGAGACGAACGAGGACGAAGCCGCGCACTTGGCCTCCCGGATCGAACGGGCGTACCGGCACGCCGACGATGCCCTCGCCACGGGCGACATCCGCATCGAGATCGCCGTCCCCCGTCGTGGCGGCGATCCGGCCGAGGCGATCGCGAGCGCGGACCGGCGGCTCGCCGACCTGCTCCCGGTCGGATAGGACAGGGTCGGCCGGCCCACCGGTGCTGGGATGGGGCGGGTGCCGGGCGTTCTGCCGGGTGCGCGCCTACAGACCGCCGCTGAACGTGTCGCAGTCCCCGGCGGTGCCGCCGTCGTAGCCGATCGTGAACCACTTCTGACGCTGGGCCGCGGACCCGTGGGTCCACCCTTCGGGGTCGACCTGGCCGTTCACGGCCTCCTGGATCCGGTCGTCGCCGACGGCGGCCGCGGCATCGAGGCCGTCGGCGATCTCGGCGTCCGTGAGCGGGGCGAGGATGCCGGCCTCCGCGTGGTTGGCCCAGACGCCCGCGAGGCAGTCGGCCTGGAGCTCCGTGCGGACGGAGCCGCCGGTGGCTCCGGTCCCGGTCGCGGCACGGCTGCCGAGGATGCCGAGGAGGTCCTGGACGTGGTGGCCGTACTCGTGCGCGACGACGTAGCCCTGCGCGAACGACCCGCCGGTGGCGCCGAACCGCGACCGCAGCTCGTCGAAGAACCCGAGGTCGAGGTAGACGAGCTGGTCCGGCGGACAGTAGAACGGGCCCGTGGCCGCGCTGGCCGTGCCGCAGCCGCTGTCCATGGCGCCGCTGAAGAGCACGGTGTTCGCCGGCTGGTAACGGCCGCTCGACGACTGACCGAACTCAGTCGACCAGTAGGCCTGGATGCTGTTGACATAGCCCAGGATCCGGCAGTCGTCGCGAGTGTTCGCGTCCTGCCCGGTCTTGCAGTCCGTCGCGAGGGCTGAGCTCGCCGGCCCCGCGCCGGTCACCGCGCCCGGTTCGAGCAGGCCCGAGATGTCGTTCGGGTTCCCGCCGAGCAGCGTGTACGCCAGGATCAGGATCAGGCCGATCCCGCCTCCGCCGATGGCGATCCCGCCGTTCCGGCCCATGCCGCGCCGGTCGGTGACCTGTGATGGATCGAGCTGCGCGCCGGGATCGAACGACATGGCGGGACCTCGTGGGTCGGGACGGTGGCCTCCCGGACGTCCATCCTACGAATTCGGTGCTCCGGTGTCCTTTCGTCCCGACCGGTTCGCATCACGTCGGCGTTGCGGCCGGCAGGCTGGTCGGGCGCCGGCGGATCAGTGCGTCAGGATCGTATTCGGGCCGCGGTCCTCGGCGGGATCTCTCCGCGCCGGGTTCGCGGGGCCGCTCTTGAGGTCGGCCTCGAGGCCGTCCAGGAGCCGGTCCAGGCCGTAGTCGAACTGCTCGTCCTCGGTGATGGACTGGTCCGCGATCGCCAGCAGCGTCGGGTAGCGATCGGGTGGGAGACCGCGGAAGTAGGCCATGATCGCCTCGGCCTGGGCGCGTGCCTCCGGCGAGTCCGCGCCACCCGGGTTCTTCGACTCGAACAGGGCGAAACCCGCCGCATAGTTGATCAGCGCGCCAGAGGCCATGGAGGTGGCGCGGTCGTCGAACCCGGCGTCGCGCAGGATCGCCATGGTGTACTCGGCCGCATCGAGCGCGGCCGGGCCGATCGTCGGCCGTTCGCCGAGGAGGGGCGCGACGTTGCGGTGGCGGATCAGGACCTGACGCACCGCGCGCGCGAGGTCACGAAGTCGATCCCGCCACGGGCTGGCGGGATCCGGCGTCACCTCGCCCATCACCTCGCCGATGACGGCATCGACGATCAGGTCGAGCAACTGGTCCTTGTCCTTGACATGCCAGTAGAGCGACGTCGCGCCCGCATCGAGCTCCTTGCCGAGGCGGCGCATCGAGAGGGCATCGGGCCCCTCCCGATCGAGCAAGGCGATACCGGCGACGACGATCTCCTCGCGGGTCAGGGGCGCCCGGCCGTCGGTCGCCGCCGGGGACGCCCAGGGCAGGTCGCCCAGTCGCTCGCGGCGTCGGTCGGTGGGCATCGCGTTCCGTCGCCTCCAGCTACGTCATCCGTCGCAGTCGTACGACGTACGTCTGTCCAGTACAGTGTACTTGACGCTCGCACAGTGTACTAGTAACGTTCCCCGTCGACCCGACTCGAACAGTGTACGAGCAAGGAGCCCGCACGACATGACCCGCACCCAGGTCCACGCACGCCGATGGTGGATCCTCGGCGTCCTCATCCTCGCGCTGTTCGGCGTGAGCCTTGACAACACGATCCTCAACGTCGCGCTGCCGACGCTCGCCCGCGACCTGTCCGCCACGTCCAGCCAGCTCCAGTGGATGGTCGACGCGTACGTCCTGGTCTTCGCCGGCATGCTGCTCGTCGCGGGCGCCCTGTCGGATCGATACGGCCGCCGGCGGGCGCTGGTGGTCGGTCTGGCGCTGTTCGGCATCGGGTCCGCGTTCGCTCCGTTCGTCCAGACAGCCGACCAGCTGATCCTGCTGCGGGCCTTCATGGGTCTCGGAGCCGCGTTCACGATGCCCTCGACGCTGTCGATCATCGGCGACGTCTTCGAGTCCGACGAGCGCCCGAAGGCGATCGCCGTCTGGTCGTCGGTGAGCGGCCTCGGCATCGTGGTCGGCCCGGTCCTCGGAGGCTGGCTGCTCGAGCACTTCGCCTGGGGGTCCGTCTTCCTCGTCAACATCCCGTTCGTCATCGTCGGCATCGTCGCGGCTCTGGCGATCATCCCCGAGTCCCGTGCTCCCGGCCGCGTGCCGCTCGACCCGGTCGGCGCGATCCTCTCGGTCGGCGGCCTCGTGACGCTCGTCTACGGGATCATCGAGATCCCATCGCGGGGCTGGACCGACCCCGTGATCATCGGCTCGCTCGCGGCCGCGGCGGTCCTGCTCAGCCTGTTCTTCGCGTGGGAGCGTCGCGTGGAATTCCCGATGCTCGACGTCCACCTGTTCGAGAACCCGCGCTTCACGGCCGCCAGCCTGAGCGTCACGCTGGTCTTCTTCTCGCTGATGGGGGCGCTGTTCTTCCTGACGCAGTACCTCCAGGGCGTGCTCGGGCTGTCGGCGTTCGACACGGGTCTCCGGTTCATCCCGATCGCCATCGGCGTGATCGCCGTCTCGCCGATCGCCGCGAAGGCCACGACGTCCCTCGGAGCGCGGATCACGACCGCCACGGGCCTGCTGGTCGTCGCCGCGGGGATGGGCCTCCTGGCCACGGTGGGCGTGGCGTCGTCAGACCTTCACGTCGGGCTGGTGCTGTTCGTCCTCGCCGCGGGCATCGCCCTCGCGATGACGCCGGCCACCGACGCGATCATGGGCGCCCTTCCCAAGGAGCAATTCGGCGTGGGGTCGGCGGTGAACGACACCGTCCGCGAGATCGGTGGCGCGTTCGGCGTCGCGATCCTGGGCAGCCTCTTCGCGGCGATGTACGCCTCGGCCATGGCCGCGTCGACGGCTGCGCTGCCGCCCGATGCCGCGGCAGCGGCCCGCGACTCCCTCATGGGCGCGGCCGCGGTCGCCGGGACGATCGGCGGCGAGGCCGGCTTGGCGCTGTTGGAGTCGGCACGCGCGGCGTTCGTCGACGCGATGTCGACGACCTCGCTCATCGGCATCGGGTTCGCGGTCGCGGGTGCCCTGGTGGCCCTGATCTGGCTGCCGGACCGGGCGCTCGAGGCATCGGGCGTGGAGACCGCCTCGGGCCATGGCGAGTCAGGCCCGGTCGCCGCCTCAGGCCCGGTCGCCGCCTCGGGCCCCGCGCTGACGTCGGTGGGATGACATTCGTCCATGCCGAAAGAGGACGGATGGCAGGTATCGCATCGCTGACCGGGTCGTACGGTGTGGTCATCACGAACGGACCGCCGGACAACGAGACCTTCGACCGGCGGCGCGTCGACCCTCCGGCGGGATGCCGGGCGGCGGCGGAGCCGGCAATACTGCCAGTGCGGTGGTCCGTCAGATCTCATTCGACCGTCAGGCCCTTCGGGACCTGGCGGTCGTTCCGTGTCGGGCCTCTGAGGCAGCGCCTGGGGAGTGCCGTGGCGCCGAAGCTTGAACTGTTCGCTTCTCACCTAGTCATGGAACGGGGCCTCTGCAGCTGAACGGGGCTCGTTGGACACGGCTCGCTTCGTGGGCGACCACGGCCATGACTAGGGCGACGTGATCGGCCTGGATTCGCGGCGTGGAGGGGCAGCGAGCCCACCAGGCATCGCTTGGTGAATGGATGCGAAGAACCGCAGCGCGATCCCCGGGCCGACAGTGCCCTAGCGGCCGCGATCGCCGGCCGCCAGTCATGACCTGACTGCTACTCCCGGTCCAGCGGGTCTCGGCGCGTGATCACGCGTCGCGCAGTCACCGGATGCCTACGGGAAGGCGATCGGGATGGTCTGCGGCCCTGGCGGGTCCCGCGGCGGGTCCCAGGAGTCACCGCACGCATGCGGGCCGGTTTCCGAGACGACCGACCGACGTGCGCGGCGCCGCGGACGTACATGACAAGACCTGGCAGGTACGTGCGGGACACTCCACAGGAACGAAGCGACCACGAACGATCGCCGCCAGCCGAGGAGCTGCCGCCATGCACCTGCTGGAACTCGCCCGACTCAGTCAGTCCGACAGGGACCGGGACATGAAGGCCACGCACCATCTGCGATGGCTGCACCTCGCGCGGCGCGAGGCCCGGGACGCCGCGCGGCGGGCCCACGTGGATCACACGGCGCCCGCCGCCTCGCCTCGGTCTCCGCCCTCGCGGCACGCTCCGCCGGACCTGCTCTGCCCACCGCGTCCGTCGCCTCGTCGGGTCCGGGCAGGCCGCCGTCCGCCTGTGGACCGTCGCGCCCGATCTCGGGTTCGTCGCGCTCGTAGCGTTCGATGATCCGGCGCGCGGTCGCGATGACCCGCTCCCGGATCTCGGCGGGGGCGAGCACCTCGAGGCTCGACCCCATCGCGAGCATGTGGCCGGGGACCTCATCCGGCCAGTTCACCTGGAAGCGGAGCCGGACCCAGTCGGGGTCGGGGTCGTCAAGCCGCTCCGCCGCCTGGACGGTCGAGAGCCCCACGACGTCGGCCAGTCGTTCCAGGCGCGCCTGGGGGAGGCGGACCTCGACGGTGACGCGTGGGATGTCGCGCTCGAACGCGGCACTCGACGCCGTCCAGTAGGCGGCGAGATCGAAGTCCGATGGCCGGGCGCCTTCTCGTCGAGGACGACCGCTCCGACCACGCGCGACACCCGGTACGTCCGGATCTGCTCGTCGGTGATCGCGACGAGGTACCAGACGCCGCCCTTGAGCACGAGGCCGAGCGGCGCCACGACGCGCACGACCGCCCCGCCGCCGCGCTCGTACTCGATCCGCGCGAGCTTCGCGTCCCAGACGGACTGGGCGAGCACGGCGAGGTGGGGGACCGGCTCGCTCGCCTGGAACCAGCCGGCGGCGTCGAGGTGGAACCGCTCGACGAGCCTGGACGCCCGCGATCGCAGCTCCGTCGGCAGCGCCGCCAGGACCTTGAGCCGGGCCGCGGTCACGACCGTCCCGAGCCCGAGTTCCGCCGCGGGGCCGGGCAGGCCGGACAGGAACAGGGCCTCGGCCTCTTCGGCGGTCATGCCGGTGAGTCGGGTCCGGTAGCCGTCGACGAGGCGGATCCCGCCATGCGGTCCACGGTCCGCGTAGATCGGGACACCGGCGGCGCTCAACGCCTCGACGTCGCGATGGATCGTGCGGACCGAGACCTCGAGCTCGCGGGCCAGTTCGGCGGCGGTCAGCCCACCACGCGTCTGGAGCAGCAGCAGCAGGTTGACGAGGCGACTCGCACGCATCCCGGCAGGATACCGCGCTTCATGACGCTCGATGGCATGTATCTGGCATGTCCAGTTGGCGCCACGATGCCAGGGTCAGGCCTGCGTGCCCGGAGGCGGACCCGTCAGCGCGAGGCGCTCTCGCCGCCCTCGCGAAGGAACCGCTCGATGTCGGCGATGAGGTCGTCGCCGGCGGGCAGTCGCTGCTCGTCGACCATCGCCTCGAGGCGCTCCACGTACGTCCGGGTCGTCTCCTCGATCGCGGCGGCGGCATCGAGGCGCGTGCGGAGTTGCTGCGCCTCCTCGGCGAGCTCGCCCGTCGGCATCCGGATCCCCAGGTGCTGCCCGAGCGTCTCGAGGAGCGCCACGGAAGCGGCCGGATAGGGGCCGGACACGTAGTGGGGGACCTGGGCGAAGTAGCCCATCGACGGGATGCCGGCCTCGGACGCCTCGAATTCCAGCGCGGAGACCAGCGCCGACGGCACGCGCAACACGCCGGCCGGGCCCGCCGGGACGTCGGCGCGCAGCAGGCCGGGCGCCGACTCCGTGCCCAGGATCGGCACCGAGCGCGTGTGCGGCACGGCTGCCGGGATCGCTCCCAGGCTGATCCACTCCGCGACGCCGAGGCGCTGGGCGAGTTCGGTCGCCGATCGCACGAGCTCGCGCCACCGATAGTCGGGCTCCGGACCGGCGAGCACCAGCAGATCTCGCTCCTCGATGCGGATATGCCGGAGGACGAGCTCGGGCCACGTGAGCTCGGTCAGCCGCCCGTCGACGATCTCGAGGGGCGGGCGGCGAGCGCGGTAGTCGAAGAGTCGGTCGGCGTCGAAGGTGGCGACCACCGGCGCTTCATCGGTCAGCTGCTCGAGCGCGGTGGTGGCCGCCGAGCCCGCATCCACCCAGCCGTCGAACGCTGCGAGCAGCGTCGGGGCGATCAGCCTCGGCGGGTCGTCGATGCGGTACAGGCTCACGCCGACAGGATACGAGGTCGGCGGCAGAGCACCTCTCCGCACGGGACGATGAACCACCCGTCCGGCTCCGCGGACCATGCCCGCCACGCATCGGCGATCTGCCCGAGTCCCGTGGCGTCGGCGAGTCCCGCCGCGACCGCCTGGTCGGCGAACGCGGAGCGGGTGACCCGATCGGCCCACAGGCCCCCCCACCACGCCCGATCCTCGGGCGTCGCGAAGCACCAGACGCTCGCGGACGGCGCGATCTCGGAGAACCCGGCGGCCTGCGCCCACGACAGGAGGCGGCGGCCAGCATCCGGCTCGCCGCCGTTCTGCCTGGCAACGGCCTGATAGAGGGCCAGCCATCGGTCGAGTCCCGGATGGGCCGGGAACCACGTCATCGCCGCGTAGTCGCTGTCGCGCGCCGCGACGACCCCGTCGACCCGGCAGACGCGACCCATCTCGCGGAGCGCGGCGACCGGGTCGCCGAGATGCTGGAGCACCTGGTGCGCGTGCACGACGTCGAACCGCTCGGCCTCGAACGCGAGCGCGTACGCGTCACCGACCTCGAAGGCGACCGTGTCGAGTCCGGCCGCCGCCGCATCGGCCCGGGCGGCGATCAGCGGCTCGTCGACCGCGTCGATGCCGATGACCCGACCCGGGGCGACCCGCCGCGCGAGGTCGATCGTGATCGTGCCCGGACCGCATCCGACGTCGAGGAGCGACTGGCCCGGCGCCAGTCGCGGCAGCAGATACGCGGCCGAGTTCTCGGCCGTCCGCCAGCGATGCGACCGAAGGACGCTCTCGTGATGCCCGTGCGTGTAGGTCTCCGGCACGCCTCAGCTCGGCGCGGGCGACTCGGACGGCGCTTCGGAGCCGGCCGCGGCCGGGGTCCCGGTGGGGAGCGTGCCGTCCCGGATGCCGGTGACCAGCGTCGTCGCGACCTTCTCGTCCGAGGTCTCGATGTCGTAGACGAGCCCGTCCTTCTCGTACCAGTAGCTGTCGATCGCGTCCTGCCCGAAGTCGCCCTTCGTGACCTCGGTGCCGTCGAGCTTGATCGTGGAGACCTTGAGGTCCGGGTAGCTCTCCTTCCAGGCCGCGATCATCGCGTCTCGGAGGGCCTTGGTCGGAACGCCATCGAGGCGGAAGACGCCGACGCTGTGGTCCGTGGCCTCCGTGGCATCGAACGCCTGGGCGGCGCTCAGGTCGGCCGGGGTCTTGCCGACCGTCGTCAGGAATGCCGTGACGGAATCACTCCACGGGTCGCCCGCGGTGAGGAGCGAATCGCCGGTCCAGCTCTGGAGGCTGAGCGCGGTGTCGCCGATCGCGGTCGGGAGCAGCGCTTCGAGATCCGGCGCGTCGTGGCTGTCATCGACCGGCGCGTCGCTGAAGTCCGTCCCGGGGTCATCACTCGCGTTCGGGTCCACGACGGCGTCCGACGCGGCAGGCGTCTCCAGTGCGGCCGCGCTCCCGCCGTTGTCGTTGTTGTTGAGGGCCATCACGGCGACCGTCGTCCAGCCCGCCGTTGCGACCACGATCGCGATGATCGCGACCGCTGGCCAGTACCCCGCGCTGCGGGGCGGCGTCGACCCGGGCATGCGCGGCGTGGGGGTGCGCGTGGTCGGTGGGCGCGGCGCCGACGCCTTCCGGGTGGAGGTCGGGTCCGGCGTCAGGCCCGGCACGTAGCCTTCGGCGGGATCGACCGCCGGACCGTCGTCGGTCGTCATATCTCCGTCCGACTGGGTTCCCTGTTCGCCCACCGACACCCTCCGTTGACGACCGGTCGACGCCGTCGTGCGGTGTCAGTCTGCCACGGGTCGACGATTCGGCCTCGCGACCTCACCGGTCGGGCCACGGGACGGGGTGCGGATCGCCATGCGGGAGCGTGTCCCAGTCATCGCGAGTGGGCGAGAAGATGTCGATGACGAGGGCGCCGTCGGGGCCGGCGACCGCATGGTGCGGATGGTCCGAGGGGATCCGCCACGTCCCGCCTCGGGTCAGCGTCCGCGTCTCGTCGTCGACCGTGAAGGTGATGCTGCCGAGGAGCACGGTGCCCATCTGCTCGTTGTGGTGGCGGTGCTCGGGTACGAGCGCGCCCGGGGCGAGCTCCACGAGGGCCAGCGAACACCTCGCGCCATCGACCGCCCTGGCCCGGACCGTCTCGCCCCACACGTCGATCCGGGGCAGTTCATCGAAGTCGACCAGGTAACTCATGACGGCGTGCACCTCGTTGGCGATCGGCCTGTTGACGGCGGTCTGCGTGGCCCTTGCGTGGGTTGTCGCGGCGCACCAGAATATCGTCCCGGTCCGCCCCGCCAGATTGACCATGGTCTGGGGAGCGGTAGAGTCGTGAATCCGGCTGGCCCGCCCGGTCAGGAGGGGTCGCGCGCGTACGCGGCCACACGGGCAGGGTCGGACCGGCAAGGTTGGTCGCATTGCTCGACGAGTTCTGCCCCGATTGCGGGACACACAGAGTCGCCCTTTTCCGGTACTGCCTCGCGTGCGGGCTCGACTACGACGAGCTCGACGCCCGCGGCGAGCTGCCGCTCGGGCCGTATGCTCGATCGACGGTCGATCCTGGCGCCTCCCCGTCGGCGACGCGGGCGGCCGGCACCGCGCGCCAAGCGGGCCGGGCGGACAGCCGCAGGTGGCGCCGGTACATCCCCATCGGGGCCGCCGCCGTTCTCGGCATCGCCGTGGTCGGGCTTCTGGCGCTCGGTGCCGGCAACGGCGTCACGACCGCCGTGACCGGGTCGGGCTCGTCGGCGCCGTCCGCCGCGGCGGAGGCTGGCGCGATCGTGCCGGCGGCCGTCCTCCCGAGCGCCTCGCCGACCGCCACGCCGATCTTCGCCCCGACGGGTCCGACGACGAAGGCCACCGTCACGCGGGTCGTCGACGGCGACACGATCATCGTCTCGGTCGAGGGCACGGAATATCGTGTCCGGTACCTCGGCATCGATGCGCCGGCGTCGGTGAGCGTCGACCAGCCGGTGGAGTTCATGGGCCGTGAGGCGGCCGACGCGAACCGCCGACTCGTGAGCAGCGCGAACGTGGTCCTCGAGCGGGAGCAGACCGACACCGATGCCCACGGCCAGCTCCTCCGCGACGTCTGGGTCGAGCAGGACGGCGTGATGACGCTGGTCGGGCTGCAGCTGGTCGGGCAAGGTCTCGCCCGGGTCGACGCCGTCGCCCCGGACCTCAAGTACCAGGCACGGCTCGCCGCCGCCCAGCAGACGGCGCAGACCGGCGCCCTCGGGATCTGGAGCGCGCCGCCGCTGCCGGTGACGGGCGCCACGCCCGCACCCGCCGGGACCGCGCTCCCGCGGCTGGTCGGCATCGACCCGGTGACGGTCTACGGCTCCGCCCCCACGACCCTGCGCGGCGCCGCCGGCATCTACAGCTGGCGATCCGTGGGTTTCGGTGACCCGCAGGTCGTCGTGCACTGGGAGCTCGGGTCGACGGTGACCCGTGGGTGTGCGCTGGACTGGCGCCTCGAGCCGGCCAGCGGGGATCCCCTGAGCGGCACGATCACCGTCAAGCCGAGCGAGCAGCGCTCCGGGCAGCGCACCGAACGGATCGGCTTCACCGAGGCGGTATTGACGATCACGTCGACCTGCTCGGACTGGTCCTTCTCGCTGCAGGGGGCGACCGGCCCCTAGCCTCCGCCGACGCCTTGGCGAGGACACCGTTGCGTGCCCGCCCGGGGGCGGGACCCTCGGTCGATGACCCCCTGCTAGGCTGCCCGCGTGCCGGACCCGGTCTGTCCTCGATGTGGCGTCCCGCTGCACGATCAGCCCGACTACTGCTGGTCGTGCGGGTTCTACGTCGGGGATCGCTGGCGGACGACGCCGCTCGGCGAAGGCGACCATCCGGAGCCGCGGGTCGTCGATCCCGGTGACGTGACGCCCGGACTTCGCGCCGTCGGCGACCGCCACCAGGACGCCGGCGATCCTGGCCCGCGTCGCCCGGTGCAGGGCCCGTGGGTCGTCCGGGTCATCGCCGTGGCCGCCGTGGTCATCGTCGGGTTGCTGGCCCTGGCCCTCCTGGGCGGTCGCGGCGCCGGAGCGGCCGCCCCCACGACGACCCCCGCGAGACCGGCCGAGACCGACCCCGGAGCCGTGTCCGCGACGTCCGCCGCGACGCACATCGGACGCGGCCAGCTCGCACCCGCCGACCGGGCCGACCGGGCCGACCGGCCCGACCGGCCGACCGGCCCGACCACTGCCGCCACGATCACCCGCGTCGTCGACGGCGACACCGTCATCGTCGAGATCCGGGGCAAGTCCTATCGGCTGCGGTACATCGGCATGGACACGCCGGAGTCGGTCAAGCCCGACACGCCGGTCCAGCCCTTCGCAGAGGAGGCCGCCGCCGCGAATCGCCGCCTCGTCGACGGGAAGGCGGTGACACTGGAGAAGGACGTCTCCGACACCGACCGGTTCGGGCGGCTGTTGCGCGACGTATGGGTCGAGCGCGACGGCCACCTCGTCCTCGTCGGGCTCGAGCTGGTCCGCGACGGGCTCGCGAACGTGACGACGTTCCCGCCGGACGTGCGATACGTCGACGACCTGGTCGCCGCGCAGGCGCAGGCCCGCGACGAGGGCCTCGGGATGTGGGCGTCGCCCTAGCGCGGCCCGGTGCGTCGACGCAAGGGGTACTGCCGCGGATGACCCGTTCGTCTCGATTGTGGCGGCGTCGTCCCGACGATAGGCTCCGGGGGCTCGGACGACCGGGCGTGTCGGCCCAACCTGAATCGAGGGATTCGTGCGTCGCGCCAGGATCACCGCCGGCCTCGTCACGCTCGTGTTGCTCGCGAGCCTGCTCCCCGCCTCCGTCGCGTTCGCCGGGACGCCGTCGTCCGTCACGCTCGCCGGTCCGGTCGCCGATGTCGATGAAGGCACGGACGTCCAGCTGACGGCGACGATCACGGCCGACCCCGGCTACGACACCGAGGGCGCGATCGTCACGTTCCACGAGACCTCGGACGCCATGCCCGATTGCACGGCCGCCGTGGACACCTCGGGGACGGTCTGCCACCTCGGCTCCAGCCTCGCGGTCGGCTCGTATACCTTCGAGGCGACGTACTCCGGCAACTCGATCGCCGATCCGTCGCCGCCGAGCGATCCGCTGACCTTCGACGTCGTCGCCGTGGCACCGCCCCCGCCGACGCCCGGTCCCTCATCGACGACGATCACCGGCCCGTCCTCGGCCTTCGCCGGCGATGACGTGACGCTGACGGCGGATGTCGTCGCGAACGCCGGCTACCAGGTCGGGGCGAAGATCACCTTCCACGCGACCGCCGGCGGGGGACCGGACTGCACGGACGTCGACGTGGACACGTCCGGCACCCTGTGCGACCTCGGGAGCGGCCTGGCGGTCGGCCCGTACACCTATACGGCGACCTACTCCGGCAACGACGCCGCCGTCAGCTCGGTCAGCGACCCGTTCTCGTTCGACATCGTGGCGGTGCCGGACGATCCCCAGCCGTCATCGGTGTCCCTCAGCGGACCCGGCACGATCGTGGTCGGGAGCGACGCGGTCCTCACCGCGGACGTCACGGCGCCGGCCGGTTACGACGCCGGCGCCACCATCGACTTCAATGCCGTGGCCGGCGGCGGTCCGGACTGCCAGGACGTCCCCGTCGATACGTCCGGGACGACCTGCGACCTCGGCAGCGGCCTGGCCACCGGGTCATACACCTACGAGGCCGTCTACTCGGGGAATGCCGGCGTGCTGACCTCGACGAGCACCCAGGTCGTCATCGACGTGACCGATGTCCCGGACACCGCCGTGGACGCCACCGGCGTGTCGATCGACGTGACGACCTTCTACCCGGCGAAGGACGGCTACCGGGACAAGGTGCTGATCGGCGGGATGCGCAACGAGCCCATCAGCGTCGTCATCCGCGCGTACAACTCGAGCAACAAGCGCGTGCTGTCGACGTCGATCGCGCTGGGCAGCGGCGCCTACAGCTACGGCTGGTCCGGCCGCAACTCGGCGGGCACGATGCTCGCGTCGGGTCGCTACAAGGTCGTCCAGACCCTGCACGACGGCTCGGGCAACACGCTCGTCGTGACCAAGTACACGACGCTGAGCCAGAAGAAGCTCGTGACCAAGACGACCTACGTCACGAAGGCGGGCCGGTCGATCTCAGCACAAAGCAGCCCCATCCTTGTGTCGAAGTCGGGGTACGCCAAGCTGGACGCGCGGTCCGTCATCAAGAACGTCGGGTATCAGTTCTCGATCCCGAGCGCGACGCGGTACAAGTCCCTCTCCTTCCAGGTCTACGCGAAGGGCCCGAAGACGGCTCCGTCGAGCGCCATCGGGATGCAGGACTTCGCGTGGTGCGCCTACGTCGCGCACTCCTGGGACCTCGGCTGCTTCGACCGCGTCAGAACGATCGGCGGCAGCGGGACGAAGTGGTACAGCACGGGTGGCAGCATCACGGCCAACCGCAGCGGTCGCGTGGTCCGCGGCGTGGTGTCGGCGGCCGGCGGCGTCTACTACGTCTACAAGGTCCGCGTGAAGGTGGTCTACCAGGTCCTCCGCTAGGCCGGACGGGCGATTTCATCCCGTCCGGGTGATGGGGGCATTGACGCCCCGTGGTTCGATGGGTCTCACACCGCTTGCCGCAGGAGGATCCCCATGGACCTCATGAACGATGTCCGCCGCCTGGCGTCCATCGGGACGTTCTTCGTGTATGTCGGATGGATCTTCGTGATCTACTCGCTGGTCGCGGGCGTCCTCTGGTGGATCGACCTGGCCCAGCGCCCGGCGTTCAACCTCTTCGAAGCCTTCGCGATCTCGGCGGGCGCGATCGGCGTGCCGATCTTCCTCTCGTTCGTCGTCGCCGGCTTCGGCTACGCCCTCCGGCTGTTCGCCCTGTACGTCGGCAGCAAGTCCGCCTGACATGCGGATCCGGTGGCTCGCGGTCCTGATCGGTCTCGCCCTCGGCGTCGTGGCGTGTTCGCCCGGCGCCGGATCCGGCGGCGAGCTCGCAGGGGACGAACTGGGTCCTGCGGTCGTACGCCAACGGCGGGACGCTCGAGATCGTGCCCGAGGCGCTGTACGCGGACGCCAAGTTCACCGGGCGATCGCGTCGACGGGTTCGCCGGCTGCAATGACTACGGCGCGCTCGCTCGCGCCAGCGGCCGGACCCTGCTGATCTCGCAGGTCCACGCCACGCAGAAGGCCTGCGACGACATCTCGATGACGTTCGAGTCGACCTATCTGACGACGCTCCACGAGAGCCGCTTCTTCGGCATCCGTGACGGTGTGCTCACGATCTTCGGCGCCGGCGCCCAGGTCCTGCTCGTCTTCGACGCCGCGCCACAGAACCCGCTGCTCGGGAAGTGGAACGTCGACTCGTTCGCGACGACGCCGGGTTCCCAGACGATCCCGATCAGTGGCACCGAGCTGACGGCCGTCTTCGGGATCACGAACGTCGGCGGCTCGAGCGGCTGCAACACGTATGACGGCATCTATGGGACCAACGGCACGATCGTGAAGATCAGCCGGCTCGCGACGACGCGCCAGACGTGCGCCGACGACGTGATGACCCAGGAGTCCGCCTTTCTCCAGGCGCTCGAGGGCGCCGCCTTCATCGAGGCGCGCGGGCTCGCCGTGGTGCTGCGTGACCGGAACGACGAGGTCATCGTCGCGATGACCAGGCCGCGGGCCGAGGCGGAGGCCTCCGTCCCGCCGGTCCCGTCGGCCGAGCCGACGGCGAAGCCCACCCCGACCCCGACGCCGAAGCCCACGGCGAGTCCGTCGGCCAAGCCCTCAGGGAGCGCCACGCCGAAGCCGACCGACACCCCGGCGCCGACGCCCAAGCCCACGCCGACCCCGACGCCGAAGCCCACGCCGGCACCGACCCTGCCGCCGCTGCCGTCCACGCCGCCGGCATCCAGCTGCACGGTCAGCAGCCCGAGCGGCGCGCAGCTCGCGTCGATCGTCTACCCGTCCTCGTGGCACACCGTGTCGGAGCCGCCGGCCGCCGCCTGCCGATACTTCGACCCGAACCCCATCACCGTGCCGTCCGATGGCAGCGAGCCCGGACGTCGGCGATCACCGTGAAGCCGGACGTCGCCTCGTACGACGACGCGGTCGCCGCCGCCACGGACCCCGCGAACTGGGACGTCGTGCAGACCGTCGAGGCGACGGTGTCCGGTCTCCAGGCCACGCTCGTCGAGGCGACCTCGACCGCGGCCGAGAGCGGGACGCCGGTCGGGACCACCCTCTACTCGTACATCATCGACTACGGCGACGGCGGCACCCTGACCATCCAGACGAGCGGCACGGCCGGCGACGCGGCCTACGACGGCCAGACGCAGGTCGCCGACCTCATGGCCCAGCGCCTCGACCTTCACCCCGCCGACCCCGCCGGCTCCTCCCGCCTCGTAGCCGGGCATCCGACCGACGAGACGCACGGGGTCGCACAGGGCGCCGGTACCATGCGCCGATGCCACGGTGTGAGATCGTCGTCCTCGTCCCGCATCCCGAGCGACCGGACCTCCTGACGAGGGCGGACGATCTGGCGTCGCTCCCCACGACCGTGGTGGACGGCGAGTTCCAGCTGCCGGCGGCACTCGCGGCGATCGGCGACCTGTTGGGATCGGTGCCTCCCGTGCTCCGCGTCGGCTATGCACGAACGGACTCGACCGGTGAGGCGACCCTCGTGGTGGTGGATCTCGAGACCATCGGGCCCGAAGCTCCGGTCGGTCTCGCGTGGACCGATCGCCTCGCCCTGCCCGTGGAGGCGCTCGAGCCGGTCGAGCTTCGGACGATCCTCCCCCGATGGATCCAGCGGCGCGTCAACGGCCCGACGCCCGACGATCCGGCGTGGGCGCATCCCGGCTGGTTCGCACGGGTGACGGCCTGGGCAGTCCAACGCCTGGCGGCCGCCGGGATGCCGGCGGCCGGCCCGTGGGAGGTCGCCTACACGTGGGGCATCTCGATGGTGCTTCGCGCCCCGACCGCCTCCGGTGACGTCTACCTGAAGGCCACCCCGAGGGTCTTTCCCCATGAAGCCGCGATCACCGCCTGCCTCGCGGCGGCCACCCCGGGATCGGTCACCCGCGTGATCGCCGTCGAGCCGACGGAGGGCTGGCTGCTGATGCGCGACCACGGCTCGCACGTGATCGGCGACGAACCACCCGAGGCGTGGGCGCCGGGGCTGCAGGTCTACGCGCGTCTCCAGCGCGAGTGGAGCGGGCGGACGGACGCGCTCGTCCGTGCCGGGGCCGAGGTGCGGACGCTCGACGGCCTCGCGGCGATCCTCCCGACCCTCGCCTCGACCGAGCCGCTCCTGAGTGAGCTCAGAGAGGCCGAGCGGGCCGAGTGGGACGCCGCGCTCCCCGCGCTCACGGCGGCCTGTCTCGCGCCTGGCCGAGATCGGCCCGCCGGCGACGATCCTGCACGGTGACCTCCACCCGTGGAACGTGGCGGTCACGCCGGACGGCCCGCTGCTCTTCGACTGGTCCGACGCCGCGGTCGCCCACCCGTTCCTGGACCTCGCCGTGTACGTCACGCGGACGAAGGACATCGCCGCGCGACGAGCGCTCCGCGACGCCTACCTCGAGGCATGGGCGGACGTCCTGGCGCCCGCCGAGCTGGTGGAAGCCGGCGACCTCGCCCTCGTCGTCGGGGCGCTGTACCAGGTGGAGTCGTATCGCCGCATCCTCACGGGGCTGGACCCGGACGATCGAGGCGGGATGGAGGGTGCGGCCCGATCCTGGGCCCTCGCCGCGGTCGCGACCCTCCGCGACGGCATCGAACACGTGCGCATCGGCCACGCCGACTGACGCATCGTCGTGGGACGGCGCCTCGCCCGCCCCGTCAGCCCTTGGGCTTGAACGTCTTGTAGATCGTCTTGAACAGCGCGTTGTCGGCCTTCGCGTTACCGGTGTCGCTGAACATGTCGACGAAGTACGCCACCTTGCCCTTCGCCAGGATCAGCTCCTGGATGTAGACGTCCCGCCCGTTGTCCGTGCCGGTGAACGTCAGCAGCCGGCCCGGGTACCCGCCCTGGCGAGCCTTCACGCTCGAGACGAGTTTGGCCTGGTAGCGCTTCTTGATCGTCGCGATGGCGTGCGTCACCGTCAGCGCCAGCGACGCGGTGCCCTTCACCGTGTCGCGTGAGACGTAGACGTAGTGCGCCGCCCCGTCGTCGATCTGGTCCGCGTACTTGGCCGTCCCCGGCGTGACGATCCAATCGGGCGGATACGACACGGCGTACTTGTTGCGTGCCGATGTGTAGCCGAGCCACGGCGCGGGCGTCGGGACCGGCGTCGGGCCGGCCGGCGTCGGCGTGGGGGTCGGCGCGGCGGTTTCGCTGCTCTCGGCCGTGGCCGACGCCGAGGCCGTATCCGCGGATGGCGCGACGGCCTGGCCGGCGCTCGACGACGGAGAAGGTGACGGCGTGGCCGGGTCGCACGCGGCGACCATCGCGACGACCAGGACGACGACCAGCGCGGCGATGACCGATCGACGACTCGACAACCCGACCTCCTGCGTGGCGACAACGCGCACGGTACACGCCCGGCACCTCCAGAGGCGCCCGACAACGGTCCTGTCCGATGCGGGACCGTGGTCCCGCCGGTACCATCGAGGCATCCGCATCAGGGGGAAGCCCGCATGTCCACGACCATCGGCGCCGTCTCGCTCCCGTCCCTCCGCGAGGCGATCCACGGGCAGGTGATCGCCCCGGGCGATCCCGAGTACGACCAGGCGCGCCAGCTCTTCCTGGGCGGCATGGATCGGCGGCCCGCCGTCATCGTGCGCGTGGCGGATGTCAGCGACGTCCAGCGGGTCATCGGGCTGGCGCGCGAGAGCGGCCTCCCGCTGAGCGTGCGAAGCGGCGGACACAGCGCCTCGGGCCATGGGGTCGTCGATGACGGGATCGTGCTCGACCTCCACGACATGACCGGCCTCGAGGTGGACGCGGAAGCGCAGACCGCCTGGGCGGAGACGGGGCTCACCGCCGTGGCGCTCACGACGGCGCTCGATGCGCACGGCTTCGTCGTCGGGTTCGGCGACACGGGCTCGGTGGGGATCGGCGGCATCACCCTGGGCGGCGGCGTCGGATTCCTGGTTCGGGCGTACGGACTGACCATCGACTCCCTGCTGGCCGCCGAGATCGTGACCGCCGACGGCGAGTTCCTCATGGCCGATGCCGAGACGAACGCGGACCTGTTCTGGGCGATCCGCGGCGGCGGCGGCAACTTCGGGGTCGCCACTCGGTTCAAGTTCCGGCTGCACCCGATCGACCAGGTCGTGGGCGGGCTCCTCATCCTGCCGGCGACCCCGGAGTCGATCGCCGGGTTCATCGCGGCGGCCGAGGCCGCCCCTGAGGCCCTGTCGGCGATCGCGAACGTCATGCCGTGCCCGCCGATGCCATTCGTGGCCGAGGAGCACCACGGCCAGGTCGTGAACTTCGCGATCATGTGTCACCTTGGGCCGGTCGAGGCCGGCGAGGCGGCGATGGCGCCGTTCCGGGCGCTCGCGACCCCCCTGGGCGACCTGGTGCGGCCGATGCGGTATCCGGAGATCTACGGCCCGGAAGACCCGGACTACCACCCGACCGCGATCTCGCGAACCATGTACATGGACCACGTCGGCTCCGACGAGGCCGACACGATGCTCTCGTGGCTTCAGGCGTCCGATGCGTCCGTGCGCGTGGCCCAGCTGCGCGTCCTCGGCGGCGCCGCCGCCCGGGTCCCGGCCGATGCCACCGCGTATGCGCATCGGGCGAGCCGGATCATGGTCAACGTCGCGGCGTTCTACGACGGCCCGGACGACCAGGCCGTCCGGGAGCGCTGGGTCCGGGACTTCTCGGCCGCGCTGTACCAGGGAGACGACGCCGCCTACGTGAACTTCGTCGCCGACGAGGGCGAGGCGCGGATCCACGCCGCGTACCCGGGGCCGACCTGGGACCGCCTGGCCGCGATCAAGGCGCGATACGACCCGACGAACCTCTTCCGATCGAACCAGAACATCCCGCCGACGCCATCGGCGACCGGCTCGGACCCGTCCGCGTCCGCGTGAGCGATCGACCCGTCGCGGCGAAGCTCCTGATCAAGCCGGGAACGCGCGTGTGGCTCTCCGACCCGGCCCGTGAGGCCCTGATCATGCCGCTGCCGGCTGGCGCGGCTGTCGTCGAGTCGCTCGCCGACGGCGACGTCGCGGTCGTGTTCGCCCCGGACGGCGACGCGGCCCGCGCTGCCCTCGAGCAGCACGCGTCGGACCTGGCCCGTGTCCCGGTGTTCTGGATCGCCTATCCGAAGGGCAACCGCGCCGACATCAACCGCGACAGCCTCTGGCCGATGGTCGCCGCGTACGGGATGCGGCCGATCACGCAGGTCGCCGTCGACGAGGTCTGGTCGGGGCTCCGTTTCCGCCCGCTCAGGGAGGATGAGCCACCGTTCACCGGGGCCGGCTGACGCCCCCTACCTCGGGCACGCCTTGGTGCTGACCGGCCCGGGAATTCGATCGACCCGGGTCGACTGACGACCCGGGTCGGAGATCACGCTGGTTGCGGGCCGTTCACCGGCCCGCGCAAGAGGATCTGGTTAGCCGCGCTGGCTGCGGAAGCAGTCGCTGCAATAGACGGGCTTGCCGCTCGTCGGGCGGAAGGGGACCTGAGCCTCCTTGCCGCAGGACGAACAGGTCGCCGCGAACATCTCGCGGGGGCCGCGGTCGTACCCGCCGCCACCGCCACCACCGTAGCTGCCGGCGCCGGACGAGTACCCGCCGCCGTACGAGCTACCACCACCCGAGTCGCGGGCAGCCTTGCGGCTGGCGCGGCAGGAGGGGCACCGGCGCGGCTCGGTGAAGCCGCGCTGGCTGTAGAAGTCCTGCTCGGACGCGGTGAACACGAATTCCTGTCCACAGTCCGCACAGGTCAGATTCTTATCGTTGAACAAAGAGAGACTCCTCTTGCTCCCGGCGCGATCCCGTGGGTTCTCGCGTCAGTCGAGAGAGGAGTCCGCGTTTGCGTCGAGTGCTGTTTTTGTGCTGCAGACACATTTGCCGCAGCGGTTACTCGTCAAGCCTACCCCATGATCGGCGTTCTGGATAGCCCCGATCTGCAACCTGTCGCAAGAGGCCGGACGTGGCCGCGGAGGACGCGAAACGGCCGCCGGGACGAAGCCCGACGGCCGTCGGCGTTTCAGCCGTGGAAGTTCGCCGCCGTGGCAAGCACGAGGGCGACCACCAGGCCGAGATTCAGGACCGCGCGAACGGCGACCCGCACGCGCGTGGAGCCTTGGACCTCCACGGTCCACCTCCTGATCGGCAGCCCGGCTACCTGCGAGAGGCCCGTGGCTTTGCGTCCCCGCCTCGCGACGGGTTTGCCATTGTCGATCGGCCTCCACCGGGGACGGTGTTGACCGACCGCAACAGCGTACGGGGCCCGCACGCGCCGGCGCCAGAGGCCTAGTCGGGCCACCCGGGACCGGTACCTCCGCCGATTGTGCGGCTCTCGTCGACTCGTGCGCGTCGACCCGTGTCTCATCCCGGGGTCTTGGTGCGGAATCACCCCGCAGGACGATGTGCCGGCGCTGGTCCGCACCGTAGGCTACGGTCGTGATCACGAACCTGCGGCGCACCATCGCCGCCAACCCCCTGGTCGTCGACGGGTTCATCGCCGTCAGCCTGGCCGGGCTCTCGCTCGTCTCGGTGGCCAGCGGCGACCCATCCACGGGCAGTCGCGAGGCCCTGAGCGTCTTCCTGCTCCTGATGGAGTCGTTGCCGCTCGTCTTCCGCCGGCGATGGCCCTCCCGGTGTTCGCCGTGAGCCTCGGGGCGACCGTCCTGCACGCCTCCATGGCGACCGGCATCTCGGTCAACGAGGGGTTCGGGTCGCTCGTGGCGCTGTTCACGGTCGCGGAGCGCTACGACCGCCGCGTCTCGGCGCCGGCCGCGATCATCATGGCCGGCTCGTTCATCGGGCTCACCGCCGCGAAGGTCGGCCTCGTCGGCGCCCTGACCGGGATGATCTCGACGATGCTCGCGGTCGGCGTGATCTGGGCGCTCGGCGACTGGGTCCGGACGCGTCGCCGCTACACCGCCGCCATCGAGGAGAACGCCCGCATCCTGGAGGCCGACCGCGACGAGCGGGCGCGGCGCGCCGTCCAGGACGAGCGCGAGCGGATCGCCCGTGAGCTGCACGACATCGTGACGCACCATGTGAGCGTGATCGTCATCCAGGCCGGTGCCGGCCTGACCGGCGCTCGACCAGCGGCCCGAACAGGCGAAGTCCGCGCTCGAGGCGATCGACCGGACCAGCCGCCAGGCGCTGACCGACATGCGCCGGATGCTCGGCATCCTCGGGCGACGCCGTCGCCGACGCGGCGAGCGCCGCGCGCGAGCCACATGCCCGGCCTCGCCCGCCTCGGCGAGCTCATCGAGGAGGTCCGCGCGGCCGGTCTGCCGTCGAGCTCTCGGTCGACGGCGAGCGCCGGCCGCTCGATGACGGGGTCGAGCTGTCCGCCTACCGCATCGTCCAGGAGGCGCTGACCAACACGCTCAAGCACGCCCGCGGCGCGCGGGCACGGGTCCGCCTCGGCTACGAGCCCCGCGCCCTCGAGATCGAGGTCACCGACCAGGGTGGGTCGGGCCACCGCGACCTCGGTGAGCTGGGACCCGGGCGGTCGCGGGCTCATCGGCATGCGCGAGCGCGTGGCGCTGTTCGGCGGCGAGCTCGAGACCGGCCCGACGCCGACGGGTTCCGGGTCGTCGCCCGGCTGCCGATCGAGCCCGGCCCGGCGGCCGCGTCGTGAGCGAGCCGATCCGGGTCATCCTGGTCGACGACCAGGAGCTGGTCCGGACCGGCTTCCGGATGATCCTCGACGACCAGCCGGACATCGAGGTCGTGGGCGAGGCGGCCGACGGGCGGGACGGCGTGGCGGCCGCCGAGCGGCTGCGTCCCGATGTCGTCGTGATGGACATCCGGATGCCCGTCCTCGACGGCATCGAGGCGACGCGCCGGATCGTCAAGGACGGCGTCGCACCGAACGACGCGCGTCCTCGTCCTGACCACGTTCGATGCCGACGAGAACGTCGTCGAGGCCCTCCGCGCGGGCGCCAGCGGGTTCCTGCTCAAGGACGTCACGCCCGCGGACTTCGTCGTCGCGATCAAGATCGTCGCCGCCGGCGACGCGCTCCTGGCCCCGGCCGTCACGCGACGCCTGCTCGACCGGTTCGCCGACCGGCTGCCGCCGGTCAACGACGAGCGCAACGCCGCCCTCCGAGACCTGACCGAGCGCGAGATCGAGGTCCTGAAGCTCGTCGGGCGCGGCCTGTCGAACCGCGAGATCGCCGAGCGAGCTGGTGCTCGCCGAACCGACCGTCAAGACCCATGTCTCGCACCTGTTCGACAAGCTCGAGCTGCGCGACCGCGCCCAGGCCGTCGTGCTGGCCTACGAGGCCGGGCTCATCCGTCCAGGCTCGATCGACGCGTGACGGAGGTCGGGATGACGCCCGACCGATACCGCGGGATGAGCTGACCGCCGCGACCGCACCCAGGCGGCGACCGGACTTCGAGACCAGGGACCGACGACGCCGGCGCCTCGCGACCGAACCTGATGTCAGCGCGAACGCCCCGTTCGCACGACACCGGAGATCACTCGGATGACACACGACTCGGCCATCTCGACGGTCGGACTCACGAAGCACTACCCGGGCGTGGCGGCACTGACCGACCTCACCCTCGACGTGCCGGCGGGCTCGATCTACGGCTTCCTCGGCCCCAACGGCGCCGGGAAGTCGACCACCATCAAGATGCTCGCCGGCCTCACCAAGCCGACCAGCGGCACGCGCGTCGGTCGCCGGGATCCCCGTCCACGCCGGCGCCGGCTACCGGCGCGAGGTCGGCTACCTCGCCCAGGAGCCGCGGTTCTACGACTGGATGACCGGTCGCGAGACGCTGCGGTTCGTCGCCTCGCTCTATCCGGCCGACGGGCCGGGCCGACGACGGCACGGATCGCGGCCATCCTCGCCCGGGTCGGCCTCGCCGACGCCGCGGACCGCCGGACGGACACGTACTCCGGCGGCATGCGCCAGCGCCTCGGCATCGCCCAGGCCCTCGTCGGCTCGCCGGCCGTGCTCCTGCTCGACGAGCCCGTCAGCGCCCTCGACCCGATCGGTCGCCGCGAGGTCCTCGACCTGATGCGCGAACTCCGGGGCGAGGTCACGGTCTTCTACTCCACCCACATCCTCGACGACGTCGAACGCGTCAGCGACCACGTCGCGATCCTCGATGGCGGCCGGCTCGTCCGCTCCGCCCCCACCGCCGAGCTCCTCGCGAGCTTCGACCAGGACCAGCTCCGGGTCGTCCTCGGCGGCGCCGACGACGCGACCGCCGTCGCCCTGACCGCGATCCCCGGCGTCGTCTCGGTCGAGCCGGCCGAGCGCGACGCCGACGCTTCGCACCTACATCGTCCGGATCCGAGCCGGGCGCCACCACCGCCGTCCAGGCCGCGCATCACCCGCTTCGCCGTCGACCACGGCCTGATCGTCAGCGAGAACCACCTCGTCCGCCTCGGGCTGGAAGACGTCTTCCTTCGCCTCGTCGACACCAAGGAGCGTGCGGCATGACCGCCTCGATCGTCTCGTCCTCCGCCCGGACCGCCGGGCGCTCGCCCAGCGGCCGCCTCATCGGGCTTCGGCCCGATGGTCCGCAAGGACCTCGGCGAGTGGGCGCACGGCAAGCGGCCGTGGGTGATCCTCATCGTCACGACGCCTGTTCATGGTCCTCTCCGCGGCGAACGGCGCCATCACGCACGTGGATCATCGCCAACGTCGCCGGAAGGCGCGACCGTCCCCAAGAGCGTCTCGCTCGTCCCGCTCGACAACTTCCTGGCGGCCATCGGCTCGCAGATCTTCGTCGTCGTCGCGATCTTCGCGTCGATGAGCCTGCTCGTCGCGGAACGCGACCGCGGGACCCTCTCGTGGGTCGCCTCCAAGCCCGTCTCGCGCGGCGCGATCTGGCTCTCGAAGTGGGCCGCCGCCTCGGTGGTCGATCGCGATCGTCGCCGGCATCGTGCCGCTCGCCGTGATCGTCGGCCGTCGTGGCCGTCCTGTACGGGACGCTCGTCCGCGAGCGTCGTCGTCATCGCCGCGGTCGGGATGCGCCGCCTCGGTCGCGTTCGATCGTCGCGGTCGTGCTCGCGGCCTCGACCGTCGTCTCGAACCAGGCCGCGGTCGCGGCGATCGGGATCGCGGCGTTCTTCCTGCCGGGGATGCTCGCGGGGCTGCTGCCAGTCGATGTCTCGGCCTTCCTGCCGACCTCGATCCTGCACGTGGGCCGTCGGCCATGGGCGCCGGCGCCGATGCCGGGTTCGTCACGCCGATCGCGTGGGCGATCGCGGTGGTCGCACTCGTCGCCTTCGCGACGTGGCGCATGGACAAGCTCGAGCTGTAGCCTCGGGCGGGTACGCCGCCCAGCGCCCGTCGACGCCCGGTCGGATCCTCCGGCCGGGCGTTCGGCTGCCCGGTGACGGGGTCTATCCGATCTCGATCCCCGCGGCGCGCGCGTCCTCCGCGAGCGACTCCAGGGCCTCGTCGTTGGTCGCCGACGCCCAGACCAGGCCCATGACGCGGCTGACGCCGACCTCGCGGTAGCCGGCGAGATCGGCGACGCGCGAGGCACCGGGCTTGGCGATCGTCTCGCCCCACAGGTGGACCGAGACCGGGAGCGTGGCCGGGTCCCGCCCGATCTCCTCGCACCGGGCCCGGATCACGGGGAGCGCCTCGGCGACCTCGGCTGGCGACAACCCGTCGAGGTTCAGCTCATCCGCGTACCTCGCCGCGAGCCGCCAGGTCACGTTGGGTCCGTTGCCGCCGACCATGATCGGGACGCGCGGACGCTGGATGGGTTTCGGGACGTTGATCGCGTCGTGGACCTGCGCGTACGGGCCCTCGTACGTCGCGTGGTCGTGCTTGTCCCCCGCGAGCATCGCCGTGATGACGCCGAGGTCGTCGCCGAGCCGTGCGAGCCGCTCCTTCGTCTCGGGGAAGCCGTAGCCGTAGGAGCGCCACTCGTCGCGCTTCCACCCGGCGCCGATGCCGAGCTCCATCCGCCCGCCGCTGATCGCATCCATCGTCGAGATCATCTTCGCGGTGAGCGCCGGATTGCGGAACGCCGTGCAGATCACGACGTGGCCGAGGCGGACGCGCGTCGTCACAGCGGCCAAGGGCGGAGAGGGCCGTGAACGACTCGAACGTGATCTCGTCGGTGGGGCGGGGGACCGTGGTGAAGTGGTCGAACAGCCAGATCGACTCGAAGCCGAGCCGGTCGGCTTGCTGGGCGACCTCCGTGGTCCGTCGCCACGCGTCGAGCGGATCCCAGCCGTCGTACTCGCCGACCCAGCCTTGCGGGACGTTGACCCCGATCTTCATCCAGCCACCTCCTCCGTGTCTGCGACAAGGCTGACACGCCGGCGAGCGCGTCGCGCGCGAGACGGGACGGCCGTCGCGCGTAGGATGCGCGGGTGACCACCACCCTCTATCGCGACGGCGCCACCGCCGATGGCCGATCGGATCGCCTCGACGTCGGCGTGAGCGTGCTCGTCACCGACGGCCGCATCGCCTGGATCCGCCCGAGCGACGACGAGGGGCCCGTCCCGCCAGGGGCAGAGGTCGTCGACGCGAGCGGCTCGACCATCGTCCCGGGCCTGGTGGACTGCCACAGCCACTCTGACCCTGCCGGGCGGGGCGCACTGGCTCGAGCGCCTCGACGACCCCGTGGACCGCATGCTCGACGTCGCCGAGCGCAATGCCCGACTGATGACCGCGGCCGGCGTCCGATGGGCACGCGACGTCGGCGCGCCGCGCGTCACGGATCCCGTGGACGGCCGCACCCGCGCCCTGAGCCTGGGCGTCCGCGACCGTTGGCACGGCCGAGCCGGCTACCCGATGGTCCGGGCCGCTGGCACGTGGCTGGACCGGACCGGGACGATCCCGGGCGAGCGGGTCGTGGCGGCCAGCGACGCCGACGAGCTCCTCAGGAACGCGATGGGCCAGCTCGACGACGGCGCCGACTTCCTGAAGCTCTACCTGGACGGGCCGGAGCGGGGCGTCGCCCCGTGGACCGCGGAGGAGGTCGCGCCGGTCGTGGTGGCCGCCCACGCGCGCGGCTCCAAGGTCACGGCGCACTCCTCGGAGATCGCCGGCGCCCGTGTCGGGGTCGCGGCCGGCGTGGACTCGCTCGAGCACGGCATGGAGCTCGACGCGGACCTTGTCGCGGAGATGGCTGCGCAAGGGGACCGCGCTGGTCTCCACGCTCGCGATCTTCCGGTCGTGGGGCGTCTTCGGCACGACCACGACGATCCCGCGGTTCACTGACCCGGAGCGCCGCGCCGCGGGCGCGGTGCGACGCGAACGCGCCGAGGAGAGCGTCCGGCTCGCGCACGCCGCCGGCGTCGCGATCGCGACCGGGACGGACTTCGGCGGTGGCTCGACGCGGGCGAACCAGCTCGCGTGGGAGGTCGAGTGCCTGGTCGCGGCCGGGCTGGCACCGTGGGAAGCCCTCGGGGCCGCCACGTGGCGTGGCGGCGAGCTCCTCGGCGAGCCCGAGGCCGGCGTCATCCGAGAGGGCGGGCCGGCCGACTTCGCCCTCGTCCACGGCGACCCCCTGTCCGATCCCGCCGCTCTTTGGCGCGTCTGGCGGGTGGCCTGGACGTAGGTCCCGGCCACCGCCCACATCAATGGAGGAACCGATGTTCAAGGACAACGCGATGTTCTCGAGTTTCGCCGTCGTCGATACCGAGGCGGCTCGCTCGTTCTACGAAGGCACGCTCGGCCTCGACGTCCGGGACGCCCAGGAGATGGGCCTGCTCGAGATCCACGGCGCGGGCGGCCAGCGGGTCATCATCTACCCGTCGCCGAACCACCAGCCGGCGGGCTACACGGTGCTGAATATCGTCGTCGACGACATCGAGGCGGCCGTCGACGCGCTGGTCGCGGCCGGCGTCACGATGGAGCACTACGACAACGAGTACATCCAGACCGATCCGAAGGGCATCGCCCGCGGCGACAGCGGCCCGGTCATCGCGTGGTTCCGCGACCCGGCCGGGAACATCCTCTCGGTGCTGCAGCCGCGGGACTGACCCCTAGAGCCAGACCAGCCCGACCGTCGCGAGCAACATCGCGGCGAGCGCGAGGTTCACGATCCGGCGAGTTCGCGGCCGTTCGACGAACCGGCCGAGCGCGCCGCCCGCGCCGGCCCAGAGCAGCGCACTCGGCACGATCACGGCCATCATCGTGAGCGCCACGACGCCGCTGCCCACCGTGGCCGGCAACGTGGTGAGCCGGAACGTCGTCACGGCACCGAGCGCGAAGATCCACGCCTTCGGATTGAGCATCTGGAACCCGGCGGCCCCGAACAACCCGAGCGGGCGGGCGGCCGTGTCCGCCGGGTCCACGGCGCCGGACCGAGCGATCCGCCACGCCAGCCACACGAGATAGATCGAGCCCGCCACCTTCATCAGCGTCGCGACGCTCGGCACGGCCGCGATGACGGCCGCGGCACCGAATGCCGCCGCCAGGGCCATCGCCCCGATCCCGAGCGCCGTGCCGAGCACGTGCGGGAGCGTCCGCCGAAGCCCGAACGAGGCGCCCGAGGCCCACAACAGCACGTTGTTCGGCCCGGGCGTGACCGAGCTCACGAACGAGAACGCGACGAGTGCGAGGAGCTGTTCCACCGGGCCACCGTAGGCGGCGTCTGTCGCGCGAGGTCTTGTACGATCCTGCGGTGATCGCCGTCGAGGGTGAGGACTCCGTCAGGGCGTGGCGTCCGCCGGTGCCGGGCGTCCGCGAGGTGCTGCGGGCGCGGTTCGCGAGCCACGCCTACCCGCCGCACACGCACGACACGTGGACCCTGTTCCTGGTCGACGAGGGATCCGTCGCCTACGACCTCGACCGCCACGCGCGCGGCGCCGAGCCATCGATGGTGTCCCTGCTGCCGCCGGGCGTCGTCCACGACGGCCGGCCCGGGCGGTCGGGCGGCTACCAGAAGCGCGCGATCTACCTGGAGCCGGCGGTCATCGGGGACGCGCTCGTCGGTCGCGCGGTGGACCAGCCGGTGCTCGCGGATCCGGGCCTGCGGCGCCAGGTCTCGCGGCTCCATGACGCCCTCGGCTGCGTCGACGACGCCTTCGAGGCCGAGACGCGCCTGGCGTTCGTGGCGGAGCGGATCCAGCAGGCGTTCGGGGCCGTGGACGGGGGCACTAGCCCCGGGCGGGACCGACCGGACGATCTCGCCGAGGCCTTCCGCGCCTACCTGGACGAGCACGTCACCGAGACCGTCACCGTCGCGGCGGCCGCCCGGCGACTCGACGCGAGCCCGACGCAGGTCACGCGCGCCTTCGTCGCGGCGTTCCACATCACGCCGCACGCCTATCTCGTCGCCCGCCGCCTCGACCTGGCGCGGACGCGGATCCTCGATGGCCGCCCGTTGGCCGACGTCGCGGCGGACGTGGGCTTCTTCGACCAGGCGCACCTGACGCACCGGTTCAAGCGGTTCCTCGGCGTCACGCCGGGCGCCTTCGGTGGCGAACGCCCGCCGGTGGGCCTCGCCCGGTAGGCTGGCCTCCCTCGACCTGGAACCGGAGGAGATCGCATGGATTGGACCCTCGAAGTCGTGCTGCTGCCCGTCGCCGACATCGATGCCGCGGTCGCGTTCTATCGCGACAAGGTGGGCTTCCACCTCGACCACGACACGACCAACGAATGGATGCATGTCGTCCAGCTCACGCCCAACGGCTCGGGCTGCTCGATCGTCATCGGCGATCTCCCGTCGCAGCGCGAGATGGCGCCGGGATCGATGCGCGGCCTGCAGCTGGTGGTCGCCGATGCGCAGGCGGCCCGGCAGGAGCTCGTCGACCGCGGTGTGGAGGTCAGCGAGATGACCGTCTTCGACGAGCGCGATGGCGGCACGTTCTTCGGTTTCACGGACCCCGACGGGAACACGTGGTCGGTCCAGCAGATCAAGGCCCGTGGCGAGAAACCGCTGATCCCGCTCGACCACCGCGAGCGCTACGGCGAGGGCGTCGAGCTCTGACCCGGCCGGCCGGCCCCGCCGGATCGACGGTTCAGGTGCGGGGGCGCACCGAAGTCGCTTGACCTTTGGGCCGGGCCGTGGTGACGTTGCGGGACGTAGCCCATACGGATGCGACCCTGGCCCAAAAGGACCACTCGCCCGAGACGAGGAGATGCGCTGATGCGCTTGCGCCGCCGCCGCTTCATTGCCACGTTCGCCGTCCTCCTCCTCGCCGCGATGGCGATGGGTCCGGCGGTGCTGGCGGCCACGCCGCCCGACATCACGGTCGATGCCGCTACCGTCGACGTCGACGAGGGCCAGACCGCCGAGATGGGCGGGACGTTCACCGAGGCCGACGGCGACACCGTCACGCTCTCCGCGGACGTCGGCACCATCGAGGCCGACCCCGACAACGCGGGACGGTGGATCTGGTCGATGCCCGTTCCTGACGGGCCTGCATCGACCGTCGTGACCGTCAAGGCGACCGACACGGACGGCTTCAACACCGCGACCTTCACGGTCAACGCGCTGAACATCCCGCCGGTCGCGTCCACGACCGGCCCCCACTTCGTGCCGATCTTCTCGGCGTCGGACCGCGTCTTCGAGTACACCGCCACGGATGTGCCGGGCGACACGCTGACCAACACGGCCGACTGCGGCACCGGGACCGTCAAGGCGACGGGCGACACCGCCGATCCCGACGTGAAGACCCTCCGCTGCCAGTGGCCCGACTCCACGACGACGCTGGTCGGCGTGCAGTCCACCGACAAGGACGGGGCCACCACGGACGGGCGGATCAACGTGCGCGCCACGGCGAACGTCGCCTCGGTCGCCGACGCCGTCATCCGGCTCGACGGCCCTGCGGGCGGCGACCAGCTCGGCGGCGCCATCGGCACCCCCGACCTCAACCATGACGGCAAGGCCGATCTCGCGATCGGCGGGACCACCACCTCGAACCAGCCCGTCGTCGATCCGGGGTACGTCATCGTCGCCTTCGGGCGCGCGACCTTCGCGACCCTGGACCTCGGCGCCCTGGGCGCCGGCGCCGGCATCCGGATCGACGGACCGAGCGGGGTCGGCTTCGGCCGCTCGCTCGCGAACGCCGGCGACCTCAACGGCGACGGCATCGATGACCTCCTGATCGGCGCCGAGGGCGCCGCCTCGGGCAAGGGCGTCGTGTACGTCGTCTTCGGCTCGGCGACGATCGCCGACCTCGACGTGACCACGATGACCGCCGCGCAGGGCGCGACGATCACCGGATCCACGGCGGGCGACCTGACCGGCCGCGCGATCGCGGGCGTGGGCGACGTCAACGGCGACGGCCACGACGACATCGTGATCGGCTCCCCGGGTCTCGCCAGTGGCGCCGGCGGCGTCGACGTCGTGTTCGGCGGGACCTCGTTCACCAACGTCAACCTGGCGGCCCTCGCCGCTCGCGGCGTCCACATCTCCGGCGCGGGTGCCGGCAGCGGTTCCTCCGTCGCCGGTGGCGACGTCAACGGCGACACCCGTGCGGACGTCGTCATCGGCTCCGGCACCGGGCACGGCTCGAACGCGACCGTGGTCTACGGCCAGACCGCCATGTCGAACATCGACGCCAGTGCGCTCACATCGGGCCAGGGCTTCAAGATCGGTGGCGACGAGGACCTCGGGATCACCGCGGTCGGCAGCGGCGACATGGACGGCGACGGCTTCGCCGACATCGTCATCGTGCACCCCGGCTTCGACTGGGCGGCCTCCATCGTCCGCGGCGCCAGCACGAACACCTCGATCGACCACCTCGCGACCTCCACCAGCGCCCGCGTCCTTCGCATCGCGGCACCCTCCGACACGCTCGGCAACGACGTGGCGATGGGCGACACGAACCACGACGGGCGATCGGACGCCCTCATCGGCGCCGCGCTCGACGGGAACAACGGCGAGGGCGCTGGGAGCGCCTTCCTGGTCCGCGGCGCCGCCGTCCTGACGGACGAGAACTTCGACGTCCTCGACACGCACTGGGTGCGTATCGACGGCGACGTGACACATGCCTTCGCGGGTGACGCCGTCGCGATCGGCGACGTCGACGGCGACGGCATCGGCGACCCGGCGGTCGGCGCCCCCGGCGCTGTCTCGTGGGACTCCGACTCGCTCGACGGCCGAGTGGGCGTGTTCTTCGGCCTCCGGCCGGACACGACCAAGCCCACCGTCACGGCGCCGAAGCGCTCCATCCCGGTCGGCCTCGCGCTCCACGGCGCGTCGCCGGTCATCCGGATCAGCTGGACCGGAGCCGACGCCGGCAGCGGCATCGACCACTACGTCCTCGCCCAGAGGACCAACACCGGTGCGTGGGTGACCGTCGGCGCCACCGCGAACAAGCACCTGGACCGCGCGCTGTCCACCGGTAAGGACTACCGGTTCCGCGTCCGCGCCGTCGACGCGGCCGGCAACGAGTCGGCCTGGGTCATGGGCACCACGTTCCATCTCGGCGGCTACCAGGACACCGTGTCCACGGTGAAGTACACCGGGTCGTGGAGCACGTCGCGGAGCACGTCGTACGCCGGTGGCACGACGCACTTCGCCTCGGTCAGCGGCCGCAAGGCCAGCCTGACCTTCACCGGTCGGCAGGTGGTCCTCGCCGCGCCGACGGGCCCGACCCGCGGCAGCGCCAAGGTCTACATCAACGGCAAGTTCGTCGGCTCGATCAGCCTGTTCTCGGCGACGAGCCAGGCATCGAAGGTCGTCGGGTCGTGGTCGTGGACGTCCAGCGCCAAGCGGACGATCACGATCAAGGTGAGCGGCACGTCCGGTCACCCGAGGGTCGACGTCGACAAGTTCATCACGGTCCGCTAGGGACCTTCCCGAGCGCTCCAGGCCCGCCGGTCGGTCCCCGACTGGCGGGCCTCGATGATTCCAGCTGGTCACGCCGTCGAGGCCCGCGACGGCAGGGTCCGCCGAGTCCTGCCACCCTGTGTCGTCACGGGAGATCGGCCGTCCGGCCGCCCGGCCGCACCGGACTGGAGGCACAGGCCCATGGATTGGACACTCGAGCTCATCGTCGTCCCCGTCAGTGACGTCGACCGCGCCAAGGCCTTCTACATGGAGCAGGCCGGCTTCGAACTGCTGGTCGACTCGAGCCACGGACCGGAGTTCCGCGTCGTCCAGCTCGTCCCGCCCGGATCGGCCTGCGCGATCGCCATCGGCGTCGGGATCGGCACGATGCCCCCGGGCTCGCTGCAGGGCCTGCACCTGATCGTCAGCGACATCGAGGCGGCGCGCGCCGAGCTGGTCGGGCGCGGCATGACGGTCAGTGAGATCTTCCACTACGGCGAGGCGGGCCAGGAGGCCGGGGTGGACCCGGAGCGGCGCAGCTACGCCACGTTCGCGACGTTCCAGGACCCGGACGGCAACACGTGGCTGGTCCAGGAGGTCAAGCGCGACTGGCGCCTGCAGCAGGTCCCGATCGAGGCGGCCGCGTGACCGCCGGCGTCGTCTCCGACGACCGCCTGACGCCGCGGGCTCAGGCGAGCTCGAGGGCCACTTCGTCGACGAAGCACCACACCCAGTCCTCGCCCGGCTCGAAGGAGCGGACGATCGGGTGGCCGACCTCCCGAGCGTGCTTGGAGGCGTGACGGTTCGGCGACGAGTCGCAGCAGCCGACGTGCCCGCACGTCAGGCACAGCCGCAGATGGACCCACCGGCCGCCGATCCGGAGGCAGTCCTCGCAGCCCTCGGCCGACGGGGTCACCTCGTGGATCTGGTCCAGGTGCGTGCAGGGCATCTCGTCGGTCGTCATGCCCGTATCTTGGCGGCTCGCGCGGCTCGTGTCGCGCGTCCCGTGCGCGGCGGCCCAGCTCGACCTAGCTCGCGTCGATCACGCAGAAGCGGTTGCCCTCGGGGTCGGCGAGGATCACGTAGTCGGCATCGGCCGGGCGCTTGTCCCAATGGACTTCGGTGGCGCCGAGCGCGATGAGCCGCGCGACCTCGGCCGCCTGGTCCTCGGCGTACAGGTCGAGATGGATCCGCGGCGGGATCTGGACCGTGGAACGGACCTTGTCGAGGGACACGTTCGGCCCGTTCCGGTCGGGCGGGTGGAGCAGGGCGAAGTCGTCGCCATCGCCGTCGCGCGCCACGTACCCGAGGGCCGCCGTCCAGAACGCCCGCTGGAGCGGGAGGTCGTCGACGCGGATGACGATCGAACCGACGCGAAGCATCGAAGCCCTCCTTGGTGACTTGGGTCAGGCGCCGGCCGGGTCGTCGAAGCGGCGCAGGCCGCGCTGGCGTCCGGACCGGCCGCGGTCGCGCAGCGGGAACGGCTCCGCGGTCGCGTCCACTTCGGTCATGGCGTCAGTCTGCCGTAGCCGTCGACCGTCGCGCCGGGCGATGGCGGCAGCATCCTTCGTGCCCCCTTACGATGGCTCGACGAGCGCGCCCAGAGCGCGCGCCGCGGAACGGGGAAGGGGACCGAGCATGGGTTCGTGGCCGGGCGGCATCAGCGCCATCACGTTGTTCGCCGAGGACCTGGCGGCGACGAAGCGGTTCTACCTCGAGGTCTTCGGCCTCCCCGTGTACTACGAGGACCCGAACTCGGCCGTGTTCAAGTTCGGCGACACGCTGATCAACCTGCTCGACGTACGCGAGGCGCCCGAGCTCATCGCGCCGGCGACCGTCGCGTCGCCCGAGGCCGGTTCGCGGTACCAGTTCACGCTCGCCGTCGACGACGTCGATGCGATGTGCGCCGAGCTGGCACGTCGCGGCGTGACGCTCATCAACGGGCCGATCGACCGCCCGTGGGGCATCCGGACCGCCTGCTTCGCCGACCCGGCGGGCCACATCTGGGAGATCGCGAAGTAGCGCGAGGCGGATGACAACGAAGCAGGATCCGCCAGAGCCGGTCGAGGGGCCGCCGCCGACCGGGCGCCGCGTTCCAGGGCGTGACGGCCCGGCCCCGTCGCTGGAGGCCGGTCGTGGTGATCCTCGCGGGGGTCGGCCTCGTCGCGTTCGCGCTGCTGACGAAGGGGCCGACGTCGAGCGAGGTCGTGCCGTCGCTCGCCCTCGAGGCGTCGGTCCTGCCCGCGCCCTCCGGGCTTGTCTCGAGCGAGCCCTCCCCCGCGCCACGCCCATCGCCGACCCCCGGCGCGCCGAGCCTCGACCCGTCCGCCACGCCGTTGCCCACCTTCGTCGCCATGCCCGCCGAGGCCGGCACCGTCCGGCTCGTCCCGGACGGCCAGTTGCCGCTCCGGGTCTCGATGGCCCTGCCGGGCGGATGGCAGGAGGCCACGGACGGGATGTACGTCAAGGGGCTCGGCGAGGCCCCGGCCGGGATGTCCATCGGAGCCTGGAGCCTCCGGGACGTGCAGGTCTTCCCGTGCCGATGGGCGGCGGGTGTGGTCGCCGATCCGGCGCTCATGGCGACGGCGGCCGGCCAGGCAGAGGCCCTCGCCGACTGGTGGGGCCAGGACCCGAGGATGCCGCCCTACTCGAACTCGCCGCTCGCGCCGGCCGCCATCCGACCCCGGGCGACCACCTTCGCCGGCTACCCGGCGCAATACCTCGAGACGCTGATCCTGCTCGGGTTCGACTTCAGCCAGTGCGACGCCGGCCAGCTCCTCCTCTGGGATGGCACGAACGGTGACGTCCGGACCGGCCTCGGGCCGGGTGAACTCCACCGGCTCTGGGTCGTCGACGTGAACGGCACGCCGATCGTCATCGACGCCGCGTCGTACGCGGGGACCACCGAGGCCGACCAGGCCGAGCTCCAGACGATGCTGGACTCGATCACGATCGAGCCGTAGCCCACGAGGACGGCGCCTACACTACGGCTACCGTCAGTTCGACCCGGAGGACCCCCACCTCGATGTGCTGTCTCATCTCGACGCTGTTCCTGTTCGGGCCGAGGGCCGCGATCGTCCTTTGGTGGCTCCTGGAGCCGGCCCGCTGGGGCGCCACGTTCGGCACGTTCATCGGGCCGTTCCTGGGCTTCCTGTTCCTGCCGTGGACCACGCTGATGTACACGATCGTGTTCCCCGGCGGCGCCACCGGCCTGGACTTCGTGTGGCTGGCGATCGCCGTGGCGATGGACCTGTTCACGTGGGCCGGCGGCGGCTTCTCGGGCCGCAACCGCATGCAGGCGACCGCCGCCTGAGGCGAGCCGAGACGGCTGTGTCCCGCGGCGCCGCCTGAGCGCATCCACGTCCGCGACGGTGTCGTGACGGCGGCTCGATACCCTGCGGGCATGTCCGACGACCCGCCAGCTCCGTCGATCCGTTCGCCACGAGTCGGCGACCGGCCCATCCGGTCGTCTCGCGGTCTCGGTCGCGTCCGCACGGCCTTCGCCATCGCCGCACTCGGTGCCATCGCGGTCGCCGGTTGCTCGGGGAGCGCGGCTTCGCCGGGTGGCTCCCCAGCGGTCGGCAGCGACTTCGCGACCAAGGCGCTCGCGGCATGCGCCCATGCCCGGGAGCTCAAGGACGCCGAGGGGTCCTTCCCGGTCCCGAGCTTCAACCCGACGAAACCGGACGCATCGAAGTTCGCCGCCGTCGCGGCATTCCTGATGAAGACCGACCAGACGTTCCGCACCTGGCTGAGCGAGATGCAGGCGCTCGGCGCGCCGCCATCGGCACAGTCGGCCTGGTCGTCACTCGTGGCCGACATCCAGCGGCACGTCGACCTGAACGCCGAGCAGATCACGGCCGCGAACAGCGGCGACACCGCGACCTTCGCGGCCGACTACGCGAAGGGCGTCCAGACGCAGGCCGCGCTGCTCAACGACGCGATCGCGGCCGGCGTCGCGGACTGCGCCAAGGTCGATCGCTAGTCACGTCGGGCCTCGCGCCCGAGCTGACCCCACGAAGAAAGCCCAGCCGATCCGGCTGGGCTTTCACGTCCGTCGAGATGGACCTCAGCTACAACCCGAAGTGCTCCCGCAGTTGAGGCACTTGTAGCACGACTGCCGTTGCGGACCATGATCGAGCCGCAGTCGGCGCAGCTGGGGGCGTCGGCCTGGGTCTGGAAGCTGACCTTCTGGCCGCCCAGGTTCAGGGTGATCGGCGCGGCGGCGCCGTGGCCGTTCCCGTTGCCGTTGGCGGCGTGCCCATTCGTGTGGCCGTTGGTCGCGACGACCGCGAGCTCGGCCTTGGGCGCTGGCTCCGCGACCTCGGGTGCGGCCGCGACGGCGGTCGCCTTCGGGGTATCGGTCTCGTCGCTCTTGGCCTCGGTGGCGGGTGCCGGCGGCGCCGGAGTCTCGGCGACCGCGTCAGCCGGGGCCGACGAGGTGAAGGCCGCGATGCCCGCCGCGAGCGGGTTGGCCGGCACGTCGTCCACGACCGCGGACCGGTCGATGAGTCCGAGGTTGGCCTTGTCGTCGTCCGTCAGGAACCGCGACCCGAGCCAGCGGAAGATGTAGTCCACGATCGACTTCGCGATCGGGATCTCCTGGTTGCCGGTGAAGCCCGATCGGCTCGAAGCGGACGTGCGCGAACTTGTTCACGAGGTCCTTGAGCGGCACGCCGTACTGGAGCGCCACCGAGACGGTCGTCGCGAACGAGTCCATGAGGCCGCTGACCGTGGACCCTTCCTTGGCCATCTTGAGGAAGATCTCGCCGGGCTGGCCGTCCGGGTAGAGGCCGACGGTGATGTAGCCCTCGTGGCCGGAGATCTCGAACTTGTGGGTGACCGCGGTCCGCTCGGACGGGAGCCGGCGTCGATGCGGCAGGGCCGCCTCGGCCTGGGCTCGCGCGAGCTGCTTCTGGAGCTTCTCGAGCTCCTCGCTGACGGCCGCCGTCGAGACGCTGGCGTCGCCCTCGAGCTTCTTGGTCGAGAGCGGCTGGCTGCGCTTGGAGTTGTCGCGGTAGACCGCGATCGCCTTGAGGCCGAGCTTCCAGCCCTCGAGGTAGACCTTCTCGATCTCCTCGGCCGTGGCGGCCTCGGGCATGTTCACGGTCTTGCTGATCGCGCCGCTGATGAACGGCTGGATCGCGCCCATCATCCGGACGTGGCCCATGTAGTGGATGGACCGCTCGCCGTTGGCCGGCTTGAACGCGCAGTCGAAGACCGGCAGGTGCTGGGGCTTGATGTGCGGCGCGCCCTCGATGGTCTCGCGCTCGGTCAGGTAGGCGAGGATCTCGTCGACCTCCTCGGCGCCGTAGCCGAGCTTGCGCAGGGCCGCGGGGACGGTCTGGTTGACGATCTTGAGGTAGCCCTCGCCGACGAGCTTCTTGTACTTGATGAGCGCGATGTCCGGCTCCACGCCGGTCGTATCGCAATCCATCATGAAGGCGATGGTGCCCGTGGGCGCGAGCACGGTGACCTGCGCGTTGCGGTAGCCGTACTGCTCGCCGAGCTGGAGCGCCTGGTCGTAGACCTCGGTGGCGTGGCGGAGCAGGTCCTTGGGCACGCCGTTGGTCGGGATCTGGTAGGCGGCCGTGCGGTGCTTCTTGATGACCCGCAGGAACGGCGCCTCGTTCTCCTTGTAGGACACGAACGGGCCGCCGTGGTCGCGGGCGATGATCGCGGACTGCTTGTACGCCTCGCCGTGCATGATCGCGGTCAGCGTGGCGGCGAAGTTGCGGCCCTCGTCCGAGTCGTAGGCCAGGCCGCGGCTCATGAGCAGGGCGCCGAGGTTGGCGTACCCCAGCCCGAGCGGGCGGAACTTGTGGCTGTTCTCCTCGATGCGCGGCGTGGGATAGCTCGCGTTGTCGACGAGGATCTCCTGCGCCGTCAGCGTCAGCTTGGCCGCGTAGCGATACGCCTCGGGGTCGAACTCGCCGTCCGCGTTCACGAACTTCATGAGGTTCAGCGACGCGAGGTTGCACGCGGTGTCGTTGAGGAACATGTACTCGGAGCACGGGTTGCTCGCGTAGATGCGGTCCGTGTTGGCCGAGGTGTGCCAGTCGTTGATGGTGGTGTCGTACTGGATGCCCGGGTCGCCGCAGATCCAGGCCGCGTCGGCCATCTTGCGGAAGATGTCGCGGGCCTTGTACGTGTCCATCGGCTCGCCGCCGACGACCGCGTGCGTGGTCCAGTCCTTGTCCTCGACGACCGCGTTCATGAAGTCGTCGGTCACGCGGACGCTGTGGTTCGCGTTCTGGAAGAAGACGCTGCCGTAGGCCTCACCGGTGAACGAGGGGTCGTAGCCGGCCTCGATGAGGGCCCAGGCCTTCTGCTCCTCGTGCGCCTTCGAATCGATGAACTCGAGGACGTCCGGATGATCGGCGTCGAGGATGACCATCTTCGCCGCGCGCCGGGTCTTGCCGCCCGACTTCACGACGCCCGCGAACGCGTCGTAGCCCTTCATGAAGGAGACGGGGCCCGAGGCGGTGCCGCCGCCGGCCATCTTCTCGTGGCTCGAGCGGATCGGGGACAGGTTGCTGCCCGCGCCGGAGCCGAACTTGAAGAGCATCGCCTCGGTCTTGGCGAGGTCCATGATCGAGGACATCGTGTCCTGGACCGAGTTGATGAAGCAGGCCGAGCACTGCGGCTGGGCCTCGATGCCGACGTTGAACCAGACCGGCGAGTTGAACGCCATCTTCTGGTGGACGATCAGGTGGGTGAGCTCCGCCTGGAACGCCTTGAGGTCCTCGTCCGTCGCGAAGTAGTGCTGGGTCTCGGCCCAGCCCGCGATGGTGTTGACGACGCGGTCGATGAGCTGGCGGACGCTGGTCTCGCGCTCCGGCGTGCCGAGGTGGCCGCGGAAGTACTTGCTGACGACGACGTTGACGGCGAGCTGCGACCAGAAGTCGGGGACCTCGACGTCCTTCTGCTCGAAGACGGACTTGCCGGTCTCGTTGGCGATGCCGGCGGTCCGGTACTCCCAGGTGATCTCGTCGTAGGGATGGATGCCCGGGCGGGTCCAGCGGCGCTCGAAGGTCAGGCCCTTGACGGCGGTCTTGCCGTCCGGCTCGGTGCCGTCGAAGGAGGCGCCCCACGGGCCGGCATGACGGCCGACGGTCTTGGTCTTGGGGGTCTTGGCGGGCGTCTGTGTCGCCGCCGCTTCGCCGCTTGCCTGGGCCATGACCGGGACCGTGCTGCCGTTGCCTCGCGCCATCGTTGCTCTCTCCTCCGTCCGTCCATCCGCGGTCGGCTCGTGTAGCTGCCGCGTTTCGCTTGTCGTCGTGGTAGCCGAGGTGATCCTGGGGGCCACTCCGGACCGGCGAGTGGGGCCGGCGGGAGCGAGTGTGGGCGTCTCGGTGTGATCAGGCGACCCCAAGAACGTTACGCTGGTCGGGTCGCACAGTCAAGCCCGAAAACACAAGATGTAGTGGTACGTTCGGGTGGCCAGCCGCTAGATGTGGTGGTTTCGAGCGTTTCGTGCTCATCCACGCTCAGCCCACGCTCAGGGCCGGTTCGTCCACCGTTCCGGGCGGATCGTCCACGGTCGCGTGGTGGGGTTGTCCACCGGCGGGGAGTGGCTTGTCCACGGGTCGTGCACAGGGTTGATATCGTACATCTGTTCGGTATCGTGGTGACGGCGGGGGTGCTCGGTGGCCGTCGGGGCGTGGCTGTCGGGGCGCCCCGGCGGCGTTTCTGCCAGATGCCACTCAGGAGAGCCATCGTCAGTGGCCGACGACCGGCTGGTCGAGGGCATACGCCGTCCGGTGATGCGCGACCCCGCACGGTTTCGCATCAGCGGGCTGATCCTCGGCCGTGACCGGGCGATCCGTCAGTCCGATCGTCCTGACCGATGCCCGCCTGGTTGGCATCTGGCAGGGATCGGGTCGCGGCGCGGTCAGCGATCAGCGACGGCTGCCATCGATGCGCACGGCCGGACTGATCCGGTGGAGCGGGATGTCCGCCGCCCGGAAGGCCGCGTCGACCGCGTCTTCGGATGAGGCCTCGACGACCCAGAGGCAGACCTCGTCGCCCGTCGCAACGATGGTCTCGATGACCCTGGCCGCGGGCCCGGCGAGCCGCGCGGTGGCCGCGGCGGCCGCCGGTACGGTGACGCCGGGCCAGTACCGTTCGGCGAGGAAGGCCGATGCTGCAGGCGCACGCCCGCCCCCCGCAGCCGCGTTCGTCACGAGCCGACCTCGTCGAGCACCCTGAGGATCGCCGCCGACACCGCGTCCGGGCGCATACCGGGCAGGTCGTGGTCGCTGTCGTCGATGGTCTCGAACTCGCTCCGGGTCGACTCCTTGAGGAGTGCCTTCTGCCCGTCGAACCAGATCCGGTCGAACGTGGTCCTCAGCGCCTCTGGCAGGTCGGACCACGAGTCCGGCGTGTGCGCCGCGCTCATCACCACCAGCGCGTGGTCGCCGAAGAGCGGCGCCTTCCGATCGAGGACGGCATTCGCCTCGGCCTGGCTCGCCCGCAGATCGACGTGCTCCTCGTTGAGGCTCGGGTCGGTCTCGAACACGGTCAGTTCCTCGCGGTTGAGACGCACGGCCTCGGGCTCGCCGGTCGCCTTCGCCGGGAGGGCCTTGAGCCATGCGCCGGACACGTGCGGTCCGCGCGGGTCGGCGAGGACGACGCCGGCCACCTCGTCCGGGTGCTGGCTCGCGAAGAGGGCCACGTTCCAGGCACCGCTCGAGTGGCCGACGAAGACGAACGGACCCTTGAGCTTCGCCCCGACGATGAGCTTGGCGAGGTCGTCGACGGAGTCCTGCGTCGTCCGCGACGTCTCGGGTGCCGGCTGGCTCTGGTTGAGGCCGGCGCGGTCGTACGCGCAGATGCGGGTCCTCGCGGCGACCTCGTAGAAGATCGCGTTCCAGGTGCGCGAGTCGCCCTCGAGGCCGCCCTCGCCGATCACGGTCGGTACGCCGGAGGGCGCGTCGCCGATGCAGAACAGGTGGAGCGTCCGCCCACCGACGTCGATGTCGAGCGCGACCTGGGTCGGCGAGGCCGCAGTCGTCGATGCCGATGCCGCCGGTGAGGCGGCCGGGGCGGGGGCGGTCGCGGACGTCTGGCCGGACGCAGCGGCCGACGGGGCTGACGCGAACGCGGATCCGGACGGGCCCGAGGCGACGCAGCCGCCGAGGACCGCGATCGCGACCAGGGACGTGAGACCGACGAGAAGACGGGACTGGCGAGCCATCGAGGCCTCCGGGTGCGGCGGGGTCGACGACGCCGACGCTAGGCCAGCGGCACCCGCCGGCGAAACGGGGGAATCCCGGTCCCGTCAGCCCACGGGCCCGGGCGCCTCAGCCGGGTCGGGGGCCTCCGATCGGTGGTCTTGGGCATCCGGATGCGCGGCCAGCCACGCCCCGAGCTCGGCTCGCGATCGGATCCCGAGCTTGCTATACACCCGTGCCAGCACGCCTTCGACGCTCTTCGGCGTCAGGAACGCCGCCTCGCCGACCTCGCGGTTGGTCAGGCCGCTGGCCGCCAGACGGGCGACCCGTTCCTCGGTCTCGGTGAGGGCATCGGTCGCGGCCGCCCGACGGCCGGTCCGGGCCATCTCTGCCGACGCGATCGCCACCCACGGCGCCGACCCGAGATCGGCGAACGTGGCCTGTGCCCGCTCGAGGTGGTCCGTGGCCCGACGCCGTTCCTTCCGGCGTCGCGCGATCCGACCCGCGATGAGCTCGGTCCGGGCGTGCTCGAACGGCATCGGCAGGGTGTCGGCATGCTCGAGGGCGGCCTCGATGGCCGTCATCGCGCCGTCCAGATCGCCGTCGGCGGCGGTCAGAAGGGCTCGCCCGCGGGCGGCCATCGTCCGGATCCAAGGCCGAGGCACCGCCGACTCGGACGTGGCGAGCGACTCCGTGACCGTCCGGAGCCGATCGATGTCGCCCGCCGCAGCGGCCGCGTCGATGAGGTCGCCCACGAACCGATGGCCGAGCATCTCGCGATTGCCGCCGGCCCGGAACTCGTCGAAGAGCGTGCCCAGGATCGTGGCCGCGTCCGCCGCCTCGCCACGCGTCAACGCCAGGAACCCCAGCACGGCGACGTGGCGCGCCTTGAGCCAATCGCCCGCGTCGGCCGACAGCTCGAGGCCGGCCCTGGCGCCGGTCTCCGCTGCGGCCAGGTTCCCTCGATACGCATCGACGAAGGCGCGCGCGGCCAGCGCAGCGCTCCGCGCCTGCGTCGTGGCCCCGGTCTGGCCGACCATGGCGCGAGCTTCGTCGGCGCGAGTCGTGGCCTCGGACCAGTCGCCCATCCAAAGCGCGGTCATCGTCATCTCCCCGATGACCACCGGCAGGGCCCGGTCCAACCCTCGCGCGAGGTTCCGTTCCCGTTCGGCCTGCTGCAACGCGAACCCGCCGGCGAGGTCGTCAAGATCCACGGCACGCGCCCACACCATGGCGTGGGCGCGCAGGCTCTCTGGCAGCTCGTCGCCGTCGGGCGACAGGCGGGGCGCCGGCCCGAGGAGCGCGATCCCGCGCTCGACCGATGGCCGGTCGATCCAGGCGCCCGTGGCGAGTCGGAGGGTCGCCACCTGCAACAGCGCGCAGGCAAGGAGGTCCGGCTCGGCGTCGCCGGCCGGGCCGTCGAGCTCCGCGATCGCTGCTTCGGTGGCCTCGATCGCCCGGGACGTGTCCAGGTCCTCGGTCTGGAATGCGATGCGCAACAGGAGTCGTGCGCGCAGCGCCGCATCGACGGCCTCCTCCAGTCCCGCCTCGCACCACATCAGCGCGGCCTCGGCCTCGCCTTCCCAGGCGACCATCTGGGCCAGCACGAGCCTCGCGGCTGCCCGGCCATCGCCCGCCGGCATCGATGGCATCGCCTCCGTCAGGAGCGTCCGGGCGCGTCCGATCTCCCCTGCCTCCGCCAGCCAGCGACCCGCCCGGGTCGCGCGGGCGGTCCACGCCGCTCGGTCGTCGGACGGCGTCATCGCGACTGCCCGCTCGGCCCACTCCGCGGCGACGGCCGTCGCGCCGCGGGATCGGGCCGAGGTGGCGGCGGCATCGAGCGCGGCGGCGGCGTCCGCGGACGGCGGATCCGTGGCCAGCGCGAGGTGTCTTCCCCGGTCTTCTAGGGTCGTGGCGATCTCGGCGAGCCGGGCATGGAGACGGCGACGCTCCGAGACGGGGATGGCGAGCAACGCGGCCGACGCCATCAGGGGGTGGATGAAGTGGATCCGGTCGTGCCCGTCGACCTCGATGAGGCCTTCCGACCGGGCGTGCTCCAGTGGCATATCGGCCTCGGCGACGACCAGCCGCACCTGGCCGACGGTCGGGACGGCCGTCGCCGCGACGGCGAACAGGACCTCGCGATCGCCCGCAGACATGCGCCCGATGCGTTCCTCCAGGAGGGCGGACGCGGACGCCGGGATCGGCATCGGTTCGCCGGGCAGGGGCCAGGTCTCGCGCCGCGCCAGTTCGCGGGCGATCTCGATCGCCACAAGGGGATTGCCGCTCGACGCCGCCTCAAGCCGCGTGACCTGCGGTCGGGTGAGCGCCGTCCCGACCCGCTCGAGGACGAGCTGGTGCAGCACGCCGAGCGAGACCGGCCCGAGCCGGAGCTCGGTGACGCCGCCTCGGGCGACCACTGGTTCGGCCAGGGCGATCGGGGTCGCACCAGGCGTCGTGCGGATCGCGAGGATCACGGCGACCGGCGCTGTCAGCGAGGCGCCGGATCGCGAACGCGAGCGCCTCTGCCGAGGCCGCGTCGACCCACTGGACATCGTCGATCAGCAGTGCCACCGGTCCTCGATCGGCGGCTTGGCGGAGCGTCGAGAGGACGGCGGTCCCGATGGTTCGCGGGTCGGGTGGCGTCGTCGCCGGCCCGCGCAGCAGCGCGGCATCGAGTGCGTCGCGTTGCGGCTCGGGCAGCGCGGGTGGCTCGGCTGACACCCAGGCCCCGAACAGGTCGGTCAGCGTGACGTGGGCAAGGCCGCTCTCGGACTCGGTGGCGCGGGCGGTCAGAACGGTGAGGTCGGTCCGGGCGCGAGCGTGGGCGGCGGCCTCCTCCCAGAGGACGGATTTGCCGATGCCGGCCTCGCCGGAGATGACGAGGGCATGCGCACCACCGGGGATGGCCCCGAGGAACGCTTCGATGATGGCGAGTTCCTCGGTCCGGCCGAGGAGGCGGTCCCGCGACATGCGCGGAGTCTAGGGACCGTCAGGCGGGAACGGTGCCCGGGGCCGCGAGGACCTTCGCAAGGACCTCGCTGAACGTGGCGGTCGCCAGCGCCACGGACGAGTCGGCGGCGCCGTAGTACATCCGCAGCTGGTCGGTAGCCTCGTCGTGGACCCAGCCGCACGGGAAGACGACCTTGCCGACGTCGCCGGTCAGCTCGTACAGCTCGAACGGCCCGAAGACCCACTCGTCCATCCGGTGGAGCAGGACCTGCGGATCCGCGAGGTCGAAGAGGGCGAGGCCCGCGCGGTAGATGGGTCCGTCGCCCGTCAGATGGACGCCGTGGTACATCACGAGCCATCCCTCGGCCGTTCGAAGCGGCGGCGGGCCGAGGCCGATCTTGCCGGCATCCCACCAGGCGCCGTCGCGGGCCTCGAGCATCAGCGAGTGGTCGCCCCAGTGGCGGAGGTCTGGCGAGTACGAGATCCACATGTGCGCCCCGCCGCGGAGCGGGGACGGGCGGTGGATCATCGCCCAGCGACCATCGATGCGGTCCGGGAAGAGGGCGGCGTCCTTGTCCTCCGGCGGCATGACCGGACCCAGCCGGCGCACGCTCGCGAAGTCGCGAGTCATCGCCAGCGAGACGAGCGGTCCGCGACGGCTGTAGGCCGTGTAGGCGATCGCCCACTCCTCGCGTTCGGGGAGCCACGTCAGTCGCGGATCCTCGCAGCCCCAGATCTCCTCGGGGTGCTTCTCGACGTCCGATCGCAGCAGCGGCTCGGGGTCGAAACGCCAATCGGTGACGCCGTCCTTGCTGCGCGCGACGTGGAGTTGCGAGATCCCGCGGAGGTCCTCGACACGGACCAGGAGGATCGTCTCGTCGCCGACCTGGGCCGCCCCCGGGTTGAAGACCGTGTTCGCGGGGTAGGGGACATCCGCGGCGGTCAGGATCGGGTTCGCCGCCGATCGCGTGAACAGCATCGTTTCGTGGGCGCGGGTCATGCGACCCCGGCCAGGGCGCGACGCTCGATGTCGGGCGCCGCGCCGGCACCCGCCGCACCCTCGCGACGTTCGGCGACGGGCGGCGGCGTCGGCCGGCCCTGACGCAGCGCGCGGATGTGCTCGAGGGCCATGAGCCACATGAGCGTCGACTCGGCGCCCTCGTTGGTGTTGATGCCCGCGGGGGTCAGCCCGTCGCCGCAGGCGCCGCGGATCGGGTCGGCGACGACCGCGCCGATATCGTTCGCGCCGAGGAACCAGGCGTACGCCTGCTCCATGGTCGTGCGGTAGCGCTCGAGCCCGGAGACCTCGTACGCGGACTCGGCCGCCAGCAGGAGCGCGGTGGCCTCGACCGGCTGCTGATCGAACCTCGACCGTTCGCCGTCGCGCGGCCACCAGCCGTTGCCGATGAGGGACAGGTGCCCGGCGTCGGCGGTCTGCGCCGTGATCTGCCAGTCGAGCATCGCGAGCCCAGCATCGATGACCGGCGGCGAGTCGAGGTACTGGCCGGCCACGATCATCGCGCGGACCGGGAGGGCGTTCTCGTACGTGAGGGCCGGCTCTGGCCAGGGCCAGGCGGCCGCGGCCCGCGACCCGAGGAGCGCCCGGATCCGGCCGGCGAGGAGTCGGTAGGCCCGGGCGGTCTCACCGGTCGGGGCCACGCGCATGACGGCGTCGCACGCCAACATCACGGACGCCTGGGCTCGCAGTGCAGGCAGCCGCTGGGCCTCGGGCAGGGCCTGGTCGAACAGCGACGTCGCGAAGGAGACCATCCGCGGATCGGATGCACCGGCGATGGTCTCGCCTAGGGCGAGCATGGCCCGCGCCTGGCTGTCGTCGGAGCTGCGGCCGTCGAGCCACGAGCCGTCCACGCGGCGGAAGTTGCGGAACCCGCCGATCTCCGCGTCGAACGCGGTGCTCAGGAACCGGAGATTGCTCCACGCACGCTCGGCCACGGTCGCCCAGCCGAGCTCCCGGCCGTGGAGCAGGTCGACCTGGAGGGCGCGGGCGACATCGTCGACGCAATAGCCGTGCGCCGGGTCCGGCTTGGACCCGATCGCGTGCTGCATGATCCCGATCTGGTCGGAGAGCTCGTCGAGATGCTCGCGGCTCACGAGGTAGAGCGGGGCCAGCTCGCCCGGCCGGCCGATGGCGTCGGCGTCAAGCATTGACGACCGCCATGGCGGTGGACCGCGTCGTCGTGGGTCGGTCGGTCAGGTCCTCGGGCGTTTCGAGGGCGACGCGTTCGAAGAGTCGACGGTATTCCGCGCCGACTTCCCGCCAGATCATCCCGCGCGTGTGCTCGTGGGCGCGCCGGCCGATGTCGGCCCGCTTGGGGTCGTCGCCGAGGACGTCGTTGAGCGCCACGGCGAACCTGGCCGGCGACCCGGGCTCGACGAGGACGCCGCGGCCGTCCGCGAGCAGCTCCGACGCGTACGCGTACGGTGTCGAGACGACGGCCCGCCCCGCGCCCATGGCGTACGACAGCGTGCCCGACACGATCTGGTCGAGATTGGGATAAGGCGTGACGAAGACGTCGGCCGCCTCGAGCCAGCGGGTCAGTTCCACGCGGCCGACGAACCGGTCGACGAACCGGACGTGATCGGTCAGGCCATGGGCCCTGACTCGGGCGGTGAGGGCATGCCGGTAGGCCTCGCCCTCGTTGCGGATCAGGTCGGGATGGGTCGCGCCGACGATCACGTACATCGCGTTCGGATGCTCGGCGACGACCGCCGGGAGCGCATCGATCGCCAGCTCGTAGCCCTTGCCCTGGCCGAGGAGGCCGAAGCTGAGGATGACGTCGCGGCCGGCGAGCTCGAGGCGCGGCTTCACGGTCTCGGAGGCGACCAGGGGCAGGTCCGGGACGCCGTGCGGGATGATCTCCACGCGTCGCGGGTCCACGCCGTAGGCGGTGGACAGCAGGGTGGCGGCGGCCTTCGACATCACGACGGTCGCGGCCGCGTGGCCGACGAGTTCGATCAGGATCGCGCGCTGGCGCTCGGTGGGCTTCCGCAGGACGGTGTGGAGCGTGACGACCGCGGGGAGGTCCAGGGCGCGGACGAAGTCGAGGACGTACTCGCCGTCCGCGCCGCCCCAGATCCCGTACTCGTGCTGGATCGACACGACGTCGACGCAGGTGGAGAGGGCATGCGCGGTGTGGATGTAGTCGGGTCGCTCGTCGCGACGGACCCGGTGGTGGACCTCGATCGGGTACGGGACACCGGGTTCTGGGTCGAGGAGGGCGACGATCTCGCGCCCACTCGAGGCGGCGGCGAGGTCGTGCGTGAAGGTCGCGATACCGCAGCGACGCGGTGGGTAGGTGGAGACGAAGGCGGTTCGAACGATGGCGTCAGTCCTCTCGATCCGACCCGCGCAGGGTGCCCTGAACGAGGGGCGGGCCAGCGGTGGCGAGTCGGCAGCGGTGGCGGAACGAGCCGAGCCGTTGCTCGACGACGGGTCGCGACCGTGCTCGTGGTGTGAACGCGGGGATGGAACGGCCCGTCCTGGGACGGGCCGTCCGGTCAGGGCCTAGGCGGCGTGAACCTTGTTCGCGCGCGGACCCTTGGGGCTCTGCTCGACGTCGAACTCGACGCGCTCACCACCGGTGAGGCGATCGAAATCGAGCGAGGAGTCGAGCGCGCCGCGATGGAAGAAGTATTCCTTCTCATCCTCGGCGGTGATGAAGCCGAAGCCGCGATCGGCGACGACCTTCTTGATGGTACCGGTGGTCATGAGGACCTCCAACACTTCCCGAACACGGAGAGCAGATCGCACGGTCCGTTCGAAAAGGGGGTCGACCACGCGGAGCATCGCCACAAGGGGTGGCAGTGCATCCACCATACCACACGGGTCCGAGCGGTCCGGGGCCGCGGAGGCCGGTACCATCGCTTCCGATGACGCTCCGCGACGAGATCCTCGAGCAGCCCGAGGCCGCGGCCCGGTTCCTCGCGACGCAGTCGGGACCCGTGGCCGCCCTCGCGGACGCGATCCGTGCCCGCGACATCGAGCACGTGGTCATCGTCGCCCGCGGCACGTCGGACCACGCGGCCATCTACGCGCAGTACGTCCTCGGGATCCGGCACGGGCTGACCGCCGGGCTGGCCACGCCGTCCGTGGTGTCGGTCTACGGCGCGGACCCGGGGCTCCGCCACAGCCTCGTGATCGCGATCAGCCAGTCCGGGGCGTCCCCCGACATCGTCGCGGTCGTGGACGCGGCGCGCCGGCAGGGGGCACCGACCGTCGCGCTGACCAACGACCCGGACTCGCCGCTGGGTGTGGCCGCGGACTGGACCATCGCCCTGTCCGCCGGCCCGGAACGGGCGATCGCGGCGACCAAGACGTATACGACCTCGGTCCTCGCGATCGCGGCGCTCTCCGCCGCGCTGAGCGACGACGAGGCGGACCGTGCGGCCGTCGCCGCGGTGCCCGACGCGATCGCCGCGGTCCTCGCCCTGGAGCCGGCCATGGCCGAGGCGGCGCGGGCCCACGCGGCCGCCAGCCGGGCCCTGATCGTCGCGCGCGGCTACGAGTACGCGACCGCCCGCGAGTGGGCGATCAAGATCAAGGAGCTCGCGCACGTGTTCGCCGACCCGTACTCCGCGGCGGACTTCGCCCACGGACCGGTGGCGCTCGTCGAGGACGGCGTGCCGGTCATCGCGATCGTCCGCGACGGCCCGGCGGCGGCGGGACTCGTCGAGCAGCTGCGGCTGCTGCGCGCCGACCTCGACCCGGACCTCACGGTCCTCTCCGACCGATCCGACGCCCTGGCGCTGGCGACGCGGCCGATCGAGCTGCCACCTGCCGCAGCCGAATGGATCGCCCCGATCGCGACGATCGTCGCGGGGCAGCTCCACGCGATGCACCTGACGATCGCCCGGGGCAAGGACCCGGACGCCCCGCGCAGCATCGTCAAGGTGACCCGGACCCGCTGACGCCGCCGGTCCAGCGTCTTCGGTCCTACGGCCTCGCCACGAAGGTGACCGCCGCCGAGAACGGGGCCTGGCCCAGGATCGGGGTCGGCTCGTCGGCGAGCGCGCCGGCGATCGCGTCGACCCAGCGCATGTTCGAGCAGCTGGCGATGCCGCGGACCCCGCCCGGGTCGGCCTCGAGGATCGTCACGCGACAGCCGTCCTCGTCCCAGCTCGTCCAGTGCTGGCCGTCATGGACCCAGTCGAGCGCGATGTACGCGGGGATCCCGATCGGGCCCTTCGACGGCTTCGCGCCGCCGAGTTGCACGTACCAGCCCTCGTCGCCGGTCCAGATGACGTCGGCGCCGAACTCCGCGAAGTAGGTCCCGGTGCCGGCGAGCCGTCCGAGCGCGATGACCTGCTTGCCGATCGTGAGCGTCGCGGACCCATTCCGGTAGGTGGCCTCGGCCTTCCCGAACGGGTCGCCCGGCAGCGACGACGAGTCCGGCTCCTGCGACCCGTCGGGCTCCAGGTCGTCATCGGGGGAGGCCGACGCCTCGGGCGCGGCTGAGGGCTCGACCGGCGTGGCCGTCGGGCTCGCGACCGGCGGTTCGCTGCCGCCGGTCTGCGGCAACGGCACCCGACTCGGCGACGCGGCGGCCCCGATCGGCGTCCGGCTGGGCTTCGGCGTGCCGAACGCGTCGCACCCCCAGATGGCGGTGGTGGTGAAGATCAGGAGCCCGACGACGGTGATGCTCCGGACCTTCACGGCGTCACAGGCCCGAGTACGCGTGCAGGCCGCTGAACCAGAGCGACCCGGAATAGGTGACGAGCACCATCCCGAACCCCACGACGAGCAGCAATGCGGCGGGGCGCCCAGCCCACGAGCGCTGGTTGCGCGCGTGGAGGTAGATCGCATACGTCAGCCACGTGACGAGGGCGGCCGTCTCCTTCGGGTCCCAGCCCCAGTAGCGGGACCAGGCGATCGAGGCCCACCACGACCCGAGGATGATCATCGTCGCGAAGATCGGGAAGCCGATGATGACCGCGCGATACGCGACCTCGTCGAGCACCTTGTGCGACGGCAGCCAGGAGAAGCGGTCGCCCTGACCCTGGGCGAGGTACGCGATCCCGGCGGCGAAGCTCGTCGCGAAGATGCCGTACGCCGTCACCGCCATCCCGACGTGGATCGTCAGGAGCGGCGCGTTCTGGAGCGCGGGGACCAGCGGCTTGATCTCGGACGGCAGGCTCGAGGCGTAGAGCAGCATCGCGAGGGCCACGCCCGTGGGGATGAAGCCGATCGATCGGATGGGGTAGCGGCGCTGGAGGAAGAGGTAGCCGCCGAGCATCGAGAACGCGAACGCGACGCTGAACTCGAACATGTTCCCCCACGGCCCGCGCCCGACGACGATGGCGCGCGCGAGGATCGAGACGCCGAGCGTGACGAAGGCGATGAACGTGATGCCGATCGCGACCCGGGAGAGCGGCGTCGGCGACGCCGAGGTGGTCGGCCCGGACGCGGCAGCGTGGCTCTGGCTGGTCACGAACGAGCCCGTCACCACGCCGGCATAGGCCGGCTGGGGGGCCGTGACGATCGCGGGCAAGGTCCGGCGGCCGTTCGCCAGCATCACCGCGTGACCGACGTGCGCGGCGAATCCGATGGTGACGAGCAGGACCCCGATCGAGAAGAGGGTCGAGGAGAGGACTTCGAGCGACACGGGTGTGAGCGGCCCTCCCGTCAGGCGGCCGCGGCGCCGCCCGGCTTGGCGCCGGCGGAGGTCCGGACCGCGACGGCCTTCGGCTTGACCTTCAGGACCAGGCCGCAGTTCGTGCAGGTATCGACGAGCGCGAGACGGCCGAGGCCGCACATCGGGCAGATCACCGTCAGCTCATCGCGGCAGGCGTCGCACCGGTTCGTGCCCGAGGGGAAGATGAGGCGGTCGCGACGGCAGTGCGGCAAGCCGACGGGGAACACGGGCTCGCCGTCCGCCCCGAGCGTCGCGACCTGCGGGCCCTCGACGAACGAGACCTTCGCGCGCGGCTTCCGGGCGAGATAGATGATCGATCCGAGGGCCGTGAACGTGAGGAACGGCATGACCACGCCGAGCAGGATCAGGAAGGGCAGCGTCTGGATCAGGAAGTTCCAGTCCGGCGTGACGAAGATGGCCGTCACGTCGAGGATCGTGGTCCAGATCTGGTTCAGGGTGTCGACGATCACGGGCGCATCCTAGCAGCGTGGGCCTCGGTCCGCGGTCAGCCGTTGCGGCCCGGATGGTGCCGCGGCCGACGTCGCGCGTTGCCCTTCTTGACGGTCGCACGACGCCCCGGTTCCCAGCGGCCTTCGTCCTCGGTGTCGCGGTCGCCGGCCGACCCGGCGGCGGTCCCGGAACCCGTGGCAGCGGGCATCGTCTTGGGCGCCTGGCCGAGGCTCGACCCGTCGCGGGAGCGCCCCGTCCGCTCGAGCCGACCGAGCAGCCACGCGGTCCCGGCCGTCCGCGCGCCGCGGTTCTGCAGGCCGTGACGGAGGTCGCGGTCGTCGGTGACGACGAGGATCGCCGCGGTGCCGAGCGGGCCGTCGCTGACGCGCGTCTCGTCGACGAGCGAGAGCAGGACGGCATCGGCCGTGCGTCCGCCGCTGTAGCGGACCCGCAGGCCCGACGCGATGCGCTCGCCGCGCAGCCCCGGCTCCGACGGTCCGTCGAACACCACGTCGATCGCAACGGACGTCGGCACGATGCCTCGGATGCGCCCGATCAAGGCCGATCGCGGGGCGGCCACCTTCGACTTCGCGAGGGCATGCAGGAGGTTGGTCCCGTCGATCAGCAGCCAGTCGGTGCTCGCGAACGGGTCGGCGGGGAGCGAGGCGGTGCGGGCCATGACCGCCATCGTACGCGGCCGGCGCGGCGCCGCTACGATCGGGCCGTGTCGCTCCTCCTGCTCGTGGACCTCGACGGGGTCGTGTACCGCGGGACCGCGCCGGTCCCGGGCGTCGCCGCCGTCCTCGCCGCTCGCGCCGCCCTGGGCGACGACGTGGTCTACGTGACGAACAACTCGATGCACTACCGCGCCGACTACGTGACCCGCCTGGCCTCGATGGGCGCGCCGGTCACGTCCCGAGACCGTGGTGTCGTCCGCCCGGGCGACCGCGATGCACATCGTCACCCACGAGACCGGCATCCGCCGCGTCCTGGTGGTCGGGGCGGGCGGTCTCGAGCGCGAGCTCCGCGACGTCGGCCTCGATGTCGTGACGTCGGGAGCCGCCGCGACCCGGATGCACCAGGAGGGCATCGATGGCTGGGCGGCTGCCGGTCAGCCGGACGCCGTGGTGACCGGCCTCGACCCGAACCTCACCTACCTGCGACTGGCCGCCGCCAACGACTGCATCCGCGCCGGGGCGAGGTTCATCGCGACGAACCGCGACCCGATCTACCCCACCGAGCGCGGGCTGCGTCCCGGGGCCGGTGCGGTCGCGGCCTTCGTCGAGGCGGCGTCCGGCGTCGTGCCGCTCTCGATCGGCAAGCCGGCGCCCCATCTCCTGCAGCTCGCGGCGGAGGCCGTCGGCCGCGACGTCCACGACGCGGTGATGATCGGCGACGGCATCGCCACGGACCTCATCGCGGCGCATGCCGTCGGTGCGCGCTGCGTCCTGATGCTGACCGGCGTCACGACGCGCGAACAGGTGGACGCGCTGCCCGAGGCCGAACGCCCCTACGCCATCGCCGCGGACGCCGACGAGCTGGCCGCGGCGCTCGACTCGATCGCGGCGGGCTGATTCCGACGTCGGCGGTCAGCCGCCTCGGGACCGCTCCGCGATCCCCGACCCGGCGCCGTCGCGCGAGGACGAGCTCGCGCCGCCCGAGTCACCGAGCGCGTCGTCCAGCAGGGCGAGCAGTGGCCGTGCCCCGAGCTGCTCGAGGATCGGCCGAGTCGCCGCGCCCCAGGCTCGAGCCTCCGGCACCGTCGGTCCCAGCGCCACGACGGCCGTCCATGCCGCCCAGGCCTGGTCCCACGGCAGGCCCATCTCGGCCCATCGCCGCCAGCGCCACGCGGAAGGCCGACACGGCCTCGGAGGTCCGTCCGTCGATCGCGGCGATCCCGGCCTCGATCGTCAGGCGCTCGATGTCGATGACGCGACCGCGTGTGCCGTTGAGGGTCAGCCGGTCGAGGGCATCGCGCGCGCCGGCCGCGTCACCGGCCAGGACGGCCGACTTGCCGGCCCGTGGCAGCGCGAATGGGGCATTCGTGTCGCTTGCCTCGGCCTGCGTCAACCAGGCGTCGCGGGCCTTGGCGAAGGCGCCGTCAGCGAGGGCGACCCACGCCTCCATGTCGGCGGCCGACGATCCGAAGTCGCTGTCGTGCGCGTCGATGATCGCCCAGCGACGGACCTCGGCGACGGTCGCGGGCGCCTCGGGATCCCCGCGAAGGACCTTCGGGACCGTCGCCGCGAAGGCCATCCCGAGTGCGGCTGCCGAGCGGCAGGTCGATATCGCTGAACGCGCGGATCTCGTCGGCGATCCAGTCCCATTCGCCGAGGCGGATGGCGTCCTCCCCGGCGTTCCCGATGACGCGTCAGCTTCCATGTCGCGCCGGCCGATCCGCCGGGCGAAGGCGATCGCCTCCTGCTCGAGATCCCAGGTGGCCCGCACGTCGCGCGAGGCCATGACGATCGTCAGGCTGGTGAGCGCCCGACTCTCGATCGCCGGCAGGGTGTAGTCGTTCGCGAGCTCGCGAGCCGTCGATGATCAGGCTGAGACCCTCGATCGGGCGACCGTGGCCGCGCGAGGATGTCGCCCTTGGTGATGAGGGCGCTCGGCGAGCACCTCGTACAGGTCGAGCCGCTCAGCGATCTCGAGCGCCCGATCGGCGAGCGCGACCGCCTCGTGCAGACGCTGCTCGAGCGCTCGGACGCGCGACAGCAGCGCCGAGGATGGCCGCCATGTCCGGCTTCGTCCGCGTCGCCCGCGCCGTAGGCGACCGCCTGTTCGAGCACCGGCGAGGCCTTCTCGACGAGACGACCCGACATGTACCCCTCCGCCAGCCAGAGGGTCGCCCGGTAGGCGGCCGGCTCGTCGCCGAGGCTCCGACGGATCTCGATCGCCTCCGTGAGATGGGCGACGGCGACCTCGGGTCGTGCCGCCGACGCCGCCGCGCGGCCGAGCCGCTCGAGGAGGTTCGCGCGCTCCGCCGGATCGGTCGTGACGGTGGTCGGCCCGCGTCAGGAACGTCATGGCCTGCTCCGGCGAGCCCAGGGCCATCGCCCGGTCGGCGGCCCCGACGAGCGCCAGCCGTGCCTGGACCGCGAGCGCATCGCCCTCCGGCCCCTCGGGGACCGCCTCGTACGCGGCGACGTAGTGGGTCGCGAGGGCTCCGGCCAGCTCGTCCTCGCCGAGCGACTCGAAGTAGCGCGCGGCCGCCAGATGGCGCGACCGCGCGGTCGCGCTTGGCGAGCGTCCCGTAGGCGACCTCGCGGATCAGGGCCTGCACGAACAGGTACTGGCCGCGCTCCGGCGAGCGCGGGTCGATGAGCTGCTCGACGAGCTCCATCCCGGCCAGGTCGTGGAGCCGGGCCCCGATGGCTTCCTCGGTCCCGCCGTTGACAGCCGCCAGCGCCGCGATCGTGAAGCTCTGTCCGAGGACCGCGGCGTCCTGGAGGAGCGTCCGGTCCCCGGCGTCGAGGCCGTCGAGCCGGGCCGCGATGAGCGCCTGCAGCGTCTCGGGCACGGCCAGCTCGCCAAGCTCGCCGACGGGCTCGTACCGCCCGTCCACCTCGCGCAGCCGGCCGTCGCCGACCAGCATCCGGACCATCTCGACCGCGTAGAGCGGGATGCCGTCGGCCCGGTCGATGATCGAGCGGACGGACGCGGCCGGGAGCCCGGGCACGAGTCCGGCGAGCAGCTCGCGCATCGCGTCGTCGTCGAGCGCCTCCAGCCCGAGGGCGAGGAAGTTCCGCCGGCCCGCGCCCCAGTCGGGGCGGCGCACGAGGAGGTCCGGGCGCGCCAGCGTGATGATCAGGATCGGGACGCCGCGCGACCACTCGAGCAGGTGGTCGATGAAGTCGAGCAGACCGCCATCGGCCCAATGCAGGTCCTCGAACACGAGCGCCACGGTGCCAGTCCCGGCGACCCGTTCGAAGAACGTGCGCCAGGCCCGGAACAGCTCGTCGCGGCCGCCGAGCGGCGCCTCGTCGACCCCGAGGAGGGCCAGCAGGGCCGGCTCGATCCAGCGGCACTCGGTCTCGTCGGGGACGAACTCGTCGAGCATCGCCGCGATCCTCGCGCGCGTCGTCTCCGCGTCGTCGGTCTCGGCGAGCCCGGCGCGGCTGCGGACCATCTCGCCCAGGGCCCAGAACGTGATGCCCTCGCCGTACGCGGGCGACCGGCCGTCGTGCCACATGACCCGCTCGACGACGCCGTCGACGTACTTCTCGAACTCCCAGGCCAGGCGCGACTTGCCGATGCCGGCCTGGCCGGTGATCGAAACGAGCCGGACCCGCCGCTCCTTCGAGGTGGCGTGGAACAGGTCCTTGAGGAGACGGAGTTCGGCGTCCCGTCCCACGAACGGCGCCTCGAGCCGGTCCGAGCGCCCGCGACCGGACCGCTCGGCGACGATCCGCAGCGCCCGCCATGCGGCGACGGGGGCGTCCTTGCCCTTCAGCACCTGGTCACCCGCCGGCTCGTACGCGATCGCCTGCGAGGTCGCTCGCTGGGTCGCCTCGCCCACCAGGACCGTCCCGGGCGCGGCGACGGACTGCAGTCTCGAGGCGGTGTTCACGAGGTCGCCGGCGACCATGCCCTGGTCGGTCGCACCGAGCGTCACGGCCGCCTCGCCGGTCAGGACGCCGGCGCGGGCCCGCACCTCCGGCCCGAGCGCGCGGACGGCGTCCACGAGCTCCAGCCCTGCCCGGACGGCGCGCTCGGCGTCGTCCTCGCGCGCGACCGGGGCGCCCCAGACGGCCATGACCGCGTCGCCGATGAACTTCTCGACCGTCCCGCCGTGGCGGGTGATGACGTCGCGCGCCAGGTCGAAGTAGCTCGAGAGCAGCTCGCGGACGGTCTCCGCGTCGCGGCCCTCGGCGATGGCCGTGAACCCGACGAGATCCGCGAACAGGATGCTGACGAGGCGCCGCTCGGCGACCGGGGCGGCGGCCGCACCGACGGCGCGCCCCGAGTTCAAGCCCCCGGCGCGCGCCCCGGCGGGTGCCCCATCCCCGTTCGCCAGCTTCGTCCCGCACTCGCCGCAGAAGCGCGCGCCGGGCGTGTTGGCCGACCCGCACGACGGGCACGTGGCGGCCAGCTTCTCGCCGCACTCATGGCAGAACTTCCGGCCGGCCTCGTTGACCGTCCCGCACGCGGGGCATTGCATAGGGGGAATGTACTGCCCCGACGGCTCAGGTTGTAGTCCCCGCAACCATCACGCTGCGCCGAGTTCGGGGATGCCTCGCGCCCAGTCGTCGAACTCGGTCCGCAGCGGAGCGAGGACGGCCTCGTCGGCGAACGCCACGTCGAGCGCTCGACGGTCGATCGCCCACAGCTCCGGCAGCGTCAGCCCGATCGCCTCGAGGGCGTGCCCGTACTCCTCCGACAGCGTGATGTCGGAGACCGTCGTGTCGTCCGTCGACAGCGTCACCGGCACGCCGGACCGGTGCAGGGCGGCGAGGGGATGGGCGGCGACGCTCGGGACGATCCCCGCCTGCCAGTTCGAGCTCGGGCACAGGTCCAGCGACACGCCCTGTGCGCGCAGGTCCGCGCACAACCCGGCGTCGTCGATCGCGCCGGGCCCGTGGGCGATGCGTTCCGGTCCCATCGCCAGGGCTCGGCGCACCTGCGCGGCGCCGCCCCACTCCCCGGCGTGCAGGGTGATCCGCAGGCCCCCGGCCCGGGCGGCCTCGAAGGCTCGGGCGTGGAGCAGCGGGTCCGGGAACGCCGCCTCGCCGCCGGCAAGGTCCCAACCCGGTCAGGCCGCGGTCGCGGAATCGGACGGCGGTCTCGGCCAGCACGACATTCGCCTCCGGGTCGTGGGAGCGCAGGGCGGTGCAGATGAGCCGGACCGTCGTCCCGGTCCGGGCCGCCGCCGCCGCTGCCCCATCGCAGACGGCCGCGATCCCGTCGTCGAGGCTGAGGCCGCCCGCCACGTGGAGCAGCGGCCCCCAGCGGATCTCGACGTAGCGGACGTTGTCGGCGGCCTTGGTCTCGACGAGCTCCGCGGTGATCCGCTCCAGGGCGTCGGCGTCCTGCATCAGCGCGATCGGCAGGTCGAAGGCCCGCAGCAGCTCGGCCTGGTCGGCGCACGGCATCGGGGCGATGAGCGCCCGCGACATGCCCACCCAGTCGGCCGGGGCATCGATGGCGCGCGTGCGCGCGAGGTCGATGGCCGTGTCGATCCGCAGCGAGCCGTCGAGGTGCAGGTGCAGCTCGGCCTTGGGCATCGCCCGCACGAGGCGGCGGATGGCCCGGCGGTCCGGATCCGTCGGGTCGGCGTCGCCGGGGGTGGTCATCGGTCGATGCTACGATGCCTCGAAGGCATCCATCTCGGATCCTCGACCGAACCGAAGGCGACGGCCGGCACGGGGCCCGGCCCGCAACCCCGAGGATCACCACCGCATGTCGACCATCCTTGTCACCGGCGCCACCGGCTTCGTGGGGAGCTGGACCGTGCCGGCGCTGCTCGAGGCCGGCCACTCGGTGGTGGCGCTCGTTCGAACGCCCGGCGGCGGCGAGCTCGTCCTGGAGCGCCTGCCCGCCGGTTGGCGCGACCGGGTCGAGACCCGGACCGGCGATGTCACGCAGCCCGCGACCCTGGCGCCGGCCATGGCCGGCGTCGATGCCGTCCTCCATCTCGTCGCGATCCCCCGGGACCTCGACGGCGGCGAGGAGCTCCGGCTCGTCAACACCGAGGGGACCCGCGCCGTCATCGATGCCATGGCCACGGCCGGCGTGCGCCGCCTGGTCCACATGGGTGCCATGGGCGTCGCGGACGATCCCACGCTCCACTACGCCAGCTCGAAGGCGAAGGCCGAGGCGCTCGTCGTCGCCTCCTCGCTCGACTGGACCATCCTCAAGCCCTCGCTCCAGTTCGGCGAGGGCGACGGGTTCTTCAACATCGTGGCCGACCTCGCCCGGCTGTCCCCGGGGGTCATGCCGGTGCCGGGCGACGGCAAGAGCCGGTTCCAGCCGATCCACGTCGGCGATGTGGCGAGGATCGTGGTCGCGACGTTCGCGGATCCTGCGACGGTCGGCGGGACCTTCGACCTGGGCGGCCCGAGGTACTGGACGTACCGGGAGATCACGGCCGAGGTGCTCGCCGCGCTCGGCAAGCGGCGGATCGTCATCCCGATGCCCGTGCCGCTCATCGGGCTCGTCGCGGGCACGGCCGAGTTCGTCCACCTCCCGTTCCCGGTGGCCACGGACCAGCTCCGCCAGCTTCGCCTGGACAACATCGGCCCGCTGGACACCATCCCCACCCGGTTCGGCTTCATGCCTCGGGACCTCACCGGGCGAGCTCGGCTACCTGCGGACGAAGGCCCGCGACCAGGCCATGCGCGGGGACGTCCTGCACGGAGCCGCGCCCGCGTGACCGACCGCCTGCGACACCTCGTCGCCGTCATCGGCTGGCTGATCGCCGTGGTCGTGATCTCGCTCGGCGGGGCGGGCATCGTCGCGGCCACCGATCCGGGGACCGGCCGCGCCGAGCAGTCGCGACTCGTCTACACGGGCGACGCCGCGCTCGCGAGCGCGTTGGACGCCGCGGAGGCGGAACTCGTGCTCCTGTCGGCCGATGTCGACGATCTCGGTGCCCAGGCGCGTGGCGCCCTCGCGGCCACCGTCGCCGGCAACACGGACACGGTCGACACGGCGATCGCGGCCGGCGATGCGCGGCTCGTCGCGATCGAGCGGCGGGCCAAGACCCTCGATGCGTCGCTGGCGGGGCTTCCGTTCGTGCGGACGCCGGAGGCACCGCTCCACGTCTCGCCGGCCCTCCTGCAGCGCTATGACCGCCTGGTCCGCGCCGTCCGCGCCACCGACGACCTCCAGCCCGCCTGGGATCGCCTGACCGTGTCGTCGTCGGCGGCGGGACGGCTCGCCACGCAGCTCGCCCAGCATGACCAGCTCGTCGCCCAGGCGGCCGCCCAGGGACGCGACGCCAAGTACGCGACGGCCATCAAGACCCTCAAGGGGGCCAGCAAGGTCATCACCGACAGCAAGGCGTTCCGCGACCGCCTCGCGAACACGGTCGACGTCACGGTCCTCGACCAGTGGCTGGAGCGCAACGCCGTCTACGACAAGGCGCTGTCGGGGCTGTACGACGCGCTGGACTCGGTCGGCGGGAAGGTCACCTCGAAGGTCCGCAAGGCGATCACCGCCGAGAAGGCCGCCCGAGCCCAGCTCCCGCCCGATTCGCGTGGCCTGGTCGTGATCATGGGCGACATCGCGCAGGGCGGGCTCAACGGGGCCGTCGTGGCGATCGAGGAGGCCCGCGCCCACCTCTCGGACGCCCTCGAGCCCGAGGTGGACGCCTCGCCCTCGCCCCAGCCCTAGCTCGTCGGATCCTGGCGGTGACCTGACGCGCCGCGTCCGTCATCGCCCCGCCTCCCGGGCCTCGGGCCGCGGGTACACTGCGCGGAGCCCATCGCGGAGTCTCGTCGGGCCTCGTCGCCCGGCGCCGTCATCGAACCTGTCGGAGGCCCGATCATCGTGCACGTTCGAGTCGTCACCGAGCAGCCCTGGGACGTCGATGCCGACGTGCTCGTCGTCCCGATCGTCGGCGAGGTCGCCTTCGACGGGCTCCTCGACGAGCTGGACCGACGGTCCGGCGGAGAGCTCCGCGGGCTGGCCGCGTTCGGCGAGCTGCGCTCGAAGCGCTACGCCTCGGCCCTCGCGGCATCGGGCGAGATCCCGGTCGGCCGCGTGGTCGTCGTGGCCGCCGGCGACGCGGACGGCCTCGACCGCGAGACCGTGGTGCGGACCGCGGCCACCGCCGAGCGGCGGCTCGCGGGTCGTGTCGTGAGCCGCATGGCGTTCTGGCTGACCCCGCTCGCCGATGGTCTCGGCGAAGGCCTCGAGATCGCGGCGACGCTGGTGGCGCGCGGGCTGATCGAGGGCTCGTACGACCCGCAGGCCATCTACCGCGAATCCCTTGAATCGACGCCGCCGGACCTCGACGAGATCGTCCTGATCGTCCCGGCCGACGCGGACGCCACGGCCGTCGAGGCGGCGGCGGATCGCGGCCGGATCATCGCGGAAGGCGCGAACCTCGCCAGGACGCTCTCGAACCGCGCCTCGAACGACGTCAGCCCGGAGGTCCTCGCGGACGAGGCCCGGGCCATCGCGGACGAGTGCGGCCTGTGGATCGACGTCATCGAACCCGACCGCGCCACCGAGCTCGGCATGGGGATGTTCATGGCCGTCGGGCGGGGCAGCGACAACCCGCCGCGGATGATCGTCCTCCGGTCCGGCGGCGCCGGGGAGCGCGACGCGCTCGGGCGGCACCTGGCGATCGTGGGCAAGGGCGTCTGCTTCGATTCGGGCGGCATCAGCATCAAGCCGTCGGACCGGATGGAAGAGATGAAGATGGACAAGACCGGTGCCTGCACCGTGATCGCGGCCATCGCGACCGTCGCCCGGCTCGCCCCGGGCACCCCGCTCCTGGCCCTCGCCCCCGCCGTCGAGAACATGCCCGGCCCGCACTCGACGCGGCCCGGCGACATCGTCCGCGCGCTCAACGGGAAGATGGTCGACATCACGAACACGGATGCCGAAGGTCGGCTCATCCTCGGCGACGCGATGACGTACGCCGAGCAGCTGGGCGCCACGCACGTCGTGGACGTGGCGACGCTCACGGGCGCCGTCTCTCGCGCGCTCGGCCACCTCGTGACGGGCGCGTTCGGTCGCCCGCAGGACTTCTACGACCAGGTCGTCGCGGCCGGCGACCGGGCCGGCGAGCGCTACTGGCAGCTGCCGCTCGTCGATGACTACGTGCCCGAGATGGAGTCGTGGTACGGCGACCTCCAGAACTCGGGCAGTGCCGAGGGCTCGCTCGTCAAGAGCGGGCTCTTCCTGCGCGAGTTCGTCACGAAGCCGTGGGTCCACCTCGACATCGCCGGGACCGCGTACTTCCGCAAGCCCACCTCGTACGCGCCACGCGGCGCGACCGGCGCGTCGCATGCGACGCTCGTCGAGCTGGCGCTCGCGGGCGCAGCCGCCGACTGACGCCACCCGGTTTGGACGCACTCGCGATCGGGCTGGCGGTCGCCGGGGGCATCCTCGGCGTCGTCGCCGACCGCTTCGCCACCCGCTGGCCCGAGCACGACGAGGAGCATCCCCCGGGCCGCCGCGTCGACTGGCGCACGGTGCTCACGGCCGGCGTCGGGGTCGTCTGCTTCGGGCTGTTGACGGTCCGGTTCGGCGCGGTGCCCCTCGCGGCCCTGCTGTTCGGGGCATGGTTCGTCACGCTGGTCGTGGGCCTCGCCACGGACCTCGACCAGCGGATCCTGCCGGACGAGCTGACCCTGCCGGTCATCCCGGTCGCCCTGCTGTACGCGCTCAGCGGCCAGAACCCGCTGGTCGGCGACCAGGTCGTCCTCGCGATCGCCGCCGCCATCCTGATCCCGGCGGTGCTCTACCTGCCCTCGATCCCGTTCGGTGCGGGGGCGTTCGGCATGGGTGACGTGAAACTGCTCATCGGCATCGGCCTGATGACCGGTGGCGAGCGGGCGCTCAGCGGTGTGCTGATCGGGTTGATCGTGGCGGGCCTCTCGCTTGCCGTGCTGCTGGCGGCGCGCCGGATCGGCCGCCGCTCGTACGTGCCCTTCGGCCCGTTCCTGATCATCGGGGCGCTCTGGGCGGTGCTGATCCGGCCGTAGGGGTTCCGCGGCAGCGGGGGAGCCGCCCCGCCGATGGCCTCTCGCGCCAGACGTCCGGCGCCCAGGGTCCGGGTCATCGATAGGACCAAGGTCCCATTGGGCGGCCGGGAGGCCCTGTCTAGACTCCGACGGTAGAATGCCTTGATGCCGGTGTCGTCCTGGGGTCGTGCCCGATCGGGACGGCGATGAACCGGCGGGCGTAGCCGACAAGGCGCCGCGTGGATCTCCGGATCCGCCGCGAACCACGGAGCTTGCTCGCACGATGACATCGCCCACGTGAGAGGCCTCAAGACCGACCGTCGCATGGACCGCGACCGTCCGACGCTGACCACGCCGCCCATCGTGCCGCTGGTGCCGTCGCTGCCGGATGGCTCGGGGTGGGCGTCGGCGCCCAGGCCGCGGCGGGGTCCCTCGAACCGACGGATCGTGGCGCTCCTCCTGCTCATGCCGTTCGTGTTCGGCCTCCTCGGCGCTCCGGTGAACCCGCCGGCGGCCCAGGGCGACGAATTGAGCGACGCGCGGGCCCGGCTCGCCCAGCAGAAGAAGGAAGTCGCCGACCAGAAAGCGCAGGTCAAGCAGCTCGAGGCGCTGCAGCGCGGGCTCGCCGCGGAGATCGCCTCGACCCGGCATCAGCTCGCGGGCATCAACGCCGACCTCACGGTCGTCCGCCGCAAGATCACGCGGATGGGCGACCGCATCGCGGTCGTGCAGTCGAAGTACGACGGCCTCGTGAACGACCTCGCGAAGCTCGACCGGCTGCTGTTGTTCTACGAGTCTCGCGAGACGGTGAAGAAGGAGGAGCTGCGCGAGCGGCAGGGCCTCCTCGCCGACCGGCTCCGCAGCGCCTATGACACGGACCGGACGTCCATGCTCGAGTCGTTCCTGTCCGGCCAGACCTTCACCGACATGCTCACGCAGATGAGCTACTACCTTGACGTCGGGGAACAGGACAAGGCCCTGGCCGAGCAGATCTCGCGCGACCAGGAGACGCTGGCCGCGCTCCACGAGACGGTCGGCGACACCCGCGACCGCACGAACAGCCTGCGACTCGACACCGCCGCGCAGAAGCGCGAGCTCGACGCGAGCCTGGGCGAGCTCAAGGTCGCGAAGGCGGAGCTGCGCAAGCTCGAGCGGGCCACCCAGAAGAACCTGGCGGCGCAGCGCGCGACCTACGCCAAGATCAACGCGAACAAGAAGAACGCGAAACGCGCGCTGGCCGCGGCGGCTGCCGCGCAGAAGCGGCTGGCCGGCAAGATCGCCGCGATCGTCCGCAAGCAGACCCAGCAGGGCAACATCCCGTCCGACTACAACGGCACGCTCCAGTGGCCGATGTCCGGCACGGTGACCCAGAACTTCGGGTGCACCGGGTTCACCTGGGAGCCGCCGCTGGGCAGCTGCGCCCACTTCCACCGCGGCATCGACATCGTGGCGCCGTCGGGGACGAAGGTGCGCGCCTCGGGCGACGGCGTCATCGCATACATCGGCTGGAACTACGCCGACGGCGCCGACCCGGCCTGGATCGTGATCATCGCGCACAGCTCCAACCTGCAGACCTGGTATGCGCACATGAAGCCCGCATACCCAGGCAACATCGGGCAGGGCAGCCACGTGCACGCCGGGCAGGTCATCGGCTACGAGGGGAACACGGGGCACTCCACGGGCGCCCACCTCCACTGGGCGGTGATGTTGAACGGGACCTTCGTCAACCCGCGACTGTTCCTCTAGCGTCCGGTCGCGCGAGGTCCTCGCGCTGTTGACCCGCTGCGAACACCCCGTTCACCGACGCCGGGGATGCCCGTGCTAGCATCGGCGCACGGGGCGCGTCCCACGGGCTCAGGTTCCCAGGACTGGAGGCGGGACCGATGAAGCGGACGATGGCGGTGATCCTCGCCGGCGGGGAGGGCGAGCGGCTGTCCATCCTGTCCCAGGAACGGGCCAAGCCCGCGGTCCCGTTCGGCGGCAAGTACCGGATCATCGATTTCACGCTGTCCAACTGCATCAACTCCGACGTCGATGACGTCGTCGTCCTGACCCAGTACAACCCACGGTCCCTCAACGACCACATCGGCCTCGGGCGGCCATGGGACCTCGACCGCAACACCGGCGGCGTCAAGCTGCTCCAGCCGTACATCGCCCGCGGCCGGGTCGCCGAGTGGTATCGGGGCACGGCCGACGCCGTCCTGCGCAACCTCAACGTCATCGAGCACGACTCGGCGGACACGGTGCTCGTGCTCGCCGGCGACCACATCTACAAGATGGATTACCAGCCATTCGTCGCCGCGCATCGCCGGCACCGCGCCGACGTCACGATCGCGGTCCGCCGGGTGCCCCTCGCCGAGGCCTCGCGGATGGGGATCCTCGCGCTCGACGAGCAGGACCGAGTCACCGAGTGGCAGGAGAAGCCGAAGCAGCCCAAGAGCGACCTCGCGTCGATGGGCGTCTACGTCTTCTCGAAGAAGACGCTGCGCCGGTGGCTGAGCGAGGACCGCGTCGACTTCGGGGCGAATGTCATCCCGGCGATGCTCGAGGCCGGGGCGAGGGTCTACGGGTACCGCTACAACGGCTACTGGCAGGACGTGGGGACGATCCAGTCGTACTGGGAGGCCAACATGGCGCTCCTCGAGGACGGCCCCGAGCTGGACCTGTACGACAAGGACTGGATCATCCACACCCGCTCGGAAGAGCGCGCGCCGGCGAAGGTCGGGCCCACGGCCCAGGTCCATCGCAGCCTCATCAGCCACGGCTGCGTGATCGAGGGCACCGTCGTGAACTCGGTGCTGTCCCCGGGGGTCCGTGTCGGCGTGGGCGCGGTCGTGCGCGATTCGATCGTCATGTTCGACTCGGTCATCCGCTCGGGCGCCGTCGTCGACCGGGCGATCCTCGACAAGGAGGTCGTCGTCGGGCAGGGGGCCCTCGTCGGCGATGGACCCTTCCCCGACAAGCCCAACAAGCAGGAGCCCGGCCGGCTGAACACCGGCATCACGGTGGTCGGCAAGCGCGCGGTCATCCCTCGCAGCGTCCGCATCGGGCGGAATGTGCGCGTGGCCGCTGACATCCGGAGTTCCGACTTCGTCGGACGGGTCGTGCGCAGCGGCGAGTCGGTGGAGCCGAAGGCCGCGGCCGGCCGCGCCCGCGATCTCGAACCTGGTGCGCCACGCGTGATCGTCGGCGCATCGCGGAACAAGCGGCGCGACCCCGACGAGTGACCGCGCGCCCTTGCTGAGGCGGTCCCGGACGGTTCTCGGCTAGACTCCGCGGGCCATGCCATACGCCGACCCCGGCGCTCCCGCCGTGCGCCCGGCCGACGTCGAGCGCTGGCTCGCCGACCTGGGCCTCGAACCGGTCGAACGAGCCGAACGCGAGGGGATCGCCTCCTGGGATCTCGTCCTCGACGGCCGCCGCCGATTCGACCTCCGCGTGACGGTCATCCTCGACCCGTCGCTCGCGGTCATCGTCTGGGCGCACTACGCGCCGCCGCTCAACGACATGTTCCGCAAGTCGTATCGGAAGCTCCTGCGCTGGAACGACGAGTTCCCGTTCGCGAAGTTCAGCGTCAGCGAGGACGAGCGCCCGGTGCTCGCGGTCGAGATGCCGATGGCGGCGGCCGACGCCGACGGACTGGGGCTGGCGCTCGCTCGGGTGGTGGGCATCTCGGACCGACTGTTCGACGAATCGATCGGCTGGATCTGGATCGGCGGCAAGGTCCCGCCCGGCCAGGCCGATCGGGTCTCGCGGAACGCGGCGCTCCTCGAGCGGTTCGCGGGTCGGCTGCCGGAGCTGTTCGCGGGATGAGGCGCCCGGGTTCGACGCGCATGCTGTCGCTCCTGCTCGCGATCGTCGCGGCGGTCGGGCTGCTCGCCGCACCCGGGTCGACGGCGGAGGTCCGCGCGGCCACGCCGGACCTGACCATCACCGGCGACGCCCGGTACGTGGTCCAACCCGCCCAGCACCGCGTCCGGGTCACGGTCGACCTCACGCTCGCGAATCACCTCAAGGACACCAAGACCACCCGCTACTACTTCGACCACGGCTTCCTCGCGGTGATGCCACAGTCGTCGGCGTACCACCTGACCTGGGCCGGGAGCGGGTCGCCGAGCGTCCGCGCGTCGAAGCGCACGAAGGACTACACGATCCTGCGGCTCGGCCTCGCGAAACGCCTGTACGGCGGGCAGTCGGCCAAGGTCACGCTCCGGTTCGACATCGCGGATCCAGGCGGCAAGCCCACGCGGAACATCCGCATCGGGGACTCGCTCGTGTCGTTCCCCGTCTGGGCGTTCGCCAGCGACGCCACGCCGGGCGGCAGCGTCACGGTCACGTTCCCGGCGGGCTATCGGGTCGACGTCGAAGGCGGCCGGATCCCGGCGCCGAGCACCGATGCGAAGAGCCGCACGGTGTTCCGGACCGGGCGCCTCGCCCAGCCGCTGTCGTTCTACGCGTTCCTCGTGGGCGACCGCCCCGGGGCGTACGCCACCACGACCGTCAAGCCGGTCATCGCCGGGACCCCCGTCGCGTTGACCGTCCGCTCCTGGCCGGAGGACAAGGCCTGGCGCAAGAAGGTCGGCGACCTCGTGGCCCGCGGGCTGCCGGCGCTGAGCACCGCCATCGGGCTGCCGTGGCCGCGCACCGAGCCGCTCGTCGTCCAGGAAGCGGTGAGTCGGTCGACCGGGGGCTACGCCGGGCTCTTCGATCCCGCCAAGGGGCTCGTCGAGATCGCCTACTACGCCAACGACTTCGTCGTCCTCCACGAGTCGGCGCACAGCTGGTTCAACGGGGCGCTCCTCGCCGACCGCTGGGCGAACGAGGCCTTCGCCTCGTACTACGGCCTCGAGGCGGCCAAGGCGCTCAAGGTCAAGGCGACCGGCGATGTGATGACGCCCAAGCTCGAGAAGTCGAAGATCCCCCTCAACGCGTGGGGAGCGGTCGGTCGGGAGTCGGCCGCCACCGAGGACTACGCCTACGCGGCAACGCTGGCCCTCGCTCGGGCCATCGCCAAGCGAGCCGGGGACGACGGGCTGCAGGCGGTCTGGGCCGACGCCGCGGGACGCATCGGGGCGTATCAGCCGCCGGCCGGCGGGACGCCGGCGACCAGGGCCGGTGCGAGCGCGGGGACCGGTGCGACGGCGGGGACCGGGACGGGCGCGGGGAATGCGGCGAGCACCGGGAACGCGGCGCCCGAGCTGGTCGACGGACCACCGGACTGGCGAGGGTTCCTCGATCTCCTCGAGGCGCGGACGAGCGCCGACTACGACGACCTCTGGCGGACGTGGGTCGCGCGCGACACCGACCTGCCGCTGCTCGACGCCCGTGCCGCGGCGCGCACGCGGTACGACGCCGTGGTCGCGGAGGCCGGCGACTGGCAGCTGCCCCGCGCGATCCGCGACGCGATGCGAGCCTGGCGCTTCGACGACGCCACGGCCCTCCTCGACCAGGTCGGGACCGTGCTCGACCAGCGATCCGCCGTCGAGCAGGCCGCGACCGACGCGGGGCTGACGCCGCCTTCCGCGATGCAGGCGGCCTTCGAGGGCGATGCCGGGCTCGCGGGCGCGACGGCCGAGGCGACCGCCGAGCTCCAGGCCATCGACCACTACACGGCGGCGGTCGCCAGCCGGCCGACCGGCGATGGTCCGTTCACAGCGCTCGGGCTGATGGACGTCTCACCCGACGCCGACCTCGCGAGCGCCCGGGAGGCGTTCGCCAGCGGCGATCTCGCGAAGGTCGCCCAGGACGCGGACTCGGCCGCCGCCGCCTGGACGGGGGCCGGCGCGGTGGGGCAGGGCCGCGCGATGAGCCTCGCGGTGCTCCTCCTGGCCGTGGTGCTGACGGGCCTGCTCATCGTCGCGTTCGTGTTCGGCCGCCGCCGTCGCCGTCGCCACCGGATGCACGCCCACCTCATCAAGCACTGACCGCTCGGGAGCCGCAGCCGGCCGCCCGGGTGCCGCGTCGAGGGGGACGTGCGATACACTCCGCGGCACCTCCGCCCCGGCGCCCGGGGTCGTGGCGATCTCATCCAGAGCAAGGAGCCCACCCGGCCTGATGGGGATGCAGCGAGCACGACCGTCGCACGAGATCCTGTCCGGTGATTCCGCGGACGTGTACTTCGCCCGCGCGGACACGATCCTCGAGTCCGAGGGGCTCGACCCGCTCGTGACGATGGAGGTCTTCGCGCGCGAGGACGCCGTCCTGTGCGGCATCGACGAGGCGAAGAACCTCCTCGGCCACGTGCTCGCGACGGCCGACCTCGACGAGACGTGCCTCGAGTCGCTCGACGACGGCGACGCGATCTCGCCGAAGGAGGTCGTGCTGCGGATCCGGGCTCGGTATCGCCGGTTCGGGCTGTACGAGACCGCGGTCCTCGGGATGCTGGCGCAGTCCACCGGGTGGGCGACCGCCGCCCGCGATTGCGTGCGAGCCGCGGCTCCGGACCCGGTCATCAGCTTCGGTGCCCGGCACATCCATCCTGACATCACCGACGTGCTCGACTACGCCGCCATCATCGGCGGCTGCGTCGGCGCGTCCACGCCCGCGGGGGCGCGGCTCGCCGGGCTGGCGCCGACGGGCACGATGCCGCACTCGCTGGTGCTGATCTTCGGCGACACCGTCGAGGCGGCGCTCGCGTTCGACCGGCATATCGGCCCCGAAGTGCCCCGGATCGTGCTCGTGGACACGTTCAAGGACGAGGCCGAGGAGGCGCTCCGCGTCGCCCACGCCCTCGGCGACCGGCTGTACGGCGTCCGACTCGACACCCCGTCCGAGCGCGGCCGCGTCACGGCCGACCTGGTCCATGAGGTGCGGGCGCGGCTCGACCAGGCCGGGTTCCACCACGTGAAGGTCGTGGTGTCCGGGGGCCTCACGCCCGATCGGATCGGGTACTTCAAGGAGGCCGGTGCGCCGGTCGACTCGTATGCGGTCGGGTCGTACATCAGCGGGGCGACGCCGATCGACTTCACGGGCGACATCAAGGAGATCGACGGCCGCCCCATCGCCAAGCGTGGGCGCATCCCCGGGCTGACCGATTCGCCGCGCCTGCGCCCCGTGGACCTCGGGGCGTACCGAGAGCCGTAGCCGCGGCTCCGATCCACGGTGCGCGGGTCGCCGCCCGGTGATCCGCGGCGATCACCAGTTCGCCGTCCGTCACGCCCACGCCACCTGCGGGGCTGACGCCGCGAACGCGAGGGCGAGCGACGCCATCCAGGCGAGGAGGGCCACGACGAGCCCCACACCCACGAGCCATAGGACGGGTCCGAAGGTGAGCGTCGCCACGACTGCCGTCGAGCGCGATCATCGACGTGAGGTCGGCGCGAACCGGCACGCTTGGCCGTGATCCGGGCTTCCGTGCGACCATCGACCACATGGACGACGAGCGCGACGCTCCCACCGCCCGCCAGCCGGGCGAGGAGCCGGAGTCCGAGACCGCCTACGACCTGTTCCAGCGTGGCCACGAGCTGCTCGCGGGCCGGCATCACGCCCAGGCGGCGATCGTCCTGGAGCGAGCGGACCGGCTCGAGCCGGGGAAGGCGTCGATCCTCGAGGCGCTCGGGCGGGCCTACTTCAACTCGAACCAGCCGGAGATGGCCCGAGCGATCTTCGAGCGGGTGCTCGAACTCGACCCGTCCGCGCACTACGCGCACTTCGCGCTGGGGCAGAGCCTGAAGCGCCTCGGCCGGCGTGCCGAGGCGGGCACGCACTTGCGGCTGGCGGTGGCGCTCAGCCCCGGGACGACGCTGTACCGGGACGCGCTGGCTCGCCTCGGGTCCTGAGGGATCCGCGGCGCGGGGCCTGGCCCAACGGCGCCGCCGGGGTCGCGAAGCGTCGCCCCGGCCTTGAGTCACCTGGTGACTGTTACGCGCCATCCGGTCGATCTCCCGGTCGCCAAGGACCGCAACCTTGATGCGAAACCGTGCAGCCAGGATCGTCAAACCGGTGCCGATCGATGGGTGTGGGGCCTGTCGGCTCGGATACCACGCACCTGGTGCATATCGGCCGGGAATGCGCTCGGTGGCCCTCGCCGCCGCCCGGGTCGACGCCCTCGCCGGCCTGGCTCAGCGAGCCGGCAGCACCCAGTGCGGCCACTCGATCGCCGGTTCGAAGCCGTGGGCCCGATACAGGGTCGTCGCGCGCTCGTTGGCGGCCTCGACCGACAGCTCGATCGTCTTGGCACCGCGCCGCCGCAGGTCGGACACGCTCCACCGCAGCAATTCGCGGCCCAGCCCGCGTCCGCGCCAGGCCGGCAGCACCCCGATCAGCCCGACGTCGCCGACGACGGCGCCGGCTTCATCCAGCGCCGTCTCGATCCGCGCGAATCCGACGGGTCGTGTGGGGTCGTCGGCGGGGGCGACCAGCAGGATGGCCGTGGGGTCGAAGTCGCTGGACGCGTTGACATGCGCGATGACCGCGGGCGTCCACGTCATCGGCGTCGGGTGCCCGTCGAAGGCCGCGAGCATGAACGCGACCCAGGCGTCGATATCGCCATCGAGTGTCGGATCGAACGGTCGCGTCACGACCTCGGGCGGGAAGTGGGGCTCGGACACCATATGACCGTCGCGAAGGCGGAACTGCCAGAGGCTCGAGCGGTACCGGAACCCGAGTGCTGCCGCGAAGGCCTGCGACGCCGGCAGGTGCGAGGGCACGTAGAGCTGGAGCTCATCGTGGCCGCGTTCACGGACGAGCTCGATCGCGGCCGGGACGAGTCGTCGAGCGTGCCCGCGTCGGCGGAACGCCGGATGCACGGTCAGGTCGTCGTGGTGCGGCGTGCAGTAGCCGACGACGCGCCCGTCCTCCACGGCGACCACGGTGCCCGCGGGATCGGGGACGATGCGGACCAGGGCGCGCTCGATATCCGAGCGGAGGAACCCCGGGATCGCGTCGGTCGCCAGACTCGCCTCCATGACGTCACGCAGGCCCGCCTCGTCGCTCGCGCGGGCGGGGCGGACGACGGCGGCCAACGTCGGCATCAGCCGGCCGCCTCGCGTCGACGGGCGAGCCAGAAGAGGCCGACGATCGACTTGGCGTCGACGATCTCGCCGCGCTCCACGGCGGCGACGGCGTCGCGCCAGGGCCGGCGGTCGAGGAGCAGGAACTCGTCGTGATCGGGCGTGAGCCGATCCTCGCCGGCCGGCTCGAGGTCCCTCGCGAAGAACAGGTGCATCCGCTCCTCGGTGAAGCCCGGCGCGGAGTACCACGACCCGACGCTCTCCCACGTGCCGGCCCGCATCCCGGTCTCTTCCTCTAGCTCGCGCTGGGCCGCCACGAACGGGTCCTCGATGGCCCCATCAGGATCGCGGTCCAGCGTCCCGGCGGGGATCTCGAGCAGCACGCCCCCGGCGGGCAGCCGGAACTGCCGGACAAGGAGCACGCGGTCCTCGTCGTCGACCGCCACGATCGCGACCGCGCCCGGGTGGCCGGCGACATCGCGGGTCGAGCGCGACCCGTCGGCGCGCTCGACGGTATCGACCCGGAAGGTCAGGTAGCGCCCCTCGTGGATGACCCGGGAATCCACGACGCGTTCGATGAGATCGGCCCCGGAGGTGTCCTCCGGGGCCGAGGCTGAAGCGGACGGATCCGCCTCGTCGTTCAGCTGACGGCCGCCGCCGCCGGCGCCGGCGTGGCGGGGATGGCCGCCGCGAGGGGCGCGAGGTCCGGCGCGATCGAGTGGCCGGTCTCCGCGTCGAAGACGTGGAGCTTGTCGAGCGGCACGACCATGTTCACGATGTCGCCGGTGCGGACGTGGTGCTCGGAGCTGACGATCGCCACGATGTCCGCGTCGGCGGCGCTCAGGTGCAGGAGCTCCTCGTTGCCGAGGTACTCGACGACGTCGGCGCGAGCCCGGAACGAGCCCTGGCCGGGACCGGCCTCGCCGATGTCGAGGTGCTCCGGCCGGAACCCGACGACGTGCACCTTGCCGGTCGTTGGGCCGGCGGCCTCGCGATAGCGGTCCGGCAGCGGGATCCGCCAGTCGGCCGGGCCGACGAGGCTCGCGCCCTGCCCGGAGCCGTCGAGCTTGACCTCGACGAAGTTCATCGACGGGCTCCCGATGAAGCCGGCGACGAAGCGGTTGATCGGTGTGTCGTACAGCACCTGCGGCGCCCCGACCTGCTGGAGGATCCCCTCGCTCATGACCGCGATGCGCGTGCCCATCGTCATGGCTTCGATCTGGTCGTGCGTGACGTAGACCATCGTGGTCCCGAGACGCTGGTGCAGCCGGGCGATCTCGGCGCGCGTCTGGACGCGCAGCTTGGCATCGAGGTTCGAGAGCGGCTCGTCCATGAGGAAGACCGCGGGCTCCCGGACGATGGCCCGGCCGAGCGCGACGCGCTGCCGCTGGCCGCCGGAGAGCTCCTTGGGCTTGCGGTCGAGCAGCTTCTCGAGCTGGATGGTCTCCGCGGCCTCCTTGACCCGGCGCTCGATCTCCGGCTTGGGGACCTTGCGCAGCTTCAGGCCGAACGCGAGGTTCTCGCGGACCGACATGTGCGGGTACAGCGCATAGCTCTGGAAGACCATCGCGATGTCGCGATCCTTCGGCGGGACGTCGTTGACGACGCGGTCGCCGATGCGGAGTTCACCCGACGAGATCTCCTCGAGCCCGGCGATCATCCGCAGGCTGGTGGTCTTGCCGCAGCCCGACGGGCCGACCAGGACCATGAACTCGCCATCCCCGATCTCGAGGTTCAGATCCTTCACGGCGTGGAAGTCGCCGTAGATCTTGTTGACGTTGTCGAACGTCACGGTGGCCATGCGAGTACCTCCGCTCCCGGTCGCTCATCGCGGGCTCATGCATCCAGCCACCGAAGTGGAACGTGGACGAGCCCCGTACGTGGTCGGCTCGGGGTGACCGCATCGTACGGTCGCCACCCCCCGGGCGCAACCCGCCAACGCCCGTTTCGACTCTCATGTTCGGCTCAGACTCCGGCCGCAGCCTCGGGGTCATGCAGATCCTCGCCTCGGGCCGTTCCGACAGGCTTCGAACGTCGCCGCTGGTCGGCCAGCTGATCCGATTCGCCGCCATCGGCGTCGTCAGCACGATCGCGTACGTCATCCTCTACGCCCTGCTGCGGACGGTCGCGTCGCCGCTTGCGTCGAACGGGGTGGCGTTGCTCGTCACCGCCGTCGGCAACACCGCGGCGAATCGGCGCCTGACCTTCGGGATCCGCGACCGCGACACGGTCGTGCGCGACCAGCTCGCGGGACTCGTGGCCTTCGCCGTCGCGCTCGGGATCACGTCCGGTTCGGTCGTCCTCCTTGGCCTGGTGGCCCCGGCCGCGGGACGGACCACCGAGATCGCCGTCCTCGTCACGGCCAACATCGCGGCGACGGTCGTCCGGTTCCTCCTGCTCCGGACCTGGATCGGCGGACCGCGCGCGTCGGCGGCTCGGCTGCCGCCTCGTCCCTTGACTCGACCGATCGGAGCCACCGATGACCGCCATCACCCGGCCAGACATCCGGGGTGTCGCCGACCGGCGGCCCCGGGCCGTCCTCGCCCGGCTGACGGGTGTCCGCGCCGACGACGCGGCGTGGGTCCTTCCCGCCACGCTCGGGGTCATCGCGTTGGCCGCGGTGCTGTACATCGTCAACCTGACGGTCAGCGGGTACGCGAACACGTACTACTCGGCGGCGGCGCTCTCGGGGGCGCAGAGCTGGTCCGCGTGGTTCTTCGGTTCGATCGACGCCGCGAACTTCATCACCGTCGACAAGCCGCCGTTCGGCACGATGCTCATCGGGCTGTCGGTCCGGCTGTTCGGCCTGTCCTCGTGGAGCATCCTCCTGCCGGAGGCGCTCGCCGGTGTCGCGACGGTCGCGGTGCTGATGGCCGCGGTCCGCCGGTCGTTCGGCTCGGTGGCCGCGATCATCGCCGGTCTCGTGTGCGCGCTCACGCCGGCCGCGGTGCTGATCTTCCGATACGACAACCCCGACGCCCTGCTCACCCTGCTCCTGGTCGTGGCCGCTTACGCGTTGCTCCGCTCCCTCGATGCCGGCCGGCTCCGCTGGGTCGTGCTGGCCGCGACCCTCGTCGGCGCGGCCTTCCTCACCAAGTACCTGCAGGCGTACCTGGTGCTGCCGACCTTTGCGCTCGTCTGGCTCGTGGCGGCCCCGGTCTCGCTGCGCCGCCGCGTGGCCGGACTCGCCGTCGCGTTGGTGACGGTCATCCTCGCGAGTGGTTGGTGGGTCGCGGTCGTGGAACTGCTTCCGGCCAGCGCCCGGCCGTTCATCGGTGGCAGCCAGACCAACTCCGTCGTCGACCTGCTGCTCGGCTACGACGGGCTCGGGCGCATCTTCGGCCAGGGCGGTGGCGCCGGCGGCGGCCCGGGTGGCGGCGGTCCTGGCGGGGGAGGCGGGTTCTCCGGCGTGCCCGGCCTGCTGAGACTCTTCAACGCGCAGCTCGGCGGCCAGGTGAGCTGGCTCCTGCCGCTCGCCGCCGGAGCGACGGGACTCGGACTGTGGGTGTCGCGCCGCGCCCCCCGGACCGACCTCCGTCGGGCCGGCTACCTGTTGTGGGGCGGCTGGCTGGCCACGCACGTCGTGGTCTTCAGCTTCATGTCCGGGATCATCCACTCCTACTACACGGTCGTGATGGCCCCGGCCATCGGCGCCCTCGTCGGCGCCGGACTGGTCGAGCTCTGGCGGATCCGCGCCCGGTCGGTGTGGGGCGGGATCGCCCTCGGTGCAGTCGTCCTCGGGTCGGCCGCCTGGGCCTTCGAGCTCCTGGCACGCACGCCGGACTTCGCGCCCGGTCTCGGCGTCGCCATCCTCGTGGTCGGCGGCATCGTCGCGATCGTGCTCGCGGTGCCGGCCCGGCATGCCTCACCACGGACGGCTGCCGCGGCTGGTGTCCTCGGCGTCGCGGTGCTGCTCGCCGGTCCCGCGGCGTATGCGATCGACACGATGGGCACGGCCCTCGGCGGCGGCGATCCCTCGGCGGGACCGGCGGTCGCCGGCTCCGGCTTCGGCGGGCCCGGTGGCGGGGGCACGTTCGCGGGCGGCGGGCCGGGTGGCGGGACCACCGTCGACGATGCGCTGACCTCTTACCTCGTCGCCAACCAGGGTGGCGCGACGTGGATCGTCGCGGTGAGCGGTGCGGATGAGGCGGGCTCGATCGAGCTCGCGACCGGGCTGCCGGTGATGGCGATGGGCGGGTTCTCGGGGAGCGACCCGGCACCGACCCTGGCCCAGCTGCAAGCCGACGTCGCGAGCGGCCAGCTCCGATACGTGCTCCTCGGCGGGCGCGGCGGTCCCGGCGGCCGGGGCGGCTCGTCGGACGTCTCGTCGTGGGTCACCGCGAACGGCACGCTCGTCGAGGGCGTCGGCAACGGCGCCTTGTACGACCTGTCCGCGCTCGCCGCAGGGGTGTAGCGGCGGGCGATGCCGGCCGCCGTGTGGTAGACATGGGCCATGGGTGATCGGCTCGCACATCGCGTGGTCGTCGTGACCGGTGCCAGCGGGATCGCGGCCTCCGGGGCACGGCGGTTCGCGGCCGAGGGCGCCGCGGTCTTCGTGATCGGCCGGGATGCCGCCGCGTGCGCCGACCTGGTCGGCGGCATCGAACGGTCCGGTGGCCGCGCCGCCTCTGCGACGGCCGACCTCCGTGACGAAGCCGCCACCGTCGCCGCGGTCGCGAGCGCCCGCACCACGTATGGCCGGATCGATGGCCTTTTCGCGGTCGCCGGCGGTTCGGGCCGACGGTTCGGTGACGGCCCGCTGCACGAGATCACGATGGCGGGATGGACCGAGACGCTCGCGTTGAACGGCCTCCCCGCCTTCCTGGCGGCCCGCGAGGTCGTGCGGGCGATGCTCGACCTGCCGAGCGACGGCCACGGCCGTGCGGCGGGCGGCTCGATCGTGATCGTCACGAGCGTCCTGGCCAGCGACCCCGTCCCCGACCTGTTCGCCACGCACGCCTATGCCGCGATCAAGGGGGCGGAGGACTCGCTGGCGCGGACGATGGCCGCCTACTACGCGCCGCACGGGATCCGCGTCAATGCGCTGGCCCCCGGGCTCGTCGCGACGCCGATGTCGACGCGGGCCCAGGCCGATCCCGTCACGGCGGCCTACGCCGCCGGCAAGCAGCCGCTCGCCGGCGGCTTCCTGCCGGCCGAGTCCGTGGCCGATGCCGCCCTGTTCCTGCTCTCCGACGAGGCGCGCCACATCACGGGGCAGCGGATCGCGGTGGACGGCGGGTGGAGCGTGACCGAGGCGGGCCACCGCCATCCCGGCTGACTGAGCGGGAAGTTGTCTAGACATCTCTGGTCAAGGCTGGCATCATGGGCACCATGAGCACCCTCACCATCGACGACTTGACCTATGAGCGGGTCGCCAAGACCATCGACCACTCCCTGTTGCGGCCCGAGCTGACCCTCGACGAGGTCCGGGAAGGCTGCGAGATCGCGGCCCGGTATCACGTCGCCTCCGTCTGCGCCCGCCCCGCCGACGTCGTCCTCTGCGCGGGACTGCTCGCCGACTCCGACGTCGCGGTGGGGACCGTCATCGGCTTCCCGCACGGTGCGCACAAGACCCAGACGAAGGTCTTCGAATCGATCCGCGCGCTCGGGGATGGCGCGACCGAGCTCGACATGGTGATCAACATCGGCTGGCTCCGGTCCGGGATGGACGCGGAGGTCGAGGCCGACATCCGGGCCGTCGTCGACGCCGTGGGTGGCCGGGCCATCGTCAAGGTCATCCTCGAGAACGCCTATCTGACCAAGGACGAGATCGTGCGCGGATGCCAGGCGGTCGAGCGGGCCGGTGCCGACTACGTGAAGACGTCCACCGGGTTCGCGCCGAGCGGGGCGACGCTCGAGGACCTGCGCCTCATGCGTGCGAGCGTCTCGCCGAAGGTCAAGGTCAAGGCCGCGGGCGGCGTTCGCACCCTCGATGCCCTGATCGAGGTCATGGATGCCGGCGCGGATCGGTCGGGGGCCACCAAGACGGCCGAGATGCTCGACGAGTTCGTGGCCCGCAAGGCCGCCACCGAGGCCGCCGCGGCTCGTTGAGGTCGGTGGAGGGTGGGCCGGCCCGGGGCGAGTCCGCTCGATCTGTGGCGCCTAGTCACTACCTGACTGCTACGCCGGGACCGGGCGTCACTGGGGCTTCTCTTGCCGCTGGATCGGCGCCTCCGATGCATCACGCTGCATGGAAGGCACCGGAAGGGCGCGGCTGCCGGCGCAGCGACGGCCCGGGCCGGGAATAGCAGTCGCCCGGTGACTAAGGGCCGGACGGGCGAGCCGGCGCGCCGCGGCGCCCGCGAGGTTGCTAGCTCGCCTCGGCCCCCGCGAGCGCGGCCCCGATCGCCCCGGCGCCGGGTCCGAGTTCGGCGAGCCGCAGGTCCAGCCCGCCGGCCGGCACGAACGGCGTGCGACGTGCCACCGCGGCCCGCAACGGGGCCATGATCCGCTCGCCCGCCTCGGAGATGCCGCCGCCGATGACGACACGATCCGGGACGAGCACCGTGACGATGTTGCCGATCGCGATCCCGAGCGCATCGACGGCGGTGTCGATCGCCGCCTGGCATCGTTCGTCGCCGGCCGCCGCCCCTTCGAACACGGCCTCGACGGAGGTGCGCCCCGCCGCCGCCATCAACGCCCCGGCCTGCGCATAGGGTTCGGCGCAGCCGCGATTGCCGCAGCCGCACTGCCGCCCGCCGTCATGGACGGTCTGATGCCCGATCTCGCCGCCGGTCCCGGTGGCGCCGAGGTGCAGCTTCCCGTCGATGACGAGGCCGCCGCCGATCCCCGTCCCGAGCGTCAGCATCGCGATCGTCGACACGCCGAGCCCGGCACCCATCCGCGCCTCCGCGAGCGTGTGCGCCCGGGCGTCGTTGATGAACGTCACCGGCATCCCGAGGCCGTCGGTCAGCCGGTCGCGGAGCGGGTAGCCCGTCCACGGCCCAGGGAAGTTCGGGAAGAGGGTGATCTGGCCCGTCGCACGGTCGAACAGGCCGGGGATCCCCACCCCGATCGTGGCGATCGGCCCGTGGGCGTCGATCGCCGCGAGTCCCGCGTCGACGATCGCCGCGGCCACGCCGTCGGGACCGCGCTCCGCATGGGTCTTCACGGACGAGCCGGCCACCTGGCGCGGCGCCTGCTGGTCGGCCTCGCGCTCGAGGACCGCGACCTTGATGTTCGTGCCGCCGAGATCCAGGCCGAGATGCCGCGTCACGGTCAGGAGACCTCGGCGTCCGTGCCGCGCTGGAGGACCGCCTCGAACTCGTAGCGCTCGGCGGCGTACAGGGTCTCGGTGCGCTCGATCGGGATCCCGTCCTGGTCGTCGATCGTGCGCTTCTCGCTCAGCACGACGCCGTCCGGATCGAGGCCGAGCAGCCGGCGCTCGATGTCCGTCGCCCGGCGCGCCGAGACGCGAGCCTGCGCCCGGGTGGGGATCCGGCCGAGCCGCTCGAAGGCGTCGTGCAGGGACCCGCCCTCGAGATCGTCATCGAGGATGCCGGCGCAGGTCGGCGGCGAGACGACCCGCTCGATCGCCATCGGCTGGTCGTCGGCCAGTCGCAGCCGCTCGACGACGATCGCCCGACTGCCGACGGGCAGATGCAGGGCCGCGCGGTCCTCGACGCTCGGCTCGATCCAGCCCGCGTGCAGCATCTTCGACGAGGCGCGGAGGCCGCGCCGACGCATGCTCTCGGTGAACGAGAGCGGCGATCCGAGCAGTCGCGCCACGACGCGCGGCGCGGCGAAGGTCCCCTCGCCGCGGCGGCGGACCAGCAGGTGCTCGTTGGCCAGGACCTGCAGCGCCTGGCGGACGGTCATGCGGCTCACGCCGAATCGCTCGCACAGCTCCGCTTCGGACGGCAGCCGGTCGCCGGGCCGGGACGCCGAGATCAACCGCCGCAGGTAGTCGGCGATCTCCTGGTAGCGGGGCGTCGGGTCGGTCGACATTGACGGTGTCATGATGGCGCGCCTAGGATGGCAGAGTTGTCTAGACAGCTTCGCGCGCCGGGCCACGGCCAGCAGGGGAGGGACGCGTGTCGATCGCCGGAGCGTGGTTGACCGAGGCCCGCGCCGTCCTCGACCGGATCGAGTCGACCCAGATGCCGGCCATCGCGCGGACCGCCGAGCTGGCCGCGCGGGCGATCGCCGCAGGACGGCCTCGTGCACCTCTTCGGGACCGGGCACTCGCGCATCCCGCTCGAGGAGATGTTCCCGCGCTACGGCTCGTACCCGGGGTTCCACCCGATCGCCGAGCTCTCGATGACCTTCCACACGCAAGTGGCCGGCTCCAACGGGCAGCGTCAGGCGATGTTCATCGAGCGGACGAGCGGCCTCGCGGAGGCGATCCTCGCCAACTTCCAGTTCGCCCCGGCCGACGTGATGATCGTGTTCTCTGCGTCCGGGCTGACCGCGGTCCCGATCGAGATGGCCATGGGGGCGAAGGCTCGCGGTCTGCCGGTCGTCGCCGTGACGTCGGTGGCGCAGTCGATGGCGCGGCCCCCTGATCATCCGACGGGGACGAGGCTTCTCGACCACGCGGACATCGTGATCGACCTGTGCACGCCGGCTGGGGATGCGCTCGTGCGCCTCGACGGGCTCGACACGCCGATCGGTCCGGGATCGACGGTCGCGAACGCGGCGATCGTGAACGAGATCAAGGTCCAGACCGCGGCGCTGCTCCAGGCCGAAGGGAAGCTGCCGCCGGTGTTGACGAGCGCCGCGGTGGTCGGGGCGGCGCGTTCGGCGGAGCTGTTCGAGGCGGCCTACCGGGAGCACGCCCGGCGCGTGGCTCGCACGATCGCCGGGGCGGAGACCGGCCGCCCGACGGACTGACCGGCCTTCAGCGCCGCTTGTCGGGATCGGGCAGCACGATGTCGCGGACCGCGCCGACCAATTCGTGATACGACCCGATGAACCCGCGGAGCGTCCGCACCGTGGCGCCGTAGCCATCGAACTCGGCGATCGCCATCCCGTCCGGCTCATAGGCTCGGCCGAAGTCCGGGATCCGCTCCAGCAACTCGGTGACGAGTCCCGGATCGACCGGCGCGTCCATCCGGTCCTCTGGTGTGATGCCGCTGGCGTTGAACCGCTCCTGCCAGGCGTGCGGCATCGTCAGGACGACGTCCCCGCCGACGAACTCGGTCCAATGCAGACGATGCCGGTAGGCGGCCGCGAGGAGCCTCGTGCGATACCCGCGCTCACGGAAGATCCCGTACGCGCGCTTGAACGCGGCGATCCCGGCCCAGTCCAGGGCGTCGGGGTGCACGGCGATCCCGTCCCGCTCGGCCACGGCGCGCATCCAGTCGTCGAGACGCCCGACCATGATCGTGCACACGGGCGTCAGGGCGGTCGCGTCCACGCCGGCCTCGCCCGCGCTGCCGTTCGCGGCCAGCGCATCGAGCCCGCGCTCCACCGCCTCGGCGACCGCGATCGCCTGCGGGACGGTGAAGCACACCGTGGCATTGATGTTCACGCCGGCCGCGGTGGCCGCCTCGATCGCGGCGATCCCGGCCCGCGTCGCCGGGAACTTCACCTGCATGTTCGGTGCGAGGGTGGCGAACCGCCGCCCCTGCTGGAGCATCCGCTCGGTGTCCGGGTAGTTCGCCGGATCGGTCTGGAGCGAAAGCCGGCCCTTGCGGCCGTCCTCGCGGACGAAGACGGGCTCCAGCACGGCGGCGCCGCGCACGGCCATCTCCTCGATCACGGCCCAGGTGAGGTCGACCTCGGTCGAGGCGGGATCGGCGGCCGCCATCTCGGCGATCCGGGCGGCCCAATGTGCGTGCTCCTTGCGCAGGACCTCGAGGACGATGCTGGGGTTCGACGTCGCCCCGGTCGCGCCGCGGGCGACCGCGTAGCGGAGCTCCTCGACCGAGCACGAGTCGTTCCAGTAGTCCGTCGGGCGATCGACGACGGTCCGAAGCATCGGGCAGTCGATCAGGTCTTCCTCGGCTGGAGCGAGCACCATGCCTCCTCGTGGAGCGCCGCCGCGACGCGGCTATCATAATCGATGATCGATGACTCGCCGGACGTGACGTCCGTGGAACCCGAACCCCGTGGCACCTTGGAGGGTCGGCCCGTGGCAGCGACAGAGGAGATCCTCGGCCAGTTCCTGGGGGACGCGACGTTCCCGGTGACGTGGGCGTCCGATGCCGAGAAGGACTTCTTCTGGGTCTACGACGACCTGCACATCCCGCATCCCGTCAGCCCCATGTTCTTCGACATCGGCGGCTGGTGGCTCAGCTGCGACCACATGTTCCGGCGCTTCGGGACGCCGTTCGCGGTGGACTGGCTGGCCAAGAACGTCAACGGCTATGTGTACACGACGGCCATCCCGGCGGACCCGGGACTCCGCATCGAGGGCACCGAGTACAGCGCCAGTTATGTGGCGCGCGTGCCGCGCGACGCGGCGTTCGCGACCACGATGGGCGCCTATCTCGACGCCGTGCTCCCGGTGTACGGCCGCGACTTCGCCGACTGGTGGCGCGACCGGCTGCGGCCCGAGATGGAGCGCAACTTCGCGTTCCTCGAAGCCCGCCTCGACGCCGCCGACGAGATGGACCTGGCCGACGCCGCGTGCCTCCTGGAGGACGCCATCGACGTCCACGACCGCCACTGGAAGATCCACTGGATGCTCAACTTCGCGCAGCTCTCGGCGACATTGAACCTGCGTGCGGTCATGGAGAAGACCCGCGGCTCGGTGGACGAGGCCTTGCTGGGGCGACTCCAGAACTCGGCGTCGGATCGCAACTGGGACTCGATCGAGGCCCTGTGGCGGATGAAGGACGAGGTCGGCGACGACCCGGAGCTCCGCGCGGCGTTCGCCCCCGACGACGTCGACAGGATCGCCGGGTCGCTCCGGGCGAGCGCCCGCGGCCAGCGGTTCATCACCGAGCGGATCGAGCCCTACCAGCGCGAGTTCGGCTGGCACGCCGTCTGGAGCCACGAGTTCATCTTCCCGACCGCCCGCGAACAGATGGAGCCGATCCTCGAGCTCGTCCGCGGCTATCTCGTCTCGGACTACGACTACCCGAGCGCGATCGAGGCGATGCGGCTCGACATCGAGGCGGCGTCACGGGAGATCCTCGAGGGCCTGTCCGGCACGGCCCTCGACGAGATGCGGGCCGCCAACGAGGTCAACCTCCGGATGGCGCCGCTGACCCCGGATCATCACTTCTACATCGACCAAGGGGCCAACGCGCACCTGCGCCTGGTGCTGCTGACCGTCGGCGACAAACTGGTCGCGGCCGGACGTGCTCGACCAGCCCGACGACGTGATGTTCCTCCGCTACAACGAGCTGCGAGCCCTCATCGGGAGCCCGACCGCGATCGACGCCCGCGGGATCGTCGCCGCGCGCCGCGAGGAGCGCGAGGCGGCCCAACGGCTGCACCCGCGCGACTGGGTGGGCACCGTGACGTCCTCGCAGCTCGCGTTCCCGTATCTCGTGAACTGGGGGTATCCGGACCGGTTCTACCAGCGGCAATCCGAGGACCAGCGGGTCATCACCGGGATCGGCGGGTCCGCGGGCACGGTCGAGGGGATCGCGCGGGTCGTGCGGACCGTCGACGAGTTCGACGACGTCCGCGAGGGAGACATCCTCGTCTGCCAGATGACGAACCCGGCGTGGGTCGTGCTCTTCACGAAGATCGCCGGACTCGTCACCGATACCGGCGGTACCACCTCGCACCCGGCTGTCCTCGCCCGCGAGTTCGGGATCCCCGCGGTCATCGGCACGTCGGTCGCGACGCAGCGGATCGTGACCGGGGACCGTCTCCGGCTCGACGGGACTGCCGGGCGCGTCGAGATCATCCGCGACGAGTCCGCTCGACCCGCCGGCTCGCCGACGTCCGCGATCGGACGCTGAGCGGCCGTGTCGATGGCCACCGGGCGGATCATCCCGAGGAGCGTCCTGGCCGATCAGGTGAAGGACCGGATCCTGGAGGGCATCCTCAGCGGGCACTACCCGCCCGACGCCCGGATCATCGAGACCCAGGTGGCCCGTGAGCTCGGGACGAGCCAGGCGCCGGTCCGCGAGGCCCTACGCGGCCTCGAGGCGCTGGGCGTCGTCGAGATCACGCCCTTCCGCGGGGCACGCGTCCGCCACCCGTCGCGGCGCGAGATCATCGAGGCGTACGCGGTGCGCTCCTCGCTCGAAGCGCTCGGCGCCCGACTGGCGGTGCCCCGGCTGACCGATGCGGATATCGCCGAACTCGCGGGCCATCTCGAGGCCATGCGCGCCGCCGCCCGAGTCGATGACGGCCATGCCGTCGCCGAGGCCGACGCCCGGTTCCACGGGCGGATCGTGGAGCTGGCCGACAACGGCGCCCTGCTCCGCGTCTGGCGGTCGCTCGAGCCGTTCTCGCGGACCTACATCACGCTCGTCGTCCCCGGGGCGGACCCGACGTGGTCGGCCGACCTCCACGGCCCGATCCAGGCCGCGATCGAACGTCGCGACGCGGCCGCCGTGGTGGACGCGCTCCAGCGCCACTTCGAGGAGGTCAGCGAGAACATGGCTCGCCGCTGGCTCGACGACGTCGACCGGGCCATCTAGGGCCGGACGATGCGACCCTTCGCCTACGAACGGCCGACCCGGCTCGCCGATGCCGTGGGCCTGCTCGCCGAGCACGGTGACGACGCGCGACTGCTCGCCGGCGGCACGGACCTCATCATCCGGCTGCGGGACGGGTCGATCCAGCCGCGGGTCGTCGTCGACGTCAAGCGCATCGCCGAGCTCGACGCGGGGATCCGCGAGGCGGACGGGGTCTTGCGCGTCGGGGCACGGACCGTCATGACCGACATCGCGGCCGACGAGCGGATCCGCCGCGATCACCTTGCCCTGGCCGAGGCGGCCTCGGTCGTCGGGTCGGCCCAGATCCGGAACCGCGCGACGCTCGCCGGGAATGTCTGCAACGCCTCCCCGGCCGCGGACACCGCGCCGGCGCTCCTCGTGGACAGCGCCGTGGTCGTCGCTGGCCGGCCCGAGCGGCGAGCGACGGATCGCCATCGACGGCTTCTTCGTCCGGTCCGGCGTGACGACGCTCGAACCCGGCGAGTTGGTCACGGCGATCGAGCTGCCGCGTCCGGACGGGCCAGCCGCGTCGGTCCACGTGCGCCGCACCCGTCGCCGTGGCCACGACCTCGCGTCTGTGACCTTGACCTGTGCCGTCAGTGCGACGGGCTCGACGCGGATCGCGTACGGCAGCCTCGGGCCTCGACCGCTGCTCGTCGTCGACGACACCGGGGTGCTCGCGGATCCATCGGCGCCGGACGGCGCGAAGCTGACGCGGCTCGAGGAGCTCTTCGTCGACGCCAGCCCGTCGCCGGGATCGATGCGCGCCAGCCCCGAGTACCGCCTCGCGATGTTGCACGTCCTCGGGCTTCGGGCCATCGGCACCGCGATCGAGCGGCTGTCCGGCCAGGCGGTGTCGTGATGCCCGAGACCCGGCGGATCGAGCTGTCAGTGAACGGGCGCGCGCGGACCGCGGAGGTGGCCACGCATCACACGCTCCTCGAGGTGCTCCGGGACGACCTCGGTCTCAGCGGGACGAAGGCCTGTTGCCTCGTCGGGGAGTGCGGCGCGTGCACCGTCCTCGTCGACGACGTGAGCGTGGACGCCTGCCTGATGTTCGCGGTGGAGGCCGACGGCACGGCGGTCACCACGGTCGAGGGCCTCGCCTCGGGCGACCGGCTCCACCCGCTCCAGACGGCGTTCCTCGAGACCGGTGCGGCCCAGTGCGGGTTCTGCATCCCCGGGCAGCTGCTGGCCGCCAAGGCCCTGCTCGCGATCGACCCGCACCCGACCCGGGCGGCCGTCGAGGACGGGCTCGCCGGGAACCTCTGCCGGTGCGCCGGGTACGAGCAGATCATCGAGGCCGTGCTGGCGGCGGCCGAGGCCGGCGGATCGTGAACGAGACCGGCATCGGGACGTCGCCCGCCCGCGTCGGCGGACTCGACCGGGTCACCGGCCGCCAGGCCTACGTGGCGGACCTGCGCGTCGAAGGCGCGCTCCACGCGAAGCTCGTGAGCGTCGACGTCGCACGCGCCCGCATCATCGCGATCGACACCAGCGCGGCCCTGGCGGTGCCCGGTGTCCGGCTGGTCATGACCGCCGCCGACCTGCCCGACCCGATGCCGCGGTTCGGACCGCAGTTCCAGGACCGGCCGGTGCTCGCGGTGGGGGAGACCCGCTACCACGGCGAGCCGGTCGCCGCGGTCGCGGCGGACACCCTCGATGCCGCCGAGGAGGCGGCCCGGCTGGTCCGGGTCGAGTACGAGGCGCTGCCCGCGGTCTTCACGATCGCCGATGCGCTGGACCCGGCCGCGCCGCTCGTCCAGGACCCCGCGATCCGGCCGGGCGACCCGCTCAACGGCACCAACGTCCTGCGCGAGCATCACTACGGCTGGGGCGACGTGGACGCGGCGGTCGCGGAGGTGGTCGTCGAGGGCACCTACACGTTCCCGATGGTCACGCAGTTCGCCATCGAGCCGCACGGGTTCATCGCCGCGCCCGACGGCGACGGGATCGCGGTGTGGAGCTCGATCCAGCATCCGAACTGGCTGCAGCGAGTCATCGCCGGCCTGCTCCACCTGCCGCTGGCCAAGGTGCGCATCTTCGCGCCCGACCCGGGTGGCGGGTTCGGCGGCAAGCAGCACGCGAAGTACGAGCCGCTCGTGGCGTTCATGGCGCTGCGCGCGGGCCGGCCGGTCCGACTCATCCTGACCCTGGAGGAGACGTTCCAGGCCGTGCGTCGCGGCGCCTCGGCGGTCCGCGTCCGCACGGGCTTCCGCCGCGACGGCACGATCGTGTTCCGCGACGTCGAGGCGAACTACCTGATCGGCGCCTATGCGGACATCGCGGACCGGACGGTCGGCAAGGGCAGTTACACCTCGTCCGGGCCGTACCGGGTCCCCGCGATGCGGATCCTCGCCCGGAGCATCCTGTCGCACACGACCCCGTCGACCGCGTTCCGCGGCTTCGGCAATCCACAGCAGATCTGGGCCGTCGAGTCGAACATGGACGAGGCGGCGCGAGTCCTCGGCATCGACCCGCTCGCGCTCCGGCGGCAGAACCTCGCGCGTCGGGGCGATGCGTTCATCCCGGGAGACACGCCGGCCGACGGGGACTGGGCACGAACGGTCGACCGTGCGGCCGAGATGATCGGCTGGGGGACCCCGCCGGCGCCAGGCCGGGGTCGCGGGATCGCCGTCGGCCTCAAGTCCGGCCCGACGACCGGCCTGTCGTACTCCACGGTCCGCCTGCTCGCCGACGGCAGCGTCGTGGTGTTCGCCGGCACGTCCGACATGGGTCAGGGTGCCCGGACGATCCTCGCCCAGATCGCGGCCGAGGAGCTCGGCGCCCCGGTCGACTGGGTCACGGTCGTCATGGGCGACACGGCCGTCGTCCCGTACGACCAGCAGACGTCGGCGAGCCGCTCGTCGGTCCTGATGGGCAACGCCGTGCTGGATGCCTGCCGGGCGGTCCAGGCGAAGCTCCGGACGATGGCCGCGCGCCTCGAGTCGGTCGACGAGTCGGCCGTGGTCGTCGAGCGCGGCGAGGTCCGGATCGGCGAGCGGGTCCTGCCGATCCGCGACGTCCTGATCCGCGGCCTTGGTCGGCTGGGTGGCGAGGTCATCGGCATCGGCGAGATGCGCAAGGAAGCGGAGCCGGACCACCCGCTCGGCGGGACCGCGGCGTTCTTCGAGTTCAACTGCACGGCCATCGAGGTCGAGGTGGACCGCGAGACCGGCGACATCACGATCGTCCGCCACGTGACCGTCTCGGATGTCGGGAAGGCCCTCAACCCGATCCAGGTCCGGGGCCAGGACGAGGGCGCCGCGGTCATGGGTCTCGGCCACACGCTGATGGAGCAGTACCTCTACGACGATGAGGGCCGGATCCGCAACCTCGGGGCCATCGACTACAAGATCCCGACGAGCCTGGACCTGCCGCACCGGATCGAGAGCGACGTGATCGAGAACGAGGACGGCCCGGGGCCGTATGGCTCGAAGGGGATGAGCGAGGGGGCGCTGCTGTGCGTCGCGCCGGCCGTGGCCGCAGCGGTCGCCGACGCGACCGGGGTGGTGATCCGCGACCTGCCGCTGACCCCGGAACGGGTGTGGCGCGCGCTCCGCGAGGCGGCGGGCCGGTGACCTGGGCGTACCCGCTCGACGCCGCCCACCCTGGCACGCTCGACGACGCGAAGGCGCTCGTCGGCGGCAAGGCGGCGAACCTGGGCGTCATGTCGCGCGACCTCGGGCTGCCCGTGCCGCCCGGGTTCGTCATCTCCACCGCGGCGTGCCGGACGTACCTGGCCGAGGGCTGGCCGGCCGGTCTGGACGAGGAGGTCCACGCCCGGATGCGCGACGTGGAGACCGCCGTGGGGCGTCGCTTCGGCGATCCGGCGGACCCGCTGCTCGTCAGCGTCCGCTCGGGCGCGCCGGTCTCGATGCCGGGCATGATGGACACGATCCTGGACCTCGGCCTGAACGAGGCCACGACGGCCGGACTCGCCCGGGCCTCGGGTGACGCCGCGTTCGCCCAGGCGTGCCGCGAGCGGTTCGAAACGGGATTCCGGTCGATCGTCGGCGTGCCGGACGTGCCCGCCGACCCGTGGCAACAGCTGCGCCTCGCGATCGAAGCCGTGTTCCGGTCGTGGCGGAGCGATCGCGCCGTCGCCTACCGCGCGAAGGAGGGGATCGCCGACGACCTGGGGACAGCGGTCACGGTCCAGGCGATGGTCTTCGGGAACCGCGGGTCCACGTCGGCGACCGGGGTCGTCTTCACGCGCAACCCCGCGACCGGTGAGCCCCGCCTGTACGGGGACGTCATGTTCGACGCCCAGGGGGAGGACGTCGTCGCCGGGACGCATCAGACCGAGCCGATCGACATCCTCGACACCCGGCTCCCCGCGGTCGCCGCGGACCTGCGCCGCTATGCCGACGAGCTCGAACGCCACTACGCCGACCTCTGCGACATCGAATTCACCATCGAGGACGGGCGGCTCTGGATGCTCCAGACGCGAGTCGGCAAGCGCAGCCCGCAGGCGGCCCTCCGGATCGCTGTCGACATGGCGGATGACGCGGGATTCCCGTTGTCGCGCCGCGAGGCCGTCGAGCGTGTCCGCCCGCTGCTCGCGGATCCGCCGACCACCGCCAGCGTCCGGAGCAGCTTCCTGCTGCCGCTGGTGACGGGGTTGCCGGCCTCGCCGGGGATGGCGAGCGGCCCGATCGTCACGGACCCCGAAGCCGCCGTGGCCGCCGCCGACGACGGCCGACCGGCCATCCTCGTGCGTGCCGAGACGTCGCCCGACGATGTCCACGGGATGGCCCGCGCGGCCGGGGTCCTGACGTCGCGCGGCGGACTCGCGAGCCATGCCGCGGTCGTGGCGCGCGGCTGGGGGATCCCCGCGGTCGTCGGCGCGGCCGATCTCGTCGTCCGCGAGGGCGAGGTCGTCATCGGCGACCGGACCCTGCGAACGGGCGAGGTCATCACGATCGACGGCAGCACCGGCGAGGTCTTCGAGGGCGCCATCCCGACGACCGAGGAGGTCGTCCCCGAGGCGCGGACGCTCCTCGGCTGGGCCGAGGAGCTCGGCATCGAGATCGAGCCGGCGCCAGCCCGCGCCGACGCCCCGGGAGCCGTCGCCGCCACGGCCGTCGCCGAGCCAGTCGCCGCTCGGAAGGTGACGCCGGATCGGTGCCTGCGCGTGATCGCGATCAAGGGCTTCGCCATGCTTCCCGGGATCGCCGAGGCCGTCCTCGCCGAACCGGCGATGGTCGAGCCCGTCCTCGATCAGCTCGCCATCGACGGGCTCGTCGCGAGCTCGGCCGGCGCGCTCAAGCTCACCGACGTCGGGACGGCGCGGGCCGCAGCGCTCCTCGACGCCGACCGGGCCGCGTGGGGCCCGGCGTCCGCCGCGGCCGCGCTGGACGCCTTCCTGGCGCTCGACCATCGGGTCAAGGACGTCGTCACGGCCTGGCAGCTCCGCGACGCCGACGGCCGGCGTCGTCAACGACCACACGGACCCCGACTACGACGCGGCCGTCCTCGAGCGACTGGCGGCCGATCGACGCCGACGCCGCGACCTGGTTCGATGCCGCCACGGCCGGCCCGCATCGTCTGGCGGACTACCGGGCTCGACTGGCGCGCGCGCTGGCGGGGGCGCAGGCTGGCGACGGACGGTTCGTCGCCTCGCCCCGCGTCGACAGCTATCACGGGATCTGGTTCGAGCTCCACGAGGACCTGATCCGGCTCGCCGGCCGGACCCGCGCCGACGAGGTCGAAGCCGGCCGCGCCTGAGCGCCGGCGCCCGCGACAGCGACCGCGCCGCGACGCCGTCAGCGGCCCTTCGAGTAGTTCGTCGCGGTCAGCTTGTCCCAGAGCGAGCCGGCGTTGTTGTTCTGGATGTGATCCATCATGTAGCCCTGCCCGACGTCGACCGGCCCGAAGGCGTCGTCGAACCGGACGCTCGCGATCGTCTCCTCCCGCGAGAAGCCCTTCGCGACGGCATCGGAGACGGCGGCCTTCCAGGTCATCAGCACGGAGCGCTGGGTCTCGACGTACTTGAGATCGACCACGGGCCCGTGGCCGGGGACGACGTGGTCGACGTCCTCGAGGGCGCGGATGCGTTCCAAAGCCTCGAGCCACTGGTCCACGTTCGAGGTCATCAGCCAGGTCTGGCAGCCCGAGAAGATGGTGTCGCCCGTGAAGACCACGCGCTCCTCGGGGACGTGCACGGCCAGCTGGCCCGGCGTGTGACCGGGCGTCCACAGGCAGCGGATCGTGTGCGAGCCCACGCGGAGTGTCAGGTCGCCCGTGAAGACGACGGTCCCGCGCGGCAGATCGGCGTAGTAGGCGTCCCGGTCGGGCAGGATCGCCGCGCCCTCGGGATCGTCGGTCGGGATGGCCTCGAGCGCGTAGGCGAACGGGTCGAGCGCGGCGGTCTGGTCCATGAAGATGTCGTAGAGCGCCTGGTGCATCACGACGTCGCCGATGCCGCGGTACCAGTGGTTCCCGAAGATGTGGTCGACGTGGTTCTCGGTGTTGATGAGGTAGCGGATCGGCCCATGCGACTCCGCGGCCTGCCGCATCGCGACCGCCTTGGTCGGCAGCTGCGGCGTGTCGATGCAGACCACCCCGGCCGACGTCACGACGAAGCTCGGGTTGCAGCCCCGCAGCGTCGTGGTCGTGTAGACGTTCGACGTGACCCGCTCGAGTCCGAGCATATCGGGCGCGGTCGCCATCGGGACGGTCCTCCTCGAGGTGGGGCGGGCTACTGCGTGGCGGTGAGACCGCCGTCGATCCCGAGGACCTGGCCGGTCACGAACGACGTCGCGTCGGAGCAGAAGAAGATCGCCGGCCCGACCAGATCGCGGGTCTCGCCGACCCGGGCCGAGCGGGATCCGGTTCACGATGCCGGCCTTGAACGCCGGGTCCTCGAGCAGCATCGCGACCTGCGGCGTGTCCACGAAGGTCGGCATGATCGCGTTGACGCGGATGCCGTGCTTCGCCCACTCGGTCGCCCACTGCCGCGTCAGCGAGCTGATCGCGCCCTTTCGCGGCGACATACGCCGAATAGCCGGCGTTGATCCCGAGGTTGGCCCGCACGGACGAGATATTCAGCACGACGCCGCCATGGCCGGCCTCGATCATCGCCCGGACCGCGGCCTGGGTCGGGAGCACCGTGCTCCGGACGTTGAGTTCCATGATCCAGTCCCAATCGGCCCGCGGGTAGGCCTCCGCGGGATGCAGGACCTTGCCCGCGCCGCCGCCCACGGCATTCACGACGATGTCGATGCGACCGAACCGCGCGAGCGTCTCCGCGACCATCCGGTCGCAGTCCGCCTCCTCGGTCGCGTCGGCGCCGATCGCCAGGCCCTCGGAGCCCGCGGCCACGATGCGCGCGACGGCCGCCTGGCCGTTCTCGAGGTTGCGCCCGGCCACGGCCACTCGGGCCCCGGCGCCGGCGAGCGCCTCCGCCAGCGCCGATCCGATGCCGCCGCCGCCGCCCGGGATCAGGGCGACCTTGCCGGCCAGGCTGAAGACGTCGAGCTGGCTCATCGGGCTCCTCGCTGCATCTGATCGATTATCGAGCGTATCGGCGCGCGTCGTGCCAGACGCGTGGCACGACAGGCGGCGCCACCGGCCGGCGGCGTACGATAGCAAACGATTACTTCCCGCCCGACCCGCGACCGGAGTGAGAGATGGTGCTGAACCTCGACGGCCTGATCCCCGCCACCGTGCTGCCGATGGACGCTGACGGCCAGATCGACGAGCCGGCCCTCCGCGCCTACATCGACTGGGTCGTCCAGCAGGGCCCGGTCGCGCTGGCGATCAACGTCGACACGGGGGAGGGCCCGCACCTCACGCACGACGAGAAGGTCCGCATCCTGCGCATCGTCGACGACGTCACGGACCTGCCGATCGTCGCCGGGCTCGCCGGGCCGTCGACCGACGCCGCGGTGCGTCAGGCCAGGGACTTCAAGGCCGCCGGCGCCGATGCCCTGCTCGTCTTCCCGATCCCGGCCTACCTGAGCCAGCCGCTCGACCCGCGCGTCCCCGTCGCGTACCACGAGGCGATCGCCGACGTCGGCCTGCCGCTGATCCTGTTCCAGCTCCAGCCCGCCCTGGCCGGCGTCAACTACGAGCAGGACACGCTCGAGGCGATGGCCGCCGTGGATGGCGTGGTGGCGATCAAGGAAGCGTCCTTCGACGCCCGCCGGTTCGTGGACACGGCCCGGCTCCTCGAGCACCTGCCGCGACGGATCACGCTCCTGACCGGCAACGACAACTTCATCCTCGAGTCGTTCCTGCTCGGCGCGACCGGCGCCCTCATCGGGTTCGGGGCGGTGATGACCCGCGAGCAGGTCGACATGATCGCGGCCTGGCAGGCCGGCCGGACCGACGAGGCCCTGGCGCTCGGCCGTCGCGTGCAGCGACTCGCCGACGTCGTCTTCGCCGCGCCGGTCGGCGACTACCGCGTCCGGCTGAAGGAATGCCTGCGGATCCTCGGCGGTCCTCGAGAACGCCCATGTCCGCCGCCCGCTGCTGCCGGTCTCCGACGACGAGCGCGCGTTCCTCGCGTCGGTCCTCGCCGAGGTCGGGCTCCTCCGCGAGCCGATCGCCGGCGCCGCGGCCCGCACCTGACCCGCCAGTCCCGAGATCCGAGGTCGCATCCGTCGTCGCCGAAGGAGGCAGTCTTGGCCACCGAACCAGCAGATGTCCTGATCATCGGCGCCGGCGCGTCCGGCGGGGTCGTGGCCTTGCGGCTGGCCGAAGCCGGGTTCTCGGTGGTGTGCCTGGAGCAGGGCGACTGGCTCGACCGGGCGGACTACCCGGGGAACAAGCTCGACTGGGAGCTCAAGGCCCGCAAGGACTGGGCGACCAGCCCGAACCTGCGCGGCCTCGCGGCGGACTACCCGATCGTCGAGGACGACACCCCGGTCTCGCCGCTCATGTACAACGCGGTCGGCGGCTCCACGATCATCTTCGCGGGCGCCTGGCCGCGCGCCCTCCCCTCCGACTTCCGCGTCCGCTCGCTCGACGGCATCGCCGACGACTGGCCGATCGACTACTTCGAGCTGCTGCCGTACTTCTACCGGACCGACCGCCAGTTCGGCGTGTCCGGCCTGCCCGGCGACCCGGCCTACCCGCCGGACACCGAGGACGCCCCGATGCCGCCGCTCCCGATCGGCTCCGCCGGGCTGAAGGTCGCTCGCGGCCAGACGAAGCTCGGCTGGCACTGGTGGCCGGAGTTCAACTCGATCAACTCGGTGGCGTACGACGGCCGTCGGCCGTGCGTCCAGCGCAGCACCTGCCAGTCCGGCTGCAACGAGGGCGCCAAGGCCTCGACCGACCTGACCCACTGGCCCAAGGCGATCGCCCTGGGCGCCCGGCTCGTCACCGGCGCGCGCGTCCGCCGGATCGAGACCGACGCCCGAGGCCTGGCCACCGGCGCCACCTGGATCGACCGGGACGGCGGCGAGCATCTCCAGCCGGCGAAGACGGTCGTCCTCGCGGCCAACGCGATCGGCACGCCCCGGCTGCTGCTCAACTCGACGAGCCCGCGGTTCCCGGACGGGCTGGCGAACTCGTCGGGCCTGGTCGGCAAGCGGCTGATGATGCATCCGTTCGCCAACGTCGCCGGCCTGTTCGACGAGCCGCTGATGAGCTGGCAGGGCCAGTTCGGCGACCTCATCGAGTCGCTCGAGTTCTACGAGACCGACGAGAAGCGCGGCTTCGTCCGCGGCGCCCGGTGGGGTCTCGCCCCGACCGGCGGGCCGATCAACACCGCGCTGCCCAGCCGTGCCGGCGAGCAGGCCTGGGGCCCCGAGCACCACACCCACGTCAAGAGCCACCTCGGCCACGGCGCGAACTGGGGGCTGTTCGCCGAGGACCTGCCCGACGAGGCCAACCACATCACGCTGTCCTCGACGGTCACGGACTCGTCGGGCATCCCGGCGCCCGAGGTCCACTACCGCATGTCCGACAACTCGCGCCGGATGCTCGACTTCCACATCGAGCGGGCGAAGGAGTCGATGGACGCCGCCGGCGCCTACAAGATCGAGGTCGACCGGCTCATGCGCTACTCGGGCTGGCACCTGCTGGGCACGGCCCGGATGGGCGACGACCCGGCGACGTCCGTCCTCGACCGCTGGAACCGGACCCACGACGTCCCGAACCTGTACGTCGTGGACGGCTCGTGCTTCGTCACCTCGTCCGGCGTCAACCCGACCTCGACGATCGTCGCGATCGCGCTGCGGGCCGCCGACCACATGGTCGAGACCCGCTTCGAGCAGCAGGTGCCGGCATGACCGCCGCCGCCGACTCGCACGCCAGCCTGGACGCCGCGGAGCTGGCGACGCTGCGCGCCATCGCCGACCGGCTGATCCCGGCCGCCCACGGCATGCCGTCCGCGGCCGATGTCGTCGGCGACGACCGCCTGCGGTTCGTGCTGAACGCCCGGCCCGACCTCGTCGAGCCGCTCCGCGCCGCGCTCCGGCCCGACCTCGGCGACGACGTCGACGCGCGCCTCGACGGCCTCGGCCGGGACGAGCCGTCGACGCTGGGCGTGCTCCAGCTGGTGATCGTGGCCGGCTACTACACCGACCGCGGGGTCCGCGACCTGATCGGGTACCCGGGGCAGATGGCCCTGGAGCTGCGCTCGTGGGAGGTCCCGGTCTACCTCGATGAGGGCCTGATCGACGCCGTGCTCGCTCGTGGGCCGGTGTGGCGCGACCCAGCGACCGGGCGGCGCGCCGTCGCGGACGGGGCCCCGCGAACCTACGAGGAACGCTGGTCGACGGGCGCCGGAACGCCCGAAGGAGGACACGGATGAGCGCCATCGCACCCGACGCCACGGCGTCCGCGGCATCCGGTTGGCTTGGATCCTTCGTCGAGCAGTGGGAGCCCGGGACCGGGGCGCCCATCGAGGACCGCGAGCCGGCCACCGGCCGGCTGATCGCGACCGTCCCGGGCTCGACGCCCGACGACGTGGCCCGAGCTGCCGAGGCCGCCAAGGCCGCACAGCCCGCGTGGGCGGCGACGAGCTACCAGGAGCGCGCCCGCGTCCTGCGCCGAGCGGCTGAGATCTACGAGGCCAACCGCGACGAGTTCGGCACGTGGACCCAGCGCGAGACCGGCGCGTCGCACAGCAAGATGCACCACGAGTCGACCTTCGCGTACCAGGAGATCCTGAACGCGGCCACGCTGCCGTCGCAGCCGTACGGCTCGCTCATGCCGTCGGCGGTCAAGGGCCGGCTCTCGATGGTCCGCCGGGTCCCGGTCGGCGTCATCGGCGCGATCACGCCGTGGAACTCGCCGTCCGTGCTCGGCATGCGCGTCGTCGCGCCGGCGCTCGCGCTCGGCAATGCGGTCGTCCTCAAGCCGGATCCGCAGACGCCGGTCATCGGCGGCGCGATGTTCGCCGCGGTGTTCCGCGAAGCCGGCCTGCCCGACGGCCTGCTCCAGGTGGTCGTCGGCGGCGCCGACGTCGGCGAGGCGCTCGTGACCGACCCGAACATCCCGGTCGTGTCGTTCACCGGCTCGACGGCGGTCGGGCGGCGCGTCGGCCAGCTCGCTGGCGGGATGCTCAAGAAGGTCTCGCTCGAGCTCGGCGGCAACAACGCCTTCATCGTCCTCGACGACGCGGACCTCGATGCGGCCGCCGCCGCCGGCGCGTTCTCCGCGTTCCAGTTCCAGGGCCAGGTGTGCTTCGCCGCCGGTCGTCACCTCGTGCACCGGAGCGTCGCCGACGCGTACATCGCGGCCCTGACCGAGAAGGCGAAGCGCCTGCGGACGGGTGACCCGTACCGCGAGGACGTCCAGCTGGGGCCGATCGTCAACGAGAAGCAGATCGCCCGCGTCGACGGGATCGTCCAGCGCTCCATCGAGGCGGGCGCCGTCGTCAACGAAGGCGCCACCTTCGAGGGCCTGTTCTACCGCCCGACCGTGCTGACCTCGGTCACGCCCGACATGCCGGCCTTCACCGACGAGATCTTCGGCCCGGTGGCGCCGATCACGGTGTTCGCCGACGACGAGGAGGCGATCGCCCTCGCCAACGCGAGCAGCTACGGGCTGGTCGCGTCGATCTACACGCGCTCGACGGCGCGAGGTCTCGCGGTCGCCGACCGGATGCGCACGGGCATGGTCCACATCAACGACGGGACCCTCAACGACGAGGCGATCATCCCGTTCGGCGGCATGGGCGACTCGGGCAACGGCGGCCGGTACGGCGGCGAGGCCAGCCTCGACACGTTCACCGAGTGGCAGTGGGTGACGATGCGCGACGAGCCGCCGACGTTCCCCTTCTGATGGCGTCCATCACCGACGTCGCCAAGCTCGCCGGGGTGTCCACGGCGACCGTCTCGCGAGTGGTCTCGTCGTCGCCGTACGCGGTCAGCGCCGCGACGCGGGCTCGTGTGCTCGATGCGGCGCAGACCCTGGACTACGTCCCGAACGCGCTCGCCCGCGGCCTCCTCAAGAGCTACATCCCGGTCGTCGGCGTGGTCGTGCACGACATCACGGACCCGTACTTCGCCGAGATCGTGCGCGGCGTCGAGGACGCCGCCGCGCTCGGCGGCTACCTGGTCGTGACGTGCAGCTCGGACCGGATCGCCGAGCGCGAGAACTCGTATGTGCGGCTCCTCCGCTCGATGCGCGCCGCGACCCTGATCTTCGCGGGCAGCGGCCTCGACGACCCCGAGGTCAACGAGGAGATCCGCAAGCACCTCGACGCGATGCGCGACTACGGCGCGGCCGTCGTCCACCTGTCGCCCCACGCGTTCGGCGAGGCCGATGTCGGCGTCGACAACGCCGAGGGCGTCGCGAGCATGGTGGCCGAGCTGGTCCGCCTGGGGCACCGGGACATCGCCTTCCTGTCCGGCCCGACGTCGCTCTTTGTCGCGCGCCAGCGTGCGGACGGCTACCGCCGCGGGCTGGCCGAGGCCGGGATCCCAGTCGACGAGCGACGCATCGTGAGCACCGGCTTCAACCGTGAAGGCGGCGCCCTGGGGATCGACCTGCTGCTCGCCGGGGCGGCGCCGTTCACGGCGGTCTGCGCGGCCAACGACCTGCTCGCCCTCGGCGCGCTCCAGCGCCTGGCGGACCTCGGGATCGCCGTGCCGGACGAGGTGTCCGTCGCCGGCTTCGACGACATCCAGACCGCCCCGATGGCGACGCCGGCCTTGTCCACCGTGCGCCTGCCGCTGCAGGAGATCGGCCGCCGCGGGTTCCGGTTCGCCGAACGCCAGCTGGCCGGCGGGTCGCCGCGCCGGGAGGTCCTGCCGACGACCCTGGCGATGCGCGGGTCGACCGCGCCGCCGCCGCCGACCGCCTTGCCCGGGTCGCTCGGCGAGCGACGCGCCGCGCCGGGTGCGGCGTGATGGCCGGGATGCTCGCCGGCCGGGTCGTGCTGGTGACCGGCAGCAGCAAGGGCATCGGCGCCGAGGTGGCCGTCAAGGCCGGGGCCGAGGGCGCGATCGTCGCGGTGCACTACCACCAGTCCGCGGACGGGGCCGATCGCACGTTGGCACGCGTCCGCGACGCGGGTGGCGACGGCGCGGTGTTCGCGGCCGACATCGCCGACGGCGTCTCGGCGGCCGGACTCGTGACCGCGGTCATCGAACGCTTCGGCCGGATCGACGGCCTGGTCAACAACGCCGGCCGGACGCTCGTCGGCCCGTTCCTCGACACCGAGCCGGCCCAGTGGGACGAGGTGATCGCGACGGACCTCAGCGCCGCGTTCCACACGTGCCGCGCGGTCCTGCCCTCGATGGCGGAGCGGGGGAGCGGCTCGATCGTGAACGTCGCGTCACGCCTCGGGCAGATGGGGATCGCGGAGACCGCCGCGTACAGCGCGGCCAAGGCCGGGCTCATCGGCCTGACCCGAGCCCTTGCGCGGGAGTTCGGGCCGCGTGGCGTGCGCATCAACGCCGTGGCCCCCGGTGTCACCGTCACCGAGATGACGGCCGATCTCGTCGACAGCGAGGAGGGCCGCCGCCGCCTCCGGGACATGCCGCTCGGGCGCTACGGGCGCGCCGACGAGGTAGCCGACTCGGTCATCTTCCTGCTCTCCGACGCCGCCAGCCTGTACCTGGGCCAGACGCTCAACCCGAACGCCGGGGGGTACATGCCATGAAGCAGGCAAAGGTCCTCGAGGTCCGGGAGGCGGTCGGGCTGGTTCGCGACGGGAGCACCGTCGTGATCGGCGGATCGGGTGCGGGACACGCGCTGCCCCAGCGGTTCATCGACGAGCTGGCTGCGGTCTACGCGGCCGAGGGCCATCCGCGCGACCTGACGACGGTCCGCGTCGTCGGGATCGGCGACTTCGCCGACCGCGGGTTCTCGCAGCTCGGGCTCTCCGGGCTCATGCGCCGGACCATCGGCAGCAACATCGGCAACGAGCCGCGGCTCGGGGCGCTCGTCGAGGCCGATGAGATCGAGTCGTACTCCTTCCCGCAGGGCGTGCTGTCGCAGCTGATGCGCGAGATCGCCGCCGGACGGCCGGGTGTGCTGACCCAGGTCGGGCTGGGGACCTACGTCGATCCGCGGCACACCGGTGGCAAGCAGAACGCCCGAACGACCGAGGACCTCGTCGAGGTCGTGACGATCCGCGGCCGCGAGTGGCTGCTGTTCCACGCGTTCCCGATCGACGTCGCGGTCATCCGCGGCACGACGGCGGACGAGGACGGCAACCTGACGATGGAGGGCGAGGCGGTCCAGGGCGAGATGCTCGCGATGGCGATGGCGGCGCGCAACAGCGGAGGGATCGTCATCGCCCAGGTCCGCCAGCTCGCGACGCGCGGCAGCCTGCGGATGCGCGACGTGAAGGTCCCGGGAGCCCTCATCGACCACGTCTACGTGGACCCGGACCAGTGGCAGACCTACATCACGAAGGACTCGCCGTACTACGCCGGGGCGCTGCGTCGCCCGGTCCGCCCCGAGCCGCCACTCCCGCTCGACGTCCGAAAGATCATCGCCCGCCGGTCGCTGCTCGAGTTCCCGGCCGGGGCGATCTGCAACCTGGGCTTCGGGATCAGCCAGCTCATCGGGCGCGTGGCCTGGGAAGAGGGCATCACCGACCAGCTCGTCCTGACCGTCGAGCAGGGGATCTTCGGCGGGGTGCCGGTCGCGGGCAACGAGGGCGGCGCCGGCTTCAACTACCAGGCGATGATCGACCAGCCGTACATGTTCGACTTCTACGACGGCGGCGGCCTCGACGTGGCCAGCCTGTCGTTCGCCGAGGTGGACGCCGACGGCAACGTGAACGTCCACGCGTTCGAGGGCCGCGTCCGCGGGCCGGGCGGCTTCCCGAACATCAGCGCGAAGACTCGCAAGATCAACTTCGTCGGGACGCTCACGGCGAAGGGCCTCGAGCTCGAGATCGACGGCGGCGTGCGCATCGCCCGCGAGGGCTCGATGCCGAAGTTCGTGGCCGAGGTCAAGGAGATCTCCTTCAACGGCCGCCTCGCCCGGGAGCGCGGGCAGCAGGTCCGCTACATCACCGAGCGAGCCGTGTTCGCGCTCGAGGACGACGGGCTGGTCCTGATCGAGGTGGCGCCCGGCATCGACGTCGCGCGCGACGTCCTCGGCCAGATGGGATTCCGCCCGCGTGTCGCCGCGGACCTGCGGACGATGGACGCCCGGCTGTATGCCACCGGGCCGATGGGGCTGGCCGCCGACTTCGGCCGGGACGCCGCCCCGTGAGTGACCGGATCCGCCTGGACCTCGGCGCGGTCGCCCGCCTGACGATCGACAACCCGCCGCTCAACCTCGTGACCGAGGCCTTGCTCGCGTCCTTCGAGGTCGCCCTCGCGACGCTCGAGGCGGCGGACCCGGGCGACGTTCGGGCCGTGGTCGTCACCGGCGAGGGCGAGCGCGCGTTCTCGGCCGGCTCGCACGTCGGCGAGTTCGAAGCCCAGCGCGGACCGGCCGGCCGGGCGCGCCACGAGCTCGAGTCGAGGGTGGCCCGACGCCTCGCCGAGCTGCCGATGCCGACCATCGCCGCCATCGAGGGCAATGCCCTCGGCGGCGGTCTGGAGCTGGCCCTCTGCTGCGACTTGCGGATCGCGTCGGAGCGCGCGCGACTCGGCCTGCCGGAGGTCCGCCTGGCGGTGACGCCGGGCGCCGGTGGCACGCAGCGCCTGCCTCGCATCGTGGGGCCGGCCAGGGCCAAGGAGCTGATCCTGACCGGCAAGGTGCTCTCGGCCGAGGAGGCCGAGCGCATCGGCCTCGTGCACGAGGTCGTGCCGGCCGGGCAGGCCGTCGCCCGTGCGACCGCCATCGGCGAGGAGATCGCGATGCGCGGCCCGGTCGCGGTCCGCGAGGCGAAGCGGCTCGTCGACCTGGCGCTCGAGACGGAGATCGGCGCAGGCCTGACGGCCGAGACCGATGCCTCGCAACGCGTCTTCGCCACCGACGACATGCTCGAGGGCGCCGCGTCCTTCTTCGAGAAGCGTGACCCCGTCTACCGGGGTCGCTGAGTCCATCGCACCACCAACGGAGGGATCTGCCACATGGCCGAAGTCGGACGGTTCGGGGTCTTCCTGCCGTCGTACATCTGGGACGGTGACGGCGCCGAACGGGCGCGGGGGATCAAGCAGTTCGCCCGCACCGTCGAGGAGCTCGGGTTCGACTCGCTCTTCATCACCGACCATCTGCTGGTCGGCAAGCGGTTCTACTCGGTCAACTGGCTCGAGCCGCTGACGACGCTCGCCGTGGCCGCCGGCGCGACGGAGCGCGTGCGCCTGGGCACGTCGATCCTGATCATGCCGCTGCGCAACCCGGTCATCCTGGCCAAGGAGCTCGCGACGCTCCAGTTCCTGTCCGAGGACCGCGTGATCCTGGGCGCCGGCGTCGGGTGGAATGACGTCGAGTACGAGGCCGTCGGCGTCAAGAAGTCGGAGCGCGGGAAGCGCACGGACGAGATGCTCGACATCATGATGCCGCTCCTCGAGGGCGAGACCGTCACGTACCACGGCCAGTTCTACTCGGTCGACGACGTCTCGATCGAGCCGCGCTCCGCCCAGCGTCCGCTGCTCTGGATCGGCGGCGGCTCGCAGCCTGGCGTCCCCCAAGTCGCCGGACCTGCCGAAGTTCGTGGACTCGGTCAAGCGCCGGACCGTCAGGGCCGACGGCTGGATCCCGCGCCCCACCTGCCCGCCGCCGGACATCGCCCGGGACTGGGACGAGCTCCAGGCGGCGATGCGCGAGGCCGGCAAGGACCCGTCCGACACGCTCGTCGCCCACGAGAACTTCCTGCACCTGGTCATGACCGACGACCCGGTCGAGGCGCGCCGGCAGCAGCACGAGGCGTTCCTCAAGGTCATGAGCGCCGAGCGCGGGCCGGAGTACCTCGAGTCGGTCTACCTGTTCGGGACGCCCGACGAGATCATCGCGTCGCTCCAGGCGCGCGTGGACGCCGGCGTCGAGTACTTCTTCCTGCACACGATGACCCCCGATCCGGCCCAGCTCCAGCTGTGGGTCGACCGCATCATCCCGAACGTCACGTTCCCCGCGACGGCGGGACCCGTCCGCCGCCCGCCGACCCCCTGGCGATGACCCAGCGGGTCGGGCTGATCGGCAAGCCCCTCAAACGGCGGCATTCGCAGGTGATGCAGGACGCCGCCTTCGACGCCGCGGGGATCGACGCCCGCTACGTCCTGCTCGAGCTGGAGCCGGACGCCGTGGAGGACGCGGTCCGCGAGGCTCGCGGCCCGGGATGGCTCGGGCTCGGGGTGACCGCGCCGTACAAGCGGATCGTGGCGGGTCTCGTGGACGCGGTGGAACCGGACGCGCAGACCATCGGTGCCGTCAACAACGTCGCCCGCACCGCGGATGGCGGGCTCGTCGGGTTCAACACCGACGCCCCCGGCTTCCGAGCCGGCGTGGAGCTCGCGATGGGCCGCTCGCTCGCCGGCGCCGAGGTCGTCGTGGCCGGCGCCGGCGGGGCCGCCCACGCGGTCGTCTTCGCCTGCCTGGGCGCCGGCGCGTCGCGCGTCACGGTCGCGAACCGGACGCCGGCGTCGGCGGCGGCCCTGGTGGAGCGCTTCCGCGATATCGGCGCGGGGACCCGGACCGCGGTGGCCCTCGGCGACCCCGCTTTCGAGGCGGCGCTCCGCACGGCGGACGTCGCCGTGAACGCGACCACGGTCGGGATGCTGGATCCCGGCGCGGCGATCCCCGTCGAGCGGCTCCCCGCGTCGGCCACGGTCTTCGACCTCGTCTACGTCCCGGTCGAGACGCCGCTGCTCGCCGCGGCTCGCGCACTCGGCCTGCGCGCCGCGAACGGCTCCGAGATGCTCATCGCCCAGGCCGCGACCGCCTTCGAGCGCTGGACCGGCGTGGCCGGGATGGCCGACGTGATGCGCGCCGCGGTCGCGCCGCTCCTCGCCGACCCAACGGCTCGGGCCTGACCGATGCGGCTCGCGACGATCCTCGATCATGGTCGGCTGGTCGTCGCCGTCATCGAGCGCGACCGCTGCCTGCCGTTGCCGCCGGACGCCGACCTCGGGGCATCCGTCCGCGAGATCGCCGGACGCGGCACGGACGCCGTCCACCGCATCGCGGCGTGGGTCGACGCGCAGCCACCCGATGCCGGACTCGACGCGGATGCGGTCACCTACGGCCCGGCGCTCCCGGACCCTGGGGCGATCTACACGGTCGGCGAGAACTACCGCGGGCTCGGGGAGCACGACGCCGGCCCGCGAGCCCGGCCGCTGATCTTCGGCAAGGCCGCGACCGCCGTCGCGGGACACGGAGCCACGCTCACCTGGGATCGCACCATCACGGCCGAGGTCGACGCCGAATGCGAGCTCGGCGTGGTGATCGGGGTCACGGCCACGAACGTGTCGGCCGCCGACGCCCTCGAGCACGTCTTCGGGTACACCTGCATCAACGACGTCTCGTCGCGCGACCCGTGGCTCGACGGCGACCAGTGGCTGCTCGGCAAGTCGATGCCGGGCTTCTGCCCGGTCGGGCCGTGGGTGGTGACGGCCGACGAGCTGGACCCGGCCGACCTGCGTCTCGGGTGCACGATCAACGGCGTCGCGGTCCAGGACGGTCGCACGACCGAGATGCGGACCTCGATCGCGGACGTCATCGCGTATCTGAGCCGCCACATGACGCTGCGGCCGGGCGACCTCATCGCCACGGGCACGCCGCCGCGACTCGACGGGCCGCTCGGCCCGGAACGGCACCTCCAGGCCGGGGACCGGGTGACGGTCTGGATCGACGGGATCGGGGAACTGGCCACCACCATCGCCTGACGCGCGAGCAGGAGGACCGAACCATGAAGCCGGCGACCGTGTTCCTCGGGGAGATGACGAGTCCGGAGGTCGAGGCCTTCCTGCGCGAGCATCAGACGGTCATCGTGCCGACCGGCTCCACGGAGCAGCACGGGCCGCATGGTCCGCTGCTGACCGACGCGCTGGTGCCGACCGAGGTCGCCCGGCGTGTCGCGCCGCGTGTCGGCGCGGTCGTGGCCCCGCCCATCAACTACGGGCTGTCGTACCCGCACGTCGGGTTCCCGGGCCTCGTCCACATCCGGATCCCGACGTTCATGGCGCTCGTCGAGGACCTGTGCGCCTCGCTGGCCTCGATCGGGTTCCGGCGGATCGTGTTCCTCAACGGCCACTACGACAACACGTATGCGATCGCCTACGCCTGCGCGAACGCCGCCGACCGGCTGCCCGCCGGGACGCGCGCCTTCCCGGTCAACTACTGGGACGGGATGACCGCCGAGGAGGCGGGAGAGTACTTCGGCCCGACCGCCGGGCTGCATGCCAACCGCGCCGAGACCTCCGCGGTCATGGCGATCGATCCGGGCCTGGTGGACCTCGAGCGCGCGAACGCCGAGATGCCGCCGTTCCCCGATGTCGCCGCGCCGGCCGCGGTCCACACCGCGTTCTTCTTCTCGGCCCCGGGGTCGGTCCACAGCGCGTCGCAGTCGGGGACATGGGGCGACGCGCGCGAGTCCTCGGTCGAGTACGGCGAGGGCTACCTCAAGGTCGTGACCGAGGCGACCGTCCGGATGATCGAGGACATCGAGCGCACGATGGCGGCGATGCCGCCGCGCTAACCCGGGATCCAGGCCCCGCCGCGCATGACGCGACGGACCTCGAGCCCGTCGTCGAGCTCGACGAGGTCCGCGCGCTGGCCCACGGCGATCCGGCCACGGTCCGTCACCCCGAGCAATGCCAGCGGGTTCGCGCTCGCGGCGGCGACGGCGGCAGGGAGGGCCACCCCGCTCGCCACGAGCTGGCGGACCGCGTTGTCGAGCGCGATCACCGAGCCTGCCAGCGTCGTCGTCCCCGAGAGCGTCACGCGCTCGCCGACCACCTCGACGTCCAGGCCGCCGATCCGCCCGCGGCCGTCGCCGGTCCCGGCGAGGGCGACGGCGTCGCTGACGAGGACCAACCGGTCCGCCGGCTTGAGCCGGGCGACCAGCGGCCACAACGCGCGGTCGACGTGGATCCCGTCGGCGATCAGCTCGACGTAGGCCTCGTCGTCGAGGAGGGCCGCGACGGCGACCCCGGGGCTCCGGTGGTCGATGCCGCTCATCGCGTTGAAGAGGTGGGTCGTCGAGCGGGCGCCGGCCCGGTAGCCGTCGCGGGCCTCCTCGACCGTCGCCGCCGAGTGGCCGACCGAGCTCGCCACGCCGCGCTCACGGAGCCAGGCGATGAGGTCCGTGGCCCCCGGCAGTTCCGGCGCGATCGTGATCGAGCCGCAGGCCGTCGATGAGCGGCTCGAGCGCCGAGCGCGGGATGTCGGCCGGGACCTGGAGGAGGGCGGCGTCGTGCGCGCCGCGGCGCGCCGGGGCGAGGAACGGGCCTTCAAGGTTGAACCCCAGGGGCTCGGCGCCGTCGATCGGCGCCCGCGGGATCCAGGTGCGGACGCGCTCGGCGAAGCCGACGAGCGTCTCGATCGGCGCCGTGACCGCCGTCGGCAGGAACGCGGTCACGCCCCGGCTCAGCAGGCATCGCGCCATCCCGTCGAGCGCGGCGCCATCGCCCATCGCGTCGTGGCCGCCCCAGCCGTGGACGTGGACGTCCACGAAGCCCGGCGCCAGGTACGGGGCGGTGTCGTCCGGTCGGTCGTCGAGTTCGACCGCGGTGATCCGGCCGCCCTCGATGGCGATCCGGCCGGTCGCGACCCGGTCCTCGAGGACGAGGCGCCCGCGAACCGTGTCCGGGGACATCAGGTCTCGCCGGTGACCCGGGTGTAGGCGGCGGCGACGGCGACGATGATCGCCCCGTACAGGATCTGCCGGACGGCCTCGGGATAGCCGAGGGACGAGAGGAGCGAGGACAGGACGGTCAGGATCAAGGCCCCGACGATCGTCCCGCCATACCCGCCTCGGCCGCCCATGATCGAGGTCCCGCCGATGACCGCGGCCGCGACCGATGGCAGCACGAACGAATCGGCGAGCGTGACGCTCGCCACATTCGTCAGCCCCGAGATGAGGAAGCCGGCGATCGCCGCGAAGATCGCCGACAGGACGTACAGCGCGATGAGGACCTGCCACGCCCGAACTCCGGCCAGGCGTGCCGCGATCGGGTTGTCCCCGATGGCGAAGAGCAGGCGCCCATAGCCGGTCCGGCGGAGGCCGAAGAGGATCAGCGCGGCGACCGGGATGAAGACGATCAGGCTGTTCGGCAGCACGTCGAGGAAGCGACCGGACCCGAGTGTCCGCAGTTCGTCGGCCACGCCCGTGGAGGTCTGCAGCGTCAGGATCTGCCAGGCGTTCGCGAGACCGAGGACGACCAGGCTCATGCCGAGGGTCATGATCAGCGGGTGGACCTTGAAGACGCCCACGCCGATGCCGTTGATCAGGCCGACGAGCACGGCCGCCACCAGCGCGACGACGAGGCCCACCTCGAGCCCGGGGCCGTGGATCAGGGTGGCGACCACGAAGCCGGCCATGGACGCGACGGCGGCGACCGACAGGTCGATGCCGCCGGTGAGCATCGTGAGCGTCTGGCACCCGGCCAGGATGGCCAGCGGGATGGCCGCCTGGATCATCACGCCGGTCCACTCGGCGCTGATGATCCCGGGTCGGACCAGCTCCGAGAGGATGACGAGCACGGCCAGCAAGCCGATCAGGGGGATGATCGGGCGGTCGCGGAACAGCGTCCGCACGTTCCGGGCGCCCATCGGTGGCCGGGTGTCCGTCGCGACGCTCATGCCCGCCGCCAGCGCAGCTGGATGAGGCTGCCGACCATGACCACCACGATGAGGATGATCCCCTGGATCACCACGGCGAGGTTCGTGTCGAGGCTCAGGAAGGTCATGTCGGAGCGGATGAGGGACAGGATCAGGACGCCGACGATCGGGCCGAAGACGCCGCCCCGGCCGCCCGCGAGGCTGACGCCGCCGAGGACCACGGCGGCCACGCTCAGCAGGGTGTACGGGCCGGGGACCGGTGTCCCGATCCCCGTGCTCGCGGTCAGGCTCAGCCCGGCCAGCGCGGAGAACAGCCCGGTCAGGGTGTAGGCGGCGACCTTCGTCCGACCGACCGGCACGCCGCTGCGGAAGGCTGCCAGGCGGTTGCTCCCGATGGCGTAGATGGACAGGCCGAGCGTCGAGCGACGGAGCGGGATCCAGATGACGGCCACGACCACCAGCAGCACGATGGCGGCCTTCGGGACCCACTCGTTGCCGAGCGACCCCTTCACGAGGTCCTTGAGCCACTGCGCCGAGCCGCCGCCTGGCGTGTTCAGGACGAGCAGCGCGAACCCGGCCCACACGAAGCCCATGGCCAGGGTCACGACGATGTCCGGGACGCGTGTCGCGACCACGAGGCTGCCGTTGATCCCGCCGAGGGCCAGGCCGAGGAGCAGCACGAGCAGGACGACGACCAGACCGAAGCCCTCGGGCTGGCCCTTCATGAGGACCGCGGCGACCACGCTGGTCAGGGCCATCATCGACCCGATCGAGAGGTCGATCCCGCCCGAGATGACGACGATCGCCTGGGCCACGGCGGCCAGGGCGAGCGGCAGCACCGAGATCGCGAGGCCTTGCACGCCGGTGACGCCGTAGGACGGCTGGATGAGCTTGGTGAAGATCAGCAGCAGGACGAGGAACACCACCAGTCCCAGGGTCCAGGCGTTGCGCCGCGCCCAGCTCGCGATCGCGTCGCCCGGCCGGGCTCGCGTGGCATCGAGCGGGGGGGCCGCGGCGCTCATCGGTCGACCTCCGGCGGAGGCGCCGACGCCGGCCCGTCCGTCCGGGCGAGCTCGCCGGACGAGATGGCCTCGGCGACGACCTCCTCAGGCATCAACGCGCCGGATCGCAGGTTGTACGCAGCGCGCAGGAGCGTCGGCTCATCGGCCTCGTTGACGGGGATCTCGGCGACCACACGCCCGCCGAAGATCACGATCGCCCGGTCGCAGGCGAGCTGGACCTCCTTGAGCTCCGAGGTGTACAGCAGGACCGCGGCGCCAGCCTGGGCCAGCTCACGCAGGAGGAGATAGATCTGCTGCTTGGTCCGGATGTCGATGCCGCGGGTGGGGTCGAAGCACAACATCGTGCGCACCCCTCCGGCCACCCATCGGGCGATGGTCACCTTCTGCTGGTTCCCGCCAGACAGGCGCCGGACTTCGCCCTGAGCGCGCGTGTCGATCTGAAGGGTCGCGATCCCGCTGTCGACCCTCTTGCGTTCCTGGCCCGCGTTGATGAGGCCCCACCGGCGCAGTCGAGCGGCATACGGGAGGGCGATGTTCTCGCGGACGGACCGCTGCATCAGCAACGCCTCGGCGCGGTCGGCCGGCACGTACACCAGGCCGGCGCGGATGGCATCGGCCGGGTGCCGGAAGGAGACCGCCGAGCCGTCGACGAGCAATTCACCGGAGCTGGGCCGCACGGAGCCGGCCAGGATGTCGAACAGCTCGTCCTGCCCCTGGCCCTCGAGCGCGACGACGCCGAGGACCTCGCCGGGGTAGAGGTCGAAGGACACGTCGGTCAGGTTGTGGCCGGCGCTGAGATCGCGCGCCGTGAGGCGCGGGACGGCGTCTTCTGGCCTCTCCGCTTCGGACTCGCGGTCTGCCGCCGCGGGCACCTCCGACGCGACCTGCCCGAGCATGAGCTCGACGATCTTCTCCTCGGAGCCCGGGGCGACGTCGACCACGCCGACGGTCACCCCCTCGCGGAGGACGGTCGCGCGATCGCAGACCGCCGCGATCTCGATCATGCGGTGCGAGATGAAGATGACGGAGTGGTCCCCGCCCCGCCGGCCGCCGATGACCTCCAGCACCCGTTCCGTGAGGTCGGCGGGCAGGGCGGCCGTCATCTCGTCGAGCATCAGGATGTCCGGCTCGATGGCGAGGGCGCGGGCGAGGTCGATGATCCGGAGCGAGGCCAGCGGCACGCGCCGCGCCAGGCTCGACAGGTCGAGGTCGACGAGCCCGAGCTCCCGCAGCCAGTGGCGGAAGGGCTCGATGGGCGTCTCGGTCAGGCGCAGGTTCGACCGGATGTCCAGGTCGGGGATGAGTGCCGGTTCCTGGTAGACCGAGACGATGCCGCCGCGGCGCGCGTCGCGGGGCGAATGGACGGTGCGCGCGTGACCCCGGACCGCGATCGTGCCGCCATCGGGCGAGACGGCGCCGGTCAGGATCTTGACGAGGGTGCTCTTGCCGGCGCCGTTGGCGCCCATGAGCGCGTGGACCTCACCCGGCCGCACGGCCAGGGACGCCGATCGCAGGGCGACCACGGCGCCATAGGTCTTCGAGATGTCGGTCGCCTCGAGCAGGAGGTCGGTGGCGATCGCGGTCATCGGTCTCCGATAGTGACGGGAGATGCCGGACGAGCCGGCATCTCCCGTTGTCGTTGCGACGAAGGCTGGGGGAGGGTTACTCGCCCGGGCCCTTGCAGGCGACGGCCTGATCCGGGGTGTACGTGGTCCAGTCCGGGATCTCGAGGCCGAGCGGCCAGGTGGGCGTGAGCCCCTTGACCGACTGCCAGGAGTCCAGGGTGGCCTTGCCGGCGTCCGTGAGGTTGTCGGCGATGACCGGGGTCAGGAGGACGGTGTTCGGCTGGGTGGCCGACGGATCCGTCGTCACCGTCTCGCCGTTCAGGAGCTTCAGTGCCAGGGCGACGCCAGCACCACCGACGGCGGCGGTGTTGGTCACGGCCGCACCCTGCAGGCCGGGATAGTTCGTCGCGTCAAGGAGCTGCTTGGTGAACGAGCCGCGGTCCGTCCCGACGATCGGCACGAACTTCTTGCCCGCGGCCTTGATGGCGTCCACGACCTCGGAATCGATGCCGGAGGTCCAGATGCCCTGGATCTTGTCGTACTGGCCGCTCGAGATGAACTCGTTGGCCAGCTTCGTGGCCACAGCCGGATCCCATCCGGTGGCGACGCCGTCCGCGTTCGGGACGACCTTGATGTTCGGGTACTCGGCGAGGGCCTTCTTGAACCCGATGTCGCGGTCGCTATCGGCCGGATGCCCGGCGATGCCGCGCATGTAGTAGACGTTCCCGGTGCCCTTGAGCTGTTCGAACAGCCACTTGGCGCCGAGGTACGCGTAGTTGATCTGGTTGTTGTACAGGTTGTAGGTGTCGGGGTCGGTGACGTACGCGTCGACCGCGACGGTCTTGATCCCCGCGGCCTTGGCCTCGGCGAGCGCCGGGTTCAGCGCATCGGGCGAGCTCGGGTTGAAGACCAGGGCGTCCACGCCCTTCGCGATCAGGTCGCGAAGGTCCTGGAGCTGGCCGGCTGAGTCCGTGTCATGCGTGGTCACGGTGATCTGCGAGACCTCGCCCGACGAGAGGGCCTCGGCCTTCGCGGTGCAGTTCTGCTCCTCGCGGAAGCCGTTGCCGGTCCCGCCGGTGTTCGAGAACCCGATCTTGTACATCTTGGCGGCCGCGCTCGGCGCCGCCGCGGATGCCGCGGCGCTCGGCGCTGCCGCGCTCGGCGCCGCGGCGCTCGGCGCTGCCGCGCTCGGCGCAGCGGACGACCCGCTGCTCGTGCATGCGACGGCGATCGTCGCGACGGCCACGAGACCCACGAGCCATCTGGCCCGGGTCGTGCCCTGTCCTGTCATGTGCTCCTCCTCGAAGAATGGCGCACTCGTCGGCGTCGCCGGCGAGCTGTGCGCTCGGTTGAACACGGCCCCCTCTCCCCGGGGTGTGTGCCTTCGCATTATGTCGGGGTCACCTCCTGCGTGCGCGCGATCGGCATCGACGGGATGAGCGTGGCAAGCGGTCGGCGCCGAGACCGACGCTCGGGTGGGGAAGTCGAGTCATCGGCGGCGTCATCTTGATGTACGGCCGCAGGACGTCGCGGGCGACGAGGAAGCCGCGTTTCACGCGCTCGTCGGTGCCTTCGAAGACGCGGTCCTCGTGCTCGATGATGATGTGGCCGTCATACCCGCCCCGGTAGAGCTCGGAGAACATGACGCGCCAGTCGACCTCGCCGAGTCCCGGGATGCGTGGCACCTGCCAGCCGATCCCGGCCGAGAGGATCCCGCGCTCGTAGAGCCCGTCGCGGTCGATCATCAGGTCCTTCGCCTGGACGTGGAGGATGTGCGGCGCGAACTCGCGCAGGAACCGGCCCATGTCGATCATCGTGAGGACGAGATGCGACGGGTCGAAGTTGATCCCGACGGTCCCGCCCCACTGTTCGATGATCCGTCGCCAGATGTACGGCGACGACGCGATGTTGTTCCCGCCAGGCCACTCGTCGTAGCTGAAGAGCATCGGGCAGTTCTCGATGGTCAGCTTGACCCCGTGGTCCTGCGCGTAGCGGACGATGTCCGGCCAGACTTCGAGGGCGACCGCCCAGTTGTCGTCGACATGCTTGGCGGCATCGCCGCCCATGAACGTGTTGACGAGCCCGATACCCATCCCCTCGGCCGCCCGGATGACCGCCTGGAGATGGTCGATGACCATCGCCCGGTGCTCGAGGTCGGGATGGAGCGGGTTCGGGTAGTAGCCGAGGCCGGAGATGGCCAGGCCCTTGCCCGCGATCTCCTCGACGATCTCCCGGCCCTGGCTCGCCGTCAGGTTCGCGACGTCGATGTGGCTCGTGCCGGCATAGCGGCGGGTCGGGCCGGTCGTGCGCGGCCAGCACGCGATCTCGAGGCTCTCGAAGCCGTTGGCGGCGGTCCAGTCCGCGACCTCCATCAGGGGGGTCTCGGGGAACGGCGCGGTCAGCAGGCCCAGCTGCATCGATCGACCTCCGGTCTCAGGCGGGCAGGGATGATCGGGTCATCGGACGGCCACGATGTCGGCCGGGGCGCGGGCCACGTCCACCCAGCGGGCCGTGCGGGCGCTCTCGGCGATGGCGTCGTTGACGAGCATCTCGTCGTGGCCGTCGGCGAACGTGGGGTAGGCGGGTCGCGCCGACGGCCCGCCGCGGGCGACGTCGGTGTGGATCGCCCGGAACAACGCCGCGAACGTGTCCGCGAACCCTTCGACGTGGCCGCCCGGGAGGGCCGCCGTGGTGCGCCCGGCGTCGCCCATCAGCGACGGGTCCTTGATCAGGATCTCGTTCGGCCGCTCGCGGTGCCCCTGCCAGATCTGATCCGGGTTCTCCGAGTCCCAGGCGAGGGCGCCGTCGGAGCCGTCGACCTCCCAGACGAGCGAGTTCTTCCGGCCCGGGCTGATCTGCGAGACGCTCAGCGCGCCGCGCGCACCGTTCTCGAAGCGCAGGAGGATGGTGGCGGCATCCTCGGTCTGGATCGCCCGGGGCGTCGTGGCCGTGGTCCGTTCCGTGGAGAAGGTCTCGACCGGCCCCGTGGGCTCCTCGCGCACGGGGATGAACGTCGCGAGGTCCGCCATGACCGCGACGATCCGCTGCCCCGTCACGAACGTCATGAGGTCCAGCCAGTGCGAGCCGATGTCGCCGACGGCGCGGAGCGTGCCGCCCCGGTCTGGTCGGAGCCGCCAATTCCAGTCACTGGGGAGGAGGAGCCAGTCCTGGAAATAGCGGCCCGTGACCAGCCGGACATCCCCGATCGTCCCAGCCGCCACGACCTCGTGGGCATGCTGGTTGAGCGGGTAGTGGCGGATGTTGAAGTTGACCGCGTTCACGAGTCCGGTCGCCTCGGCGGCGGCCACCAACTCGGCAGACCCGCCGGCGGTCATCGCCAGCGGCTTCTCGCACACGACGTGCCGGCCCGCCGCCAGGATGGCCAGCGATTGCTCGACGTGCAGGTCGTTGGGCGAGGTCACGTGCACGACCTCGACGCCCGGGTCGTCCAGGAGGTCGGCGAGCGACGTGTAGGCCCGCGGCACGCCGAGGGCCTCGGCCCGGATCGCGCCGCGCTCGGCCGTGCTGCCGAGGACGCCTCGGACCTGGACACCGATGCGGCGGAGTGCCTGCACGTGGACCGTGCCGATGAAGCCGGTTCCGATGACCGCGGCTCCGATGTCGGCGAACCCTCGCGTCATGTACAGCTCACCATCTCCTGTGGCCGAACCTGTCTAGACATCTTACACTGGCGGCCGCGCGGTCTCGCTTCGGTGTCGGCCATCGGGACGGGCCGGACACGATCAGGTCGCCGGTCGGGGACGCGCTCATGCTGATGATACTTTGAACTGTCAAGTGCAAAAGTCACCCGTCGAGCGGACGAAGGGAGCGTATGATGGCGCCGCCATGGAGCCTCACCTGCACGCGCCGCTCGCGGACGAGGCCCTCGACGCGCTCGTGACCGTGCTCGACGAGATCCGCCTCGGGCGGTCGCGGTCGCGCTCCGACCTTGTCGCGCGGACCGGCCTCGGTCGGGCCATCGTGGCCCAGCGGGTCGGCGAGCTCGTGGACCGCGGCCTGGTCACCGAGGGCGACTTCGGCCCGAGCACGGGCGGACGGCCACCGCGTCAGCTCTCGTTCCACGCGGACGCCGGCCACGTCCTCGTGGCGGACCTCGGCGCGACCAGCATCGACGTGGCGGTCACCAGCCTGGACGGGCGCATCCTCGGCCACCACGACGAGCCGGCCAGGATCGAGGCCGGACCGGAAGCGTGCCTCGACCGGGTCGACCTCCTCTTCGAGTCGCTGCTCCGGACGACCCAGGGCGTCCCGGGTCGGCTGTGGGGGATCGGGATCGGTGTCCCGGGACCCGTCGAGTTCGAGTCCGGTCGGCCGATCTCGCCGCCGATCATGCCCGGCTGGGATGGCTATCCGATCCGTGAGCGGTTCGTCGAGCGCTACGGCGCTCCCGGTCTGGATCGACAACGACGTGAACGTCCTGGCGCTGGGGGAGTGGCGGTCGGGCATCGCGGCCGGCCACGACAACGTCGTCTTCGTCAAGGTGGGGACCGGCATCGGCGCCGGGATCATCTCCGACGGCCACCTGCATCGCGGTGCCCAGGGCAGCGCCGGTGACGTCGGGCACATCCAGGTCGTCGACGACCCCGCGGTCCTCTGCCGTTGCGGGAACGTCGGCTGCCTTGAGTCGCTCGCGGGCGGGGCGGCACTGGCGCGCGACGGCGAGGCGGCGGCGCTGGACGGACGCTCGCCGCGCTTGCGCCTCGCGTACGACCAGTACGGCGCCGTGTCCGCCCAGGACGTCGCCCGCGCGGCCTCCTTCGGTGACGCAGTGGCCGTGGCCCTGATCGCCGCCGCCGGCCGGCGCATCGGCTCGATGCTCGCCAGCGTGGTCAACTTCTTCAACCCATCCCTGATCGTCATCGGTGGCGGGGTCGCGAGCAGCCCGGACCTGTTCCTGGCCTCCATCCGCGAATCCGTGTATCGGCGGTCCCTGCCGCTCGCGACGCGAGAGCTGCTCATCCAGCGCTCGTCGCTGGGCGGGCTCGCCGGCGTCATCGGGGCCTCGTCGATGGTCGGCGACCAGATCTTCGCCCGTGAGTCGATCGGCCGCTGGATCGGCGCGGGCGACCCGACGATGGCGCCGGACCTGGGCCTGGGGCGCGCGAGTTGACCGAGGCCTACGGCGCCTTCGACGTCGTCGTCGTCGGGAGCGGGTCGGCCGGTTCGGCCGCCGCCATCGCGGCGGCCCGTGGCGGAGCGCGGACCCTGCTGATCGAGGCGTTGCCGTTCCTGGGAGGCACGTCGACGGCCGTGCTGGACACCTTCTACGGGTTCTACACACCGGGATCGCGGTCGCGGAAGGTCGTGGGCGGGATCGCCGACGAGGTCGTCGACGGGCTTCGTGCCCTCGGCCCGGTCATCGAGCGGCCGAACACGTATGGGGCCGGGACCGGGGTGACCTACGTCGCGGAGCACCTCAAGGTGGTGTGGGAGCGGCTCGTCCAGGCCGCCGGCGCCCGGATCCTGCTGCACGCGGTGGTCGTCGACGCCCGCGTTCGGGACGGCCGGGTCGAGGAGGTCGTGGTCGCGACCCGCGGTGGCCTCCGGACGGTGCGGGGTGCGGTGTTCATCGATGCGTCGGGAGACGCCGACCTCTGCCATCTCGCCGGGTTCGGGTACGAGCTCGCCGGGGCGGACGCGCCCGCCCAGACCGCGACGGCGACGTTCCGCATGGCCAACGTCGACGCCGAGGCCCGCCGGACCGTGGACAAGACCCGACTCCACGAGCTGATGGCCGAGGCCGCCGCTGATGGGTACGACCTGCCGCGGCGAGAGGGCAGCGATCACCTCACCCCCATCGACGGCGTGACCGCCACGATCATGACCCGGCTGGACCAGGTCCGCCGCGACGATGCGGGCCGGGTCCGCAACGCGTCGGACCCCGACGTCCTGACCGAGTTGGAGATCGCCGGCCGTCGACAGGCCCTCGAGTACGCGCGGTTCCTCGTCGACCGTGTGCCGGGCTACGAACGGGCCGCCCTCGTATCGCTCGGGACCCGCGTCGGCGTCCGCGAGACCCGCCGGGTCCATGGGGACTACCGGGTGACCGGCGACGACGTCCTGGCCGCCCGCCAGTTCGACGACCAGATCGGCCTGTGCGGGGCGCCGATCGAGGACCACCATGGCGGCGCCGGCGACGGGACGACGTGGCGCTACCTCGCCGACGGCAGCGCAGTCGGCATCCCGTGGCGGTCGTTGGTCGTCCGCGACGGCACGAACGCACTCGTCGCCGGCCGCTGCTTCTCGGCGACCCATGAGGCGCATGCCGCGATCCGGTCGATGGCGCAGTGCATGGCGATGGGCCAGGCCGCCGGCACCGCCGCCGCGCTCGCCGCGACGGCCGGCGAGGACGTGCGGGCGGTCCCGGTGGACAGGCTGCTCTCGCACCTCCGCGCCGACGGGGCCGTCCTTGGGCTGCCGGCCTCCGCCGGGGCGTCGACATGAGCTTCGTCCGGACCGTGCTCGGCGACATCGACCCGGCCGAGCTGGGCGTCACGTACGCGCACGAGCACCTCGTCATCGATGGCGGCCGGCCGGTGGAGATGCATGCCGACTTCGACCTGGGCGACGTCGACAAGATGGCGGTCGAAGTGGCGGGCGCGACCGCCCTGGGCCTGCGCTCCGTCGTGGACGCGATGCCCTGCGACTGTGGCCGGAACGTCCTGAAACTCGCCGATCTCAGTCGCCGGACCGGCATCAACATCGTCGGCCCGACCGGGCTCCACCACGACCGCTACTACGGCCCCGACCACTGGAGCGCCCGCCTGTCCGTGGGCGAGGTGGCGGACCGGTTCGCCCTCGACATCACGGACGGCATCGACGCCAACGACTACGCCGGCCCGACGATCCGCCGGACCGAGCACCGCGCCGGGGTCATCAAGATCGCCGGGAGCGACAACGGTCCGTCGGCGCGCGACCTGCGCATCTTCGAGGCCGCCGCGATGGCGCACCGGTGGACGGGTGCGCCGATCCTGACCCACTGCGAAGGCGGCACGGGAGCGCTCAACCAGGTACGCGTGCTCGGCGACCTCGGCGTCCCGGCGTCGCACGTGGTCCTGAGCCACGTCGACAAGGTCGTCGACCGCGCCTATCACCGCGAGCTGCTGGGGACCGGGGCGTTCGCCGAGTACGACGGCTCCTTCCGCTGGGGCGACCGCGACAACGGGACGCTCACGCTGCTCAGCTGGGCGCTCGAGGACGACCTCATCGATGGCATCCTGCTCGGCATGGACGCCGCACGGCAGGGCTACTACTCGGTCTACGGCGGGCAGCCCGGCCTGAGCTGGCTGCTCGACGGGTTCACCCGGGCGATGGGCGCGCGCGGGATCGACCCGGCGACCCGCCAGCGGCTGTTCGTGGCCAACCCCGCGCGGGCGTTCGCGTTCGCCGACGACCCGGTCGGAGCTGGCTGATGCCGACCTCCGACGCGGTGCCGACGGCCGGTCCCTCCGGACCCATCTCGCCGTCGGCCCGACCGGGCGGACTCCTCACGAGTGTCGTCGGATCCCATGCGCGGCCGTCGTGGTTCGTCTCGGGGATCGACGCCGCCCAGCGAGGCGAGTTCGGACCGGCCGACCTGTCGGAGATGCTGGACGACGCTGTCGACCTCGCGCTGCGCGACCAGGAGGCGGCCGGCATCGACGTGGTGAGCGACGGCGAGATGCGCCGCGCCGGATTCTTCACGGCCGAGTTCTACCAGCACCTCAGCGGCGTCCGGCCGCTGCCGCCGGCGCGGCAGCTCGGGGCCGGCGGCCACGATCAGCAGCATCGGTTCGAGGTCGTCGAGGCGATCGCCGCGCCGGACGGCCTCGGTGTCGTCGCGGAGTACCGGTACGCGGCGACGCGCACCGCCCGGCCGCTCAAGGTGACCCTCCCCGGTCCGTACACGCTGTCGGGCCGCCTGACCTACGGGCCAGGGCAGGTCTACAAGCATCGGAACGAGGTGGCCGAGGCGTTCGTGCCGATCCTGCGCGCCGAGCTCGAGGGTCTCGTCGCCGCCGGCGCGACCTTCATCCAGATCGACGATCCGTCGCCCGCGATCCACCCGGAAGCGCCATCGGACTTCGCCGGTCTCTTCAACGCCGCCGTCGAGTCGGTGGTCGGGCGCGTCCGGCTCGGCGCCCATCTCTGCTTCGGGAACTACCTCGGCCGGCCGCTGGCGAAGCGGACGTATCGGCCGGTCCTGGACGCGATGCTCGGATTCCGCGTGGACGAGCTGGTCCTCGAGTTCGCGAACCGCGAGATGGCCGAGGTGGGGATCCTCGCCGAGATCGCGTCGGCGGGACGCGACGTGGCCGCGGGCATCATCGACGTGAAGAACTCCTACCTCGAGACGGCCGACGACGTCGCCGAGCGCATCGACCTGGTCCTGGCCACCGGTGTGTCGCCCGAGCGGCTGGTCCTCGTGCCGGACTGCGGGTTCAGCCAGACGGCCCGCTGGGCGACGACCGCGAAGCTGCGCGCGCTCGTGGCTGGACGGGACCTCGTCCTCGGCCGGGGGCATTGACCGGCCTCACCGACCTCGGGGTGGAGGCGGCGGCCGTCGCGGTCCGGACCGGCGCGGTCTCCTCGGTCGAGCTCGTCGCCGCATCGATCGAGCGCATCGACGCGACCGACGCGGCGCTCGAGGCGTGGGTCACGGTCGACCGCGACGGCGCGCTGGCCGCGGCCGCGGCACGGGACGCCGACATCGCGGCCGGGCGGCCGATCGGGCTCCTGCACGGCGTCCCGATCGGGGTCAAGGACATCATCGATGTCGCCGGGCTGCCGACGCGCTCGGGTGCCCCGGCGTTCGCGCACACCTTCCCGGTGCGGGATGCCGCCCTGGTCGCGCGGCTGCGCGAGGCGGGCGCCGTCATCCTCGGGAAGACCGTGGCGACGGCGTTCGCGTTCAAGGACCCGGCCCCGACGATGAACCCGTGGTCGGCGGCCCACACGCCCGGCGGCTCGTCGTCCGGGTCCGCCGCCGCCGTGGCAGCCCGCCAGGTGCCCGCCGCGATCGGGACGCAGACGGTGGGGTCGATCCTTCGGCCCTCGGCGTACTGCGGCATCGTCGGGCTCAAGGGCCCGTACGGCGCGGTCCCGCTCGACGGCGTCGCACCGCTCGCGCCGTCGCTCGACCACGCCGGGCCGATGGCCCGATCCGTCGCGGACGCCGCCTTGCTCGACGCCGTCCTCACCGGTGCCGCGCTCGGGGGGACCGTCCTCGACCGGCCGCGGCTGGGGGTCGTGCGCGTCCTGCTCGACCTGGCGGAACCCGAGCTCCGTCGGCATCTCGAGGCGACCGTCGCGCACTTCGCCGACGCCGGGGCGAGCATCGTCGAGGTGACCCTGCCGCCGTCGTACGACGGCATCCTCGACGCGGGCCGGGTCATCCTCGAGGCGGAGGCGGCCGCGGTCCACGCGTGCGATGTTCGCGCGGCATGCGGACGAGTACCCGCCGGGCATCGCCGGTCTCGTCCGGGCGGGCCTGGCTCGGCGGGACGACGAGCTGGCGCGCGCGCGCGAGGCGACGTCGCGGTTCCGCGCGGATGTCGTGCCGGTGCTCGACGCGGTCGACGCCCTCCTCGCGCCCGTCGCTCCCGGACCGGCACCGCTCCGTCGGGAGGGGACCGGCGACTTCACGCTGTGCGCGCCGTGGAGCTTCATCGGCGTGCCGGCGATCGCCATCCCGACGGGACTCGACGGGACGGGCCTGCCGCTCGCGATCCAGCTCGTCGCAGGCCCGGCCCGGCAGGACCGGCTGCTCGGCGCCGCGGCCTGGGCCGAGCGAACGGTCGGGTTCGACGCCCGGCCGGCCTAGCTGCGGGGCGGCGCGGTCGACTCCCGGATGACGAGCTCGGTCGCGAGCTCGACGCGCGGCTGGGCCGGCGACTCGCCGTCGGCCATCCGCAGCACCAGTTCGGCCGCCGCGACCGCCATGTCGATGAGCGGCTGGCGGATCGTGGTCAACGGCGGTCCGACCCAGCGCGCGACCGGCAGGTCGTCGAACCCGACGACGCTGAGGTCCTCCGGGATGTGGAGCCGCAGCTCGCGGGCCGCCTGGTAGACACCGAGGGCCTGGAGGTCGTTGCCGGCGAAGATCGCGGTCGGCCGGTCGGGCCGGCGCAGGAGGGCGCGGCCTTTCTCGATACCCTCGCGCACATGGAACTGGCCGTGGCTGACCAGCTTCGGATCGACGGGCACGCCCGCCTCGTCCATCGCCGCCCGGTAGCCGTCGAGCCTCGCCCGGCTGCACAGGATCCAGTCCGGACCGCCGATGACCCCGATGCGCCGATGTCCGAGCCCGAGCAGGTGGCGGGTCGCGGTGAGCCCGCCGTTCCAGTTGGTCGCCCCGACGGACGGCGTGTCGTGCAGGGGCTCGCCGGTCGGGTCGACCACCACCAGCGGGATGCCGCGGGAGCGAAGCTGCTCGCGCAACGTGTCGGAGAGATCGGAGAAGACGGCGATGACGCCGGCCGGTCGCCGCGCGAGGACCCCCTCGATCCAGCCACGGCCGGGAGTCCGCCGGCCCTGCATCTCCGAGAGGACGACCGCCAGGTCGTGCTGGCCGGCGACGCGTTCCACGCCGCGCACGATCTCGAGGGCCCACTCGCTCTCGAGCTCGTGGAAGATGACTTCGAGCAGCGGCGAGCGACGGGCGGTGCTCGGCGGGCGCTGATAGCCGGCGTCGCGGATCGCCGACTCGACGCGCCGGCGGGTCTCGGGGGCGACGTCCGCACGGCCGTTGATCACCTTCGACACGGTCGGCACGGAAACGCCGGCCTGTTCGGCGATCTGGGCGATCGTCGTGGTTCGTCGAGGGCGTCGGGACCTGGGTCCGACGGCGGGAGCGGCCATGCGGCGGAGTATATCGAAACTTTCGACGCTCGCGCACGGTGATTTCGACGATCCGTCCCGCACCGGGCCTCGAACGTTGCCGGACTGCAACCGACAGAACGCTCTTGACGCCCCGTCCCATCCTCCGTATGGTTCCATCGCGAAACCAATCGCACACACGGTCGAAACTTTCGGGCAAGCAGGAGGAGTTGCCCATGCGGACCGGACTCGAGGACCAGGGACGAGCCCGGACGAGAGCATTGACCGCGCCACGTCGAAACCAACCGTAGTTCGCGAGTAGGAGGAGGTCGAATCGTGTCGATCCGCTGGCGTCCCTTGGTGATCCTGGCCGTGCTGGCCATGGTCATCTCCGCCTGTAGCAGTAGTGGCGGGAGCACGGCACCGTCCGCCGCCCCGTCCGCCGCCGCCCCGTCGGCCGCGGCACCGTCCGCCGCCGCTCCGTCGGCAGAGGCCTCGGCTGCGGCCGAGCCGGTCACCGTCGACTGGTGGCATATCACGACCGGTGAGCCCGGCAAGAGCGACTTCCAGGCCATCGTGGACGCGTATACGGCCGCGCATCCGAACGTGAAGATCAACGTCACGGTCCTCGAGAACGAGGCATTCAAGACCAAGCTCGCCGCCACGCCTCCGGACGCGTATCCGGACCTGTTCCAGTCGTGGGGCGGCGGCACGATGGCGGCCCAGGCGGACGCCGGGCTGCTCCAGGACATCACCGGCGCGGTCGCCGATTGGAAGGACACCGTCAACCCCGGTGCCATGAGCATCTACCAGTACAAGGGCGCCCAGTACGGGATCCCGTGGGACATGGGGATGATCGGCTTCTGGTACAACAAGGACCTCTTCGCGAAGGCCGGGATCACCACCCCGCCCACGACGTGGGACGAGTACCTCGCGGCCGTCACCAAGCTCAAGGCATCCGGCGTTGCCCCACTCGCGATCGCGGGCAAGGACAAGTGGCCATCCATGCACCTGTGGTCGTATCTGCTGCTCCGCAACGGTGGTGGCGAAGCCCTCAGCCAGATGATCCAGACCGGCAACTGGAACACCGACGCCTGCATCGCCGCCGGCAAGGCCGTGCTGGCGCTCAACGCGCTCGACCCGTACCAGAAGGGCTATGCGGCAGCGGACTACAACAGCGAGGCTGCGTCCGTCGGCAACGGCAAGGCCGCCATGGAGCTGATGGGCCAGTGGGCGCCGTCGGTCCAGAAGGACCAGAGCGCTGACAAGAAGGGCCTCGGCGACAAGCTCGGTTGGTTCGCGTTCCCGGTCGTGACCGGTGGTGCGGGTGCCGCGACCGACGGCATCGGCGGTGGCAACGGGATCGCGGTCGGCAAGAACGCGCCGCCCGAGGCCATCGACTTCCTGAAGTTCTTCATGGACAAGACCAACCAGGACAAGCTCAACACGGACGGCATCGGCCTCTCGACGACCGTCGGGACCGAGAGCACCGTCACGGACCCGAACCTGCAGGCCGTCCTCGCCGGTCGCGGCGCGGCCACCTTCATGCAGCTCTACCTCGACCAGGCGACCAACGGGAACCTGGCGGCGACCTTCAACGACGCCACGGTGGCGCTGTTCCTCGGCAAGTCCACCCCCGAGAAGGCCTGCCAGGCCCTCACCGACGCGGCTGCCACGCAGTAAGGCGTCCCCCACGAGTGGGTCACTCGTAGACTCGGTACAGACGGGGGCGGGCCGGCGCAGCCGGCCCGCCCTTTCTCAGGAGGGGACGCAAGATCGTGATGCGGGCCGACAGCCCTGGGACCCGATCGGGTCCGCGGCTATCCGGGAAGTGGCTGACCATCGCCCTGTTCCTGCTCCCCGCCCTGGTCCTCTACGTCGTCTTCGTCATCCTCCCGATCATCCAGGCGGCCCATTTCAGCCTGTACAAGTGGAATGGGCTGGGTCCGCTCGACGACTTCATCGGTCTCAAGAATTATCAGGTGGCCCTGGCGAGCGACGTGTTCTGGCAGGCGGTGAGCAACAACGTGTTGATCATCGTCCTGTCCCTCCTCCTCCAGATCCCGTTCTCGCTGGGGCTCGCCGTCCTGCTCAACCGGCGCTTCCCGGGCCGGGCGATCTTCCGGCTCCTGTTCTTCGTCCCCTACGTCCTGTCCGAAGCGATCACCGGCATCGTCTTCAGCCTGCTGCTTCAGCCGGACGCGTTGTTCGACTCCACGCTCAAGACCGTGGGTCTCGAGGGGATCATCCAGGACTGGCTGGGCAGCACCGACATCGTGATGGTCACCCTCTTCGTGATCATCTCCTGGAAGTACTTCGGGTTCCACATGATCCTGTGCCTCGCCGGCCTCCAGGGCATCCCGCACGAGATCGAGGAGGCGGCCCTCATCGACGGCGCCGGCCGGTGGCAGGCGTTCCGCTACGTGACCCTTCCGCTCCTCGGGCCGACGTTGCGCGTCTCGGTCTTCCTCTCGATGATCGGCGCCCTCCAGCTCTTCGACATGGTCTGGGTCATGACTGGCGGCGGGCCGATCAACGCCTCGACCACGATGGCCGTCAACATGTTCAAGACCGGGTTCACGAGGCAGCAGATGGGGTACGGCAGCGCCTTGGCTGTGCTCCTGTTCCTCTGCGCCCTCGTCGTTGCGCTCCTGTATCAGCGATATGTGCTGCGGCGCGACGTCGACGGCGCCGTGACCGCCTACAACGCGTGATGCGATGACGACGCGAGCCTCGACCGGACTCCCCGGCGGTGTGCCGACCGAGACCGCGACCATCGCGGTCAGCCGGCCCCGCGAGCGGCGCCGTCCGGTCTTCAGCGTCGTCGTGTACGCGATCTTGATGATCGTCGCGGCGGCCATCCTCATCCCGATCGTCTATGCCGTCCTCGGCGGCTTCAAGACGAACGGCCAGCTCGCGGCGAACCCAGTGGCGCTGATCCCAGACCCGTGGGTCTTCACCAACTACACGGACGTCCTCGTCGGCCAGAACGCCCCGGTGTTCTGGCGGGAGCTGTTCAACAGCGTGATCCTCGCGATCATCGCGGTCGGCCTGACCGTCGGGTGTGGCTCGCTGGCCGCATTCATCTTCGCGCGGATGCGGTTCCGTGGCCGCGAAGCGATGTACACCCTGTTCGTCTTCGGCCTCCTCTTCCCGACGGCCGTCGCGATCCTGCCGCTGTACATCCTCATCCGGCAGATCGGACTGTCCGGCAACCTTCTGGGCGTCGCGCTGCCACAGGCCGCGTTCGGCCTGCCCCTCACGATCGTGATCCTGCGGCCGTTCTTCCGGAGCATCCCGGTCGAGCTCGAAGATGCCGCTCGGATCGACGGGTGTGGCCCGTTCGCGTTCTTCTGGCGAGTCCTGCTGCCGCTGTCCCGGCCGGCCCTCGCGACCGTGAGCGTCCTGGCTATCGTCACGACCTGGAATGCGTTCATCCTGCCGTTGGTCATCCTCAACGACGCGACCCAATGGACGCTGCCGCTCGGGGTCATGAACTTCTCCACCGAGTACAGCTCGGATGCGGCCCGCACCCTGGCGTTCACGGTCGTCGCGATCATCCCGGCGCTGATCTTCTACATGGTCGCCGAGCGCCACATCGTGGGCGGGCTGACCGGCGGGGCGGTGAAGGGCTGATGACGACCACGGCGCCGCGCTATCGGGATCCGTCGCTGCCGATCGACGCCCGCGTGGCCGACCTCCTGGCGCGCATGACCCGCGCGGAGAAGGTCGCCCAGCTCGGCTCGTTCTGGGCGTTCGAGGTCGTCCGCGAGGCCGGCTTCGATGCGGGCCGTCTGGCCGAGCTGGCGGCGAACGGCGTCGGGCAGATCACGCGACTGGCCGGCTCGACCAACCTGCGGCCGGTCGAGGTGGCGCAGACCGCCAACCTCATCCAGGACTACCTCGTCGAGGAGACCCGGCTCGGGATCCCGGCGATCATCCACGAGGAGTGCCTGCACGGCCTCATCGCCTGGGCCGCACCGTGTTTCCAGCAATCGATCGGGGCGGCGGCGAGCTTCGACCCCGAGGTCGTCTCGGCGATGGCCGCGACGATCCGCCGTCGGATGCTGGCGACCGGTGCCCGTCACGCGCTCTCGCCCGTCCTCGACATCGCGCGCGACCCGCGCTGGGGCCGCATCGAGGAGACGTACGGCGAGGACCCGTACCTCGCGGCCGAACTCGGCATCGCCTACATCGAGGCGCTCCAGGGCCCCGACCTCACCGAGGGAGTCCTCGCGACCGGCAAGCACATGGTCGGCCACGGCCTGGCCGAGGGCGGCCTCAACCAGGCGCCGGCCCACATCGGGCCCCGCGAGCTCCGTGACGAGCAACTGTTCCCGTTCGAGGCGGCCGTCCGACACGCCGGGATCGGCAGCATCATGCCGGCGTACTGCGACGTGGACGGCGTGCCGTGCCACGCCTCGGCCGAGCTGATGGTCGGGATCCTGCGCGGCGAATGGGGCTTCGACGGCATCGTCGCGTCGGACTACATGGGTGTCGAGATGCTCGCCACCGCCCACCGCCTCACCGCGGATCTCGGGGAGGCGGCCCGCCTGGCGCTCGTCGCCGGCGTCGACTCGGAGTTGCCGCGAACCGTGGCGTTCGGCGGGCCGCTCGAGGCGGCCCTCGACCAGGGCCGGGTCGACGAGGCGACGCTCGACGCGACCGTGGCCCGCGTGCTGCGCATGAAGTTCCGTCTCGGCATCTTCGAACGGCCGTACATCGACCTGCCGGGCGAGGTCACGCTGGAGGATCTCGCCGCCGACGAGGCGCGGGCCGCCCAGGCGCTCGCCGAGCGCTCACTCGTGCTCGTGGAGAACGACGGCCTTCTGCCGCTCGCGGCCGGACACCGTCGCATCGCGGTCATCGGCCCGATCGCCGACAGTGCCCGCGACCTGCTCGGCGATTACAGCCATCTCGTCCACATGGAGACGCTCCGCGAGATGCGCAACGGCGTCGACGCGCTCGGGATCGTCGGCGACGGCGTGATCTTCGAGCCCGGCGACGAGCTCTCCGGACGCCGCACCATCCTCGACGCGCTTCGCGCCGCGCTCGTCGACTCCGAGGTCTCGCACGCCCGCGGGACGGGGATCAGCGGCGGCACGGACGAGGAGATCGCGGCCGCCGTCGAACTGGCCCGCTCGTCGGACGTCGCGATCGTGGTCCTCGGCGAGCGCTCCGGCCTCACGGACGACTCGACGACCGGCGAGTTCCGCGACCGGGGGAGCCTCGGGTTCCTCGGTCGGCAGCAGGAGCTGCTCGAAGCCGTGGTCGGGACCGGGACGCCGGTCGCGCTGGTCGTGGTCAGCGGTCGGCCGCTGGCCATCGAGTGGGCCGCGAGGCACTGTGGCGCGATCCTGCTCGCCTGGGTCCCGGGCGACGCCGGGCCAGACGCCATCGCCGCCGCGCTCACCGGGGCCATCAACCCCGGCGGCAAACTGCCCGTGTCCGTGCCGCGCCACGTCGGGCAGGTGCCGTTCACGTATCGACACCACCCGACCGGGGGCCACTCGCAGCCCAAGGGCGACTATGTCGACGGGCCGGTGACACCGCTCTGGCCGTTCGGGCTGGGCCGCTCCTACACGACGTTCCGGGTCGATCGGCTCGTCCTTGACCGCGACGAGATCGCGACATCGGACGGCGAGGTCACGATCCGCGTCGACGTCGAGAACACCGGCGAGCGAGCCGGCGACGAGGTCGTCCAGCTGTACGTCCGCGATGTCGAGGCGTCCGTCGCGCGACCCGTCCTCGAGCTCCGAGGTTTCCGACGCGTGTCCCTCCGGCCCGGCGAGTGCCGGACGGTGTCGTTCACGCTCTCGGCCGAGCAGTTCGCCTACGTCGGCGCCGATCACCGCCGCGTGATCGAGCCGGGCGGCATCGAGATCCACGTGGGGACGTCGTCGGTGGACCTGCCGTTGACTGCGACGCTGTGCCTCACCGGCCCGACGGTCGAGCTCGTCGAGCGCCACCGGTACCTCACCGAAACGACGCTTGGCTGACGCCCGGGTCGTCATCGACCCGACGTCGACGGTCGGCGACATCGACGAGCGCCTGTTCGGCGGCTTCATCGAGCACATGGGCCGTGCGGTATACGGCGGGATCTACGAGCCGGGACACCCGACCGCGGGCGCTGACGGATGGCGCCGCGACGTCATCGACCTCGTTCGCCGCCTCGGTGTCTCGATCGTCCGGTACCGGCTGGCCAGCGGACGCCTGACCGTGGATCTGCCGGCGCGATCGTGGTCCGCCTTGACCCTGACGACCCCGAACCGTCCGGTGTCGGCTTGAGCCGTGACCTGCGAGGCCGGGACGCCGCGAGCGCCGGTCGCCGGCTCGCTATGCTCGCGCCATGAGCGCGTTCGACCTCCCGCTCGACCAGCTGCAGGCGTACCGGCCGGACGTCGCCGAGCCGGCCGACTTCGACGCGTTCTGGGCCGAGACCCTCGCGTCGTCGCGTTCGGCCGGCACGCCGCCCGAGTTCCAGTCCGTCGAGACCCCGCTCCGGACGGTCGAGGTGGCGGACGTCACCTTCAGCGGGTACGCGGGCCAGCCGATCAAGGCCTGGCTCCTCACCCCGGCCGGCGCAACGGGACCGCTCCCGACGGTCGTCGAGTACATCGGCTATGGCGGCGGCCGCTCATTCCCGTTCCAGTGGCTGCTGTGGGCCTCCGCGGGCTATGCCCATCTCGTGATGGACACCCGGGGGCAGGGAAGCGCCTGGAGCCCGGGCGACACGCCCGACCTGGAGGACGTGCCCAGCCTCGGGCACTACCCCGGGTTCACCACGAAGGGCATCGACGACCCGCGCACGTACTACTACCGCCGGCTGATCACCGACGCAGTCCTCGCCACCGAGGCGGCCGCCCACCACCCGCTCGTGGATCCGGGACGGCTCGTCGTGACCGGCCAGAGCCAGGGTGGCGGGCTGGCCCTGGCGGTGGCGGGCCTGTCCGACCGGGTCCGGGCCGCCGCCATCGACGTGCCGTTCCTGTGCCATTGGCGCCGAGCGCTGGACATCACGGACCAGGACCCGTACCGCGAGGTCACCCGGTACCTGGCGACGCGACGCGATCTGTCCGACCGCGTCTTCGCCACGCTGGCCTACCACGACGGCCTGCATTTCGCGCCGCGGGCCACCGCCCCGGCCCTGTTCTCGGTCGGCCTGATGGACGAGATCTGCCCGCCGTCGACGGTGTTCGCGGCGTACAACCACTACGCCGGTCCGCACGAGATCCGCGTGTGGCCCTTCAACGGCCACGAAGCCGGCCAGCTCCATCAGCAGGCCGAGCGGTTCGCGTTCCTCGAGCGCCTTGGGATCGCGCCCTGAGCGTCAGCCGCCGGCGACCACCCGGTCGCTGAAATCGCCCGAGGCCGGGTCCTTGAGGATCAGCTTGTGCCGTCCGTCGGGCAGGATCTCGCGCTTGATGACCACCTGGCCCTCGTACGTCTCGGGTGTCGAGGCGATCCGCGGCGTCGTCCCGCCACGCCACTCGGCCGTGACCGGCGCCCAGGTCCCGGTCTTCGCCGAGCGGTAGGCGGCGTCCATGACCGCGTTGACGATGTAGCCGTCGTAGAACGTCTCACGGGGCGCCCGGCCAGTCTCCATCGCGTCGAACATGTCGCTGAACATGTCGACGTAGCCGAGCTCGGAGACCTCGTCGCCGACCGGGAAGAGCCAACCGGCCGACGTCTCGGCCTTCTCGGCGACGTAGCCATCGCCACCGCCCGCGGTGAACATCTCGAACCCGGTCCGCAGGAAGTGGTTCATCCAGATCGTGCCGTGGGTGCCGGCGACCTCGTCACGCAGGTCCATGCCGCCGCGGAACGTCCAGCTGACCTCGAACTGGCCGATGGCGCCGGACTCGAAGCGGATGAGCGCGACCGCGTTGTCCTCGTCGGCGATCGGGTGGACCAGCGTATCGGTGTGGCACAGGACCTCGACCGGGCGGTTCCCCTTGCCGACGAAGTTGCGGATGATCTCGATGCAATGGCAGCCGAGGTCGATGATCGCGCCGCCGCCGGTCAGCCGGCCGTCCCAGAACCACGCGCTGTGCGGGCCCGGATGCGCCTCGCGCGACCGGACCCACGTGACGTCACCGATCGCGCCCGATTCCACGGACGCGAGCGCCTTGAGGGTCTTGGGCGTGTAGCACAGGTCCTCGAGGTAGCCGCCGAACACCCCCGCGTCCTCTACGACCTTGAGCATCCGGGCCGCCTCGTCCGCCGTCCGGCCAAGGGGTTTGGTGCACAGGACGGCCTTGCCGGCCCTGGCCACGGCCGCGACGGCCTCTTCGTGGAGGAAGTTCGGCAAGGCGACCACCACGACATCGGTGTCCGGGTGCTCGACGGCGGCCTGGAGGTCGGTCGTCGATGTCTCGATGCCCCATCGCTCCTTGAACGCCGACCCGCGCGGTTCGCTGCGCGAGTACACGACGCGCACGCGGTCGCGACTGCGCTGGCCGTGGAGGGCCATGGTGTAGAAGTCGCCGATGAGCCCGGTGCCGAGCAGGCTGATCTGGTGCTGCTGCATCGCAAGGACCTCCACGGGCTCGAACGTCATCGGGGTCGGGTCGTCAGGCTCGATTGTATAGACATCTGTCGGGCGCCGGCCGCGTGACGCCGCCTGGTCCCTACTCGACGGGCCCTTCGACGTCGTCGTAGATGCGAGCGGACCGGAGCCTGCCGCTGTCGCCTCGCTCGTACACCGCGACCCCGGCCTGGTGCGGCAGGTCGACGCCGCCCCAGCGGACGGCGTTGAACTCGAGGACCGTCCGGACGCCGTCCTCGGTGACCGTGCAGTGCTCGAGGATGATCCCGCCGCCCTTGCTGAAGAACAGCTCGAAGAAGCCCTGAAGGACGTCGGTCCCGCAGCGGGCGAACTGGGGGCCCGCGGGCTCGCGGAAGCACCCGTCCGGCTCGAACGTGGCCGTGATCCGGTCCGCGTCGCCGGCAGCCAGCGCGGCCTGATACTCGCCGACGACGTCGGACTCCTCGACGCCTGGATCCCGCGGGAGGAGCGGCGGGCGGACCACGTGATGGCCGAGCAGCGGCCACTGGCTGTGGTATGTCCGGATCCACACGCTGCGCCGGACGGGGTCGGGCTCGACGACCACGGCCACCGGCAGCACGAACGAGCGCCCGTCCTGGGTCAGGTCCAGCTCGAACTCGCCGACGACCCGGGCGTCGCTGATGGTCACGGCGAGCTGGCGGTTCGAGGCCGCCCGCTCGGACAGCCAGGCCCGGCTCGAGCGGCAGAAGTCCTCGAGTGCGGCCTGGCCCTCGACCCGGCCGACTCGCGGGTCATCGATCCGGACGCCACCCGGGAACGCCTCGAGCAGGCGGACGGGATCGCCGCTCATGAGCGCGGCCTGTGCCGCCTCGAGGTGCTCGATCTGTCCGACGTGGGCCGCCTCGTGGGCGATCTGCCCGAATTCGGTGAACCACATCGTCGTCTCTCCTCGTGGGCTGACGGTCGCCGAGCGGTCGTCGGCATCCGACGGTCTCGTTGCGGTCCGCGCATCGTGTCACGACGTCGGTCCCACGACCAGCCGTCAAGCGAGGACGCGACTCGCTAGCCGCCCGGCCTGACGATGACCACGTCGAGGGTGCGCGGTCCGTGGACCCCTTCGACCCGCTCGAGTTCGATGTCGCTCGTCGCGGACGGACCGCTGACCCATGTCTGCGGTCGCGTCGGATCGAGCCTGCGTCAGGGCTTCGGGGACCGTCCCGACGATCCGGTCAGTCTCCACGATGCAGAGGTGCCGGTCCGGCAGCAGGCTCAGGGCCCGCCGACCCTGTGACGGCCGGCCGTCGAGCACGATCGTGCCGGTCTCGGCGATCGCGACGGCGCAGTCCGTGATGACGGCGTCGGCCGCGTCGAGATCCGCCTTGCTCAGCGGCGGGTCGTCGGTCAGGCCGGCGATACCCGGTCCGGCCGAGGTGAGCCACGCATCCGGGATACCGGACGGGACGACGAGCCGCCGGACGCCCCAGCCGGCGAGCACCGTCGCGACCACGGCGCCGACTTCCGCGGCCGAGGCCTCGTGGACGGTGGCGCGGTAGTCCGCGACGCGCTCGGCGAACAACGCGACGACGTCCGTCTCGTCGGGGAGCCGGGTCGCGTAGTCGCGCGGAACGGCGCGCGTCGGCCGGGAGATCGGCCAGTGCCGCACGGATCCGCTCGAGGACGACCTCCCGCGTGCCGGTCACGGACCGTCCTCGCGGCCGCCGGTCCGGCGCCACCATCGCCGGAAGGACTCGCGGCTGGGGGACGACAGGTCGCGGCCGCGGAGCCACGCACGCAGCAGCCCCGGCCCGGGTGCGCGGCGGATCCGCCCGTTCCGTCCCAGGACCCGGCCGCCAACGCCGGCCGCACGTTTCGGCCCAGCCGAGCCGCCGAGGGCTGCGGAACGCCCAGGCCATCGAGGCCATCAGGACGGCCTCCTCCGACGCGTGGCCGCGCCATCCGTGCTGCTCGACGACCTTGGCGCGGAGGTGGACGAGCACCTCCGGGATGTCGATGCGGACCGGGCAGACCTCGAAGCACGCGCCGCACAGCGACGACGCGTAGGGCAGCGACGCGGTCTGCGCGTCGACCGGCCCCTGGTTGATGCCGCGGAGCTGCGGCGTGAGGATCGCGCCGATCGGGCCGGGATACGGGGACCCGTACGCCTGGCCGCCGGTCCGCTCGTAGACCGGGCAGACGTTGAGACAGGCCGAGCATTTGATGCAGCGCAGTGCCTGCCGCCCGACCGGGTCCACGAGGGTGTCCGTCCGCCCGTTGTCGAGCAGGACCAGGTGGAACGCCGCCGGCCCGTCGCCGGGCGTGACACCCGTCCACATCGAGGTGTACGGGTTCATCCGCTCGGCGGTCGAGGAGCGCGGGAGGAGCTGGAGGAAGACCTCGAGGTCGCGCCAGGCCGGGACGAGCTTCTCGATGCCCATCACGGTGATGAGGACCTCCGGGAGCGTCAGGCACATCCGCCCGTTGCCCTCGGACTCGACGACCATCACCGTGCCCGTCTCGGCGACCGCGAAGTTGGCCCCGGAGACCGCCACCTTCGCCCGGAGGAACTTCTCGCGCAGGTGGAGGCGCGCGGCTTCCGCGAGGGCCCGCGGGTCGTCGGTCAGGTCCGCCGGCGCCGGGCGCCCCATCCGGCCCATCTCGCGCTCGAAGATCGCGCGGATCTCGCGGCGGTTGCGGTGGATGGCCGGGACGAGGATGTGCGACGGCAGGTCCTCGCCGAGCTGGACGATGAGCTCCGCGAGGTCGGTCTCCCACGCGGCGATCCCCGCCTCGGCGAGCGCCGCGTTGAGCTCGATCTCCTGCGTCGCCATCGACTTGACCTTGACGACCTCGTCGACGCCGGCGTCGCGGACGATCGCGACGACGATGGCGTTCGCCTCGGCCGCGTCCCTGGCCCAGTGGACGACGCCACCGGCCGCGGTCACGCGCGCCTCGAGCTGCTCGAGCAGCGCCGGGAGGTCGCGCAGGACCTCGTCCTTGATCGCGGCGCCGGCCAGCCGGAGCGCCTCCCAGTCGTCGCGCTCGGCGACCGCGCGGGCACGCTTGGTCCGGATCGTGGTCGTGGCGCGGGCGAGGTTGGCCCGGAGTTGCGGGTCTGCGAGGGCCTGGCGGGCGGCTTCGGGGAACGGCGGCGTGCCGGCGAACGACGGGTGTGCCGGCATCGAGCCGCGGCGCGGCGAGCGGGGAGGGCGCCGGCGCGGCCGTCGCGGCCGGACGGAGCGGCCCGGCGGTCACGACGGCGACCCGGCCGCGAGGATCTCGGCCAGGTGCATGGCCCGGACCGGCGAACCGGCACGCGACAGCATGCCGCCGATGTGCATGAGGCACGACGTGTCGGCCGACGTCACGACCGTCGCCCCGGACGCCGCGATCGCGGCGACCTTGTCGCTCCCCATCGCGAGCGACGTGTCGGCGTTCTTGACAGCGAACGTCCCGCCGAACCCGCAGCACTCGTCGGCGCCGGCCAGCTCGACCAGCGCGAGGCCGTCCACGGCCGACAGGAGTTGACGCGGCCGGTCGCCGATCCCCAGGATCCGGACGGAGTGGCAGGTCGGGTGGAGCGTGACGGTCTCCGGGAACACCGCGCCCACATCGGTGACCCCGAGCACGTCGACGAGGAACTCGGTCAGCTCGTGGACGCGCGGCCGGAGGTCGGCCACGCGATCCGGCAGAGCCCGGTCGCCGCCCTGGGCCACGGCGCGGTCGGCCACGACGCCGTGCTCGTGGCGGACCATGGCCGCGCACGACGGGGACGGCGTGACGATCGCGTCGTACCCGTCGAAGGCATCGGTGAAGCGCTCGACGAGCGGGATGCAGGCGTCGCGATAGCCGGTGTTGAAGTGCATCTGGCCGCAGCAGGTCTGTGCGGCTGGGAACTCGACGTCCTGGCCGAGGCGCCGGAGCAGGCGGACCACCGCGCGCCCGACGTCCGGGAACAGCAGGTCGTTGAAGCAGGTGATGAAGACGGCGACCCGCATGGCGTCAGCGGCCCGACGCCGCTCGGGCCGTCCTCGGCCGGTACTCGCGGAGCTCGGCGCCGCGACGGACGAGCGCGCGCAGGGACGCGAGGTCGCCGTCGACCCGCCCGTGGGCTCGCGCCTGGACCAGCAGGTTGCCGAGCGCGGTGGCCTCGACGGGACCGGCCACGACCGGCAGCCCGCAGGCGTCGGCGGTCAGCTGGCACAGCAGGACGTTCTGGCTGCCGCCCCCGACGAGGTGGACGACGTCGATCTGCCGCCCGGACAGCGCAGCCGCCTGACGGACCGTGGCCGCGAACGCCGTCGCCAGGCTGTCGAGGATGCACCGGACGAGCGCCGGGCGGGACGACGGCGCCGGGTGCCCCGAGCGCTCCAGCTGCGCCGCGATCCGCCGCGGCATGTCGCCGGGCGCGAGGAGGTCCGGGTCGTCGGGGTCGAAGGTCGGGCCGTCGGCGGCAAGGTCGGCCGCCGCGACCAGCAGGTCGGTCAGCGTGGTCCGGTCGCCGTCGCGTTCCCAGGTCCGCATCGATTCCTGGAGGAGCCAGAGCCCCATGACGTTGTGCAGGTAGCGGATGCGCCCGTCCACGCCCAGCTCGTTCGTGAAGCCGGCGAGGCGACTGGCCTCCGTGCGGATGGGTGCCGCCAGCTCCACGCCGACGAGGGCCCACGTCCCGCAGGCGATGTAGGCGAACCGATCGTCCTCCGCCGGGACCCCGACGACCGCGGAGGCCGTGTCATGCGAGCCGACGTGCGTGACCGCGGCGGTCGCCGGCAGCCCGGTCTCCTCGGCGACCTCGGCCCGGATCGGCCCCACCGCGTCCCCAGGCGCCTGGAGCGGCCCGAACAGCGCCGGCGGCAGGCCGAGCTCGGCGATCAGGGCGGTGTCCCAGGTCCCAGTCGCCGGATCGACCAGGCCCGTCGTGGACGCGTTCGTGACCTCGGCCTCGATCCGGCCGGAGAGCCAGGCGCCGATGAGGTCGGGGATCATCGCCATCGACCGGGCGGCCGCGGCCCGCGGCGTCCCGAGGTCCGCGGTCAGCTGGTAGAGCGTGTTGAACGGCAGGAACTGGATGCCGGTTCGCTCGTACAGCCGCTGTCGCGGGCACGATCGCCTCGACGGCGGCCGTCGCCGGACCCGTCCGCGGATCGCGATAGTGGTACGGGGCGCCGATCAGGGCGTCCGTCGCGTCGAGCAGGCCGTAGTCGACGCCCCACGAGTCCACGGCCACGCCGAGCAGGTCGTCGGCGCCGCGCGCGGCGAGGCGGAGCCCGTCGAGGATCTCGCGATAGAGGCGGAGGATGTCCCAGTGCAGGCCGTCGGGGAGCCGCGACCGGCTCGTTCGCGAAGCGATGGACCTCGTGGAGGTCCAGGGCGCCGGGTCCCACGCGACCGACCATGACACGTCCGCTCGACGCGCCGAGGTCGATGGCCGCGAACGACCCCACGGTCACCGCAGGAAGGCGGCGGCGACGCCCGCGTCGACGGGGATGTGCAGGCCGGTGGTCTGGCTCAGGTCGCCGCCGGTCAGGGCGAAGACGGCCGCCGCCACGTGCTCCGGGAGGACCTCGCGCTTGAGCAGCGTCCGCTGCGCGTAGAACTCGCCGAGCTTGTCCTCCGGGATGCCGTACGTCCGCGCCCGGTCGGCGCCCCAGCCCTTCGCGAAGATGCCCGACCCGCGGACGACACCGTCGGGGTTGACCCCGTTCACGCGGATCCCGAACGCGCCGAGCTCCGCCGCGAGCAGTCGGACCTGGTGGGCCTGGTCGGCCTTCGAGGCGCCGTAGGCCACGTTGTTCGGGCCGGCGAAGAAGGCGTTCTTGCTGACGATGTAGACGATGTCGCCGCCCATGTCCTGGTCGATCATGATCCGCGCCGCCTCGCGCGACACGAGGAACGAGCCACGGGCCATGACGTCGTGCTGGAGATCCCAATCGGCGAGGGTGGTCTCGAGCAGCGGCTTGGAGATCGACAGGCCGGCGTTGTTGACGATGAGGTCGACGCCACCGAACGCGAGGATCCCGAGGCGGAACGCCTCGACGACCTGGTCCTCGTCGGTCACGTCGACGCTGACGGCGACCGCGACATCCGACCCGCCGAGCTCCTGGGCGACGGCCTCGGCGCTGGCCGCGTCGATGTCCGCGACGACCACGCAGGCGCCCTCGGCCGCGAGCCGGTGGGCGATGGCCTTGCCGATCCCGGAACCGGCGCCGGTGACCAGCGCCACTCGCGACGCGAGCGGCTTGGGCTTCGGCATCCGGGCGAGTTTCGCCTCCTCGAGCGCCCAGTACTCGATGCGGAACTTCTCCGACTCCGCGATCGGCGCGTAGGTCGACAGCCCTTCGGCGCCGCGCATCACGTTGATCGCATTGACGTAGAACTCGCCGGCGACTCGCGCGGTCTGCTTGTTCGCGCCGAAGCTGAACATCCCGACGCCCGGGACCAGGACGATCGCCGGGTCGGCCCCGCGCATCGCCGGGCTGTCCGGCGTCGCGTGGCGGTCGTAGTAGGCGCGGTACGCGTCGCGGTAGGCGGCATGCAGCTCCTTGAGCCGCGCCACCGTCGCCTCGATGGTCGCGTCCGGCGGCAGGTCGAGGACCATCGGGGCGACCTTCGTCCGCAGGAAGTGGTCCGGGCACGACGTCCCGAGCGCAGCGAGCCGCGGGTGCTCGGCGCGGGACAGGAAGTCGAGCACGACATCCGCAGTCGGTGAAGTGGCCCACCTGCGGTCGGTCCGTGGATGCGAGCCCGCGGATCAGCGGCAGCAGCGCGGCCGCGCGCTCTCGCCGCGCGTCGGCGGGGAGCGGCTCCAGTCCAGCCACCAGCGGGCCGAACGGGTCGGGCCGGCTCTCGGCCTCGATGAACCGCTCCGCGGTCCGGATGATCTCGAGCGAGTTCGCCTCGCACGCCTCCGACGTGTCGCCCCAGGCCGTGATGCCGTGTCCGCCGAGGATGGCCCCGATGGCGTCGGGCCGGTCGCGCCGGATCGCCGCCATGTCCAGGCCAAGCTCGAAGCCGGGTCGGCGCCACGGGACCCACGCCACGCGTTCGCCGAAGCATCGTCGCGTCAGGGCCTCGCCATCCGCCGCGGTCGCGAGGGCGATCCCGGAATCCGGGTGGAGGTGGTCCACGTGCGCGGCGTCGACGAGGCCGTGCATCGCCGTGTCGATCGACGGCGCCGCCCCGCCGCGCCCGTGCAGGCAGAAGTCGAACGCGGCGACCATCTCGTCCTCGCGCTCGATGCCGGGGTACACATCGACGAGCGAGCGCAGCCGGTCGAGTCGGAGCACGGCGAGGCCGGCCTCGGTCAGCGTCCCCAGGTCGCCGCCCGACCCCTTGACCCAGAGCAGGTCGACCGGGCCGCCGGTCACCGGGTCGATCGCCGTCCCCTTGGCCGACGTATTGCCGCCGGCGTAGTTCGTGTTGCGCGGGTCGGCGCCAAGCCGGTTGGACCGGTCGAGCAGCGCCGTGACCGGGGCGGTGTCCACGGTCACGCGCCCCACCCCGCCGCCTGGCCCCCGACCCGGTCGGCCACGATGCGCTCGGCATACCCGGACCGCGCGTAGGCCCGCATCGGCTCGGGGTCGAGGCCCATCGAGGTGCGGACCTCCGCGAGCAGCGGCCGCACGTCGGTGTCGTAGGCGTCCATCAGGACCGCGTTCGCGCCGAGGACGTCACCGGCCCGCTGGGCGGCCCCGAGCGCGTCGCGGTCGACCAGCAGCGCCTTGGCCGTGGCCTCCTGGACGTTCATCACGGACCGGATCTGCCCGGGGATCTTCGGCTCGATGTTGTGGCACTGGTCGAGCATGAACGCGACGCCGGCCTCGGGGGCGAGGGCGCCCGCGTTCGCCACCTCGGTCATGATCCGGAACAGCTGGAACGGGTCGGCGGCCCCGACCATCAGGTCGTCGTCGGCGTAGAACCGCGAGTTGAAGTCGAACGCGCCGAGCTTCCCGAGTCGGAGCAGCTGGGCCACGATGAACTCGATGTTCGTCCCCGGCGCGTGGTGGCCGGTGTCCAGGACGACGAGCGCCTTGGGCCCGAGCGCAACGCAGTGCGCGAACGCGGTCCCCCAATCGGGCACGTCCGTCGTGTAGAACGACGGCTCGAAGAACTTGTACTCGAGGACCATCCGCTGGTCCGGTCCCAGGCGGGCGTAGACCGTCGCGAGGGCCTCCGCCAGCCGGTCCTGTCGCGCCCGGATGTCGTCCTGTCCCGGATAGTTCGTCCCGTCCGCGAACCACAGCTTGAGGTCCCGCGATCCGGTGGCGTCCATGATGTCGACGCAGTCGAGGAGGTGGGCGACGGCCTTCGCGCGGACCCGGGCGTCCGGGTGGCAGACGCTGCCGAGCATGTAGTCGTCGTCCTGGAACGTGTTCGAGTTGATGGTCCCCAGCGCGACGCCGCAGCCCTTGGCGTGCTCGGCCAGCGCCACGTAGTCGTCGACCTTGTCCCACGGGATGTGGAGCGCCACGGTCGGCGCGACGCCGGTGTAGCGGTTGACCTGGGCCGCATCGGCGATCTTCTCGTACGGGTCGCGCGGGACGCCCTTCTGGGCGAACACCTTGAACCGGGTCCCGGAGTTCCCGAATGCCCACGACGGCAGTTCGATCCGCTGGCCCACCAGGGCCGCGACGATAGCCGACTTCGTCGTCACGTCTCCCTCCGTCGCCCCGCTGGGGCTGGGTCGCGATGTTCGTTCCCGTCGATGGATGCGTCCTGGTGATGGTATGGGTTCCGGCGCCGTGGGATCCCGATCCGCCCACCGGTGGCCGGTGGCATCGGAGGAGCTGACACGACCGGATGTCCGTCGGACGGATCGGGATCCGGGCGACTGGTCGGAGCCCGGTATCGGGATGGCCGCGACGCCTCCCACGACAGCCTGACACAGGTTTCGATTGATTTCAACTTGTTTCCTTGACATTACGTTCGCGTTCGCCATATGGTGCGCCGACACCCCAATCGAAACGCAGCCGGCACCCCGATCGGCAAGTTGAGAGGCCCTGCACGTGCCCGATGCCAGTGAGCGCGGCGACGTCTTCGCCCGAGAGCGCCAGGACCGGATCGCTCGGATCGTCGAGGAGCACGGCCGCGCCCGCGTCAGCGACCTGTCGCATCGGTTCGGGGTCTCGGCGGTCACGATCCGCAAGGATCTCGTCGCGCTGGAAGCCGACGGCCGCGTGGTCCGCACGCACGGTGGGGCCATCGTCCCGGACCGGAACACCCCCGAGCTGGCGTTCGATCTCCGCGAGCGACTGCAGCAGGACGAGAAGACGGCGATCGGCGCCGCGGCCGTCGAGATGGTCGAGGACGGGGAGACCATCGTCATGGACGCCAGCACCACGGCCCTGGCGGTCGCCCGTCGCCTGAAGGCCCGAGGCGGCTGGAGCCAGCTGACGGTCATCACGAACGGGCTGCGCATCGCCTCCGAGCTCGCGGGGTCGCCGGGGATCATCGTCCTCATGCTCGGCGGACGCGTCCGCTGGGAGGCGCTGTCCGTGGTCGGGCAGCTCGGCGACGGGCTCTTCAGCCGGATCAACGTCCAGAAGGCGATCCTCGGCGCCGCCGGGTTCACCCTGGAGGCCGGGCTGAGCGACGCGACGGACGAGGAAGTCCAGATCAAGCGATCGATGGTCGCGGCCGCGCGCGAGGTGGTCGCCATCGTCGACCACACGAAGTTCGAGCGCGTCGCGTTCGCGACGTTCTGCCACACCGACCAGATCACCTCGGTCGTGACCGACATCGGGGCCCCGGCCGAGATGGTCGACGCGCTCGTCAGCGCCGGGATCGAGGTCCGGCTCGTGGACCCCGCGGCTCCGCTCGCCGACCCCCGCCGGGTGCGGACGGGCGTCGAGGTCGATCGATGACCCTGCCTGGCGGGAGCGTCGTGCCGGCCGCCACGGCCGTGGCAGTGGGACCGTCCGACGCCACGCCTCGCGCGGAGCTGCGAGGGATCTCCAAACGGTTCCTCGCGACCCAGGCCCTCGACGACGTCTCGCTCGAGCTCCGACCGGGCGAGGTCCATGCCCTCGTCGGCGAGAACGGGGCGGGGAAGAGCACGCTGGTCAAGATCCTGGCCGGGGTCCACCAACCCGATAGCGGCACGATCTGGCTCGACGGCGTCGAGACCGAGATCCACGGGCCGGCGCACTCGCGGTCGCTGGGCATCGCGGTCGTCCACCAGGAGCCCCGCCTGTTCCCGGACCTGAGCGTCGCCGAGAACGTCTTCATGGGCCACGCCCCGTCCGGTCGGTTCGGGACCGTCGACTGGGGCGCCGCCAGACGCCGCGCGGATGCCCTCTTCCAGGAGCTCGACGTCCAGTTCGACGTCACGGCCCAGGTCCGCGGCCTCTCGATGGCGGACCAGCAGCTCATCGAGATCGCGAAGGCCCTGTCGGTCGAGGCGCGCGTCCTCATCCTCGACGAGCCGACCGCCTCCCTCTCCGCGCACGAGGTGGCCCGGCTGTTCACGATCGTGCGCCGCCTCCGGGATCGCGGGGTGGCCGTCCTTTTCGTCAGCCACCGACTCGATGAGGTGTTCGAGCTCTGCGACCGCGCGACCGTCTTCCGCGACGGGCGCCACGTCGTGACGATGCCGACCAGCGAGCTGACGACGGCCGACCTGGTCCGGCACATGGTCGGCCGGACCGTGTCCGCTCTTCCCGAAGGTCGAGACCCCGGTCGGCGACGTCCTGCTCGAGGTGCGCGGCCTGACCCGGGTCGGCGTGTTCCACGACATCACCTTCGATGTCCGGGCCGGTGAGATCGTCGGCTTCGCGGGCCTCGTCGGCGCCGGCCGGACGGAGGTCGCCCGCGTCCTGTTCGGGATCGACCATCGCGACGCCGGCGAGGTCCGCCTCACGGGCACGCTCGTCGATTTCGCCACGCCGTCCGCCGCCATGCACGCCGGGATCGCCTATCTCCCCGAGGACCGGCACCAGGAGGGGCTCGTCCTGGACTTCTCGATCGCCCAGAACGTGTCGCTGCCGATCCTCCCCCGGATCTTCCCGCGATTCGTGATCCGGTCGTCGACCGAGGAGCGGCTGGCCCGGGAGTACACGGACCAGTTCGCCGTGAAGATGACCGGGGTCGACCAGCTCGTCGGCGCGCTGTCGGGCGGGAACCAGCAGAAGGTCGTGCTTGCCAAGTGGCTCGCGTCCAAGCCGACCGTGCTGATCCTCGACGAGCCCACGCGCGGGATCGACATCGGGGCGAAGGTCGAGGTGCACCGGATCATCTCCGAGCTGGCGGCGTCCGGGCTCGGGATCGTCCTGATCTCCAGCGACCTCCCCGAGGTCCTCGCGATGTCCGACCGGATCCTGGTCCTCCACGAGGGTCGGATCACGGCCGAGATCCCGCATGACCGCGCCACCGAGGAACGGGTGATGTTCGCGGCGACCGGTACCGAGTCGGCCGAGCCGGCCGACCCCGCCGACCCCGGTCAGGTCCATGACTGACCCGGCCCTCAGCACCATCGCCGCTCCGGCCGCACCGAGGGGCCAGTGGCTCTCGGTCGTCGCGCGTCAGCGCGAGCTCAGCCTCGTCGCGATCATGATCGTGCTCGGGGCGCTCGTCGCGTTCGCCGCACCGCAGTTCCTGTCGATCGACAACTTCACGAACGTCGCCGTCCTCGCGGCGATCACCGCCGTGGCGGCGGTCGGCGAAGCGATCGTGATCATCACCCGCAACGTCGACCTGTCGGTGGAAGCGATGATGGGCCTCGTCGCCTACGCGGTCGCGAGGACCCTCGAGCTGCACGCGCTGGATCCTCAGGCGGCCATCGTCTTCGGCATCGCGCTCGGGCTCGGGCTCGGCATGGTGAACGGCGTCATCGTCACGATCTTCAAGGTCCCCGCGATCGTGCGCGACCCTCGGCACGCTCAGCATCTTCCGCGGTATCGACTATCTCATCGCCGGCCCCCACCAGGTGCCGCTGGCCGGCCTGCCCGCGGACTTCACGAATCCGGCGAGCGACAGCATCCTCGGGATCCCGGTCTTCGTCGTCGTCGCGCTGATCGTCGTCGTCATCGGGTCGGTGGTGCTGCGCTACACACGCTTCGGGCGCCAGGTCTATGCGGTCGGCAGCAACCCCGAGGCGGCCCGGATCCTCGGCATCCGGTCACGTCTCGTCGTGTTCGCCGCGTTCTCGATCTGCGGCCTGCTCGCCGGCGTCGCCGGGGTCATGTGGGTGCAGGAGTTCGGGACCATCAACGGGACGTCGGCCAACGGCGTCACCCTTGCGGTCGTGGCCGCCGTCGTGGTCGGCGGCGTGAACATCTTCGGCGGCTCGGGCACCGTCGCCGGCGCCGCGATCGGCGCGCATCTTCCTCGGGTTCATCGCCAACGCGCTCATCCTCGTGGGTCTCTCGCAGTTCTGGCTCCAGGCGATCTACGGCCTGGTGATCCTCGTCGCCGTGAGCGCTGACGCCTTCATCGTCCGGCGCGTCCATCGGGCGACGGTCGCGAGGCGGGCTCGATGAGCGCGGCCGTGGACTCGGGCGCCACGACCCGGCCGTGGGTCCGTCGGCTCGCCCGCTGGGAGGTCCTCCTCGCCGTCGCGCTCCTCGGGCTCATCGTCCTCGGCAACGCCCTCTCGCCGTTCTTCCTGACGAGCGGCAACTTCGGCAACCTCACGGCCGCGCTCATGGAAGTCGCGATCATGGCGCTGCCGGTGACCCTGATCATCATCGCGGGCGAGATCGACCTCTCCATCGAGTCGATGGCGGGCCTCGCGAGCGCGATCCTGGGGTTCCTCTGGGCGGCCGGCGTGCCGCTCGAGATCGGCATCCCGGTGGTCCTCGCGGTGGGCGCCCTCGGCGGGCTGCTCAACGGCGTGCTGGTGGCGCGGGGCGGCCTCCCGTCCCTCGTGGTGACGCTCGGCACGCTGGCCCTCTTCCGCGGGATGGCGCTCATCGTGCTCGGCCCGACCGGCGTCAGCGATTTCCCCCCGGCCTTCACCGAACTCGGCTTCGGCCACGTCCCGGGTACCGACATCCCCTGGCCCTTCGTCGTCTTCCTGGCCCTGGCCGTCATCCTCGGGTTCGTCCTGCACCGGACGTGGGTCGGCCGCCAGATCTACGCGGTCGGCAAGAACACCGGCGCCGCGCGGTTCTCGGGTGTCCGGGTCACGCGCACTGCGGACCGGGCTGTTCGTCCTGTCCGGGCTCGTCGCGGCGCTGGCCGGCGTCATCCTCACGTCCCGTCTCTCGAGCGCCCGGGCGGACGCGGGCCAGGGCATGACCCTGACCGTCGTGACCGTCGTGCTGCTCGGCGGGGTCAACATCTTCGGCGGGTCGGGCACGATCCCGGGCGTCGTCCTCGCGGTCCTCGTCGTGGCCGTGATGCAGAACGCCCTCCGGCTCGCCAGCGTGACGGTCGAGGTCCAGAGCATCGCCCTCGGGTCGCTCCTGATCCTCTCGGTCGTCATCCCCACCTTTGCTCACCAGGCCAAGTCGGCCGCCGATCGGGTCCGCGGGGGCAGACCCCCACCGGTCGACTCGGTCCCGGGTGGTGAGGCAGTGAGTGGATAGACCAGAGGAGGTACCAGCGTTGAAGACCAGATCATTCGGGCGGTTGTTCGCCCTCACGAGCGTCGCAGTGCTCGTGTTCGCCGCGTGCTCGAGCGCCGGCTCGAGCTCGTCGGCTGCTGCCCCGTCGGCAGCGGCCCCGTCGGCGGCTGCGCCGTCAGCCGCCGCGCCGTCCGCCGCCGCCCCGTCGGCGTCAGCCGCGGCCGGCCCGCTCACCATCGGCTACCTGCCGAAGGACATCGTCAACCAGTACTTCGCCGCTGCGAAGACCGGCGTCGACAAGGCCGCGGCCGCTTCCGGCGCCACGGTCATCCAGGTCGGGCCGAACGAGGCGAAGCCGGATCTCCAGATCCCCTTCATCACCGACCTGACCACCCAGAAGGTCAGCGCGATCATCATCTCGGCCGACGGCAAGGATGAGGTCGCCCCGGCCCTCAAGGACGCGATGGCGCAGGGGATCAAGGTCGTCGGGTTCGACTCGAGCCCGGCGGTCGGCGCCTATGACGTCTTCGTCAATCAGGTCGACTTCAGCGGCGTCGGTGTGAACCTCGCCGACTGGGCCTGCGAGATCGTCCCGAACTGCACCGGCGACATCGCGATCCTGTCGGCGGCTGCGACGGCCACCAACCAGAACGCCTGGATCGACCTCATGAAGTCGACCCTGTCGACCGATGCCAAGTACAAGGGCCTCAAGCTCGTCGACACCGTCTACGGCGATGACGACGCGACCAAGAGCACCCAGCAGGCGCAGGCGCTCCTCACCAAGTACCCGAACCTCAAGGCGATCGTCGCCCCGACCACCGTCGGCATCCTGGCGGCCGCGCAGGTCGTCCAGAAGGCCAAGAAGTCGGACTCGGTCAAGGTGACCGGGCTCGGGTTCCCGAACGATATGAAGCCGTTCGTCGCGGACGGCACGTCGCCGGTCTTCGGCCTGTGGAGCGTCCCGGATCTGGGCACCCTGGCCGAGCAGGTCGCGGAGAAGCTCGTCAGCGGCGAGATCACCGGCAAGGAAGGCGAGACCTTCACCGTGCCCGGTCTCAACGATGGCAAGCCCTACACGATCGGCAAGGACGGCGTGGTCATCCTCGGCCCGGCCTTCCGGTTCGACAAGACCAACGTCAACGACTTCAACTTCTAGCTCACCGCTCACCGAGCGTAGGTCAGGGCCCCGGTCGCCGACGGCGACCGGGGCCCTTCACGCATCCGGAGGCTCCATGGAACGAGTCGGGTTCACGATGCGCCTCCTCCCCGGAGCCGAGGAGGAGTACCGGCGACGGCATGCGGCCGTGTGGCCGGAGATGCTGGCTGAGCTCAAGGCCGCGGGCGCGGCCGACTACTCGATCTTCCTCGATGGCGACCGGCTGTTCGGCTACCTCGAGGTCGCGGACCTGGGCCGGTTCCAGCGATACCTGAACGCAGAGCGAGGTCAACGCCCGTTGGCAGGCCGAGATGGGATCGAGCCTGATCGACCCGCTCACCGACCCGGCCACGGGCTTCCACCGCCGGCTCGACGAGGTGTTCCACCTCGATTGAGTCCGTCCGTCGACGGGCCGGGAATCGAAGAGCGGCGCCATCCCGGCCCGGATGGCGCCGCTCTGATACCTGGGGGCGATGGTCAGGACGTCGAACCGGTCCGGCTCGGCAGCGGCTTCCACGGCGTGCCCAGCATCGGCAGGAGCCAGCGGTCGACGCCGTAGTACCCCGCGACCTTCCAGGCGAGCACCAGGCCGATGGCCAGGGTGAACATGACCGGGTTGACCGACGCGGAGCCGGCCAGCAGGAACGACATGTTCATGAAGGCCCCGAAGAAGCGCGGCCACGCCCGTGAGGACCCCGAAGATCAGGCCGAGCCCGACCGCGAGTCTCGCCGAAGGTGATCGACCCAGGCGAACCACTGTCTCATGGTGGCCCTGCGAGCAGGAAGTTGATGAAGTCTCGGTACCACTCGTACGTGATCGGTGGCCGACCGGTGCCGGCACCGCGGCGACACTCTTCCAATAGCCGGCGAGGCGCTGCCGCCATTGGTGATCCAGCCGCCGCCCGGTGAGCTTGTGCCACCCGGCCTCGAGCCACTCGAAGCCCAGGAACAGCCGGATCGGGAGCCAGAAGATGCCGGCTCGCGAGTTGTTGAAGAGGAACCGGGCGAACGCCGGGCCTTCGATCTCGACCGTGTCGCTGCCCGGGTCGGACCGCGCGGTCATGTACAGGACCACCAGCAGGACGATCGCGATGATCCAGAACAGGTAGCTGATCCACGGACGGAAGTCGGCCGAGACCTCCACCCACGGGTTGACGAGCAGCAGCAGCAAGACCGCTGCCACGATCCCGAGTGGGACCGCCCACCGCTTCGGCGAGGACATCATCCCTTCCTCCATCCCTCTTGTCGTCTCGGCTCGCCCAGGTGGCGAGACCGTCACACCACGCACCACGCGTCGGAGCCTGGACGTGATTACAGCGACACGGCGGGTCGCGCGGACGGTCCGAACGGCCCGTTCTGCTCGGGACCTTGTGACCGTCAGGCCCTGCCGTCGAGACGGATGCGCGCCCCGTTGATGGCGGCGGCATCCTCCGAGCACAGGAAGCGGATCGCCGCCGCGGCCTCCTCCGGGGTGGTCCACGACGCGTGCTTGGGCGATGGATCCGTCTCGCGGGCGTGCGCCGTGTCGATCGCCTTCACGACGAGGACGTTGGCGGTCACGCCGCTCGACGCGACCTCACGCGAGACCGTGCGGATGAGCGTCTCCTCGGCGGACTTGGCGATCGCATAGGCCGCACCGCGCGGCCCCGGGTCGGCGGCGAACGGCGACGACACCGCGACGATCCGGCCCCAGCCTCGCTCGAGCATCCCGGGCAGGACGGCCTGTGTGACGTTGAGCGTCATCCAAAGATGTGGGTCGAGCATCGCGGTGAGCTCGCCGGGCTCGAGGTCGACGACCGCGGTCCCGCCCGACCATCCGCCGACGAGGTGGACCAGGACGTCGACACCGCCGAACGCGTCGTGGACGCGCGCGATCGCGGCTCGCGTCTGGTCACGGTCGCGGAGGTCCACGGTGAGCGGCAAGCCACGATCCGGGGCGAGGCCAAGCTCGGCCGCGAGGCGATCGAGCCGCTCGGCGTGCCTCCCCGCGAGCACGAGCCGGGCGCCGTCCCTGGCGAAGGATGCGGCGACGGCGGGTCCGAGTCCGCCGGTGGACCCGGTGATCAGGACGACGCGGCCTTCGGCGGGGGCACGGTTCGGCATCGCGTCAGTCTAGGCCCGGCATCTGCCGGGCATGGCCGGCCGGTGCGAGCCTCTCAGGCAACGCCCGGTCCGACGGCCGGCCGCCGGACATCCGACAATACGCGCCATGACGGATGGCAGCGACGCCACGTCGGCCGCGCACGTCCCGACCCTGGACGGGGCGGAGCTCGCGGCTCGTGCCGGGACGACACCCGAGCGCCTCGCGGACCTGGTCGCCCGGGGCGTCATCACTCCCGTCGCGCCCGACCGCTTTCGGATCGGCGACATCCATCGGCTGCGACTCGTCGCGGCGTTCGAGCAGGTCGGGGTCTCGATGGACGCGCTCATGGCGGCCAGTCGGGCAGGTCGTGTCAGCTTCGACTACTACGACGAGCTCCACGCCTCGGCATCGCCGCCGTCGACGCGGACGTACGCGGCGTTCCAGGCGTCGCTCGGGGACCTTGGGCCGCGTCTCCAGCCGCTGTACGACGCGTTCGGGATCGCCGAGCCCGCGCCCGGATCGCGGCTCGGCGTCGACGACGAGGCCTTTCTCACCGAGCTGCTCGGCATGCTGGAGGCGATCGGCCGACCGGACGCGGCGATGCGCACCGTCCGGCTCTTCGCCGAGGCGACGCGCCGGGCCGCCGATGCGTCGCTCGGGGTCTACGGGGAGGTCGCGGCCGAACTCGGCGACGCCTTCGTCGGTCTCCCGCCGGCCGAGGCGTACGAGGTCGTGCGACCGTGGGCCCGCATCGCCAGGTCCGCCCCGGCCCTCGCCGCGTGGCTGACGGCCCAGCACATGAGCCACGCCGTCGATGCCTACTCGGCCGAGGCGACCGAGAAGACCCTCGAGGACCTCGGCTTCCTGCCGGAGCGGCCGACCGTCGACCCGGGGATCGCCTTCGTGGACCTCACCGGTTTCACCCGGCTGTCCGAGGAGGCGGGCGACGAGGTCGCCGCCGGCGTCTCACTCCGGCTCGGCGAGTTGGCCCGCGTGACGACGACGCCCCACGGCGGCCGCGTGGTCAAGCTCCTCGGCGACGGGGTCCTGCTGCGGTTCGGAGACGCGAGGACGGCCGTCGAGGGGACGCTCGAGCTGCTCGCGGCGCTGCCGGCCGCTGGGCTCCCTCTCGGCCATGCCGGCGTCCACAGCGGGCGGTTCATCGAGCGTGAGGGGGACGTCTTCGGTCGGGCCGTGAACCTGGCGTCCCGCGCCGCCGACGCGGCGCCATCGGGCGTGCTCTTCCTCACGCGCGCTGTGCTGGAGGCCGACCCGGCCATCGCGGCGCGGGCGGAACCGGTCGGCCCGGTCGACCTGCAGGGGCTCGGGCCGGTGGAGCTGTTCCGGATCGTCCCAGACGTGCGCGCCTAGGCCGCGTCCCCCGTGTCGGCGTGCCCGCCGCGTTCCTGGCAGGACCGGGTCCGTGCTGTGCCGGCCCGTGATGGGGTCGATCGGACCGTGGGCGGTCAGGCCGGCGTCGACACGACAGGTACGGATCGATCACCCACGACCGCGGCCAGGGAGGCCGCCCAGGCCGTGGCTCGCTGTTCCTCGCCGGGTTCGAGCGCCGGCTTGCGCGTCACGCATGAAGCTCTCGGGCGGCACGACGACGACCGCCCCGTCGCTGGTGAGGCGTCGCGCGATCCCTTCGGCGGCGGATCCGGACAGGACCTTGGGCCACCGGAGCCGGGTGTCGAAGGCGGCCGCGGCGATCCCGTCGAGGGCCGTGATCTCGAGATCGTCGAGGAACCGCTCGATCGACTCGGTCATGCCGTGCCCCTCGGTCGGGCCACCGATGACCAGGAGCTGCGTCCCGGCCGGGATCCGGTACGGCGCCGCGTCGGCCGCGAGCAGGTCGCACGGCCCGAGGCGGCGGAGCTCGTCGGCGATGGCCGAGGCGATCCGACGCGTATTGCCGGACCGCGTCGCGTAGATGACCACACTGTTCATGGCTCCACCCTCCACCGTGGACTGACCGGGTCCGGCGCGCGGCCCGTCGTCGTGCGGCTGTCCCCGGTGCGTCCATGGGACGTCGGCGGGGCCCGCGGGACCAGAGCCCATCGGCCCGAAGCCGCGGGCGATACCGCCCGTCCGTGGTCAGGCGGCGAGCAGTTCGCTCTGATCGAGCAGGAGGCGGCGGGCGTGCGTGTCCAGCCAGCGGCCGGTGCGGAGGCGCGTCCAGCGACTGCCGTCGTGGCGGTCGTGATCGGCGCATTCGAGCCAGAGACCGCCGTCGTGCTCGACCGCGACCATCGGCGCGCCGCAGTCGCACTGGGGCGTGGAGCGGGCGGCGTCTTCGACGAGGCTGACGATGGTGGTTCGGGTGTCCATGGTGCGGAGATCCTGTGTTGCGATACGGAACGAGCCGTATCATAACAGCATGGCGACCGAATATCAAGACGGCCAGTCTCGAAACTCCCGGACCGAGTCCTCGCCGGGTCCCCGCCGCTCCGGACGGCCACGCAGTGCGGCGGCGCATCGCGCGATCCTCGACGCGGCTCGCGCCGAACTCGTCGAGGTGGGGTTCACCCGACTCCGGCTGGAGACCGTCGCGACCCGCGCGGGCGTCGGCAAGGCCACGATCTACCGGCGCTGGGCCTCGAAGGAGGCGCTGTGCCAGGAGCTCCTCACCGAGCTGGCCGGACCGCACATCGAGATCGCCGAGACCGGCGACACGAGCGCGGAGATGCTCGCCGCGGTGACCAACGCGATGCAGGCCGTGACGGCGACCGCGTTCGGGCCGGTCATCCGCGCCCTCCTGTCGCAGATCGCCGGCAACCCCGCGCTCGGCGATCCGTTCCGGGCCACGGTCATCCGGGCGCGCCGCGACGAGATCGCCCGCGTGATCGAGCGAGGCATCGCCCGCGGCGACCTCCGCGCGGATATCGACGCGGACGTCGCCACGGAGCTGCTCGTGGGACCGGTCTACTTTCGCCTGATGTTCGGCGGCGTCCTCACCCCGGACTTCGCCCAGCACGTGGCCGAGACGGTGTACCTCGGGTATGCCACGCGATAGACCGGGCGCCGTTGCGGCGACGGACCAAGGGGTTGGGGTGGCCTACGGGGCTCGAACCCGTAACCTCTGGAGCCACAATCCAGTGCTCTGCCGGTTGAGCTAAGGCCACCGCGGCGCCGTCGTCCGTGGCGGTGCGCACGAGGCGCGGATGGACGAGCGTGCGGAGTGTACCGGAAAGCCGCCGCCGGCTCGCGGGGTCGGTCCGCGAAGACCTCGTACCATCCCGGCATGGCATCACGGCAGCCCATCACGCACGGTCCGGTGACGGGACCGGCCCATTCCGACCCGTCGCTCCGGGCCGGATGGCCCATGCGCGGGCCGCGCGGGACCCCGCAGCATCGAGCGTGATGGCGACCTCGACCGTCCAGCTCTTCTACGCCCTTCTCGCGATCATCGCGTTCGCGTTCGTGGCCGTCGTTGTCGTCGTGCGCCTGCTCGCGTTCGCGTCCGCGTCGGCGCGACGGTGGTATCACGCCATCGGCGGCGTCATCGAACCCAACGCCGTCGGGATGGCCTTCATCGTCGCGATGCTGGCGACCATCGGCAGCCTCTACTTCTCGGAGGTCGCCCACTTCGATCCGTGCCGCCTGTGCTGGTTCCAGCGGATCGCCATGTACCCGCTCGTCGTGATCCTCGGGATCGCCGCGGTCCGGCGCGATGCCGGGATCGGGATCTACGTCCGGGTGTTGGCGGCGATCGGGGCGGTGATCTCGACGTACCACCTCGGCCTCGAGTGGATCCCGGCGCTCGATACGGGGTCCTGCGGCACCGGTCCGTCCTGCTCGGTGATCTGGTTCCGCGAGCTCGGCTTCATCAGCCTGCCGATGCTCGCCCTGGCCGCCTTCCTGCTGATCTTCACGCTGTTGTCCGTGCGCGGACCGGATCTCGACGACGGTCCGGACCGTGTAGAAGACCCCGCACCTGGGAGTCCCGCATGACCTCGAAGTCCCGAACCTCCCGCCGTGAGGCGGCCCGACAGCGCGAGCGCCGGACGTCCGGCGCGAAGTGGCTGCTCCCCGTGGCCGGCCTCGTGATCGCCGCCGTGGCGCTCGTCGCGGTCGTGGTCAGCCTGGCCGGCTCCGGTGGATCCGCGAGCCCGGCAGCCACGGTCCTGACCGGACCGCCGACGGTCACCGGGACGGCCCTGCCGAGGTTCACCCAGACGATCGGTGATCCGGCGAAAGGCCTCGCGGCGCCCGTCGTCGCGGGCCACGATTACCAGGGCGCTCCGGTCGGGATCGCCCCGACGGGCAAGCCGCAGCTGGTGATCTTCTTCGCCCATTGGTGCCCACATTGCGGCCGTGAGGTCCCGCTCATCCAGGACTGGATCGACAAAGGCGGGCCACCGAAGGACGTGGACCTCGTGTCCGTGTCGACCGGGATCGATCCGACCCTGCCGAATTACCCGCCGGCCGAGTGGCTCAAGCAGGTCGGCTGGACCGTTCCGGTCATCGACGATCCCACGAACTCGGTGGCGCAGGCGTTCGGACTGAGTTCATACCCGTTCTTGGTCCTCCTCGACGGACAGGGGAAGGTCGCGGCGCGAGTGGCGGGCGAGATCCCGATCCACGACATCGAGTCCCTGCTCGCTGCGGTGCCGCGCTCCTGACCGGATCCTCGGGCCGGCCGGTCCCGTGCCCGGCATACTGACGCCATCCGTTGACGGCCCCGACGAGGAGCATCCGATGGTGGTGTCGCACGAAGGAGCCGGGCTGCCGGCGGACCCGGCCGGCCTCGTCGATGTCGATGCGCTGATCGCGGCGTATCACGACATCCGGCCGGACCCTGCGGACCCGGCCCAGCGTGTGGCGTTCGGCACCTCGGGACACCGCGGGTCCGCGTTCCGCGCGGCCTTCAACGAGGCCCACATCCTCGCCATCACCGAAGCCATCTGCCGCTACCGCTCGGCGCAGGGCTACACGGGACCGCTGTTCATGGGCAAGGACACGCACGCGCTGTCAGAGCCGGCCCAGCGGACGGCGCTCGAGGTGCTGGTCGCGAACGGCGTCGACGTGCGGGTGGATGCCCGCGACGGGTTCACCCCGACGCCGGCCGTCTCCCACGCCATCATCGTCGCGAACCGCGACCGCCCAGACCATGCCGGTCTGGCCGACGGGATCGTGGTGACGCCGTCGCACAACCCGCCCGACGACGGCGGCTTCAAGTACAACCCGCCGAACGGCGGGCCGGCCGACACGGACGTGACCCGCTGGATCGAGGACGAGGCGAACCGGATCCTCGAGGCGTCCGGCGCTGATGGCGTCGACGGGATCGATCGCGTCCCCGCCGACGAAGCGCGGGCGGCGGCCGCGGGTCACGATTTCCTGGCCGCGTACGTCGAGGACCTGGCGTCGGTGGTCGACATGGCCGCCATCGCGGCATCCGGGCTCCGCATCGGCGTGGACCCGATGGGCGGGGCGTCGGTCGCCTACTGGGGTGCGATCGCCGAGCGCTACGGCCTGGCCCTCACCGTGACCAACGAGACCGTGGACCCGGCCTTCGGGTTCATGACCCTCGACTGGGACGGCAAGATCCGCATGGACCCGTCGTCGCCGTTCGCGATGGCCCGGCTCGTCGCCCTCCGCGACCGATTCGACATCGCCCTCGGCAACGACGCGGACGCCGACCGCCATGGCGTGGTCACACCGGGCGCCGGGCTCCTCAACCCCAACCACGTGCTCTCGGCGGCCATCGAGTACCTGTTCGGCGGCGCCCGAGGGTGGGGGAGCGAGGTCGGCGTCGGCAAGACGCTCGTCTCCTCGAGCATGATCGACCGCGTCGTCGCGGGTCTCGGCCGCCGGCTCGTCGAGGTTCCCGTCGGGTTCAAGTGGTTCGTGGCGGGCCTGGTCGACGGGTCGATCGGGTTCGGCGGCGAGGAGAGTGCCGGCGCGTCGTTCCTGCGGCGGGACGGCTCGGTCTGGACGACGGACAAGGACGGGATCATCGCGGACCTGCTCGCGTGCGAGCTGACGGCGACGACGGGACGCGATCCCGGTCAGGCCTATGCGACCCTGACGGAACGCTACGGGTCGCCCGCGTATCGCCGCATCGACGCGCCCGCGTCCCCGGCGCAGAAGGCCGTCCTGGCCAGGTTGACGCCCGAGGCGGTCCAGGCCACGACCCTCGCCGGCGATCCGATCACCGCCATCCTCACGACGGCGCCCGGCAATGGGGCGGCGATCGGCGGCCTCAAGGTCACGACCGACGAGGGCTGGTTCGCGGCGCGCCCGTCGGGCACGGAGAACGTGTACAAGGTCTACGCCGAGAGCTTCCGCGGCGAGGCGCACCTGGAGCGGTTGATCGAGGAGGCCCAGGCGCTCGTGACCTCGACGCTGGCCTCGAGCGAAGCCGACCCGGGGACCTGACCCGGGCCGGTCGACCGCACCGGACGCTCCCGAACCCGTCCGGACCGCATCCCAGCCCACTCGACCACCCCGGTACGACCGACCCACGGGCGTCGGGACCATGGGGCCGGGGACCCGGGCGTGCCTCGGCGCCTACGTTGGCGGCCACGCCGGACGCCCCGCCCGGTGACATCGCTGGAGCGCGCGCACCCGGATGTCTCTCGCCCACACCGCCCCATCCGGCGGCAGGCTGCCCCGCCGGCTCGCCCTGGTCGTCGCCGTCGCGTTCGCCGCGACCGCCGTGGCGACCCTCGCGCAGCCCTCGACGGCCTTCGCCTGGGCGGACGGCTCGTTCAGCTCGAGTGCCGAGCACGACCTGATCGCGCTCACGAACCAGAGTCGGGCAGCGGCCGGGCGCAAGGCGCTCAAGATCTCCTCGACGCTGACGTCGATCGCCCGCTGGCGCAGCAAGGACATGATCAACCGCGACTACTTCAGCCACTCCATCCCGGGCTACGGGAACGTCTTCAAGAAGATGTCCGCCGAGGGGTACTGCTACAACCTGGCCGGCGAGAACATCGGCTGGAACAACGAGGGCGACAGCACCGCCACCGCGCGCATCCAGCAGATGTTCATGGCCTCCAGCGGGCACCGGTCCAACATCCTCGGCAAGGCCTGGGACGTGATCGGCGTCGGCGCCTACAAGGGCGCGGACGGCAAGAAGATGTACACGGTGCTCTTCGCGGACAAGTGCGGGAGCACGACCTCGAAGGCCACCACCAAGCCGAAGCCGCGGTCCACCTCGAAGCCTCGACCGAAGCCCGTCGAGCGACCGAAGGCCACACCGAAGCCACGTCCGCGCGCCACGCCGAGGCCGACGCCCGAGCCGACGCCCGAGCTGATCGTCCCGCCCACGATCGATCGCGCCGAGCCCTCCACCGACGCCGTCCCGGGCGACGCCACGGCCCCGCCGACCGCGTCGCCATCGCCGAGTGCGACGCCGGTCGGCGCCGAGTCAGCCCGCCGCCGAGGCGCCGCACGGTCTCCGCGTCATGGACGGCGGCTCGCCGCCCGGGCTCCTGGAGACCCTGGTCGGCGGGGTGACCACGCCCGTCTTCGGGGGCTGAGCGAACCCGTCCGCGGGATCGCCGTCGGACGGACACCGCCCGTCACCGCATGTTCGCCGGATACACTGGCGGCCATGGCGGCCATCCTCGAGGCACGCGACCTCGTCAAGACCTACCCGATGGGCGAGACGACGGTCGAAGCGCTCCGGGGCGTCTCGCTGGAGGTGGCGGCGGGGGAGTTCGTGGCGCTGATGGGCCCGTCGGGCTCCGGCAAGTCGACGCTCCTCCAGCTGCTCGGCGGCCTGGACCAGCCGACGTCGGGTGAGGTCATCCTCCAGGGCGAGACGATCAGTGCCATGTCCGACGAATCCGCCACGAGACTCCGACGGGACCGCACCGGCTTCGTCTTCCAGTCCTTCAACCTGATCCCCCTCCTCGACGTGACCGAGAACGTGGCCCTGCCGTTCACGATCGCCGGCGCCGACCCGTCGCGCGGGGACCTGCGCGACCGCATCCGCGACGTCATCGAGCTCGTGGACCTCAGCGCCAAGGCGCGCCACAAGCCGGACCAGCTGTCGGTCGGCGAGCAACAGCGCGTCGCGGTCGCGCGCGCCCTCGTCACCCGTCCGGCGCTCCTGTTCGCCGACGAGCCGACCGGCAACCTCGATTACGCCAGCGGCTCGGAGATCCTCGATGCCCTGTGGCGCTCGTGCGTGGACCGGCACCAGACCGTCGTGCTCGTCACCCACGATTCGAAGGCCGCCGCGTACGCGGACCGGGTGCTGGTCATCGGTGACGGGCGGATCCAGGACACGATCGTGCTCGGGCGCCGCACGTCCCACGACGCCGGCCCGCTCATCGCCCGCCTCGCCCAGCTCGGGCTCTAGGCGAACCGCCGGCGATGCGCGGGCTGACCGGCCTCGCCTGGCGGACCCTGCGGGCGCGACCGTTCCGGACGGCCCTGACGATGGTCGGCGTCGCCCTCGGCGTCGGCGTGCTCTTCGCCGGCCTCGCGACGAATGCCGGCATCGAGGCGTCCGCGGAGCGCACCGCCGGCGACCTGCTCGGGCGGGCCGACCTGCGCGTCGCCGCGTTCGGGGAGACCGGCCTCGGTCGCGAGACGCTCGACGCGATCGTCGCCACGCCGGGCGTCGCCATCGTGGCGCCGGCCCTCGAGCGGCGGACCTACCTCGGCGCGATCACCTCGGCGGGTGGCTTGCCGCCGCCCGTCACGGTGCTCGGGGTCGATCCCGCCGCCGAACCGCGGCTGCACGACTGGCCGCTCCGGTCGGGCGTGGCGCTCGCCTCGGCGCAGGCGCCGGATGCCCTGGTGACCGAGCAGCTGGCTGCGGACGACGACCTGGCGATCGGCTCGACCATCACCGTGTTCGGTGCCGGCGACCCCGGGGAGTACCGCGTCGTCGGCATCCTCGCCGGCGACGGGCCCCTGGGAAGCGCCGCGACACGCACGGTGATCGTGCCGCTGAAGACGGCCCAGGCCGTCTTCGACGATCCGGGCGTCACGCGAGTGGATGTCGGCGTGGCAGCCGGTGCCGACCCGGAGGCCGTCGCGCGCGCCTTCGAGTCACGACTCCTCATCGAGCCGTACACGGTCCAGACCCCGGCCGCGCTCGCTGCGACCCTGCGGGCGTCCACGGCCGAGGTCTCGGCGACGACGGCCCTCATCGCCGCGATCGCGCTCTTCGCGGGCGCTTTCCTCATCCTCAACACGCTCTCGATGACGGTCATCGAGCGCGTCCGCGAAGTCGGCCTCCTGCGGGCCGCGGGCGCGACGCGCGCGCAGGTTCGGACGGTCGTCCTGGCCCAGGCCCTCGTGATCGGCGTCGTCGGTTCGGCACTCGGTCTGCTGCTCGGCGGGCTGCTCGCGGCAGGCATGGTGGCGTACCTCCGGACGATCGGCTCCGTGACCCTCGAGACGCCGACGCTGCCGGTGAGCGCCGCCGTGATCTCGATGGTCGTCGGCCTGGTCGTGACCATCGCCGCCGCGCTCGAGCCGGCCCGGCGGGCCGCACGGATCCCGCCGGTCGACGCCCTCAAGGCGCGGCTCGAGCCCTCGACCGGGCGCGGTGCCCGCGTCCGGTGGCTCGCGGCCGTGCTCCTGGGCGTGGCGGCCATCGGCCTCGTCCTGTGGCCGTGGACCGGCGGGGCGAGCGGCGCGGCCGGCGCGCTCCGGGCCCTGGCCGTCTACGGCGTCCTGCTGGTCGCCACGCTCCTGATCCCGTTCCTCATCCCGGCCCTCGCGAGGATCGGCGGGCTCCCGTTCCGCCTCCCGCTCGGGCTCGAAGAGCGGATCGCCCGCGCGACGCTCGTCCGCGATCGCAGCCGGGCGACCCTCACCGTCGGGGCGCTGACGGTCGGCCTCGCGCTCGTGGTGGCGCTCGGCAGCGTCGGCCAGCAGGCACGCGCCGCCGCCAGCGCCTGGGTCGCGGCCGTCGTGCCGGGCGACGTCGTCGCGACGTCGATCCGGCCGGTGGCGCCCGACGAGGGCGTCGCCGCGGACCTCGCGGCCGTCCACGGCGTGGCGAGGGTCAGTCCCATCGCGACATTCGACCTGGCGATCGACGGCGTGGCCACCGACGGGGCCGCGATGGTCGGGTCGGACCTCGCCGCGGACGGCCGCCTGACGATGGTCAGCGGCGACCGGGCCGCCGCCTTCGAGGCGCTGGATCGCGGTGGCGCCGCGATCATCCCGCAGGCGATGGCCGATCGGCTCGGGCTCACGACGGCCGACTCGCTCCAGGTCGCGACCGCCGAGGGCGGGTCCATCCCACTGCAGATCGTCGCCATCGCCGAGCGGACCTTCCCAGGGCGGAACGGCGAGGCCGTCATCGTGGGCTGGAGCGACGCCACGGGCCACTTCGGTGTGGCCGGGGCGGACGCGTTCGCGATCCGGTTCGAGACCGGGGCCCCGGCCAGCGTGACCGACGACCTCAAGGGCGTCACGACGCTCGACGCGCTCGACGTGGTCACGCTCGACCGGTTGCGCGGCGCGATCGACGACGCCGTCGGTCGCGTCTTCGGGCTGTTCGACGCGCTCGCCTTCGTGGCGGTCATCGTCGCCGCGCTGGGCATCGCGAACACGCTCACCATGAACGTCATGGAGCGCGTCCGCGAGATCGGGATCCTCCGGGCCGCCGGGATGACCCGCCGCCAGGTCTGGCGGTCCGTCGTGGTCGAGGCGGGCGTCATCGGCGTGGCGGGCGCCCTCCTCGGCGTCCTCACCGGTCTCGCGGCGGGGGCGCTGATGATCGTGCTCGCGGGCGGGCGGCTGACCGTCGCCGATTCGGTGCCATGGGCGAGCGTGGCGCTCGCGGTGGTCCTGAGCGTGGCGCTCGCGATGCTCGCGGCCGCCTACCCGGCCAGGATCGCCGCACGGATCTCCATCCCGAACGCCGTCGCCTACGAGTGAGCGGATGCTAGACTCGGGCGGTCGGTCGCGACCCCAGGCGACCCCCCAACCGACGGAGCCTCGATGACCATCGCCCTCCCGAGACTCGATCGGAGCAACGCCGCCGACCGCGGTCTGACGCTTGCCGATTTCCTCGTCCCGATCCCGCTCGCCGAGCGGACCGATACCCGGCTCCGCCACGCCGTCCTCATCGTGGCCGGCGCGTTCTTCATCTACCTGACGGCCCTCGTCGTCATCCCGAACGAGCCCGTCCCGTGGACCGGCCAGACCTTCGGCGTCCTCGTCGCCGGGTGCGCGCTCGGCTTCCGGCGCGGGTTCGCCTCGGTCTCGCTCTACGTGCTCCTCGGCGCCATCGGGCTGCCGTTCTTCGCGGAGCACAAGGGCGGCCTCGAGGTCCTGTGGGGCGCCACGGGCGGGTACCTCATCGGCTTCGTCATCGCGGGGGCGCTCGTCGGGCGTCTGGCCGAGCTCGGCTGGGACCGCCGGATCGGCGGCGCGATCGGGGCGATGGCCCTCGGCAGCGTCGTGATCTACGCGATCGGCGTCCCGTGGCTCAAGTTCTCGACCGGGCTCTCATGGGGCGACTCGATCGCCGCCGGCCTCACGCCGTTCCTCCTGTGGGACGCCGGGAAGCTGCTCGTCGCCGCGGCCATCTTTCCCACGGCGTGGTGGTTGATCGGCCGCCGCCCGGACGGCCGCTGACCGAGCCTCGGTCACTCGGACGCGAGCGCGTCCTGCAGGCTCCGATACGACGCTCGCAGCAGGCGGGCGACCTCCGGCCAATACTCGAGCCCACGACCCGTCGGCCCGTCGGGGTCGCTCGTCGCGCCGCGGTCGCGGACCTCGGCCGCGAGGCCGCGGAGTCGTCCGGCTTCCGCCACGTGCTCGCGCGGCACCTCGTAGATGGCCGCGTACAGGTCCGTGATGGATGACCCGGCCGCCTCGCCGGCCGCCAGGCCGATCTCGCGTCGCACGACCCACCAGCGCAGCTCGTGGCGGGCGACCGCCTCGGCGTCCACGGAGCTCGGGAGACCAAGCAGGCGATAGGCCCGTCCGATGTCGGGGGCGAACCGCTCGTAGTCCCCGGACGCCCTGGCGAACCCCGCGGCCGCGCGCGTCAGGAGCAGGCTCGCCACGAGGGCCCGCGGCCAGCCGACGTGCGCCTGCGCCCGCAACGCCTGGACGAGCAACCCGAAGAGGCGGGCGGGCTGTCGGCGGTAGTACGCCTTCCACATCCGCGTCTCGATGCGGGCCAGCTCGTCCGGGTCGAAGTCCGCGCCCCAGCGGCGCGTCGCTGGATCCGTCGCCTCCGCGGTCATCGTGGCTGTCATCGGCGTCCCTCTCGTGCCTCACGTATCGTGCCACCGTGGATACGTCGTCGACGCCAGCGCGGATGACCGCGGGCAGACCGAGCGCGCCGGCCTCTACGGCCCCGACTCCGAGGCCTGGCGGCTGAACCGCGAGGCGATGCTGCTGCTCGGAGCCGGCCCGCGGGCCCTGCTCATGCAGATCGCGCACCCCGCCGTCGCCGCGGGCGTGGACGACCACTCGGACTTCCGCGCGGATCCGTGGCGTCGGCTCCAGGGCACGCTCCGGAGTCTCCTCACGATCGTGTACGGGTCGGCGCCCGAGGCCCGGGCGGAGATCCGCCGGCTCAACGCCCTGCATCGGGCGATCACCGGACGGGGCTACGCCGCGCGAGACCCGGAGCTGTCGCTCTGGGTCCACGCCACGCTCGTCGATGCCACGATCGTCGCCAACGACGCCTGGCTCGGGCCTGTCTCACCCGAGCGTCGCGCCGCCTTCTACGCGGAGACCCGGCCCGTCGGCCGGGCGTTCGGCGTGCCCGAGGCGATGCTGCCCGCCGACCTTGCGGCCTTCGAGGGCTACCTCGAGCGGATGCTCGGGCCGGACGGCCCGGTCCGCGTCGGGCCGCTCGCGCGCGAGCTTGCCGAGGTCATCGTGCATCCGCCGTTGCCCGGCGGTCTCGGCGAGCCTGCCCATCCCGGCCGCGCTCTACGACTGGACGATGTGGCCGTCGATCGGGCTGCTCCCGGCGTCGGTCCGCGAGGCGTATGGATTCCGCTGGGGTCGCCGCGAGCGCACGGTCTCGGCCTGGCTCGTGGCGGGTTGGCGAGCCTGGCGGCCCTGGCTCCCGGCGTCGTTCCGGCAGATGCCGCAGGCGCTCGCGGCGGACGGACGCCTCGCCGACGGCGAGCGCTGAGCCCTCAGTAGATCCGCGGGAACCGCGGGGCGAAGAGCGTGCGGCCAAGATCCTTCGGCGTGCCGTCGTCGAGCGCCTGGAGCAGCGCCTTGGTCGTGGTCAGCCCGAAGCGATGCGCCGATACGTAGCCGCGCAGCGCCGCCCAGAACGCCGCCGAGCCCATGCGCGTGCGGGCCGTGTCCAGCAGGTTGCCGCCCTGGATGTAGACGCGCTCGTAGTAGCACGCGGACGTGTAGTGGTAGATGTCGAGGTCGAGCCGTCCCGTCGAGCATCGGCTGGCGCGCTTCGTGCCCGTCACGTATCGGGCCATGAAGTCCGCGGCCGCCTCGTCCGTGAACGGCTCGCGCGCCTGGTCGTTCCCGACGATGCCGTAGAACCACTGGTGCGCCGTCTCGTGGGCCACGAGGTAGCGGAGGTTGGCCCGCGGCGCGCCGGTCGGGATCCAGACGAGCCCCGGTGACTCCATGCCGTACGCCCCGGCCGACTGGACGACTCGGAAGACGGGATAGGGGTAGGCGCCCAATCTCGCCTCGTAGACCTTGAAGGCATCGGCGGCCGCGTCGAGCATCGCGGCGCCCGGCGCCCCGGGACGGTAGAAGACTCGCACGACGTTGTCGCCGACCCGGCGCTCGGTCGTCCGGTAGTCGGTCGCGGCCGTCACCGTGAAGTCGCGCACGTCGTGCGCCTGGTAGACCTTGGTCAGGCCGTCGGCGCTGACGCTGACACGGTCGCCCGTCGTGGCGATCACGAGCTGGCGATCCGTGATCACCGTGACGCGGACGGACGGGCTCGACGGCGTCACGAACGGGTCGCCATGGTTCGGGCGGCTGAAGCGAGTCTTGCGGCTGACCCACGGGAGCCAGCGGTACAGGTCGGCGATCCCGTTGGCCTTCGCGAAGAGCCAGTTCGAGCCGGTCAGGTTCGTCCGCAGCGTCGCCCCGAACCGCACGCGGACCTGCGTCGTGCCGCCGTCGGGCAGGACGCCGCCGAGCGGGACCACGATCGTCTGGTCGCTGCGCGTCGCCTTGACCGCGACGCCGTCCACCGTGACCGGGTCGAGCTGGATCGCGCCGAGCCGCGCGGCGATCGTGTTGAGCTCGAGGCGGTCGATCGGGCCGCCCGACGTGTTCGTCACAGCCAGTCGCGCATCGACCCGGATCCGGTGATGTGCCCAGGACAGCTTCAGGCGGGCGTCGTACGTCGCGGTGAGGTGCAGGCTGGTCCGTCCGACGGACCCGGCGACGATGTCGCGCACGCCGACCGGCGACGACGCCGCCGGCACCACCGCGCTCGCGGTGGTCGGGGCACTCGCGGCACTCGCGGCGGACACCGCTGACGACGGGAGGCCGAGCATCGCCAGCCCGACGACGAGGGCGAGCCCGGCGACGTGGGCGGTTCGCATGGCGCGAATCCTACCCCGGTCACCCTACACTGGCCGCCATGACCATCGGACCCTTGGTCGAGGCCGTGCGCCACCAGCTCCCGGACCTCCGGCTCCTCACGGACCCGCTGGACCGCGAGGCGTACCGGACCGACGAGACCGCGTACCTGCGGGGCGAGCTGCCGGGTGCCGTCGCGCTCCCGACCGAGACCGCCCAGGTCGCGACCCTCGTGCGGCTCGCGGCCGAGCACCGCGTGCCGATCGTGCCGCGTGGCGCCGGGACCGGCCTCTCGGGCGGCGCGGCCGGCATCGAGGGGGCGCTGACGATCGCCTTCACCTCGATGGACAAGGTCATCGAGGTGGACACGGCGAACCTCGTCGCCGTCGTCCAACCCGGGATCATCAACGCGGCGCTGAAGGCCATCGTCGCGAAGGACGGGTTGTTCTACGCCCCCGACCCGGCGTCGTACGAGATCTGCTCGATCGGCGGCAACCTCGGGACCAACGCCGGCGGGCTGTGCTGCGTCAAGTACGGTCAGACCCGCGACGCCGTCCTCTCGCTCGAGGTGGTCATGGCCGACGGGGCCGTGATCCGGACGGGCGGCAAGAACGTGAAGGACGTCGCCGGGTACTCGCTGACGCACCTGCTCATCGGCAGCCAGGGGACGCTCGGGATCATCACGGAGGCGACGCTCCGTCTCCGGCCGATGCCGCCGCCACGTTCCACGATGCTGGCGTTCTTCCCGACGCTGGAAAGCGCCGGCGATGCCGTCAGCGCGATCGCCGCGGCCGGGCTCACCCCGGTGACGCTGGAGCTGCTTGACCGCTTCACGATCGCCGCGGTCGATGACATGAACGACCTCGGCCTGGACCGCACGGCGGCCGCGATGCTGATGGTCGAGTCCGACATGCCGGGCGCCGCCGCCACCGATGAGATGGCCCGCGCCGAGGCGGTCTGCCGGATCGCGGGCGCCACGGACGTGATCCGCGCGGCGGATGCCCAGGAGGCCGACTGGCTCCGCCAGGCGCGGCGGATGGCGCACTACGCGCTCGAGCGGCTTGGCGAGGTCCGGATGGAGGACGTCAGCGTGCCCAGGGCGCGTGTCCCGGACATGCTCCGGGCCATCGAGGCGATCGCCGCGAAGCACGACGTCCAGATGGGCACCTTCGGGCACGCCGGCGACGGCAACCTGCACCCGGACCTCGTCCTCGAGCGCGGCGACCCGCAGGGCGAGGCCAAGACCGATGCCGTCCGGACGGACCTCTACCGGGCGGCCATCGGGCTCGGCGGCAGCATCACCGGCGAGCACGGTGTCGGGATCGCCAAGCGGGCGTGGCTCGAGGAGCAGCGCGGTCCCGACGCGATGCGGGTGATGCGCGCCATCAAGGCCGCCCTCGATCCCCTCGGGATCCTGAACCCGGGGCGCGTCCTCTAGGTCCTCGACGCGCCGCCCGCCTGGGCTCCGTGCCCGTCATCACCGCGCATTCATCCGTCCGTCCCGGGGCTGCGTATCCCGGCCGACCTGCCGAGACCCCTGCCGCTCGGCGTCGGAGCACCTGGATCGATCGTCGGTCCGGGGGATGGAGGACCGCCGATGGCCGAACCCGAGTAGACCGCTGCGCTCACGGCGCACCTCGGGACGCGCAAGACACCACGAGCCGGATCCCGGCTCGATCCCACTTTGGAGGCCCACGGGTTCCATGCGAACACCTACGAAGTTCCTCGGCGCCGCCGGCGCCCTTGCCATGGCCGGCGCGATCGCCGCGATCGGCGCAGGGCCGCTCGCGGTCGGCGCCGCCGACCACCTCGACTCACCGCTCGTGAAGATCGACGCCCGCGTCGACATCACGGACCTCTACGCCTGGCGGACCAGCGGCAGCAGCACCGCCCTGGCGCTCAACGTCAACCCGCTCACCGCGCCGGCCGACTCGAAGGGCGCCAAGTTCCGCGGGAACACGCTCTACGAGATCAAGGTCGACACCAACGGCGACGCCCGTGCCGACATCGCCTACAAGGTCCGCTTCACGAACCTCAAGCACTACAGCGATGGCACCGTCAGCCAGACGTTCCACGTCAAGCGAGCGACCGGCGCGGCGGCTCGGGCCACCGCATGGACCGGCACCACGGTCGCGACCGGCACCACCTCACGCTACGGCGGCACCACGCGTGTGGCCAACGTGAGCGGCGGCGGCCGGGCCTTCGCCGGCCCGCGCGACGACCCGTTCTTCTTCGACCTCGTCGGGTTCAAGCACCTCAAGTCGCGGCTGCTCGACGGCCAGCTCGACCTGGGCTCCGCCGGCGACTCGACGAACTGCGCGCTCGACGACACCGACTCGAACGCCAACCTGCTCAGCTGCTTCACCGGCACCGACACGTTCGCCGGCACCAACGTGAGCAGCATCGTGCTCAACCTGCCGGACTCCAAGCTCGGCGGCAAGGGCAAGACCGTCGGCGTCTGGGCCACGACCTCGATCGAGAAGAACGGCGGCTGGCAGCGGATCGACCGGATGGGTCGTCCCGCGATCAACACCGTCTTCAACATCACCGACTCGGAGAAGGATCTCCAGAACCTCCTCAACCCGGCCGATGACCGGTCCACGATGAAGGACACCACGGTCGCCGTGTTCAACGCCTTCGGCGCGGTCCTGACCAACGCTGGGGCCACCCCGTACACGGCCGGCCAGATCAACGGGCTCGCGAACGTCCTGCTGCCCGACACCCTGACCATCAAGCTCGGCGACCCCGCCGGGTTCCTCAACGGCCGCAAGCCGTCCGACGACGTGATCAACGCCGAGTTCGGCCTGGTCACGAACGGCGCGGTCACGAGCGACGGCGTCGACGCGAACGATGCCGCGTTCACGTCCACGTTCCCCTACCTGGCGATGCCCCACTAGGGCAGCGCCTGGCTCGCCCCGTCCGGCGCCGATCGGCCCGGGCGGGGCACCCCAACCTCAGACACGCACACGCGAAGGACGCTGACCGATGCTCTCCGCCACCGCCTCCCGACCTCGTCGATCGTTCCGCACCCGCACGCTCGCGGTCGTGGGCGCCATGGTGGCGATCGTGATCGTCAGCCAGGTCGCGACAAGGATCGCCGTGACGCCGCCGGTCATCCGTCCGACGGTCGCGGACCCCCTGGAGCCGACGGTCGGGGACCTCGACCCGGGGACCATCTCCTTCGGCTCGAACGACGGTGCCGGGGACGGCGCCACCGAGGGGATCGCTCGAGCCGATGACGTGGCCCGGATCCGCGCGGACGTCGACTTCTGGGGGCAGCGCGTCGCGCTCGACGCCGACGACTTCATCAGCTCCAACCGGCTCGGCATCTCGCAGATCGAGCTCGCTCGCGCGACGGGCGACCTCAGCGCCTACCTGGCGGCCGAGGCGGCGTTCGCGACGACCCTCCGCCGCGACCCGACGAACGCGGCCGCGCTCGGGTACCGCGGGAGCGTCCTCGTGTCCCTGCACCGGTTCACGGATGCGGCCGACCAGGCCCGGGCCGTCCTCGCCCGCCAGCCCGCCGACCCGGTCGCGCTCGCCACCCTCGGTGACGCCGAGTTGGAGCTGGGCGATGTCGTCGCGGCCACGGCGGCCTACACGCACGCCGAGCGCGTCGCGCCGTCGGCGGCGATCCTCGGCCGGCTCGGGCATCTCGCGTTCATCACGGGCGACACCGCCACGGCAGTCCGCCAGGTCCGGGCCGCCGTCGACGCCTCGGTCGCCGAGGGCGCCGAGGGCGAGCGCGCCGCGTTCTACCGCTATCAACTGGCCGACGTGCTGATCTCGACCGGTGACCGACCCGGCGCCGCGAAGGCGTATGCCGCGGCCCTGGTCGCCGATCCGGGCTCGTTCCTGGCCCGCTCGGGACTGGCTCGGGTCGCGGCCGCCGACGGCGATCTCGACGGCGCGATCACCCAGCTCAGCGCCGCCATCGCGATCGTGCCGCAGCCCGAGTTCCTCGCCCGACGCGGCGACCTGTACACGCTCCGCGGACAGCCCGGGCGACGCCCGTCGGGCGTCGACGGACCTCGCCACGGTCGAGGCCATCGCGAAGCTCTCCGGCGAAGCGGCGAACGTGTACGACCGGACGTTGGCGCTGTATCTCGCGAACCACGGCCTCGAGCCCGATCGCGCGGTCCGGCTGGCCGAGTCCGAGCTGGCGACCCGCAAGGACGTCTACGGCTACGACGCGATGGCCTGGGCCCTGCTCGCGGCCGGCCGTCCCGCCGACGCGGACGCGGCGATGCGCTCGGCGCTCGCCTTCGGGACGGTCGATGCCAAGGTCCTGTACCACGCCGGCATGATCGACCTGGCCCTCGGCCGGACCGCCGACGCCCGCACGACCCTGCAGCGGGCCCTCGACCTCGACCCGAGCTTCGACCCGCTCCAGGCCGCGCGAGCCCGGGCCGCGCTGGCGGCGCTGCCGCCCGCCTGAGCCGAGGCACCCAGGCTCGCGAGGGCCGTGTATCATGCGCATCGCATGCATGCACATCTGTTCAGTACATCTGTGCCGCACCGTCCTCGGGACCCGCGATGAGCGATCTCGAGCAGCTCGTCCGGGCCAGCCGGCTCTACTACGAGCTGGGTGAGACGCAGGGCGAGATCGCGGCACTCCTCGGCGTCACGCGTCCGCAGGTCTCGCGCCTCCTCAAGCGCGCTCGCGCCGAGGGCATCGTCGAGATCCGGATCATCGACTCGACGACGGCCGAGAGCCCGGCGGCCGAGGCCCTCCGGGCGAGCTACGGCCTCGACCAGGTCGCGCTGGCCCCGACGATCGCCGGACCGGAGGACCTCACCCGCCGGATGGTGGGCCGGCTGGCCGCGCAACTCCTCCGGGCGGCCGTCCGCGACGGCCAGGTCGTCGGGATCGGTGACGGGGCATCGGTCTCGGCGACGACCGATTCCCTCGACGAATCCGCGAGTCCGGTCGCCGCCACGGTCGTCCCGCTCTGTGGCGGGTATTGGTCGACCGGCCCGGAACGGGAGCCGTACCGGCGCGTGGCCGAGGTGCTCGGCGCCCAGCCGCATGGCCTCATGGCCCCGGGACTGGTCGACGACGCTGCCACGAAACGGGCGCTGACCTCGCATGCGGGCCTGAAGGCCGTCCTCGACCTGTGGGACCGGCTGGACGTCGCGCTCTTCGGCATCGGCGGCCCCGCCTGGAGCGCGGCCACGGTCGGACGCAAGGTCGAGAAGGAGCTCGAGCAGGGCGACGCCGTCGGCGAGGTCCTCGTCGCGCCGTTCGACCTCGACGGCCGGTTCGTCTGTCCGGCCCTGCGGGATCGGGTCATCGCCTTCGACGCCCGCCGACTCGGGCGTGTCCCGGTCGCGATCGGCGTGGCCTCGGGCGAGAACAAGGTCCGGCCGATCCTCGGGGCCCTCCGCGCCGGCGTCGTCCGCACGCTCGTGACCGACGTCGCGACAGCGGAGGCCGTCGTGACCCTCGACGAAGCCACCCTGTCCCCGGCACTCGGACGGTCGCGATGAGCGCGCGCGAGGCGGACCGCCGGCAGTCAGCCGTCCTCGGCATCGACCTCGGGACGAACGAGGTCAAGGCGGGCCTCGTCACGCTCGACGGTCGTCTGCTCGGGCTGGGTCGGGCGGGGTACCAGATGGCCGTCGGGCCGGACACCGGATGGGCCGAGCAGGATCCCGGGGCGTGGTGGTCGGCGGTCGTGAGCGCGGTGCGCTCGTTGCACCCGGCGGCACTCGCCGACGTCATCGCCATCGGCGTCGACGGCCATGGGCCGACGCTCGTCGCGGTCGACGACCGCGGGGAAGCGTCCCGTCCCGCGATCACCTGGCTGGACACTCGATCGACCGCCGAGGCCGAGGAGCTGGCGGCGACGTCCGGGATCCGCGGCTGGGCGCTGGGCGGCCTCCCGGCGGCGCTGTGGGTGGAGCGGCACGAGCCGGCGGTGGCTGCCGTCACGCGCTGGTACCTCTCGACCTGGGAGTGGCTGGCGTTCCGGCTCGCGGGCGTGGCGAGCGCGCCGCTCATCCCGGACCAGCTCGTCCCGGACCCGAGCGTGGCGGCCGACGCCGGCGTCCCCGCGGCCAAGCTGCCACCCGTGGGACGGACCGGTGAGCGGGTGGGCGAGCTGACCGCAGCCGCGGCGGACGCCCTTGGCCTCCGGACCGGCATCCCGGTGGTCGGGGGGACCGTGGACGCGTTCGCCAGCTATCACGGTGCGGGTCTTCGTGAGGCCGGCGATGCGTTCGATCCTGGCGGCGCAGCGGGCGGGTTCGGGGTCTACTGGGACCGGCCGGTGGACGTGCCGGGTGGGTTCGTCACGCCGGCGCCGCTCGCCGGCCTGTTCAGCGTGGGTGCCGCGATGGCGGCCACGGGCCGTGCCCTCGACTGGTATCGGGACGCCATCCTCGGCGGGACCGTCACGACCGAGGTCCTGCTGGCCGAGGCGGCGGCGACGCCGCCGGGCGCCGATGGCCTGGTCTTCCTCCCGTACCTCGCCGGGGAGCGATCGCCCGTCTGGGACCCGTCGGCGCGTGGCGTGTTCGCCGGCCTGACGCTCGCCCACGGCCGCGGCCACCTGGCCAGGGCGATCCTCGAGGCGTCGGCACTCGCGATCCGGCACGTCTCGGCGCCGATGCTCGCGGCCGGTGTCCGCGTGACCGAGATGCGGACCTGCGGCGGTCCGGCGCGCAGCGACGCCTGGAACGCGATCAAGGCGGACGTCACCGGGTTCGAGGTCGCGGTCCCGCGCGTGCTCGAGACGGCGGTGCTCGGCTCGGCGATCCTGGGTGCCGTGGGCGTCGGAGCGCACCCGGACGTCCGCTCGGCGATCGGGGCGATGACGGGTGTCGACCACCGGATCTCGCCGGACCCCTCGAAGGCGGACGTCTACGACCGGCTGTTCGAGGCGTACGTCGCCCTGTACCCGGCGACGGCGCCGATCCTTCGACCGCTCGCCCCGTCGTCGGGCGGTGCCCGTTGAGCGGGGAGCTGCGCCTGACGGACGTGGCCGTCGAGTTCGCCACTCGCGACCGCGGCAGCCATGTCGCCATCGACGGCATCGACCTCGTCGTGGACGGCGGTGAGATCGTCGCGTTGATCGGGCCCAACGGCTGTGGCAAGTCCACGATGCTTCGCGCCATCGCCGGCCTCCTGGTCCCGAGTCGCGGCTCGGTCGAGCTCGACGGCCAGGCCATCACGGGCCCGGACCCGCGGATCGGCCTGGTCTTCCAGGAGCCTCGGCTGCTTCCGTGGCGGACGGCCGCGGCGAACATCACCTACCCGCTGGAGCTCGCCGATTGGCCCGAGGAGCGCCGAGCCCGGCGGCTCGACGAATTGGCCGACCTGGTGAGCCTGGAGTCGATCGCCCTCTCGGCTCGACCCTCCGAGCTGTCGGGCGGGACGCGTCAGCGCGTCGCGCTCGCCCGGGCCCTCGCGATGGCGCCGGAGCTCCTCCTGCTCGACGAGCCGTTCAGTGCGCTCGACGCGCTCACGCGCGAGCGCTTCGACCTCGAGCTCCTCCGCCTCGGCGAGCGGGCCGCGACGACGATCGTGATGGTCACGCACAGCATCGCCGAGGCCATCCTCGTGGCCGACCGCGTCATCGTGCTCTCGCCGCGTCCCGGCCGAGTCGTCGCGGACATCCCGGTCAGCGTGCCCCGGCCTCGCTCGATCGAGGTGCTCGACGGCGGCGTCGCGTCGGGGACCGCGGCCGCGATCCGCTCGCACCTGGAGTTCGCCTCATGAGGCGCGGCGTGGTGCTCCCGGTCGTCGGCGCGTTCGTCGTCTTCGTCATCGTGTGGAAGGCCGTGGTCGTGATCACCGGCTATCCGCCGTTCATCCTGCCGCCGCCCGAGACGGTCTTCGAGCGGTTCGTGGGAGCGTGGACGGATGGCACGATCCTGCCGCACTTCGCCACGACGCTCCTCGAGGTGTTCCTCGGCCTCGCCGTCGGGGCGGGCAGCGGGCTCGTGGCGGGCTACGCGCTCGCTCGCAGCACGCTCGTGGAGCGGATCGCGTCGCCGTACCTCGTCGCGGCCCAGGCCACGCCGATCCTCGCGCTGGCACCGCTCATCGCGCTGTGGTTCGGGCCTGGGCTCGTCAGCAAGGTCGTGATCTGCTCGGTGATCGTCTTCTTCCCGGTGGCCGTCGCGACCATGGTCGGGATCCGGGCGGTCGACGCGCGCCTCCTCGAGCTGGGCCGCGCGCTCCGCGCGACGCCGCGCCAGGTGCTGCTCACGCTGGAGATCCCGGCCGCGCTGCCGTCGATCCTGGGCGGGCTGCGGGTCGGCGTGACGCTCGCCGTGGTCGGGGCGATCGTCGGTGAGTGGGCCGGCGCCGACAAGGGCCTCGGCGTGCTCGTCAACCTCGCCCGTGGGTCGCTCTTCGACATCCCCCTGATGTTCGCCACCCTCCTGACGATCGCCCTCGTCGGGATCGCGCTCTATCTCGTCGTCGTCCTCGCCGAGCGCCGTTTCGTCGGTGCCCGGTGAGCTTCCCCAGTCACCCGTATCGATCGGAGGTCCTCGTGCCATCGCGTTCCCGTCTCGCCGCCCTGTCCGCCCTCGCCATGACCCTCGTGGTCGCGGCGTGCACCGGCGGCGGCCCGTCGGCCTCCGTGCCGGCCTCTGGAGCGTCGTCCGCGCCGAGCGCGGCGAGTCCGGCCACGACGAAGCTCAACGTCGGCCTCGGCTACCTCCCCAGCGTCCAGTTCGCGCCCTTCTACCTCGCCGACCAGGCCGGGTACTACGCGGATGCCGGTCTCCAGGTGGAGTTCCAGAACAAGATCGACCCGGACCTCGTGACGCTCGTCGGCCAGGGGGCGCTCGACCTCGGCATCTCGGACGGCACCAGCGTCATCCCGGCGGTCAGCCAGGGGATCCCGATCAAGTACCTCGCCACGCTCTACGGCCAGTTCCCGTCGATCGTCTTCGCGAAGTCCTCGGCCGGGATCACTGACGCGTCGGACCTCAAGGGCAAGAAGATCGGCATCCCCGGCAAGTACGGCTCGTCCTGGGTCATGCTCCAGGCGCTCCTCGGGTCAGCCGGCCTCACGCCGGACGATGTGACCATCGTGGAATACCCGGACTTCGGCCAGCTCGCCGCCGTCATGCAGGGCGCCGTGGACGCGGCGACCGGGTTCTCGAACAACGAGCCCATCCAGCTCGAGCTCAGCGGCGAGAAGGCGACCGTCCTCCACGTCGACGACATCACCCCCCTCCCGGGTCCCGGGCTCATCAGCGGCGTGGACACGATCAAGGCGAAGCACGATGCGATCGCCGCGTTCACCGCCGCGACGCTCCGGGCGATGGACGACATCACGAAGGACCCCCAGAAGGGCCTCGACGCGGCCTACAAGGCCGTCCCGGATCTGGCCTCCGCCAGTGACACGCAGTCGGCGATCCTCAACGCGACCATCGACGCGTGGTCGGGTCCGTCGCAGGTCGATCACGGGCTCGGTGCGCTCGATCCGGATGGCTGGACGTCGTCGATCGCGTACATGACCAAGCTCGGGCTCGTCCCGAAGCCGGTCACGGTCGACGACGTGCTCCAGACCGACCTGCTGCCGTCCGGCGACTGACCATGCTGGCCGGCATCCGACCCAGCGCGTCGCGGCGGGCATGGTGGCTGCGCGAGGCCCTGGCTGCCGAGGGCGTGTCGGGTCGAGCCGGGCGCGCCCGGCGAGGGCGCGCCCCCGCTCCGCGGGATGACGACCGCGGACGTCGTCGTGCTCGGCGGCGGGTACACCGGGTTGTGGACCGCGCTCCGGATCCGCGACCTGGCGCCGGACGCCCGGATCGTCCTCCTGGAGGCGGATATCTGCGGCGGAGGACCGTCGGGTCGGAACGGCGGCTTCGTGACGAGCTGGTGGGACGAGCTGCCGACGCTCGTCGAGCGCTATGGCGAGGGCGGTGCGCTCCAGGTCGGCGTGGCGATGGACGGCGCGGTGGACGCGATCGGGGCGTGGTGCGCCGCGCACGGCGTCGACGCCTGGTACACGAAGGCCGGCTCGATCTCGGCGAGCGCCGCGCCGGCGCAGGACGATCGCTGGGCCAGCGGGGTCGCGGCCGCGGAGCGTCTGGGGGTGGGGGACCGGTACGTCGGGCTCTCGCCGGCCGAGGTCGCGGCGCGCGTCACCTCCCCGGTGCTGCGCGCCGGCGCGTTCATGCCGGGTGCGGCCACCGTCCAGCCGGCGCTGCTCGCCCGTGGGCTGCGTCGCGTCGCCCTCGAGCGCGGCATCGTCATCCACGAGGGCACCCGCGTCGTCGAACTGGACGGGGAGCGGCCCGGCTGGACCGGCGGTCTCGGGGCTGGACGTCGTCGCGCGGCACCGCCGCGAGGGACCCGCGGCCGCCGTGTCGCGGCCGACCGCCGAGCCGATCGACCGGTCCGGATCCGGACGACGTCCGCGGCCGGTGACGGCGAGGTCCTCGCGGGCTCAGCCGTCGTCGCGATGAACGCGTGGGCCGCCGCGTGGCCGTCCTTCGGCCGCCGGCTCGTGACCTGGTCGAGCTACATCGTGCTCACCGAGCCGATCCCGGACCGCCTCGCCGAGATCGGCTGGACCGGCGGCGAGGGCCTCGCCGACGCGCGGTTCACGCTCCACTACCTGCGCACGACGCGGGACGGCCGCATCGCGATCGGCGGGGGCGGCGGACGGGCCGGGTTCGGCGGCCGGATCGGGCCGACCTTCACCGACGACCGTCTCGCGGCCGCCCGCGCTGCGGCGGGCCTGCGGCGGCTGTTCCCGTCGCTCGGCGACGTCCGGATCGAGGACGCCTGGGGCGGGCCGATCGACATCGCGGCGGACCATCTCCCGACGGTGGGCAGTCTGCCGGGTCGGCCGATCCACTTCGCGCACGGCTACTCGGGGAACGGCGTCGGCCCATCGCTCGTCATGGGCCGGCTGCTCGCCGGGCTGGCCGTCCGCCCGATGGGCATCGAGGCACCGGACGACGACCTCCTGGCGCCGTCGGTCCTGCTCGGCGGGCGGGCGAAGGCGTTCCCGCCCGAGCCATTCCGGTACGCCGGCGCGCGAGTCATCCGCGAGGCGATCGTCCGGCGCGAGGCGGCCGAGGAGCTCGGCGAGCCGGTCCCGGCGTGGCTTCGCGAGCTCACGCGAGTCGGTCGGCGGCTCGGGTATCACCTGTCGCCGGACTGACGGGTGGCCGCGCGCCGTCGATCGACGCGCGGCTCTTGTCGCCAGGGGCATCGGAGCCGGCGGTCAGGGGTCATCTGGAGTACAATGAGGGACCCCCCACGCACCGCGTGTCCGTCGTTCGTCGTGCAGGAGTCTTTGTGAACAGTCGCCCCCCGCTGAAGCCCTCCACGCCCGTCGCCGAGCCCTTCAAGCACGTCATCGACGAGTACAAGCACCGCGATCAGACGATCACGTGCACGTGCGGCTGGCACGGCAGCTCCGCGACGATCGACCGCGGCGGTTCCGAGTGGACGGCCCACCTCTTCGAGGTTCGCGGCAAGAAGCGCTAGGGGCGTCGTCGCCCCTGCTAGCCTTCGCGGGTGGATCGCCCGCTCGACCTCGACGCGTCCGCGCGACGGACGCTCACCACCGACGTGTTCGATGCGCTCGAGCGCATCCACGACCGGCGAGCCGGCTCCGATGCCTTCCGGGCCACCGATCCGGCCCTGATCGACGCCCTGCTCCAGCCACCGCCACCCGGCGGCGAGCCGGTCTCGGACCTCCTCGACCGCTTCGTGGACGCCGCGACGACGGGATGGGACAAGACGTCGCCCGGGAGCTACGCCTTCATCCCCAACGGCGCCCTCGACAGCGGCGTGGTCGCCGTGCTCCTCGCGGCCGGTGCCCACGGGTTCACCGGCGCCGCGTTCGAAGCGCCCGCACTCGTCGCCATCGAGGAGGGGGTGCTCCGCTGGCTCGCGTCGGTGTTCGGGCTGCCGGACGGGTCAGGCGGGGTCTTCCTGTCCGGCGGATCGCTCGCCAACCAGACCGCGATCGTCGCCGCACGGGCGCACGCCCGGCCCGGCGGCTCGCCGACGATGTACGTCTCGGAACGGGCGCACCACTCCGTCGCCAAGGCGGCCCGCCTCGTCGGCATCGATCCCTCGGCCGTCAGGGTCGTCGCGGTGGACGCGCTCGGTCGGTGCGATGCCGACGCGCTCCGGGCGGTCATCGCCGCGGACGAGGCGGCCGGCCGGTCGCCGTTCCTCGTGGTGGGTACCGCTGGCAGCACGGACACCGGCGCCATCGACCCGCTGCGGGACCTCGCCGAGATCGCGGCGACCTCAGGCGCCTGGTTCCACGTCGACGCCGCGTACGGGGGCTTCTTCCAGCTGACCGACCGAGGCCGTGCCCGGCTCGCCGGCATCGAGCGCGCCGACTCCGTCACGGTGGATGCGCACAAGGGGCTGTTCCTCCCGTACGGGGTGGCCGCCCTCCTCGTCCGCGACCCGGCGACGCTCGTCGACGCGCACGAGGGATCCGGTGCGTACCTGCGCGACGTCCCCACGGTCGAGGGGCTCCCGCACTACTTCCAGCGCGGCCCGGAGCTGACGCGGCCCTACCGCGGCGCGGCGATCTGGTTCCCGCTCCACCTGCACGGCACCGCGGCGTTCGCTCGCGAGCTCGACCGGATGCTCGATCTCGCGGAACGAGCCCATGCCGGTCTCGCCACCATCCACGGCATCGAGGTCGGGTCGCCGCCGGCGACGTCGGTCGTCACGTTCCGGGCCGCGGCCGGCGACGCCGCCACGGAACGGATCGTCGCCGCGCTGCATGCCACGGGTCGGTTCCAGGTCTCGACCACCTCGCTCGACGGCCGGGTCACGATCCGCTTCGCGTTCCTGAGTCCGAGGACCACCGAGGAGCGGCTCGACGAGGCCCTCGAGGTCGTGGCGACGGCCGTGGGCGGCGCATGACGTCGTCGACCGGCGCCCGCGTGGCGTCGCTCCCCGCGGCGCCGCCCTTCTCGATCCGGGCGCGGCTGCTGACCTCGCTGGACGGCGGCGGCACCCGCCACGAGGCGGACGCGATCGTGGACGTCGACGCGACCGGGCGGATCGTGTCGGCTGGCGCGGCGGCCGGGCGCTCCGGCGCCGAGCGCGCTGCGGCGGTGGACCTCCGCCCGTGGGTCGTGCTGCCCGGCATGGTCGACCTCCACGCGCACCTGCCGCAGCTCCCCAACGCGGGCCTCGGCGCCGGTCTGGACCTGCTGACCTGGCTCGAGCGGTACATCTTCCCGCTGGAGCGCGGCTTCGACGAGGCGACGGCCGAGCGGTTGGCGCCGCTCGCCTGGCAGGCGTTCGCGGCCGCCGGGACCACGACGGCCCTCGTCTACGGTGCGGTGTACGAGGCGAGCCTCGACGCGACGTTCCGTGCCGCCGAGGCCCACGGGATCCGCGCGATCGTCGGCAAGGTGATGATGGATCGGGGGACGTACGACGACACGATCGACCCGGCCACGATCCTCGACCGGACGCTGCGCGAGACCGCGGACCTGATCGCGCGCTGGCATGGCCGCGATGACGACCGACTCCGCTATGCCGTCACCCCGCGGTTCGCCGTCTCGTGCACCGCCGACCTCCTGCGCGAGTCCGCCGCCCTCGCCGCCTCGACGGGCGCCTACTGGCAGACGCATGTCTCCGAGGACCGCGGCGAGATCGCGGAAGTCGCGCGGCTCTTTCCCGAGGCCCGCGACTACGTCGACGTCTACGACCGTGCCGGTGCGCTCGGGGCGCGGACCGTGCTGGCGCACGCGGTCCACCTGTCGGACCGCGAGATCGCCCGCCTCGTCGAGACCGACACGCGCATCGCGCACTGCCCGGCGTCGAACCTGTTCCTCGCGTCGGGGGTCATGCCGCTCGGCCGGTACCTGGAGGCCGGCCTCGGGATCGGCCTGGGCTCGGATGTGGCGGGCGGGCCGGACCTCTCGATGTTCACCGCGATGCGCGTCGGTGCGTATGCCAAGAACGCCCTCGAGGTCGCCGGGCGCGGCGGCGGGCCGGTGCTCGGCCCGCTCGACTGGCTGCGCATCGGGACGCTCGGCGGCGCGCTGGCCCTCGGGCTCGGGGACCGGATCGGGTCGATCGAGCTCGGCAAGGAGGCGGACTTCATCCTCGTCGACCCGTCGTTGGTCGCTCCCGTCCCGGGGATCACCGACGATGACCCCGAGGACCTGATGAGCCGCCTGATCTTCCGCGCGCATCCGGACATGGTGCGCGGTGCGTGGGTTCGCGGCCGACGATTGGCCGGCCCGGGCGCGCGGGTCGGCGACGGTCCAGGACGTGGCTGACCACGCGGATCTCCTGATCACGGGCGGGACGATCGTCGACGGGACGGGCGCTCCGGGGCGCGCCGGGAGTGTCGTCGTCGACGGGGAGCGGCTGCGGCTCCTGGCGCCCGATGCCGACCTGCCGGAGCGTGTCGGTCGCCGGATCGACGCCACGGGACGGGTGGTGGCGCCGGGGTTCATCGACCTGCACAGCCACGGCGGCCTCGTCATCCTGGCGGAGCCGCGCCACGAGCCCAAGGTCCGCCAGGGCATCACCACCGAGATCGTCGGGGTCGACGGGAACGGGTTCGCCCCGTTCGCGTCGCGTGCGGACCTCGAGGCGTTCGTGGAGCTCGACGCCGGCCTCGACGGGCGGCCGGAGATCGACCTGGACTGGGACTCGGTCGCGAGCTACCTCGCCCGGTTCGACGGCACGGTCAGCGTCAACATCGGGACGCTCGTGGGCAATTCCGCCCTCCGGATCGACGCCGTGGGTTGGGAGGACACCCCGGCCGACGCCACCGCCGTCGACCGGATGCGCGGGCGGCTCCGCGAGGCGATGGCGGATGGCGCGGTCGGCGTCAGCTCCGGCCTCGACTACCCGCCCGGCGCGTTCGCGACCACCGAGGAGCTGGCGTCGCTCACGGCCGAGGCCGGCCGGGCCGGCGGCATCTACCACACGCACGTGCGGTACGCGCTCGGCGACCGCTATCTCGACCCGTTCCGCGAGGCGATCGAGATCGGGCGACGCGCCGACGCGCCCGTCGCACATCACGCACTTCTACCACCGCGAGACGCACCCGGGACCGGCGGACCGCCTGCTCGCCCTCATCGACGACGCGCGCGCGGAAGGGCTCGACGTCACCTTCGACACCTACCCGTCCGAATGGGCCAGCACCCGGTTGCTGATCCAGCTGCCGCTGTGGATCCAGGAGGGCGGACCGGGGCCGCTGAAGGCGAGGCTCGCCGACCGGTCCGCGCGCGACCGGGTCCGCGTCGAGATCGCGGCGCGCGGCGCCGCCTACACGGGGCCGGCCGGCTGGGCCGACCTGCGCCTCGGGGCGTTCACGCAGTCGGACAACCTCCGCTGGGAGTCGCGGACGCTCGCCGAGGTGATGACCGAGACCGGCCGCGACGCGGTCGACACGATCTGCGACCTGTTGCTCTCGGAGCGGCTCGGGGTCGCTCAGGTCACGAGCGGGCCGATGGCCGAGACGCTGCCGCTGTTCGTCGCGCACCCCGTCGGGATGGTCGGCACGGACTCGACATTCCTCGGCGAGAAGCCGGCGCCGCGGACCTACGGCTCGTTCCCGCGGATCCTCGGCCAGTTCGTGCGTGACGAGGCGAGGCTCTCGCTCGAGGAGGCGATCCGCAAGATGACCGGCGCGGCCGCGGCACGCCTCGGGCTGCGTCACCGGGGCGTGCTCCGGGACGGCGCCTTCGCCGACATCGTCGTCTTCGACCCGGCGACGGTGCGCTCGAACGCGACCTACGACGAGCCGCGGCGGTATCCCGACGGCATCGAGCACGTCATCGTCAACGGCACGGTGGTCGTCGACGACGGCGCACACACGGGGGCCACGCCCGGGCGAGGGATCCGACTGGGCCGCGACTGACCGTCTCGGCTCGTTTCCCCCGTCGGCTCCGCCCGGCTCGGCCCGGGTCGTCATCTGCCGGGGTTGACATGCGACTTAGTACTCACTAAGTTACGCGCATGACACCGACCACCCGACTCACCGCCGACGAGCGTCGTGATGCCGTCGTCGCTGCCGCGATGATCGAATTCGCGCAGACCGGCTACTACGGGACCTCGACCGAGGCCATCGCCAGGCGCTCCGGCGTGAGCCAGCCGTACCTGTTCCAGCTGTTCGGCACCAAGAAGGACCTCTTCCTGGCGGCGATCCGGCACGGGTTCGGACGGACGCGGACCACGTTCGAAGCCGTCGGCCGGCAGGCCCGCGTCGAGGATCCCTCCACCCGGCACGTCCTCGAAGCGATCGGCCGCTCGTACTGCGCGCTCCTGCTCGACCGCGAGCTGCTCCTCTGCCAGTTGCAGGCCTACGCGGCGTGCGGCGACCCGGAGATCCGCGAGGTCGTCGGCGAAGAGTTCAACCGCATCTACCAGAGCGTCCGCGACCTGTCCGGCGCCGACGACCAGACCCTCGAGGCGTGGTTCGGCCTGGGCATGCTCATGAACACGGCCGCGGCCATCGGCCGCGAGATGGCCGAGGTCGCCGACTACAGCTTCGCCGCTGCGGGAGGACTCGCCGCTGTCCGATGACCTCGCCGCTTGCCCACGTGCCGTCCCGGGTCGGGACGGCCCCTTTTTTCGCCACAGTACTTAGTGACTACTAACTAGGAAGGGGATCGATCGATGCGGTTGTCTCGGACCGGATGGACCTTCGCCATCACCTCCGTCGCCCTGTTCATGGTCGCGCTCGACAACCTCGTCGTGACGACCGCCCTGCCCGTCATCAAGGCCGACCTGGGCGCCTCGCTGTCGGCGCTCGAGTGGATGGTCAACGCCTACACCCTGACCTTCGCGGTCCTGCTGCTGACGGGCGCCGCCCTCGGCGACCGGTTCGGTCGTCGTCGGATGTTCATCCTCGGCCTGGTGATCTTCACCGCGGGCTCCGCGGCGGCCGCGCTCGCGCCGTCGAGCGATCTCCTCATCGTCGCGCGCGCCATCCAGGGCGTCGGCGGCGCGTTCGTGACGCCGTTGAGCCTGACGATCCTGTCGGGCGCGGTCCCGCCCGAGCGACGAGCGGTCGCCCTCGGCGCGTGGGGCGGTATCGCCGGCCTGGCGATCGCGATCGGCCCGCTCGTCGGCGGCGCCATCGCCGAAGGCGTGAACTGGCACTGGATCTTCTGGCTCAACGTTCCGATCGGCATCGTCGCCATCGTGCTCTCGACCTTCCGGCTGACCGAGTCCTACGGTCCCGACGGGGCCCTCGACCTGCCCGGGCTCGGCCTCGTGAGCGCCGGGCTGTTCGCCCTCGTGTGGGGCGTCATCCACGGCAACGACCTTGGCTGGACCGACCCGCAGATCATCACCGCGCTCGCGATCGGGGCGGTGCTGATGGCGCTGTTCCTCGCGTGGGAGGCGCGGACCGCGTCGCCGATGCTTCCCCTCCGGTTCTTCCGCAGCCGCGGCTTCACGGCCGCCAACGTGGTGTCGTTCCTCATGTACTTCGGCGTCTTCGGCGCCGTGTTCCTCCTCGTCCAGTTCTTCCAGATCGTCCAGGGCCTGAGCCCGTTCCAGTCGGGGCTGCGCACCCTGCCGTGGACCGCGATGCCCGCGATCGTGGCGCCGCTCGCCGGCGTCCTCGCCGGGCGCATCGGCGGCCGGCCGATCCTCGTGGCCGGCATGGTGGCCCTCTCCGCCGGCCTCGCCTGGATCGCGGCCGTGACGACGCCGACCGTGGCGTATCCGGTGCTCGTCCCCGGGTTCGTGCTCGCGGGCATCGGGATGGGGCTGTTCTTCGCCCCGATCGCGAACGTCGTGCTCTCGTCGGTCGACCGGATCGAGGAGGGCCAGGCATCCGGGGCGACGAACACGATCCGCGAGATCGGCGGCGTGTTCGGCGTCGCCGTCCTGGCCAGCGTGTTCTCGTCCAACGGCTCGTACGTGTCGCCGACCGCGTTCGTGGACGGCTTGGTCCCGGCCGTGTGGGTCGGGGCGGCGGTCGTCGGCGTCGGAGCCTTGGTGGCCCTGGCCCTGCCGGGTCGAGCCCGCCGGGAGGTGATCATCGGCGCGGCGCCGGCCCATCCCGAGGGGGAGGGGCTCGTGCCGGCGGAGATCAACGCGGGGTAGCCCTCGGTCGCCGCCGCGGTTGCGCTCCTCGGCCTCGTCCTTGCCGACCGGCAGAGACGGGGCCGTTCCGCGCCCGACGGGGCTGGTCCCGCCCGACGGGGCTGGTCCCGCCCGAGGGGCCGTAACCGCCCGACGGGCCGGTCCGTCCTCGCTCACATGCGAGGGAACTCCCAGTACCCGAACCGCGAGATTCGAGCGTGCTGAGACCAGGGATCGACAGATTCCTGTCGATTCGGCGGGTGACCTCGAGGCGTCTGTCGGCGATCGGCAACTAGGGGTACCCAGCCCCGACCCTCGCAGGGGCGACGCCGATCATCATCGACGTCGCGCCCCGGTCTTCTGCCCCGACACTCTCGCGGCCGCCGCCGCGTAGTCCGCGTAGCGCGCCGGCGTTCGGCGCCCGTCCAGACGGGAGCGGATCAGCCAGCGCCGGCCGTGCCCGGCGGGGTCGATCAACGCCAGCCCGCGAGCCCCAGGCCGGAGACGCTCGGGCACGGCGAGGGCGGCCGTCATCTCAACGGCGCGAGACGGGAACGCTCGATCGATGACCGACCGATTGATGCGCAACGATGCATCGACCTCGTCGCTCGCAAGCACGAGCAGCCATGTCGCGACCCGCCGGGGCTCCCACCCGATATCGCGCGCGAGGCCCCACGCCATTCGCTCATACCACGCGATCTGCCGCTCGACGGCGCCGAGATCGTCCAGCCGCGTCTTGATCTCGATGATCAGCAGCGTGCCGGTCCGATGATCGAAGGCGAGCAGGTCGATCCACCCGTGCGATCGACCATGGACGACCTCGACCTCCCGCGCCGTCGACCAGCCGTCCGCGCGCAATCGCCGATCGGCATGGCCGGAGCACCAGGCGTGGACGATGTCCGACTGACCCGGATGGCGCCCGATGATGGTCGGCGGCCGAAGGTCGAACGCGACCTCGATGCCGAGGGCGCTGGCGACCGACACGAGCCGGTCTAGCGTGATGTTGGCGTCGCCGCGCTCGACCTGTCCGATGTAGCTTCGGGTGACGCCGGCCCGGGCGGCGAGCTGCGTCTGACTCAAGTCGAGAGCGACCCTGGTCTCGAAGCACACCTGGCCGAAGGACTTCCGAAGCATGGGCGGAAGTCAACCACTCGAGGCTGCACCGTCGGTTATCCCGATCCGGCAGGTCGGTCCCGTCCGCCCAGTCGCCCGGAGCGACCGCCTACGGTACTGACGGTGACGGATTCGCGACAGCCGAGCGTGGACTGCAGCCGAATCAGACGATCTGATGTCGGTCTGGCACCAGTCTGAGCGTGAATCTCACGAAACCGGTACTGACAGTGGCCCGGCGAGGTGGCGGCGCCGTGGCCCGGCGAGGTCGCGGCGCCGCGGCCCGGCGCGGTGGCGGCGTGCGCGGCCCGGTGAGGCCTGCCGCGGCCCGGTGAGGCCTGCCGCGGCCCGGCGCGGTGAGGCCCCCGCTGCTGTCCTTAGCCGCCGAACGCTGGCTCCATGCCGCCGTTGGTCGGAGCCGCGCCGCCGCTCGCGTCGGGGTTGTTGCCACGCGAAACTCGACGGAGTTCGCCGTACATCCGGTCCGTGGCCAGGGCCTCGGCGTCGACCAGCGACCCGTCACCGCTGGAGCTCGCCCAGCCGATGGCCAGCCGCAGCGACACCGCGCCGGACTCCAGCCACAGGTCGCAGGCCTTTCGGACGCGCTCGACGTAGTTGATCGCGAGGATCTCGTCGGTCTCGGGCATCAGGATCGCGAACCGGCCCGTGGCGAGCCGCGCGACGTGGTCCGCCTCGCGCGCCCCTCGCCGAAGCGTGTCGGCGACGGCCGGCACGATCCGGTCGACGGAGCCAGGACCCAGGCGGGCGACGAGTCGGTCCAGCCCCTCGATCTCGATGATGACGACGGTCGCCGGCCGGTGGTAGCGCCGGATCCTGGCCTCCTCGTCGACGATGATCCGGGACCAGGCCCCGGCCATGAGCAGACCGGTCAGCGGATCGGTCGTGGGGTCGTTGATCGCGGTCGCGGCCGGGTAGGCACGGCTGGTCATCGGGGTGGCTCCGGTGATGGGTCGAGGGGGCGTCGCAGGCGCGACCGGCATGGCCGTACCGGCCCGATCGCGGCGCTGCTGGTATCGCGTCCAGATGAGGGCGATGGCGACGACGAGGATGTCCGCGATGAGCACCGCGGCGAGGATGGCGAGAAGGGTGTCCTGTGACAGGTCCATGGTCCGGGCTGATGACTCCTGAAGATGATGCGGGCCAGGGCCTTCGACTATAGGGCCGCGTGACCGCGAAGGGACTGAATCGGGAAGACGCCGGGACGTTTTGCCGGTGACCCGTTGCAACGGGTTGGGTCATCCGGTGAGGTTCGGTGCCGAGCGGTGCGCACCGGGTCCGGACGGTCCTCCCGATGGTACCCTCGGACCTCGAGGAGGGTCGCCCGCCGCATGACGTCCCGGATCGAGCCGCCAGGCGCGCTCGTCGTCAAGCCCGATACGGTCGTCCCCGGTCGCGCGCGCGGCCTCCCGCCGCCGCGCCGCGAGGGCCCGGCGAAACTGACGGGCGCGGCGCTCTACGCCGACGACATCGTCGTCCCCGGCGCCTGGTACGGCGCGACCATCCGCTCGACGGACGCCCACGCCCGATTCCTCGCCGTGGACCTGGACCCGTCGTTCGACTGGTCGTCGGTCGTCGTCGTCACGGCCGCGGACGTCCCGGGCGACAACGTCGTCAGCTCGATCAAGGCCGACCAGCCGATCCTGGTCCCGGTGGGCGGCGAGATCCAGCACCACGCGGAGCCCCTCGTCCTCCTCGCGGCCCCGGACCGGGCCACCCTGCGGGCCGCCCGTCATGCCCTGACCGTCCGGACGGAGGCGCTCCCCGCGGTCTTCGACCCCCTGGTCTCGGATCACCCGTTCGCCCACTACGACATCGAGACGGGCGACGTCGACGCGGCGATGGCCGCCGCGGACCACGTGCTGGAAGCGGAGTACCGCGTCGGCCACCAGGAGCAGCTCTACATCGAGAACAACGCGATGATCGCCGTGCCACGGGACGATGGCGGCGTCTCGGTCACGGGCTCGCTCCAGTGCCCGTACTACGTCCATACAGCGCTCAAGCGTGGCCTCGCCATCGACGACCAGCAGGCGCAAGTCATCCAGGCCGAGACGGGCGGCGGGTTCGGCGGCAAGGAGGAGTACCCCTCGCTGATCGCCTTGCACGCGGCGCTCCTGTCGCTCAAGGCCGAGCGTCCGGTGCGGATGATCTACGACCGCCACGAGGACATCGCGGCCACCACGAAACGGCACCCGGCGATCATCCGCCACCGCACCGGCGTGACCGCCGACGGCCGGCTCCTCGCCCAGGACATCGAGGTCGTCATGGACGGCGGCGCGTACTGCACGCTGACCCCGGTGGTCCTCAGTCGCGGGGCGCTGCACTCGGGCGGTCCGTACCGGTGCCCCAACGTCCGGATCCGCGCGCGGGCGACCCGGACCAACACCCCGCCGAACGGCGCGTTCCGCGGCTTCGGGGCCCCGCAGGTGGAGTTCGCCACCGAGACGCATCTCAACCGGATCGCGGAGCGGCTCGGCCTGTCGCCGCTGGAGATCCGGCGCCGGAACGTCTACCGCCTCGGGGACACCACCCCGACCGGCCAGGTGCTCCGCGAGAGCGTCGCGGGCGAGGAGGTCCTCGAGCGCGCGGCCGAGGCCGCCGAGTTCGAGCGGCTGCGGACCCGGACGGGCCGGGACCGAAGCCAGCGCGCCGGCAGCGGCACGATCCCGGGCTCGCCGCTGCGGACCGAGCGCCAACGGGTCGCGAGCGGCATCGGCCTCGCCCTGGCGTGGCACGGCGCGGGGTTCACCGGCTCCGGCGAGGTCAAGCTGGCGTCGGTGGTGTCGCTGGAGCTCACCGCCGACGGCCGGATCCGGATCCTGACCGCGTCCACGGAGATGGGGCAGGGGACGAAGACCATCTTCCCGCAGCTCGCGGCCGAGGCGCTCGGGGTGACCGCCGAAGAGGTCGAGGTGGCCCCGCAGGACACCGCGATCGTGCCGGACTCGGGGCCGACGGTCGCGTCCCGGACCGCGATGGTCGTCGGCGGGATGGTCATCAAGGCCGCTCGCCGGCTGCGCGACCAGGTCGAGGGTGCGACCGACGGTCGTTTCGCCGCCGTCTACCGCGACCACGCCCGAGCGACCGGTGCGATCCGGATCGACGAGCGCTTCGAGCCGTACCCGGGCATCGACTTCGACGACGCGACCTACCGCGGCGACGCCTATCCCGCCTTCGGTTGGGCGGCCTGCGTCGCCCGGGTCGATGTCGACCTCGATACGGGCGAGGTCCATGTCCGCGATGTCGTTGCCGCCGACGACGTCGGCCGGGTCATCCACCCGGTCCTCGCGGAAGGCCAGGTGGAGGGCGGCACGCTGCAGGCGATCGGCTACGCGACCATCGAGGAGATCAAGCTGCGCGACGGCCGGTACCTCAACGACCGACTGGCCACGTACATCATCCCGACCGCGCTCGACGCGCCGCGGATCTCGACGATCCTCGTGGAGGCCCCATTCTCCGGCGTGCCGCACGGGGCCAAGGGCGTCGGCGAGCTGCCGATGGACGTCGGGGCGCCGGCGGTCGTCGCGGCCATCGCGGACGCGACCGGCGTGTGGATCGCGGACCTGCCGGCGAGCCCGGAGCGGATCCTCGCCGCGATGGCGGCCGTGCCCGCGATCGCGCCCCTCCCGCCGGGCGCATCCGAGCCAGGCGGCTCGACGTCAGGCGCTTCGGCGCCCGCCCCCCGATGACGACCTATCGATTCACGGTCAACGCGACGCCGGCGGAGGTGGACGTCCCCGGGATGCGCCGTCTGCTGGACGTCCTCCGCGAGGACCTCGCGCTCACCGGGACCAAGGAAGGGTGCGGGGAAGGGGAGTGCGGCGCGTGCACCGTCCTGCTCGACGGCGTGCCCGTCGACTCGTGCCTCGTCCCGGTCTGCCAGGTCGACGGGGTCGCCATCCGCACGGTCGAGGGCCTCGCCCCGGGCGCCGGATCGCTCGACGCGCTCCAGTCCGCGTTCCTCGTGGCCGGCGGTGCCCAGTGCGGCATCTGCACGCCCGGGATGTTGATGGCGGCCCGGGCCTACCTCGACGGCGGTGGCCGGGCGGACGAGGATGCCATCCGCGAGGCGATCGCGGGCAATCTCTGTCGATGCACGGGCTACACGAAGATCGTGGAGGCCATCGCGCTCGCGGCGGGAGGTGATCGATGAACCCGGAGACCGACCGAGTGTCCGTCCCCACGAACGGCCGCGGGCCGCACCCGCCCGAGGAGACGGGGTCGCCCACAGGACGCCGCGACGACCGCCCGCGCCGGCCGGAAGCCCGCCGGCTGCCGACGCCGCGACCCCCGCCGGCTCGGACCCGAGGATCGTCGTCTCGCCGACGCAGCTCGCCGTCGGGTTCGGGATCATCGCGTCACTGGTCCTGGTGCTGGTCGGCCGGCGACGTCGTGGCGGCGGCGGGGCCGGGGGCGGGGCGTAGGCGGTCATGCCGGTCGAGCCGCCCGTCAGCAGCCCACGCAGTCTGGCCGCCGCATACGCCGCGATGGCGGGCGACCCGGGCACCCAGCCGGCCCGGCCGATCGCCGGCGGCACGGACCTGATGGTGGCCCTGACCGGGGAGCTCGGCGAGCCACCGGCCCGGGTCGTGGACCTCTGGCATCTCGATGCGCTGCGCGGGATCACGCTCGATGGTGGCGCCGTGGTCCTGGGCGCCCTCACGACGTACACCGAGATCCGGCGCTCCGCGGTCTGCCGCGAGCATCTCCCCGGACTGGTCCAGGCGGCCGCCACGATCGGCGCGGCCCAGATCCAGAACCGCGGGACGCTCGGCGGGAACGCCGCGAATGCCTCGCCGGCCGGTGACACCCTGCCGGTCCTCCTCGCGAGCGACGCCGAGTTCGTCCTCGGGAGCGCCCGCGGCGAGCGGGTCGTGGCGGCGGAGGCCTTCTGGCCAGCATACCGGCGGACGGCCCTCGCACCCGACGAGCTCATCCTGCGCGTCCGCGTACCGATCGCCGCGGCCCGTGAGGTCCGCTTCCGCAAGGTCGGGACGCGTCGCGCGCAGTCGATCAGCAAGGTCGTGATGGCGCTGTCGTGGCGTGACGGCGGCGAGACCACGGCCTGGCGCTCGGTGCGTCTCGCGCTCGGTTCGGTCGCGGCGACCCCGATCCGTGCCCGCGCCACCGAGGCGATCCTCGAGGACCGCCTCCCGACACCCGAGACCGCGGACCTCGCCGCCGAGACGCTCGCGGGCGAGCTCCACCCGATCGACGACGTCCGCTCGACCGCCGAGTACCGGCGCATCGTCGCGGCCCGGATCCTCCACCGCCTGATCCGCGAGGTCGGCGGCTGGTGACCGAGCCGGCGGACGGACCGCCCGACGGGCCGGCTGCGGAAGCCTTCGTCGCGGAGATGGCGCCGCTCTTCGAGGGGGCGCCCCGGTTCCTCGCGCGACTCGCGGCTGCGCGCCCGTTCCCGACCCCGGATGCCCTGTTCGACGCCGCACGCCGCATCGCCCACGCGATGCCCGAGCCCGAGCAGCTCGAGCTCATCGATGCCCACCCGCGGCTCGGGGCTCCGCCGGGCTCGGTCTCCGCGCTGTCGTTCGGGGAGCAGGGCTACGAGCACGGCGATGTCACGGACCTCGCCGCCGAGTTCGCCGCGCTCAACGACGCGTACGAGGCGCGATTCGGGTTCCGCTACTGCGTCTTCGTCGCGGGCCGTCCCCGGAGCGCGCTCCTGCCGGGTTTCGAGGCCGCGCTCACGGCAGACCGCGACGCTGAGATCGGGCGCGCCCTCGACGCGGTCGTCGACATCGCCCGCGACCGTCATGCCAGACTGGCCGAGGCGACAGACGCAGGGGCGAAGGAGGCGTCGCGGTGATCGAGCTCGGGGCGAACCGCTACGGCAAGGCCGCGATCCGGCTCGTCCGCGTCGGCCGCGACACGACGCCGCACGGCATCCACGACCTGACGATCGCGATCGCGCTCGAGGGCGACTTCACGGCCGCCCACACGGACGGCGACAACGCCCACGTCATCGCCACCGACACGATGAAGAACACGGCGTACGCCTTCGCCGTCGAGCACCTCGCGGGCTCCATCGAGGCCTACGCGACCGACCTCGCTCGCCACTTCCTCGTCGAGTCCCAGGTGGACCGCGCCACCGTGAACGTGCGCGAGCACGGCTGGCGCCCGCTCGACGTCGACGGCGCCGTGGCGCCCGACGCCTTCGTGCGGACGGGCGAGGGGACGCGCGTCGCGACCGTGGCAGCGACGCGCGATGGGACGCTGGTGGAGGCCGGCGTCGAGGATCTCATCGTCATGAAGACGACCCGCTCCGGGTTCAGCGGGTTCCCGCGCGACCGGTACACCACGCTCGCCGAGACCGACGATCGGCTGATGGCGACGAAGCTCACCGCGATCTGGGCGTACGGGTCGCCCGACATCGACTTCGATGCGACCTACGCGGCCGTCCGCTCGACGCTCCTCGAGGTGTTCGCCGACCACGACAGCCCGAGTGTCCAGACATCGATCTGGATCATGGCCAAGGCGATGCTCGAGCGGCACGAGGAGCTCCAGGCGGTCCGCATGGTGCTCCCCAACCTGCACCACTGGCTGGCGGACCTGTCCCCGTTCGGGATGACGAACCCTCAACAGGTCTACGTCGCGACCAGCGAGCCGCACGGGCTGATCGAGGCGACCGTCCGCCGGGGCGACGACCGCCCGTGAGCGACTGATGGCCGTCCCCGGGGTCGACGCTCCGCGGTCCGGTCGTCCCGGACCAGGACGCGGTCCTCACCGACGACGCCCTCGCGTTCGTCGCCGACCTCCAGCGCCGATTCGGGGCCGTGCGGCTGGACCTGCTGCGACGCCGTGTCGAGCGCCAGGCCGAGATCGACGCGGGCGTACGCCCGGACTTCCTCGTCGCGACGGCTGACGTCCGCGAGTCCGACTGGACCGTGGCGCCCGCTCCGGCGGACCTCGACGACCGACGGGTCGAGATCACCGGCCCGGCCGAGCCGAAGATGATGATCAACGCCCTGAACTCCGGCGCCCGGGTCTTCATGGCCGACCTCGAGGACGCGCTGTCGCCGACGTGGGCGAACGTCGTCGCCGGGCAGGCGGCGATCGCCGCAGCGACGCGCGGGACTCTCACGTTCGACTCGCCGGAGGGCAAGTCATACCGGCTCGCGCCCGCCGGGGAGCGCGCCACGCTCGTGGTCCGGCCACGGGGCTGGCACCTCGTGGAGTCGCACGTGCTCGTGGACGGCGTGCCGGTGTCGGCGTCGCTGTTCGACGCCGGGCTGTACCTCTTCCACTCTGGCGCCGCGGCCCTGGCGGCCGGCAGCGGCCCGTACCTGTACCTCGCCAAGCTCGAGTCCCACCACGAGGCGCGGCTCTGGAACGAGGTGTTCGTCCACGCCCAGGCCGCGATCGGGATCCCGCGGGGGTCGATCCGGGCGACCGTGCTGATCGAGACGATCCTCGCCGCCTTCGAGATGGACGAGATCCTGTACGAGCTCCGCGAGCACGCCGCCGGGCTCAACGCGGGCCGCTGGGACTACCTCTTCAGCGCGATCAAGAAGTTCCGGACGTCACCGTCGCTCGAGTCGCCGGACCGGTCGCTGCTGACGATGACCCTGCCGTTCATGCGCGCCTACACCGAGCTGCTGGTCCGGACCTGCCATCGGCGCGGCGCGCACGCCATCGGCGGGATGGCGGCGTTCATCCCGAACCGGCGCGACCCCGAGGTCACCGAGCGAGCGTTGGCGAAGGTCCGCGACGACAAGGAGCGGGAGAGCCGCGACGGCTTCGACGGCACCTGGGTGGCGCACCCGGACCTCGTGCCCGTGGCCATGGAGGTGTTCGACGGCGTGCTCGGTGCGCGGCCGAACCAGAAGGACCGGTCGCGCGACGACGTGGACGTGGCGGCCGATGCGCTCCTCGATCTGACGGTCGACGGCGGTGGCGTCACCGAGGCTGGGGTCCGCGCGAACATCCGGGTCGCGCTGGCGTACCTGGACTCGTGGCTGCGCGGCGTGGGCGCGGCCGCGATCGACAACCTCATGGAGGATGCGGCCACCGCCGAGATCAGCCGGTCGCAGCTGTGGCTCTGGATCACGCAGGCGGTCGAGCTCGACGACGGCGCGCCGTTCACGCCGGAGCGATACGCCGCCGATCCGCGACGAGGAGCTGGCGCGGCTGCGCGGCCCCGACGGTCCGGGCGAGGGCCGCCTGATCGAGGCGACGGATCTGCTCGACCGCCTGGTGCTCGACGACGACTTCGCCGAGTTCCTGACGTTGCGGGCGTACGCCCTGCTGGAGTAGGCCGTGGCGGTCGGGTCGATCGGTCTCCGCGTCGCCGGCGTCGGCACGGATCCGTGCCATCGGGCGTCGGAACGGGGCAGCGCGGCCGCGATCGGCCCGTTCCAGTGACGCGTGGCACGCGCCCCGACCGATCGTCGGCGGAGCAGCCTCTCCGGACGCATACCTTCGTCGGACGGCACGGTTCCGTGCCGGGCTCGGAATCGAAAGAGCCGGCCCTGGTGGACCGGCTCTCGAGTGGCGGGAGGCTACAGGTGCTTCTTGGCCGCCTCGTCCGGACCCGCGTCGTCGGGGATGGCCTTCTTGGCCGCCGCGTCGTCGGGGCCTGCGCCGTCCGGGACCGCGCTCCACTTGGCGTACGTGTGACCCTCGACGTCCTCGGTGTCCGGGATGGCCTTCTTGGCCGCCGCCTCCTCCGGCCCGGGGACATTCTTCATCCTGAAGCCCTCTTCCGGTCCGATCGTGTCCTGGTCGCCCATCTCGGTTCCCCTTCTCGCTGACCCGCCGTTCGTTCGGCCTGGTTGAACCATAGGTCGTCGCCGTTGCGCGTCGTGATGTCCTGCGACACCCGATCGATGTCGGCCGCGCGACATCGCTCCGACGATCCGCGCACGAGAACCCTGCCGTACCCCTTGACACGCCACGGACAGAAGCGTATATATCGCGCATCGATATATCGACAGTCGTAATAGTGGAGTCCAGATGCGCGCCGACACCCCGGCTTTCGGACGGTTCACCGAGCCGTCGCTGCTCATCCTCGTCAGCCTGAGCGACGGGCCGAAACACGGCTACGCGATCATGCAGGACGTCGAACAGGGGAGCGGCCGGCCGATGGGTGCCGGCACCCTCTACGCGGCGCTGGCGCGCCTCGAGGACGAGGGATTCATCGAACCCCTCACACCGGTCGACCGACGGCGGCCATACCGCCTCACCGCGATCGGCGCCTCGATGCTGGCCGATCAGCTCCAGGGCCTGACGGCGTTCGCGCGACAGGGCCTGCGGCAGCTCCACGAGCTCGAACCATGAGATCACTGCTGGTCCGCTGCTACCCCGCGCGATGGCGGGAACGCTACGGCGACGAGTTCCTGGCGATCCTCGAGGAGCGCCCGCTCGGACCGTACGACGTGGCGGACATCCTCCTCGGCGCCCTCGATGCGCGACTCCGGTCGCGCCGACACGGCGCCGCCTCCACAGCACAAGGAAGGGGTTTTCCCATGTCGCTTCGTATCGGCGGGTTCGCCGCCATCCTCGGCGCCGTCCTGTGGGCGGTCGGCGGTCTGCTCAGCATCGGCGTCGTGGGCGACGTCAGCGGCGACCTGCCGGTCGCCATGCTGATGGTCGGCATGATCGTGCTGCTGGTCGCCGTGGCCGGGCTCAGCGCGTTCCAGGCTCGAAGCCATCCCGGCGCCATCTGGGTGGCCTTTGCCGTCACCGCGATCGGCACCGTCGTGTTCTTTGCGGGGTATGCCGGGTCGGTCATGATCGGCGGCGACGGGTTCTGGGGCCTCTGGTTCATCGGCGTCGTGACCGTCATGCTCGGCTCGGGGCTGTTCGCGGCGGTGACGTACCGGACGCGGGTCCTGTCGCGCGTCGGCGCGGCGCTCATCGGCGTCGGGATCGTCGTCATCCTCAGCGAGGCGTTCCTCCACGTCGGGGCGTTGATCCCGGTCGGGATGGCCTGCTTCGCGCTCGGCTGGCTCACGCTCGGCGTCCAGGCGGTCCGCCTCGACCGACCGGCGACGATGTCCGCCTGACCTCGGCGAGGGAGTCGAAGGAGGACGATCGATGACCGCTCGAACCGGAGCCTCGTCGCTGTCCATGCCGACCCGCCTGCTCGGCGCGGCCGGGGTCGTCGCCGGCTCCGTCCTCCTGGCGGCGTTCGTCGTCGGGATCCCGGCCGGAGTCAACGATGTCCGGCTCGCGCTCTACCTCCTCGGATCCATCGCCGTCGTGGCCGCCGTCCATCGGAGACAAGTGGCCAGATCGCCCAACCTCGCGCGCGTCGTGGCGCTGGCCGCCATCGCGGCGAACATCCTTGTACCTGCTTCGCGCGGTGATCCTGCCGAACGGGCCGTGGCATCCATTCGCCGGCGACGAAGGTTTGGTCCTGTTCTACGGCGGCATCGCGCTATGGCTGACCGATGCCGTCTTCGGGCTCGTGACGTGGCGACTCGGGGCTGTCACGCGGTGGGGCGCGCTCGCGCTCGCCGTCGGGTCGACCCTTGCCATCCTCGGCATCGACCGGCTCGGACTGACGTCCGAGGCGAACCCGACGATCTTCGGCCCGATCTCGCTGATCGGCATCGCCCTCAACGGCGTCGGATGGATCATGCTCGGGCTCGACGTCATGCTCGGCGAGAGCCCGGCGCTCAGGCTCCGATCGGCCCTCGCTCGATGAACCGGCCGTGGCCGCGCTGGCCGACGAACGCGCCGTCGCGAACGACCGCGCTCCCGCGCACGAACACGGAGCGGACCGCTCCCGCGACGTCCAGCCCTTCGTACGGCGTGTAGTCGCTGGTGTGATGGAGGTCCGCCGCGCGGATCGTCCGGCGCGCCAGCGGGTCGAACAGCACGAGGTCGGCGTCCTTGCCGACGGCGACCTCGCCCTTGCGCGCCAGGCCGAACCGCCGGGCCGGTGTCGTGGCGATGAGGTCGACCATCCGTTCCACGGTGATGCGGCCGGCGGCCACGCCCTGGCCGTACAGGATCGTCAGGAGCGTCTCGATGCCGGGCGCGCCGTTCGAGATGCGGTCGAAGGGCACGCCGCGCGCGGCCTCGGCCTTCTCCGTGTCGAGGCGGTCGGCGACGTGGTCGGTGGCGACGAGGTCCAGCGAGCCGTCCGCGAGCCCGGCCCACAGGGCGTCGCGGTCCGCCGCTGACCGCAACGGCGGCGAGATCACGTAGCGAGCGCACACCGCCGGGTCGGGGTCGTCGTATCGGTCGTCCGTGAGGACGAGGTAGTGCGGACACGTCTCGGCCGTGACCCGGACGCCGGCCGCCTTGGCGCGACGGACCTCGTCGAGCGCGGCCGCCGACGAGAGGTGCACGACATGCACGGGTGCGTCGGCCTGTCGGGCGAAGGCGAGGGCCCGCGCCGTGGCCACGGCCTCGACGTACGGCGGCCGGGTGGTCGCGTGGAAGCGTGGCGCCGTGTCGCCGCGCGCCAGCGCGTCCGCGACCGCGGCGTCAAGGAGGACGGGGTCCTCGCAGTGGACCTGGAGCATGCCGCCGCGTCGGGCCATCACCCGCATCGCCTCGAAGAGCCGCCGGTCCTCGAGCCGGAAGTCGAACACCATGAACGCCTTGGAGGTGGCGACGCCGGCATCGATGGTCGCGGGGAGTTCCGCGAGCGGGTCTTCCGCATGGCCGCTGACCGCCAGGGCGAGCCCGACGTCGACGGCGCTGTCGCCGTCCGTCGCGACTCGCCACTCCCGGACGCCGACGCGAAGCGACCGTTCCGCCGCGGGCGACGACCCCGTGCCCGGGTTGTTGAACGAGAGGAAGGTCGTCGTCCCGCCGAACGCCGCCGCGATCGAATCCTGGAAGAACCGGTCAGGGTGCTGGTCCGAGGCGACGCGCGTATGCGTATGCGCATCGACCGCGCCGGGGAGGATCAGCAGCCCGGTCGCGTCGACCACCTCGGCCGCGGCCGCCGCCGGTCCGCTGAGGTCCGGCTCCACGGCCTCGATGACGCCGCCGCGGACCGCGACGTCCGCCCGCCGCGACCCTGCGGCCGTGACGACCGTCCCGCCGCGGATGACCAGGTCGGTCACTCGACCTCGCTGATCCGGATCGTCTGGGCACCGTCCCACAGGCAGCGCCGGCCGACCTCGCGGAGGCGGTCGTCCCAGCCGTCGTCGGGCACCACCGACGCGAACACGTTCGCGGCCAGCTGTCCCACCTTCGAGGCGGTCGTGCAGCCGCCGTACGGGAAGAAGATCTCGCACTCGCTGATGCCGCCCGGGTAGATCGCGAGCGTGCCCGGGGCCGGGTGCGACGTGTGGTTCTCGAACTCGAGGCCCGGGCCGGAAGTCGCCGAACGGGATCCACGTGGACTCGCCGGTCCAGCGGCAGTGGATCAGCTTCGACTCGATCGGGAGCATCCGCCGGATGGCGTCGATCGTCCGGGGAGCGGCCGGGTCCCAGCGGGCGCTAAAGTGGAGGTCGCCGACCTCGATGCGCAACGTTCCCATCCGCGGAGGATAGCGTGGCCGCCCAGCCCAGCGACGCCCCCGATGCCACCCTGCCGACCCGGCCCACGATCTCGACGCACGTCCTCGACACCGAGCGGGGCACGCCCGCGGTCGGCGTCCACGTGACGCTCTACCGGCTCGACGTCGGCGAGAAGCCGATCCGGATGACGCAGGCCCTGACCGACGGCGACGGGCGCGTCCGCGACCTCCTCGACCGCCCGCTCGCGGCCGGCGACTACCGCCTCGAGTTCGACGTCGCGCACGAGGACGTCACGTTCTTCACGAAGCTCGCGGTGGAGCTGCGCATCACCGACCCGACCCGCAGCTACCACGTGCCGCTGCTGCTCGCGCCGTACTCGATGACGACCTACCGGGGGAGCTGAGGCGGGCGAGGCTTCCCTGGGGTCGGGCGCGGCGGCCGGCGGACCTAGCGCATCAGGACGAGGGCGTCCACGTCGACGCGCGGATGATGCGCCGTCCCGACCACGACGATCTTCACCGTGTGGTCGCCGAGGTCCGTCCACGTCTTCGTCGCGACCAGCACCCGGGCCTGCGACGACGACCGATTCAGCGAGATCGTCCCGGCATACACGTCGTCGATGTACAGGCGGAACGAGCCGCGTGTCGGGCCCTTCGGGGCGACCACGGCGAAGGCCCGGGCGTTGAAGGTGAACGTGGCCGTCGCCCCCGCCTTGCGGGCGTAGCGGGTGGTGCCCCCGGACCAGGACGAGCTCCGCGAGTGCCTCCACCCGCCGGCGTAGACCGCGCCGGCGCCGGTCTCCTGGGCGACCGACGGTCGGACATCAGGCCCGCTCACGTAGGCGCCCCAGTTCCCCGACACGTCCTTGGCTCGGACCCGGAACGTCGCGAGGTGGCGGAGCTTCAAGGTGGACGATGCCGAGCGAGCCGTGGTCTCGCTCACGAGGGTGGTCCACGCACCGGAATCCGTGCGTTGGCCCGCGCGATAGGCGGAGACGCCGGTCAAGTCGTCGGTCGCGGCGGGCCACCCGGCGTGCGCCCGGACCGTCGAGCGGCCCAGGATGGAGCCTCGCGCGAACCCGAACGCGTTCGGCGCTTCGGCGGTCGGCCCATCGATGTCCACCGCGCGGAACGCGTCGACGATCTTGCCGCTCGTGGTCCGCCCTCGCGCGCCCGCGACCGACTTGCCCGTGGCGAGGATCCGGGCCTTGACGGCCGCGGGGTTCGATGCGAGGCCGGGGAGCTGCGAGATCACGAGGGCGGCGACGCCCGTGACGTGCGGCGCAGCCATCGACGTCCCGTCGAGCCAGCCCCAGTGCGGATCCGGGAAGTCCGAGTCGCCCGGGAGGCTGCTCAGGATGCCGACGCCCGGGGCCGCGATGTCGACGGTCTTCTTGCCGTAGTCCGAGAAGGCCGGCATCCGGCCCCGGTTGTCGACCGCGGCGACCGACAGGACGTTGGATAGGTCGTAAGTGGCCGGCAACGCCGGGAAGGCATCGGTGTCGTTGTTGATGCCGTAGTTGCCCGCCGACGCCACGAAGAGCATCCCGGAGTGCGAGATGGCGCTCTTGAGGGCCGGGATGGCGTTCTTGCTCGCGCGGACGCCCCAGGACGTGTTCGCGATCCGGACGCCGAAGTGCTTGGCGTACGCGATCGCCTTGATGGCCTGCGACTCGTGGCCGCACCCGGACGTCCCGTTGATGAACTTGAGCGCCATGATCTGGACCTGCGGCGCGACGCCGACGACGCCCTCGCCGTCGAGCGACGCGGCGATCGTGCCGGCCACGTGGGTGCCGTGGAAGTCCTCGTCGAAGTCGTGGACCGTGTTGTCGTTGTTGCAGAAGTCCCAGCCGTGGACATCGTCGATGTAGCCGTTGCCGTCGTCGTCGATGCCGTTGGTCTGCTTGTCGTTGCCATCACCGTCGGTGCCGGTCTCGCCCGCGTTGGTCCACGCGCGCCCGGCTAGGTCCGGATGGCTGAAATCGACGCCGTCGTCGATCACCGCGACGACGACACTCGGGTCGCCCTCGGTGACGCCGAGCGCCTGGAGCCCGTCGATATCGATGTTGGCGCGCCCCGCGGACCCGGCCTTGCCCTGGTAGATCAGCTGGCCCGTGTTGTCCATGCCCCACTGCTCGGACCAGAAGGACTCGCCCTGGGGGTCGTCGTCGCGGAAGAACTGGTGGTCGAGCGTGACGTCGAGGACCCGGGGATCCGCCTCGATCGCGGCGATCGCGGCGGCCGGGTCCGCGTCGGCCGTGCGCACGACCGCGATGCCGCTCGACGGTAGGTCCTGGAGGCGGGTCACGCCGGGGAGGGCCGTGGCGCGGCGCCGCTCGGCGCCGCTCGATCCGTCGCGGAACCGCACGATCAGTTGCGTGCCCGTGACCGCCAGCGTCGCCGGTTGCGCTGTGGCGGCATCCCACGCCGGGCGGTCGGGCCGGAGGGCCTCGGAGCGTCGCGGAGGCGTCGTCGGATCCGCGGCGAGGGCCGGCGTCACGATGGCCGCGACCAACCCGATGGCAGCGATGAGCGTGGCGGTCCGCGAGGCAAGGCGATGTGGAGCGCGAGCGCGAGACATGTCCCCTCGACGACGGTCGTGAGCAGGCACGTCGTGGCTCGATCGCCGCGGCGGCCGCGACATGATAGGACGCGGATCGAGAACCGGCGATCGGAAGTGACACGCAAGGTGTCACGGCGCACCGTCAACGTGCCGGACATGGACACCGCCGTCATCCGACCGCTGCCAACGCCGACTTCCGTGCCGAGCGCGGAACCCACCTCGTTGCCGACCCGCGTCCGCCTCGACGGCGACCGGATCCTTATCGAGCGGCTCGTCGTCACGGACCCCGCGCTCGCCGGCTTCCTGGCCGAGCGGCCCGGCGACGACCGCCCCGCCCTGGTCGAGCGCGGCCTGCGCATCGGCCTGCTCGCGCTCCAGGACGCGGGCGTCACCGTCAACGTCGATGTCGTGAAGGCCGAGTTCGAGCGTCTCGTGCGCCAGGCCGAGCAAGTCAATGAGCGGGCCGCCGCGACGCTGGAGCAGACGCTCCGGACCAATTTCGCCGACGGCGACGGGCGGTTGCCCCGCACGCTCGAGCGCTTCCTCGGCGACCGAGGGGCGCTGCGGGGCATGGTCGACGAGCTCTTCGACGAGACCAAGCGCGACAGCGCCATCGGCCGGATCGGCCGGATGCTCGAGACCTACTTCGACGGCGATGCCTCGAAGCTGGCCCATCTCCTCGACCCGACGCGACTCAACTCGCCGATGCACCAGTTCCGGATGGAGATGACGGCGGGCTTCAAGAGCCTCGAGGAGCGGCTGGTCGCCATCGAGGCCGCCGCCGCGGCCCGCGGCGCCGAGCGTGCCAAGTCCGCGGCGAAGGGTGCCGACTTCGAGGACCTCCTCGAGACGATGCTCGGCGAGCTGGCCCGCGGCGCGGGCGACCTCCTGGACCGGACCGGCACGGAGACCGGGGCCGTGCTCAAATCCAAGAAGGGCGACTTCGTGCTGACCGTCGACGCGCGGGTGGCGCGCGGCTGCGACCTTCGGGTCGTCATCGAGGCGAAGGACCGCCCGATGTCGATGCGGGCCATCCGCGAGGAGCTTCGCGAGGCGAAGGAGAACCGCGGCGCGGCCGTGGGACTGGCGATCTTCACGCCGGCCCACGCGCCGGCCGGGGTCGCGCCGTTCAGCCTCGTCGGCGACGACGTCTACTGCGTCGTCGACCCGGACGGGCCGGAGCCGGCCACGCTCGAGGCGGCGGTCCGCCTGGCGCGCCTCCTGGCGCTGACGTCGCTCGCCGAGCACGAGGTCGAGCTCGACCCCGCGGCCATCGCGGCCGCGCTCACGGGGATCCGCGAGCAGCTCGACCAGGTTCGGACGCTGAAGGCCTCGCTGACGTCCATCTCGAACGCGACCAAGGCGGTCTGGACCGGGCTCGAGACCATGCGCTCGAACATCCTGCTCAAGGTGGCCGAGGCCGAAGCCGAGATCTCCACCACCTAGGCAGGAGAGCCCGGCCGACCTCAGGCGTCGGGCGGGATGTTGTGGTTGATCGCGGAACAGGTTCTGCGGGTCGTAGCGGCGCTTGAGCGACCGCAGCCGATCCAGCTTCGACGGCCCGTAGACGGACAACGCCTTCTGGAGCGCGGGGTCGTCGTCCTCGCCCAGGAAGTTGACGTACTGCTTGGTCATGGCGTGCGGCCGAACGGCGTCGGAGAACGCCTTGACCCAGGCGATGCGCGCCGGGTCGTCTGCGGCATCGGGCCAGAACCCGTAGATGTTGAGCCAGAACGAGGCTGACCGATCCGGGAACGCGGTGGCGTCCTCGCGGGACCCGCCCGAACGCCCCGCCCATGTGGTGAAGGTCCGCGGCCGTCCCGAACCACGATTGCGCTCCGCAGCCCTCCGTCAGGGCGTCGATGACGTCGCCGTCCAGTTCGCTCGAACCAGGCGTTTCGCCAGTACGCGCGGACGCCCTTCGGCATCGCCGCATCGAACGCCGACTGGAACGTGACCCAGCGTGTCGGGTCCGTGACCGCGACGTCAGGCGGGCAGGCGGCCTGCAGTCGGCCGATCACCGCCTCGCCCTCGCGCCGATCGGGTCCCGCCCACGCGAAGCCGAGGAACATCAGCACGCGGTCACCCAGCTCCCAGTCGACGGGCGGGACCATGAAGGTGATCAGCGTGGTCACCTCGTCGGGGGCGTCGGCCGTCCACTCCGCGTAGGCGCGCGAGCGCAGCGTCCCAGCGCGGGCGTTCGTAGATGAGCGTGCCGGCGAAGACCTCCGGGCCGAGTGGGTGGGCGCGGAACGTGAACGAGGTCACGACCCCGAAGTTGCCGCCGCCGCCGCGCAGGCCCCAGAACAGGTCCGGGTGCTCCTCGGCGCTCGCCCGGATCAGCTCGCCCGTGGCGAGGACGATGTCAGCCTCGACGAGGTTGTCGATGGTCAGCCCGTATCGGCGGGTGAGCCAGCCGACGCCACCGCCGAGCGTGAGGCCGGCGATGCCCGTCCCGGAAACCACCCCGACCGGCACCGCCAGCCCGAAGGGCTCGGTCGCGCGATCGATGTCGGCGAGGGTCGCTCCCGCTCCGACGCGGACCGGTCGCGTGTCGGGGTCGACCTCGACGGCCGTCAGGCGGCCCATGTCCAGGAGGATCCCGTCATCCACGGTCCCGTGGCCCGCGACGTTGTGGCCCCCGCCACGGATCGCGAGCGGCAGGCCCAGTCTCGCGGGCGAACGCGATCGTCGGCGCGACGTCATCCGCGCCGGCACGCCTGCACGATGAGGCGCGGGACGCTTGTCGATCATGCCGTTCCAGACGCGGCGAGCGACATCGTAGTCCGGGTCGCCCTCGGACCAGCACCCGTCCCCGGACGCGTCGAGCGCAGCTTCGCGGCGGCCGGGGCCTCGAACGTCATGATCGTTCCCTCGCCCTCGATCGTCGTCGCTGGACGCTGACAGTCTCGATGTCGGGCTGCCATGCTGGAAGAGTCGAAATCCACAGAGTCGGGACAAACATGACACCGACACGCCGACCTCGCATCGCGCTCCTCGCGGCGCCGGAGACGTCCGCGTCGGTCCTCTACGGGCTCTACGACGTGCTCATGTCCGTCGGCCCGATGTGGCCGGACATGACCGCGGCCGACGACCGGTGACCCGCTGCTCGACGTTTCCATCGTCGCGGCATCGCGCGGAGCCATTCCGCTGCTTCGGGAGCATCCCCGTGGAACCGCACGCGGCCCTCGCGGACGTCGACGATGTCGACGCAGTGGTCGTCTGCGACATGTACACGCCCATCGACACGCCGCCCGGGGATCGCTTCGCCGTCGAAACGGCATGGCTGCAACGGATGCACGGTCGCGGCACCCTGGTGGCCACCGTGTGCACGGGCTCACTGCTCCTCGCCGAGTCGGGCCTGCTCGATGGTCGGTCGTGTGCCGGCCACTGGGCGTACCGGGAGCTGTTCGAGTCCGCCTACCCGAAGATCCGGTTCGTAGCCCGGAGCGATCCTGGACCTCTCGAGCGAAGACGATGGCCTGATCACGGCTGGCGGCGTCACCTCGTGGCAGGACCTGGCCCTCCGCCTGATCGCGAGGTTCTGCGGCCCGGAACATGCATCGCGGACCGCGAAGGTCTACCTCCTCGCAGGACACGAGGACGGGCAGTTGCCGTTCACGGCGATGACGCGGCTGACCCGGACCGATGACGCCGTGATCCGGGCATGCCTCGAGTGGATCTCGGAGAACTACGCGCGCCTCGAACCCGGTCGCCGCCGATCGCCGAGCGTTCGGGTCTGACCAGCCGGACGTTCGCCCGTCGCTTCGCGGCGGCGACCGGCCGTCGGCCGATCGACTATGTCCACGCCGTGCGGATCGAGGAGGCACGCCAGCTCCTCGAGACCGGATCGCGGCACGCGTCGATGACGTCGGGTACTCGGTGGGCTATGAGGATCCGACGCTTCTTCCGCCGGCTCTTCAAGCGGACCACCGGCATGACGCCGTCTGCCTACCGGCGGAAGTACGCCCCGATCGTCGCGACCGACAACTAGTCAGACGGCGTCCGGCTCGTCCGAAACGGGCGGCCATGAACGCGATCGCTCCCACCCCGGAGTGGCAAGAATCGCCCGATCGGTGACCGATTTCCCACTTGTGAGGCATCGGGTCGATTTCCGACGATGCCCGCGACGGAGAGAGCAGAGGCCCGGCGCCCGACGGCCCGCGGCCGTCCGGTCGCCCAGCTCGGCCGGGTGAATGGCGAGTCCGCCCTGGCCGCCAGGAAGCCACACCGTGACTTCGCAACGCCGTGAGGTGCTCAGACTTCGACCGCCATCGACCATCGCCGCCTTCGTGCTCGTCCGGCATGCTGCGTCGGCTGGCTCCGTCGTGGTCATCGGCGAGCATCCTCCGGTACCTGCGGCCGCAGGGAGCGTGGCGATCGCGGCTATGCCGCCGGCGCCTCGTCGGCTGCTGGGTATCGACACGTGTCGAAACCACGTCGACCCGAACAGTCGCGCTTCCGCGCGACGGCACGGAGCATTTCACCGGTGTCTCGGATCGGTTTGCGGAACGTTCTTCACGACCTACTCGTACACCGCGAGACCGACGGCCCTGGCCGACCGCCGCCGAAGTCCAGGCCAGCCACGATCCGGTCTCGGTCGACGCGGGTTCGCCGGGCGAGCGCGAGATCGCTGCCACGACGTCGTCACGTCTGCCGCCCCGCTACCCGTCCGTCGGCGAATGTCCACCTCGCGAAGTCCTGAGGCGGGAGCCGCATCCCTGGGGTGAGGACCGTCCTGCCCGTGTGCCGGGCGGCTCCCTCGATCCCTGCAGGCACGACATCTCCCGGCCGCCGTCAGATCGGCCTCTCGGCTCGCCCGGAGGGGCTAGTGGGTACCGGGACGAAGGGGCGGTAGGCACGACTTGCCTCGTGGGGGAGACTGGGTAGGAGCGCGGAGGACGCCAGATGGCCCGTGCTCCTCCCGATGCCCCAGCACGATGGAGCGCCCATGCGTCGCCGGCTCCCCGCCATCTTGTTCGCTGCCCTGGTCGTCTTCTCGGCCGGTCCGGCGAGCGCGGCGGAGCCCGATCCGGCGCTGACACCCTCGGATCCGCCGACGGTCGAGCCCACGCCGACCCCCGATCCATCACCGGCCGCCGACCCGACGTCGGCACCCGATCCCACGCCTGCGGTGAACCCGGACCCGGTGGTTCCGCCCGTCGCGGACCCGGCCACGACCCCGGACCCGAACCCGGCGACGACGCCCGACGCCGCACCCGATGGCACCACGCCCGTTCCGACGAAGCCCGCGGCCTCGGCGCCCAACGGCGGCCTCAGCGTGGCGGGCCAGTACATCGTCGTCCTCAAGTCGACCGCGGACACGGCCGAGGTCGTCGACAAGCACGAGGTCACGGACGGCATCGACGCCGGCCGCGAGTTCACCAAGGTGGCGCACGCCTTCACGGCGCATCTCGACCTGGCCCAGCGCCGCGCGCTCGCCCGCGACCCCAACGTCGTCGCGGTCGTGCCCGACGAGATCATCAAGATCACCGCGCAGACGATCCCGACCGGCGTCGCCCGGGTCGGAGCCCGGACCTCGACCGTTGCCGCCATCGACGGCTCGGACCAGCGCGTCGATGCCGATGTCGCCATCGTCGACACGGGGATCGGACCGCATCCGGACCTCAACATCGCCGGTGGCTACAACTGCTCCACCACGAACCGCTCGAACTGGGCCGACGCGAACGGCCACGGGACGCACGTCGCCGGCACGGTCGCGGCGCTCGACAACAACATCGGCGTCGTCGGCGTCGCCCCGGGCGCCCGGCTGTGGGCGGTCAGGATCCTCAACGCCGACGGCTACGGCAAGCTCTCGTGGTACGTCTGCGGGCTCGACTGGATCCTGGCGCAGCGCGATCCCCACGACGCCTCGCGGCCGCTCTTCGAGGCCGTGAACATGAGCGTGGCGAAGGCCGGGTCGGACGACCACAACTGCGGCAAGACGAACAAGGACATCCTCCACCAGGCGATCTGCCGGCTCGTCGCCGGTGGCATCACGGTGGTCGCGGCGGCCGCGAACGATCACGCTAACGCGTCGCACAAGATCCCGGCCTCGTATGACGAGGTCATCACGGTCTCGGCCCTGGCCGATACGGATGGCAAGCCAGGCGGCCTGGGCGGCAAGCGCTGCTACTCGTGGGGCGGCTACGACAAGGACGACACGTTCGCGGACTTCAGCAACTACGGCGCGGATGTCGACCTGATCGCCCCGGGCAAATGCATCTGGTCCACCAAGCCGGGACCGACCTATGCCTACTCCTCGGGCACGTCGATGGCGGCCCCGGCAGTCACCGGCGCGGTCGCGCTCTACAAGTCGAGTCGTCCGAACGCGACGCCGAAGGAGGTCAAGGAGGCGCTCCAGTACCTCGGCAACCTCGACTGGAAGACCTCCACCGACCCGGATTCCAAGCACGAGAAGCTGCTCGACGTCTCCCGGATCGGCCCGCTCGGGACGTTCTCGGTGGCCGCCGGGACCCCGCCGCTCCTGGGCGAGCCAGGCGGGGTGACCGTCGTGCCGATCACGCTGTCGCGAAGCACCACGTTCTTCGAGCGCGTCCGGCTGGCCGTGTCCGACATCCCGGCCGGCTGGAAGGCGACCCTCGCCACGTCGAGCCTGCTGGGCTGGACCGCGAACAGCACGAGCCTGAGCGTGACCGCGCCAGACCCGACGCCCGCCGGCACGTACCGCCTCACGGTCACAGCGACCAATCAGGGCCGCACGGACACCGCGACGGCGACCGTGGTGGTCGAGAACGACAAGCCGACGGCGCACGCCGCGCGGCCCACGGTCAGCGGCGGCTCCGCGAGCAACACCCGCGCGCCGATCACCTTCACGTGGGCCGCCGCGACGGACCCGTCGACCGGTATCAGCGGGTACCAGATCCAGCTCCGCGCCGACGGCGGGGAGTGGGGCACGGCGACCTCCCTGGCCGCGTCCGCGCGCTCGCTGACCCGCGCGCTCGCGGTCGGCACCACGTATGAAGCCCGCCTCCGCGCCAAGGACGGCGTCGGCAATTGGAGCGACTGGGTCGCCCCGACCAACCCGATCACCGTCGGCATCGTCGATGATCGATCATCGACGATCAAGTACTCGCCCGCCTGGGGCCGGACCACGTCGGGCGTCGCGATCCGCAAGACGCTGCACGGCTCGACGCGAAAGGGCTCGGTGATGTCGTCCTCGTTCACCGGCCGGAGCGTCTCGGTCGTCGCGCCGATCGGTCCGGGTCGCGCGAAGATCGCCGTCTACGTCGACGGGGTCTACAAGCGGACCGTGAACCTGCGCAGCGGTGCGTACCACCCGCACCGCATCGTCTACACCGCGGCGTTCGGCAGCGTGGGCGCCCACCGCATCTCGCTGAAGGTGGTCACATCCGGGACCGCCCAGCTCGACGCGCTCCTCGTCGCGAGGTAGGACCGCCGTCCCGTCCGGTCGCGGCTGTCACGTCGCTTTGACGCTCGGCGCCGCCGCGTCGACGTCGCTGGTTGCGCTCGTGCGCTAAGGTGACGGTCCCGACAGCCCTGGGCCGGAGACTCGTGGGCGATCGGCGCGAAGCCTGAGGTTGTGCCGTGGCGCGAGCGATGTGGAAGGGGGCCATCCAGTTCGGGCTGGTCACCATCCCGGTGAAGCTGTACCTCGCGACGGAGTCGAAGGGCATCAGCTTCAACATGCTCCACAAGGACGACCTGTCGCGGATCCAGATGAAGGTCTGGTGCCCGGTCGAGGACGAGCCGATCTCCCGCGGCGACACCGTCAAGGGCTACGAGTATTCGCCTGGCGAGTACGTCGTGATCACGGACGAGGACCTCGACCGCGTCCCGCTCAAGACGGTCCGCTCCATCGAGATCGAGCAGTTCACGAAGGCCCAGCGCGATGACGCGGCGGTGCGGTTCGTGAAGAGCGCCTACTACCTCGAGCCCGACAAGATCGGCCGCAAGGCGTTCTACCTGCTCAAGTCCGTGCTGGAAGCGGACGGCCTGACGGCGATCTGCAAGGTCGTCATCAAGGACCGCGAGGCGCTCGCGGCGCTGGACCCGTTCAGCGACACGATGCTGCTGACGACACTCCATTGGCCCGACGAGATCCGCTCGACCAAGGAGCTCGACCTCCCCGACGAGGACTTCACGTTCAAGCCGGCCGAGGTCGCGATGGCCCAGCAGCTCGTGTCGGCGATGACCGGCGAGTTCGACCCCGCGCAGTACAAGGACGAGTACCGCGAGGCGCTCGAGACCATCATCGAGGCCAAGGTCCAGGGCCAGGAGACGGTCGAGATCGAGCAGCCCGAGGAGACCGGCAACCTCATCGACCTGATGGCCGCCCTCGAGGCGTCGGTCGCCGACGCGAAGGCCAAGCGCGAGGCGAGCAACGAGGCGCCGGTGTCCGTCGCGGACGCGAAGGCCGCCAAGACGGCCAAGGCCAAGACGGCCGCGAAGGCCAAGGACGACGCAGCCGAGGCCGCCGAGACCGAAGACACCGGGGCCGAGGACGCCGCCGCCGAGAACGCCAAGCCCGCCCGCCGGCGCAAGTCCGCCTGATCCGAGGCCGCAGACCCCACATCGGGACGATCCCGTTGCGCATCGCCGCCCCACGCAACGGCCACCTCCGGCGACGCGCGCCGACTAGGCTGTGAAGATCGCGGGGATCAGTCAGCACCGGAGGTTGGGACGTGGCGGACCTCGGTTTCCAGGGCTTTCCTGAGCCGCCGGACGGCGTGGGCCTCATGGACCACATCGGGACCGTCCTCGAGATGGCGCCGCCCGAGTTCACCACGGTCTGGATCTCCGACCACCTCCAGTTCGATGCCGACCCGGTCGACGAGGGCTGGACGAAGCTCGCGTACCTCGCCGCCGCCTTTCCGCGGTTCCGCTACGGCCACCTCGTCCTGAGCCAGAGCTACCGGAACCCGGCCCTCCTGGCCAAGATGGCGGCCACGCTGCAGCACCTGACCGGCGGCCGGTTCATCCTCGGCCTCGGGGCCGGCTGGCACGACGAGGAGTACCGCGCCTACGGCTACGACTACCCGACCCCGGGCGTCCGAGTGGCGCAGCTGGCCGAGACCATCGAGCTGATCCGGACGATGTGGACGCAGTCGCCGGCGACCTACCACGGCACGTACTACCACGTGGAGAACGCGTACTGCGAACCGCGCCCCGACCCGCCGATCCCGATCATGGTCGGGACCAACGGGCCGAAGGCGCTCGGTGTCACGGCCCGGCTCGCGGACTGGTGGAACTGGGACGGCCCGTGGGATGCCATGTACCAAGGGCCGTACGAGACGTTGAAGGCGCATTGCCAGGCCATCGGCCGACCGTTCGAGGAGATCACGCTGACCGCCGGGATCGACGTCTCGATGCCGGACGACGCATCGACCTTCGAGCCGACCTACGTGCATTCCTTCTACCCGGACGCGCTGTTCCGCCCGTTCGGCCCCACGCCAGCGGACGTCGTCCGCGAGATGCAGACGATGATCGACCACGGCGTGTCCCACTTCCAGGTCAACTTCGACACGATGGGCACGTACCGGCGGTTCATCGACGAGGTCATCCCGGACCTGCGGCTGGGTTAGCCCTTGGCCAGCACGCGGAGGCGGCGGACGATCGCGGCAGTCCGCCGCCGCGCGCGAGGCGGCAGGCGGTCGTAGAGCCGCCAGGCCCCGGGAACGATCGAGCGTCGCAGGCGGGCCACAGCGCCAGGTCGGGGCGGGCGGTAGACCTCGATGCCGACGGGCAAGCCATCGACCGCTTCGACCGCCAACTCGGTGCCGTGGGCGTTCGACCGGCGAAGGGAGACGAGCCGACCTGGTGCGTGGAAGAGCGGCGGGACGGCCTGCACGGCATCGTCAGGGTCCGGGTCACACCCCAATCCGATAGCGACGTCGAGACCGAACGCGGCAACGCGCAAGCGGATGTCCCACTCGCCGGGTGCCAGCGGTCGACCGACGGCGACGGTCTGTGGATCGATGCCGATCTCGCCACGCAAGGCCAGCGGCATCGGCGACGCACCGTCCGGGTCGCCGCCGCCGTCGAGGCGCGCGAGCGCGACCTTCGATGGCACCGCCCACTCGACGTGGGTCGTTCGCTCGTGCAGCACGACCCCGACGCGAACGCTTCCGACGGCGTCAGTGACGTCCAACGGCAGGTCCACGACCTCGTCCGTCAGTCGCGGATCGAGCAGCGTGCGCCCGCTGCGACGGATGAGCTCGACCGGCGAGCCATCGGCAAACTCGATCCTGGCCGTGAAGGCGATCAGGAGCCGACCATCGGTCCAGTGGGCAGACTCGACCCGGGTGACCGCCCGCAGGTCCAGCATCCTCGTCGCGAGCTCCAGGAGGGCGTCGGGTCGATCGTCGCGAAGCAGCCGGGCACGCAGTCGCCCGACAGCCCCGAGGTCCGCTTCGGCCGACTCGGGGACGACGTCGAGATACACGGATCGGACGTTCTCGTACACGGCCTGTCGGAACTCGGATGGCCAGCGGACGTAGTACGGGCCGCTCAGGCGATTCAACAACTCGACTCGAGCGAACCGTCGCATGAGTCGGTCTCGGTCCTTGCCGGGCTCGGTATTGGCGAGCAGGATGTCGATGACCTCGCGGACGTTCTCGTAGTAGCCGACCGGCTCCATCCGCGTCGAACCGGCATTCCCGCGGTCGTCCCGTCCCAGGTAGAAGTAGCAGGGCGCGTCGGCGACGATCGAGATCACGGCTGCGGCGAAGTACGCCTTCAGGACGAATGGTTGGTCCTCGAGTCGACGCCGACCCTCGGGGAATGCGAGGCCATGCTGCTCGATGAACGCGCGACGGAACATCTTGTGCGGCGTGAGCGAATTGATGACGGGCGAGTCGTAGATAGTGCAGGCGTCGCGGTTCCTCGCGAACACGGACAGGGCGACGCCGCGGAAGTCCGAGGTCGACTTGCCGAGCACGACGTCGGAATGGTTCCGCCGACCCGTCGCGACGAGACGGCGGAGCGCGTCCGGGGCCAGGCGGTCGTCCTGATCCATGAACTGGATGAACTCGCCTCGGGCATGGTGGATGCCGACGTTTCGCGGGCGGCCGGCCCAGCCCGAGTGTTCGGTCAGGACGACGCGGATGTTCGAGTGCTCCGTCGCCAGCGCCTCGAGGTGGGCGGGAGTGCCATCCGTCGACCCGTCGTCCACGATGACGACCTCGAATTGATCAGACGGCAGCGTCTGGGCCATGAGCGAGGCGATGCCGGCATCGAGATACCGCCCCGGGTTGTACGTCGGGATGACGACGCTGACAAGCACCTCGCCAGCACGCTAGGAGCCCGTCCTGGCAGCGTCTTGTGGGTCCTCAAAGGAATGGCACACTGACGGCCTGATGCCCCTCGAGGAATATCGGCGCAAGCGTGATTTCGCGAAGACCCCGGAGCCGGCGCCCGCCAGCGTCGTGCCGACGACCGGGCGGTTCGTCGTGCAGCGGCATCGCGCGACACGCCTGCACTACGACTTCCGCCTCGAGATCGACGGCGTCCTGGTCTCGTGGGCCGTGCCGAAGGGGCCAACGCTCGACTCGGCCACGCGCCGGATGGCGGTCCACGTCGAGGACCACCCGATCGAGTACTTCGACTTCGAGGGAGTGATCCCCGCCAAGGAGTACGGCGCCGGCGACGTGATCGTCTGGGACTGGGGCACATGGGAGCCCGAGGCGCCGACGCTCGACCCGAGGCGGGCCGTCCAGGACGGCGAGCTGAAGTTCCGCCTCCACGGCGACAAGGTGCAGGGCCGCTTCACGATCGTCCGGACCAGCGGCCGACGACACAAGGGCGACGATCCCGCGGCCCGCGCCTTCGAGGACGACGAGGCCGAGCAGTGGCTCCTGATCCACAAGAAGGGCCCGGAGTCGATCCCGGGATGGGACGCCGAGGATCACCCGCAGAGCGTCAAGACGGGCCGCACGAACGACGACGTCAAGGCCGACCGCGACGCCCTGTGGATCGGCACGATGCCGGCCGCGACCGCCGAGATCGACCTCGCGGGCGCCGTCCGCGCGCCGCTGCCCACGCGGATCGAGCCGATGCTCGCGACCCTCGCGTCGAAGGCGTTCAGCGACCCGGACTGGCTGTTCGAGATCAAGTGGGACGGCTATCGCGTGCAGGCGGTCGTGGCGGACGGCAAGGTCCGCCTCTGGACCCGGAACCTCAAGGACGCCGAGACGTACTTCCCGCGGCTGCTCACGCCACCGTCCTGGATCGAGGCGCGCGAGGCCATCGTCGACGGCGAGGTCGTCGCGATCGACGACGCCGGGCGGCCGGACTTCTCGCTGCTGCAGTCGCGGCTCGGCGAGAAGGGCGCGCCCGGGCTGGTGTACCAGGCGTTCGACCTGCTGTACCTCGATGGGCGATCGCTGCTGGACGTGCCGCTCGAGGACCGCAAGCGCCTGCTCAAGAGCGTGCTCAAGCCGCACCCGAGGGTCCGGTTCGCCTCGCACGTCGACGGCGAGGGGCTCGCGTTCTACGCCGCCGCGGAGGCGCAGGGCCTCGAGGGCGTCATCGCCAAGCTGCGCCGCTCCCGGTACGAGCCCGGGAAACGCACGAACGCCTGGCTGAAGCTCAAGGTGCGACCGGAACAGGAGCTCGTCGTGGGTGGCTGGACGCCGGGGGAGGGGAACGCCCGCGATCTCGGAGCCGTGGTCGTCGGCGTCTACGAGGATGGCAAGCTGCGGTTCAGCGGCAAGGTCGGGTCGGGGTTCACGGGCGCGATCCGCAAGGACCTGCTGGCGCGCCTTGGACCGCTCGCGACCGACGCGCCGCCGTTCGACCCGCCGCCGCCCAAGGACTACAAGGGCCGCTGGGGCGGCGACCTGGGTGGCGTGACATGGACCCGGCCCGAGCTGGTGATCCGTGCCGAGCTGGGCGGCTGGTCGCGCGACGGGATGGTTCGGCAGGCCGCCTTCAAGGGCATCGAGGCGGGACGCGACCCGACCACCGTCGCTCGCGAGACCGCGGTCGCCACGACGTCGGCGGTCCGTGCCGCCGAGCGTGAGGCGCCAGCGCAGCCGCCAGCGCCAGGCCCTGCTCCGGGCCGTCCCGCGCCCGGCGATGATCGTGCGATTTCGTACTACGAAAGCGTAGCAACCTCGTTGGCGCCGGCGGTCCGCCGCCGCGGGCTCCGCCGCCGCGCGACCGGCGGGCTCCGCCGCCGCGGCAACCGCGGGCGCCGCCGCCGCCGCGGCACCGGCCATCGTCCCCGACGACTGGCGTGTCACCGAGGACGAGCTCGCCGCCCTGGCGGCGCTCGGCAAGGAAGGCGTCTGGCGCGTCGGCGCCGACGAGCTGAAGCTGACGAACCTCGACAAGCCGCTCTTCGAGCCACGGGCGGATCGCCCCGATGACGTCGCGGCTGGCCCGATCACCAAGCGCGAGCTCATCGGCTACTTCGCCAGGATCGCCCCCACGATGCTCCGCCACCTTGCGGAGCGGCCGCTCAACCTCCAGCGGTTCCCCAACGGTGCCGGCTCGCCCGGGTTCTGGCAGAAGGACATCCCGGAGACCGCCCCGAAGTGGCTGCGCCGCTGGCACGAGACCGGCGTCGACGGCCGGGCGGACCGGAGCGCCAACGACCATCTCATCGCGGACCGGGCCGCCGCGCTGTGCTGGCTCGGCAACCAGGCGAGCTTCGAGATCCATGCCTGGACCGGCCGCCTCCCAGACGCCTGGCGACCCACGTTCGCGCTGATCGACATCGACCCCGGGGAGAAGACGACCTGGGACGAGACCCTCGTGCTCGCGCGCCTCTACCGGACCGCGCTCGGCCATCTCGGCGTCCGCGGCTACCCCAAGGTCACGGGCAAACGCGGCGTCCAGGTGTGGATCCCGATCGTCCCGAAGTACGAGTTCGCCGACACCAGCGCCTGGGTCGAGCGCGTCTCGCGCGCGGTGGGCGCGACCGTCCCGGACCTCATCTCCTGGGAGTGGGCCAAGGAGGCCCGCAAGGGCCGTGCCCGCCTCGACTACACGCAGAACGCCTCGATCAAGACGCTCGTGGCGCCCTATGCCGTGCGGCCGGCGGCCGGCGCTCCGGTCTCGGCCCCGATCACGTGGGACGAGCTGGACGACCCGGACCTGCGACCGGACCGATGGACGATCCGCGACCTCCCGGAGCGGGTCGGAGCGCATCGGCGACCTCTTCGCGCCGGCCCAGACCGACGCGCAGGAACTTCCCAAGGTCTGACCCACGCGACGTGCGCGTGGCACGATGCGCAGATGCCAGACGCGACCAGCGCGATCACGATCCGCACGGCCACCGAGGACACGCTCCGCGACGATCCTCAAGCCGCTCGAACTCGCCTTCGGCGAGCTGTGGTCCGAAGCCGAGCTCGAGAACGAGCACCACGTCATCGAGATCGACCGAGTCATCGGCGCGTTCGACGGCGACACCGCGGTCGGCTGCTCGGGCGCGATCTCGTTCCGGATGACCGTGCCCGGAGGTGGCGAGGTGGCCGCCGCCGGTATCACGCTGGTCGGCGTGTCGCCGACGCATCGGCGTCGCGGGATCCTCCGCCAGATGATGGTCGACCTGTTCGAGCAGGCGCGTGACCGCGGCGAGCCCGTCGCGGTCCTCCAGGCGTCCGAGGCGGCGATCTATCAGCGATTCGGGTACGCGATCGCCACGCTCTCGACCCGGATGGAGGCGCCGAAGGACAGGATCACGTTCAGCCGGCCGGTGGAGGGCCAGGGCGAGGTCCGCATCGTCGAGCGCGACGAAGCGGTCGAGCTGGCATCGGCGATCTACGACGCGCGCCGGCCGTCGATCAACGGCTCGCTGAGCCGAACCCACGCGAAATGGCGCTACCACATGCTCGAGGACGCCGAGTGGATGCGCGCCGGGAACGGGCACAAGATCCGGGCGGTGCTCGAGCGCGACGGCGAGGCGCGGGCGTACGCGATCTACCGCATCCGCGCGGACTGGGACGCGCTCGGCCCGAAGGGCGTCGTCTTCGTGCTGGAGCTGCTCGGCCTCGACGCCGGCGCCGAGCAGGCGATGTGGCAGTGGATCTTCTCGCTCGATCTCATCGCGACGGTCAAGACCGAGCGCGGGGCGGTGCCGCTGCCGCTCTCGCTCATGGTCACCGAGCCGCGCCGCCTGAACCTGGGTATCGGCGACAGCCTGTGGCTGCGGATCATCGACCTGAAGGGCGCGCTCGAGGCGCGGCGGTATCGCGGCCCGGGCGAGCTGGTGTTCGATGTGACGGACGAGTTCTGCCCCGAGAACGCGGGTCGATGGCGGTTGAACGTTTCGGGTGATGGCGTGGGCTCCGTCGAGCCGGCCGCGGCCGCGACAGCGGCAGACCTCGCACTCGACATCCGCGACCTTGCCGCGAACTACCTCGGCACCGTCCGCTTCGGCGACCTGGCCCGCGCCAACCGCGTCACCGAATGCCGCCCCGGCGCCATCGCCGACGCCGACGCGCTGTTCGCGGTGTCGGCTGCGCCGTTCAACGGGACGCCGTTCTAGCGGGGGACGCCGTTGTAGGCTCGGTTCTCCGCCTGCAGCCAGCGCATTTGCCCGATCGACGATCTCGCCGGATCGTGGCACGCTCGATCGATGATCGATGATCCACATGGCGGTGCAGGTCCCGATCGTGTGGTCCGTCGCGAAGCGATGCCGTCGACGACCCGATCTACTGTCGGCGTTGCGGAGCTGCGGTCGACTGGCATCCGGTCGACGTGTGCTGCGATTGCGGTCACCTAGTGACGTTTCACGGCGCGGACACCGAGGGCTGCGGCCGGATATCCAGCGCCGGGTGGTGCGACTGCCGCCGCAGCTTTGGGAGAGCCAACGCTGAACATGTGAGGTACGCGTGACGATGGGATCCGCAAGCCGTCGATGGGCACTCAATCTCGTCATCCACGTCCACGGCGCCGAGATTCGCGAGGAGGTCGAGTCCAGCCTCCCCAAGATCGTCCGCCTCGTTCTCGAGGAGGTCGAGCTCCGACCGGGTGACACGGAGCTCCTGGCCGACGCCGTCATCACCGACCTGGACGGCACCGAAGCCCGCCTCGGCGTCGCCTCGTTCACCCTCGACGAACTCGCGGACCGCTACCCCGGCCTGGGGCTTGCCTGGTAGAAGCTAGCCAGCCGCGACCTTTGCTGACTGGAACAACTCGGTCGGCATCGGCCGATCTAGCTCCCACACAATTCGAATTGGCCTTTCCGACTCGTATCTAACGAGTCTCGCTGTCCCAAGGCAGACGTACGGGCTGGAGATGGCCCGGCCATCCCGCCGGTTCTCGCGCACGAAGAGCACTACCTTCGAGCCCCGAGCCACGTGATTGATGTAGCGCTGGCCGGTGATGGATGCCACCGATGTCCCGGATTGCGATTCCCAATGAAACATCGTCGGCGAGATTGGGTAGTCCTGGTAGCGAGTCGTAGGTGAATAGTCCTCGTCAGCCTTGTTCAAGGTTACAAACAAGAGGTCCGTTTGATGCTCGGGCACGTACGCCACCCCTTCTCGTGGCGCCACGAGCACGCCCCTGCTAACTCGTCCGTAGCCGGCCATTAGCTCGGAGAGTGCGTACGTCGCGTGTGACTGAATGGGGACCACTCCGCGGGCATCGATTGGGCGAGACTCGCTACGACTGGCGTCACGAAGAACGCCCAGGAGCTGATGCAGTTCTTCGGCGAGATGTTCGTTCTTCCGAAAGGCTTCGAGCGACCCCGTGAGCTCGGAGATCGGCCGCAGGCTGTACCCAAGTGCTGCGAAAAGCATGAGGTCAAGGCGACCCTTGCGGGTGTCTGTGTCGGTCTCAAGCGGTGCGCCGCCAAGGAACCTCGACCAATGTTCATGTCGTTCCTCGTCGTCGAGGTGAAGCAGACGGCTGAATGCGCGACCGCCGGCCGTCTCGACCGGCGCGGCCGTGTCCCGGAGATGGCCAGCGGCGCGCCTCAGCGCCGTGTAGGTCTGACCGACATCCGCGTAGACGTCCTCGAGCTCAAAGTGACTCTCGTTCAAGAATTCCGGGAGGGTGGTGTCAACCGGGAGTCCACGCAGGTCCTCGACGATCGCACGGCGTCCAGTTCGGAGGCTCGTCCGTATGTTGTCGAGCACGATCTTCTGCGAGATCTCGTCCAGACGAATGGCGCATCCGGGCGGCATGAGTGGAAAACCGGCCTCGATCGACCTCCCGAGTTGCTGCCTTGTTCCACCGGTGATTGCCCGATATCGGATATCGAACCGGTAGTTCGCATTCGCTTGTCCGATGAAGTCGAGAACAGTGAGGACGCTCTTGCCCTCCGCCCACCGCAGGCCTCGGCCGAGCTGCTGGAGAAATACCGTCGCGCTCTCCGTCGGTCTCAGGAGCAGAAGCGTGTCCACCTCAGGAATGTCGACCCCCTCATTGAAGATATCGACCGTGAAGATGGCTCGGAGCTCGCCGCGACGAAGTTGTCGCACGGCGCTCAGGCGGAGGTCCCGTGGCGACCCGCCATCAAGAGCGATCGCCGGCAGCCCGGCTTCGCTGAACTGATCTGCCATGAACCTGGCGTGCGCGACCCCGGCGCAGAACCCAAGAGCTCGCATCTTGGTCGGATCCAAGATCCATTCCTCGACGGCGTCCAGGATTCGGCGGGCGCGGATGTGATCGCCTGTGTATAGCCCTTCCAGTTCGCCCGGCACGTATCGACCACGATCAAAGGCCACGCCTCGAAGGTCAGTACCGTCTGCGACGCCGAAGTAGTGGAATGGCGAAAGGAGTCCTTGGTCGAGGGCCTGCCAGAGACGCATGTCACAGGCAATGCGGTTGTCGAACCAATGAATGATGTCCTGGCCGTCGGACCGCTCGGGCGTCGCAGTCAGACCAAGAAGCACCTTTGGATGCAGCCGATCCAGCAGCTTGCGGTACGTCGGAGCTTCGGAGTGATGGAACTCGTCGACAATGACGACGTCAAACGCATCGGGCGGAATGTCGTCAAGCCGCCGGCTGAGCGACTGGATCGACGCGAAGACGTGTTCGCCCACGACTGGCCGCTCGGAGCCAACGTGTCGTTCTCCAAACGACATGTCGTTCAAGACCCAGCGAAAGACCTGCTGGCTCTGCAACAAGATTTCGTCCCGATGAGCGACGAAAAGCAGCCGATCAAGACCTTGACCGCGGAGTCGCTTGTAGTCGAAGGCCGACACCCAGGTCTTGCCGGTTCCTGTCGGAGCCACCACCAAATTGCGCATGTGCCCGCGCTGGCGCTCGGCGGCAAGCGCTTCCAGCATCTCCTGCTGAAACGGCTTTGGTTCAAGTGATGCAGACGCGAAGAACTCCGCCGCCTCGCCGCGCTCACCCTTCTGGGCATTGAGGGCGCGATCGAGGCGCTCGGCGTCAACGCGCGGGTCGTATGACTCGAATTCGACCTCATTCCAGTACTGCTCGAACGTGGCCGCGACGCGATCGACGATTCCAGCGTTGTCGACTTGGCTGACTCGGATGTTCCACTCGAGCCCATCCAGGAGCGCCCAGCGGGTCAAGTTGGACGATCCGACATACGCGGTGGAGAACCCCGAGTCGCGTCGGAACAGCCACGCCTTCGCGTGCAGCCTTGTTTGGGACGTCTCGTACGAGATCTTGACCTTGGCCCCAAGGCCGACCAGTTCATCGATTGCCCGTCGTTGCGTCGAGCCCGTATAGACGCTTGCGATCACTCGCATCTGCCCGCCACTCAGCAGGAAGTCCTGCAGTTGCGATCGGATCAAGCGCAAGCCCGCGAAACGGACGAACGCACATACGAGGTCAATTCGGTCGGCGCTTTCGATCTCGCGCCCGACCTCGTTGCCAATTTGGAAGTCATTCCGCCCGTTGACCAAGAGCGCGCTCGAGCTCAGCGATATCCCCGGTCGATTGGTCCGCCCGTTACCTCTGGCCCCAGGTCTGCGCGCTTCCACGAGTAGCTGGGCCGAAGGGTCGACGTCTTCCTCGGCCATCGCCCCGCCACGAAGGAGTGCCAAAACGCGGTTCGTCAGGGCGATCTGTGAGGCTCGACGCTCTGAGTCGCTGGCGCCAGTGTTGGCGATGGATCGGCGAAGCTCGTCTTGAACGTGACGTGCCAGCAGCTCGGGCAGTTCGGACTTGCCAACCTCGTCGACTTCAATGACCCATCCAAGGGCACGAGCCGCCTCAATGCGAGTCCGAAGGGTATCGGTGAGGAGGGTTTCGTAGAGACCCTCGATGAAGTCCTCTGCCACGTCGCCAGGATAGACACAGCGATATCGCTGGGCGTCGTGGATCCCGACAGCCTTGGTACGGCACATAACTAGGAGGTGAGGGTGGACTTGACCGTGACATGACCGCCAACCTGCCGACCGGCTCTAGCCATTCGTGCCACGAGCGTCCATGCTGCGTTTGCGAGGCGCGAGTCACGACTCCCGCGCCCCGCACGTCGTAGGGCGGGTCGGATCAACACGGACCACCAACGCCCGCCGGCCCGAAGGGTGGCGCGATCGTGGCGAAGCTCGCCGGCGATCCAGGGTCCCAGGGAGCGCACCGCAGCGCCTCCCGTCTTCTCCTCCTGACCGTCCTGACGGCCCTTGTCGCCGGCACCTGCGGGTCGCCGACGCCATCGCCGACGCCCACGACGGCCGTCGTCGATACCAACCCCAGCGCGAGCCTGCCCAACGGGCCCGCAGGGTCGCCCGACCCGAACGCACCCGACGCGACATCGCCGGTCATCGACTCGACCGGGTGGTCGGCCGTCGAGCTCACGACGAGCAAACCGATCGCGTCGCTCGTCCCGACCAGGCACGGCGCCGCCGGCGCCGCCACCGACACGGCCTTCCGCCTCACGAGCCTCGATGGCTCGCCGGTCGCCACGCTCGCGTCGCACCTTGAGGTCCAGCCGGCCCTTCGGCTCCAGCCCGCGACGCCCGATGGCGACGCGATGCTCCTGCGGCCCACCAGCCGCCTCACCGCCGGCGTCACGTATCGGTTCACGCTCCATCGAGCCGACGGCTCCATCGCGCGGGCATGGGCCGTGACCGCCGCCACGCCCCTCCGGGTCGTGGGGACCTTGCCATCCGATGAGTCGACCGATGTCCCGCGCGACACCGGCATCGAGTTCACGTTCGACCAGCCCGGCGTTACCGCGGACGCGGTCAAGGCCGCCTTCAAGATCCGCCCCAGCGTCGCGGGCCGCTTCGAGGTCCACGGTCGTGTCGTCGCGTTCGTGCCGTCCAGCCGGCTGAAGGCCTCGACCCTCTACACCGTCACGTTGCACAAGGGCGTGCCGCTCCCGGGGACAGGTCAGTCGCTCGGGCGGGACGTGACCGTGCGCTTCGAGACGAAGGGCCCCGGTCCCGATGCCGATCGGCTCGCGATCTTCGATCGCCTCGCCGACGTCGGGACGCGCGACTCGATCGCGATCCCGATCCAGTTCTACGACGCGAACGGCGACGACCGGATCACGGCCCCGAAGACCCTGCCGGTCACCGTGCATCGGCTCGACGGGCTCAAGGCCGCGACCGCCGCCGACACCCGACTCGAATCGGCCCCAGACTGGGCCCGGTCAGGCGGCGCGCCCGTCGCCACGAGTGGCCTCACGCTGGTCCTCCGGGCCACAGCGGCGGTCCGCCACTCGACGATCCAGGGCGACACGCGTTGGTGGATCCAGCTGCCGTCGTCCCTGAAGGCCGGCTCCTACATCCTGACGATGACGCACGCGGGCCTGCGCGAGCAGGTCCTGATCCAGGTCACCGACCTCGCGGCATACGCGCTCGTCAGCGATACCCGCACCGTCGTGTGGGTCAACTCGATCTCGAACGGCAAGCCGGTGAACCATGCCAGCGTCACGCTCGGCGGCACCGCCCTCGGCCGGACCGACGCCGACGGGCTGCGGGTCTCGACGACACCACGGTCGATGCGGGTCGCGAGCTCGAACCCTGCGCCCTTCTATCTGATCGTCCGCGACGGTGCCGGTCGAGCGGTGTTCGTGCCGATCGGCGGCTCGTCCGTGTGCAGCAAGTGCGAGTCGGGCATGCCGACGGGCACCGACACGGCGGATCGCTGGTGGCACGTCCTCGCGACGGACCGGCAGCTCCTGCGCGCGACCGACAAGGCCAACGTGTGGGGCGTCCTCCGGGCGCGCGACGGTGTCGCGCCGAAGCGCGTCGAGCTGCGGCTGCAGCATGTCGAGATGGACTCGCCGGCCGGCGTGCCGATCCTCGTCCAGCAGGTCACGCCACGGTCGACCGGGATGTTCTCGACGCAGATGGCGTTCTCCGACCTGCCGACCGGGACGTACAACGTCGTGCTGGTCGCGGACGGCGTCGAGGTGACGACGACCTGGTTCGAGGTCGGCACGGTCGTCAAGCCCGCCTACACCCTTGAGATGTCCACGGACCAGCGGGCCGTCCTGGTGGGGACCGCGGTCACCGCGGCCGTCAAGGCGAACTTCTTCGAGGGGACGCCGGTCGGCGGCGTCGACCTCCAGGTCGCGGCGAGTGGCGACGGCGAGGGCCAGACGATCGACAGCAAGCCGGCTCGAACCGGCGCCGACGGCACGGCCGCGGCAACCATCCAAACCTCGCTCCCGGCGGTCGAGTACGACGCCAGCGAGTGGATCTGGCAGGACATCACCGCCTCGCCGACGCTGCCGGAAGAGGCAAGCATCATGGGGCACACATCGGTGGCGGTCTTCCGCTCGACCGCGCTCGTCGGCGCGTCGGCCGGCCTTGACGGTCGGTCCCTGACGGTCACCGGGACGGTCAACGATGTCGACTTCGCCAGGATGGCGACCGCCGACGTCGGAGACTGGGGCGTCGACCCGGCCGGGGCGCCGCGCGCCGGGGCACGCGTCACGTTGACGATCACCGAGGTGATCCCAACCCGGCACAAGATCGGGACGACCTACGACTTCGTCACCAAGCGCGCCGCGCCCGTCTACGAGTACGGCGAGCGCGACGTGAAGCTCGGCGACCGAACGGTGACGACCGACGCGGCCGGGACGTATCGGCTCGTCATGCAGGTCACCGGCGGACAGCGGTCGTACCGGATCCTCGCGCGGTACACGGATGAGGCCGGTCGCCAGGTCGAGACGACCACGGACGCGTCGGCATCGCAGGTCGACTTCCAGGACGCATCGCCGCGGCTCGTCGTCCCCACGGACCCGAACGGGAACGGCGTGTCGTACTCGATCGGCGATCGCGTGCACGTCACGATGACGGCGGGCCACCCGGTCCCGTCGGTCGATCGGTACCTCTTCACCGTCGCGCACCAGGGCGTCCGGACCGTGCGCGTGCAGGATGGCCCGGCCTTCGCTGTGACATTCCCGCGATCCTGGGTGCCGAATGCCGATATCCGCGGCGTCCGGTTCACGGGCAAGGCCTACGAAGTCAGCGATGTGTACGGCGCGCAGTTCGATACCGCGGACCGCCGACTCCAGGTCGCGCTCACCCCGGACGCCGCGCGATATGAGCCCGGGGGCCACGTCCGGATCGCGATCCGGACGACTGATCCGAGCGGACATCCGGTGGCCGCCACGGTGCTCGTCCAGGCGGTGGACGAGAAGCTCTACGCGATCGGCGCCGCCAACGACATCGACATCCTCGACTCCCTCTACTCGTGGGTGCGCGACGGGGTCATCGCCACGGCCTGGTCGCATCGTGCGCCTAGTACCGGCAGCGAAGGCGGGGACACGGGCGGCGGCGGTGGTGACCGTGAGGACTTCCGCGACTGGCTGCTGTTCAAGGTCGTGGACACCGCATCGGACGGGACGGCGTCGGTCGAGTTCGACACGTCAGACGACCTGACGTCGTGGCGTGTCGTCGCCTCCGGCCTCGACCGTGGCCTCGACGCCGGGGGTTCGACCGTGAAGATCCCGGTCGGCAAGCCGTTCTTCGTCGAAACCGCGATCGCGCCCGAGTACCTGACGGGCGAGACGCCCGTCCTGCGGATGCGTGGCTACGGCTCGGCGCTCGGGACGGGCGCGCCGGTGTCGTTCACGGTCACGGCCGCATCGCTGGGGCTCGGCGGCACGACGGTCTCGGCGCCGGCCTTCGCCGCGGCCAGTGTCACGTTGCCCGCGTTGAAGGTGGGCGACCACCGGATCACCGTCGCGGCCACGAGCGGGACCGGTGCCGCGACGCTCAAGGACACCCTCATCCGCACCATCCACGTCGTCGACACCCGTGCGGTCCAGGGACGGACCACGAGCGCGCCGCTGACGACCGGTTTCACCCTGCCGAGCGGGACATCGGGGTTCACGACGATCGCGTTGTCGGACGGCGGTCGCGGGCGGGTCGTGCCGATCCTGCTCTCGATCGCGGATCGCGGCACGGGTCGCGTCGACGACGCGCTGGCGGCGCGGATCGCCCGTGACACCCTCCGCGACGACTTCGCGATGCCGGCCGACTGGCTCGGCACCACGGATACCGACGTCACGGCGTTCCAGCAGCCGGGCGGTGGCGTGGCGCTCCTGCCCTACGCCTCGCCGGACCTCGAGATGTCCGTGCTGGCGGCGTTGTCGAACGACCAGCGGATCGATCGCGAGGGCCTCCGCGGGTTCATCGACTCGATCTACAGCGAGCCCGCCGAGCCGCGCGCTCGGCGCGCGGTGGCGCTCGCCGGCCTGGCCGCGCTCGGCGAGCCGGTCCTTGACCAGGTCCGCACCGCAGCTCGCTTCTCGCGGGCGACGCCGATCGACCGGACGTGGCTCGCCGTGGCCGCCCTGGCGGCCGGCGACGAGACGTACGCCGAGCAACTCGAGCACGAGATCCTCGCCGCCGACGGCGAGCGCCAGGGACCGTGGGTCCGTCTCTCGCTCGACGACCGCGAGACCAGCATCACGACCACGGCCCTGCTGGGGATGGTCGCAGCCGGGCTCGGGGACCCGCTGGCGGCCGACATGGACGCCTATGTCGCGGCGAACCCTCCGACGGACACGCTCATCGACCTGCCGCGCGCGATCGCCGCACGCTCGTGGGCCGAGCGCGTGCCGGGTCAGGATGCCGCCGCCACCGTGACGGTGGACGGCGCCACGAAACGAGTGGCCATCGCTCCCGAGTCCCCGAGCTGGCTGTCGCTGACACCCGCGCAACTGGCCGGCGCCGCGATCGCGCCGGTCAGCGGGTCGGTCATCGTGACGACGAGCTGGGAGGGGCCGCTGGATCCCAAGTCGTTGCACGGCGACGACGTGACCACCTTCCGGCGAGAGGTCCAGCCGGCTGGGACCGATCCCCGCCGACGGCCTCGTGATCGTGGACCTGTACGTCGGGTTGGGGAGCGGTGCCGACGACGGTTGCTGGTTGGTGACGGACCTTGTTCCGTCCGGCCTGGCGGCCGCTCGGGCGACCCGCGGGCTGGGACGCCGGGGACGAGGAAGGCGCCGTCGCCTCGCTACGAGTACCCGTTCCGGGTCGACGGTCAGCGCGTGGACTTCTGCGTCACGCGCGACCGCAACCCGGTCCACCAGCTCCGCTACATCGCGCGCGTGGTGACGCCCGGTTCGTATCGGTGGGAGCCGGCCGTCATCCAGTCATCGATCATCCGGGATCGCGGCGCGACGCTCCCCGCACAGAACCTCGAGATCGCGAACGCCACCCAGTAGCCGAGAGCCGCGCCGGCCGGTGCTTGGGGGCCCGGCCGGCGTCAGGTCTGGACGAAGAACCCCATCAGCGGCTCGCCGGAGTTCTGGCGCAGGCCGAACGCGTCGATGGTGAGCGTGACGTCGTCGCGGTCCGGCCAGTTGGGGTCGTAGACGCGGATCGTCGTCGAGCCGGTCGGCCCGTCGGTCGAGTAGGCGAACGCCAGCACCTGGTGGTCCTGGCTGAGGCCGAACGGGTTCCAGCCCGTATGGCGGATGAGCCCGAGCATCGGCAGGTGCCCCTGATCGATGGCCGCCCGGAGCTTCGGCCACTCGGTCTCGCGGGTGCGCTGCGCCGCAGGACCGGCACCCATCCCGGACGCGAGCCAGAAGCGGAGCGGGCCACGCAGCCAGTCGAGCGACAGCACCTGGCGGCGCACGATGGCCTGGAACAGCGGCGAGCCGTTCGCTGGTGCCGCCTGGTCGCCCGGGATCGCCACACCGGCCTCGAACCGCTCGCGGACGAACCAGCACATGCCGCCGCAGAGGCCGGCGGATGCGTCGCCGATGCCCACGATCCGAGGGTCCAGGAAGCCGAGCCGGACGGTCGGTCCCGACTCGAACCGGTTGGCGAAGTGCAGCCCGTTGTGGCTCGGGACGAAGCCCGGAACAGCGTTGGATTCGGTCATATCGGGGGCATCCTACGCCTTGACAGGCTATGATGACTGATTAGTATGACTAGCCATGAGGACCATCACCGCCACGGAGCTGCGCCTGAAACTCGGCGAGATCCTTGACGCTGCGTCGGCGGGCGAACGGATCGCCATCGAGCGGGACCATCGGCCGCTGGCGTACCTGGTGTCGGTCGAGGACGGTCGTCGGCTGACCGAGGAGCGCGACGCCATCCGTCAACGCCGCTTGGAGGCCCTTGATCGACTCACGGCATTCGGCAAGGAGATGCGGGAGAAGTACCCGCCTCGACCGGGCGACCCGGATGCCGCCGAGGCCATCCGCATGGATCGCGACCGGGATGACCCTCCGAAGGAGGTCGAGTCGTGACCGAAGCGTCGCCGAGCGAGCTGCCACCCGTCGTCCTTGATGCGTCGGTCGGCATCGCGGTCGTTCGCGACGAGCCCGCCGCCGCGGGCATCCGCGCTTCGATCGCTGGATGGGCACGACTCGATCGCGAGATGCTCGTCCCTTCCCTGTTCTGGATCGAGGTCCTGAACCCGCTGGCTCGGAAGCATCGCTATTCCAGCGAGGAGATGCTTCGAGCCGTCGATGCCCTCGAGGACTTGGCGATCACGACGATCGATCCGGATCGCACCTTGCTGCTGCTGACGGTCGACCACATCGAGCGCTACGGCCTGACCGCGTACGACGCGCACTATCTGGCGCTGGCCCACCAGCTCGGGGCGGACCTCGCGACCCTCGACGTGGACCTGCTTCGTGCCGCCGGCCCGAGTGGGGTCCTGCCCGACGGTGGTCACCGTCTCCATGACACGCCGGTCCCGTACGAGCACGACGTGACGTGGCCCAACTACAAGGAAGCGTCGGCGTACCTGGCGAAACTGCGGGCGGAGGCGCTGGCGAGCCGCTGACGTCGCGATCGCGGTCAGGCGTCGGCGTCAGCCCGGGGCGACGACCTTGACGCGGACGATGGTCGGCGCGACGCCGACGGCCGTCAGCGAGCCGTGCTCGGGCGTCACGACGTCGAGCAGCAGGATGTAGTCGCCGGGAACGGTCGGGACGTCGATGTCGATCGGGGCGTCGGCTTCCGCGCCTGGGGCGAGGCCGGGGGCGAGTGTCGTGCTCACCTCAGCGGGGATCGTCAAGACCGCCCCGTCGCCGAGGGCGATCCAGTGACCGACGAGCTCGGCGGCGAGCGCCGGCGACATCCGGTCCGGGTCCCTGGTGTTCTTCACGCGGTCGTGACCCCAGGCCGCGGTCCCGAGGTTCACGACTCGCACCGGTAGCGAGACATGGGACCCGGCTGCCAGCGTGTTCGATGGCGCGGCAAGGACCGCACCGTCCGGGTCGCCCGTGACGCGGACGATGAGCGTGGGCAGAAGTGCCTGTGTGGCGCCGTCATAGGCCACGCCATCGCGGTCGTGGAGCGTGATCGTCATGCGGTAGCGACCGGGCGCTGACGGCAGGCTCACGCCCATGGAGAGGTTCTTCTTGCCGATCGTCAGGGCGGCTGGTGCGACGAGCGTGCCGGTCTGCTCCGCGGCGACCAGATCGAGGTCCGTGGGCGGGCTGGAGGGCAGCAGCAGCGTCGGGCTGGGCGAGGTCGTGGTCGTGGACGGCACGGCTGCGCCGGTGGCCACGTCGACGGGATCCCAGCGGACACTCGCCTCGAGCACCTTCGGCAGCCGGCCGCGGTCCTTGATCCTGAACGGCAGCTTCAGATCGGCTCGCCGGCTGACGCTGGTCGCGCCGAGGATCGTCGGGACCGAGAGTCGCAGGCCCGTCGCCGTGAGGCTCGGGAGGCCGGGGTCGCCCGTGGAGAACCCGCCGGTCGTGCCGAGTCGCGTACCGCGCGCGCCGGCCTGGACGTCGCTCGAGGCGAGGCCCTGCTTGAGCACCATCGAGCGCTCGAAGCCGGAGGTGACGTTCACGGGGTCCATCTCGGCCACGTAGCCGGGGCTGCGCTCGCTCGCGTACGCGAACGTGTTGCTGTTCGCCGTGGGCGACGTGTTCCAGATCGACTGGATCGTGCGGTGGCTGCCCAGGATCGCGGCGACGTACCGGGACGGGCTGGTGTACGCCTCGGCGATGACCGCGGATGCGCCGGCCCGGATGAACCCGGCCGCGAAGTTGTCGACCCGCTGCTTGGCCTGGTCGAGGGTCCCTTCCGCGAGCCCCGGCTCCGAGAGGCCGCTGGCATAGCAGAGATGGTTGAGGAGGACGACGGCGTCGGGCGCGAGGTCGACGCTCGCGACGCGGCTCTCCCCGAAGTACTGATGCGTGGTGTTGTCGTTCGTCCCGGCCTGCGGGTTCAACCCGAAGCCGTTCTGGGTCGGCGGGTACAGGCTGTCGCGGTACCGGCTCGGGAACCCGTTGCCGTGGCCCATGTAGATCACGAGGCTGGCGCCCTTGAGCGCCTTCTTCACGGCCGGCCACGTGGCGTTGGGGGAGTAGATCTCCGCCACGTCCGGGGTGTACTTGCGGGCGACGTCGGCGGCGGCGCGCGCCTCCGCGCGATAGCGGTCCGTGGCCACGCCAGCGGGACCCACGACGATCACCACCTTGGGAACGGCGGGCGACGCGGCGGCGACAGGCGCCACGAGTAGGGCCGGTGCCAGCAGACCAGCCAGGAGCAGCGCCGCGACGATCGAACCTAGCCGTCTCACGACAGGAGGGCACTCCATTCCGAGGCGGGTTTCAGGGTAACGCCAGTCCGGTCCGGCAGACCATACCACCGGGCCCATATCTGCCCGTCATCCACGCTATCTGGTGCCGTCGGTCACCGATGTTCCGCCTCCTACCTGTATAGATGCCGCCGGGGGCCCGGTTCGTTCAAACTGACCCGATGCCGAACCGCCTGGCCGGCGAGACCAGTCCCTACCTGTTGCAGCACGCGAACAACCCCGTCGACTGGTTCCCGTGGGGCCCAGACGCCCTGGCTCGCGCAAAGATCCTCGACCGCCCGATCTTCCTCTCGATCGGCTACGCCGCGTGCCATTGGTGCCACGTGATGGAGCGCGAGTCCTTCGAGAACGACGCCACCGCCCGATACCTCAACGACCATTTCATCTCGATCAAGGTCGACCGCGAGGAACGGCCCGACCTCGACCAGGTCTACATGAGCGCGGTCCAGGCGATGACCGGGGGCGGCGGCTGGCCGATGTCGGTCTTCCTCACGCCGTCCGGCAACCCGTTCTACGGCGGGACGTACTACCCGGATGAACCGCGGCACGGGATGCCGTCGTTCCGGCAAGTCCTCGAGGGCGTCGACCGCACGTGGCGCGAGCAGCGCGGCGAGGTGGAGTCGGCCGGGCTGCGGCTGGTCAGCGCGCTCGTCGAGCGGCAGCGGACCGAGGTGGACCCGGAGACGCCCACGCCGGAGCTTCTGGAGGTCGTGGACGAGGCGCTGCTCTCGACGTTCGACGCGCGCAACGGGTCGTGGGGCGGCGCGCCCAAGTTCCCGCAGCCGATGACGCTCGACTACGCGCTGCGGCGGCTGGCAGGCGGAGCGCCGCGGCTCAGCACCGTCGCGAGGTTCACGCTCGAGAAGATGGCCGACGGCGGGATCCACGACCAGCTCGGCGGCGGTTTCCATCGATACGCCACGGACCCGGCGTGGCTGGTGCCGCACTTCGAACAGATGCTGTACGACAACGCGCAGCTCGCGCGGGTGTACCTCCATGCCTGGGCGGCGACCGATGACGCGCAATTCCGCGACGTTGCCGTCGGGGTGCTCGACTACCTGCTCCGCGAGCTCCGGCTGCCGGACGGCGCCTTCGCCTCGAGCCAGGATGCCGACACGGACGGCGTGGAGGGCCTCACCTTCGTGTGGACGGCCGCGGAGATCCGCGACGTCCTGGGCGACGACGCCGAGCCGTTCATGGCCGCCTACGGGGTGACCGACGAGGGCAACTGGGAGGACCGGACGATCCTCTCGCGGGTATGGCCGGACATCCAGACCCCGCCGCCGTCGCGGGAGGACGCCGCGTTCGAGGCACGGCTCGCCGACGCGCGGGCGCGGCTGCTGGCCCGACGCGCGACCCGCTCGCAGCCGGCTCGCGACGACAAGGCGTTGGCCGCCTGGAACGGGCTGGCGATCGCCGCCTTTGCGGAGGCCGGCCGATTGCTCGACGAGCCACGCTACGTGGAAGCCGCGGTGGCGGCCGCGACCGCGATCACGGGTGGGCTGCTCGCCGCCGACGGCTCGCTCTCGCGGTCCTGGAAGGACGGTCGCGCCACCGGCCAAGGCGTGCTCGAGGACTACGCGAATCTCGCGGATGGCCTGCTTGCCCTCTACGAGGCCACGTTCGACGAGCGGTGGTTCTCGACCGCCCGGGCGCTGATGGACCGGGTGCTCGCCCGGTTCGCCGACCCGGCCGGCGGCTTCTACGACACCGCCGACGACCACGAGCGGCTCGTCACCCGGCCCAAGGACCCGCAGGACAACGCCACGCCGTCCGGGAATGCGATGGCCGTCCTGGTGTTGCTCCGCCTGGCGGCCTGGACGGGCGAGGGCCGCTACCGGGATGCCGCCGAGGCGGCCTTCCGAACGGTCACGGCCTACCTGCCCCGCTACCCGACGGGATTCGCCCAGTGGCTCGTCGGGCTGGACCTCGCCTTCTCGCCCGCGGTCGAGGTCGCGATCGTGGGTGACCCGGCCGATCCCGCGACGCGCGCGCTCGTCGCCGAGACGACGCGCGGCTACCGGCCGCACCAGGTCGTGGCGCTGAGCGCCACGCCGGACGCCTCGGCGGTCCCGTTGCTCGCCGATCGCATCGCTGTGGGTGGGCGGCCGACGGCGTACGTCTGCCGAGGCTTCGTCTGCCGGCTCCCGGTCACCGATCCCGAGGCGCTCCGAGCGGAGCTGGTCGCGTCCGGTGGCTGAGCCGTCGGTCGAGCCGCGGCCGGCCGCGACGGTCGTGCTCATGCGCCCGACCTCGTCCGGGCCGGAGGTGCTGCTCGGCCGCCGGCCGGCATCGATGGCGTTCGCGCCCGACGTGCACGTGTTCCCGGGCGGTCGCGTCGATCCGTCGGATGCGCACCCGAGCCTCGTCGCGCGGTCCGTCCGCACGCCTGACGAAGCGGCGGCCGTCATGGGCGGCGACCTGGAGCCGAACGAGGCGATCGCCGCGTTCATCGCCGCGATCCGGGAAGCCTTCGAGGAAGCCGGCGTCCTGTTCGCGGACGCGCCCCCGTCGTCGCCCGGGATGCTGGGAGCCGCGCGCTCGGCGCTGGTCGGCGGCGAGATCGGATTCACCGCGCTGGCCGCGCAGCTCGACCTCACCCTGCGGACCGATTGGCTGACGCCGCTCTCGCGCTGGGTCACGCCTGCCGGGTATCCGCGCCGGTTCGACGCGCGGTTCTTCGCGGCCGCGCTGCCGGAGGGCTCGGTGGCGTCCATCGAAGGCGACGAGGTGGCCGCGCAGGCCTGGATGCGCCCGGCGGACGCGCTCGAGGCCATGGCGGACGGCCGACTCGGCTTCTGGCTGCCGACCTCGTCGACGCTCCAGCAGCTCGAGCATCTCGAGAGGTTCGAGGACGTCGCGTCGCGACTGGCGCCATCGACGCTCGGCCGGCTCGAGGTCGAGGATCTCGGCGACGGCGTCGTCCGCATCGAGATGCCGGCCGGCGGCGGCGTCGCGGGTCAACCGGTCAACGCGTATCTCGTCGGGCATCGCTCGTTCGTGCTCGTGGATCCGGGCGACCCGACGGGTCCGGGTCTGGAGCGTGCCGTGGCCGAGACGGCGGCGCGCGGCGGCACGATCGCGGCGATCGCGCTGACCCATGTCGACCCCGACCATGCGGCCGGCGCCGAGGCCCTGGCTGAGCAGCTGGGCGTCTCGGTGCTCGTGGGGCCGGGCGGCGGCCGGCCGCTCCCATACCCGGTCCGCGAACTCGCCGACGGCGACGTGATCGATGCGGGAGACCTGCCGCTGCGGGTCGTGACGACGCCGGGTCCGCGGGCGGACCATTTGGCGTTCGTCGTCGAGGCGGCGGGCGGCGTGCGTTCGGTGCTGGCCGGGGATCTCGACGGCCGGCGCGGCGCTCGGTGCCTACCGGGGCCGGTTGACCGCGTGGCGTGGGATGACTCGCTGGCCCGGATCGATGCGGCGGCGCCCGGCGCCCGGCGGCTCGCCGGCCACCCCGTCGATGGCGCCGCATGACCAAGCCGGGCTGGACGCGCGCCGCGCCGGAGCCGGAGCCCCCGTCCGGCGTCGTCGGGCGGCTGGCGGCCGTGCCGGCCCCGACCTGGGTGTTCGTCCTCCTGTCGGTGACCATGACGGTCCTCGCGGTCCGCGGGATCGCGCAGGCCGGCATCGACAACATCACCGGGTTCGCGTTCGCGATCTCCGGGGCCATCCCGACGGCGATCGCGTTCCTGCTGCCGGCGGCGCTCTTCCTGCGCCATCGACGCATCTGGTCGACCGACCGCCTGCTCGTCGTCGGTGTCGTGCTGTTCGGGATCGTCGAATTCCTGCAGTACGTGTCACCCGGGATGACCGCCGGGTTCGACGCGATCATCCCGGCCCCGACCGGACTGCCGTTCCTGGTCCCACTGGACGTGGCGTTCCAGGTGGTGGTCGGCATCCTCGCGGCGATGGCCCCGATCTACACGGCGCGCGGCCTGCTGGCGGCCCGAGCCTACGAGGACGAGCCGGGCTCGCGACGCTGGTGGCTGCTGGTCGGCGTCCTGACGGTGGTCGCGGCGGTCACGAACGTCCTCAACCTCGTCAACCTCTCGCTCGACATCCCGCCGGACGCGATCGTCGCCTACTTCTGGCTGACCGTGCTCTCGGTGGCCATCAGCCTGCTGAGCGTCTTCGGCTGGGCGTACCTGGCGGGCGTGGCACTGGTGGGTTGGCGGACCGGCGAGCGGCCGCTCAAGGGCTGGGGGCTCGCGGCGCTCGGGGCCGGGCTGGTCCTGCTCGGGTTCGCGGTGAGCGGGGTCATCGCGACGGTCGGGGTGTTCACGACGCCGCTGCCGGACGAGCTGTCGATCGGGATCCTCGCGGCGTTCGCGCTCGGGTACGTGCTCCTGCTCGCGGCCCTCCTCACCGGATTGCCGATGGATGACGAGGCCTCGACGGACGGCGAGTAGGCTGGACGCGAACGGGCGGACTTCGGCCGCCCGGACCCGAGGTTGACCACGCCCATGGACGAACCCACCGGCTACACCATCGACGGGACGCCGTGGGACGACCCGCGACCGCCGCATCTGCCCGACCCGGTGGTCGGTGTGGCGCGGCGGGTGCCCGTGGCCGCCTGGGCGTTCGTCGTCCTCGCGGTGCTGCTGGCGCTCTGGTCGTTCCGCGACGTCGGCGGTCTGCTGACGCAGATCATCCCGACCAGCCTCCTCAGCCTGTTCACCTCGGCCGTCCAGCCCGTGGCGACGTGCCTCTTCGGGGCGGCACTCTTCCTGCGACATCCGAGCGCCCGGCGCACCGACCCTCGAATCGTGTTCGGGATCGTCCTGCTGGTGGCCGTCGAGGTGATGCAGGTCGCGGGCTCGCAGTTCAGCGAGTTCCTCCAGGGCATCGTCCCGCCGGAGGTCGAAACGAACCCGTTCTTCGCCCCCGGGGTCGTCCTGTACTCGCTGTTGTGGCGGACGATCGCCGTCTTCGGACTGCTGTACCTCGCCCGCGGGCTGGTCGACGCGCGCGAGCAGGACGAGGACGGCGGGGCGCGGCGACGGGGCTGGCTGATCGCCGCGGTCGCGATGGCCTCGATCCTCGTGGCGTACGGGACGTTCTTCGTCCCGTGGTCACGCGGCCAACTTGACTTCACGGGCGGCTGGGCCGTCGTGGACTATCTGGGTCTCCTGGTCCTGGCGGCGGCGACCATCGGTAGCACGGCCTATCTGACGCTGGTCGCCTCCACGGGGCGTGCGTCCGGCGAGCGACCGCCCGGTGCGTGGCGTGCCGCGGCGACCGGTCTGTGGATGATCCTGCTCGCCGGGCTCGCCACGTCCAGCGCCTACCTCGTGGGCTATCTGGTCAACATCGGCCAGGCCGACGCCGAGACGCTGTTCTGGGTGGTCCGCCTGACCGCCATCGTGTCCGCGGCCGGGTACCTGCTCGTGCTGCTCGGGTTCTGGCGCGGGTTGCCGGGCGTGGACGAGGTCGGGCCGGACGTGGACGAGGTCGGGCCGGACGAGACCGAGACCGACGAGGCCGAGGCCGCCGGCGAGGCCGCCGGCACGGCGGATCCCGGCGCCGAGTCATGGCATGCCTGGTATCCAAGGAGTCGAGGCCGCGGACGCCGATCCGACGGGACCGTGATGCCTGGCCCAGCACGGATCGGGATCAGACGGGCGATCGAAGGCTCGCAGCGGTCACGCCAACGCCTCGAGCCCGCCGGAAGAGTCACCTGATGCATACGGGCCGGGACCAGGCGGCAGCTCAGGCGGTGATCCGTGCCATGCGGCGCCTGAGGAGTCCGTGGGTCCGGGCGTTCCTGATCTGGACCGCCGCCCTCCTGGCCGTCGCGATCCTCTTGGCCGTTTCCGCCCTGGCAGGGTTCCTCCGCGCTGACGACGAGTGCTTCGTCGGCACCGGCCCGTGCCCGCAGCTCGGGGACGCGAACTTCACCACGCTGGCCATCGCCGTGTTCGTGATCCCGCTGGTCTGGCTGGTCGGCGTGCTCGCCGGAGCCTTGGCTCGGGCGATCGCCGCGCGGCGCCGGACGGGCGGTGGGCCGGGTGCGCCCTAGGCGCGATCCACCGGGAGCGACGCCGCCAGGTTGCGCAGGAAGTTGATGCCTTCGTCGACCGATTCGGTCGGCGCGTACGGCCCGGGCATCAGGAAGCACGGTCGGCCGGCGAGGGCGACGCCCGTCAGCACGCCCCACGGCTCGTCGAGCGTCCTTCCGGCGGCGATCGAGGCAGCGCGTTTGTAGATGAACACGACGGCGGCCGGGCGCCAGATGGCGATCTTCTGCCAGAGCGCGCCCACGCCGCCGGTCAGCTCCGCGTCCGTGGCCTCGTCGCGAGGCGACGGCCGCTTGATGAGGTCCGTGATGCCGTGGCCCGCGGCGACCAGGGCGTCGTCGGCCGTCTCGACCGGCGTGCCGGGCGGGATGATCCCGGCCGTGGCGATCCGCTTCCAGAACGTCCGACCGAGCTGGCCCTGGTGGTAGTGGCCGGCCTCGACGCTGACCGGGGACGGGTTGAGCCCGATGAACAGGAGGCCGTCACGGCGCGGAGGCAGGTCGGCGAGGGTCTCGACGGCGCGGTCGCCGACCGTGATGGTCGTCCGGTGCGGCCCCGGTTCGGGTCGTTGCGTGAGCGCGGCCAGGTCGTCCGGTGTCATGCCTCGACCTCCACCGCGGCCCCGGCGGACCGGCGGGAGTCGAACCAGGCCTTGTGCCGGAGCAGCGTGACGACCACGACCGCGTCGAGGACCGAGAACAGGATCGCGAACAGATTGCCCGACGGGACCGCGATGAGGTCGAGCAGCAGCAGGATCGTCGCGACGCTCACGCAGATGGGCCACGCTCGCCCGGCCCGGACGAGCAGGCCGATCACGATGGTGGAGGCGATGAGGAGGTACTGGACGACGAGGATGGGCTCCGCGCCCGCGGCCGGTACCTCGGTCCCGTCGATCAGGGCGAGGAGCTGGGCGGCGATGCCCGCGACGCCGACGACGATGAGGATCGCGGCCGCGGCCTCGACCATCGGCGGTCGCGGCGGTCGCGCGGACGCGCGGGCTCCGGGACGACCGAGGCGTCCGGCGGACCGACATCGGGCGTGGGGCTGACGTCGTCGGGCGGCGCGGTCATCGGTGGGGTCGATCGGGCGCCACGGGGATCGATCGTCGCGCGCGGGATCGAGACCGGCGTCAGGCCGGTCGGTCCGAGTCGGACGAGCCGTCCGTGGTCCGGGCCTGGATCTCGGCCTGCGCCTTCGCCGCCTCGGACTTGGCTTCCTTGACGCCGCGACCCAGGACCTCGCCCCACTTCGGGAGCGTCTTGGGCCCGCGCACCATGAGCACGATCACGAGGATGATGAGCAGGACGACGATCAGGTCGACGGGCATGCCGCGATGGTACTCCCGCGGCGAGCGAGCCCGACGAGACCGCGTCGCGCCACGTCATCGCGGCCGAAGGGCCACCGGGATCACCAGCCGCTGCGACGTGTGCGTCGCCGAGAACGACGCGACCTTGTTGTCGACGAGGCCGGCCGTCCTGGCCGCGTCGATCACCTCGACGTCGCGCAGCGTCGCGGCCTTGCCCTTCCGGGACACGACCCAGATCGCGCCGTTCGGCCGGATGCGTGTCGCCAGGGCGCGCAGCGGCTCCAACTGTTCCGTGGACTCGGCGCCGAGCAGCACGACGTCGGTGTCCGGCTCGGGCCAGCCCTCGGTGACATCCGAGGTCCGATCCGCGATCAGCGGGCGGATGGCCTCGTCGTCGATGTCGATGAGCGCGACGCGCATCCCCGGACGGATCCCGAGCTTGTCGAGGAGGGGCGTGGTGTAGACGCGTTCCACGACGGGTATCGTGCCACGCATGCTGCTCGTCTACGGCCCGCGCTCGACCACGTACGACTTCGGGCCGGCCCACCCGTTGACGCCGCGCCGGTTCGGACCGGGGATCGACCTCCTGCGGACCGTGGGCGCGGAGCCGGGCCTGGCGCCGGAGCCGGCGCCCGACGAGGAGCTCCTGTGGTGCCATGAGGCGCGCTACCTCGAGGCCGTGAAGCGGCTGTCGGCCGCGCCCGGTGGCCCACCCGCGGCCGGCATCGGTCGGGGTGGCGACGATCCGGCCTTCGCCGGGATGCACGACGCGGCCGCGATGGTCGCCGGCGGGTCGCTCCGCGCCCTCGAGGCGATCCTGCGCGGGGACGTCGAGCATGCCTTCCATCCCGGTGGCGGCCTCCACCATGCGATGCCCGACCACGCGTCGGGGTTCTGCATCTACGACGACCCGGCCCTCGCGATCGCCCGGGCGCGGCGCGACGGCCTGCGTGTGCTCTACCTCGACTTCGACGTCCACCACGGCGACGGCGTCCAGGCGATCCACTACGACGACCCGAGCGTGATGACCGTCTCGTTCCACGAATCCGGGCACTACCTGTTCCCGGGGAGCGGCTTCCTCGACGAGCTGGGGGAGGGGGTCGCCGCCGGGACGTCGGTCAACGTGCCGATGGAGCCCGAGACCGGGGAGGGCGCCTGGCTCGACGCGGTCGCGCTGCTGGTCCCCGAGGTCGCCGCTGCGTTCGGGCCGGACCTCATCGTGAGCCAGCACGGCGCGGACTCGCATGCGTGGGACCCGCTCGCGCACCTGCGGATGACGACGACGGCGATGGGGGCCGCGGCCCGGCTGGTCGACGGCCTGGCGCACCGGCACGCCGGCGGCCGGTGGCTCGCGACCGGTGGCGGTGGCTACGACGCCTACCGCGTGGTGCCGAGGATGTGGAGCCTCGTCTGGCTGGCCGGCGCGCACCGGCCGGTCCCGGCGGCGATCGAGCCGGCGTGGCGCGACCGCTGGGCGGCCGAGTCCGCGGAGTACGGCCAGACGCCGCCGCCGGCCACCTTCGACGACGACCCGAACGCGGGCCTCCCGCTCGACTGGTCGCAGGAGACCGCCGAGGACCGGACGCGGGCCGTGGCCCTGGTCGCGCGGCAGCTGGTCGTGCCTCGGCTGCTTCGGGAAGCCCGCGACCTGGGATGGTGGCGGGGTGATGCCCAGGCTCCCGCCGCGCGGTCCGGCGCCGAGGCCGCGCCTGCGCTTGATCAAGGTGCCACGCCCACGATCCTCGACGCCGTCGACGTCACGCAGTGGGCGGCACTGCAGCTGGCGCCGCGCGTCGTCGCGCCCGCGGACGCGGCCGACGGTCACGCCATCATCGGCGCCGCGCTGCGCGAGGGAGCGCACGTGGTCGCTGCCGTCAGCGGCACGACGGTCGTCGGCGCGGCTGTCACGGATGCGGCGGGCGACCTCCTCGCCCTCGGCGTCGCGCCGGCCCACCGCCGCGGCGGACTCGCGGGCCGCCTCCTCGCCGCGAGCCCGGCCCAGCGGGCGCAGATCACCGTGGCCGAGCGCGACCCGTACGACCCGATCGACCGCGCGACCCGCGCCGCGGTCTCGCGGCGCCTCCTCGAGCGAGCCGGGTTCCGTGTCGAGCGAGCGCCCGATCCGCTCGGTGCGGCCGACGCGTACGCCATCCGAGCCGAGCGGTGAGCCTGCCGGCGCGCGACATCGTCGACGTCCGGCTCAGTGCCGCCATCGATGACGGTGGCTGCCCGATCTGCGTGGTCCGCGCCCGGTCCGAGGCCGCGATGCTCGACTCGATCATCGCCGAGCACGTGCTCGACATCCCGTTCCGTGGCGAGCTCGAGCGCACCAAGTCGTTCTGCCGCCGTCACCTGCGCGAACTCGTCCTCGCCGACCGGCGGGGCAGCGGCGGGATCCTCGGGTCGTCGATCCTGTACGGGGCGATGCTCGAGCGGCGGCTCCAGGGCCTGCGTGAGGCGGTCGGTGCGCGGGGACGCAAGCAGCGCTCGATGCTCACCGCCGCACGGAAGCGGCCGCCATGCATCGCCTGCGCACAGGGCGAGGTCGGTGTGACGACGGCGCTGGGGCGACTCGCGCAGCGGGCCGACGACCCGGCCTGGGCCGACGCGACCGCCGAGGCCCCGTTCTGCCTCGACGATCTCGTCGCGTTGTGGCAGGAGGCCGGTGACGCCCCGGCGTTCGTGCCGGTCGCGCAGCGCCAGCTCGCGCGACTCGAGGCGCTCCACGCGCAGCTCGAAGGGTTCGTCGACCACTCGGCGCACGACCGCCGCGACCGGCTCACCGATCCGGAACGCCACGCCGCCGATGCGGCCGCGCTCGTGCTGGGCGGGACGGCTCCGCCGGCCGATGACCGCCGGCGGCGGACCTAGCCACCGGCCCGGCCGCGCTTCGGCGAACATAGGCAGATGACCGAACAGGCGACCCGCGAACTCCTTGTCGAGCTGCTGGGCGACTTCCATCGCCGAGGCTGGGTGTCCGGCACGGGCGGCGGGATCTCCGGGCCGGCGGATGGGGGAGGACTGCTGCTCGCCCCGACGGGCGTCCACAAGGAGCGCATCCGCCCCGACGAGTTCTTCACCGTGGACCCGGCCGACGGATCCGTCCGGACGTCGCCCACCGACGCGAGCCTGCGCCCGAGCGAGTGCAACTCGATCTTCTGTCTCGCCGCCCGCGAGCGCGGCGCCCGGAGCATCGTCCACTCGCACGCGCTATCGGCCGTCCTCGCCGGCGACCTCGCCGGGTCGGCCGATCACGTCGCGATCCGCGACCTCGAGATGCTCAAGGGCATCCGCGGCGTCGCGAACCGCGACGTCCACCTGCTGCCGGTCATCCGGAACACGCCGCGCGAGAGCGAGCTGGTCGACCAGCTGACGCGCGTGCTGGGCGATCCGCGGTTCGCCTCGGCCTTCGCGGTCGTCGTCGCCGACCACGGCGCGTACATCTGGGGTGACGACGTCTGGGAGGCGAAGCGCCACACCGAGGTCTACCACTTCCTGTTCGAAGCCGTGGTCGCCCGACGCGACCGCCACAAGGAGGACCCCGCATGAGCCATCACGAGGACGATCACGCGGCCAAGGACCTGAGCCACCTGACGAAGATCGACGTCATCGACGTCGCGGCCGCCGTCGAGGCGGACAAGCTGACCGACACCGACGTGTTCAAGCGCACGTACCTCGGGCACGCGAGTCAGTCGAGCGTCTTCGTCTTCCAGGGCCATCCGGGGCCGTTCCGCACGCACGTCCACGTCACGCACGACGAGATCGGCTACGTGCTCGAGGGCACGGGCTCCGTGACCGTCGGCGGCGAGACGCGCCCGGTCAAGAAGGGCGACGTCTGGGTGATCCCGGCCAATACGCCGCACGGCGGCCAGTTCGAGGACGCCCCGCAGGTCCTGTTCATCTCGTCGCCGATCGACGACCCCGACGACCAGGACCGGGTCTGGCTCGACTGACCGCGGCGCCGGGTCCGGACCGCCGTGCCGCCCGCGCGACCGGCCGCGGCGCCGCCTACATCTGGATCGGCGTGACCAGCTGGAAGTAGTTGCCGTCGGGGTCGGCGAAGGTCGCGATCGTGGCCGTCGCAGTGTCCATGCCGAGCTCGTACGGTTCGGTGACGACGATCGCGCCCGGCCGCCTTGAACCGCTCGAATTCGCCGCGGACGTCGTCCGACTCGATGTTCCAGATGAACCGGCCCGGCTGCGCGTTCTTGCCCTTGACCTGGTCGTGCGCCGAGATCGTGATGGCCCCGCTGCCGATCTGCCAGCCGGTGTAGCCACTCTCGTCCCATTGCGGCGTACCGAACAGCTTCGTGTAGTACTCGACCATCGGCCCCGGGTGCTCGGAGCCGATGAGGATGCCGTTGATGTTCATGACGCCTCCTTCGTGGACGACCAGCCTAGACCCGTCGGCCTGGGTCGGTACAGCCCTCCGCGGGCCGGCGCCCTTTCTACCCCGCCGGTTGCTCGACAGGCAACGTATGCCGACCGGAGTTGGCCGACGGGGTGCCGGCGACGGGCTGCGAGTCGCTGATTGCCAAACAGACAACGAATCCAGGACAGATCCCGCCCGGGGACAGTTTCCGTGCAGATCCGGCCCTCGTGCCACCGATCCCGCACCGATTCCGTGCATCCGTTGTCCTACTGCCAACAGAACGGCCTCGGCAAGGGCTGATCTCCGTCGGCGACGCGGCTTGAACGTGCGTCCGTTGCCTGACAGGCAACGGACGCCTCGGAGTTCCCCGGTAGGTCACCCGGCGGGTCAGCGCCCGAACGTCACGCCACGAGGCGGCCCGGGAAGGAAGGCCACCCGATCGCCATCGACAGTCGCCCAGAGCAAGCCGGACCCAGGCCATGGCGCGTCACCCGTGATCGCCGCGAAGACGTCGGCTGTGCGGGCCGGGTAGAAGCCCGCGAGCGTCTCGGGAAAGCGCTCGATGAGCTCGCGCGTCCGTGCCGTCGACCGAAGAACGAGCATGGGGCTCACGTCGGGGGCCCTCGGGTACCGCCGCCACAGGTCCGCCGATTCGAGGGATCGCACCTTGTCCTGGGACCAGCGGAGCTGCTGCTCGAGTCGTCGTAGGTCTGACTGCACCTCGGACGGGACCAGAAGACCCGCGTCTGCCAGGACGACATCGATGAATCCGCGGGCCGGTCGATACACCGGGACCTCGACATAGGACCGCCAACGCGGCTTCGTCACGCGGATGAGCTCCTCGACGATACGTGCCTGGATACGGTCGTGGATGCGCGGTCCGGTGCCCGGGTAGGCCTTCACGGCGAGGTCCGCGCCGAGAACGTCGGCGATGGCCACGAGGATCCCCGTGCTCGCCTCTCGCGAGCCGTCCTCGATCCGGCTGAGATGGCTCGGACTCACACCGGCAGCGACGGCAACGGCTCGGGCGGTCAGGCCTGTATCGATCCGAAGCTGACGCAGGTCCGCACCGATCGCGCGGCGCACCTGGCGCGTGCGATCACGACGGCGTCGTTCGTCCTCCCGCGCTCCCACGGCAATCAGTTGATCACGTCGCACTCAACCATCGCCAAACCGGCCCGGATCCTGTCGGACCCACCCGGCTGCCGGCCGCCGGGTACGATCGTCGGCATGGGCAAGCTCGTTTTCTCGATGTCGGTGTCGCTCGACGGGTACGTCGAGACGCCGAGCCGGTCGCTCGATTGGGTGCACGTCGACGAGGAGCTCCATCGAGTCTTCAACGCGGAAGCCCGCGAGATGCGAACGTTCCTCTACGGCCGGCGGCTGTACGAGCTGATGACCGGCTACTGGCCGACGGCCGCGTCCGACCCGGCCGCCACGCCGGCCATGCTCGAGTTCGCTGAGATCTGGCGGATGACGCCGAAGGTGGTGTTCTCGACGACGCTCGAGCGCGTGGAATGGAACAGCCGGCTGGTCCGCGGCGACGCGGTCGCCGAGGTCGCGCGCCTGAAGGCGCAGCCGGGGTTCGACATGGGCGTCGGCGGGCCGACCCTGGCCTCCACCCTCATCGAGGCCGGTCTCGTCGACGAGTTCCGCGTCTACGTCAACCCCGTCATCCTCGGCGCCGGGACGCGCTTCTTCCCGCCGCTCGACGAGCGCATCGCCCTCACGCTGGTCGAGGCTCGGACGTTCGACTCGGGCGTCGTCTACCTGCGGTACGCCTGCGGCCTGAGCCCGGCGTGCCCCGCCGGCGAGCGACCGGAATAGAACATCTGGTCGAAATGGTCGGCCCGGCCTATACTGCCGGTCCCGTGACCGCGACCATGCCCGTCGGCACCGACCCGCTGGCTCCGTTCTCGCGACCCGTTCGCGAGTGGTTCGCGTCGAGCTTCGAGGCTCCCACGGACGCCCAGGCCCGTGGCTGGGCGGCGATCGCGGCGGGCCACCACACGCTGATCCACGCTCCGACGGGGAGCGGCAAGACCCTCGCGGCGTTCCTGTGGGCGCTGGATCGACTGGCGACCGACCCGACGCCCGAGCGCACCCGCGCGGACCCCGGCACCGTCCGGGTCCTCTACGTCTCGCCGCTCAAGGCCCTGACCTACGACGTCGAGCGGAACCTGCGAGCGCCGCTGACGGGGATCGGCCACGCGTCGCAGCGTCTCGGCGAGCCGGTGCCGCACATCACGGTCGCGAGCCGAACGGGGGACACGCCTGCCGACGAGCGCCGCGACCTCGTCAAGCACCCGCCGGACATCCTGATCACGACCCCCGAATCGCTCTACCTGATGCTCACCAGTGCGGCCCGCGAGATCCTCCGCGGCGTCGAGCACGTGATCATCGACGAGGTCCACGCGATCGCCGGCACCAAGCGCGGCGCCCACCTCGCGCTGAGCCTGGAACGGCTCGAGGCGCTCCGAACGGCCGACGCGCCGCCAATGCAGCGCATCGGGCTGTCGGCCACGCAACGACCGCTCGAGGCGATCGCCCGCTTCCTCGGCGGCGTGGGTCCCGGCCGGGATGTCCAGATCGTCGACGCCGGGGCGCGCAAGCCGCTCGAGCTGCAGGTCATCGTCCCCGTCGATGACATGTCGGCCATCGGCGAGATCCTGCCGCTCGAGGAGCAGCCCGGCGGCCCGGCCACCGGCGGTGATCGGCGCAACAGCATCTGGCCGGCGATCCACCCGCGGATCCTGGAGCTCATCCGCGAGCACAAGAGCACGATCGTCTTCACGAACAGTCGCCGCCTCGCCGAACGGCTGGCGCATCGGCTGAACGAGCTCGCCGGCGAGGACCTGGTCAAGGCGCATCACGGCAGCATCGCGCGCGAGCAGCGCCTGATGATCGAGGAGGACCTGAAGGCCGGACGCCTGCCGGCCCTCGTCGCCACGTCGAGCCTCGAGCTCGGCATCGACATGGGGGCGGTCGACCTCGTCATCCAGGTCGAATCGCCCACCTCGGTCGCGCGCGGGCTCCAACGGGTCGGCCGGGCCGGGCACCAGGTCGGCGCCCCGTCCAAGGGCGTGATCTTCCCGAAGTACCGCGGCGACCTCCTCGAGTGCGCGGTCGTGACGCGACGGATGCACGAGGGCGCGATCGAGGCGACCGTCATCCCGCGCAACCCGCTCGACGTCCTCGCCCAGCAGCTCGTCGCGATGACGGTCATGGACCGCTGGTCGGTCGCCGACCTGCTGGCGACCGTCACGCGCGCCGCCCCGTACGAGACGCTGACGCGCGACCTGCTCGAGGGCGTGCTCGGGATGCTCGCCGGCGCGTATCCGTCGGACGAGTTCGCGGAGCTGAAGCCGCGGGTCGTCTGGGATCGCGTGACCGATGTCGTCGAAGGCCGGCGAGACGCGCGTGTGGTGGCGGTCACGAGTGGCGGGACGATCCCCGACCGAGGCCTGTACGGCGTGTTCATGGCCGGCGAGGCGGGCACACCCGGGCGCCGTGTCGGTGAGCTCGACGAGGAGATGGTGTACGAACTCCGCGCGGGCATGCACGGCGACGTGATCGTCCTGGGCGCGAGCAGCTGGCGCGTCGACGAGATCGGCCACGACCGCGTCACGGTCACGCCCGCGCCCGGCGTACCGGGCAAGCTGCCGTTCTGGAAGGGCGACGCGGTCGGGCGGCCCATCGAGCTGGGCCGGGCCATGGGGGCCTTCGTCCGCGAGGTCGAGGCGGACCTGGCGAAGGGCGACAAGGGCCGCCGAGCGGCCACGGCCCGGCTCCGCGAGACGCACGACCTCGACGAACGAGCCGCCGACAACCTCCTCGCCTACCTCGACGACGAACGCGAGGTCACCGGCGTGCTCCCGACCGACAAGCGCGTGGTCATCGAGCGCTTCCGCGACGAGCTCGGCGACTGGCGGATCTGCCTGCTCACGCCGTTCGGCGGTCGGGTCCACGCCCCCTGGTCGATGGCGATCGAGGCACGACTCGCCGAGCGGCTCGGGCTCGAGGTCCAGACCATCTGGTCCGACGACGGGATCGCGATCCGGCTGCCGGAAGGCGACGCCCCGCTGGATGGGATCGAGGCCCTGCTCTTCCCCGAGGCCGACGAGATCGAGGACCTCGTCGTCGAGCAGGTCGCGTCCTCGTCGCTCTTCGCCAGCCGGTTCCGCGAGAACGCCGGCCGGGCGCTCCTGCTCCCGCGACGTCGGCCAGGAACGAGGACACCGCTCTGGCAGCAGCGCCAGCGAGCCGCGGACCTGCTCGCGGTCGCGTCCCGCTATGGCAGCTTCCCGATCCTCGTCGAGACCTACCGCGAGTGCCTGTCGGACGTCTTCGACCTCCCGGCCCTGCGCGAGGTGCTGAGTGGCGTCGCGAGCCGGGAGATCGCGGTCCACTCCGTGGAGACGCTCCGCGCGAGCCCGTTCGCCGGAAGCCTGCTCTTCGACTACGTCGCGGCCTACATGTACGACGGCGACACCCCCCTGGCCGAGCGCCGAGCCGGTGCCCTGACCCTCGACCGCGACCTCCTGCGCGAGCTGCTCGGCCAGGAGGAGCTGCGCGAGCTGCTCGATCCCGACGCCCTCGCGGACCTCGAGCTCTCACTCCAGGGGCTCACCGACGACCGGCGTGCCACGACCGCGGACCAACTCCACGACCTGCTCCGACGCCTGGGCGACCTGTCGGCGGACGAGGTGCCGGCGCGCGTCGAGGGCGGCCGTGCGGCGGCCGACGGCTGGCTGGACGACCTGGCGGGCGCGCGCCGCGTGGTCCGGACACGCATCGCCGGCGAGGAACGCTGGATCGCGATCGAGGACGCCGCCCGGTATCGGGACGGCGTCGGGATCTCGCCGCCGGTCGGTGTGCCGGAGGCCTTCCTCGCGCCCGTCAGCGGCGCGCTCGACGGGTTGCTGGCGCGCTGGGCGCGCGGCCACGGCCCGTTCCTCACGCCCGAGCCGGCGGCTCGCTGGGGCCTGCCGATGGGGATCGTCGAGGATGCCCTCGAACGGCTGCTCGCGGCCGGGACGGTCCTTCGCGGCGAGTTCCGGCCGGGTGGCGCGGAGCGTGAGTGGTGCGATCCGGACGTCCTGCGGCTGCTCCGTCGCCGCTCCCTGGCGCGCCTCCGCCGCGAGGTGGAGCCGGTCGACCCGGCCGCGCTGGCGCGCTTCCTCCCCGAATGGCACGGCATCGTCCCACTGGGCCGTGCCGAAACGCCGGTCCGTGGCACCGCGGCCCTCGAGCGCCTCGCGGAGGTCGTGGACCAGCTTGCCGGGATGGCGATCCCGGCCTCGGTGCTGGAGCGTGACGTGCTCCCGGCCCGCGTGCCCGGGTACCAGCCGCGACTGCTCGACGAGCTGGGCTCGCTGGGCGAGGTCACGTGGGTGGGGCGGGGAAGCCTCGGACGCGATGACGGTCGCGTGGCGCTCGTGCGACCCGGCCGCGATGCGCTGCGACCGGCCGGTCCGCCGCCCGACGTCGAGCGCCCTGACGGCGTCCGCCATGACGCGATCCGCGAGCATCTGGCCCGGCGCGGCGCCTCGTTCTACCGGGAGGTCCACGCGGCGGCCGGTGGCGGGCCCGATCGCGAGGTCCTCGATGCCCTGTGGGATCTCGTGTGGGCCGGCGAGGTCACCAACGACACGTTCGCGCCGCTTCGGGCCCTTCGTTGGAAGCGATCGGGGAGCGGAAGTGGTCCACGACGACCGCGGCCCGGCCGTCTGACGTCGCTGGGTCCGCCCGAGGCAGCGGGCCGCTGGTCCGTGGTGGAGCCGCCGACGGCGACCCCGACGGAGCGGCTCCACGCCCAGTCCCTCGCGCTGCTCGAGCGGTATGGCGTGCTCACCCGCGAATCCGTCGCGGCCGAAGGTCTCGAGGGCGGGTTCAGCGCCGTCTACCCGGTCCTCCGGGCCCTCGAGGACGCCGGACGGATCCGACGCGGCTACTTCGTCGACGGGCTCGGGGCCGCGCAGTTCGCGCTCGCCGGGGCATTGGACCGGCTGCGGGCCGTCCGCGAGCCGGCGGGCGAGGGAGAGGCCCGGGGCACGTACGTCCTCGCGGCCGCGGACCCGGCCCAGCCCTACGGCGCCGCGCTCGCCTGGCCCCGGCGCGACGACCGCGACCGTCGCCCGATCCAGCGGGCCGCCGGCGCCTACGCGGTCCTGGTCGACGGGCTCGCCGTGCTGTACCTGGAGCGAGGCGGGGCCACGCTCCAGACCCTTGCGCCGGCCGACGACCCCGGGATGGCGACGGCGGCCAGCCGGGCGCTCGGTCAGCTCGTCGTCGACGGGCGGATCCGGGAGCTCGTGCTCAAGAAGGTCGATGGTCTGCCCGTGGCGGATTCGCCGTTCCGCGACCGCCTCGTCGAGGCCGGGTTCGTGCCGGGCTACCGCGGTCTGGTCCTGCGCGGCCGTGCCTGAGGGCGACACGCTCTTCCGGACCGCGGCCGGACTCCGGCCGTTCCTGGTCGGGCGGGCGGTGACCGCGGCGCGCGCCAACGGCCCGGGACCGGTCCCGCAGGTCCAGCGGGTGGTCGGCCGCCGTATCGACGCCGTGGAAGCGCACGGCAAGAACCTCCTCATCCGGTTCGACGGCGGGCTGGAGATCCGGACGCACCTGCGGATGAACGGTTCGTGGCATCGCTATCGCCCGGGCGAGCGATGGCGCCGCCCGCCGTCCCGGGCACGACTCGTCCTCGAAGTCCCAGGTGCGGTGGCGGTCTGCTTCGATGCGCCGGTCGTCGAGTTGTTCGAGACCCGCGCCGCATCGATCCACCCGTCGCTGGGGCAGCTCGGGCCGGATCTTCTCGCGTCCGAGTTCGACGCGGCCGAAGCCCTTCGCCGCCTTCGAGACCCGTCGCGGGCCGCGACAGCGGTCGCGGTCGCCCTGGTGGACCAGCGGGCGCTCGCGGGCATCGGCAACGTGTACAAGAGCGAGGTCCTCTGGCTCGAGCGGGTGTCGCCGTTCGCGCTGGTCCGTGACCTCGACGACGACGCGCTCGAGCGGCTGATCGCCACCGCACGACGCCTGCTGCTCGCCAACGTCGGTCCGACGCGCGGGCCGGAGCGCGTCACGACCGCGGGCGATCGCGCCGCGCCCGGGTCCGCTCTACGTCTACGGCCGCACCGGGCGCCGATGCCGCCGCTGCCAGACGCCGATCCGCTCCGCCCGGCAGGGCACGGACCTGCCGCGAACCACCTACTGGTGCCCGACCTGCCAGGGAGCCGCCGACCGATGACCGAGCTCGATGTGACCTGCACCCGCGCCGACGGGCAGTGGACGTGCGATGTCGTCGTGGCCGACGACGACGGCTCCTCGTCGCGTCATGTGGTGGGCCTGACCGACGCCGACCTGGCCCGCCTGTCGCCCGGCGACCGCGACCCGCACGAGCTCGTGCTCCGCTCGTTCCGGTTCCTGCTCGCGCGCGAGCCGAAGACCTCGATCCTCACGACCTTCGACCTGCCGGTCATCGGCCGCTACTTCCCCGAGTACGAGTCGGCGATCCACGGCTAGCGGGTCGTCGTCGCAGCGGCCGACGTCGCGGGTATCATCGCGAGCCATGTGCGAGCACTTCATCGTCCGCGCCGCGGAACCGTTCCGGCTCGACGACCTGTGGCCCTTCGCCGAGAAGCTGGAGCGGTTCGGGATCGCCGGGTTCGGGTGGGGCGCGGCATGGCTGGACGAGCGTGGCGAGATCCGGTCGTACCGCGACGTGCGCGCGTTCCGCGAAGATCCGGGCCGGAACGACCGTCGGAGCCGTCGAGACGACCTCCGCGCTGGTCCACCTGCGCCGCCCGTCGCGGCTCTCGACGCTCACCCTGCCCGACACGCAGCCGTTCGACGATCCGGCTGGCCGGTTCTCGTTCAGCCACAACGGCGACCTGCGGGACTACCAGTCGCTCCGCCCGATGTACCGGGGGCAGGGCCGGATCCACGGCCGGGCCGACACCGAGGTCGGCGCGCGCTGGCTCGAGGATGCGTGGCACGGGGGCGAGCCCGTCCCGCACCTGCTGGGGGCGCTGCACGACCGGTTCGGCGGCCAGGCGAACCTTGCCGTCCTCGCCGGCGACGGGACCCCGTATCACTACGCGGGCAACGGCGAGAACCCGGTGTTCTCCTTCGCCCTGGGCCGGATCGGCGTCGTCTCGACCGGGATCTACTCCCTCGATCGATCGCTCTTCCGGTTCGTCGCTCCCGGTGCGACCGCCCGTCGTCTGGTGGGCCTGCATCGGACGGTCGCCCTCGGTCGTGACGGGACGCCCATACCCGAAGCGTAGGATGTCCCGCAGCGACCGCTAGACGGAGAGGTCGGATGCACAGCCCGAGTGCCACCGCGACCAGCGCGTTCGGCGCGGACGGCCGCCCGACGGCCCTGCTCCCGCTGCGCCAGCTCTTCCAGATCTCCATCTACTGGTTCGGGATCAACGCGATCTGGGGCGCCCTGGATGGGGTGATCCTCCAGGAGCGCGTCCCGGACCTCGTGGCGCAAGGGACCGGCGGCACGGCCATCGCGGTCATCAAGGTCGCCGCCGTCATGATCGCGATCGTCGTCCAGCCCACGGTCGGCAACATCAGCGACTACACGATGAGCCGCTGGGGACGGCGCAAGCCGTACATCGCGATCGGGGCGACGCTCGACGTGGTCTTCCTGGTCGGCATCGCCACGTCGCAGACGTTCTTCGCCGTGATGGCGTTCGTGGTCCTGCTCCAGTTCAGCTCGAACTTCGCCCAGGGTCCGTTCCAGGGCTACATCCCCGACCTCGTCGGCGCCCAGCAGGTGGCGCTCGCCAGCGCCCTCGTCGGGATCATGTCGATCCTCGGCAACGTCGGCGGCATCGCGATCGCCTCGGTCGGCTACTCGTCGACGCCGCCGGACTTCACCGTGCCCCTCATCGCCGTGGGTGTCGTCGAGTTCCTGACGATGGTCGGCACGGTGCTGTGGGTCCGGGAAGGCCGGCAGGCTCGCGACCGCGAGGGCCGTGGCTGGGGCTCCGTGGCCGCCGAGGCATGGGGCACGGACATCCTCAAGGAGCGCAGCTATGTCTGGCTCGTGGCCTCCCGGCTGTTCTTCCTGACCGGCGTCTCGATGATCTCCGGGCTGAGCGTGCTGTACCTCGGCCGGTCCATGGGCCTCTCCGACGACGAGAAGGGATTGTGGGTGAAGATCACCGCCGTGATCATCGCGATCGCCATCGTGATCACGTCCCTTCCGGCCGCGAAGCTCTCCGATCGCGTCGGCCGCAAGGCCGTCATCTACGCCGCGTGCGTGCTCGGGGCGGTGGGCATGACGATCCTCACGGTCGCACCGAGCCTGCCGGTCGCGGAAGCCGGCATCCTCTGCGTCGGGATCGGCGCGGGCGCGTTCCTCGCGGTCGACTGGGCGCTGATGACCGACATCATCCCCAAGGCCGCGTCGGGCCGGTACATGGGGATGAGCAACGTCGCGACGGCCTCGGCCGGCGCCTTCGCGTTGATCATCGGCGGACCGGTCATCGACATCGTCGGCGGGGTCGACGAGTCGGGCGCGGGGCCAAGGGCCGCCCTGATGATCGGCATCGTCCTGTTCATCGTCGCGGCGGCCCTGCTCCGGCCCGTCGACCAGCGCCGGCGCGAGGATATCGAGGACCTCGTGGCGGCCCCGGCGACCGCCGCACCGGCGACCTAGACGACCGCGCCCTGACTCGGTTCCGCCGGGTCGGGGGACGCCGCCGGGTCCGCCGCTCCGCGTCGCCTCCGGGCCGTCGCCCAGCGACGCCAGGTGGCAGGACGAAGGAAGTCGAACGGGTCGGGCCGTCGGTAGAGCCACGGGACGAAGGCCCAGAGATAGACGAGGTAGTCGAGGCGGACCGGTCGCGCCCCGAACCCGAACAGGACCTGGAGCTGGATGATCGTCAGCGGGAGCGTGGCCACGCTCAAGGCGATGGAGACCGCCAGCCAGCCCAGCCCCCAGACCTTCGCCGGGCGCGACAGGACCGGCCAGAAGATCACCGGGGATCCACTTCATCCACGTCGCGAGCGCCCACAGGAGCCCGCCCAGCCGCGGGCCGGTGAAGTTGGCGGCCCAGAGCATCAGGGTGAGCTGGAGGTTGATGTTCCCGGTGTCGAGGTTCGCGCCGAAGGGGAACGCGAGGACCGCGAAGATCACGGCCGTGGTCAACGGTCGGCGACGGTACGCCCAGTGGATCGTCCAGAGCAGGAGCAGGATCGTGCCGCCTCGCCAGACGAACCAGGCCACATCCCACGGCAGGACCGCCCAGGGCGCGAACAGCGGCAGCATCCACGGGGCGTAGACGTACGGGAGGAACGGCCCCGTCGGGTGGTACGGGTCGCCGCCGTTGAGCCAGATCCGGACCCCGGCCCAATACGCCCGGGCGTCCGCGCCGCCCGCGTCACCGCGGGCGATCATCCCCGAGACGAGCATCGCGAACGTGAGGCTCAGCAGCACGATCGCCGCGATCCGCCGCGGGTCGTGGAGTCGCGACACCTCGCGTCGGAGCGCTCGACGAAAGACCCCGGCCCGACGCCGCGTCGGCCGGTCGATCATGTCGGCCAGGTCCACGACGATCCGGCCGCGGCCGCGCGCCGACCCCGGGATCGGGCGGAGTCCGGCTGGCTCGTCGTCGTCGGCCATGGCACGCGGATTCTCGCACGGACGGTCAGCCGTTCGGCGGCGGTCGGCTTCGAGGCGGTATCCTCACCGCCAACGAACGCCGAAGCACGTGGAGCTCGTGGCCGAAGGGACCGTCATCATCATCGGCGGCGCAGAGGACAAGGTCCGGGATCGGGTCATCCTCAGCCGGTTCGTCGCGCTCGCGGGCGGCGTCGATGCCACGATCGCCGTCATCTCGACCGCCTCGTCGCTGGGGCTCGAGGCAGGCGAGCGGTACAAGGCTGTGTTCGCGGAACTCGGCGTGACGCGGGTCAAGCTCCTCCACGCCGTGACCCGCCCGCAGGCGAACGACCCGGACGCCGCCCTGGCCGTGCGCGATGCGACCGGCATCTTCCTCACCGGCGGGAACCAGCTCCGACTGTCGTCCACGATCGGCGGCACGCGGCTGGCCGATGCGATCCTGGAACGGTTCCGCCACGGCGCCGTGGTGGCGGGGACGTCCGCCGGCGCCTCCGCGATGTCGAGCCACATGATCGCGTTCGGCGCGTCGGGCGCGACGCCAAAGCACCGGATGGCGCAGATCTCCGCCGGGCTCGGGGTGCTGCCCGGCGTCATCGTCGACCAGCACTTCCAGCAGCGGAACCGGCTGGGCCGCCTGCTGAGCCTGATCGCCCAGAACCCGTCGCTGCTCGGCCTCGGCGTGGACGAGGACACGGCCGGCGTGGTCGGCCCGGACGGCATCCTCGAAGTCATCGGCCGCGGCTCGATCACCGTCGTCGACGGCGCCCAATCCGAGACCGACGCGTGGGAGGTCCGCGGCCACCGGCCGCTCATGATCAGCGGCGTCGTGCTGCACTCCCTGCCGGCCGGGTACCGATTCGACCTCCGGCACCGCGCCCGGATCTCGACGCCCACGCTCCACGCCCTTCCCGGCGGCGAGGCCGCCTCCAGCTAGGACCGATCCGGGCGGCCGCCGCCGCCGACCGAGGAGGACTCCCGTGGCCCAGACCGCACCCGCGTCCCGCTCCAAGCGCGGCGGTTCCCGCGTGGCGAAGGCCGGGACGCCCACATCGGGTCCGGCCCCGACCCTGCGGATCCTGGAGACTCGCGTCCTGCGCGGTCCCAACTACTGGGCGCGCGAGCCCGTCATCCGGATGCTCGTCGACCTCGGCGTCCTCGAGGACTACCCGTCGAACAAGCTCCCGAACTTCACCGACGCGCTCGTCGCGCTGATGCCGACGCTCGAGGACCACGCCTGCTCGCTCGGCCGGCGCGGCGGTTTCATCACGCGCCTGCGCGACGGGACGTGGGCGGGGCACATCGCCGAGCACGTCGCGCTCGAATTCCAGAACCTCGCGGGCACGGATGTCCGCCACGGCAAGACGCGCTCGGCCGGGAAGCCCGGCCAGTACAACTGCATCTACGAGTACCGCGAGGAGCAGGTCGGCCTCGAGGCCGGTCGGATGGCCGTCCGCCTCGTCAACCACCTGGTCGCGCCCGACGATCCCGAGGTCTTCTTCGATTTCGCCGTCGAGCTCGAACGGCTGATCCGCCAGGCCGAGCGACAGGCCTTCGGGCCGTCGACGCAGGCCCTCATCGACGAGGCGGTGAGCCGCGACATCCCGTTCATCCGGCTCGACCGGCACTCGCTCGTCCAGTTCGGCCACGGGGTCCACCAGCAGCGGATCCGCGCGACGATGACGTCGCAGACCTCCGCGATCGGCGTCGACATCGCGTCGGACAAGAGCCTGACGAATCGGCTGCTCGACTCGGCCGGCCTGCCCGTGCCGCGGTCCGAGGTGGTCGAGACCGAGGACGAGACCGTCGCGGCCGCCAAGCGCCTCGGGTACCCGTGCGTGGTGAAGCCGCTCGACGGGAACCACGGCCGCGGCGTCCATCTCGACCTGCAGTCCGAGGAGGCGGTCCGTGCCGCCTTCCACGGTGCGCGATCCGAGAGCCGGTCCGGCGACCTGGTCGTCGAGACGTACGTCGCCGGCAACGACTACCGCTGCCTCGTGATCGGTGGCAAGGTGGCGGCCATCGCCGAGCGGGTGCCGGCGTCGGTGACCGGCGACGGGTCGCATACCGTCCGCGAGCTCGTCGACCTCGCCAACCAGGACCCGCGTCGCGGGATCGGGCACGAGAAGGTCCTGACGCGGATCAAGATGGACGAGGCGGCCGAGGCCCTCGTCTCGGCCCAGGGACTGAGCCTGGACGCGGTCCCGCCGGCGGGCACGCGCGTGAAGCTCGCGCTGACCGGCAACATGTCGACGGGCGGCACGTCCATCGACCGGACCATCGAGGCGCACCCGGACAACGTCGAGATCGCCGAGACGGCGGCGCAGATCGTCGGCCTCGACGTCGCCGGCATCGACTTCATCTGTCCGGACATCGCGACCCCCGTCCGGGAGACCGGCGGGGCGATCGTCGAGGTCAACGCGGCGCCCGGGTTCCGGATGCACACCCACCCGACCGAGGGGGAGCCGCAATACGTGGCCCGCCCCGTCATCGATTCCCTGTTCCCGCCAGGGTCGTCGGCGAGGATCCCGATCGTCGCGGTGACCGGCACCAACGGCAAGACGACGACGGTCCGGATGATCGCCCACATCCTCAAGCTGATGGGCCGGCGGGTCGGCATGACCTCGACGGACGGCATCGTCGTCGACGGCCGGCTGATCAGAAAAGGCGACATGTCCGGCCCGAAGTCGGCGCAGACCGTGCTCCAGAACCCGACCGTGGACACGGCGGTCTTCGAGGTGGCCCGCGGCGGGATCCTGCGCGAGGGCCTCGGCTACGACCGCAACGACGTCGCCGTGGTGACCAACGTGACCGGCGACCACCTCGGGCTCGGCGGCATCGACTCGATCGGCCAGCTCGCGAACGTCAAGGGCGTGGTCGTGGAGGCCGTGCCGCGATCCGGCACCGCCGTCCTCAACGCCGACGACTCGCATGTCTACCGCATGGGCCGGCACTGCTCGGGACGAGTCGTGCTGTTCAGCATGTCGATGACGAAGGGCGAGGACGGCTACGACCGCGTGGATGGCCACACGGGTCGCGGCGGTGCCGCTTTCTGCCTCGAGGCGTCCTCGGAGGGCGAGCTCATCGTGCTCAAGCTCGGCCCGCGCACGATGCCGGTGCTGTACACGCACCTCATCCCGGCCACGTTCGGTGGCCGTGCCCGGATGAACGTCGCCAACGCGTTGGCCGCGGCCGCGGCGGCCTGGTCGGCGGGCGCGCACCTGCATGACATCCGCCAAGGGCTGCGGACGTTCACGACGTCGTTCTTCCAGGCGCCCGGGCGGCTGAACCTGCTCGACGTCGGCGGTGTCCGCGTCGTCATCGACTACTGCCACAACGTCGACGGCATGCGGCAGCTCGCCGACTTCGTCAACCGGATGATGGAGGAGCCCGTCACGAAGGCCGGGCGGATCGGCCCGAGCGGGGCGGCGCTCCGGACCGGCCGCGCGATCGGCGTCCTCGGCATCCCCGGCGACCGGCGCGACGACGACCAGCGCGAGTACGGGGCCGTCGCGGCGACCGCGTTCGACGAGATCATCGTGCGCGAGGACAAGAACCTTCGCGGACGGGCACCCGGCGAGACCGCGTCGAACGTCATCGAGGGGGTTCGCAAGGCCCGGGCCGCCGGACATGCCCGAGCCGCCCGAGCCGACAAGGTCCTCGAGGAGATGACCGCCGTCCGGGCGGCGCTCCGACGGGCGATCCCGGGCGACCTCGTGGTCTGCTGCGTCGACGACGCGATCGGCGTCTACCGCGAGGCCATGTCGGCGTCCGGCACGTCGCGCGGGGGCACGGCGTTCGCGGACCCGGGCGAGCTCACGGCCCCCGAAGGCTAGGTCCGCCGTCGTCCCATGACACGGCTGCCCGACCTCGGCCGACGGCCGTGGGTGATGCGGATGCGGTGGCGCGACCTGCTCTTCGCGCACTGGCCCATCGATCCGGCGGCCATCCGGGCGGTGGTGCCCGAACCGCTCGAGCTCGACCTGTTCGAGGGCCGTGCCTACCTGGGCATCGTCCCGTTCCGGATGGAGGACGTCGGGATCCGGGGTCTGCCGGCGCCGCCGGTCGCCGGCGCGTTTCCTGAGCTCAACGTGCGGACGTACGTCCGATATCGAGGCCGGTCGGGCGTCTGGTTCCTGAGCCTCGATGCGGGCAGTCGCCCGGCGGTCGAGGGTGCCCGAACGGCGTTCCACCTGCCGTACTACGAGGCGCGCATGTCCACGGGACGCGTGCGTGAGGTCATCGACTACCGGTCCGTGCGGATCGACCACCGCGGGCCGCCGGCGCGGCTCGAAACGAGATACCGGCCGACAGGACCGGTCGAGCGGGCCGCGCCCGGGTCACTCGAGGCGTGGCTGACCGAGCGTTGGCGCCTGTTCGCGATGGACGGCGACGGTCAGGTCCTGCGCACCGAGATCCGGCACGCCCCGTGGCCGCTCCAACCAGCGGCGGCCCGGTTCGAGATCGAGACGATGGCCGAAGCGCACGGCCTCACGCTCCCCGACGAACCGCCGCATCTGCGCTTCGCGTCCCGGGTCGACGTCGTCGCCTGGTGGCCGCGCCCCGCCTGAGCGCGTCGACCACGGCGTGGCCGAGGTCAGCGGGGCATGTTCGCCTGGACCACCCGCACGACGAAGAAGATCTCCACCAGGGAGATCAGGATCAGCAGGACGCCAGCGGCCATCTCCACGGGTTCGTACCCTCCGACCAGTGTCGACCGATGGGGCCGGCCGGCATCGCGACGATGATGCGCCGTGGGACGACGCCCGCGCAAGGCCTGCGCGTCAGGCGCGGCGGCGCGTCCACCAGCCGACGCAACTGTCAGTACCGCTTCGGGCACGCCCGAGCGTGGTCGCCCGGCAGGAACGACGGCGACCGGTCGATTCCGCGCGAGTCCACGAGGAACCTGTCGGGGAACTGCCACTGGGAGTACCCGGCCCGCGCACGCCCGCGCACGCCCGCGCAAGGCCCGCGTGTCAGGCGCGTCGCGGCCGCGTCTGCAGCCGCGGCACCAGCTCGGTCAGCTCGGAGGCGACGTCCACGGGCCGCGCCCCGAGCTCCTCGAGCACGCGGAACACGCCGTCACGGTCCTCATGGCACATCAGCACCACGACCCGCGGGCCATCGACACGGCCGCCGTCCGACCCATGCCCGGCCGCGCCGTTCAGCTCGGCTCGCAGGGCTTCGGGCTCGGTCTCGTAGACCGGCACGGTCGAAGGGTCGCCGCCGCCCTCCTCCACGCCCGCCAGCAGCTCGCCGACGACCGAGTCGGCCGTCCGCCCTCGCAGGTATCGCAGCGTCTGCTTGATCGCGACGCGTTGCGCGCGCTGGGCGGCGATCCGCCCGATCCCGCGCAACGTGTCGTCCGGCCGGTCGCCGGCCGTGCCGATGATCGCCGTGATGGGCGCGGCACGTCCGGCCGCGCCGCCGGCGATCCCCTCGGCGACATCGAGGACCGCGGCGATCCCGGCCTCGTTGTGGGCGAAGTCGACGATCACGACCCGGGCCCCGAGGCGGTACAGGTTCAGCCGGCCCGGCGACCGCTCCGATGTCGGTCCGAAGTCGACGAGCCCGTCGTGGACCTGCTCGATGGTCGCCCCCAGGCCGCGCGCCCCGCCGGCCGCGGCGAGGGCGTTGGCGACGTTATGCCGCGCGAGGCCGCCGATGGTGATCGGCACCCGCGCGACGTCGACGATCTCGGTCTCGCGGTCGCCATCTGCCTCGACGATGACACCACGCCGCACGACGTAGGCGCGGCCGCCAGCCGCCCGATGCCGCCGGATCACCGCGGACTCGTCGGCGATCGAGAAGAACGCCACGTGGGCGTGCGTCCGTCGCGCCACCGCCGCCACGAGCGGGTCGTCCGCGTTGAGCACGACCCAGCCGCCCCGCTTGGTGATGCGGCAGATCGTGGACTTGACCTCCGCGAGCTCGGGGAGGGTGTGGATCCCCTGGAGGTCGAGGTGGTCCGACGAGACGTTCGTCAGGACGCTGGCCTCGTTCGACTCATAGCCGACGCCGCGCAGGACGATCCCACCCCGGGCCGTCTCGAGCACGGCGACGTCGAGGTCGCGGCGGCCGAGGATCTGGTGCGCGCCGCCGGGACCCGTCCAGTCGCCCGGGTCGACCATCCGCTCGTCGACCAGGACACCGTCCGACGTGGTGGTCCCGACATGTCGTCCGGCGCCGATGAGGATGTGGCTGATGAGCCGGGTGACGGTGGACTTGCCGTTCGTGCCCGAGATCGAGATGACCGGGATGTGTCGATCGGCGTCGCGCACCCACGTGGGCGGTGCCGTCCCCGCGGCCGCGATCCGCTCGGTCCACCGGTCGAGCAGGCGTTCCTGCGCGCCGGTCAGGCGCGCGGTCCGCGACGGCGAGACGTCGCGCTCGGCGAGGGCCAGCGCCGCGTCGGTGATCGTCCGAGCGCGCTCCTCGCCGCGCCACGGGAACGTCACGAGCCAGTGGCCCGGGTCGGACGAACGGTGGACGCCGACCCCGCCGGTCCCTTCGCCGTGGTCCGCCCGCAGTCGGCGGACCCAGGCCACGACGCCGGCGATCCCATCGGGCCACTCGCGGGCCGGGACCAGGGCGCCGAGGCGGACCAGCGCATGCCGGCCCGGGTCGCGCTGGCCGTAGAAGGTCCGCCGCTTCCCGACGGCCAGCTCGACCTTGACCACCGGCTCGAGCCGGTACACGTTGGGGCCCTCGAACAGGCGGGTCTCGACCAGTCGCACGGTCCGGGCAGGATAGCAAGCCGGCACCGGGCTAGACTCCCCGCCATGGACGCCCTCACCGCCCCGGCCGGCGAGACGCCGGCGCCCCCGACCCCCGAGCTCGATGCGCTCCGGGCCGCCATCGAAGCGGACCTCCCGAACTACCTGCGCGATCTCGAGCGGCTGGTCAACATCGACTGCGGGAGCTACACGCCCGACGGCGTGAACGAGGTCGGCCGCTGGACGGCCGGCTTCCTCGCGGAGCTCGGCGCCACGATCGAGGTCCGGCCCGACCCCGAGGGTCGCCTCGGGGACACCGTGATCGCCACGTTCGCGGGCCGCGCGGGCGCTCCGCGCGTGCTCCTGATCGGGCACATGGACACGGTCTTCGACCCGGGCACGGCCGAGGAACGGCCCTTCCACATCGCCGAGGGCGTCGCCCGCGGGCCGGGCGTCACCGACATGAAGTCGGGGCTGCTCGCCGGGCTGTACGCGCTGAAGGCGCTCATCGGCGAGCTCGGCGGCGTGCCGTTCGAGCAGCTGGTCTTCATCGCGAACCCCGACGAGGAGATCGGCTCGCCGACCTCGACACCGCACATCCGGGAGATCGCGCCCTCCGTCGACGCATGCCTCGTCCTCGAGTGCGCCCGCGCCAACGGCGACATCGTGTCGTCGCGGAAGGGGATCCTCGACCTGCGGATGACCGTCCACGGTCGCGCGGCGCACGCCGGCGTCGAACCGGAGAAGGGCCGCAACGCGATCCTCGAGGCCGCTCGGATCGTCCGGGACCTCCACGATCTGAACGGACGCTGGCCGGGGGTCACCGTGAACGTCGGGGTCATCGCCGGGGGGACGCGGCCGAACGTGGTCCCGGAGCGGTGCTCGCTCGAGGTCGATGTCCGCGGCGTCGCCCGGGCCGAGCTCGAGGAGGCCGAGGCGGAGGTCCGTCGGATCGCCGAGGCGACGGTGGTGCCGGACATCACGGTCGAGTTCGAGCCGATGGCCCGCTGGTGGCCGATGGAGAAGCTCGCACGGAGTGGGCGACTCGTCCAGCACGCCAGCGCGGTCGCCGGCTCGCTCGGGTTCACGATCGGCGATGCGGCGACGGGTGGCGCCTCCGACGCGAACACGACGTCGGGCATGGGCGTGCCAAGCCTCGATGGGCTCGGGCCGATCGGCGGCAACGACCACTCGCCCTCGGAGTACCTGGAGGTCACCTCCATCGTGCCGCGGACGGCGCTGCTGGCGGGCCTCCTGCTCTCGATCGCGCGCGACCCCGAGGTGCTCGCCTGGCGGGACGCGACCGCGTGACGGCGTGACCGAACGGCGCCGGATCACCTCGGGCGGCCCGTGGGAGGCCGCCGCCGGCTACAGCCGCGCGATCGTCGTCGGCGACGCGTGCTGGGTCTCGGGCACGACGGATGCGGGCCCGGACGGTCGCACGCAGCATCCCGGAGACGTGGCCAGCCAGGCCCGGGCGACGCTCGCGATCATCGACACCGCGCTCGCCGAGGCCGGGTTCGCGCTGACCGACGTCGTGCGCACGCGGATGTTCGTGACCGACATCGGCCGCTCCGCGGAGGTCCTCGCGGTCCATGGCGAGGTCTTCGGGGACATCCGCCCGGCGGCCACGCTCGTCGAGGTCAGCGCCCTGATCGACCCGACCCTGCTCATCGAGATCGAAGCCGAGGCCCGCCGGGGCTGAGCCGAGGTGGCCGCGGCCGGCCGGCGTCGCCGCCGTGGCGGGCCGGGACGGCACGCGACACCGTCGCGAGGCCGCTCGACCCGCGATCCTTGGCAGATATTCACCAGGTGACCCTTGTGCGGGCTCGGACGTTCTCGTCGGCCCCCTTCCGACGGTTTCGATGCATCGTGCCGCATCGATCGGAGCCGGATCCAGGTCGGGGCGCGTGGATCGGGCGCACAGCACCCATCTGGTGACGATCCGCCAGGCGGGGAGGGCCGAACAACCTCGGCCTCACCACGCCCGACAGATATGCGCACTCAGGGCAGCGCGGCAAGCCCCGTCGCGCGAGCGACCACCACGATCGCGATGGCGCCCAGCAACCCGAGGAGCAGGTTCCGCCGCCACGCGGTGATCGCGAGGCACGCCAGGACCGCGATCCACTCGACGCCGACGTAGAAGTGAGGGACGCCCGAGTCATCGGTCACCACCATCACGCTCACCGCGGCCAGGGCCGTGAGGACGGCCGGCCCGACGAGCTGGAGGTAGTCGATGGCCCCGCGCGGCAGCCGGTCGAAGGCCGGTGCCAGCAGGCCGAGCGCGCGTGACGGGTAGGTGACCGCGAACATCAGGACCGCGAGCAGGATCAGGCTCGTGCTCATCGGGGCGCCTCGGCCCCGGGCGACGCGCCCGGCCCCGCCTCGTCCTCCTCGAGGTGCGTGCCCGGCATCGCGTACCGTTCGGCACTCTCCGTCGTCCCGAGCGGCGCCGTCTCGTGGGCCGCCGCCGCCGGGACCATCAGGCCGACCGCCGGCCCGAGGACGCCCCCGGCGACGATCCCCACGGACGGACTGACAAGGAGCGCCACGACCACGGCGATCCCGCCGCCCACGATCGCCGCGACCAGCTCGCGCCGGCCCGTCACCAGCCCCACGGCGAGTCCGATCATGGCCGCCGGAAAGATCACGTCGACGCCGAACTGGTTCGGGTCCGGGATCGAGCCGCCGACGACGACGCCCGCCAGCGTCGCGAGGTTCCACGGGATGAACGTCGCCAGGATGGCCCCGATCCAGTACCCGCGCTCATCGGTCCGACCGAGACGCCGGAAGTGGGCCATCGAGAGCGCGAACGCCTCATCGGTCAGGACGTGGGCCATCACGGCGCGGCGCGGGCGCGGGACGTCCTGGAGCCACGGGGCGAGGGACGCGGAGTACAGGAGATGCCGCGCGTTGAGCAGCCCCGTGAGGAGCACCACGCCGATCCACGGCAGGCCGCCGGCCACGTAGCCCACGGCCGCGAACTGCGCCGCACCGGCGAACACGATCACGCTCATCGCCATCGCGTCGATCGGCGAGAAGCCGGCATCGTGGGCTGACAGGCCGTAGACGAACCCGAACCCGATCGCCGAGACCGCGATCCCGAGCGACTCGACAAGCAGCCGCCGACGGCTGGCGGCGAGCGCCGCGGGGTCGATCGGGTCGAGGCCGGCGGGGCCGGATGTGCCCGCCGAGGCGGCCATGCTCAGCGCAGGAAGGTCTTCGCGCAGGTCCCGTCGCAGACCACGAAGACGGCATGCTTCTCGAGCGCGTACCCGGCCGCGTGCAGCAACCCGGGACAGCCCTTGGTCGGGCACTTCCAGACCCACCACCGGTCGCCGTCACCGAGCGGCGTCGTCTCGGCCGCCAGCGTGTCGGCGAGGCCGGCACGCTCGGCCAGGAGTGCGGCGAGGCCGGCCGCGCGATCCGGCTCGGACTCACTGGTGTACGGGTAGCTCTGGCTGACGTTCGAGGTCACGAACCCCTCCGCTGATCGCCCGTCGGACGGCAACGCCGGTGGCGGCGTCGTGTGAGCGCAGCCTGCCACCGGCGGGGCGAGTATACCCGGCGAACCTGCCGCGAGCCCTCGTCCGAACGGACCGGCCGGACCGCCCCCAAGGTCCCTCCGGTGCGTTACCAGACGGCTGGAAGGCCGGCGCTGCGAGGGTCCGTCGCGGCCGCGAGCGAGCCGTCCGACGCGGCCGGACCGCCCGCCACCAGCTCGATCGCGTGCTCGTGCCCGAGGTTCGAGTCGAATGCCTCCACGAGCGTCACCGGGTGGCCCAGCTCCGTCAGCGCCTCGGCGACCCCGGCCGCCAGCCGTGGCTCGAGCCGGACCTCGACGGGCGGCGCGAAGTGCTCCGCAGGTTCCACGAACCAGCGCGGCGCCGCGACGGCGGTGGCGATGTCGACGCCGCCGTCGACGAGCGCCGACACGAGCTGGGCGTGGATCTGCGGCTGGGCGTCGCCGCCCATCGATCCTGCGACGACCCACGGGGCGCCGCTGCGCGAGCCATCCGCTCGGTCCCGGAACAGCATCCCGGGGAGCAGCGTGTGGAGCGTCCGCTTGCCGGGCTCCAGCCGGTTCGGATGGCCCGGATCCAGGCTGAAGTACGAGCCACGGTTCTGGTAATGGATGCCCGTGTCCGGGTCCACGACTCCCGAGCCGAACCCCAGGTAGTTGGACTCGATCAGGCTGACCGCGTTCCCGTCCGCGTCGACGGTGGCGAGGTAGATCGTGCCGCCGCCGATCGGATGCGCCGAGGCTGGCGGGACGGCCGCGCGGCGCGGGTCGATGCGGCCGGCGAGCTCGGCCCCGTGCGACGCGGACAGCAGTCGCTCCACGGGCACGTCCTCGAACGCCGGGTCGGTGACGAACGCGTCGCGGTCCGCCATCGCGAGCTTCGCGGCCTCGATCCCCAGGTGGATCCAGCGCGGGTCGGTCACGCCCGCCGGGCCGAACGCCGACGCGGCAGGCGGCTCGAGCGCCGAGAGGATCGAGAGGAGCTCGAGCGCGACCACGCCCGAGCTGTTGGGCGGGTGCGTCGTGACGCGGACGCCGCGGTAGTCGATCGAGATGGGCTCGCCAGGGGTCGACGTGTGTGCCCGCAGGTCCCCGAGCGTGACCATCGCCCCGACGTCCTCGAGCGCTCGAGCCTGCCGATCGCCCAGATCGCCGTCGTAGAAGGCATCGAAGCCGTCGCGGGCCAGCGTCCCGAGCGTGGCCGCGAGTGCCGGCAGTCGCACCCGCTCGCCCGGTCGCCAGGCCCGTCCGTGCGGCCGGTACACCGCGAAGAAGCCCGCCGACGGCCCGAGGGCGTCCGCCACGAGCGGTGCGGTGCGCTCCACCGCGTCGATGAACCCGTCCCAGGCAGGGAACCCGGCACGAGCGAGCTCGATGGCCGGTGCGAGGATCCGGTCGCGACTCAACCGTCCCCCGGCGCGGTGCGCGTCGCCCCACGACCGGACCGCGCCAGGCACCGTGATCGACAGCGGTCCGCGAAGGGGGAGCGTCCGGAGCCCGCTCGCCCGCAGGAACGCGGCGTCGGCGCGGCCTCCGGCGCGACCGGACCCGTTGAGCGCGGCCTGTCGCCCGGTCGCCGCGTCCCAGGTCAGCCAGAACGCGTCGCCGCCGACCCCGCAGCCGTTGGGCATCACCACGGCCAGCGCGGCGTTGGTGGCGATCGCCGCATCGATGGCGGTGCCCCCCGCCCGCAGGATCTCCAGCCCAGCGGCCGTCGCGAGATGGTGTGGCGCCACCACGGCCCCATGCGCGCCGCGGACCAGCGGGACCGGCGCCCAGGGCCGCTCAGTAGTCACGTGGAGGGTTCGGCCGCCCTCGGCGCCGACCCGTCGAGCTGATGCTCCTGCGTGCGGAGCTGGGCCAGCGGCACGACGGCGATGCCGAGCAGGATGAGCGTCGCGATGAACATCCCGTCGATGCCGCGCCAGTCGGCCGCGACACCCCCGATCAGGCTGCCCGTGATCTGGCCGAGCGCCAGGAACACCGAGTAGAGGCCCATGATCGCGCCGCGATCCGAGGGGAACCGCTCGGACATGTCGGCGAGCAGGCCGAGCGCCGCCGGTGTCGCGCCGGCGAGCACGAAGAGGCCGATCGCCGCGACGACGGCGGCCACCACGGCGATCAGCGGCGCGACCGTGGCGACGTGGTTCACGACGAGCCCGGCCACGACGAGGGCGACGCCGCCCGCGACGCCATACCCGATGATCGTCGTGCGGCGGAGCGACTTGAACCGGTTGCCCCAGTAGATCAGGCCGGCCCCGAAGACGCCGGCGATGACGATCGCCCCGATCGTGATCTGGTTCGCCGTGAAGCCGACCATCAGCGCCTGGTCGGGGAAGCGCGGGTCGCCCTTCGCCAGCTGGAAGACGGACTGGCTCAGCCACACGCCGATGGCGGCATTCACCGCGATCCACGTCGGCGCCAGCAGCCACACATGCGAGGTGCGGATCAGCTCCAGATAGCGGCCGACGTGGACGTGTTCGCCGGCCATCGACTCGGTCTCGCCGGCGGGGTCCTTGACCCCGAATCGGTAGATCGCCCACGACACGCCATACAGCGCCGCGTTCAGGAAGAAGGCGACGGGGCCGACGATCTCGAAGAGCTTCACGCCGACGATGGCGCCGGCGCCGAGCCCGGCGAGCGTCGCGGCCTCGAACCGGGCCGCCATCTTGCCTCGCATGACCTCGTTGCCGGCCGTCGCGAGGGCGATGAAGCCGAGGATGGACGGGACGCTCGCCGCGCTCGACGCCCCTTCGAGGATGCGCGTGCCGCCGAGCAGGAAGAGGTTCGTCGTGAGGCCGGTCAGGACGACCGCGACCCCGCCGAACACCGGCCCGAACGTCATGACCCGGTGGTGACCGAAGCGGTCCGAGAGGATGCCGAAGAGCGGCGAGAGGACCAGCTCGGTGAGGTAGAACAGGGCCGCGTACAGGCCGACGATCGTGCCGTCGACGGCGGGTCCGCCGTGGTCCTGGAGATGGGCGAGGTAGAACGCGAGCATGGACCCGGTGAGGCCGGTGCTGAACCGGAGGGTGAACGTGCCGAGCAGCACCGCCCGCAGGGATCGATCCATGGCGGACAGGGTAACGGCTTGTCCGGGCGGCGGGCACTGCGGCCTCGACCGTCGCCGCAGGCTCGAGCGGGCTGGACCCGGCCCGTATCATGCCCGCAACGTCCGGGTCGACCGTCTGGGAGGAAGCCTTGAGCCGCGTCGCGATCTTCACCGATTCCGCATCCGACCTCGACCCGGCGGAGGCGGCGGCCCAGGGGATCCACATCGTCCCGCTGCTCGTCAACTTCGGCGCCGAGACCTTCAAGGCCGGTGTCGACCTCTCAGCCGAGGCGTTCTGGGAGCGGATGGTCGCGCCCGACGCGCCATTCCCGACGACCGCGGCATCCTCGCCGGGCGAGTTCAAGGAGGCCTACGAAGCGGCCTTCTCCGATGGCGCCGAGGCCATCGTCTCGGTCCATGTCGCCGGCACCCTCTCGGGGACGATCAAGAGCGCCCAGATCGCTCGCGACATGCTCCCGGACCGCGAGATCCACGTCGTCGACTCGCTCGGTGCCTCCATGGCGCAGGGGATCCTGGCCCGGATGGGGATCGAGTACGCCGCCGAGGGCCGGGCGGCGGCCGAGATCGCCGAGATCCTCGAGCGGCGGGCGCTCGACGAGCGGATGTACGTGGCACTCGAGACGCTCGAGTACCTCAAGAAGGGCGGACGGATCTCCGGCGCCCAGGCCGCGATCGGGACCCTCCTGTCGGTCAAACCGATCATCGCCGTGAAGCATGGGGTCGTGGAGACCGCCGACCGCGTCCGCACTCGCGCGAAGGCGCGCGAGCGGGTCATCGACCTCATCTGCCAGGCGCCGATCGAGCGCCTCGCCATCCTCCACACGGTGACCCCGGACGTCGAGGGGTTCCGCGACGAGGTCCTTGCCCGGGCGCCGGGCGGCCTCGATCCGGCGGACGTCTCGATCCACCTGGTGGGCGCCTCGGTCGGCCCGCATATCGGGCCCGGCTGCCTCGGGGCGGCGATCCTCTATCGGTCGTAGCCGGCCCTGGCCCGGCGAGCGGACCGTCCTCGACCCGAACATTGCGAGATGGTTGCGGCAAGTTTGCCGACCGGTACCATCGAGCGGGCGACAGATGACCGAGCCGGGCTATACTCGGCCGTGGAAATGAGTCGCGCACCGTCGGATCGGCCACTCCGTCATGACCCGACCGATGCGCCCCGTGGGGTCGTCCGGGAGACGACCCACACCGACGAGGCGGCCTTGGAGTGCCGCCCGAGACGGAGGTTCTCCGCTCCATGACCACCGAGCACGTCGCTGCCGCGATCAACGCGTGGGAAGTCGCCCAGCGACAGTTCGACCTCGCCGCCGAACGACTTGGCCTGGACCCGGGCATGCGCCTGGTCCTGCGCGAGCCGCGCCGCGAGTTCACCGTCCATTTCCCCGTCCACATGGACGACGGGTCGGTCCAGGTCTTCACCGGCTACCGCGTCCAGCACAACCTCGGCCGGGGTCCGGCCAAGGGCGGCATCCGCTACCACCAGAACGTCTCCCTCGACGAGGTCAAGGCCCTCGCGATGTGGATGACGTGGAAGTGCGCGGTCGTCGGCATCCCGTACGGCGGCGGCAAGGGCGGCGTCATCGTCGACCCCAAGAAGCTCAGCCAGAAGGAGCTCGAGGGCCTGACGCGCCGGTTCTTCACCGAGATCGAGGTCCTCGTCGGCCCCGAGAAGGACATCCCGGCACCGGACGTCAACACCAATGCCCAGATCATGGCCTGGATGATGGACACGTACTCCATGCATGCCGGCTACACCGTCCCGGGCGTGGTCACCGGCAAGCCGATCAGCCTCGGCGGGTCGGAAGGCCGCAATGAGGCCACGGCCCGTGGGACGGTCTTCTGCGTCATCGAGGCGGCGCGCCATCTCGGGATCGACCTCGGGAAGTCCCGTGTCGCGATCCAGGGCTTCGGCAACGCCGGCTCGATCGCCGCACGCCTCATCTCGGATGAGGGGGCGACCGTCGTGGCCGTGTCCGACTCGACCGGCGGCATCCACGCCCCGGGCGGTCTCGACATCGGCAAGGTCATCGCGTGGAAGGGCGAGCACGGCACCGTCCAGGGCTTCCCGGGCGCGACCGACATCTCGAACGCCGCGGTGCTGGAGGTCGACTGCGACATCCTCATCCCGGCGGCCCTCGAGAACCAGATCACGTCGCGCAACGCGGGCAACGTCAAGGCCAGGCTCGTCGCCGAAGCGGCGAACGGCCCGACGACCCCCGAGGCCGACGAGATCCTCTACCAGAACGGGGTCTTCATGATCCCGGACATCCTGTGCAACGCCGGCGGCGTCACGGTCAGCTACTTCGAGTGGGTCCAGGACCTCAACCGGGACCACTGGAGCGAGACCGTCGTCAACGAGAAGTTGCGCGAGATCATGGTCAAGGCGTTCGGGGAGACCCTCACCATGGCCAAGCGCGAGCAGGTGAACATGCGGACCGCCGCATACCTGCTGGCGGTCAAGCGCGTGGCCGACGCGATGGACATGCGCGGCCTGTACCCGTAATCGAAGCTTCCGCTGCACCGACCGAGACCCCGGCCGACCGGCCGGGGTCTCGTCATGTCATGTCGGGGTGCCCGCCCCCTCGTCCCACCGGTGCGGGAGGCGTGGGATCAGCTCGGCCTGGCGCTCGGCGATGATCGTCCACGCGTTCGGGTTGTACGAGTGGGGATACCCGTAGCTCGTCTCCAGCCATGGGGCGATCGGGATGGACAGGACGTTCTCGAACCCGAGCGCGCGGACCTGCTCCTCGATCCGAGCGCGGCTGAGCAGGTTCCGGTGATACGACCGCATCGGGCGGATCTCGTGCTCGGGGATGTCGGCCATGTTGAAGAAGGTGAACACCAGGGCACGGCGGGCCATCCGGCCGGCCTCGTCGATGGCTCGCCGGAACGCGTCGGGCGGGAGGTGCTCGAAGATGTCCGCGGCGATGACGTGGTCGTAGCTCCGGTCCTCGAACGGCAGCGCGAGGATGTCGTCGACCTCGAAGCGAGCCTCCGGGTGGCGGCGCCGGGCGTTGTCGATGTTCAGCGGGCTGAGGTCGATGCCGACGTAGCACAGGCACCGCCCGAGACCGCACTCCGCGAACGTCCGGTAGTCGTCGGCGGAGCCGCAGGCGAATTCGAGCACCGGGATCCGACCGGCCTGCACGTCACGGACCTCGTCGCGCCAGCGGTCGACGAAGACGCGGTCCTGGTCGGCGACCGCGGCGCTCACCCGCTCCACGGCCGCGAGCTTCTCCGGATCCCGGAACACGCCCATCGTGACGCCGAGCTCCGCCGCCCGAAGTCGGAGCGTCTCGTTGAGGTCGATCGCGAACCGGATCTCGTCCTCCATGAGCGTCCGATCTCGATCGCCGAGGATGTCGGCGAGGAGGACGTGGCGGACGAGGATGCTCTGGACGTTGAGCCGCGGGTTCTGGTAGCCCGCCACGAGGTATCGATCGAGGACGTCGGCTGAGCCGAGCCACTTCTTCTGCTCGGGCGCCGGCTCGGACCGTCCGCCGATCGGCAGCCGCCGGGTCAGCCGGCGGCCCGCGTCGATGCCGCCCTTGAGCACCTTGCGCGATCGTCGCCGGATGGTCGCAGCGCGTGGGCTATGCATGCCGCGATGATACGGCCTCCTCCCCCGGACGGATCGCGGCCGACGCAACGCCCGAGGTCGCACCCGCGGAGCCGCAGCGGCACGGTGCTACCATCGCCGCCATGCTCGATCATGAAGAGAAGTTCCTGTTCAAGGAGGAGATCCTCCACCTCTCGAATGCCGTCGCGGAGCCCGGCATCCTCGACAACGTCGAGGACCTGCTGACCGACGTCATCACGAGCCCGCGCTTCGACTCCGAGGTGTTCACCCTCGAGCGCAGCCTCCAGGTGATGCTCGGGCCGCGCGCCGGCACCACGCTCGTCGGCCTGCTGACGGTGGCGCCCGAGGTGTTCGACGAGGTCGCCGAAGTCCGGATCCCCTCCGAGGTCCACGAGCGACTCGTCGCCTGGCGCGCGCGGTTCGGGCTCGCGATCGACAACGCCCTGAACTTCCTGAACAACCCGGACGGCATCCAGGGCCACAACTTCGCGACGCAGATCGCCCATGTCGAGGAGCGGCGCGTCCTCCAGGGCCGGCTGACGCTCGTGCGCTACAACAACGAGCCGCAGTTCTTCGTGGCCGACGCGAGCGTCTTCCTCGGGCTGGTCGCGGACATCATGGAGCGCCTCGGACCGTATCTCGAGCCCGACGCCGTCGACGCCGAGACCCTCTCGCGCCTCCGCGACGCCATCGCGCTCATCGAGCGCAAGACCGCCTCGCACGGCTGAGGTCGCGCACGCGGGGCGCCGCGGACCGATGACCGGACACGTTCGCTCCGTGCATCGGACCGGCTGATGCGCCACGTCTACCTCGCCGCCACCGGGCAGAACCGCGGCAAGACCACGGTCAGCCTCGGCATGCTCGACGGCTTCCAGCGGCGGAGCCTCTCGACCGGGTTCATCAAGCCGGTCGGGCAGCGGACGGTCATCGAGGACGGCGTCCCGGCCGACGAGGACGCGGTCCTCATGAAGAGCGTGTTCGACCTCGCGGACCCGCTCGACCGGATGAGCCCCGTGCACATCCCGCGCGGGTTCACGCAGGCGTACATCGAGGGCCGGGTCGTCGAGGACCTCGGGGCGAGGATCCGGGCCGCCCACGCCGCCTTCGCGGCCGACCGCGACATCCTGCTGATCGAGGGGACCGGGCACGCCGGCGTGGGCGCCGTGATCGGGCTCTCGAACGCCGCGGTCGCCGCGATGATCGACGCCCCGGCGGTGATCGTCTCGGAGGGTGGGGTCGGCCGCCCCATCGACGAGATCGTGCTCAACGCCGCCCTGTTCGAGCGTCACGGCGTCCACGTCGCCGGCGCCATCGTGAACAAGGTCGACCTGGACGCGAAGCCGGGGCTGGCGCGGACCCTCGAGCTGGGCCTGGCCCGGCACGGGATCCCGTTGCTCGGCGTGCTGCCGTACCGGCCGATCCTCTCGAACCCGACCCTCGCGATGGTGCTGGAGGGCGTGCACGGCGAGACCCTGCACGCCGGCCCGGACCTGGACCAGGTCATCGGGGGCGTCGCGATCGGGGCCATGGAGCCGAACCACATGCTGGAGCGGATCGGGCCGCGCAGCCTCGTGATCGTGCCGGGCGACCGTGAGGACGTCATCGAGGCGATCGTCGGCGCGCGCCGGGACGGCCAGGGCACGTCCGACGCGCTCGGCCTGGTCCTCTCGGGCGGCTACCGGCCGAGCGACGCGGTCATCGAATCGATCCGGCGAGCCGACGTGTTCGCCACGCTGGTGCCCGAGGACACGTACGCGGTCGCGTCCGAAGTCCACGACCTGCTGGTCAAGACGCACCCCGCCGACCGCGGCAAGATCGAGGAGATCAAGGCGCTCGTCTGGGAGTACCTCTTCATCGACCGCATCCTCGGCGTCGCCACGGAGGCGGCCGTCTAGGGCAGCGGCTCGTTGTCGATGAGGCGGGTCGCGCCGAAGCGGACCGCGAGGGACAACAGCGCCGCGCCGGCCACCGTCTCCAGCTCGGCCAGCGTCACCCCGTCGGCGACCGAGACGTAGTCCACCTCGGCCAAGGGTTCCGTGGCGATGGTCTCGAGCATCCGCATCCGCATGGCCTCGGCGGAGCGCTCGCCGGCGTCGCGCATCGCCTTCGCCGCCAGCAGGGCCCGGTGTAGGACCGGGGCGGCGGCCCGCTCGGCCGGTGTCAGGTGCACGTTCCGCGACGATAGCGCCAGACCGTCGGGTTCACGCTCGGTCGGGCAGGTGATGACCTCGGTGGGGAGGGCGAGGTCGAGCGCCATGCGGCGGATCACCATCACCTGCTGGGCGTCCTTCTGGCCGAAGTACGCGTGCTCCGCCCCGACGAGCCCGAACAGGATCGCCACGACCGTCGCCACGCCGTCGAAGTGGCCGGGGCGCGCCGCGCCTTCGAGCGGCTCGGCGATCGCGCCGACGTGGACCGCGGTGTCGAATCCCGGAACGTAGACCTCGTCGACCGGCGGCGCCCAGACGAGGTCGACGCCCTCGGTCTCACAGATCTCCAGGTCGCGCGCCTCGTTCCGGGGGTACCTCGAGAAGTCGGCCGCGACGTTGAATTGACGCGGGTTGACGAAGATGGTCGCGACGGTCGTCGCGTCCGCGGCTCGTGCCCGCCGCATCAGGGCGCGATGGCCGTCGTGGAGCCAGCCCATGGTCGGCACGAGGCCGACCGGCCGCGGAACGTCGGCGAGCGCCTCGCGCAGCTCGGCGCGGGTGCGCAGGACTCGGGTCAATGACGTGCGGTCAGGGAGTGCGACGAGGGCCGGGCGGCGGGATCACAGATCGCGGTCGAGCGGGATCCCGCCGACGGGGATGAAACTCGCGTCCCGGTCGGGGGCGCCGCGGCCGAGGACCTCGTCGAGGACGCCCTCGTCCATCCGGACCGTCTCGGCCTCGCCCGGGAACGTGCCGGCGGCGACCTCGGCTGCGTACGCGCGAGCCGATTCGAGGATGGTCTTGCGGACGTTCGCGTACGGCCGGGCGTGCTTGGGGACGAAGTCGCCGAGGCCGATGAGGTCGGTGATGACCTGGACCTGTCCGCTGCACCCCGCCCCGGCGCCGATGCCGATCGTCGGGATCCGGAGCCGCTCGGTGATCGCCGCCGCGAGCTGCTCCGGGACGAGCTCCAGGACCATGCCGAAGGCGCCGGCCTCCTGGACCGCCTGGGCGTCCGCGATGAGCGCCCGCGCCTGGTCACGGCTCTTGCCCTGGACCCGGACGCGGCCGATCGCATTGATGGTCTGCGGTGTCAGGCCGATATGGCCCATCACCGGGATCCCGGCGCGAACGAGCGTTTCGATGACGCGGGCGCTGCGGACGCCGCCTTCCACCTTGACCGCCTGCGCGCCCGCGTCACGCAGGAAGATGCCCGCGTTCTCCAGCGCGTCCTCGGGCGTCGAATACGAGAGGAACGGCATGTCGCCGATGACCATGGCCCGCTTCGATCCGCGCACCACGGCCTTCGTGTGGTGGATCATCTCGGTCATCGTCACGCGGACGGTCGTCTCGTAGCCGAGCAGGACCTGGCCCAGCGAGTCGCCGACGAGCAGCATCGGGATCCCGGCGTCGTCGAGGATCTGCGCGGTGGGGAAGTCGTACGCGGTCAGCATCGGGAGGCGCACGCCGTCGGCGTACAGCTTCGCGATGTCGACGACGGTCAGGCGGCGAGGGGTCTCGGTCGTGGCGCTCATGCTGGCTCCCGGGCTGGTTCGGTCCTGGTCGAAGTCTGCGCGGCCGCGTCCCGGGCGTCCAGCCGTCGCGCGACGCGGTCCAGGATGGCGTCGGCGACGTCGCGTTTGGAGAGCATCGGGAGCTCGTCGCGCGACCCGTCGGCATCGAGGATGACGACACGGTTCGTGTCCGTCCCGAACCCGGAGCCCGGCTCCGCCACGTCGTTCGCCACGAGCAGGTCGACGCCCTTGCGCCGCAGCTTGTCCGGGGCGCGATCGAGCGAGCCGGCCTCGGCCGCGAATCCGACGAGCACCGGGTGCGGCTCGCGGTCCGCGACTGCCCGGGCGATGCCGGCGAGCAGGTCGGGCGTGGGTTCGAGCTGGAGCGTCAGCGATCCGCCGCGCTCGAGCTTGTGGTCCGTCGCCGCGGCCGGCCGGAAGTCCGCGACCGCGGCCGCCATCACCAGGGCGTCGAAGGCGCCGCCGGTCGCCTGTGCCAGCGCCGCCTCCAGATCGGCGGTCGAGCTGACCGGCACGACGGTCAACGCCTCGTCCTCGGGGAGCGGCACCTCGAGATGCGCCGCGACGAGCGTCACGCGGGCGCCCCGGTCGAGCGCGGCGAGAACGACGGCCACGCCCATCCTGCCGGTGGAGCGGTTGCCGATGAACCGCACCGGGTCGATGGCCTCGCGCGTGCCCCCGGCCGTCACGACGATGTGCCGGCCCGACAGGTCCTCTTCATGCACCGCCTCGACCAGCGGCGGCCGGGCCGCCGCGTCGGGGGCCCGGACCGAGCGACCGGTCACGGCCGCGACCACGGCATCCACGATGGCGGGGAGCTCGGCGAGCCGCCCCACGCCGGACTGCCCCGACGCGAGCGGGCCGCTGTCCGGGGCGACGATCGAGTAGCGGAAGCCGTCGCGGAGCCGGAGCACGTTCGCCTGGGTGGCGGGGTGCGTCCACATGTCGCCGTCCATCGCCGGCGCGACCACGACCGGCGCGGCGCTCGCGAGGCACGTGGCGGTGACGACGTCCCCCGCCAGGCCGTTGGCCATCGCGCCGAGGAAGTGCGCGGTGGCCGGGGCCACCACGATCGCATCCGCGGTGTCGCCGAGGACGATGTGCCCGATCCGGCCGTCCGGCAGCAGGTCGAGGAGGTCCGTCTCGACGGGGTGGCGGGACAGGGCCCGGAACGAGAGCGGCCCGACGAACCGCGCCGCCGACGGCGTCAGCATCACGGCCACGTCCGCGCCCTCGGCGCGCAGAAGGCGCAGGAGCTCGAGGGCCTTGTAGGCCGCGATCGAGCCGGTCACGCCGAGCGCGATGAGCCGGCCCTCGAGGCGACCGCTCACGACAGCCCGAGCTCGAGGCGCTGGCCGCCGACGACCTCCGCGTGGAGCATCGCGAGGCCCTTGAGCGTCAGGTCCGGGTCGATGGCATCGATGCCGGGGAGCTCCGCGGCCCATGGCGCCGCCGAGAGCCCGCCGGTCAGGATGGCGCGGACGTCGGCCGGGGTGACGCCACTCGTTTCGGCGAGCTCGCCACGGATCCGCGCGAGCAGGCCCGACGCCAGCGCCTGGTAGCCGAAGACCGCGCCCGACTGGATCGCGGACACGGTGTCCCGGCCGATGGCTCGGTCCGGCGCGCGCAGCTCGACGCGCGGCAGTTTCGCGGTCCGCGCGGCGAGCGCGTCGAGGCCGAGCTCCAGGCCCGGCGCGATGGCCCCGCCGACATAGGCGCCGTCCGGCGCGACGCAGTCGAAGGTCGTGGCCGTGCCGAAGTCCACGACGACCGCCGGGGCGCCATACAGCCGCTGCGCGGCGAGGGCGTTCACGAGTCGGTCCGCGCCGACGTCCTGCGGTCGGTCGACGCGGATCGGGATCGGGACCGTGCCCGCGGTCGCGAGGAGGATCGGCCGTTCGCGGCGCGCCGCGGTGGTCTCGGCGGCGGTCGTGACGGCCGGGACGACGGATGCGGCGACGATCGCCGTGACGTCGGCCAGCGACAGGTCGTCGAGTCGCAGGAGGGCGTCCAGCGTCGCCTCGAACTCGTCGGCGCTGGCTCGCGGATCCGTGGCCGCGCGGCGCGTCGCCACCAGCGTTCCGGCCCGGAACAGGCCCAGCGTGACGTTCGTATTCCCGATGTCGAGGGCGAGCAGCATGCCCGCGATGATACGCGTCGCAGGGCTGGCTCCCTGCGGTACCATCCGCTCGACTCGTCCATCCGCTGTGCCCGGGAGACGACCCGTGACGAACCCGCCCGCCAAGTTCTTCGTGAACGACGGCGTCGTGTCGAGCCGGACGGACATGCTCCACCTGCTCCGACCGCTGCTCAAGCAGACCGTCACGTACCGCTACCTGCGCGGCCGCGAGGTCGTCAGCCACGGGACCGGCTGGGTCGAACGGATCGTCGTCGACGCCGAGGAGAGCTCGACCTACTTCACCCCGCTCGCGATCAGCCTGAACATCGATTCGTTCGAGCACCTCGAGTTCGAGACGCGGCCGGACCAGTTGCTCGTGTACACCCTCGTCCAGGGCGATGAGCGGGTCGTCGTGGAGTTCGCCCCGGTCGGGCCGGGCGCCGAGGACCTGTCGCCGTTCGCGCCGACCCAGCTGGCGTTCGAGATGCGCGACTACGTGCAGATGGAGCTGACCGGGCTCGAGGCGAAGGACGAGGAGTAGGCGAGCCGGCCGACCGACCGCTCAGCCGCCGCGTTCTCCGCGCACGTAGGGGATCCCGAGCGCCGCTGGAGCGCCCACGCGCCGGCGCAGCGCCTCGCGCGACCCGATGATCACGACGATGATCACGAACGCGTACGGCAGCATCTCGAGGAAGAACGTCGCCGATCGACCGGCCTGGAACGGGTTCGTGAACCCGAAGATCGTCTCGACGCCCTGGAGGTCGAGGATGAACCGGAAGATCGCCCCGAACAGATAGGCCCCCAACGCGGCCCGCAGCGGGCTCCACTGGGCGAAGATCACGAGGCCCACGGCGATCCATCCAAGGGCGCCCACGGTCTGATCGCCGAACCAGCCCTTGGCCACCGCGAGCGTGATCGTGCCGCCTGCCAGGCCCGCGAGCAGTCCGCCGACGAAGACGTACAGGTATCGCGTTCGATAGACGTCGATCCCCTGGGCATCGGCCGCCGACGGGCGCTCGCCGACGGCTCGCAGGTGCAGTCCCGGCCGCGTGCGGTTGATCCAGTACCAAGCCAGCGGCACGAGCAGGAACCCGACGTACGTCAGTACGCTCTGGTCCCGGAAGAAGATCGGTCCGATCACCGGGACCTGTGACAGGACCGGAACGCTGAAACTCGGGAGCGCCACGATCTCCCCGGCATTCGAGAGGCCATCGCCAAGGACGCGCGCCAGGCCCGTGCCCAGGAATGTCAGCGCGAGGCCGGACACGACCTGATCGGCGCGCAGGTGGATCGTCACCACGCCATGAAGCAGGCTGAGGACCCCGCCGGCGAGCATCGCGACAACGAGGCCGATCCACGGGTTGCCGGTCGCGACCGTGGTCGAGAAGCCCGCGACGGCCCCCATGAGCATCATCCCGGTGACGCCCAGGTTGAGGATGCCGGAGCGCTCGGCGAAGATCTCGCCGATCGAGGCGAACAGGAGGATGGTCCCATTGGCCACCCCGGCGGCGAGGACGAGGGTCAGGTCCATCAGGCCGTCGCCGTCGTCGTGGGCGTCGTTCCACCGATCCTGATCCGGTAGCGGACGAGGACGTCGCTGCCGATCAGGCAGAACAGGATGATCCCCTGGATCATCGCCGGGACGCCGCTCGGCTGGATCTCCCGGCCCGCCAGGATCAGCGCGCCGAACAGGATCGAGGCGACGACGACCCGCCAAGGCCCGAAGCGGGCGAGGTACGCGATGATGATCGCGGTGAACCCGTATCCCGGCGAGATCTGGTCCTGGAGCCGATGGAGCACGCCGCCGACCTCGCTCATCCCGCCCAGGCCCGCGAGCGCTCCAGAGATGGCGAAGACCACGATGACCTTGCGACCGATGTCGATGCCCGCGTAGCGAGCTGCTCGCGGGTTGTCGCCGATGAGACGAAGCTCGTATCCCCAGCGCGTCCGCGAGACGACGAGCCACACGACCGCCGTCGCGACGAGCGCGAAGATGAAGCCAAGGTGGACCGTGAGGCCGCCAAGGCCGGGGATGTCCTTGGCGAAGTCGGTGAGACGAGGCAACCACGCTTCGCGTGGGAACTGGGCGGTCTGCTGGAATCCGCCCTCGCTCCACGGCCCGAAGACCCAGAACTGGACCCACGCGAGGGCGATGTAGTCGAGCATCAGGGTCGTGATGATCTCGTTGACCGCGAGCTTGGCCTTGAGCACGCCCGGGATCAGACCCCACAAGGCTCCGGCCGTGGCACCCGCGACCATCATCACCGGGACCACCACGATCGCCGGCGTGCCCGCCGGCAGGATCGGGACCAGCAGGACCGCGCTGGCGCCCCACGCCCCGAGGAGGAATTGTCCCTCGGCCCCGATGTTCCAGAGACGCATCCGGAACGCGATCGAGCAGGCCAACCCGGTGAAGATCAGGGGCGTGGCGGCGACCAGCGTGTCGCTGATGACCCCGACGCTCCCGAACGCGGCATCCAGGATGTGCAGGTAGGCTCGGACCGGGTCCCCGCCGACGAACCACAGGATCACGGCGCCGATGGCCAGGGCGACCACGACCGCGAGGATGGTCAGGACGGGCGTCATCCAGCGCGGGATCTCGGCGCGTGGCTCCAGGCGGAGCATCACGCGACGCCGCCCGTCATGAACAGGCCGATCTCATGGATGTCGGCCGTGGACGGCTCGACGACGCGGTGATCCGGCCTTCGTACATCACGGCGATCCGGTCCGCGAGGGTCAGCAGCTCCTCGAGCTCCTCGGAGATCAGGAGGATCGCCGTCCCGCCGGCGCGGAGCTCGAGCAAGGTCTGGTGGATGCCCTCGATCGCGCCGACATCGAGACCGCGGGTGGGCTGGACCGCGACCAGGAGGGCTGGGGCCGCATCGATCTCCCTGGCGAGGATCACGCGCTGGAGATTCCCCCCGGACAGGATCCGCACCGGCGTGTCGATCGACGGCGCCGACACGGCATACGCGGCCGTCAGCCGCGTGGCCATCGAGCGGGCCGCGGTGTCGTCCATGAACCAGCCGCTCGAGACCGGCTCGTCCTTGTAGCGCTTCATGATCAGGTTGTCGACGATGGACAGGCTCGGGGCGCTTCCGACCCCGGCCCGGTCCTCGGGCACGTGGCCGACGCCTGCGCCGATCGCCTCGCGCGCAGGTCGGTTCGCGACGTCCTTCCCGTCGATCTCGATGCGACCCGTGCACGCCCGCAGGCCGGTGATCGCCTCGGCCAGCTCGGCCTGGCCGTTGCCCGCGACCGCCGCGATGCCGACGATCTCCCCGGCATGCACGTCGAGCGAGACGTCGCGCAGGGCCGGAAGCCCACGGTCGTTCTCCGCAGACACCCCGCGCACCGACAGCACGACCCGGCCGCGGTCCACTGGCGCTCGGTCGAGCACCTCGAGCACCGATCGACCGACCATGAGCCGCGCGAGGTCGGCGCGAGTGGCGCCCGTCGGGTCGACGCTCGAGGCGGTCACCTTGCCCGCTCGCATGACCGTGATCCGATCGGAGATCGCCAGGACCTCGCCGAGCTTGTGGCTGATGAAGACGACGCTCCGTCCCGCTGCGGTCATCGCCCGGAGGGTGACGAAGAGCTCCTCCGCCTCCTGCGGCGCGAGCACGGCCGTGGGCTCGTCCATGATCAGGATCCGGGCGCCGCGATACAGCATCTTGAGGATCTCGACCCGCTGCTGTTCCCCGACGGAGAGCTGCCACACATGGGCGCGCGGGTCGACATGCAGGCCGACCTCGGCCGCGATCGCCTCGACGGCCGCCTCCGTCTTGCGCAGGTCGAGCCGGAAGCGCGGGGTGTCGAGGCCGAGGAGCACGTTCTCGGCGACCGTCTGCGACGGCACGAGCGCGAAGTGCTGGTGGACCATCCCGACGCCGTGGGCGATGGCGTCGCGCGGCGAGCGGAACGTGACGGCCTCGCCGTCGAGGCGGAGCTGGCCCTCGTCCGGCCGGTAGAGGCCGGCGAGGATGTTCATCAGCGTGCTCTTGCCCGCGCCGTTCTCGCCGAGGAGCGCGTGGACCTCGCCGCGGCGGACGTCGAAGTCGACGTGGTCGTTGGCGAGCACGCCGGGGAACGACTTGACGATCCCGACCGCCTCGATGGCAGCCGGGGTGGGGGAGGCGGTCATATCGGGTCCCTTCGCACGACCCCGGACCGTGGGAGCGGCCAGGCGGCGAGCCGGAGCTCGCCGCCTGGCACGCGGTCTACGACAGCGGCGGCAGCTCGCTCGTGATGCCGTCGTTCCACCAGTACATGCACGTCTTGCATTCCGAGCCGGGCGCCCCGGGCGGGAACTGGTCGAGGTCCGACTGCTCGAGCTTGGAGCCTGCCGGCAGGAGCTCCTTGCCGGTGTTGTCCTTGATCGGCCCGGCGAAGACGTCGAAGCGGGTGAACGTCCCGGCCAGCATCTTGGCCAGGGTGTCCTTGACCTTCTGGACGTCTGCGGCCGGCAGGCTCGCGACGCCGGGCTGCGGGCTCTGGCCATCCATGAAGCCATAGAGGCCCATCGCCTTCGAGTCCGCGTCGAAGTATTCGTAGCCGGCCTTGTACGACTTCGCCTTCACCTGCTCGGCGATCCGCGTGTACTCGGGTCCCCAGATCCAGTACGGCGCGGTCAGGCACGCGTCGTTCTTGCACGAGCCGGGATGGTCGTAGGTGACCGCCCACTTGCCCTTCTCCTTGGCGACATCGGCGACCGCGGGCGTGTCGGCCCCGGTGAAGACGACCTGGGCGCCGGCATCGAAGAGCGAGGCGGCGGCGTCGCGTTCCTTGATCGGGTCGTGCCACGTGTTGATGAAGCGCACGTCCATCGTGCACTCGGGGCACGTCACCTTGGCGCCGCGCATGATCGCGTTGCCGAGGCGGAGTTCCTCGGGGATCGGGAACGTGGCCATGTAGCCGAGCTTCGGGTTCCCGTCGGCCTTGGCGCGCGAGCCCGCGAGCATGCCGGCGAGGTACTTCATGTCCTCGACCGACCCGAAGAAGTTGCCGAAGTTCTTGCCGTTGGACTTGTAGCCGGTCAGGTGGAGGAACGTCTGGTTCGGGAACTCCTCGGCGACGGTCGCCATGTAGTCCATGTAGCCGAACGAGGTCCCGATGATGAAGTCGAAGCCCTTGCGCGCAAGGCTGCGGAAGACCTGCTCGGACGTCGCGCCTTCGGGCACGAGCTCGACGTACGCCACGTGGCTGTCCGGCACGTGCTCGCACAGGTACTGGAGCCCCTCGTAGTGGGCCTGGCTCCAGCCGCCGTCGTCATGCGGTCCGATGAGGACCATCGCGACGTTGAGCTTGCCCTGCTCGATGTCCGGGATCTGGAGGTCCGCGGAGCCCCCCTGGGTGCCGGTGCCGGCGCACGCCGCCGACGCGCCGCCGGATGCCGCCGCGCCCGATGGGGCGCTGCTCCCCCCGGCCGAATTACAGGCCCCCACCAGCACGATCGCGGTCAGCAGGACCGCGGACCACGAGAGGCGTCGCCGCATCACCGATGTCTCCTCCTCACCTCCGGGATCGCGCCGCACCGGCTCGGGCGGTGGGCGTCGACGGGCACCGCGTCAGGATAGCGGTCGGCCCTCCCGCCCGAAGCGCCACGGCGCGTTGCGGCTGGGTCGCGGTCGGGTTCCTGTACCATCGGGGCGATGTTCGAACGGACCGTGCTGGCCTCGGGGCCGCGCGTCATCAGCGCCCGGGTGCCTGCGGCGCGATCGATCTCCATCGCAGCGTATGTCCTGGCCGGATCGCGCCTCGAGACCGAGGCGCAGGCGGGCGTCGCGCACTTCATGGAGCACATCACCTTCAAGGGGACCGCGGCCTATCCGTCGACCCGCTCCATCAGCGAGGCGATCGAAGGCGTCGGGGGCTCGTTCAACGCGGCCACCGACCGCGAATCCACGGTGTACTGGGTCCGCGTGCCCCGGCGCGAGTCCTCGCGCGCCGTCGACGTGCTCGGCGAGCTGATCGTCCGCCCGACCCTCGCGGACCACGAGATCGACGGCGAACGGGCCGTCATCGTCGAGGAGATCCGCTCCTACCTGGACGACCCCGCCGAGTACTGCCAGATCCTGTTCCAGGGGGCGATGTTCGGCGACGGTCCGCTCGGCCGCGAGATCTGCGGCGACGAGGCCGGGATCCGGGCGCTCCCGGCGGAGACGATCCGGGCCTTCTGGCGGACGGCCTATCGCCCGGCGAACATCGTCGTCGCGGTGGCCGGCGACATCGACCACACGGAGGCGGTCGACCTGGTCGCGACGGCGTTCGGGACCGGCAACGGGATCGTGCCCGGGTTCGCGCCGGCGCCGGTGCTCCCTGCGGGTCCCCGCGTCGCGGTCGGCAAGCGCCAGACGTCCCAGGCGCAGCTCTCGATCGGCGTCCCCGCGCTGCACCGCGATCATCCGGACAGCTGGACGCTGTCGGTGCTCAATGCGGTGCTCGGCGATGGCATGAGCAGCCGACTCTTCCTGTCCGTGCGCGAGGAGCGCGGCCTCGCCTACGACGTCTCATCGGGACTCGTCGACTACGCGGATGCGGGGGCGCTCGAGATCTCCGCGGGTGTCGACCCGGCGGGCCTGCATGAGGCCCTCGAGGCGATCCTGGCCGAGCTGGCCCGCCTGCGCGACGAGCTCGTGCCCGCCGAGGAGCTCGAGAAGGCGAAGCGCTACCTCGCCGGCGGCCTCGAGCTGCGGATGGACGACACGCGCCACGTCGCCTCATGGGTGGGTGGCCAGGAGGCCCTCCACGATCGCGTGTTGACCCTCGAGGAGGCGCTCGAGGCCGTGGAGGCGGTCGACGCCGAGGCGGTCCAGAAGCTCGCCGCCCGGCTGTTCCACGACGACGGCCTGCGGCTGGCGGCCGTGGCGCCCGCCCGGTACCTTCGCGGCCTCGAGCCGCGTCTCCGGATCCCGGCGTGACCCGATGACCACGCCCGAGGTCGCGCCCGTCGTGGCGCCCGGGTCCGACGCGCCGCCGACGGAGACGCGGGACGCCGACCTCGTGCTCGCCGGGCTCCACCTCCGTCTCGGCTCTCTCGCGCTCGCCCGCGCCGAGCTCGAGACCATCGGCGCGCGCGGCGGCCTCGACCGCACGGGCCGCATCGACCTCGCCGAGGTCCGCTGGCGGACCGGCGACCTCATCAGCGCCGGGGACGCGGCGCGCGAGGCGCTGGCCGGCGGGGACGCCTCGGTCATCGCGCTCGTGGTGGCCGCCGAGGCGGCCTCCGCGCTCGGCCGGCCGAGCGAGGCGAGACGTCTCGCCGGGCAGGCCCAGGCAGCCCTCGACGGACCGATCGACCCGATCTTCGCGGGCATGCCCCGTTCGGGCGTCTGGCCGGCGGACCCCGCGGAGCCCGTGCCGTCGCCGACGACGTTGTTCCCGCCGGACCGGGTCTCGACCACGACCGCGGCCGAGATCGCCGCCGCGACCACGACCGCGGCCGCGGTCGCCGCGGCGGATGCGGCCGACGACGCCCGGGCCAGCGAGACGACCGGTCCAGCGGCCGATGGGCGGTCGTCGGCGGCACACGGCGTCGGTGCGGCGGCCGGCGCGGCGTTCGCCACGCCGGACGCGGAGCCGGGGTTCTGGGACATCCCGGCGGAGGACCCGACGCCGACCGAGGTCGTCACGACCGGCCTCGCGGCCACGCCGGTGGACCCGAGTCCGCCCACCGGCCTCGACCCTGCGGCGATCCTGGACGCCGGCGAGGCGGCCCTCGCCGTCGGCGACTATGCCAGTGCGGCGCTCCACCTCGGTCTCGCCGTACGGGTCGCGCCCGCGATCGCGCCGGCCATCCTCGACGTCATCGGCGACATCCCGGACGCCGGGTTGCAGATGGTCCGGGGCGATGCCTATCGCGCCGTCGGACGCGAGACGGACGCCCGCCGCGCCTACGCCTCGGCGATGACGGCGGCCGGGACCACGGTCGCGATCCAGCCGGTCGACGACGCGAGGTTCGACGAACCCATCGCCCCGCCGCTCGACGAGCCGGACGACGACTCCGACCCGTTCGCCGGCGAACCATGACCTCCGGCGCCATCGCCGGCGCCCGCCCCCACGCAAGCATCCGATACGATGCGTCGCATCCAACCAGCCTCCCCACCCAAGGAAGCCATGTCGACCACTGAACGGACCCTCGTCCTCGTCAAGCCCGATGGCGTCCAGCGCCAGCTCGTCGGGCGCATCCTCGCGCGGTATGAGGAGCGAGGCCTCAAGCTCATCGGCCTCAAGCTGGTCCACGTCGATCGGGCCATCGCCGAGGCGCATTACGCGGCCCATCGCGAGAAGCCGTTCTTCGCCGGCCTCGTGGACTTCATCACGTCGGCGCCGCTCGTCGCCGCGGCACTCGAGGGCCCCAACGCGATCGCCGTCGTTCGCGCGATCAACGGCGCGACGCGCCCGCACGAAGCCGCTCCGGGCACGATCCGCGGGGACTTCGCGCTCGAGACGGCCCAGAACATCGTCCACGCCTCCGATGGCCCGGAGGCGTCGGCCACGGAGCTGGGACTCTGGTTCCGGCCGGAGGAGCTGCTCGCGTACGAGCGCGACGTCGACCGCTGGGTGCTCGCGCCCGAGGACTGATCCCGCCCCGTCGCGCCGGATCGAGCCTAGGGGCTCGGGGAGGCCGCGGGCGTCACCGGCGTCTCGGGTGCCGCTGTGGACGCGGGCGCCTCGGATGACCCTGTCGGGAACTCGGTCGGGGCGGGCGACTCGTCGATCACGGGGAGCGACTCGTCCACGGCCGGAAAGGACTCGTCGGCCGGGAACGACGCATCGACCGGGAAGGACTCGTCCACACCCGGCACCGGACCCGGCTCGAATGGCTCGCTCGGACCCTCCTGACCCGGAGGCAGGCCGGCCGCGGCCGCCGGGCCACCGAACCCACCGGCGGAGACCGTCAGGGCCAGGACCGCGACCAGCAGCGAGACGAGCACGGCCGACGGCGCGCGGTTCGCGGCCCAGAACGCCGACGCGGAGGTCCGGATCGCCGACCGGTCGACGGCCGTGCGTCGTGGCACGCCCACGAACCCGCGGTCGCCACCCATCGCCGGGTCCGGCCGGACGACGCCGATCGCCGCGAGCCGGCCGTAGTAGAGCAGCGGCAGGAAGGTCGCGAGGAACACCAGGCCCTGGAGCGGCGGGTCGAGCGCGATGTCCACGAGCTGGGTCCGGGCATCGAAGGCGGCCAGCCCCGGCCAGCCGATGCTGGCCACCACCACGATCCCCAGCCCGACGGCGAGGAGTGGGGCCCGCAGCGCCCACCCGCCCATATCGGCGACGCGGCCCGTGAAGAAGGTCGCGCGCATCGCCGCAGCCCAGGCGGCGAAGGCGCTCCTGGCGACGACGTAGGCGAGGATCCACGTGCGCGCGGGGGCCCACGCCTCAGGGTCGAGCGCGGCGATCGCCAGCAGCACGACGCCGGCATCGCCGATGATCGAGTAGCCGACGATGTGCTCGACGTCGTCCTGGATGAGCGCCGCGAACGCCGCGAGCGTGATGGTCGCGATCGCGATCGCCAGGATGAGCGCCCGCTCGGCATCCATGTCGACGAGGAGTGGCGCGACCGAGGCGTCGACCCACGCGAGCGCGACGATCGCGAAGGCCGCCGGGCCCCACGCCGTGACGATCGGCAGCGCCGACTCGGGCACGGAGTCGGTCAGCCGCGCCGCCCACACGTGGAAGGGGATGGCCCCGAACCGAACCGCGACGGCGAGGCCGAAGGCGAAGTACGCGAGCCCGAACACCACGGGCTGCGCGACGAGCTGGCTGAGGTCCCGTCCGATCCATGCCGCGGCGGCCGTCGCCATCGCGCCGGCCACGATGAGTGCGCGGATCTCGCGGATGCCCACGGTCGCCCCGGCGCGACCGCCGCCCGGCACGAGGGTCAGGAGGACGCCGAGCAGCCCGCCGGCCGTCGACGCGAGGATGGCGATCTGCGGGTCGGGCAGGGACAGCGCCAGACCCATCGCGCCGAGCGTCCCGAGCGTCACCGCGGGCGCGTCGCGGCGAGACCCCGCCGCGAGACCGACGACCGCGAGGGCCAATCCGACCGTCGAGCCCAGGATCAGGAACAGGCGCGCGTAGGCCGACGTCGCGAGGACCGAGCCGCCCACCTCGATGACGATCGTGGGATCGATGGCGATGGCCGTGACGATGGCGCCGATCAGGCCCAGGATCCCCGCGGTCGTGGCCACGCCGGCCCGGCCGCGCCCGATGAGCGCGATGCCGGCTGCGCCGACCGTCACCACCAGGAACAGCACGAGCGTCATGGGGCGTCGTCGTCAGGTGGGCCCTCGGCGTCGAACGCGTCCGAGGACCAGAGCGGGAGCGAATCCGGCCGGGGCCGGAGGCGGCGCGACGGCCCGCGCTCGTCGGGCGGGCGGCGGAGGGCCGGTCGCGCGTCCGGCGTCAGGGCGAACCCGTCGGAGCCATCGAGCCTGGCGGCGGTGGCCAGGACGCCGACGGCCCCGCCAAGGCCGACGACGAGCCCGGCGGTGATGATCTGTTCGAGGGCCGACGGCGTGCCGTCGAGCCCGACCGCGACCAGCAGCGCTCCCTGCATGAGCAGCAGGAGCCCGATCCCGACACGGATCACATCGCGCCCGGTGATGAGCGGCGCGACCGCGAGCGCGGCCAGCGCGAAGCCCGCCGCCTGGGCGATCGGCGGCCCGAGTCCCGCCGCCCCGAGCCCGTGCTGGTCGTACCCGACGACCGCGGCCGCGACGGCGAGGGCCGCCTCGGCCGCCCAGCCGAGTCGCGAGCCGCCCGTCGGCGCGTCGCCGGAGCGTACGGCGACCCAGAGGAGGTACACCGCCAGCACGGCGCCCACGACCCGGGCGGCCATGCCGGACGTCGCGGAGACCGGGTCGGCGACCGCCGGTGCCGCGATGAGGGCGACGGCCAAGCCCAGGACCGCGGTCCGCGCGTCCCGCGCCGAGACCGCCACGATCGCGCCGACGATGACGGCGAGTGCGACCCCCGCCAGGGCCGGGTTCATGGCGTGGTGGGTGCCAGCTCCGGGTAGGTCGGCGTCGGGAGGATCCCGAACGTGTCGAGCGGCCAGTAGCGGAGCCACGCGCGCCCGATGACGTTGTCGATGGGGACAGGCCCGAAGGCCCGGGAGTCCGCGGAGTTGCCGCGATGGTCGCCCATGAGGAACAGCTCGCCTTCGGGGATGACCCAGTCGGACTGCCCCTCGTCGGCGCGGGTCTTCTGGGGCAGCCCGGTGGCCTCGTCGACGTAGATGTACGGCTCGTCGATCTTGGTCCCGTTGACGATGACGTCGCCGTCGTTGATCTCGATCGTGTCGCCGCCGACCCCGATGACCCGCTTGATGAACGGCGTCCCGTTGTCCTGGACCCAGTCCGCCGGCGGGGTGAAGACCACGATGTCCCCTCGCTTGTAGGTGTCGAAGCGGGGTGTGAGCTTGTCCACCAGCACGTACTGCTCGGGCTCCAGCGTCCGCTCCATCGACTGCTGCTGGACCTTGTACGGCTGGGCGACGAAGTTCTGGATGACGAAGAAGATGATGAGCGTCAGCGCGAGTGTCTCGACGATCTCGAGGAGACACCCAAAGGCGGGGCGACGGGTCACGAGGCGGGGTTCTGGCTCACAAGACGGGCAGTATAGGGGGTGTCCGGAGGGGCCGCCGCTGACCGGATGGTCCGGTGCATAACCCGGATGGCGACCGGGTTTGACCCGCTCTTTCGTGCGTTGCTACACTCGCCGCCGGCCTGCAAGGTCCCAGCGATCGGTGGATACCGATGGGACCCGAGGCAGCACTCCCCGGTCGCCCATCCCGAACGTCGCTTGTCACGCGCCGGAAACCCGGGACCGGTCACAGCCCAGTCGTGGAGGACCTTCTGACCTGATGGATGCGAGCACGCTCCAGCTCATCATCCCGATCGCCGGCATCGCGGCGGTCCTGTACGCCCTCTGGCTCGCCAGGTGGGTGCTCGCGCGGGACGAAGGCCCCGAGGCGATGCAGGCCGTCGCCGAGACGATCTTCGAAGGGGCTGTCGCCTTCATCCGGCGCCAGTACACGACGATCGCCATCCTCGCGGTGTTCGCCTGCGTCGTCCTCGGTGTGATCATCTCGATCGTCGACACCGAGGACATCGCGGAGACCTCCAAGCTGCCGGGCGGGGCGTTCGGCACCCAGCTCGGGATCATGACCGCGGTCGCCTTCATCGTCGGCGCCGCGTGCTCGATGGCCTCCGGGATCATCGGGATGTACATCAGCGTCCGGTCCAACATCCGCACGGCCTCGGCCTCGCGGCGGAGCCTCGTCGAGGCCGTCCAGGTGGCCATGCGTGGTGGCGCGGTCTCCGGCTTCCTGGTGGTGGCGCTCTCCCTCCTCGGCGTGTACGGGATCTTCGCCTTGTACGGCGGCCTCGAGCACCCGGCCGTGGCGCCGTTCCTCATCGTCGGCTTCGGGTTCGGCGCCTCGTTCGTGGCGCTGTTCGCCCAGCTCGGCGGCGGGATCTACACGAAGGCCGCCGACGTCGGCTCCGACCTCGTCGGCAAGGTCGAGGCGGGCATCCCCGAGGACGACCCCCGCAACGCGGGCGTGATCGCCGACCTCGTCGGCGACAACGTCGGCGACTGCGCCGGCCGTGGCGCCGACCTCTTCGAATCGACCGCCGCCGAGAACATCGGCGCGATGATCCTCGGCGTCAGCGTGTACGCCATCGCCCTCCAGGCCGGGTGGCCGAACCCTGCGGCGTGGATCTTCTTCCCGCTCGTCGTCCGCGCCTTCGGGCTCTTCGCGACGATCATCTCGGTCCAGTTCACGATCCGCGGCCGAGAGGACGAGGACCCGATGAACATCCTCAACCGCGGCTACTGGGCGACGACCCTGCTGTCCGTCGTCGGCCTGCTGATCACGACCAACGTCATGATGTCGACCGGCACGCAGACCGGCCCCGACGGGCTGCCGACCTGGGTCTACTTCTTCGGTGCCGGGCTCGTCGGCCTGCTGACCAGCGTCGTCTTCGTCTACATCACCCAGTACTACACGGCCGGCTCGTTCCGCCCGGTCCGCGAGATCGCCGAGGCGTCCAAGACCGGCCCGGCGACGAACATCATCGCCGGCGTCGCCGTCGGCTTCGAGACGACGTTCGCCACGGCCATCTCGATCGTCATCGCCCTCTTCATCAGCCATTGGCTCGGCGACCGCGCCGGGATCGTCAATGCGGACGGGGTCAACGTCGGCGGCATCTTCGGCACGGCCGTCGCGACGATGGGCATGCTGATGACGACCGCGTACATCCTCGCGATGGACACCTTCGGCCCGATCACCGACAACGCCGGCGGCATCGCCGAGTTCAGCCGCGCCGAGGCCGGCGCGCGCGAGATCACGGACCGCCTCGACGCGGTCGGCAACACCACCAAGGCCCTGACGAAGGGCTACGCGATCGCGTCCGCGTCGCTCGCGGCCTTCCTGCTCTTCGCGGCCTACATCGACAAGGTCAACCTGATCCTCCGGGTCCAGGGCAAGCCGATCCTCGAGGCCATCAACCTCGCGAACGTCAACGTCTTCATCGCGGCGTTCATCGCGGCGATGCTGGTCTACCTGTTCAGCTCGCTCGCGATCCGTGCGGTCGGCACCACGGCCCAGGCGATCATCGTCGAGGTCCGGCGCCAGTTCCGCGAGATGCCCGGGATCATGGACTACACCCAGCGACCGGACTACGCCCGCGTCGTCGACATCACGACCCGGGCCGCGCTCCGGGAGATGATCCTGCCGGGCGCCCTCGCGGTCGCCACGCCCATCATCGTCGGGGTCCTGCTTGGCTACGAGGCCGTGGCCGGGTTCCTCATGATCGGCACGATCACGGGCGTCATGCTCGCCACCGTCCTGAACAACAGCGGCGGTGCGTGGGACAACGCGAAGAAGTACATCGAGTCGGGCCAGCTCAAGGATGCCGCCGGGAACGTGCTCGGGAAGAAGACGGATGCCCATGCGGCCGCCGTCGTCGGCGACACGGTCGGCGACCCGTTCAAGGACACCGCCGGTCCGTCCCTCCACGTCCTCGTCAAGCTCATCGCGACGATCGCCCTCGTCCTGGCTCCGCTCTTCGTGCGCTAGGGCGGTCGTCCAGACGACCGGGCCGACGCCCGCTAGCAAGGCGCAGACCACATGGACATCTACGTCCAGGCCGTGATCATGGGGATCGTGCAGGGGCTCACCGAGTTCCTGCCGATCTCCTCGTCCGGGCACCTGATCATCGTCCCGTTCCTCTTCGGGTGGGACGACCCGTTCATCACGTCGCTCAACTTCAGCGTGATGCTGAACATCGGGACGCTCGCGGCGCTCCTGATCTACTTCGCCCGTGATTGGGCTCGGCTGGTCCCGGCCGGTCTGGCCACGATCCGGGACCGCTCGTTCCGCGGCGACCCCGACCGCAAGCTCGCCTGGCTGCTCCTCGTCGCGAGCATCCCGGCCGCCCTCGCGGGCTTCCTGTTCAGCGGGTTCTTCGAGACCGCCGTGCGGGGTGTGGGCGTCGTCGCCGTCATGCTCGTCGTCGGGGCCGCGATCATGTGGGCAGCCGACCGCTGGGGCGGCCAGTCCAAGGGCGTGGGCGATGTCACGTTCCCGATGGCCGTCGGCCTCGGGGCGGCGCAGGCCCTGGCCCTCATCCCCGGCATCAGCCGCTCGGGGATCTCGATCTCCGCGGGCCGGTTCGCCGGCCTTGACCGGGCGTCCGCCGCGCGGTTCAGCTTCCTCATGGCGACGCCCATCATCCTCGGGGCCGTGCTGTTCGAGTCCCGCAAGCTCTTCGGCGCCGACGGCGGCGCCGACGTGGCGGTCGGCCCACTGATCGCGGGCACGATCGCCTCGTTCGTCGCGGGCGTCCTGGCGATCCGGGTGCTGCTCGGCTACCTGCGTGGGCACTCGCTCATGATCTTCGTGGCCTATCGACTGGTCCTCGCCGCGGTCATCCTCGTCGTCTGGCTGGCGAGGTAGGCCGGCCTTCGCATGGAGGTCATGAAGCAGCTCCGGCAACGGGCGATCCGCGACCTCGTCGAGCAGCGTCCGATCCGCACCCAGCAGGAGCTGGCCACCGCGCTCCGAGAGCGTGGCTTCCGGACGACCCAGGCGACCATCAGCCGCGATGTCGCCGAGCTCGGGCTCATCAAGATCACCCGGGACGGGACCGCGGCCTACGCGCTGCCACCGCGACTGATCGAGGCCGAGACGTCCGGCGAGGACCGGTTGCGCAAGCTCCTGTCCGACCTGCCGCTCGAGATCCACGAAGCGGGGTTGCTGCTCGTCCTGCGCACGCTGCCGGGCTCGGCGCACGCCATCGCGGCCGCCCTGGACCGGGCTCGCTGGCCCGAGGTGGCCGGTTCCATCGCCGGCGACGACACGCTCTTCGTGGCGCTTCCGGACCGCGGATCGCTCCAGCGCGTGAAGCGCCGGCTCCTGCGGCTGGCGGAGGGTGCGGACCGGACCTGAGGGCTTTTGACACCCGCTCCGGGCGCGACTACCATTCGGGCCCGGTCGGAACTTCAGGCGCGCGGATCGCCCCGCGGATCGCCTGGAGTTCTTTCCTTATCACCTGACCGACGAGGGCGCTCGACGCCCCGACCGACCACCTGCACCGCGGGGGCCCACGACGATGAACAACAAGCCCACCTACCTCTCCCGGGAGGGTCTCGACAAGCTCCGCGCGGAGCTCGACGAGATGGTCAGCGTCAAGCGGCCCGAGGTCGCCAACCGCATCCACGACGCCAAGGAACACGGCGACCTCTCGGAGAACGCCGAGTACGAGGACGCGAAGAACGAGCAGGCGTTCGTCGAGGGCCGGATCCAGACCCTCGAGGCGATCATCAAGAACGCCACGATCATCGACGAGAACCACTCCACCGACCACGTCCAGATCGGGTCCACGGTCGACGTCGAGAGCGGCGACGGCAAGGAGAAGTTCACGATCGTCGGCTCGGCCGAGGCGAAGCCCGCCGAGGGCCGGATCTCGAACGAGAGCCCGGTCGGCCGGGCGCTCCTCGGCAAGCGCAAGGGCGACAAGGTCGTCGTCCGCGTCCCGGCGGGCGACTTCACCTACAAGATCGTCGGCATCACCTAAGACCGGGGAGGCCGCCATGGACTGGGCGGACGAACTCGCGGCGCAGGTCCGCGATCAGGGTCCCCAGGTCGTCAACGACTCGAAGACGCCGTCGGGGACCGTCCACGTCGGCAGCCTGCGCGGCCCGGTCATCCTCGACACCATCGTCCGGGCGCTGCGCGCCAACGACATCGAGACGACGTTCCTGTACGGCGTCGACGACCTCGACCCGATGGACGCCCAGGCGCTCCTCACCCCGGACGCGATCGCGACCGAGATGGGCCGTCCGCTCGCGCACGTCCCGGACCAGGTCGCCGACGGTCACGCGTCGTACGCCCGCCACCACGCCGGGATCTTCATCGATGTCTTCGCCGGTCTCGGGATCCACCCGGACCGCTACTACTGGATGAGCGACATCTACCCGACCGGCGAGATGGACCCGTTCATCCGGACCGCGCTGGACCGGGCGCACGTCGTCCGCGACATCTACCGGCGGGTCGCCAACGTCCAGCACCCGGAAACCTGGCACCCGTTCAACGTCATCTGCCCCACGTGCGGGAAGGTCGGCACGACGATCGTCACCGCAGTGGGACGGCGAACGGGTCTACTACGAGTGCCGAGCAGACCTCGTCACGTGGGCGACCGGCTGCGGGTCGTCGGGCTGGGTCTCGCCGTTCGGCGGGACGGGCAAGCTCGTGTGGAACGTCGAGTGGGCCGCCCAGTGGTCGCTCTTCGGCGTGACCATCGAGCCGTGCGGCAAGGACCTCTCGACCGCCGGAGGGTCTCGCGACCGGTCCGACGCCATCGCCCGGGAGGTGTTCGAGCGCGAGGCGCCACGGAACCTGGCCTACGAGTTCCTCAACATCGGCGGCAAGAAGATGTCGACCTCCAAGGGCCGGGGCGCCGCCGCCCACCAGATCGCCGACGTCGTCCCGCCCGAGCAGCTCCGCTTCCTCTTCCTGCGCCCGAAGCCCAATCACGCGATCGACTTCGATCCGGACGGCACGGACCAGATCCCGCGGCTGTTCGACGAGTTCGACAAGTTCGCCGCAGCCACGGCCGGCCGTGAGGTGAAGGGCGAGATCCCGCCAGGCCACGCGGCGACCTTTCGCTACTCGCTGCTCGATCCGGCTGCCGACGTGGTCGCCGATGCGGCCGCCTTCCGGCCGGCATTCTCGCACCTCGCCCTCCTCCTCCAGATCCCGGGCGTCGACGTGGCGGCGCGCGTGGCCGCGGAGAAGGGGAGTCCGCTGACCGCGCGCGAGGATGCGATGCTCGACGAGCGCGTGCGCGCCGCCCGAGGCTGGCTGGAGGCTTACGCCCCGGAGCGGTCGCAGGTTCGGGTCCGCGAGAGCCTGCCGTCCGAGGTGGCCGACCTCTCGGCCGTCCAGCGGAGCTACCTCGCGGCGCTCGGCGAGGCGGTCATGGAGGCGAACGCCCCGACGACCGGTGACGCGTGGCAGGACGCGATCTTCGCCACGGCCACGGCCGCGGGCATCGATGCGCGAACGGCCTTCGACGCGCTCTATCGGGCGTTCCTCGGCCGGACCAACGGCCCGCGAGCCGGCTGGCTGCTCGCCAGCCTCGACCGCGACTTCGTCATCGGGCGCCTCCGTGCGGCGGCGGCCATCACCCCGACGGCCGGCGTCGCATGAGCGTCGGGCTGCAGCGGCTCCGCGAGGAGTCCGACCGGATCCGCGACGGCGCCATCCGCAAGGGCGAGGACCCCGGCGTTGGTCGATCGCGCGCTCGAGCTCGATGCGGAGCGACGCCGGCTCCTCGGCGAGAGTGAGACGCTGAAGGCCGAGCGCAACGCCGCCTCGAAGCAGGTCGGCGAGGCGATGAAGGCGGGTGCGGCACCGAACGGACCAGAGGTCGCGGGCCTGAAGGCCGCGTCGGTCGCCGCCGGCGAGCGGATCGCCGCGCTCGACGCGCGACTGGCCGAGATCCAGGCCTCGCTCGACGACCAGTTGCTTCGGATCCCCAACCCGCCGGACCTCGATATCCCCGTCGGCGGCGAAGAGGCCAACGTCACGATCCGCACGTGGGGCGACATCCTGGCCCATGACGAGCCGCTCGAGGGCGAGGTCGGCGCGGACGCCGCCGCCGGGGCGACGACCTGGACCCGCCGGGCCCACTGGGAGCTCGGCGAGGCGCTCGACATCCTCGACAACGCCCGTGGCGCGAAGATCACGGGCTCGGGCTTCCCGGTCTACAAGGGCGCCGGGTCCGCCCTCCAGCGGGGCCTGATCAACTGGTTCCTCGATGTCCACACGCGCGAGAACGGCTTCACCGAGGTCTGGCCGCCCGCGGTCGTCAATACCGCGAGCGCGACGGGCACCGGCCAGATCCCGGACAAGGAAGACCAGATGTACGTCGTCACCCGCGACGAGCTGTACCTGGTCCCCACGGCCGAGGTCCCGGTCACGAACCTCCACCGCGACGAGATCCTCGAGGCGGCGGAGCTCCCGATCCGCTATGCCGCGTACACGCCGTGCTTCCGGCGCGAGGCAGGCGCGGCCGGCAAGGACACGCGCGGCATCCTGCGCGTCCATCAGTTCGACAAGGTCGAGATGGTCCTCTTCGAGCAAGCCCGAGGACAGCGCCGCGGCGCTCGAGTGGATGACGGAGCGAGCCGAGATCCTGCTCCAGCGGTTGGGGCTCGCCTACCGCGTGCTGCTGATGAGCACCCGCGAGATGGGCTTCACGCAGGCGCGCAAGTACGACCTCGAGGTCTGGTCGCCCGGCGTCGAACGCTGGCTGGAGGTCTCCTCCTGCTCGAACTTCCGCGATTTCCAGGCCCGGCGGATGGCGATCCGCTATCGCCCGGAGCCCGGCGCGAAGCCGGAACTGGTCCACACGCTCAACGGCTCGGGGCTCGCGCTCGCGCGGATCGTCGCGGCGATCCTCGAGACCTACCAGCGACCCGACGGCGGCATCACGGTCCCCGAGGTCCTGCGGCCGTACCTGGGCCGGGAGGTCATCAGCGGAGCCTCGACGGGACGATGACCGAGCCGACGGGCCCGGACGTCCGTTGGGAGGTGCCGGCCCCGACGGCCGGTCCGGCTCCGGGCGTCGAATTCGCGCCGCACGGCCCGCGACTGGTCGCCTATCTCGTCGACACGTTGCTGATCTCGGCGCTCATCGCCGTGTTCTGGGCGCCGCTGCTGATGCTCGTGCCGACGCTCGAGTCCGCCGCGCGCGTCGCTCCCGCGACCGCGGTCGTGCTGGTCGCGTTCGCCACGATCGGGATCGTCGTGGCCCTGCTGTACTTCCCGTTCTTCTGGGCCGGATGGGGGCAGACACCGGGGATGCGGCCGTTCAGCCTGCACGTGGTGCGCGATTCGGACGGCGCACGGTTCGGGTGGAAGACCGCCTTGCTCCGGCTCCTGGGGATGTACGTCGCAAGTTCGGTGTTCTACCTTGGCTTCATCTGGATCTTCGTCGATCGTCGTCGACGAGGGTTCCAGGACCTGATCGCCGGGACGATCGTCATCCGACGCCCGCCGGTCAGGAGCCAGCATCCGTAGCGGAGGGAGACATCGTGACGGATCAGTCATCCGGTTGGCAGGCGCCCGACCCTGAGCCCGGACCCGCGCCCGGGATGGCCTTCGCCGGTCCTGGCGAGCGCCTCGTCGGCTACATCGTCGACATCCTGATCATGACCGCGGCGATCGTGGTCGCGGTCATCGTGTTCGGCATCCTGGCGGTCGTCGTGCCCGTCCTCGGCGTGATCGGGATCTTCCTCGCGGTCATCCTGATCCCGCTCGCCTACTTCCCGTACTTCTGGTCGAAGACGGGCCAGACCCCGGGCCAGAAGATGATGGGCATCAAGGTCGTGCGCGACAGCGACGGCGGCCCCGTGACCGTGGGAGCCGCGATCCTGCGCCTGATCGGCTACTGGGTCTCCGGCGTCGTCTTCTACATCGGCTACATCTGGATCTTCGTCGACAAGCGCAAGCGCGGCTGGTTCGACCTGATCGCCGGCACCGTCGTCGTCAAGGCCAAGTAGCGCGCGGTGCGCCGCCCGCCGGGCGGGCCTCGTCGCCCGCCCGACGGCCGCTGGTATCCTCATCCTCGGAGAGGTGGCCGAGCGGTTGATGGCGGCGCTCTTGAAAAGCGCTGAGTCGAAAGACTTCGTGGGTTCGAATCCCACCCTCTCCGCCAGCTGATGCTCGTGCCGCGCTCCCCATGCCGGATCGGGACCCACGCAGGACTTCCGTCCGGTGGGCGCGCCCGACCTTCGTCCCTAGCCTTCGAGGCCGTCACTCCTCGAGGAGCGGGCCAGACAGCCATGTTCGGGACGCCTCGGCGCCTGCCTCGACCGGTCCTCCTCTTCATCGTCTTCGGCGTCTTCCTCGTCATCGTCGGCGTCACCGCGATGGCGCAGATCGTCATGGTCTCCGCCAACTTCTCCACGTCGACGCTCAATGCCGTGGTCGGGACGGACGCGGCCCTGGTCCGGACGCTTCGTCACGGGATCGCTCTCACCGGATGACCTCACCGCGGGCGGGCCGTCTCCGGAGCGTCAGGCGACCGCTCGATGCCAGCCTCGCCGTCGCTCATGGACGCCGGCCAGATCATGCGCATCGAGATCCGACGGCCCGACGGGCGTGGTCGTCGCGGCCAGTGACCCGCTGACTCCACGGGCACGGCGGCTCCGGCGACGGCGGAGTTCACCGCGACGCTGGTGGCGATACCGCCCGGGCGGGGATCGTCGATTCGCCGCTGAGCGAGGCCGTCGGACCGGTCCTGTCGGCATCACAGGTCGCTCCGCGAGTACTTCCCCTTGGTCACCGAGCGGCCGCGTCCGCGCGGTCGTCGGCGTCTGGCGCGACGCCGCCCCGATCCTGCGCCAGCTCGACGATCTGCGCCGCAACGTCGTGCTCGTCACGCTCACGGCCAGCCTGGTCGCGGCCTTGGCGCTCTTCTTCGTCTTCCGGTCCGCGCAGGGCTCGGATCACGCGCCAGGCGGGCGCTCTCGTCGACGCGGCGCAGCGCGACACGCTCACGGGCAGTCTCAACCACGGTTCCCTCGTGGACGCGGTGGCGCTGGCGGTCGAGGCGTCGAAGGCCGACGGACCGACCGTTCGCGATCGCGCTGCTCGACATCGACAACTTCCGGCTCCTCAACGACACCTACGGCCACGCCGCCGGCGACGATGCGCTCGCTGACGGTGGTCGACGTCCTCGATCGCGAGCTGCCGTCCGCCGCGACATCGGCCGCTACGGGCCGGACGAGCTCCTGATCGTCGTCCCGACCGACGGACGTCCACGCCATCGAAGGCGTCCTCGCCCGGGTCCGAGCCGCCCTCGTCGATCGGGCGCTCCAGTTCGAAGCGTCCGAGCGGCTGCCGCTGACCCTGAGCGCCGGCGTCTGCACGTTTCCCGAGCACGCGGACTCGGTCACCGGGCTCCTGGCGATGGCCGCGCTGACGCTCCAGGAGGCGAAGGCCAGTGGCGGCGACGCGGTCCGCTTCGCCGGCTCGATCCGGCTCGAGGCACCGGCCGAGACCCGAACGTTCGACGTGCTCCAGGGCCTGATCCTCGCCGTCGACACGAAGGATCGCTACACGAAGCGTCACTCGGAAGATGTCGCCCGGTACGGCATCTTCCTCGCCGAGCGCCTCGAGCTGCCGCCGGAGCTCGTCGCCACCATCCGAGTCGCGGGTCTGCTCCACGACGTCGGGAAGATCGGCATCCCGGACCAGATCCTCCGCAAGCCGGGGCCGCTGACGGACGAGGAGTACGACGTCGTCAAGCAGCACGTCGCGCTCGGCGACATGATCGTGCGCGACCTCCCCGACGTCGACCTCATCCGCGCCGGCGTCCGCCACCACCACGAGCGCTGGGACGGCAACGGGCTACCTCGACCGCCTGGCCGGCGAGGAGATCCCGCTGATCGCCCGGATCCTGGCCGTCGGCGATGCGTTCTCGGCGATGACGACGACTCGGCCGTATCGCAAGGCCCTCGACGTGCGCGAGGCGCTGACGCAGGCTCGGGCGACGCCGCCGGGTCCCAGCTCGACGAGCGCCTCGTGCCGGCGTCTTCATCGAGGGCATCGAGACGGCCGCCGATGCGCCGTTGCCCGGCGATCGACGTCCAGCCGCTCGGGCTGTGGACACCCGTACCGACAGGTCGCCTGACGATGCGCGGTCGGCCGTCGCTCGCGCGATCGGCGCGGCGGTCTGGCTGCTGGTCGTCCGCCGTCAGCCGTCGGCAAGCGCCCGCCGCGACCTGGCAGATCGCCCGCCGCCGACCACCATCGACGGAGGGCAACGCGACGACGATCTCGGTCGTCGTTCTCGAACCGAGGCGGTCCCATCTGCAGGACGACCTGGGCTGCGTCCGGATCCCGATCCCGGCCGCGTTCGACGTCGGCTCCGCGACGGTGACGGATGAGCCTGCCGGGACGGTCTGGTCCGCCTCGACGGTCGCAGCGCGACCGTGACGATCGCGGCCTCGAACGGCGGCGACCGGCTCGACGCCGCCACGCCGGACGACTCGGTGACCGCCGACATCGTCGTCACCGGCACGACCGCGGGCCTGTTCGATCTGGACCGCCAATGCGTTCGACTCCCAGGTCTGCTCGAAGGGGTTCCACGATCGCGATGACGCTCGCCGTCACGGTCCGGGCCGAGGCGACACCGACCCCGACGGCGACCCCGACGCCGACGCCGACACCGACGCCAGCGCCGACCCCGACCCCGACGCCTGTCCCGACCCCCACCCCCGCCCCGACCCCGGAGCCCGACCCCGACCGCGACGCCCACGCGCGACGCCGCGTCCCGACCCACCGCGACCCCGACGCCAGCCCCGACCCCGGCTCCGACGCCACCGGGCGGCGGTCCGTCGCCGACCCCGACCCCGGTCGCCGACACCGAGCGCCCGCCCCGGCTGCCCCCGCGCAGCCGACTCGCCGGCGACGGGGGGCGCCGGTGCTGCGGGCCCGTTGGGCTCGACCGGGTCCGGGCCGAACGCCCCCGCGGGCCGGCCGGTCGGGTTCGGCCGCGGACCAGCCGGGTTGCCAGGTGCCATCGTCGAGGTGCGCGCTGCACAGGGTCCCGCGCGCGGGCCGTCCCCGTCGCCCTCGGCCGCGACCTCGCGCTGGCCTTCGGCATCGACTTCCAGTGGGTCGTGCCCGGGCTGGTCCTGACGTTTCCCGGCTTCCTCATCGTCGTGGTCGTCGTGCTCCAGGCGTCGGTGCGCTGGCGTGGATCCCATTCGCTCGACGGCGCCTCGCGACGACCGAGCGCCCGCGCCCGTCGCGTCCGCGGCCGAGAGGCCCGGGTCGGTATGGCTGGCCGCATGACCGCTCCGCGCGAACCCGTGGCGATCCCCGACTGGGCCGGCCTGTGCGCGACCTGCGGCCACGCCCGACCCGTGGTGACCGGTCGCGGCAGCGTGTTCGTGCTGTGCGAGCGCTCGCGCGAGGAGCCCCAGTACCGCCGCTACCCGATGCTCCCCGTGCTTCGCTGCGACGGGCACGGCCCGGTCAGCGCGAGCGCTTGACGGGCTCGCGCCCGCCCGCCCATACTCCCGGCCACATCACGAAGAACGGGCTGTGAACGGGACGAGTACCCGTCGCACGTCGACCCAGAGACCCGGCGGCTGGTGCGAGCCGGGACGACGACGATGAGGGAATGGACCCGGGAGCCTCCGGACCGAACGCGAAGCGGCCACGGCCGCAGGCGCCAGTAGGCTCCGGCGCAGAGCGCCAGCGATACAGGGCAGCGCCGATCGGCTCCGGTGGCGACACCGATCCAGAGCCCGTCGGTCACGAGTGCGGCATCGCCGAATGAGGGTGGCACCGCGGAAGGCACGACCTTTCGTCCCGGAGACGAATGGTCGTTCTTGATTCTCCAGAGGCCGTACGCGATGACCACCACGGATCCGCTCAGCCTGGCCCAGACGAAGCGTCTGGCCGCCGACGCCGACACGATCCTCCTGCGCGCCACGCGGCCGGCCGATCTCGAGACCCCGATCGGGGCGTTCCTGCGGCTCGACGACGGCGGTCCGGCCTACCTGCTCGAATCGGTCGAAGGCGGTGAGCGCCTCGGCCGCTATTCGTTCCTCGGCGTCGGCCCTCGCCGTCTCCTCGAAGTGCGCGACGGTGTCGCGCGGACCCAGACCCGCCCGGTGACCGTGCCGGTCTACGCCCCGGATCTCCCGATCGCCTCGGCCGAGGCCGGCGACCCGCTCGCCGCGATCCGCGAGTTCGTCCCGCGGCGTCGGGTGCTGCCCGTCGAGGGCATGCCCCGGTTCACGGGCGGCGCCGTCGGCGCGCTCGCGTACGACGCGGTCTCGTCCTTCGAGCCCTCGGTCCCGATGCCCGATCGGGACCCCGTGGCCGTCCCGATCGCCGCGTTCATCGAGACGGATCTCGTGCTGGTCTTCGACCACCTGACCCACACGCTGTCGGCGATCGCCTCGCTGCACACGGACGCCCCCGACCTCGAAGGCCGGTACCGGATCGCCGAGGCCGCCATCTTCGACGCGCTCGAGCGGTCGGCGCGACCGTCGGCGGCCGAGATCGCCGGTCCTCGGACCGCCGTGCGTGGTCCGGTGCCCGGTCCCGGCGGCCCGTCCGCGCCAGCCCCCGCCCCGCAGCTCCCGGTCGACACCAGCCTCGGCCGGGACGCCTACATCCGGGCCGTCGAGGTCGCCAAGGACGCCATCGCCTCGGGCGAGGCCATCCAGGTCGTCCTGGCGCGTCGGCAGTCGTTCGACCTCCCCGCCGATCCTGCCTCGGGTTCGACGCTGGACGGCATCGCGATCTACCGGGCGCTCCGGCGCGTCAACCCCAGCCCGTATCTCTTCTTCGTCCGGACGCCCTCGTTCGAGGTCGTCGGCGCGTCGCCGGAGCTGCTCCTCCAGGTCGTCGGCGACCGGCTCACCACCCATCCGATCGCCGGCACGCGGCCGCGCGGCGTCGACGCCCGCGAGGACGCGCTGCTCGCCGAGCAGCTCCAGAAGGACCCGAAGGAACGGGCCGAGCACGTGATGCTCGTCGACCTCGGGCGCAACGACCTCGGGCGCGTGGCCCGTCCCGGGACCGTGACCGTGAGCAAGTACATGGAGGTCGAGCGCTACAGCCACGTGCTCCACCTCGTGTCGCACGTCGAGGCGAGGCTGCTTCCGGGCGCCGATGCGCTGGACGCCCTGCGGTCGGTCTTCCCGGCCGGCACGCTGTCCGGTGCTCCCAAGGTGCGAGCCATGCAGCTCATCGCCGCGGCCGAGGGCGAGCGACGCGGGCTGTACGGCGGCGCCGTCGGCTATCTCGGATATGACGGCAATCTCGACACCGCCATCACGATCCGAAGCGCCGTGCTCAAGGACGGCCAGGCGCATGTCCATACCGGGGCGGGCATCGTGGCGGGCTCGGTCCCGGAGCGCGAGTTCGAGGAGACCGACCACAAGGCCGCCGCCCTGCGGCGGGCGATCGACATCGCGGCCGGCGTGCCGGATGCGCGGTCGGACGACGGCGATGCCGCCATCGACGCGGGCGCCCCGAGCGTCGCCGGCGCGGGAGCCACGTCGTGATCCTCGTCGTGGACAACTACGACAGCTTCACGTTCAACCTGGTGCAGGCACTCCAGGCGGCGGGCGCCGATGTCCGCGTCGTGCGCAACGACGCGATCGACCGCGCCGGCGTCGAGGCTCTCGCCGACGACCCCGCCGAGCACCTCCGCGGGATCGTGATCTCGCCCGGACCCGGGGACCCGGACGACGCCGGGGTCTCGGTGGAGGCCATCCAGGTGGCGGCCGACCGCGAGATCCCCGTCCTCGGCGTCTGCCTGGGGATGCAGTCGATGGCCGCCGCCTTCGGTGCCACCATCGTGCGCGCGCCCACCCTCGTCCACGGCGAGGCGTCGGAAGTCACCCACGACGGCGCCGGCCTGCTCGAGGGGATGCCGCCGTCCTTCTACGCGGCCCGATACCACTCGCTCGCCGTCGACCCGCGGACCCTGCCGCCCGAGCTCATCGTCACGGCCATCAGCGAGCAGGACCGTGTCGTGATGGGGATCCGCCACGTGTCGCTGCCGCTCGAGGGCGTCCAGTTCCACCCTGAGAGCGTCCTGACCCCGGACGGGCCGCACCTGCTCGCGAACTTCCTGCGGCTGGCGGGCGAAGGCGAAGCCGCCAGGCTGGACGCGGTGTCCGGGTCGTTCGCGACTGCCGGGATGGCCGAGACCGAGGCGGAGGTGCCGTCGCGATGAGTGACCAGGTCCGCGCTGCGCTCGCGACGATCGTCGAGGGCGGCACCCTCTCCATGGACGAGGCCCACCTCGCCATGAGCGCGGTGATGGACGGGGAGGCGACGCCGGCCCAGCTCGCCGCACTCCTCATGGGTCTGCGCATGCGCGGCGAGACCGTCGACGAGCTCGCCGGCTTCGCGACGGCCATGCGCGAGCGCGTCGTGCGCGTCGACGCGCCGGTGGGCGCGATCGACGTCGTCGGCACCGGGGGCGACGGGAGCGGCACGTTCAACATCTCGACGACCGCGGCCCTCGTGGCCGCGAGCGCGGGGATCCCGGTCGCCAAGCACGGCAACCGGGCGATCACCTCGAAGGCGGGCTCCGCGGACGTCCTCGACGCCCTCGGCATCCGGATCGACCATGACGCGGCGTCGGCCGGCGCAGCGCTCCGCGAGATCGGGTTCGCATTCATGTTCGCGCCCAGGTTCCATCCGGCCATGCGCCATGCCGGCCCGACCCGTGGCGAGATCGGCGTGCGGACCGCGTTCAATCTGCTCGGCCCGCTGACGAACCCGGCCGGGACCACGCGCCAACTGCTGGGCGTGGCCGATCCCGCGGCCGCGCGTCGGATCGCCGAGGTCGCCGGCCGCCTCGGGACCGAGCGGACGTTCGTCATCCACGGTGATGGGATCGACGAGCTGCCCCTCGACGACAGCGGGGTGCTCTATCACGTAAGCCCGGAAGGGATCGTCCGCCACGAGGTCCCGGCCTCGAGACTCGGGCTGAAGGTCACGCCGACAGCTCGATTGGCGGGCGGCTCGGCCGAGGAGAACGCGCGGTTCGTCGAAGGCGTCCTGCGCGGCGAGCCCGGCGCGCGGCGGGACGTCGTCCTGCTCAACGCCGGCGCCGCCCTGCTGGTGGCCGGCGCCGTGGACACGATGGAGGAGGGGATCGAGCGCGCCGCGCTCACCATCGACGCGGGGCTGGGCGTCGAGATCCTCGGACGGCTTCGCGAGGAACGGCGGATCGCCGAGGCGGCCGGGGTGTCGGCGTGACGACGACGTCGCCTCGACGCGCCACGCCGCGCACGGGCGGGACGGCGGCCTCACCGAGTCGGAACGTCGTCGAGGAGATCGCGGCGCGGCGGCGGTCCGACCTGGAGGCGACCTTCGCCGAGCCAGGGGAGCCTCGGGCGCGAGGACGTCAGCACCGCGCCGGTCCGACCCATCCTCGAGCGGCTCGTGGCCCCGGGCCTGCACGTCATCGCGGAGATCAAGCGGGCCTCCCCGTCGGCCGGCCGGATCGCGGCGGAGGCGGACGACATCGTCGCGCGGGCTCGCGCCTACGAAGCCGGCGGGGCCGCGGCGATCTCCGTCCTGTGCGAGCCGCACTGGTTCGGCGGGTCCGTCGACGACCTCCGCGCCGTCCGCGCGGCCGTGTCCATCCCGGTCCTGGCCAAGGAGTTCGTCGTCGACCCGCGCCAGCTGGATGGACTGCGCGCCGCCGGTGCCGACGCCGTGCTGCTGCTCGCCGTCCTGCATCCCCGCAAGCGCGACCTTCGCGCGCTGGTCGAACGGGCGCTCTCGCTCGGCCTCGAGCCGCTGGTCGAAGCGCACGACGAGCGGGAGCTGCGCCTCGCGCTCGAGACCGATGCGCGGCTCATCGGGATCAACAACCGGGACCTGCGGACCCTCGCCGTCGACCCGGATCGCGCCGGGCGCCTGCGCCCGCTGGTCCCCGACGACCGAGTGGTCATCGCCGAGTCCGGGGTCCGCGATGCCGCGACCGTGGCGCGCTGGCGGGCCCAGGGGTTCGACGGCGCGCTGATCGGCGAGGCGCTCGTCCGCGCCGCCGATCCCGCTGCGGTGGTCCGCTCCTTCGTCGCGGCCGGGCGCCCACCGACCGATCCGGCCGAGGTCGCGCGCCGGGCGTCGGTCAAGATCTGCGGCGTCGGCGACGCGGGCAGTGCCGTCGCCGCGGCATCGCTCGGCGCCGACGCGATCGGCCTGAACCTGGTCCCGGGGACGCCGCGTGCCCTGACGGTCGAGGAGGCCGCGGAGCTCGCGCAGCTGATCCGGACCGCGACGCCCGCCCAGGCGCGACCGCGGATCGTGGCCGTCACGGCCGATGCGTCGCCGGCGCTGCTCCGGTCGATCGTCACCGCGGTGGACCCGGACGTCGTCCAGCTGAACGGCGCCGAGTCCGTGGCATCGGTCGCGAGGGTCGGGCGCCCGGTCTGGAAGGTCCTGCACCTCCCGGCGGACGCGCCCGCCGACATCGACTCGGCGGCGGGCACGCTCGTGGATCGTGGTCGGGCCTTCCTCGCCGCCGGCGCCGAGCATCTGTTCCTCGACACCGCCGCCGGCCCGTACCCCGGCGGCACCGGCCAGCGGTCATCCGTCGCGTTGGCCGCCGCGGTCGCCCGCGAGCTGCCCGTGACCCTCGCCGGCGGGCTCACGCCGGCGAATGTAGCGGGGGCCCTGCGCACCATCCCGGCCGTCGGTGTCGACGTCGCCTCCGGGGTGGAGGCGCCTCGAGAGCCGGGGCGGCGACCCGTCAAGGATCCGTATCTCGTGGCCCTGTTCCTCAAGCGCGCCCGTGCCGCCCGGGACGACCGGCCGAACCTGCCGTTCGGCCCCACGCCGGTCCACGCCGGGCTCCTCGAGGCCGACGCCGCAGGGGCGGTGGGGGCTGGAGCGCGACTTCGGCGGACGGTACGTCCCCGAGACGCTGATGGCCGCGCTCGAGCAGCTCGAGACCGCGTACGACGCCCTGCGCCAGGACCCGGTGTTCTGGGCCGAGCTGCGGGGGCTGCTTGCTCGGTTCGCCGGCCGGCCGACCCCGATCTACCGCGCGGATCGCCTGGCCGAGGCGGTGCGGCGGGAGACGGCCCGGCTCGCCGGGAGCCGGACGACGGTGCCGCGCCTCCGCCTCTACCTCAAGCGTGAGGACCTCGCCCACACCGGTGCCCACAAGATCAACAACGCCCTCGGTCAGGCCCTGCTGACCCGGCGGCTCGGCAAGTCGCGGGTCATCGCCGAGACCGGCGCCGGCCAGCACGGCGTCGCGACCGCGACGGCGTGCGCGCTACTCGACCTGCCGTGCGTCGTCTACATGGGCGCCGAGGACATCGAGCGCCAGGGACCCAACGTCCTGCGCATGCGCGCGCTCGGCGCGGAGGTCCGCTCCGTGACGTCGGGCACGGCCACGCTCAAGGACGCCGTCAACGAGGCGATGCGCGACTGGGTCACCAACGTCGAGACCACGCACTACGTCCTCGGGTCCGCGATGGGCCCGCACCCGTACCCGACGATCGTGCGCGACCTCCAGCGGCGGATCGGCGACGAGGCGGCCGCCCAGCTCATGGCCGACGAAGGCCGACTCCCCGACGTGGCCGTCGCGTGCGTCGGCGGCGGCTCGAACGCGATCGGCCTCCTCGCGCGGTTCATCGGCGAGCCGAGCGTCCGGCTGGCCGTCGTGGAGGCCGCCGGCGACGGGATCGAGACCGGCCGTCATGCGGCGGCGATCCTCGGAGGGACGCCGGGCATCCTGCACGGGTCGCGCTCGCTGATGCTCCAGGACCGCGACGGCCAGGTCGTCGAGGCGCACTCGGCGTCGGCGGGCCTCGACTACCCGGGCATCGGGCCGCAGCTCGCGGCCCTGGCCGAGGCGGGTCGGATCGAGGTCGCGGCGGCGACGGACCGCGAGGCCGTCGCGGCGATGAAGACCACGACCCGGACCGAGGGCATCCTTCCGGCCCTCGAGACCGCGCACGCCGTCGCGGCGCTGCCGAAGATCCTGGCGGGGATCGGGGACGAGCCGCCGTCCTGGCCCGACGAGGTCCTGATGCTCGTCGGGTTCTCGGGCCGCGGCGACAAGGACCTCGCCGCCCTCGAGCGATTCGCCGACGTCGAGCCGTGGAGCGGCGAAGCGTGACGACGGTGCTCCCCGCACGCTGCCGACGCCTCGCCCGGCACCGACGCGACCGCCGGCGCCCATCGGATCGCGGCCGCGTTCGCGCAAGCCAGGGCCGAGGGGCGCATCGCGCTGATCCCGTACGTCGTCGCCGGGTACCCGGACGCGGACACGAGCCTGCGGATCGCGATCGCCGCGGCCGATGCCGGTGCGGACCTCCTCGAAGTCGGGCTGCCGTACTCCGACCCGCTCGCCGACGGCGCCACGCTCCAGCGGGCGTCGGGGGTGGCCCTCGCCTCGGGCGCGACCCTCGAACGCTCGCTCCGGTTGATCGAGCGCATCGGTGCCGCCCGTCCGGACCTGCCGCTCGTGCCGATGGGCTACGCGAACCAGGTCATCGGCGGCGGGGACGGCGAGGCCGTGGCGCGACGCCTGGCCGCTGCGGGTGCCGCCGGCCTGATCGTCGCGGACCTGACGCCGGACGAGGGCGGGCCGTTCGAGGCCGTGGCGCGGGCGGCGGATCTCGCCGTGGTCTATCTGGTGGCGCCGACCACGTCGCCGGCCCGCCGGGCCGCGATCGCCGCGCGCAGCGGCGGTTTCCTCTATTGCGTGTCGCTCGTCGGCGTCACCGGTGCCCGGACGACGCTCCCGTCATCGGTCGGCCGCCTCGTCAAGGCGGTCAAGGCCGCGTCGCCGGTCCCCGTCGCGGTCGGCTTCGGCGTGAGCCGTGAGGCCCACGTCCGGGCCATCGCCAGGGCCGGCGCCGACGGGGTGATCGTCGCCTCGGCGCTCGTGGATGCGCTGGGACCGGACGGCCGTGATGTCGACGGACTCGCGCGCATGGTCGCGGCGCTCCGTGGCGCCACCCGGTTCGGCCCGGACGGGTCGGCGACGGCGCGCTAGATCCCGAAGAGCCGCGTCGCGTTCGCGCCGCGGATCGCGTCCCGCTGGTCTGCCGGGAGGGCGGCCGTGTGCGCGCAGCGAACCGGCGATGTCGTGGACCTGGTGCGGCCAGTCGGTCCCGAACAGGACGCGGTCCGCGCCCACCACCGAGATCAGGTAGCGCAGCGCGCCCAGGTCGTACGTGATGCAGTCGTAGTAGATCCGGCGGAGGTACTCGGTCGGCGATGCCTGCATCCGGCGGCGCGACGCGAGCTCGACCTCGTCGCCCTTCTCGAACCGACCGACGAGGTAGGGGAGCGTGCCCCCGCCGTGGGCGGCGATGAGCCGCAGGTCCGGGTACCGGTCGATGAAGCCGTCGAAGATCATCCGCGTCAACGCGAGCGTCGTGTCGAACATGAATCCGACCGACCAGCTGAGGTCGTACTGGCGCATGTCCATCAGGTCCGTGCCGGGCGGCTCGCCCGGATGGACGAGGACCGGCAACCCACGCCGGTCGATCTCGGCCCAGACCGGCGCGAACGCGGGCTCGGTGAGGCTCCGGCCGGCGATGTTCGCGAGGACCATGACCCCGACCGCGCCATCATCGACGCTGCGTGCCAGCTCCTCGACCGCCCGTCCGGGGTACTCCCAGGGCAGCGAGGCGAACCACCGGATCCGGGCCGGGTACGCGCGTTGCGCATCGGCCATGGAGGCGTTCGATTCGCGTGCGGCCTCGGTGCTGGTCGTCTCGTCGCCCCAGTAGACGTTCGGGCAGGTGAGCGAGACCACGGACACGTCGATCCCGGCCTCGTCCATGGTGGCGATCCGCAGGCCGTAGTCGAAGTGGCCCGGCTGCGGGAAGACGACCGGTGTCTCGCCGCGGAAGATCTCCTCGCGGCCGTCGGGCCGGACCCGAACGACGTACGGACCCCCGGCGGTGCGCAGGCGCTCGAGCCAGCGTCGCGTGAACATGTGCGTGTGGACATCGACGATGGGCATGCTTGGTAGGGTAGGCGCATGGACGAGACAGGCGCTGGCGTCGCGGGCGGGCACCAGGACCACATCGGCACCGCCGTCGAGGTCGGGACGAAGAAGGTCTTCCTGTGGGCCGTCGACTGGCCGGGCTGGTGCCGGTCCGGGAAGACCGAGCTCGCCGCGTCGGACGCGCTGATCGCCCACGCCGAGCGGTACGACGCGGTGATCGCGCGCGCAGGCTATGCGCCGCTCCACGCCTCCGCGCACGATCTCGACCTCGTGGATCGTGCGGACGGCGGCGCCGGCACCGACTTCGGCGTCCCGGGCGAGATCGTGGCCAGTGACCGCCGCCCCACGGACGCCGCCGAGGCTGGACGACAGGTCCGGATCCTGAGCGCTGCCTGGGCCGCCCTCGACGACATCGTCGCCGGGGCCCCGGCCGAGCTCCGCAAGGGCCCGCGCGGTGGCGGCCGCGACCGGGACAAGGTCTTCGCCCATGTGGTCGAGGCGGAACAGGCCTACGCGCAGGTCATGGGCATCAAGCGGCCGCGGGTGGACCCGACGGACCGCGCGGCGATCGACGACCTCCGCGCGGCCATGGCGGCGGTCCTCCGCGAGCCCTCGGACGGGTCGCCGATCGCGGGCCGCAAGTGGCCGCCCCGCTACGCCGCACGGCGGATCGCGTGGCACGTCCTCGACCATGCCTGGGAGATCGAGGACCGCTCGGCGCTCTGACGCGTCGCTAGGACGGGCCGAACAGGCTGACGACCTCGGCGGCCGGGATCGGTCGGGGAGCGTGCAGCAGGCCGACCGCCGCCGCGGCCTCGCCGACCAGGTCCTCCGGGCGCCGGCCGCTCTGGCGCAGGTCCCGGACTGCGGTCGCACCGTCGGCCTTCGAGAGCTTGCGGCCGTCCGGTCGCCGGATCAGCGGGTGATGGGCGAAGACCGGCGGGACCGCCCGGCCGAGCCGCGCCGCGAGGCGGAGCTGCATCGGCGTGGCATCGAGCAGGTCGCGGCCGCGGACGACGAGGTCGACCCCGTGGCGCGCGTCGTCAACGATGACGGCGAACCCGTACGTCCAGTTGCCGTGCCGGTCCCGGATCACCGGGTCGCCGGCCTGGACGACGTCACCGGAGCATGGTCCGACGAGCCGGTCCACCCACGTCTCGGTCCCGGCGCCGAGCGCCACGCGGATCGTGATCTCGGCGGCGCCGCGCTCCCGGCACCCTCCGGGGCACCCGACGCCTCGCCACGGCCGGCCAGCGGCCTCGGCCCAGGCGGCGAAGGTCGCGCGCGTGCAGTCGCAGCCGTACGCGAGGCCGGCTCGTCGGAGGTCGGCCAGGGCCGCGTCGTACGGGGCGTCGTCGTCGGACTGGCGGACCGGTCCCTCGTCGGGAGTGAACCCGAGCCACGCGAGGTCCTCGAGGATCGCCGATTCGAACGAGCCGCGGCTGCGCTGCCGGTCGTGGTCCTCGATCCGCAGTAGCACGGACCCACCCGCCGCCCGGGCCATGCCCCAGACATGGATCGCGTTGGCCACGTGCCCGAGATGGAGATACCCGGTCGGCGCCGGGGCGAATCGCGTCCGGACCGACAGCCCGGCGCCGCTCACGACGGCGCGACGGGGAGCGGCGAGCTCGTGTAGATGGTCACCGGGATGACGCGCAGCGTCAGGGACACCGGGTGCTCCAGGTTCGTCGTGAGGCCGGCCTCGAGGGCGGCGGGGTCCGGCGGCTCGCCCGGGCCCCTGACCTGCACGGTCACGTCCGAGCCGGCCACCGACACGTCGACGATCTCGAAGGTCGGTGCCTTGGCGAGCCACGCCTTGACGGCCGCGTTCGCGTCGTTCGTATCGGTGGCATCGATCAAGGCCTGCTCGGTGCCGATCGCGAGCGGGATCGTGAGGATCAGCCCGAGGGCGACGAACCCGACGAACCACCCCTGTGTCCGCTCGGCCTGGGTCTCCACGTCTCGCAGCGGGGCGACCCCGGTGATCACGAAGACCACGCACGCGGCGATGACGATCGAGACGAGGTTCGTGAAGAAGAGCAGGAAAGCGCCCATCGCGGCGCTCGCCTCACCGACGCTCAACAGGATGCCGGCGGTCGCGAGCGGCGGCACGAGCGAGATGGCGATCGCCACTCCGGGGAGGGAGTCCGCGACCTTGGCGTTCGAGACGGCGTAGGCACCTGCGGCACCCGCGGCGAGGGCGACGACGAGGTCGAGGAGCGTGGGCGCGGTCCGGCCCACGATCTCGCTGTTCTCGGCGACCGTCGGCCCGCCGAGCCATGCCCCCAGGATCACGCCGATCAGGACGGTCGTGACGATGCCGCCGGCGACGATCCGGAGCGCCCGCCACGCCCGAGCCGACGATCCGGTCACGATGCCGATGGCGATCGCGACGATCGGCCCCATGAGCGGCGCGACGATCATCGCGCCGATGATGGCCGCGACCGAGTTGCTGATGAGCCCGGCCGCCGCGATCGTCGAGGAGAGGCCGAGCAGGACGGCGAATCGTGTCAGCTTCCCATGGACGTCGGTCTCGTAGCTGTAGCTGTCGACGATCTCCGTGCGCCGGTCGGCCCCGACGTCGCGCGACCGGAGCCACGTGACGACGAGGTCCGACAGCCCCGTCGGGCGCCGGCCATCGAGCCCGACGCCGATCCTCGGGTCGAGGGCTGCCGCGACCGTGATGCCGCCGATCACCATCCACGTGATCGCCCCCAGGAAGATGACGATGGCGAACGCGACCGTCGGGATGACCACGAGGACCGCCGCGACGGCGAGTGCCAGGCCGGCGCGCGCGGCGCGCCACGACCGAAGGCTCGGTGTGGCGGCCCGCCAGGCGCCGTACAGGTCCACGAGCGCGAACGCGACGAGGGCGACGGCCAGGATCTGCGCTTCGCCGCCGATGCTTCGCGACTCCGACACCACGAGCGCGAGTCCGGCGACCGTGCCGGCCAGGACGCGAAGGACCCGGCGACCCCGGTCCGACCGCGCGGACAGCGGTCCGGGCAGGCGGACCCAGAGGACCACCTCGATGCCGGACACGATGAGCAGCGCGACACCGAGCGCCAGGGCGGCACCGTCCGGTCGCAGGACGGCGATCCCGCCGGCGACCAGCATCACGACGCCGCGCAGGAACGGCAGGGCCGTCAGGTCCGGCCGGGTGCGAGCCGCGGCCGCGGACGGTGCGGACGACTCAGTCATCCTCGCGGGCCCGGTCGCGCGCCTCGAGCGCGCGGGTCGACTGCATCAATCGCCGGTACACGGCGAGCAGGTCGGCCTGGGCGAGCGGTCCCGTGTTCGCCATCGAGACCCGCAGGAGCACCTCTCGCTCGCGCTCGAGGTCCCGCACGGCCCGCCGCCCGACGCGATGCTTCTCGTGCCCGACGGCGCGGGCGAGCTCGGCGCGCTCGTTGAGGAGGGCGACCAGCTTTCGGTCGAGCGCATCGATGCGCCGGCGCAGGCGCCGGAGCTCCGCGGTCTCGGGCGCGCGTTCAGGCACCGGCGGCGCCACCGGTCCGACGGGCGATCGACTCGAGCGCGAGATGGTAGCCGCGCGCCCCCTGGCCCACGTACGTCTCGAGGGCGATGTCGTGGAGAAAGTTCACGCGCCGGAACTTCTCGCGCTTCCACGGGTCGGACAGGTGGACCTCGATGAACGGCCGGTGGACGGCCAGCAGGGCGTCCCGGAGCGCGACGCTCGTGTGCGTCAACCCTCCGGCGTTGACGATCGCGACATCGAAGTCCCGCTGGTGAAGGCGGTCGATGAGGGCACCCTCGTGGTTGGACTGGAAGAACGCCACGTCGAGCCCCAGCTCCGCGGCCCGGGCGGCGATCCCGGCATGGATGTCCTCGAGCGTGTCGTAGCCGTAGATCTCGGGCTCGCGGGTCCCGACGAGGTTCAGGTTCGGGCCCTGCAGGACAAGGACGGCGGTCATCGGCGGCTCCCGGCGGCGAGCAGCGACATGGCGGCGGCCTCCACGACCGAGGGATCGATGTCGTCGCGGATGACGACCCCATCGCCCGTCGGCAGGATCCAGCGCAGCCGGCCCGACGCGTGCTTCTTGTCCGTGGCGAGATAGGCCATGACCGACGCCAGCGAGACGTCGAGAGGCTCGGTCGCGAGCTCGAGGCGGTCGAGCACCGCGGCGATCCGCTCGGCGCGCTCGACCGGGGTGACTCCGACGGCGAGCCCGATCCGGGTGGCTGCGCGAAGACCGTACGCGACGGCCTCGCCATGGAGCAGCCCGCCGTACCCGGCCGCGGCCTCCACGGCGTGCCCGAGCGAGTGGCCGAGGTTGAGCGTGATGCGCCCACCCGTGGCGTCCCGCTCGCGCTCGTCCGCGAGGACCACCGCGACCTTGGCCCACGCGCAGCGCTCGACGACCTCCGCGATCACGCCGCCCGCGAAGGCATCCGGCGATCCTGCCGCGATCGCTTGGCCGTGGGCCTCGAGGACCTCGAACAGCCGCTCGTCGCCGAGGACCGCCATCTTGACCGCCTCGCCGAGCGCGGCCCGACGCTGTCGTTCCGGCAGGGTGGCGAGCGCGCGGACATCGATGACGACGGCGGCCGGTTGGTGGAAGGCGCCCATGAGGTTCTTGCCCTCGGGCAGGTCCACGCCGGTCTTCCCGCCGATCGAGGAATCGATCTGCGCGACCAGGGTCGTCGGGACGTGGATGACCGCGACGCCGCGGAGATACGTGGCGGCGAGGAACCCGGCCGTGTCGCCCAAGCGCACCGCCACCGATCGCGACGAGCGGTTCGTCACGCCCGACCCGGAGTCGGGCGAGCTCGCTGGCCGCGGTCTCCACGACCGTCAGCCGTTTGGCGTCCTCGCCCTGGGGCAGCAGGATGACCTCCACGGTCCAGCCGGCCGCGCGCAGGCCATCGGCGTGGCCGCTCCCGACGGCCGACCAGGCCCCCGGTTCCGAGATGAGGATCGCCCGACGCGCCGCGAGTCGCTCGAGCGCGTCGTGGATCCCGGCCACGGCGATCCCGTCGCCGATCTCGAAATCGACCGATCGGGGTCTCGGTGCGAAGGAGGGTGGCGCCCGTCGAGAGGGTCGCCGGCGTCAGGCGGGCCAGCCGGTCGTCGATGGCTTCGACCACCGCGTGGACTTCGGCGACCCCGGCACTCCGGATCGCGGCGGCGCCGTAGAAGCGCTCGCGGCGGGCGCCCAGGTCGCGGATCGCCCCGATCGGGTCGCGGTCGGCGACGAGCGGCCGCACGTTGGGCGATCGGCGCAGACGCTGGGCCAGGACCTCCGGGCGTCCATCGAGCCACACGGTCGCCCGGCCGCGATACAGGCTCCACCGGTTCCGGGGGTCCACGACCGCGCCGCCTCCGGTGGCGACCACCCGCCGGATCTCGGGGTCAGCGTCGGGGCCGCCCAGGCTGACCACGGCGCGGCGCTCGAGGTCGCGGAAGGCCGCCTCGCCGTCCTCGGCGAAGATCTCCGGGATGCCTCGGCCGGTCTCGCGCTCGATGCGCTCGTCGAGGTCGATGAAGGTCGCCTTGTGCCGCTGCGCGAGGCGGCGACCGACGACGCTCTTGCCGCTGCCGGGGAGGCCGACGAGCACGACGTCCATCGGATCAGTCGTCGCCGCCGGAGCCGGCCTCGTCCGTGCCGGTCAGGCCGTGCGAGACGGGCGCGGCGCCGGACCGCCGGCCGCCGGCGACGGGCGCCTCCGGCGCGCGCGCGATCCGCTCGCGATACGTGTCGAGGTTGCGCCGGACGTCGTCCATCGTGTCCCCGCCGAACTTCTCGGCCATCGCGGCCGCGAGCGTGAGCATCACCATGGCCTCGCCGACGACCCCGGCCGCCGGGACGACGCTGATGTCGCTTCGCTCGTAGTGGGCCTTGTCGACCGCCTCGCCGGTGATGAGGTCCGCGGACGGGAGCGGGCGCGCGAGCGTCGAGATCGGCTTGACCGCCCCGCGCACGACCAGCGGCTCCCCGTTCGTCACGCCGCCCGTGAGGCCGCCGGCATGGTTGCTGCGGTGGACCCAGCGGCCGTCGTCGGAGCGGCCCTCGATCACGTCGTGGACGCCCGATCCGAACCGCCGCGTCTGCTCGAAGCCCAGCCCGAACTCCACGCCCTTCACGATGTTGATGCTCATGACCGCGGCCGCGAGCGCCGCATCGAGGCGCCGGTCCCAATGGACGTACGACCCGAGGCCGATCGGCAGGCCGTGCGCCACCACCTCGAACACCCCGCCGACGGTGTCGCCGGCGGACCGCGCCTCGTCGATCCGGGCGATCATCCGCGTCTCCGCGTCCGGGTCCGGGCAGCGCAAGGGCGAGTCGTCCGCCTCGGCGCGGGGGCGCGTGCAGTTCCCGGGATCCACGGCGACACCGCCCACCTCCGCGGTGAAGGACCAGACCTCGATGCCGAGCTCGCGCAGGAAGGCCCGCGCGACACCGCCCACCGCGACTCGCGCCGCCGTCTCGCGTGCCGACGCCCGCTCGAGCACGTTCCGGACGTCGTTGAAGCCGTACTTGAGCGCCCCGGCGAGGTCGGCGTGACCCGGTCGCACGCGCGTGACCGGCGTCGCCCGCTTGTTGCCCTCGTCCGCGGCGGCGAGGAGCGCGGCCGCCTCGTCGTCGGCGAGTGGCCCGACCTGCATGACGGACGTCCAGTTCTCCCAATCGCGGTTGCGGACGAGCAGCAGGATCGGCGAGCCCAGCGTCCGGCCGTGCCGGACGCCACCGAGGATCTCCGCCCGGTCGTGCTCGATCGCCTGGCGAGCGCCGCGACCGTACCCGCGCTGCCGACGGGCGAGATCGACCGCGATCACGTCCTCGGTCAGCGGCAGGCCGGCCGGGACGCCTTCGATCGTGGCGCCGAGGGCGGGGCCGTGGATTCACCGGCCGTGAGGAAACGGAACGCCGCCATCGTGGATCCGGTCGCTCGCGGGTCGAGTCAGTCCGCGGCCGAGGCCGCCGGGGCCGCCTCAGGCTCGCCGGCAGGTTCGCCTTCGGCGGAGCGCAGACCGCCGGCGCGAGCCTCGGCCAGCTTCTCCTGCATGAGCTCGAGCGGCGCCTTCTGTCCGGTCCACAGGGTGAACGCGGCCGCGCCCTGGTGCAGGAGCATCAGCTCGCCGTCCGCGGTCGTGCAACCGGCGGCTGCCGCGTCGCGGAGCAGCGTGGTCCGGGCGTAGATCAGGTCGAGGACCAGCAGGTCCGCATGCAGGGACTCCGCGACGATCGGGCTCTCGTCCGTCGTGAGGCCGATCGACGTCGCGTTGACGAGGATCCGCGTCTTCGCGAGCTCCGATTCGATGATCGACTCGTGCCAGGGCATCGCCCGTAGCTCCATGTGCGCCGCCGAGCGCCCGAAGTGCTTGACGAGGCCTTCGGCGCGATGGAGGTGCCGGTTGAAGACGATGATCCGTTGGAAGCCCTCGGTGATGAGGCCGTACACGACGGCGCGCGCGCCGCCACCGGCACCGAGCACGACCGCGGCCCGGGGCATCTTCTGCTTCCCGACGAGACGGTCGAGCGCGACCTTGAACCCGGGCACGTCCGTGTTGTGCCCGACCAGGCGCTTGCCCTCGCGGGTGATCGTGTTCACGGCGCCGGTCGCGTGGGCCTCCTCGGTGAGGCGGTCGACCATCGGCACGACCCGCTCCTTGTGCGGGATCGTGACATTGGCCCCGAGGAACTCGTCGGTGCGGAGCTCCGTGACGGCGTCCGCCAGGTCGATCGGCGCGCGGTCCCAGAGCTCGTAGTGCGCATCGATCCCGGCGGAGTCGAACGCGGCCTGCTGCATGGCGCCGGACAGGGAATGTGCCACCGGGTGGCCGATGAGGACGACGCGCTTCGTCATGCTCGCACCCTTTCGAGGTCGTCGAAGAAACCGGGATAGGAGATCGCGGCCGAGCGCGGCCGCTCGATGGTGGTCTCGCCCTCGGCGACGAGGCCCGCGATCGCGAACGTCATCGCCAGTCGATGGTCGTCGAGGCTGTCCGTGGGCGCGCCATGGAGGCGGGCGCCGCCGTCGATGCGGAGGTCGTCGCCCTCGACGCGCACGCGGGCGCCAAGGGCCGTCAGCCCGGCCGCGATCCCCGCGATCCGGTCCGATTCCTTGTGCCGGAGCTCGCCGGCGCCGCGGATCGTCGTCGGGCCGTCGGCCAGGGCCGCGGCGAGGCACAGGACCGGGATCTCGTCGATCGCCGCCGCGACGTCGGCCGGCTCGAGGTCGATCCCGTGGAGCGCAGAGGAGCGGACGACGAGGTCCGCCAGCGGTTCGCCGACCCCGTCGTCGTCGGTCGGCGACTCGCGGATGTCCGCGCCCATGCGGCGCAGGAGGTCGATGACCGCGCGCCGCGTGGGGTTCACGCCGACATCGCGCAGGGTCAGCTCGGCATCCGGGTGCGTGGCGCCGGCGACCAGCCAGAACGCCGCCGCGGAGACATCCCCGGGCACCTGCTGATCCACCGCCTGCACGTCGATCCCTCCTTGCACCGTCCACGAGACGATCTCGCCCGAGTCATCGTCGCCCGCGCCGCCTCGGTCGACCGGCACGCCTCGTGCGCGGAGCATGCGCTCCGTGTGATCGCGCGTCGCGACCAATTCGCGGACGGTCGTGCGCCCGTCCGCCCGGAGCCCCGCGAGGAGCACCGCCGACTTGACCTGGGCGCTCGGGACCGGGGTCGTGTAGTCGATGGCCGTGAGTGGCGTCCGACCGGTCACGGTCAGCGGGGGCAGCGAATCCGACTGACGGGCGTGGAGCACCGCTCCCATCGCGGCGCAGCGGTTCGATGATACGAGCGACCGGACGCCCACGCAACGAATCGTCGCCGTCCAAGGTGACCGTCAACGGCAGGCCGGCGAGCACGCCCGCGGTCAACCGCAGGCTCGTGCCGGAGTTGCCGCAGTCGAGGACGGCGTCGGGTCCGCGAAGACCATCGGCGCCCGGCGAGACCACGCGATAGCCGACCGTCGGGCCGTCCTCGTCGAGACGCGTCACGATCGCACCGAGCGCCCGGACGACCCCGGCCGTCGACCGGACATCCGCCCCGTCGCCCGCGCCGGCGATCCGGCTCTCGCCCGCCGCCAGGGCCGCGAGCAGCAGCGCCCGATGGCTGACGGACTTGTCGCCGGGCAGGCGCAGCGTCCCGCGCAGGCGCGCGGCCGGCCGGACCCGGGCGACGTCGGTCGCGATCAATGCTTCGACAAGCCCCCGCCGCCGACCGGGCTGGTGGCGCCCGCGTCGAGCGGATCACGGCGGTGCGCCCGGACCTGCGCATGGACCGGCACGATGGCCGCCATCAGGTCGGCGAACTGGGGCAGCGTCAGCTGCTGCTCGGCGTCGGACAGCGCCTGGTCGGGCGTCGGGTGGACCTCGACCATGACCCCGTCCGCCCCGACGGCCACCCCGCCGATCGCGAGCGGCTTCACGAGCCAGCGCTTCCCGGTGGCGTGCGACGGATCCACGATGACGGGCAGGTGGCTGAGCTGGTGGACCAGCGGCACGGCCGCAAGGTCCATCGTGTTCCGGGTGTAGGTCTCGAACGTCCGGATCCCGCGCTCGCACAGGATGACGTTGGGGTTGCCGGAGCTGACGATGTACTCCGCCGCCATCAGCCACTCCTCGACGGTCGCGCCGTAGCCGCGCTTGAGCATGACGGGTCGCGCGACCCGGCCCACGTCGCGGAGCAGCGAGTAGTTCTGCATGTTCCGCGTGCCGATCTGGAGGATGTCGGCGTACTCGGCGACGATGTCGACCTGGTTGGGCTCCATGACCTCGGTGATCACGGGGAGGCCGGTCCGCTCACGGGCCTCCGCGAGGTAGCGGAGCGCCTCGACCCCGAGGCCCTGGAACGCGTACGGGCTGGTCCGCGGCTTGAACGCGCCGCCCCGCAGGATCGTCGCCCCGGCCGCCTTGACCGCGTCCGCGGTCTCGAAGAGCTGGTCCCGGCTCTCGACCGAGCAGGGGCCGGCCATCATCGTGAGCGAGCCGTCGCCGATGACCGCGTCGAGGACGCGGATCACGGTGTCCTCGGGATGGAACTCGCGCGACGTCAGCTTGAACGGCTTGCTGATCGGCGTGACGGTCATCACCCCGGGCATCGCCGCGAACCGGTCGAGCAGCACGGGTCGCCTCGCGCCGATCTCCCCGACGACCGCGATGACCACATGATCGGTGCCGGCGTGGTCGAACGGCGTCAGCCCCTCGGCGAGGATCTGGCTCTTCACCCCGAGGACTCTCGGCCTCGGTGGCGGTGGTGGCCATCACGACGAACATCGCGCTGCGGTCTCCTCGTCGGTCGGTCGGCCAAACAAAAAAGCAGAGGTCTCGCCTCTGCTTCGTTCGCCCGGCACGACCCGTGCCCCCGGTCTACTGACCGAGAACCATCATGCCGGGCGTTGAAAGTAGAAGAAGCGGCTCATGCGTAGCCCGGACGGTACCCACGGACGCCCGCGATGTCAACGCGCGCGGGCACGGGCGCGACCCGAGGCGTCCTCATGACAGGGCGTCGCTCTCGGCCGCCCGCGCGATGATCCCCTCGACGACCTCGGTCTTGGCATCGGCATAGTGCTGGACGTACCGCCACTCGCGCGCCGCGAGCTCGCGCTTCGCCCGCTCATACAGGTCGCGCTCGTCGTCGTGCGTCCGGAGGCGGTCGCGGAACGCGAGATACCGGTCGATCTCCGCGCACCCGTCGGGGTAGGTGTGCAGGTTGATGTCCGTGTCGGGCCCCTTGAACAGCCGATGCTCGTACCAGTCGGGCTCGCGGACCGTGAGGACGTACCCGGCCGCCTCCAGGTCCGGCACGTACGACGGCTCATCCGCGGTGTCCGGGACGGCCAGGACGATGTCGATGATCGGCTTGGCCGCGAGTCCCGGGACCGACGTCGACCCGATGTGCTCGAGGCGACGGACGCGGTCGCCGAGCGCCGCGCGGATCCGGGCCGCCTCGCGCTCGTAGAGGACGGGCCACGTCGGGGTCGTAGTCCGCGAGGTCGATGGTCGTCCCGTGGACCGGCGGCTCGCCGATCCAGGCCGATCGCATCGCCTCCTCTGAGGTCGGTTCGCGCGTGATGCGCGGTTCGTCGGTCATCGGACCTCCTCGATCAGCCGATGGGTGAGCGGTCGAGGGTAGCGCACTCCGGGCGGTCCGGACCCTCGTGGTAGCATGTCGGCCGCCGACGCCCGGAGAGGTCGCATAGAGGTCTAGTGCAGCGGTTTGCTAAACCGCCAAGTGGGGTAACCTGCTTCGAGGGTTCGAATCCCTCCCTCTCCGCCATCCTCCGTCGGCATCGCGTGCGCCCGTAGCTCAGTGGATAGAGCGTTAGGTTGCGGACCTAAAGGTCGTGGGTTCGAGTCCCGCCGGGCGCGCCAACTCCCTTCGATGCCGTTGCGATCGCGGCATCCCCTCGGCCCACGCCGGGTAGCATGCCGCCATGCCCCTGATCGCCCAGGCCTTCGCGCTGCTCGCGGCGCTCCTCCATGTCGGGTTCTTCTACCTCGAGAGCATCGCGTTCGCGCGACCGGCGACCTGGGCGCGCTTCGGGCTGACCAGCCAGGCCGATGCCGACATCGTCCGGCCGATGGCCTTCAACCAGGGCTTCTACAACCTGTTCCTCGCCGCGGGCATCCTCGGCGGCCTGATCCTGATCGCCACGGGATCGCCCGACGCCGGACGCGCCATCGTCCTCTTCGCGTGCGCGTGCATGACGCTCGCCGGCGTCGTGCTGATCGCCACGGACCGGGCGATGCTCCGGGCGGCGATGCTCCAGGCCGTGCCACCCGCGCTCGCCATCATCGCGTTCCTCTTCCTGTAGGGTGATCCAGTGACCGACCTGACCCGCGTCGCGTTCCTCGGCCTCGGCACCATGGGTGCCGCGATGGCCGCCAATCTCGCCCGGGCCGGGTTCTCGGTCACCGGCTGGAACCGGACGCCGGGACGTGCCCCCGAGCTCGCGGAGCTCGGCGTGGCGATCGCCGAGACGCCCGGCGGCGGCCGTCGCCGAGGCCGACATCGCGGTCGTCTGCGTCTCGGACACGCCGGACGTCGAGGCCGTCCTGTTCGGGCCGGACGGGGTCGTCGACGGCGCCACGGATGGCATGCTCATCATCGACTGCTCGACGATCGCCCCGTCGGGGAGCTGGGACTTCGCCGCGCGCCTTCGCGAGCGCGGCCTCTCGATGGTCGACGCGCCGGTCTCCGGCGGCAGCGAGGGTGCCCAGAAGGCGACGCTCACGATCTTCGTCGGCGGCGACGCGGACGACGTCGAGCGGGCCCGGCCGGTGCTCGCGGCGATGGGCAAGACCATCACCCACGTCGGTCCGATCGGCGCCGGCCAGGCGGTCAAGGCCGTGAACCAGGTCATCCTCGCCGGCACCTACCTTGGCGTGGCCGAGGGCATCGTGCTCGCGATCCGTGCGGGTCTCGATGTCGAGCAGGTGGTCGAGGCACTCGGGGGCGGAGCCGCCCAGTCGCTGGGTGCTCGCCAATCGAAGCGGTCGGATGCTCGCGAACGACTACCCGCTCGGGTTCAAGGTGGCGCTCCATCGCAAGGACCTCGGGATCGCCCTCGACCTCGCGGCGCAACTCGGCGCCGCGCTGCCGGTCAGCGCGCTCGCCGCGCAGCTCGAATCCGGGCTCATCGCGAAGGGCCACGCCGAAGACGACATGTCGGCGCTCGCCCGGGCGATCCGCGGGCTGTCCGGCCTCGAGGACTAGTCGAGCCCCACCAGCAGCATCGGATCCCCGAGCTTCCCGTCGTAGCGGGGTCGGAACCGCGCCGCGTTGTACATCACCGGGACGTCGACCTTGCGCGGCCCGAGCGCCGGATCGGGGAGGGCCGTGTGGGCGTACTTCCCGTCCTGGATGGCCACCATCCGGCCGACGACCCCGCCCTCGACGAGGTCCATCGCCACGTTGGCGAAGGTCGTCGCGACCATGGAGTCGATCGAGTCCGGCTCGCCTGACCGGAGGTCGTAGGTGAGTTCGGACGCGAGGGTCTCGATGCCGGTCCGGCTCTTGATCTCGCTCGCGAGGGCCTCGCCGACATTGGCCTTGTGGCGGTGGCCGAACGCGTCGGCGTCCCCGACGTCGGCCATCTGGGCACCTTGCCAGATCGCCCCTTCCGCGGTGATGACGAACGCGTAGTGGCTCGGGTTGGCGGCATGGTCCGCGGCGAGGATCTCGGCGAGGGCCTCCAGGTCGTACGGCGCCTCGGGGATGACGCAGCGCCCCGAGGTCACGTACGCCGTGTACAGCGCCGAGAAGCCGGCGTCGCGGCCGAAGATGCGGAACACGCCGATCCGCTCGTGCGAGCCGAGCGTCGTCCGCTGGCGGTTGATCGCCTCCTTCGCCCTGGTGATCGCCGTCGAGAAGCCGATGCAGTACTCGGTCCCCTGGACGTCGTTGTCCATCGTCTTCGGGATCGCCATGAGCGGGACGCCCTCGTTGACGAGGACCTGCGAGTAGGACAGCGTGTCGTCCCCGCCGATCGTGACCAGCTGGTCGATCCCGAGCTGCCCGAGATGGTCGAGCACCAGGGGCGTGAGGTCGAAGATGCCGTCGTCCTTGGCGAACCGGGCGCGCGCGGCGTCGTCGAGCCACGGCGGCAGGCCCGCCGCGCGCATCTTCCGCGGGTTCGTCCGTGACGTGTGCAGGATGGTGCCGCCGGTCCGGTCGATCGTCCGCGTGTTCGTCCGGTCGAGCGGCCGCATGTACTCGGGGTCGACGCCGACGTCGGGTCGGACGTGGGTCAGGCCCTCCCAGCCGCGCCGGATCCCGAGGACGTCATACCCGGCCTCGGTCGCGCGATAGACGACGCTCTTGATGACGGCGTTGAGGCCGGGGACGTCGCCGCCGCCGGTCAGGATCCCGATCCGCTTCTTGGTGGTCATGGCGACCGAATCGTACGCCTCGGCCGCGCGCCACGAGGGTTGCGAACGGGTTGCGTCCGGCCGCCGCCAGACCCCCGCCGGCGGTGACGGCCGGGCCCGCCCCGTCTGCTAGCATCGAAGCCATGAACTACGAATTGTTCATGGGCGAGGCCCTCGCCGAGGCCCAGCTCGCGGCCTCGCGCGGCGAGCGCCCCATCGCGGCGGTCGCCGTCGTCGACGAGGCGATGGTGGCTCGTGCCCACGACCGCGTCCAGGAGACGAACGACCCCACGGCCCATGCGGTCATCGTCGCGCTGCGGGAAGGCGCCCGGAAGCTCGGCTCGACGCGGCTCGCCGATGCCACGATCTTCACGACCCTCGAGCCGTGCGCGATGTGCGTCGGGGCGCTCCTCGAGAGCGATGTCGAGGCGCTCGTCTTCGCCCTCCCGAACGACATCGACGGCGCGGCCGGCACCGTCATCCAGCTCGCCCAGCACGATTCGCTCCCGCGGCGCATCAAGGTCGTCAGCGGCATCCGCCGCGACGAGGCCCAGGCGCTGTTCGCCGGTCTGCCGGTCGGCTGACCGGGCCGCCACGCCTGACCCGGGACCATCGCCTGGGGGTCCCGGTCGCCGGGTTTGGTATCCTCTCGCGCGGAGAGGTGTCCGAGTGGTTGATGGTGCCGCTCTCGAAAAGCGGTGTGCGAAAGCACCGCGGGTTCGAATCCCGCCCTCTCCGCCACAGACCGTCGTCTCGGCGCGGCCGATGCCGGCGTTGGCGCGTCCGCGCGCTCGCTCACGCACGCTCGGGTGCGCTCGCTCACGTGCTCCTCGCCGCCTTGGCCTCGTCCACCCGAGCCGACGGTCGGGATCGCCGCTGAGCCACACGCCTGAGCGTCGGGTTCCCTTCGGGGAGAGGTCGCCTAGTGGACTATGGCGCCGCACTGGAAATGCGGTTCGGGGCAACCCGTCGCGGGTTCGAATCCCGCCCTCTCCGCCACCCCCGCTCCTCGATCTGACGCGTCCTGGCGGCGTTGTCGCCCTGTGCGCGCTCGCTCACGCACGCTGATGTGCGCTCGCTCCAGTGCTCGGCTCCGCCTTGCCGGCCACGCCATCTCGCGGCGCGTCGCTCGTCACGCTGACGGCCGCTGGCAGCGTTGGCGCATCTGTGCGCTCGGTACTCCTGGTACCGGTGTCGCCGGTCTCCCCTCGTGCACCCTCCAGGAAACGACGCGGTTCTGCCAGATCGAGCCCGATTGCCAGTGCGGCCGTCCGGATCTGGGTACCAGGAGTTCCGCGCGGGCTGCCGGCCACCGTCCGCCGAACCGGCGGCACGCCCTCGTCGGGTGCCATGACGCACGCCTCCGCCCCCCGCCGACCCGTCGGCAACCGGGTATCCTTCCTGAGCCGTGCTAGGCGGGGAACTAGCGGTGCCCTGTACCTGCAATCCGCTCCAGCAGGGCTGAATCCCCTCCCGAGGTCTCCGTCTCCGAACGCCGCCCGACGATGCGACGTTGAGGATCGGGTCCCGCGCAGCGGCGAACCGCGAACCGTGTCAGGTCCGGAAGGAAGCAGCACTAAGCGATCATCGCCGGGTGCCGCGGAACGGCCTGGTCCGAGCCGCTCGTCATGGTGGGCACGGGGACGTTCTCGATCGACGGTGGGTGCACGGCACTTCGACCCGGCTCGCCCTCGATCGGAGGAGGCGTGACCTCACCCGTCCAGCACCAGGTCATCTATCGCCGCTGGCGCGCGCAGACCTTCGCGGAGATCGTGGGCCAGGAGGCGGTGGTCGAGACGCTCCGGAACGGCGTCCGGACCGATCGGGTGTCCCACGCGGTCCTCTTCGTCGGTCCGCGCGGCACCGGCAAGACCTCGCTCGCCCGGATCCTGGCCAAGGCCCTCAATTGCACGAACCTCCAGGATGGCGACGCCTGTGACGTCTGCCCGTCGTGCGTCGGCATCCGCGAGGGGACGACACTCGACCTGGTCGAGATCGATGCCGCCAGCAACAACGGCATCGAGAGCATCCGGAATCTCCGCGAGCGCCTGCCGTATCCCCCCGGCGAGCTGCGCCGCAAGGTCTACATCCTCGACGAGGCCCACCAGATCACGGGGCCGGCGTGGAACGCCCTCCTCAAGTCGCTCGAGGAACCGCCCGACTTCGTCACGTTCATGTTCGCCTCCACCGAGCCGTCGAAGTTCCCGCCCGCGATCCTGTCGCGGCTTCAGCGGTACGACGTTCGTCGGCTGACGACCGCGGAGATCGAAGGCAAGCTCGCCCGGATCCTCGAGGCCGACGGTCGCACCGCGGACCCGGCGGCGCTGCACCTCATCGCCCGCCTCGCCGCGGGCGGCATGCGCGACGCCGAATCGATGCTCGACCAACTCCTCTCGTCCGCGCCGGACACCATCGACGAGGCCCGCGTGCGCGACCTCCTGGGTCTCGCCGACGCCGACGCGGTCGACGGGTTCGTCACGGCGCTGATCGACGGGGATGCCGCCGCCGGGATCGCCCTGCTCGACGCCATGGACGAGCGCGGTCGCGACGTGCGGACCCTGCTCGACCAGACCATCGAGGTGATCCGCGCCCGACTGGTCGAAAGCCTGTCCGGCACCGATCACGCGATGACGCCCGGCCTGACCGACGCCGCGCGCCGACTCGCCGCCATCGACCCGGACCGCGCGGGCGTGGGCGGTCTCCGGCTCCAGCTCGAGCTCGCGCTCTTCGCCGGCTCCGGCGCCGACCCATCCTCGACGGCCTCGGCCGGCGCTGTCGCCAGGCGTCCCGCGCCATCGGCGGCGCCAGCTCGCACGACGGCATCCCAGCCCATCGAACCCGTTCCTTCACAGCCCTCGCGCCGGCCGGCGCAGCCCGTCGCGGTCCCGATCGAGGTCGCGCCGGTGCCCGTCGACGCGGCTGCCCGAACGACCGATCCGGCCGCGCCCGCCGAGACGCCCGCGGCCGAGGCGATCCCCGCGCCCGGGGCGTCGTCCGTCGCCGCGTCCTCGACGTCCGACCGCAGCTCGCCATCTGAGGCCGATGGCGGACGCGCGTCCACGACGCCCCTACCGGTCGTGTCGGCTAGCGGCGACCTCGCCCGTCTCCAGGCGGGCTGGCCGGAGATCGTGGCTTCGGTCGGCCCGGCGACCCGCGCGGTCATCAACGAGTGCCGTCCGATGGCGGTCGACGGCAATGTCGTGACCCTCGGCTTCCCGGAGAGCCGGGGCTTCCTGAAGGATCAGGCCGAGCGCAAGCGCCCCGAGCTCGAGACTGCGTTCGGGGCGTTCCTCGGCCGCGACGTCGCGGTGCGCGCGGTTGCGACCAACATCGAGATCCCGCCGCCGATGGCGCCGGACGAGGTCATCGCGGAAGCCGGCCGGATCTTCGCGGACGTGCGAGTCGACGTCGGCGAGGTCAGCTGACCGCCGGCCGCAGCACGACGCGGGCGCATCCGCCAGACTGACTGACGACGAGCCGAACGAAGGAGCAGCGCCGATGGGGATGGCCAATCTGCAGCGCATGGCCCAGCAGATGCAGCAGGAGATGCTGCGGATCCAGACCGAGCTGGAGTCGACGATCGTGGACGGCTCGGCCGGTGGCGGGGTCGTGACCGCCCAGGTGACCGGCAAGCAGGAGCTCGTGAGCGTCACCATCGACCCGTCGGCGGTCGACCCCGCGGACGTCGACATGCTCCAGGACCTGGTCGTCGCGGCAGTCAACGACGCGTTGCGCACCTCGCGCGACCTCGCCGAGCAGAAGATGGCCGCCGTCACGGGCGGGCTCCGTCTCCCGGGCATGTAGGTCGGCCGTAAGTCCGTGGCTTCCCCTGTCATCGAACCGGTCGCCCGACTGATCGAGTCGTTCGCACGTCTCCCGGGGATCGGTCCCAAGACCGCCCAGCGCCTGACGTACCACCTGCTGCGTGCACCCGACGCCGAGGCCCGGGCCCTGGCCGCCGCGCTCGTCGACGTCCGGGACAAGGTGGTGTTCTGCGACCGGTGTTTCAACATCAGCGATGCCCCGCTCTGCCCGATCTGCCGCGACCCCGGGCGGGACCAGTCGCGGCTCTGCGTCGTGGAGGAGCCGCTGGACGTCCTCGCGCTCGAGCGGACCGGCGAGTTCAAGGGCCTCTATCACGTGCTCCATGGCGCGATCTCCCCGATCGACGGGATCGGCCCGGACCGGCTGCGGATCCGCGAGTTGCTCGCCCGGGCCGATGACGCGAAACGCGAGGGTGCGCCGTTCGTCGAGGTCATCCTGGCCACGAACCCGACCCTCGAGGGCGAGGCCACGGCCATGTACCTCGCCGAGCGCCTCGAGGCCGTCGTGGGTGAGGTGAGCCGCATCGCGCGCGGTCTGCCCGTCGGCGGCGACCTCGAATATGCCGACGAAGTGACCCTGATCCGCGCCCTCCAAGGCCGACGGGCCGTCTGACCGCGATGAGCAACCTGGTCTTCGAGATCCTGCTCCGCCTGGCGAAGGCCGGCGCAGCCCTGCTGCTCGGGATCGTGCTCTACCTGGTCCTGGTCGGCCCGTTCGGCGTCGGCTCGTCGCCCGAGCTCGCGCTGCTGTGCTGGCTCAGCGGCGCCGCGTTCATCCTCCTGGTGGAGACGAGCCCGATCTGACCAGGTTCGCGGGTCGCTCAGCGGCCGACCCCGCTCCCCCGACCGCACGTTTGACGGGCCATCCACGCCCCCGTATCATTCGCCGCCGTGCCACCTCTTCGGAGGTCGCATGGAACGGGCCACCGAGGCTCGGTCGCCCGGGTCGGCGCGATTGACGCGACGACCGCAAAGCCCCATACTCAGGGTTCTGCGCCGCGGGCTGTCATG
>CAVXPZ010000003.1:0-871678 GCA_963763775.1 uncultured Chloroflexia bacterium | reverse complement strand
CCGCGATCCGACGGATCTCCGGTCAGTCCGGGAACGCCTCCGGTCCGCGGTCTGCGAGTTCGCGGGCCTCGCCGGGGGCGTCCTCGGCCGGCAGCCACGAGTACGGATACCGCGCGTCCTCGAGGGCGGCCGCCTGACGCGTGATCTTGAGCGGGTGGAACGTGTCCACCATGACGGCCAGCTCCTCGGTGGCCTCCTTGCCGATCGAGGCCTCGGCCGTGCCCGGGTGCGGACCGTGCGGGATACCCGCCGGATGCAGCGTGAACGAGGAGATCCCCACGCCACGGCGGCTCATGAAGTTGCCCGCCACGTAGTAGATGACCTCGTCCGAGTTGATGTTCGAGTGGTTGTACGGCGCCGGTATGGCCGATGGGTGGTAATCGAACTTGCGCGGCACGAACGAGCACACGACGAAGTTCCGGGCCTGGAATGTCTGGTGCACCGGCGGTGGCTGGTGGACACGGCCCGTGATGGGCTGGAAATCGGCGATGTCGAAGGCGAAGGGCCACAGGTAGCCATCCCAGCCGACGACGTCGAACGGATGCGTCGCGTAGTGGTACGCCGTCAGCCGGCCGCGCATCTTCACGTGGACCGTGAAGTCGCCGGTGTCGGTTCGCGCCGGGACCTCGTCGGGGATCCGGATGTCGCGCTGGGAGTACGGCGCGTGCTCGAGCAGCTGGCCGTAGTCATTCCGATACCGCTTCGGCGCCTCGATCTCCGAAGGGCACTCGAGGTACAGCATCCGCTGGACCGAGCCGGCGTCCGGCTCGAGCCGCCAGGTCGTACCGATCGGCAGCACGAGGTAGTCGCCAGGGCGGTACCGGAGCGGACCGAAGTTCGTGGCCAGGAGGCCCTCGCCCTCGTGGACGAACAGCATCTCGTCCGCTTCGCCGTTGCGATAGAAGATGCCGTCGGGCATCGAAGTCGCCGGCCGAACCACGCCCATCACGACGTCGTTGTTGAAGAACAGCGGGACGCGGCCGGTGATGGCATCACCGGCCGGCGCCACGCCTGCCGCATCGATGAGTCGATGGTGGTGGTAGCCGTCGTCCGCCTCCTCGAGAGCGATCGACGTCCCCGGCTCGATGCGGTGGGTACGCGTCGGCGGCACGAGGTGGTACAGGAGCGAGCTTCGCCCGGTGAACCCTTCGACGCCGAACAGCTCTTCCGGGTAGAGCGAGCCGTCCGGCGCGCGGTGCTGCGTGTGACGCGTGTGCGGGACGTTGCCGCGCGAGACGTAGAACATCGAACGACTGGCCTCCCCGAGTTCCGAGGAGGCCAGTCTAGGTCGTCGTGCGGGTCCGAACGTGGCCCGGGCTACTTGGCCGATGCGGGGTCGAGCTGCATCGATGCGAGGATCGCGACGAACAGGTCTTCATCGAGGTCGCCGTCCATCGTGATGGCGTAGGCACGATCGCCCTGGGTTGCCGTGGCCACGAACAGCCGGCTCTCGTCGTGCAGATAGGTTCCTGCGGAGTCGCCGTCGACCATGAGATAAGCCGTCCCGGACGCCAGCGGGATCTCGCGCCAGTTCGCCGGCGCGCCGTCACACGGTTGCGTCCACTCTGTCCGCCGCGCCGCGCAATAGGCCTTGGCCCAAGCGTCAAACGTCTGACCAGACGCGAGCGCGTCGGACCAGACGACCAGGCGGGCTGAGTCGCTGGAGATGGCGTCCACCTCGGGGCCGGTCGGATCCGGCACGAACCCGCTAACCGCCTTCCCCGCCTGCGAGACGGTGAACTCGGACGGATGCGATAACGAGTATCCGTAGCGCTTCGATGTGAAGTCCTTGCCCAACGTGGGCGGCGGTGGAGCGGACGGGACGGCCGTCGGGTCGAACGTGACCGTTCCGAGGATCTGCTTGAACTCGTCGAAGGTGACGGCCCCGATACCGCTGCCAGGGCTGAACGTGAAGACGTAGGCGCGGCCGCCATCCTGGACCACCGCCTCGCCGTTTCCGCCGCACATCTGCTGCCACCCACCGGCGTGGTCGCCGACCTGGATGGGCGGCCAAGCGTCCGGCCCTGTGCCATGGCAGCCACCGATGAGCGACGGCGGCTGGAACTCGTTCTGCCATTGCGCGTACGTCTGGCCTGGGCGGAATGCTTCAGAGCCCGCAGTGATCCCGCCGCCGTCGGGAAAGCTGATGGTGTCGGTGTCGATAGGGTTGTTGTCGGGCCCGCTCCACGTCAGCTTCGCCGGCGTGATGTCCCAGTCGGGTGCGACCGCCATGGTGTACCCGTACTGCGGCGAACTGAACCTGGCGGGAAGATCGAGGGCGACCGTAGAAGACGTCGGACTGGCGCTCGTGGCGACCTGGGCCGGCGCCGTCGGCACCGGTTCGGGTCGTCCCCCGGACCCAGTGACCACGAGCATTCCCGCGATCACCAAGGCGCCGACGGCGACGAGCGCCGCGACGCGTGTTGGCATGGACATCGTTGGAAACCTCCACGGCACGCGCGCGGCGCGCCGTTGTGGGATCGACCGGAACGCGGCCGTGACGGTCTCGAGGACGATGTCCGGCGATCGATCCGGGTCGTCTTGGAGCCAGTCGCTGATGCGCGGGTCGAACAAGGGATCTCGATCGAAGGTGGTCATGCGGATCGCTCCTTCGACGTCGCCGGGAGACGATCGTCCGCGTCGAGCACGGTCCGCAGCTGACGGACCGCGTAGTGGAGTCGGGACCGCGCGGTCCCGGTGGGGATGCCCAGGATCTCCGCGATCTCCTTTAGGGGATAGCCCAGGTGGTGGTGCAGGACGACCACCGCTCGCTGTTCCGGAGTCAGCTCGCGGAAGGCGCCATCGAGTTCGTCCCGCGCAGCGACGGAGCGCGCCACGTCGGGACTGTCGGGAAGGTCGTTGGAGATGAGGCGGACGCGGGCGTTCCAACGCCGGTCGCCACGGGATTCGGCATAGCAGGCGTGGACGACCAGGCGGTACAGCCACGCATCGAACCGGTCGATGTCACGGAGGCGAGGCAGGTCGCGCCACGCGCCGAGCAGTGCCTGCTGAGCGGCGTCCTGCGCTCGATGCGGGTCACGCAGGATGCGGTACGCGAGGGCATAGCAGCGGTCGACCGAGGCGGCGGCGATCGAGGCGAACGCTTCCTGATCCCCGCGTCTCGCTCGCTCGACGAGCTCGGCCTGCATGTCCGACCCCAGGGTCGTGGAGCCCGGTTGGCCCCTTCACCGAGTATGGAGCCGGCTCGAGGCGAAACGTTCATGTCGGCCTGGGAATCGAACGACCGGCCCCCGTGGCGGAGACCGGTCGGGAACGGATCGTCAGGCGCTCATGGCGCGTCCGGGATCCAGTGGCCGATGTACGCGAACCCCTGCGGGAGGTCCGAGAGGTCCATCGCCTCGACGTTGACGGGCCGGGCATCGCTACCATCCGGCCGCTCCATCCACATGTTGTCGCTAGTAGAGGATGTGCTGGCCGTCGGGCAAGTACTCAGGTCCGCCCCAACCCTGGCAGGACCGAGTAGCCGGTGCCATCGGCGTTGATGCGCCGCATCCCATCGGTGCCGGGCATCCCGCGAGTTGCTCCCGGTCGTCGACGCCGGACCCGACGTGAAGACGATGGTCGTCCCGTCCGGCGACCAGTTGGCGTCGCCAGGCAACTGGCCTGTGGGCACCGGCAGGTCGGTCACCTTGCCCGTCGCCACGTCCAGGAGCGAGAGCACGCCCGACGCGGGCGGCGCATCCCCGTAGTGGATCGTGCCGACGACCCGTGAGTCGGCGCCACCCGGGCCCCAGGTCAGCCGGCTGAACGCGATGGTCTTGCCGTCGGGCGACCAGGCGGGCTGCTCCGGGACGGCGTCGCTGGCCGGCCCGACCGTCGAATCAAGCTTCGTGGTCTTGTCACTCGTCAGGTCGCGGATCTCGAGCCAGCTCTTCCCGCCCTCGACCCGGACGTAGACGATCTTCGTCGCGGTCGGGTCGTAGTCGGGGTAGAGCAGCTCGCAATCGCATTCGATCGGGATCTGGTGGAAGCCCGTGCCGTCGAGGTTGGCCTCGTAGAGCTTCGGCTTGTCGGCGAAGTCCTGGAAGACGATCTTCGAGTGGTCGCTCGAGATGTCCGCGGCGGTCTTGCCGGTGGTCGGCTGATTGGGCAGGAACTCGACCGCGGTCGCGCCGGTCATCGTGGCCGGATCCATGAAGTAGAACCGGCGGCGGTCCGGGTGGTAGTCGGTGGTGGGCATCTCGGAGCTGTCGATGGCGTTGCCGAGATGCTCGACGAGGATCCGGCCGGCCATGGTCGAGTAGTCGGCCGCGGGCGCGGACGGCGACGCGCTGGCCGCTGGTGTCGCGGTGGGACTCGCGGTGGCGGGCGGGGGTCGAAACGGCGGGGACGCCGGCGGGTTGCCCGGGTTTGCCGAGCAGCGCGACGCTGCCGCCGACGAGCAGGACGCCGAGGACGGCGACCAGCCCGACGCGAACGGGGGTAGTCATGATGTCGAACCTCCACGGGATCCGGAGACCCCGTTCCTGTGGTGTCGTCTCGATGCGGAGGAGCGCGGCCTCGACGGCGCCCGGAGGCGCCTGCGTGGGCCCGACCTCGAGCCACGACCGAGCGGCGCGTTCGAGCGAGCGGTCGTCGGTCATGCGAGTCGTCCTCCCTGGATCGCGGCTTCGGTCTCCGCGTCTGCCGCGAGGGCATCACGAAGGCCGCGAGTGGCGTAGTGCAGTCGCGATCGGGCCGTCCCGGCGGGGATCTCCAGCATCTGGGCGATCTCCACCAAGGGCAGCCCGAGGTAGTGGTGCAGGACGAAGACCGCCCGCTGGTCGACCGGGAGCCGGCGGAACGCCCGCTCCAGTTCGTCGCGGTCGGCGAGTGCCGCGCTCCCATCCGGTGTCGATGGCCCATCGACGGGCAGGACACGGACGGTGGCGACCCATTGGCGAGCCCGCTGCGATTCGTCGTAGCAGGCATGGACGAGGATCCGGTGGATCCAGGCCTCGAACCGGTCCGGCTCCCGCAGGTGCGGGATCCGACGCCAGGCGAGGACCAGGGCGTTCTGCAGCGCGTCCTCGGCGAGAGCCGAGTCCCGCAGGATCCGCTGAGCGACCGCGTAGAGCGAATCGCTGACCTGATGCACCAGGACGGCGAACGCTTCGCGATCTCCCCGACGGGCCTGCTCGACCAGGTCTCGATCCACCTTGACCTCCGGTCGCCACGACCTCGATGGCCGTGGACTACCCACTATGACGGGAGGGTCGGGACGGAACGTTCAGACCGCGCTGCGGTCAGTCGGGGACCGTCGTGCTTCGCCGCTCGAGCTGGACGACGTCGCGCCACCGGCCGTGCACGTCCTGGCCCATCCGCCGGTTCACGCCGACGCGCCGGAAGCCGACGCGATCGTGGAGGGCGAGGCTGGCCGCGTTCTCGGCAAGGACGCCGGCGAGCAGTGTCCAGAAGCCCGCGGCCTCCGAGGCCTGGATGAGCGTCTCGAGCAGCGCTCGACCGACCCCCCGGCCGCGTGCCTCGGCGGCCACGTAGACGCTCTCCCACGCGACGCCCGAGTAGACACGACGGCTCGAGTACGCGGAGAGGGCGACCCAGCCGAGGATCGGGGCAGCAGCGTCGCCATCGGCGGCGGCGATGTCCCGGGCCACGAACCGGCAGACCTGCGGGGTGTGAGTGGTCGAAGTGCTGCCAGTCGGGCGCCTCGCGTTCGAGCGTGGCATCGCCGGTCGCGATCCCCTCGGCGTAGATGCGCCGGACCTCGAGCCAGTCGGCGGCCGTCATCGGATCGATCCGGATGTCCACACCCGAATGATGGCGCGTGGCGAGTCCGGCGGACAGACGACGACCCCGGCCGGTGACCGGGGTCGTCGCGGGTGTGAGGCCGGGCTACTTGGCCGACGCGGGGTCGAATGTCACGGATGTGAGCAGCTCCTTCCAGGAGGGGAACGAGAAGTGCTGCTCGCCATCGAAGGTCTGGCTCCCCCACTCGAAGACGTAGACGCGATCGCCGACGTGGACGAGGACCTCGGCGGCGTTGCACAGCTGCTCCAGCCTTCCGACTTGGTCACCGACCTGAACGGACGGCCAGGTCGACGGGTCACCCCCGTCACATCCCGCGGGAACTCCCTGCATCTCGTTGGCGTGGAACGCGTCAAGGAACTGTTCGAACGTCTTGTTGCCAAGTGCCTGTGACGCGGCCCCAGATGACGTGTCCGTGCCAGAGATGTCGATCCCATCCAGCACGCCGGTATCGACGCCTGTCCACTTCTTCGTCGCTGGCACCACGTTCCAGGACGGTGCGACCCCGATGGAGTAGCCGAACATCGGCGAGGTGAACGTCTTCGTCAACTCCGGGACGCTGACGAGCGAACTTGGGTAGAGGTGGATGCTCGCGAGGAACGCGTCGAACGTCGGGCGGTCGACGTCGCCGTCCAGCGTGAAGGCGTAGGCGGTGTTCCCATCGACGGCCACGGCGTCGAAGACCTTTCCCCCGGGCACGATCGTGCCGCCGGCGGCAGCGACGCCGTCGAGGTCGATGTACCCCTTGATCCCGGAGCCTTGGGCGGAGGAGGCGATCGTCACCGGCTCCCAGGACGCCGGCACGCTGTCGCACTGGCCGATGTCGTTCGCCCCGCTGAGGCAATAGGCCTTGAGCCATTGGTCGGCGGTCTGGCCGTCGCCGAGCTTTTGCGCCGCCGCCACGAATCGGGCGTCGCTCGTCTGGATCGCGTCCATCGCTGGGTCGCCCCAGAGGATCGGCTTGCCGAGGTGCCAGGACGCCGTCCCCGGGTTGACGGTCCAGCCGGATGGATACTTCACGCTGTAGCCGTTTCGCGGCGACGTGAAGAGCGTGTCGAGGACCGGCAGTCCGGCGGTCGAGAGGATCGTTGACGGCGCGTCCGACGGCTGGACCGCGGCCGGGGCACTGGCCGCGGGCGCTTGTGATGGGCTGGGTCCGCCACGACCGGCGCCGCCGAGCACGGCGACCCCGGCCACGACGAGGGCACCGACGGCGACGATCGCCGCGGCGCGAACGGGCATGGTCATCGTTGGGAACCTCCACGGCAGGCGCAGGGCATGCCGCTGTCGTGTCGTGTGGATCTCATCGACGACGGCGTCGAGCACCCGAACGGAGAGTTCCTCCGGGCCGTCGGCCAGCCAGGCCTCGGCGATCCGGTCGAAGTCGCGGTCGGTGGTCATGCGAGACGCTCCGTCGATGTGGCCGACCGGGCATCGGCGTCGAGCGCCGCCCGGAGAGCCTGAGTGGCGTAGTGCAGGCGGGACTTGACGGTCCCCAGGGGCACGCCGAGCTCCTCGGCGACCTCGGGGAGCGTCAGCCCCACGTAGTGATGCAGGACGAAGATCGCGCTCTGCTCCGGCGACAGGCGCCGGAAGCCGCGCTCGAGTCGGTCTCGTTCGATGACGGACGCCAGGTCGTCGCGGCCGTCCGGTCCGTCGACCGGCAGGACTCGGACGTTGGCGGCCCAGCTCCGTCGTCGCCTCGCCTCCGCGTAGCACGCATGGACGAGGATCCGCCGAAGCCAGGCGTCGAACCGGTCGTCGTCGCGCAGCGATGGCAGCTCACGCCAGGCCGTCACCAGGGCTTGCTGGACTGCGTCCTCGGCTCGATCGGCGTCGCGAAGGATCCTGAACGCGATCGCCATCAGCCGATCACCGACCGCACGTGCGAGATCGGCGAACGCTTCCTCATCGCCCCGACGAGCCAGGTCAACGAGTGCTCGTTGCACCCACCCGGTCCTCCAAATGGCGTCCGACCTGGACGCTCATCCCCGTTGAGTCGCCGAGGCGGCCGATGGTTCGATCTTCGACGTCGTCAGCTCACGTCGGTCGTGTCACGATGGGCGTGCGAAGCGTGCCGAGCCGCTCGATTCGCAGGACGACCTCGTCGTCGGGGGCAAGATAGCGCCCGAGCGTCGCATCGCGGATCTCGAGGAGGCAACCGGTCCCGACCGTCCCGCTGCCGATGAGGTCGCCGGCTCGCAGTCGGGCATCCGCCGACGCCCGCGCGACCATCTCGCCGAACGAGAAATGGGCGTCGGACCACCGGCCACGGCTGGTCTCCCGGCCGTTCACCGTCGCCGTCATGGCCAGGTCGTAGCCCGTCCCGGATCGCGCGTCCGCCAGCTCGTCCGGGGTGACGAGGTACGGCCCGATCGAGCTCGCGAAGTCCTTGCCCTTGGCCGGGCCGAGCCGCACGACGGTCTCCTCGCGCTGCAGATCACGGGCCGACCAGTCGTTGAAGACTCATGAACCCGCCGATGGCCTCCTCCGCCCGCTCCGGCGCGAGGTCGATGGCCGGCGTGTCGATGAGCGCCGCGACCTCAAGCTCGTAGTCCAGCTCGGCTGAGGCCGCCGGCGCCCAGACCGGGTCGTCCGGCCCGCGCACCTCCGACACGTTGCTGAAGTAGAAGACGGGCAGCCGGTACCAGATGTCCGGCACCTCGCCGCCGCGACGTTGCCAGACGGTCCGGACGTGCTGCTCGAAGGCGTAGAAGTCGCGCAGCGACGGTGGCGACAGGACCGGGGGCCCGAAGCGGAGGTCCGCCGCCGCACAGCACCGCCGGATCGTCCTCGTCGCGGGCGACGAACCCCTCGACCAGCTCGCGCAGGGTCTCGACGCGCAGCCGCCGAGCCAGAAGATCGTCGAGCGTCGTCAGCGGCTGCCGGAACAGGACGGCGTCGTGGGCGAGCTCCGGTCGGGCGGCGGCGGCCCGACGTCGGGCCACGTCCAGGTCCAGCCAGCGCGCCGGCGTCTCCCCCGCGTCCAACGCCGCCGCGAGCCGCCAAGGCGTACCGGCCGGCGCGTGCTGTCTCGCGAACGTGGGCGATCCGCATCGCAGGAGTCTAGTCAGTCGCCCCGGCCGGCACGGCCACGATATCGGCGGTGCCCTTCAGGTCCGTGATCGCCGATGGCGCCCGGATCTCGAGCTTGCCGTCCGGCTGGATCTCCCAGCTGACCGCCCCGCCCAGCGCAGCGAGGAAGTCGGCTGCCTGTGCGGACACGTCCGGATCGACGCATGCCATCGCCGTCGAGGCGATCGATCCGATCGTGATCTTGGCCCCGTCCGTCTCGTAGCTGCCGGTGTACTGGTTGCAGCCGGTCGTCCCGCTGATCGACGAATCCGCCCCGAAGACCATCGTCGGGGGCGTGGCCGTCGTGTCCTCCTTCGCGATCGACGTGACCGTCCACGACGTCCCCACGAGGGCGGCCGCCGGCGCTGGCGATCCGGACGCGCATCCGGTCAGGAGCACCACGAGCGCGAAGACGCCGGCCACGGCACCGGCGACACGGGTCAGAACGGCTTCGCCTCCATCAGCCACACGAGGATGACGATCGCGACGATCCCCACGACGGCGACCAGGTGCGGTCGAAGGCTGGCCTGCGCGGCCGTCAGCTCGGCGTCGGAGCGCGGCTGCGGCGGCTCGCCCTTCTTGTCCTTCCGCGACGGCAGCCCCAGCGCGTAGCGGACGCTCGCCAGGGGATTCGCCGCGAGCGGCGACATCGCGATCCAGACGATCACGACGACCGCGATGGCCGCCCACGGCCACGTCCGGCTGAAGTGTCCGCCCATGATCGCAGCGACGATCCCGAGCACGACGGCCACCAGCAGGCCGATCCCCGCCGCGACGAGCGAGGTGTTCGACAAGTCCAGCACCGCGGCCATCCGGACCCGGTCCGTCTCGCGCTTGACGCGGAACATCGCGAACGCCGAGACCCCATGTGCGCCGAAGGCGAGGATCACGAACACCACATGACTGATGACGACCCACGGGTAGAACACCACGGCGACCTCCTCCCTTCCACCGAGGCACGATCGTAGCAAGGCCGGTGCGTTGATTGAACGCTGGCGGGACGCGCTCGACCATAGTGGTCGGACGGCGCCCCCGCTGGGCGCGACGACAAGGCGGCGCAGGTGGATCGCGATCTCGTCGAGGCGGCACGGAACGGGGACCAGGCGGCGTATGTCGACCTGATCCGTGTTCGGAGTGACCGGCTCTTCGCGCTCGCCCAGCGGATCCTGCGCGACATCGATCGGGCCGAGGATGCCCTCCAGGACGCGCTGGTGATCGCCTGGCGCGACCTGCGGGGACTCCGCGATCCGGACCGCTTCGATGCGTGGCTGCATCGCCTCGTCGTCAACGTCTGCATCGCCCAGGCGACGCGCGAGCGTCGTCGCACCGCCAATCTCCGCGTGCTCCCGGTCGATGGACCGGCCGCCCCGGATGACCTGCTCACCATCGCCGACCGGGACCTGCTCGAACGCGGGTTCCGACGGCTGTCGCCCGAACAACGGGCGATCCTCGCCATGCACCACTACCTCGGGTACGCCCCGTCCGAGATCGCCGAGACCCTCGGCATCCCGGCCGGGACGGCCCGCTCTCGACTCCACCACGCCCACCGCGCCATGCGGGCCGCGCTCGACGCGGACGCCCGGGTCGCGGTCGAAGGAGGTCGTTCGGCATGACGCACGAACGCGACATCGAACGATTGCTCGACCACTGGTTCGCCGACGGACCATCCGAGGCCCCCGACCGCGTCGTCGACGTGGTCGCGGACCGGATCGCCCGTCAGTCCCAACGACCCGGATGGCGCCTCGACCGGAGGACCATCCACATGACCCCGACCCTCAAGTTCGGCGCCGCGATCGCGGCCATCGTCGTCATCGGCCTCGTCACGTTCGGCCTGCTCCGCGGGGGCAGTTCCCCGCAGGTCGCGGCGCCGTCGGCGACGCCGTCGGCCGGCTCCGTCGCCGGCCGGATCGGCAAGCACCTGCGTCAACGACACCACCGACTGTGCCGGTGCCCTGCCCGCAGGCGACCACACGTCGGACCAGTTCGAGCCCGCGGTGTCGTTCACGACGCCCGCCGGCTGGGAGAACAACGAGGACGTGGCTCGCGGCTACCGCCTGGTCGACACGGGGACGGCCCCGTTCCCGGAGATCAACGTCATGTCGCAGGCGGCGATCGCCGAGCAGAACGCGACGTGCACGCCCGCGCAGAAGGCCGGCGCCGGGGCCACGGTCCAGGACTTCGTCGACTTCCTGACGAGCCATCCGGGCCTCGTCGTCACGACGCCGCGAGACGATCGACATCGGCGGTCTCAAGGGACAGTCCGTGCAGGTCCGCCTGGCGCCGTCTTGGAGCGAGACATGTCCGTGACATCGGCTCGCCCGTACGCCTTCCTGATCACCGACACGGGCACCCCGCCGTCGCGGATGCGAGGGCTCCAGGACGTCGACGCCTTGTATCTGACCTTCCTCGACGTGAACGGCAAGACGGTCGTGATCTACGTCGCGGGGCCATCCGACAAGACGGCGATGGATGCGATCATCGCCGCGGCCCAGCCTGTCATCGACTCGTTCCGGTTCATCGTCGGCGAGCTGATCTCGACCCTGGATGCGCGGGGCCTGGTCACGGGTCCCGCGCTTTCGTCCGTCTAGAGGTTCCCGCGCTTCTCCTGCTCGCGCTCGATCGCCTCGAAGAGCGCCTTGAAGTTGCCGACGCCGAACCCGCGCGAGCCGTGGCGCTCGATGATCTCGAAGAAGAACGTCGGGCGGTCCTGGACGGGTCGGCTGAAGATCTGGAGGAGGTAGCCCTCCTCGTCGCGGTCGGCCTCGATGCCGAGTTCCTCGAGCACGTCCATCGGCACGCCGACGTCGCCGACGCGGTCCGCCAGCGTGGCGTAGTACTCGTGCGGAAGGCCGAGGAACTCGACGCCGTTGTCACGCAGCCGCCGGACCGTGCTGACGATGTCCTCCGTCCGCAGCGCGATGTGCTGGCAGCCGGGCGAGTGGTACCAGTCGAGGTATTCCTGGATCTGGCTCTTCTTCTTGCCCGTCGCCGGCTCGTTGATGGGGAACTTGATGCGGCCGTTGCCGTTGGTCATGACCTTCGACATCAGCGCGCTGTAGTCGGTGTGGATGACCTTGTCGTCGTAGTGGATCAGCTGCGCGAAGCCGAGGACGTCGCGGTAGTAGTCGACGAACCGGTCCATGTCGCCGAGCCCGACGTTCCCGACGCAGTGGTCCACCTCGAGGAGTGAGAGGCCGTCCGCGGCGCGGGCGGGTCGCTTGACCGCGCGATATCCGGGCGCGAAGGCGCCCTGGTAGTCGCGCCGGTCCACGAACGAGTGCAACGTCTCGCCGTACGTGTGGATCGCGGCGGTCCGGAGGACGCCGTCCTCGCCGCCGTCCAGCTCGGTCGGGGCCCAGGCCGAGACCGCGCCGCGCGTCGTCGTCTCGCGCCAGGCGGACTCGACGTCGTCGACCGAGAACGCGATGTCATGGACGCCGTCGCCGTGCGCCCGGACGTGCTCGGCGATCTCGCCGTCGGGGGTCAGCGGCGCGGTGAACACGAACCGGATGTCGTTCTGGACCATCACGTAACTCGCGCGGTCGCGGACCTTGGTCTCGAGGCCGCTGAACGCCACCGGGGTGAAGCCCCACAGCGCCCGGTAGTACGCCGACGCCTGGCGGGCGTTCCCCACCCAGAACTCGACGTGGTCGATGCCGTTGAGGGGCAGGAAGTCGGCCGCCTTGGCGTAGGCGTCCGCGTCGACCCGGGCGCCCGCCTGGTTGGCGGCACCCTTCGAGAGGGTCTCGGTCATCGCGCGTCTCCATGCTGCGAGATGGCGGGCGGCCCGAGGGCGGCCCGGTCGGAAGTTGCCGTCCATGCTACCCCCGCCGTGCGACACTGCCGGCATGCCGAACGACGACGTCACCGACCAGCTGATCGCCGCTCGAGCGCGGCTCGAGGCGCTCCGACCGCGAGTCGAGGCGACGGCGCCCTGGCCGCTCGCGGCGACGTTCGACCACACGCCCGAAGCCGCCTGGGGACCGCCCGAGCTGCTCGCCCACGTCGCCGAGATGGTCGGCTACTGGGACGCGGAACTCGGCAACGTGGCGACCTCGGACGAGCCGGAGCCGGTGCCGTTCGGCCGCATCGCGACGGACGCTGATCGCCTCGCCTACATCCGTCGCGAGCGTCACCGCGCGCCCGACGAGCTGTTCGCGACCATCGCCGAACGCGTGGACGCGTTCCTCGCCCATTGGGCGGCGTGGTCGACGGCGGAACGCGCACGGGTCGGCCTCCATCCGTCGCGCGGCGAGATCACGGTGGCGGCCGGGGCGGCCCGCTTCATCGGCGGGCACCTCGACGAGCACGCGGCCCAGCTCGAGATCATCCTGGGGGTGACCCCGGCCGCCGGCTGACGGCCGATCGCCCGATGTTCATCCTCGCCTCGATCCCGATCGGCATCGTCCTGGGGCTGCTGCTCGGCGGGAATATCGGCGCGCTCGCGAGCCTCCGGATCCGTTGGGCGTGGCTCGCGGTCGCCGGCTTCCTGGTCCAGGTCCTGATCTTCGCCGAGCCAGTGGGCTCGCTCGTCGGCGACGCCGGCCCGGCGCTCTACGTCGCGTCGGGGATCGCGGTCCTCGTCGCCGTCCTGCGCAACCTCGCGATCCCGGGCGTGGCGGTCATCGCGGCCGGAGCCGCGTGCAACCTCGCGGCGATCATCGCCAACGGCGGACGGATGCCCGCGGATCCCGCGGCCCTCACGACGGCCGGGATCACGGTCGAGGGCCTCACGAACAGCACGGTCGTCACCGACCCCGCCCTCCGGCCCATCACCGACATCTTCGCGATCCCGGCGTCGCTCCCGTTCGCGAACGTCTTCAGCGTCGGCGACATCCTGATCGGGATCGGGATCGCCGCGACGATCGCGCTCGCGATGCGCCGCGACCGCGAGCCGTCCGCCGGCCGCGCCGGAGGCCCGCTGTGAACCTGCCGGACATCGGCTCGAGCCTCCCCGAGATCGTCATCCGCACGACGATCGTCTACATCTTCCTGGTCGTCGTCCTGCGCGTGTCGGGCAAACGCCAGGTGGGACAGCTCTCGATCCTGGAGCTCGTCGTCATCCTGATCATCTCCGACGCGGTCCAGAACTCGATGGTCGGTGAGAACTCGACGGTCTGGGGCGGCCTCGTCGCGGTGCTGACCCTGCTCGCGCTCGACCTCGGGCTCAGCCGGCTCGCGGAGCGCTCGCGTCGCGTCCGTCGTGTCGTCGAAGGCGAACCCCGGCTGCTCATCCGCGACGGCAAGCTGCTCCAGCGGGCGATCCGCGAGGAGGGCATCGAGCCGGACGACGTCCGGGCCGCGGTCCGTCGCGGCGGCCTGGAGCGCATCGAGGACGTGCGGATCGCGGTCCTCGAGACCGACGGCTCGATCAGCGTGGTGCCGATGTCAGCGCCGGGCGGCGACGAGCGGGCCGATGGCCCTGGTGCCGCGACGGCCGACGGGAGCGACGCCTAGCCGCGGTCCCGAGGCGGCTCGTCGAGCACGTGCGTGCGCAGGAACGCGAGCATGCGCTCGAAGGCATCCCGCCGGTTCTCGCGACGCTCCCAGCCGTGGCCCTCGTCGTCGTACCAGTGGACCTCGTAGATCTTGTCCTCGATCTCGAGGGCCTCGACCATCTTCTCGGTCATGAGCGGGACGACGCGCTTGTCTCGCCGGCCGTGGAGGATGAGCACCGGGGCCTGGATGCGCTCCGCGCGGTAGACGGGGGAGCCGCGACGGTACAGGTCGGCGCGGCCGGGCTCGTCCGGCGAGCCCATCATCCGGTGGAGGTCGAGACGGCCGGGTCGGTCGCCGTGGCGATAGCTCTCGGCGATCTCCGAGTCCCCGAACAGGTCCACGCCCGCGCGCCACAGGTCCGGCTCCTCGACGAGGGCACACAGGGCGAGGTACCCGCCGTAGGACCCGCCCCAGACCGCGAGGCGCCCGTCGGCCCAGGGCTGGTCGTTCGCCCAGCGGGCCGCATCGATGACGTCGTGGACGTCGGCGTGGCCCCATTCGTTGTGGTTGGCGTGCCGGAAGCTCCGGCCGTAGCCCGTCGAGCCGCGGAAGTCGATGTCGAGGACCGCGAACCCGGCCTCGGTCAGCAGCAGCTTGAAGGGCTGGAAGGACCGGTAGGCCTGTGCGGTCGGGCCGCCATGCGGGTACACGATCACCGGCACGCGACGGCCGCCGCGCTTCCCCGTGGCGGAGGCCGGCCGCCAGAGTGTGCCCTCCAACCGAAGGCCGTCGCGCGCCGTCACGACGATGCGTTCGCCGGCCGGGACGCGGGCCGCGGTCAGGGCGGCAGCCAGCACGGCCGGACGGCTGTCGGTGATCCGTCGTGGTCGGGCGTCGGCGGGGGCGACGCCGGGGACGGGCAGGAGCCACAGGTCCTGCGGCTGGGTCTCGCTCTCGCCGGTCGCGGCGACCCAGGCACCGTCCGACGTCCAGTCGACGGGTCGCCAGACGCCGTCCCACGGGTCGATCCGCTGCCCGCTCGAGGTGGCCGACACGGTGCGCGGGGTCTTGGGCGGCCGGCCGCGACCACGCTTCGGCGCGACCGCGCCGGACAGGTCGGCCACGACGAGGTCGATACAGTCCGTCGTGGACCTCGATGTGGACGAACCGGGCGCCGTCCGGCGACGGGAGGGCGATGAACCAGGGGCGCCCGGTCGGTTCGCCGTGCTCGCGTTCGCCGGCGGTGAGCACGAGGCGATCGCGGCCGTCGGCAGAACGACGGACGACCTGGAACCAGCCGTCCGCGTCCGAGATGTAGAGCAGCGAGCCGTCACGGACCCAGCGGGCGCCGGTGTCGAGGCTGTGCTCGCCGGCGATGATCTCGAGCGCGCCGGTCGCCACGTCGGCGAGGCCGATCTGCCATGTCTCCGGGTCGTTGTCGAGCAGTCGGCCCGTGACCGCCATCCGCGTCCCGTCGGGCGACCACTCGAGCCCGTCGATGTCGACGCCGGGGCGAGTCAGGGCGGTCGGCGTGGGCGGTCGCGGGTCCGCGCGGGCCGGCCGCGTCGCGGGACCGGCGCATCGATCAGCCAGACCTGCGTCCAGCCGCGCCGGCGCGACAGGAAGGCGAGCCGGTGGCCGTCGGGCGACCAGCGCGGTGATCGCGCACCCCCGGGCTTGCCGACCACGCGCGTGGTCCTCGAGCCGTCGGCCTCGACGACCCAGAGCTCGTCGTCGCGGACGTAGGCGAGGCGCCGCCCGTCCGGCGACCACTGCGGATCCGAGACCGACTTCTGCGACGCCGTGAGCTGGGTCGGGAAGCCGCCCCGCAGCGGGACCGTGAACAGCTGTCGCGCGCCGGCGGCCTCCGCCGTGTACGCGATGGCCCGGTCGCGGGGATGGAGTCGGAACTCCCGCGGCGGGTCGACCGCCACGATCGCCTCGATCGTCAGACCGCCCGACGGCGTGCGGGGCTCGGTGACCATCAGCCCTCCGGGTCCGGCCAGGTGGCGGCCGCGGCCCAGGGTCCCAGCATCGCGGTGTGCTTTCGCACGTGCCCATACAGGCAGTCGTACGCCCAGCTCCAGCCGTCCGGGCTGCGCAGCTCGTCGACGGTCAGCGTGTCGATGGCCGCGAGGAGTGCCTCGTGGGCGCGCCGGTACCGCGCGTGCGTGGCGTCGGGCGCCTCGCCCCGGGAGGCGGCGACCATGCGCTCGTTCCAGGCGTCGACGCCTTCCTCCGGGTCGGACAGCCAGTGGCCGCGGCGGTGGTAGACGTCGATCGCCCGGACACCCTCATCGGCCCAGTCCGCCAGGTGACCGAGGTGGTCCTGGGCGGTCCAACCGGGCGTGACCGCATCGCGAGCGAAGCGCGCCGGCGGGATGGCCGCGACGATCGCCGCGAGGTCGGCCTCGGTCGTCGCGTCCTGGGCGCGGAAGTCCGCGTGGTCCGCGGCCCGCGGATCCGCGACGAACGGGTCCCCGTCGACCTGTCGGTCCCGAAGCTGGTCGGTCCACGGCTCGATGATCGACGCGTGGTCCAGGTAGTGCCCGTGGATCGTCAGGTAGACCCACGACCAGGCGTCGTCTGCCCGGATCTCCTCGGGCGACAGGCGCTGTGCGGCGGCCAGCACGCCGGCGCGCGACGCCTCCAGGCGAGCCAGGATCGCGGCGGTCGGCATGGACGCCCACGGTTCGCGGAGCCGTTCGTTGAACGTGTCGAAGTCGCCGCCGTCGAACCCGTCATCCGAAGGCCATCGTCCCGTCGAGATCGCCGCCCCGATGTACTCGATCGCCAGCTCCTGCCAGGCCGCGATGTGCCCGACGTGCTCAGCAAGCGACCAGTCCGGGCCACCGGCGTCCGACGGCGCCGCTCCGGGGAGGTGCCACGCCGCGTCATCGAGGCCGGCCCAGTGCGCCAGCATCCGGTCCCACATCGCCGCCTCGTCCGCCCAGAGGTCGCGGTCCGGGGCGCGAAGGTCGAGCGCCCGGAGCGCGGGCAGCGACGCCCGACGGAGGTCTCGCGGGAGCGTGTCGGGGACGGCGCTCATGAACCTCCGCGCTTCCTCGGCGCCGACTCCGACGCCGAGCGCTCCAGTTGCTCGCCCAGTTCGTTGGTCCGCCGGAACGCCGCCCAGACGGCCTCGGACAGGACCGTCCGCAGCCGCCCGGATTCGAGTTCGTGGAGCGCCGCCGCCGACGTGCCACCGGGCGAGGTCACCATGTTCCGCAGCTCCGCGGGATGCATGCCGGACTGCTTCGCGAAGAGCGTCGAACCCTCGAGCGTCTCGATGACCAGGTCGTGCGCGATGTGCCGCGGGAACCCGAGGTGCACCGCGGCGTCGATGAGCGCCTCCATCACGAGGAACACGTAGGTCGGTCCGGTGCCGCTGACCGCGGTCGCCATCGCGACCATCTTCTCGTCGTCGACCTCGAGCTGCATGCCGAGGGCCCCGAGGAGGGCGCCCGCCTGCGCCCGCTGGGCCTCGGTCGTCTCGGGCGTCGCGTACCAGACCGTCATCCCCTTGCCCAGCCGCGCCGGCGTGTTCGGCATGCTCCGAACGACCTGGTCGTGGCCGAGGATCTCGGTCAGGGCCTTGGTCGTGGCGCCGGCGAGGACGCTCAGGACGAGTTGGCCGCGGCGGAGCTTCGGCCCGATCTCGCGGCCGACCTTGCCGAGCATCTGGGGCTTGATCCCGAAGAGGATCACGTCGGCGCCTGTCACGGCGTCGATGTTGCTCGCGACGGTCCGGATCCCGTACTCGCGCTCGAGGTGCTCACGGCGCTCGGCGCGCGGGTGGCTGGCGACGACCTGCCTCGGCTCGACCAGCTGGCCGCGGAGGAGGCCGGCGATCATCGCCTCGGCCATGACGCCGGAGCCGACGGTCGCGATGGTGGCCTTCGAGAGGGGGGACATCGGCCGGAGTATCGCACGCGGCGCCCTGCCGGTCGGTGGCCGTCGGGCGTCGTCTCGGCCGCCGGTCCGTCGGCCGCGGCCCGCTGTCAGGCCGTCGCGGACCCGAGGAGGAAGAAGCGCCCGGTCTGCGTGACGGCGGCGTCGGCGAACCCGGCAGCCGCCAACGCCGCCGCGAGTTCCTCGGCCGTGTAGTAGACCTTGACGATCGTGAACTCGCGGCCGTCGTCCAGGCGACGCACCGAGACGTCGTCCGTCGGCGTGGGGTGGTCCGCCGCGGACGACTGCGGGTCGGGCCGCGAGTCGATGAAGGCGAACCGACCGCCGGGCTTGAGCCATCGGCGCACGAGCGCGAGGAACTCCGGGCAGGCGGGACCTCGGGACGTGGCTCAGCCAGAAGCTGGTGAACACGGCATCGACCGGGCGATCCGGCTCGGCCCACGCGTCGCGGACGTGGAGGTGCGCCCGGAGGCCGTGGGCCACGAGCCGGTCGCGGGCCCGCTCGAGGGGTGCCGCGTTGGCGTCGTAGAGGGAGAGCTCGCCCTTGCCGGCGAGCAGCGTGGACCACCAGCCGGTCCCGGCCGCGAGGTCGACGATCTCGCCGCGGAGCGGCAGCGCGTCGAGCCACCGGCCGGCGGCGTCGAGCTCGGCATCCCACGCGGCGTCGTGGATCGGGCCGCGCGCATAGCGCCCGCGACGGAGGTACCAGTCGTCGTACTCCGCCGCCCGGGCGTCGTAGTACGGGATCAGGGCAGCCTCGGGATCGAGGGTGGCCGCCGCTGGCCCTCGGGCGCGGGCGCGGGCGCCGTGGCGGGCGCGATCGACGCGGGTGCGGGCGCCGCGGCGGCTTCGGCCGCGGCCGCGTCGGCCGGCGGCGCGGATGCTCGGCCTCGCTCTTCGATGGCCTGCCGGAGGCGGAACCGCAGGAACCCGTTGTCGCCGGCCTTGCCGAGACAGTCCGGGCAGAGCATCGCCCAGCCCTCGAGATCGTCGGGGCCGCGGCACGTGTGCGGCGCGCCGCACCACAGGCAGTCGAATGTCGGCCGGAACGGCATCTGCCGGGTCAGCCGACCGGACGCGAGCGTGCGCCGGTCATCAGCTCGTGATGGGGGTCCACGACCCGATCGGGGCGACGTCCTCGAACCCGTCAGGGTCCAGGATCTCGGCGAGCAGCTCGATGCCGTCGATCACGCGCGGACCAGGGCGACTGAAGTACGAGGAACCGTCGACCGCGAACACCTGACCGCTCCGCACGGCAGGCAGGTCCCGATACCACGCTGGGCGCGGCGTCTGCGCCCACTCGTCGACGGTCTCCCGCAGATGGAATCCGCACGGCATGAGGATGAGGACCTCGGGGTCGACTTCCGCGACGGCGTCCCACGATGTCTCCGACGATCGGTCGCCCTCGGCGCCCAGCACGTCCCAGCCACCGGCGCGGCGGACCTGCTCGGGGACCCAGTGCCCCGCCGCGAACGGCGGATCGAGCCATTCCAGGCTCGCGACCCTGATCGGGGGACGTCCACCTTCGCGCCGGGACGCGACCTTCGCCTCCACGACGCCGAGCCGCTCACGCATCGATTCGACGAGGTCGATCGCGTCGTCCTCGGCCTCCGTCATCGCGCCGACGGTGGTGATCGAGTGCAGGATGCCCTCGATGGAGGTCGGCTCGAGCGAGATGACCGTGATGTCCGCGTCGATCGCCCGGGCGACCTCGTTGACCTCGCGGTAGCTCACCGCGCAGACGCGGCACAGCTCCTGGGTCAGGATCAGGTCGGGGTCGGCGGCCGCCAGGGCCTCCTCGTCGAGCGCGTACAGGGATGACCCGCCGTGCATCGACGCGGTGACCAGGCGATGGATGTCGCGCGACCGGGCGTCCTCGAGATCGTGGACGCTCCTGGTCATGACCGGCTTGCCGATGACCTCCGGAGGCCAGTCGCACTCGTGCGTCACCCCCACCAGCTCGTCACCCAGCCCGATGGCGCAGACGATCTCGGTGGCGGAGGGCAGGAGCGAGACGATGCGCATACGGGATGTGGTCTTGCCACCCTCAACGGGGAGCTGATCCTCGCGCCCCGATGGCTGAGGCGACGCTCCTGCGAGCCATCAGCTGGAGGGTTTGGCCTCGTCGACGGCCGCTCGGGCCGCCGCCTTGTCCGTGAACCACGTCGCATCGATGGCGGTGTAGCCGGCCCACTCGGTCGGCAGCGACTCCTCGGGGAAGATCGCGTTGACGGGGCATTCGGGCTCACACGCGCCGCAGTCGATGCATTCGTTCGGGTCGATGAACAGCTTGCGGTCCACGCCCTCGTCATAGTGGATGCAGTCGACCGGGCAGACGGAGACGCACGAGACGTCGAGCACGTCGATGCACGGCTCGGCGATCACGTAGGCCATGCGGGTCCTCCTCGAGTCGATGACGCACGGCGGGCTTGGGCTCGTGCAGCGCGGAGCGTACCACCGCGCACGCTCAGGGCGCCTGGTTAGCGACCCACCGGACGGGGATCCACATGCCCTTCGCCCAGTGGTTGGGGATGTGGCACCCGACCAGCCAGGTCGCCATGTTCGGGGCGGTCGCGGCTGGGTCGTCGGGCGGCACGTCGACGGGCACGGTCCAGCGGACGTCGACCCGTTGTCCCGAGGCGACGACGACGCGCAAGCCGGCGACGTCCGGCGGCACCGAGACGACCGGCGTCGGGCCGGGTGGCGCGCCGACCGTGGCGCCCTCGGCGAGCTCCCATGCGGCCTGGACCGCACCGGGCCCGATCACGGCCTCGTGGACCTCGAGTCCGCCGTTGATGACGTGCAGCAGGATCGTCTCGCCCGGGACGAGGTCCAGGACAGCGGGCAGGAAGCTGTAGTCCTTCGCGATGAGGTTGACCTCGCGCGGCGACTCGGGCGTGCCCGCGACGGGCTTCGGCGTGGCCGGCACGGGACCCGCGTCACAGGCCGCCACGACCGCGAGCATCGCGGCGACGAGCAGGAGACGGACGAGGGGGAGCCGGGACACGCGCGAAGTCTAGGGGCGCCGCCGCGAGCGCGGCCCGGGCGCGGTCGCCGGAACGTCGGCCGCATCGCCTTGACACACAGCGTCGACCGACCGCACTCTGCCGTGACCCGTCACCGCGAGATCGGTCACTGCGCCGCGAGGAGCCGCTTGGCGATCCCGACCCCCGTCTCGACGTCGACCGCGAACTCGACCGCCGCCGGAGCCCCGGACGCCGCCGCACGGTCCGTCGCCGTCCGCCTCGAAGGGGTCGTGAAGACCTTCGGGGACGACGACACGGGACGTCGCGTCGCGAAGTTCATCCCACCCGGGGCCGACGGCCGGATCACCGCGGTCGCCGGCATCGACCTCGACATCGCCGACGGCGAGTTCTTCTCGATGCTGGGGCCGTCGGGCTCCGGCAAGACGACGACCCTCCGGATGATCGCGGGGTTCGAGCTGCCGACCGCCGGCCGGATCCTCCTGCACGGCGTGGACGTGACGCAGGTGCCGCCGTTCGACCGGGACGTCAACACGGTCTTCCAGGACTACGCCCTGTTCCCGCACATGACGGTCGGCGAGAACGTCGGGTACGGGCTGATGGTCAAGAAGGTCCCGAAGCCCGAGCGGGCGGCGCGCGTGACCGAGGCGCTGCGGATGGTCCGACTCGACGGCTACGACGACCGCAAGCCCGGGCAGCTGTCCGGTGGGCAGCGCCAGCGGGTGGCGCTCGCCCGCGCGCTCGTCAATCGACCGCGCGTGCTCCTGCTCGACGAGCCGCTCGGCGCCCTGGACCTGAAGCTCCGCGAGGAGATGCAGATCGAGCTCAAGGCGATCCAGCAGCAGGTCGGGATCACGTTCATCTACGTGACCCACGACCAGGAGGAGGCGCTCACGATGAGCGACCGCCTCGCGGTGTTCAATGCCGGACGGATCGAGCAGGTCGGGGCGCCCGCCGAGGTCTACGAGCATCCGACGACCCGCTTCGTGGCCGGGTTCGTCGGGACATCGAACCTGCTCAGCGGGGACGTGGCGACGGCGATCATCGGACGATCGGGCACCTACACCATCCGGCCGGAGAAGATCCACCTGGCCGAGCCCGACGCGCCGGTGGGCCCGGATGAGTCGGCGGCGGACGGCCACATCCTCGACGTGGTCTACCTGGGCTCGGATACGCGGTACGTCGTGATGCTCGACGCCGGCGCCCGGCTCGTCGTCACGCAGCAGAACCTGTCGACCTCGTCGACGGAGGCACTCGCGCAGCAAGGCAAGGCTGTCCGCCTCGTATGGAAGCGACAGCACGCACTGCCCATCGCGGATGGGTCCTGACGTCGGAGGAGGAGGAGCACATGCGGATCCGTGGAGTCTCGGCGCTCGTCGCGGTGGCGGCGATCGTCATCAGCGCCTGTAGCAGCAGCGGCGGGGGTGCGGCGAGCGGCTCACCGGCCCCGAGCCTGCCCACCGAGCTCGGCAGCACCCAGGGCCAGAGCATCAACGTCCTCGCGTGGCCGGGCTACGTGGAGAACGGCTCGACGCAGCCTGATATCGACTGGGTGACGGACTTCCAGACGAAGAGCGGGTGCAAGGTCAACCCGCAGATCTTCGGGACCTCGGACGAGGCATACACCCTGTTCTCGACCAACCCCGAGCAGTTCGACGTCGTCTCGGCGTCCGGCGACGCCAGCCTGCGGCTCATCCGCGGCGGCTTCGTCCAGCCGGTGAACCTTTCGCTCTTCAAGAACTACCCGGACATCTTCGATGCCCTCAAGAACAAGCCGTACAACACCGTCGACGGCGTGGCCTACGGCGTGCCCCACGGCCGCGGCTCGAACCTCCTGATGTGGCGCACCGACAACGTCAACCCCGCCCCGACGACATGGGCCCAGATGTTCGACCCGGCCAACGGCTACAAGGTGAGCATCTACGACGCCCCGATCTACATCGCGGACGCGGCGGTGGTCCTCATGTCGACCAAGCCGGAGCTCGGGATCAAGAACCCGTACGCCCTCGACGACACCCAGTTCGCCGCGGCCGTCGACCTGCTCAAGCAGCAGAAGCCGATGGTCACGCAGTACTGGACCGACTATCTCAAGCAGATGGACGACTTCCGTGCGGGCACGTCGAATGTCGGCACCACCTGGCAGGTCATCACGAACTTCCTGCAGGCCGAGGATCCCAAGGTCCCGGTCGACGTGGTCAAGCCGCCGGAAGGCGCCACGGGCTGGTCGGACACCTGGATGATCAACTCGAAGACCAAGAACCTCGCCTGCGCGTACGCGTACATCGACTACCTGACCTCGCCGGAGGTCAACGCCAAGATCGCCGAGTGGTTCGGCGAGGCGCCGGGCAACTCGAAGTCGTGCGCGCTGACCGCCGACCCGAACCACTGCACGATCTTCCATGCGAACGATGACGCCTTCTGGAAGGACGTCTGGTATTGGCAGACCCCGACCACGGACTGTGTCGACGGACGCACCGACGTGAAGTGCAAGGGCTTCGACGACTGGATCAAGGCCTGGACCGAGATCAAGGGCTGATCCGACCGAACCCTCAGTGAGCGAACCGGCCCGGGACCCGCACCGCGGGGACCGGGCCGGCCCATCAAGGGACCGATGACCGCCGCTTCGCCTCCCGCCGCCGCACCAGGCCCTGCCGCGTCAATGCCGCCAGGCCGCCCGTCCCCCGGGCGACGGATGGCGACGTGGATGCACCGGCATCCGCGGACGCGGCTCGGCCTGATCCTCCTGCTGCCGCTGCTGTGGCTGGTGGTGGCCTACCTCGGGTCGCTCTTCGTCCTGTTCCTCAACGCGTTCTGGTCGCGCGACCCGTTCACCTCGCTGGTGGTCCGCGAGTTCACGCTCGACAACTTCACCGAGCTGTTCACGACCGACGTGTACCGCATCGTCACGCTGCGGACCGTCGGGATGGCCCTGCTCGTGACGGCGACCTGCATCGTCATCGCCTTCCCCATCGCGTACTACATGGCGAGGGTCGCCTCGCGACGGACGCGCGGGCTCATGGTCGTCGCGGTCGTGATGCCGCTCTGGGCGAGCTACCTGATCAAGGCGTACTCGTGGCGTCTGATCCTCGCGGATCAGGGCGTCCTCGATTGGTTGCTCAAGCCGCTCGGCCTCACCGGCCCGGGCTATGGCGACGTCGCCGTATGGCTCGTCTTCGTCTACCTGTGGCTGCCGTACATGATCCTGCCGATCTACGCGGGCCTCGAGCGGATCCCCTCGTCGCTGCTCGAGGCGTCCTCGGACCTGGGTGGACGGGGCTGGATCACGTTCCGGCGGGTGATCCTTCCGCTGTCGATCCCGGCGGTCGCCGCCGGGTCCATCTTCACGTTCTCGCTGACCCTCGGCGACTACATCGTCCCGGGCCTGGTCTCGACCACGCAGTTCATCGGCAACGTGATCTTCGTCAACGTGGCGCAGAACCTCCCGCTCGCGGCCGCGTTCGCCCTCGTGCCGCTCGCGATCATGCTGCTGTACCTGTTCATCGTCCGGCGGTTCGGCGCCTTCGACGCGCTGTGAAGACCGTGAGCCTCAGCCGCATCGGCCTCCGGATCGCGACTGGCCTCGTGCTCGCGTTCATCTACCTGCCGCTCACGATCGTGGTCCTGTACGCCTTCAACGCGAGCGGCACCAACGCCTGGCCGCCGTCGGGCTTCACGCTCAAGTGGTTCGGCGAGGCGGCCACGAACACGGGTCTCCAGCAGGCGTTCCTCACCTCGATCGCCTGCGCGCTGGGGGCCACGCTGATCGCGCTGCTGCTCGGCCTGCTGATCTCGATCGCCGTGAGCCGGTATCACTTCTTCGGCCGCGAGAGCATCTCCTTCGTGATCCTGCTGCCGATCGCCCTGCCGGGCATCGTCACGGGCATGGCCCTCGCGACGACGTTCGCCTCGCTCAGCGTCCCCCTGGGCATCCTGACCGTGATCGTCGGCCACGCGACGTTCTGCGTCGTGCTCGTCTACAACAACGCCATCGCGCGCCTGCGGCGGACGTCCCGCTCCTTCGAGGAGGCGTCCGCCGACCTCGGCGCGCACACCTTCCAGACCTTCCGGTACGTGACGTTCCCGTCGATCCGGTCGGCGCTGCTCGCCGGGGCGTTGCTGGCGTTCGCGCTCTCGTTCGACGAGGTGATCGTCACGATCTTCACCGCCGGCGGCGTGAAGACGCTGCCGATCTGGATCTTCCAGAGCTTCCGCCTCGCGAACCAGGTCCCGCTCGTGAACGTCGCAGGCGTGGTGGCGATCATGCTGTCGGTGATCCCGGTCTACCTCGCCACCCGGCTGACCGCCGACGCGGGTGGGGTGGCCGGCACCCGGACGTAGTCGTCAGCCCGGCACCCACTTGTAGCCGGCCGCGGCCAGGACCAGCAGGGCCGGGACGAGGATCGCGGAACCGCGCAGGATCCGTGCACGCATGAAGCACCTCCGACCGGACCGGGTCTGGCCGGTCCATGGATCGGCGCCGGACCCCATCCGGGAGTGCCCGTCCGCTGGAGCGCCGGCCGACAGTCTCCCCGGCAGCGCTTAGCTGCGACTTACGCGGCGGTCACCGCGCGGTCACCGGGCGGTCACTCCGCCGACGGCACCTGCGCGAGCACGGACTGGATCGCCTGGGCGGCACCCATCAACGCGGCGGACTCCGCCGGGATGACGATCTTGGTGTTCGGGCTCAAGGCGAACTTCGAGAGCGTGTCGAGCTGGAGGATCGCGACGAGCGTCGGATCGGGGTTCTGGGCCGTGATCGCCGAGTAGACCGTGGCGATGGCCTGCGCCCGCCCCTCGGCCTCGAGGATCGCGGCCTGGCGATTGCCCTCGGCGCGGAGGATCGCCGCCTGGCGCTCGCCCTCGGCCTGCTTGATGGCCGCCTGCCGGTCGCCGTCGGCCACGTTCACCGCCGACTGCTGGATCCCCTCGGACTGCAGGATCTTCGCGCGCTTCTCCTGGTCGGCCTGCTTCTGGAGCGCGAGCGCCTGGAGGATCTGCGGCGGCGGGGTGATCTCGACGATCTCGATCCGGTTGATCCGGATCCCCCACTTGTCGGTCACCGCCTCCATCTGCTCCTGCACGTCGACGTTGATCCGCTCTCGCTCGGACAGCGCCTGATCGAGCGACAGGGTGCCGATGACGGAGCGGAGCGCCGTCCGCGCGAGCGCATCGATGGCGACGTCGAAGTTCGAGATGCCGAACAGCGCCTGCTTCGCATCCACGACCTGCGTGAAGATCGTGGCGTTGACCGCGACGACGACGTTGTCCTTGGTGATGACCTCCTGCCGGTCGCCAGGCCGCGGGAACTCGCGGATATCGACGAGCACGAGCGAGTCGATGAACGGCGCGATGATCACCAGGCCCGGCTCGTGGATGGCGCGGAACTCGCCGAGCCGTTGCACCACGCCGACGAAGCCCTGCTGGACGATGTTGACCGTATTCCGCAGGAGGTAGAACGCGAAGAGGATGAACAGGATCGCGATGACGAACGCGATCACGAGCGGCAGGAGCGTGGTGTCCATGATCAGCTCTCCGGAGTGACGGACCCAACCTCGGGTCGGACCACGAGCGTCGTCCCGCGCACGGCGGTCACGACGACCGGGATCCCGGCGGCGATCGGCGTGCCGTTCTCGGCATAGGCGAGCCAGGTCTCGCCGGCGAGGCGGACGTGGCCGGGATGGAGCTCGCCGCCGACCTCATCGGTGGGCAACGCGCGCTGGCCGACGAACCCGCCGTGGACCCCGGGCGTGACGGGTCCCTCGCCATGCGATCGGAGACGTCGAGCCAGGAACGGCCGGCCGACGACGACCCCGAGCAACGCCACGGCGATCGCGATGACGGCCTGGACCCACAGGGCGGTGTCCGGCAGGAAGAACGCCACGAGGCCGGCCGCGATCGCCCCGACGGCGAGGAAGATCGAGAAGAAGGTCGTGCTGACGAGCTCGAGCACGAGGAGCGCGAGTGCCGCTCCGAACCAGAAGACGTAGACCGGCATACGACGAGTGTAGGCCGTTCCCGTCGCGATGCACGGGCCGCGATCACCGGCCCGCGGAGGTCACATCGAGGGTCGCGCGTCCGAGGACAGGTAGGCGCTCGGGTCGTCCTTGAATTCGAGCAGACAGCCCCGCCCGCAGAACCAGTAGGTCGTGCCGTCGAACTCGAACGAGAGGTCCGAGGTCTCGGTGTCGACCTCCATGCCGCAGACGGGATCGATCTCGATCGCCATGGTCGTCTCCTCGTGTGGGTCGGTCGTCATGAGGGTACTCCCCAGGAGTATACCGGCCGTCACGGCCCGGGCTCGGCGGACGTAGCATCAGCGGGTGGAGACCTTCGACGCGACCGTCGTCCGTGACGCCCTGATGGCCGAGCGCGCCCGCCTCCGCACCGACATCGACGAGACGATCATCGCGCCCGGGCAGATGACCTACGGGTCGCAGGCGGCCGCCGCGACGCAGGTGTTCGAGCAGCAGCGCGACCTGGCCCTCCGCGACCGCGCGACGTCGCACCTGGCGCTCGTCGACGCCGCGCTGGCTCGGCTCGACGCGGGCACGTTCGGCGCCTGCCTGCGCTGCGGGAAGCCGATCGCCGCAGCGCGCGTCGAGGCCCTGCCGTGGGCCGCGTACTGCATCGACTGCCAGCGCGCGGTCGACCGGGGCGAGCGATGACGACCGACGGCCGTTCCGCGACCGACGGCCGGGCTCGGCGGCCAGCGCGGACGACGCACCGCTGGTCACGATCGAGGCGATCCGGGCCGCCGCCGAGCGCCTGCGCGGCGTGGCGACGAGGACGCCGCTCGTGCCGTTCGGCCCGCTGTCGGACCGCCGGTTCCTGAAGGCGGAGTCGCTCCAGCCGATCGGGGCGTTCAAGCTGCGCGGGGCGTACGCGACGATCGCCACCCTCGACGCGGCGGAGCGCACAGCCGGCGTGATCACGTACTCGTCGGGCAATCACGCCCAGGGGGTCGCCCGCGCCGCGCGGCTCCTGGGGATCCACGCGGTCATCGTCATGCCGTCCGATGCGCCGGCCGTCAAGCGTGAACGCGTCCTCGCGGACGGCGCCGAGGTCGTCGTGGTCGGCACGGCCAGCGAGGAGCGCGAACGGGTCGCCCGCGCGATGGCCGCCGAGCGCGGCCTGACGGTCATCCCGCCGTACGACGACGATCGGATCATCGCGGGTCAGGGCACCATCGGCCTCGAGCTGGTCGAGGACCTGCCGGACCTTGGTGCCGTCCTCGTCCCGATCGGGGGCGGCGGGCTCGCGAGCGGCATCGCGACGGCCGTGAAGGCCCTGCGCCCGAGCGCGCGCGTGATCGGCGTGGAGCCCGAGCTCGGTGCCGACGCGAAGGAATTGCTCGAGCGCGGGGAGGTCGTCCGCTGGGAGGCCGACCTCGTGTCGCGGACCATCGCCGACGGGACGCGGTCGCAGGCGATCGGGCGCCGCACGTTCGCCCATCTCCGGGCGTACCTCGACGGCGTGGTGACCGTCAGCGAGGCCGAGATCGCGGCCGGGGTCCGGCTGGCCGCGGAGGAGAGCCGCCTCGTCGCCGAACCGTCCGGAGCGCTGGCCGTGGCCGCCATGGTGTGGCGAGGTCGCGAAGCCGGGATCCTCGACATCGACGGGCCGGTCGTGGCCGTGGTCAGCGGCGGCAATGTGGACCCGGACCGCTATCGAGAGTACCTGGCGGCACCGATCCCCGGTCGCTGATCCACCCGGCACGCCCGTCAGGTCGGGCGGGACTCGCCTCGCTCGTCGGCGAGCCGTTCCGCCAGCCGCTGCTCGCGGACGCGGATCGCGGCGATCTCGACGGCGGCCTTGCGGTCCGTCCGGGACGCGTCGCGCGCTTCGGAGGCGATCCAGCCGGCCACGACCGCGAGCATCGCCCCGATGAAGATGAGGTCGCCCGCGATCCACATGAACCCGGCGGCCAGCTTCTGGTCCTCGAGCGGGGTCGGTCCCCACGTCCGGATCACGGTCGCGTAGTGCGGGTACAGCACGTCGCCGGAGTTGAGGATGACCATGGCCATGAACGTGTTCATCGTCATCTGCATGAACAGGTAGAGGATCCGAACCGGGTGGGTCATCCGGTACGGACCGGGATCCAGCGCGACCGCCGGCCACCAGAACAGGAGCGCGCTCCCGAGGAACAGGGCGTGCTCGAACTCGTGGAGGAGCGGGTTCTCGAGCGCCGCATCGAACAGCGGGCTGAAGTGCGCCGACCACAGCACGACCGCGAACACGATCGACGCCACGAGCGGATGCGCGAGGAACCGGAACGCCCGCGAATGCAGGACCGGGAGGATCCAGCGGTGCCGGGTCTCCGATGACGAGACGCGCAGGATGAGGGTCACCGGCGCCGAGAGCGCGATGAGCGGCGCCACCACGAGCATCAGCAGGATGTGCTGGATCATGTGGATCGAGAACAGGGTCGTGTCGTAGCGGTCGATCCCGGACATGAGGGCGAACGCCAGGGCGACCATCGCCCCGACGAACGCCGCGGATCGGCGGCGCGGGACCGGGTTGGCCGGGTGGGCCGCGTCGACGCGTCGGACGGCCCAGCGCCACCACAGCAGCGCGACCACGATCCCCAGCAGGACCGGCGGCTCGATGATCCAGCCGAAGAGCAGGTTCCCGAGCGTGGGCGACTCCGTCGGGGCGAACCCGTGGGCGGACGTCGGCGCCGCGAGCAGGAGCCAGACGGCGGCCGCGGCGGCGGTCGCGCTGAGGCGAGCGGCGAACGATCGGCGACGCATCGGGCGCATCGTCGCACGCTCTCGCCGGCGTCGCCCGCGGGTGATCTCGCGGATACGCGGCGCCGAACGACGCGGCGACGCTCCGGGTATCATGGCGCGGTCCGTCAGCGGACGGCCCGTACGCGACCAACTCCACATTCGGCGAGGCGCCCGGTCACGGCGCCAGCAGCCCCCGTCGAGGACACTGGATGTCGAGCTCTCCCAGCGCGCGCCGCTCCCGTCCGGGCTTGATCTGGATCGTGGCGCTCGTCGTCGCGTTCGTCGCGGTCGCGGCACTCTACGTGACGGGCATCGGGGCGAAGTTCGTCGCCGGGCTCTACCCGCCCGAGGCGGTCACGGACCAGGGCGCCGACGTTCGCTCGCTGTACAACATCGTGTTCCTGATCGCGGCGGCCATCTTCCTGCTCGTCGAAGGCCTGCTGATCTTCACGATCATCGCGTACCGGCGGAAGCCCACCGACACGGAGCTCCCGCCCCAGACGCACGGCAACTCGATCGCCGAGATCATCTGGACCGTGATCCCGACGCTGATCGTCGTCTTCCTGTTCATCATCTCGTGGCAGACGCTCGCCAAGGTCGACACGGTGACCGCGAACGCCGAGACCAAGATCCGAGCGGTCGCCGGTCAGTTCCAGTGGGAATTCGACTACATGCCGCCGACCTTCGATCCGCTGGCGAAGGACCCCGTGCCGCCGCTCTACGTCGAGTACGCGCCGACCGGTGACGAGGGCGGGCTCCACATCCCGGCCGGCCGCACGATCCAGCTGTACCTGAACAGCCCGGACGTCATCCACGCGTTCTACGTCCCGCAGTTCCTCTTCAAGCGGGACGTGGTCCCGGGCCGGACCAACGCGTTCTCGTTCAACATCTCGGCCGACCAGGCCGGACAGACGTTCCGCGGCCAGTGCGCCGAGCTCTGCGGGATCGGCCACAAGGACATGCTCTTCGACGTCCACGCCATGACCGAGGCCGACTTCGACGCCTGGCTCGCCGGCAAGGTCGCGGCCGGCGAACGCCACCCCGCCCCCGGCCCCGTCGGGCGCCCCGTCCGGTGGCCCGGCCCCGAGCGGCGCCCCGGCCGCCCCCGGCACCGAGCTCGCCGTGACGGCCCAGAACGTCGCCTTCACCACGACCGAGCTCTCGGCGCCGGCGAACAGCCCGATCACCATCAAGTTCGACAACCAGGACGCGGGCACGCCGCACAACATCAAGATCTTCAAGGACAGCATCGGGGGGCAGGTCGTGTTCGAGGGCAAGATCTTCCCGGGCGTCGCGACGGAGACGTACCAGGTGGGTCCGCTGGCCGCGGGCACGTACCCGTTCGAGTGCTTCGTCCATCAGAACATGACCGGCACTCTCACGGTCCAGTAGGAGAGCCCCGATGGCAACGACCACGTTGACGCCGGCCGCCTCCACGTATCGGAGTGGCCTGTACGACTGGGTGACGACGACCGATCACAAGAAGATCGGGATCCTGTACGTCATCAACTCGTTCATCTTCTTCTTCGTGGGCGGCGTGCTGGCGCTGGCCGTGAGGTCCGAGCTGGCCTTCCCCGGGATGCAGATCCTGACCCCGCTCGGCTACAACGAGTCGTTCACGATGCACGCCACGTTCATGATCTTCCTGTTCGTGATCCCGATGCTCGCGGGCTTCGGGAACTACGTGGTCCCACTCCAGATCGGCGCCCCGGACATGGCGTTCCCACGGATCAACGCCCTGTCCTTCTGGATGCTGCCACTGGCCGGGATCCTGCTGCTGAGCGGGTTCATCACCGGCGGGACGGCGGCGGCGGGCTGGACCAGCTATGCGCCACTCTCGGAGGATCACGCGCTGGCGGCCACCGGTGCCGGGCAGGACCTCTGGATCGTGGCGTTGGTCCTCATCGGGACCAGCTCGATCCTGGGCGCGATCAACTTCCTCGTGACGATCTTCAAGATGCGCGCCCCCGGGATGACCCTGTTCCGGATGCCGATCATGGTCTGGACCGTGCTCGTCACCTCGGTCCTCGTGCTGATGGCCACGCCGGTCATCACGAGCGCCCTGATCATGCTGTTCATCGACCGGAACTACGGCGGCGCGTTCTTCGACCCGCGGGTCGGGGGCGACCCGATCCTTTACCAGAACGTCTTCTGGTTCTACTCGCACCCCGCGGTCTACGTGATGATCCTGCCGGCGATGGGCATGATCAGCGAGATCCTGCCGGTGTTCAGCCGCAAGCCGCTCTTCGGCTACAAGGCGTTCATCTTCGCGACCGCGGCGATCGGCGCCCTCGGCTTCTCCGTGTGGGCCCACCACATGTTCACCACCGGCGCGGTGTACCTGCCGTTCTTCAGCCTCATGACGTTCCTGATCGCGGTCCCGACCGGCGTGAAGATGTTCAACTGGGTCTTCACGATGTGGCGCGGCCAGCTGATGCTCAAGACGCCGCTCCTGTTCGCGCTCGGGTTCCTGAGCATGTTCCTCATCGGCGGCATCAACGGCGCGTTCAGCGCCTCGGTGCCGGTCGACTTCGCCCTGCATGACACGTACTGGGTGGTCGCGCACCTCCACTACGTGCTCTTCGGCGGATCGGTCTTCGGGGTGATGGCCGGCTTCTACTACTGGTTCCCCAAGATGACCGGCCGGATGATGAACGAGACCCTCGGCAAGGTGCAGTTCGTGATCATGTTCATCGGGTTCAACATGACCTTCTTCCCGATGCACGAACTCGGCCTCGCGGGCATGCCGCGACGCATCGCGGACTACTCGTCCACGGCCGGCTGGAACGACCTGAACCTCCTGGCCACGATCGGCGGGTTCATGATCGCCCTCTCGATGCTGCCGTTCCTCTGGAACATCTTCCTGTCGCTGCGCAGCGGCAAGGTCGCCGGCGACGACCCGTGGGAGGGCAACACGCTCGAGTGGGCGACCAGCTCGCCGCCGCCCGCCTACAACTTCGACCGCCTGCCGGACATCCGGTCCGAGCGGCCGCTCTTCGACGCGCGACATCCGTCGATCGCGCCAGTGTCCGATCACTGAGCCGACGACGATGACGACCGACTCCACCGCCATGATCCCCGTCGTGGACGCGACGCCCGAGGGCGACGAGCGCTACGGCGGCCTCGACCACGACGTCAGTGGCGGGATCAGCGCCCCGGTCCTGGGGATGCTGCTGTTCATCACTTCCGAGGTGATGTTCTTCTCGGGCCTGTTCGCCGCCTACTTCAACGTTCGGGCCAACGTCGCGATCTGGCCGCCGCTCATGCCGGAGTCGACCGAGCAGTACCACGTGGACATGCTCCCGCTCGTCCTCCCGGCGACGATCCTCCTGATCATCAGCTCGTTCACCTGCCAGTGGGGCATCTGGGCGATCCGGCGCAACGACCACACCCGGTTCGTCCGCTCGTTCGCGGTGACCGTCGTCCTCGGCGGGACCTTCCTCGTGATGCAGGCCCTGGACTACTGGATGCTGGGCCACGAGGGCGATCACGCTCTCGTCCGGGACCTTCGGGACGACCTACTTCACGTTGACCGGCTTCCACGGGGCGCACGTCTTCGGCGGCGTGATCATGCTGTCGGTGGTGCTCTATCGCGGGATGATGGGCCAGTTCTCGGCCCGCCACCACGACGCGGCCGAGGCGGCGTCGCTGTACTGGCACTTCGTGGACGTCGTCTGGATCTTCCTGTTCTCGCTGCTGTACCTGTTCCCCGGCAAGACCGTCTAGGAGGGCGCCATGCACCCGCTTCGCCATCCTCGGAACGCGGCCCTCATCGGGATCGTCTTCATCGTGATCGGGATCGTGTACTGGGCCGTGCCGACCATCGGCGGCTGGCACGTCGACTACGCGGGCGTGACGATGCTGCTGGCGCTCGGCGTCGCGATGGGGATGATGGCCTACGTGCTGGTCGCCGGATCGCGCGAGTGACGGCCCCCATGCCGGGCCGGCTCGCCTAGCCCCCTGATCCCATGATCGAAGCCATCTGGCAATGGTTCCTCGACCTGACCGCGCTCCTGGTCACGCCTGACTGGGGCTCGCTCATCGCGCTCCTCCCGATCGCGATCATGGTCATGGTCCTGGCCTGGATCGTGTGGATGATCCGCAAGTTCCGGATCCAGCCGAAGGCGCGGCGCGGCAAGATGCCGGTCGCCCGCAAGACCCCGGCCGGCATCCACATGCCCGGCCCGTCGTTCGCCCCGATCTTCGCCGCGATCGGCGCGGCCCTGCTCTTCTTCGGGCTCGTGTGGGGCGGGCCGATCCTCATCCTGGGCCTGGTCGCCCTCGTGCTGACCCTGCTCTACTGGCTCGCCGAAGGCATCCGCATCTACGAGCACGAGATCGGGTCCGAGGCCCCGGCCCTCCCCGAGGTCGTCCACGACGGACCACCGGCCGGGCGTCCACATGCCGGGGCCGTCGTTCCGGCCGATCCTCGGGGCCATCGGGGTCGCGATCCTGCTGCTCGGCCTCGTCTACGGCGGCTGGATGCTCATCGGCGGGGTCCTCGCCCTCGTCGCCACCCTGGTCGGTTGGCTGGTGGACGCGGTCGCGGAGTACCGCCGCACCCTGGACGCGGACCGGACCGGGCACCTCGACAGCGGGCCCGGCGCCGCGGACGCCCTCGCTGATGTTCTCCTTGCTGGCGGTCGTGCTCGTCGGCGGGATCCTGCTCCAGACGGGCCTGCTGCCCCCGCACGAGGCGGAGGGCTCGACGGCGGGCGCCGGCGGATCGCCCGCACCGTCCGGTGCGCCGGCCGCCTCCGGTGCCGCGCCGTCCGGGTCCCCGGCCGCCTCCGGGCCGGCGGTCACGGGCGACGTCGACATCACCGCCCAGAACATCGCCTACGTCGAGACGACCTTCACCGCCAAGGCCGACACGCCGTTCACCATCGCCTTCGACAACCAGGATCCGGGCACGAGTCACAACATCCAGCTCGCCGACGCGAGCGGCACGGTCCTGTGGAAGGGCGACATCTTCCCGGGCGTCGAGACGCGGCTCTACAACGTCCCGGCGCTGAAGGCCGGCGAGTACACCTTCTCCTGCACCGTCCATCCCTCGATGACCGGCAAGGCCTCCCTCACGCAGTAATCGAGGCCCGCCACGCCGCGTCGTCCGATCCTTCTCGCGCTCGCCATCGCCCTCGTCACGACCATCGGCGTCATCGTCTTCGTGAACGCCGGCCGAGGCGGCCCGAAGGCCGCCGTCGGGGACCCGGCACCCGACATGGTCGCGACCACGCTCGACGGCGCGCCATTCCGCCTGGCGGACTTGCGCGGCCATCCGGTCGATCGTGAACTTCTGGGGACCGTCGTGCGTTCCATGCCGCGACGAGTTCCCGTTGCTCGAGTCGAAGGTCGCCGCCCATGCCGCCGACGGCCTCGCCGTGGTCGGCGTGCTCACCGACGACCCGGTCCAGCCGGCGAAGGACTTCATCGCGGACTATGGCGCGACCTGGCCCACGATCCTCGACCCGGACAAGGCGTTCAAGGCCGCCTACCGCGTCGCCGGACGGCCGCAGACGTACTTCATCGACAAGGACGGCGTCATCCGCTCGATCCAGATCGGCGAGCTGACGGACAAGGACTTCGAGCGCCAGTACCAGCGGATCGCGCCGTGACGCCCGCCATCGAACTCGATGGCCTGGTCAAGCGGTACGGCGATCGAGCGGTCGTGGACGGCGTCTCGCTGACCGTGGCACCGGGCGAGATCGTCGCCTTGCTGGGGCCGAACGGTGCCGGCAAGACCACGTCGGTGGAGATCATCGAGGGCTATCGCCATGCGGACGGGGGCACGGTCCGCGTCCTGGGGGAGGACCCGGCACGCGGCGGCCGCGCCCTGCGCGCCCGCGTGGGCCTGATGCTCCAGGGCGGCGGGATCGACATGCGAGCGCGGCCGCGCGAGACCCTCCACCAGTACGCGCGGTTCCACGCGGATCCGCGCGACCCTGATGCGCTCCTGGACCTGGTCGGCCTGACCGGGGTCGCGACGACGCGATACCGACGCCTGTCCGGCGGCGAACGGCAGCGGCTCGGCCTTGCGCTGGCGCTCGTGGGCCGACCGGAGGTCGTCATCCTCGACGAGCCGACCGCCGGGATGGACCCCGAGGGTCGCGCCGCCACCCGCCGGATCGTGGCGGACCTCCGCGACGAGGGCACGGCGATCCTCCTGACGAGCCACGACCTCGCGGACGTCGAGCGGCTCGCGGACCGGATCCACATCCTGGTCGGCGGGCGCGTGGTGGCCGCGGGGACGGCCGCCGAGTTGGCCGCCGGCCTGCAGCCGCGGCTCCGACTCCGGCTGGACCAGCCGCTCACGGAGCCGGAGCTCGAGGGCCTCCGGGCGGCGGCGGGCGGTGGCGCGGTGGCGGTCGACGGGGATCGATACATCCTGGCCGACCTGGTTCCCTCGCCCGATGCCATCGCGGGGGTCGCCGCCTGGGCGGCGCGGGAGGGCCGGCTCATCGTCGAGCTTCGGTCGGTGGGCGGCTCGCTCGAAGACGCCTACCTCGACCTGGTCGGGGCGGCATGAGCCTGCCGGCGTCGTGGCCCCGGGCCACCCTGGCGCAGGTCCGGATGGAGGGCCGCTTGACCGCGCGGCGCGGCGAGAACGTCCTCGCGCTCATCGGGATCCCGGCCGCGGTCCTGCTCTTCTTCGGCTCGGTGGACCTCGTGCCCGTGCCCGCCGGGCAGGCCCGCGTCGACGTCCTGCTGCCCGGCACCCTCGCGCTGGCGATCATCGCCGCGGGCCTCGTCAACCTCGGGATCGCCACGGCCTACGAACGGGCCTACGGGGTCCTCAAACGGCTCGGCGGTTCGCCGCTCGGCCGGACCGGGCTGATCGTCGCGAAGCTGCTGACCGTGATCATCGTGGAGATCGCGGTCGTGGCGGTGTTGGTCGCGATCGCGGTCTTCGTGTTCGGATGGCGCCCCGGGCCCGGGGCATCCGCGCCGGCGTTCGTCGCGGCGTTCCTGGTGGGGACCGCCGCGTTCGCCGGTCTGGGCCTGGCGCTCGCGGGCACACTGCGGGCCGAGGCCACGCTGACGCTCGCGAATGCGCTGTTCATCGCCTGCCTGCTGCTCGGCGGCGTCGTCGTCCCGGTCGACCACCTGCCCGACGCGCTGGCCGCCGTCAGCCGGCTCCTGCCGGCCGCCGCGCTCGCCGAGGCATTCCGCGCGGCCCTCGGCGGCGGCGGCGAGCTCGGCCGGTCGCTCGCGGTCGTCGGCGCGTGGGCGATCGCGGCCCTGGTCGTCGCCCTCCGCTGGTTCCGCTGGGAGTAGCGGGACCAGGGCTCCGGCCTGGCGCTTAGCTCGTCGGTGTCGCACCTGCGGCTGGGGTCGCGCGGCGGTGCCGGTGGCGCGGGTGGCGCGGGCGTGTCGATGACGACGGTCTCATCGGCATCGGCCGCGCCGGCGGGAGTGCGGCGCCGACCGATCGTCAACGCGACCACGACCAGTCCGATCCCGACGAGGATCGCCAGGTCTGGGCTCAGGGCGATCCACACGATCAGCGACGTCAGCACGATCCCGATGGCCCATCCCAGACCCTCCTGGTGTGCCTTCGCCCAGGCCCCGAGACCGCCGTCGTCGTCGCCCTTGGCGCCCGCGGGCAGATCCGCTCGCGCGGGCCGCCTCGCCGCGGTGGCCGCCGATGCGCCGGATGGGAGCCACTTGGGCCGCCCGGCCAGGACCGCGAGGATCGCGATGACGATCCCGAGGATGACCAGGATCCAGGACCACGAGGCGAGCTCGCTCACGAGGTCCACGATCATCACGCGCATCGCCTCGCCGTTCCCGGCCGCCAGCGAATCCACGAGACCGTTGACAGCCGCCCGAACGAGGATCCGGGCGATCAGGAGCGCGACGACCGCGCCGATCGCGAGGAGCGCCACCATCCGCAGCCGCCGGCCGGACAGGAAGATCGTGCCGAGGATCAGGGCCAGCGTCAGCAGGAGGAGCAGCACGACGATGACGTCGAAGTAGTGGACGGCCGTCTGGGCCTTGGCCAACCGATCGGCGTTGGCGATCGGGATGAGCGCGAAGTCCGCCGGGATCGGGCGACCCGAGTCGGTCGCTGAGGGCCGCGATCGCGGCGTCTCGCCCGGCCGGATCGGTGACGTCGGGCAGCTGGATGGTCGCCGGGAGGATGCCCTCGTCCTGGAGCGCGCGGAGCCCTTCGACGGCGATCGGCAGCAGGTCGATCGTGGCCGTGTTGCCCTCCAGGGTCACGAAGTCGCTGTCGTTGCGCAGCAGGGTGATCAGGTGCGCGTGCGTGAAGCGGATCGCCGTTTCGAACGCCGCCTGCGCCTTCTCGGTCGCGAAGAATTCGGTCAGCTTCTTGTCGAGGACGCCTTCGACCGCGTTCGTGAGCGGGACCGCGAGGAAGGCCTGCTGGCCCGGGAGGACGCCGGCGATGCGGCCCTGGACGTCGACCGCGGTGATGATCTCGCTGGCCAGGCGATCCGCCGCTGCCACCTGGACGGACGGCTCCGCCACCACGCGACTCGTCACGGCCGCGAATCGGTCGGTCACGAGCAGGGTCTGGTGCGCCCACACAGCGATCGTGCTGAACACGATCGAGAGACAGGCGAGGACGAAGAGCAGGCCCACCAGCCCACTTCGGACCCGCGAAGACGAGCGAGCCATGGTTGGCCTCCGGTCGAACGACGCTTTCCCCGAAGCCTACGACACGGGACCGGCGCCGTTCTCCTCCGAACGGGATGAACGTTCCGGCCCGCCGGGCCACTCATAGAGTGTGACCGCGTCATCCGACGCGATCGCACGGGGAGCGACGGTGCGAGACCTCGTCGAACGGGCACAGGACGGAGATCGCGATGCATTCGCGGCGCTGGTCACGATGACCAGCGACCGGATGTACGCGCTCGCCGCCCGGATCCTGCGCGACTCGGTCCTCGCCGAGGATGCCCTGCAGGGTGCCCTCATCACCGTCTGGCGCCAACTCCCGACCCTTCGCGACCCGGATCGCTTCGAAGCCTGGGTCCGGCGCCTGCTCGTCCACCAGTGCTACGCCGAGGCCAGGCGTCGGCGCGCGTGGGCGGCGAACGTTCGCGTCCTGCCGGTCGACGGACCGGCGGGTCCCGACGGGATCCTCTCCATCGACGACCGCGATGCCCTCGACCGGGCGTTCCGACGCCTGACGGTCGAGCAGCGGGCGGTCTTCGTCCTGCATCACCACGTCGGGCTGCCGCTGACCGAGATCGCCGACACGCTCGGCATCCCGGCGGGGACGGCCCGCTCGCGACTCCACTATGCGACCCGGATCCTGCGCGCCGCCGTCGAGGCGGACGCAGCCGAGGTCGCCCACGAAGGACGGATGGCATGACCAACGAACGCGACTTCGATCGACTCGCCCAGGCCTGGCTGGAACTGGGCCCGGACGAGGCGCCCGATCGCGTGGTCGCCGCCGTCCTCCAGGCCGCAGAGACGACGCCGCAGGTGCGACGCCCGCTCCGCCGGCCCACCTGGAGGTCCTTTCGAATGAACCGTCTCGCCATCGCCGCGTTCGTCGCGGTACTCGTCGCCGTCGTCGGCGGCGGGATCATGCTCTCGAGAGGAAGTGAATCGAATGTCGGCGGTCCGGTCGTCACGCCGGCGCCGACTGCCGCCCCGACACCGGCAGCCTCGACCGAAGCCGTCGTCGCAACGGCCCTCCAGGGGACCTGGATGGGCACCCACCGAGACCTACCGGGCGTCGCGCCAGAGGCCGGGACCGCGCTGGTGCTCAACTCGACCGGGCTCGCGGTGACGCAGGCCGCCGCACAGAGCCTTCCGGCGCTCAGCGTTCGCGCATCGAGCCCGAGCGAGGGCCGACTGCACCTGGTCACCGGCTCGACCGCCCGCGCCGGCTGCACCGACGGATCCACCGGCGACTACGCCTGGACGATCGCGGGCAACGTCCTGACCCTGACCGTCGTCGACGACCCGTGTCCAAAGCGCGTGGCCGGGATCGCCGGCGACTGGCACAAGTCCGCTTGCAAGGATCCCACGGACAACTGCCTGGGCGACCTCGCGGCGGGGACCTACGCGTCGCAGTTCATCGATCCTCGGCTGAAGGGGTCCTCGTGGCACCCGGTCTATGGCGGCGTCACCTACACGGTCCCGGACGGCTGGGCCAACTCCGGCGATTGGCCGAACGAATTGGTGCTCATGCCGTCCTCGGACTATGCGCGCGCCGGCGCCCAAGGACTGTCGAATGGGGAGTTCGAGGAGCTCGTGGTATTGGCGCGGCCAGTCCTGAACCAGGTCAACGCGGACTGCGCCAGGATGCCGGCCACCTCCGTCGATCACACGGTGCAGGGCTACATCGACTGGATCCGCTCGCAGCCGAGCCTTCAGGTGACCCAGCCGAAACCGATCACCGTCAGTGGCCATCCGGCCCAGATGGTCGATGTCAGCCTCGCTCCCGGCTGGAAGCAGGGCTGCAAGGACGACCCGAAACCCCAGCCGGCCTCGGTCTTCCTTGCCGCGGAGGACGCGGACCCCGCGGCGACCTGGGGGATCGCCGGCAAGGAACAGATGCGGGTCGTGGTGATCGACATCGGCGGGGGTGACCTCGCCGTGGCCTACGCCGACTCGACCGATCCGAGCCGGTTCCACGTGCTGGCCCAGGACTCGCTGCCGATCGTCTCGTCGATGGTCTTCAAGTAACCCTCGCCGCGGCGCGGCGAACCCGACGCGCTTCTTCCTCCAGGGCGGCCGGTCACGCAGCTACGTGACCGGCCGCTTGCTGTCCACCGCGCGGGTTCGGCCCGTGTCCGTGCCCCCGGCGGCGGGCCCCGTTCCTGTCAGTACCGGGATCTCAAGATCTGAGCGTGGTCCGCGACTGGATCGGCGCCGTCCCGTCGTTTTGGCGCTCGACCACGAGGCGTTCATCGCGAAACGGGTACTGGCAGGAACGTCGGAGCCGCTACGGCACCGCGGGGCTGTTCGCGCACCCCGGGAACGATTCACCAAACGCGGTCGCCATACCCTGTGAGCGCAACCACCCTGGTGGCGCCGCCCACAACAGCCGAGGCGACCGTGGACCAGCGAGACCTCGTCGAGCGAGCGCGGGGAGGCGATCACGACGCCTTCGCCGTGCTGGCCGGCGCGGCCATCGTGCGCCTGGACGCGGCCGCACGCCTCATCCTCCGGGACCGCGAACTCGCACGGGACGCGGTCCAGGACGCGATGATGCGAGCCTGGCGAGACCTTCCGGGGCTTCGTGATCCCGAGAAGTTCGACGCGTGGTTGCATCGGCTCACCGTCCACGCCTGCATCGATGCTGCGAGGCATCGCCGGCGCCGACCCATCGAGGTGGAACTGACCGTCCTCGACCAGCCGAGCGTCGCCGATGCCTCGTCGCAGATCATCGACCGAGAACTCCTCGACCGCGGCCTCCGGGCCTTGGAGCCCGAATGGCGAGCGGTCGTCGTCCTGCACTACTACCTGGGGATGCCGCTGCCGGAGGTGGCGGGCACCCTCGGGATCCCCTTGGGCACCGCGAAGTCGCGATTGCACCGATCGATCGGCGTGCTTCGCAGCACGGTCGGCGTCGGTCCCGCGACCGAGTCGAACCTGGTCACGGAAGGACGGCTGGCATGACCCCGATCGATCGATTCGAACGAGATCTGCCGATCGCCCTGGCGGACCTGGCCGACGAGCCCACCCCCGACTACTTCATCGACATCCTCGGGCAGACCGCCCGTTCGCGTCAGCGGCCTGCCTGGGCGACCCCAGGAAGGTGGTTCTCAACCATGCCTGCCATCTCGAGCCGGCCGGCCCTCGCCATCGTCGCGATCGCGATCGTGGCGATCCTCGGCGGCGCGTTCCTCTTCAGTCGATCGAGTCAGAGCGTCGGCGCGCCCACCGCAACTCCGAGTCCGAGTCCGCAGCCCCTGCCGAGCGACCTCGTCGGGGGGTGGCTGGCGCCCCTGCGCGACTCCCCGATCGCCCAAGGCCCGGCGTCGGTGCTCCAGTTCGGAGCGCTCAATGGCGATCCGAAAGCGCCTGATTTCGCGATCAGCGGGACCGCGCCCGCCCGCGTGCGCGAGACGAGCCCTGGTGTCATCGAGCTCACCTCGACCGGGGCGATCGGCGGCTGCCACACCGGCGATGTCGCCCACTACCGTTGGTCCATCTCGACCGATGGGGTCTGGCTGACCCTGGATCCCGTCGACGATCCCTGCAAGATCCGCGCCGCGATGGTCCCGGGGACGTGGATCCGTTCCGGGAGCCACGACAGCCACGGCGGGCCGCTCGTCGCTGCAGGGTTCGATCCCTTCTTCTCCTTCACGCTGCCGTCGGGCGTGTGGCTCGGCGGGGGTGGCAACGGGGTCATCACCGCCGACACCCCATCGGGCGACGCCACGTTCAAGGCTTGGCAAGACCCGGATGGGTTCAACGACTTCTGCGATGACAAGAAGGGGACCAAGGTCCTCGAGCGCGGCATCGACCCGTTCGTCGCGTTCCTCCGCAGTCCGTCATCCGGGTTGGATCTGACGAACGAGCGCGAGACCACGGTCGACGGCCACCGGGCCGTCATCGTGGACATCGCCGGCAAGGTCGTCCCGAAGCCTTGCTGGACCAATCCCGACAACGGCGAGACCAACCTGGTCCTCCAATGGACCCAGCATGCCGACCCAGGCTGGAAGTGGGCGAGCGACATCGGGGGCGACGCATGGCCGATCGTCATCACCGAGGTGAACGGTCACACGCTCGTCTTCGAGGGCGCCGTGACCGAGAGCGGCCAGAACCTCACCGACCGGTCCGTCCTCGACAGCGTCCGGTTCCTCGACGCGCTGCCGACGCCACCGGCGTCGTAGGCCGACCAGGTCGATCGTCGTTTACGCCGGACAGGGCGGCGGGCTTGGGGGCCCGCCGTCCTGGCACGTCCAGTCGCCGCGGTACCGGCAGTACCACGTGTCGCACATCCGAGCGTGGCCACTCATCGAAACGACCGATCCAGTGTCGATCCCGCTGCACTCCACGAGAGACTCATGCGGAAACCGGTACTGGCAGTACCCAGGGAGCCGCCTCCCGTCCAAGAACCGAAACCGCGACATCGACGCCATACCCTGTGAGCGCGGCCATCGGGGCCGTCGCCACACAGAGCCGAGGCGACCGTGGACCAGCGGGCACTCGTGGAACGGGCGAGGCGAGGCGAGCATGACGCCTTCACCGAGCTCGCCCGCGACGCCGTCACGCGACTGGACCAGGTCGCCCGCCTCGTCCTCCGGGATCCGGAGCTGGCCCGCGACGCGGTCCAGGAGGCCCTCATCCGAGCCTGGCGCGACCTCCCGCGGTTGCGTGACCCCGAGCGGTTCGACGCCTGGCTCCACCGCCTGACCATCAACGCGTGTCTCGACCTGGTCCGCCGCCGTCGACGACGGCCGATCGAGGTCGAGATCTCGCCGATCGATCCCCCGACCGTGGCCGACGCCTCGTCCGCCATCGCCGACCGCGACCTGGTCGATGCCGCCATGGGGCGGCTCGACCCGGACACTCGCGCGGTCGTCGTCCTGCACTACTTCCTGGGGCTGCCGCTGACGGATGTCGCGACGACCCTCGGCATCCCCATCGGCACGGTCAAGTCGCGACTCCATCGCGCCCTCGGCGAGATGCGCATCGCGATCGGGCCGGAGCCACTCGCCCCATCGCCCGTCCAGGGAGGGCAGGTCGCATGACCACCCCCGAGCGCCTCGAGCGCGGCCTTCCGTCCATCCTGACCGACCTGGCGATGGGTCCCACCCCCGAATACCTCGACGACGTCTTCTCGCAGACCGGCCGGATGCGGCAGCGCCCTGCGTGGACGTTCCCCGAAAGGTGGATCCCCATGGCTGACATCACCCGGACCGGGGCGTTCGCCCCGCGAATGCCGTGGCGCATGATCGCGCTCGCCCTCGTCACCCTTGCGCTCCTCGTCGCCGGCACCGTGGCCTTCATCGGCGCACAGCAGCCGAAACTGCCACCGCCATTCGGCGTCGCTCACAACGGTCTGATCGCTTTCGAAGGGGCGGGCGACATCCTGACCCTTGACCCTGCCACGACGAAGACGCAAGTGCTCGTCGGTGGCCCGGAGTCGGACTCTCTGCCCGTGTACTCCGCCGACGGTACGCATGTGGCCTTCAAGCGCCAGGTCACTTCAGGCGATCTGGCGATCTTCGTCGTGAAGACCGACGGGACCGGACTGGCCAGGGTGACCCCGGATCCGGTCGATGCGTTGCTCGACTGGACGTTCTCGCCGGATGGTCGCGGCCTTCTCGTGACCGCCCTGATCGACGGGCAAGCGCGGCTCTTCGAGGTCGCCAGCGATGGCTCCCGCCCCCCGAAGACCGTCGATGTGCAGCTCCCGACAGATGTCGACGAGGTCGAGGCACCGGCCTATCGCCCGACCGACGGTTCGCAGGTCCTGGTGACGGAACGACTCCCTGGTGGCGGCATCGCGTAGTCTGTCGGTGTTCGACCTGGACACTGGCGCCCATCGGACCCTGATCGAACCGTCGTCCACATCCGACATCTACGGCGCGAGGTGGTCCCCCGACGGCCGATGGGTCTCGTATGGCAAGTTCGACCCGAATGTCGACGGAAGCAGCTCCCAGGCGCACGTCATGGCGGCCGACGGGACGGGCGACCATCTCGTTGGCTCGGACCCCGGGGCTGTCCACATCAGCCCCGGGGCGTGGTCGAACGACTCCACCCGGATGATCGTGGACCGCGGGTACGCGCCTGACTTCTCGAACGATCGGTCCGCGGTGGTATCGATCGACGGAACCGGTGGGTCCGTGGAACTCGTCTGCCCGGAGATCGGCGGCGGGACCTGCGGCGGTGGCTGGTCGTGGTCGCCGGACGACGCGTCGCTACTCGGCAGCCTCGATGCGGACACCCCCACGGCGCGTCACGTTCTCGCCGACCCGGCCACGGGACGCGTGACCGAGATGCCGTGGTCCGCAAGCGGCGAGGGCAGTTGGCAGCGCGTCGGCCCCTGACGCCGACCCACCGCCCTGAACCTCCGGCCCGGAAGGGAACTGGGAACCTTCCGGGCCGACACCAGCGCCGTAGGCTATCGAACGCGGCTATCCAGGTCGCGCCGAAAGCCGAGAGGCGATCGTGGACCAGCACGGACTCGTGGAACGGGCACAGCGAGGCGACCGGCAAGCCTTCGCTGAACTCGCCCGCGCGTCCGGTGCGCGCCTGGACGCCACCGCTCGCCTCATCCTCCGTGACCCGGAACTGGCCCAGGACGCCGTCCAGGAGACCCTGATCCGGGCCTGGCGCAGCCTGCCGGGGCTGCGCGACCCCGCGACGTTCGACCACTGGCTGCACAGCCTCGTGGCGCACGCCTGCATCGACCTCATCCGCAAGCGCCGGCGACGCGTGATCGAAGTCGAGCTCACCGAGATCAACGACCTTCCCACGCAGGACGACGCCGGCCGGATCGCGGAACGCGATCTGCTCGACCGCGTGCTCGCTCGGCTCGAGCCGGAAGCGCGCGCCGTCGTCGTCCTGCATCTCTACGTCGACATGCCATTGCCTCAAGTCGCCGCCACGCTCGGGATCCCGATCGGGACGGCGAAATCGCGTCTCCATCGATCGCTCGGGGCCATGCGCTCCGCTGTCTCGATCGACGAGGTCACGTCCGCAGGCGCGGCCGCACTCGGAGGGCCGGTCGGATGACCATGGATCGTTCCTCCCGAGCCGACCGCGTCCTTGCTGGGCTCTTCGACGAGCTCGCGGACGCCCGTACCCCCGACTACCTCGAGGCCGCCATCGAGCGTGCCTCGTCCCGACCGCAACGTCCCTCGTGGACGTTCCCCGAAAGGTGGCTCCCCATGGCTGACATCACCCAAGAGCGGGCGTACACGCCCAGGGCCCCGTGGCGGATGATCGCCGTCGCGCTGCTCGTGCTGGCCCTGATCGTCGGCGTCCTGCTGGTCGCCGGCTCGCAGCAGCGACGCCTCCCGGCGCCGTTCGGCCCGGCCGCCAACGGCGTCATCCCCTACGCCATCAACGGCGACATCTATGTCGGCGACCCGGTGACGGGACAGTCACGACTGATCCTTGGCGGCGACACCACGGACGTCGAGCCGGTCTTCTCTCGCGACGGGACGCAGATCGCGTTCCAGCGACAACCGGACATCGGGAACGGGAGCTTCTTCCGGATCATGGCGATGAACGCCGACGGCACCAACGTGCATGCCATCACGCCCGATCCCCTGGCCTCGCCGAACTGGTGGGACTGGACGCCAACTGGCGATATCGTCGCGTCCACCTCGGACCAGGCGATCGCCGATGTGGTGACCTACGACGGCGCCGGGATCGACCCGCCCAAGACCTTGACGAGCGGGATCGACGTGGACGTCCCGGTCTTCCGCCCGCCGACCGGCAACGAGATCCTCTTCCGCGGCCAGGTCCTCGACAAGGTCGGGCTCTACGTGATGAACGCGGACGGCAGCGACCTGCATCCGTTGATCCCGCCCGCCACGAGCGGCAACCTCCAGTACACGCTCCGCGAACCGCGGTACTCGCCAGACGGGTCGCAGATCGCGTTCCCGGAGTCGGACGACGCCACGGGCACGATGCGCCTGTACGTGATGAACGCCGATGGCACCGGACGCCGCGAGCTCGGGGCGGACCCGAACTACTGGCTGACCGCCTGGCCCATCTGGTCCAACGACGGGACTCGCATCGCCGTCCAGCGGTTGCGACGCACCGACCCCGGGGTCGACATGTCCGCGCCGTACGCGATCATCGACGTGAAGACCGGAAAGGTCACCGAGACCGGACCGACGCCAGGCTGTTGCCGGATCGACTGGGCACCGGACGACTCGTCGATCCTGCTCCTTCCCGAATCCAACGGGACACGCAGCAACGCGATGCTCCTCGACCCGAAGGGCGGGCCTGCGAAGCCGCTCCCCTGGACCGACGCCTCGTATCCGAACTGGCAGCGCATCGCGCACTGACCACCGGTCCTCCAAAACGGGCGGAACCCCGGCCTGAGGGTCGGGGTCCCGCGCTGTCGACGACATTGCCGCCCTCGAGGCAACGGTCAGTCCCGGTTCCCGGACTTCCGAGCGTGGACGAGTCGCGATTCCGACAGCCGCGTGTCGATCCGGTGGGCGACCACGAGGAAGACGTCGCGAAACGGGTACTTGGAGTACCCGGCCCGTGGGTAGGTGGACCCGTCGACCGGGCCGTTGAACCTTTCGCGCGACGGCGGCGCCATACCCTTCGAGCACGACCACCACGAGCCGTGCCGAAGACCGAGGCGACCGTGGACCAGCGAGACCGCGTCGAACGAGCGAAGCGAGGCGATCATGACGCCTTCGCCGATCTCGTCGACCTGCGCCTCGCGCGGCTGGACGCGGCCGCTCGCCTCATCCTCCGGGACCCCGAGCTCGCGCGCGATGCGGTCCAGGAGGCCCTCATCCGGGCCTGGCGAGACCTGCCGGGCCTTCGTGACCCTGACCGATTCGACGGCTGGCTCCACAAGCTGACCGTCAACTCCTGCCTCGACCTCCTCCGCCGGCGACGGCGGCGCGCGATCGAGGTCGAGCTCACCCCGATCGACATGCCGTCCGGCGCGGACATCGCCGGTGCCCTCGCCGACCGCGACCTCGTCGACCAAGCGCTCGGACGCCTGGACCCGGGGCACCGAGCGGTCGTCGCTATGCACTACCTGCTGGGGATGCCGCTGCAGGAGGTGGCCGCATCCCTGGGGATCCCGCTCGGGACCGCGAAGTCCCGGCTGCACTACGCACTCGCCGCGATGCGAGCGACGGCCGCAGCCGAGACCACACCGGCCCGGGCCACCGTGACCGGAGGGCAGGTCGCATGACGACCGATCGAATCGAACGCGCCCTCCCCGATCTCCTGCTGGACCTCTATCTCCAGCCGGAGCTCCCCTACCGAGACGACATCGTCCGCCGGACCGCCGGCACGCGCCAGCGGCCCGCCTGGACGTTCCCAGGAAGGTGGCTTCCCATGGCAGACATCGCAAGCGAGCGCGTCCGCGTCCCAGGGCTTCCGTGGCGGACCCTCGGCGTGGCGCTCGTCCTCCTCGCCCTCCTCGTGGGCACGATCGTGGTCGTCGGGGCCTTGCCGCACCGACTGCCGTCACCATTCGGCCCGGCCGCGAACGGCCTGATCGCGTTCGAACGGGATGGCGACATCTACGTCGGAGACCAGGTCACCGGCCAGACCACGGCCATCGTGACCGGTGCCACGACCGACACGGAACCTCGCTGGTCGCTCGACGGCACGAAGATCGCCTTCGCCCGCAAGACCGATTCCGGCGGCACGTCGCTATACGTGGTGGGACCCGACGGCAGCGGCCTCACGCGGGTCACGCCGAGCGAATTCCTGACCCTCGACTCGTATGCGTTCTCGCCCGACGGGATGGAGATCCTGATCGGCGGGACAGCGCGCGTCGCCGCCGGTATCGGCTCCGACGGAGCCCGCGATGTTCATCGCCCGGTCGGATGGGACCGCATTCCACCAGGTCAACGTCGGGATGATCGCCGTCGACCCGTCGTATCGAGCACCACTCGGCGACGAGATCGCGTTCGTCGGGACTCGCTACGTCGGCGACCGCGACGCGATCTACGCCGTTCGCCCTGACGGATCCCATCTGCGACCGATCGTGCCGGCGGACCCCGTCGGCTCGATGAACCGTCCGGTCTTCTCGCCCGATGGCACCCTCCTGACCTACAACGCGTGGCAGGACTCGGACGACGTCTCCGCCCGGATGCACGTCATGCACGCCGATGGCACGCATGACATCGTCGTGGACTCGTCCGAGCACTGGAACGCGGGCTTCGCCTGGTCCAACGACAGCAAGCGGCTCGCGATGATCCGAGGCTATGGCAGCGGGTTCGCTGGGGCCCGCATGGTCGCGATCCCGGCCGACGGCAGCGGGCCGGGCATCGAGATGCAGTACGCCGGCGATGTCGAGGGGGCGTGTTGCTCCGCGTGGGCGTGGGCACCCGACGATTCGGTGATCCTCGGGACGACGACCGATGCGAACGGCAACCGCTCGGCGCAGGTGCTCTGGGACCCTGCGACGGGTGCGTCGAAGCCAACGCCTTGGGATTCCCACAGCTATCCGAGCCACCAGCGACTCGCGCCATAGGGGATCCCGGCGCGTCAGAGGGACCTCGGCCTGGGGCCGGGGTCCCTCGTCGCGTCCGCGAGGTCTGGGTCCGACCCCATGACGCGCAACGAGCGGCAGCACAGTCCATCGCCATCGTGGGCGGCAACCGTCAGTGCCGGTTCCCGAACAGCCGAGCGTGGACCCGGCGCGATTCCGACCGCGGCCTGTCGATCCGGTGGGCGACCACGAGGAACGCGTCGCGAGTCGGGTACTGGCAGTACCCGGCCGGAGGGACGACACGCGAGGGACGGCACGCGCCGTCTGGTCCGCGATGTCCGCGACGTCCGCGGCGTCCGGAAAAGGAAGAACCCCGGGTGGTCGGGCCCGGGGTTCAAGGAAAAGGCGTTCTTGTGCTGATCACTCTAGCGGATTCGACCCGATCCGTCCAACGCTGCCCCGATCGCGGGCGGGCCAAGCACTCGATCGCGGGCGGGTCGGGCGATGGATCATGGGGTCGGTGTCGGCGTCGCCGTCGGGCGCGGGGTCGGGCGGTCGAGCGGCTCGGCGTGGTCGAACACGTGCCCGACGAGCGCCCGGATCTGTTTGATCGTGGCGCCATTCAGGTACTCCGGGTAGCGCGGCGGGACGAACCGGTACTTGCGCATCGCCCCCAGGTCGACCTGCTCGGCCAGGGCCGCGAGGTCCGGCAGGTCCCTGGTCTTGAGGTTGGTCCAGAGGTTGTCCTTGGCGATCTTGAGCAGGTCCGGCAGGCGGATGACGAGCGGCTCCTTGAGCAGCTTCTTGCCGATCGCCGAGATCACGGTCTGCTGGCGCTGCATCCGGCCGTAGTCCGAATCCTGATGCCGCGACCGCGCGTACATGAGCGCCTTGTGGCCGTTCATGTGCTGCTTCCCCGACCGGATGTTCACCGTCACGTAGCCGGTGCCGTTCTCGAGCGGGTAGCGGTCGTCGTGGATCGAGCGCGGGACGGTCACGGTGATCCCGTGGATGGCGTCGATGAGCTTGACGAACCCCTGGAGCTTGACGACGACCATGCCGTCGAGCTGTCGCCCGACCAGCGTGCCGATCGCCATCTGGACCGCCCGCAACCCGCGGATGTCGTCGTTGCCGGGGAACTGCCCGGGGTGTCCTGAGGCATATACATACAGGCTGTTGATCAGTTGCGGGTAGCAGCGGCACTTGAAGGCGCCGCGGCTCTCCTTGGGCAGCGGGACGTTGACCATGTTGCGCGGGATCGAGAAGAGGGCTGAGTCGCCGGTCTGCGCATCCACGCTCAGGACGATGAGCGTGTCGGTCCGCAGGCTCCACCTTCCCGGACCGGCGTCTCCGCCGACCAGCAGCACGTCGAGACGCCCGTCCGCGAGCGGTCCCGGGCGCGGTGTCGGTTCGGGTGTCGGGGTCGGCGCTGCGGTCGGGGCCGCGGTGTCGCCGGGCTTCGGTGTCGGCGTGGGCGCGGGTGTCGGGGTCGGGTCAGGGATCACCCCGAAGCCGTCGTCGCCGCCGTCGTCCGACGTCGCGAAGACCGCGTCCACGGTGTCCCGGGCCGCGAGGACCTGCGAGCCGATCACGTAGTGGGTCGCGCCCGTGACCACGAGCAGCAGCAGGAGGGTGATGACCGAGACGACCGACTTCGGCGCGCGTGAGCCGCGGCCCCACCAGGCGTCGATGATCGCGATGGCGCGCCACAGGAACAGCAGGCCGTCGAGCGCGGCGATCGCCAGGAGCACGCTCGGCTGCACGAGGTAGCCAAGGAGCTTGCCCTTGTCGCCGCCCGAGGCGACCACGGCCGCGATGACCGCGACGATGACCGGCGAGAGGAAGAGCAGCCCGGCCAGGACGCGGCCCGTCAGGAGCTGACCGGTGCCCGGGATGAAGAACGAGAGGATCGCCGCGAGGGTCCGCGACGAGCGCAGGCCGGTCGGCGGCGCCGGCTCAGCCTCGTCCGCGCCCCACCCAGAAGCTTCGTCGTCGCCGGGTGGTGCGGGGGCGTAGAGCTCCGGCTCGGGCTCGAGGCTGCTGACTTCGGTCGCGTCGGGGTCCGGGGAAGGGTCGTCGTGATCCATCGGGTGCAAGGACGCCGCGCGAGGCAGCGCCGTGACGCCTCCTGTCCAGCGTCGGACTCGTCCCGAACAGGGAGATCGGCCGACGACGCGGGTGAGGATACCCGCTCTCCGTCTCGGGGGCTGGGACCGCGCCGCACGGACCGGTCGCGGAATCAAGAAACCCGGTCCATCGACCGGGTCTCATGGTGGGCGCGTTGGTTGCGGGGACTGGATTCGAACCAGTGACCTTCGGGTTATGAGCCCGACGAGCTGCCGCTGCTCCACCCCGCCCGCGGATGGTAGTCGCCGGACCCCGTTCGGTCAAACGACGACGGCGGGCCGACCTCGAAGTCGGGGGCCGCCGATGATCAGGCCGACCACCAGCGACGAGAGCAGCACGGTCGAGAACACGTAGAACGGCAGGAGGATATCGCGCTCGGCGAGGACCCCGGCGCCGAGCGACGCCACGATGAACCCGAGCGTTCCCGCCGCCCCGAACAGCCCCTGCGCGGTCGACGACCGGCCCGGCGGGGAATTGGCCGCGACCACCGCGTAGAGCGCCGGGTTCAGGAAGGCGAACCCGGTCGCCTCCACGAGGATGAGCAGCACGGCCGGCTCCGGCGACTCGAGGCGCGTGTACAGGATCCCGCAGATCGCGGGCAGCAGGGAGCCGACGATGATGAAGGCGAAGGACCCGCGTCGGTCGACGATCTTGCCCGCGAGCGGCGAGAAGAGGAGGACCGGCAGGCCGAACATCGCGAAGGTCAGCCCAACGAACGCAAGATCGGCACCGAGCCCGGACAGGAACAGGCTCCAGATGACCTCGTACGTGCCGCCCGCGTAATAACCTCCGGCGTTGATGACGATGACGGCGATCAACCCGCGGTTCCAGAGCGACGACGGGGCGCCGGCATCGGCGACTCGGGCCCGGTCGGCATCGATGTCGTCCGCCGCCCGACGGGCGAGCGCGGCGGAGTCGGGCGGGAACTCCGTCGAGTCCGGCGACGGCGCCGGGTGCGTCCGGCCGGGGGCCTCGTGGACGCGCAGCGCGATCAGGAGCGCCGACGCGAACGCCGCCACGGCGCTGAACACGAACACGAACCCGATCCCGCCGAAGTGGGAGGCCCCGAACGCGCCGATCGCCGGGCCGATCAGGAGCCCGCCCATCTGCGCCGCCCCGTACAGCCCGAACGCCTCGCCGCGCTTGCCCGGTGGCGTCGCGTCCGTGAGGAGTCCTCGGGCCGCGGGGTCGTACATGGCTGCGCTCAGCCCCGCTCCCGCGCGGAGCAGCACGAACGCGAGGGGCGTGGTCAGGATGAGCGGGAGCGCGCCGAAGACGCCCGTCGCGACCAGGCCGATGACCATGAGGGGCACGCGCGCGGTGCGGTCGGCGACCCAGCCGAAGATCGGCTCGCTCACCAGTCGGGCCGCGGGCCAAGCGGCGATCACGAGGCCGAGGGTCGCAAGATCGACGCCCTGCTCGGTGAAGTAGATGGGCAGGACCGGGAGCAGGCCGCCGAACCCCAGCCACACCACGAACTCGGCCACCAGCAGCGGCACGATGGCTTGCCACTGGGTGAGCCAGGCAGTGAGGCGGGCCGGATGCAGGGCGCTGGTCATGTGGGGTCCAGATCGACGACGGGACGGTCCGTCGAGCCTAGCGCCACCGGGGCGAGCCGGGCGGCGGGGTGCGCGGCACAGGACGAGCCGTATACTTCGACCTCCCCCTCGAGACGACCGCCCGACCACGCTCCGGGCCGCCACGAAAGGCTGATGGATGACCCACGCGATCGACGCGGAAGGCCTCGTCAAGGTCTACCGCAGCCGCAAGAACGAGGTCCGTGCCCTCGACGGCGTCGACCTGACCGTGGACGAGGGCACCGTCCTCGGCCTGCTCGGCCCCAACGGCGCCGGCAAGACGACCACGGTCCGGATCCTCGCGACCCTGTTGAAGCCGGACGCGGGCCGTGCCTCGGTGGCCGGCTTCGACGTCGCCACCCAGGCCAACCAGATCCGGTCGGTCATCGGGCTGTCGGGGCAGTACGCCGCGGTGGACGAGAACCTCACGGCCCGCGAGAACCTCTGGATGTTCGGCCGGCTGTACCAGCTCGCGAGCGCCGAGTCGAAGCACCGCGCCACCGAGCTCCTCGAGCAGTTCGAGCTGACCGACGCCGCCGACCGCACGGTCAAGACCTACTCCGGCGGCATGCGCCGACGCCTCGACCTGGCGAGCGCGCTCATCGGACGACCGCGGCTGCTGTTCCTCGACGAGCCCACGACCGGCCTGGACCCGCGCAGCCGCCTCGGCATGTGGGACGTCATCCGTGGCCTCGTCCGCGACGGGACGACGCTGCTCCTCACGACGCAGTACCTCGAAGAGGCCGACGAGCTCGCCGACACGATCGCGGTCGTCGATCACGGGAAGATCATCGCGCGCGGGACCGCGGACGAGCTCAAGCGCCAGGTCGGCGGCGAGCGCATCGAGGTGGTCGTCCGCGACCGGGCGGACATCCCCAAGGCGGTCGAGATCCTCGATCGGTCCGGCGACGCACAGACCAGCGTCGACGAGCACACCCGCCGCCTGACCGTCCCGGCCCACGGCGGCGCGACGCGGCTCGTCCAGGTCGTCCGCGACCTCGACGAGGCATCCATCGGGATCGACGACATCGGCATCCGCCGGCCGACGCTCGACGACGTGTTCCTGTCGCTCACCGGCCACGCGGGCCGAAGAGCGCGCACGGAGGCGGTCGCATGACCGCGGCCACGCGACCCACGACGACCGGCGCCCCGGTCCCGGCTGGCGGCCTCCGCGGCGCGGTCGCGGACGGGCTGATCATCACCTGGCGGAACCTCAAGCGGATCCCGCGCATCCCGGAGCTCGCGATCTTCGCGATCTTCCAGTCGATCATGTTCGTGCTGCTGTTCGCGTTCGTGTTCGGCGGCGCGATCGCGCTGCCCGGCTACTCGGGTCCATCGGCCTACCGCGAGTACCTGATGCCGGGCATCTTCGCCCAGACCATCGTCTTCGCGGCGGCGACCACCGCCATCGGGATGTGCGACGACATCAACAAGGGCATCGTCGACCGGTTCCGCTCGTTGCCGATGGCCCGCTCGGCGGTGTTGACCGGCCGGTCCGTCGCCGATGTCGTGTACAACGCCGGCATCCTCGTCGTCCTCGATGGTGACCGGCTTCGCGGTCGGCTGGACGATCCACAACGGGATCGTCGCGCTCCTCGAAGGCGTCGCGTTGCTCCTGCTCTTCGCCTTCGCGATGTCGTGGATCGGGATCTGGCTCGGGGCGTCGGTCCCGTCGGTCGAAGTCGCGCAGCAGGTCTCGTTCACCATCCTCTTCCCGATCACGTTCGTCTCGACCGCCTTCGTGCCGCTCGCGGCGCTGCCCGACTGGCTGCAGCCGTTCGCGGTGTGGAACCCGGTGAGCACGCTGACCGTGTCGCTCCGCGAGCTGTGGGGCAACCCGAACCCGTCGGTCCTCGCGGCCGACTCGCCCGGCGACCCAGCAGCCGATCCTCGTCACGATCATCTGGGTCATCGTCATCGTCGCGATCTTCGCGCCGCTCGGCATCCGCCGCTACCGATCGCTGAGCCGCTGACGTGCTCCCGGCGCCCTGGCTGCTCGGTCTCGGGCTGGTCGTGGCGCTGCTCGTCCTGCTGCCCGCGCGACGCCTCCAGCTCGCCGGGCTGACCTCGGTCGCCGTCGGCACCTACGCGGTCATCCTCTGGCTCTTCGCGATGTTCGTCGCCATCCGCCCGATCGGCGCCCGGTTCGTCGTGCCGATCCTGATCCTCGCGTACCTCGCGCCATTCGTCGCGGCGCCGGACCGAGTCGGCCGGTTCCTGACACGCGGCCGCGGGGGGTCAGGCGGACGTCGCGGCGGCAAGGACGGTCCGGGTGCGGACGGGCGACCCGTGAAGGACGTCACCCCGCCCGACCAGCCACACGACCCCTCCTAGATCGACCATCCGAAGGACAGCGAGGCAACGACCCACCGATGCGTACCGATCTGGGCTGGCAGCTCCGACCCGACATCGTCTTCCTGAACCACGGGTCGTACGGCGCGTGCCCGACCGACGTGCTGGCCGTCCAGCGCGAGTGGCGCGACCGGCTCGAGGCGGAGCCGATCCGGTTCCTGACACGCGAGCTCGACGCGCGGCTCGGCGAGGCGCGCGAGGCCGTCGGGGCGTTCCTGCACGCGGACCCCGAAGGGATCGCGTTCGTGCCGAATGCCACGGCCGGGGTGAACACGGCCCTCCGAAGCCTCAGCCTCCAGCCGGGGGACGAGCTGCTCACCAACGACCACGAGTACAACGCGACGATCAACGCGATGCGAGCCGTGGCGACACCGGCCGGGGCGGCCGTCGTGGTCGCGCCGGTCCCGTTCCCGATCGCGAGCGAGGACGAGGTCGTGGACGCCCACCTCGCAGCGATCACGTCCCGCACGCGGCTCCTGGTGATCAGCCACATCACGAGCCCGACGGCCCTGGTCTTCCCCGTGGAGCGGCTCGTCCGTGAGTTCGCCGCACGCGGCATCGAGACGCTGGTGGACGCGGCGCACGCCCCGGGGATGGTGCCGGTCGACGTCGACGCGCTCGGTGCCGCCTACTGGACCGGCAACGGCCACAAGTGGCCGTGCGCGCCGAAGGGCGCCGGCGTGTTCTGGGTCCGTGCGGACCTGCGCGACTCGGTCCGGCCCCTGGTGATCTCGCACGGGTCGAACGCGCCGCTGACGGACGACCGGACCCGGTTCCGCCACGAGTTCGATTGGACCGGGACCGCCGACCCGACCGCCTATCTGACGCTGCCCGCCGCCATCGATTGGATGGGCGCACAGGTTCCCGGCGGATGGCCGGAGGTCATGGCGACGAACCACCGCGTGGTCTCGGCCGGCCGCGACACGGTCTGCGCCGCGCTGGGGATCGAGGCCCCGGCGCCTGCCTCGATGCTCGGGTCGATGGCGGCGATCCCGCTGCCCGGCGTGACGACCGACCGCGCGGCGCTCGACCTGGCCACGGCCCTGTACGACGAGGACGGCATCGAGGTCCCGATCGGTGGCTGGCCGGTGCCGGCCGCTCGATCGGCCGTGGGCGCAGCTCCCGGGCAGGTCCTCATGCGGATCTCCGCGCAGCGCTACAACGAGCCCGCCGACTACGAGCGGCTCGGGGCCGCCCTCGCCCGTCGACTCGCGGGCTGAGAGGCGGCGCGACTCAGCGCCTGACCGACGCGGGCTAGCCGAGGACTCGCGGACCCGCCGCGCGCACCAGCACCGCGACCCACGTGCGCCACGGGCGCCACGTTCCGGCGATCGCCTCGGCCTGGGCGACCGTCGCCGGCCCGCCGAGGTCGTAGAGCTCGCCGATGAGGGCGAGCATCCGCGGTTCGTTCGTCGGCAGCAGGTCGGTGATCCCGGTCGCCCGGATCAGGATGAGGTCGGCGTAGAACGGGCCGATGCCCGGGATCGTCCGCAGGCTCGCCCGAGCCGCGTCCACGTCCATGGCGGCGAGCCGCCCGGCATCGAGTCGCCCGTCGAGGCCCGCCTCGGCGACGGCGACGACCCGCTCGGCGCGCGTGGCGTCCACGCCGGTCTCCGAGGCGATCCGGCCGGCGCCGGCGTCCACGATCCGTGCCGGCTGGGGGACGGCCCACATCTCGGTGCCCGCGACCGTGGCCGCCGCGCCGAGCGTCTGCGAGAGCCGTCTACGCCACGCCTCGGCGGTGGCCGCGGGACGTCGGGCGCTCAGGACGGCCCAGAGGGCAGCCTCGTACGGCGAGTAGAACAGCGGCGGTCGCAGACCCGGCGCGGCAGCGAGCAGCCGAGCGATGACCGGGTCGCGGTCGCCCACGGCCACGTACCCGGCGGCGTCGTGGTCGATCGAGAGCACGCGGGCGACCTGCGCGCGGACGGCCTCGACCGACGGCTGACCGACGGCGCCCTCGGCGATCGCGCCGTGGACGAGACCGGCCTCGTCCTGCGTGACCGCGACGCCGACCTGCGCGCGGTACCCGTCGACGCAGAAGGCGAGGCGCATCGTGCCGTCGAACCGGGTCTCGTGCCGCTGGCCGAACCCGAACATCGCCGCCTCCGCGAGGGAGAACGGACCCATCGGGTCGATCGTGAAGGACGCTCGGTCGGGCATCGATGCGCGCCTCGCAGGGGTCGTGGTGGACGGTGCCATCTTCCACCATGGGTCAGGACGTCGACCTGACGGCCCGCCGAAGCGAGCCGCCAGGTTCGATCGGCCTAGGTGGCCGGGGTCGGCGCCGGGGTGGTCCCGGACGAGCCGCTCGATCCACCGCTGCCGCCCATGTTCGGGCAGTTCGCGGTCGACCGACCGGCGTGCGGGGTCCCACCGGGGGCCGTCCCACCGCCGGACGGCGCGGTGACGCCCGGTGCGGTCGACGGCGCCGGGCTGGCGGCCGACACGGCGGCCACGCCCCCGCCCACGAGGAGCAGGGCCGAGACCGCCGCGGTGATGACGGCCCGACGGGTCCCGCCGAGTCGGGTCGCCGCGGGAGCGACCACCTCCGACGGCGCCGGCAGGGCCGACGCCGTCGGCTCGATCGGCTCGATCGGCGCGTAGGTGTACTCCATGGACTTCTCCTTGTGCAGGTCCTTCGTGATGACGCGGGTCACGTTCGATCCATCGGCGGCCCCCGGGTGGCCCTCCCCTGGACGAACCTGCACCGGACCTTGGCGACGGCCTCTGAGAGGGTCGTGAGGACGCTCCGCCCGACGAGGCGTGCGCCGACCGCCACGCGCTCAGCGGTCCGGTTGCGCCTCCCGGCACGACGCTCGCGGCCGCGTAGATCGCCCCGAGGAACCGGCTCGGCACGCGGCCGATCAACCGCGTCTCGGCCAACCCCGCGGCGACCGCCAGACGCTCCCACGACGCGAACGAGAAGGGGTTCGGCACCCACGGATTGCCGCGGTCGGCGTCGTACTCGACGACCAGGAACGTCCCGCCGGGGCGGACGAGCGCCGCCAGGCCGCGGACGACCGAGACCTGCCGATCACGCGCGACGAAGTGCAGGCTGTTCGCGGCGACGAGCCCATCGAGGGACGGGAGGTCGAGCGGCCCGGTCAGGTCCCCGACCACCGTCTCGAGCGACGTCGCCGGGAACCTCGCCGCGACGGCCCGGGCGTTGGTGCGGAGGGATCCCGCGTCGCGGTCGACGGCGACGATGGTCGCGCCGGGCCCGAGCAGGTCCGCGAGCGCGAGGGTGAAGGCCCCCTCCCCCGCCCCGATGTCGGCCCACGTCCCGCCCGGCGACGGCACGCCTGCGCGGAGCAACCCGACATGATCCGCATGATCCACGGGCTGCCAGCCTCAGCCGGTCGTCTGGAGCCCGGCCGCCACGCCGTTCACGGTGAGCTGCACGAGCCGCAGCACGCGTCCTCGTTCCGGATCGCCGGCAGGCAGGGAGCGGAGGCGGGCCAGCAGCCGGACCTGGAGCTCGGACAGGGAATCGACGTACGGGTTCCGCAGGGCGATCGACCGCTGGAGCACCGGGGCCTCGTCGAGCAGCCGCTCCCGGCCGGTCACCCGCCGCAGGAGGGTCACGGTCCGGTGGTATTCGGTCTCGATCGCGGCCCAGCGACGCGCATCGCCCTCGCCGTTCGCGAGCCCCGCGTACAGCCGGGCGACGCCCATGTCCGCCTTGGCGAGGCTCATCTCGGCGTTGTCGAGGAGGCTCCGCAGGAACGGCCAGTCGCGCGCGAGCCGCGCCACCGCGTCGAGGCCGGCCTCCCCGTGCGCCACCCGATAGGCCTCGAGCGCCGTTCCCAGCCCGTACCAGCCCGGGAGGTTGATCCGGGACTGCGTCCACGCGAACGTCCAGGGGATCGCCCGGAGGCTGTCGATGGACGGCGCGCCCTCGGAGCGTCCTCGGGCCGCCGGACGCGATCCAAGACGCAGGCCGGCCAGCTCCGCGATCGGCGTGATGTCGCGGAAGAATGCGGCGAAGCCCGGGTCGTCGTGGACGAGTGCGCGATACGCGGCCCGGGAGGTCGCCGAGAGCTCGTCCATGATCGGCGTCGCCAGCGCTACGGATCCGGCGAGCGATGCGTCGTGCTCCGGGGTCGACGCGAGCAGCACGGCCGCCGAGACCTGCTCGAGATGCCGTCGCGCGATGACCGGGTCGGAGTAGTGCGCGGCGATGACCTCGCCCTGCTCCGTGAGCTTGAGCCGGCCGTCCACCGACCCGGGCGCCTGCCCGAGGATCGCCCGGTTGGTCGGCCCGCCACCACGGCCGATGGCGCCGCCGCGCCCATGGAAGAGCGTCAGCTCGATGCCCTTCCCGCCTGGCGACCTCGACCAGCCCTGACTGCGCGAGATGGAGCATCCAGGCGGCCGCCAGGAACCCCGATTCCTTGTTGGAGTCCGAGTACCCGAGCATCACTTCCTGGCGGTCGCCGCGCGCGGCCAGGTGCGCCCGATACGCAGGATCGCCCAGCAACGCCGCGAGGATCGGGCCGGCCGTGAGCAGCGCGTCGGACGATTCGAACAGGGGGATGACGTCCAGCACCGGCGGCGGGGCGTCTTCCCCGACGCCGATCCGGGCCAGCTCCAGCACGTCGATCACGTCTTGGGCGGCCGACGTGAAGCTGACGATGACGCGGTGGCAGGCATCGACGCCGTGATGCGCCTGGATCGCGGCGATGGCCGCGAAGGTGCCGAGGACCTCCTCGAGCGGCACCTCGGCGGCGACCTCGGTCGACCCCGGGACGCCGGCCCGCAGTGCCTCGAGGGCCGCGCGATGGACGGACGCGTGCTGCCGGACCTCGAGCGACGCCAGGTGGAACCCGAACGTGCCGACCTGCCAGCGGAAGTCGGCTACCTCGCCCCAGGCGACCCGCGCGAGGCCGTCCGCCGCCAGCGCTTCCTGGAGTTCGAGGAGCTCCTCGTCCAACTCGGCGGCTGTCGCGTACCGACCCGAGCGAGGCGCAGGCTCGCCGGTCAGCGCGGCTCGCGTCCGCCGCAGCCGTTCGGCCATGAACCCGAACCGCTGCCGGTACGGCTCCTCGGGGAATCGACGGCGGAGCTGGCGATCGGTCTCGGGGAGCTCCTCGGCATCGCGGGCGAGCCGGTTCGCGAGCGGGCGGGCGACGAGGTCCGCGGTGGTGGCCGCGGCCACGGTCTGCATGAGCCGGGTGGCCACGGCCTCGTAGCCGTGCAGGATGTGGTCGGACTGGATCCGGATCGTGCGCTCCGTGATGTCGGCGGTGACGCCCGGGTTGCCGTCGCGGTCGCTCCCGATCCAGCTGCCCCAGTGCAGGTACGGCCCGACGCGCGGCGGCCGCGTCCCGGTCCGGCCGGCGTCCGTGGCCGCGCCCGAGACGCTGCGCCGGGTCGAGACCGGGTCCAGCGCCCCGTCGAGCACGCGGTACAGCCGCGGGACCAGCGTGAACAGCGTCCCGTCGAAGAACGCCATGGCGGTTCGCGCCTCATCGAGCGGCGAGGGCGCCACCGTCCGCAGGTCGGACGTCCGCCACAGGAGCGTGATCTCCTCGCGCAGGCGGCGGCGGACGTCGCGGTCCTCCGACCGCGTCAGCCGCGGGTCGTCGAGCCGCTCGAGGAGCAGCGCGCAGCGGCGCAACGCCACGAGCGCGGTCCGGCGCCGCGCCTCCGTCGGGTGCGCCGTCAGGACGAGCGAGATCGAGAGCGACCGGATGAGCGCATCGAGGTCTTCGTCGGACCGTCCCTGCTTGCGGAGCTCGGCGACGGCCTCGGCCAGCGAGTCGTCGAGGATGCCGTCCCGGGCGGCCCGCTCGCGGCGTCGCAGCGCCCGCACTCGCCCGCGCGCCTCCACCAGGTTCACCAGCTGGAAGTAGAGCGCGAACGCCGTGATGACCGCCTCGGCCGTCTCCAGGTCGAGCTCGGCGAGGTCGGCGTCGAGCTTGGCGCGCTCCTCGGGATCGTCGTCCTGACGCAGCGCGATGGCCCGCCGCCGGATGCGCTCCACGAGGTCGAAGATCTCCGGCCCGGCCTGCTCCACGACCACCTGGCCGAGCAGCGAGCCGAGCAGCCGCACCTCGGTCGCGAGCGTGTCGTGCGCGCCGGCGGTCCCGATCCCGCCCGGCTCGGGGCGGACCTCGACCGACGATCGGCGGCGCGGGGCGGTACTCACGCGGCCCCACGTTGCGGACCGGACCGGGTCGCAACCTTTCCCTCACCGCAACCTTTCTCGGGGCGAACCTTCCCTACGCTTGTAAGGTGATGGCCATGCCGAGTGCCAGGTCCGCCTCCGATCGCTCGACCCCCGTCGGTCCGACGGCGCGCGCGAAGGCGCCCGACCAGCTCGACCAACTGCGCTTCCTCCACCAGGTCCTGCGGCTGGCGACCACCGCGAGAACGTGGGATGAGCTGCTCGGGACCGTCGTCGACGGGACGCGGGACGCGCTGCACGCGGACGTCTCCTCCCTGTATCTGCTCGACCGTGATGGAGCGTACCTGACGCTCGCGGCGACGAACGGCCTCGACCGCTACCAGATCGGCCGCGCCCGCGTCCCGTTCGGCGAGGGCGTCACGGGCCGGGTGGCCGCGTCGCAGCGCCCGCTCGTGATCCCGGACGTCAAGGCGGATCCGCGGTTCCTGTGGGTCCGCGGCATCGACCAGCGCCGGTTCGTGGCCTCGATGCTGTCGGTGCCGCTGACCTGGCACGACCAGACCGTCGGGGTGCTCAACGTCCAGACGGAGCAGCCGCGAGACTTCGCCACGGCCGACGTCGACCAGCTGAGTGCCGTCGCGGACCTGCTGGCCGGGATCGTCGAGAAGGGCCGTCAGCAGAGCGAGGCGGAAGCGCGCGTCGAGGCGCTCAAGGCCATCGACGAGGCTCGGAGCGAGCTCATCGCCCTCGTGACCCACGAGCTCCGCACGCCCCTCGCCGTGGTCCGCGCCTACACGGACCTCCTCGCCGAGGAGCCGCCGCTCGTCGGTCGCCAGTCGCGCGACATCATCCGCCGCGATACCCGCGCCCAGTGGCACCGGGCGACGCTCGAGCAGGTGGAGCGCCTCGATCGCCTGGTGGACTCGATCCTCGCGTCCGTCCGCGTCGTCCCCGAGGACGCCGCCGCGGTGGTCCCGGTCGACATCGAGGCGAGCGTCCTCGAGGTGCTCCGCTTCGTGAAGCCGCTGCTCGCCAACCACCAGGTCGACGTGCGTCCGACGCCGCGGCTCCAGGCCCTCGCCGACCCGCCGCGGCTCCGGCAGATCCTCGAGCACCTGGTCGAGAACGCGGTGAAGTACGCGCCGCCCGGGACGACGATCACCATCGACTGGGCGCTCATGGAAGGCGTCGTCCAGCTCGGTGTCAGCGACGAGGGCCCCGGGATCCCGGAGGAATGGCGCGAGCGCATCTTCGAGCCGTACGCCCGTCGCGACACGCACACGGCTCGCGGCTCCGGCATCGGGCTGTACGCCGCCAAACGTCTCGGTGAATCCATGGGCGCCCGACTGTGGTGCGAGCCCGCTCGCACGACCGGCGCCCGTTTCGTCGTCGCACTTCCCGCCGCTGTGGCGGTCTGAACCAGGATCGAGAGGACCATGATCACCATGAGCACCCGCCCACTCCGGATCCTCGTCGTCGATGACGACCCGGCCATGGTCGGCGCCGTCACCGCGCTGGTCGGCACGGAAGGCCACCAGGTCATCACCGCGTACGACGGGCTGACCGCCGTCAAGCGGTTCCGCGAGGAGCACCCGGACCTCGTCCTGCTGGATCTCGCGATGCCGGGGCCGGACGGCTTCAGCGTCGCCGGCCAGATGCGCGCCGTCGGCCAGGCGCCGATCATGATCGTGTCGGGCGAGAGCGGCGAGGCGGCGAAGGTCCGCGCGCTCGGACTCGGCGCCGACGACTACCTCACGAAGCCGTTCGGCAAGGCCGAGCTGCTGGCTCGCATCGCCGCGATCATGCGGCGCGTCGACCGCAGCGGCGTCGGTGGGTCGACCGGCGGACCGCTCGAGGCCGGGCCGCTCGTCCTGGAGCCGGGCCGTCACGAGGCTCGCGTCGGCGAGACCCCGCTGACGCTCACGCCCACCGAGTTCCGGCTGCTCGAGGCGCTCGTGCGGGCGAACGGCGACATCGTCCCGCACCTCCAGCTGGCGCGGGCCGGCTGGCCGGCCGAGACCGACCCGGACCTGCTCTGGCTGAAGCCGCACCTCGCGCGACTGCGCGCCAAGGTCGAGGCGGCCGGCGGACCGCACGTGGTCGCCGTCCGGGGCGTCGGCTACCGGATCGTGGTCGAGAGCTGAATCACGACGCCGGCCTGACGGCCGGCGTGCGTTCGATCGATGGGGCGCCACTCGCGGTGAGGGCGCCCGGGCGTCGCTAGACGGCGACGGCGATCGGCTGGCCGCTGACGTCGTGCGCCGCGTCGGCGCAGTTGACCCGACAACCGCGGGCATCGCGGCCGCCCAGCGGATTGAAGTGGAACCAGGCCTCGCCGGTCGGCGACAGGCGACAGCCGCACGCGGCACACGTGACGGGAGCGCCGTGACCGTCGCGGACGGCGATCTGACCGCGGAGCTCGGGATCGGACGGGTGGATCATCGCGGCGACCTTCCGGCTATCGATGGGCTGGACTGTCTAGGGTAGGAAGCGGCGGCTGGACGGTCGGCATCGGTCCGGCGACGGTGGGGTTGCGGTCCGGTTGCGGCGACGCCACGACCGGGATGGCCACGGGGATCGCCACCGCGGCCACGACCGGCTCCACGAGCCAGATCGCCGCGGGCAGGTCCGACTCCGCGAGGAGTCGTGCGGCGAGCGCGGAGCCCGCGGCCCGATGGTCCTCGAGCAGCCGGCGAAGCTCGGCGAGGCGCGCCGACCCGTCCTCGCGCTCGGCGAGGACCGCGCCGAGGCGGACCGCGGCGACGCTGCCGTCGGCGAGGGCCGCGGCATGGCGGCCCGGTCGGGTCGTACAGGTACGCCCGGCCACCCGTCATCCCGGCGCCGAAGTTGGCGCCCGACCGGACCGAGGACGACGACCACGCCACCCGTCATGTACTCGCAGCCGTGCGGGCCGATACCCTCCACGACCGCCTCGGCGCCGGAGTTGCGGACCGCGAAGCGCATCCCCGCCCGACCCACGAGATGGAGCCGGCCGCTGGTGGCGCCGTACAGCACGGTGTTCCCGGCGATGGCCTCGCTGGCGGGGTTGGCCGCGAGGTCCGCCTCCGGGGCGATCGTGATCGAGCCGCCCGAGAGGCCTTTGCCGACGTAGTCGTTGGCCTGGCCGACGAGCCGCAGCTCGATGCCGGGCGAGGCGAACGCCCCGAACGACTGGCCGGCGGCGCCCCGAAGCTCCAGCTGGACCGGGCCGCGCAGGTCGCCGCGCTCGAGCGCGCCGGTGAGGGCCGCCCCGAACGAGCGGTCCGCGGTCGTGAGGCGCAGTCCCGTGGCGGTCACGGAACCCTGGCCGCGGAACGCGGTCGCGATCCCGGCCTCCAGCACGGACGCGGGCGCGTGGCGGACGTCGCGGCCGGCGCTCGCAGGGTCGGAACGGCGAGCCGGCGTGGCGCCCCACGGCGCGGCGCCGATGACGGGCGCGAGCTCGGCCCGGGCGGCGGGGATCGGCGTCAGCAGGCGCCGGCTCTCGCCGATGACCTCGCCCACGGACCGGGCGCCCACGGCCGCGAGCTCGCGGCGCAGGTCCTCGGCGATCGCGGTGAAGTAGCGCACGACGTCCTCGGGCGTGCCGGCGAACTTGGCCCGCAGGTCCTCGCGCTGGGTCGCGATGCCCGTCGGGCACGTGTCGAGATGGCACTGGCGGGCCATGTCGCAGCCGATCGCCACGAGCGCCGCGGTCCCGAACGCGAACTCCTCGGCACCGAGCAGCGCGGCGACGAGCAGGTCGCGGCCCGTCTGGAGGCCGCCGTCGGAGCGGAGCGCGACACGGTCGCGCAGCCCGTTGCGGAGCAGGACCTGGTGGACCTCGGCGAGGCCGAGTTCCCACGGCGCGCCGACGTGCTTGATCGAGGACAGGGGCGACGCCCCGGTCCCGCCGGCATGCCCGGACAGGTGGATATACGAGGCGCCGGCCTTGGCCACGCCGGCCGCGATCGTCCCGACGCCGCGGCTCGACACGAGCTTCACGCCGATCCGGGCGCCCGGGTTGATGGCGCGGAGGTCGGCGATGAGCTGCGCGAGGTCCTCGATCGAGTAGATGTCGTGGTGCGGCGGCGGGCTGATGTAGCTCTGGCCGGGCTGGCCGCGCCGAAGCGCGGCGATGTACGCCGTGGCCTTGCGGCCCGGGAGCTGGCCGCCCTCGCCCGGCTTCGAGCCCTGGGCGATCTTGATCTCGAGCTGGTCCGCTCGCGCGAGGTAGGCGCGCGGTCACGCCGAACCGCGCCGAGGCGACCTGCTTGATGCGCGCGTCCCGACGGCGTCCGTCCGGCCCGTTGACGTACCAGGCCGGGTCTTCCCCGCCCTCGCCGGTGTTCGCCGCACCGCCGGCGCGCTGGATCCCGATGGTCAGCGCCTGGTGCGCCTCGGGCGACAGCGCGCCCGACGCTCATCGCGGACACGACGAACCGCCGCACGATGCTGCGGGCGTCCTCGACCTCGTCGAGCGCGACCGGGGCCGCGACGCGACGCACGCGCAGCTCGTCGCGCGGCACCGCCCGGTCAGTGGCGCCGCGGGCCAGCGTCGCGCGGTAGCGCTCGAGCGCGGCATCGATGCCGGCCGGGTCGTCGGTGGTGGCGAGCGTCGTGATCTCGGTGGCGATCTTCGGGGAGAAGAGGTGCGCCTCCCCGTCGGCGCGGAATCGCGCCCAGCCTGGGTCGGGCAGCCGTGGCTCGCGGCCGGGTGCCGGCGGCGTGATGGCGGCCGACGCTTCGGCACGCCGGAGCTGCCGCGCCGCCAGGTCGTCGAAGGTGGTCCGGCCTGGCCACGCGGCCGCCATCGGGAAGCAGCGCGCGACGACGCTCGCGTCGAGGTCGATCACGTCGATGAGCGCGCCGCCGATGTAGGACGCGACAGCGCTGATCCCCATCCGGGCGAGGGTCTTGCGGAGCCCGGCCTCGAAGGCCGTGACGAGGTTCCCGATCGCGTCGGCCGGGGTGACGGTCTCCGCCCCGCGCGTGCCGGCCAGCTCGGCCGCAAGCTCGATGGCCAGTCGCGGATGGACCGCGGTGGCACCGACGGCCAGGAGCATCGCCATCCCGTGGACATCGAGGACGTCGGCCGCGTCGACCACGAGGTCCGTCCGGCCGCGCAGGCCGGCATCGGTGAGGGCCGCGTGGACAGCCCCGGCCGCCAGGATGGACGGGATCGGCAGCCGCCCGAACGAGAAGTCGTCGTCGCTGAGCAGCAGGATCTCGGCCCCGGCCTCCGAGGCGGCCACGGCCGCGGCGGCGAGGCGATCCAGCGCCGCCTCCAGCCCGCTCGGGCCATCGCTCGCCGGCCACGTCGCCGCCAGTCGCTTCACCCGGCGACCACCGTCTCGTGCCACATCGATGAGGCCATCGAGGTCCGCGACCACGGGCCGGGCCAGCCGCAGGCTCTTCGGACCGCGCGGCGGACCGCCGAGAAGGGCCGGGCGTCGGCCGAGCTCCACGCGGAGGTCCATCACGATGCGCTCCCGCTCGGGGTCGATCGCGGGGTTCGTGACTTGCGCGAACGCCTGGCGGAGGTGATCGGCGACGGGTCGGTCGAGCCGACCGCGGCCGGGCGTCGGCGTGTCGTCACCCATGCTCCACAGCGGCTCGTGCGCCTCCAGCGCCATCGTCTTGATGTCGAGGCGCGCCCGCTCCGCGTCCAACCCGGCGAGGTGCCGGAGCGGTGGCGTGAGCGGCACGGTCTCGTGCTCGAGGGCGGCGGCGGCCGTCTCCACGCGGTCCTCGAACATCGGCCGCGGGGCGTCGTGGATCGGGAGCGAGCGCAGGGCATGGGCCTTCGCGTCGGTGTCCTCGTAGATGGCCCGCCGGCCGGGCTCGACCAGCAACAGCTCGCCCGGGCCAAGGCGGCCACGGCGGACGGTCTCGGACGGGTCGAGCGGGATGGCCCCCGCCTCGGAGGCCGCGACGACCAAACGGTCTCGCGTGATGGCGAAGGACGCCGGCCGCAGGCCGTTGCGGTCGACGAGCGCACCGACGCGGACGCCGTCCGCGAACACGATCGCCGCCGGGCCGTCCCACGGCGCCAGGAACCCGGCCGTGCGCCGGCGCAGGGTCGCGACGTGCGGGTGCGGGGCTCGCCGGAGGGCGAGGGCCTCGGGGATCGACGCCAGCAGGGCCGGCGTGAGGTCCCAGCCCGTGGTCGTCAGCAGCTCGAGGGCCTCATCGAGCGAGAGCGAGTCGGACCCGTCTGGGGACAGCAGCGGGCCGGCGGCCAGCAGGTCGTCGGCGACCGCCTTGGCGCCCTGGTCGCGGGTCCGTCCACGGACCTGCTCGCGGTTGCCGCGGACCGTGTTGATCTCGCCGTTGTGGGCGATCGAGCGGAACGGCTGGGCAAGCCGCCAGACCGGGTGGGTATTCGTCGCATATCGCTGGTGGAAGACCGCGTATCCGACCGTGAGCGGCGTCCGCAGGTCGGGGAACAGCTGCGGCAGCCGCGCCCCGGTGACGAGGCCCTTGTAGACGATCGTCCGACACGAGGCGGACGGGACGGACAGGTCGGCCATCGCCGGGCCGGCCGCACGGACCGCGGTCTCGAGGCGGCGGCGCGCGACGATCAGCTGCCGCTCGAAGGCGTCGTCCGTGGCGGGCCGTCCATCCGGCGCGACGGGTCGCTCGACGATCGCCTGCGCGAACACGGGCATGGACTCCGCCGCAGCCGCGCCGAGCGCGGCGGCATCGAACGGGACGTCGCGCCAGCGAACGGACGTCAGGCCGGTCTCCGCGAGCGCCGCCTCCACAAGCGCGCGCCCTCGGCGTGCTGTGCCCCGCCCGCGCGGCAGGAAGGCGAACACGATGCCGGGCTTGCGAGCGGCGGCGTCAGGTCCGCCTAGCAGCGCCAGCACGGACCGATCCAGGGGCAGGGCGACCCCGGCCCCGTCGCTCGACTCGCCGTCAGCGCCGAACGCGCCGCGATGACCGAGCGCGGCCAGCCCCGAGAGCGCCAGCGGCAGCACGCGGTCCCTGGACCGCCCGCCGGCGTCCGCCACGAACCCGACGCCACACGCGTCGTGCTCGAACCGCGACTCGTAGAGAGGGGCTGTCGCCATGGCCTGGTCTCCGGAGAGGGGTGAACGACCGGTCGCCGCGAGGAGGTTGGTCGGCGGCGGCCGGTCGTGGAAGTCGCGAGGGATCGAGTGGGCGTCGGTCGGACCGGCGGACCTCGCGATCCGCGGCCGGCGACGCCCGCCCGGGTTAGGGCTGGTAGGCCGCCTCCCCGTGGACCGCGATGTCGAGGCCGGCCTCTTCCTGGGTGGAGGTGACGCGCATCCCGAGGATGAAGTCGACGACCTTGACGATCACGAACGTGCCGACCACCGCGTAACCGATCGTCGCCGCGACCGCGACGAGCTGGATCCCGACCTGCGCCGGGTTGCCGTCGATCAGGCCGCTGTAGGCCGCCTGGACCGTGGAGCTGGCGAAGATGCCGGTCGCGATGGCGCCGAACATGCCGCCGACGCCGTGGACCGCGAAGACGTCCAGCGCGTCGTCGACCTTGATGCGGGCCTTGAGGAGCGTGGCGCTGTAGCAGAGGCCGCCGGCCACGAGGCCGATGATGAGCGCGCCACCGACGGTGACGAAGCCCGACGCCGGGGTGATCGCGACCAGGCCGGCGACGGCACCGCAGGCGGCCCCGACGACGCTGACCTTGCCCTTGTGGAGGTAGCTCGCGCCGACCCACGTGATCGTGGCCGCGGCGGCGGCGATGTTCGTGACGACGAAGGCGCTCGCCGCCAGGCCGCCCGCGGTCAGCGCGGACCCGGCGTTGAAGCCGAACCAGCCGAACCAGAGCAGACCGGCGCCGAGGACGGTCATCGGCACGTCGTGCGGCTCCATGCTCTCGCCGTTGACGACGCGGCGACCGATGAGGATCGCGACGATCAGCGCCGAGACGCCAGAGCTGATGTGGACGACGGTGCCGCCCGCGAAGTCAAGGGCACCCAGCTTGAAGAGCCAGCCGTCGACGGACCAGACCCAGTGCGCGATCGGGGAGTAGATGAGGACGGACCAGAGGATCGTGAAGAGGACGAAGGCGCTGAAGCGCTTGCGCTCGGCGAAGGCGCCGGTGATGAGCGCCGGCGTGATCGCCGCGAACATCAGCTGGAACGCCGCGAAGAGCAGGAACGGGATCGTCGTGCCATAGATCGGGCTCGGATCCTGGCCGACGCCGTTGAAGAACGCGAACTCGGGGCCGCCGATGAGGCCGAGACCGCCGACGTCCGAGCCGAACGCCAGGCTGAACCCGATGACCACCCAGACGATGCTCACGATCGCCAGGCCGAAGAAGCTGTGCATGATCGTCGAAAGGACGTTCTTGCGACGGACCAGGCCGCCATAGAACAGCGCCAGCCCCGGCAACATGATCATGACGAGCGCCGTGGACATCAGCATCCAGGCGGTATTGCCCGTATCCATCGATTCGTCCTCCGCGACGCGTCCGGCCCCGGACGCGCTCCCTATCGAGCGGGCCTCGACGCCAGATCGAGGCGTGATCAGGAGGCTACGAATTGCACGGGGTCGTGAGCGGCCCCGTCGCAGGACCGACAAGGTGTCGCTTCGGTAGCGAGTCGCGGGGGAACGGCTCCCACGGTTGCACGCGGGTGTCGATCGAGCGTGACCGACACCGACGACGTGGTCGCCGGTGCGCCCGCGCGACGGCTAGGGGGCGCCGCCGATGATCTTGACCGAGCCCACCCCGCCCGAGACGTCGATGTCGATGCGGTTGGCGGCGTTCGGGTAGTCGATCGACTCGAAGCCGGTCGCCGTGCGCGGGAACCGTGCCTCATCGACCTGGCTGCTGCCGATCGCCATCCGGGTCCGGATGCGCGCGGCGACGCCGGCCGGCACCTCGAGCGTGAGCGACGCGGCCCCGGACTCGGCGCGGACCGTGGTCGCGCCCGCGGCCCGCGGCAGCAGCACGCGCGTGTCGCTGGCGCCCGTATGGAGCTCGAGGTCCCGGAGCCGGAGGCCGCGCAGGTCCAGCACGACGCGGCTTGCGCCCGTGTCGAGGCGCAGGTCGAGCGGGACCTCGGCGGTCAGGCCGACATCCCAGTTCGAGCCGTGGTCGAGCCAGGGCAGCCCATAGGTCGTGTCCTGCTCGAGTTCGAGCCGGTTCGGCCCACTGGTCCGCTGGCGGACGCCGCCCTCGAACGTCCCCTCGACGAGGGTCCCGGGCGCCGCCGTCCGTCCGGTCAGCTGGCCCGCCCCGAAGCGGATCCGCACCTGCGCGTCCGGAGCGGCCTGGAGCGGGATCGAGACCTGCTCCGTCGGACCACGGCCCACCGGGATGAACGCGCCGATGAGGAACCAGACTCCGATCACGATCGCCACCCACGGCCAGTACTCGTTGATGGTCTCGCCCGGCCCCTGGCTGAGGCGGCCGGTCGTGCTCAGCAGCAGCACGATGCCGCCTACGGTCCACGCGACGGGCCACGTGAAGGACCAAAGGCCGGCAAAGCTCGCGTGCCAGCTGATGAGCGTGGAGATGAAGGTCGCCACGCCGACGAGGATCACGAAGAGCGGCCAGGCCTCGCCCCACGTCCAGCCCATCGCCTCGCGGAGCAGGAACACGACCCCCAGGCCGATCAGCCACGTGGCGCCCGTGACGGCGCCGCGACGGGACGCCGTCATCCGACCGATCCGCCGGCATGGTCATCGCGGGTGAACGCGAAGACCAGGAGCACGACCCCGAGTCCGACGAGCATCAGCGGCCAGATCCAGTCGACATCGAACGCCGGCAGCCACTCGCGGAGCAGGAAGACACTCCCGAGGACGATCAGGATCCCGCCGATGACGAGACCGGGGGTGCGGTCACCGCCGCGGGCTCGGCGGGCCTCGCGACGGGCGGCACGAGCCGCTCGGCGGGCGGCCCGGCGGTCGAGCGGTGGGGCGGAGGCGATCGGGGCCGCCGCGACCGTGATCGGGGCCGAGGCGGCGGCCGGTGTCGATCCGGCCGCTGGCGCCTCCGGCGATGGCGGCACCGCGGTCGTCGCCATCCACGGGACGGCGTCCTCCTCGGGCACGACGATGGCCATGATGATGTAGACGAGCAGGGCGATCCCGCCGGTCAGCACGATCAGCAAGGCCCAGGCGATCCGGATCAACGACGGGTCGGCGTCCCACAGTTCGGCGAGCCCGCCGGCCACGCCGGCGATCATCCGGTCGTCGCGGGATCGATACAGGTGGTCGTTCATCGACAGCCTCCTTCGGGGTCGAGCGTGAAGCTCGCGGCGTTGCCGTCGATCCGTAGCGTGATCGTCCCGCCGGACCCGGTACGGGTCCACGTGGTGCCGTCCTGCTGCAGTCCGCGGTCCGCGAGGTTGGTCACGAAGGTCAGCTGGTCGGCGACATCGAACGTCAGGTTCGCGTCCGGCGGAACGCACAGGTCGATCGCCCCGGCGTTGACATGGAGGCGGCCTTCGGTCGTGCCGGCCAGCGTGACGCGGGCCCGGCCGGCGTTGATGTCGACGTCGATGTCGCCGATCGTGGCGTCAGCGCCGTCCACGAGGATGTCGCCGGCGTTCGCCTGCACCGTGACGCCCTGGAGCGTGGCACCGGCAAGGGTGAACGAGCCGGTCGCGGCGTTCGACGCGACGCGCAGCACGCTGAACCGGCCCGTCGGGGCGGTGATCGTCCAGTCGTTGCGGCGCACGCCCGAGCCGTCGGGGACCTGCACCTGGAGTCGATCGGGCGCCTCGTCGACCGTCGGCGGTGCCCCGTCGTATCGCGCCTGGAGCCCCCACGCATCTCCCGGCCCGGTCGTCAGCGTGGCGGTCCCGCATCGCAGCTTCAGGTCGATGGTCGCCGACGCGGTGAAGGCGCCGTTCCGGTCGATCTGCTCCGAGTCAGCGGTCGTGGAGCCGCACTGGGAGAAGGTCGCGATCCAGTCGCCGTTCGAGGCGATCGCGCTGCCGACCAGGATGCCGAGCACCAGCGCGGCGATGGCGATCCCGACCGAGGCGGCCCGGCTTCGCCCGAGGAGCAGCGCGATCCCGATGCCGATCAGGACGAGCGGCCAGAACCGCCACACGTCCGCGAGGGACGCGGCACTGATCGTGCCGGCGCGGACCAGCAGGGTCATCACGCCGACCGGGATGAAGAAGAGGCCGGCGAACAGCAGGCCGCGTCGGATGCGCATGGTGGGCTACCGCATGCTCCGCCCTCGTCAGGCGGCGAACCGAGCGGCCTGTCACGCGGGCTCCGTCGATTCTTCCATGGCCGCGCAAGGTCTGCGAGGGCCGAGGGTCACGGAGCCTTCGGGCCGTCCGGCCGTCCGGCCGGCGGACCGACGCTAGCGGCGCTCGAAGACGACCGACACGGCGGCCTGCGTGCTGTACTGGCCGCCGCTCTGGAACAGGATGTTCCCCGCGGTCCCCATCTGCCGGTACGACAGCGAGTCGGTGGAGATGATCCGCCAGCCGGCGCCGGCCCGGATGGCCGCGTCCTCCGCGACGGCCGCATACATGACCGCCGGATCCACCTGCGCCCCGGTGTCGGGTGTCAGGTACAGCACGATGAGCTGGTCCGGCCCCGCCGGCCGCTCGAAGATCGAGACCGCCCCGAGCACCTCCGCAGCGTCCGGCGGCGCCGAACTGCGCGTCCATGTCCCCATCGGATCCCCTCCTCACCATCCATCCGACCGACTGACCACGCTGGGCTTGCCACGGTACCGTCCGCGCGTCGTGCCTACACTCGTGTCGTGCGCCGGAACCTCCAGCCGAGCGACCTTGGCGATCTGCTCGATCGGCCGCTGAATGCCGTCCTGGGGCTGCACCGGCAGGATGGCTCGATCCTCCTGACGCCGGTCTGGCACCTGTTCCGGGACGGCACGTTCTACGTCCAGTTCCCCGGCGGCGACCGCAAGGTGTCGATGCTCGCGCGCGACCCGCGCTGCACGATCCTCGTCGCCGAGGACGAGCAGCCGTACCGAGGCATCGAGGTCCGAGGCGAGGGCCAGACCTCGACTGACGACTACGGCACTCTTGGCCCACAGATCGTCCGCCGCTACGTCGAGGCGCACGACCCGGGCGCGACGGTCGACGATTACCTGCTCGACGGCGGCATCATCGTCCGGATCGTGCCGACGGTCATCCGCGCCTGGGACTACGCGGACGCGTCGTACGTCTAGCAGGGTCGCTGCCGTACGAGCGGACATGCCGAACACTGACCTGAGAACCACCTTCGACGACGACCCTGGAGCTCTACGACATCGCCGAGCACCGCCAGCGAGCGTCGGGCCGGGCGGGGCAGGGCCTGGCGAGCCGGGTGGGATTCGAACCCACGACCAAGGGATTAAAAGTCCCGTGCTCTACCGCTGAGCTACCGGCCCACCGACAGCGTACCTGAGCGGCCGAACCGACCGGGCTTCGCGTCGGTCGCTACCGCGACGGGATCATCTGGCGGAGGGCGAACCAGACGTTCGCGGGTCGCTCGGCGAGGCGACGCATGTACCACGGGTACCAGTGCTCGCCGTAGGCGATGAGCACCTGGACGCGGTAGCCGGCCTTGGCGAGCCGCTGCTGCTCGTTGGCCCGGATGCCGTAGAGCATCTCGATCTCGAAGCCGTCCCGGGCGACCCCCGACGGCTCGACGGTCGCGGCGATCTGCTCGATGAGCCCCACGTCATGCGTTCCCAGCCCGAGCCGCATCGACCGGCCGCGTCCCTCGAGGAGGAACCGGACCGCCAGCGCCGCGTAATTCGAATCGACGGCGCGCTTGTCCCGATAGGCGATCGACTCGGGCTCGTCGTAGGCGCCCTTCACCAACCGCACGGCGGGGTCGAGCGGAAGCAGTCGCGTCAGGTCGTCGGCGGTGCTGCGGAGGTAGGCCTGGAGGCAGATCCCCGTCTTCGGCTGCGTCGCCCGCAGGCGCTCGTAGAGGCTGATCGTCGCCTCGCGGTAGGCGCTGCCCTCCATGTCGATCCAGAGGTAGGAGCCGGCGGCGGCCGCGTGCTCGGCGAGGCGCACGAGGTGCGCGAGGCAGACGTCGGCGTCCTCGTCGAGGCCGAGCTGGGTCGGCTTCACCGACACCTCGCCGTGGTAGCCCGCGGCGGCGATCCGGTCGATCAGTTCGACGTAGTGCGCGACGACGTCGTCGGCCTCGGCCAGGCTCTCGAGGTTCTCCCCGAGCCGGGTGTACATCGTGCGGATGCCGGCGGCCTCGAGCGGTGCAGCGGCCGCGATCGCCTCGTCCATGGTCTCGCCCGGCATGAACCGCCGGACCGCGCGACGCATGAAGCCGAGTCGCGGCAGGTGCGCCTTCAGCCATCGATTCCGGGCGGCCCACAGGAAGACCCGGCGCATGCTCTCCTCCTTCGCCGATCAGGTCGGCGGTCCCATCGCCCCTTCCGCTTCGATGGTACGCGACGAGTCCGGCTAGAATCGCCGCTCCGTGACGCACTTCTACGACATCGATGACGCCAACGCCGCCCTGCCGGACCTCCGGGACATCCTGGCGACGCTCGCAGGCCAGCGCGCCGATCTCGTCCGCCTCCGCGACGAGGTGCTCGCCGCGCATCCCGATCCCGATGCGGCCGGTGCGCCGGCGTCCCTCGCGACCCCCACCGAGCCCACGCCGGCCGCGGTGGCCGCCGACGAGCTGCGCCTCGCGCGACTTCGGATGCAGGGCCTGATCGACCAGATGGCGGCCGGCGTCGCGCGCATCGAGGCGATGGGCATCACCCTCCGCGACATCCCCGACGGGCTGGTGGACTTCCCGGCGCTCGTCAACGGCCGCCAGATCTGGCTGTGCTGGAAGCTCGGCGAGGCCGAGGTCGGCTTCTGGCACGATCTGGAGTCGGGGTTCGGCGGCCGGCAGCCTCTCAGCGAGCTGGTGTGACCGGCCGGCCGGAGGCGCCCGCGACGATCCTCGGCGCCGATGGACGCGCCAAGGCATACCGGCCCCTGCCGCTTGACGTGCGTGTGGCCGCGGTCCGGGACGGGCTGGACGCGTACGACCGCGGCGACTACTTCGAGGCGCACGAGCTGCTGGAGCCAGCCTGGATGGGGAGCGCGGACCCGGCCGAGCGATCGGTGCTCCAGGGCCTGATCAAACTGGCTGCGGCGTACGTCCACGAGGTGCGTGGGAACCCGCCCGGCATCGAGAAGAACCTGGTTGGGGCACGGGACAGGCTGGCCGAGGGGGTCGCGGGTGTCGGCGCGGGCCGGGCGGCGGGCGCGGGCGGCGCGGGCGGGCTCGACGTCGATGTCCCGGCCCTCATCCTCGAGATCGATCTCCGCCTCGCGGACCTCGCGGCCCATCCCGACGGTCCGACCCTTCCACCCCCGACCCTCGTGAGGAGAGCCCGATGACCCTGCCCGGTGCCGTGCCGACCATCGACGTCGCGGAAGCCGAACGCCGGCTGCGCGAGGATCCGTCGCACCCGGTGCTGCTCGATGTCCGGGAGCCCGGTGAGTTCCAGACGGTGCGCGCCGAAGGCGCGGTGCTGATCCCGACGTCCGTGTTCATGGCGCGGCTCGACGATGTCCCGGCTGATCGGCCACTGCTCGTGATCTGCCACGTCGGCGGACGGTCCGCGTCGGTGACGAGCTACCTCGTTCGCACCGGCCGCACGGACGTGGTCAACGTGGCTGGTGGCATGGACGCGTGGGAACGAGCCGGGCTGCCGGTCCGTCGCGGAGCGTTGGAACCCGGCGAGGGCGACGTCCCGGCGTAACGCCGGTCTGCGGCGCGGGTCGGCGCGACAGCGACGCGGGCCCGCGGGTCGGCGTGACGCCACCGATTCGCGCAACGCGGTGGGTCGCCGCCGACCCGAGTTCCTGCCAAGTGCTCATCAGGCGGGCCATCGTCATGGGATCGCCGCCATCCGAGTCGTCGGTGGGTCGTGGATGAGCGTGGGCCACGCTCGCTCCGAGCCTGGGATCTCGTCAACGGCTCGCCTGAGTGGCATCTGTCAGAGAAACGCTGACCAGTGCTCGCCTGAGTGGCATCTGGCAGGAAGTGAGAGGGGCCCGGGGCCCGGGGCGCGGGGTCGGAACGTGCGGGTCGGACGGCCAGGCCGGAACCGCCACGGACGGGAGCACTTGGCCAGCGCCGACCCTACCGCTTGCGGCGGAACAATCTCGCGAAGAGGGCCTTGGTCTGCTCCTTGTGGGCGAACGCCACGCCGATCAGGATCAGGATGATGAAGTCGACGGTGCCCGCGCCGGCCGCGTTCAGGTAGCCGAGCTGCTGGCCGATCTCGCCCTGGATCGTGAGACCCGGGACGGTCGCGCCGAGCAGGCCGAGCCGGAAGAACGGCGCCTGCGGCGCGGCGTTCCCCCGTAGGCTCGAGGCGATGACGCCGTCCGGCGTCGTCCCGCCGACGATCGTGGCGGCCGGGCCGTTCACGAGCGCGGCGCCGCCGGCCAGCGGATACGGCAGGTCGCTGACGTCGAGGTGCTTCCACTCGGAGATCGCGCCGTCGGCGGTCGGAGGGGCCCAGTAGAGCTCCTTCTGGAGGCCGTTCGCGTCCGAGCCGCCGGCGACATACAGGATCCCCTGGTTCGACCAGGCGACCGGATCGTCGCGGGCGGCCGGCAGGTTGGAGGCGTCGCTGATCGCCCACTGGACGAGCTTGCCCTCGTCGGGGTTCTCGGGGAAACCTTCGGCGGCCGCCAGCCCGAGCGTGCCGCGCTGGACGGCGCCCACCGGCCCCGTCGCATCGTGCCCGCCGAAGTACCAGATGTAGTTACCGGCGACCGCCGCCGCCCCGTCGGACTGCGGGTGGACGAGCGGCGCCTGGGTGTCCCAATCCCCGAGCGCGCCCTGCTTGTCGAGGAGGGACTTCCAGGTGGTCGCCACCGGCCCGGCGGCGTTCGAACCGCCGATCAGCAGCAGACCGTCCGCGGTGGCGGTCGCGGCCGTGCCGTAGCGCGCTTCGGGCAACTTCAGCTTGTCGGCCGGGGCCCACTCCCCGAGGTCGCCGCTGGCGTTCGGCGTGAGGACGAAGACCGTGTCCGTCGGGGCGCCCGTCTCGTCCTTGCCGCCCAGCAGGTAGATCTTGCCGGCGACGTAGATCGCAGAGGCGTCGGAGCGGGCCACGGGCAGCGACGGCCCGGGGACCCACTTGTCGAAGTTCCCGGTCCCGGTCGTCTCCGCGACGTACACGTCGGGCTTGGCCGCGGTCCCATCGCTGCCGCCGATGTACAGCAGCTTGGTCCCGACCTGGACGATCGAGCCATCGGTCCGCGCGGCCGGGAGCGCCAGCTGCGGCGGCGAGGTCTCCCACGGCACGACGGCGCCGAGGGGCGCCGGGCACGGGAGTGAGCCGTTGGTCGGCGGGCAGAGGTTGATCGGCGACCAGACCAGGACCCCGAGGTCGACCGTGCGCCCGACCGTGAAGTAGTACGCGCGGTCAGGGATGTAGCCGAGGATGATGATGATGAACACCATCCAGACGAAGGCCTTGACCGACGCCCAACCCCAACCGTCCGCGTCGAGCAGGCCGAACATGGCCCGTTTCCGCGGAACCGTCATCCCGGGTGTGAGCGCCTGCTGCGCCATCGTCCTCCCATCCTCATCCGGTCGATCCGACGGACCGACCGCCGATCATTGAACCGTCAGCGTGCCCTTCATGTTCGCGTGCACCGTGCACACGAAGGTGTACGTCCCGGCCGTGAGCGGCGAGACGGCGTAGTCCTGCTTGGCGATCCCCGGGAAGGTCTCGCCCTTGAAGACGAACTGCCCGGTCGAGTCCTGGATGGCGACGTTGTGCGGGACGCCGACGTCCTGGTTGTCGAACTCGATGGAGAAGGCCTGGTTCGCCGGGGCCGTGAGCTCGGTCGAGGTGAACGCGATGCCCTGCGCGGTGAGCGGGATCGTCGTGCCGGTGGGGGCGGTCGTCGGCGACGCGATCGGACCACCTGACGCCCCGGCCGAGGCCGACGGCGCGGCGGACGGCGTCGTGAACTGGTCCTTCCAGCAGGCCGGGAACGGCGTGGCATCGGGCGCCGGCTGGTAGTTCGGGTCGACCCAGCCCTGGAACGTCTTGACCTTGCCGGTCACCGGGTCCACCTCGGGTGTCCCGAGTTCGGGGTCGCGGATCGTGTAGGTCACCTCGTCCGTCGCGCGGATGAACGCGATGACCTCCTGGATCTGACGGTAGTTCAGCGGCCCGGGCGGCGTGGCCGTGTTCGACCAGACCGGCATGAGCGACTTGGCGTCGCCGCAGACGTATCGGCCACCGGCCGTCAGCACGGTGTTCAGGTAGTTCGCGTTGAGGTGCTGGTACAGCTTTTCCTGATCGTTGAGCTTCGGTCCGATGCCACCCTCGCCATTGGCGCCGTGGCAACGCGCGCAGTTCGCCTCGAACACGTTGTAGCCGCGCTCGACGTTGACCACGGCCTGGTTCGTGGCGTCCTGGTCCAGCCGCGACTCGGACATGCCGAGCGGCGTGCCGACCTCGTAGAACCAGTAGATCGCCACGAACAGCATCACGACGACGACGGCCAGGAACCCGACCCAGCGGGCGTTCGACGACTGTCGGACGACCTGCGCGGCTCGTTCCGGCGAGAGCTCCACGCTTCGCGTGGACGCGGACGAGCTGAACCGCTCGACCGGCGCGGCCTCGACGGGCGCCACGTCACCGGACGGCCGGGTCGCGGGCAGACGCTCCTCGGGCTCGCGTCCGGGCGTGTCGCTCATCGATCTCCTCGGCGGGTCATTCGTCGGTCCAGGTCGGTCACGGCGTCAGATGCAGCCCGTGGGCGAGAGGGGCGGGATGAGCCCCGGCTGGCCGAGCGCGATCGGCAGCGGGCCGAGCGTGATCTTGCCGGTGTTGATGGTGAGCACGCCCCCGCTGCTCACGGTGATCGAAAAGCGGTCCATGCTCCGCGGCGCCGGTCCGTACTGCGGTCCGTCGGCCTTCTGGCCGAGCCGGTCGTAGCGCGAGCCGTGGCACGGACACTCGAACCAGAAGTTCTTCTGGCACGGGTTCGGCTTGCAGCCGAGGTGCGGGCAGCGCTGGTAGAGCGCGCGGACGTTGAGCGCCTGGCCGTTGCCCGTCGTGTCCTCACCGGGCAGGAACTCCTGCTGGCCGGGGTTGTAGAGGATCACGAACGCCCGGGCCTCGGAGTAGTACGCCGGGAAGCCGTCGCCGATGGGCAGCTGGGAGTTCTGGGCCTTGACGATCTCGAGCGTGCCGATCTCGATCGGGGCGCCGAAGCCGCCCGAGAGGTTCGGCCAGATGAACGCGAGCGTTCCGGCGGTCACCTCGAGGAGCCACAGCCCGATCCCGGCACCGATGGCGGTGCGCATGAGCTGCCGCCGCGAGATGCCCTGGACCTGCTCCTTGCGCAGGCTCTTGATCGCCTCCTTCGTGAGGGCGGCGGGCTTGGCGGCCGGTTCGACGTGGTAGTTGCTCATCGCGAGGGGATCCTTCGGGTTGCGGTCATAGGGCGAAGTAGACGCCGGGGGCCGTGACGTACGGGATGATGAAGGTGTAGCCGGGGCCTCGGAAGAAGATGCCGACGAACGTCAGCGTCAGGCCGAGGATGCAGAACAGCGTGAAGAGCGCGACCGCGGTCTTGCGCTCCGACGGTCGGATCGTGTGGATGTTGGCGCGGTCGATGAACGGGATGAGGGCGGCGCCCACCAGCACGAACGTCGGCACGAGGACGCCGGACACCGTCGGGTGGAAGTAGGCGAGCAGCTCCTGCAATCCGAGGAAGTACCACGGGGCCTTGGCCACCGCCGGCGTCACGTTGCCGTTCGCCAGTTCCTCGAGCGGGGCGTTGATGATCAGGCCCATCAGCAGCAGGAAGATGCTCATCATGCCGGCCGCGAGGAACTCGATCGTGAGCAGGTGCGGCCAGGTCATGACCGTGTCGTCCGGTTCCTTCTGGACGCGGACGACGGCATCCTGCTTGACGAGCGCGAGCAACCGGTACGGCCGCGCCGACATCGGGACGCGCTGCTTGTCGATCTCGGTCCGACGGGTCGGATCGACCGGCAGCACTTCGCGCTTCTCGGGCGGCGCCTTCACGTCGCTCATGCTGCGAATCCGAGTGGGCCGATAGGACCGTCAGACGCAAGGCGGAGCTGAGCACCGGAGCGAGCGCACTTCGAGGTGCGTGAGCGAGGCGCGCAGGCGACAACGAAGCAGATGGCGGTCATAGCGGGCCGCTGATGCCTCCGTCCTTGCGGATGCGCCAGAAGTGGACCGCCAGGAAGATGGCGGCCACGAGCGGGAACACCATGATGTGGAGCACGTAGAAGCGCAGCAGCGTGTTCTGGCCGACCTCGAGGCCGCCGAGGAGCATCAGCTTGGTCGGCGTGTTGAACAGCGGCGCGTAGCCGCCCATGTTCGTGCCGATGGTGATGGCCCAGTAGGCGATCTGGTCCCACGGGAGCAGGTAGCCGGTGAACGACAGCATGATCGTGAGGAACAGCAGGACCACGCCGACGACCCAGTTGAACTCGCGCGGCGGCTTGTAGGCGCCGTGGTAGAAGACCCGCATCATGTGCAGGAACACGAAGAAGACCATCAGGTGGGCGGCCCACCGGTGGACGTTGCGGGTGAGCAGCCCGAACACGACCTGGCTCTGGATCTCGAGGATGTTCGTGTAGGCCTGCGTGGCGCTCGGCACGTAGAAGAACATCAGGTACACGCCGGTCACGGTCAGGACCAGGAACAGGAAGAAGCTGAGCCCGCCCAGGCAGAACGTGTAGGCGAACTTGACCGCGTGCTGGCGGACGCGCACCGGGTGGATGTGCAGGAAGACGTTGTTCATCACCGCGTAGGCGCGCGAGCGCTCGTCGCGGGGGTACGGCTGGCGGAAGATCGACCGCCACACCGGGCTCCGGCGGATGGTCTGGTCCACCCGCTCGAGGAAACTCACCGGGCTCCTCCTGCCACGCCGGGCGTCCCGGCGAGTTGCGCGTCTCGGTACGACTCCTTATAGAGCCGGCCGTCGGTCGAGATCTCCTGCAGCTCGAACCGCTCCATCGTAATGGCGTCGAACGGGCACCGCTTGACGCAGAGTGCGCAGCGGATGCAGCGCTCCTCGTCAAGGATCATGGCGCCGCCCTGGTCCCAGCCGTAGGCCTCTTCGAGCTCGGGGAGGAGCCCCTCGGACTTGAGCGCGTTGATGTCGACCATGTGGATGACGCCCTCGGGGCAGACATCCGCACACGCGCCGCAGAGGACGCAGCGGAACGGGTCGAACCAGATGTTGTAGTTGCACATCAGGCAGCGGGTCGACTCGGCGACCGCACCGGTGGCGTCGTAGCCCAGCTCGACCGGGGTGTTGAAGTTGACGACCGGCTCGGTCGAGGGCATCCGCGCCGAGAGCGGCACCATCGGGATGTGCTGGCGAGGCAGGACGTCGTAGAACTCCGGCATGTCGTGGCGCCACGAGCTGGTGATCTTGACGTTCGCCGCGACCGTCACGTCCGTGCGGCCGGAGAGATAGCGGTCGATCGCGTACGCGCACTTCTTGCCGTGGCCCGCCGCCTCGATGAGCGTCGTCGGGCCGGTCACGAAGTCGCCGCAGGCGAAGACGCCCTTGACGTTGGAGGCGTAGGTCGCGGGGTCCACCTTGACCCGGCCGCGGTTGATCTCGAACTTCGCTTCGATCGGGAGGAAGGTCAGATCCGCCGCCTGGGAGACAGCCGGGATCACCGTCTGGGCCGGGATGATGAACTCTGAGCCTTCGATCGGGATCGGCGAGCGCCGGCCGGACGCGTCCGGCTCGCCGAGGCGGTTCCGGATGAACCTGACGCCGGCGACCTTGCCGTCCTCGCCGACGATCTCGATCGGGCTGGCGAGGAACTCCATGCGCACGCCTTCGCGCTCGGTCTCGCCCAGCTCCTCCTCGTCGACGACGAGCTCGGAGCGCGTGCGGCGGTAGACGATCGACACGCGCTCGGCGCCATGGCGCAGGCTCGTGCGCGAGCAGTCCATCGCGGTGTAGCCGCCGCCGATGACGACCACGTCGGTCCCGACCTCGAGCGGCTGGCCGAGGTTCGCCTTCTTCATGAAGTCGACGCCGTAGTCGACACCCTCGAGCTCGGAGCCCGGGATGTCGAGCGCCACCGCGTCCATCGCGCCCGCGGTGATCGCGATCGCGTCGAAGTCGCGCTGGAGCTGGTCGAAGGGGATGTCCTTGCCGATCGTCGTGTCGAACACGAACTTGACGCCGAGCCGCTCGACCAGCCGCACGTCCATCTCGATGGCCTCGCGCGGGAGGCGGAACGCCGGGACGCCGATGAGCATCGTGCCGCCGCCGTAGGGGAGGCTGTCGAAGACGGTGACCTGGTAGCCCTTCGTCGCGAGCTCGCGGGCGACGGCGATACCGGACGGTCCGGCGCCCACCACCGCGACGCGCTCCTCGCGCGCCGTGATCTGGGGCATGACGTCGGGGATCCCGGACGCCTCGTGCCACTCGACGAGGAACCGCTTCATCGCCCGGATCGCGAGCGGGCGGTCGATGTCGCCGCGCCGGCAGGCGCGTTCGCACGGGGCAGAGCAGACGTACGAGCACATGGCCGCGACCGGGTTCGGGTCGCGCGACAGGATGTACCCCTCCTCGAAGCGGCCTTCCGCCGCGAGATTGAGGTAGCCGCGGCAGTTGGTCCCGACCGGGCACGCTTCCTGGCACTCGATGTTGCACTGGAGCCAGGAGGCGTCGACGGGCTGGACGAGGAATTCCTGTGGCGAGTCGATGGCCAAGCGGGGTCGTGCCTTTCCCTTCGGAGGGGGTCGAGCGCAGGCTGAAGAGCGGCAGGCGGCCGTCGAGGCGAATCTACCATCCGCGTCTCCGCCCCTGCAAAGAGCCCCGACCGCGGCCCGAGAGTGAGGTCCGGGACGTTCCGCGCGAGTTGACGGTGCCCGATCTCGCAGCTACGCTGCCTCGGGCAACCGCCGTGACTCGGAGGGAGTCGAGCCGAGAGATGCGGGCAGCGTGACCGCCAGCGAATTCACCTTCCTGGCCCTGGGCCTCGTGCTCGGGATCGCCAGTGGCGCCGCCCTCGTCGAGGTGTTGCGAGCCCGACCCCCCGTTCCGCGACCGGTTCGCGTGATCGTGGAGACGGATGCCATCCCACGACGCCGCCCGTCGACGCTGTCGGACGACGCGTTCATGACCGCCGGTGCCGAACCCGCTCGCGGCGGTCCCGCGGACCGTCGCCTTACCGAGGTCCCCATGGCCGACCGAACCGTCGAACGTCGAACGAGCGTTCGGTCCGGCCCCGGCGTTCCGGTGTTCGCGACCGCCTCCATGGCCGTGGGATCGACCGCCCAGGGCGGGCCATCGATGCAGCGCGTGATCGGGCCGACCTACCCGCTCGCCGATCCGGGCGGCACCACCGGGCCCGTCGGCTCGCTCGTCGGCATCCCCGTGGACGGCGGCGACGATCCCGTCCTGGCCGCACTGGGGGTGAGCGCCGTGACGTCCGTGATGCGTTCGAGCGGCACCGGGTCCGTCGACGGGGCGGATCCCGAGGGCTCGCCCGCACTGGAAGCCGAACCGCTCCGGATCGGGACGGCGATCGCCGTCCTCGAACGACCCGTCGCCGAGAACGCGGCGCCGGGCGGCGCGGACGGGCCGCAGGCGCCCGGCCGACGGCACGGCGAGCGGGTCGGGTGGCTCCGCGGGCGCGGCCGGCGCTGGTGCCGCCGGGAGCGGTGACGGCGCCGGGATCGACGCGGTCCTCGACACGAGCGACCCGTGCGCCGGGGAACGGCGGATCGCCGCGGAACGGTGCGGCCTCGCGGTCCGGGCGCGCGCCGGCGCGACCGAGGCGGCCGATGCCGTGCGACTCGCCCAGCGCACCTACGACGACCACATGTCCAAGGCCGACGCCGCCGCCGCGATCGCGGATGCGCGCGCCGTCCGCCGCGAGAAGGAGGCCGCGCAGGCGCGGTTCCGGACCGCCTACAACGGCGCGAAGTCGGCCGAGGACGCCGAGGCGGCCGCCCGGGACTGGCTGGTCGAGATCAACGACGTCAACAGCACGGCGCGCGCCGCCGCGGCCACGGCCAAGCGCGAGCGAATGGCCGCCACCAACCTGGGGGCCTCGCTCGAGCGCATGGCGCTCGAGGCGGATGCGGTCCGGATCGCGGCCGAGCAGGCGGAGGCGGCCTGCCTCGCCGCACGCCAGTCACTCGCCGAGTGCGACGAGCGGTCCGCCGCGGGCGTCGTCGAGCCGATCCCGGCGGCGCCATGGGTGGAGCGCCCGGGTCCCTCGAACGAGGACGATCAGCCGCTGGCCGCAGCGCTCAGCGGCGGCGGGACGCCCACGATCTTCCGCCTGGTCCGCGGCGACCGGACGGCGCTCATCGCCCTCGTCGATCGCCTCGCGGGCGAGGATCCCGTCGCGCGGCGGCGCTGGCAGCTGACGTTGAGCAACCTCGTCGACGCGGTCGTCGCGGTCAGCATCGAGGCCGGTGCTCTCGTGTTCCCGACCGAGCACCCGTTCTGGGGCACGTTCACCCTGGTCCAGGATCGCGAGATCTCGCAGGCGCTGGCCTCGCTCGGCCACCGCTTCGATGGGCTCGGCGGGTTCGCCGACGAGCGGGTCCCATCCCAACGCGACCTGTCGCTGGCGCTCGGGTATGCCGGGCTCGACCCGATGCGGATGCGCTCGTGGCCCACCGAGACCGAGATGGCCGAGCTGTACCGCGACGTGTCGGTCGCGGCGGACGAGCATCTCGCCCAGACCGCCGGCGACCTCAGCCTGAGCGAGCTGGTGGCCCTCCTCGGACGCCGGGCGGACGGCCTCGCCGACCTGTGGAACGAGTGGGGCCGCGTGCGGCCGCTGCTGCTCGACGGCGCCTGAGGCGCTTCAGGCTCAGCCCGGACCCTCGTCCTCGTCGTCATCGATGACGATCAAGCGAAGGGCCTCGGCGGCATCGACGCCGATCGCCTTGCCCTCCTCGGCGGCCCACTCGCGCATCCGCTCGCCGAGCCCGCCCGGATCCTTGATCTGGCTGGCGTGCGCCCGCAGCGCGTCCACCTTGCGATCGAAGGTCGTCGAGATGTCCACCCAGACGGTGGGTCGGTTCGACCAGAACAGGTACAGGCGGCGGACGCGGTGGGCCCCGAGACCCGCCGCGGGCCAGCGCCGGGAACGCCATCGGATTGCGGGCCGCGGGGTAGACCGCGTCGACCGCCGCGAACCCGGCCGCCCGATGGTCGGTGTGGTTCACGCCGCCGTCGTCGTAGAAGAGCGCCTCGGGGTCGGTGGCGAAGACGGCATCCGGCCGGAAGGTCCGGATCTCGCGGACGAGCTGCTCGCGGAGGGCGAGGTCGTTGGCGAGTCCGCCGTCCGGATGGTGGAGGAACGAGACCCCGTCGTAGCCGATCACCTCGGCCGCCGCCCGCTGCTCGCGCTCGCGCAGCGCACCGAGCTCGATCGGGTCGGCGTCGGGGTCCTCCCCGCCCTGGTCGCCACTCGTGCAGCACACCAGCCAGCCGTCGGCGCCCTGGTCGATCCAGCGCGCGGCCGTCCCGGCCGGCCCGAACTCCGCGTCGTCGGGATGGGCGGCGATCACCATGAACCGCTCAGGGCGCCACGCGTGCGGCTCGTTCGCCGGCGGCGCCGCGGGATCGCTCGTCGGCTCGGTCATGCGCAGCCATCGCAGGCAGTGGCCGACGAGCCTCGCGGGACGTTTGCGAAACTCGACGACGCGTCTTGCACCGGGCATGACGCGGCAGTACCCTTCCGGCCGAGGCTTCGCTCGTCTCCCCCCACGAGCGAAGTCTCAATCGCCTCCGCTCCGTCACCCGGCCCGCACCGCCTGGAGTTCGTCGAGCGTCGCGAGCACATCCGCGGCATGACCCTCGGGCTTCACCTTGGGCCACGTTCGGGCGATCCGGCCGTCCGGGTCCACGAGGAAGGTCGTCCGGGCGGTCCCCATGTACGTCTTCCCGTAGTTCATCTTCTCGACCCACGAGCCGTAGGCCTCGGCCACTTCATGGCGCTCGTCGGCGAGCAGCGTGAACGGCAACTCGAACTTCTCGCGGAACGCCCGCTTGCTGCCCGAGCCCTGCGGGCGAGATCCCCCAGACGTCGGCGCCGCGCTCGTGGATCGTCGTGTTCGCGTCGCGGAACTCGCAGGCCTCGACCGTGCAGCCGGGGGTGTCGTCCTTCGGGTAGAAGTAGACGATCGTCCAGCGGCCGCGCTGGTCGGCCAGTCGATGGATGGTGCCGGTCTCGTCCGGCAGGGCGATGTCCGGCGCGATATCGCCGGGTTGCGGGATGCTCATGCCCGGAGCGTAGCAGGCGATTCGATGACGAGCAGGGAGCCCGACCGGAGCGTGACCTCGGCGCCCGCGCGCTCGATGACGTTCGAGAGGCCGCGGGTGGAGCCGGCCGGCAGCGGCTCGTCGCGAAGCGGGTACTGGAGGCCGTCGGTGGTCACGCCGTCCACGCCCGACCGCCATCGGCAGCAGCGAGACGAGCCCGCCAGGTCCGCCGACGAACGGCCAGGTCGCCGCGGTGCCGTCCACGCCCGGGCCGGTCAGCCATCCGACCCTGGCCGACTCGGTCAGGAGGATGACCGGCACCCCGGCGACGATCGCGAGCGCCGGCAGACCGATGTTCGCCAGCGCATGATCGAGCCGGGCTCCGCCGACGGCGCCGACGACGACGATCGCGTCGGGGGCATGTCGCATCGCGGCCCGGACCGCGAGTTCCGTGTCCGACTCGTCCTTGTCGGTCCGGGCGAGCTCGATCGGGACGCCATCCGCCTCGAGCCGCGGCGAGACCGTCCGGGCCGAGCGAATCGCCGTCGCCGACCCACAGGTCGATCGCGACCTCGAGCGCAGCCGCGTGTCGCGCCCCGCCGTCCGCCGCCACGACGAACCCCACGCCGTCCGCCCAGCCGGGCCAGGCAGCGTCGAGGGTCGCCCGGACCGGGGCGTCACCGTCGGCGAGGACCAGGGCGTGCATCGGGTCGATGCTACCCGGTCCGATGCTAGACTCCGCGCCGTGCCCGACCCGCTCGACCATCCCGCCGTCCGCCGCGTCATCGAGGCCGCGGCGCGCAAGGGCGTGACCCTCGAGGTCACGCGTGTTCGACGAGTCGACCCACACCGCGCAGGAAGCCGCGGCCGCGGTCGGCGCGGAGCTCGGCCAGATCGTGAAGTCCCTCGTGTTCGCCGCCCCGGGCGACGACGGCCTCGAGCCGATCCTCGCCCTCGTCTCCGGTCCGAACCGCGTCGACCTGGCGCGGCTCGCCGCGGTCACCGGGGAGCAGGACATCCGGCGGGCGACCGCCCGCGAGGCGAACGACCTCACCGGCTTCGTCATCGGCGGGATCCCGCCGATCGGCCACATCCGCCCGGTCCGCGTCGTCATGGACCCGGACCTCGGCCGCTACCAGGTCGTGTGGGCGGCGGCGGGTCTCCCGACGGCCGTCTTCCCGGTCCCACCGGGGACGCTCCGGATCCTCGCCAACGCGACCGTCGCGCCGATCACCGAGGAGCGGCCGGCCCCCGAGCCCGCGCGCGAGCCCGAGGCGTCGGGCGGCGGAGGCGACTCGGCGGGCGGCGACGCGGCCGCCGATGGCGAGCCCGACGCGGCGACCTCCGACCGATCCGCCGAGACCGCCCCCAGCGCGTGACCGCCGAACCGCGGAACGCGACGATCACCTACCCCGGCGGGCTGCGCGCCCGATGGCGATGGGGCGGCAGCGGCAGCGGCGAGCGGTCTTCGCCCTCTCCGAGGTGGGCGGCACGGTCGTCGATCTCGGACCGCGTGTCGCCGCCGACCCGAGCCGCTCTGCCGGGCCGAACTCCGGCTCGAAGGGCCGCGCGGAGCGTGGACCGCCCGCTTCGCCTCGACGATCTCCGACGAGCCCCGGGCCGTCCACTGGGACACGGCCGGACTGCTGGTCGTGAGCTACGGGTTCCACACGTTCGGCCTCGCGACGGCGACCGGTGAGCCGGCCTGGGAGCACCGCTCGGCGACGCCGATCGTGGCCCTCATCGGCTCGTCGCGATGGCCGCACGTCATCGTCCAGGGCGAACTCGAGACGTTCGCCATCGAGTCCGACGGCACCGTCGCCTGGCGTCTCGCCCACTCCGACGTCGTCACCGCCGCCGAACTCATCGGCGGCCGCCTCGTCCTCACCAGCTACGACGGCCAGCTCAACGCCCTGGACCCCGCGACCGGTCGCTCTGCCGCCTGATCCGCGGGCGGGTGGCCGGCACGCGGCAGCGCCGAACTCGCGAGTCGCACGCCCACGCAGGCGTGCGCGAGTGCGCGAGGCGATCGGAGCGCGAGCCGGCCGACCGCCCACCACGCGGCTCCGACTGTGGACGGCCGGTGGATAACCCAGTGGTGTCGACGCGAAGTGGTGGACATCTCCATTGCGTCGGTGCGGGCGGGCACCGTATCGTGGATGTCAGCCCGGAGGGGTCGAGCGACACTAACGGCGGCGATCGCATCAACGCCCACGTGTCGGGTAGGTTCCTTCGGGCCTTTCCATGCCCGGCGCTATCATCGCCGCCGTGACCTCCCTCATCCCCATCGTCGCCGGCCTCATCGCGCTCGCCATCGGCGCGTCGATCCTCCGCTCGTTCGGCCCGCGATATCGCGTGGGCCGGCTCCTGACGACGACGCCCGCGGTGTCCGTCGCCGATGCCATCGCCGCCGCGGCCGGGCCGTCACGCTACGTGCGGATCAGCGGCCGGATCGACGCCGAGGACGAGTTCGAGGACGACGCGCATCGCCCGCTCGTCCTGCGGCGGACACGTCTGGAACTGCGCGACGGCAAGGACTGGCGCGTCATCGACGAGCGGCGCGAGACCGTCGCGTTCCAGGTCCGCGAGGGGCTCGATGGGATCGACATCGATGCCGACGCCCTCGACGACGGCCTCGTCGTCATCCCGCGCGAGTCCGTGGGCACGGCCGCGGACGCGCCCGACCGCGTCCCGGCCGGCACCGCCCCGGCCACGCCGGTCCGCCTCCGCGTCGACCAGGTCTCCTCGGTCGAGCACGCCCTCGTGCTGGGGATGCCGACGGTCGGCCCGGACGGCGAGCCGCGCATGACCGCGGGACTCGGCCGTCCGCTGGTCCTGAGCACGCTCGAGCCCGACGAGGCGATGCGGGTCCTGGCGGGCAGCGGGTCGCGCCGTCCGCTGGCGGCCGCCATCAGCCTCGGCGCCGCGATGGTCCTGCTGACGATCGGCATCATCTGGGCCATCGCCGACCTCGTGCTGTGAGATCCGTTCGCCGACGTGATCGGCGCCGCCGCGGCGGCCGTCGTGGCCGTCGCGCTCAGCCTCGCCACCGTCGGTGCCGTCCTGGCCGCCAGTCCGACCCCGGGCACCGGCGGCGACCCCCGCAGCTCCGGGCAGGGACCCGGACTCGTCGGCGACCCGGCGTTCGCCCTGTTGGCCGTGCTGGCCATCGGCGTGGGGACGCTGGTGGTCACCCTCGTCTACATCCGCCTGTCGGGTGGCCGCCGCACGGGCTGACCGTCCCGGGACCTTCGGACTATTGGCAAGAACTGTGAGCTTGGTAGGCTCGCCGCGTCGACTTCACATTTCTTGCTACAGAGTCTCGTGAGCACGGCCCTTCCATCCCGACCTACGGACGCGACGCTGACCGTCACCAAGGCCGCCCGCCTGCTGGGGGTGCACCCGAACACGGTCCGGGCGTGGAGTGACGCCGGCCGGCTTCGCTACTACCGGATCAATCCGCGTGGCGACCGACGCTACCGGCTGACCGACCTCCAGCGGTTCCTCGCCGCGGCCGAGGCCGGATCCGAGTCGACGGCCCCATGGCCGCCTCGCGCCGGCCCCGGCGGCCGACGGGGCGGACCGCTCGCCCGGATCCCGCTCGCGAGCCCCACGGATCGCCGCGCCCAGGCCGCCCCGCCGATCCCGCGCGAGCCGGACCCGCTGGCCGACGATCGGCAGATCGCCGACCTTGCCCTGATCGACGTGATCACCCGCCTCGCCGTCGATAGCGGCGACCTCGAGACCGACCTCACCCGTGCCGCCGAGGCGATCCGTGACGCGGGCGGGCACGATCTCGCGGCCATCTGGGAGCTGCGCGGCGATCGCCTCGTGCCCCGGGTCACGGCGTGGGCCGAGGGCGTGTCGCACGACCACCTCATCGATCGGCCGCGCGCGTTCGGCGTCCTGGGCGCCGCCCTCGCGGACGCCGTCGTGGGTCGTGGTCGCGGTCGGGCGACGACCGGCCACGAACCGGGGCCCGGCCCGCTGCCACTCCTGCCCGGCGGTCGCATCGAGATCGCGGCGGTCATCCCCGGTCTCGACGAGCCGTGGGGCGTCCTGCACCTTGCCGCGGATCGGCGCGCGCGGTTCTCCGCGTACGACCTCGAAGTGGTCTCGGTGGTGGCCGACGGCATCGGGACCGTGACGTCGCTCGCGAAGCGCGGCGAGGAGACGGCTCGCCAGCTCCACCGCTCGGACGCGCTCCGGCGTGTCTCGACGGACATCGGGAGCCGCCTCGACCTCGACCGGATCCTGTCCGGGCTGGTCCAGCACGCGATGGTCCTGTTCGAGGGCGACCGTGGCGCGGTCTATCTGCGGCGTCCCGACGGCACCACCGTGGCCGAGGTGAGCCGGGGCCTCTCGGGCACCTATCTCGCTCACATCCGCGAACTCCGCCCCGGGTCGCTCCCCGCCGCCGCCGTGGCGGCCCGACAGCCGCTGTTCGCCGTGGGGTACCGCAATGACCCGCGCGGCGCGGAGCTGCGGGCCGCGATCATCCAGGAGGGGTTCGACACGATCTGCGCCGCGCCGCTGCTGGAGGGCGACCACCTCCTCGGCCTGCTCAACGTGTACCACGACCGGCCGCACGCGTGGTCGGAGGGGGACCTCGACACGATGGAGGCCCTCGCGACCCAGGCGAGCGTCGCGATCCGGGCAGCCCAGGACTACCAGCAGATGGCGTCGTGGGCGGCGCAGCTGCAGTCCATCCAGCAGCTCGGGACGCGACTCAATCGCCTGTCGGACGTCCACGAGATCGGCCTGGCCATCGCCACCGAGCTCCGACAGCTCATCGACTACCACAACGTCCGCGTCTACCGCCTGACCGGGACGGACCTCATCCCGGTCGCGATGAAGGGCCAGGTCGGCGAGTACGTCGACGAGACCCCGGACCAGCTGCGGGTCAAGCTCGGCGAGGGCATCACCGGGTGGGTGGCCGAGCACGGCGTGGCCCAGAACCTCGGCGACGCCGCCAAGGACCCGCGGGCCAACACGATCCCGGGGACCGAGGACGACCTCGACGAGTCGATGCTGCTCGCCCCGATGACCTTCGACGATCGGGTGATGGGCGTGCTCGTCCTCTCGAAGCTCGGACTAGAGCAGTTCACGGACGACGACCTGCGACTCCTCGTGATCTATGCGAGCTTCGCCGCGCAGGCGATGGCGAACGCCGACACCACCGAGCGGCTGCGCGAGCAGAGCGCGGCGCTCGAACGGCAGGTGCGCGGCCAGCGCGAACTCCTCCAGATCACCGAGTCGATCCTGACCACGTTCGACGGCCGCGATGTCCTCGAGACCATCACCGAGCGGCTCGGCGGCCTCGTCGCCTGCGACAACATCGCGATCGAGGTCATCGACCCGACGACGGCCCTCCTCACGCCGCTGACCGCCCGGGGCGTCCATGCCAAGAGCTACCTGTTGCCGTGGGAGCCGGGCGAGACCGGGATCGCGACCTGGGTCGTCGAGCACAACGAGCCGACGTACATCGCCGACGAGCGGCACGACTCGCGGGTCAACCACTTCGGCGAGGAGGAGTCGCAGGACGGCAGCCTGGTCGTCGTCCCGCTCCGCGGCCGTGATGGCGCGATCGGCGTCCTGACGGTCGAGCGACTCGGTGTGGGCAACACCTTCGCCGACGACGAATTCGAGCTCATCCAGCTGTTCGCCGCGCAGGTCTCCATCGCGCTCCAGAACGCGGAGGCGTTCCGCGGCCTCGAACTCCGCGCGCAGACCGACGACCTGACCGGTCTGCTGAACCACGGCACGTTCGAGGACCGCCTCGGCCGGGCCGTCCACGCCGGCCTGCCGTTCAGCCTGATCATGCTCGACCTGGACGACTTCCGAAACGTCAACAACAGCCTCGGCCACCAGGCCGGGGACCGACTGCTGCGCGACATCTCGACGGCGCTCGTCCGCGCCGGCCGCGACAGCGACCTGATCTTCCGATACGGCGGCGACGAGTTCACGTTCCTCCTCCCGGGAACCGAGGCGACCGGTGCCATGCTCGTCGCCGAGCGGGCGTCGCAATCCGTGAAGACGGCCGGCCACGGAGTCAGTGCCTCGATCGGGATCGCGACGTATCCGGCCGACGGGCTCGACGCGACGTCCGTGCTCCTGGCCGCGGACCGTGCCTGCTTCGTCGCGAAGCGCGGCGGGCGCGATCGCATCGCGACCGCGGCCGAAGGCTCCGCGCTCGCGGCCGAGGTCTCGCTCCAGTCCCCGACGCCGATCGACCCGACGACCTCGACCGACTGAGGCTCGCGAGACGCGGATGCGTCACCATGACCCGACGACGATGCGACGATCGCGGTCCTCCGGGGTGGTGAAGCTCGCGCTGGTGTCGCTGACGCTGGCGCTCTGGGCCTGCGTGCCCGAGCCCGCGTTCCGCCAAAGCCAGAGCGCCGCGACGGCCGACGGGTCGTCCCCCTCCCCGTCCGGATCGATCCCGACCGGGCCGAGCCCGACGCCCTCGTTCTTCCGGCCGACGCCCACGCCGGGGCCGTCGTTCGCGACCTACAAGGTCAAGCGGGGGGACACGCTCGCCAGGATCGCGAAGCAGTTCAAGACGACCGCCCTGAGCATCAGCTACTGGAACCGCGTGACGTATCCGTCGTTGGACCCGGAGTCGACGAAGTACCGCCCGGACCGGCTCGAGGTCGGCTGGGAGCTCGTCCTCGTCCCGAACGCCCAGGTCGATCCCGAAGCCCTGCCCACGTTGACGCCGAAGCCGACCACGACACCCGCGCCGACCCCGTCGCCGAGCGCCTGAGCATGCCGGCGACCCCGTCCATCGTCGTCACCGTCGCGGCCCCGGCGGCGACCAGCGAGCCGGACATCACGACGCGCAAGAACGAGCTGTACGCGGCGGCGATCGAACGCGCCGGCGGCCGACCGGTCCTCCTCGATGCCTCGAGCGCGGCGGGCCCTCGCGCCGCGGCACTCGCGGCCATGGACGGGCTGCTGCTGAGTGGCGGCGCGGACATGGATCCGGCGCGGTATGGCCGGCCGGTGGCCGGCGCCACGGACCTCCAGCCCGATCGGGATGCCGCTGGAGGCCGAAGCGTGGGCGGCGGCGATGGCCCGGAACGCTGCCCGTACTCGGGATCTGTCGCGGGCTGCAGGCGATCAACGTCTTCGCGGGCGGGACACTCCTGCAGGACGTCGCCGGTCACGCCGGGCCAGGCTGGGGGCACGGGCCGGCCGCGACCCATCCGCTGCGCCCGGCACCGGGGAGTCGGCTGACGCGGATCCTCTTCCCGACGAACGCCCGTGGTGGCGCGCTCTCAGTCAACTCGTACCACCACCAGGCGGTGCGCGCCGCCGACCTGGCGCCGGGACTGGTCGCGAGCGCGTGGGCGTCCAGCCCGGCCGGCGAGATCGTGGAGGGGCTCGAGGCCGCCGATGGCCGGTTCATCATCGGCGTCCAATGCCATCCGGAGCGGACGGAGTCGACGCCGCGCGCGTTCGAGCGGCTGTTCTCGGTCTTCGTCGACGCCGCTCGCGGGCCCGCCTCGCATCGTTGAGCGCGGCCCGGGACCGTCCGCCTATCGGTTGGCGAGGTCGATGAGGAACGGCGGGGTCCACAGCACTGACGTGATCCCCATGAACCCGAGGATCGTGATGATCACGAGCAGGGCAGCGAAGAAGCCGATCACGAGGAAGTCCATCCGCTCATAGACGAGGTGCCGAAGCCACGTCCGCCGCGAGGTCCCGAACCCGCGCAGGTCCATCGCATCGATGGTGTCCTCGGCGCCGGCGATGGCGTTGATCACGGTCGGGACCACCACCGGCACGGATCGTCGCAGCCGACCGAGGACCCCGGTCGCCCCCTCGGTCCAGTCGAACCCGCGGATCCGTTGGGCGTCCGCGGTCGTCTGCAGGTCAGCCGCGAGCGAGGGCAGGAACCGGAAGGTCAGGTCGATGCCGTAGGCGAACTTCTCCGGGACGCCGAGCCGGTGGAACGCCACGCCGAAGTCGGCCGGCGCGACGGCAAAGGCCAGCGGGAAGCCGACCGTGGCCATCGCGAGGTAGCGCATCAGCTGGGTGACGGCGAGGCTGATCGACTGCGCGGAGATCGGCGTTCCGAAGATGGGCATGTAGAAGAGGACGTTGGTCTCGGACGCCGGGATCCCCTGGACGTCGCCGCCGGCGATGATCGTGTTCACGGTCACGAGGAAGCCGATGAACACGAAGACGACCGCCCAGTTCCGACGGATCTGCCGCCACGGGATACCGGCGGCGCGGTAGTAGACCGATCGAAACGAGCAGGAGCGCGAAGACGACACGCCCGTCCCAGACCTGCAGCACCGTGAAGATGAAGAAGACGATGACGAGGATCAGGACGCGAGGGTCGCGGCGGGCAAGCCACGACCCTCGGCCCAGATATCGCGGAGCGATATTCATGCGCGGGGAGGGCGCCGGTCAGCGACCGAGACGCTCCTTCACGGGTTCCCAGGCGTAGACGAGGATCGGCACCAGGATGATCGTGCCGATCAGGTCGCCGATGATGACCGGGAGGTACTCGGTCGTGAGGACCGTCCCGAAGTCGTAGCCATTGAGCACGATGTCCGTGAAGACGAACAGGAAGCCGACGACCACGCCGATGGAGCCGGCGATGGCGCCGCCGATCGCACGCTGTCGGATGTTGCCGGCGACCCAGCTGGCGAGATACAGCGGGGCAAGGCCGGCGATCAGGCCGACGAGCCCGTTGGCGATGCTCCAGTTCCACGAGGTCAGGGCACCCCAGCCGGAGATCTGGTCGCCGATCCCGTTACCGACGAGGCCGGTGAAGAAGCCGACGATCGGCCCGAACGCGTAGCCGAAGAACGGCACGAGGGCGAAGGCCGGACGAACGGACACGGTACTGCCCGGGATCGGGATCTGGGCGACGAGCAGGATCCCGTAGAGGGCCGCGCCGATGGCGGCGAATAGACGATGGTTCGCGAGGTCACTTCCCAGAGCCGATTGCGACTGGGTTGCGCGGTCATGGTGGACATGCTTCCTCCCGAGGATGGATGTCAGATGAAGGAGATATCGAGTCAGTGCTCGGTCAATAGCTCCTCGCCCGGGCCTCCTTCCGATCGCCGGCGCGCATCCGGACCAAGGGCGATGATCCGGCGTGCGAGTGTCTCGGCATCCAGGAATCCCTCCTGCGGTACGCCATACCGAAGGTTGGCCTGCATGAGCGATGTGGATCGAAGGTTGCAGGCGCGCCAGCGATCTGCATCCGCGATCACATCGATCGGGGGACCGTCGGCCACGACCCGGCCGTCCCTGAACAAGAGGATACGGTCTGCATACGTCAATGCAAGGTCGACGTCGTGGGTCACGAGATACAGGCTGCGAAGCCCGGGGATCGCGACGACCGCCCGCATGAAGGCGTTGGCCGTCTGATGATCCTGGCCGGCCGACGGCTCGTCGAGGATGAGGGTCGGCGGGCGGAGGGCGAGCGCGATGGCCAGCGCGAGGCGCTTCTGCTGGCCGAACGACAGCGCCAGCGGCGGTCGTTCGCGGATGTCCTCGACCGCATCCAGCGACGTCCGCTGCAGGCAGTCGGCGAGGAGCGCCTCGAACGTCGTCGGATCGCGCTTGAGATTCCGAGGCCCGAAGAGGACCTCCTCCTCGACCGTCCGCGAGAACAGCATCTGGCTCGGGCTCTGGAAGACGTAGCCGAACTCGGTCGCGAGCTGCGCGGTCTTTCGGTCGCCCAACGGCGTTTCGTCGATGAGGATGGTCCCGGCCGTCACGCCGAGCAGCCGCATCGCCGTCCGGAACAAGGTCGTCTTGCCGGAGCCGTTCGGACCGAGGATCGCGACGACCTCATCGGCGCCGAGGCGCGCATCGACGCCACGCAGGATCTCGTGATCGTCGATCGCGGCATGGACGTCTCGGAATTCGAGGCGACTCAGAGACATGGATGAGGGATCGGTCGACACGGCTGTCGGCGCCACCGACGGCTCGGTGTCGCTGGCGCTTTCGGGATGGTCGCGGACGTGCTGGAGGATGACGTCGAATGGCAGCTTGACGGCCCGCGGGTCGGCGATGGCGAGGAACCCTTCGACGGCGCCGAGATAGCGGGTCCGGCCCTCTTCGAGGTAGAGGACGCGGTCGGGCCGCAGGTCGAGCGCTTCCTCGACCCGATGCTCGACGATGAGGACCGCGTCGCCGCCGTCGGCGAGGGCCCGGAGCAGCTGCAGCAGGCGCTCCGCGGTCACCGGATCAAGGTTCGCCAACGGCTCATCGACCACGTACAGCCGCGGCTGCATCATCAGGATCCCCGCGACGGCCAGCAGCTGTCGCTCGCCACCCGACAGCGCGTGGGTCTCGCGACCGAGCAGCGGCTCGATCCCGGCCCGTGCCGCGACCTGGTCGATCCGCTCCCGCATCTCGGCCCGCGGGACACCCATGTTCTCCGGACCGAACGCGAGCTCGGACTCGACGGTCGCACCGACGATCTGCTTCGCCGGGTCCTGGAGCACGGTCCCGATCGTCCGCGCGATATCGCGAAGCTTGATGTCCCCGGTCAGCTCGCCGGCGACGCGGACCTCGCCCGAGATCTCGCCCGGGTACGCGTGCGGGATCAGGCCGTTGATCGCCCGGATGAGCGTGCTCTTGCCGCAGCCCGAGGGACCGGCGACCAGGATGACCTCGCCCGGGTGGACGGTGATCGAGACGTCGCGGATCGCCGGCTCGGTGGCGCGCCGATAGCGGAACGTGAGCCCGCTGACCTCGACGAGCGGCACGGTCGCCGTCGGCGGATCGGATGGGGCCGTCGTCGCTGGCGCCGACGGATCGGCCGACGTCGTCACCTCGGTCACGGGCGGTCGACCGGCTCGATGCGGACGACGTCGTCCGGCGCGAGCCCGAACCGCGCCGCGGCCGACCCCTGGTTCACCGCGATCCCAAGGCCCTCGTTCTCCGCGTCGAGGAAGACCATCGCCTCGCCGACGGCCCGCTCGCCGAAGGTCGTCGCCCACGGCATCTCGACGGTCGTCCCGTTCGCGAAGGCCAGCCGCAGCGGCCGCCCCGGCGCGAGCGGCCCGGTGACCCGCTCGAGGTCCTCGCGCTGCCCGGCGATCCGGGTGTTCCCGAACGGGTCGATCAACAGCACCGCCGAGTCGAGACCGCCGTCGCGCACCGCCGGGACCGGCAGGACCAGCGCCGCGAGCGAGGCCGGGTCCACGGTCGGGCCGACCGACTCGAACGGCACGCCCATCGCGAGGTGCGCCGCGACGGGGGCGAACAGGTCGCGGCCGTGGAACGTGCTGGAGACCCGGGGCAGGAACAGGTCGTCGTTGGTCAGCTCGCGGGCCTCGTCGATACCGCCGAGCACCTCGGCTGCCGGGCGGAGCAGCCCGTTGTCCGGCCCGACCAGATGGTCCCCGCGGACGGTCCGGATGGCGATGGGCCGCCGCGCCGTCCCGACACCGGGGTCGACGACGGCCAGGTGCACCCCGACCGGCAGGTACCCGACGGCCTGCGACAGCAGGAACGCCCCGTCGCGGACCGCGAACGGCCGCACGGCATGCGTGAGATCGAGGATCCGCGCGTCCGGCGCGATCGACCAGAGGACGCCCCGGCAGATGGCCGGGGCGAACGCGCCGCCGAAGTCGGTCAGGAACGAGATGAACGGCCCGGCCATCCGGGTCAGGCCGGCCGGATCCGGACGGGTCGGTCCAGGGCGAGACCGAGGCGTTTGGCGGCATCGCCCTGGTTGTCGGCGAGCGACAGATGCCCCTCCGAATCGGCCATCAGCAGCGACGCGCCGAGCGGCACCTGGCCGAAGGTCCGTTCCCAGATCGTCCGCTCGACGATGGCCGGCGATGACCCGTGCGGCGCGAACTCGAGCAGGAGTGGTCGTCCGGCGACCAGCGGGCCGATCGCGGCCTCGAGGTCGGCCGGCGTCCCGGCGAACGTCACGTTGCCGTAGATCAGGACGTGGACGATGGTCGTGTCCAGGACGCCGTCGCCGATCACAGGGCGGACCTCGGGCAGCCGGGTGAGGCCGTCGATGGCGATCGTCGGCCCCACCGATTCGTACGGCGCCCCGGCGGCGAGGTGACCGGCGACGGGCGCGAAGATGTCGCGCCCATGGAAGCTCGAGGTGACGACCGGGAGCATCAGGTCACGGTTCTCGATGGCCCGCGCCTCCACGACCCCGCCGAGCGCGTCCGCGGCCGCGATCAGCAAGCCGTTGTCCGGGCCGATGAGGACGTCGCCCCGAGCGACCTTCAGAGCAACGGGCAGACGTTCGGTCCCGACACCTGGGTCCACGACCGCCACATGGGTGCCGACGGGCATGTGCGGCAGCGCGAACACCAGCGTCCCGGCCCCGTCGCGGATGGAGTAGCGCGGGACCTGGTGGTTGACATCGATGATGTTGGCGTCGGGGCACATCCGGAACATCACGCCGCGGCAGACGGCCGGTGCAGCAGGACCGAAATCGGTGGTGAAGGTGATGACGGGTCGGCTCATCGGCCGATGGTACCCAAGCGCCGGGCCCTGGCGCGCCGAAGCGGCGCCGAGGAGCGTGGCCGGACGGCTACGCCGGCCGGCCTGATCGACGTGCCCGGATCAGCGTCGCCAGGACCGGCCCGCGGCCGCTCGTCGCAACGAGACCGCAAGCGCGAACACCGCGATGAAGAAGAGCGTGGCCAGGACCGTGCCGGTCCTCGCGACCGCCGTCGACGTCCCCAACGAGTCGGTCGGCGGAAGGGTCCGCCTCGGCGAAGGCGTCGCGGCATGGTCCGGTGTCTTCGACGGCGTGGCGGTCGGCTGGGTCGGGGTGGGCGTCGGCGTCTGGGTCGGCGTCGGCGTCGGCGTCGGCGTCGGCGTCGGGGTCGGGGTCGGGGTGGACGTCGGGGTGGACGTCGGTGTCGGGCTCGACGTCTGCGGCGGATGCGTCTCGGCCGGGCAATCGACGACGAAGCTCGCGGTGCCGGCGTCGGGGGCCGGCCATCGGACCGTGTACGTGCCTGACGGCCCGAGCGGGAGCGAGACGGTCCACGGGGCGCCGGGCGGGACAAGGAACGACTCGTGATAGCCCTCGGGTCCGGTGACGGTGACCGTGACGGCGATGCCGTCAGCGCCGCCGAAGGACGCGCCGGAGATCTGGATCGTCTTGTCCGCGCAGTCGACCTGGACGTGCGGTGATGTCATGGGCGAGGACGACGCCCGGGAGAAGGAGCAACGCCAGGAGGCCGCCGAGGACCGCCGCAAGCCGCGCGGTCGGACGCATGGATCCGCTCCTTCGAGCCGGAACGGCAGATGCCTGTCAGTCGGGCCCCGAGACCCGTTGGACTGACACGGCGGGCGCGCTCAGTCGACAACACTAAACCACCCTAGACCCCACCGTCTCGCCCACGGCGCGTGACCGGTGCCGTCGCCCGCGCCTGACGTGCCGAAGCGGCGCCGGGAGGAGGCTCGGCGCCGCTTCGACGGAGTGGCCCTGACGACGGGAGGAGGGATTCGCCGTCGGGGCCGGTCGATACGAAGGGTCAGTGCGGGCGGGCTGACCGCCCGTCCATCCGGCCGAACCGCCCGGTCCGTCGGAGTTCGCGAAGGAAGAGGAGCTGGTTGACCTGCCGGATCGACCAGTGCGTGCCTTCCACGGGGAGGCCGCACAGGAAGGCGGTCAGGTTGGCGGCTTCCTCAGGCGTCATGCCGAGGGCCGTCAGCGATCGAAACGTCCGCCGGGTCGCGGGGGTCATCGGCCGTTCGCGTGTCGTCCGCCGGCTGGGCGAGGTGGAGGCGGGACCAGGCGCGGCCACGGACGGCGAGGGAGCCGCCCAGGACGAGGCGCGGCGAGATGGTCGCCCGTGTCCCCGTGATCCGCGCGGTGCCTGTCCGGCCATGACGCAATCGATCCCCCGTGCCCGTGGCTGTGTGTTTCACGGTCCGCTTGGGTGCGGTCCGCGCATGTTCCTGCCGGGACGGCGGCACCCGCGATGACCCGGCGGTCATGGGTGCCCCGGTACTTGCGTCGACGCACCGGGCGCCGGTGCCCGGCCTGGCCGGTAGACTCGCGAGCGTGCGGGTCCGGCGGTTCGAGTTGCGGTTGGTCGGTACGGCCCTCGTGGCGGGCTGGACGGTCGCGTTCGGCCTCGTGCTCCTCGCCTACCGACCCGGCGGCCCGCTCGACGTCCTCGTCGGGCTGACGATGGCGATCCCGATCCTCATCGCGGTGGCGGGCACGGTGTGGCCGCCGGTCACGCGCGGGAGCCACGCGTTCGCCGCGATGATCTGGCTCGGGATCGGCGCCCTGCTGTGTCTCCTGCCCTCCATCACCGGGCTGATCCAGCAGCTCCAGGCCCTTGGCTCGCAGACCCTGCTGCCGTCGCTCGAGGCGGCCTACCCCTGGATCCTGGCGCTGCTGGCGACCAGCCTGTTCAGCGGCCTCGGCATCAGCCGGCGGCTACGCGGCGCGACGGCCCTGCGACGCCGGCGGTTCGTCGACGGGGCGTTCATCGCCGTCCTGCTGACCGTCGGGTCGGCGCTCCTGTTCACCGGCGCGGCCGTCGCCAACGAGCTGGCCGTGCGCGGGACGGTCCCCGCGTCGTCCCGCTTCGGGCCGACCGACCCGGCGGGCGAACCGCCCCTGTGCGACGGTCCACTCGCCGCCGGCCCGGACGCCGCGCTCGACATCGATCTCACCGGCTCCATGGATCTGCGACCGATCGGCAGCGTGCAGGGCGGCGGGGTCCGCTCCGGTGACGACTTCCGCTGGTCGGCGTACGTCGCCACGGACGAGCGGCTCGGGCAGGCCGGCGCCGCCCGGATCGGCGAGAGCACGTGGTGGCGCGACCCGGGTCGACCGTGGGCGCGAACCGACCCGACGCGGGTGACCGACGAGTCCATCGACATGCAGGTGCTCGCCACCGCCCTCACCGCCGGGAACCGGGCGACCGCCGAGGATCGCGGGGTGGACGTGATCGAGGGGGCCCGGGCGCGTCGGTGCCGGGTCGCGGTCGACGGCAAGACGTTCCAGTCCGCGTTCCCCCAGGTCCGCCTGCTGGTCGGCGACGCGGACCTCCACCGCTGGCGCGGGCAGCTCGACTACTGGGTCTTCATGGACGGCCAGCTCGGCCAGGTCATCGGGAGCGCGAGCGGCGAGGCGTCGGGCATCGACCCGGACGGGCTGACGGCCGAGATCCAGGTCCGGCTCGCGGCGACGGAACGGGACCGCGCCCTGACCGTCTATCCTCCGGCGTCATGACCCACGACGAGTCCGAGCGGCACGGCGCCAAGCGCGACCGCCTCGCCCGCATGACCCGGCTGATGGGCCTCCTCCAGGCGCACCCGGACGGCATGCGCACGGCCGAGCTGGCCGAGCGGGTGGGGATGTCGGTGCGGACCGTGTACCGCGACCTCAAGGCCATCGACGAGGAGATCGTCCCCGTCTGGGCCGACGGCGGCCGCTGGGGCATCGACCAGGAGAAGGCGTTCCTCCCACCGCTCAAGCTGACCCAGGCCGAGGCCATGGCCGTGGTCCTGTCCGCCCGCCTGATGGTCCGCTACGCGGACAAGTACGACCCCGACCTCGCGGCCGCCTTCGAGAAGCTGGCGGTGGGCCTGCCACCGGCCCTCGCGGAGTACGTCGAGCGGACGCTCGACGTCATGACGATGGCGCCTCGGGACCCCGATTTCGCCGGACATGTCCGGCTGCTGACCAAGGCCTGGGCGGAGCGCCGCGTCGTGACCATCCACTACCGGCCGGCCCGGTACGAGGGTGGGGCGAAGCCGCGCAAGGCGACGGTCCGGCCGTACCTCATCGAGCCGTCGCTGCAGACGCACGCGCTCTACCTGATCGGGTTCGACGAGGAGCGCGAGGCGATCCGGACGTTCAAGATCGAGCGCATCGAATCGGTGTCGCTGACGCCGCAGTCGTTCGATGCGCCGGACCCCGCAGGGACCACCGCGGAGCTGCGCCGAGCGTGGGACATCATCGCGGACCAGCCCGCGACCGACATCGTCCTGCGCTTCACGCCAGGGGTCGCGGCACGCGTCAGCGAGACGGTCTGGCACCCGACGCAGGCGGTCTCGACCGAGCCCGACGGGTCCCTCCGATGGCGTGCGACGGTCGCCGGGACCATCGAGATCCGGCTCTGGATCCTGTCCTGGGGCGACGATGTCGAGGTCCTCGAACCGCCCGGTCTCCGGGCGGATGTGGGGGCCACACACAGAAGGGCCGCGAGCCGTTACCATCCCTAGATGAAAGTGCTCGCAGGCCTGTTGGCCGTCCTTGCCCTGACCGTCTCGGCCCATCCCGCCCAGGCGGCGACCTCCAATTTCGACCTCGAACGTGACCTCATGGACATGATCAACGGGGCTCGAACGGAGCACGGACTGAAGCCCTTGCGCTACGCCTCCGGACCGTGGGCGATCGCCGGGTACCGTGCCGCGCGGATGGCCTCGACGAACGTCCTGAGCCATTCCGTGGCGGGCAGCATCGCGTCCCAGCTCAAGGCCAGGAACGTGCCGTGGTACGGGTATGGCGAGGACATCGGGTACACGAGGACACGCCGCGGACAGGCCGCCATCAGCGACCTCTTCCGGATGTGGAAGGCGAGTCCGATGCACTGGAAGTTGATCCTCAGCCCGACCTACAACTACATCGGCGTCGGGCTCGCGTATCGCGCCAGCGGCAACAAGACGTTCGGCTCGCTGATCTTCACCGAATCGCGGGACATGACGAAACCCGGGGCCAAGATCGACGGGCTCTCGACCAACGGCAGCCAGGCCAGATGGTCGTGGCATGGGTCGGATCCGGTCCTCCAGACGCACACTGCCGGGCTGAGATCGTTCGACGTCCAGACCCGCGTCGGGTCGGGTCCGTGGCGGACCGTCGCGCGGAACACCACAGCCACGTCGAGAGCGTGGGGCGGTCTTTCGGGCGGGCACACCTATGGCCTGCGTGTCCGCGCCCGGGACCGGGCCGGCAACATCGGCAGCTGGTCCCCGGAACTGCGGTTACGGGTCCCCTGACCCGGTGCGCACGCGGCGCTTCATCGCGGTCAACCTGATCTCGGACCCGATCCACGGGTACATCGACCTCACGAAGCGCCTCACCGCCGCCGAGTCCGCTGCGGCCGGGCTCGCCGACGAAGACGTCGCCGAACAGGACCTGCTGGACACCGCGTGGGTCCAGCGACTCCGGCGGATCAGCCAGCTCCAGAGCGCTCGCTGGGTCTTCCCCACCGCCGAGCACTCGCGGTTCACTCACGGCCTCGGGGTCATGCACGAGGCGGGCACCTGGGCTCGGTCGCTGTACCCGAGTCTTCGCGCGGAGCTCCAGGCGGCCGGCCAGCCGATCCCGTCGGAGGGGCTCGTCGTCGAGACGATGCGCGTCGCCGGGCTGCTTCACGACGTCGGGCACGGGCCGTTCGCCCACTTCTTCGATGACCACGTCCTCGCCGCCTTCGAGGCGCCCGCGGACCCGCGCCGGCCGAAAGGCGAAGCGCCTCACCCACGAAGACCTGTCCGGCCGCATCATCGAAGACGAGCTCGGGCCGCTGATCCGCGGCCTCCGTCGCGCCCCGGGCTCCGTGCCCGAGCGCGACGCGCTCTCGACGGACGAGGTGATCGACCCTCGCTGGGTGGCGTACCTCATCTCGAAGCCCGCCATCGTCGACGCGACGATGCCGCAGTGGCTGCGCTGGCTCCAGCCGCTGCTCAGCGGTGTCTTCACCGTGGACAACCTCGACTATGTCCGGCGCGACGCCTATCTGACGGGCGTCTCGGTCGGGCCGATCGACGTCGAGCGGCTGCGCCGGTACACGTTCATCTCGTCCCGCGGACTGACCCTGTATGAGCCGGGGCTGGGCGCGCTCGAGATCTTCCTGACGGCCCGCCGGTTCATGTACCAACAGGTGTACTTCCACCGCACGGTGCGTGCGATCGACCTCGACCTCGCGGCGGTCTTCGGGCCGTCCGTCCGGGCGCTGGTCGGCGACGCCTCACCTGCCGAGAACCTGCCGGTCTTCGCCGACCTCGACGAATATGCGCTCCTCCACCAGGCCGCCCGCTGGGCCCGCGGCGAGTCCATCGCGTCGACCCCCGGTCCGGGTGACGGGACCGTGACGTCCGCGATCGCCGATGCCTGGCGAGCCATCCTGCTGCGCCAGCCGACGTGGCGTGCCGAGGCGGAGATCCGCGCGGAGTTCGAGGCGGATGCGCGGCCGGACGGGCTCATCGCCTCGCTGGGCGCCGCGGAGCCCGGACGGATCGCGATCGACCTCGCGGAGGTGGATGCCCGACCGGCGAGCGCCTCCTCGACTGACGGACTCCTCGCCCTCGAGACGCGCGACGGGGAGGCGGCGTCGCTCGCGACGGCCTTGGCCTCGATCCCGGCCTACTGGCTCATCGGCCGGCGATACCGGCGGATCACGGCCTAGCCCGGACGCCTCAGGGCGTCGTGACCGGCTTCGGGTCCTTCGCACGCGGCGGCAGCACGAGCAGGGGATCGATCCGCGCGATCTCCGCCTTCGGCAGCTTCATCCGCTTGGCCACGCCCTTCTCGGTCAGGAACGTCGTGGTCTCGACGGGGCTGAAGAGTCCGTAATGCAGGTGGCAGCCGGACGCGCGGCCGGTCATCCCCTCGTAGCCGAGCAGCTGGCCGGCCTTGACCATGTCGCCCTTCTTGACGTCGATCTTCCACATGTGGGCGTAGATGCTCCGGTAGCCGTTGCCATCGTCCGTGATGATCACGATCGGCAGGGTGTTCCACAGGTGCTTCTTGTCGAGGCGGGAGTAGTACGCGTTGAGACTGCCGACCCAGCCGATCTGGTCGTCGAAATGCCGGCCTGCCGCGAGGACGACCCCGTCATGGGCCGCGATGATCCGGTCGTTGCAGAAGGTCGCCAGGTCGATGCCGTCATGCATCAGCTTGCCGCCCGCCACCCAGCCGCCCCACGGCGTCGGGCCGAATGGCAAGGTCAGCCGGGCATGCGCGAGCGGCCAGTGATAGCCGGTGAGGTCCGCCGGATCAGGCCCGTGCGGGATGTCCTGGGCCGCGAGGGCGCTGGCATCCGGTGTCGGCGCGGCCGAGGGCGTCGGCGTGGCGCGTACGGCTGGTGTCGGGATCGCGGCCGGCTCGACCACGGGAGCCGCCGGGACCGGCGTTGGCGTCGCGAGGGCGGCCGCCACGGGAAACTCCGGATCGACCCCGAAGGCGATCATCGTCGGCTCGGGTGTCGCGGTGATCCCCGCGACCTCGCCGACCGCGGGGGCGGACCGGCCGGCAAGCGGGTTCGCCCCGATCATCAGGGCGCCGACGATCAGGACGATCGTGGCAAGGGCGAGCAGACGACCCCGACCGCGCCCTCGGCGGTGTCGGTCCGACAGGGGTCGCGGGAGCGAATCGAGGGGGCCGGGACCGCGTGAGCGACGGTTCAGGGGCACCGGCGATGTGTACCACCCCCGGGCCGTTCCTCGCAAGCGTGAGGCCTTGACCGGGGACCGACGAGCCCGGGCCCTGGAAATGGTTGCATGAGAGTCGTTCTATGCGTATAGTTCCGCAGATGAACCGCCGAACCTTCTCGAGTGACTCGAAGAAGAAGCTCTGGCGGCCCTGCCGGGAGGCACGGGCCCTGGGGCTCTAACGGCGCGTCAACGACGAACCGGGGCCTCCAGGGAACGGAGGCTCCAGGGGCCGCGGCACCACGACGGTGACCGCGGCTTCGTGATTCCTGGCCCCTCCATCCCGGCGGCCCCTCACCAGCAAACGACGAAGTGAGGGTCCACGACGATGCAGATCACCATCCTTGGCGACGGGGCGCTCGGTCGCGCCGTGGCCGACACCGCGACCGCCCGCGGTGACGACGTCCGAGTCTTCGGCCGGCCGACCGGCGGACGACACGATCCCGCCGACCTTGCCGGTGCCGATGTCACGGTCGAGGCCTCGCGGCCCGACGCCGTCGCGACGAACGTCGCGGCGGCGGTCGAGGCGGGTTGCCACCGGCTCGTCATCGCGACGACCGGCTGGACGGCCGATCGCGACCTCGTCAGCGGACTCCTGACGGGCGGGCATGCCGCCGCCGTCGCCGCGTCCAACTTCAGCCTCGGCGTCGCGCTCTTCGGGCGGCTCGTCGACCGGGCCGTCGAGCTGTACGGCCGGGTCGAAGGCTTCGAGCCGTACCTCGTCGAGTGGCATCGACGATCGAAGCTCGACCGGCCGTCGGGCACGGCCCGCGATCTGACGAGCAGGATCGTCGCCGGCCATCCGCGCCTCGGTCGCGCGGACGACCTGGAGGTCGTCGCGATCCGGGCGGGCTCCTCGCCCGGCATGCACCTGCTCGGGTTCGATGCGCCCGGCGAGACCCTCGAGCTCCGACTGACCGCCCGCGACCGCTCGGCGTACGCCACCGGCGTGCTGGCCGCCGCCGACTGGCTGTCCCGGACGGAGCGGCCGGCCGGCCTCCACCCGTTCGATCCCATCGTCGACGAGCTCCTCGCTCGCGACACCGTGGCCGCCGACGCGGCCTGAAAGGAGACCCCGATGCCTCGCCCCGACCGACAGCCCCGCTCCACCACCCGACCCGCGACCATGCGTCTGCGCGGCGCGTTCACCGCGCTCGTCACGCCGTTCACCGCCGACGGCACCCTCGACGAGACCGCCTTCCGCCGGCTCGTCCGCTGGCAGATCCTGGCCGGGATCGACGGCCTCGTCCCATGCGGGACGACCGGCGAGTCCCCCACCCTGACCGAGGCCGAGCGCGAGCGCCTCATCGCCGCGACCGTGGAGGTCGCCGCGGAGCGGGCGTCCCGCGCTCGCGTCCGCGTCATCGCCGGGACCGGCACCAACGACACGGCCGCCACGATCCGGGCCACCCGGCGGGCCGCGGAGCTCGGGGCCGATGCCGCGCTCGTCGTCGCCCCGTACTACAACCGGCCGGACGGCCGGATGCTCGAAGGCCCACTACCGTGCCGTCGCCGATGACGGCGACCTGCCGATCGTCGTCTACAACGTGCCGAGCCGGACCGGGACGAACGTCGACACCGACACGTTCCTTCGGCTCGCCGAGCACCCGCGCGTCGTCGCGGTGAAGGAGGCCAGCGGGAACCTCGACCAGATCGCCCGCATCTGTCGCGACCGGCCGCGAGACGTAGCCGTCCTCGCCGGGGACGATGCCTGGACCCTGCCGATCCTCGCGATGGGCGGCGACGGCGTGGTCTCGGTGGCCTCGAACCAGGTCCCGGGCGAGCTCGTGGCGCTCTGCGCGGCGGCCCGGGCCGGCGACTGGGACGGCGCCCGCCGGATCCACGAGCGATGGCTGCCCTTGTTCCAGGGCAACTTCCGCGGCGGCCCGAACCCGGTCCCGGCGAAGGCCGCGCTGGCGCTGATGGGCCTCCTCGACGGCGATGCCGTCCGGGCGCCGCTCCTGCCGCTCGACCCGGATGCTCGCGCCGCGATGGCGACCACGCTCCGGTCGCTCGGGCTCATCGAAGCGGGCGGCGGGCGGATGGCCGCCCCGACCGTGACCCGCGAGGCCGTGGCATGACCGGCGAGACGAGCCTCGCGACGCGACCCCCAGCGATCGCCATCGACCCGGCCACGATCCTCGACGACCTCGAGGCGGGCCGGGTCCGCGCGGCCGAGCCCGATGACGACGCACCCGACGGCTGGCGCGTTCGGCCCGACGTGAAGACGGCGATCCTCGCGTGCTTCGCGGACCGGACCACGCGCTCGTGGGTCGCGGGGCCGCTGACATTTCGCGACCGGGCGGGCGTCCCGCCGCGCGCCGATCTCGAGGACGGTCCGTGGCGGATCGTACCGGGCGGTACCGCCGTCCGCCGCGGCGCCCACCTCGGCGACGGCGTCGTCGTCATGCCGCCGTCCTACCTGAACATCGGCGCGTTCGTCGGCGCCGAGACGATGGTCGACTCGCACGTGCTGGTCGGCTCCTGCGCGCAGATCGGGGCGCGCGTCCATCTCGCCGCGGGCGTCACGATCGGCGGCGTGCTCGAGCCGCCGGGCGCCCGGCCGGTGATCGTCGAGGACGATGCGTTCGTCGGCGCGGGCAGTGCGCTGCTCGAGGGCGTGCTCGTGGGCCGCGGCGCGGTCATCGGGGCGGGCGTGACCCTGACGGGCGCAAGCCGCGTGTACGACCTCGTCCGCGAGCGCGTGCTCGAGGGCTCGACCGAGCGCCCGCTGGTGATCCCGGCCGGCGCGGTGATCGTGCCGGGCGCTCGTTCCGTGCCGGGGTCGTTCGCCGCGAGCCACGGGTTGTCGATCGCGACCGCGCTGCTCGTCAAGGACCGCGACGCCGGCACGTCCGCGCGGGTGGCCCTGGAGGGCGCACTCCGATGAGCCTCACGATCGAGCGTGCCGAGGCACCCCGCCGCGGCCGGCCGCCCGCCCGCAACGAGATCCTCCGGGCGGGCCGGCTCGGCGGTCTCGAGGCCGAGGCCATCGCCGAGCGGTTCGGCACGCCCTGCTACGTCTACGACCTCGACGTGATCGAGCGACAGGTGGCGGCGCTCCGTGCGGCACTGCCTCCGGTCGTCGACATCGCCTACGCCGTCAAGGCGAACCCGGCGCTCGCGGTCGTCGCGCATCTCGGCGGCGTCTCGGGCTCGGTGCCGATGTCGCCTCGGGCGGCGAGCTCGCCACGGCCCTCCGCGCGGGCATCGAGCCCTCGCGCATCGTCATGACCGGCCCGGGCAAGCGAGACGACGAACTCGAGGCCGCGGTGGTCACTGGGATCCGCGCCATCACGGTGGAATCGCCTGGCGAGCTCGCGCGGCTCGAGGCGATCGCCGCGCACGCGGACCGTGGCCCTGTGCCCGTCATGCTCCGCGCCGCGGTCTCGGAGGACGCCCGCCTGGAACGGGTCCGACTCGTCGGTGACGATGGCGCGGGCAAGTTCGGGATGGACGCGGCGGATCTCGTGGCGAGCGCCCGATGCGCCGCCGCGTCACCGCATCTCGAGCTGCTCGGTCTGCACGCGTTCGGCGCCTCGAACGTGCTCGACGCCGCGTCCCTGGTGGCGCACGTCGCCTCGACCGTCCGGGCGGCTCGCGAGCTCGCGCGGCGGTCCGGTACGACGGTCCGGCTCATCGATGCGGGTGGCGGGCTCGGGATCCCCTACGAACCGCACGAGGACTCGCTCGACCTCGCCCGCCTCGGCCGGGGCATCGCCGAGATCGCCGCCGCGTGGCCCGGCGACCCGCTGCTGGACGGCGCGCGGCTCCTCCTCGAGCCGGGGCGCTTCCTCGTCGGGCCGGCCGGCGCCTACCTGGCCCGCGTGGTCGACCGCAAGTCGGTCGACGGCTCGACCGTCGGTCATCCTCGACGGTGGCGTCCATCACCTGCTCCGTCCGGCGCTGGTCGGGCAGGAGCATCGGGTGCGCGCCGTGTCGGGACGTGGCACGGCGACCGGCAGCCGGCTCGTACCGATCACGGTCGCGGGACCGCTGTGCTCGGGGCTGGACGTGTTCGCCCAGGGCGCCGTGATGGCCGCACCGGACGTGGGCGACCTCGTGGCGGTCCTCGATGTCGGCGCCTACGGCTTCACCGAGTCGATGCCGCTGTTCCTGTCGCACCCCATCCCGGCCGAGGTAGCCGTGCGGGGCGGCGAGGCGGCGCTCATCCGCCCGCGGCAGGAGCCCGGGGAGTGGCTGGACCGCCAGCGGCTCCCGGAGTTCACGCGCTGAACCCTAGGCGGCGTACTCCTTGGGCTGGATCGCCGTGTCGGTCGGCTCCCCGATCTCGATCGGGTTGTTGACCGGGTCGGCGCTCCACTCGAACCAGCCGCCGTCGTACACGGCGATCCGAGTCCAGTCGAGGAGGTCCGCGTAGAACCAGGTCTCGGCCGCGCGCCAACCGGTGCCGCAGTAGAACGCGACCCATTTGTCGGCGGTGATGCCGGCCTCGGCCCAGTTCGCGACGATCTCCGGGTACGCGCGCATCGTGTTGTCCACGTTGCGGTAGTGCTGCATGTGGTACGCGTCGGAGCCGCAGTTGCCCCAGACGTCGCCCTTGATCCGGCCGGCCGGGCCGATGTAGTTGTAGCCGCTGACCGCGCCGATGTGCTCGCGCCAGGTCCGGACGCTGACCAGGGCCGCGCCATCGGGGTCGGCGATGATCGCCTTGGCCTCGGGCAGGTCCACCAGGAAGTCCGGGCGCTGCGGGATCGAGACGCCGAAGTCGGCGATCGGCGATGGCTCGCGGGCGACCGTCTCGAGCGGGAGCCCGGCGGTCACCCACCAGTCGTAGCCGCCGTCGAGGAGCCGGACGTCCTTGACGCCGGCGTAGCGGAGGATCAGGGCGGCGCGGGTCGCGGCGATCTGCCCGGCCCGGCGGCCCGGCCACTTCTCGTTGGCCTCGCCGACCGTGTCGCGGCCGTACACGATCACCGTCGTGTCGTGCGCGATGCCGAGCGAGCGCAGGGTCGCGCCGATCTCCTCGGGCGAGCGGCGGTTCCAGTCGAGCGGGTCTTCCAGTCGATTGGTGTCGAGGTACAGGGCGCCCGGCAGGTGCCCGTCTGCGTACTCCTCCGGGACCCCGAAGTTCACGTGGAGCAGCCGGAACTCGCCGCCGTCGAATGCCTCGGGGCTCCCGCCGTCGAGCAGGTCCCGCAGCCAGTCGATGTGGACGAGCCGCTCGTAGCGCGGAAGCCGGTCGAGCGGCAGGGCCGGGTCGGCGGCCCAGGCCGAGAACCCCGGCTCGAGGACCAGCACGCCACGATGGCCGAGCTCGGTCAGCCGGACGCGGACCGCGTCGGCGTCGGCGAGTCCGTCGCCATACACGACGATCTCGCGGTCGGTGGTCACGCCCTTGTCGGCGAACTGCCGCGCCACTTCGGGCGCGTCGACGCTCTGGAGCCAGGCCACCGGGAACGAGACCGCGCCCGGGAGGTGGCCGCCACGCGTCTCGCCCTGGAGGCGCCAGCCGTTGTACGCCGCACTCGTGCGGGCGTCGATGATCGTGAGGTTCGAGTCCGCGAGGCGGGCATGGAGGTCCGACGCGGAGATCGTCTCCGGCGATGGACTCGACGGATCGTTGGTCGTGGTCATGGGTGATCCCTTCGTGGGGCTGGGGCTCGGCCCAGCATCAGGCGCTCAGCGAGGAACGAGACGAGGCGGCGTGCTCGTACACATGTCCCTGGCGCACCGATGGGCGATCACCGAGGCAGTCTGCCAGACGGGGTCGTGGTCGGACAAGGTTTCGGTTGGGTCGCGGCGGACGGTAGCGAACTCTTCATCGTTCCGGATGCGGCGCCGCTACCGACGGTCGCTACTGTCAGGAGATCGGGCCCGTCGCGGGTGCCGAACCACCCGAAGGAACGCCGCCCCGTGCCCCACGACGCCCACGACGATCTCCACCTCCTCGCCGACCGACTGCGCCTCGGTGTCCCGATGCGCGGCTTCGACGGCCGTGAGATCCCGCTCCGGGACGCGTCCGGCGCCCCCATCGCACCCGTCCAGGCCGCACGCCAGCTGCTCGCATCGGGTGTCGCGCTGCTGCCGTCCGATCATGGCGCCGAGTTCATGGACGACACCCTCGCCCGGGCGCGCGACGTCGAGAAGACGGCCTGCCAGGATGGTGTCGATGCGTTCGGGATCACCGCCCGGGTCGCCGCGGTCCTGGTCAGCGCCGCCGTCCGGGCGAGCCTGATCGCCCGCCAGTGCAACGTCAGCCCGAGCGAGATCAACCGCGCCACGCTCTCGTGGTACGAGATGAGCCAGCTCCAGCGCCGGACGTTGCTCGACGCCGAGATCGCCGCGGTCGACACGCGCCTCTACGCCTGACGGCTCGAGCGGCGCGTAACGCGGTATCATCCGCGGGCGTCCGCCCGTAGCTCAGTGGATCAGAGCGACTGACTTCGGATCAGTAGGTCGGGGGTTCGAATTCCCTCCGGGCGGGCCAAGATTCTGAAACGTGGGTCGAATCTTGGGGTCGTCGGCCCCGACCCCGGTCACGGTCCTAGAAGGCACGTTACGTGCTGCGACTGCGGCACTGGACGTCGCGACGTCCTTGTCGGGTCTTACTAGTCGCGCGACTCACCGTCGGGGAGCACGCCGCCCGGCAGCACGAAGGTCCACCGCTCAGGGCGGCCGTCGACGGCTTTGGCGACCCACGAGCCGTAGGGGACACCGTCGATGTCGAGCTCGTAGATCAGCCACGTCAAGGTCGTCTGGGACGCTCCTGCTGCGCCGGCTCCCAGCCCTGCGCCACCGACAAGGGTGCCGAGGAAGGATAGAGGTCCACTCCGTTTGAGACCCGACACATTCCGACCCAGCGCAGCCCGGTGCGAGAGCTGGATCGTGTTCAAGGTCATCCTGAGACGGTGATCGCCTGCATTGATCGATCCGACCTTCGGCGCCCTGGTGCGCTGCCATCGGGACACCCCGGGTGACCACGACAGGGTCTGTTCGACCATGCCCATTCGGAAGCTGCTCGGCGCGCCCCACAGCCGTCCTCCGTAGGGCACTAGCTCCACAAGGAGAGGCGACCCTTCGACGGTGACATCCCACGTTTGACCCGACACTTCACGCTGATGGTCCATCGTGGCCATTGTGCGCCGACGCCGAGAGCCGGCGACCCGCGACACCTTCCACACGAAGGGATTGCACCGCGGGCTCAGATCCCTCCGGGCGGACCAGCTTCTGAGCACGACACGACCCAAGTCGAGTGCCCCTGGGGTCGTTCTCTGCGCCGAGGCGATCCGGCCCGAGATCTATACCGTGGTCGCCACCCATCCGTGCACGGGCGACGAGACGCCGATGTCATACGATGCCGATGAGACATTGCTGTGGACGACCATGAGGCTGAGCCAAATCCAATCGCGGAGGAGTCGCGACGCCTGCGCGCATCCAGGTTGGCGGAATCAGGGCAGGCGCCTTCGTGGACGATCCCCGTCGCCCCGACTATCGCGCCTGTCGGCGAGGCCCCGCCCGAGGTAGCGCCGGACGCGCGCAAGGTTGTTCGGGGGATCGCAGGGTCCTACATCGGCGACCTCGCCGTCGGGCTTGCGGGCATCGGCCTCTTGCTGATGGCGATACTGGTGTCCATCCCGATATTCGTCGGCACCTTCCTGGTGTTCAGCGTGATCGGGAACGTGACTCATGCGCAAGGGACCCCGGCAGCGGTCCTCGGGATGATCTGGTTCGTTGGAACGCTCGTCCTGCTCGGGGTCGTCCTACAGCGGGTCCTCCGCCGGTTCCGCTAGGCCTGGCGCGACGACGAAGGCGATGTGAGCCGGGACCGGTCGTGCGCTGGTCGTGCCGCCCGACGCGATGCAAGAGGTGGCGCCGCGACGCTGCCGGCAGCGCGCGGGCCGGCCGCGCGGCTAGACCGGGGCAGTGGCCATCAGTCATGCCTGGCGGCAGGCCGGCCGCGGTCTCGGTAGCACCCTCATGCCGCCCGCAGCGCCCGCATTAGCTCCTCAACGCCCTCCACGCGAAGGGTTTGCATCGCGCGTTCAGATCCCTCCGGGCGGGCCAGTCTCTCGGGCGCGTGACGTGGCGGAGGCGGTCAGTCGGAGACGTTCGTCTCGCCTGACGTCGTGGCCTAGGTGGCGCAGGCCCGCGATGGGTACCCGAGAGCAAGACGTTACGGTCCGAGTCTCGCGTCACGGCACTCGGCTCCATCGGTAACGTTGTGTCGGTTAGCCGCGGGCAACGTGGTCCGGCGTGCGCGCGGTGGGGCCAGTCGGCGCGTCGGTCGCCGGGTGCTACGGGTCTGCCGCCGCCTACCCGACCTGATCGGCGCCAGCGATGGCGCAGGGTGACGACGACGCCACAGCGGTAATCTCTAGCCGATGCCATCCATCCCAGCGTGGCGTGTCTCAACATGGACCATCGTGGTCTGGACGGTGGTGGCTTGGATCGTCGTCGGGCTCGCCATCGTCAACCATGCCTACCCGGACGCTGTCGTTCTGCTGTGGGCCGTTCTGGTCGCACCGCTCTGTGTGATTTGGTACGCGACTCGGGCCGGGACATCGCGAACACGGATCGCCATCGCCGTCGCGCTCCTAGTGGTCGTCTGGTGGGGTCTCGCCTCGCTGCGCCCGGCCCTGCCCGCTTGACGGCCCACTTTGTATGCCTGTCGCGTCGAGAGCGAGGCGGGGCGACGATGACCCGAGTCGGGCCGTGGTGACGCGCTCGTCTGGCTAACACCCGCGTGGCAGGGCCTTGACTCCGAGACGCCTGGGCCCGACCTGACGACAGGCGTTGCCGGCGTCCTCGTTCCCAGGAGTGCGTCTGGAGTCGGTTATCGACCGCCATCGGCTGGGCCTTGCCCAGTACCGGCCGGCTACCTCGGTCAGCCGATCCCATGTGACCGCGACCACGACCCGGCATGCTCCCAGCGGGCTCTCACGAGCTCGTTGCTTGTGATCGTGTAGGTCGCACTACTATTGCGACCACACCGCCGACTCTACGTGACAACGGTCAGGCCGCTCTCAGCACCGCGACAAGTTCCTCGACCCCCTCGACGCGCAGGGTTTGCACCGCGCGCTGGGATCCCTCCGGGCGTAGCCACTGCAACTCTCTCCGGTAGGGCCAGCGCCAAACGGTGCGCGTCGGTCGAGGTCCCCTGTACCTGCCACCGACCGCGATGGCCCTGACCCTCGGCGCGGGCGATCAGCCGTGGTCACTGCGGCGAGATCCGGTCCACGTACGGCTGACCGTCCGCGGTGACCCAGACCGCGCCACCCGCCACGATGACGTTGCCGCAATCGCCATTGAGATCGAGGCGCCCGACGATGCGTCCCGTCGCCTCGTCGATCCGCGTCAATCCGCCTGTGGCGACCCAGACGGATCCGAGGCCGACGGCCAGGCCGCAGATGCCCTGGGTATCGAGGTCGACCGTCGTGATGACCTTGCCCGTGTCCGGATCGATGCGGATGGCCTGCCGGCAGCCCGTTCGGTCCTGGCATCGACGGCGATCCAGACCTGCTTGCCGTCGCTCGCCACCGGGCCGTCCCACGGTACCCGCAGGCCGACCTTGTTCGTCGCGGCATCGATCCGCACGTTCTCGACCCGTGTGCTGGATGCCCACCCAGACGCCACCGGGACCGGCCGTCATGATCTGCGGCCCAGTCGGTGCGATCGGCCCGACCGGGATCGTCGCGACAACCTTGTTGGTCGCGGGATCGATGCGCTGGACCGTCCCGTTGTGCTCGTCGGCCACCCACACCGAGCCCTCGGTGACGGCGACGCCTGCCGGTGCCGATCCGACCGGGATCGACGCGACCACCTTGCCCGTGACCGGGTCGATCCTCACGAGGACGTCGTTCAACGTAGTCCGTCTGCCAGACGGAACCGGCGCCGGTCGTGCGTAGCCGTACTCCATCCGTTCAGCGGGACTGTCCCGTGACGGCGGACGTCGCCAGATCCACGCGCACCAGGCTCGTGGGCTCGTGGACCCAGAGCGACGTGTCGTCGGCAGCGAACCAGCGCGGTGCGACGGGGTCGCCGACCTGGATCCGGCCGTCGATCGTCGCCCCGGCCGGGAATGACGGAGACGGCGATGGAGCCGCGGTCGTCGAGGCCGACGGCGACTCCACGACGTCCGTGGAGGCTCGTGGCTGACACGCTCGCGGAAGCCGCCGGCGCGGTCTCGCGGGGCGATGGACTCGCCGGTGTCGCCCCACAGGCTCCGACGGAGATCGCAACCATGGCGGCGACGCTCGCCCGCACGACCACTGAGGCATGACGCATCTCGGACTCCTCTTCTTGACGAGGTCGGTTTGTTGTCAGGTCACGGCCAGGGCGTCCTGAGTCCAGGGCCCTGCCGCGCTGTGGGAGTCGCTGCCAGGCTTCCGCGCCGGCGTGCGACCAGTCGGGTTGCCGGCCGGAGCGTCCGGCGACCGTGGTTACGGCGGCGAGATCCGCAGCACGTACGGCTGACCGTCCGCGGTGACCCAGACCGCGCCACCCGCCACGACGACGTTGCCGCAGTCGCCACCGGTATCGAGGTGCCCGAGGATGCGTCCCGTCGCGGCGTCGATCCGCGTCAACCCGCCGTCGGCGACCCAGACGGATCCGAGGCCGACGGCCAGGCCGCAGATGCCCTGGGTATCGAGGTCGACCGTGGTGATGACCTTGCCCGAGACCGGGTCGATGCGCACGACCTGCGACAGTCCGTTCGGTCCCTGCATCGACGCCGATCCAGACCTTCTGCCGTCGCTCGCCACCGGGCCGTCCAGCGGCACCCGCAGCCCGACCGTGTTCGTCGCGGCATCGATCCGCACCACCGATCGCCGTTGTTCTGGATGTCCACCCAGACACCACCGGGTCCGGCCGTCATGATCTGTGGGCCGGCGGATCCGGCCGGACCGACCGCGATCGTCGCGACGACCTTGTTGGTCGCGGGATCGATGCGCTTGACCGTCCCGTTGTGCTCGTTGGCCACCCACACCGAGCCCTCGGTGACGGCGACGCCTGCCGGTGCCGATCCGACCGGGATCGACGCAATGACCTTGCCGGCTGACCGGGTCGATCCTCACGAGGACGTCGTTCTCGTAGTCCGTCTGCCAGACGGAACCGGCCCCGGTCGTCGTCATAGCCGTACTCCATCCCGTTCAGGGGGACGGTTCCCGTGACGGCGGACGTCGCCAGATCCACGCGCACCAGGCTCGTGGGCTCGTGGACCCAGAGCGACGTGTCGTCGGCAGCGAACCAGCGCGGCGCCGCCTGGATCGCCGACCTGGATCCGGCTGAGTGGCTGTACCTGGTCGTTCAGGTCCGGAGTCGGAGGTCGCAGGCTGCCCGCGGCGAGGTATGTCGCCGGCACGAGGAAGGCCGCGGCGATCCCGAGCAGCAGGAAGCGGCGTGGCCGTGACAGGTTCCGAGCACGGACCCCGAGACCGCGCGGTCGCATCGCGGCCCCTGCGATCGCGGAGACCGGCGTCGGATCAGCTGCCGGCTGGACATATCGCTCGAACTCAGCGGCGATACGCTGCTCGAACGGGTCGAACGTCGGTCGGTCAGTCATGGTCAAGGTCCTCACGCAGACGGGCGATGAGGCGAGACAGACGGGTGCGAACCCCCGAAGCGGATCGCCCGGTCGCTGTTCCGATCTCCTCCGCGGTCAGGCCGGCCAGATAGCGCATCGCGAGCAGGCCGCGGTCGGCCGGATCGAGACGCACCAGGGCGGCGGCGAGATCGAGTCGATCGGCTGAGGCGATCACACTGTGCCCGGGCATCTCATCCAGGGTCGGCGGTGCGATCTCGCGCACATGACGCCGTCGATGCGCGCGGAGGTACTGGCGCGCTTCGTTCGCCGCGATCGCGATCAGCCATGCCCGGAGGCGCTCGGGCTCGCGGACCTTCGGCAGCTGTTGCCAAGCCTTGATCCACGCCAGCTGGGCGGCATCGCGGGCCGCGTCGACGTCACCGGTGATGGCATAGGCGATGCGCACGAGTTCGGCATGATGCCGCTCGACAAGGGCGGTGAAGGCCTCGCGCTCGCCGGTCCGCGCACGAGCCAGCAGCTCGGCCGTCGCCGTCGTGTCGACCAATTCGTGGGCATTCACGTCAGGTAGATGCCGCTCGAGCCCAGAACGTCCCACGGCCACCATGATGACCACCGTCGGCGCCGCCCGGTCGCAAACGGCGCATCCTCGACCCCCTCCACCCGAGAGGTTTGCACCGCGCGCTCGGATCCCGCCGGGCGGGCCCAACCGAACCGGAGTCTCGCGCGAGTAGGCTTCGGCCATGAGCACGGCAGCGCTGACCGTCACGATCAGGCGACCGGTCGACGACGTCTTCGCCGTGTTGACCCACCTCGAGAATGCCGCCAAGTGGTCCCGTGCCATCGAGGAGACGGTCACGACTCCTGGCCCGATGGGCGTCGGCACGAGACGGCGGGCCATCGTCCCGACATTCGGCGGACGGACGACGGAGAACGAGATGGAGCTCACCGAATTCGAGCCGAACAGGCGGCTCGCGATGCGCAGCATCTCTGGGTTCCCGTTCGAGGTCCGCATCGCCATCGACTGCATCAGCCTGGGTGACAGCAGCCCGTCTCGACTGGCTCGTGTCGTTCGAGCCCACTGGCGTCATGCGGCCGATGGCCCCGCTCCTCGCCGCCGTCTACAAGCGGTCGTTCGCGAAGGACCTTTCGAACCTCAAGACCATGATGGAAGCCGGCGAGCTGTAGGCCCCGCGCCCATCGGCGAGACGCCGAACGACGACGGCATGCGACACTGCCGATCAACGTCGTCCGACCGCACACACGGAGTCCGATCGTGGCCCGAGGGAGCGCGAGCGTCCAGATCCAGCGAGCGCCCGACGACGTGTTCGCCGTGCTGGCCGACGTCAGCAAGAATGCCCAGTGGGCATCGGCATCGATCGAGGGACACCTGACGTCGACGGGACCGGTCGGGGTCGGGAGCACCGCGCGCGAGGTGACCCGTTTCCTCGGTCGGCGCATCGAGACGGACTCGACCGTGACCGACTTCGTCCCGGGTCGGCGGCTGGCCTACGAAACACAGTCGGGACCGTTCCCGTTCGCCGGGTCGTTCGATGTCGAACCACAGGGCAGCGGATCCAACGTGACGGCGACGTTCGAGGCGACGCCGACCGGCGGGTTCCGGTTGCTCGGCCCGCTGTTCGCGAGGCTGGCCACTCGCCAATTCGAGCGCGACCTCGCCTCGTTGCGAGAACGGATGGAAGCCCGCGAGCTGTAGACAAAGACCCCGAGTCCGGCGCCGCGAAGTCGCGTTCCTGCCAGTACCGGTTTTGCCACAGGCCTCTCGTGGTCGAGTCCCTGATCGACAGGATCCTGTCGTTTCTGGGCGCGGCCACGCTCAGTTGTCCGGATTCCGGTACTGCCAGGAACGTCGCGGATGCCACCCGGGCTTGTGGGCGTCGGCATCGATCGAGGAGTACCGAACGTCGGCTGTGCCCTGCCGCCTACCGGAACTTGACGGACGCGAGCACGGCCTTGAAGTTCGTCTCCGACAAGTGCTTGCTGCCCTCGAAGGTGCTGTTCTCCCAGGCGAATTGGTAGGCCTTGCCGCCGTGCTCCACGGTCGCGACCGCGGCGTTGCACTTCTGCTGCCAGACCCCCTGAAGGTCGCCGATCGCCACGGGCGGCCAGGTGACGGATCACCGCCGTCGCAACCCGCCGGCACGCCCGATGACATGGCCGCCCGTTCCTCGGGACGGATGCCGAGACAGCGACCACCGGATGTCGTATCGGTGCGCGGTGCGGCGATGCACTCGGTCCCGGAGTCGCCGGTGACTTGGTCATCGACGACAGGGTGGCCGCTTCGCGGTCCAGTCGCCGCCACCCGTCGGACGCCGAGACATGCCGCCCGGTAATCCTCGAGCCAGGCGGCGAACGTCTGATGGCCGAGATCCCAGGCGACCACCGGGATGGTGGTATCGGTGCCGGTGACGGTGATGAGATCGGTCCCGGAGTCGCCGGTGGACTTGGGGTCATCGACGAGCAGGGTCGCCGCCTTCGCGGTCCAGTCCGCCGCCATGCCCATCGTGTAGCCGTACTCCTTCGACTTGAAGGTCTTGGGGAGCGACAGCGAGATCGCGGCGGAAGGCGAGACCGGCGGTGCGGTCACCGCGACCGATGGAGCGGGCGAAGCGGTCGAGGGGCGGACCGGCCGAGACCGGCGGTGCGGTCACCGCGACCGATGGGACCGGCGGTCCGGAGCCGACGCCAGGCGAGGCCCCCGTCGCGGTACAGGCGGCGACCGCCGCGGCGACCAGGACCGTACCTAGGATCCGGCGCATGAGATGACCCTCCGACCTTGGCGGTTCGATGCGTGACTCGACCACGGCCGGCCTGGTCGAGCCCAAGGCCTGTTCGCCGGTCATCCCCATTGAGACGGCGTGAGATCCGATGGTTCGATCTGCGTCGGGCGCCACGACCGGCTCCTCGACACGACCTATGGACCGGCCCGGCGCCCGATGATCGCGTAGGTCTCCATCGGTCCGTAGCCGCGAAGGTCGATCGGGCCGCGCGGCTCCGCATCGAACCGGTCCTGCACGATCCGCCAGGTCTCGGCGCTGACGTGGACGCGGCCAGGGATGCCGTGCGACTCCAGCCGGCTGGCGATGTTCACGGTCTCGCCCCAGATGTCGAAGGCGAACTTGCGGTGGCCGATGACGCCGCCGATGACCGGCCCTGAATGCACGCCGACTCGGATCCGAAGGTCGGCGATCCGGTTGGTCTCCTCGTAGGCCGGCGTCGATCATCGCGAGGCCGAGATCGACGACGCGAGCGGCGTGGTCGTCGAGCGGCTCGGGCAGTCCGCCCGCGGCCATGTACGCATCCCCGATGGTCTTGATCTTCTCGAGGCCGCGCGCGGACACGAGCTCGTCGAAGCGAGCGAAGAGTCGGCCGAGCATCCCGACCACGTCGTCGGCTGGCAGACGCGCGGTCATCGGCGTGAACCCGACGATGTCCGCGAAGAGCACGGTGACGGCCGGATACGCGTCGGCGATCGTCCGCTCGCCCGCGAGGAGGCGCGACGAGATCGATCCCGGAAGGACGTTCAGCAGCAGCGCGTCGGCCCGGTCCTTCTCGACCTTCAACTCGTCTGCCTGTCGGGTGATGACGATGTCCTGGTAGAAGACGCGGCGGCGTGACTGCTCGAGGAGTCGCAGCGCCAGGAGACTGCCGATCACGGCGGCCGCGAAGATGAACGCGTCCACGAGGAGGCTGCTCCGGCCCGCATAGAGCACGGCAGCCACGAGGAAGCCGACGGCGATGACGGCGGTTCGCGACGCGGCAAAGATGAAACCGGTGCGAGCGACGAACCCGAAGACGAACAGCAGCATGATCGCGCTGATCCCGTATCCAGGCAGGACGCCGCCCGCCGACGCCAGCCAGAGGATGACCAGCCCGTTGACCGCGGTCAGGACGGAAACGATCGAGTGCTGGCGATCCAGGGTGTCCGCCCCGGCCGACAACAGGAAGCCGGCAAGGTTGAAGACCGCCATCGCGAGACACACGGGGATCGCACGATCGGCCGGGATCGGTGTGCCCATCGGGATGACGGCGGCGGCCAGGAGCCACATGACCGCCGCCGTGGCGGTGGCGATGCGGAATCCCGTCTTGCTCTCCGCTCCGCCCTGGCGCTGGTAGCGCCGTTCGACTCGGTCGTCGACGAACCGCAGCGAGCCGCGTCGGAGCTCCCCACGGTCGGTACGGAGCTCGATGATCGGCGGATCCGTCGATGCGGACGTCTGCTGCGCAGCGCCTGGACCGTCGCCACCCTCGGGTCGTGCTGGCGTGGCCCGACTCATCCGGGCAGCACCCGCAGCAGGCGGACGGGATCGGCGATGCCCTTGAGGGCGGCCGACCCGGCGTCCTCGAACTCGACAGGATCGCCGATCGGCTGGTTCGCTCCATCTGCGGCGATCAGCAGTTCGCCCGCGCGGGCGTGGCCGGCGATCCGGGCCGCGAGGTTCACGGTGTGTCCGTAGACGTCGCCGTCGCGGACCACCATCGGCCCTGAGGCGATGCCCGCGTGCGCTGGCGGAAGGCCTGCCGCCGCGATGGAAGCCATCAGGTCGCGAACCGAGCCGATGGCATCGACCATCGAGGCGTATTGGAGCATCACACCGTCACCGAGCAGTTTCACGACCCGACCGCGGTGGCTGCGGACCGCCGATGCCGCCAGGATCTGCAGCGTCGTCGCAGACTCAGCGGCGTGATCATCGCCCCCGGAGACCGTCATCTCGGTGTAGCCCGCGAGGTCGACGAACGCGATCGCGGGCTGCTGGCCATGACGTTCGCCATGCCCGGCCTTGATCAGGGTTTCCTCGACGTACGGCACGATCCGTGCGAAGACCTCGTTCTCCTGGTGGCGCGCCTGGAGCCAGACCATCAGTTCCGCGAGGACCGGGCCAAGAAGCAACGCCGGCCGCATCGCCTCGTCCGGAGACATTCCCTTGGCTGCCTGGTTCCCGGGAGGTCCCCCAAGCTCGTCGAACAGGTCCTGTGTCGCGCCCTGGATCCGTCGGACCCCGTCGCCGGCGATGCGTGCGGCGCGAATGGAGACCTCAGGGCGATCGTCGACCAGGTCCCAAAGCTCGAGGAAGTCCGTGATGACGCGCTCCTCGTCCTGGCGCATGACCGTGTCCGGCATGGGTGGCGCCAGGCCGAGCGCAACGTAGATCGCCGGCAGGTCGGCAGCCCGCTCGCCGAGTGATCGGGCAAAGGCATCGAACGTCCGTCCGGATGGCTCACCCAGTGTCCAGAGCCGAGCGACCCAGTCGAGCTGGAGGGCTCCGCTGCGGATCACGGACATCAGGTCGTCGAACTCGATCCCGCCGTCCGCCAGGGCCAGCGTCAGCCGGACCCGAGGCACGTCCTCGATCGCGAACCGCCCGTCGACATCGGCGCTGATGGCGCCCGCCTCGACGAGCCGGGCGATGTAGTCGGGCGTCGAGCCAGCCTCACGAGCCAAACGCTCAGCGGTCAGCGCGTCCCGCGACTCGCGGTGGCGTTGGTCCGACATCCGGTCCACCCACGTGTTGCCGCGCCGGGCGACGCGGAGCGGCCATCGTAGACCGTCGCCACGGTCGAGCTGCGCTCAGGACTCCGACGGGTCCTCTGGGTGCAAGACCCTGGTCATCACGATGGTGGTCCCTGCTCCGAGTCTGCGACGTGCCAAGGCGAGCAGACTGACACCGGCCAGGCCTCCGGCGATGTCCCCGAGCCCATCCACGCGTAGACGTTATCGATCAGAAGATGAAGGTCGGCTGCGTCTCGATGTATCGATCAAGTCGCATGTGATCGCTGCTGCTCAAGATGAACGTGTAGAACGTATCCACCTGGTATCCCCGTCCGAGCACGTACGCGAGAGCGGTCGCGTTGACCATCGGGATCGTGAACCCCAACTCCTTGACCTCCCGGTCGACGGCGTCGTTCTCGACGGTGGCCATGAGCGCGGGAAGGTCGCTTGTGTCCAACGCCCCGATCGGCCCCGTGCAATCCCCGTTCATGCCGAATGCCATGCCGACCACTCGGTCTCCGCGGCGCGCCAGCCAGGCAGGACGCTCGCCGAGAAGGAACCGCGTGTCCTCGCGCCGCGCGTGGCCGAGAAGCTGTCGCTCGAAGTCGGCGATGGCGATCTCCGCGTCGGCCATGCCGCCCGGCAGGACGCGTTCGATGTGAAGATCGGTCTCGATCACCGACGCTCGCGGTGGACCGAGCACGTCGATCGAACTCGTGAGGTACGAGACACCGAATCGCAGATACAGCGCCACCGCCCGCGGATCCTGGGTCGCCGAGATGGTCCGCGTATGCCCTCGGCCGAGGGGGAACACCCGCTCGAGCAGTCCTCGCCCGACACCTCGCGTCTGCGCGTCAGGATCGACGAAGAACATGGTCAGCTCCAGCATGCCGTCGCGCTCGATCGACTGCGCCCACCCGATGATCCTGCCATCCGCGTCCTCGGCCACCCAGTCTTCCGCGGCGGTCGCGGCGAGGTGCTCCATCCACCTGGAGTGCCTGCCCCAGGCCTCGGCGATCGCGGCCGAAGACGTCCAGTCCGCCGAGGCGTCGACTTGCCCGGTGCGTCGCAGGTAGTCGAACAGCGAGTGACGGAAGACGCGAAAAGCATCGGGCATCTCTGCCGCGAGCCGGCGACGGAATCGAGGCGTGACGTTGGTCGTCATCCGTGTGCTCCCGTCCTGACGTCGGCCGGAACGCTTGGCGACGTCCTGCCTCGCGCCATCGTAGTCAGCCACCGTTGAGATCGGTGATCGGGCCAACGACCCGTCGTCTCGGCCGTGACGTCCTAGGCGCGAGCCTCGAGGACCGGCAGCCGGCGCGAGGTGATCGGCTGGGGCGAGGACCGGGCCGAACCCGCCAGCGAGTTCGCGGAACCGCGCCACCGCCGCTGGTCGCATGGAGTACCAGACCCAGGTGCCGCGCCGCTCGCCCTCGATCCAGCCCGCGTCCCGGAGGACCTTGAGGTGATGCGAGACCGTCGGCTGGCTCACGTCGCAGCACGCGGTGAAGTCGCACGCACACACTTCGGCGACGTCGGAGAGCTGCCGCAGGATCGCGAGTCGGGTCGGATCGGCCGCGGCCTGGAGGAGCCGCACGTCCGGGTCGGTCTGACGTTTCACCCGGCCACTGTATTGACAGATGTCTATATCGTCAAGTATCAATACACCACACGAACCGCGACGGAAGCAGGAGCGATCCAGCCATGACCACCGAGACCATCCACGAGACCGTGCGCCAGCACTACGCCGACGCCGCGGTCCGCGCCTCCCAGGGCACGTCCTGTTGCAGTGACCCCGAGACCATCGGCGCCAACCTCTACTCGGCGCTCGAGCGCGACGAGTTGCCCGACGCTGCCGTGCTGGCCTCGCTGGGCTGCGGCAACCCGACCGCGGTCGCGGACCTGCACCCAGGCGAGCGCGTCCTCGACCTCGGCTCCGGCGGCGGCATCGATGTGCTCCTGTCGGCCAAGCGCGTCGGCCCCACCGGGCGGGCGTTCGGCGTCGATATGACCGACGAGATGCTCGCCCTTGCCCAGCACAATGCCGCGGAGGCAGGCGCGACCAATGTCGAGTTCCTGAAGGGCCACATCGAAGCCATCCCCCTGCCCGCCGAATCCATCGACGTCGTGATCAGCAACTGCGTGGTCAATCTCGCCGCCGACAAGCGCGCCGTCTTCGCGGAGATCGCCCGGGTCCTTCGACCGGGCGGGCGGATCGGCATCAGCGACATCGTCGCCGAGGACTCGCTCAGCCCGGACGAGCGTGCCGAGCGCGGCTCCTTCGCCGGCTGCATCGCGGGCGCGCTGTCGATCTCGGAGTTCCGCGGGGGGCTCGAGGCCGTCGGCCTGACTGACATCTCGATCACGCCGTCGCACACGGTCGTCGAAGGGATGATCAGCGCCATCATCAAGGCGACCAAGCCCGCGGACGCCCGTCCGTTGATCGACCTCGCGGCGCCTCGCGAGATGCTCCCGGTCGCCGAGGTCGGCGGCTGCTGCGGCGGATCTGGCTGCTGCTGAACCGCGTCTTGGCCACGGCATCCGTCGCCCCGCGTGATCTCGCCGCGCTGATCCTCGCCGCCACCTGCTGGGGGGTTGGCACGGTCATCAGCAAGGCCGCCCTCGACGAGATCTCGCCGTTCACCCTGCTGCCGATCCAGCTCGCCGCCAGCCTGGCGATCCTGGCGATCCTGATGCGTCGCCAGGGGATCTCCTTTCGAACAGAGGGCTCGCCGCTGCTTGGCCGGCTCGGACTCCTCAACCCCGGTCTTGCCTACGCGCTGGGACTGATCGGGTTGACCATGATCAGCGCCAGCTTGTACGTCCTGCTCTGGGCCCTCGAGCCGCTGATGATCCTGTTCCTCGCCGCCTGGTTCCTGCGCGAGCGGATGACGCCGGCATTCATCGTCCTGTCGATGGTCGCGGTCGCCGGCATGGTCGTCATCGTCTATGACCCGTCGTCGAGCAGCGGTCAGCTGATCGGTGTCGCCCTGACGCTCGCCGGGATCGTCTGCTGTGCCGTCTACTCCGTGGTCGCCCGTCGCTGGATCCCCGACGCGAAGGAGACGACGCAGGTCATCCTCGCCCAGCAAGCCCACGCGCTCGTCCTCGCCATCCTGCTCGTCGTGGTCGTCGGCCTCGCCGGAGCTGCGATCGTCCCGACGGCACTGACGCCACTCGGGCTGGCCAGCGCCATCGGCTCGGGCGTCCTGTACTACGCCGGCGCCTACTGGTTCTACCTGGGCGCTCTACGACACGTCCCCGCATCGTTCGCCGCGGTGTCCTTCTACCTCATCCCGGTCGTCGGGGTCGCCGCAGGCGCGCTGATCCTCGGCGAGCGACTCGATCCTCGCCAATGGGTCGGCGCGGCCATCGTCCTGGTGGCCCTCTTCGGGATCTTGCGTCAATCACCGGTTGCGGCCTCGGTCCCGATGCCCGGATCCGCCTGACGTTCTGGACGTACACCGGATCCATCAGCCATCATCGATCCCTCCGGCAGCAACCGAAGGCGGCGTCCCCGCCGCCATGTGAGGTGACCGTCCCGTGGCACGCACACGAGTCGAATCGTCCGTCACAGCCATCTCCTGGATCCCCTCGGAGGCGATCGCCGGCCTCTCGAAGGTGCCGTTCGAGATGGGTGTCACCCACTACGACGCGCCGCCCCCCGACCAGCTGGAAGACCTCGAGGAGCTGCGCCGAACCGATCGTTTCCGGGAAGCGAACGAGCTCCGGGCGTTCATCGAGGTCGAGGACGGACGGATCGTCGGGCACGGCCATCTCGGCCAGGGGCACATCGGCGCGACCACGGTGCGTGTCGGTCCGGCCGCCATCCGTTTTCCGGCGGTCCACCTGCCCGACCTCCGTCCGGATCCGGTCGTGACCGCGACGTCGGTGCGGTTCGTCCAGACGGTGGGCGGGCGGATGGGTCTGCCGACGCCACGGCCGGTTCGCCACAAGCCGTTCGTGCAGTTCTGGCCATCGATCGCCTGGACGACGCTCGCACTGACGCTCGATGTCGACGGCTCGTCGCGCCACGAACTGGCTGGCGCCAGCCCGTTCCCACGCCACTGGATCTACGACAACGACGGCCGGCTGGTCGAGAAGTCGGGCGTGGTGGACTTCACGACGTGGTTCAACGACTCATTCGGCGATCGCACGCCATGGGGCACCTCGGACTCGCCGGCCGTCGTCGCCAGCGTCGAGTCGAGCCTCGAGCGCCAACTGTCGGCGAGCATCATGCGTGGCGGGCAGAAGCCGAGGATCCGCACGATCCCGGCCGGCACCACGCTGCTCGAGCAGGGGGCGCCCGGGACTGATGTGTTCCTGATCCTCGACGGCATCTTCGTCGTGGAGGTGGACGGCGAGCCGGTCGCCGAGATCGGACCCGGCGCGGTGGTCGGCGAGCGGGCCGCGCTCGAGGGCGGCCTCCGGACGGCAACACTGCGAGCCACGACGGCCGCACGGGTCGCCGACGTTCCGGCCGACGGCCTGGACACGGCCGACCTGGAAGCGCTCGCTGCGACGCGCCACCGCGGGGAACAGGGTTGATCTTCGTCGGCCCGTCCGGGCCGGCACGCACGAGGATCGCCGCCGCCCGCCGCTAGCGCCCCGGCGGTTCCGGAAGGTCTACCGCCCCCCGGGCATTCGCCGCCTGTGCCGCCTCGACGGCCCGGTGGACGTTGCCATGGATCTTGTCCCGGCCGACCTCGTCGAGGACGCCGTCGGCCGAGAGGACCTCGGCGACACCCGGCTTGAGACGAGCCAGGCGCAGCTCGATCCCGTTGGCCTCCGCGAGCTCGTGGAGGTCGTGGACCTTGGCCGCCCCCTGCGAGTCGACGAAGTTCACGCCCTCGAGGTCGAGCACGAGCGACCGCAGACCAGGCTGGCTCTCGAGGATCGCGCGGACTCTCTCGTCCAGGGCCCCCGCCGTCGCGAAGAACAGGCCGCCATCGATGCGGACCACGGCCACACCGGGGTCGGTCTCGTCGTCAGGATGCTCGTCGAGACCGCGGTAGACCTGCGTGCCGTGTTCCCGACCCAGGATCGGCATCGACGGCCGGGTCGCGACATGGATGAGCCACAGCAGCGACAGCACGATCCCGACGACCACGCCGAGCAGGACGCCGACCGACAGCACGCCGAGCAGCGCCGCGACCGCGATCCAGAAGTCGAATCGCTTCACCCGGCGGAGCCGCCGGAACTCGGCGATGTCGATCATCCCGAAGACGACCGCATCGATGATGATCGCGGCGAGGACCGGCTTGGGCAGCTCGGAGAAGAGCGGCGCGAGCAGCACGAGGGTAGCCAGCACGATCGCCCCGGTGGCGAGCGAGGCGACCGGGGTCCGCGCCCCAGCCGACTCGTTCAACGAGCTCGCCGAGAGACTGGTCGAGACCGGCATGCCCTGGAAGACACCGGCACCGAGGTTGGCCATCCCCTGCGCGATCGACTCCTGGTTCAAGTCGACGCGATATCGATGCCGCGTCGCGAACGCCTGCGCGTCACCCGCCGTCTGGGAGAACCCGATCAGCAGGAGCGCGAACGACGCGACGACGATGGCCGGAAGGTTCTGCGAAACCAGGTCGAGCGATGGCACCTGCGGCACCGGCAGCCCGCGTGGCACGGTCCCTACCAGGGCCACGCCGTGCGCACCCAGATCGAGCACGATCGACGCGATCAGGCCGCCGACCACCAGGACGAGCGCGCCGGGGATCCTGGGGACGGCGAAGCGCAGGCCCAGGATGACGGCCAGCGCGACAAGCCCCACCGCGAGCGTCGTCGTGCTCACCTCGCCGAGGCCGCGAACCCACGAGGCGAACTCCTGCCACGCATTCACGCCGTCGGAGGACGTGCCGGTCATCTTGGGCAGCTCGCCGATGACCACGTCGATGGCGGCGCCGGCGAGGAATCCCGTGACGACGGCTCGCGAGAGGAAACTGGCCAGCCACCCGAGCTTCAGGACCGCGACGAGGAGGAACAAGCGCGCCGGTCGCGATGGCGATCGCGGCAACGAGCTGGGCCGCGTCGCTGCCGGTCGAGCCGGTCACCAGGACCGCGCCGCCGGCGACGGCCGCCAGCGACGAGCTCGGGCCGGTCGAGATGTGCCGCGAGGTACAGAACAGGGCGTAGATGATCGCGGCTGCTGCGGCGGCGTAGAGGCCGTTCTCCACCGGGATCCCGGCGATACCGGCGTAGCCGAGGTTCTTGGGCACGATCATCGCGGCGACAGCGACACCGGCGATCACGTCACCGCGAAGCCAGCGACGGTCGTAGCGGCGCGACCACTCGAGGATCGGGACGAACCGTGTGAAGCGCGACGAGGACGAGGCGCTCGGCGTGTCGATGGCCATCGGCACGAAGTCTCCCACCTCAGCTGGCCGCTCGGGTGGTCGACGAACCGGCGCACCATCGCCATCGTCGGCCGTCCCGCCGCGTACCATCGCGGGCGTGGAAGTGACGATCACCGACGCCGAGGCCGCCCTGCGATACGAGGCACGCGACGACGGCGCACTCGCGGGCTTCCTCGACTATGTCGTGAAACGTGATCGGATCGCGCTCGTGCACACCGAGGTGCTCCCGGACCACCAGGGGCAGGGCGTCGCCTCGCGTCTCACGGTGTTCGCGCTCGACGACGCACGTCGGCGGGGCCTGCGGGTGATCGCGACCTGCCCATACGTGAGGGCGTATGTGGAGCGCCACCCAGAGACGCACGACATCGTCGTGGGCGCGGCGCCGAAGGCCTGATCGCCGGCCGGCTCAGTCGTCCTTGATCGTCCGGACCGACCCGAAGTGGCCGGGCGTCCCCGGCGTGACGTCCGCGACGACATGCTCGCCGTCGGGACCGAGGTGGCGGTCGTCCGCGGTCCACATCGGCTCGCCGGTCTCCTGATGTCGCCGGCGCGCCGCTTCACGGCGCTCGTGCCGGCTCGGCAGCGGCGCTCGGGATCGTCCGCGGCCGGTGAGGAGATCGGTGAGGCGGGTCAGGATCCGCACGACGGCAGTCTAGTCAGGGTCGCGTCCGGCACGTCGCGGGGTCGCTATCCTGAGATCGCACGCTTCGGCCCGTGGGGGGAGCCGCAGCGGAACCCCCAGCCAACCCTTCCGGGCCGGGGCCGGAACCGCTCGGCGACGTGGTAGCGTCGGTTGGTGAAAGCCCTCCTCCGCACCCGCTACGGACCACCCGACGTCCTCCAGCTGCGCGAGGTGCCGACGCCCGTCCCCGGTGAGGGCGAGCTGCTCGTCCGGATCCAGGCCGCGTCCGTGAACCGCGCGGACCTCGATTACCTCACGGGCAAGCCGTTCATCACCAAGCTGGGCTCGGGCCTGCGGCGGCCGAAGTCGCCGCGCCTCGGCCTGGACGCCGCGGGGATCGTCGATGCCGTCGGCCCGGGCGCCACGCGCTTCCGCCAGGGTGACCGAGTCTTCGCCAACCTCACGATGTACGGGTACGGCGCGTTCGCCGAGTACGCCTGCACGGCTCGAGCGGGCGTGGGAGCCGATGCCCGCCGGGTCGTCGTTCGAGGACGCGGCCACGCTCCCCGAGTCGTCGATCATCGCGTATCAGGGGCTGCGACAGGGCCGCGGCGTCGGGCCGGGCGACAGCGTCCTCGTCAACGGGGCGTCGGGCAACGTGGGACCGTTCGCTGTCCAGCTCGCGAAGCATCTCGGGGCCACCGTCACCGGCGCGTGTAGCACCCGGAAGATGGACTTCGTCCACTCGCTCGGCGCCGACCATGTCATCGATTACACGCGTGACGACTACACGCGGATGGACGTCCGATACGACTACATCCTCGACATCTCGGCCCGACGGTCCTTCCTTGCGCCACGTCGCGTCCTGAAGCCCGGCGGCCGATACGTCATGGCCGGTGGCACGACCGGCGCCATCTTCGAGGCCCTGCTCCTCGGTCCCCTCCTGTCGCTCGCCGGGAGCCGGAAGCTCGGCATGCTGTGGGGCTGGAAGCCGTTCGCCCCGACGGACATCGCGGCCATCTCGAGGCTCCTGGAGACCGGCGCGATCCGGCCGGCGATCGACCGACGCTACCCGCTCGCGCAGGTGCCCGATGCGCTCCGCGACCTCCAGGCCGGCCGGCCGATCGGAAAGCTGGTGATCACGATCGGCGACGCCGCATCTGCCGAAGGACCGAGCCTCGCCGGAGTCGACCCCGGATCCTGATGCCGGCACGGTATCCTCCGGGCATGGCGCCGAAGCCGGAGCTCCTGGAGCGGGTCCCGCTGTTCGCGGGTGTGTCCGCCGCGGGCCTCGAGGAGCTCGGCGCGATCGCCGACGAGATGGACGTGCGCGCCGGGACGATCCTGACCCGCGAGGGCTATCGGGAGGGGTTCTTCTTCGTCATCGAGTCCGGGACCGTCCGGATCGAGCGCGAGGGCAAGACGATCAACACGCTCGGGCCGGGCGACTTCCTCGGCGAGATCGCCCTGCTCGACGGCGGCCCGCGGACGGCGACCGCGACGACGGAGACGCCGTGCCGGCTGCTGTCGATGACCTATCAGATGTTCCACGAGCTGCTGGACGCGTCGCCCGAGATCCGGGCCGCGATCCTCGAAGCGGTGGGCCAGCGCCTTCGGGCGCTCGAGGACGCCAGCGCGATCTGACCGCAGCGATCCGGGCCAGCGGCGCCCCTTGATGACGTGCACGTGGTCGACGAGACGAACATGATCGGCAGACTGCCATGACCATCCCGACCGGTCCCGCCGTGGTCTTCCTCTTCACCGACATCGAAGGGTCGACGCGGCTCGAGCGAGCCGTCGGGTCCGCAGCCTGGGCGCCGCTGGTCGAACGCCACGACCGGCTCCTTCGGACGGCGATCGAGACCGCGGGCGGCGTCGTCGTCAAGACGGAGGGCGACGCGTTCTTCGCGGCCTTCGATGCGCCGGCATCCGGCCGTCGTCGCGGCCGTCGCGGCGCAGCGCGCCATCGCCGACGAGCCGTGGGACGACGGCGTCGCGCTGCGTGTCCGCATGGGGCTGCACCTTGGCGAAGGCCGATTGCGGGCGACGAGCGAGCCCGGCGAGCGCGACGACTATGTCGGGATCGACGTGAACTACGCGGCCCGCATCGCCGCGGCGGCCAACGGCGGCCAGATCGTCCTCTCCGACGCGCTGGTCGGCGCGCTCCCACGGGACCTGACGCGCCTGACCGGCCTCGGCGACGTGGACCTCGTGGACGAGGGCCCGCGGACCGTGAAGGACTTCGACGACCCGGCGTCCCTCTATCGATTGATGGTGCCCGGCGCGGCAGACGACGCTCGCTCGCTGCGGACGACCGAGATCCCCTCGAACCTCCCGGGCGATGTCACGACGTTCGTCGGCCGGGAGGACGACATCGATGCGGTTCGCGACGACCTTCGCGAGAGCCGGATCGTCACACTCACCGGCCCCGGCGGGAGCGGGAAGACGCGTCTCGCGCTCGCGGTCGGTCGGACCGCGCGAAGCGGATTCCCGCACGGGGTGTGGTTCGTGGATCTGGCCGCGGTCCGGGACCCGGCGCTCCTCGAATCGGCGATCGCGACGACGCTGGACGTCCGCGAGTCACCGGACCGGACGGTGGAGGAGGCCCTCCTGGGTCACCTGCGAGACCGGACGGCCCTGCTGCTCCTCGACAACCTCGAGCAGCTCCTCCCGGACGGGGCCGAGGTCGTCGCCCGGCTCGTCCGCGCGGCGCCCGGGCTGCGCGTCCTCGTCACGAGCCGGGAGCTGCTCCGGATCTCCGGCGAGCGAGGCCACCCGGTCCCGCCCCTGGGCATCGAGGCCGGCGTCGAGCTGTTCGTCGACCGCGCCCGCTCGCACCGGCCGGATCTCGCGATCACCGGCGATGTCCTCGAAGCGATCCGGGCGATCTGCGTGCGCCTCGACGGACTCCCGCTCGCCCTCGAGCTGGCGGCCGCCCGGATCCGCGTGCTCAGCCCGGGCCTGATCCTGGAGCGACTCGGGCGCAGCCTGGACCTCGGCGGCGGGGCTCGCGACGTCCCCGAGCGGCAGCGCACGCTGCGCGGCGCCATCGCCTGGAGCTACGACCTGCTCCCGATCGACGAGCGTCGGTTGTTCATGCGTCTCGCCGTGTTCGCCAGCGGCTGGACGGCGGATGCGGCGTGGACGGTCGCCGACGCGGACGGGGATCTCGGGATCGACCTGGCCACGGGTCTCGAGTCCCTCGCCGACAAGAGCCTGGTGCGCATCGAGCCCGGCGACGACGACGCATCGGCGGCCGGCGACGAGACCCGGTTCAGCATCCATCCGCTCCTTCGCGAGTTCGCGCTCGAGCAGCTCGACGGGAGCACCGAGCGGATCGCGACCGAGGGCCGGTTCCTCGACGTCTGCGTCGGGATCGCCGACGCGGCCGGCGAGGCGATCCTCGGGCCGACCGGCGAGGCGAGCATGCGCCGACTCGACCGCGAGGACCGCAACATCCGGGCCGCGATCGACTGGTCCCGCGCCAACGGCCGTCCCGATGCGGGGCTCCGGATCATGGGCGCGATCTGGCGCTGGTTCCAGCAGCGCGGCCGGCTCCGGGAAGCGCGCGCGTTGCTGGCCGAACTCCTCGCCGACTCGGTGGACGGCGACATCCGGGTGCGCATCTCGGCGCTCGCCGCCGAGGGAGGCCTCGCCTACTGGATGAACGACTTCGTCGGGTCGCGCCGGGCGTACGAGGAGCGGCTCGAGCTCGCCGAGTCGACCGGCGATCCGCTCCTGCGCGCCGACGCCCACTACGACATCGGCTTCCTCTCGATGGTCGAGGAGGACGGCGAGGCGTTGCGCGCGCACGAGCAGTGGGCGCTGGACCTGTACCTCGCGGCCGATCGCGAGGACGCCGCGGTGCGCGCGCGACAGGCCCTCGTCCTCGCGGTCTTCCTGGGCGGCGAGAACGAGCGAGCCCGCACGCTCGAGCTCGAGAACCTCGAGGTGTTCCGGCGGACTGGCTCGCTCTTCCAGATCGCCGACAGCACGACGCTGCTGTCCGCCATCGATTGGCGGGTCGGCGACCCCGCCGCGTCGTGGGGCCACGCCACGGACGCCCTGCGGTTCTTCGCCGAGATCGACAGCGCGTCGGGCCTGGCGCGCGTCCTGGGGATGGCCGCGATCATCCAGCTCTCGGACGGCGACCCCGAGACGGGGACGCGGATCGCCGGGGCCGTCTACCGCCTCGTGCGAGACCAGGGCGTCATGATCGCGCCGGTCAAGGTGCTGCACCTCCCGGACCCGGCGGGGATGGCCACCGAACGGCTCGGACCCGCGCGCACGGCCGAGCTGCTCGCCGAGGGCGAGCTGATCCCGATCCCCGACATCATCGAGCAGGTCCTGGAGATGCCCGCGCCGGGCGCCTGACGTCGGGGCTGTCGCCGCCGCGCTCCGGGCCCTAGCGCGCGGTCGCGTGCCCCCGGTCGCGCTCGGTCCAGTCGCCGATCCGGTCCGGCCAGTGGGCCTCGTGGAACATGGCGATCCGGCCGTCGGCGGCCGCGTCCTGCAGCCCGACCAGTGTGATGCCGTCGGCCTCCTGTCCCAGCACGACGGCCTCGCCGGTCTCGATGGGTTCGCCGCAGACCTCGCAGATGAGCGGTTCCTGGGTGGTCATGCTCGGTGCTCTCCTGGATCTTCGTGTCGGTCGACGCGGTCAGGCCGGGTCGGTGGCCTTCGGTGCCGGATCGCGGGGCTCGGCATAGCCCATGTACTCGACGACGGTCCGGAAGCCGAACCGCTCGTAGATCGGGTAGCCCATCTCGCTCGCCTGGAGCGTGGCCACGTCGCAGCCGGCGCTCGCCCCGTCCGCTGCCACCCGCGCGGTCATCGCCGCGCCGTAGCCGCGACCGCGGGCCGATGGGATCGTCGCGATGTTGTAGACGCCGATCGTCCGCCCGGTCCGGCAGCCAGCCCGGTGCTGACTGGCTGGCCGTCCGCGTAGCCCACGTACACCGCGACTCTCGGGTCGGTCCAGCATGGCGTTCGCGCATCACGGCCCGCAGCCACGCCTCCGGCATGTCGAACCCGGCGACCGCGGTCATGACATGGTCCTCGAGACCAGCGTGATCCCGGACCTGCCGGATCTCGTGGCCCTCCGGCGACGAGGCCGGCCAGGCACCGGCCGGCAGCGGATGCCACGCCATGCCCGGCAGCCACGGGTCGTCGGAGATCGGCACGAGGCCAAGGCGCGTCATCAGCGGCAGGAACCCGTCGTCGGTGCCGACGCGCAGGTTGACGATGAACCGGTCGCCGCGACCCCGCGTGACGTCCACGGCGTCGGCGATGGCGGTCTCCGTCGCGTCGTCGCCCTCGACGAGGACCTGGTTGAAGAGGTACAGCGGGAGCCCGGTGACGACGAGCGCCACGCCGTCCGCTCCGCCGGAGCACGGCGCCCTCGACGTCCGCGCAGAAGATCGCGAGGGTGTCGACCAGTTCGCGTGCTCTCGTTCGGCCAGGTCGCGTGGGGTCCACGAACGGGACGGTAGCACCCGGCTCAGTCGCCGTTCGACCGCGCTCGCGCAGCGTGATGGAGCCGGCGCATCGGCGCGGGACCGTATCCTTCGCGGATGCCCGATCGCCACGAGGATCCGGAGGCCGCCGGGACGCTCCTGCGTCTCGCGGCCTTCACGACCGACCCCGCGGGCGGCAACCCCGCCGGCGTCTGGATCGGCCCGTCGTTCCCGGCCGACGCGGCGATGCAGCGCATCGCGGCCGAGGTCGGGTACTCCGAGACGGCGTTCCTCGTCCCCGACGGGACCGGCCGGCCGGGCGGCCATCGCGTCCGCTACTTCAGCCCGCTCGCCGAGGTGCCGTTCTGCGGTCACGCCACGATCGCGAGCGGGGTCGCGCTCGCGGAGCGCGGACATGCGGACGCTGACGGGGGCCTGCGGCTCGAGACGAACGGCGGCATCGTCCCCGTCGCGGTCGCCCCGGGTCCCGACGGGCGGATCGTCGCGACCCTCACGTCCGTCGCGACGTGGTCCCGCGAGCCGGAGGCGCCGCTGCTGGCCGAGGTCATGGGGCTCCTCGGCTGGACGGCGGACGAGCTCGATCCGGCGTTGCCGCCGGCCATCGCGTTCGCCGGGGCGAAGCACCTGATCCTGGTCGCGCGCGAGCTCGGATCGGCTCGCCCGGCTCGAGTACCCGTTCGAGGCGCTCAAGGCGTCGATGCTCCGATCGGACCTCACGACGGTCCAGCTCGTCTGGCGCGAGGGACCGACGCGGTTCCGCGCCCGGGACCCGTTCCCCGTCGGCGGCGTCGTCGAGGACCCAGCCACCGGGGCCGCAGCGGCGGCGTTCGGCGGCTACCTTCGCGACCGCGGTGAGATCCGGCCGCCCGCCACGTTCGAGATCATCCAGGGCGTCGAGATGGGACGCCCGGGACGACTGACCGTGTCGATCGTCCCGGGCGAGTCCGGCGTCCGCGTGGCGGGGAACGCCGTCGTGATCGAGGGGTAGGCGCCGGTCGGTACCGGCTCTCGCGTCCCTAGGCGGCACCGCCCGGGATCTCGGGAGCGACGGCTTTCGGGTCGCGGATCTGCATGACCGCGCGGACGAACATCGCCCCCGCCGTCAGCGCGAACAGCCCGAGGCTGACCCAGAAGATGGGCCGCGCCCACTCGAGGTTGGAGCTGCTGATGAGCTTCGCCGGCAGGTCGCCGAGGTACTCCTGGTCCGCGGCCTCCAGCCCGTAGATCTGCGGCACGATGTACAGGATCGAGGCGATCACGAGCAGGACGCTCAGGAGCCGGAATGCGCCGGGGTCCTCGTCCGGGTCGCGGACGATCTTGACGCACAGCGCCCAGAACAGGATCAGCACGGACAGCGGCGCCGTGATCGGAAGGCCCTGCACGAAGTACAGGTTCGGCATGAAGAACAGCATGCCGAGGCCGAGGGTGATGACCAGCAGGGCATCGCGGATCAGCACGTAGGAGAGCCACCAGACGTCGCCGCCGAAGCGCAGCGTCAGGGACTGCAGGAACCGGATCACCGTCGGGCGGGCGAAGTGCATGACCAGGGTGAACGTCCAGATCATCGGCAGGACCGCCGCGATCGAGAGGACGAGCCAACCGGAGGCGCCGGTGGTCAGGGCTGCGGCAAGATCGTCGGCATTCATCGGGCGACCTCCGGGGTCTTGGCGGCCGGCCGGCGACCGGTCGAGCGCAGGTTGTAGCCGACGGCGATCAGGCCGAGCAGGCCGACGAGCCAGCCGGAGAGGTAGCACAGCGGCAACGCGACATCGAGGTTCTGGTTCGACACGAGCATCGGCACGAGTCGCTCGACGTTCTTGCCGTGGAGCTCGGTCATCTGGACGCCGAGCAGGTACGGGCCGATGTAGAGGGTGGCCCCGATCCCGAGGAGGACGAGCTGCCAGCGGAACGCCTGGGTCTCATCGCTGTGCCGGAACAGCTTGATGAGCAGCACACCGAACGCGCAGACCGCGGCGAGCCCGCCCGTGATCGGCAAGGCCTGGCCGGCGACGACGTCCGGGTAGAAGAAGATGAAGCTGCCGATGAAGACCTGGACGACGATGAGGTCGCGCAGCGCGATGTAGATGATCCACCACAGGTCCGCCCCCAGGCGCAGGGTGAACTTGCCGGTCGTGCGGACCATGTAGGACCGCCCGAGGTGGAGCGCGAGCGCCAGCAGCCACAGCACGACGAGTGCCGCGGCGATCGTCCCCTCGATGAAGCTCTCGCCCGCATCGAAGAAACCGGATACCTGGTCGGGAGTCATCGTGGTCCTCCTCCGATGTCGGGGGTCGTGGCGTGGGCGGGGGCGGCGGCGAGCGGTGTCGTGGGTGGGCCTGCCGCCGAGGTGACGTCCGGTCCGCGCCCGGCCAGGACCTCGACGACGGGACCGCGGTACACCGCGTCGCAGCGGAAGCAGCGGTCGGCCTCGGCTCGAGCGGTCGCCTCGTCGAACCCGACCTGCGTGGCCTCGAACGAGCCCGGCTGGACCATCGGCAGCGGGGCGTGCGCCCGAGGACGGGTCGCAAGGTCGAGCGAGAGATGGTCTTCGGGCCGGGTGGGATATCGGACGGCCGCGAGGATCTCGCGCTCGCCGTCGACGACGCCCGCGAGGTACTCGTGGATCGAGGCGGCCGCGCGGCGGCCGGACGCGACGGCATCGATGATCGTCTTGGGTCCGGACACGACATCCCCGCCGGCGAAGATCCCGGCGCGGCCCGTGGCAAGGGTCCGCGGGTCGGCGACGATGCCCGCCCAGCCGCTGATCTCGATGCCGGCCCCTTCGGGGAGGATCGACGGATCCGGCTCCTCGCCGACCGCGACCAGGATCGTCGTGGCCGGGATCTCGCGGTCGGTGCCGTCGACGGGCTCCCACGGCGCGCGAGTGTCGGCGCCGGCGGCGATCCCGTCGCCGACCGCAGGACGCGTCTGGACGCACCGGATCCCGACGACCGCCCCGTCGCGGTCGACCACCTCCACGGGCGCGAGCCCGGTCCGCACCTGGATGCCCTCGCGCTCGGCCGCCTCGATCTCCTCGACCTGGGCGGGCATCAGGGCTCGACCGCGGCGGTAGATGACCGTGACCGGCGACGCGCCGCTCCGCCACGCCGAGCGGGCCGCGTCCATCGCGGTGCTGCCTCCTCCGACCACGACGGCCGGCCCGCTCAGATGTGGCGCCTCCCCGAGGTTCACGCGCTTGAGGAAGAGCGTCGCAGGGATGACGCCGCGGGCGTCGTCTCCGGGAACACCGAGGCGACGGCTCTTCGACGCGCCGGTCGAGAGGAACACGGCCCGGTAGCCTTCCTGCTCGAGGTCGCCAAGGCTGAAGTCGCGGCCCATCGCGGCGTTCAGCCGAAGGTCCACGCCGAGGCCGACGATCCGCGCGATCTCCGCCTGGAGGACGTCGCGCGGCAGCCGATACGACGGGATGCCGATGGCCATCATGCCGCCCGGGACCGGCATGGCCTCGAAGACCGTCACCGGGTAGCCGACTCGGGCCAGGTAGTACGCGGCGGACATCCCCGCGGGGCCGCCGCCCACGATCGCGACCTTCTCAGGCCGCCGGACGGCGGGTGGCTCGATCGCCGGCAGCTGGCCGTGCTCCGCCGCGAACCGCTTGATGGTGCGGATCGCGATGGGCTCGTCGAGGACGCCGCGGCGGCAGACCGCTTCGCACGGCGCGGTGCAGATCCAGCCGCAGACGGACGGGAACGGATTGACCTCGGCGGCGACCGCGTACGCGTCGTCGTACCGCCCGGCGCCGACGAGTCCGACATACCGCCCGGCGTCGGTGCCGGCCGGGCACGCGACCTGGCACGGCGCCTTGGGGACGTCGATGACGCCCTCGCGCATCGAGCGCCACACGTGCCATGCCTCGGTCCGGTCGGCCGTCTGCCATGGCAGCAGTCCGCCCCACGGCGAGGGGTGCTCGCGCTTGAGCGACTCCCGGGTGACGGTCGACAACGGGAGCCACCCCTCCTGACCGGTGGTCGTCGCGGCCGGGCGGTCGATCGGGCCCTGGCGGGGGGCGAGCCTGGTCGTGCCGGGTTCGCTGACGAGGGTCATGACGACGACCGGGCACTCCCCGATGCAGATGCCGCAGCCGATGCACTCACCGACCTGGACCGGGTGCTCCATCATCCAGGTCTGTGGGCTCCCGAACCCGGCGGTCTCGATGCCGGGTCCGGTCGGTCGCGACATGTCGAGCGCCTCGACCGGGCAGGTGTCCATGCAGATGCCGCAGTTGATGCAGCCCGTCCGGTCGATGTCGATGCGGTAGCCCATGGACCCGCCTCCGTCTGGTGACGGGTCGAGCATCGGCGGGGCCGCGGCGGCGCACCACGCCCGGGCGGGTAGGTCGGATCGCCCCGATGGGTGGGACGCCACGGGCCATCCGGCCCGGGCCACGGGTCACGCGGGCTTGACGAGTCCCTCGCGCAACGCGCGCGCCGCGACCTCGGTCCGGCTCTCGGCGTGCAGTTTCTCGAGGATGTTGCGCAGGTGGTACTTGACCGTGTTCTCGGAGATCCCGAGCTCGGCGGCGATCTCCTTGTTCCGCCGACCGGCGGTCACCAGCCGGAGCACGTCGAGCTCGCGGGCGGTGAGTCGCTCGGGATCGACCGCCTCGGTCGCGTCGAGACTGGAGAGGTGTCGGATGATCCGGGCCGCGGTCGCCGGCGTGATGGCCGCCTCGCCGCGGCGCGACCGCGTCGATCATCGCGCGGAGCTGAGCCGCCTCGAGGTCCTTCAGCAGGTACCCGCGGGCGCCCGCCCGGATCGCGGCGAACAGGTCCTCCTCGTCCTCGCTGACGGTGAGCATCACGATCGGCAGCTCGGGTCGCACGGCGGCGATCGCCTGCGTCGCCTCCACACCCGACATCCCCGGCATCCGCACATCCATCAGGACGAGGTCCGGCTCCAGCCGATCGACCAGCACGATGGCCTCGCGACCGTCGGCGGCGTGACCGACCACCTGGTGCCCCCACGCCTGGATCAACGACGAGACGCCGTCACGGAACAGCGCGTGGTCGTCGGCGAGGACGATCCGCATCAGACGGCTCCGGCGCCGGCCGGCACCGTCGCGGCCTGCGCCACACCGGTGGCCACGATGAGTCGAACGCGACACCCGCCGCCGGTCGGCGTCGACCAGTCCACGGCGGCCCCGATGCTGTCGGCTCGCTCGCGCATCGCGCGGAGGCCGTACCTGGGTCGCTCGCCGACGGGTGAGGGTGCCTCGAGTCCGTGACCGTCGTCGGTCACGAGGATCTCCAGCTCGGACCCGTGGACCGCGAACGCGATGTCGGCGCGTCGTGCCCCGGAGTGCTTCCGGACGTTGGTGAGCGCCTCCTGCACGATCCGGAAGACCTGGGCCTCCACGTCCGGGCGCGAGGTCCAGACGACGGGCCTCCGGAGCGGCCTCGACGTGGGTCGCGATCTTCGCGGCTTCGGTGAACCGAGCGGCGTAGTCCTCCACGGCGGCCACCAGCCCGACCCCTGGGACGACCGGGCTGCGCAGTCCGAGGATGGCCTCGCGGATGTCGACGTAGATGGAGCGCGCCGCCGCAGCGAGTTCGACGAGCAGGCCGCGCGCTTCGTCGGTCCGCCCGGCGGCGAGCAACTCCTCGATCGCCTGCGACTTCGTGTTCACGTACCCGAGCACCTGCGCGAGCCCGTCATGCATCTCGCGTGCGATGCGTTCGCGCTCGGCCACGACCGCGAGCTCGCGCAAGCGGGCCTGGAGCCGGGCGTTCTCGATCGCGATGGCGGCCTGGTTGGCCAGCGACGAGAGCATCTCGACCTCGTCGACTTCGAAGCCGCGCTCGTGACGTGTCCCGACCAGCAGGATCCCGATGGTCTCGCCGGCTCGTTGGAGCGGCACCTCCAGACGCGTGGTCGCTGAGCCGGGCCGGATGAATCGATCGACGTCGGAACCCGCGAACCCGCCCGACCGGTCGAGGTCGGCCTCGGCTCCACTCGCCGCGGCGACGTACGCCTCGCCGTCCGGCCGATACGTCAGGAGCGCCGCCACGTCGACCTCGAGTCGCTCGCGAGCCTGGTCCACGATCGCCTGGAGGATCTCGTCGAGGTCCGTCAGGGTCGCGATCGCGACGCTCACCCGGTGCAGGGCGCGAGCGGATGCCTCGCGCCGTTCCAGGTCGGCGTTCCGAGCCCGGAGCTCCGCGGACAACCGGTCGATGCGGCGGAAGGCGAGCGTCGAGAACGCCCAGGCCAGGATCGCGACGAGCGCGACCACCACGATCGTGTCGAGCGGGAACGGGAACACGCTGTCGAGGAGGCCGTCACTGACCAGCTCGATGACCGCCACCGCGACGACCGGGGCAACGACACTCACCCAGCGGAGTGGTCGCATCACGAACGCCTCCGACCGCGCTGGGCGACCTGCTGGCCGCACGTTCGCGCGTCTTCCGGCCGATCCTACGTCGCGCCGTTCCGGCCGGGACACCGACGATCGGCCCGTCCGGCGGGAGCCGAGTGGCCCGGTCGGGTCGATCGCTCTGCGGGATCCACGGTTGCCACGGCACCCACGGTGGCGCGTCCGGTCACCTCGCACGGAACCGCGCGGCCGTACTCCTCGTCTCGCCGCTGACGCCGCCGACCGCGCGGCCAGATACCCGATCCAGAAGGGGTCAACCCGATGTCTCGAACCATCCCGACCGTCGGCGCCGTCGCGATCGGCGCGCTCGTCGTCGCGGTCGTCGCGCTGGCTCTCCGCCCGATGCCCGTCATCGGCGCCCCGGCCACGTCCGATCAGCCGGCCGTCCACACCATCACGGTCTCGGGGACCGGCTCGATCACGCTCGTGCCCGACACCGGCCACGTCGGCGTGGGCGTGACCATCTCGAAGCCGACCGTGAGGGCCGCACGGCAGGCCGCCGCGGACGCGATGACCAGCATCATCGCGGCGATCAAGGCGCTCGGCGTCGACGAGAAGGACATCAAGACGACCGGCATCAATCTGAACCCGCAGTACAGCAACGCCCAGCCGCCCAAGGTCGTGGGCTACGTCATCAGCGAGCAGGTCGAGGTCACCGTCCGGGACATCGACAAGACCGGCGACGTCGTCGACGCCGCCACGACGAGCGGCGCGACCGACGTGAACGGCATCTGGTTCGACGTCGCCGACCCGGCCAAGGCGATGAACGACGCCCGCGCCGCGGCGGTCGAAGCCGCGAAGGCGAGCGCCCAGGCGATGGCGTCGGCGGCCGGCGTCAACCTCGGGGGCGTCATCTCGATGAGCGAGACCCAGACGAACTACCCGATGCCCTACGCCCTGGCCGGGGCGGCTCGCGCAGCGGACACCGCCACGCCGGTCCAGACGGGCACCCAGGACATCCAGGCGCAGGTGACGGTCGTCTTCGAGATCGACTGACCCGCACGACGGGCCGAGCCGCAGGACCCGGCTCGGCCGTCAGGGGGCGGCCGGGCGCGCCGTCGGCGTCAGCCGGCCTTCGCCTCGCTGATCTCGAGGAGGTGGCCGTCCGGGTCGCGGAAGAACCCTCGGATCTCCCACTCGGACTCGGCGAGGGGCGCCAGGAAGACGGCTCCGCGCTCCTCCAGCGTCCGATGGGCGCCGCGGGCGTCCGGGACGCGGATGGTCATGGCATGACTGACGCGGTCCGGGTCGCCGGGAACGTCGAACGTCACCGTGGGCTTGTCCTCGGTCGGGCCGCCGCCGGTGACCAGCAGCAGCCACGTCCCGAAGATCTCCAGCACGCACGACGTGCCGCCGTACTCCCGGTACACGGTGGCGCCGAGCACATCGCGATAGAACATCCGCGACCGGTCGATCTCGGCCACGACGAGGATGTGGGTCAGTGCCATGCCGTCGGACGGGAACGGTGCCGTCATCCCGTCGAGGGTACGCTCTCCGCGATGCGAACGACCGCCACGGCGGCGACCGACGAGCGCCGTGGGATCCTCGCGGCGGCCGGCGCCGCCATCCTCTACGGCGCCGCCTACCCGGCGACGGCGATCGCGCTCCAGTCCTTCACCCCGCTGGCGATCGCGGGGATCGCGTGCACGATCGCCCTCCCGTTCGTGATCCTGCGCGGCCCTGACGGGCGTCATCGGGCGTCCCGGCCGGGCCGCCCTTCGCCCGGCGAGCCTGGCCCGGTTGGTCGTCCTGGCCGGCCTGGGCGGCATCGGGTTCATCGCGGCCGTCAACGTCTCGGTGTCGTTGAGCGGCTCCACCGTCACCGGCTTCGTCGCCCCCCTCTATGCCGTGGCCGCGGCCGTCCTGGCGATCCCGATCCTCGGCGAGCACATCCGGCCGATCACCGCTCTCGCCTTCGGCCTGGCCCTGCTGGGGACCGCGCTTCTGGCGGGCGTCGATCCCACGGCCGGCTCACTCCTCGGGGTCGCGATGGCGGCCGCGGCCGCGGTGATGTTCGGGCTCTACATGGTCCTCGCCCGGCGGTGGGGTCATCGGTACGGGCTCGACGGCACGACCATCACGATCGCGAACCTCGTGAGCCGTGGACCGGTGCTGCTCGCCTTCGAGCTCGTCCGGTCGCATGGGGACGTCGTCCCGGGCGCACTCGCGCCCGCGGCCGTGATCGCCCTGCTGTCGATCGCCTTCGGCTCGAGCTCCACGGCCAACCTGCTGCTGATGGCGAGCGTCCGCCGCGTGCCCGCGCGGCGAACGTCCGCGGCCCTCCTCCTGACGCCGATCTCGTCGGCCATCCTCGGCGCGCTGCTCCTGGGCGACCGACCCACGCCGCAGGGCGTCGTCGGCGGGGTGTTGATCCTGGTCGGGATCGCTGGGGCGAGCGGCGCGCTCGGCCGGCGCTCGCGCGTGGTCGAGGTCGCCGGCTAGGACTTGCCGCCGGCCGCCCGAGCGACGTGCGTCGTCGTCCGCGACCTCGATGTCATGCCGCCTCGCCGCGGCGAGGATCTTCTTCGCGGCCGACCGTCGCGCGGTCGTGCTCTCGAAGTCGGTCTGGTCGAACCGCGCGATCGCGTTGCGGACATGGCTCGCGTCGTTGATGGGCAGGTGGCGTTCGCCCGCCTTGTCGATGTAGGCGAACGACGTGTCGCGCAGGCGGTCGCGGTGCGCGGTATCGAGTTCGGCCATGGTCGGCACCTCCTCGTGGGTCAGGGTCACGAGCGTGGCAGCAGCAACGTCGAAGCCGCCCGAGGCGGCGCCAGCGGACGGCTTGCAGACATGTATCGGATCCGGCCCGCGGCCGGCGTGGCCGGAGGAGGACGTCAGGCGCGAGCGGCGCCAGCGGCCCCCCACCGACGGACCTCGGCGTCAAGGTCGAGCGGCATGACCACGCCCTTGTCGGCGTGCTCGCCCCATGCCTCGCGCGGAACGCGCCACATGATCTCGAACTCGTTGCCATCGGGGTCGGCGCCATAGAGCGACTTGGACACGCCGTGGTCGGAGGCGCCACCGAGCGCACCGGCGCCGGACAGGACCTCGGCGGCCGCCGCGAGGTCCTCGATGGTCGGGACCTCCCAGGCGAGGTGGTAGAGCCCGACGGAGCCGCGTGGCGCGCGCGGGGCGTCGGGACCCACCGAGAACAGGCCGAGGTCGTGATGGTTCGCGCCGCCGGCGGCGCGCAGGAAGACGGCACGACCGCCGAAGGCGCTCTCGACGACCTCGAACCCGAAGACCCGGCCGTAGAACTCGGCCGCGCGTGTCGCGTCGCGGACGTACAGGACCGCGTGGTTGAGGCTGGCGACGGGGATGCCCACGCGGCCAGTCTGCGCCTCGGTGGCCGCCGGTTCAACCGACCCGGCGGCCTGGATGGTGCGCATCGTCAGGCCGCGGCCTTCGTGGTCGCAGGGGCCCCGACGAGCTTCCAGCCGGACTGCCAGCTGCCGCTGTTGGCGATGTTGATCGTGATGTTGAGGAAGGCGAGGCCCTCCAGCTGGCGGGCCCTGGCGAGCGGGCCGGCGTCCACGGGGCGCAGCCCGATCGAGCGCGACGAGCTCGAGCACCGTGGCCTTCGCCGCCGCGTCATCCGCTGCGACGAACCCGTCGAGCTGGACGCCGTCGGCGATCGGGTCGGCCTGGTTCGAGGCGAAGAGCGTGTTGAAGGCCTTGACGACGTTCGCGCCGGGGAGCAGCGCGGCGAGTTCCTCGGCGTTGGAGGTCGTGGTGTCGATCGCCGGCCCGTCGGCGCCGAACGACATCCGGTTGGTGGCGTCGATGACCGGCTTGCCGACGACCGCGTCGGCGATCTCGGCGGCGATCTCGGGAGCGCTGGTGAATGGGACCGCGAAGACGACGACCTGGCCGCGCGTGGCCGCGTCGGCGTTCGAGGTCGCGACCTGCGGCGCCCGTGGCGGCAGCGACGCTGCCGGCGTCCTCGGGGTCGCGGGACGCGATGATGACCGTGTGACCGGCCCGGCTGAAGGCGACCGCGAGAGCCTTGCCGACGTTGCCGGCACCGATGATGCTGATGTCCATCCGGATGATCCTCCTGTGGCTTGACGGGTTGGCTGTCGTCAAGCAGACTTTGTTGTAGGCACAACGGTACGCCGGGTGATGGATGATGTCAATACCTGTTTGTGGAGAACCAACATGACGACCGAGGAGCGGCGCAGGCCGGCCGTCGGGACGCAGATCAAGCGCTGGCGGACGGTCCGCGGCCTCACGCTCGCGAGCGTCGCCGAGCGGAGCGGGCTGAATGTCGGCTATCTCTCGCAGATCGAGAACGACAAGGCATCGCCATCGCTCCAGTGCCTCGCGTCGATCGCGGATGCCCTCGAGGTCCCCGCGGCATGGTTCCTCATCGAGGACCTGCCCGAACCGGTCGTCGTCCGCGCGGCGGACCGTCCCGTGACGGTCAGCGACCTGGGACGGGTCGAGCGCGTCGACGGGCACGCCTCGCGCGACGTCACGATCCTCGAGGTCATCGCGACCGCCTCGGGCGGGCGGGTCGGGACGCACTCGCACGCCGGCGAGGAGCACCACGTCGTACTCCGTGGCCGGTTCCGCATGACGCAGGGCGACCAGGTGATCGAGGCGGGTCCGGGCGACTACGTCCGCTGGGACGGCACGGTCCCGCACGATGCGGAGGTCATCGGCGACGATCCCGACGCCTCGATGCTCATCATCCGGATCCGCCCGACGGACTGACCGCCGCGAGGGCGTCGCGCGTACCATCGGCGACGTGAGCCGCCGAGCCGTCACGTACGCGTCGTACCTGCAGGTCCAGGAGTTGTTGTCGCTCCAGGTCGAGCGCTCCTCCGGCCCCGACGGACCCGAGCACGACGAGCTCCTGTTCATCGTCATCCACCAGGTCTACGAGCTGTGGTTCAAGCAGCTCCGTCACGAGCTCCACGGCGTCCAGGGCGCGCTCGAGGACGGCGACACCGACACGGCGCTGCACCTCCTCAATCGGGTGCTGAAGATCGTCAAGACGCTCGTCGCCCAGATCGACGTCCTGGAGACGATGACGCCGCTCCAGTTCCTGTCCTTCCGCGACCGTCTCGATTCCGCCTCGGGCTTCCAGAGCGCCGGGTTCCGCCAGGTCGAGGCGATGCTCGGACTCCGCGACCCGTCCGCCGCCGCGGCGCAGCCGCCCGACTCGCCGGCGCGCCTGGCCATCGAGGCGGCGCAGACGGCGCCGTCCTTGTGGGCGTCGTTCCTCGACTACCTGTCCGAGCGCGGCCACGAGGTCCCCGACGACCTCATCGCCGGGACGCCTCCCTGCCCATCGAGCCGGACGACCGCGTCCAGGAGTTGCTCGTCGCGATCTACCACGGGGACCCGGACGCCGCGATCGTGGCCGAGCGCCTGGTCGACCTCGACGAGGGCATCCAGGAGTGGCGGTACCGCCACGTGAAGATGGTCGAGCGCACGATCGGGACCAAGCGCGGCACGGGCGGCTCGAGCGGCGTCGAATACCTGCGCGCGACGCTCTTCCGGCCCGCGTTCCCGGACCTGTGGGAGATCCGCTCCCGCCTGTGACGCCGCGGGGCGCTATGCCAGCGATGCCGCGATGCCGAATCGCAACCTCCGACACGAGGCAACGCGCGAGGCCCGGCGGTAGACTTCGCAACGACCGCACGTGTCCCCGCGGACCGCCCCAAGTCCGCGGCCCGTCATCCCTCCGAAACAGGTGGTGCCCATGAAGGTCGGTGTCGCCAAGGAGACCGCGCCCGGAGAGCGGCGCGTCGCCCTGGTACCCGAAGCGCTCGGCAAGCTGCAAGCGGCCGGGTGCGAGATCCTCGTCGAGTCCGGCGCCGGCGCCGGCTCCGCCCTCCCCGACAGCGCCTACGCCGACGCCGGCGCGACCGTCGTCGCGCACCGACGCCCTGTACCAGGGCGCGGACGTCATCCTCCGCGTCGCGAAGCCCTCGGCCGACGAGGTCGGGCGTCTCCGCAGCGGACAGGCCGTGGTCGGGTTCCTCCAGCCGCTCATCGATCCGGCGCTGGCGAAGGACCTCGCCGCGAAGGGCGTCACGGCCATCAGCCTCGATGCGATCCCGCGGACCCTGTCGCGCGCCCAGACGATGGACGCCCTGTCCTCGCAGGCGAACGTCGGCGGCTACAAGGCCGTCCTGATCGCCGCGAACGCCTACCCGCGCTACTTCCCGCTCCTGACCACGGCCGCCGGCACGGCCAAGCCCGCCAACGTCCTGATCCTCGGGATCGGCGTCGCCGGTCTCCAGGCCATCGGGACCGCGAAGCGGCTCGGCGCCGTCGTCCACGCGTACGACGTCCGTCCCGAGACGCGCGAGCAGGCCGAGAGCCTCGGCGCCAAGTTCGTGAAGCTCAAGACGACCATCGATGCCACGGGCGCGGGTGGGTACGCCCGCGAGCTGACGGCCGAGGAGCGCGCCTCGCAGCAGGCCGAGCTCAACGAGGTCATCGGGGGCATGGACGTGGTGATCACCACGGCCCAGGTCCCGGGGCGCAAGCCGCCGGTCCTGGTGACCGCAGAGGCCGTGGGCAAGATGAAGCCTGGCTCGATCCTGGTGGACATGGCCGCGTCCGCGCTCGGCGGCAACGTCGAGCTCTCGAAGGTCGGCGAGACCATCGAGACGCCAAACGGCGTCACGATCATCGCCCCGGACAACCTCCCGGCCTCGATGCCGGCCGGCGCGTCCGCCTTCTACGCCCGGAACATCTCGTCGCTGCTGCTCGGGATGGTCAAGGACGGCGCCCTCCACCTCGACTTCGAGGACGAGGTCACGAAGGCCACGGTGATCACCCAGGGCGGCGAGATCCTGTCGGACGCCGTCAAGAAGCTGCTCGAGCCGGCCGCGCCGGCCGCTGGAGGCCCCGCGTGAGCGACCAACTCCTTACCTCGCTGGCCATCTTCACGCTGGCCATCCTCGTCGGCTTCGAGGTCATCAGCAAGGTCCCCGCGACCCTGCACACCCCGCTGATGTCGGGGGCGAACTCGATCCACGGCATCGTCCTGGTGGGCGCGATGATCATCGCGGCCGAGGCCGACAACCCGGTGAGCTACGTCCTCGCGTTCGTCGCGATGGTGTTCGGGGCGATGAACGTCGTCGGCGGCTACGTCGTCACCGACCGGATGCTCCAGATGTTCCGCAAGAAGCCGACGGCCCCCAAGGCCGGGACCGAGGGCGCGTCGGACGCCCCCGGCGCCTAGCCGAGGAGCCCGTCGATGTCACAGCAGTGGATCTACACCATCGTCTACCTGGCCTGGCTGGCCGGAGCCTCGTGCTTCGTGCTGGGCCTCCACCGGATGAACTCGCCCGCCACGGGCCGGAGCGGCAACCAGCTGAGCGCCGCCGGCATGGTCATCGCGGTCGGTGCCACGTTCGTCTGGCTGCTCACGCGTGAAGGCGGCCTGAGCGGGATCGCGCTCGCGATCATCGTCGTCGGCTTCCTCATCGGCGGCGGCGCCGGCCTGTACACCGCGCGGACCGTGAAGATGACGGCGATGCCGCAGCTGGTGTCGCTGTTCAACGCGGTCGGCGGCGGCGCCGCGGCCCTCGTCGCGATCGACGACTTCATCCGGCTCAGCAACGGCGCACCGGTCGACACGACGATCTTCGTCGTGCTCGGGGCGCTCATCGGTTCCGTGACGTTCAGCGGCTCGCTCATCGCGGGCGGCAAGCTCCAGGGCCTGATCGCCGGCAAGCCGATCTTCCTGCCCGGGGGCCGGTTCATCACGGTCGCCCTGGCGGTCGTCGCCGTCCTCGGGACGATCGGGCTCATCGCCGGCGCCGCCGGCGCCATCGAGCTCAGCAGCGAGACCACCCTGGTGATCCTCGGACTCGTGGTCCTGTCGGGCCTCATCTTCGGGGTCACGATGGTGCTGCCGATCGGCGGCGCCGACATGCCCGTCGTCATCAGCCTCCTGAACTCGTTCACGGGCACCGCCGCCGCGATGGCCGGCTTCGTGCTCGGGAACCCGGTCCTGATCATCTCCGGCGCCCTCGTCGGGGCCTCGGGCGCGATCCTCACCAAGCTCATGGCCGACGCGATGAACCGCTCGGTGATGAACATCATGGTGGGCGGCTTCGGTGGCGGCGACGATGCCGCCGGCGCGGTCGACGGGGCCGGCGGGACCGTCCGCGAGATCGGCGCCGACGATGTCGCCATCCAGCTCGCGTACGCCCAGTCCGTGATCATCGTCCCGGGCTACGGCCTCGCCGTCGCCCAGGCACAGCACGCCGTCCGCGAGCTGGCCGAGCTCCTCGAGGAGCGCGGCGTCGACGTCAAGTACGCCATCCACCCGGTGGCGGGCCGCATGCCGGGCCACATGAACGTGCTCCTGGCCGAGGCCAACGTCCCCTACCCCCAGCTCAAGGAGATGGACGACATCAACCCGGAGTTCGACCGCTGCGACGTGGCGCTGGTCATCGGCGCGAACGACGTGACGAACCCGGCGGCCCGTCGGCCCGGCTCGCCCGTGTCCGGGATGCCGATCCTCGATGTCGACCACGCGAAGTCCATCGTCGTGATCAAGCGCTCGATGGGCAAGGGCTACGCCGGCATCGACAACGAGCTGTACTCCGACCCGAAGACGGGGATGCTGTTCGCCGATGCGAAGGACGGGCTCGCCGCACTGACCGCCGCGGTCAAGGCCCTGTAGCCGCGCCGATGTCAACGACGGTCGTCGGCGGGGACGACCCAAGCCCGACGAGGGCGTCGTACGTCGGGCTCGGCGTCGCGGCGGCGGCCCTCGGCGCGGTCACGGCTATCGGCGTCTGGCTCTTCAACCAGGCCTTCGGGCTGATCCATCAAGTCGTCTTCGATGGCCTCGGGGCCGCGGTCGCGCCGCTCGGTGCGTGGACCCTCGTGCCGATCCTGGCGCTGGGCGGGGTCGCCGTCGCGCTCGTCATGCGGTTCCTGCGTCCCGTGCCACTGGTCGGGATGCCGCACATCATCGACCGAGTCGAGGCCGACGCTCGGGGCCTCGACCACGCGAACGCCGCGGTCTGGGTCGGCGGATCCGTGGTCGGCATCGGATTCGGGCTGCCCGTCGGCGCCGACACCCCGTCCGCGATGATCGGGGCCCACATCGGATCGTTCGCGGCCGTCCGATTCGGGTGGCCGGCGGCGTTCGTCCGGTCCCTGGCCGTGGCTGGCGTCGCGGCAGGCATCTCCTCGACCTTCCTGGCCCAGCTCGCCGCGATCGTCTTCGCGCTCGAGGTGGTCCTCGGCGGTTTCGGCGGGATCGTGTTCGTGGTGCCGACACTCATCGCGGTGGGGGTCGCCGGCCTGGTGACGTACGAGTTGGTCGGCACGCCCGCGACCTATCCCGTGCCGCCTGGCGTCGTCCACTGGGACGCCACGCTGCTGATCTACCTGGCCGCGGCCGTCCTGGCAGGGTTCGCGGCGATCGCCTACGTGGACCTCATCGCGCGGCTGAAGCCGCTCTGGGGCCGCATCCGGCTCGTGCCGATGGGCCGGATGGTCCTCGCGGCTGCGCTCGTGGGACTCGTGGCGATCTGGCTGCCCGAGGTCATGGGCACCGGCACCGCCACCATGAAGCAGCTGTTCGGGGGAGCGACGATCCCCTTGGCGACCCTGATCGCCCTCGCGATCGCCGAGACGATCCTGACGCCGTCCAGCCTCGGCGCCGGTTTCGTCGGTGGCGTGATCGGACCGGCGATGCTCATCGGATCGACGCTCGGGGCGGCGGTCGGAACCGTGGCGATCGCGCTGTTCCCGGACGCCCACCTGTCGCCGGTGGTGTTCGCGATGGTCGGCGTGGCGGCCATGCTCGCGGGAAGCTTCCATGCACCCGTCTTCGGCGCGTTGATGGTCTTCGAGATGGTCGGCAGCTACGAGATGCTCGTGCCGCTCGTCATCGCGGCGGCCATCGGCTATGCCCTCGCGAAGCCATTCCAGCCGGGCTCCGCCTATACCACGGCCCTCCATGGGCGCGGGATCTTCCTATCGGCAGGCACGTTCCGACGCCGGGACGAGCATCCCGCGGGCCCGTAGACGCCCGGCGGCGGCGTCAGGCGCTCGGCACCACCGAGGCAGACCGAGACGGCGTTGACATGTCGCGGATATCGAGTGGCGCCAGCTCGCCGAGCAATTCGGCGACGACCACGGCGTCGTCGCCGGGTTCGAGCGCAAAGTCCGCGGCCGGGTTCACGAACGCGTGCCCGCCGCAATTCACCGAGAGCAGCGTGGCGCGATGCTCGTCGCGCAACCGCGCCGAGACCGCGTCGATCGATAGCCCGATGTAGTCCTCGGGCAGCACGACGCGGTACAGCTCGGACCCCTCGCCGCCGGACACGATGTCCGTGATGATCCCCGTCAGACCCGGGTACAGGGCGGACCGGGCGAGGAGGTGCGAGGCCACTTTGGACGTGACGAGCAGCTCGTCCACTTCGGCCCGCAGGAAGTGCGGTTCGTGGCGCGGGTTGTTCACCTCAGAAACGGTCCGAACGTTCGGGGCCACGGACTTGATGGCCATGATCGTCAGGATCGAGTGCATGTCCGCCTCATCCGATCCGTCGACCGGGAAGACGATCGCCGCCGAGGCCTCCTCGATGTCGGCGCGGTCCAGGTCGTCGGCGTTGGTGGCGTCGCCCCGGACGAAATAGACGCTGTCGCGAGCCGGGTTCTTCTCGATGTCGGCGAGGAGCACGATCTTCTGCTTGTAATCGTCCCCGCGGAGCTCGTCGATGAGGTCGCGAGCGGTCGCGTTCCAGCCGCAGACGACGATGTGGTCGTTGAACCCGGACGCACCCAATCCCTGGCCCTCCTTCAGCAGGAAATCGATGACCATCGCGACGAGCGCGCCGGTGATCATGCCGAGCATGGCGACCCCGAACAGGATCAGCAACCAGCTGATCGCCCGACCGGCCGGTGAGGTCACGAAACTCGAGTCGCCCTGGCCGAGGACCGTCGCGATCCCCCAGTTGAACGAGTCGAAGATCGACTCGAACGTCCACGGCTTCTCGAAGAGCGTGATGAGGACGGCGGCCACGATCACGAACCCGACGATGCCCTCGGCGAGGGTCAGGAAGAAATGCCGGTCCAGGCTTCCGGCGACGCGGCGGACATGCCACGCGACGCGTCGCACGATCGGGCTCGGGAGGGTCGGGACGGGGAGGCGAGCCATCGCGCCCGATCGTGCCATACGCAGCAGACCCTCGCCAGCCGCCGGCGGGGCGTATCGGCGAAAACACCGCCCCGCCTCGTCAGGAGGGTGGGATGATGGCGCCTTCCGCCGGGCCACCGACCAGCGCGGGTTCGCCCGAGCCAGACGCGACGCCCGGCCGATCAGGAGCGTGTGGAGGAGCGAGGATGACCGAGAACGCCAAGAGCCACGGGTCGGGAGAGCCGGTCCTCGATTACATCGCCCGGCGAACAGCATCGGCACGACTGGCCGACACGCAGTTCGACGACGCGCGGCTGGAGTACCGCCGGCTCTTTTCCGAGGTGTGGGGGACGTTCCTGCTGGTGCTCGTGGCCGCTGGCGGTGGCGTCATCGGTGCCACGGCCTTCGGCTCGGACCTGACGCTGCCGATGAAGGCGCTGGCCCCGGGCATGATGGTCATGGGCGTCATCTTCTTCATGGGCACGATCTCGGGGGCGCACCTCAATCCGGCCGTGACCCTGGCGTTCGCCGTGCGCGGCAACTTCCCGTGGCGTCGCGTTCCCGGCTACATCGTCGCCGAGGTCGTCGGGGCCGTCCTCGCCGCGCTGTTCCTCAATGCCATGTACGGCGGGATCCTCAACGGCGCGACCGAGCCGACGCCGTCGGTCAGCCCGCTCGTGGCCGTCCTGACCGAAGCCGTGCTCACGCTCGGCTTGGTCAGCGTCATCCTCGGCACGGCGTCGGGTGCGCGCAACGTCGGCATCAACGGGGCGATCGCGGTCGGGGCGTACATCGGGCTCGTGTCGGTCTGGGGCGCCCCGGTCACCGGCGCCTCGATGAACCCCGCCCGTTCGCTCGCGCCGATGCTCGTCGGCGGCGACCTGACCAACTACTACATCTACCTGATCGGGCCGCTCCTCGGAGCCATGGCCGCGGTCGTGTTCGAGTACATCCTCAAGGGCAAGGCCACCAAAGCAGGCGCCGAAGCCGCCCAGGGCATCCTCGACGAGGATCCGACCGGACTCTAGCGAATCGAGCTCTGCGGGGTCCGGGCGAGTCCTGCGATCCCGCCGAGACCCGTCACCCGCAACGGATGATGGCGCCGTTGCCGGTGGGTGCCAGCATGCGACGACGGAGGGGACCACGGCCGTCGGCGTGACCGATGCGGCGCGACCAGCGCGCGCCTCGAGACCGGTCCCGGGACACGGAGGAAGGGCGTAAGTGGCGACGACCCAGGCGCGGCGGGGCAAGAAGCCGTTCCCGCTCTTCGAGGGCATCCTGCCCATCGACATGTCCCGCGTCGGCGTCGACGTGATCGCCGGGGCGACCCTGGCCGCGCTGGCCATCCCCGAGGTCATGGGGTACACGACGATCGCCGGCATGCCCGTCATCACGGGCCTGTACACGATCATCCTGCCGATCATCGCCTTCGCGATCCTCGGGTCGTCGCGGCACCTGGTGGTCGGCGCCGACTCGGCGACGGCCGCGATCATGGCCACGGGTCTCGTCGCGATGGGCCTCACGCAGGACTCCACGCAGTACGTCGAGACGGCATCCCTGGCCGCGCTCATGTGCGGCGTCCTCCTCATCCTGGCCAGGGTCCTCAAGCTCGGATTCATCGCCAACTTCCTGTCTCGAAGCGTCCTGATCGGGTTCCTGACCGGCGTCGGGATCCAGGTCGCGATGGGTCAGGTCGGGGGCATGTTCGGGATCCCGAGCCAGTCCGGTGGAACGGTCGAGAAGTTCGTCGAGACCCTCAAGCTGATCCCGAGTGAGACCGTCACCGCGACGCTGGCCGTTTCGATCTTCGTCCTGGCCACCATCGTCGGCCTGGGCCGCGTGAACAAGGCGATCCCTGGCGCCTTGATCGCCGTCGTGGTCGCGATCGTCGCGAGCTACGCCCTCGACCTCCAGGCCGACGGCGTGGCCGTGCTCGGGACGGTGCCTGGCGGGCTTCCGGCCTGGGGCTTCCCGACGGAGGTGATGAACCAGGCCACGATCTCGGCGCTGGTGCCGACGGTCGTCTCCCTGGTCATCGTCATCCTCGCCCAGAGCGCCGCGACCTCGCGAGCCTACGCGATGAAGTACTCCGACAGCTTCGATGAGAACGTCGACCTGATCGGGCTCGGCGCGGCCAGCGTCGCGGCGTCGTTCTCCGGGACGTTCGTCGTCAACGGCAGTCCGACCAAGACCGAGATGGTCGACAGCGCCGGCGGGCGCACGCAGATCGCCCAGTTGACGGCCGCTGGGATCGTGATCGTCGTCCTGCTGTTCCTGACCGGTCCCCTGGCGTACATGCCGAAAGCCGTCCTGGCGTCGGTCGTCTTCCTGATCGGCCTTCGGCTCATCGACTACAAGGGCATGGCGGAGATCTATCGACTCCGCAAGGGCGAGTTTGCCGTGGCCGCGGCGACCGCTTTCGTCGTCGTGGTCGTCGGCGTCGAGCAGGGGATCGTCCTCGCCATCGCCCTGTCGATCGTCGAGCACATCTTCCACAGCTACCGGCCGTACGACACGCTGCTCGTCCGGACCAATGCCGGGGTCATCGAGAGCGTGCCGCTCGGTGAGGCGAAGCAGTCCGCGCCGGGCCTCGCCGTCTACCGCTTCGGTGCCAGCATCTACTATGCGAACGCGTCGCGGCTCACGGAGGAGATCATGGATCTGGTCGAGTTCGCGGACCCGCCGCTCCGCTGGTTCGTCCTCGCCGGGTCAGCCATCGGCGACATCGACTATTCCGGCGCGGACTCGGTCCGCCAGATCAACGAGGAGCTCGGCCGCAAGGGCGTGACCTTCGTCGTCGCCGACCTGAGCCCGAACGCGCGGGCCCAGCTCGACGCGTATGGTCTCTCGGAGAAGATCGGCAAGGACCACTTCTACGACTCCATCACCGAGGCCGTCCTGGCCTATCAGGCGCTGCCGCCGGTGGCCGCACCACCCGCCTCCGCCTGACATCTGGTCCGCACACAGGAAAGGGGGGCACGATGCCCCAGGTCGAAGCATCCACCGACGGATGGCCGTCCGGGACCCGACAGACCCGTGAGGAGCGGCGCGCGGCCGGCGAGGCAGCGCGCTCGACGGTGCCGGCCGACACGCTCGGCGAATGGAAGCCGGCGGCGGATCGGCCGGATCCGATCGCGCTCCTGGAAGGACAGGCGACGACGCGCATCCCGGAGCTGGTCCCGGTCCGATACGGCCGCATGGCCATCTCCCCGTTCACGTTCTTTCGAGGCGCGGCGCTGCCGATGGCTGCGGACCTCTCCGCCGGCGCCCGCACCGAGGTCGAGGTCCAGCTCTGCGGGGACGCCCACCTCGTCAACTTCGGCCTGTTCGCCTCACCGGAGCGCGACCTGCTCTTCGACATCAACGACTTCGACGAGACCCTCCGAGGCCCGTTCGAGTTCGACCTGAAGCGGCTCGCGGCCAGCCTCGTCGTCGCCGGGCGCGATCGCGGCTTCGATGCGCGGGACAACCGCCACATCGTCCATCGGGCCGTCCGCTCCTACCGGGACCGGATGGGTGGCTACGCCACGATGCCGGCCATCGACGTCTACTACGCCCGGGTCGACGCGACCGGGGTCCTCGCGTACGTGGACAAGCACGCTCGAGCCATGATCGAGGGAACGGTGAAGTCCACGGCGCACCACGACGCCGTCCACGAGCTCCCGAAGCTGACCGCCGTCGTCGACGGGCGGCGACGGATCGTCGAACGACCGCCGACGCTCGTAAGGCGCGAGGAGATCTCCTCGTTCATCGCCAATTCCACCCTCACCGACTATCGCGAGACCGTGCAGGAGGACCGCCGGGTCCTGCTCGACCGGTATCGGCTCGCCGACTTCGCCCTCAAGGTGGTCGGCGTCGGGAGCGTCGGGCTGGGGGCCTTCGTGGCGCTGTTCCTCGGCGACGCGGAGGACGACCCCCTCTTCCTCCAGGCCAAGCAGGCCGAGGCATCGGTCTACGAGCGCTACCTGCGACCGAGCGGGCGAGCGAGTCACGGGGAGCGCGTCGTCACCGGCCAGCGGCGGCTCCAGGGCGCGAGCGACATCCTCCTCGGATGGGCGGTCGGCCCGCACGGCGGCAACGTCTACATCCGCCAGCTCCAGGACCAGAAGGGCAGCGCGGTCATCGAGACGATGACCCTCGAGGAGCTCGCGACGTGGGGCGAGCTGTGCGCCTGGGCGCTCGCTCGCGGTCACGCTCGCTCGGGGCAGCCGGCGACCATCGCCGGCTATCTGGGGACGGACAACGCCTTCGAGCACGCGATGGCGACCTTCGCCGAGGCGTATGCCGACCAGAACGAGCAGGACCACGCGGCGCTGCTCGCCGCGATCAAGTCGGGACGGGTCACGGCGCAGAGCGGCGTCTGACCCGGGGACGGGTCCGGAGCCGGCGAACCGGCGCCGGACCCAGGCGGTTCAGCCGGCTCAGGCGGCGGACGTGTCCCCGGCCGACTGCGCGGCCACGGTCATCGCGGTCGCCGTCTCCGCGTCCACCGGGACGGTCTTGATCTCGGTGGCCTCCGGAAGGGCCGCCTTGACCTGCTCGACGGCGTTCAGGTCGAGGACGGCGATGATGCCCGACGTGCCGGGCGTGATGACGCCGGCAAGCTCGTCGGCCACCTTGCTCTTCTGGACCACGTTGCCGGCCTTGCCGATGATCGCCCCAGCCGCCCCGCCGGCGATGGCGCCCGCGATGAGGCTCGGGGGAAAGATCACGGCGAGCGCGGCGCCGCCGATGATGCCCCACTTGGTGCCGCGACGTGTGTGGTGGTCGGTCAGCTTGCGGACGTTGATCTTGCCGTCGGCATCGGCGTCAGCCACGAGCACGCCGTCGATGTTGAGCTCCTGGTTGGCCTCGGCCTCGCGCAGCCGGTCGTAGGCCGCGCCAGCGGCGGCCGGGTCGGCGAACCGCGCGGCGAGAAGCACCGCGTCGCCCTGCATCACGATCGTGCCCGCGGCCTCGACCCCTTGCTCGTCCGCGACGACGGCGGATGCGACATAGACCGGCGCCTGCGCCGGGTCCTGCTGATCGGTCATGTGGTGCTGCCTCCTGAGGTCACCGGCCGTTCGCCGACGCGCCGTCGCGCCGTCCCCACGATGCCGGGTGGACCCCGAGTGTGCGGGGTGCGGGTCGGCGTGTCGTCGTCCGAACCGGATGACGCGACCGCCTAGAGGCGAGCGACCGCGCGCCCGAGCCGACGGCGATACTCGGACTCGGCGACCCCCTCCCACGCGGGCTCGACCCGCCGGCGCAGCCGCTCGACCCGGGCGTCCTGGTAGCCGACGAACCGGCCGATCGCCGCGGTCGTCGGCGCCGTGAGGGCGACGCGCCCCGGTCGCGTACGCGTCCGCCGACACGGCCGCCGCATGCAGGTCGTGGATGTCGCCGAGGTAGTCCTGGAGGACCACGACACGACGGATCAACTCGCCGGCCGGCGGCCCCATCGGCTCGCGCAGGAACTCCAGCGTGTAGCGCAGCCATTTCGCCGCGATCCGAAGCTCATGGAGCGTCGCCACGTCGGCCCGGTCCAGGCCGCCGGCGAACGCCGAGACGACCTGGTACTCGTCCCAGACCACGGCCGGCGCCCGGTCGCGGACGATGTTCGGCGTCCGCAGGACGACCGGGCGCGCCGAGGCCCCCGGGGTCTCCGCGAAGGCGGCGAGCCCCGCCGCCATGTCGGTGAACCAGCTGGACGTCAGCACCTCGACGAGTTCGGCGTGCCGGGCGACCCGGTCCGCCTGCCAGGCGCTGAGCAGGGGCTTGAGCCCGGTCCGGTCGCGCTTCGACCGTCGCTCCCCGTAGGCGACGAGGATGCCGATCCGGACGTCGAGATCGCGGACGACCCCGAGCCGACCACCGAGCGAGCGCAGGTCGTCGAGATACGCGCGGGTGGTCCCGCGGTCGTACGCGTCGCCGAACACCCGCCAGGCCGCCCGCATCCGGCGGGCCGCCACGCGCATCGCGTGGACCTCTTCCGGATCCTCCCCGGCGACGACGCCGGGGACTCGGGCCAGGACCCTGGCGAAGTGGTAGCCGAGGACCTTGCGGCCGGCCTCGGCCCATGCGTCGTCGCTGCGGACATCGGTCGCCGGACCCGCGGCCAGCCGTTCGGTGAGGGGCAGCACGACGTCCTGCCACGACGACTGGCGTTCCTCGATCGCGACCACGGTCACTCCGACCTCATCCTCCGGCCGTCACGCGGTCGCGGGGTGCGCGGCTGCCTGTCGGTCCTCGGTCACCCGGAGTGGGCTGCTCGGCCGCCCGGATGTGCCGAATTCTGCACCTCCCGCGGGCCGACGCCCGCCGGGGGCTCATGAGGATACACATCACGCCGCCGCGTCACCACCCGTCCGGTGGGCCGGGACGTCAGTCCGGGTCGGTCAGCGCGATCCGGATCCGCTTGTTGATGCGGCCCTTGGACTCGTAGCCCGTCACGTTGATCCGACCGACCTCGCGCGTGTTCGCGACGTGCGTCCCGCCGTCCGCCTGCAGGTCGAGCCCCACGATCTCGATCGTGCGGATCTCCTCGATGCCCTCGGGCAGCAGGTTGACCTTCGTGCGGATGAGGTCCGGGATGGCGAACGCCTCGTCCCGGGGCAGGACGTTGACGCGCACATCGCGCTGCGCCGCGAGCTCGATGTTGACCGCGGCCTCGATCGCGTCGACGAGGTCGCCCGACATCCGCTCGAACTCGAAGTCCATGCGTGCCGTCCCCGGCTCCATGTTCCCGCCGGTCACGAGGGCCCCGTAGTCGCGCCACACCACGCCGCAGAGGGCATGCAGGGCCGTGTGGGTGCGCATCAGCGTGAGCCGTCGGGCCCAGTCGAGGTCGACCTCGAGGACATCGCCCACCGCGGGCGGCTCGGCACCGTCGGGCTCGAGCTCGTGGACGATCTCGCCGTCGAGCTTGCGGGCGGCACGGACCGTCCACGACCGGCCATCCGCGGTTCGCAGGAGCAGGCCGCGATCGGAGGGCTGTCCGCCCCCGCCCGGGTAGAAGACCGTCCGGTCCAGGACGACGACCGTCGCCTCGCCGACGTCCACGGCCCGGACCCTTGCCTCGACCGACCGGGCGTACGCGTCGGCATAGCAGAGCTGCTCCCCGATCGGGGTCATCCGCGTCGCCTCGCTACTGGACGGTGAGCTTCCCGGTCATGTTCTGATGCACCGTGCACTTGAATGTGTAGGCGCCCGCGGCAAGGGCCGCGACCGGGTACGACCGCGTCGCGACCCCCGGGAAGATCTCGGTCTCGAAGACCTTCTGGCCGTTGGCGTCGTCGATCTGGACGTCGTGGGGGACGCCGGCGTCCTCGTTGTCGAAGGCGAGGGTGAACCCCGCCGCCGGGGCCGTGACGTCCGTCGTGGTGAACGCGATGTTCTGCGCGGTGATCGTGACCGTGGAGCCGCCGCCGGATGGCGCGGCCGACGGCGCACCCGACGGCGCGGCCGACCCGCCACCCGACGGTTCGGCGGACGGCGCACCCGAGGGCGCGGCCGATCCGGACTGGCTCGGGATGGGGGTCGGTGGCGGCGCAGGGGCGTAGGTCCACTCGGCGGACGCGCTGGAACAGGCGGCGACGACGAGGCCGAGCAGGGCGGTGGTGGCAAGCAGTCGACGCGGTCGCATGGGTGGAAAGGACCTCTGATCGGGCGGTGATGGGGACCTCTGGTGCAATCGTGGCGCACCGATGCACCGGTCGTGGATCGCCATGAATCTACCCTGACACGCACGATCTCGCCCGGTTTTACACCTCGAGTACCAGTCGCCCCCCGTACCATGGTCGTGGTTGTGATCGCGTAGGACCGGTCCTAGGCTCGCCGTCCACCTCCGGGATTCCCTGGGTGGTAACGACACAGAAACCGGATCGGAGCCCACCCGATGATCAAGCACTACGCGCACCGAGCCTGGAGGCTCGCGCATCACCGTCGGTCCCCTTGCCGCGATCGCGTTGTCGCTCGTCGCGGGCTACAAGTGGAAGCTAACCCACTGACCTCGCTGCCTCATTTCGCTGCCTGATCCGGGGGCTCATCCCCGGTCAGGCGATCGGCGAACCTTCGAGACCCGGAGACCCTCCCTCCGGGTCTCGTGGTGTCCGGCACCCGAGACGTCAGCGGCCGGACACCCTCGACTCCGGGCGGTCGGTGATCCCGAGGCGGATCGCGACCGCGGCCGCCTCGACGCGGCCGGACACCTCCAGCTTCGCCAGGATGTTGCCGACGTGGACGCCCACGGTCTTCTGGCTGATGAAGAGCCGCTCCCCGATCTCGCGGTTCGTCCGTCCCTCGGCGAGCAACAGGAGCACCTCGCGCTCGCGGCCGCTCAGTCCGAAGGTGTCGCCGCGTCCCTTCGGCGCGGGCTCACCGACGATCGCCTTGACCAGGTCGGGATGGTGGCGATCGTGGCCGTTCCCACGGCTCGTCGAACCAGCCGTGGCCTCCTCGACCGGCCGGGCCTCGAGGAGCCGATCGACGGTCGTCCGGCAGGTCGATGCGCGCCCGGCCCGCCAGGTCTCGCAGATTCCGCAGGAGTGGGCGCGCGCCCATCGAGATCGCCAGCGTCGCCGACTCCAGGAGCGGGGCCTTGGCGCTGGCCCGGCCCGCTCGTCCCGCGCCGCTTCCGAGCATCGCTTCGGCCTGTCGCCACCGGGCGAGCGCCACCTCGTACGGGGCGTCGAGCTGCTTCCACATCGTCGCGACCTTGGACCACACGGCGACGGACTCGTCACCTTCGAGCCGTCGCTGGAAGGCCCGTGCCGTGGCGAGGTACGCCTCGGCGACGCGCCGCGACCCGGTGGTCGGTGACGCCCCGCCCGCTTCGACGAGGATCGCCGCGGCCGCGAGGACGTCCGCCGTGTGCGTCCGGGCGGTCGCCAGCGGGCGCCAGCTGTCGACGCTCGTGGGCGTCGGCGCCGATCGCGGCGTCCACCTGGGCCACCACGGCGGCGACGCGTGCGGCGAGGACCCATTCCTCGGTCGAGCGGACGATCTGCCACGCCCGATCGGCCGAGCGCGCGGCATCGGCGGCGTCGCCCCGCCACAGCGCGTAGGACGCCACCGCCAGGCTGTACGGGACCGCGAGCTGCGGCTCGCGCATCGCGTCGAGCTCGAGCGCGAGCTGACCGAGCAGGGTGGTGGCGCCGCGACCGGCATCGCTTTCGATCTCGATGACCGCGGTCTCGAGGCACCGTCGTCTGGAAGATGAGGCCCGCCGGCAACCACGTCAGCGCCCGCTCGGTCAGGGTCCGCGCCTCGTCCCAGCGTCCGAGCAGGATCAGCGACTCCGCGACGTTGCCGACCAGGAAGTTGCCGTAGACGGCCTCGAGCCCGGCCCGGCGGGCATCCTCGATCCCGCGATAGGCCACGTCGACGGCCTCCGCTCGCCGGCCGACGAGGTCGAGCACGGTCGTGAGGTTCGCCGAGATCCGGAAGAGCGCGTCAGAGTCGTCGATCTCGCGGGCGGCCGCGTCCGCCTCGAGGAGCAGGGCGATGGCCGCGTTCGGGTCCCGGCCCCAGGCGAGCGCGACCGCGAGCGTCGTCGTGGCGTGGATCTCCTGCGCCTTCGCCACGGGGTCGCAGGCCCGCGCGACCTTGATCGCGTCCTTCGCCCAGCGCGTGGCGTCCGAGAAGATGCCGTCGAGCATGCAGAGCTGCGCGAGACGCGCGACGACCGTCGCCCGGGCCACGCTCGGCTCGCGCGGGACCAGTTCCACGGCGCGGATCGCGGCCGCGCGCGCGCCCGCTGGATCGCCGGACGCGTGGAGCATGTGCGCCATCCGCTCGTGGAGCAGGCCCGCGCGGACGCGGTCGCGTCGCGCGTCCAGCAGGCCGATCGCCGACTCGATGTAGGCGATCGCGCGCGACGTCCGTCCCGTGGCCATGGCCGCCTCGGCCGCGCGCTCCTGGAGGTCCGCGCGATCGCCCGGGAGCGCCAGCGCGCGGCGGTCCGTGCGGCGGCGCGCGCGACCGTCGGGTCGGTCGGGGTCGGTCAGGGACAGGGCGAGTTCCAGCCACGCCAGCTCGTCCGCCGCGGCCGCCCGGGACGCCGCCATGTCCGCCGCCGCGATCGCCGCGTCGCGGGCCGCATGGACGTCATGGGCTTCGAGCCAGTGCCTCGCCGCCGCGGAGGGGTGCCCGTCGATGCCGGCCGCGATGGCCGCGTGGAACCGGGTCCGGGCCATCGGCAGCAGGTCGCGCTCGATCGCGCGGGCGATCAGCTCGTGCCGGCACGCGATGAGCCCGTCGCGCTCGACCAGGAACCCGTGCTCGAGACCCTCGAGCAGGCCCGCGGTCAGGTCCGCGTCCAGGTCGCCGCTGCCACGCCGCGGCCCGCTCACCGAGCGAGGCGCCGGGCGGCTCGTCTCGGCCTCGAAGCGGGCGGCCACCTGGGCGAGCTCCGCCCGGGTCAGGCCGATCCCGGCCGGGGCGATGAGCCGGAGCACGCGACGGCATTCCACGCTGCGCACGGACAGGCGACCGACCACGATCTCGTCGAGCGACCCGGTCAGCGACGCGGTCGGCAGCTCGCGCCTGGCCGCGAGGAGCTCCTCCGCGACGAGCGGGCTGCCACCGGAGCGTTCCGCGACCAGCAGGAGGAGGCTGGCCGATGCTCGCTCGCCCTCGACGGCCTCGATGAGGGCCGCCAGCTCGCCGCGATCGAGCACCGGCAGCGTCAGGCTCTCGAGGGGCCGCGGCGCGGCGACGATGGCCGACACCGCCCGGAGCCACGGGTCGTCGCGCGGCACGATGTCGGGCTGGTCCGACGCGATGACCGCCAGGCGCTGACGGGCGGCCACGCGGGCCACGAAGGTGACCAGCTCGCGCGTCGCCGCATCGGCGCGATGCAGGTCCTCCAGCACGAGGACCACCGGACGGCGGACCCCGAGACGGCCGAGGATCCCGAGGACCCCCTCCATGATCCGCTCGGCCCGTCGCTCGGGCTCGCCCGCGCCGCGGGCGGTGACCGGGTCGCCGGACCGCTCGAGCGCGACGCCGACCGACGGCAGCAGGCGCACGACGTCGCCCGCCGCCGGGCCGAGGATCCGGCGAAGCTCGTCCGGCGGCAGCGCGTCGAGCGTCGGCCCCAGGGCCCGGACGATCGGCCCGTATGGCTCGTCCGTCCCGACCGGCGTCGCGGCGGCGCGCAGGACCGTCATCGGCTCGCTCAGGGTGCCGATCCGGCCGGTCGCCTCATCGAGGAACCGCGAGATCCCGATGCCGGCAGGCCCTCGCAGGAGCATCGTCCGGGCGTGCCCGCTGGCGGCGTCGTCCAGCACGGACGCGAGTCGCGCGAACGCGTCCTCACGCCCGACGAACCGCGGGCTCGTGTACCGGCCGGGCATGGCCGCATTCTAGGGCCCTGCGCTCGGGCTCCGACGACGAGCGCGGCGGGGCGCCGGCCAGGCGGCCGCTCGGCTAGGCTGGAGTCGATGGCAGACGGACCGGGAGCGCCCCATCCCGACAACACGCTCAATGAGCTGTCCGGGGAGTCCTGGCTCTACTTCACGAAGTCCGTCCTGACGACCGCGTACCCCTCGGAACTCGGGCACGCGGCACGGAAGGCCCATGGCGCGAACAAGCCGCCGCGGCTCATGGCGCGGCTCATCGAGTTCTTCACGAAGACCGGCGACCTCGTGCTCGACCCGTTCGCCGGCGTCGGCGGCACGCTGCTCGGGGCGGCGATCGCGCACGGGCCGCGGCGGGCGATCGGGATCGAGCTCGATCCACGCTGGGTGACGATCTACGGCCAGGTGGTCGCGGCCCTCCAGGCCGAGCGCGACGGCCTCGGCCCCGACATCGCGGATCTCGGCACCGCCGACCCCGGCGGTCCGCGCGGCTTCGATCCGTCCGGTTGCGACCTTCGCGTGGGTGACTCGCTCCAGGTCCTGCCGACGATCGCGTCCGCGTCCGTCGACTTCGTGGCCACCGATCCGCCGTACAACGTCCAGCTCCCGCTGACGATGGCCGGCGGGCGGCTCGCGGAGGCGCACGCCAACCGGCGGACGGACTACGCGATGATCACCGACTCCCCGGCCGACCTCGCCAACGCCCCCGACTACCCGACCTTCCTCGACCGGATGGGCGTGGTGTTCGGGGAGATCGCCCGCGTGCTCCGACCGGGCCGCTACGCGGTCGTCATCGTGCGCGACGCCTACCAGGGCGGCCGGTACCTCTTCACGGCCTCGGATCTCGCCGCCCGGGCCGACGCCGCGGGCCTCGTGCCCAAGGGTGACCTCATCTGGTACCAGGCCGGGACACGGCTTCGGCCGTACGGCTATCCGCGGGCGTTCGTCCCGAACATCGCCCACCAGCACATCATCGTGCTGCGGCGGGAACCGGCGAAGGCCTAGCCCGCCCGCTCCCGCGACGCGAGGTACGCGGCCAGGACGTCGTCGTCGACGTCGGACTCGCCCATCGTCCAGGTCTCGGCCGCGAGGGGCAACGATGCCGACGGGGCGTCGTTGGACGGCGGGCGGCCGACCTCGGCGCCGAGGGTCATCTTGTGGATCCAGCCCCGGCCGCCATCCGGGCAGGCGACGAGCCAGTAGACGCCCTGCTTCTCGAGCAGCTCGACCTCGTCGCCCTCGCCCAGCACGCCGATCTCCCGACCGCGGAGCTCATCCGGCGCGTCGAGCAGGCGAACGACCGTGTAGCGGATCATCCGCCGCTCCGTGCCGGCGATCGACCCGTTGAAGCCGTGGTCGAAGGCGAGCCGTGGCGTGGACTCGCCGTTCCGGAGCGGGTCGGCCTTGCGGGCCTGGAGGAGGGACGGGCGTCGCCACCGCGGCAAGAGGGATTCCGCGTCGAGGTCGTACTCGTCGGGGCCGATCAGGTCATCGTCGTCCTCGTCATCGTCGAGACCGGCGATGGCGCCCGCGCCGACACCGATGCCCTCCGCGGCGGCCGCGGCGAGGACCGCGTCGGACGCCGGGGCTTCCTCGTCGCGACGCTTGCGACCGAAGAGCCCGAGCGCCATCGATGCCGCCGCGACGCCCGAGGTGGTCACGACGGTCGGCATGAACGGGAAGACGGGGATGGTCGGCGTCCCGATGCCGAGCATGGCCGTCAGGCTTGCCAGGGGTCCCCAGGTGTGGTCCCTGGTCGATCCCCCGCCGGTCGCCGAGGTATCGCCGCCGCCCGTCCCTCCCGTGCCATCAGGGCCGGACGGACCCCCGGCACCCGGGCCGGCCTGGCCGCCGTCGGTCGTCCCGGGGACGACGACCGCGGTCACCGCGTCGCTGGGCGAGGGACTGGGCGTGGGGACGAACGCGAGGGCCGGATCCTGCGGGACTCCCGTCGGGGGTGCGTCGTTCGGCTCGCCCAGCGGGACGACGCCGACGATCAGGTCGGGGCTGGGGGTCGGGGCGGGCGTCGGCTTGACCGTCGGTCGCCTGGTCGGCTGTGGGTCGGGGCGAGGCGTCGATCGCGGCTGGGGCTGCGGCTGCTCGGTGGGCCGGGGTTTGGGCGTCGGCTTCGGGGTCGGCTTCGGCTTCGGTGTCGGCTTCGGTGTGGGCGTCGGGTCCGGCGGACCGACCTGGACGCTCCCGGCGCCCAGGGAGAGGGTCGTCCCCTCGCGGCTGCGCCCCTCGAAGGTGACGTCATGCTTGCCCTTCGGCAGCTGGCCCGACCATCGATAGACCACGCCCGTCCGGACGTCGCGGCCCTGCGACCGCCACAGGCGATGCGTGTCGTTGCCGATGCGGACCTGGATCGACGACGGTCGACGGCCGCTGGAGTCGACGAAGGTGACCAGGAAGGTGAACCGCGTGGTCACGTCGCCGGACCGTGGCGAGACGTCGGCCTTCGAGAGCGAGGCCGGGTCCGCGCCGAACACCGGAGCCACGAGCAGGGCGACCAGCGACGCGGCCAGCAGGATCCCCCCGATCCAGGGCCGTGTCGGTGGCGTCATTCGTGCTCGGTTCGTTCTTCCCAAGCCGCGTGGCCTCCAGGGCATGGGCATGCGTTGGTACGCAGCCGAGGATGGTCGCGAGCGTGGGGGCGGGCAATGGTACGGGGGTCCCGGTCGGGTCTGACCACCGTCGGTCCCCCGTCGCGCCGCATCGGACGAAAACGGTGCGGTGCGACACCGGCCGGTGGCGCTGCTGTGCGGTCCGGAGGGGAGGCTGGTCCGTCCGCCGGATCGGGTTACCCCGGTCTGGCCATTCCGCCGGAGACCACCTCGCGCCACCATGCCGCCATGCCCTTCCCCCTCACCGTCGACCGCTCCCCGCGACCCGTCGGATCCGTCCTCGGCGAGACCCTCGTCGGGACGAGCCTCGTCCTCCTGGGCGTCTGGCTGGTCTGCCTCGCGCTCACCACGCGGATCGTGGCCCTCCTCGCCGAGACGGTCGGTCCGGGCGCCGCGGGGCCGGCGATCGGCGTCCTGGCCTGGGCCGCGATGCTCGCGGCGCCGGCGGGCCTGGTCCTCCTGGGCACCGACCGGCTCGCCCACATGCTCGCGGTGGTTCGCGCCGGGCTGACCCGGTCGGATCCGGACCACCTCGCCACCCTGCCCCACGACGTGACCGTCATCCGCGGCGTCCGGCTCGACGACGGTCGTCCGGCCCCGACCATCCTCGTCGGCGGGTTCGGCGTGGCCGTCGTGCACGGCCTGACCGAGACGACCCGTCGACGACGGGCGGCCGTGTCGGACGAGACGGACACGAAGGCCATGGACCCGCGGGACCCGGTGACCCGCGACGCCGAACGGCTTCGTCGATGGCTGGGCCAGCACGAGGTGGATTTCGTCGTGCGCGTCTACGGCGCGATCGTGACGACGGATGACGCCCTCGCGCGCAGTGCCGCCTGCGCGGTCGTGACGAGCGAACAGCTCTCGGCGTGGGTGGCGTCGTTGCCTCGCCAGCGGAGCCTCACGGCGGACCGGCGCAACCGGCTGCTGGGGCTGCTGCGGGACGCGACCTGACCGGGTTCGTGCCACGCTGGGGTGGTAGGGGAGCCAGGACTCGAACCTGGAACCAGCGGGATATAAGCCCGCCGCTCTGACCGATTGAGCTACTCCCCCGTGGGGATGCTACACCCGGCTCTCGTCCTGCTTGAGGATCCGGCTGGCGAGTCCACGGATGCTGAACGGCCGGCCCTGCAGACCGACCCCGTGCCCGTTCAGGCCGTCGTCGGCGGAACTCGAGCCGTCCCGACCGAGCAGCTCCTCGGCGATCGCGCGGTCCTCGTCGGTCATCGCCGCCTCGATCGGGAGCTCGTCCGGATCGAAGGGTCGCGGCGCCTCCGCCCGATGCCCCGTCGGCCGCGCATAGGCGGGCGCGCCGTAGAGCTTCGGGAGTGCGACGTGCTGTTCGTCGATGGACAACGCGTGGACCTCTGTGCTCGTTCCGGGCGAACCGGCGCTCCGGCTCGCGTCCTCGATGATACCGAGGAACGATACCGAAGGGGATTGTAGGGACGAGGTCCACCCTTCGGGGTGGCCCGAACGTCCCATGTGTTGCGCGCCGTCAACCCAAGGCGGGACGCACGATCTGCACGGCGACGACCATCACGAGATAGGCGATGGGGACCGCGGCGAAGAACCCGAGCGCGGCACTCCAGGCGGACCGGCGCACGACGGTGCCCGATCCCGTGGGCTGTGGCACGACCAGGTAGGTCACGACGCTGCCGATCACCAGGACCAGCACGACGTACACGGCGACCGCGAGCGTGCGCAGATCGCCGCCCGGGAGGACGACGCCTCGACTGAGCAGGACGTCGTAGACGACGTAGGCCGTCGCGAGGACGACCGCGATCACGAGGCTGGCCATGACGGCCCGGACGACAGGCCGCGGCGCATGGCGGAATTGCCGCCAGCGGACCTCCGCCCACGAGCGCCGCCGGACCGGCGGGGCGCTCATCCCGGGAGGATCGTGAGGGTCCGGCGTGGCGGGATCGTCTCCGGCGTATGCGTGGCCAGCAGCTCCACCGCCTCCAGGAACCGGTCGAGCTCCTCGTCGCCCGTGAAGAAGCCGACGCTGATGCGGATCGCCTCGAGGGCATCGATGGTCCGGATGATCGCGAACACCCGCGCGCCGAGCTCGGCCATGGCCTCCCCCTGGGTCCAGCCGTCGATCCGGAACGTCACCAGCGTCGCCATCTGGTGGCTGGGGGTCAGGACCTCCACGCCCGGGATCGCCGCGAGTCGGTCGGCGGCGGCACGGGCCATCGCCCCGCCGCGCGCATAGACCCAGTCGAGCCCGACGAACATCGAGAGCCAGGAGATCGAGCGGGCCATCCCCACCACGGACGGGCGGTGCCAGCCGGACCACTCGAACCGGCGCGCATCCGGCTGGAAGACGGCGGCGCCGGCTGGGTCGAACGACTCGAGGCTGAGGTAGCCGCCGAGGGCGGGCGTCAGGTCCCCGACGATCGACGGGCGCACGGCCAGTGCCCCCATCCCTTCGGGTCCCAGGAGCCACTTCTGCGCGGGGATCGCGTAGCCGTCGGCCCCGGTCGCGTCGAGGTCGATCGCGATGGCACCGGCACTCTGTGCCCCGTCGATCACGATGCGCGCGCCATGGTCGTGGGCGATCTCGGCGATGCGCGCGATGGGGAGCACCGCCCCGGTCGTCCAGAGCACGTGCGACACCGCGACCAGCCTGGTCCGCTCGGTCATCGCCGCCTCGATCGCCGCGAGCGTCCGTTGGTCGTCGCCGCCGTCGCCGATGTCCACGTAGGCGACCTCGACGCCGCGCGCCTTCGCGGTCGCGACCGGCCCGAGGATGCCCGGGTGCTCCTGACGAGTCGTGACGATGTGATCGCCCGCCCGCAGGTCCAGCGCGAGGACGAAGGCATTGACGCCGTCCGTCGTGGAGTGGCTCAGCGCGATCGCCGAGGGGTCCGTGGTGAGGACGGCGGCGACCGAGGCCCTCGCCTCCGCGAGCCGCTGGAGCAACTCCGGGTAGCCGTCCATGTGCCCGCGGCCGACGCGCAGCTCGTGCTCGGCCATCTCGGCCATCACCGCGGCGGTCTCGGCGGGCAGCGGGCCGACCGACCCCGTGTTCAGGTAGATCCCGGCCCCGAGCGCGGGCAGCGCGTCTCGGACCGCGGCGAGGCGCTCGGCGTCGGGCGAGAAGGGGACGACCACGGCCGTATGATACCGACGATGAGCGGCCTGGCCCGACCCGAACACCTGGCCACGACCGAATGGCTCGCCGAGCAGTCCGGGCGCCCGGGCATCCGGGTCGTGGACGCGCGCTGGCGCCCCGACGGGAGCGCCCCATCGGTCTATGCCGCGGGCCACATCCCGGGTGCCGTCCACGTCGACTGGCGGGTGGACCTCGTCGACGAGGGGGACGGCGGCGACGTGCTGCTGCTCGCCTCCCCCGACCGGGTCGCGGCCCTCGCCCGGCGGCTCGGGATCGGTGACGGCAGCACGGTCGTGGTGTACGACGACAGCCAGAGCCTGTTCGCCGCGCGAACGTGGTGGAGCCTGCGGACGTACGGCCTCGAATCGGTCCGCGTCCTCGACGGCGGGTTCCCGGTCTGGGCCCAGGAGGGCCGCCCGATCTCGAACGCCGAGGTGCACCCGGAGCCGACGACACTCGCGCTGCGTGCCCCGAACCAGATGCGCCTGACCACCGGCGACGTCCGCGGTCTCCTCGGGGCGCCGGATGTCACCCTCCTCGACGCGCGGGCCGCGGCCGAGTTCAAGGGCTTCGAGGGCAACACGAAACGGCTCGGGCACATCCCGGGCGCCGTGAACGTCCCCGTCGGGGCGACGAGCCAGCCGGGGGGCCAGCAGCTCCGCGATGGAGGACCGCTGCGCGACCTCCTCCACACGGCGAACGTGACCCGTGGTCGGCGGATGGTCTGCTACGACGGCTCCGGTGTCGCCGCGGCGAAGCTCGCGTACGTGCTGATGCTGCTCGGCCACGAGGACGTCGCGGTGTACGACGGCGGCTGGGCCGAATGGGGGAACCGCCTGGATCTGCCCGTCGAGCGCTGACCGCTAGTCGGTAGCGGCATCCGCGGCGCGGGCCGCGGCGGTCACCAGGTGCTCCGCGCCGTCCTGGAGACCCTCGTAGAGGGCCGTCACCGTCTCGATCGTGTCGATCTCGTCGGGCGTCTTGTCGGGGCGGAGGTTGACGATGCGCGGGAAGCGCAGCGAGAACCCCGACTTGTGGCGGTTGGACCGCAGGATCACGTCGAAGCCGATCTCCACGACGACCGTCGGCTCCACCTGCCGGTACCGGCCGAACTGCGCGACCGTGTGCGCCTCGAACCAGCGGGTCATGTCCGCGATCTCCGCGTCGGTCAGGCCGCTGTACGCCTTGCCGATCGTGACGAATCGGTCGTTGGCCGTGTCGCGGACGGCGAACGTGTAGTCCGACAGGACGCCATGCCGCTTGCCGTGGCCCACCTCGACGCCGACGACGACGCAGTCGATGGTCGCGAGGGCCTTCTTCATCTTCAGCCAGCCGAGGCCTCGGCGGCCCGGGGAGTAGCCGCTCGTGGGGTCCTTGACCATGAGGCCTTCATTGCGTCGCGCGCGGGCGGCCGAGAAGGCCGCCTCGAGGGCGTCGGCATCGGCCGCGGCGACCAGGTTCGAACGCGCGAACCGGCCTCCGGCAGCGGCCAGGGGCAGGTCGAGCACATCGAGGCGGCGCCGTCGCTCGGTGAGCGGCTCCCGCAACAGCGGGTCGACCGGGGCCCCGTCGCCCGGCCCCACGGCGAGGACGTCGAACGCCACGTAGATGACCGGGACCTGGGCGCGGATCTCGTCCGTAGGGTCCTTGCGACCGAGTCGCGCCTGGAGGCTCACGAACGGCAGGACGCCGCCGTCCTTCCAGGCCAGGATCTCGCCGTCGAGGATGCCGTCCCAGGCGAGCGGTCGAGCCGCCTCGGCCACCTCCGGGAACTGCCCGGTGATGTCGTGGAGGTCGCGGGAGAAGAGCCGGACGTCAGCGCCCTGCTTGTGGAGCTGCGCCCGGATCCCGTCGTACTTGTCCTCGACCCAGACCTCCGGGCCAAGGCGCCGGATGATCTCGTCCGCATCCTCGGCGGGCGACGCCAGCATGGACTTGAGCGGGTGGAAGAGGGTCATCGTCGCCTGGTCGAGCTGGTCGTCGCGCGCGAGCGACGCGAGCCGGCCGATGTCTCCAGCCAGCATCCCGGCCCACTTGACCGCATCGAGCGGGCGGTCGAAGGCCTGGGCGATCGCGGCCTCGAGCAACCCTTCGCGCAGGCCGATCCGCAGCTCGCCGGCGAGGACCTTGACGACGTACTTCGCGGTGAGGGGATCCGACCGGACCAGGAGGTCACGGAGGATCGCAGACTTGCGGGACGGGCCGGACGCGGTCTCGATGGCGGCGTAGGTGGCGGCGACCTCGGGGAGCGTCGGCGGCGGGTCGGCGGGATCGTGGCCCGCCGCCTCCAGGACGTCGGCGACCGCGAGGCCCAGGTCCGAGTGCCGGTCGTACGCGGCACCGAGGGCGGAGCGCTCGACACCCGCGATCTCCGCGATGGTCGTGACGATCGCGGACCAGCCGAGGCCAGCTGACCGCTGGTCCGCCTCGGCGAAGGGGCGGCCCGTGAGGAAGACCGCCGCGATCGGCAGCTCGTCGGGCGTCAGGCTGCGGAGGTAGTCGGCGAGCAGCGCGGTCTTCTCGGACGTCCGGGTGGTGGCCGCAAGGCGTTCCGCCAGCTCGCTCCAGCGGCGCATGGCGGGGATGGTATACCGTGCCCTCCCATGGCGGATCGGACGTGGTTCCCGACATCGATCGCCGGTTCGACGGTCGTCCTGCGACGACACGTGCCGGAGAACCTGACCGCCTTCCGACGCTGGTACGCCGACCGCGAGATCGCCCGCCTCGCGCGCTACCAGGAGACCCCGATGCGGCCGGAGGAGATCGAGCGGTTCTTCCGTTCCCGCGTGCTCGGCACCGAGGCACTGGCCATGGCGGTCCACATCAAGGCGACGGACCGGCTGATCGGCACGTGCGCCTTCAGCCAGCTCGACGCGGAGAACGGCTCGGCCCTGTTCCACATCACGATCGGGGAGTCCGATGCGTGGGGCCACGGCTACGGCACCGAGGCGACCCAGCTGATGCTCGACCACGCCTTCGGGACGCTCGGGCTGCACCGCATCGCGCTGTTCGTCTTCGAGTTCAACGTGCGGGCCGTTCGCGCCTACCAGCGTTGCGGCTTCGTCATCGAGGGACGGGCGCGCGAGTCGATCTGGCGCGACGGCCGATGGTGGGACGAGCTGGCCATGAGCGTGCTCGAGTCGGACTGGCGGAAGCGACGGGATGCCGGGCCGGCCGTCGATCGCCACGCGCGCAGCCTCGAGGCGGCACCTGCCGCGGGAACGGACCTCGAGGAACCGGTCGCCGCGGGTGCGTCGGACCGGCTGCGGCGCGTGATCGGGAGGTGGCGATGACGACCCAGGGACCGGCGGCCGAGGCCGCGCGTTCGGAGGTCCGCGAGCTGATCGCGGCCAAGGGCCACGCCGTGGACAACGCCCGTGCCGTGGCGGACCGGCTCGACGCGGCCTTCGCGGCCGGCGACCTCGAGCGGACGCCGTCGATGGACCAGTACCTCGGCGACCTGATGGTCGCCCTCGAGCAGGACGACGACCAGAAGCTCGGCGGCAAGAGCGCCGAGGCGTCGCGCTTCATCCTCCGCGCCATCGACCGCGAACTCGACAACGCCTGAATCGAGGGCTTGACTCTCGGGCTACCCGAGGGTCCACGATGGCGCCATGGACGACGACCTGCTGTCGATCGGACGGTTCGCCCGGCTCGCCGGGCTGAGCGTCGGAGCGCTGCGCCACTACGACGAGCTCGACCTGCTGCGGCCGGCCGAGATCGACGAGATGACCGGCTACCGACGCTACCGCACGAGCCAGCTCGGGGATGCGCAGACGATCGCGCGCCTCCGCGAACTGGAGGTCCCGCTCGAGGAGATCCGCGACGTGCTCGCCGCGGATGACCCGGCCGAGCGGGCCCGGCGGCTCGACGCCCATCGCGCCAGGATCGAGGCGCGGACCTACCGACTCCAACGCGTCCTGCACCACGTGCGGGGCGTCGTCGAACGAAAGGAGCCCATCGTGACCAAGCCACCCGGTCCGCCCGAACTCGACCAGGCGACGCGCCGAGCGCTCGCCGCCGGGCTGTTCAACCACACCTGGACGCTGCTCGAGACGCATCCCCGGACGGCCGCCCAGGACGACGAGATGATCCACGCCGCGCACGCCTCGCGCTATCACTGGGGCGAGCTCGCCGACGACATCCACCTCGCGCGCGGCGAGTGGCAGTGCGCGCGCGTCTACTCGGTCCTGGGCCGCGCCGAGCCGGCGCTCTGGCACGCCCGACGCTGCGTGGAACTCGCGGAGGCCGACGAGGACCGCGAGGACTGGGACCTGCCAGCCGCCTATGAGGGGATGGCCCGGGCGTGCGTGACCGCGGGCGACACGAGCGCGGCCGCCGAGTGGAAGGCGAAGGCCGTCGCGTCGCTCGACGGGATCGGCAACGCCGAGGACCGCACCCTCATCGAGCAGGACGTCCAGTCGCTGCCTTGAGACGGCCGCGGCCCTAGACTGGGGGCCTCCCCACCGCCCATCCGGAGGCCCCCACGTTGACCGACCTGAAGACCGGGATCCTGCTCTGGAACCAGGGCGCCAGCTGGCCGGAGCAGCTCGAGGCCGCCAAGCTCGTGGACCGTCTCGGCTACGACCACCTCTGGAGCTGGGACCACCTCTACGCGATCTTCGGCGATCCGTACCAGCCCATCTTCGAGGGCTGGACGTCGCTGGCCGCGTGGGGCGCGTCCACCGAGCACACACGGCTCGGCCTGCTGGTCGGCGCCAACACGTTCCGCAACCCGGGCCTGGTCGCGAAGACCGTGGCGACCCTGGACCACATCAGCGGCGGCCGGGCCATCCTGGGCATCGGCGGCGCCTGGATGGACCTGGAGCACCAGGCGCATGGCATCGACTTCGGGACCGGGTTCGGCCAGCGTCTCGACTGGATGGACGAATCCGCCGGCGCGATCCGGGCGTTGCTCGACGGCGAGCACGTGACGTCGGCGCCGGGCGGCCATTACGCGTTCGACGACCTGGTCCACGCGCCCCTGCCGGTGCAGCCGCACCTCCCGATCATGATCGGCGGGTCGGGCGAGAAGAAGACCCTCCGATCCGTCGCCAAGTACGCCGACATGTGGAACGCGATGGGCCCCGTCCCGATGATGGCGCACAAGATCGACGTGCTCCGCGGCCACTGCGACGCCGTCGGCCGGGACATCGCGGACATCGAGTTCACGCTCGGCGTCAAGTTCACGATCCGCGACTCCGAGGCCGAGGCCGTCCGGGTCTGCGAGGCCGCCATGGCCCACAACCGGACGCCGCTCTCCGAGGTCGAGGACGACGACACGTTCTGGAACGGCACGCCCGAGCAGCTCGCCGAGAAGCTGATGCCGTACGTGGAGCTCGGCTTCACGACCGTCATCTCCGAACAGCCGGCGCCGTTCGACACCGAGACGCTCGAGCGGTTCGTGGGCCAGGTGAAGCCGCTCGTCGACCGCGGCTGAGGCCGTCTCGACCCGGCTCGGCCCGGGCTCAGCCGGCGATCGACACCAGGATCGCGCGCGCCTCGTCCGCCTGACGGCAGCCGCGGCGAGTTGCGGATCGCGGCGTCGTCGAGGGCGTCGCTGACGATCAGGTCGATATCGGCGATATCGGCGAGCCCGAGGGCGCGCAGCGTCGGGCGCTGGCCGACGTCGCGGAGGAGCTGGTCGATCGCCCCGACCGCGACGGCGGCGGCCGTCGCCTCCAGCTCCGAGCCGATGGCGACACCGAGCGCGATCCCGACGAGCGCGAGCTCCCGGTCGCGTCGCCCGAGATAGAAGCGGAGCACTTCCGGCAGGACCGCGGCGAGCGCCGTCCCGTGCGCGACCCGGCCCCGGGTCCCGATCGCGTGCCCGAGCGCGTGGACCAGCCCCACCCCCGTGCCGCTCGCCTGCCCCACCCCGGCGAGGTGCGACGCCATGAGCATCTGCGAGCGCGCCTCGAGGTCCGTGCCGTCCGCGACGGCGCGGCGCAGCCACGTGCCGACCGTCCGGATGACGCCGAGCGCGACGGCCTCGGCGAACGGGTTCGGGTTCGCGGACAGCAGCGACTCGAGCGAGTGCGTCATCGCATCGACGCCGGTCGCCGCCGTGGCGGCCGCCGGCAGGCCGACGGTCAGGCGCGGGTCGAGGATCGTCACGGCGGGCAGCAGGCTCGGATGGCCGATGTAGCCCTTGCGCCCGGCCGATTCGTCGGTGATGACCCCGTAGCTGTTGGTCTCGGCTCCGGTCCCGGCCGTGGTCGGTACGGCGATGAGCGGCCGTCCTGGGGCGAGGTCCGCACCGTCGTACGGCAGGTCCCAGATCGCGCCGGCCGGGTTGGCCGCGCGCAGGTCAAGGGCCTTGGCCGTGTCCATCGCCGAGCCACCACCGACCGGGACGACGACGGTCCCTTCGAGCCCGAAGTCGACGAGCGCGACGGCTCCCCGCTCGACGGTCGTGGCGCCCGGGTTCGGCTCGACGTCCGCGAACACGCCGGCCGGGACCCCGGCACGCTGGAGGATCTCGAGCACGTGGTCGATGACGCCCGATCGCTGGACGCCGGGGTCCGTCACGACGAAGACCCGCGAGCCGCCGACCGCGCCGACGACCTCAGGGAGTCGCTCGATCTCCCCGACGCCGAACAGGACCCGATTCCGCAGGGTCATCTCGAATCGTCGCTCCGCGAGCGAGCCCATCAGCGCACCTCCAGGACGACGTCGATGCTCGTGTCGCGGCGGGCCGTCAGCCAGCGTCGGCAGCCGAACGCGTGGAACCAGCGCTCCGTCGTCGGCCCGTCGGGGTTCTCGAAGACCCAGACCTCGTCGAAGTCGCGCTCGTCCGGGTCGGTGATCGAGTCGGGGACGCGCCGTCGCTCGCCGCCGAACACGAACTCGTCGAGCGGGCGCCGGCCACAGCGTGGGCAGTCGAGCCAGGGCATCAGCGCGTCCCCGCCGAGCCGGCGTCCGCGAGCAGGTGGTCGCGCCGGAAGCGATCCAGACCGAATGGCGCGATGCGCGGCGACGGCCGCCCCGTGGCGATGAGCTCGGCCATCCCCTCCCCACCCGCGGGGATCGCCTTGAAGCCCCAGGTCCCCCACCCGGTCGTGACGTAGAAGCCATCGACGCCGGTCGCGCTCATGATCGGGCTGTAGTCCACCGAGATGTCGCAGATCCCGGCCCATTGCCGGAGGATCCGCAGTTCGCCCAGGAACGGGAGCAGGCGGGTGATCTTGTAGGTATACGAGCGCAGCGCCGCGAACGACGACTGCCGCGAGTACGACGGCTGGCTGTCGAACTCGGCCCCGATGAGCATCTGGCCCCGGTCCGTCTGCGAGACGTAACAGGCCAGCTCGGTCGAGGCCAGGATGATCGGGAAGCCCGGCGCGTGGTCGTTGGTCACGAACGCGTGGAGCGGGTGGGTGCGGACGGGGAGGCGGACGCCGGCCATCGCCGCGACCTGCGTGACACGGCCGCCGGCTGCGGAGAGGATGACGCCGGCCGCGATCGGCCCGCGGCTCGTCTCGACGCCGACGACCCGGTCGCCCTCGAGGCGCATGCCCGTCACCGTGGTGTGCTGCAGGAGGTCCACGCCGCGCTGCGACGCGAGGGCGGCATAGGCCCAGGCGACCCGGTCATGGCGCGCGGTCGCACCTTCGACATGGTGCGACCCGCCGAGGACCGGGTATCGGCCACCACCCGTCAGGTCGAGCTGCGGGACGATCGCCTTGAGCTCCTCGGGCGTCCGCATGAAGGTCTGCGCGCCGCAGGCCTGGTTCATCGCGCAGCGGGCCCGCTCGGTGCGCATGGCCATCTCGGTATGGGCGAGCCAGACGATGCCCTTGGTCTGGTGGAGGATGTCGGCGCCGGTCTCGGCTTCGAGGCCCTGGTACAGCTCGAGCGAGTGCTGGTAGAACCGGATCGCCTCCGGGATGCCGTAGTTCGCGCGGATGATCGTCGTGTTCCGTCCGGTGTTGCCGCTCGCGATGTAGTCGGCCTCGACGACGGCCACGTTCGTGATGCCGTGGCGCGTGGCGAGGTGGTAGGCGGTCGAGAGCCCGTGCCCGCCGCCGCCGATGATCACGACGTCGTACGCGGCGTTCGGCCGATCCGGCCAGCGGATCGGCAGCAGCGTCCGCGTGTAGTCGCTCATGTCAGCCGGTCCAGCAGGTCCGCGACGTACGCGGCGTGGGTCACGATCCTCGCCCGGCCGTCCGGGAGACCAGGTGAGCTTGGCTGGGACGCCCGCGATGGCGCCCTGGGCGAACCCGCCGGCGGGCGGCATCGGCCACTCCGTATGGCGCGCGACGACGTCCACGTCGACCGTGATCGGCGACGAAGCCGGTCTCGTCCTCGACGATGGCGTCCGGATCGTCGATGCGGACCGTGGCCCCCACGATGAAGACCTCGTCCGGAGCGACGCGCCACGCCGTCGCCGAGACGGGCAACGCCTCGACAGCCGCGTCGATCGTCGACGGGCTCGGCGACGACCCGATGCCCGGCGAGCGGCTCGACCGTGACGGCCGGCCCGTCAGGCGCGCGCACGGAGCCCCTCGGGGTCGTAGAAGGGCGTCGTCGTCACGACCGCCTCGCGGCCGTCGATCACCACGCGATCGGGGTGCGGCGGCCGGCGCTGCCAGCCGAGCATCAGGGCCTTGCCGAGGAGCGGCGAGTGCCAGCTCCCCGTCACGTTGCCGATGACCTCGCGCCCGTCGGCATCGAAGATCGGCGTCCCCTCGACGGGCGCCGACCCCTCCATCGAGAAGCCGACCCAGCGCCGGTCGTCAGGGAGCTTCGCGGTGCGCTCGAGCGCGGCCCGGCCGATGAACCGCGGCTTGTCCATCCGGGCGGCCCACTCCATCCCGATGCGCCGCGGGGTCGTGTCGAGCTCGGTGTCCATCCCGACGATGACGTGGCCCTTCTCGAGCCGGCAGCCGAACAGCGCCTGGAGGCCGTGCGGCGCGATCCCGAGGTCCGCGCCCGCCGCCATGAGGGCCCGCCACAGCTCGACCGAGCGGTCGACCGGGTGGTGCAGCTCCCACGCGGCCTCACCCGTGAACGACAGGCGCATCGCGTGGCATGGGACGCCGGCCACATCCGCGTGGACGTGGCCGAGGAACCGCGGCGGCTCGGCGAGGCCGAGGCGGCGAAGCAGCTCCCCGGCGAGCGGCCCCGTGACGTTGATCGCCGCGAGCGACATCGTCCGGTCCATGACGTGGACGCGGAGTCCCCATGTATCGATCCAGTCGCGCAGCCACATCTCGGCGTTGGCGGCGCCGCCGGACGTGAACGAGAGCGCGAACCGCGTCTCGGACTCGCGCAGGATCATGCCGTCATCCATGACATGGCCGCGCTCGTTGAGCAGCAGCGCGTAGCGCGAGCGGCCGGGCTTGATGTCCGCCACGTGGCACGGGTAGATCCGCTCGAGCGCCTCCACGACGTCCGGCCCCGAGACGATGAGCTTGCCGAGCGTCGAGACATCGCCGATCGAGACACGCTCGCGGACCGCCCAGTACTCGGCGACGGCATCGCCGTAGTGCCACGGTCGCCACCAGCCGCCGAAGCGGTCCATCCGCGCCCCGAGCGCGAGGTGCTCCTCGTGGAGCGGCGTCCGCCGGAACGCATCGACCGTGACGTCGGCGGCCGCCTCGGCGAGGGTGATCTGGCGCGAGGCCGGGCGAGCGGTGAACGGATCGGGCACGGTGCCGGTCCGCGCGGCGATCCAGGAGCGGACGTGGGGCAGGCACGCGCCGCCCTGGCACGTCCCGATGCCGGCGAGCGTCGCGCGCTTGAGCAGCTCGAGCTCGGTGAAGCCCCTGGACCACGCCTCGTCGAGGTCGCCGACCGTCACGCCCATGCAGCGGCAGACGACGGCGTCCGGGTCGGCCGGGGGTGGCGGCAGCGGGTGGTCGGCGGCGGCGTCGCCGACGACCGTGACGGGCACGGACGGTCCCGCCATCCGGGCGAGGACGTCACGAGGCGCCAGCCCGAGGTCCACGATGGCCGTCCGAGCCGGCGTCTCGCGTTCGGTGCCGTCGTCGGTCGCGGTCACGACCGCGCGGAGGTGGCCGGCGTCATCGCCGACGAAGCGAACCAGTTCGGGACCGACGGACACGACCGGCGCCTCGAGGCCCACGCCCGCGGCTCGCAGTCCGCTCCGCGGCCCGCACCGTCAGGATCCCCGCGAGCTCGTTCCCCTGGCAGACCGGCTGGATCTCGGCCGCGCCGGTCGCGATGACGATCGCGTCGGCCTCGACGTGCGACATGCCGTCCGGCGTCCGGACGATGACGGTCGGGCCCGGATAGACCGCGACGACCTCCTCGCCCGCGGCGGCGTCAAGGACGAGCGCCCCGGGCCGGCCCGCCGCGGCTTCTCGGCCGCTGGGTCCACCACCGATGACCACGAGCCCGGCGTGACGCCGCTCCACGACGACCTCGCCCTCCCGCGCGCCGTCGGGGAGTGGCGGGTTCCCGTGACTCGGGTGCCGCGACACCGCCATGCCGTCCCGGGCCGCCACCTGGCACGTCCGCACATAGGCCACCCCGTCCACGATCCCCAGGCAGTTCCCGCAGTCGCCGGCCAGGCAGAGCGTCCCGCCCCGCCCGGGCACCTCGCCGGCGCGCAGGATCGCGACGGCGGCGCTGTCGCCCGGCTCGAAGGCGATCAGTCGTCCGTCGACGACGACGCGACCCTCGGCCGCAGCCCGGCCCTCGGTCACTGGCGCATCCGGACGCCCTGTGGGTCGAACAGCGGCTCGGGCTGGAGCCGGGCCGGTCGGCGTCGCCCGATGATCTCGATCTCGAACCGGCCGCCTTCGGCGTCCGCAGCGCCCGGTGTCGCCAACGCCGTCGGCACGTACCCGAGCGCGATGGACTTCCCGACGTGGTGGCCGTACCCCCCCGACGTGATCCAGCCGACGACCTCGCCGCCATGCCAGACCGGCTCGTCGCCGATGACATCCGCCGGATCGTCGGGGTCCGGGTCGACGACGAACGTCACGAGCCGCCGGTCCGGACCACCGCGCGCCACCTCTGCCTCGTGCGCCGCCCGGCCGATGAAGTCGTGGTCGAGCCTCAGGTACCGGGTGATGCCGCCTTCGAGCGGCGTGTAGATCGGCCGATACTCCCGGAACCACGTCCCGTAGCCCTTCTCGAGCCGCAGCGACATCAGGGCCCGCATCCCGAAGAGGCGCAAGCCCGTGCGGCTCGCCGGCCGCGACGATCGCATCGAACAGGACCCGCTGATACTCGGGCGCGACCCACAGCTCGTACCCCAGGTCCCCCGCGTAATTGATCCGCGCGACGTGCGCCGGGACCGTGCCCAGGTCGACCCGCCGGAACGTCATGAACGGGAACGCCTCGGTCGAGAGGTCGAGGTCCGGCGCGACGGCCGCCAGCACCTCGCGCGACCGAGGCCCGGCCACGGACAGTCCCACAAGGCCGAGCCCAAGGACGTCGAAGCGGACCGAGCCGTCCGCCGGGAGGTGGTGCCGGAACCAGCGCGAGTGGTGGACCTCCGCCGGCAGCGAGCCGAACAGGTGGTATTCGGCCGCCTCCGTGGCGCGGGCCACCGTGAACTCGCCGACGATGCGGCCCGCCTCGTTGAGCATCGCGGTGAGGGTGATGCGGCCCGGCGCCGGCATCCTCGCCGTGAGCAGTGACGAGAGCCAGGCCTCGGCGCCGTCGCCCGTGACCCGGTACTTCGCGTAGTTGGAGATCTCGGTCATGCCCACCCGCTCGCGGACCGCGGCGACCTCCTCGGCCACGAGGTCCCACGCGTTGGACCGGCGGAACGTGACCTCCTCGACCGGGTCGAGGCCCGGCCGCTGGAACCACAACGCGTGCTCCAGCCCGAACGTCGCGCCCCACACGGCGTTCGCGTCGGTCAGACGGTCTCGGATCGGGGTGGTCAGGAGTGGCCGCCCGGCCGGCAGCTCCTCGTTGGGGAAGGTGATGCGGAACCGGCGCCGGTAGTTCTCCTGGACCTTCGCGTTCGTGTACGCGAGCGTGGCGTAGTCGCCATACCGGGCGACGTCCATCGCCCAGATATCCATCCCCGAGTCGCCGTGGTCCCCGCTCGTCATCCAGGTCGCGAGGGCGAGGCCAACACCGCCACCCTGGGACAGCCCCGCCATGACGCCGCAGGCCACCCAGTACCCGCGGAGGCCGCGGACCGGCCCCACGAGCGGGTTCCCATCGGGCGAGAACGTGAATGGCCCGTTGACGACGCGCTTGATCCCGATCGTGCCCATCGCCGGGTAGTGCTTGAACGCCACGGACAGCTCGGGCGTGATCCGGTCGAGGTCCGGCTTGAGCAACTGCGACCCGAAGTCCCACGGCGTCTCCCGCGGCGACCACGGCACGCACGCCTGCTCGTACGTGCCGAGGAGCATCGCCCCGCCTTCCTGGCGGATGTAGATCTCGCCGGCGAAGTCGAGCGCCATCGGCATCTCCTTGCCGGTCCGCGCGACGTTGGCGGCGACCTCGGGCATGTCCTCGGTCAGGAGGTACATGTGCTCCATCGCGAGCACCGGCAGCTCGATGCCGACCATGCGGCCGACCTCGCGCGCCCACAGGCCTCCCGCGTTGACCACGTGCTCGGCGTGGACGACGTCGCCGCTCTCCACCCGCACGTCCCAGGTCCCGTCCGGCCGCTGCGACAGCCCGACGACCGGGGTGTGCTGGACGACCTCGGCCCCGGCCAGCTGGGCGCACTTCACGTACGCGCGCGTGACACCCGTCGGGTCCACGTGCCCCTCGACCGGGTCGTACAGCGCCCCGACGAAGTACTGCGGGTCGAGCAGCGGGAAGACGTCCCGGGCCTCGTTGGGAGTGATGAGGTCGAGCTCCATGCCCAGGTACCGGCCGCGAGCCTGGGCCATCCGCAGCCAGTCCATCCGGACCTCGGTGTCGGCGAGCATCAAGCCGCCCGGCAGGTGGATCGAGCAGTCCTGGCCGGAGACCCGCTCGATCTCCTCGTACAGCTGGATCGTGTACTGCTGGAGCCGCGCGACGTTGGGATCGCCGTTCAGCGTGTGCATCCCGCCGGCGGCGTGCCACGTCGAGCCGGCCGTCAGCTCGCGTCGCTCGAGGAGCATCACGTCGGTCCAGCCGAGCTTGGTCAGGTGGTACAGCACGCTCGCGCCGACGACGCCGCCGCCGATCACCACCACCTGGGCCGAGGTCTTCATCCGGGTCCTTTCCGTGTCACGGGTCAGTAGTCGGTCGGGACGCCGCCCTCGGCCTTGCGGCGAGCGACGAACGCGTCGAGCTCCTCGGCGACGGCCGCGTCGATCGGCGGCGGCTCGTAGGACGCGAGCAGCTCCTTCCAGATCGCATTGGCCTTGGCCGGCGCCTCCGGGCTGCCCGCCTCCTGCCAGGACTCGTAGTTCCGCCAGTCGGACAGCATCGGCTTGTGGAACGCGGTCCGGAACCGCGATTGCGTGTGCTCGGCGCCGAAGAAGTGCCCGCCCGGTCCGACCTCCTGCATCGCGGAGAAGGCCAGCGTGTCCTCGTCCACGACCACCGGGTCGAGGAACGCCGCGACCATCCCGAGCAGCTCGGCGTCGAGGATCATCTTCTCGTATCCGGCGTGGAGCCCGCCTTCCATCCAGCCTGCGCCGTGCATGAGCAGGTTGACCCCGCCCATGATCGCGCCCCACAGCGCGAACACCGACTCGTAGGCGGCCTGGGCATCGAGCGCGTTGGCGGCCGAGACGTTCGACGAGCGGTACGGGAGTCCGTACCGCCGCGCCAGCTGCCCGCCGATCATCGCGGTCCGCATGTACTCCGGTGTCCCGAACGCCGGGGCGCCGGACTGCATGTCCACGTTCGAGGTGAACCCGCCGTAGACGACCGGCGCGCCGGGCCGGACGACCTGGGTCAGCACGATCCCGGCGAGCGCCTCGGCATTCTGCTCGGCGAGCGCCCCAGCGAGCGTCACGGGCGCCATCGCGCCGGCGAGCGTGAACGGCGTCATCACGATCACCTGGTTGCGCGACGAGAACTCGAGGATGCCCTGGAGCATCGGCAGGTCGAGGCGCAGCGGCGAGCTGGAGTTGATGACCGTGAAGATCGACGGCTCGCGCTCGAGCGTGGCGTCGTCGATGCCGCGCGCGATCCGCACCATCTCGAGGGCGTCGCGGTTCCGTTGGCGGCCGAGGCTGTAGGCGTGGATCGTCTTGTCGGTCAGCGTCAGCAGATCGTGGATCGCGTCGAGGTGACGGATCGACGGATGGAGGTCGATCGGCTCGACGGGGTAGCCCGACATGAAGTGGACGACGTTGAGCATCTGGCTCAGCCGGACCAGGTTCTGGTAGTCGACGCGGTTGCCGGCCCGACGGCCGTGGTCGAGGTCGGCGACGTTCGGTGGGCTGGCCACGGACCCGAACGCCACGTGGTCGCCGCCGATGACCAGGTCGTGCTCGGGGTTGCGGGCATGGAGGGTGAACGACGGCGGCGCCGTCCGGATCCGCTCGACGACCATGTCCGGGTCGAAGCGCACGCGCTCGCCATCCGGCGACACCCGCGCCCCGGCAGCGCGAAGCAGCTCCCGCGCCTCCGGGTCGAGGAAGTCCATCCCGATCTCGTCGAGCACCCGGAGCGAGCCGAGGTGGATGGCCTCCAGCTCGTCCGCCGACACGACCTCCGTCGGGCGGTAGCGAAGCCGCGGCTGCGCCCACGGCCGCTGCGGTGGGAGCCGGCTTCGCTCGCCGCCGCCGCCGTGACCGCCGGTCCGACGCCGGCGGGCACCGACCTCCGGCGACTGGGGGAGTTCGTCGGTCATGCCGCAGCCCTCACGACCCGGACAGGTCGAACCAGGTCGTCTTGAGCTGGGTGTACCCGTCGAGCGCGTGCAACCCCTTGTCGCGCCCGAACCCGGACTGCTTGAAGCCGCCGAACGGCACGGTGATGTCGGCCGTGTCGAAGGTATTCACCCAGACGGTGCCGGCCCGGATGCGCCGGGCGATGCGATGGGCGCGATTGACGTCGCGCGTCCAGATGCCGGCCGCCAGGCCGAACGGCGAGTCGTTGGCGATCGCGATGGCGTCAGCCTCGTCCTCGAAGGTGGTCACCGTCAGCACCGGCCCGAAGATCTCCTCGCGCGCGACGCGCCACCGGTTGTCGACACCGTCGAGGATCGTCGGCGCGACGTAGAAGCCGCCGGTCTCCTCGAGCACCCGCTCGCCGCCGGCGACGACGCGCGCGCCTTCGCTCCGGCCCAGGTCCACGTACCCGAGCACGCGTTCGAGCTGTCGCGCGTCCACGATCGACCCGAGCTTCGTCTTCGGGTCCAGGGGCTCGCCGGGTGCCAGGGTCCGGCCAAGCGTTGCGATCCGCTCCACGAGCTCGTCGCGCACCGAGGCGTGGACCACCAGCCGCGAGCCCGCGTTGCACGTCTGCCCGCTGTTGTAGAAGATCCCCCACCCGATGGCCGATGCCGCAGCCTCGAGGTCGCCGACGTCGGCGAAGACCACCTGCGGGCTCTTGCCGCCGGCCTCCAGCGTGACCGCCTTGAGGCTCGTGTCGCCGATCTCGCGCAGGAGCGCGCGTCCGACCTCCGTCGAGCCGGTGAAGGCGATCTTGTCGACGTCCGGGTGGCGGGCGAGCGCGCGTCCGAGGACGGCACCGGGTCCGGGCACGACGTTGAGGACGCCGTCCGGCAGTCCGGCTTCAGCGGCCAGCTCGGCGAGACGCAAGGCCGTCAACGGCGACTGCGAGGCCGGCTTCAGCACGACCGAGTTGCCCGTCGCCAGCGCGGCTCCCAGCTTCCAGGCCGTGATGATCAGCGGGTAGTTCCACGGCACGATCGCGGCGACCACGCCGATCGGCTCGCGCGTGACCAGCGACAGGGCGTCCGGGCCTGTGGGGCCAACCTCGCCGTAGGTCTTGTCGATGGTCTCGGCATACCACTGGAAGGTCGTCGCCGCGCTCGGCACGTCGACGCGCAGCGTGTCGCGGATCGGCTTGCCCACGTCGAGCGACTCGAGGAGCGCGAGCTCGTCGAGGTTCTCGCGGAGCAGGTCGGCGAGGCGGAGGAGGACCCGCTTGCGGTCCGCGGGCGCTGGTCCGCCCAGCGACGGTCCTCGAACGCGCGCCGCGCAGCGGCGACCGCTGCGTCGACGTCCGGCTCGCCGCCCTCGGCGACACGGGCGATGACCGACCCGTCGCGGCCCGCGATGTCGTCGAACGTGCGGCCGGACACCGCGGCGACGAACCGGCCGTCGATGAACGCCTCCGTCCGCGGATCGATGGTCGCGGCGCGCCCGATCCAGTCGGCGGCGGTGGTCGCGGTCATGCGACGTGCCGGCGGATCGCCGTCTCGTCGAGGACGATCCCAAGGCCTGGGCCGACCGGCACCCGCAGCACCCCGTCGGGGCCGGGTCGGACGGGCTCCGCGAGCATGAAGTCGCGGCGCTCCGGGGTCCATCCGGGCGGGTCGTACGGGAACTCCAGGAACGGGCCGCCGCCGACGCCCGCGACGACGTGCAGGTTCGCGAGCAGGCCGATCCCGTTCGTCCACGTATGCGGCGTGAACCAGCGATTGCGGGCCATCGCGACCTCGGCGACGGTCCGCGTGCGCAGCATCCCGGCGGCCAGGACGACATCGGGCTGGTGGACGTCGAACGCGTCGGCCTCGATGGCGTCGAGCAGTTCGCCGAACGTCCGCGTCATCTCGCCGCCGGCGATCCGCACGCCGGGCGCCGAGGCGCGCAGCGCGGCCAGCCCCGACGAGGTCCGTGCCGGCGAGTGGCTCCTCGAGCCACAGCACGCCGAGCTCCGCGAGCCGGACCGCGATCTCCCGCGCCGTCACCGGGTCCACGGACCGCGACGTGTCGCCCGGCATCCGCCAGCCCTGGTTGAGGTCGACCATGATCGCCATGGTGTCGCCGATGGCGTGGCGCGTGGCCGTGACCGCGGCGATCCCGCGCTCGAGGTCGCGGGGGTCGACCCGGATCTTCAGCGCCTGGAAGCCTTCCTCGCGGAGCCGTACGGCCGATTCGGCCCGGGCGGCCGGCTCGAGCAGCATCCCGCACGACGCGTAGACGGGCAGCCCGTCGAGCGCGCCGCCGAACAGCGTGGCGACCGGCAGCCCGGCGACCTGGCCGACGATGTCCCAGAGCGCCACCTCGAGCGGCCAGAACCGCCCGGCATGGAAGTCGATGGTCTCCAGCGCGCGGACATGCCGGGCGATCGCGAGCGGGTCGTGGCCGAGGAACAGGTGCTCGAACGCCTCGAAGCCGTCCATCGTGTCGCCGGACCCGACGCCGACGACGCCCTCATCGGTCTCGACGCGGACGATCGTGGCGGCGAAACTCCGACGCGGCACCGGGTCCCACGCGGCCGGGAACGGCGGGTCGAGCGGCAGCACCAGCCGGTCCAGGCGGATCGACGTGATCTTCATCGGTCGCGCCCTCGGGCGCCGGGCACCAACACGATGGGCAGTATCGCGCAGTCGGGGTGGCATCGCCGCGGACCATCGGTGTACGGTTCGCGGACACCGGCGTCAGGATCGGCCAGTCGAGCGGGAGCCACGGCGAAGATGACCACCCCGACCCACCGCGCCGCCGTCGTCGAGTTCGAGCACGTCACCAAGCGCTACGACGCGACCAAGCAGAAGAACACGCCGGGCGCGGTCAACGACCTGTCGCTGACGGTCCCGGCCGGCAAGATCTGCGTCCTGGTCGGGCCGTCCGGCTGCGGCAAGACCACCAGCCTGAAGATGGTGAACCGGCTGATCGAGCCCTCGAGCGGCCGGATCCTCATCGACGGCGTCGACGCCGCGACGCGGGACCTCACGGAGCTGCGGCGGAGCATCGGGTACGTCATCCAGCAGGTCGGCTTGTTCCCGCACCAGACGATCGGCGAGAACATCGCCACGGTGCCCCGGCTCCAGGGCTGGACCAAGGAGCGACAGCGCGAGCGCGCCGACGAGCTGCTCGCGCTCATCGGGCTCGACCCCGGCAAGTATCGCGACCGGTTCCCGACCCAGCTCTCGGGCGGCGAGCGCCAGCGCGTCGGCGTCGCCCGGGCGCTCGCGGTGGACCCGCCGATCATGCTCATGGACGAACCCTTCGGGGCGGTGGACCCGATCGTCCGCGACCGACTCCAGAACGAGTTCCTCCGGCTCCAGGAGGAGCTGGCCAAGACGATCCTGTTCGTGACCCACGACATCGACGAGGCCATCAAGATGGGCGACCTGGTGGCCGTCTTCCAGGAAGGCGGGATCGTCGCCCAGTTCGGGACCCCGGCGGACATCCTGGCCAACCCCGCCTCCGAGTTCGTCGCCCGGTTCGTCGGCGCGGACCGCGGCCTCAAGCGCCTCGCCCTCAGCCGCGTGAGCGATCTCGACCTCGTCCAGCCGGCCATCGGGACGGTGGGCGACGATGCCGCGGCGGCCCGGACCCGGGCGCACGCGGCGCCGTTCGGGTACCTCCTGCTCGTCGACGCCGACCGACAGCCGATCGGCTGGATCCCGGAGGACGCGATCCCCACCAGCGGCGCCCTCGACGCCGCCCACGCGAACCCCGTGTCGCCGTCCGTGAACAAGCGGACCACCCTGAAGGACGCGCTCTCGATGATGCTCGACGCCGACGTCCAGGCCGCGATCGTGGTCGACCGGACCGGCGCGGTCCAGGGGATCCTGACCGTCGAGCGGATCATCCAGATGATGCGCGAGGGCGACCACGGCCAGACGTTCGGGCTGGAGGGTGAGGCCGAGCTCGACGAACCGCCCGTCGACCCCGCCGGCTCCGTCGTGGCGGGCTGAGCGTCGAACCGTGGAAGGCAAGCCGCTCGTCGACTGGGACTGGATCAGCCGCCACCTCGACGACGTCGGGACGCGAACGCTCCAGCATCTCGAGCTGGTACTCATCCCGCTCGCGATCGGGTTCGTCGTCTCGCTGTTCCTCGCGATCTGGGCCGTGCGCCAGCCACGCGTCTACGGCCCGCTGCTCGCCGTCAGCGGGCTCCTCTACACGATCCCGAGCCTCGCCGCGTTCGCCTTCCTGCGGGCCATCTTCGGCCTCTCGCTGATCACGGCGATCATCCCGCTCACCACGTACACGCTGCTGATCCTGATCCGGAACAACGCCGAGGGGTTCCGGGCCGTCCCGGCCGACGTCCTGGAGGCGGCCGAGGCGATGGGCTACACGCGCTGGGAGCGGCTCCGCCGGATCGAGCTCCCGTTGGCAGTCCCCCTGATGATCGCGGGGATCCGGCTGGCGATCGTGACCCTCATCGGCCTCGCGACGGTGGCGTCGATCCTCGGCGACTCGTTCGGCGGGCTCGGGCAGTTCATCACCGAAGGGCTCCAGACGTTCTTCCCGACGAAGATCTACCTGGGCGCGGTGCTCTCGGTCGCGCTCGCCTTCATCGCCGACTTCCTGCTGATCCGGCTCGAGAAGCGCCTGACGCCGTGGGCTCAGGCGCGCGCGGGACGCGTCTGATGCCCGACGTCATCGGGTTCTTCGCGGACCCCGCGAACTGGGCGGGCCCGACCAGCATCCCCACCCGCCTGATCGAGCACCTCTGGATCTGCGTGCTCGCCGTGGCCGCGGCCACCGCCATCGGGCTGCCGGTCGGCCTGTACATCGGCCACACCGGCAGGTACGCCAACCTCGCGATCAACCTCGCGAACATCGGGCGAGCGGTCCCGTCGTACGCCCTGATGGTCGCGGTCCTTCCCCTCGCGCTGACCATGGCGCCGACGATCGGCTACGACCCCGGGCTCGGCCTGACCTTCCTGCCGATCTTCCTCGCGATGACCCTGCTGGCGATCCCGCCGATCCTGGTCGGCGCCTACGCCGGCCTGCGCGAGGTCGACCGCGACCTCATCGAGGCGGGCCGCGGGATGGGCATGCGCGAGTCGCAGATCCTCCGTCGCATCGAGGTGCCGATCGCGACCCCGATCCTCGTCGGCGGGTTCCGCACGGCCACGCTCCAGGTCATCGCCACGGCGACGATCGGGGCGATCCTCTCGTACGGCGGCCTGGGCCGGTTCATCATCGACGGCATCGCCCGGAGCGAACCCGACATGCTGTTCGCCGGTGCGGTCCTCGTCACGGTGCTCGCCCTCCTCGTGGACGCGGTCCTGGCGGTGGTCCAGCGGATCGTGACCCCGAAGGCGTTGCGCGGCGGTGGCGGGATGCGACCGCCCGAACAGATGGACGAGACCGTGGTCGACCCCGGGATGCTCGGCGTACCTGTCAGGAATTGACCGTTCCGCAAGGGACACTCGGCGAGACCGCTGGTAAGGTACGCGGACCGCTGGTCAGCCTGACGGCGGAGGAGGATCCTGGAAGGGAGTTACCCAGATGCGGATGAACCGCTTGCTGGCCCTCGGGGCGACGGTGGTGGTGGTTCTCGCCGCCTGCTCGTCCGGCGGGGGAAGCGGCTCTGGTACGAAGGCGGACATCAAGATCGGGTCCGACAACTTCTACGAGTCCAAGCTCGTGGCCGAGATGTACGCCGACGTGCTCGAGGCGGCCGGCTACAAGGTCACCCGGAACCTCGGCATGGGCTCCCGGCAGGACCGCGCGCCCGCCTTCGAGGCCGGCCAGGTCGACCTCGTGCCCGAGTACGTCGGGTCGGGCCTCGGCTACTACGACAAGACCAAGATCACCGGCGACGGCGAGAAGAACAAGGCCGCGCTCCAGGCGGTCTACGACGGCAAGAGCAACCTGGCGACCGTGCTCGCGATCTCGCCCGGCGTGGACGGGAACGCGGCGGTCGTCCGCAAGGACACCGCCGACAGCCTCAAGCTCACGAAGATGAGCGACCTGGCCGCCGTGCAGGACCAGCTCAAGTGGGGCCTGCCGCCCGACTGCGACGCGAACCCGCTCTGCAAGGGCGCGCTCGAGTCCTACGGCATCACCTACCCGCCGAAGCAGCGACAGGCGCTGGCCGCCTGCGACGCGCCGATCGCCGAGGCCCTGAAGGGCAAGGCCATCGACTTCGCGTGGCTCTGCTCGACCCAGCCGGCGATCGCGCAGAACGGGTTCGTCGTCCTCGCCGACGACAAGCAGACCCAGCCGGCCGAGAACATCGCGCCGGTCGTGCTGAACAGCTACCTGTCCAAGGTGGACAAGACGGCCTTCTCCGGCCTGCTCGACGCCGTGTCGGCCAAGCTGACGACGGACGTGCTCACGCAGCTCGGCGTCAAGGTCGGCGTCAACAACGAGGACGTCGCGGACGTCGCCAAGGCCTGGCTCACCGAGCAGGGCCTGCTCAAGTAACCGCCGGCACCGACGTGCATCCCCTGAGGCCCGCCCGGCGACGGGCGGGCCTCGGCCTTTCCCGTCGCCGGCCGCATCGCCGGCCGTCGGTCCAGGCCGTCCCGTGACGACCGCGCGAGACCGGCCGCCCGAGGAAGCCGCCGAGGACACCTCGTTCGCCCGCGGCCTGCGAGTCCTGCTCACGATCGCGGACCGCGGCGAGATCCGCGCGGACGAGCTCGGGACGCTCCTCGAGACCCCCATGTCGACGATCTACCGCTACCTGCGCACGCTCGCGGACTTCGGGTTCGTCGAGCGCAGCGACGCCGGCTATCGGCTCGGCCCGCGGCTCGTCATCGGCCGTGGCACGAATGTGAGCAGCGAGGAGCTGATCCGCCTCGCCGACCCGATCCTCCGGTCGCTCGAGGAGGAGACCGGCGAGACGGCGGTGATCAGCCGGCGCGTCGGCCTGTCGGCCGTCTGTCTCCACGAGGTGTCGTCCCGGCACGCCCTGCGGGTGAACCTCGGGCCCGGTCTGGCGACGCCGCTCCACGAGGGCGCGATCGCCAAGGTCCTCCTCGCCTACGCCCCGCCCGACATCCTCGGCGAAGTGCTCGGCCAGTCCCACCCACCGGCCGGTCTACGCCGTCGCGAACTGCGCAAGGAGCTGGCCGCCATCACCGCGGCCGGGATCGCCCGCAGCGAGGACGACCCGATCCCCGGCACCGTGACAGTCGCGGTTCCCATCATCCGGGAAGACGGGATCGTCGCGGCGATCGCCGTCATCGGGCCGGAGATGCGATGCGGGCTCGCCTGGCGTACACGCGTCAGCCGGCTCCTGCCGGACGCGGCCGCCCTCATCGTCGGCTCGTTGCAGGCGGCGCCGCGGGTGTGACCGGGCCGGACATTCGTATGTCAGGACTGGTACCTCCCGCTATTTGACAATCGATGCGGGACCGTCGATGCTCCACCCTCGATGGACGGCTTCGCCGCACTCGAGCCGATCGACGATCGCTACGCGTCCCTGCCGGTCGCGGAGGCCTTCGATTGGCGCGATGCCGCCCGCGACCTCCCGGCCGGACGCGAGTGGTACATGGTCGTGTTCCGCTCCACCCGTCGTGCCGACGCCGATGAAGCTCGGCTGTGCGAGTTCGATGAGCGCGCCCATCAGGAAGCGGCGACGTCACCGGGCTTCGTCCACTACTTCAAGGGTCCGACGGCGTCGGACGGCAGCTGCCTGTCGTTCTGCCTCTGGGACAGCCGCGCCGATGCCCGGACCGCGTCCGGGAAACCGGCCCACCAGGAGGCGGTCACGCTCATCCGCGAGATGTACGAGCGCTACACGCTCGAGTTCCTCCGGGTCCGCCACGCGGCCGGCGGCGCCGGCCTTCGTTTCGAGCCGTACGACCAGGTGCCTGCCGCCCTCGCTTCGTGACGCTCGTGTCGGCCGCTGACGGCCGGCGCGTGCGCGCCCGGGCGACCGCGATCGCCATCGCCCCCGGCCTGCTGCTCGCGACGGCGATCGCGCTGGTGGCCGGCGTGGCCAGCGGGTTCCTGCCCTCGAGCATCCCGCCGGTGACCATCGCGATCGCCCTGGGGATCGTGGTCGGCCAGGTCGTCGCCTCGCGGGCGGACGCTGCGACGCTCACCCCGGCCTCGGGTTCACCGCCCAGCGCGTCCTCCGCCTCGGGATCGTCCTGCTCGGGGCGAGGCTGAGCTTCGAGCAGATCGCCCGGATCGGCGTCCCAGCGACGATCGTCGTGGTCGTGACGATGGCCGCGGCGTTGTCGCTCGTGCTGTTGCTCTCGCGGCTGGCCAGCGTCGAGCCACGGCTCGCGGTCCTGCTCGCGGTCGGCGCGGCCGTGTGCGGCAACTCGGCGGTCGTGGCGACCGCACCCGTCATCGCCGCCCGCTCGCGTGACGTCGCATTCGCGGTCGCCACCGTGACGATCTTCGGGACGGCGGCCGTCTTCATCTACCCGGTCATCGGGCACGCGATCCCGCTCGCCGATCCGGCCTTCGGCCTCTGGTCCGGGATCGCGATCAACGACACGAGCCAGGTCGTGGCCGCGAGCGCCGCCTTCTCGCCGGACGCGCTCGACGTGGCCACGGTCGTCAAGCTGATCCGCAACGCGCTCATGGCGCCGCTCCTCGTCGGGATCGCCTGGGCCTGGGCTCGCTCGGGCGGCGTCGCCGGCGACACCGGCGCCGGCATCCGCAAGGCCGTGCCGCTGTTCGTCATCGGCTTCGTGGCGATGACGGTCCTGCGCAGCGTCGGCATCATCGGCCCGGACCTCGCGGCGGTCCTCGGGTCGATCTCCGGCTGGTGCATCCTCGTCGGCCTGGCCGGCGTCGGGCTGTCGATCCGGATCTCGGACCTGCGCGCGGTCGGTCCGCAGGCGTTCGCGGTCGGACTCGGCGCGGCGGTCATCATCGGGGTCGCCACGCTCGTCGCCATCGTGTCCCTGGATCTGGCCAGCAGCCTGCCGGCCTAGGGTCCACCGGTCCGTCGCCGGACCGGCCGGCTCGGATCGCCCCGGTCAGGCGGGTCGAGGCGCGGGATCGGGGGCCGGGTCGTCGGTCCCGTCGAGGACCGGCTCGGCATCGAAGGCCATCGGGTGCCCGCGGCGTCGCGCGGCGACGATCTCGACGACGCCGCCGATCGTGGTCACCAGCAGGATCGCGACGTGGACCAGCAGGGCCATCGCGAACGCCTCGTCGCGGCCGATCCCGAAGCCGTCCGCGATCCCGACCGCCGTCAGCTCGAACGTGCCCAGGTAGCCCGGGCCCGCCGGGACGATCGTCGCGAGCGCGACGCCGCTGGCGATGAGTGCCCCCTGGGCCACGGTGAGCTGGATCCCGACCGCCTGCCCGCCCGCGAGGAACGCGATGATCGAGGCGACCCAGGCGAAGACGCTGAAGGCGACCGCCCCGGCCATCACCCGCGGCCGTGCCGCCACCGAGAGCCCGTCACGGAGCCGGCGGGCGAGCTCGATGACGCGCGGCCAACGCTCGACGAAGACGGTGACGCGCTCGGCGCCCGGCAGCCGATGCGCCGCGATGCCGATGGCGAGCAGGATCACGAGGAGGGTCACGAACGCGCCGCCAAGGAGCACCGCGCTCGACATCACGCCGCGCACGCTCAGGACGACGACGCTCAGCGCGGCGATCGCCACGACCATCACGGTGTCCACGACGCGCTCCACGACCACGGTGCCGAGGACCGTCGTGCGGCTCACGCCCTCGCCCTCGCCCAGCGCATGGACGCGGACCAGCTCGCCGAGGCGGGCCGGCAGGATGTTGTTCGCGAGGTAGCCGAGGTACGTGTAACCGAGGACTCGCCGGTACGGCACGACCACGATCGGCCGGAGGAGGACGCGCCACCGGGCCGCGCGCATGCCGACGTCGATGAAGACCGCCGCGAACAGCAGGACGATCCACCCGGGGTTCGCCTTGGCCAGGACCGCGCCGACCGCGGCCAGGTCCACCGAGCGGAGGACGAGCCAGCCCGCGACGAGGCTGATGCCGATGCCGAGGACGCTCCGCAGGAGCGCGCGCGAGCCGATCCTCACGGTGGCGGGACCCGGTCAGTCCACGCGGTCGCGCGCCAGGAGCTTCGGCGAGCGTCGGACGCGGAGCCGGTGGAGCACGTAGCGGGCGACGACGCGCAGCGTGGAGAGGCCGTAGACGACGCTTCGCTTGAATCCGACCGAGGACGCCTCCTCGAAGTAGCGGGTCGGGACCGCGACCTCGCCGATGCGCGCGGCCATGCCGGCCGCGACCACCTGCGCGATGAGTTCCTGGTCGAACACGAAGTCGTCGGAGTTGAGCCGGTACGGGATCGTCTCGAGCAGGTGCCGGCTGTAGGCCCGCAGACCCGTGTGGTACTCGGAGAGGTGGAGCCCGAACGCCCGGTTCTCGAGGCCCGTCAGGCCCCGGTTGCTGACGTACTTCCAGCGCGGCATGCCGCCGGCCAGGGGGTCGCCGAGGAACCGGCTGCCGAGCATCAGGTCACGCTGGCCGGACGCGATCGGCTCGATCAATGCCGGGATCCGCGTCGCGTCGTACTGGTAGTCGGGGTGGAGCATCACGACGATGTCGGCGCCGGCGGCGATCGCCGCGTCGTAACAGGTCTTCTGATTGCCGCCATAGCCGCGGTTCTGGCTGTGGATGATGACGTCGAGCCCGAGCTGGCGGGCGATGTCGACCGTCTGGTCCCGCGACACGTCGTCCACGAGGATGATCCGGTCGACCATCTCGTGGGGGATGTCGGCGTAGGTTCGCTCGAGGGTGCGGGCGGCGTTGTACGCGGGCATGACGATCACGACCCGCGGTGGGGACGGCATGGGGCTAGCGTAGCGTCTCGGCCGCGGATCGGGTCATCCGCCGATGGTCCCATACCCCTCAGGACCACACCGCTTCGGTCATCGAACGGTCACGGAGGGTGTGCGAGGATATCGGGGCTCAGCTAGATCTTCGAGGATGTCCCGCACCATGTTCGAACGCCTCTTCGGGTCCGCCGACAAGGACCCGGCCATCGCCGAGCGCATCCCGCCCGGCCAGTACAAGACCGACAAGTTCCCGGTCCTGCACTACGGCTCGATCCCGAAGGTGGACCTCGCCGCATGGGACTTCCGCGTGTACGGCGAGGTCGACTCGCCGCTGACCCTGACCTGGGAGCAGTTCAAGGCGCTGCCGCGCAAGACCGTCAAGACGGACATCCACTGCGTCACCCGCTGGACCAAGCTCGACACGGTCTGGGAAGGGGTCGCGATCCAGACCATCCTCGAGATGGTCGGCGTCCGCCCGTCGGCGACGCACGTCGTGTCGCACGCCGAGCAGGGCTACACGGCCAACGTGCCCCTGAGCGTGCTCGATGACGAGGACGTGCTCCTCGCCGACACCTTCGACGGGAAGCCGCTCGAACTGGAGCACGGCTATCCGCTCCGCCTCTTCGTCCCGAAGCGCTACTTCTGGAAGAGCAGCAAGTGGGTCCGCGGGCTGGAGTTCCTCGATCACGACCAGCTCGGCTTCTGGGAGCGCTACGGCTACAACAACGACGCCGATCCGTGGAAGGAAGAGCGCTTCAGCGAGTAGCCGGCGACGCGACGACGGGTCATCCATGTCGCATGATGACGATGGCCACGCGGCAGACGACGCTCACGGCATCGGGATCGCCGATCCCGGGTCGGACGGCCCGTTCCCGTCCATCACCGAGTTCGAGGGAGACGCATGAAGCGACCGTTCGGGGTCACCGTGCTCGCGATCATCTTCGCGGCGGCTGGCCTTTCGTACATGATGCTCGGCTTCCAGATGACCACCGCCGTGACGTTCGGCCCGCTGCCGGCCGGCCAGGGCACCTGGATCTGGGGCTGGCTGATCGTCCTCACGGGCCTGGCGTTCTGGGTGGGCGGCCTCGCCGCGTGGCGCCTCCAGCCGTGGGGCTGGATGCTGGGCATGATCCTCGCGATCTTCGGCCTGGTCGAGGCGGTCTTCGCCCTCCTCGGGACCGGCAGCCTCAACTACGCGCTGGCGACGACAGCATTCCCGCTGATCCTGCTGTGGTACCTGCACCGCCCGTCCGTGAAGAACGCGTTCGGGATCGTCGAGGACTGACCAACCGAACCAGGATGGTCACGCGCGCAGCGGACCGAGCGACCGAGTCGGCCGCAGCGCCCGAGATCCTGCGCGCGTGACCGATCCATCGCGCGTCCCCGACCTCTGGCGGACGCTACGGCCGACACGCCGCGATCCTGCTGGCCAGCGGGCCGGCGCCGTCCGTCGCGCGATGGGATGGCGCCTTCGCGGTCCTCTCGGGCGGATCGCACGTGGACGTGAACCAGACCGCGCTCTTCGGAGACGCCGACGCCGGGACCGCCCACACCCTCGCCCGCCACGTGGCCGCGCGGGACGTCCCGTGCCTGCTCGGCGTCTCGTCGACGGTGGCGGCGGACGTCGGCGATGTCCTCCGTGCGAACGGCTGGGAGCCCACGGGGATCCCCGAGGCCATGTTCTTCGCCGCAAGACTCCCGCCCATCGCCGAGTCGGCTTTCGAGGTCCGGCGAGTCCGCGGGGAAGCGGACCATGCCGCGGTCCAGCGGCTCTTCGCCGAGGCCCACGGCTACGCACCCGAGTTCACGGCCGGCATGTACGGCCCGTCGCTGCTCGACCGGCCCGATGTCGGCGGGTGGGTGGCGTGGGATGGTCCCGAGCCGGTGAGCTGCGTCTTCGTGACGCGCGTCGACGACTCGCTGGGCGTCTTCGACATGATGACCACGCCCCGGCACCGGCGGCGAGGAGCCGGGCGCAGCGTCCTGACCCGGGCGCTCGCGGATGCGGCTGCGTGGGGCGAGGCCGTCGACGCGATCGCGTTCTGGTCGACGCCGCTCGGCCGGCCGCTGTACGAGTCGCTCGGGTTCGCGCTCGTGGACGACATCGCCCCGTGGACGCTCGGGGCCTCCGCGGAGGACCTCGCCGCAGTCGGCGTCGGATGATCGGCGGGCGGCGGCGGAGCTAGCTCCGGCGAACGCCGCCGATCTGGCGCGGGTCCGCGGAGAACAGCCGCAGCCGGTTCGTCAGCAGCATCACCTCGCGGTCGAGGAGGCGGATCAGCGCCTCCAGCCGCTCGACGGTGGTCTCGGCCTCGAGCAGTCCCTGGCGGCGCGGCAGCTCGACCTGGACGATGCCCGACAACAGGTAGGACAGCACGGTGGGGTCGTCCGGGATCGCGAGGTCGGCCGCAGTGGCCGGCTCGTCGTCGGCCTTGGCGCTGGCCACGATCTCGGGGGTGTCGGTGTCGGTGGTCGGCTCGGCCGTGTCGTCCGGCCCCGCGGTCTCGAGCTCCACCCGGATGTCGAGTTCCTCTGCGGTCTCGCCGTCGCGCGCCCGCATGAGCTCGAGGTAGCGGACGAACCGCCGGATCGCCGAGGCGGCGAGCCGCTCCGCCCGTGGCTCGTCGCCCACCTCGTCGTCGAGCGGCGTGACCTCCGCGACGAGATACGGCTCGCTGGCCGCATCGACGGACTCGATCGCGAACCGGCCCGTGCCCGCGGCGAGGAGGTCGAACCGTCCGTCCGGATAGCGGCCCGCCTGGCGGATCTCGGCGAAGGCGCCGACCCCAGCGAGCGACAGCACGCCGCGCTCGCCGACCTCGCGGCCGCTCTTGATCAGCACGACGCCGAACGGGCGACCCGTGTCGAGGCAGTGCTGGGTGAGGGCGCGATAGCGTTCCTCGAAGACGTGGAGCGGCACGACGATGCCGGGGCAGAGCACCGTGTGGAGCGGAAAGAGCGGGATATCCATCATCTGCGACCGCGTCCGGCGCGACGACCCGTTGCCACCGCGCGACTGGATCGAGTCTAGTGCGCCGGGCCGGTGCTAGCCGGCGCCGGGCTCCAGGCGGGCAGCGCCGAGCGGTCGGCGGACCGAGCGGGGGCCCTCGGACCAGGTGCGCTCCCGGGCGCTCGAGCCGTGCAGGTCGGCCGTGAACGTGTGGTGACGGCCCTTGCCCATCGCCTTGGCCTGGTACATCGCGACGTCCGCGTCGCCGAGGAGGTCGTCCACGCCGGTCATCGTCGAGGTGTCCACCGCGATGCCGATGCTCGCGCCGACCTCCACCGCGACGTCAGAGATCGTGAGCGGGGCCTGGATCGTGGCGAGGAGCCGCTCGGCGACGGTCTGCGCGTATCCGACGTCGGTGATGTCCAGCAGGAGCACGCCGAACTCGTCGCCGCCGAGCCGGGCCGCGAGATCGGTCGCGCGCAGGCTCTCGCGGATCCGGGCCGCCACGGTCCCCAGCAGCTCGTCGCCCGCGGCGTGGCCGAGGCTGTCGTTGACCGTCTTGAAATCGTCGAGGTCGAGGAACAGGGCGGCGATCGAGCCGGTGCGCTGGCGGCCGACGAGGGCGGCCTCGGCCTGCTCCACGAAACGGCGGCGGTTGGCCAGGCCGGTGAGCGGGTCGTGGAAGGCCTGGTAGCTGAGCTGCGCCTCGAGGGCGCGTCGCTTCTTCACGTCGTGGTCGAGCATCCGGACGATGCCCGACATCCGGACGAGGACGAGCAGCGACAGGACGGCCGTGCCGAGCGCCACGACCGCGAGACCACTGTCGGCGCCGGGCCCCATCGTGACGAGGATCGGCCCGGTGATCATGGCCGCGGCGAGGCAGATCATCCGGACCGGCCCCAGCCACGTGATCGCGACCGGGTGCGGGTCGGTGAGATGGACCATCGACGGATGGGCCGCGGCGAGGCCGAACAGGATGTAGGCGATGAGGTAGATCGAGTCGAGCGGGCCGCCCGACACGTACGAGCCGTCCAGGTTCTGGACCGCGTAGATCTGGTCGGCGGCCAGGAGTGCGAGCAGGCCGAGACCCAGGAGGCGGAAGGACGGGGTGCGAGCGCCCGGCGTCGCGAGCAGGCCCATCGCCATCCCGATGAGCAGCAGGTCGTTGATCGGGTAGGCGAGGCTGATCGCGAGCGACAGCGGGTCGAGGTCGGAGCCGACGACGAGCGGCTGGATGAAGAACGTCCACGACACGATCGCGACGGCCGTGGTGAGGATCGCCGCGTCGAGGATGCCACCGCGGTCACCGTCGCCGAGGCGTCGTCGGATCAGCAGGAGCAGGCCCGCGGCCATGAACGGATACCCCGCCAGGTAGAGCAGGTCCGCCGTCGAGGGGAACGGGGACTCGCCGATCGCGTCGTAGTAGTTCCACATGATGTCGCCGGCCACGAAGAGGGCCTGACCGGCGGCCATCAGCCACCACGGGAGCCGTCGCTCCGGTCGGTTGACGTGGATCCCGATGAAGGCCACCACGACCGCCGACGCGCCGACGACGTCATAGAACCAGTCCTGGGCCGGGCTGCCGGTCTCCAGGACCCGGTGGACGACGAGCAGGAGCGCCCCGATGACGAAGTACGCCAGCCAGAGCGGGATACGCGCGATGGAGCGAGGTTCGATGGGCATCTGGTCCGGTCGCAAGCGTCGGTCGGACCGCACCGGACCGCCCATGGGTCGACAGTACCGGTGACGCCGCGCGATGGTCCGTCGACTGCCGCCGGACATGACGAAGCCGCCGGCGCCGCCGGCGGCTTCAGGGACGCTGGGTCAGGCTGGCGTCAGTGCGCGCAGGACCTCGCGGAACCCTCGTCGTCCGCCGTGCGGAAGCTCGAACCGCAGCCACAGGCCGAGACCGCGTTCGGGTTGTTGACCGTGAAGCCGGCCCCCATGAGCGTGTCGACGTAGTCGATCTGCGAGCCCTGCAGGAGGTTGATGCTGTTCCCGTCGACGTAGACCTTGATGCCACTGGCCTCGAGGACCTTGTCCTCCGAGGTCGGCGCGTCCTCGAGCATCATCCCGTAGCGGAACCCGGAGCAGCCGCCGGAGTACACATAGACCCGCAGGCCGATCGCCGGGTTCGTCTCGTCCTTCGTCAGCTCGCGGAGCTTGCCCGCGGCGGCGTCGGTCAGGGAGACGATCGTCGGCTGCTGCTCGATCATCGGCTGCTGGTCGATCATGCGTTCCGTCCTCGTGGTCTGCAGGCGTTGGGCTGGTCGCGTGGTCCCGGGAGCCCCGGCGCCAGCGCTCATCGTACGCACGTCAACAGGTTTCGACAAGCACCCGCGCCGAAACTCTCGTACCAGCCGGGGCTCAGAGACGCTCGACGACCGTGGCGATCCCTTGTCCCACCCCGATGCACATCGTCGCGAGGCCGTAGCGACCGCCCGTCCGGCGCAGCTCGTGCACGAGCATCGTGACCAGCCGCGCGCCGCTCATGCCCAGCGGATGGCCAAGGGCGATGGCCCCGCCGTTGACATTGACCTTGGCGGGGTCGAGGCCGAGCTCGTCGATGCAGACGAGAGATTGGCTGGCGAACGCCTCATTGAGCTCGATGAGGTCGAGATCGCCGACGGTGATGCCGGCCCGCTCGAGCGCCTTGCGCGAAGCGGGGACGGGGCCGACGCCCATGATCGCCGGATCCACGCCGGCCACGGCCGTCGAGACGACCCGGGCCATCGGCGTCAGGCCGAGCTGGCGGCCGCGTTCGGCCTCGACGAGCAGCACGGCGGACGCTCCGTCGTTGATCCCGGAGCTGTTCCCGGCCGTGACCGAGCCGCCGTCGGCCGTGAACGCGGGCCGCAGCCTGGCCAGCGCCTCCGCGCTCGTGTCGGCTCGAGGGTGCTCGTCCCGGTCGACGACGACCGACTCGCCGCGCTTCTGCGGGATCTCGACCGGCACGATCTGCCCATCGAACCGACCGGCCTCGATCGCCGCCGACTGCGCGCTGCTGACTCTCGAGCGCGAACGCGTCCTGGCGCTCGCGACTCACCGCCCAGCGCTCGGCGACGTTCTCGGCGGTCTCCCCCATCGAATAGGGGTGATGGCGCTCGGCGAGCCGCGGGTTGACGAACCGCCAGCCGAGGGTCGTGTCGGCCAGCTCGCGGGCGCCACGGTCGTAGGCCGACTCGGCCTTGAGCTGGACGTACGGGGCGCGGGTCATCGATTCGACCCCGCCGCCGATGAAGACGTCGCCATCGCCGACCGCGATCGCGTGCGCGCCGGTGTTGATCGCCTGGAGCCCCGATCCGCACAGCCGGTTGACGGTCAGCCCGCCGACCTCCACCGGGAAGTCGGCCAGCAGCAGGGCCATCCGCGCGACGTCGCGATTGTCCTCGCCGGCCTGGTTCGCGCAGCCGAGGATGACGTCCTCGACCAGGCCCGGGTCGACGCCAGCGCGGTCCACGACCGCCCGCAGGACGATGGCCGCCAGGTCATCCGGCCGGACGCTCGAGAGCGCCCCGCCGTACCGGCCGATCGGCGTCCGAACGGCCTCGACGATCCATGCCTCGCGGACGGGTCGCGTCAGATCCCTGCTCACGGACCCGATGGTAGCGCGCGCCGGCCGGACTGCCGGACCGGGACCGCGCTATGGGAGGGCGGCGACCGTGGCGTCCACCCGATCGGCGATCGGCGACGCGATGAAATACAGGACGTCGTCGTGCGCGTAGACGGCGGTCGTCCCCGACGTCTGGGTCCACGCGATGACGGGCTTGCCGCCGACCGTCGCGTCCTTGGCACCCGTCGTGGGCGGTGCCGTCAGGGCGGTCCGGGCCGCGCCGAGGAGCGTGGCCGCGTCCGTGCCGTCGATGCGGACCGCGTCGATGAACAGGGAGCCGTCCTCGGTCGCGCCGTTCGCCGATGCCACCTGGACGTCGGCGTCGGTCTTGCCGAGGGCCGCGAGGATCGGGCCGAGCCGTCGGCCGACGTTGACCTTCAGGTACGTGGCCGTATCCGGCTCGCTGATCGTCAGGGACACGTCGCCGACGGTGGCGGGCAGGGTCGCCGCCGGGCCGGGAGCCGCCGGGGCGCTCGGGGCTGTGCTCGGGCCGACGGTCGGGGCGGCGCTCGGCGGCGTCGGGGCGGACGCCACGGCCGAGGGCGGCATCGGCGTTGGCGCCGGCGCGCCTGACGAGCCCGCGCCGCCGCCGGAGCAGCCCGCGGCCAGGAGGGTGCTGAGCAGGACGGGGACGATCCACGGGGATCGACGGAGGGACATGGGGCACCTCGATCGACGCTGGGGGCCTTCGAGTGCCGAGACGCACCCGAGCGACGAGCGTGGTGAGTCACGCATCCGTCGCACCTCAGCGACGACCGGGATCCCGTTTCAGTTCCCTCGCAGGGGCGTCCGCCGATCGGCAGACGCCCCGAATGCGTGCCCTACGGCAAGGCGGAGATGATCGAGGCCGCGTCGGCGTCGTTCTTCGCGCTCGCGAAGATCAGCGCGTCGCCCTTGAAGTACGCATACCCGAACGAGTCCGAGGTCGGGTCCGTGTAGACGTCCCGGCCGGCGATGTTCTTGACCACGAACGTGTTGCCTTCCTTCGCCGCCTCGGCGAGGAACGCGTCCTTGAGCGCGCCGCCGTCGGCACCCTTGATCCGGAAGATCCCGGCCGCGCACGTGTTGTCGCCCGCCGTCAAGGGCGCGGCCACGGCGAAGCTGACGTCCTTGGTCGTCTTGCCGAGCTTCTGCAGGACCGCGCCGAACGTCGGGTCGCTGGAGTTGTCGAACATCTCGCCACCCATGCTCAGCTTCTGGACCTTGGCGCCGCAGAGCTCGGCGGGCAGCAACGCCTCGAGCTCCTTGTCGGTGCTCGGGAACGCGAAGCTGGGGATGGCGAGACTCGGCGTGCCCTCGCTCGGCGCGGCCTCGCTGGCGGCGGCCTCGCTCGCGGCGGCGCTGGGCGCCGCCTCGCTCGGTGCGGCCGCCGAAGCCCCGGTGTCCGTGCTCGGGGCGGCCGAGCCGCCCGTGGTGCTGCTGCAACCGACCAGCACGAGGGCGGCGAAGGCCACCAGCGCCGGGCCGGCGATCCGGTATCGCATCAAGATCCCTCCCCGATCCATCCGGCCGGCAGATGCCGAGCCGATGCAAGCAGGATAGCCCACGCCCATGTCATCCGGCCGACGCCACGAGTGCCGGCGCGGGCACGAATCGCGGGCCGCGCCCCGCGAGACGCGTGAGTCGTTCGAGGACCGCAACGGGGCCACCCATCCGAGCCGCGCGCTCGAACGGACCGAGCGGATGGCCGGCCCCGAGCCGCAGCGCGGTGTCGATATCGGCCTCCGTCGCGACCCTCTCCCCAAGGGCTCGATACGCCTCGTCGATGATCGCGAGCTCGACTCGCTCGACGACCGCCGAGGCGGTGTCGTCCTGGTGGGCAGGAGCGTCCGCGGCCCCGAGGTCGGGCCGACCGCCCTCGTAGAACCCGGCGCCGGTCTTCCGCCCCAGGCGACCGGCGGCGACCAGCCGCTCCTGCAAGGCGGATGGCTTGAAGCGGTCCGCGAGCGGGTCGCCCGCCGCCAGCGCGGCAGCGTGCAGCGCCCGGGCGACGGCGAGATTCACGTCGAGGCCGATCAGGTCCATGAGCTCGAACGGGCCCATCGGGTACCCGGCGGCACGGAAGGCGCGGTCCATGGCGTCGGCGGTCGAGCCGCCGGCCTCGAGCTCGGCCAACGCCTCGAGCGTGAACGGGCGGTTCACGCGGTTGACGATGAACCCCGGGGAGTCGGCAGACCGGACGGGGACGCGTCCCCAGCGGACGCATCAGGGCGGCCAGGACCTCGGTCGTGGACGGATCGGTGGCCGGCGTCGACACCACCTCGACGAGCGTCATCACCGGTGCGGGATTGAAGAAGTGCAGTCCCGGCGACCCTGGCCGGTCGGTGCGTCGCCGCCGCGATCGCCGCCACGGACAACGCGCTCGTATTGGTCGCGAGGATCGCGCCGGGCGTGGCACGCGCGGTCCAGGTCGCGGAAGATCGCCCGCTTGCGATCGAGGTCCTCGATCGCGGCTTCGATGACCAGGTCGGCGCCGCCGGCGGCGGCCTCGAGCGAGACCGTCGGCCGCAGACGCGTGACGCGCCCCTCGACCCAGTCGTCGATCGCCTCGGCGTCGAGGCCGAGCCGCGCCGCGCGACGTCCGAGGCCATCGCGGATCCGCGCGGCGGCGCGGTCGAGCGCACCGGCGTCGAGGTCGTGCAGCCAGACGTCGTGGCCGGCCTCCAGGGCCAGCTGCGCGATGCCCGCGCCCATCGTCCCGGCCCCGACCACGCCGACGGTGCGGATGTCCGCGCCCACGGTCAGACCGGCTTGATGACTTCGAACGGCTGTCGGCAGGTGCGGCAGTACGACAGCGACCGGCACGGTGTCGGCCCGAAGAGACTGTCGGCGACCACCTGGTCGGACGAGCAGTACGGGCAGCGGACGTCCGAGGGCGCGGACGGCGGGGCGATCCCGGCTCCGGCGAGGGCGCGCAGACCGATCGGGGAGATCCGGTCCGACGTCCATGGCGTCTCGAACGTCGCCTCGACCTCCACCGGCCGGCCGAACGCGGCAAGGCGATCCGCCACCGCCGTCCGGATCATCTCCACCGCCGGGCAGCCGACGTAGGTCGGGAGGAGCGTCGACGCGGATGACCGGCCCGACCGACACGTCCCCGACCATCCCGAGGTCGACGATCGAGATCATCGGGAGCTCCGGGTCGGCCACCTCGGCGAGCGCGACGCGGACGGCGGCCTCGTCGACGGTGCCGGCGACGGGCCCCGGCCCGAGGACCGCCCCGGAACGCGCTCGCGCGACGCTCACCTGCGTGCCCCGCTCGCTCACCACGTCGCTCCCGGGTCGGCGGCGCGCACGGCCGTGAACTCGCCCCACAGCCAGCGGAACGCGTCGCCGTGACCTTCGCGGCCGTCGGCGGCTGCCGGCCGAGCACCCGGTGTCGGCAGGTCGAGCGCCCGGAGCCTGGGATCGACGACCGCGCGCCAACGCGTCTCCAGCTCCGCCATCGGGGCGTGCAGGATCCCCGCCCGGACGAGGTCCGGTTCGTCTGGAAGCGGCGTGAAGACGGTCGCCGCGTCCGACGAGAGCGTCGTCATGGCCGAGACCAGCCGGTCCCGTGACTCGGGCCCGCCATCGGCGAGGCGGTCCAGCCAGACCTCGACGTGCATCCGGTGGTAGCGCTCCTCGCGTGCGACCTTGCCGACGAGGTCCGCGAGCGGCGCCCACGACCCGCCCGCGAGTGCCTCGAGCCGGACGGCGTCGGCCGTCTCGTACAGGTACCGGCGGGCGATCGTCATCGCCCAGTCGCCCCGGCCGTGGTCCAGCAGTCGCGCGTGGCGATAGGCCTCCGGCGGCCGGTCGTAGGCCAGCGCGTCGGCGTCCGTGCCGGTCAGGGTGGCCAGCAGGCCGTAGAACGCCGTGGCATGCCCGATCTCGTCCTGCGCGAGCGAACTCATGGCGACGTCCTCCTCGAGGATCGGCGCGATCCCGGTCCATTCGGAGTCGCTGCAGCCGATGACGAACTCGTCATCGGCCATCGAGAGGAGGAGCGCGTCCAGGGCGACGGCGGTGGGGGCCGCGGCGCTCATGACGATCGCGCCTTCGGCTTCGGCTGGCCGGCCGCCTCGCGGGCCGCGGCCAGCTTGTCGCGCATCACGTAGCCGCCGGGCTTCTTGAACGACCGGTCGAGGGGCGGCTGGAGCAGATCCGGGTCGTCGATGTCGAGGACGTCCGCCCGCCGGACGACCCACAGCCGGACGCTCTCCTGTCGGCGCCCGAACATCTCCCGGGCGTAGTGGGTGGCCAGCGCGGCGTCGGGGGCCATCACGCTGCCCCCGTGGCGCATCGGATCGCCTTCGCGCTCCTGGCGGAAGACCTCCCATGGCTCGAGTGTCGGCGTCATGCGGCGGCAGGCACGCCCAGGATCGCCTCGCGGACCCAGCGGGTCTCCTCGCGCGTCGCGCGCCGGAACGCGAGCCGCTGCTCGGACATCGGGCCGTGGTTCGTGACGACGGTCCGCAGCTCCGCCCAGTCCGGCTCGGCGTAGCGCCAGGTCGCGGCCGCCTCGTCCCAGCGCAGGGCCGGGTCCGGGATGACGAGCCCGAGCTCGCGGATCCGCGGGACGTAGATCGTCAGGAACTCCTGACGCAGCTCCTCGGACGTCTTCGCCTTGATCCGCCAGTGAAGGTCGCGGTCGGTCTCGCGGGGCGACCGCGGACCGTGCATCTGCATGAGCGGACCCCACCATCGATCCAACGCGTCCTGGATGGCGGCGCGCTGCGCGGCCGTGCCGGTCGCCATCGTCACCACGACGTCGCGGCCGTGCATGATGTGGACCAATTCCTCCCAGCAGATCTTGCGCATCGTCCGCGCGTACGGGGCGTACGACGAGTCGCGCAACGCCTGCTGCGCGACGATCGCGGCCGCGTCGACGAGCCACGCGATCATCCCGACGTCGGCCCAGCCGACCGTGGGGTAGTGGAAGACGTTGTGGAACTTCGTTCGACCGGCGAGCAGGTCGTCGTACATCGCCTCGCGCGGCTTGCCGAGGTCCTCGGCGACGCGATAGAGCAGCTGGGCATGACCGACCTCGTCCTGGACCTTCGCCGTGAGGGCCAGCTTCCGGCGGAGGGTCGGCGCGCGCATCAGCCACTCGCGTTCCGGCAGGACGCCCATCAGCTCGGAGTTGGCGTGCATCTCCACGAAGCGCAGGACCGCCGTCCGGTACTCCTCGGGCATCCAGTCGGTCGCCTCGACCTTGCCGCCGGCGACCACGTGCGCCTCGAACCGAGCGAGGCGCTCGTCGTCGGAGCCGGCCCCGGCGAAGGCCGGGAGCGGGCGGTCCGGCGGGTCGAGGATGGGATCGAGTGCCCGCGGATCGGTCATCGGGCCGGCCGTGGCGCCCGCACCGCCGCCAGGGCGAGGGACGCGTAGGCATCGGCGATCGCGGCCTCGTCGAGGCGCCCGTTCGGCCGATACCACGCCACGAGCCCGTTGAGGGCCGTGAGGATGAACGCCGACGCGGCGCTCGGGTCCGGCACGTCGAACCGTCCGGCCGCCGCCCCTTCGGCGATGACCGCCCGGAACCGCGCCTCGTAGGCGTCGCGGCGGCGGGCGATGGTGGCGCGACGCTCCTGTTCGAGCGAGCGCCATTCGCGGACGAAGACGCTGGCGCGCTTGACGTCCTCGGTGACGACCCCGACGTGGGCCCGGACCAGTCGCTCCAGGCGGACGACGGGATCGGCGTCGTGGGCGTCGGCGGTCTCGGCGTCCGCCTCGAATCGGGCCGCCGTCCGGTCCACGATCGTCCACAGCACGTCCTCCTTCGAGGCGACGTGGGCGTAGAGGCTGGCCCCCTGGATGTCGAGCGCGCGGGCGATGTCGCGCACGCTCGTCCCCGCGTAGCCGCGCTCGTGGAAGAGCGAACTCGCGACAGCCTCGATCTCGCGTCGGCGCGTGGTCTCGACCACCGTCGGACGGGCCTCCTAACTAACGGTCGTTAGGGGCGCAGGGTACGGCACGCGACCGGTGCGTTTCAAGCGGGCGGCCTCCGGGCCGCGCCGGGGCTCAGTCGCCGGTGAACCGCGGCGTCCGCTTCTCGACGAAGGCGGCGAGGCCCTCGGCATGATCGCTCGTGGCCCCGAGCGCGCCCTGGCGATACGCCTCGTCGTCGAGGGCACGGTCGAGGTCGGTCGACCACGCGCGGTCGAGCGCGTGTTTGGTCGACGCGAGCGCGGCGGGCGCGAGGCCGGCGAGTCGCACCGCGATCGACCGGGCCTCGATCGCGAGCCCCTCCGGCGGGACGACGCGAGCCACGAGCCCGAGACGTTCCGCGTCGGCGGCGCTCAGCGTGTCGCCGAGCAAGGCCAGTTCGGCGGCCTTCGACGCGCCGACGAGGCGGGGCAGGGTCCAGGTCGCGCCACTGTCCGGCACCAGACCGATGCGACCGAACGCGAGCACGAACGACGCGGCACTCGAGGCGATCCGGAGGTCGCAGGCGAACGCGAGCGACGCACCGGCACCGGCCGCGACACCGTTGACCGCTGCGACGATCGGCTGATCCAGGGCGCGCATGGCCCGCACGATCGGGTTGAAGCGGTCTCGAAGTTCGATGGCGAGCGGCGTCGCGCCCGGCGCCAGGCGCTCCTTGAGATCCTGGCCCGCGCAGAACGCCCGGCCGGCGCCGGTCAGGACCACCACGCGGACGGACCGGTCGCGCGCCACGATGCCGAGGACCCGCAGCAGCTCGGCCTTCATCGGGACCGTCAGGGCGTTGAGGGCCTCGGGTCGGTCGAGCGTGACCGTCGCGATGGCGTCCTCGACCTCGAACCGGAGGGTCTCGAAGGCCTGGGGGCTCGCCCCGGGCGTCGGCATCAGCCGGGTCGCCCGCCCCCGTCGAATTCGACGAGGCGTCCGTCAACGAGCTCGAAGACTCGCCGGTCGACCGGCTCGTCGGCACCACCGGATTGCTCCACGACGAAGTCGCCGAACAATCCGGCGAACTCCGCGTCGTCCGGATGGAGGGAGGCCGCGGTCAGGAGGTGGCGCTCTGGCAGCCCGACCAGGATCCGCCCGTACGGCGCGAGCTCGCTCGTGAGGTGGGCCACGACCTCGGGCAGGAGGATCCGAACGGCGTCCCAGCCATCACCGGTGTCCGAACTGATCAGCCGCCGAGTCCCGGAGATCTCGTCGGTCCACGGCGCCGAGACCGACCACCGAGCCAGGTTGCGCATCGCGGCATCCTGGATCTCGGTCGCCCCGATGCCCCAGGAGAGGAGATGATCGCCATTGACGACGATGTCGTAGGCGCCGGCATCGATCGTGTAGACGACCGGCAGCCCGGCCGGCCCGGTGTCGATGAGCGGCTGGGCGTGGCTCACCGTGGCCTGCGCGGCCAGCGTGTCGCGGTCGAGCGTCGCGAGGTCGAGGCCCTGCGTCCCCACCGGACGGAACGCCGGGTAGATCAGGTCCTGCGCGCTCGTCCAGTCGTGCTCCGGCGCGTCGACCGCCGACCCGGTCGCCTCGGGCGCCGGCGTGTGGCCGCTCACCGGCGACGAGGCGTCGATCGGGGCGAGATAGTCCGGCGCCGAATCGCGGATGGCACTCGACGGCTCATCGCCGAGATCGCGCTCGATGTCCCGCCCGACATCGCTGCCACCGGATGTATCGCGCTCCATCGATCCCTCCTCGTTCGTCGGTGCCGTCAGCGTCGTGCGCTCAGCGCCCAGCCCAGACGGGCGCGCGCTTGTCCATGAAGGCGGCCATGCCCTCGGCCTGGTCCTCGGTGTCGAACAGGGCGAAGAACGTCGCGCGTTCGTCGGCCAGCCCGGCGCTCAGCGGTCGCTCGGCGGCAGCGCGCACGAGCCGTTTCGCCGCGCGGACGGCGAGGGGCGGCATCGAGGCGATCCGCGCCGCGAGCTCAAGGCTCGCGTCGACCGTCGCCTCGGCCGGGACGACCCGGGTCACGAGCCCGCTCCGCTCCGCCTCGTCGGCCGTCATCGATCGGCCGGTCAGGATCAGCTCCATCGCTCGCGCCTGGCCGACAGCCCGGGTGAGCCGCTGCGTGCCGCCGGCGCCGGGCATCACCCCGATGAGGATCTCGGGCTGGCCGAACCTCGCGTCGTCGCCGGCCACGATCATGTCGCAGGTCATGGCGAGCTCGCAGCCGCCGCCGAGGGCGAACCCGCGGACCGCGGCGATCATCGGCAGCCCGATCGCCGCCAGCCGGTCCCACGCGCCGAACCGCCCTCCGGCCAGCAACGACTCGGGGGTCTCCGTGGCCAGCTCCTTGATGTCGGCCCCAGCCGCGAACGCCCGCGTCCCGGCGCCGGTGATCACGATGGCCCGGCACGCGGGATCGCGGTCGAGCGCCTCGAGCGCGTCCGCGAGGTCGTCCAGCAGGTCGAACGTGAGCGCGTTGAGTGCGTCGCGTCGGTCGATCGTGACGAGGGCGACACCCGCGGCCGTGGCCGCCGGGGCCAGGGAACGCGGCGCGGGCGCCGGGAACCGGACCTGGATGGGGGACGCGGTCGCGGTCGTCGGTGCGGCGTCGGTCACTCGGCTCCCTCGGGTGTCGTGCTGACAGTATCCACGCCCGGCATAGCCGCCCGGTCCATCTCCGGAACGTCCTCGACGACGAGCAGGGTCACCAGCCCTGGTGCGATCTCGCGGAGGTTCCGTCCCGCCGCGCGCATGGCATCGGACGCGAGCCCCGCGTCGAGCGATCCCCGGTCGTCGAAACGCATCAGCGTGATCAGCACGAGGTCCGTCTCGCCGCCGAGCGCCGCCTCCACCCGCCGGACGCGGGTCTCGCGCAGCCCGGGCGTCCCGGCGACGAGCGGGAGGTGCTCGGCCGCGTAGCGGCGCTCGAGTTCGGCGAGTGCCTCGGGACCGCCGTCGGGTCGCCGGAACATGGCGAGCAGCGTCGTCATCGGCCCGCCTCCTCGCGGTAGAACGCATCGAGGGCGGCCGCGAACACCTCCGGCCGCTCCGTCATGACCTCGTGTCCGCATTCTGGCGCCACGAGCAGCCGTCCATCGGGCAGGGCGCGCACGAGCGCCCACGCCTGCCCGACGGTGACGAAGGGGTCGCGGTCACCGCACGCGACGAGCGTCGGGACGTCGATCCGATGGAGCTCGGCCGGCGAGAGCAGCGGCTGCTCCGCGACGTCCGTGGCGATGGCGGGCAGCAGCCGGCGCCATGCCCCGGCGCCCTGGGCAGCGTCATGCCGTGCGGACAGGGCGCGTGGCCCACGCCGGATCGTCCCGCTCGATCCGGACGGGGTCCAGCAACCGGCGCGCGACGCTGGCGCGCGGCTCGCGCTCCGGGCTGATCCCGACGAGCACGAGTGTCTCGAGGCGGTCCGCGTGCTCCGTCGCGAACACGAGCGCGGTGTTCGCGCCGAGCGAGAACCCGAGGAGGTGGAACGTCTCGAGGCGCAGCGCGTCCGCGAACGCGACGAGGTCTTCGACGAGCAGGGCGGTCGTGAAGCCGTCGTCCGGATCCCAGCGGGTGGCTCCGTGCCCGCGGGCGTCGGGCAGATAGAGCCGGAACGCCGCGGAGAGGCGGTCGAGGTGGGAGTCGAGATGGCCGCGACGCACCATCGTCGCCCCGTGGAGCACGACCAGGGGCGGGCCGTCGCCGACGGCGTCGTAGCCGATCTGGAGCCCGTTGGCGGAGATGGTCGGCATCGGGCTCGATGCTACCCCTCCGGCTTGCCCTCGACCTCGGAGGTCCCGGCGCGCTCGACGCGCAGGTAGCGTCGGCGGTAGTAGAGCAGCGGCATCGGATGGTGGATCTCGTTCTGGAGCGAGTCGACGCGGCCGATGAAGAGGTCGTGGTCACCGGCCGAGAACGTCTCGACGACCGAGCACTCGAGCGTCGCGATCGCCCCGTCGAGGAGCGGCAGGCCGCTCGGACCGGGATGCCAGGCGGCCCCACAGAACTCGTCGCGACCGGGCGTGACGTCCGCGCCGGCGAAGCAGTCGGACAGCTCCTGCTGGTCCTCCGCCAGGATGTTGACCGCGTAGCGGCGCGACGCGCGCACGATCGGCGTCAGGAACCGCCGGCGGTCGAGGGCGACCATGACGAGCGGCGGCTCGAGCGAGACGGAGCTCAGGGCGTTCACCGTGATCCCGAACGGCCGGTCGCCGTCGAGCGCCGTGACCACCGTGACACCCGTGACGAAGTGGCCCATCACCCGACGGAACGTCTCGGACTCGATCGGCACGGTGGGCGTGGTCGGGGTGCTGGTCGGCGTGGTCGGCGGCGTCACACCCGGAGTCTAGGACAGGACGGCCGGATCACCCTCGACCGGTATCCTCCGAGCGTGATCTCGCCCCGACCCGCCGCGTCCCTGGACGACCTCCGATCCGCCGAACGGATCCTCTCCGACGCGTGGCTGGCCGAGGCCCCGATGGTCGCGTCGCATCCAGGCGATCTCGAGTGGTGGGACGCCCTGACGGCTCCGGCCCCGCTCGCCGACCACCTCCGCCTGTGGCATGCCGGTGCGGGCGACCCCATGGCGTGGAGCTGGGTCCGTGCAGGGGCAGGTCCACTGGGAGATCCGCCATGACCGGCCGGCGGACGCCGACGGTCTCCTCGACGCGATCCTGACCGACGCGATCGCCGCCACGGCGGGGGCACTCCATGCCTGGGCGGCGGAGGACGATCCGGCCACGTCGGCCGCCCTCGATCGCCACGGGTTCGTCGGCGGAGCCGATCCGCCTCTCCCAGTTCCAGCAGCGTCTCGACCGTCGTCGACCGATCGACAACGTCGCGGTCCCGGACGGGTACCGGATCCGACAGGTCGAGGGGCCGGGGGAGATCCCGGCCCGCGTGGCCGTCCATCGCGCCGCGTTCGCGCCCTCGCGGATGACCGTCGAGCACTACGAGCGGATGACGACCCTCCCCCACTATGCCTTCGAGGACGACCTGGTCGTGGAGGCGCCGGACGGGACGCTGGCCGCGTTCGCGATGGCGTGGTGGGACCCGATCGCCCGCGTCGGCGAGTTCGAGCCGGTCGGGACGCATCCGGACCATCAGCGGCGAGGACTCGGGCGGGCCCTCCTGACCCACGGGCTGCGCGGCTACCTCGAAGCGGGGGCGACCACGGTCCAGGTCTACTCGCAGGCCGACAACGAGGCGTCCGAAGGCCTGTACCAGGCCGTCGGCTTCACGCGGCGCCGGTTTCGGCGTCGCTTCGAGCGTCCGGCGGACGGCGTACGATCGGAGCCATGAGCGGATCAAGCGATGGCGACACGCGAACGGAGCGCGACTCGATGGGAGAGATGCGCGTCCCGGCCGATGCGCTGTACGGCGCCTCGACCCAGCGGGCGGTCCTGAACTTCCCGATCTCCGGCCAGCGGCTCCCGCACCGGTTCATCCGGGCGCTCGCCCAGGTCAAGGTCGCCGCGGCCGAGACCAACAGCGGACTCGGCCTGCTGCCACCCGACGTCGCGGCGGCCATCGCGGCCGCAGCGCTCGAGGTGGCCGAGGGCGGGCACGACGACCAATTCCCCATCGACATCTATCAGACCGGGTCGGGAACCTCCACGAACACCAACATGAACGAGGTCGTGGCGCGCCTGGCGACGGACCGCCTGGGTGGCGCCCACCGGGTCCACCCGAACGACGAGGTCAACCGCTGTCAGAGCTCCAACGACACGATCCCGACCGCGTTGCAGCTCTCGGCGGCGGTCGCGATCGAGGAGGCCCTCCTGCCGGCGCTCGAACGCCTCCACACCGCGCTCGTGGCCAAGGAGCAGGCGTTCTGGCCGGTCGTCAAGACCGGACGGACCCACCTCCAGGACGCGACGCCGATCCGCCTCGGCCAGGAGTTCCGCGGGTATGCCGGCCAGGTCGAGGAAGCGCTCCGACGCGCCCGCGCCGCCCAGGCGGAGCTCCTGACGGTCCCGCTCGGGGGCACCGCGGTCGGGACGGGGATCAACGCCCATCCGGAGTACGCCTTCCGGGCGTGCGCGAGACTCTCGACCCTGACCGGCCTTGCCGTCCGCGAGTCGCCGAACCACTTCCACGCCCAGGCGACGCTCGACGCCGCCATCGCCGCCCACGGGGCGATCCGGGCCATCGCCCTGAGCCTCTGGAAGATCGCCAGCGATCTCCGGCTGATGGGCATGGGCCCGCGTGCGGGGCTCGCGGAGATCGCCCTGCCGGAGACGCAGCCCGGGTCGTCGATCATGCCGGGCAAGGTGAACCCGGTGATCATCGAGTCGCTGACGATGGTGGTGGCCCGGGTCGTCGGGAACGACGCCACGGTCGCCTTCGGGCAGACCGGTTCGTTCCTGGAGCTCAACGTGATGCTCCCGGTCACGGCGGCGGCGCTGCTCGAGTCGATCGAGTTGCTGGGGGCCGCGACGGCGAACTTCAGCGCTCGTTGCGTCGAAGGCCTGACCGCCACCGATCGCGGCCCGGCGCTCGTGGAGCAGGGGCTGATGCTCGCGACGGCCCTCGCGCCGGTCATCGGCTACGACGAGGCGGCGGCCCTGGCGAAGGACGCGTTCAAGCGCGGGAAGACGATCCGCGAGCTGGCGCTGGAGCGCGGGATGGACGAGGCCGAACTCGATCGCCTGCTCGACCCGGCGGCGATGACCGAACCCGGTCTGGGCGGCGGGCCGACCGGCGGCTGACCGTCAGCTGCTCGCCGGACCGGTCGTCAGCTCGGGGCGACCACCGTGAGCGTCGCGGTCATGTTCGGGTGGACGGTGCAGCTCAGGCGGTACTGACCCGGGACCAGGGGCGGGATCGAGAACCGCGCCTGCGCGACGCCGACGACGATGTCCGTCGCGGCGATCTTCGTATCGACGCCACCGAACAGGACGGCGTCGTGCGGGACACTCGCATCCTGATTGTCGAGGACCACCGTGAGCGCCGTGTCACTGGTCATCGAGACCTGGCTCGGCGTGAACGCGATGTCCTTGGCCAGCAGCGTCAGTGTGCCGGCGACCGGTTCGACCGGCGAGGCACCAGGGCGCCGGCGACGTCGTCCCGCCGGAGCCGCAGGCACCGACCGCCGCCGCCGCCGCGACGACGACCATGGCGATCCCACGCGCGGCGCGTCACCGAACGGTCCCGGCCGGCGCGGTCCGAGCGAGGCGCTTGGCGAGGAGCGTGTGTCCGACCGCCACCCAGACCGTCGTGAACACGATCCAGAAGACGACGAACCCGTCGAGGACCGGCTCGATGGCCGGCTGCGAGCCGAGCATGCCGCGCACCACGAAGATCCACGCGAGGACGACCCCGCCGACCAGCAGCGCGGCGTCGGGGCGGCCCATGATGCCGGACCGGCGGGCCGAGATCGCGAGCCCGATGTACCCGACCGATGCCGCGAAGAGGAGTGGGAACACCCACGGCATGCAGGCCCAGATCGACCCGGTCACGGCCGCGAGGGCGGCAGCAAGTCCACCGACGTCCTCGCCGTACGGGAGACGTCGGGCGACGCCGACGAGCCCGGCCCCCAGCAGGAGGAACGCGGCGAACGTGAACGGGATCGCGGCGACCCCGTCGCGATAGCGGGACCCGTCGTCCTCCACGACCGGGCCGTTGATCGCGACGACCATGGCCACGAGCCACAGGATCCCCCCGGCGAGGGTCGACGCTCCGAGCGCCCGGGACGAGACCGACGCCGACGGCGTCTCCGGCTCCGGGTCGGTCGCCGCCCGGCGGACCTGGGGCCGGATCCGCGCGTCGAGCGCGCCGCGCACGATGTCGACGCGGTCGCGCACGTCGGGTGGACGCTCCGCGAGCAGCGACCGGAACTCGTCCTCGTACCGCGCCCGCCAATCGGGCGGATAGAGCCGGATGAGCGCGCTCATCCCGACGTCCCCCCGAGTCGCTCGAGCGCCGTCCGCGCGAACCCGCGCATCTGCTCGAGCTGGGCGCGCAAGGTGGTCGCGCCGGCCCCCGTCAGCCGGTACGGCCGCCGCCGGTCCACGGGCTCGAGCGCCTCGATCAGGCCGCGGGCCTCGAGCCGGGCGAGGGCCGCGTAGAGCGTGCCGGGGCCGAGCGGCGATCCGGAGATCTCCTCGACATCGGTCATGATCGCGTAGCCGTGTCTCGGACCGCCGCTCAGCGAGAGCAGGATGTAGAGCGACGGCTCGGCGAACCGGCCGAGTTCGGGGATCTCGTTGCCAGCCAACCGGTCCTCCTGGGTCTGTCCGTTCGTCAAACTATATCGTGTGCCGATATATAGACGCTGCCGGCGCCGCTGTCAAGACCCCCGATCGTGGCGGCCGGAGCGGCTACAATCCGCGGCGATGACCTCTACCCGCCTCTGGGATCGCGCCGCCGCCCTGCCCGCCGCCGTGGATGGCCGTCGGTCGCCGGAGATCGCCTCGCTGGCGCCGGGCCTGCCCACCGTCGGGGACCTGTTCGACTTCATGCGCGACGCTGAGCTTCGGTTCGCCACCCTGCGGATGCGGATCGAGGAGCGCGCCACGACGACCCGCGGCGACGAGCTGGCGACACTCGACGTGGCCTTGCGACATCCGGGGGACGCGAAGGTCACCACGAGCCGCGCCGGCGGCATCGTCGCGGGGGACTACGAGGTCTGGGTCTCGGATGGCGACCTCGTGCGGACCTACGCGGGCGCCCACAAGCTGGGCACGCAGCGGCCGGTCCGCAATCGGCCGCGCGGCCTCGCGGACCCGGACTTCCCGGGTTTCGCCCAGGTCTACGAACCCGTCACCGCCCTGCCGTACGAGACGCTGCCGGACACCTTCGTCCACCCGGCCGGGTACTGCCAGAACGTCCTCGCCACCGGGCGTTGCGCCGTCACCGGCACCGCCGTCGTCGTGGGCCGCGAGGCTGTCCTCGTCACGTGCGACCACCCGCGGACCACCGAGCTTGCCGGAGACCGGCCCGACTTCCACCTGTCGCTGGCCGTCGACCGCGAGACCGGCGTCATCCTCCGGCTGGCCGAGTCGATCGGTGGCGCCGTCACCCGGCACGCGGAGGTCGTCGACTTCGCGCCGGACGCTCCGCTGCAACCGTCGGCCTTCGACTTCGTCTTTCCCACCGGGACGACGATGCTCTACTGACCGAGGGGCTTCCGAAGCCCATCGGCGAACGCGTATAGTCCCGCACATCTCGTCCCGAGGTCACTCGTGGGAGGAGAAAGGAGGGCACGCGACCGACCGGCGTCTCGGATCGTCGAGCGCCCACGCGGCCGCCCCGGCCGCCCACCGCTTCCCAGCGTCATCCCCGCACGTCCCCGCGTTCGCGCGCGGCGCCCCGCCTGGGCCGCTGCCGCCGCCACCGGTCCGGCCCTGAGGGAGGGTCGGCCACTCGAGTGAGGGAGGTATCGATGACACAAGGTCGTTCCCGGGAAGACGTCATCAAGCAGGACACCGCGGACCTGCACAAGCTCGGCTACGCGCAAGAGCTGCTGCGCTCGATGGGCGGCTTCAGCAACTTCGCGATCAGCTTCAGCATCATCAGCATCCTGACCGGCGCGGTCATCCTCTACGACTACGGCCTCGCGTGGGCCGGGACCGCCGCGGTCATGATCGGATGGCCGCTGGTCACGGTCTTCGTGCTGCTGATCGCGGCGTCCATGTCGGAGATCGCCTCGGCCTATCCGACCGCCGGCGGCCTCTACTACTGGGCCAGCCGGATGAAGAACAAGCACTGGGGCTGGTGGACGGCCTGGTTCAACCTCGTCGGGCAGTTCGCCATCGTGGCCGGCATCAACTTCGCCGCCGCCGCGTTCCTCAACGCCACGATCATCACGCCGCTCCTGTCGAATGCCGGCATCACCTACGACAACACGTCGGTCCTGATCGCCGCGGGCGACACGGCCGTCATCACCGGCCAGCTGCTGACGATGGGCATCCTGATGCTCATCGAGCTCGTCATCAACATCGCCGGCATCAACATCGTCGCGATCCTCAACCAGGTGAGCGTCTGGTGGCACATCGCGATCGTGGCCGCGGTCGTGATCCTCGTCTTCGCGGCGGGCAAGCCGGACGTCTCCGGCCTCACGCTCTTCGCGATCCAGCCGCAGGACGTCGCGGGAAGCTGGCAGAACGCGCTCGGCCCGGTGACGCTGGACTACGGACCGGCGATCTCCTACCCCCTGATCCTGGCCTTCTTCTTCTCGCTCCTGCTCGCGAACTGGACGTACACCGGCTACGACGCGTCCGCGCACGTCGCCGAGGAGACCGTCAGCGCCCGCGTCGCGAGCGCCTGGGGCCTGTTCCTCGCGGTCGCGGTCTCGGCCGTGGTCGGCTTCATCTTCCTCGTCGCCCTCACCACGCACCTGCCGGACCTCTCGACGCTGTTCCCGAAGGTGCTCGACGACACGACCCTCCCGGCCTCGAGCCAGTACTACTTCGGCGGCGGGGTGGCCGTGATCTCGATCCTCCAGTACAACCTCGGCCAGATCGGCGACCTGTTGGCCGCCGCGATCGCGATCGCGATGGCGTTCTGCGGCCTGTCGTCGGTGGCCTCGGCCGGCCGGATGCTCTTCGCCTTCAGCCGTGATGACGGCCTCCCGGGTGCGGGCTGGCTCAAGAAGGTCTCGCATCGCTACCGGACCCCGGCGAACTCGCTGACGGCGATCGTCGTCGTGGCGTTCGTCTTCACGGTCCTCGCCGGCATCGTCGGCGGCGGCACCGCGATCATCATCGTCACGGCCATCAGCACCATCTTCCTGTATGCCGCGTACGGGATCTGCATCTACCTCGGCGCGACGACCGACGAGTGGCAGAAGGAACGGGTCTGGAGCCTGGGCCGCTGGTCGCGACCGGTCGCCTGGATCGCCGTGTTCTGGGTCATCGTCCTCATGATCCTGTTCAGCTGGCCGACATCGGGGAACATCAGCTTCCCGTTCATGATCGGCGTGCTGATCTTCCTCGTCGTGTACTACTTCGCCTTTGCCCGGCGGTCCTTCAAGGGGCCGCGCGTCATGGGCGACTCGGCCGAGCTCACCGAGATCGAGCGCGAGTTCGACCAGGCGGCCGGCCAGGTGGGTGGCACCGGCGCGTGATCGCCGCCGACTGACCCCCGCTCCGAACCACGAGGGCCGGCCGGCATCCGCCGGGCGGCCCTCGTACCATCGCCGTCAACGGGAGAACGACGTCCAGTGAGGTTCCGATGAGCGACCACGAGCACGCCACCAAGCACCATCGCCTCGTGGAACTCGAAGAGATGGTCCGCGACGGCCAGATCGACACGATCGTCGTCGCGATCACCGACATGCAGGGCCGCTTGATGGGCAAGCGCGTGCAGGGTCAGGCCTTCCTGGACGGCGTCATCTCGCACGGCGCCCACTTCTGCACGTACCTCCTGGGCACGGACATGGAGATGAACACCCCCGAGGGCTTCAAGCTCATGAACTGGGAGACCGGCTACGGCGACTGGATCGCCGAGCCGATCTGGGACCAGCTGCGGGTCCTGCCGTGGCTGCCCGGAACCGCGATGGTCCTTGCCGACGCCATCGACGAGGAGACAGGGCTGGAGATCCCGGTCGCGCCGCGGACGATCCTCAAGCGACAGGTCGAGCGCGCGGCCAAGGCCGGGTACGCCCTCAAGGCCGGCTCCGAGTTCGAGTTCTACGTCCTCAAGGACTCCTGGGAGGACCTCGCGGATCGAGGCTGGCCAGTCCCGAAGACGTTCGGCCACTACAACGAGGACTACCACCTCCTCCAGGCGACGAAGGCCGAGCCGCTCCATCGGCTCCTGCGCAATCAGATGACCGCCGCCGACGTGCCGATCGAGTTCAGCAAGGGCGAGGCGGCCAACGGCCAGCACGAGGTCAACATCCGCTACGACCACGTCCTCGAATCCGCCGACCGGAGCGTCGTCTTCAAGCACGGCGCCAAGGAGATCGCCTATCTCAACGGATGGGGCATCACCTTCATGGCCAAGCCGGACCACCACTGGACGGGGTCATCCGGGCACCTGCACATGAGCCTGTGGGACGCGGTCAAGGACGTTCCGCTGATGCACGCAGCCGAAGGTGCCCCCGCCGGCCCCTACGGCCTCTCGGAGGTCGGCCAGCACTTCGTGGCCGGGATGATGAAGCTCTCGCGCGAGCTGGCCGTGTTCATCGCGCCGTTCATCAACTCGTACAAGCGCTACGCGTCGCTGTCCTGGGCGCCCGTCAACGTCGTCTGGGGCCGAGACAACCGCACCACCGGGTTCCGGCTCGTAGGTCGCGGTCCGGCGCTCCACGTCGAAGACCGGTTCCCGGGCGGCGACATGAACGCCTACCTGACGTACGCCGCGATGATGGGCGCCGGGCTCTACGGCATCGAGCACGAACTGCCGCTGGACGCGGAATTCAAGGGCAACGGCTACCTCGCCACCGGCGTCCAGCGCATGCCGCGCGCGCTGTACGAGGCGATCTGGGAGCTCGAGCGCTCGGAGGCGGCGGTCGAGATCCTCGGCCAGGACGTGGTCGACCACTACCTCAACGCGGCAAAGGTGGAGCAGGAGACGTACGACTCCATCGTCCACCCCTGGGACCGCGAGCGGTACCTCGAGCGAGGCTGAGCCGGGTCATCGCGCCGACCCCGGGGCGCTACCATCGGCCGACGAGCGCACCGGACCGCGTGGCGCTCCTGACTGACCCGAGGGAGGCCAGGTGCGCGTCCTGACGTTCGAACGCCAGCGTCCCCAGTCGTGACCGACGACGAGGACGCCCTGCGCCGGCGCGTCGCCGAGCTGGAGGCGGGCGAAGCGGAGCACGCCAGGAGCGAACAGGTCCAGGACGCGCTCTATCGGATCGCCGAGGCGGCGAGCGCCGCCGAGGACCTGCAGACCTTCTACGCGACCGTGCACCGCATCGTCGCGGGCTTGATGGACGCCGAGAACGCGTACATCGCCCTCTACGACGATCAGCGACGCGCCATCAACTTCCCCTACTACGTCGACCTGGTGGACACCGACATCCCGGACCCCAACGTCTGGGAGCCGCTCGGTGTCGGCAACGCGCGCGGCTCGACCGCCTACGTCCTGCGCACGGGTCGGCCGGCCCTCCTCGACGTCGACGGCCCATGCGGAGCTGGAAGCCGCCGGCGAATTGGAACTGGTCGGCGTCCGTGGGGATGGCGACTGGGTCGGGGCGCCGCTCGTGGCGGACGGCCGGACGCTCGGTGTCATCGTCGTGCAGTCCTACACGAACGAGCGGCTGCACACCCAGGGCGACCTGGATCTCCTCACCTTCGTCGGCCAGCACATCGGCTCGGCCCTGAGCCGTGCGCGGGCGATCGAGGAGACCCGCCAACGCAACGCGGAACTCGCCCTCATCAACGAGATCGGTCAGGCGCTCGCGAAGCAACTCGACTTCGCCGCGATCATCGACCTGGTCGGCGAGCGCGTCGGCCAGATCTTCGCGACGCGCTCATTGCACATCTCCTTGTACGACGCGGCGACCGGCATGATCAGCTTCCCCTACGCGATCGAGGAAGGTGACCGCAATCACCTGGGTCCGATCGCGTTCGGAACGGGTCTGACGAGCCAGGTCATCCGCTCCCGCCAGCCACTGCACCTGCACTCGGGATCGGACGCGGATTCGCTGGGAGCGATCACCGAAGGGCTCGCGACGGAGTCGTACCTCGGCGTGCCGATCCTCGCCGGCGACCGCGTCCTCGGGGCCGTCGCCCTCGAGAGCCTGATCGCCGAACGCCTATGACGACGACGACGTCCGCCTGCTCAGTACCCTCGCGTCGAGCATGGGCGTCGCGCTCGAGAACGCCCGGCTGTTCGACGAGACGAAGCGCCTCCTGGCCGAGACGGACCAGCGCGCCGCCGAGCTGGCGATCGTCAACGCGATCCAGCGCGGGCTCGCGGCCGAGATCGACAGCCAGGCGATGTTCGACCTCGTTGGCGACAAGATCCAGGAGATCTTCGACGCCCAGGTCGTGGCGATCAGCCTCTACGACCACGATGACGGGCTACTGCATTTCCCGTACTCGATCGAGCGAGGCGTGCGGTTCCCGGATCACCCGATGGCGCTGATCGGCTATCGGAAGCACGTCTTCGAGACCGACGAACCGCTCCTCATCGACCACGACATGGCGGCCAGCAACGTCCGGTACGGCAATCCGGCCGCCGTGTTCGGCGAGCCGCCGAAGACCGCGCTGTTCGTGCCGCTCCATGCCGGTGACCGGGTCGTCGGCGTCATGTCCCTCCAGAACCTCGACGAGGAGTACGCGTTCGACGCCGCCGATACCCGGCTGCTGACGAACATCGGCGCCGGCCTGAGCGTCGCCCTCGAGAACGCCCGCCTGGTCGAGGAGACCCGACAGCGCAATGCCGAGCTCGCGATCATCAATGGGATCCAGCAGGGCCTGGCCGCCGAGCTCGACATGCAGGCGATGTACGACCTCGTCGGCGACCGGATCCAGGAGATCTTCGACGCGCAGGTGGTCGACATCGGGATCCTCGACGCGACGGCGGGCGTGGTGCACTTCCCGTACACCATCGAGCGCGGCGTCCGCTTCCCGGACGAGCCGATGCCCGTGCTCGGCTTCCGCGAACACGTCTTGCGGACGCGTGAGCCGATGCTCGTGAACGAGGACGTCCTCGGCGCGGCGGCCGCGCTCGGCCAATCGAGCATCGCGATCCAGGGCGAGCCGGCCAAGTCGCTGCTCTTCGCGCCACTCGTCACGGGCGACAAGGCCCTCGGGGTCATCTCCCTCCAGAACCTCGACCGCGAAGGTGCGTTCGGCGACGAGGACCTGCGCCTGCTGACCACGCTCGCGGCGAGCCTGAGTGTGGCGCTCCAGAACGCCCGGCTCTACCGCGAGACCGACCGGCGAGCCGGCGAGATGTCCGCGCTCGCGGACGTCGGGCGGGAGATCTCGGCGACGCTCGAGCCGCAGGCCGTCCTCGCAGCGCATCACCGCGGAAGCGCAGTCCCTCCTGGCCGCCGAATCCAGCGCGGTGTTCCTCGCCGATCCGGACGGTCGGACGTTCCGGGCGAACGTCGCCCTCGGGACGCTCGCCGAGCCGATCCTCGCGGACGCGGTGGCGCTTGGCGAGGGCATCATCGGGGCGGTGGCCGCGAGCCAGCGAGCGGAGGCCGTCAACGACGTCCTCGCCGATCCCCGCACGATGGTCATCCCGGGGACCGACCCGGACGTCGAGGAACGGCTGATGGCCGCGCCGCTCGTCGCCCGTGGCGCGGTCATCGGTGTCATGGCGGTCTGGCGGCCGGCCACGGGCGAGCGCTTCGGCCCGAGCGACCTGGACCTCCTCGTCGGCCTCTCGCAGCAGGCGGCGATCGGCATCGAGAACGCGCGGCTCTTCCGCGAGGCCGAGGCGGCTCGCGAGGCGGCCGAGGCGGCGGACCAGGCCAAGAGCACGTTCCTCGCCGCGATGAGCCACGAGATCCGGACGCCGATGAACGCGATCATCGGCATGAGCGGGCTGCTCCTCGACACGCCACTCACCGAGGAGCAGCGCGACTACGCCGACACCATCCGGACCTCGGGCGACGCCCTGCTGACGATCATCAACGACATCCTCGACTTCTCGAAGATCGAGGCCGGGAAGGTGGACCTCGACGACCGCCCATTCGACTTCGCGGCCTGCATCGAGGGGGCCCTGGACGTCCTTGCGCCGACGGCCGCGGCGAAACATCTCGAGCTCGCCTATGCGATCGACGACGGCCTGCCCAGGACGATCCTCGGGGACGAAGGCCGACTCCGGCAGATCGTCCTGAACCTGCTGTCGAACGCGGTGAAGTTCACGGAGACGGGCGAGGTCGAGCTCGACGTGTCCGGCCAGCGCCTCCCTGGCCGCAGCTCGGGGGCGGCCCGCTGGGAGCTCTCGATCGGCATCCGAGACACCGGCATCGGGATCCCGCCCGACCGGATCGACCGGCTCTTCCAGTCGTTCAGCCAGGCGGACGCCTCCATCTCGCGCCGATACGGCGGCACCGGACTCGGCCTCGCCATCAGCCGTCGTCTGGCGGAGCTCATGGACGGCTCGCTGACGGCCGAGAGCAGCGGCATCGCGGGCGAGGGCAGCACCTTCCGGCTGACCATCCAGGTCACCGAAGCCGCGACGCCCATCGAGTCCGGCCCGCTCGTCGGGGTCGACCTGGCCGGCCGACGCGTGCTCGTCGTGGACGACAACGCGACCAACCGTCGGATCGTGGGAGCCATGCTGGGCCGCTGGCACATGACGTTCGACGCCACGGCGTCGCCGCGGGAAGCGCTCGCGTGGGTGACGGACGGCAAGGGGTACGACCTCGCCATCCTGGACATGCACATGCCGGAGCTCGACGGCATCGCCCTCGCCACCGCGATCCGGTCCACCGAGGTGGGCGCCGCGACCCCGGTCGTCGTCCTTTCGTCGGTCGGCGTCCGCGAGCGAGCGACGGAGGCCGTGGCGGCCTTCCTCGTCAAGCCGGTCAAGCCCTCCGCCCTCCACGACACGCTCGCCACGGTCCTCGCCGGCCAGGCCACGTCCGTGCCGGTCCGCTCGGCCGGGACCGGGATCGACCGCGAGCTCGGGGCACGACACCCGCTGCGGATCCTGCTCGCCGAGGACAACCCCGTGAACCAGAAACTGGCCTTGCGACTTCTCGAGCGGATGGGCTACCACGCGGACGTCGCGGGGAACGGCCTCGAAGCGGTCGCCGCGGTGGAGGACACGGCCTACGACGTCGTCCTGATGGACGTCCAGATGCCCGAGCTGGACGGCCTGGAGGCGACGCGCCGGATCCGCCAGCGCTGGCCCGGGCCCACCGGTCCGCGGATCGTCGCCATGACGGCGAATGCCATGGAGGGCGACCGCGAGGCCTGCCTGGCCGTCGGGATGGACGACTACATCGCCAAACCGGTCCGTCCGGAGATCCTCCAGGCGGCCCTCGTGGCCGCCGAGCGCCGGGACGCCGCACGATGACCGACGAGCGGCCGACCGGGCTGGGGCGGGTCCTCGTCGTCGACGACTCCGCCTTCCACCGACGCCTGCTGCTGCGCCTGCTCGCCGGGCTCGGCCACGAGGCCCGCGAGGCGACCGATGGCGAGGCGGCCCTGGTCACACTCCGGGACCCGGACGCGCCGCCGATCGACGTCGTCCTGCTCGACATCAACATGCCGGTGATGGACGGCTACGAGACGCTCGCCGCCTTGAAGGCGGACGAGGTGCTCCGCGACCTGCCGGTCATCGTCATCTCCGACGTCGACGAGCTGTCGAGCGTCGTCCGCTGCATCCGGATGGGCGCCACCGACTACCTCCCGAAGTCGGTGGACCCGGAGATCGTCCGCGCCAGGATCGAGGCGTCGCTGGCCCAGAAGCGGTTCCGGGACCTCGAGCGACGCACGATGGACGAGCAACGGCGGCTCCTGGCCACGATCGACCGGCAGCGCTCGGAACTCTCCCGGTTCCTCTCGCCGCAGGTCGCGGCCCTCGTGTCGAGCGACGACGGTGAGGCGATGCTGGCTGGGCACCGACGCGAGATCACCGCGATGTTCTGCGATCTCCGGAACTTCACCGTGTTCTCCGAAGCCGCCGAGCCTGAGGAGGTCCTGGGGTTCCTGCGCGCCTACCACGCCCTGATGGGGCCCCTCATCGTCGAGCACGAGGGGACGCTCGAGCACTTCGCCGGCGACGGGTTCATGACGTTCTTCAACGACCCGATCCTGCAGGACGACCACGCGACCAGGGCGGTCCGCCTCGCGGTCGCCATGCGGGCGCGGTTCGCGACGCTGGCGGCGGAGTGGCGCCGACGCGGCCACACCCTCGAGATCGGGATCGGGATCGCCACCGGGTTCGCCACGCTCGGCCGGATCGGGTTCGAGGGTCGCTACGACTACGGCGCGGTCGGGCACGTGATCATCCACGCGGCGCGTCTGAGCAGCGACGCGGCGGCGGGCGAGATCCTGATCGCCCAGCGGACCTATGCCGCGGCCGAGTCGTCCATCGACGCCGTCGAGGCCGGCGAGCGGCAGCTGAAGGGGTTCAGTCGACCGGTCGTCACGTACGCCGTCACCGGAGTCCGCGAAGAGGAGACGATCGCATGAGCGAACCCACGCTCGACGCGGACGCGTTCGAACGGCTGCTGGATATCACCGGCGGTGACCTCGAGTTCCTCGACGAACTCGTGGACACGTACCTCTCCGACGCCACCGAGCAACTCGCCGCGTTGCGCCAAGCCGCTGCCGATGGCGATGCCGCGGGCGTCGTCCGGCCGGCGCATACGCTGAAGTCGAGCAGTGCGAGCGTGGGCGCCATGGCGCTCTCGGAGCAGTGCCGCTCGCTGGAGGCCGACGGGCGCAGCGGGGTCATCGAGGATCTTCACGCTCGGGTCGCCGCGTGCGAGCAAACCTTCGCCGACGTGCGTGACGCCCTGGCCGCGGCGCGCGCGACGCACTGAGCGGATCGCGAGACGCGATCTATCGGGCGTCGGCGACGGCCCGAAGTCGAGCGGCGATATCGGTGTGGCCCGCCTCCTCGGCCGTCTCCGCGGGCGTCTTGCCGTCGTCGAGGGTGGCGGTCGGATCCGCCCCGGCCGAGAGGAAGAGTTCGACGAGCTCGTCGTCCCCGTGCTGTGCGGCCTCGTGGAGTGGCGTGTAGCCCAGCTGCTGGCGGGCGTTCACGTCGGCCCCGGCCGCGAGCAGGATCCGGCACACCTCGTGATGGCGACCGGCGGCGGCGCTGTGCAGGGGCTGCACGTTGAGCCCGTTCTGCGAGTAGACGTTGACGCCGGCTCCGGCCTCCAGCAGGACGCGTGCCGCCTCGCCCTTGCCGAAGAAGGCCGTGTAATGGAGGGCGGTGAAGCCGTCCGGGGAGGACTCGGTCGCTCGCGACGGGTCCTCGGACAGTCGCTCGCGCAGCCGGTCGATGTAGCCGAGGGCCGCGGCCTCGAACACGTCCAGGTCCGGGTCCACGGCGAGCAGGGCGTCGGTGACGTCCCGGGCGAAGCGGTACCGCGAGAGCATGATCGCCGAGACGCCGTTCGCATCCCGGGACCCGGCCAGGGAGGGATCCTCGGCGAGGAGCGCCGCGACCGCTGGTGCGTCGTCCGCATTGACGGCCGCGATCAGTTCGACCTGGCTGGCCATGACGTGCTCCTGACTGGACGGTCGTTAGGTACTGCAACTAATATACGCGTCATGGCGAGACGTGCAACCCCTGACGAGCTCCCGGCGCGCGTCCATTCCGCGGCGCTTCACCTGCTGCGGCGACTCGCCCAGGAGGATTCGCGCCACCGGTGTCTCGCCACCGCGGCTGTCGGCCTTGTCCGTCCTGGTCTTCGGAGGGCCGCGGACGATCGGCGCACTCGCGACCATGGAGGGTGTCACCCCGCCGACGATGACCCGGCTGGTCGCGGGCATGGTCGCCGACGGTCTCGTCGACCGGCTGCCGGACGAGTCCGATCGGCGGATCGTGCGAGTCGCCGCGAGCGAGCGCGGCCGCGACCTGCTGTTGTCGGGACGGGACCGCCGGGTCGCCACCTTGGCGACGATGATCGACCCGCTGACGCCCAAGGAGCGGCGGCGGCTGGAGAACGCGGCGGCCATCATCGAGCGGATGCTCGCCGAGTCCGCGTAGCGCGGCGTTCGAGCCGACTCGCGGCAGGTCTGCCGCACGTTCGCAGGCGGTGACGGAGCACGCCACCCGCATGGATCCGTGCACGACGGGGCGCCGGACGTCCTACCCTGTGTCGCAACGTTGTCATCCGTCTTTCCGAGGTCGAACGATGCGACTCGCCGACAAGGTCACCATCATCACCGGCGCCGGCGGCGGCCAGGGCCGCGTCGCCTCCCAGCTCTTCGCGAAGGAGGGGGCCAAGGTCGTGGTCGCCGAGTTCAACGAAGCGGCAGGCGAGGAGACGGTCGGTCTCGTCCGGGCCGCCGGTGGCGAGGCGTCGTTCGTCAAGGTCGACGTCTCCGACGAGGCGAGCGCGAAGGCCATGGTCGACCATGCGATCGCGACGTACGGGCGTGTCGACTGCCTCTACAACAACGCCGGGATCATGCCGGAGGCCGATCACAGCGTGACCGACACCGACGTCGCCACCTGGGACCAGGTCATGGCGGTCAACGTCCGCGGCGTGTTCCTCGGCTGCAAGTACGCCATCCCGGCCATGGTCGAGGCCGGCGGCGGCTCGATCATCAACATCGCGAGCTTCGTCGCGATCCTCGGGTGCAGCGTGCCGCAGGACGCCTACACGGCGTCGAAGGGCGCGGTCCTGTCACTCACGCGCAGTCTTGCCGTCCAGTTCGGACCCGTAGGCATCCGGACCAACGCCATCTGCCCCGGCCCCATCGAGACGCCGCTCCTGATGGATTGGCTCGTCAAGGACGAGGCGGCCAAGCAGCTTCGACTCGCGAGGAACCCGACGGGCCGCTTCGGCAAGCCGGAGGAGATCGTGCATCTGGCGGTCTACCTCGCATCCGATGAGTCCCGGTGGACCAACGGCGCATCGCTCGTCGTCGATGGCGGCATCACGGTCAACTACTTCTAGTCGGGAGGCCGCGACGACACCATGACCGAGGAGGAGGCGGGGATGGCCAGTGGCCGGATCGCCATCGGCATCGACGTGGGCGGCAGCGGGATCAAGGCTGCGGTCGTCGACGTCGAGTCCGGTCGGTTCCGATCGGAGCGGGTCCGGGTCCCCACGCCCAACCCATCGACGCCCGAGGCGGTCATCAGCTCGATCGACCGGCTCGTTCACCGGCTCGTCCGCGCGGCCAGCCTCGGCCCGACGACGCCGATCGGCGTCGGCGTCCCCGGGGTCACGATCGCCGGGCATGTGAAGACGGCGGCGAACATCGATCCGGGCTGGATCGACTTCCCGATCGTGGAACGACTTGCTCGGGCCCTCGGCCGCCCGGTCGGCCTGGTCAACGACGCCGACGCGGCCGGCATCGCGGAGATGCGGTTCGGCGTGGGCAAGGATCAGCCGGGCGTCGTGATCTTCCTGACGCTCGGGACCGGCGTCGGATCCGGCACGTTCAACGACGGCCGCCTCGTACCGAACACGGAGTTCGGCCAGATGGAGATCCGCGGTCGCGCCGCCGAACGTCGGTCCGCCGCGGCCGCCCGTATCCGGCGCGGCCTGTCGTGGAAGGCCTGGGCCGCGGACCTCGACGAGCACCTCAACGCGATCGACAGCCTCATGTGGCCCAACCTGATGATCCTCGGCGGCGGCGTCAGCAAGAACGCCGACAAGTTCCTTCCGCGCCTGACGGTCCGCTGCCCGGTCGTTCCCGCGGAACTCCGGAACGACGCGGGCATCATCGGTGCGGCGATCGTCGCCTCAGAATCCGCCTGGACGCCGGCGGGGCCGGAGGACCACCCGGCCTGACCGGGTCCCCGTTCGGGCCGGCCCTGCGGGGTTCAGCCGAGACGCGTCGACAGGTGGTCCGAGAGCCGCAGGGTCAAGGCCAGCAGCGACAGCGTGGGGTTCGCATAGCCGTGCCCTGAGGCGAACACGGAGCTGCCCGCGACGTACAGGTTCGCCATCCCATGGACGAGGCCGCTCATGTCGACGACCCCCTCGCGGGCATCAGCGGCCATCCGCGTCGCGCCCATCGGATGATGGATCCCGGACTCGAACGGTCGAGTCGGGCCGGTCTCGGCGACCCACGGCTCGAACCGGCCGAGGCCGATCTTGCCGAGCTCCGCGATGGCCAGCCGGATCGACCGGCCGACATCCTGGCGATCGGCATCGGACCAGACCATCTCCAGCCGCGGGCGACGTCGTCCGAGGACATCGCGGTCCTCGCCCAGGGTCACGCGATTGTCCCGGACCGCCGACTGCTCGGTGGCCGCGTGGACCTCGATCGTCTCGAAGATCGTGCGGTCGACCTCCGGTCTCGACCAGCCGCCGAGATAGTCGTGATAGGCGCCGCGCGACGAGCGAAGCAAGGCCAGCGTGTCGCGGGGCGAGCGGAGGATGCCGCCGAGCCCGGCTGACGTGGCCAGAGGTTGACCGCCGGGGAGCCACTGGCGCAGCAAGGACAGCGACCGGTGCGCGTCCGAACCGAATCCGCGGGCCTGCGGGACCACGGACAGGCTGACGTTGAGGAGGTCCTCCTGCCGCTTGACCGCCTCCTTGAGCGTGAATGCCGCGCTGACCAGCGTGCCGTCGATCGACCGGATGTCATACAGGCCGAGTCGGTCGAAGATGCTTCGCTCCGACGGGACGAACGCCCCGACGCGAAACTCCGGGTGGTCCGTCAGGTAGCGTCCGACGTTGTCGTGCCGGTTGCCGACGGCGCCCGGTCTGGTCGGCTCGGACAGCAGCAGGAGCTGGGCGTTCTCGATCCCGCCGGCGGCGAGCACGACGATCCGGGCGCGAACGATGGCCGCGGACCCGTCGGATCGCACGACGCGGACCCGGTCGATCGTCTCGCCGGACGCGTCGGCGAGCAACTCGACCACCGTGCAGCCGACGTGGATGGTGACGTTCTCGGCGGCCTTCGATCTCGTCGCGGTACCGCTCACGGAAGACGTCTCCCGGCCCGTGCTGGGCGATCGCCGTGTCGAGTGGCCCGTCGGCGGTGTCCAATCGGACGGCTCCCGGGGCGCTCCACGTCTCGACCTCGTAGTCGTATCGAGCGCCGTTCCAGACGCGCTGCGCGCGTTCGTAGAAGGGGGCGAGTTGGTCAAGGGTGAGCCCCCAGCCCGACGAGGAGCGAGAGGGGCGCGCGGCCAGGTCGATGGACTCCGGCGGGACCGACCTGGCATACCGTCGGCCGTCCTCCGGACGCGTCCGGTAGAACCACAGGTTGGGCGTGCCGCCGAGCTGGCGTTGTCGACCGTGCTGGAGCGCCGATGCCGTGTGGACGTCGGAGGCGACCGCCCCGCCGCTCAGGTCCTGGAGGCGTCGGTCGTCACCGACGCTCCCGCTTTCGAGCAGGTCGACGCGCGTCCCTCGCCCGATCCACTCGCGCGCGAAGGCGATCCCCGCTGGACCGCCGCCGATGACACAGATGTCGGTCTCGAGTTCGCCCACCGCGCCGATGGAGAACGGGCTTGGTGGCACGATCGATCCTTTCCAGAACAGGCGCCGACGACGTCCTCCGGTTCCCCCGGTCCACGACGGTCGGTTCGCAGCGGCGCGGCTAGCATCGGGTCCGGGCAGCCGGCGTGTCAATGGAACGAGGCGTCGAACAGTGGACCGCATGCACCTCTCCTGCTCCGGTGCAGTCCGAGGCCCGGCGACCCGGGCCGGGCGTATCATCGAGACACTCCTGACCACCCCGACATCCGAGGGATCCCGATGACGATCGAGTCGCAGCCGGCCACTGGCACGCCCGCACCCACCACAGCCCGGATGGTCATCGGCGGCACGTCGGTCGACGCCGCGGACGGCGCCACCTTCGACGTCGTCAGCCCCATCGACGGGACGGTCATCGCCACCGCCCCGATGGGCGGCCGCGAGGACGTCGACCGGGCCGTGGCGGCGGCGCAGGCGGCCTTCGAGGACCGCAAGGGCTGGGCGAACTGGGCCGCCGGCAAGCGCGGCCGCACGCTGGCCAAGTTCGCCGCCCTCCTGAAGGAGCACACCGAGGAGCTCGCCCAGCTCGAGAGCCGCAACGTCGGCAAGCCGATCTCCGGCGCCCGCGGCGAAGTCACCGGAGCGAGCCTCGTCTTCGACTACTACGCCGGCGCCGCCAACAAGGTCTTCGGCCAGACGATCCCGGTGTCCAAGCCCGGCCTCGACCTGACCCTCCGCGAGCCGATCGGCGTCGTCGGGCTCATCGTGCCCTGGAACTTCCCGATCCTGATGGCGAGCTGGAAGGTGGCGCCGGCGCTGGCCGCGGGCAACACCGCGATCCTCAAGCCCGCCTCGTACTCCCCCCTGACCGCGATCCGCCTCGGCGAGCTCGCGCTGGAGGCCGGCATCCCGGCCGGCGTCCTCAACGTGGTCACCGGGCCGGGCGGCACGGCCGGCGCATCGATCGCCGCCCATCCCGGGATCGGCAAGGTCGCGTTCACCGGCGAGACCACGACCGGCCAGGAGATCATGCGACTCGCCTCGGGCAACGTGAAGAAGGTGTCGCTCGAGCTCGGCGGCAAGAGCCCCAACATCGTCTTCGCCGATGCCGACCTCGAGAAGTTCGCCCGCGAGTCGCCCTATTCGGTCTTCGACAACACCGGCCAGGACTGCTGCGCGCGCAGCCGCATCCTCGTCGAGCGCTCGGCGCACGAACAGGTGGTCGAGCAGTTCGCCGCCGCGACCCGCGCGATCAAGGTGGGCGACCCGGCCGACGACGCGACCGAGGTCGGCACGCTCGTGAGCTTCAAGCAACGCGAGCGGGTCCAGGAGTACATCGAGATCGGCCTCGGCGAGGGCGCCACGATCGTCGTCGGCGGGGACGTTCCCACGGATCCGGCCCTGGCCGACGGGGCGTACCTCATGCCGACCGTCTTCGACGGTGCGACGAACGACATGCGCATCGCCCGCGAGGAGATCTTCGGCCCGGTCGTGTCGATCATCCCGTTCGACACCGAGGAAGAGGCCCTGCGCCTGGCCAACGCGACCCCGTACGGGCTGTCGGGCTCGATCTGGAGCCGCGACATCGGCAAGGCGTTGCGCGCCGCGCGGGCGCTCCAGTCCGGCGTCATCAGCGTCAACTCGAACTCGTCGGTGCACACCGAGGCGCCGTTCGGCGGGTACAAGATGTCCGGGATCGGCCGCGAGCTGGGGATGTCGGCGCTCGACCTCTACACCGAGGTCAAGAACGTCTTCATCGACCTCACGTAAGGCGGATCCGCCGTGGATGACGAGGTCGGCCTCGAGGCGGTCGGACGCCAGTCCCGGCCGAGGCGGTGGGTCGCCGCGTGGGCCATGGGCTTCGCGCTCATCCTGCTGGTCGCCCTCGCCGGACCTCGTCCGAGGGGCGTGGCGCCGCAGGACCAGGGCGTGGCCGTGATCGCGCCGACGGCCGATCCGACCGCGCCGGCGTCCACGGTGACGGCGCCCGAAACGGCCGCAGCCGCCACCTCGACGAGCCGCCCTCGGCCGCGGCCCTCGCGGCCACCGCTCGGCGAGGACGGGCTCGTGGGTGGCCTCGTCTTCGGCACGGCCTGGCTCCCGGACTGACGCCCGCTCAGATGCCTCGCTCGTCGGTGGGCCACGCGACGTCCGGCCGGCGCCGGTCGAGCCAGTCGCGCAACGCCCACATCGTCGTCCGGAACGCGATGTCCGGCCACGGCAGCGCCTCGGGCGCATAGGCGCGGATCTCGGTCGCCTCGGGCGTCGGGGCGGCCTCGCCGCCGACGATCCGCGCCTCGAACGCGAGCGTGACGACCGCGGCCTCGAGCCGGGTGTAGAGCCCGACGATCTCGCCCGGTTCGACGAGGAGCCCGGTCTCCTCGTACGTCTCGCGGATCGCCGCCTGGTGCACGGTCTCGTCGACCTCGAGGAACCCGCCGGGCTGGGCCCAGGAGCCGAGACCCGGCTCGATCCCGCGCCGGATGAGCACGATCTCGCCGGCGTCCGTCACGGGAAGGGTCGTGACCACGAGGCGCGGGTTCACGTACATGATGTGGCCGCAGGTCGCGCACGAGAGCCGATGCCGGTCCTCCCCGTCGACCGCGCCGAACCGCAGCGACGCCCCGCAGCGCGAGCAGTACTTGAGCGAGGCGGCCATCCACGCCGGGACCCCGCGCCCCGACGCGAGGTCGGACGACCGGCCGTCCGGACCGCGATCGAGGCCGTCCATCGCGTCCATCCCGTCAGGCCGCCAGCACCACGAGACCCGCCCCGAGCAGCGCCGTCAGGCCGACGACGCTGACGACCACCCAGGCGATGCGGAACCAGCCCTTCGTCCGGTCGACCGGCATCCACGCCCACGCGGACCGCCAGATGCGGACGATCGCATCGGCCGTCGTGACCAGGAGCAGCGGCAGCGCGATCGCCACGCAGAGCTTCACCAGCGGGCTGCCGAGCGCCGCGCCGAGCTCGAGCGCCGTGATCGCGATGGCCCCGCAGATGAGCACCGGGACACTGAGCAGGACGTAGTGCCGCTGGAGTGGGGTCGGCGCGACTTCCGGCACCGAGCGCGGCGGGAGGCCCTGGAGGCTCGGCGGCAGCGTCGGGACCGGGACCGGCTGGCGGTCGAGGGTCGGCATGCCGGGTTCCCAGCGTGGATCGTCCATGGTCACGCGACCGAGTGTAGCCCGGCTAGAGGACGCGCTCCGCCGGGGCATCGGCGTCGGATACGGCCGTGGCGCAGGTCGGGCAGAACCAGCGGGCCTCGAGCGGCGTGCCGCACGTCGCATGACGCAGCGGCTCGGCATCGGCCTCGCGGCGCCCGCCCCAATCGGCGAGAAGCCGAAGCGCCGAGGCGAGATCCCGGCCGTCAGCGGTCAAGTCGTAGGTCATCCGCGGTGGACGCTCCTGGTACGGCATCGCGTGCACGATGGCTGCGCGCTCGAGCCGGCGGAGCCGGTCGGTGAGGATGTTCGGGGCGATGCCGGGCAGGACGGCGGTCAGCTCGCCGAACCGCCGTGGACCGTCGAGGAGCGCCTCCACGACCAGCAGGCTCCACCGGTCGCCGACACGGTCGAGCGCGCGCTCGAGCGGCGACGCGATCGAGGCGGGATCGACTGGAGCACGAACGGGATCGGACACGCGCTCGATGGTACGCCGGATCAGCGCTTGCCAGCCGACGGCGTCAGTAGTAACTTGCAAGTCACAAGTCACTACCCCGTCGAATCACGGACGGGCGTCACCATCCCCGCATATCCAGGAGCACCTGCGTGAGCATCCTCGACGAACTCGGTTCCAGTGTCAGCGCCGTCGCCACGCGCGTCGGCCCGTCCATCGTCGGCGTCGGCCGGCACGTCCGGGGGTCCGGCATCGTCATCGGCGACGGGCTGGTCCTCACCAACGCCCACAACCTGCGCGGCGGCGAGGTCACGATCACGTTCACCGACGGCCGATCGGCCGTCGGGACCGTCAGCGGCTTCGACGGCGATGGCGACCTCGCCGTGGTCACGGTCGAGACGACCGGGGCGACGCCGATCACGTGGGGCACGGAGGACGCGCTCGGCGTGGGCGCGGCCGTGTTCAGCGCGGCGGCCACGGCCAACGGCGGCATCCGCGTGACCTTCGGGCTGGTGTCCGCGGTCGCACGCGCCTTCCGCGGTCCTGGCGGCCGACGGATCGACGGAAGCGTCGAGCACACCGCGCCGATGGCACCAGGGTCCTCCGGCAGCGCCCTCCTCGACAGTGAGGGCCGCCTCGTCGGCCTCAACACCAACCGCATCGGCGAGGGCTTCTACCTGGCGATCCCGGCCGATGCCGCGCTGCGTGCGCGCGTCGACGCCCTCGGCCGCGGCGAGGCTCCCACCCGTGAACGGCTCGGGGTCGCGATCGCACCGTCGCACGTGGCGCGGCGGCTCCGCCGCTCGGTCGGGCTGCCCGACCGTGAAGGCGTGCTGGTCCGCGGCGTGGAGGACGACAGCCCGGCCGCGGCGGCCGGCATCGAGGCCGGTGATCTCATCGTCGCGGCCGGCGGCACGGCCGTGACCGACGGCGACGACCTGTTCACCGCGCTCGGGACCGTCTCGCTTCCCTACGAGGTGCAGCTGGTCCGCGGCGCCGAGGAGCGGACCGTGACCGTCGGCAGCGCCAAGGGTCGCACCCCGGGCGACGCCTAGCGCTACGTCGCGTTCGAGGGGTCCGCGAGCACGGCGTCCGTCTGGCGGGCGCGCCAGTCCGCGAGCCGTGCGGACAGCCCGGGGTCGCCCAGGGCGAGGATGGACGCCGCCAGGAGCCCGGCATTCGTGGCATTGCCGATCGCCACCGTCGCGACGGGGATCCCCCGCGGCATCTGCACGATCGACAGCAGCGAGTCCATGCCGCCGAGATGCTGCGTCGGGATCGGTACGCCGATGACCGGCAGGACGGTCTTCGCGGCCAGCATCCCCGGGAGGTGCGCGGCGCCGCCGGCGCCGGCGACGATCACCCGGATCCCGCGCCCGGCGGCCTCCTCCGCATAACGGAACAGGTGATCCGGCGTCCGATGCGCCGAGACGACCCGCAGCTCCGACCGCACGCCCAGCTCGTCGAGCACGGCGACGGCGTCCTCGAGCGTCGGGAAGTCGGATCGGCTCCCGCCGACGATGCCGACGAGCGGCGACGAGGTCCCGGTGTCGGTCACGTGCTGCCCTCCGTCATCGCTTCGGATCGGTCATCGGTCGTCATCGACGGCCGGTTCGGCCCAGGTGAGGCCGGCCCGGGCGCCGACGGCGCGAGCGAGCGCCTCCTCCACGCTGCCCCCGATCGCCGTCACGTGCCCCATCTTGCGGCCCGCGAAGACGCGTCGCTTGTCGTAGAGGTGGAGATGCACATCCGGATCGGCGAGGGCCGCGCCGACGCCGACGAGCCGAGCCGGTCGCGGCGGCCCGGACCCGAGCAGGTTGACCATCGCGGTCGGGGCGAGCGCCGACGGTGACCCGAGGCCGAGGCCGCAGATCGCCCGGATGTGCTGTTCGAACTGGGACGTGGCGGCCCCTTCGATCGTCCAGTGGCCGCTGTTGTGGACGCGCGGGGCCAGCTCGTTGACGACGAGCGACCCGTCGCGCAGGAGGAACAGCTCGGCGGTCAGTGTGCCGACGAGGTCCATCGCCTTGGCGAGACGGACACCGATCTGCGCGGCCCGCGCCGCGATATCCGCGTCCACAGGAGCCGGCGCGACGGACTCGACGAGGACGCCGTCCTCGTGGACGTTCCGCGAGATCGGGAAGATCGCCGAGGCACCGTCCGTGCCGCGCGCGACGATGACGGACAGTTCCGCCGCGAAGTCGAGTTCCGCCTCGACGAGGACCGCTGCGCCGGCCGGCCGCCGGAGCCGGTCAAGGGCCCCGTCGATCTCGCTGAGGTCGGCGACCCGGACCTGGCCTCGGCCGTCGTAGCCGCCGATCGCGACCTTGACGCGGAGGGGCAACCCCAGGGCGTCAGAGGCCGCCGCCGCTCGGAGGTCGTCCGTGGTCCGAGCCTCGCGCCACGGCGCGACAGCGACGCCGGCTTCCTCGACGAAGCGTCGTTCGGCGAGCCGGTCCTGCGTGACGATGAGCGGGTGGCGCCCGGGTCGGACCGCCACGAACGGCTCGATCGCGCGGACGACGTCGGCCGCGATGTGCTCGAGTTCGTACGTGACCACGTGGCAGCGCTCGGCCAGCCGCAGTGCCGCGCCGACGTCGTCGTACGTGCCGAGGACCATCGTGTCGGCGATCGAGGCCGCCGGGCAGGCCAGGTCCGGGTCGAGGACCGCGAGGCGATAGCCCATCGCGCGGGCAGCGAGCCCCAGCATCCGCCCGAGCTGGCCACCACCGAGGATGCCGATCGTCGCTGGCGGCAGGATCGGAGCAGTGGAGCGGGGGTCGCGTGGATAGGCGGTCACGGGCTCGAAGTGTAGACTCGCCGGCATGCGACAGCTGGTGGGCCGAAAGATCACGGACGTGGACGTCGGCTAACTCACGGACCTGGCCGCCCGCGCCGACCGGGTGGCCATCGACATGGGGACCGGCGACGGCCGAGCCGTCCTCGCCCGCGGGGCCGCAGAGCCGCGGACCCTGGCGATCGGCATCGACGCGAATGCGGCCGCGATGGCGGACGCGTCCCGCCGCGCCGCTCGACCGCCCCGGAAGGGCGGCGTGCCGAACGCCCTGTTCCTGATCGCCGCCGCGGAGGCCGCACCGCCCGAGCTGGCCGGCCTGGCGGACGTCGTCACGGTCACGCTGCCTTGGGGGTCGCTGCTCGACGGGCTGCTCGGTCGGGTGCCCGCCGTCGCGGCGGGCATCGCCTCGCTGGTGGCCGAGGGTGGCACGGTCGAGGCCCTCATCTCGACCGATCCGCGCGACGGCCGAGGCCTGCCCGCCCTCACCAGCGGGAACAGGGCCGAGATCGCCGCGTCGTGGCGTGCGCACGGCCTGATGCTCGAGGCGTTTCGCCCGGCCACGACCGCGGACCTCGCCGCGACGCGGTCCAGCTGGGCACGACGGCTGCGGCTGGGGGCGGGCGAGGACGACGCCCGCGTCGCCTGGCGCCTGACGCTGCGACGCCGGCCCCGCTAGCATCCCGGCCATGACCGACCGGACCGCCCTGCTCCTCGACGTCGACACCGGGATCGACGACTCGCTCGCCCTCCTGTACGCGGCCGCGTCCCCGGACGCGGAGTTCGTGGCCGCGACGTGCGTCTCGGGCAACGTCGACGCCCGCCAGGTCGCGATCAACACGCGCGCCGTCCTCGAGCTCGCCGGGCGGACCGACATCGAGGTCGCGATCGGGCGCGAAGTCCCGCTCGTGCGCCACCTCGAGACCACGCCCGAGACCCACGGACCACAAGGGCTCGGGCACGCGATCCTGCCTCCGCCGACGCAGCCGCTGAGCGAGCGCTTCGGCGTCGACGTGATCGTCGAGACCGCCCGGGCGCGGCCCGGCGAGATCATGCTCGTGACACTCGGTCCGCTGACGAATCTCGCGCTCGCGCTCGAACAGGCGCCGGACCTGCCTCGCCTGCTCCGGGGCTACACCCTGATGGGCGGCGCGTTCGGCGTCTCCGGGAACACGACGCCGACGACCGAGTGGAACATCCACTGCGACCCCGACGCCGCGAAGATCGTCTTCGCGCACTGGGGCGCGGCGATGGCGGCGGATCCGAGTATCCCGCGGCCGCTCGCGCTCGGGCTCGACGTCACGGAGCGGGCGCGGATCCTCCCCGACGACGTGGTCCGGCTCGCGCGGCGCGCCGGCAGCACCCCCGACGACTCGATCGCGCTCGCGCAAGGTGAAGAGCCGATGCTCGCGACGCGCTCGGTGGCCAGCGATCCGATCGTGCGCTACGTGGCGGACGCCCTGCGGTTCTACATGGAGTTCCACGCCCGCTACGACGGGTTCTACGGGGCGTTCATCCACGACCCGCTGGCCGTGGCCGCCGCCCTGGACCGCTCCCTCGTCCGGACCGAGGCCCTCTACGTGGACGTCGAGACGACGGGTGAGATCACCTCCGGGATGACCGTCGCGGACCGCCGACACCTCACCGGCAAGGCCCCGAACCTCGACGTCGCGGTCGAGGCGGACGTCGCGACCTTCCTCGAGCGGCTGATCGAACGCGTCGGGGGACTGGCGGCGGACCGGTCCGGCGTGGCACGCTAGGGCGGGGATGGGAGGGTCGACACCCGTCGACCGCCGGCAGGAGGGCGCAGCATCATGAGTTGGGGTCGAATTCGACACCCGGACGATCGTGCTTATCCCGATCGCGATCGCGATCAACATCGTGCTCGGTCAGACCGTGGCGTCGGTGCTGAAGGTGCCGATCTACCTCGACTCCATCGGCACCATCCTCGTGGGCGTACTCGCGGGGCCGATCCCTGGCCTCGTCACCGGCATGCTCGCCAACCTCGTCTGGACGTACGTCCTGCCGGCGCCCTTCCACTCCGACTTCGCCGCGCCGTTCGCGGTCGTCGCGATGTGGATCGGGTTCTGGGCCGGGCTCGTCGCCCAGTTCGGGTTCTTCCGGAGCCGACCGAACTCCTCGTGGGGGCAGGTCACCCTCGCGGCGATCGTCGTCCTGCTCGTGCTCGGCGGGATCGGGTTCTACGGCTTCGTGCCGTTCTATGCGGGCGGGACCTTCACGTTCTTCGGGGACACGTCCACGGCGTCGCCCTTCTTCGTGTTGATGGGGTACGTGGTGGGCATCGGGTTCGTGGCGGCCATCGTCGGCCTGATCGGGCTCCTGATCGTCCGCCGCGACGTCGGCGTGGGCTACGTGGCGGTCGCGGGTCTCATCTGCGGCATCGTGTCGGCGTTGATCTCCGCGCCGATCTCGGCCTACGTGTTCGGCGGCGTCACCGGTTCGGGAGCGGATCTGCTCGTCGCCGCCTTCCAACAGGCTGGCGCGGATCTCTCGAAGGCCGTCCTCCAGCAGGGCCTCCTGTCGGACCCCATCGACAAGACCATCGAGTTCCTCATGGTGTTCGTCATCCTGCAGGCGCTGTCGCGGCGGTTCGTCGCCCGCTTCCCGCAGGGTGAGAAGGCGATCGGCCTCGAGGAGGCCGCGTAGCGGCGGAGACGTCGGCCCGGATCCTCCGGGCCGACGACCTCGACCCAGCCGATATCGAGCTCGTCGGTCGACTGGCGCCGAAGACTCCCAGCCCGGTCCATCGCCTCAACCCGCTGACGAAGGCCGTCCTCGCGACGGTCGGGTCCGTCGGCGCCTTCGTCCTCGGCGGCTATGTCGGGCCGATCGTGATCATCGTGCTGATGCTCGTCCTCGCGAGCCTGGCGGGGGTGCTCGGCCGCCTCGTCCGGGCCTCGCTGCTGCTGACGCTCCCGATCGCGATCTCGGTCGTGCTCGTGAGTGCCTTCACCCGCGCCGGCACGACCGTCCTCTTCGAGGTCGGGCCGTTCGACGTCACCTTGCAGGGGATCGAGTTCGCGGCCCAGACCGTCGTCCGGCTCTTCGCGATCTCGCTGTCGATCGGGCTGTTCGTGCTCACCACGGAACCGCGCGCGTTCGTGTTCGACCTCGAGCGCCGGGGCGTCTCGCCGCGGTTCGCGTTCGTCGCGGTGGCGACCATCGAGGCCGTCCCGAGCCTGGTCGAGCGGGCCAGGGTCATCTCCGAGAGCCAGCGTGCGCGCGGGCTCGACACGGAAGGGAGTCTCCGAGCGCGGTTGCGCGGCGTCCTTCCGCTGGTCGGCCCGGCGGTGCTCTCGTCGCTGACCGATGTGGAGGAGCGGAGTCTCGCCCTCGAGTCGCGCGCCTTCAGCCGTCCCGGCAAGCGGCAACTCCTGTGGGCCATGGCCGACACCACCTGGGAGCGCGTCGTGCGCTGGCTGCTGGTCCTCGGCCTCGTCGGTGCCGCGGTCGCCCGCGTCACCGGTCGTATCTAGGGCGCGGGGCCGGTGCTCGAGCTGCGCGGCGTCTCCTACCGCTACGCGGGGTACGCGACCCCGGTCCTCCACGATATCGACCTCACCCTGCACGACGGACAGCTCATCGGCGTGGTCGGGGCGAACGAGGCCGGGAAGTCGACGCTGTGCCTCGTCACCTCAGGCCTGGCCCCCGGGTCGATCGGCGGCGCGCTGACCGGCGGCGGTCTCTCGATCGATGGCCAGCCGATGGCCGGCAAGCCCCTCCACGAGTTCTCGACCCGCGTCGCGATCGGCTTCCAGAACTCGGCGACGCAGCTGTCCGGCGTGACCGGCTCCGTGTTCGAGGAGGTCGCGCTCGGACCGATGAACCTCGGACTGGCGCCGCGCGACACGATGGCCCGCGTCCACGAGGCGCTCGCGACCCTGGGGATCGAGCACCTCGCCGAGCGTGAACCGCGGCACTTGTCGGGCGGGCAGGGCCAGCTCGTGGTCCTCGCGTCGCTGCTGGCGATGCGACCGGCCCACCTCGTGCTCGACGAGCCGACCGCGCAGCTGGATCCGGAGGGATCGCGTCTCGTCGGCACGGCCCTCCAGGCGCTGGCCAAGAGCGGCACCGCGCTCCTCGTGGCGGAGCACAAGACCGACCTCCTCGAACGCGTCTGCGACCGCATCGTCGTGATCGACGGCGGCCGGATCGTGAGCGAGGGCGCCGCGGCCGAAGTCCTCGCCGACCCGCGGCTGGAGACCTGGGGCGTCGAGCCGCCGTCACGAGTCCGGCTCGAGCGGGCGGTCGCGGCTCGCGGCATGGACCCCGCCACGGTGCTGTCGTGACGACCGTCGCCTTCGAGGGCGTCGGTTTCGTCTATCCGGACGGGACGAGGGCACTGGCCGGGGTCGACCTCGAGATCCCGGCCGGGCAGGCGGTCGCGATCGTCGGGCAGAACGGCAGCGGCAAGTCGACGCTCGTGCGGCACCTGGACGGGCTACTGCGACCGACCGAGGGCCGTGTCCTCCACGACGGCGCGGACGTGCGCGATCGTCGCGTGGCCCAGCTCGCGGCCACGGTCGGGATCGTGTTCCAGAATCCGGACCGCCAGATCTTCGCGGGCAAGGTCGGCGCCGAGGTCGCGTTCGGGCCGCGGATCCTCGGCCGCCAGTCGGCCGTGGCGACGACCGCCGTGACGGCCGCCCTGGAGGCCGTGGGGCTCGGCGGGCTCGAGTCCACGAACCCGTATGACCTGGGCTATTCGCGGCGGAAGCTGCTGACGCTCGCGTCGGTGCTGGCGATGGACACGCCGGTGCTGGTGCTGGACGAGCCGACCACCGGCCAGGACGCTCGCGGAGTGGCTCGGATCCAGGACGTCGTGCGTTCCACGACCGCCAGCGGACGCACGGTCATCGCGATCAGCCACGACATGCGATTCGTGGCCGAGACGTTCGAGCGCGTGGTGGCGATGGCGGCCGGTCGAGTCGTGCTCGACGGGACGCCGGCCGAGGTCTTCGCCGAGCCGAGCTGGCCCACCCTCGAGGCGACCTACCTCGAGCCGCCGCTCGCGGCCCGGATCGGCGCCCGACTGGGGCTGGGCGCGACGCCGACCGAGGGCTCGCTGGTCGCTCGCCTCGAGGACCGGTCGGGGGGATGACCATCGGGTCGGTGCCAACGGTCACCGGCCGCCCGTATCGTCGGGGGCACATGGCCGAGCCCGAACGGACCCGTCGCCTGCCCGCCCGCCTCGCGTTCCTGCTGATCGCGCTGGTCGTCGCCGGCTGCGCGCCGGACGTGCCGAGCCCGCCCGCCAGCCCGGCCGCGGTGACCGGCAACCTTGCGCCGGGCTCCAGCGTCGCGCCCGGCGGGAATCCGGCACCCGGTTCCAGCACCGAGCCCGGCGCGAGCGCCGCCCCGGGTGGATCGGCGGTGGCCTCGGCCGCACCGAACGCCGGCCCGACCCTGCCGCCGGCCACGAAGGCCCGCTGGACCGACTGCGGCAAGGGTTTCCAGTGCGCGACGATCAAGGTGCCGCGCGACTACGACGACGCGCTCGCCGGGATGCTCGACCTGTCGCTGATCCGGCTGCCGGCCACGAACCGCGACGAGCGGATCGGGTCGCTGGTCATCAACCCTGGCGGCCCTGGCGGCTCGGGCGTCGAATTCGTGCGCGACGGCGCCACGGAATTCCCCAAGGCGATCCGCGAGCGGTTCGACCTCGTCGGCTTCGATCCGCGCGGCGTCAACTCGAGCAGCCCGGTCCGCTGCATCGACGACCTCGACGGGCTCGCGACACTCGACCCCTCACCGGACGACGCGGCCGAGCTGAAGGCGCTCGTGGACCAGGCCCACGACTACGCCGACGCGTGCGCCGAACGGAACGCCAAGCTCCTGCCCTACCTCTCGACGGCGGCCGTGGCGCAGGACCTGGACCGGATCCGCGTGGCGGTCGGCGACGACCTGCTGACCTACCTCGGGTTCTCGTACGGGACGCTCATCGGGTCCATGTACGCGGACCGGTTCCCGGACAAGATCCGGGCGATGGTCCTCGACGGCGCGCTCGACCCGAGCCTCAGCGAGGTCCAGCTGCGGACGGGTCAGGCGAAGGCGTTCGAGGCGTCGCTCGAGCGGTTCTTCAGCTGGTGCTCGCACCATCGGTCCTGCTACTTCTACGAAGGCGGGCACACGAAGGCGGCCTTCGACAAGCTGATGCGCGCGATCGACCGCAAGCCGATCCGGATCCTGCGCTACGCCGGTCGCCGCCGGGTCGGCCCCGGGATCGCCTTCTCGGCGGTGCTCGGCGCGATGTACAACCGGGATGCGTGGCCGTCGCTCGCGCTCGCGCTCTACATGGCCAAGGCCGGGGACGGGCGTTACCTGGTGGCGATCTCGGACCCGTTCCGCGGCCGGAAGCCGAACGGCGCCTACTCGAACCAGAGCGACGCCTACTTCGCCAACACCTGCCTGGACTTCCCCGTCTCGACCGACGTCAAGACCTATCAGCAGCTGGCCGCCACCTTCGCCAAGGTCGCCCCGCGCTTCCGTGCCGCCGCCTACAACGACCTGACGTGCGCGTTCTGGCCGATCGCGGCCGAGCGGACGCCGGCGCCGGCGACCGGTGCCGGGGCACCGCCCATCGTGGTGGTCGGATCGACCGGGGACCCGGCCACGCCCTATGCGTGGGCCAAGTCGTTGGCCAAGGAGCTCGAGTCGGCCGTGCTGGTGACGCGCAAGGGCGACGGCCACACCGGCTACTTCTTCAGCGCCTGCGTCAAGAAGGCCGTCAACGCGTATCTCATCGACGGGACCGTGCCCAAGGACGGCCTCGTCTGCCCGAAGTGACCGGGTTCCGGCAGGGCCTGACCGCCTAGGCCAGGGCCACCTCGTGGACCTCACCGTCGAGGATCCGCCACGCTCGGACGCCAGCGTCCCCTGTCGTCGGGTCCGTCTCATCCGGGCTGAGCGAGACCAGGACGTACAGCGCATCCGGGTAGAACGCGAGCCCGATGTCCGTGGGCGACGGCCGAGCCGGCGTGTGGGTGTGCGAGTGGACGATCCCCCAGAACGCCTCGTCCGCGTCGTCGGTCGCGATGGTGAGCCGGAGGAGGTCCTCGGGGTCGATCTCGTACCGATACGGCGAGGCCGCCTTGTTGCGGGTGGGCTCGTAGCGGAGGGCCAGGCCGCCGTCCGCGGCGACGCCGTCACCGACGATCAACCCGCACGCCTCGTTCGGGTCCTCGGCGCGGGCGTGGGCGACGAGGGCGTCGCGGATGCTGACCGGCAGGGTGACGGAGGCCGGTCCCGGGTGGGCCGTCACCACCAGTTGACACCGCCTTCGAGCGCGTCCTCCATGTCCGCGAGGTCCGTCGTGAACGTGCCCGCGGACAGGTACTTCCACCCGCCGTCGGGCAGCAGCGCGACGATCGTGCCGCTCGACATGGTCTGCGCCTCGCGTGCCGCCGCCACGAGCACCGCGCCGCACGACGGACCGGCGAAGATGCCCTCGCGGAAGACGAGGTCGCGGAGCGCGGGATCGCCTCGGCGTTCGAGACGAGGTACTTCGCGTCGATCAGGCGCGGGTCGAAGATCTCGGGCACGAACCCCTCGTCGAGCGAGCGGAGGCCCTGGACATGCTCGCCGGGGAGCGGCTCGGCCGCGACCACGCGGACGCCGGGCTTGTGCTCGCGCAGGTAGCGCGACACGCCCATGAGCGTGCCCGACGTCCCGAGGCCGGCGACGAAGACGTCGATCTCCGGGCAGTCGGCGAGGATCTCGGGGCCGGTGGTCTCGTAGTGGGCGAGCGTGTTCGCCGGGTTCCCGTACTGGTACGGCATCACGAACCGCTCGTCCTTCGAGACGAGGTGCTTGGCCAGGGCGATCGCCCCGTTCGAGCCGAGGGCCCCCGGGGAGTCCACGACCTCGGCGCCGTACAGGGCGGCCATCTGGCGGCGTTCGTTCGTCACGTTGTCGGGCATCACGAGGGCGACGCGATAGCCCTTGCGCCGCCCGATCATCGCCAGGGCGATGCCGGTGTTGCCCGACGTCGGCTCGAGGATGATCGAGTCCGGCCGGAGCAGGTTCCGGCGCTCGAGGTCCTCGATGAGGTACTTCGCGACGCGGTCCTTGACGGACCCGGTCGGGTTGAGCATCTCGAGCTTGGCGAGGATCGTCACGTCCGGGTTCGGGCTCATCCGCGGGATCTCGACGAGCGGGGTATGCCCGATCGCCTCGAGGATGTCGGCGTACCGCCCGCCGTGCGGGGTCAGGGCCTCATGGGCGTGCGCGTGGTCGTGTTCGGCGTCGTCGAGCCGCCAGGGGACGGCCATCGGTCAGCCCCCGGCCATCGCCGGCAGGAGCCGGACCTCGTCCGTCGCCGCGACCGGCGTGTCCAGACCGTCGAGGTACCGCACATCCTGGCCGTTCACGTAGACGTTCACGAACCGGTTGAGGTCGCCGTCCTCCGTGAGCAGCTGCCCGCCGAGCGACGGGTGCTGCGCCACGAGCTCGCCGACCACCGCCCGGATCGAGTCGCCGGGCAGGTCGAGCGACTTCGCGCCGCCGACGTTCGACCGCAGGACGGACGGGATGAAGACCGTGCTCATGCGCGAGCCTCGGGCGAGACCGTGCCGGCGAGGCCGGTCATGGTCATCGCGAACGGGATGTCGTTGCCGACGCTGTCGACCGTCAGCGGGTGGCCGGCCTTGCGCGCCTCGACGGCCTTGTCGGAGCACACGGGGCACTCCGGGTCGCGGCGGAGCTTGAGCTCGGTGAACTCGGTCTCGAGCGCATCGAACAGCAGCAGACGGCCGGCCAGCGTGTTGCCGATCCCGAGCAGGACCTTGAGCGCCTCGTTCGCCTGGAGCAGGCCCAGGATCCCGGGGACGACGCCCAGGACACCGGCCACGGAGCAGCCGGGCGCGAGCTCGGGCGGCGGCGGCGTCGGGTAGAGGCAGCGGTAGCACGGGCCTTCGAACGGCACGAAGGTCGTGAGCTGGCCCTCGAACCGGAAGACCGAGGCGTGCACGACCGGGATGCCGGCCGCGACCGCGGCGTCGTTGAGGATGTAGCGGGTCTCGAACGTGTCGGTGCCGTCGAGGATCACGTCGTAGCCGGCGATGATCCGCTCGACGTTCGCGGCGACGAGCATCTCCTCGTGCGCGACGACGTTGATCTCCGGGTTGAGGGCGTTGATCGACCGGCGCGCCGATTCGACCTTGCGCTCCCCGACCCGGTCGGTGGTGTGGATGATCTGGCGCTGGAGGTTGCTGACGTCGACGATGTCGAAGTCGACGATGCCGATGGTCCCCACCCCGGCGGCGGCCAGGTAGAGCGCGCCCGGCGAGCCGAGGCCGCCGGCGCCGATGAACAGCGCCTTCGAGCCCAGGAGCTTCGCCTGGCCGGCCGACCCGACCTCCGGGATCAGGAGGTGGCGGCTGTAGCGCTGCTTCTGCTCCGCGGACAGGACGACCGGGGTCTCGAACGGCAGGCCGGCGCCCTTCCAGGCCTGGAACCCGCCGCTCATCGAGGCGACATCGGTGTAGCCCATCTCGGACAGGGTCTGCGCCGCGAACAGCGACCGGACGCCGCCCGCGCAGTACAGGATCACGGGCGCGTCGCGATCGGGCGCGATGCCCTCGATCTGCTGCTCGATGTAGCTCTTGGAGACGTGGGCGGCGCCGGGGAGATGGCCCTGCTCCCACTCGGACGCCTCGCGGACGTCGACGACGATGGCGTCGCCGGGCGCGAGGGCTTCGACCTGTTGCGGCGTGACCTCGCGGATCTGGCTGCGGGCCTCGCGAAGGAGGTCGGCGTAGGACTTCGGCATGGGGTGGATGGACTCCGATGGTCGACGGGCTGGCGATGGCGCCAGGGCGGTGAGGACGGTCCCCCAGGACCGTCCCCGCTAGGGGGTTCGGCGGTGGGGCGGGACTGGATGTCGGCCGGCGGTCAGACCGGCTGACGACACCTGCAGCGGCGCTCGATCCGGGTCATGCCTCGGCCTCGGCCGGGGTCGCGCGGGCCTCGCCGAGGTCGGTGAGGACGTGCTGGAGGCTGTCGTGGCTGAGCATCGCGCACTTGAGGCGCGCGGGGCTGATCTCGATGCCGAGCAGGTCGAGCAGGTCGTCCGCCCCGAAGTCGACCACCTCGGACAGGGGCTTGCCCTTGATCTCGTCCGTGAGGAGGCTCGCGCTCGCCTGGCTGATGGCGCAGCCGCGACCGGTGAACCCGACGCGGTCCACGACCCCGTCCTTGACACCGAGCATCAGCGTGATGCGGTCGCCGCACAGGGGGTTCGCCCCTTCGTACGACGCATCGGCGTCTTCGATGACCCCGAAGTTGTGGGGCCGCCGGTAGTGCTCGAGGATGTAGTCGCGGTAGAGGTCGTCCATATCGACTTCGAAGTCTAGCGCGAATGTCTAATCCCGACCAGCGGGGTCGGGATTAGGCTGATGGGCGTTCCGGCGTGGATAATCCGCCACATGTACGTGCCCGCGCACTTCAAGCCCGATGACGACGACGTCCGTGAGCTGCTTGCGGAACCTCCGCGCGGCCGACCTGGTCACGTCGACCGCCGACGGGCTGCTCGCGACGATGCTGCCGCTCATCTGGAGGGAGCCCGAGGCGGGACTCGGGCGGATGGGGCGTGCTGCACGGCCACGTCGCCCGCAACAACCGGCAGTGGAAGGTGCCCGCGGTCGGCGAGGCCATGGCGATCGTCCGCGGGCCGGACGCCTACATCTCGCCGGGCTGGTACGCGACGAAGCGCGAGCACGGGCGCGTCGTCCCGACCTGGAACTACGTCACCGCCCACGTGCACGGACGGCTCGTGATCCACGACGATCCGGCCTGGGTCGAGGTCAACGTGCGGGCCCTGAGCGACCGGCACGAGGCGGCGCGCGAACGGCCGTGGTCGGTCGACGACGCCCCCGAGCCCTACATCGAGGGCCAGTTGAAGGCGATCGTCGGCGTCGAGCTCGTCATCGACCGTGTCGAAGGCAAGTGGAAGCTCAGCCAGAACCGCTCGGACGCGGACATCGCGGGCACGATCGAGGGCCTCGAGGCGACCGGTGAGACCGACGTCGCCGCCGCGATGCGGGCGCTCGGGCGGGACGAGCCGGGCTAGAGCGTCACGAGACCCACCTACGGGATCAGCCAGATGCCGCCCTGATAGTCGGTCGGGAGATTCCCGAGCGCGGTGGTCCCGAGCGAGGCCAGGTCGAGACGCTCCAGCGAAGCCGCGCCGGCGACGTCGTCGACGTAGACGATCGAGTGCTGGTCGGCCGACCACCCGGTGTCGCGATGATGTCGGCCCGACGGCAGTTGCGTCGCGCGCCCCTTCGAGTCGATCAAGTAGGCGTCCGCTGGATCGGTCTGTCCAGGTGCGACCGGGCGAAAACGTCGTCGCACGATCTGTTCGCGAAGGTCCGGCGAGGTCGAGTCGATCCCGTAGCCCGACCGGAGTCGCTCGGGCATCGACCACGAGTCAACGACCGTCGTAGCGGCTCTACCGACCGTGCCCTCCAACAGTCGGACGGGCCATACGCTTCCGGACTCGGACGTGAGAAGGACGTGGCTCGGATCCTTCCAGCCGAGGGCCCCGAATGTCTGGTCCGGGGACGCGTGGTACGACTGGATGAGCTTCGCTTTCGAGGCGTCGAGGACGTCGACTTGGTCGTGACAGAGGATCGCCAGATGGCCTCCGTCAGGTGACCACATGACTGAGGTTGGGCTCGTGTCTTCCGAGCCGCAGTCGACCTTCTGGTCCACAGGTGATCTTGTGGCTGCAGCGAGGCCGACCACGCCGATCGTGATGACTTGGTGGCCTTGATGCGCCTCTCGCGCGACGCCGACGTAGGCCACACGACGACCGTCCGGGGATATCGCCGCTGTCGGGAACGCATCGACCGACTCGAAGCGGGAAAGCACGGTCGCGCCCGCTCCCGCGGTGTCGACGAGAGCGACGTCGGCGCAGGTGATCCCGCTCGAATCGACCGAGGCGACGACCAGGAGCGCCGTTCTGCCGTCGGCGGTCAGGCCCGCGACACTGACGTGGTCGATCCTGGAACCCGAGATGGAAGCCACCCGGACGGCTGCAGCATCGCCAGTGCGAATCGACCAGATGCTCGCCGGCCCCGTCCAAGTGGTCCCATCCGAGGGCTGCGTCTCGAACATACCGGTCACATTCGCGACTCCGGGCAGGACCGGATCTCGATCGTCCGCGGGCATCGCCGCGCCGGTCAGGATCGTCATGTCGTCGGTGGCGCAGGCGTCCGCCGACGTCGGGCTCGGCGACTCGGGCGCCGTCGACGGCACAGCGCTGGGGGAGGCCGGCGCCGGTGCCGCGGTCGGTGCCGCGGTCGGGCTGGGCGCCACGACGATGGCAAGGTTCGGGCGGTCGTGGCGCTGGCCGCCGGCGACCAGGAACGCGCCGACCGCGATGGCGAGGGCCACGGCGACGCCGATCCAGACGAGCGCCGTGCGCCGGCCGTGCGCTGGCCCGAACGACCACCAGGTCGGCCGGCGCTGCGGTGTCGCCACGGCGGCGTCGACGATCGCGGCCACGAGCATCGGGTCGCCGCCGTGCGGCGCTCGACGTGCCAACGCACGCTCGATGCCCTGGTCCGTGAGGCGCGGCGTCGGGTCGGTCATCGTCGTTCTCCCGCAAGGGCGCTCTCGAGCGCGAGGCGAGCGGCGTGCAGGCGCGACTTCACGGTGCCTGGCGGGATGGACAGCGAACGGCCGAGATCGTCGCGACCGACTCATGTCGGAGGTGGTGGAGGACGAGGATCGTGCGGTGGTCGAGGGTCAGCCGGTCGAAGGCGCGCAGGATCGCGTCGGTCTCCTCGACAGCTCGGGTCGTCGGCGGTCAGGCCCTGGCCGGTCGTGGATCGGCGCGATCGCGACCTCGCGGACACGGCCGCGGCGTCGCAGCGTCATCCGGCAGGTCGTTGACGAGCACGCGATAGAGCCACGCATCGAAGGCCTGGGTGTCGCGGAGTCGCGGCAGTTGCCGCCACGCGGACAGACAGGCGTCCTGCGTGGCGTCGCGCGCGTCGGCCTCGTTGGCCAGGATCGCCCAGGCGGTCCGGACCAAGCCGTCCACCCGGTCCGCGGATCAGGAGCGTCGAAGGCCTCGACGTCACCGGCGCGGGCGCGCTCGACGAGGTCTGCGCTCGACCGTCGCGCCGGTCGACGCCTTCGGCCATGCTCACCGATCCCATGACGGGTGCCTTCCGAGGTCCATGCCCCAAGGATGCGATGCGACCGTCGCAGGTTCACTCTTCGCGGCCAGCGCGTCGAGATCAGCGGTTGAAGACGGCCTCGACTTCCTTCAAGCCGGCGGCGAGGGCATCGACGTCCTCGTGGGTCGAGTAGACGCTGAAGCTCGCGCGCGCCGTGGCCGCAAGGTCGAGGCGCTCGTGGAGCGGCATCGTGCAGTGGTGGCCCGCGCGGACCGCGACGCCGAACCGGTCGAGGACCTGGGCGACGTCGTGCGGGTGGATGCCCGGGAGGTTGAACGGGATCACGCCGCCGCGCACGTCCGGGTCCATCGGGCCGTACAGCGCGATGTCCGGGACCTCGCGCGGCAGGACCTCGAGGGCGTACTCGACGAGCTCGCGCTCGTGGGCGCGCACGGCGTCCATGCCCAGGTCCATGAGGTACTCGGCGGCCACGCCGAGCCCGATCGCGTCGGCCACGGCCGGCGTGCCGGCCTCGAACTTCCACGGGATGTCGTTGAATTCCGAGCGCCGGAGGTGGACCTCTCGGATCATCTCGCCACCGGCGAGGAACGGGGGCATGGCCTCGAGCAGCTCACGCCGCGCCCACAGCGCGCCGGAGCCCATCGGCGCGAGCATCTTGTGGCCGCTGAAGGCGTAGAAGTCGGCTCCGAGCGCCTGGACGTCGACGGGCACGTGCGGCACGGCCTGGGCGCCGTCCACGAGGACCAGCGCGCCGGCCGCGTGCGCCATCTCGACCATCTCGCGGACCGGGTTGATGGTCCCGAGCGTATTGCTGACGTGGGTGAAGGCGACGAGCTTGGGCTTGAGTCGCAGGAGCACCTCGAAGACATCGAGGCGGAGGATCCCGTCGTCCGTGATCGGGATGAACTCGAGGTCGCCGTCGACCTCCTGCACGAGGAGCTGCCACGGCACGAGGTTGGCGTGGTGTTCCATCTCGGTCAGGACGATCTGGTCGCCGCGCCCGATGTTCTTGCGGCCCCATGAGTACGCCACGAGATTGATGGCCTCGGTCGCGTTCCGTGTGAACACGATCTCGCGGTGGTCCGGCGCGTTGATGAACCGCGCGACGCTCGCCCGAGCCGCCTCGTAGGCCGCCGTGGCCTTCTCGCCGATCGTGTAGATCCCGCGGTGGACGTTGGCGTTGTACTCGCGGTAGTACTCGGACACGGCGTCGATCACGACGGCGGGCTTCTGGCTCGACGACGCCGAGTCGAGGTAGACCAGCGGGTGACCGTGGATCACCTGCTCGAGGATCGGGAAGTCCGCGCGGAGCGCGACGGGATCGAGCTTGCGGCGCGGGCCGCCGGTGACGTCCGGCGCCGAGGTGAGCGTCATCGTGGGCGCCCGGCTAGCGGGCGGCCTCCACGGGCTCGAGGTCGAGGTCCGGGCCCTTCGGGACGAGCAGCGCCTCGTCGGGCAGGTCCGGGGCCAGGCCGGCCTCGCGCAGGATCGGGCCGTAGCCCTCGTCCTCGAGGCGCAGCGCCAGGTCCTTGCCGCCGGACGTGACGATCCGGCCCTGGGCGAGGACGTGGACCACGTCGGGCTTGATGTAGTTGAGCAGTCGCTGGTAGTGCGTGATCAGCAGGACGCCGAGGTCGGGGCTGAGCATCGCGTTGACGCCTTCGGCGACGATCCGGAGGGCGTCGATGTCGAGCCCGGAGTCGGTCTCGTCCAGGATCGCCATCTCCGGCTCGAGGACCGCCATCTGGAGCATCTCGAGGCGCTTCTTCTCGCCGCCGGAGAACCCGTCGTTGACGTAGCGGGCCGCGAACCCGTCGTCCATCCGCAGGAGCGCCATCTTCTCGCGCATCTTCGTCCGGAAGTCCCGCATCGAGATGCCGCCGCGCATCGGGTCCGTCGGGTCGACGTCCGGGTCCTTGTCCACGCCCTGGAGCCGGGCGTTGAGGGCCGAGCGGACGAAGCTCGCGACGCTGAGGCCGGGGATCGCGGTGGGGTACTGGAAGGCGAGGAACAGCCCGAGTCGCGCGCGCTTGTCCGCCGACAGCGCCAGCACGTCACGGCCCTTCCAGGTCACCTGGCCGCCCTTGACGATGTAGCCCGGATGGCCGGCCAGCGCGTACGCCAGCGTGGTCTTGCCGGAGCCGTTCGGGCCCATGATCGCGTGGACCTCGCCCTTGCCGACGGTGAGGTCGATCCCCTGGAGGATCTCCCGCTCGGGATCGGCGACGGGCGCGACGCGGAGGCCGCGGATGACGAGGTGCTGATCGGTGGTGGGTTCGGTCACGGGTCGGACTAGGCCCCCTGCAGGATGGGTTCGGATGCGGTGGACACCGGCCGGGCCGGGACGAGATCGGCGAGGGTCATGGAGTCGAGCGCGCCGGCGATCGCGTCGCGGACGCGGACCCACAGCAGGTTGACCGTGCAGTGCGAGCTGCGGTCGCAGGCCGTGGCGTGCTCGGGATCGTCGCTGGCACAGATCATCGGGGCGATCGGGCCTTCGAGCGCGCGGAGCACCTCGCCCATCGTGATCTCGGCCGGCGGTCGAGCGAGCTCATAGCCGCCGTGGGCCCCGCGGGTCGACACGACGAGGTTGGCCTCGCGGAGGCTGACCACGAGCTGCTCGAGATACGCGCGCGGGAGGTCCTCCTCGGCGGCGACCCCGGCGAGTGAGACCGGCCCGGCGCCGTGGTGGCGGGCGAGCTGGACCATCAGGCGGACGCCGTATTCGCCCTTCGTCGAGAAGGCGACGGCGCCGGAACCGTGGTACGTGGGGCGGGTCGCGAGCGGGATGGTCAGCGGACGGGCCTCGAGGGTCGGCACGGGCAAGCCCGATATCCGAGTGATTTCGTCGGGATTAGTCTACGGCGACGCCCGCCCGACCGTCAACGAGGGCCACCTCGGCTGAGTGCCGCTGGGGTTGACGCACTGGGTCGGCCGTCCTACCATCCCGCCACAGATTGTCAACAATCTACTATCCAAGGAGGCTCGGATGGCGACGGCGGTCGTGACCGGGGCAGGCAGCGGGATGGGTCGTGCCACAGCGGCGCGGTTCCTCGAGGCCGGCTGGTCCGTCGTCGGCCTCGACGTGGCGGCGGCACCGGCCGACCTCCCGCCGGCCTGAGCTGGCACACGGCGGACGTGCGCGACCGCGCCGCCGTCGAGCGGGCCGTCGCCGAGGCCGGGCCGATCGACGCCGTCGCGAATGTGGCCGGCGTCTATCCGCCGACCACCCTCGAGACGTACACCGAGGACCTCTATCGGACGATCTTCGACATCAACGTCCTCGGCGTCGTCAACGTGACGGCCGCCTGCGTCCCCCACATGGTCCCGGGCAGCTCGATCGTCAACTTCGCGTCCGTGGACGCCTTCACGGTCTCGCCCGGCCAGCTGCTGTACGGCGCCTCGAAGGCTGCCGTCGTGATGCTCACCAAGTCGCTCGCGCTCGAACTCGCCCCGCGCGGGATCCGCGTCAACGGGATCGCCCCCGGCTGGGTCAACACGCCGGGCAATGCCGCGACCGGCCGCATGGCCGCGGCCGCCGCCTCGATCCCGCTCGGCCGCGTCGCCGAGCCCGAGGAGATCGCCGAGTGGGTGTGGCTCCTGACCGGATCCGGCGCCGCGGGGTTCGTGTCCGGCGAGACGGTCGTGATCTCCGGCGCGGACGTGCTCCGATGACGGGCAGCGCCTCGCTCGCCGCCCTGCCTGCGGCGTCGACGACGGACCTCGTCGCCGGCCGCATCCGCGAGGCCATCATCGACGGCCACTTCGCGCCGGGGGACCATCTCGTCGAGGCCGACCTGGCGGCCCGGTTCCAGACGTCGCGCGGCCCGGTCCGGGAGGCCATCCGCGTGCTCGGCACCGAGCGGTTCGTGGTCCTTCGCAAGAACCGGGGCGCGGTCGTCGCCATGCCCACGCTCGACGATGTCGAGGAGGTCTACGCGATCCGCGAGACCCTGGGCTCGCTGGCGATCGAGCATGCGCTCGCCGACGGCGGGCCCTCGCATCCGCAGCTCGATGTCGTGCGGCGCCGCCTTGTCCGACTCCGCGATCCCCGGGTCCAGGCTCGGCCGGCGGCGATGGTCGAGGCGGATCTCGCGTTCCAGGCCGCCCTGCTGCGCCTCGGCCGGCTGCCCAGGATCAGCGCGATCCTCGAGCAGACCCACCAGGAGGTCCGCATGTTCATCTCGGCCCTCGGGATCCACTACGAGGTGGCGGCCCACCAACAGCTCATCGCGCGCCACGAGGGTCTGCTGGCAGCCGTGGAAGGCGGCGACATCGAAGGCGCCAAGCGCGCCTGGCGAGGGCACATCCGGGCGACCGTGGCGGAATTCGCCGCGAGTCGCGGCGACGAGGAGACACGATGACGAGGTATGCCATCGTCGGGGCCGGCCCGGCGGGGCTGGCCGCCCTGAAGGCCATGCTCGACGCCGGCCACGACGTCGACTGCTTCGAGGCGTCCGGGGAGATCGGCGGCCACTGGAACCACGACTACGACGCGCTCCACCTGATCACCTCGAGCCGGGTGACAGGCTACGAGGGCTTTCCGATGCCCGACGACTGGCCCCTCTTCCCGCATCGGGACCTGATGCTCCGCTACTTCCATCTCTTCGCCGACGCCTTCGGCCTCCGCGAGCGCGTGACCTTCCACACCGCGGTCGACGCGCTCGAGCCTCTCCCGACGGACGGGCCGACGGGCTCGCGCGGCTGGGCGCTCACCACGAACGACGGCGTCCGGCACGAGTACGACGGCGTGCTCGTCGCGAACGGGCACCTGCGCGAGCCGAAGATCCCGGACGTGCCGGGCGACTTCGCCGGCAAGCAGATCCACTCCGGCCGCTACCGCAACACCGGCGACATCGAGGGCCGCCGCGTCCTCGTGGTCGGCTCCGGGAACTCCGGCTGCGACCTGGCGGTGGACTGCGCCCAGGCCTTCCTCCAGACCGACATCGTCATCCGGCGCGGGCACTTCTTCCAGCCCAAGACGTTCTTCGGTCGACCGCGCGCCGAGCTCGCGTTCCTGCGCGAGTTCACGTTCGAGGAGCAGGACCTGCTGACGCGGCTGATGATGCGGCTCTCGGTCGGGACGTTCGAGGACTACCCGGGCATGCCGGCTCCTGACCACCGCACGCTCGCCGAGGGCCCGCCGGTCGTCAACGACCTGCTGCTGTACTGGCTCAAGCACGGCCGGATCGGGATCCGGCCGGGCATCGAGCGGTTCGATGGCCACACCGTGTCGTTCAGCGATGGGACCCATGCCGACTACGACACGGTCCTCTGGGCGACCGGCTTCCATGCCTCGGTCCCGTTCCTCGACGAAGCGCTCCTGCGGCGGCGGGACGGGATCCCGCTCCGGGTCGGCGGTGCCGTGGTCCCGCTCGACCTCGAGAAGCTGTATCTCATCGGCATGATCGGGGCACGCGGGGCGCAACCGCCGATCTACCCGATCCAGGCCGACCTCGCGGTCCGGATGATCGCCCTCCATGAGGCCGCGCCCGATGGCTTCCGGCCGATCGCCGGTCCCCTGACCCAGCGCCAGGAGCACGAGTGGCGGATCGACATCCTGCGCCACCTCTGGCTGGACCAGGTCGAGGCGACGAAGCAGGCCCTGGGGTACCTCGATGCCTAACGACTGGCTCGGGCTCACCGGTCGGCGGGCCGTGGTCACCGGGGCGGCGAGCGGCATCGGCCGCGCCTGTGCCGTCGCGCTGGGCGAGGCCGGCGCCGAGGTGGTCGCCCTGGACCGGGTGTCGGTCGACGGTCTGGCGTCCCACATCGCCGACGTCACCGACGCCGCCGCGCTCGTCGAGCTCGCGCGGACGATCGGCCCGGTCGACATCCTGGTCAACGCCGCCGGGATCACGAAGCCCGGCTCGATCCTCGAGATGGACCGACGCGACTGGGACCGCGTCCTCGAGGTCAACCTGATCGGCTACCTCAACACGGTCCGGGCGTTCGCCCCGGGCATGGTCGAGCGCCGCGACGGCGCCCTCGTCCACGTCGCGTCGATCGCGGCCACCCACCCCCAGGGTTCCAGCGGCGCCTACAGCGTCGGCAAGGCCGGCGTCCACATGCTCTCCCAGCAGCTCGCCCTCGAGCTCGGGCCGAGCGGCGTGCGGAGCAACACGGTCAGCCCCGGTCTCGTGCGCACGCCGATGTCCGAGGCCTACTACCAGGTGGAGGGCGTCCTCGAGCGACGGAACGCGGCCGTTCCGATCCGCCGCGTCGCGACCCCGGAGGACGTCGCCGACGTCGTGACGTTCCTGGCGAGCGACCGCGCCCGCTACGTCACCGGCGCCGACCTCGTGGTCGACGGCGGGTTCAGCCGGACGCTCATGAGCACGGTCCCCCGCCCCGGCTACGACTGACACGAAAAGCGGACCGGGGCGTTCACCGTCTCCGGTGAGCGCCCCGGTCCAGACGACGCCGCTCGGGGAAACGGCGCCGGTATGGGAAAGGCGGAGGAAGGTCGATCCAAGCCGACCGCGGCGGGGAGATCGCCGCGGTCGGCCCGATCGGCCGAGAGGAAGGACCTAGCGCTCGGCGGCGCTTGTCGGACCTGGCGCGGACCGTGGTCCGGCTCGGCGTGACCAGGGTGACCGCGAGGGCGATGGATCCAAGGACGAAGAGCGCGATCGGCAGGCCCATGCCGGGGCCGCCGTTGCTCGGGCCACCGATCGTGTCGGTCGGAGGCAGGGTGGGCTTGCCGGTCTCGGCTTCGACCGATCCATCGGGCGTCCTGGACGGCTCGGTGCTGGGCTCGGTAGACGGCTCCGTGCTGGGCTCGGTGACGGCTCCGTGCTGGGCTCGGTGCTGGGCTCGGTAGACGGCTCCGTGCTCGGCTCGGTGCTGGGCTCGGTAGACGGCTCCGTGCTCGGCTCGGTGCTGCGGCTCGGTAGACGGCTCCTCGGACGGCGGGGCCTCGGCGACCGCGACCTTGGCCGAGTCCTCATCACCGACCTTCGTGTCGCCGTAGTAGCCGGTGGCCACGACGGTGTTCACGGTGTCCTTGGTGATGTTCTGCTTGCATTCGAACGTCCAGGTCTCCTTGACGTCGAGCTTGTCGTCGCTGTCGGTGTCGCCCGAGACGTACTCGGCCGGCGAGCACTTGTCATCGCTGACCTTGATCGAGCTGAGGGCGACGTCGCCCGTGTTCGAGACCTTGTACGTGTACGTGACGTCGCCACCACCCGCCGGCAGCGATGTGGGGTCGGCGGTCTTCTCGACGTGGATGCCAGGCCGGCAGGCGATCGACTCGTAGATCGTGTCGAAGACGTCCGGCAGATCGGAGGCGCTGGTGACGTGGAAGTAGTGGGCGCCCGAGCCCTTGGCCAGGGACTGCATCAGGGGCAGGTCGGGGTTGCTCGCGCCGGTCCCGCCAGCACCGATGGCGATCGAGAAGACCTCGTTCGCGGTCCCCTGGAAGGCGCTGATGTCACCCGCGCTGGGGCGGTTCGTGCTGTTGTCCGGGTTCGGACGGCCGTCCGAGATGAACACCTGGACCTGCTTGGCGCCGCCGCGATCGCCGGCGGTCATGACGTCACCCGCCTTGGCGAGACCCTTGGCCAGCGGCGTGTTGCCGCCATTGCCAGCGAGGCCGCTGTACGAGCCCTCGACCGACGATCTGTCCGACGTGCCGAGCGCCTTGAGCGTGGTCGCCGTGGTGCCGGAGTACTGGACGATCCCGACGTGGTGGTCGGCGCCGACGCCACCGTTGGCATCGAGCGCGTCGATGAGCTGGTCGGCCGACTGCTTGGCCCACGCGATCCGCGTCTGCGCCGGCGAGCCGGTCTTCGGCGAGGCCGTGCCCATGCTGGTGGAGTTGTCGAACGTGATGACGACGTCGAGCGGGACGTTGCCGCACTCGCTGGCGGCCGCGACGGTGCTGGCCCCGACACCAGCCGTCAGGCCTGAGAGGATGAAGAGGGTGCCCGACAAGGCCCCCAGTCGACCGAGGGATCGTGTCCCCCGAGTTCCCCGTTGCATCTGCGTACTCCCCGAGTGGCGGTGATGACGGTCACCGGGGTCACGTCGACCCTGGCCGCCACGCCAGCATGGGGAGGGTCGCGTCGGGGGTCTAGTACCTTCGGACTGCGCCGGACCGCACCCGAATCGACCGGGTCCCAACGGTCCACACCCACGATTTCCACGGTTCCGGTGCGGCCCGTCACCGAGGTACCAGGACCTTCGGGTTGCCGGCCGGTCCGCGGGCGGTCACACGGTGGTCAGCAAGGCGCGAGGCTCGTGGGCCGCCACCGTATCGCGGGCCTCAGGCCGGGATCGTGGCCGCCAGGGAGTCGACGAACCGAAGCCGCCACGCCTCGGTGGCCTCGATGTTGTTGAACGTGTAGAGGTGGATGTCGGCGACGCCCATCGCGGGATCGGCGGCGATCGGCGCGAGGCCGTCGAGGAGCCCGTCGGGCCGGTAGAACCCGCCCGAGCGAACGAGCCGGGCGACGAACCGCAGGTTCTTGGTCAGGAATCGGTGGGTGTCCGCCACGCCGATCCGTGCCGAGATCGCGAGCAACTTGTGCGGCTCCGCGACCCCGGGCAGCCCGATGTGGACCGGCAGGTGGAGTCCTTCGGCGCGACGGGCCGCCAGCCAGGTCCCGATCGCCACCGGGTCGAAGCACAGCTGCGTCGTCATGTAGCTCGCGTATCCCGCCTTCTCCCGCAGGGCGGCCGCCAGCGGGGCATCGGCGATGAAGGCGTGTCCCTGCGGATAACACGGGATCCCGACCTCCGCGAGCGGGTGCCCGATCTCGGCCATGGCCCGGAGCAGCGAGAGACCGTCCGGGAAGTCGCCCGGCTCCTTGGCGTCGCCGCCGACGATGAAGGCCCGGTCCACGCCGGCCCCTTCCAACCAGGCGATCAAGTCGGCGAGATGCGCGCGATCTCGGACCATCCGGGCGGAGAGGTGGGGCACGGCCCGGAAGCCGCGGGCCTGGAGCGCCTCGGAGAGGGCGACCGTCGCCTCGAGTCCCTTGGCCGGCGAGGCGGTCACCGAGACGGTGGCACCGGCCGGGAGGAAGTCCGCCTGGTCGAGGGCGTTCTTCAACGGGCACGAGCTCGAAGGTCGGGGCGGTCAGGATCCGGGCGATCGCGACGCGTTCGGGCGACGAGAGCCGCCGGTTTCGACGGAACAGCAACGGCTCAGACCTCCGAGTCCGGCATGGACGCCTTGCGCTTGACCATGAACTCGAGGAGTGCCTCGTCGATCCCGTCGTCGATGGGCGGGGCCTCGTACTCCGCGAGCATCCGCTTCCAGATGGCGTTCGCGCGCTGGGCGGCATCGAGCCCGCCGTCCTCGAGCCACTGCTCGTAGCTGTTGTTGTCGGCGACGTCCGAGCGATAGAACGCCGTCTCGAAGTTGGCGAGGGTGTGGGCCGTGCCGAGGTAGTGCTGGCCCGGCTCGTTGTTGATGATGGCGTCGACCGCCTGGCCGTTCTCCGACAGGTCCACGCCGTTGACGAAGACCGCGGCCATGCCGCACTGGTCGGCATCGAGGATGAACTTCTCGTAGCCGACCGCGAGTCCGCCCTCCAGCCAGCCGGCCGCGTGCAGGACGAAGTTGACGCCCGCGAGGACCGTCGGGCCGAACGTCGCCGCCGACTCGTAGGCCGCCTGCGCGTCGGCGATCTTGGAGGCGCACAGGTTCCCGCCGGAGCGGAACGGCACGCCCAGCCGCCGCGCGAGCGACGCCATGACGTACAGGACCAGCGCCGGCTCCGGCGTCCCGAACGTCGGGGCACCGGACTGCATGGACATCGAGCTGGCGAAGCTCCCGAGGACGACCGGGGCCCCGGGACGGATCAGCTGCACGAACGTCATCCCGCCGAGCGCCTCGGCGAGGGTCTGCGTCGCGGTGCCGGCGACGGTCACCGGGGACATCGCGCCCGCGAGGATGAACGGGGTCAGCAGCGTCGCCTGGTTCGCCTCGGCGTAGGCCCGCGCCGCGCCGAGCATCGTCGCGTCCCAGACGAGCGGGGAGTTGGCGTTGATCAGCGAGAGGATGACCGTGTGGTCCTCGAGGTAGTCGGCCCCGAAGAGGATGCGGGCCATCTCGACCGTGTCCTGCGCCCGCTCGGGCGCCGTCACGGACCCCATGAACGGCTTGTCGCTGTAGCGCATGTGCGCGTAGACCATGTCGAGGTGCCGCTTGTTCACCGGCACGTCGACCGGCTCGCAGACCGTGCCGCCGGAGTGATGGAGGTTCGGCGAGGCGTAGGTCAGCTTCACGAGGTTGCGGAAGTCCTCGATCGTGCCGTAGCGGCGGCCGCGGTCGAGGTCGCGCACGAAGGGCGACCCGTAGTTGGGGGCGAACACCGTGTGGGGCCCGCCGATCTCGACGTTGCGCTCCGGGTTGCGCGCGTACTGCGTGAACTGGCGGGGCGCGCTCGCCTGGACGATCGAGCGGCACATGCCGCGCGGGAAGCGGACGCGCTCGCCCCGGACGTCGGCGCCGGCCTCGCGGAAGAGGCGGAGTGCGTCGGGATCGCCGCGGAACTCGAGGCCGACCTCCTGCGAGGATCGTGTCGGCGTTGTACTCGATGAGCGCGAGCCCTTCCTCGCCGAGGACCTCGAACGGGGCGAGCTTCCGGGTCAGGAACGGGACATGCTCGGCGTGCGACGCGAGCCGGGCCGCCTGTCTCGCGGCGCGTCCCCCACTTCGGCGCCGGGTGCTGTCGTCCGTCATGTCTCCTCCGTTCCACCGACCGCGAGGACTCGGCGGCGCCGTCGATCGCCGCGGGACGCGGACGCGCCGTCGCCGGTCGCCGGGCGGACCGGGAGGTCCACGACGGCGGCCAGGTGCGGGAACGACGCCGTCCGATGCGGAAAGGCCATCGCCTCGACGAAGTGCTCCTGGAACCGCGGCTCGACCGCGGTCTCGATCTTCTCGACCTTCCGGACGACGTCCTCGATCTCGGTCCGGGCCGCGCGCGAGAGCAGCGCGATGAGCGCCCCGGTGCCCGCGGCGTTGCCGGCCGGCGCGACATGCGCGAGGTCGCAGTCGGGGATCAGCCCGAGGATCATCGCGTGGGTCGTGTCGATCTGGCTCCCGAACGCCCCGGCGAGCCGGATCTCGTCGACGGTGTCGATCGCGAGGTGGTCCATCAACAGGCGGATGCCGGCGTACAGCGCGGCCTTCGCGAGCTGGATCGCCCGGACGTCGTTCTGCGTGATGACGATGCGCGGCCCGTCGGCGGGCTCGAACAGGACGTAGCTGAAGGTCCGGCCATCGGCGACGATCCGCGACGACCTGGCCGCGAGCGACCCGTCCACGACGCCGTCGGCGGTGATGATCCCCGCCAGGAACATCTCCGCGACGACCTCGATGATCCCCGAGCCGCAGATGCCCGTGACGCCGGTCTCGCCGGCCTTCCCGGCGAAGTCGGGCTCGTCCGACCAGCCGTCGACGCCGATCACCCGGAACCGCGGTTCGAGCGTGTCGCGGTCGACGCGCACGCGTTCGATCGCGCCGGGCGCCGCCCGCTGGCCGCCGCTGATCTGGGCGCCCTCGAACGCCGGCCCGGTCGGGCTGGACGCCGCGAGCAGCCGGCGGCGGTCGCCGAGGACGATCTCCGCGTTCGTGCCGACGTCGACGACGAGCGTCATCCGCTCCGCCAGGTGCGGCTCCTCGGCCAGGATCACGCCCGCGGTGTCGGCGCCGACGTGCCCGGCGATGCACGGAAGGACGTACACACGGGCCCCCGGGTGGGCGCGCAGGCCGAGCTCCGCGGCGGTCGTGCGGACCGCGCGGTCCGTGGCCAAGGCGAAGGGTGCGCCGCCGAGCGGGGTCGGGTCGATGCCCAGGAGGAGGTGATGCATGATCGGGTTGCCGACAAGGGCGAGCTCGAGGATCTCGACACGCTTGATCCCGCCACGCATCGCGAGCGTCGCGATCAGGCCGTCGAGGGCCTTGCGCACGGCGACGGTCATCTCGCCGGCACCTTCGGGATGCATCATCGCGTACGAGACCCGGCTCATCAGGTCCTCGCCGAACCGGATCTGCGGGTTCATCACACCGCCACTCGCGAGGACGGCGCCGTCGGCGAGGTTCACGAGATGACCCGCGATCGTCGTCGAGCCGATGTCGATGGCGACGCCGAACGCGGTGTCGTGGAACCCGGGCCAGACGGCGATCACCTGCCGGCCGTCGTGGACAGCGACCGTGACCGAGTACTTGCCGGTCTCGAGGGCCGGCTGGAGGGCCCGGATGACCGCCAGGTCCGCATCCAGCCCGGTCAGGGCCCATTCCCGCTCGAGGGCCTCGAACAGCCGCGCGAGGTCGCCGGACGGGGAGGCGAGCTCGGGCCGCTCGACCTCGACGTAGTGGAGGCGGACGACCGGGTCGACCGTGAACTCGCGGACCGTGAGGTCCTTGCGGACCACCTGCCGGTGGACCTGGCTCTCCGGCGGGACGTCGATGAGGAGGTCGCCGCAGACCGTCGCGGTGCACGAGAGCCGGCGGTCGGCGCGGAGCCCCTTCTCGGATCGGTAGGTGGCCTCGAGCTCGGAGAAGCCGGACAGGTGGTCGGCCTCCGAGGTGATGCCGTGCTTCGGGAACGTGCCGATGCCCTGGGTCACCTGGCAGCGCCCGCAGATGCCCCGCCCGCCGCAGACCGAATCGATGTCGACGCCGAGCGACCGCCCGGCGTCGAGCACGGTCGTCCCCTCGGGGAATCGACCGCGCCGCCCGGACGGCGTGAAGATGACGAGCGGGTCCTCCGCCACGACCGTCGCGACCCTCAGCCGGCCGGTGTCGTCTGGCGGCGGTTGACCCGTCGTCGGCTGACCTCGCCCTCGGCGAGCGGTTCGCGGTTGGCGAGGATCCAGCGACCGCAGTCCGGGTCGTTGCCCATCAGGACATCGGCCGCCATCACCGCGCGCTTGAGGTCGGGCTGCATCGGGTTCGTGATCGCGGACGTCATCCCGGCGGCGATGGCCATCGGCAGGAACGCGGCGTTGATGCCTTCGCGATTCGGCAGGCCGAAACTGACGTTGGACGCGCCGCAGGTGGTGTTGACCTTGAGCTCCGTCCGCAGCCGGTTGACGAGCGCGAAGACCTGGCGACCGGCGGTCGACATCGCCCCGATCGGCATGACGAGCGGGTCCACGACGATGTCCGACGATGGGATCCCGTGGTCGGCCGCCCGTTCCACGATGCGCTTCGCGACCGCGTACCGCACGTCGGGGTCCTCGCTGATCCCCGTGTCGTCGTTGCTGATCGCCACGACCGCCGCGCCGTACTTCTTGATGAGCGGCAGGACGCGTTCGAGGCGCTCCTCCTCGCCGGTCACCGAATTCACCAGCGGCTTCCCGACGTAGGCCGCCAACCCTGCCTCGAGCGCCTCGACGATCGACGAATCGATGGACAGGGGCAGGTCCGTCAGCGACTGCACCAGCCGGATCGTGTGCGCCAGGATCGCCGGCTCGTCGGCCAGCGGGATCCCGGCATTCACGTCGAGCATGTGGGCGCCGGCCGTGACCTGGGCGAGGACGTCGCGCTCGACGCGGCTGAAGTCTCCGGCCTTCATCTCCTCCGCCAGGGCCTTGCGGCCGGTCGGATTGATCCGCTCCCCGATGATCACGAACGGCCGGTCGAAGCCGAGCACGACCTCGCGTGTCGCGGAGCTGAGGACGGTCTCGGTCACTGGGCCATGTCTCCCTTGCGCGGGATGGGGGTCTCGTGCGCCGGGGCGAGGACGGGACCGCCTTCGACGCCGCCGGACTGGATGAGGGTGGCGAGGCGGTGCTTGTCGTATTCGGTCTCGATCTTCTCCGCCGCTGCGGCCACTTCGACCTCGATCTCGTCGCCGCAGCGGGTCTGCACGCGGCGCCACTCCTCGATGTAGTCGTTGTAGGCGCTCTTGCCGGCGCGGGCGGCGGCCTTGTCGATCGCGACCTGGAACCGCGGGTGGAGGACCTGCTTGCTCTGCCGGCGGCCTTCGCGGGCGAGGACCTGTGCGGGGATGTCCCGCCACCAGATGACCGTCATCACACCCATCGTTCAGATCACTCCCGGTGCTGTGGGGACGACCGCGTCCAGGTCGGTCACGAGGGCCAGGGTCGAGCCGAGCTCGCCGTAGCCCGTGAGTCGGTGCTCGAACCGGAGGCCGAGCCGCCGAGCCGCCCGGCGGGCGGCGGTCACCAGCGCCGGGTCGTCGGCCTGCGCGAGGTACACGAGGCGGTGGTAGTTGCCGAAGTACGCCGACAGCAGCTCGGGGTGCCGGTCCAGGCCCAGGCCCCGGATGACGAGGCGATCGAAGTTGCGGGCCAGGAAATCGGTCAGATAGAAGGTCGCGGGGTCGTCATCGGCGAGCCTGGCGAAGGCCTCCCGGCCGGCGTAGAACTCGTAGCAGTGCGCACCAGGCAGGCGCTCGATGCCCGGCTCGTCCGCGAGCGCCCGGTCCAGGAGGCCGCCGGTGCCGCAGTCCGCGTAGGCGACGAAGACGCGGTCGTAGCCGGCGCGGCGGCGCCGGATCCGCTCGCGGACCGCGGCGGGGATCCCGCCGGGGCGGTTGTGCAGCGTCGCCGGCAGGCAGGTGATGTCGACGTTGGGCAGGCCGCGGGTCAGGGCTACCAGCTCGGTCGCGAGCGCGCCGCAGCCGACGATCAGGACGCGCGGAGCGTCGGTCCGGTCGGGTCGGGCCTCAGGCGACGCGGGCACGTCGCTCGTCGATGAGTCGACGGGCCGTTTCCGCGGCCACGCCCGCATCGCGACAGTAGGCGTCCGCGCCCACGGCCATCCCGAACTCCTCGTTGAGCGGCGCGCCGCCGACGAGCACGATGTAGTCGTCGCGGATCCCGCGGTCCTTGAGGGTCTGGATGACGACCTTCATGTACGGCATCGTCGTCGTCAGGAGCGCCGACATCCCGAGGATGTCCGGGTGGTGGAGCTCGAGCGCGGCCATGAACTTGTCCGCGTCCGTGTTGATGCCCAGGTCGAAGACCTCGAAGCCGGCGCCCTCGAGCATCATCCCGACCAGGTTCTTGCCGATGTCGTGGATGTCGCCCTTGACCGTGCCGATGACGACCTTGCCGACCGGCTCGGCGCCCGTCTCCGCGAGCAGCGGCCGCAGGATCGCCATCCCCGCCTTCATCGCGTTCGCGGCGAGCAGGACCTCCGGCACGAACAGGATGCCGTCGCGGAAGTCGATGCCGACGATCTTCATGCCCGCGACCAGGGCGTCGTCGAGGACCCGGGTGGCCGAGAACCCTCGGGACAGGAGGATGTTCGTCCCCTCGACGATCTCGTCCTTCATCCCGTCGTACAGGTCGTTGTGCATCTGCTCGACGAGCTCATCGTCGGACAACGCCGCGAGATCGATCTCCGCGTACTCGTCCTGCGTCATCGGATGGATGCTCCCGTAGGTGTTCCACGATGTGGAACCGTGCCGTATAGTGGAACCGCCGAGGCCAGAATGTAGCCGACAAGGAGGCCGATTGTCCAGCGTCCAGTCCATCAGGCGCGCCTTCGACGTCCTCGGCGCCCTCGCGGTCGGACCGCTCGGGGTCACCGAGGTCGCCGATCGGGCCGGGCTGCCCAAGTCGACGGCGGCCCGCTTGCTGATGACGCTCGCGCGCGAGGGCGCGGTAGAACAGGTGCCCGGCGACACGCAATACCGGCTCGGTCCACGCCTGGCCACGCTGGCCGCGGGCCTCGCCCCCGTCCGGTCCCTGACGGCGATCTCGCACCCGGTCCTGATCGATCTGGCCGCGGCGATCGGCGAGGCCGCGGGCCTGTCCGTGCCCGATGGCGACCTCGTCCACTACATCGACCAGGTGGACACGCCGAACCCGGTGTCCGTGCGCGACTGGACGGGCTCGCGCGTGCCACTGCACGCGGTGTCGTCGGGTCAGGTGCTGCTCGCCTTCCGCCCGCCCGCGGCACTCGAGCGATACCTGGACCATCCGCTGGAACGACTCACGCCGCGGACGATCACGGACGTCGACCGACTCCGCGAACGGCTCCGCGAGATCCGCCGCGACGGCTACTCATGGGTGCGCGAGGAATTCGACGAGGGGATCTCGTCGGTCGCCGCCCCGATCGCGGACGCGTCGGGCGAAGTGGTGGCCGCGGTCCACCTGCACGGACCCTCGTACCGGTTCCCGGCGAGCGGTCGCGATGGCGCGATCGCGGCGCAGGCGGTCATCGCCGGCGCGCGGATCTCCGCCGGCCTGCGCCAGGCGGGCTGAGCCTCAGCCCTTCGGCGGCGTCGCCGCCTTGGCGGCTGGCGCTGGAGCAGGGGCCGCCGCGGGCGCCGCGGATCCGGTCGGGGCGGCCGGCGCGGGCGGTGTGGCAGGAGCCGGCGCGGCGACCGCCGCAGGCGGTTCCACGGGCGCTGCGGGTGTCGGTGCGGCAGGTGCGGGCGCCGCGGCAGGTGCGGGCCCTGCGGCTGCTGTCGTGGAGGAGGTCGTCCCGGGAGCGACCGGCTCGAGGTCGATCGTCCGGACCTGACGAGTCTTGCCGTTGTCGGTGCGGACGACGGCCGAGGGGATCACCCCGGTCGCGAAGCGCTCGATGACCGCCAGCTCGCCGCCGTACAGGCCGGTGCCGCTGATGCGGACACGACTGCCGATCGAGAGGCCGGGTCGGCCGATGCCGGCGTTGACGTCGATCGTGGCGACCGTCGGGCGGTCGGGTCGGGTCTCGGGGCCGGCGCCGGTCGGGCGCGCCGGGCGATTGGCAGTCTTGGCGACGGGATACGTCACTTTGCGCTTGGCCACGGGCTCTCCTGTTAGGTTCGTCGACCGCTCAGGGGTCGATCTGCGCGCACCATCTCACATCCGGGCGCGGCCCGAGGTCAAGATGGCCGGCGCCGGCGCTCCGAGCAGAGGTCACCCAAGGCCGTTGCGGTGCTCGTCGATCAGGGTCTGTGCGTCGAACTGCACCCGTCCGAGCACGAACCAGATGGCGACGACGGGCGCATCGCCGATCACGGCCAGCCGATGCGGGATCGAGGAGTTGATCGAGATCGCATCGCCCGGGTCCAGGACGTACTCGTCGAAGCCGATGCGCACCTGGAGACGTCCGCTCAGGACATAGCCCCACTCGTGACCGGGGTGGCGCTGGTAGGCGTCCTCCGGGCTGGAGGCGCCGCCGACCTCGTAGGTGACGTGCAGGAACTCGACGCCGGGCTCGGACGACGTGGTGAGACGGTCCCAGCGGACGCCGGAGGCCAACCGGATGCTGTGGCGGTCCCCGGCGCGCTGGACGGGGTCGGCGACGGTCATCGTCCCGGCCGAGGCCGCTTCCGGCCTCGTGGTGGCCTCGGCCGGCGGTTCCGACGCTCGGCGGTCGTTGAAGAGCAGCTCGTCGAGCGAGACGTCCAGCTCGTCGGCGATGGCATAGAGCGTGCTCACCGACGGATTGGCGCGACCGGTCTCGATCTGCGAGATCATGCTCGGCGAGACGCTGAGACGCTTGGCGAGCACGCGCAGGGAGAGCCGTCGAGCCTGGCGGGCGCTGCGCAGGCGCTCACCCATCTCCGAGTAGTCAGGCCCGCCGTTGCGACCGGCGCTCGATCTCGCCACCGTGCTCCTCAGATGCCGGTCCTGCCGGGAAGGTGGTCCTCGTCCCGAAGGATAGGAGGAACGCGAGTCGTGCGGAGCCGGTCGCCCATCAGCGGCAATGCCACCCGCCGTCGACGATCAGGTCCACGCCGTTCACGGCCGGGTTCTCGAGCAGGAAGACCGTCGCCCCGACGATGTCGGCCATGTTCGCGAGCCGGCCGATCGGCGTCTGCGACGTGTACTTCTCGACCGCGGCCGGCTTCTCCGCCCAGTACGGGCTGTCGCCGACGACGCCGGGGTGGATCGAGTTGGTCCGCAGGGGCTGCAGTTCCTCGACCAGTGTCCGGGTCAGTCCGACGACGCCGCCGTTGACGGTCGTGACCGTCGTGGACCCGGGGTACGGCCGCTCCTTCGCCATGCCGCCGAACAGGACGATCGACGCGTCGTCGGTCAGCCGGTCACGCAACGCGTGCACGGTCTCGGTGTAGCCGACGAGCTTGAGGGTGACCAGGCGGATGGCCCGGCTGATGTCGTAGTCGGCCACGGAGTTGTGGTCGCGATCGATGGCCGCGAGGACCAGCCGCCGGACCGGACCGACGCCCGCGAGCGCTGCCGCGATCGTGTCGGGCTCGGACAGGTCGAACGTCAGCCCGGTCGCCCGTCCGCCCAGGTCCGCGACAGCCGCCTCGACGCTGGCCGGATCGCGCCCGCTGAGCACGACCGGTTCCCCGGCGTCCGCGTAGTGCCGCGCGACCTCGAGCCCGATGGCGCGCGTGCCACCGACGATCACCACCGCACCGCGGTCAGCCATGTCGCTCCTTCTGCCCCGCGGCGCGGGATGCCTCGTACCGCTCCCAGCTCGTCACCCATCGATAGGAGTGCCGCGCGGGAGGCTGCGGCGCCTGGGTCTCGATCCAGCGGACTCGCTCGCCGCTCGTGTTGTAGAAGCCGTGGACGGAACCGGTGCTCGCGAAGACGATGTCACCCGCCCGCAGCGTGTAGTGCTGTCCGTCGAGTTCCCCCTCGATCTCGCCCGCGAGGAAGAAGTAGGCCTCCTCGAACGGATGGTCGTGGGCCTGGGCGGCGCCACCGGGCTCGTAGTCGACGGTGAACATCGTCACGTGGTCGGCTCCGAACCCCCGGTCGACCATCATCTTCACGGAGATCCCGCTGTAGGCCATCACCGCGGTGTCCATCCCGGCGGGGGCGCGGCCGCGCGCCGCGTCCTTCACGGCGAGCGCCTCGAGCTGGGGCGGCGTCCCCTCGTAGTGGCCCACGAACCGCAGCGTCGGGTCGCCGAAGGGCGGCCGCACGGCGATCGACGCCATCTGCGCCACGTCCTGGGCGGGTTCGAAGAACGTGTCGTTGCGTCCGCTCGCCGCATCGAGCTTGACCGGTGAGTTGAGCGAGAGCCAGCGGACCATGCCATCGCCGGTGTTCGCGAGCGCATGCCGGGTCGCGGTCGGGAAGAGCGCGTAGTCGCCGGCCTCGAGGCGGTAGACGGCCTCGGCGTTCTGGACCAGCAGCGTGCCTTCCAGGACGTACAGGACCTCCTCGTACGCGTGGACGTGCGGCGCGAGCCAGCCTCCGGGGTGCATCGCCCCCACGTACAGGTCGGTGTGGACGGCGCCGTGCTCCGGTCCGACGATACGCGCACGCGCGACGCCGACCGCGGTGGCGGACGGGGCGGCGGGATGGTCGACGAAGGACCAGTCGACCTGAGCCACGTAGTGCATCTCGATGCTCGCTAGCTGGAGGTGGTGGACGCCCGGAGGCGCTACTCGAACCGGCGCGACCAGGCGTCGACCCCGACCGCCAGCAGGAGGATGACACCCAGGGTCACCTGCTGGTAGAACGGATCGAGCCCGAGCAGGTTGAACCCGTTGGCGATGAGCGCGACGAACAGGCAGCCGAGGACGGTCCGTCCGATCGTCCCCTCGCCGCCGAGGATGCTCGTGCCGCCGACGATGATCCCGGTCAGGACGGTGAACGTCAGGAACTGGCCGCTGCTGGCCTGGGCACTCAGGACCCGCGAGGCGTCCAGGGTCCCGGCCAGGGCCGCGGCCGTCCCGCTCAGGGCGAAGGTCGCGACCCGGACCGCATTGATCCGCACGCCGCCGAGCCGAGCGGCCTGTGCGTTCCCGCCGGTCGCATAGACGTAGCGGCCGAACGTGGTCCGACCCAGGAGGATCGCCGCCAGGACCGCGATGACGATCATGATCCAGGCCGCGCTGGAGATCCCCACGATCTTGGTCGCCGCGAACGACTGGAAGTCGAGATGGTCGAGGGCGACGACGAGGTTGCCCTTGGTCACGATGGCCGCGATCCCGCTGACCACGAACGTCATCGCCAGCGTCCCGATGAGCGGGTTGATCCGGAACTGCGTGACGATCACCCCGTTGGCGAGGCCGACGGCGAGGCCGACGGCAAGACCTGCGATGACCCCGGCCACCGGGGAGATCGAGGACGCGGTCGTCAGGGCCACGGCGCCGGACAGGCCGTAGATGGCGCCGATCGACAGGTCGATGCCCGCCGGCGATCAGCACGAACGTCCCGGCACAGGCGACGATGATGATGCCGGCCTGCTGGTCGAGGATGTTCGTCAGGTTGCCGAAGCGCAGGAACGGCGGACTGATCACGGCCAGCACGACGAACGCGATCAGGAACGGGATGAGGATCCCGGCCCGGCTGACGATGCGGCCGGCTCGCCGGGTCAGCGGCGCCGTGACCTCCGTCGGCTCCCACGCTCGCGCTCATGCGGCGGTCTGGCTGGTCGTGCCGAACGCGGCGCTCACGATGGCCTCCTCCGTCATGTCAGGACCCGACAGCTCGGCGACGAGTCGCCCGCCGCGCATCACGAGCACGCGATGGGACAGCCCGAGGATCTCCTCGAGCTCGTTCGAGATGAGCAGGATCGCCATCCCGTCCGACGCCAGGCGCACCAGGACCTCGTAGATGTCGCGCTTGGCCCCGACGTCGATCCCGCGCGTCGGCTCGTCGGCGATGAGGACGGAGGGTCCGATGAGCAGCGCGCGGGCGAACAGCAGCTTCTGTTGATTGCCGCCCGAGAGGGACCCGGCCGGCGCCTCGAGGAGCGGCGACCCATCGACCTGCTCGAGGGCCGTCCGGACCTGCGCGCGCTCGGCACCACGACGCACGAACCCGAACCGGCCGAAGCGCCGCAGGCTCGTGAGGCTGACGTTCTCGCGGATGGGTCGCCGCAGGATCAGACCGTCGTCCTTGCGCGACTCCGGGATGAGGGCGACGCCGGCCTCGATCGACGCCCGGGGTCGCCCGGCGAGTGCCGCGTCGCCGACGTGCACGCCGCCCGTGGTCGCCTGGCTGGCGCCGTAGATCGCCAGGGCCAATTCCGAGCGACCCGCGCCGATGAGTCCGGCCAGGCCGACGATCTCGCCGGCCCGGAGCGTCAACGTGGCATCCACGACGCCGGGCGCGGACAGGCCGTCGATCGACAGGGCGACCGGTGCGTCCGCGGGCGGCAGCCGCTTGTCTGGGTAGGCACGGCTCGCCGGTCGCCCGAGCATCCCCGTGATGAGGCTGCCCTCCGACTCCTCGCTCGTCGGGGTCGTGCGGACGACCCGGCCGTCGCGGAGGACCGTCACGACGTCGGACAGGTCGAGGACCTCGTTGAGGAAGTGCGACACGAGGATCACCGTGTGACCGCGGGCGCGGAGGCCGCGGACGATCTCGTGCAGCCGGTCGACCTCGGTCGCCGACAGGCTGGCCGACGGCTCATCGAGGACGATCAGGTCGGCGTCGCGCGCGAGTGCGCGCAGGATCTCGACCTGCTGCTGCTGCGCGAGGGGTAGCCGGCCGACGACGGTGCCGGCGCGAAGGTCGAAGCCGGCATCCGCGACCAGCCGGTCGAACCGCTCCCGGAGCGAGCCGCGGTCGATGAAGCCGGCACGCCTCGGCTCGGCGCCGAGGAAGACGTTCTCCGCCACGGTCAGCCTCGGGACGAGGGCGACCTCCTGGGCGACCAGGGCGATGCCGCGAACGAGCGCCTCGCGAGGAGAACGGAACGACACCGTCGTCCCCCGCAGCAACAGGTCGCCCTGATCCTGCGGGAAGACGCCGGCGACGATCTTGCCCAGGGTGGACTTGCCCGCCCCGTTCTCGCCCACGAACGCGTGGACCGAGCCAGAGCGGACGGCGATCGAGACATCGTCGAGGGCGCGCGTCGCCCCGAAGGACTTGCCGAGCGCGCGCACCTCGAGATGGACGGTGCCGTCCGCCGTGCTGGCCACGGTGTCAGCCGGTGGGGTTCAGGCTCAGCCCGGCCACTCCGCGAGCGGCAGGAAGGTCGCCACGTTCTCCTTGGTCACGACGCCGCCATCCGGCAGCGAGGCGAGCGGGTCGACGCCGGGCGACGGCGTGCCCGACCGGATCGCGTCGATCAGGGCCTTCGTGCCCTGACCACCCTCGGTCGCGGGCATCTGCATGACCGTGCCGAAGCGCTCACCGGAGGCGATGCCCTGGAGGGCGACCGCGCCGCCGCCGTACCCGACGAGTCGGACCTTGTCCTTGATGTCCTTGACCGCGGTGACGGCGCCGGTGATGGCCTGGTCGGCGCTGACGATGACCGAGATGTCCGGGTGCGCCGCGACGATGTCCTGCGCGGCCTTCAGGCCGAGGGCCGTCGTGTAGAACGACTCGCCGGTGTCGGAGACGACCTTGATCTCGGGGTGGCTGGCGATGGCCTCATCGAAGGCCTTCTTGAGGGCGATGTCGAGCGCGGCGGCCTTGACCGACCAGATGTAGCCGACATTGCACGGGTGGGCGGCGTCGGACTTGAGGTCGGCACACGCGGTGACGACGAGGTTGCCGATCTTCTTGCCGAGCTCGCTCGGCACGAAGGCGACGTTCGAGCTCAGGCCGGGGACCTGCGAGTCGGGGGTCGTCATGTCGCTGCCCAGGACCTGGTCGATATTGCCGACCGCGATCCCGGCGGCGATGGCCTTCTTGACGTCCTCGGTCATCCCGGCGCCGTACAGCGGCTGGGTGATGATCGCGTCGTACTTGCCCGAGGCGACGGCATCCTGGAGCTGCTTGACCTGGTCGGCCGGGTTCAGGTTCGCATCGAACACGGTCAGGTTCGCGTTGCCGGCGGCGGCTGCGGCCTTCGCCGCGGCGAGCATCGGGGCGTCATAGCTGTTGGCGACCGCGAACGACAGATAGGCGATCTCGAGCGTCTTGGGGGAGGCACTCGGGACGGCAGCCTGGGTCTCGGCGGCGGATGGAGCCGCGGCGCTCGGCGCGGCGGCCGAGGGCGCTGCGGCCGAGGGAGCCGTCGACGCTGCCCCGCTGCTGCAGGCCGCCAACGCCACGGTGGCGACAGCGAGCAGGCCAGCCAGTCTCTTCAGCCGGATCCTGCCGATCGGAGCTGCGTGCATGTGACCCTCCTCACGTTTCCAGCCTCATCCCCCGCGATCCCGGGAGTGTGTAGAGACAGTGAACACGTGTCAAGCCGTATTGCAATGTTGCGCAACGTGAGCGCACACTTGTGGCTCGCAGGTCGAAACCTTCCGTGTGTAGCATGGATGAACTCGCCTCCTCGTCCGCGGGCTCAGCCCCTCATGGATCGATCAGCATTGGGGTACGTGTCGTGATGTCACCACTCGCCTCGCCCGGCTCGATGAACGTCGACTGGGAGGAGCGCTGGAACGTCGACCGGCTGCGCGAGTACCGGTTCGGGCGGGCTCGGGCGGCGCTGGCGGCGTCGGAGCTCGGTGCGCTCCTGCTGTTCGACTTCAACAACATCCGATACGTGACGAGCACCCACATCGGCGAGTGGGCCCGCGACAAGATGACGCGCTACGCGCTCCAGACCCGAGGGGGCGATCCGCACATCTGGGACTTCGGGTCCGCGGCGAAGCACCACCGGCTGCACTGCCCGTGGATGCGCCAGGAGAACATCCATGCCGGGATGATCGGCCTGCGCGGCGCCGTCGCCCCGGATGCGGGCCTGTTCCGCGCGGCGGCGCGCGAGATCGCGGCGATCCTCAAGGCCGAGGGCGTGGCCGACATGCCGCTCGGGGTGGACATCATCGAGCCGCCGATGGCCGCCGCCCTTGCGGAGGCGGGCGTCACCGTTCGTGACGGCCAGCAGGTGATGCTCGACGCCCGCGAGGTCAAGTCGATCGACGAGATCATCCTGCTCAACACCGCGTGCGCGATGGTCGACGGCGCCTACCAGCTCATCGCCGAGCAGCTCAAGCCCGGCGTCCGCGAGAACGAGCTCGTCGCGAACGTGACCAAGTACCTCTTCGACCAGGGCTCCGAGCACGTCGACAACATCAACGCCGTGTCGGGTGAGCGCTGCAGCCCCCATCCGCACGTCTTCAGCGACCGCCTCATCCGGCCGGGCGACCAGGCGTTCTTCGACATCATCCAGACCTTCGTCGGGTACAAGACCTGCTACTACCGGACGTTCAACGTGGGCCGGGCGAACGACGCGCAGCGCGACGCCTACAAGCAGGCGCGCGAGTGGATCGACGCCTCCATCGAACTGATGCGCCCGGGCGTCACCACCGACCAGGTGGCCAGCGTCTGGCCGAAGGCGCAGGACTTCGGGTTCGACAACGAGATGGAGTGCTTCGGCCTCCAGTTCGGCCACAGCGTGGGCCTGTTCCTCCATGAGCGGCCGATCATCAGCCGGCTCAACTCGCTCGACCACCCCGTCGAGCTGAAGGAGGGCATGGTCATCGCGCTCGAGACCTACTGCCCCGCCAAGGACGGCGTGTCCGCCGCCCGCATCGAGGAGGAGGTCGTCGTGACCGCGGACGGCCCGGTCGTCCTCACGAAGTTCCCGTCGGACGAGCTGTTCGTCGCCAACGCGTACTAGGAGTCCATCGATGGCGACCGCCACGCCCACCGAGATCGACCGCGACACCCGCCTCCGCATGTACCGGACCATGGTCGAGTGCCGCTTCTTCGAGGTGCGCGCGCAGGAGCTGTTCTTCGAGGGCCTCGTCCGCGGGACCACGCACCTCGGCGTCGGCCAGGAGGCGGTCGCCGCGGGCGTCGCCGCGGCGATGCGCGCCGACGACTACACGTTCTGCACGTACCGCGGGCACAACCACACGCTCGCCCGGGGCGTGCCGATGGCCCCGATCTTCGCCGAGCTCTTCGGCCGGGCGACCGGCCTCCTCGGCGGCAAGGGCGGGTCGATGCACCTGACCAGCGTCGAGCACGGCGCGATGGGGTCGTACGCCATCGTCGGGGCGCACCTGCCGATCGCGCTCGGCGCCGCATGGTCCGCGCAGTACCGCGGGTCCGGCCAGGTCGCGACCTGCTTCTTCGGCGACGGCACGACGAACATCGGCGCGTTCCACGAGGCGTTGAACATGGCGGCGGTGTGGAAGGCCCCGGTCGTCTTCGTCTGCGAGAACAACCAGTACATGGAGTACACCGCGATCCGCGACGTGACGGCGGTCGAGCACCCGGCCGCGGACCGCGCGTCCGCCTACGGCCTCGAGTCGATCATCGTCGACGGCAACGACGCCGACGCCGTCTACCGGGTCGCGAAGACCGCGATCGACCGGGCGCGGGCGGGCGGCGGGCCGGCGCTCATCGAGGCGATCACCTATCGGCACGGCGGGCACTCGCGGGCTGATCCCGGCAAGTACCGGCCGGACGAGGAGGTCGCGGCCTGGAAGGCGAAGGACCCGATCCCGGCGTACCGGGCGGCCCTCGAGGCCGCCGGCGTCGACGACGGCCGTCCTCGACGCGATCGACGAGGAGACGCACGCCGCGGTCGCCGCCGCCGAAGCCGAGGCGCGCGCCGCGCCGGAGCCGTCGCCGGACGTGCTCGAGACCCAGCTGTGGACCGACGGAGGCTCCCGATGGCGGAATTGACGTACCGCGGCGCGATCGCCGCGGGCATCGCCCAGGAGATGCGCCGCGACCCCAGCGTCGTCCTCATCGGCGAGGATGTCGGTGCGGCCGGCGGCGTCTTCAAGCTGACCGAGGGCCTCTTCGACGAATTCGGGGCGACGCGTGTCCGCGACACCCCGATCAGCGAGCAGGCCATCGTGGGGGCGGCGATGGGCGCGGCGATGACCGGGCTGCGGCCGATCGCCGAGCTGATGTTCAGCGACTTCTTCGCGGTCACCTGGGACATGGTCATCAACCAGATCGCCAAGACCCGCTACATGACCGACGGCCAGGTGTCGATCCCGATCGTGCTGCGGACGGCCAACGGCGCCGGCCTGCGGTTCGGCGCCCAGCACAGCCAGAGCGTCGAGAACTGGGCGATGGCCATCCCGGGTCTCAAGGTCGTGGCGCCGTCCACGCCGGCCGACGTCGTCGGGCTCATGGCGGCGGCCGTACGCGACCCGGACCCGGTCATCTTCTGCGAGCACAAGGCGCTCTTCGCCATCAAGGGCGAGGTCCCCGACGGCGAAGTGGTCGACACGCTCGGGACGGCGAAGATCCGTCGCGCGGGGTCGGACGTGACGATCGTCGCGCTGGCGGCGATGGTGCCAAAGGCCCTCGAGGCCGCCGAACGCCTCGCCGCCGAGCACGGCGTGGACGCCGAGGTCATCGACCTCCGGTCGCTCGTCCCGCTCGACACGGCGACGATCCTCGCCTCGGTCAAGAAGACCAGCCGGCTCTTCACGGTCGAGGAGAACCCGCGGCTGTGCGGCTGGGGTGCGGAGATCGCGTCGATCGTCGCCGACGAGGGCTTCTACAGCCTCGACGCCCCCATCGTGCGGATCACGACGCCGCACATCCCGCTGCCGTCGGCCGCCGCCCTCGAGGACCTCGCGCTGCCGTCGGTCGACCGGATCGTCGAGACCGTCAAACGCCGTCTCGACGACGCCGCATGACCGACCGAGGCGACGGATGACGACCGCCGGGGTCCTGGGCATCGGTCGCATGGGCGGGTCGATGGCCCGCGCGCTCGCCGCCGCCGGGTTCGAGGTCGTGCTGTGGAACCGCTCGCCGGTCCGGGCGATGGCCCTCGCGGACGAGCTGGGCGGCCGAGCCGCGATGACCCCGGCCGAGGTGGCGGCCGCGGCCGACGTCTGCGTGACGATGCTCGCCGACGGTGCGGCCGTGGACGAGGTCTTCACCGGACCGGACGGCCTCATCGCGGGTGCGCATCCCGGCAACGTCCTCGTCGACGCGTCCACCGTGCCGCCGGACGTGATCCGCGCGGTCGAAGCACGCGTCCGCGCGACCGGCGCCGGACTGCTCGATGCCCCGGTCTCCGGGAGCGTCGCCCTGGCGACCAGCGGCCGCCTCACGCTGATGGTCGGCGGCGACGAGGCCGACCTCGAACGGGCCCGGCCGGTCCTCGAGGGCCTGTCGGCGACGATCTTCCATCTCGGCGCGCTCGGGACCGGGGCCGCCATGAAGCTCGCGGTCAACACCGTGATCTTCGGCCTGAACCAGGCCGTGGCCGAGGCCCTCGTCCTGGCCGAGGCGGCCGGGATCTCGCGGGAGCAGGCCTACGACATCCTCGCGGTCAGCGCGGTCGGTGCCCCGTACGTCGGCTACAAGCGGGCCGCGTTCCTCGACCCGGAGGGGACCCCGGTCGGGATGTCCCTCGCGCTCGCCGAGAAGGACCTGCGGCTCATCGCGGACTTCGGCGTCGAGACCGGCGCCGCCCTGCCGCAGGCCGCCATCAACCTCGAACAAGTCCGCGCGGCGGAACGGACGGTCGGCGAGGGCGCCGACATGTCCCAGGTCGCGACCCATCTGCGCCAGGAGGGCCGGGGATGACCCATCGGCCAAGAGGAGGGACCGACGACGACGCCTGAAGTGACGAGCCTGCGCGACCACCCCATCGAACTGGAAGGGAACGATCGATGACCGACCGAACGCTCATCAAGGGGGCCTACGTCCTGACCCAGGATCCGGAGCTCGGCGAGCTGGCCGGGGCGGACGTGCTGGTCGAGGACGACAAGATCGCCGCCGTCGGGCACGGCCTGTCCGCGGACGGCGCCAGGACGATCGACGCGACCGGCGACATCGTCATCCCCGGGTTCATCGACACGCACCGCCACACCTGGGAGACGTCGATCCGGACCTGTGCGCCGGACTTCGCGCTCATCACGTACTTCGGCTCGATCCTCGACAAGTTCGCCCCGCACTACCGCCCCGACGACGTGTACGCGGGCAACCTGTGGGGCTCCCTCGAGTGCATCAACGCCGGCATCACCACCCTCGTGGACTGGTCGCACATCATCAATACCCCCGAGCATGCCGACGCGGGCATCCGCGGGCTGCAGGACTCGAAGATCCGGTCGGTCTACGCCTACGGCTTCGGGAACACCTCGCTCGTGGACTGGTGGTTCGGCCCGGACTACGCGGGCAGCGTGCTCACCTCGGACGGCCCCGACGCGCGCCGGATCCGGAAGCAGTACTTCAACTCGGACGACGGCCGCATCACGATGGCCCTCGCGACCCGCGGCCCCAACTTCTGCAAGCCCGATGTCGTCCGGCACGACTGGGAGCTCGCCAAGGAGCTCGGGCTCAACATCACCGTGCACGTCGCGATGGACCGCTTCGGCTACACGAAGATGCAGGTGACGATGCTCCGCGACATGGACCTGCTCTACCCGAACACCACGTACGTCCACGCCTCGCACTTCACCGACGAGGAGTGGGCGCTCGCGCGCGACTCCGGCGGCAACGTCTCGTTCGCCCCGCAGATCGAGGTCCAGATGGGCCACGGCTGGGCGCCAGCCGTGACCGCCCTCCACTACGGCCTGCCGATCGGGCTCTCGTCGGACGTCGCGACGACCGCGCCGTCCGATCAGTTCACCCAGATGCGCTCGATCTTCGGCTCGGAGCGCGGCCGGAAGCACCAGGAGGCGTGGGACGCGAACCTCGACGGGCTCGAGGCCTCGCCCGGGCCTCATCACGGCGCGCCAGGTCCTCTCCTGGGCGACGCTCGGCGGGGCCGAGGTCGCCGGCATCGCCGACCGGACGGGCTCGCTGACCCCGGGCAAGAAGGCGGACATCGTGATCATCGACGGGTCGGCCGTGAACGTCGCGCCGATCATCGACCCGGTCGGGGCGGTGGTCTGCGCCGCCGATGTCTCGAACGTCAAGACCGTCTTCGTCGACGGCGAGATCCTCAAGGAGGACTTCCGCCTGAAGGCCGCGCTCGACTCGCCGCGCAAGGCCGTCGAAGGCTCCCGTGACTACCTGGTCTCGAAGTTCGGCGATCCCGAGCCCGGTTGGGTCGTGAAGGCCACCGCGTAAGCCGCCTGCTCCTCCGCGCGGTCGCGGGTGCTCCCCCCGGCATCCGCGGCCGCGTTCCCTCTCGCGGTCAGCTGGCCCGACGGCGACGGATCTCGGCGCTGATGGCCGTCAGGACCTCGCGCATGTCACCGACGATCGCGTAGTCCGCGGCCGTCATGACCGGCGCCTCCGCGTCCTTGTTGATCGCGAGGACCGCCTTGGCGCCGCGGCAGCCGGCCATGTGCTGCGTCGCGCCGCTGATTCCCGCGAGGATGTACAGGTCGGGGGCGATCTTGGTGCCGGTCTGGCCGACCTGCTCGGTGTGCGGCCGCCATCCGGCGATGGTCACGGCGCGCGAGCACCCGACGGCCGCGCCAAGCAGCTCGGCGAGCTCGACGACGGGAGCGAACCCCTCGGCCGAGCCGGCGCCGCGCCCGCCGCTGACGACCACCCGGGCCTCGGCGAGGGACACGCCGCTCGCGGTCGCCGGGATCCGGTCGACCACGCGCACGACGAGGTCGTCGTCAGCGAGCGAGGGGCTGAACGTGCGGATGACGGCCGTCCCGCCGGTCCGCGTGGCCATGACGGCGTGCGGGGCGACGGTCAGCATGGCGCGATCGGCGCGGATCGCCGCTTCCTCGAACAGGCTGCCACCCCAGCGCTGGCGGGTCACCACGATCGGCGACCCGGGCACGGCGCTCGTGCAGTTCGCCGCGAACGGGTGCCCGGCCCGCACGGCCGCCCGGGCCAGGACCGTGTTGCCGTCGTCCGTGCCGGGGCCGACGACGAGGTCCGCGCCGATCCTCGGCCGCCAGCTCGACGAGCGCCGACGCGATCGCATCGGGGGCGAAGGTCGCGAAGGCAACGGTGATCGGCGACGTGGACCTCGGACGGCGCCCCACTCGCCAAGCTCGGGCGCGAGTGCCGGGTCACCGACGAGCAGCGCGTGGACCGGTCCTCCGGCGGCGAGCCCGGCGGCGAACGTCAGCGCCTGCAGCGACACCCGGTCGACCGCGCCGTCGGCGGTCATGACCAGGACGAGCGTCGGTCGCCATCGCTACAGCACCCCGATCCGGTCGAACAGGTCGACCGTCGCCGGTGCGGCGGCCGCGCCATCGCCGAGCACGGTCACCTGCTTCGCCGCACCGGCGGGCACGACGAGCCGGATCAGCTCCAGGCGCTCCGCGGGTCGCGCCGGGGTCGATGGTCGCCACGGGCTTGGACTTCGCGCGGAGCCGTCCCGGGACGGACGGGTAGCGCGGCAGGTTGATGCCCTCGAGGACGGCTGGCGACAGCCGGCAGCGGGACCTCGTAGACATCGCGGCCCCCGCTGACGACCTGCTCGCCGCTGAGGCGCCCACCGCTGACGGCCAGACCCTTGAGGCCGGTGACGACCGGTCGGCCGAGGGCACGGCCGACGCGGACGCCGACCTGGTACCCGCCGGTATCGGCGGCCTCGTTGCCCAGCAGGATGAGATCGAACGGCCCGCTGGCGCCTCGTCCGCGCGGATCGCCTCGACGATCGCGGCGGCCGTCGACTCCGGATCCCAGTCGCTCACCGTCCGTGACGAGGTGGATCGCGCGCGAGACGCCCGATCGCCATGGCGTCGCGGAGCTGCTCGAGCGACTCGGGCGGCCCGAGGGTGAGGACGACCGACTCGCCCTCGTTCGCCTCGATGAGCCGGACCGCCTCCTCGACCGCGCACTCCTCGTGGGGACCGATGGTGAACCCGAGGTACCGGCTGTCGATCGCCCGCTCGTCGTCGGTCAGGGTGATCCGGCCGGCGACCGCCGGGACGCGCTTGATGCAGACGAGGACCTTCATCGTCAGGCCCGGACGCGCAGGTTCTCGGGGTCGAACAAGCGGTCGCGAGCCGACGACGGCGACGGTCACCGGATAGCGACTCGTCGAAGTACCGCACGAACAGCTGCTGTCCCTCGACGGCCAGCGTCGGGCGGCAGATAGGCGAGCAGCACGTGCTTGCCGGTCGACGGGCTGGCGCCCGGCCGACGTGGCGTACGAGCGGCGACCCTTCGCGTCGACGATCGGGCGAGCCGTCCTCGAGGACGATCGGCTGGCGACCGAGCATGTAGCGCCGCTCGCCGCTGGCGGACGCGTGGTCGTCGACCGTCGAGCGTGCACAGCCTGGCGGCCGGCTCGCTGGCCAGCTGGCGCAGGACGGCCGCCTTGCCCACGAAGTCCTGGTCCTTGACCCTGGACCGGCGCCATGTCCGCCTCGACGACGTCGTAGTCGGCGTCGAGCTCGGCGCCGTACGCGCGGTAGCCCTTCTCGATGCGGCCGGTCGTGCCGTACACGCCCATCCCGCAGGCGGTCAGGCCGTGCGCCTGGCCGGCCTCCCAGAGCGTCGTCCCAGAGCCGACGGCCCTGCTCCATCGGGACGTACAGCTCCCAGCCCAGGTCGCCGACGTACGAGATCCGCGACGCGAGCGACGAGCTGCGAGCCGATCTCGATCGTGCGGCACGTCCCGAACCGGAACGCCTCGTTCGACATGTCCGCGCGCGTCACGGACGCCACGATGTCGCGCGCCCGCGGGCCCCAGACCCCGATCGTCGTGTAGGCGGTCGTCAGGTCGACGATCGCGGCGTCGGCCGGCAGGTGGTCGCGGAACCACTTGAGGTCGCTCATGCCGTGGGCGCCGCCGGTGACCACGCGGAAGACCTGGTCCTCGAGCCGCATGATCGTGAGGTCGCTCTTGAAGCCGCCGGCGTTCGACAGGACGGGCGTGTACACGACGCGGCCGACCGGCACGTCCATCTGGCGCAGCGCCACGGCCTGGACCGCGTCGAGCGCGCCCGGGCCGACGATGTCGAAGATGGCGAACGACGAAAGGTCGAAGATGCCGGCCGACTCGCGCATCGCGAGGTGCTCGGCGTTGATGATCGGCGACCACCAGCGGGCGTCCCACTCGTTCGGGCGCGTCTGGACGCCGTACCGCTCGACGAGCGCGCGCGTTGGAGCGGAACCACTGCGGCCGCTCCCAGCCGGCGACCTCGAAGAACTCGCCCTCGTGCTCGACGTGCCATTCGTGCATCGGCGACCTGCGGAGCGGGCGGTCCGAGAGGTACTGCTCGGCCGGGTGGACGATGCCGTAGGTCTTGGGGAACGCCTCGAAGGCGCGCGCCTTCGTGTGCTGGCGGGTCTTCTGGTGCGCGTGGAAGCGGCTGATGTCGGACTGGTTGCAGTCGATCTCGGGCTCGCCGTGGACCATCCACTCGGCGATGCTCTTGCCGACCGCCGGCCCTTCCTTGACCCAGACGGCCGCGGCCGACCAGAGGCCCTTGACCTCCGGGGTCTCGCCGAGCAGCGGCATGCCGTCCGGCGTCAGCGCGATGAGGCCGTTGATCGCGTACTTCACGCCGACCGACTCGTCGCCGACGATCTCCGGCATGAGCGTGAGCGCATCTTCCATCTGGGGGTCGAAGTCGTCCGGCCGTGAACGGGAACTCGGTCGGCGACAGGGCCGCGTCCTCGATCGAGGGGATCTCCTCGGGGTCATGGAGGATCGAGCGGTGGGCGTACGAGCCGATCTCGAGGCCGATCCCGTCCTGGCGCTCGTACATCAGGACGTCCATGTCCCGGACGATCGGGAACTCGATGGCCCGCGACGGTCTGTCTCGAAGCGCGGCACGGGCCCGACGTCGATCATCTGGTGGACGGCCGGGGTGAGCGGGATCTGCGCGCCGGCCATCTCCGCGATGATCGGCGACCAGACGCCGCAGGCGATGACGACGTACTCGGCCTCGACGGTCCCCTCGGTCGTCTCGACGCGCCGGATCCGGCCGCCCTCGACGCCGAGTGCCGGTCACTTCGGTGTTCGCGGAGACGTCAGGGCGCCGAGCGCCGATGGCGCCTGCTCGCGGCAGAGCGTCCCGAACTGGAGGGAGTCGCAGACGCCGACACCGGGCGTGTAGAAGCCACCGACGAGGATCGACTCGTCGATGAACGGGACGAGCTCCTTGATCTCGGCCGGCGTGAGCAGCCGCGACTCGATGCCCCAGTTCGTGGACGAGTCCATCCGGCGGCGCAGCTCGTTCATCCGCGTCTCGGTGCGGGCGACCTCGATGCCGCCGCACTCCGTGTACAGGCCCCACTCGCGGTACTGGCGGGCGCTCTCGAGCGTGAGCTCGGCCATCTCCTTGTTGTGGTCGACGAGGAACAGGAAGTTCGAGGCGTGGCCGGTCGAGCCGCCCGGGTTCGGGAGCGGGCCCTTGTCGATCAGGACGATGTCCTTCCAGCCCAGGTTCGCCAGGTGATAGGCGACGCTGTTGCCGACGATCCCGGCGCCGATGATCACGACCTTCGCGGTCGCCGGGAGCTCGCTCATCTGTGCCCGCCTCCTGTTGCAAGACTTGCAATCGTGTTGCCGCATCTGCGACACTGGCCGCGATGGTACACCACGAGCGCAACGCACCGGCAGCCCGCGACCGAGCGCCGCGCGAGCGGCGCGCGGCCGAGCGTCGACGGATCGTCGCGGCCCTCGACCTGGTCGCGGCCGGGGCTGGATGAGCGCGGCCGAGCTCGCGGTCGCGACCTCGGGGTCGACCGGAGCACCGGCTGGCGTCTGGCGCGGTCGCTCGAGCGGGTCGGCTGGCTGCACCGCGATCCGGCCGACCGGCCGCTACCGCCTCGGGATGCCGCTGTTCGAACTGGGGACTCGCGTCCTCGACACGATCGACGTCCGGGACGAGGCGCGCCGGGTGATGACCGAGCTGGTCGCGCTCGACCGGCGAGAGCGTCGACCTCGCGATCCGCGACGGCGACAGCGTGGTCTTCATCGACAAGATCGACGGGACCGCGCGAGGTCCGCGCGTTCACCAGGAGCGGCCAGCGGGCGAGGCTCCACGCGACGGCCGCCGGCAAGGTCTTCCTGGCCGCGATGCCGCCGGCCGAGCTCGAGGCCTACCTGGCCGGCGACCTGCTCGCCTACACACCGGCGACCATCCCGGATCGCGAGCGCCCTGGCCAGGGTCGTGGACGGAGACGCGCCGGCGCGGCTGGGCCATCAACCGCGGCGAGCTGTTCGTCGAGGCCGGCGCCCTCGCCGTCCCGGTCCTCGACGCGGCGGGCGTGTGCGTGGCGGCACTGGGTCTCAACATCCCGCTCTCGCGTCTGCGTGGCGACCACGATCGGCGCGATGGTGGCCGAGCTGCAGCGAGCGACGGGGCGACTCCGGCCGGCGCTGGGTCCGGGTTCGCGACCCGCGTGAGGCGTCTCCGGCGAGCCCTCCGCCTGACCACCGCCCGTGACGTCGGGCGTCCACCGGGCGATCGTCCGAGGACCACCCGACGCATCCGCGCCTTGACGTTGCCGAGCGCCGCGGAACAAGCTGGCGACCCGACCGCGCCCTCCGAGCCCGGTCCGCATCCGAGGTCAGCGTGCCGAGCCTGTTCATCGACGGTCAGTGGGTCGCCGTCGGCCGACGGCGCCTGCTTCGCCGTCATCGACCCGTCGGACGGGACCATCGTGACCGAGGTGGACGTCGCGACCGACGAGCAGGTCCAGGCGGCGATCGCGGCGGCGCGCCGCGCGTTCGACGACACCGACTGGCCCCGCCGGCCCACGGCGGAACGCGCCGCACTGCTGGACCGCGTCGCCGGCCTCCTCGATCGCGACCTCGAGCTCCTGGCCGCGGAGGAGACCCGCAACACCGGCAAGACGATGCGCGAGAGCCGCTGGGACATCGTCGGACGTCGCCCGGTGTTCCGCTACTACGCCGACCTCGCCGACAAGGACACCGGACGGCTCGTGGACCCGAGCAACGCGGACGTCATCAGCCGGATCGTCTACGAGCCGGTCGGCGTGTGCGGGCTGATCGGCCCGTGGAACTACCCGCTGCTCCAGATGAGCTGGAAGATCGCCCCGGCGCTCGCCGCGGGGAACACCGCGGTCATGAAACCCGCGTCGGTGACCCCGCTGACGGCGATCCACCTGACCCGGCTCCTCGAGGAGGCCGGCGTCCCGGCCGGCGTCGTCAACCTCGTGCTCGGACCGGGCGAGCGGGTGGGACAGGCGCTCGCCGACAGCCCCGACGTCGACCTCATCTCCCTGACCGGCGGCATCGAGGCCGCCCGTTCGCTCGTGCGCGGCGCCGCCGTGAACATGAAGAAGATCGCGATGGAGCTCGGCGGCAAGAGCCCGAACATCGTCTTCGCGGACGCCGACTTCGAGACCGTCGTCGACAACGCGCTCGCGGCGGCCTTCGCCCACTCGGGCCAGGTCTGTTCGGCCGGCTGCCGCGCCATCGTCCAGGACGAGATCTACGACGAGTTCGTCGCGGAGGTCGGCCGCCGGGCGGACCTGATCCGGCTCGGTCCGGGCACCGACGAGGCGACCGAGACCGGCGCCCTCATCACGGCCGCGCACCGCGCCAAGGTCGAGGGATACGTGGCCTCGGCCATCGCGGAAGGAGCGCGCCTCGTCGCCGGTGGCCGGCGCCCGAGCGAGCCGGCCCTCCAGGCCGGCTTCTACTACCGGCCGACGGTGTTCGCCGACGTCCGGCGCGAGATGCGGATCATCCGCGAGGAGGTCTTCGGGCCGGTACTCACCGATCGAGCGCTTCTCCACCGAGGAGGAGGCGATCGCGCTCGGCAACGACACGACCTACGGTCTCGCCGGTGCCGTCTGGACGTCGGACGCGAGCCGCGCCCAGCGCGTGGCCGGTCGGCTGCGCCACGGGACCGTGTGGATCAACGACTACAACGCCTACGTGCCACAGGCGGAATGGGGCGGGTTCAAGCAGTCGGGGATCGGGCGCGAACTCGGGGAGGGCGGGCTCGACGAGTACCGCGAGGCCAAGCACATCTGGCAGAACACGGACCCGGGTCCCACCGGCTGGTTCGGCGGCTGACGGTGGCACCGGGCGTCGCGGATGACGCCGTCGGGGCGGTCGTGGGCGAGTACGATGCGCGGACCATGACCGAGGCCAGCCCACGACCCACGATCGCGGTCAAGAACCTCTGGAAGATCTTCGGCCCTGCCGAGCGCAAGCTGACCGCGCCACCCGACGGCGAGGACAGCGCCGACTTCCGCAAGCGGACCGGGTCGACCATCGCGGTGCGCGACGTCTCGTTCGACGTCCAGCCGGGCGAGGTCTTCGTCGTCATGGGGCTCTCGGGCTCCGGCAAGTCCACGCTGGTCCGCTGCCTGACACGGCTCATCGAGCCCTCGTTCGGCGAGGTCCTCCTGGACGGTGAGGACATCCGCCAGGCCGACGAGGCCCGCCTCCGCGAGCTTCGTCGGCGCCGCTTCGCGATGGTCTTCCAGCACTTCGGCCTGCTGCCCCACCGGAAGGTCATCGACAACGTCGCGTTCGGCCTCGAGATCCGCGGCGACGCTCGCGAGCAGCGCCTGGCCCGGGCGCGCGAGGTGCTCGACCTCGTCGGCCTCTCCCATGTAGCGGAGAGCTTCCCCGACGAGCTGTCCGGCGGGATGCAGCAGCGGGTCGGACTGGCTCGCGCCTTGGCCGTGGACCCGGAGGTCATGCTCTTCGACGAGCCCTTCAGCGCCCTCGACCCGCTGATCCGGCGCGAGATGCAGAACGAGGTCATCCGCCTCCACCGCGAAGTGGGCAAGACGATGATCTTCATCACGCACGACCTGGCCGAGGCGCTCAAGCTCGGCGACCACATCATCGTCATGCGCGAGGGCAAGATCGTGCAGGGCGGCAGCCCGGAGGAGGTCGTCGGCGCCCCCGCGGACGACTACGTGGCGGACTTCGTGAGCGACATCCCGCGGAGCAACGTCCTGACCCTCCGCTGGATCATGCGGCCGGTGGTAAGCGAAGACCCGCTCGACGGTCCGGAGTTCCCCGCGACGGCCGTCATCCGGACGTGCCTCAACGCGGCGACCGCCACCGACAAGCCGATCCGCGTGGTCGAGGACGGGCAGCTGGTCGGCATGGTCGACCGGGCGCAGATCCTGCTCGCGATGGCCGAGACCGGCAGCGCAGCCTGAGCGCGGAGGCGGACCGATGACGGCCGTGGCGACCTCTCCGGCCCTGGCACGGGTGCCCACGATGCTGCCGAAGTGGGCCTGGGTGGTCCTGCTGTTCGCGGTCGCGTCGGTGCTGTACATCATCTTCGCCGACGGCATCGTCCAGCCGCGCCAGGACGACACGCCGTTCTTCCTTGCGCTCAACGATCTCCGGGACTGGATCCGCGACCATCGCGACAACCTGATCTTCGTGATCCTGTTCGGGATCCCGCGCTTCATCATCGACACGCTCGTGGACGTCCTGACGACCACGCTCCAGACGATCGGGTGGCCGGCGCTGGTCCTCCTTGGCGGCCTCGTCGGCTATGTCGCCGGCGGCTGGCGGGTGGCCGTGGGCGCGATGGTCGGGTTCCTGTCGCTCGGCATCCTCGGCCTCTGGGACTCGAGTGTCGAGACCCTCGGCGCAGTCTCGGCGGCCGTCGCGATCTCGTTCGCCATCGGGGTCCCGCTGGGCATCCTGGACGCGCGGAGCGACCGGTTCCACCGGCTGATCTCGCCGGTCCTCGACGTGATGCAGATCATGCCGACGTTCGCCTACCTCGCCCCGTTCGTGCTGTTCTTCGGCATCGGACCGGCCGCGGCGGCGATCGTCACGCTGATCTACGCGATGCCGGCCGCGATCCGCATCACGGCGCTCGGCATCCGGCGCGTGCCGACCAACACGGTCGAGGCCGGGATGTCGCTGGGTGCGACCGAGCGCCAACTCCTTCGCAAGGTGCGGATCCCACTGGCGCGCAAGGAGCTCGGGCTGGCGCTGAACCAGACGATCATGCTGGCCCTGTCGATGATCGTGATCACCGCCCTCATCGATGCGCCCGGGTTGGGCCAGGACACGCTCCGAGCCTTGATCCGCAACGACGTCGGCGCGATGTTCGACGCCGGGCTCGCCATCGTGATCCTCGCCATCGTCCTGGACCGGGTCACGGAGCACGCCAGCGAGCGCTTGGACCCACGCCATCGAGCCAGCGCCAAGCTCGGGCCGATCGATCGGCGGGTGGTGTCCATCGTCGGGGCGATCTCCATCGTCGCCATCGTCGGCGGCCTGGTCCTGCCGGCGTTCCAGACATTCCCCGGCAACGTCCAGGTGTCGTTCCGGGAGCCCGTGAACGCCGTCGTGGACTGGCTCCGCCTCAACGTGGCGACCTTCACCGGCGGCGGCAAGGACGTGGTCACCTACGTCAGCATCAACCCGCTCCAGACGGTCTTCACCACATCGCCGTTCTGGCTGGTCGTGGCCGTCGCCGCGGGGATCGCGCTCATCGCGAGCGGCGTCCGTGAGGCGGTCGTGGCCGCGGCCTGCCTCGCCCTCATCTTCCTGATGGGCCTGTGGCAGGACTCGATGGAGACGCTGGTCCAGGTCCTGATCGCCACGCTCGTGACGTTCTCGCTGGGCCTCGCTCTCGGGATCGGGTCGGCGCGCAACGACCGGTTCTCGAAGGTCCTCCGGCCGATCCTCGACACGATGCAGACGATGCCGTCGTTCGTGTACATCCTGCCGGCGTTCGTCCTCTTCGACGCGAGCCGCTTCACCGCGATCATCGCCGCCATCGTCTTCGCGGTCCCGCCGGTCATCCGGCTGGTGGACGTGGGCTTGCGCTCGGTCTCGCCGACGATCAAGGAGGCTGCGGTCTCGTCGGGCGCCAGCAGCCGGCAGCGGCTGACCAAGGTGGAGCTGCCCGTCGCGCGGCCGGCCCTGCAGCTGGCCCTGAACCAGGCCGTCATCCTCGTCCTCTCGATGGTCGTGGTGGGCGGCCTCGTCGGCGGCCAGGCCCTCGGGTACGACGTGGTCGCGGGCTTCTCGCAGAACCGGTTGTTCGGCATGGGACTGGCGGCCGGCATCGCGCTGGTCCTGCTCGGGATCATGCTGGACCGCATGACGCACGGCGCCGCCGGACGGCCGAGTCCGAACAGCCGCTGAGGCGTCCGGCGCGACGGCCGTTGCGCGATGGCCGCCGTGGTCGATAATCCACGGACCGGCCGCGTCGCGGCCGGTCACAGGAGGAGTGACGAGACGATGCATGTCACGAGGCGCGCCCGCGTCTTCGCTGCACTTGCGATCCTGGGGCTGGTCGTCGCCGCGTGCTCGAGCAGCGGCGGCGGGGCGAGCGGCGGGACCGGCAGCAGCGGGTCCGCGACCAACGAAACCGTCGACATCGCCGTGAACCCCTGGGTCGGCTACGAGGCCAACGCCGGTGTCGTCGGCAAGCTGCTCGAGGACAAGCTCGGGTACAAGGTCGACTACAAGGAACTGACCGAGCAGGTCAGCTGGGAGGGCTTCGAGACCGGCGAGGTCGACGCCATCCTCGAGAACTGGGGCCACGCCGACCTGGCCAAGACGTATATCACCGACAAGGGTGTCGCGGTCGATGCCGGGAGCACCGGCGTCGACGGCGTCATCGGCTGGTACGTGCCGCCGTGGATGAAGGAGAAGTACCCCGACATCACGGACTGGAACAACCTGAACAAGTACGCCGACCTGTTCAAGACCTCCGAGTCCGGCGACAAGGGCCAGCTGCTCGATGGCGACCCGTCCTTCGTGACCGAGGACGAGGGGATCATCAACGGCCTGGATCTCAACTACAAAGTCGTCTACGCCGGCAGCGAGGCCGCCCTCATCGAGGCGTTCCGCAAGGCCGAGCAGAACAAGACCCCGCTCATCGGCTACTTCTACTCGCCGCAGTGGTTCCTCAACGAGGTGCCGCTCGTGAAGATCGACCTTCCGCCATGGAAGGAAGGCTGCGACTACGACGCCGCCGGGAACCTGCTGCCGAAGATCACGTGCGACTACGCGCCGTACAAGGATCTGAACAAGATCATCAGCAAGAGCCTGGAGACGAAGGCGCCGTCCGCGGCGCAGTTCATCAAGAACTTCAAGTGGACCGCGGCTGACCAGAACACCGTGTCCAACCTCATCGCCAACCAGAACATGACCCGCGAGGATGCGGCCGCCAAGTGGATCGCCGACAACGAGGCCACCTGGAAGGCATGGATCCCCGCCCAGTGATCGCCTGAGCCGGATCAGACGAGCCTCGAACGGCGGCGGGTGCAGACCCGCCGCCGTTCGTCATCCCCGGCAGGGAACGGCGAGATGGAGGGATCGGCCATGACGACGAGCGTCCGCGCGGACCCACGGACGGCCACGGTCCTCGACGCGATCGGCCACACACCGCTCATCCGCATCGACGACATCTGGGTCAAGCTCGAGTTCCTCAACCCGTCCGGGTCCGTGAAGGCCCGCATCGCCAAGTACATGATCGAGCGCGCCGAGCGCGAAGGACGCCTGCGCCCCGGCGACACGATCGTCGAGGCCTCGAGCGGCAATACCGGCAACGCGATGAGCATGGTCGCCGCGGTGAAGGGCTACCGGATGCTGGTGGTCATGCCGGACGGCATGAGCCCGGAGCGGCTGGCCATCAGCCGGGCCTTCGGGGCCGAGGTGCTCACGTTGGGCCACTTCCACGTCACGGAGGCGCTCGAGAAGGCGCGCGAGCTCGGCTCGCAGCCGGGCTACTTCAGCCCGCAGCAGTTCGACTCCGAGTGGAACGTCGACGAGAACCGCGAGTGGCTCGGACCCGAGGTGCTGGCGCAGCTGCCCGACGGCGTCGTCCCGGGCGCGGTGATCGCCGGGGTCGGCACCGGTGGCACGCTCATCGGCGTCGGCCAGGCGTTCCGCGCGGTCAACCCGGCCTGCGCCGTCATCGGCGTCGAGCCCAACGAATCGTGCACGTTGATGTGCGGGGAGGTGGGCAAGCACCTGATCGAGGGCATCAGCGACGGCTTCATCCCGGGGATCATCGAGCGGCACCGCGCGATGATCGACCACCTCGTGCCCGTCGACAGCGACGCGTCCATCGCGGAGATGCGCCGGCTGGCGCGCGAGCACGGCCTGTTCGTGGGTCCGAGCTCCGGGGCGAACCTCGTCGCCGCGAGGACGTGGCGGGACGCGAATCCCGACGTCGACGACGTCGTGACGTTCTTCTGCGACGAGGGCGAAAAGTACATCTCCGACTACTTCGCGTTAACAAATCCATCACATGGTCTTGACGCCCGCTGACGCGGGCAGTCCAATGCGCGAGAAGGCCGTGCATCGATGGTGGGCGACCGCCACACTCGCACGGTCACGAGGTCCAGCACCGGGGATGAGGAGGTCCCCCTGCTGACCGGCTTCGATGGGACCTCGACACACATGGAGGATGGATCTTGTCTACGACTCGTTCACTGACCCGGATCTCGGGTCTCCTTGCCACGGCCGCGGTGGTCTTCGCCGCGTGTTCTGGCAGCACCACCGCATCCGCCGGCGCGTCCGCCGGGAACATGGACACGCTGATCGCGAACGCCAAGGCTGAGGGCAACCTCACGACGATCGCGCTGCCCCATGGCTGGTGCAACTACGGCGAGATGCTCTCGAGCTTCTCGACCAAGTACGGCATCAAGATCAACGAGCTGAACCCGGACGGGAGCTCGGCCGAGGAAGTCGACGCCATCAAGGCGAACAAGTCGAACCCCGGTCCGCAGGCACCTGACGTCATCGACGTCGGGCTCGGCTTCGCCCCGCAGCTGACCGGCCAGGAGCCGACGGCCGCTGCCTCCGGGCAGACCCCCGGACCGGCCGAGACGCTCGTCACCCCGTACAAGGTGGCGACGTGGGATGACATCCCCGCTGCGGCCAAGGACGCGGACGGGAACTGGGTCGGCGATTACTTCGGCGTGATGGCGTTCGAGACCGACACCAGCAAGGTCAAGAACCCCCCGACGTCGTTCAAGGACCTGCTCGATCCGCAGTACAAGGGCCAGGTGGCCTTGTCGGGCGACCCGACCCAGTCCAACCAGGCGATGTCCGGCGTGTGGGCCGCGGCGCTCGCCAACGGCGGCTCGCTGGACAACGTCCAGCCGGGCCTCGACTACTTCAAGCAGCTCAACGACGAGGGCAACTTCGTCCCGGTCAAGGCCAAGACCTCGACGGTGGCATCGGGCGAGACGCCCGTCCGCATCACCTGGTCGTACAACGGCCTCGGCGACAAGGACTCGCTCAAGGACAATCCGCCCGTCACCGTCACGGTCCCGAGCGAGACCAAGTTCGGCGGGATGTACATCCAGGCCGTCAGCAAGTACGCCCCGCATCCCGAACGCCGCTCGCCTGTGGCAGGAGTACATGTACTCCGACGAGGGCCAGCTGCTCTGGCTCAAGGGCTACTGCGTGCCGATCCGGTATGACGCCATGGCCAAGGCCGGGAAGATCCCGGCCGACCTGGCGGCGAAGCTCCCGGACGCATCGGGCACCATCCTTCCGACGCTCGACCAGATCACCGCGGCGACCACGGCGATCGCGGCGGGCTGGCCGACCACCGTCGGCGCGGTCGTGAAGTAGCGACCGCCGTCACCTTGGACCAGCGAGCGACCCGGTCGTGACCGGCGCCGCTCCAGCGACGACCCAGGGCTCGCCTCCGGCGAGCCCTGGGCGACGTCGATTCGGGCTGACCTGGGTCGGCCTCGCACCGTTCTTCATCTTCGCCACGCTCTTCCTGCTCATCCCGACGGCGTATCTGACCGTCGGCTCGCTGCTGGACGCGGCCGGGAACTTCACGCTCCAGAACTACGCGGGCCTGTCCGACCCGACCACGCTGAGCGCGTTCGAGGCGAGCATCGAGATCAGCCTCGTCACGGCGCTCGCGGGCGGCGCGTTCGGGTTCCTGATGGCCTACGCCGTGATCTCGGGCGGTCTCCCCGGGCCCGTTCCGCGGCGGCATCATGACGTTCTCCGGTGTCGCGTCGAACTTCGCCGGCGTCCCGCTGGCCCTGGCCTTCATCTTCACGCTCGGCCGGGCCGGCTTCGTCACGGCCTTCCTGACCAGCCTCGGTCTGAACCCCTACGACCACGGCTTCTCGCTGTACAGCAAGCTCGGCCTCGAGATCGTCTACTTCTACTTCCAGCTGCCGCTGATGATCCTGATCATCGCCCCGGCGATCGACGGCCTGAAGAAGGAATGGCGCGAGGCGGCCGAGAACATGGGCGCCACCGGGCGGCAGTTCTGGCTCCACATCGCCGGGCCGATCCTGATGCCGACCATCTTCGGCACGATGATCCTGCTGTTCGGGAACGCGTTCGGCGCCCAGGCGACGGCGTACCAGCTGACCGGGGGCTTCATCAACATCGTGCCGACGCTCATCGGCAACCAGCTCACCGGCGACGTCCTCCATAACGTCGGCCTGGGCTATGCGCTGGCGATGGGCATGGTCTTCGTCCTCGGCATCACCCTGGTCGCCTACTCGTTCCTGCAGCGGCGCGCGGAGCGCTGGCAGCGATGACGGCCCAAAGCGGGCCGAACCGGCTCACCCTGGAGTTGGACGCGGCCCAGGGCCAGGCCCTCGACGCGCCGCCGACCAAGGAGCGCAAGTCCAAGTGGCGGTTCGTGTGGTGGATCGTCTTCCTGGCCGGCGTGACCTACTTCGTCCTGCCGCTCCTCGGGACCCTGCTGTTCTCGCTGAAGGATCGGCCGTTCCTCAACGCCTACACGTCGATCTTCGGCGACTCGCAGTTCTTCTCGAGCCTGACCTACTCGTTCGTCGTCGGCCTGATCACCATCGTGGTCAGCATCGCGCTCATGGTCCCGACGGCCTACTGGGTCCGCCTGCGGATGCCGCGGGCCAGGCCGATCGTCGAGTTCGTCACGCTCCTTCCCTTCGTCATCCCGCCCATCGTGCTGGTGTTCGCGCTCATCAGCACCTACAGCCATCCGCCGCTGCCCTTCACCTACACGGACATCGGGAGCACGCTCCTGCTCGTCTGCGGGTACGTCGTCCTGTCGTTCCCGTACATGTACCGGGCGGTGGATTCCGGCCTGCGGACGATGGACATCCGGTCGCTCACCGAAGCGTCCCAGATCCTCGGCGCGGGATGGTTCCGGGTGATGATCGACGTCATCCTCCCGAACCTCCGGGTCGCCCTCCTCTCGGGCGCGTTCCTGACGCTCGCCATCGTCATGGGCGAGTTCACCATGGCGAACTACCTGGCCCGTCCGGCGTTCGCGCCGTATCTGTCGCTGCTCGGCAGCAACTACCCATACCAGCAGGCGGCGGTCGCGCTGGTGAGCTTCGGCCTCACGTGGATCGCGATGGGCTTCATCGCGCTGCTCGGCCGCGGCTCGCGCAGCCGGATCACCGTCACGGGCACGCGCTAGGAGACGAGGGCAGGCATGGCATTCCTGGAACTGACCGGTGTCCAGAAGGCGTTCGGCGAGACGCGCGCCGTCCAGGACTTCAACCTGGGCGCCACCAAGGGCGAGTTCGTCTCCTTCCTCGGCCCGTCGGGCTGCGGCAAGACGACGACCCTCCGGATGGTCGCGGGCTTCGAACGCCCGACCGCCGGGACCATCACCGTCGATGGGCACGACATCACCCACAAACCGCCGAACCAGCGCAACGTCGGGATGGTCTTCCAGTCGTACGCCCTGTTCCCGAACATGACGGTCGGCCAGAACATCGGCTACGGGCTGCGAGTCCGCAAACGCCCGTCGGCCGACATCAAGCGCAAGGTCGGCGAGCTGCTCGAGCTGATCCACCTCGAGGGCCGCGGCGACCGGTATCCGTGGCAGTTGTCCGGCGGCCAGCAGCAGCGCGTCGCCCTCGCCCGGGCGCTCGCGATCGAGCCGCAGGTGCTCCTGCTCGACGAGCCGCTCTCGGCCCTGGACGCGAAGATCCGGATCATCCTCCGCAAGGAGATCCGATCGATCCAGCGCCAACTCGGGATCACGACGATCTACGTGACCCACGACCAGGAGGAGGCGCTGTCGCTCTCGGACCGGGTCGTCGTCATGAGCGAAGGGCGGATCGAGCAGATCGGCACGCCCTTCGAGATCTACAACTTCCCGTCGACGGCGTTCGTCGCCTCCTTCGTGGGGACGCTGAACCTCGTCGGCGCCACGATCGTCGAGGCCTCGACCGGCCGACTCTCGCTGGCCGGCCAGGAGATCCGGACGACCAAGGCCGTCACGGTCGCGCACGACGGCGACCGCGTGACGCTCGCCGTCCGGCCGGAAGGCATCGACCTCGGCGAGGGCGCCGAGGGTCGCAACCGACTCCACGGGACGCTCGAGGACATCAACTTCCTCGGGTCGGTCGTTCGGCTGCGCCTGTCGCTCGTCGGCGGCGACGCCTCGACATCGATGACCCTCGACACCTTCAACGAGCCGCACCTCGCGCTCCCCGTCGTCGGCACGACGATCGCCGTGTCGTTCCCGCCCGAGGCCTGCTTCGTGGTCGAGGGCTCGGAGACCACCATGGCGACCGACCCCGCGACGGCCATCGACGCCATGGTTTGACCGGCCGCCTCGAGGGCATCGACCTCGTCGTCTTCGACAAGGACGGGACGCTGATCGAGTTCCACGCCATGTGGAGCGGCTGGGCCGTCGACCTCGCCGACGGGCTCGAAGCCGCCACCGGGATCCCCCTACGGGACGAGCTCTTCGCGTTGCTCGGGTTCGACGCCGCGACGGGTCGCGCGGTCCCGGGCGGCCGGCTGGCCGCCACCCCGATGGCGCGCCTGCGCGACCTGACCGGCGAACTCCTGGTCCGGCGCGGCCTCACCGTCGAGACGGCGGCGGCGGCCGTGGACCGGGCGTGGCATGCCCCGGACCCGGTCGCCCTCGCGCGGCCGGTCACGGACCTTGCCGTGCTGCTTGCCAGCATCCGGCTGGGCGGTCGTCGGGTCGCGGTGGCCACGACGGACGACGGAGCGCCGACACGTCGCACGCTCGAGGCGCTCGGCATCGAGGGCCTGGTCGACGCCATGATCTGCGCGGACGACGGGGTCGCGCCGAAACCGGCACCGGACATGGTCCGTCGCCTCTGCACCGAACTCGCGGTCGAGCCGGCGCGAACCGCCGTCGTCGGCGACTCGGTGCCCGACCTCGCGATGGGCCGGGCGGCCGGGGTCGCCCGATGCTACGGCGTGCTGACCGGCGTCGGCACGCGAGACGACTTGGCACCGCTCGCGGACGAGGTCCTCGAGTCGGTGGCAGCGCTGGTCGGCGACTGACCGGTGCTCAGCCCCTGGTCTTGCCCTTGACGACCGGCGGGCGGAGACCCTGCGCGTCCCCGGTCGATCCGGCCCGGTCCAGGTACGCCTGGATCGCCGGTCCCGGCCGCGCGTGACCGCGGGCGGCACGCTGCGCGAGCGCGCTCCGCAGCCGGGTGACGTCGGTGCCGGTCCCGTGCGCGGTGACCCGGCGCGGGATCCGAAGGCGGTCGTCCACGGCTAGTTGAGGACCCACCACGACACGTAGGTCGTGGCGGAGACGGTGGCGTTCAGATAGATCGTGAAGGACCCGGTGGTCGGCGTCGCCGCGCGGACCCATCGGCCCGAGCGGTTCGTGAAGCACACCGCGAACACGCGGCTGCCGGTCGTGACGCCGGGGAGCGACACCTTCACGGAGGACTTGTTCTTCGCGACGGTCGCTCGGCCCGAGCGGTTGAACTTGACCTTGCCGTGGACGTCCAGCGCGGTATCGCTGTCGGTCGCCCCGAAGGCCTGCACGCCGGCGCCCGTCGGGTCGTCACTGCTGCCGAGGACGCCGAACGCCCCGAAGCCGTTGACGCCAACGGTCCCGTTGCCGAAGACGCCGATGTCCGGGCTCTCGCCCCAGACGCCGGCGCCGACGCCACCGTCCGCCAGGCCGGACGGGGAGTAGCCGAACACCCCGGTGAACTTGCCGTCGGCCGGGTCGAACTCCGTCGAGTCGGGCCCCGTCACGCTCCACGCCACGATGCCGGCGCCCCCGGTGCTCGTGCCCTGGAACCCGAAGGTGGAGTCACCCTGGGTGTTGGAGACGGACGTCGTCGACGTCGTCTGGTTGTCGACGCCCTTCTGGAGGTCGTCGGCGTCGTGGGCCATCGTGGTCAGGGGCATGGCGGCGGAGGCGGCGAGGGCGGCGGCTCCGCCCGCAGCGGCGGCGAGGAGCGCTCGTCGGGAGCGGTGCTCGTTGGGATCGGCGGCCATGGGGCGGACCTCCATCGTGGCTCCGGGGCGCGACTCGGTGGGCTCGGACGCGCTCCCGTCATCGTGACACGCGGCCGTGGCGCCGGCGTCTCCGTCGGTGCCGTCGGGCAACGGTTCCGCTCGACATCACCAGACCGCACCGGACCGACATGGCTGGTACGGATGGGCTATCGCCGCTCCCCGGGTCGCCCCGTACGGTGACGTCGGCGTCCGGCCCATGTCCTCCGGGCGCCACGTTCACGTTATCGATAGTCGGAGGATGCGGGCCCAGCATGGTCCTCGCCCAGGAGTCGCCCAAGCCGCCCCAGACTCGCCCCCGGACGCGCCGTCGCGCAGCCGAGACCGACCGGGCGTCCGATGCGGCAGCGGGCATCGACGCGACGGTCGCCGGCGCCCCGGCACCCGCGCAGGCGGATCCCGCCTCTCGCGCGGACGCCCTGCGACGGATCGTCGCCGAGGTCAGCAGCCGCCAAGACCTCGGCCGCCTGTTCGAGGAAGTGATCGACGCGGCCTTCGACCTGTTCGGTGCCGATCGCGCCGGTCTCTGGACCTACGAGGAGAGCCCGACGCCGCTGCGGCTCGCGGCGCAGCGCGGCCTGTCGCCCGAGATGCTCGAGGTGGTCGGCCGGCTGCCGAGCGATGCCAACACGGTCGGCATGATCGCCCTCCGCGAGCGGCGCGTCCACGTCCTGGCGGGCGACCTCCGCGGCACCGTCCCGGAGTTGCGGCGCATGTACCGCGCCGACGGCATGCGGACGATGTGCTACGTCCCGATCGTCTTTCGCGACGAGGTCCTCGGACTCCTCGTCCTCTACCACCGGACCGCGTACGCCTGGTCCGACGACGAGACGGACCTCGCCCGGGCGTTCGGCGACCACATCGCGGTCGCCATGCAGAACGTCCGCCTCGCCGAGGCCACTCACGCCCTGACCGACCGGCTGCGCGCCATCTCCGAGCTGGCCATCCGGCTGAACCGGATCCAGGACATCGAGAGCATCGGAGAGGCCATCGTCAGCGAGGCCGGCAAGCTCATCGACCACGACACCATCCGCGTGTACCGCGTCGACCATGAGACCGGCACCTGCGAGCCGATCGCGTTCCAGGGCACGTTCATGGGCACGAACGAACCCGACGCCGCAAGCCTGCGCGTGGCGATCGGAGAGGGCCTGACCGGCTGGGTGGCAGCCAACGACCGGCCGGTCCGGATCGGCGACGCCGCCGCGGACGGCCGGAGCGTCATCATGCGGCCGACCGACGAGCCGGAGTCGATGCTCCTCGTGCCGATGTCGCACGAGTCGACGGTCCACGGGGTCATCGTCGTCTCCAAGCTCGGCCGGGACCGCTTCGACGTCGACGACGAGACGACGTTCTCGATCTTCGCGTCGTGCGCCGCCCAGGCCCTGGTCAACGCGGCCAACCTCGAGCGTGTCCGCCGGCAGCAGGGCGAGCTCCAGCATCAGCTCTCGAGCCAGCGTCGCCTCCTCGAGGTCAATGAGCGCCTGCTCTCGAACCTCGAGCCGGCCAGCATCCTCGACCTGATCGCCGACTCGCTCAAGGTGATCGTCCCCTACGACTCGCTCACGGTGTACCGCGTGGACCTCGAGGCCGGGGTCCGGCGCGCGGTCATCGCGCGCGACCGGTTCGCCGACCTGATCCTCGCCCACGAGAGCCAGCTCGGCGTCGGGATCACCGGCTGGGTGGTCGACCACCGCGAGGCGGTCCTGGCCAACGACGCCCACCTCGATCCGCGCTCGGTCCAGGTCCCGGGCACGCCCGAGGAGCCCGAATCGATGATCGTCGTCCCGCTCCTCGTCGCGGGCGAGGCGGTCGGCACGCTGAACATCGGACGGATGGGCGAGGCGGAATCGCACTTCAGCACGAACGAGTTCGAACTGACCAAGTTGTTCGCCGGGCAGGCGTCGATCGCGCTCCAGAACGCCGAGACCCACGGCGAGGTGCGGATCCGGGCGGAGCAGGACGCGCTCACCGGGCTGCGCAACCACGGCGCGTTCCAGCGGGAACTGGGCGAGGCGGTCGGGACCGGGGGCGGCGGCAAGCCGTTCGCCGTCCTGATGATGGACCTCGACGCGTTCAAGGCCTTCAACGATTCCCGCGGCCACCCGGCCGGCGACGCCCTCCTCGCGAGGATCGCCTCGGAGATGGGCCTCGCGGTCCGCGACGCGGACCGCCTGTACCGCTACGGCGGCGACGAGTTCGCCGCGATCCTCCCGGACACCGACCGGGTCGCCGCCCACGACGTGGCCGACCGGCTGCGCCGGACGGTCCTGGCGGCGGCCGCCGATGACGGGGACGCCCGGGTGACGATCAGCATCGGGGTGGCGTGCTTCCCGGACGACGGACGGGCCAAGGACGAGCTGGTCGCGGTCGCCGACCGGGCCATGTACCTGGCCAAGCCGGCCGCGCGGGGCAACGACGCCGGCGTCGCGCCGGACGACCCATACCTGCGAGCCCTCGACGAGACGGCCCTCGCGCTCCTCGACCGGCGCGACTCGACGACCCTCCTCGAGACCATCCTGACGCGCGCCTGCGCCCTCCTTGGCACGCCCCACGGGTACATCTACATCGTCGACGCGGACGGGACCGAGCTGGTGCTCCGCCATGGCACGGGCGTGTTCAGCCAGGGTCTCGGCCATCGCCAGCCGGTCGGCGAAGGGCTCGGCGGCGAGGTCTACCGGACCGGCAAGGCCGTCGCGATCGAGGACTACGACGCCTATGTCGGTCGCGCCGGGATCGTCCCGGCCCGGTTGCTCGGCGCCGTCGTCGGCGTGCCGTTGAGCTCGGGCGACCAGGTGGTCGGCGTCATCGGGCTGGCCGCAGGCTCGGTCGAACGGGTCTTCCGCGATCGCGAGATCGACGCCCTCACGCGGTTCGCGCAGCTCGCGTCGATCGCGCTCGACAACGCCCGCCTCGTCGACGTCGCGCAGCGCGGCGCCCTCTACGACCCGACGACGGGATTGCCGAACCGCGAGTTGCTGACCGACCGGATCGCCCACTCCCTGGCCCGCGTCCGGCCGGACGACTCGGAGCGGATCGCGGTCATCCTCCTCGACCTCGACCGGTTCAAGGTCATCAACGAGAGCGTCGGCCACTCCGTCGGCGACCGGCTGCTCGCCGCCGTCGGCCAGCGGCTCGCCGCGTCGCTCCGACCGGGCGACACGGTCGGCCGGTTCGGCGGCGACGAGTTCGGGATCATCCTCGACTCGGTGGCGGACGAGGACGAGGCCCGCGGCGTCGCCGAGCATCTCGCGACCGAGCTGCGCGTCCCGTTCTCGCTCGGCGGCCGGGAGTGGTTCGTCAGCGCCTCGATGGGCATCGCCCTCGACGACGGCGACCGCCTCTCGCCCGACGAGCTGCTGCGCGAGGCCGAGATCGCGATGGTCCGCGCGAAGGGCGACCCGACCATCCGGCACGCGCTGTTCGAGCCGTCGATGAGCGCCCAGACCATCGAGCGGATCGACCTCGAGAACGACCTGCGCCGCGCGCTCCAGCGCCACGAGCTCCGGGCCCACTACCAGCCGATCGTCGACCTCGCGACCGCGCGGGTCGTGGGCTTCGAAGCGCTCGTGCGCTGGCAGCACCCCACCCGCGGTCTCGTCCCGCCGCTGTCGTTCATCCCCCTCGCGGAGGAGACCGGGCTCATCGGCCCCGTCGGCCGGTGGGTCCTCGAGACGGCCTGCCGCCAGGCGGCGCTGTGGCGGGACGGTCGCTCCGGCGCCGACGCGCCGTTCATGTCGGTGAACCTGTCCGGCCGGCAGTTCGTGCAACCGGACCTCGTCGAGGAGATCGCGGGCGTGCTCGCGGAGAGCGGCCTCGAACCTGGCGCCCTCGAGCTGGAGATCACCGAATCGGTCGTGATGGACCAGTCCGAGGTGGGCGTCCGGACGCTCGGGCGGCTCCGCGACCTGGGCGTGCGACTCGTCCTGGACGACTTCGGCACCGGGTACTCATCGCTGTCCTACCTGAAGCACCTGCCGCTCGACACGATCAAGATCGACCGCTCGTTCGTGGCGGGACTCGGACAGGCCGCGGATCGCTCGATCGTGGAGGCCGTCCTCGCGCTGGCGAACGGGCTGCGGATCGGCGTGGTCGCCGAAGGCATCGAGACCGAGGCCCAGCGCGACCGGCTCGTGGAGCTCGGCTGCGTGCTCGGACAGGGCTACCTGTTCTCGCCGCCGGTGCCGGCGGCCGACGCGGGGCGGCTCCTGCGCCCGCGCCGCGCCGCGTCCGCGTCGCCGGGGCCGCCCGGACGGCGAAGCCGGCCGCGGTCGCGGCCGGCGCGCGGGTCAGCCCCGGCCGCCGAGGAGGCGGAGCATGAACAGGAAGAGGTTGATGAAGTCCAGGTAGAGGCGGAGGGCGCCCATCACGGCGGCCTTCTCGACGGACCCGGTCTGGGCGACGAGGTCGCCGGCCTGGATCCGCTGGACGTCGTACGCGGTCAGGGCCGTGAAGAGCACGACACCGATCACCGCGATGATGAAGCTCAGCGGGCCGCTCCCGAAGAACAGGTTCAGCAGCATCGCGACGAACAGCCCGACGAGCGCCATGAACAGATAGCCGCCCATGCCGGCCAGGGACCGCTTCGTGACCGCGCCGTAGACGGCCGCCGCCCCGAACATCGCGGACGCGCTGCCGAAGGCCATGACGACGGACCCCGTCGGTGTACGAGGCCACGATCAGGCCGATCGTGACGCCGAGCGACGCCGCGTAGACGAAGAACAAGGCGAGTGCGCCGGTGGCGCTGATCCGCCGGATCCCGGCGGAGATCCCCATCACCAGCACCAGCTGGGCGATGAAGATGAGGAAGAAGTTGCCGTAGGCGAAGTCGAGCAGTTTCTGGTTGCCCTGCACGGCGAACGCGACCACCGCGGACACGAGCAGCCCGGCGAACATCCACAGGAACGCGTGGCTCAGGAACACCACCTGGAGGCGGGCGTCCGGCTTGACGGCGAGCGTCGCCGGTGGAGCGCTGGCATACGGGGTGGCGGGGATGCGGTCTTCGGTCATGGCTGGTTCGGCTCCTCGTCGGTCGGACGCGAACGCCGACCTCTGCGGAAAACGGTAGCAGACCTTGTCACGCGACCCCTCGGACGGGGTCGGACGTCAGGCGCGGACGGTCACCACATCAGACCTGCGTCGCGCGGGTCCCAGCGCTCGGCGAGCAGCGTGACCTTGACGTCGTGATCGACGACGGACTCGGCCTGCTCCTTGACCTGCGCGATCATCGACCCGGCGTACGGGCAGAACGGCGTGGTCAGGATCATCTTGATCTCGGTCGTGTCGGGCCCAAGGATGATCTGCTTGATGAGCGCGAGCTCGACGACGTTCATGCCGATCTCGGGATCCACCACACTTCGGAGCGCATCGAGGATCGCCAGCTCGGTGGCACGGCGTTCCGCGTCGAAGGCGGGAGCCTCGGCGGTCGGCGCAGACGCTGGATCGGTGCTGGTGTCGGTCATCAGGGTCATATCCTAGCACCCGACTCGGAAATAGCCGAGAGGTGGCGGGAGGTCAGGCGACCGGCGCCTCGGTCGTCACGACGACCCCGGGCGTGCGGTACTGCGCGGGCAGGCTGGCCGCCTCGGCCTCGCTGTAGCCCGGTCCGATGAGCGTGCCATCCGCCTCGAAGAAGTCCGCATACCGCTCGCGATGGGCCGCCGCATACGTGTACGCCGCCGCGATGCCGAGCGGGCGCAACTCCGGATGGTCGTTCAGGATCCGGGTGAGGTCGTACCCGTTCGACCGGAGCTCGAGCAGCTGCCGGACCGTGAGCCGCGATCCGTAGCAGAACGGCTCGCCGTTCATGACGAGCGGGTCCTGCTGGACCCATTTGATCGTCACGGACGCCTCAGCCGCCCTTGTACAGGAACTGGAGCAGGGCGTTCTTCTTCCGCGCGTCGCCCGCCAGTCGGCGGTGCCACCGATAGCGCTCGATCGCGGCGTCGAGGGCCTCACCGGCCGCCGGCAGCTCGGCCGGCGTGAGGACGCTGGGAAACGCCGACCGGAGGCCTTCGCACAACGCGATGAGGTCGTCCATGGGGACCTGCTTGCGCCGGTAGACAGCGGCGGTGTACTCCGCGTACTCCCGCGCCGGGGTCGAGTCACCGGCCGCGACGGCGATCGCGACGCGCTCGGCGAGGAGCGAGGCGTCATGCAGCCGCAGGCGCAGCGCCGTCGTCGTCGTAGCGCTCGCGCATGCCGGGCGTGGCGGCGAGGGCGGCCTCGAGGGCGCGCGCGGCCAATCGGTCGCTGTTCGCGCGGATCCTGGCGGCGGCGGCGGGCTGGCCCGCGGACGGGTCGAGCGGCGGCAGGCCGAGGCTGGGATGGCTCACGAGCCGCAGTCTACCGTGGGGCACGCGCGCCCGTCAGCGCGAGCAGCCGATCCCGGCGGTCCCCGACGCGATCAGGATGAAGGCGATCCGCGGGGCGTCGAGGCGAGCGCCCCGCCCGGAGGATCGCCACGACGAGCGCCGCCCCGACCAGGCGCGACCGCCCGCCATCGCAGGAGCGAGATCCCGGTGACGCCACCCGTGGGCACGAGGCAGAACCCGCGACCGTGAGCGCGACGATCGGGAGGCTCGCGAGCGGATCCGTCGTCGAGGTGCCGGCGAGGCCGCCCCGGCGACGGCCGCGAGCGACCCGATCCGCGGCCGACGGTCCGACCGCCGGCGAGACCGAGCAGCAGGGCGACACCGACGCACGCCATGGCACGTCGACGGCCAGGCCGGCCGGATCGGTGCGCGAGGCCCGCGAGCCCGGTCGCCGCGGCCACGCACGGCCACGAACGTGAAGCCGTCCCGATGAGGACGAGGATGCCGCCGGCGCGGTCGATCGCCACCCGGCGAGTATGCGCCTGCCTTGTGCGTGGGCAAGTGGACGTGCGGCGCGGGATACGATGGCCGCGTGACGGATCCCAGCACGACGACGACCGGACCAGACGGCCTCCCCGCCACGCCTCCGACACCAGGCGAGCGACGCCTCGCCCGACCGCCGTCGGACCGCTACCGAGTCCCTGAGGTCGCCGACCCGTCACCGCCCCGGCCGACGTCGCCGGGCCGCGGGCTGCTCTTCGCCGTGCTCGTCGGGGTGGTCGGCGCGATCGCCATCACGGTCCTCGGCGGCATCGTGACCCTGACCGGCGGCCTCCTGGTCACCGCGGGCGTCATCGGGTGGGGGACGGGCTGGGCGCTCAAGCTCGGTGCCGGCGGGTCGATGACCGCGGGCCGTCGAGCCGCGGTCGCCGCCCTCGTGGCGGTCCTGGCGGTGGTCGCGGGCCAGGTGGGACTCTGGCTCTACGCCGGGACGGAGGGCGGCGTGCTCTCACTGACCGACTACCTCGGCGAGACGTTCGGACCGCTGGTCCTCCTCCAGGCCGGGATCGCGCCGGTCGTCGCCTGGCTGACGGCCCGATGAGCATCGCCGGGCCGGGGCTCGAGGACGTCAGCTTCCGCCGGCCGATCGACGCGGATCATCCGGTCGTCATCGCCCAGGTCGACGACTGGTGGGGCGGTCGCAAGGTCCGGGCCACGCTGCCCCGGCTGTGGTTCCGGCACTTCACCGGCACATCGTGGATCGCCGAGGGCACGGACGGCCGGCTGCTCGGGTTCCTGATCGGGTTCGTCAGCCCGGACCACCCGGAGATCGGGTACGTCCACATGGTCGGCACGAACCCGAACCGACGACGTCTCGGCCTCGGCCGCGCACTGTACGAGCGGTTCTACGAGGACGCCCGGGCCGCCGGCGCGGCCCGGGTCGTGGCGGTCACGTGGCCGGCCAACCAAGTCTCGGTCGGGTTCCACCGAGCGATGGGCTTCGCCCCCGACGAGGGCGACGGCACGCAGCGGCTGTACGGCTCGCCGGCCTACGCCGACTACGACGGCGAAGGCGAGGATCGGGTGGTCTTCACGAAGGCGGTGTGACCGAGGCCGGCGTCAGCTGCTCGTGGAGCAGGCGTCCGAACCGCACCGGACGCTCGGCCGGGGGAACGGCGTCCACCCAGCGTCGGAGCAACGCCTCCCCGTCCGCGTACACGAAGACGTACGTCCGCCAGAGCGGGTGCTCGATGAACTCGAGCCGTTTGGCCGCGGTCGGTGGCGAGAAGCGCCCGACCGTCTCGAGGTAGTCGAGGACCTCGTCGTGTGACCGGCCGTCGGCGTGGCGGAGGATCGCCGCATTGCCCGCGGATCGCGTCGAGCGTCGCGCGCGGCACCCGCAGGGCGACCGCGCGCTCGGCGGTGGCCCGGGCGGCGGCCGGGTCCGCGGTCACCGGCAGGCCGGCCAGGACGAAGACCTCGACCAGGAGCTCGACAGCCTCGTCGGCGGGGATCGCGAAGTCCGTGCCCAGGTCGGCCAGGCCCTCGCTGATCAGGCATTCCGGGGTGTTGATGAGCAGGATCGACGCCTCGAGCCGCCGTTTCGCGTCCACGAGGTCGGCCTCCTTCCAGGCGTGCTCGAGGTGATGTCCGGGATACGTCTCGTGGGCGATCGTGCGCGCCAGCTGCGGCGCTCGGACGGGCAGGTCCGTGTTGATCTCCACCCGTGACCGACGGCCGCCGTCATACCAGCAGTAGCCCGACCACGGCCGTCCGGTCACGAGCGAGACGCGCTGGTCCTCGCCATCCGGCAGGCCGAACAGGTCCGCGGCGCGTCGACGGAACCGGTCGGTCAGCCAGGCGACGACGGTCGGCAGACGCTCGACGGGGATCTCGAGCCCGGCATCCCACGCCGCCAGGCGGATCTCGAGCGGTCCATCGCCCGGCAGCAGCTCGTTGATCCGGGAGGCCGCGGCCTCGAAGACGGCGTCGTCTCGACGCCGCGGTGCGTGTCCGAAGCAGCGCTCGACGTGCTCGATGTAGGGCAGCGGGTCGCCGGCGAGGGCCGCGGCCTGCGTCTCGAGCGCGACCAGCTGGGCATCGAGCCAGGCGCGCCGCTGTGGGTCGTCGACCTCGCCGGCGAGCCGATCCCGCAGCGCCGTCGCGTCGTCGCGAAGTCGGGCCGGCGCCCGGAGCTGGGCCATGTCGACCTGGGCCTTGAGGTCCGCCGGACCGTAGTACCCGTCGACGATCCCGGGCTGGTGCTGGTCGAGTCGAAGCCCGAGCAGGAGATAGTCGCGGGCGACCGGGTCCGGGGCCGGGACCGAGCGCGTCCCGCCGACCGCCGCGACGAGGTGGACCGCGCCGGCAGCGGGCCGGGCGTCAGGCACCGCCGGCTCCGACCCCGCCGGTCTCGCCCGCGAACGGCATGTGCTGACGCTCGACGGCGTCCAGGCTCATCCGCAAGGCCGCGGTCTTCTGCTCGGCGACCTCGCGCACGTACCCGGCCTCCTCGTCGGCGGTCATCGGCCGCCCGCGGACGATGCCCTTCGGCTTGCCGACCATCAGCCAGGAGAGGTGGTAGCGATCCATCGTGCCCCACGCGGTCGACAGCAGGTCGTCCGAGTGCTGGAGCCACACCCGGAGCGACCCCATCGACGGGTCGGCGACGAGCCGGTCGCCCTCGTCGATGAGCTGGCGGGTCCGCGTGATGAGCTCGTCGCGGGTCACGTGGCCGGTCGAGACGGGGACTCGCCCCGGATCATCGCCTCCCGGTCGGCACGGGCTCGGCCGGTCCACGGCCCGGGCCGGCCGTCGCCCACGGGTGCGCCGTCGAACCTCGTCACCGGCAGGATCCCGGCGACGCTCGAGCACAGGAAGGCCTCCGATGCCGCCGCGAGGTCCGAGGCGGTCAGATGGGCCTCGATCGGGCGGAGACCGGCGCGCTCGGCCCAATCGAGGAGCCACGACCGGGTGGTCCCCGGCAGGATCGCGCAGTCGAGCGACGGGGTGGCCAGCTCGTCGACGCCGTCCGCGGCTCGCCGGACCAGGAAGATGTTCGCGCTCGTGCCCTCGGAGAGCCGCCCGTCGGTCGTCAGGAAGAGCCCGTCGTCGGCCCCGGCCCGGCGCGCCTCGAGCCGGGCGTAGACGTAGTCGGCGCGCGACGTCGTCTTGAGGGTGGCCAGCGGGTTCGCGGGGTCGCGCCGGACGCTCGACGCCACGAGGTGGAGGCCTCGCTCCAGGTGGTCGGCCGGCGGCGGGATCACCGGCCATGCCTGGATCGCGATCGTCGCGGGCACGTCCTCCTGCATCGGGAGCAGGCCACGCGCCTCGAAGGCGCCGCGCGAGACCGTGATCCGGACCGACGCGTCGCCGTCCGGTCCGTCGAGGTCCTCGGCGGCCAGGAGGTCGGCGATGCCGCCGGCGATCAGCGCGTCGACACCACCGGGCAGGGCGATGCCGAGCCCGTCCGCGGACCGGCGGAGCCGCGCCAGGTGCTCGGCGAGCTCGGTCGGCCGGTCGCCGCGGACACGCAGCGTCTCGAAGATGCCGTCGCCGAGCTGGAACCCGCGATCGAACACGGACAGGTGCTTCGCCCCGGCCGGCAGGACGGCGCCATCCACCCAGACATGCCGGGGGCCGCTCACGCGGACTCGCTCCGCCGTGGCGTCATGCGACCTCGACGCCACCGATGGCGCCGAGCGGTCCCCGGGCCTTCGCGACGGTCTCGTCCCACTCGGCCGACGGGTCGCTGCGATAGGTGATCCCGCCGCCGACGTGCAGCGTCAGCTGGCGACCGTCGGCCACGAACGTCCGGATGAGGATGCTGGTCTGCATCGCGCCGTCCGGGCTGATCCAGCCGAGCGCGCCCGTGTACGGGCCACGACGCACGGGCTCCAGCTCCTCGAGGATCTCCATGGCCCGGATCTTCGGGGCGCCCGTGATCGAGCCGCCGGGGAACGACGCCGCGAGCAGGTCGAAGGCGTCGCGGCCCCCGGCGAGACGGCCGGTCACGGTCGAGACGAGGTGCTGGACGGCCGCGGTCCGCTCGAGGCGGCACAGCCGCGGGACGCGGACGCTCCCCGGCCGGCAGACGCGGCCGAGGTCGTTGCGCAGGACGTCGACGATCATCACGTTCTCGGCCCGGTCCTTGGCACTGCCCAGGAGCTCGCACGCCAGCGCGCGGTCCTCCGCGCGCGTCCGACCGCGGGGACGCGTGCCCTTGATCGGGTCCGTGCTCACGTGCCCGCCGGCGTCGACGGTCAGGAAGGGCTCGGGCGAGGCGGAGAGCAACGCGCGCGGCCGGCCGGACAGCTGGCTCGGCCCGAGGTCGAGGTAGGCCGAGAACAGCGACGGGTCCCCGGTCCGCAGGCGCCGGTACGGCTCCCAGGGATCGCCGTCGAACGAGGTCTCGAGTCGTCGCGTCAGATTCGCCTGGTAGATGTCGCCGCGGGCGATGTGCTCGCGGACCGCTTCCACGCCCGCCTCATAGGCCGGGCGGGACAGCCGCGAACGGAACGTGAAGGGGCCGCTACCCCCGGCCGCCGCGTTCGCCGTGCGCGGGCCCGACGCCGTGGATGCCGACGCGCTGAGCCGGGCGTGGACATCGTCGAGCCGCCGCGCGAGCCGCCGCGCGTCGCCGTCGAGCGCACGGCCGCCGAGCCAGGCGTGCCCGGTCCGCCGGTCCCACGCCACGACCCAGTCGTGCAACCCGAGCCGCATCGGCGGCAGGCCCTGGTCGTCCTCGCTGATCGACGGCAGCCGCTCGAAGGCGTGCCCCAGCTCATACCCCAGGAAGCCGACGAGCCCGCCGACGAACCGCGGCGCGTCGGCCGGCACGATGACCGTGCGATCGAGTCGTCCGAGCAGCCGTCGCGCCACCGCGAAGGGATCCGGGCCGGCGGCCGGCGACTCGAGGACCGCGACCGGGTCGGCCGTCAGGTACGTCCAGCGTGCGTTCCGGCCGGGTCGAGCGCTCTCGAGCAGCGCCAGGCCGGGGAGGTCGCGGAAGCGCTCCGCGACGTCGATCGGGCGGGCTGCCGCGAGCCGGTCGGGAAGGCGACGGAGTCGGAGCGTCGCGTCGCGCGGGGACGTCGGGATCACCGCCGGATGATACGGCCGGTCGGCGACGGCGTCGGCCCGGTAGCATCGCGCGATGCGAGCACGAGACCTCGGGATCGTCATCGGACGCGGCCGCCCGGGACCGCACAACGCCATCACCGATGTCGCCGGCGTCCGCGTCGGGCACACGACGCTCATCAGCGGGCACGGGCCGCTCGTCGCGGGCACCGGCCCGGTCCGGACCGGGGTCACGGTCGTGGTGCCGCACGGCGGTGCGCCCTGGTCGGAGCCGGTGTTCGCCGGCGCGCACCGGCTCAACGGCAACGGCGAGCTGACCGGGCTCGAGTGGATCCGCGAATCCGGGTTGCTCGGCGGACCGGTGGGCCTCACGAACACGCACAGCGTCGGCGTCGTCCATGACGCCCTGATCTCGGAGGCGGTCGCCGCGGCCCCCGACGGCTCGTCGTTCTGGTCGCTCCCGGTCGTCGGCGAGACGTACGACGGCTCCCTCAACGACATCAACGGCTTCCACGTCCGCGCGGAGCACGTCCGCGCCGCGCTCGCCGCCGCGGCGAGCGGCCCGGTCGCCGAGGGCGGCGTGGGTGGCGGCACGGGCATGGTCTGCCACGAGTTCAAGGGCGGGATCGGCACGGCGTCGCGGGTCGTGGACGAGGCCCAGGGCGGCTGGACGGTCGGGGTCCTCGTCCAGGCGAACTACGGGCGACGCGAATGGCTCCGCGTCGACGGCGTGCCGGTCGGCGAGGCCATCCCGAAGGGCGAGTTCCCCTCCCCGCACGAGGCGGCGGACGTGGCCGACGCCGCCCGTCGCCGCGCGGCGAGCGCCTCGGGCCCCGGCGAGCGCGGCTCGATCATCATCCTGGTCGCCACGGACGCGCCGCTCCTGCCGCACCAGTGCGAGCGCCTGGCCCAACGCGCCGGCCTGGGCCTCGCCCGCGTGGGCAGCACCGCCGGGAACTACTCGGGCGACCTCTTCCTCGCGTGGGCCACCGGCAATCGCGGGCTGCCGTCGCTCTCGCCGGAGGCCGAGGGCGGCGGGACCGTCGACGTCCGGATGGTCGCGGACCGCGCGATCGACCCGCTCTTCGACGCGACCATCGAGGCGACCGAGGAGGCGATCGTCAACGCCCTCGTCGCGGCCGAGACCATGGTGGGCCGCGACGGCGTGACGGCGCACGCCCTGCCGCACGACCGATTGCTCGAGACGATGGCCCGGTTCGGCCGACCCGCCGGCCCGACGTGACCCCGGTCCGGCCGGCGACCGCGGCCGACATCCCGGCGATCGCGGCGGTCCTCGCGGCGACCGGCGAGCCCATCGGCTGGCCCGATCTGCCCGGGTATCCGTATCTCGAGCACCTCATCGTGCGGGCACGTGTCGTCGTCGTCGAGGACGACGGCGGCGTGGCGGGGTTCGCCGGCTCGATCGATATCGGCGGCGCCCAATTCCTGACCGACCTGTTCGTCGACCCGGCCCGCCAGCAACGCGGCGCCGGACGGGCGCTGCTGGACGCTGCGCTCGACGGCGCGACGGCTCGGATGACGTTCAGCTCGGCCGACGACCGGGCGCTCGGGCTGTACATCCGGGCGGGCATGCGCCCGTGGTGGACGCTCCTCTACCTGGTCGGCAGCGTCCTCGGGGCTCGGGCCGCGGGACCCGGGGATGACCGTCGAGGCGGCGACGGTCGAGGCGACGGCCGGCTGGTCGCGGACGTGGACGGGCGTCGACCGGACCGTGGACTTCGCCCACTACGCCACCTTGCCGGACGCCGACGGGTTCGCCGTGCGGCTCGACGGGGCGGTGGCCGCGGTCGGATGGGCGCGGCGCGCCCGGACGAGTCCGGGTCGCTGGATCGACCACGTCAGCATCGCGCCGGACGCGGACTCGGTCGCGGCGACGATCGGGGCGTGGCACGCCGCCGCGCCGGACGGTGGCCGAGTGACCGCGTGCGTGCCGGGTCCGCACCCGGCCATCGCCACGCTGCTGGATGGCGGGATCCGGATCGTGGATCGCGACCCGTGGTGCGCGAGCGATCCGGACCTCGTCGACCCGGTCCGGCTGCTGCCGAACCCGGGCTTCCTCTAGGGCGACCCGACGGCCGGCCGAAGGCTCAGGCGGTCAGCTGACCGCGACGGCGGCCGGCTTCTCGATCGGCACGCCGATGAGGCTGCCCCACTCGGTCCAGCTGCCGTCGTAGTTGCGGACCCGCTTGTAGCCGAGCAGCTCGTGGAGCACGAACCACGTGTGGCTGCTGCGCTCGCCGATCCGGCAGTAGGCGATGACGTCCTTGTCGGGCGTCACGCCCTTGGCCTCGTAGAGCGCGGCGAGCTCGTCGGCGCTCTTGAACGTCCCGTCCTCGCGGACGGTCTGCGCCCATGGCACGGACGCCGCCCCGGGGATGTGTCCCGGCGCGCTGGGCGGTCTCGCTCATGCCCGGAGGGGCGATGATCTCGCCGTTGAACTCGGCGGGACTGCGGACGTCGACGAGCGCGAGGCCCTCGTCGTCGAGCCGCGGCAGGATGTCGTCGCGGAAGGCGCGGAGGCTGAAGTCCGGCTCGGGGAGCTGGTAGCCGGTCGGGGCGTGGTCGGGCTCGTCCACCGTCAGCGGGAGGCCGTTGTCGAGCCAGTACTTGCGCCCGCCGTCGAGGATGCGGACATCCTCGTGGCCGTACAGCTTCAGCTGCCAGAACGCCCAGGCCGCGAACCAGTTGTTGTTGTCGCCGTAGAGGACGATCGTCGTGTCGGGACCGATCCCGGACGCGGACAGCAGCGCGCTGAAGTCCTCGCGGCTCGCGATGTCGCGGCGGATCCCGTCGGCGAGCTGGCTCGTCCAGTCCCAGCCGACGGCGCCCGGCAGGTGGCTCTGGTCGTAGGCGGTGGTGTCGACGTCGACTTCGACGAAGCGGACGTTCGGGTCGTCGAGGTGGGCCTGGGCCCAGGTGGCGTCGACGAGGCTCTGCGTGGTGGCGTAACCGGTGCTCATGGGTTCCCTTCCTGTGGTGTCGGCCGGCACGGGCCGGTGGTGGCGTGCCGTGGCGGGTCGGGCCGGGGTCGCGGCTCGGACTCAGTCGCCGGACGGTCGGTCGCGACGGCTGAACTCGGCGAGCCGCTCGGTACACGACGCGGCTTCGCGTTGCGCCTGCCGGACGATCCAGGGATCGACGCGGCTCGAGTCCTCGATCGTCACGATCGGGCCGAGCGGGCCGTCCTCGACGACGATGCCGGCGCTGTTGCGGTAGTCGGCCATCCAGTTCGCCTGGAGCTGCAGGATGACCGCGGCGACGACCGGCACCGGGAAGAGCCAGTCGAGATAGGTCGCATCGAGCCGGTCGGCGATGTCGGCGAGACGCGTCGGCCGGCCGCGCTCGATCCTGGCCAGCAGGTCGATGACCCGGACCGACGTGAACGGGTCGCCGGCCTCGCCGATGATCGGCGGCGTGATCGCCGGATCGGGCAGCCCGGCGGGCGCGGCCCGCAGGGCGCCGAGGCCCACGGCGACGGTCGGGACGGGTGATGCTGGCCGGGGCGTCGGTCACGGGGCGTCGATCTCCGACTGGTTCACTAGGGATTAGGCCCGGAAGCCTAGCACGAGGTCTCGCGCGGTCGCCAACGCCGGCGCCTCCGCGGCCCCGGTCGCGACCCCGCCGAGGCCTCGCCGACGAGCGAACGAACCTTCACCTTCTCCGCGACCCATCCAAAACCGAAGCGCGTCATGCTGTCGTGACCGGGCAGAGGTCCGGTGTCGTCCCGCGCAGGCGGGTCGACCGATCGTCACGACTTGTGAGCCATGCTGCCCTCTTCGGACCCCGCCCGGATCCCGACCGAACCGACCATCGACGCCGGACCACCGGACCCGACTTCCATCGGATCCGGCCCCTCCCTGGCGCCGGCGTCACCGGCGGCCGGTCGTCGACGCCGGTCGTGGGCCCGTCGAGCGGTCATCGTGGCCGCGCTCGTCGCGACGTTCACCGTCGGGATCGGGGTCGGACGCGTCGCCAATTCCTCTGCGACTGGCGACGCGGCCGCCTCGGGCCCGACGGCCTCCTCCGAGCTCGGGCTGTTCAAGGAAGCGTGGGACACGCTCCACAAGGAGTACGTCGCGCGCAGCGAGCTCGACGACCAGAAGCTGGTCTACGGCGCCATCGACGGCCTGACCCAGGCGGTCGGCGACACGGGCCACACCTCGTTCCTCACCCCCGAGGAGCGGGCCGCCCGCGCGCAGGACCTCTCCGGCTCCTACGTCGGCATCGGCGTCCGCATCGATCCGGCCAAGGACGGCCGGCCGATGGTGGTCGGGGTCTTCGACGGCAGCCCGGCCGCGACCGCGGGCGTGCGCACCGGCGACATCATGGTCTCGGTCGACGGCAAGTCCACGACGGGCAAGACCATCGACGAGGTGGCCGGGTGGGTCCGCGGCGAAGCCGGCTCGACCGTGACCGTCGTCGTCCAGAACGGCACCGACGGCCCGGAGCGCACGTACAAGATCGTCCGTGCCGCGGTCCCCGTGACATCCGTCTCGTGGACCATGGTGCCCGGCACGAAGACCGCGCTGCTGCGCCTGGACTCGTTCTCGAGCGGCTCCGCGGACGAGGTGGTCACGGCGCTGAAGGCGATCAAGACGGCCGGCGCGGATCGGCTGATCCTCGACCTCCGCGGCAATCCGGGCGGCTACGTGAACGAGGCCGTCGGGATCGCCAGCCAGTTCATCAAGACCGGCGATGTCTACGTGGAACGGGACGCGGACGGCAACGAGACGCGGCACCCGGTCTCCCCGGACGGCGTCGCCTACGACCTGCCGCTCGTGGTACTGGTGGACGGCGGCACGGCCAGCTCCGCCGAGATCCTGTCGGGGGCGCTCCAGGACGCCGGTCGGGCGACGATCGAGGGCGTCCAGACGTACGGGACCGGGACGGTGCTCGGCGAGTTCCCCTTGTCGGACGGATCTGCTCTGCGGATCGGGACCGTCGAGTGGCTGACGCCGAACGGTCGCCGGATCTGGCATGAGGGGATCAAGCCCGATGTGGCGGTCGAGCGTGCGACCGACGTCGCGGCGCTCACCCCCGACCAGGTGAAGGCCCTGACCCCCGCCGGCGTCGACACGATCGCGGACCCGCAGCTCGCCCGAGCCCTCGCCCTGGTCGCCTCGATCAAGTAGGCGCGGACAGGCCCTCGTCGCTCTCATCGGCCTCGCGGACCTCCTCGGCCTCGTCGCGGGCGTCAGCCGAACGCTCTCCGAGCGGCGGGAGGTCGATGTCGAGCGTGCCGCCACCCGACGCGGCGACCGGGGCGATCGGCTTCGCGGACTCGACCATCTCGGCCGGCGGCTTGCCGACCCGGAAGATCTGGTAGTCCAGGCCGACGATGATCCCGCCGAGGGTCTGCCCGACGGGCCGGCGCTTCTTCGTGCTCATCAGGCGCGGAGTCTAGCCGGACCGGCCGCGTGGCCCCCGGACGACCCGAGCCGGCGGTCAGGGAGCGGCCGGCTCAGTCGTGGGGGTCGGGTCGGGCGTCGGCGTGGGCTCGGACGTCGGCGCGACGGTCGGTTCCGGTGTTCGCGCCGGCTCGGTCTCGGGGGTCGGGTCGGGTGTCGGCGTGGGCTCGGACGTCGGCGCGGACGTCGCCTCGGGCGTCGCAACCGGATCCTGGGTCGCGACCGGCGTGGCCGCCGGCTCGTCGCCCGATGTCGGCGGTGGATCGACGGCGCCTGGGGTGGGATCCGCATCGCCAGCCGGCGCGGATCCGTCGTCCCCGCCTGCCTCGTCGCCTGGAGGTGCCTCGTCGCCCGGCGGTGCCTCGTCCGTCGATCCGGGCGTTTCGGATGCCGACGGGTCGTCGCCGGGCTCGTCACTGCCGGCCTCACCCGGCACCGGCGCGAGGTTGTCCTGGGGACCGTCCTTGCCGGCGTCGTCGCCAGGATGATGGTCTCGCTCGCAGCTGATGTACGTGTCGTTCCGCGACCCGATGCAGCGGTCCGTCCCGGGTCCACCGTCCAGGGTGTCGCGGTCGCCGCCATGCGCCGGGCCGTCGCGATCGTGTCCGCCGTCGTGGTCGGGGTCAGATCGGTCGTCGCCGAACAGGAGGTCGTCACCATCTCCGCCGACCACGAGATCGCCGCCGTTCCCGCCGCGGATCACGTCGTCACCCGCTTCGCCCAACAGCACGTCCTTGCCGTTACCGCCTTGCAGGCGATCGTCGCCGTCCCCACCGACGATGCAGTCCTTGGCGTTCCCGCCATCGATGGTGTCATCGCCGCCGAGGCCGAAGATCAACGCCCCGCGGTTCCGGGCAACGAGGTGGTCGTCACCGGGCGTCCCGACGATGACGTCCTTGAAGGTCATGCCCCGGCACGCCTCGGGGATCGACGACGGGGTGGCCCAGGTGCCGATCAGCGCCTGACCGGGCGTCCCGTGGGCCGTCCCGGTCCACGCGAACGCGCCGACGATCGACGACGCGAGGAGCGCGAGGAGCGCGGACACCAGGGCCAGCCGCCGGGAGGACCTCATCCGCTCGCCTCCGGTCCGTCCGTGGCTCGAGTCCGTGTCCGTCGGCCCCGATCGACGATCTCGTAGACCACCCAGAGCAGTCCGAGCCCGATGGCGATCAGCAGGAACGGGAGTGGCGACGCGAGCAACGACCCGGCCCCCGGGACCGTGACCCACAGCAGGCCTCGGTAGTGGTCGGCGTCGACCGGGTCAGGATCGACGAGCGCGTTCGCGTCCCCCTTGGTCCGGAGCAGCTTCGTCTGCTCGGTGTGGGTCACGCCCGTCTTCGAATTGGTCACGTTGAGGTTGACGGTGATGATGTTCGCGACCCGGTGCGCCACGAGGATCGGGGTGGTCACCCCGGTCTGGAAGAGGACGATGTCCTCATGCTTCACGTCGCCGATCGGGACCGGGCGTGTCAGGATGAGGTCCCCGCGAGCTAGCGCGGGCACCATGCTGTCCGACGCGATCGAGGCGAGCCGATACCCGAATATCTGGGTGGCGACCAGCACCACGACCGCGAGGCCGAGGATCAGTCCGGCGAGGATGTCGAGGAGCCGTCGGAGCATGGTGAGCATGGGTGTCATCCCTGGGGTCGAGGCGTCGAACCGTCGGACCGGACGGCGCAGCAACGCCGCCCGGTCCTTGGTCGCGACGCTAGGTCGTCACGTTGACGTTGATGGTGTAGTCGACGCCCTTCCCCTGACAGGGATTTGGCGTGTCACCAGCGAGTTGCAGGTAGCTATCCCAGCCTCCGCCGGTGCTGCCGTTGGCGATGGCACCGGAGTTGGTGATGACCACGCTGCCGCTCACGTAGGGATTGCACCCGGTGTTCGCCGGGACATTGATCCCCGTGATGTTGCCGCTCGTCATCGCCACGGGGACGCCGGTGCTATTGGCGACCCGTCCGTAGGCGGTCTTGACGTTGACATTGGGCAGCAGCGGGCTGCCCGTGTACGCGTCGATCACGAGGGAGACGTTCACGCTCCCGATGACCGACGGCGCCCCGGCAGGCGCCGAGGCGGTGCCGGTCCAGGCGAAGACCAGGCCCGCGACGATCGCGAGCGTGGCGGTCAACCCGAACGCGGACGCAAAGAACTTGCGCATGAGGGATCTCCAGACAGGATCCATGCCTGGACGCGACGCGCCGAGGTCGACGGATCACTCGCGCGGCGTCCGATGTCGCCGATGGGCTTCGACAGGACGCGGAGGTACGCCATCTGGCGCGCGCGTGACGCCGCGGATGGGTGCGTGGCTGTCGCCGACGAGCCGGCGAACCCCCTGGTCTGGTCGCGATTGGGCCGCGACCGACACCGTGGCGCTGGTGCGCCAACGCAACACTACCGAGCCATCGTCTCCCTGGCGTTTGGCGTTCAGCCCGTCTTCAACGGGCCGATCGGCCCCCGTGGCGACGGAGCCGAGGGGACCGGCTAGAGCAGCTCGCCGTGCGCCGAGGCCGTGGGCTCGCCCTCGCGCGGACGCGGTTCCTCGCCCGGCCCGTAGACCGGCGGCGGCGCTTCACCCGCCGCGGCCTCGCCCGGTTCGAGGACGGGGAGGGCGGTCCCAGCCGTGCCCTCGATCGCGCCGACGCCGAACGGGACCCACTTCGACGGGTCCTGGAGCCGGTGCGCCTCGGTGTTGCCGCGGCGATGGGTCTCCTCGAACCCCTTCGGCTCGATCCACATGCGCTCGCCCTCGAGCAGCCCCAGGACGCCGGACTGGCCGGGCTCCGGGCGCTCGTGCTGGCAGTACGCGCACGCCATCGTGTCGTGTTTCTGGTAGGTCTCGGGCTCCTCGTAGGTCGTGATGTAGCCCTCGTAGTTGCGCAGCACGACCTTGTGGTCCGAATAGCTGATCAAGTAGTTCGGCATGACCGGGATCTTGCCTCCGCCGCCGGGCGCGTCGATCACATAGGTCGGCACGGCGTAGCCCGACGTGTGGCCGCGCAGGCCCTCCATGATCTCGAGGCCCTTGCCGACCGGCGTCCGGAAATGCCCGGACCCTTCGACGAGGTCGCACTGGTAGAGGTAGTACGGGCGGATCCGGTTCGCGACGAGCTTGTGGACCAGCGAGCGCTGGATGTGGACGCAGTCGTTGACGCCCGCCAGCAGCACGCTCTGGTTGCCGACCGGGAGACCGGCCCGCGTGAGCTTGTCGACCGCACGGCTCACCTCGGGGGTGATCTCGTTCGGGTGGTTGAAGTGCAGGTTGATCCACAGCGGGTGGTACTTCTCGAGCATCTCGCACAGCTCGTCGTCGATCCGCTGTGGCAGGAAGACCGGCACACGCGAGCCGATCCGGATGATCTCGATGTGGGGGATCTCGCGGAGGCCGCGGAGGATCGATTCGAAGAGCTTTGGCGCGAGCGTCAGGCCGTCGCCGCCGGAGATCAGGACGTCGCGGACCTGCGGCGTCCGGCGCAGGTAGTCGAGCTGGGCCTCGTGATCCTTGCGGTTGAAGTTCTGGGTCGGGTCGCCGACGATCCGCGACCGCGTGCAGTAGCGGCAGTACGAGGCGCACTGCGTGGTGACCAGCATCAGGACGCGGTCCGGGTAGCGATGGACGAGTCCGGGGACCGGCGAGTGGCGGTCCTCCGCGAGGGAGTCCTCCATCATCGCCGTGAAGGCCTGCTGCTCCCGGCCGATCGGGATCACCTGGCGACGGATCGGATCCGTCGGGTCCTGCGGGTCGATGAGGCTGATGAAGTACGGCGTGATGTCGACCCGGAACTTGTCGGTCGCGGACAGGCCCTCGCGCTCCTCCTCGGTCAGCTCGAGGATCTGCTCGATCTCCTCGAGATCATTGACACGATGGCTGAGCTGCCAGCGCCAGTCGTTCCACTGCTCGTCGGGGACGTCGGCCCAGATCGGTGCCCGGCGGCTGACCGCGGCCCGGCCGTCCGGCCCGAGGATCCGGGCGGGGTCGGCGCGATTGACGAACGGTGCCTCGCTCATGGCGCGGGACGCGTCCTGATGGGCGACCGCGGCCTTGATCTCCTGGGCATCCAACGCTGGCTGGCCTCCGGGTGCGAGAGCGGCATCGACGCATAAAGTCTATGCAGTCTGCAAGTCCGGGGATGATAGCGCGATGGTCCTGTCGGGGTCCAGCCGGTCGCCGCGGCGGGGCCGGATGCCCGGTCCGGCCGGGGTCGATGCCCCGGTCAGCCCGAGGTTCCCGAGGAATCGAACGGCCCCGGCGTCAGCCGGGGCCCAGGCGTCGCGAGGTCGGACGACGGCCGCTACTCGCCGATGACCGCCCAGAGGAACCCGAACAGCAGGAAGCTGCCGGTGAAGAGGGCGATCAGGCCGATCGCGCCGTACGGCGTGCCGGCGCCGATATGCGGCACGATGAAGAGCAGCACCCCGAAGAAGATGAGCCACCCGATCCACAGGAACGTGAAGAGGTACCGGGCGTTCGGGTTGGTGATGCGCTTGACCCATCGAGCCCCGCCCTCGGTCGAGAGCGCCGCCTTGAGCATGATCAGGATCATGACCGCCACGACGCTCGCCGAGACGAAGAACGCCACGGTCGAGACCGGGAAGCTGGCGAAAGGCGCGAGGAGGAGCTGCAAGCGACGGGTCCTCAGCTGGCCGCGATGGGCGGACCGATGCTAGCAGATGGGCGGGGCCGCTGACCCGCCTCGCGGGCCGTTCGTGTGGACCGGCGCACGTCGCGGGACCGGTTTCGGTCCGCCCGTCTACGATGCCGGGGCCGATGTCTCCACCGCTCGCCGCCATCCGCCGCCCCCCGGGCCGCGAAGCCTGCACGTGACCCCGTTCGATCGACTCGGCCGTTTCGTCGCGCACCGCGCGTGGTGGGTCGTCGGGGCCTGGGCCATCGTCCTGCTCGCGGCCCTCCCGCTCGCCCCGCAGGTGCCCGGTGCCCTGCGCGCCGGCGGGTTCATCCTCGACGACCTCGAGTCGGCGCGCGCGAAGCAGCTGCTCGAGACCGAGCTCGGGTCGCCGCCGTCGGCGCTCGTCGTCGTGTTCAGCAGCCCGACGCTTCTCGCGGGCACGCCCGAGTTCGAGGTCGCCGCCGCTGCCGCGGTCGCCGACATCCCGGGGGCACCGCACGTCGCGCGGGTCGTCTCCCACCTGCTGTCGCCGCGCCAGATCTCCGCCGACCGGCATACCGCCTACGACATCGTGTTCCTCGACCTGGCCCCGGACGACTCGCCGGAGGCGCTGCCGATCCTCCGCGAACGGCTCCACGCGGCGCCCGGGCTGACCGTCGAACTGGCCGGCGGACCGGCGTTCTACGGCGACGTGCAGAGCGTGTCGGAGGCCGACCTGCGTCGCAGCGAGGTCATCTCGCTCCCGCTCGCCGCGCTCGCGCTCCTGATCGTGTTCGGGTCGGCGGTCGCGGCCGGCGTCCCGTTGGTGGTCGGCGGGACGGCCGTGCTCGTCGCGCTCGCGGGCATCTTCCTCGTGGCGTCGGTCATGCCGATGAGCATCTTCGTGCTGAACCTGGCCACGCTGCTCGGCCTGGGCCTCGGCGTGGACTACTCGCTGCTGTTGACCAGCCGCTTCCGCGAGGAGCTCGGGCTGCGACCGCCCGGGCCGGACCGCGTGGCCGATGCCGTCCGCGTCACCGTCGCGACAGCCGGGCGGGCGGTGTTCTTCAGCGGGCTCACCGTCCTCCTCGGCCTCCTCGGGCTCGTCCTGTTCGAGTTCATGATCCTGCGCTCCGTCGGCATCGCCGGGGCGATCGTCGTGGGGCTGGCGGTCGCGTCGGCGCTCACGCTCCTGCCGGCCGTCCTGACGATCCTCGGCGATCGCGTCGACCGGTTCGCCGTCCGGCACGTCACGAGCCGCCCGGACGCCGAAGGCCCGTGGTCACGACTCGCCCGGCGGGTGATGCGCCACCCGGTCGCGGTGCTGATCCCGACCCTGGGTCTGCTCCTGGTCCTGGGGTCGCCCTTCCTCCACGTCCGGTTCAACGCGCCCGACGCCACGATCCTGCCGCCCGAGGTGCCGTCGCGCGCCGCCTTCGACCGGCTGCAGAACGAGTTCGGCGAGGGCGAATTCGCCCCGCTCGTCCTCGCGATCCGCACGACCGGCCCCGCCACGAGCCCCGCGAACATCGCGGCCTTGTACGACTACTCGCGGCGGCTCGCCGCGGACCCGCGGATCCGGCGCGTGGACAGCCTCGTCGACGTCGACCCGCGGCTCACGCTCGCCCAATACCAGCTGCTGTACGCCGACCCCAACGGACCGCGCGACCGGTACGTGGCCGAGGGCCTGGCCGCAACGACGAAGGGCGACGTCACCGCGTTCACGATCACGACGCCCTACGGACCGAACCGTGACGAGGGCCGGGCCCTGGTCAGGGCGCTGCGCGATCCGACCAGCCCGCTCGCGGCGCCGGCCGGCACGACCGTCCTCGTGGGCGGCGGCGCCGCGGATGTCACCGATGTCGTCGATCGCGTCGCGGCGGACTTCCCGCGGACGGCGCTCTTCATCATCGTCACGACGTATCTCGTGCTCTTCGTCCTCCTCCGCTCGGTCATCCTGCCGGTGAAGGCGCTCGTCATGAACACCCTGTCGATCGTCGCGAGTTTCGGGGCGCTGGTCTGGATCTTCCAGGACGGCAACCTGTCGCGGCTCTTCGGGTTCCAGCCGCTCGGATTCGTCGAGACGACCCAGCCCGTGATCCTGTTCTGCGTGCTGTTCGGGCTCTCGATGGACTACGAGGTCTTCCTGCTCTCGCGCATGAAGGAGGTCTGGGACCGGACGGGCGACAACACCGAGGCCGTCGCCCGCGGTCTCGAGCGGAGCGGGCGGATCATCACGTCGGCAGCGCTCATCGTGGTCCTCGTGGCGGGGTCCTTCGCCTTCGCGGACATCGTCCTCATCAAGGCGTTGGGGATCGGGATGGCGATCGCGGTCGCGCTCGATGCCACGGTCGTGCGCGCCCTGCTCGTGCCGGCGACCATGCGGCTCATCGGGCGCTGGAACTGGTGGATGCCCGCGTCGCTCGAACGCCTCGTCGGGAACCGGCTGCCGGCCTCGGAGGCCGAGGTGGAGGCCGCGGCCCGATGAACGCCCGATCTCGCGGCCGCCTGGCCGTCGCCTCTCTCATCGTCGTTGCCGCAACGGTCGGCGCCTGCTCCACGACCGCCGGCGCCCCGCTCCTCGCGAACCCGACCGCGGCACGGCCGTCGATCGCGGCGCCGACCGCCGCGCCCTCGCGTGCGCCCGATCCGGCGCCCGTCGTCCTGCCGCGCGACGACGGGCCGCACGATCGCCTGACCGAGTGGTGGTACGACACCGGGCACCTGCGGGCGAAGGACGGCACCCGCTACGGCTTCGAGTACGTCATCTTCCGAGCCGAGCGCGGGGCATTCCCCACCTCATGGGCCTCGCATCTCGCGATCACCGACGAGTCCGGTCACCGGTTCGTCTACAGCCAGCGCCTCGAGGTGGGTGACCAGGTGGACCGCTCGCCGCGCGATGCCGATGCGGCGCCGACGGGCTTCGACCTCTCGCTCTCCGGGATCGATCCATCTCGACCGGCGACCTTCGGCCGACCGGCGTGGACGATGACCGGCGGCGGCGGGACCGATCACCTGATGGCGACCCTCGCCCCGGACGAGGCGGCCACGGCCGGCATGCCGGAAGGGATGGGCCTCGACCTCGCGCTCGAGGCGCGGAAACCCCCGGCCATGCAGGACACGGACGGCTGGATCGACTTCGGGACCGCCGGCGGCTCGTACTACTACTCGCGGACGGACATGGCGGCGACCGGCAGCCTCACCCTCGATGGTCGGACGTTCGACGTCGAGGGCGACGCGTGGTTCGACCATCAATGGGGCGACTTCATCTCCATCGGCGGCGGCGGCTGGGACTGGTTCGCGGTGAACCTCGCCGATGGCACCGATCTCACGCTGTCCCTCGTTCGCGATGCGGACGGGACGTACCCGCTGGTCTACGGCACGCTCGTCGGGCCGGATGGCACGACCCGGCACCTCGCGCGCGACGCCTTCACGGTGACGGTGACCGACCACTGGACCAGCCCCGCCACCGGGGCGACCTACCCGGCCGGATGGACGGTGTCGATCCCGGGCGAGGCGCTGGAGGTCCGCCTCTCGCCGACCGTCGCGGACCAGGAGCTCGACACGCGGGCGACGACCGGCGTCGTCTACTGGGAAGGTTCGCAGCGGGTCGAGGCGACCCGCGACGGACGACCGGTGGCGGGTCAGGCCTACGTCGAACTCACGGGGTACGCGCCGGAACGCTGACGCGGCGCGCCGTCTCGGGTCGTCCGCGGCGGAAGGCCAGACCTGAGGCGACGGTCAGGGCGCGAGGCTGCCGAGGTCGACGGGTGGCAGGTCGACGCCCGCGGTCGTCGCGAGCGCCCGCGACTCCGCGTCGAGCGTGACGAGGCGTCGCAGCGCGCTCAGCATCGTCTTGGCCGTCGCGCGGTAGTCCTTCTTGTCGCTCATCGAGGCCCGCAGCCCGTCTCGGGCGATCCCGCCGACGGCGTCGTAGAAGTCGCCGCGGTCCATCGAGAGCTTGTGCGCGTCGTCCCAGGTGCGCAGTTGCGGGGCGAGGTCGGAACCGATGTTCGCCTCGGAGGCGAGGGACCGCAGGATCAAGGCGATGTCGACGGCCGAGGCCTTCGTCCGGTACGCCTCGGAGAGCGCGTCGGCGTCGGCCGCGATGCGGGCATCGAGGAGGGTCGACTGGCGGAGCGACGAGAGTGCCGGGGCCGGGATCGCCGGGCCGACGGCCGCGGGAGCCTGCGAGGCCACCGGCGCGCCGCTCGGGTCGGTCGCGGCCGGGTCATCCGCGGCGTCGACCGTGGCCACGGCCGTGGCGGGGTTGACGAGCGTCGAGATGACGAGGGACATCACCGAACCGCCGATGAGGGCGCCGACGATGAACCCGAAGACCATCAGCGTGCCGGCTCGACGCAGGACGACGCCCATGATCAGCCGAACGCCGCACCCGGGACAGCGCGGGGTCCCCTCGGTGAGCGGGCGGGCGCACTTCGGGCAGTTGAAGACGTGCGCGTCCGGCTCGCCGATCGCGCCGATCTGCGGCATCTTCGGGCGAGTCATCGGCAGCTTGAATCTGCGGATGTTCGTGGCCATCGGGTGGAGTGTGGGATGGAGCGGTGCCCTCGACATCCGGCTCGATGGTCCCACCGGCGGTCGTACGTTCGGTGCGTTCGCGCGCGGTTCCCCGATACTGCGACGATGCGACTGGAGCTCACCCGGCAGGGCGACTACGCGGTGCGAGCCATGCTCGCCCTGGCACAAGCCCACCCCCGGCCGTGGCTGAGCGTCTCGAAGATCAGCGCGACGATGGCGATCCCCGAGCGGGTCCTGCCGCGGGTCATGCGCGACCTGGGGGCCGCCGGCCTGGTCGAGGCCAGGACAGGACGGTCGGGCGGGTATCGCCTGGCCCGTCCGGCCGAGGCGATCACGCTGCTCGACGTCATCGCTGCGGCGGAGCCCGACGACGACGAGCGTCGATGCATCCTCCGCGGCATCCCGTGTGGGCGTGACGGCCGCTGCGCCGTCCATGACGCCTTCGGCGAGGCGCGCGGTGCGCTCCAGGAGCGGTTGGCCCGGACCACGCTCGCAGCGGTCGCCGCCCCGCAAGACTGACGCGGGACACGCGGCCCACCCGCGACGGGCCGGATGGCCCATGTCGTGAGGCCGGCATCGGTCGACTATTCATGTACTTGGTCTGTACGTGTTTAGTCAGACCGCCGGAGGACCACCATGGGCCGTCTGCTCGCCTTGTTCGCGCTCGTCGCACTCTTCCTCGTCACCGCAGGCTGCGCCGGATCGACGGCCGCCCACTGGACGTACGGGCCGGCCTCCCCGGTCCCGCTCGCGGGGGCCGCCTCGTCCGCTGTCCCGTCCCCGCCGGGCGCGGCCGTCGCTGCCGTCGCGCCGGTCGGCCGGGTCGAGGTCAAGGCGTTCGACCTCGGCTTCACCCCGAGCCAGGTGACCGTCGACAAGCCAGGGCGGTACGCCGTGACGCTGACCAACACGGGCCAGGTGCCGCATGACATCACCTTCCCGACCGGCGAGACCGCCCAGGCTCCTGCGGGTGGCACCGCGACCGTCGAGGTCGACGTCCCGGACGGCGGCGTCACGTTCCTGTGCTCGATCCCGGGTCACGCCCAGGCCGGCATGCAGGGGGCGATCAGCGTCGCCGGCGCCGTCGCGGCGGCAAGCCCGTCGGCCGGCGCTGCCGCCGATTCGCACGGTGGACCCCTGCCCACGAGCGACGTCGCAGCCGATCCGAACGCCCCGGCGCCCGTGACCTACGACGCCACGGCGCCGAAACGGCTCGCCGGGGACACCCACGACATCGACCTCGTCGTGACCGAGACGAAGATGACCGTGGCCCCCGGGTTCGTGCAGAGCGTCTGGACGTTCGGCGGGACGGTGCCGGGCCCCGTGATCCGGGTCAAAGTGGGCGACACCATCCGCGTCCACCTCAAGAACCCGGCCACGAACCAGCTGTCCCACTCGGTGGACTTCCATGCGAGCCAGGTCGCCTGGAACGACGAGATGACCTCGATCAAGCCGGGAGAGGAGAAGCTCTACGAATGGACCGCCGAGTACGCGGGGGTGTGGATGTACCACTGCGGCACGGCTCCGGCGCTCCACCACATCGCGAACGGCATGTACGGGATGGTGATCGTCGAGCCGAAGGCCGGACTTCCGGCGGTGGACAAGGAGTTCGCCCTCGTCCAGAGCGAGTGGTACCTGGGTCCCCAGGGCGACATCACGAGCCTCGAGAAGGCCTCCGCGGCTGCGCCGGCGCCCGACTTCGTGGTCTTCAACGGCGTCGCCAACCAGTACAAGGACGCCCCGCTGAAGGTCGGGACCGGCGAACGCGTGCGGATCTTCGTGCTCGACGCGGGGCCGAACATCGACAGCTCGTTCCACATCGTCGGAACCATCTTCGACACCGTGACGAAGGAAGGGATCCAGCTCAAGAAGGGCAATCCGGGATCCTGGGGCTCGCAGGCCGTGGACCTGTCGCCGGCCCAGGGCGCGATCGTCGAGTTCACGACCAAGGAGGACGGGCTGTACCCGATCGTCACGCACGCGTTCAACTTCGTCGGACGCGGCGCCCTGGGGTTGGTGCAGGCCGGTGACGGCGATCCGAAGAACTAGCCGCTGAGGCGGTCGCGTCTCGACGGGGTGGTCGCGACCGTCCGCCAGCGGTCGCGACAATCGAGACTGAGTCTCATGTAGTGTGCTACGTTGGCGCGCATGACCGATGCCGCGCCGCTCATCGCCGCCCTCGACCAAGCCGGGTTCCGGCTGACGGAGCCGCGCCGCGCCGTCGCCGACCTCATCGCCGACCAGGTCGGCCACTTCTCGGCAGCGGACCTGGTGGCCGCCTCTCGGGCGCGGCGCCTCGGCGTCGGCCGGGCGACCATCTTCCGGACGCTCGACGTCCTCGCGGACCTGGATCTCGTGGAGCGCATCGACCTGCCGAGCGGTGAGCATGCCTATCTCGCCTGCCAGCCGGCGCATCACCATCACGTCGTGTGCTCGGGCTGCGGCCGCAGTCGCGACATCGACGACGCCGGGCTTCGAGCGGTGGTCCGGGAGATCGGGCGGCGGACCGGCTACGCGATCGAGGGCCATCGGCTCGAAGTCTTCGGCCGCTGTCCAGACTGCCAGGCCGCGAGGGCCGACTGATGCCCGCCGCGCTCCTCGTCTCGTTCGGCGCATTCGCCTCCGCATTCCTCGGGGGCTGGTTCGCGCTCCGTGCGGTGCGCTACGTCGGGATCATCATCGCGGTCGGCGCCGGTATCCGGATCGGCGCGGCGTTCTTCGACCTGATCCCTGAAGCGGTCGCCTACCTCGGCTCGCTCGACGCGGCGATGCTCTGGACGGCGATCGGTTTCCTGTCGTTCTATGCGATCGAGAAGCTCACGACCCTCCACGTCGGGCATGAGACCGCCGCCGAGCTCGACCACGACGAGGCGATGCACGTGCACGTCGGCACGGCCGGAGCAGTCGGGATGGGGATCCACAGCTTCCTCGACGGCGTCGCGCTGGCCGCCGGCCTTGCGGTCGGCGGAGGGACCGCGATCGTCATCGCCGTCGTCGTCATCGTGCACCGGTTCAGCGACGGCATCGGCGTCGTGAGCTTCCTGTTGGCCAGCCGCGCCCCATCCTCGACCGCCTATCGATGGCTCACGCTCGTCGCGATCGCGCCGGTCGCCGGGGTGCTCGTCGGGCTCGTGGTGTCGATCCCGGAGACCACCCTCGGCGCGGTCCTGGCGTTCTTCGCCGGGTTCTTCCTGTACGTGGGAGCGGCCGAATTGCTCCCCGAGGCGCATCGCCGCGACCGGTCCCGCTGGATCGTCCTGGCGACGCTCGGTGGCGCCGTCGCCATCTACGCGTTCTCGGTCGGCGTGGGCGCCATCGGGGTCGCCGCCCCCTGATCCCCCGAAGGTCCGGCAGGCGCCGCAGGACCATCGCCTATCTCGCGTCGCGAAACCTTCCGGCTCGATGATGCCTCGAACCGAGTAGACGACACCCGCTCGGAGAACGTCATGGCCACTGCGACCCCGGCACGGACCGGCCCGCCCTTCCGATTGTCCGTTCGCGGCACGGCGATCGTCATCGCGCTGCTCGGGCTGGTCCTCCTCTACGCGACCGACCAGATCGTCCCGGCCACCACGGAGCGCCAGGCCGAGATGCGATTCTGGCTGGCCGCCCGCGCCACGGGCATCGTCGCGTTCCTGTTGCTCACCTTCCAGATCGTCCTCGGACTCGTGCTGAGCCACCCGACGAACCGCTCGACCTGGAACCTCTCGAAGCGGATCTTCCCGTGGCACGACCACATCTGGGTCTTCGTGATGGCGTTCCTCATCGCCCATATCGTCAGCCTCGTGGTCGACCCGAAGGCCGGGGTCAGCCTCGGCGGCGCGTTCATCCCGGGGCTGTCGGAGTACCGCAGCTCGCCCGTCGCCATCGGCACGCTCGCGCTCTACGCCTTCGTCTTCACGGCGGTGACGGCGCGATGGACGAAGTTGCTACCACGCGGGATGTGGCTGGCGATCCACCGGTTCGCCCTCGTCATCTGGGCCATGGCCTGGATGCACGGGGTGCTGGCCGGGACCGACACAAGCTCGCTCGGGCCGATCTACATCGGCGCCGGACTGTTCGTCATCGCGGCCGGGGCCTACCGCTACTGGGCCAGCCGCAAGAAGAAGCCGACGTTCTCCACTTCACGAGAGGAGGTCCCTGCGGGATGAACATCACGTCCCTCCGACTCCGACGCCTGCTCACGACCGTCGGCGTCGTCGCCGCGCTCGTCCTCGGGTTCGGATCGATCAAGGCCGCCGCGGCATGGACCGCCGCCGCGGCCCCTCTGCCCGTCGCCCCGGTCGCCGTCTCGTCGATCCAGGACCGCCTGGAGGCCGAGCAGGGTCGATCGGTCGACATGTCCACGCAGCTCCGGTCGCTCGCGGAGCAGTCGATCCAGATGACCGCGGCGCTCGAGGCCGCGCAAGCCAGGATCGTGGCGGATGCCGCGAATGCCAAGGCCCTGGCCAAGGAGCTCAAGGCGGCCAAGGCGAAGCTCGCCAAGCTCGAGGCATCCATCGCCAAGGCGAGGCAGACCGCGCAGCAGCGTCAGGTCACGGTGGTCAAGACGAAGACCGTGACCAGCACGCCGGCCCCGACGCATCATGGGGACGACGACGGCGAAGGCCCGGAGGACGGCGGATGAGCGACTCGCGTCGACCCGTCCACCTCGCGGTCCTCGTGGGCGCCTCAGCGAGCGTGTACGCGATCTCGCTCGCCGGGGTCACCGCGCTCCAGTCCGCGACCGACGCGCGCCTCATCGCCGAGCGAGCGCCGGCCGACCACGCGGCCGACGTCATGGCGCGCGGCCACGACGAGCTCGAGGATTCGACTCGACGACGCGACCCGGACCTACGCCACGGCCGCGGGGCGGTATGCGCGGCTCGCCCCACGGCTGGCCGACATGGAGACGTCGCTCGATGCGTTCGGGAAGCAGGTCCAGAAGGTCACCGGCGCCGCGAACGCCCTGCCCGGCCGAGTGAGTCTCCCGACGATCCACGCGTCGACGACGACCCGGACCGTCACGAGGACCAGGACCGTCCACGCGACGACGGGAGCGTCCGGCTGACGGCGCTGGGACCGGGCATCGGCCGCGAGGCCGGTGCCGCGACGGCGCCCGACGGGACGGGCGAGCGCGTCTTCCGATTCGAGGCGCGCGCGATGGCCTCGCCGCTGCGGCTGACCGTCGTCGACGACGGCGCCCGAGACGCGGACCGCGCGGCCGAAGGTGCGTGGGCGGAGGTCATCGACGAGTTCGAGGCGTCGGAGCAGGCCATGTCGCGGTTCCGCGACACCAGCGACCTGATGCGCCTGGACCGCGAGGCCGGCACCGGTCGTCCCGTCACGGTGCCGCGCCGACTCGAGCGGGCCCTCGTGGCGGCCGACCGCGCCCATCGCGTGACCGGCGGGCGGTTCGATCCGCGCCTGGCGCGGGCGCTCGATCGGCTCGGATACGCCGGCGCAGCGCTGGGACCGCCGACTCGGGCAGAGGACGGCGCGACGACCGGACCCGTCGCCGCCGTCGCGTCGTCGGACGGGCCCGTCGTGCGGCGTGCCGGTCGAGGGCGGATGACCGTGGAACGGCCGGTCGACCTCGGCGGCATCGGGAAGGGGCTCGCCCTGCGCTGGGCCGCAGCCCGTGCCGAGGCCCGCGGGATCGGCCCCTACCTGCTCGAGGCCGGCGGCGACCTCGTCGTCCGCGGTCCTGGCCCGGGCGATGCGCCGTGGCTCGTGGGCATCGAGGACCCGGCCGGCGGCGAGGCCCTGGCCGCGATCGCGGTGGGCACCGGCGCCGTCGCGACGTCGTCGGTCCGCATCCGCTCCTGGGTCCACGAGGGCCGGGCGGTCCACCACCTGCTCGATCCCGCGGACCGGCGAACCGGCCGAGGGCGGACTCCGGGCCGTGACCGTGCTCGGTCCGGATCCCGCCTGGGCCGAGGTCTGGTCGAAGACGCTGTTCATCGGCGGGCACCAGCGGATCACGGACGACGCGCGTCGGCGAGGGTTCGCCGCCTGGTGGGTCACCGACGCGGGCGATCTCGAGATGACGTCGGCGGCCCGAGCCGCCACGGCCTGGGTCGCGGCCGAGACCTAGCGACGCCCTAGTGATGCGCGAGCGCGGCCTCGAGCGCGGCCGCGGTGGGCATGCCTTCGCGAGCCCCGGGCCGCGTGACGGCGAGGCTCGCCGCGACCACGGCGCGGCCGACGGCCTCCGCCAGGCCCAGCCCGGCGGCGAGCCCCGTCGCGAGCGCGCCGTTGAGCGTGTCGCCGGCTCCCACCGTGTCGACGGCCTCGACGTGCGGCGCCCGGATCGGCGTCGCCCGGCGCCCCTGGACGAGCAACGCCCCCTCCGCGCCGAGGCTCACCACGACCGCTCGCTTCCCGCCCGGACCCAACAGCGACTTCGCGGCCGCGGCCGGCTTGCCGGCACCACCGAGACGCTCGAGCTCGCTGCGGTTGGGTGTCAGGATGTCCGCGAGGTCCAGCGTGGGCCGGGGCAATCCGTCGGCCGGGGCGGGATTCAGGATCGTCGTCGCGCCGGCAAGCCGGCCGAGCCGAAGCGCCTCGTGCGCGGCTCCGGTGCGGATCTCGTGGCCGACGAGGATCACGTCCGCCGGCGTCGGCGCCAGCCGTTTGAGCGCCGCTCTGACGGCCACCGACGTCATCGCGGCATTCGCGCCGCTCGCGACCGCGATGAGGTTCTCGCCGTCCCGGTCGACGAGGATCACGGCCACGCCCGTCGACTGGCCCGCCAACTCGATGAGGCCGGACAGGTCGATGCCCTCGGCGGCCAGCGCCGCGCGGGCCTCGCCGCCGAACGCATCCGCGCCGACGGCACCGACGAACGCCACCTCGGCGCCGAGGCGGGCCGCGGCCACCGCCTGGTTCGCGCCCTTCCCGCCGTGGTGGCGCTCGTACCGCCCGCCGATGACCGTCTCGCCGGGGCCCGGCAGGCGTGCGACGGTCACGACCTCGTCCAGGTTGACCGAGCCCACGACGATGACGCGGCCGCTCATCGCGCGGTCGCTCCCATCAGGACCCCGTGACGAATTCGCCGCCGTCGACGCTGATGATGTCGCCGTTGATGAAGTCGGTCCCCTCGCCGGACAGGGCGAGGATCGCGTTCGCCACGTCCTGGGGCGTCGTCATGCGGCCGGTCGGATTCCGCTTCATCGTGATGTCGATCATGGTCTGCGACTCCGGGATCTTGAGGAGCGCGGGCGTGATCGTGACCCCGGCCCGGATGCAGTTCGCCGTCGCACCGGTCCCCTGGCGCGCGAGCTCCATCGCCAGCTGACGGATGTGCGACTCGAGCGCGGCCTTCGCGGATGACACGACGCCATAGGACGGCACGACACGGGTCGAGCCTTCGGACGTCATGGCGTAGATCTTCGAGCCCTGCCCGAGGAACCCGCCGCGCCAGAGGTCCTGCACCCAGTAGACGAGGCTGTTCGCCATGACGTCCTGGGTCATCTCCATCTTCTTGCGGTCGACGCCGCCCTTGGGGTCCTCGCTGAGGAACGGGACCAGCGACCCGAACGCGAGGGAGTGCATCACGACACGGACGTACGGCTCGCGGCCCGCCGCGCGCGACCGCTCGAACCGTTCGCGGAGCCTCTCGAGCGCCGCCGCCCGCTTCTCGTCGTCGGCCGCGTTCATGTTGATGTAGATGGCCTCGGAGCCCGCCGCCTCGATCGCTGCCTTGACCTCCTCGACGTGGGCGAGCGCCGCCCGGAAGTCGAGGTGGATGCCGGCGATGTTGTAGCCGGCCTTCGCGAGCGTGATGGCGGTCGCCTCCCCCATCCCGGACGAGGCGCCCAGGATCAGCGCCCAGCGCTCGCGGTCGTCGGTCATCGGGGTCGCCTCCAGGGTGGTCGCGGCTCGCGGTCGGTCGAAGTGGGCCGAGTCTAGCAGCGAGGCCGTCGGACTCGACCGCGGTCCATGCATCGATGCAGGCATCCCAGCGGCTTGACGACGGACCGGACCCCCGCTCAACGTGACATCGTCTTCGTGCTGCTCGGCCCACTCCGAGAGGGTCCGGAGGCCCTGTTCGTGGCCATCGTCGGTGCCATCGTGGTGCTGCTCGCCGTCATGCCGTCCGTCCATCCATATCGGGTCTGGAAGTCCGACCCGGGAAAGTGCCAGCCATGACCGACTCGACCCTGATCCTGCTGCTGCTCCCGCTGATCGTCATCGAGATCGGGCTGCTGCTCTTCGCGCTGCGCGACCTCATCCGCCCGGAGCGCAAGGTCCGCGGCGACAGCAAGCTGATGTGGGGGCTGATCATCTGCCTCGTCAGCATGGTCGGGCCGATCCTCTACCTGGTCGTGGGGCGCGACGAGCGGTGAGGCGCGGTCGATGAGCGGCGTGGCGGTGACCTGCCGCGGCCTGACGAAGCGGTTCGGCGGGCGGGCGGGCGTCCTCGCCGTCGACGGCCTGGACCTCGACGTCCCGGCCGGGTCCGTGTTCGGCCTGCTCGGGCCCAACGGCGCCGGCAAGACCACGACCCTTCGGCTCCTCACCGGCCTCGCCACGCCGACCGATGGCGCGGCCACGATCGACGGCGTCCGGGTGGACCCGCGCGACCCTGGCACCCGTCGGTCGATCGGCGTGCTCGACCAGGACCCGCGGTACTACGCCTGGATGACCGGGCGCGAGCTCGTCGTGCTGGCGGGCCGCCTGCAGGGCCTCGCGGCAGCCGAGGCGAGCCGGCGCGCGACGTCCTCGCTCGAACGTGTCGGCCTGGCCGACGCCGGCGACCGCCGGATCGGCGGGTACTCGGGCGGGATGCGGCAGCGACTCGGGATCGCGCAGGCCCTCGTCTCCGAGCCCAGCCTGCTCATCCTCGACGAGCCGGTCAGCTCACTGGACCCCGAGGGTCGGCGCGACCTGCTGGCGCTCATCGCGGACCTCCGCGAGCGGTCGACGATCATCTTCTCGACGCACGTGCTGTCGGACGTCGAACGGATCTGCGACCGAGTCGGGATCCTCGATCACGGCCGGCTCGTCACCGAGGGTCCGCTGGACGAGCTGCTCGCGCGCTACGCCCTCCCCCTCTACCGGCTGGACCCCGAGCCGGGGCAGGCCGCCGGGGTGGCGGCGCTGACCGAGCGGCTCCGCGCCACGCCGTGGATCGATCGTGTCACCGAGAGCGAGAGCGGGCTGATGGTGTCGGTCTCGGATGCGGGGCTGGCGGCCGAAGGCCTCCTGCCCATCGTGGTCGAGACCGGGGTCAGGCTGGCGGCCTACGAGCGCGTCCGGCCGTCGCTCGAGGACGTGTTCCTCCGGCTCGTCGGGCGGGCAGCGTGATGGCCGGCCTCGCCGTGCTCCTGCGCAAGGAGCTGCTCGAAATCGTGGCGGACGTATCGGCTGCCGGTCGTCGCGGGCCTATTCCTGTTCGTGGGACTGAGCTCGCCGCTGCTGGCCAAGTACCTGCCGGAGATCCTCAAGGCGGCCGGCGGCGACCAGCTCGGGGCACTCGCGATCCCGACGCCGACCCCCGTCGACGCGGTCGACCAGCTCTGGAAGAATCTGGCCCAGTTCGGCGCGTTCGCCGCGATCATCCTCGCCATGGGGTCGGTCGCCGGTGAGAAGGACCGTGGGACCGCGGCGTTCGTCCTCTCGAAGACGGCGTCGCGAGGCGGGTTCCTCGGCGCCAAGGTCGTCGCGATCGCGCTCGTGCTCGGCGTCTCGACGATCCTCGCGGTGGTCGTCGGCTGGATCTACACCGCGATCCTGTTCGAGCCGCCGTCCGTCGCGGGGTGGGTCGGGCTGGCGATCCTGGGCTGGCTGAGCCTCGGCGCGTGGGCCGCGATCACGTTCCTCGGCAGCACCGTGACCGGCTCGACGGCCGCGGCTGCCGGCATCGGGTTCATGGCGCTGCTCGTCCTGTCGATCGTCTCGGCGATCCCGAGCGTCGCGCCGTACACCCCCGGCGGCCTCGCGGCCCCGGCGATCGCGCTCGCGACCGGCGCATCCGTGGACGTCGGCGACGTCCTGGTCCCGGTCGTCTCGACGCTCGTGCTCATCGGGCTCGCCCTCGGGGCGGCGGCGTGGTCGTTCCGGCGCCAGGAGCTCTAGCAGCCGGGCGGTCAGATCACCGAATCGCGGCGCAGGGCGTCGATGTCCTGGCGGGCGTAGCCCAGACCGGTGAGCACGGCATCCGTGTCGGCGCCGAGCGGCGGCGGTGGCAGGCGGATCGAGGCCGGGGTCGCGGCGAACCGGAACGGGACGCCGACCTGGCGGATCGCACCCCATGCCGGGTGCGTCATCTCGACCGTCATCCCGAGCGCCACGGCCTCCGGCGACGCGAACGCCTGCGCGATGTCGCGGATCGGTCCGCACGGCACGTCGGCCGCCTCGAGTGCGGCCAGCCAGGACGCCGAATCGCGCTCCAGGAACCGCTCGGCCAGGATCGGCCGCAGGACGCCGCGCCCGTCGACGCGGTCGCCGTTCGTGGCGAACCGGGCGTCCGTGGCCAACGCCGGCAGCCCGAGGGCCGCACAGAAACGCGGCCACTGCGACGCCGAGCCGACCGCGACCGCGATCGCGCCGTCGGCGGTCTCGAACGTCTCGTACGGCACGATGTTCGGGTGGGCGTTGCCTCGGCGGCCGGGCGCCGCCCCGGTCACGAACGCGTTCTGGGCCTGGTTGACGAGCGAGGCCAGCGTCGAGCCGAGCAGCGACACGTCGATCCGCTGGCCGCGACCCGCCGCGGCGTCGGACGCGGCCTGGGTGCTCGCGGGCGATCCGCCGGTCTCCCCGGCACGCCCGAGGAGCGCGGCCAGGACGCTGACCGCGCCCAGCATCCCGGTGACCACGTCGCTGATGGCGACGCCCACCTTGGTCGGCGCCCCGCCGTCCTCGTCGGCGCCCCCGGTGATGCTCATCAGTCCGCTCGCGGCCTGCACCACGAAGTCGTAGCCGGGTCGCGTGGCCGCCGGCCCGTCCGGCCCATAGCCGGAGATGGCGAGGTGGACGAGGCGCGGGTTCAGCGCCTCGAGGGTCGCGTCGTCGAACCCGAGACGCGCGAAGCCACCAACCCGGAAGTTCTCCACCAGGACGTCGGCGTCGACGAGCAGCCGGCGGAGGACCTCGGCACCCCGCGCCTGCCGCAGGTCGAGCCGGATGCTGCGCTTGTTCCGGTTGATCGCGAGGTAGTAGGCCGCCGTGCGCTCCCCGTCCGTGCCGGCGTCCCCGTCCGTGTCGGCGTCCCCGTCCGTGCTCCCGTCGCCACCGACCCACGGCGGGCCCCAGCCGCGCGTCGCGTCGCCCTCCGGCGGCTCGACCTTGACGACGTCGGCGCCCAGGTCGCCGAGGAGCATCGTGCAATACGGGCCGGCGAGGACCGTCGAACAGTCGACGACGCGCAGCCCGGCCAGCGGGCCCGTCGGAGGCGGCGCGCTCGGTTCGGTGGGGGCGGGCCACGGCATGGGCGCGATGGTAGCGCCCGGTCGGACGAGTCCGGTGATCATCGGCGAGCCGCGGTAGCATCCACCGATGATCGACGACGCAACCACCGGCAACGACTCAGAGGCGGACGACCCCGAGCCCACCCCCCATCGGCCGACGCTGATGACGGTCCACGCCCACCCCGACGACGAGACCATCGGCACGGGTGGCGCGATGGCGAAGGCCGTCGCCGACGGGCACCGGGTCGTCCTCGTCACCGGCACGCGCGGCGAGCAGGGCGAGATCGTCGTGCCCGAGATGGACACGCCCGAGAACCATCGCCGCCTGGGCGAGTTGCGCGCGGTCGAGCTCGAGCGGGCGATGGCCGTGCTTGGCGTGACCGAGTGGGAGAACCTCGGCTATCGCGACAGCGACATGATGGGCCGGCCGGGGAACCTCGACCCGCGCAACTTCTGGACGGCGGACATCGATGCGGCCGCCGGCCGGTTGACGTGGCTCGTCCGTCGCTACCAGCCCGACGTCATGACGACCTACAACGACTTCGGCGGCTACGGGCACCCGGACCACATCCGCGTCCACGACGTGTCGATCCGCGCCTTCGACCGCGCCGGCGACCCGGCGTGGTATCCCGAGCAGCTCGCGGATGGCGGCGTCGAGGTCTGGACGCCCTCGAAACTCTACGAGCAGGCGATCCCTGCCTCGGTCCGCGCCAAGATGGCCGAGCGGCTCAAGGAGCTCGGCCAGAAGTCGTTCTGGGAGCCGCCCGAGGACGCCACGCCGGAGCAGATCGCCGAGTTCGAGGCCTTCGCGGCGAAGATGCTCGTCCCCGACGAGCGCATCACGACCTGGCTCGACATCTCGGGCGACCCGATCGACCGCAAGTGGCGGGCGATCCACGAGCACGTCACGCAGATCAGCGATCAGAGCCCGTTCATGCTCATGGGCGTCGACGGCTGGCGGGAGAGCTGGGCGCAGGAGGCGTACATCCTGCGCGAGTCCCGCGTCGAGACGACCCTTCCCGAGACCGATCTGTTCGCCGGGATCGTGTAGCGGCTGACGCCGTCACGGCAGGCCCGATGCGAAACGGCCCGCGGACCCGCGCTGGCGCGCACCGCAGGACTCCCAGTCTTACATCGCGGGTATGACGCTCCCATCCGACCTCGCGGCCGGCGAAAGCGAACGCGGCCGAGCTCGTACAGATGCGGACGCCTCGTCAGGGCACGCCGATCGCGAGGATGTCGGGCGCGAATTGCCGTCCGATAGGCCGAGGGTAAGAACGTGAGTCTTAGGCGCCGATCGAACAGCCCGTGAGCGGGCGCGGATCAGGCCAGGATGGCCGGGTGAACGGCATTCGGCCCCGCCCGGCGCGTCAGCGCCCGACCGGCGCCTACCAGGGCAGCTGGGTCGAGTTCTTGAAGACTCGGTCCATGACGATCTTGCCGGAACCGGCCGGGTCGAGGAAGTTCGACTGCGACTTGTCGAGCAGGACATGCGGCCGGATGCGGACCTGGTCGAGCTTCGAGCCGTCGAAGGTCAACTCGAGCGTCATGCCCTCCATCGTCTCCTCCGACCAGGTCTGGTCGAAGACGAGGTTGCCGAGCGCGTACCAGATCGGCTTGCCCTTGTAGACCTCCATCGCCTGCGTCCAGTGCGGGTGGTTGCCGATGATCATGTCGGCGCCCGCGTCCAGGATCCGATGGGCGAGCGTGACCTGCCCTGGGTTCGGCTTCGCGTGGTACTCGGTGCCCCAGTGCGGGAACACGATGACGACGTCCGCGCCGTCGGCCTTGGCCTTCTTGACATCGGCGATGACGACCTTCGCCGTCATCGGGGCGCTCCCGATCCTGGACGCCGTCGCGTGGTACGACGCGGCGATCGCGTCGTACGCGAGGATCGCGACCTTGACGCCGTGCGTCTCGATGATCGCGGGCTTCCGCGCGGCCGCGAGGTTCTTGCCCGACCCGGCGGTCTTGAGCCCGCGCTTGTGCAGGTTCTGGAGCGTCTGCAGGAGGCCGGCCCCGCCCTGGTCGCGGATGTGATTGTTGGCGGTGCCCATGACGTCGAAGCCGGCGTTCTTGATGCCGTCGATGAGCGTCGGGTCGGCCGAGAAGATCGTGCCGCTCTTGTGCCAGGTGAACCGGTTCGGGGCGGGGTTCTCGAAGTTGGCCAGGGCGATGTCGGCGCCCTTGATGAGTGCCCGCATCGCGCCCTTGTCGCCGGTGCGCTTCGTCCGCGGGACCTTCCAGCCGAACGCGGAGCAGCAGTAGCGGCTCGTGATCTCGGCCGTTCCGCCGTCGAACGGGAAGTTCGCGCCCTTGCCCTTGACCCGGAGCTGCTCGTAGACGCCGCGGTCGAGCATGATGTCGCCGCCGGCCACGAGGGTCCAGGTGGCCGAAGGGTCGAAGGCCGTCTTCGCCGACGCCGCGGGCAGCGTCGCGGTCAGCGGCCACGCCGCGAGCGACGTGACCCGGTCGTTCCCGAACAGCGTCTTGCCGCGCCAGCTCAGGGCACGCACGCCCGGGCCGACCGCATCGGCGCGGACGAACCCCAGCCGGTCGCGATGCTTCGCGAGGTCCTTCTGGAGCGTCGCCGCGTCCTTGGCCTCCACGAGCCGCGCCGCGGCCTTCGGACGGTCGACGCCGAGCGCGGCCAGCACGGCATCGGCCTCGCTCGCGACGAGTTCGAGCGCCGCGTAGCGCGACGACGTGCCGGCGAGCGCGGCCTTGACCTCGTTGATCGTCGCGGCGGTCCGGGTGGTTCGGAACTGCGTCACCGGCACGATGGGGACGTCCGCCGGCTCGCCGTCTGCGGCGGTCACCGCTCCGGGCGTCGGCGTGGGCGTCGGGTCCGGCGTCGTGCCGCTGCCCGTGGAACCTGACGACGGAAGGGTGGGCGGGGCGTCGGACGTGCCAGGCGAGCTCGCGCCGCCGACGGCGGCGGGCGAGGGGCTGGCCTTCCCGAAGCCGAGCTCGCCGCCGGTCACGGGCACGGCGATGGCAAGGGCGATCAGGCACAGGACGACGATGGCCGGGCGTCGGGTCACGGGAGCGATCGTACCAGCGGCGGGAAAAGGAACGCCCCGTCCGGGCGGGCGGACGGGGCGTAGGGAAAAGCGTCGATGGCGGACCCGACCGGATTCGAACCGGCGATCTCCAGCGTGACAGGCTGGCATGTTGGGCCGCTACACCACGGGTCCAGTGCGGCGATGGCGGAGCATAGCAGGTGCATCCGGGTCTGTCGCCGGGTCCGGCGTCCGAGCGGCGGCCGCCGTCCGAGCGCCGGAGCCTCACCGTATACTCGGCCCCCATGTCCCTCATCGACCTGCGGAGCGACACCGTCACCAAGCCCACGCCGGCGATGCGCCGCGCGATGGCCGAGGCCGAGGTGGGCGACGACGTCTTCGGCGACGACCCCACGGTCATCGCGCTCCAGGAGCGGGCCGCGGACCTGCTCGGGAAGGAAGCCGGGCTGTTCGTGGCCTCGGGGACGATGGGCAATCTCGTGGCCCAGATGGCGCACCTCCGGCGCGGCGACGAGACGATCGCCGGCCGCGAGCACCACGTCGTCATCGACGAGGCGGCCGGTCACGCGGTCATCGTGGGGACGAGCATCCGGTCGCTCGAGGACCGGCCCGACGGGACCATGGACCTCGCGGCGATCGAGGAGGCGTTCCGGGACCCGTCCGACGCCCACGAGCCGCTGACGGGCATGATCACGATCGAGAACACCCATGCGCACTCGATGGGGCAGCCGCTGACCCCCGAGTACACCCGCGACGTCGCGGCGATCGCGGACCGTCACGGCGTCCCGTTGCACGTCGACGGTGCCCGGTTCTGGAACGCGGTCGTGGCCCAGCGCGATCACGGCGTCACCGCCCGCGATCTGGTGGACCCCGCCAGCACGGTCACGTTCTGCCTCTCGAAGGGCCTCGCGTGTCCCGTGGGCTCCGTGGTCGTCGGCCCGCGCGACGTCATCCATCGGGCGTGGCGCGCTCGCAAGCTCGTCGGCGGCGGGATGCGCCAGGCCGGGATCCTCGCCGCGGCCGGGCTCGTGGCGCTGTCGGACGGGCCGGACGGCATGATCGACCGGCTCGCGGAGGACCATGCGAATGCCCGCCGCCTGGCCGAGGCCCTCTCCTCGATGGATGGCATCGAGTCGGCCGGCGGGACGGCCCAGCCCGAGCCAGGCCCGCTGGACCCAGGCCGCGTCCGGACCGACTTCGTGGTGTTCCGGGTCGCCCGCGACCGCGCGGCGTTCCTGGCCGCCCTCCGAGCGAGGAACGTGCTGATGGTGGAGTATCCGCACGGTCAGGTCCGCGCCGTGACCCACTACGGCGTGACGGCCGAGGACATCGACACGACCATCGCCGCCACACGGGCCGCCCTGGCCGAGACCGAGCCCCGCGCGGCGACGCCGGACCCGGTAGGCGCACCAGCCTGACCGGCACGAGCGGCGGGCGGGATACTCGCCCGGCCACCGAGCGGACAGCGCCCGACCCCGACCTGCCCGACCCCCGCCGCGTCAAGGGCGCGCGCGGCGCCCAGAGAGGACCGACGTGACCCACGCCCGACTGATCGACGACCGACCGTTGCCCCGACCCGACCCGGCAGGACCCGCTGATACGCGGTTCCACGATCTCGTCGAGGCACGCTTCCGGCGCATCGTCCGCGACAACCCGATCGTCGGGACGTGGCTGGGCCTGCACGACGGCGACGACCGCCTCGGGGACGCGAGCCGTGAGCAGGTCCTGGCCGAGCTCGCCGACGAGCAGGCACACCTCTCGACGATCGAGGCGCTGCGCCCCGCGGACCTCTCCCCGGGCGCCCGCTTCGACCGCGAACTCGAGATCCACAACGTCCGCCGGGCGATCTTCGACACGGAGGTCCTGCGCCTCTGGGAACGACGCTCCTTCGCGCTCGACGGGCTCGGGGACGGCCTGTTCCTGCTGTTCACGCGGGACCACGCGCCGCTCGCCGAGCGGCTGGACGCGGTCGCGGGCCGACTGGAGGACGTCCCGGCCTTCCTCGAAGCGTCGAAGACCCGCGCCACGGTCCCCCAGACACGGATCTGGCAGAAGATGGAGCTCACCACGGCCGCGGAATTGCCGGGGCTCTTCGACGAGATGATCGCGGCCGGCGAGGGGGTGCTGGCCCCCGCCGACGCGCGCCGGCTGACCCGGGCCGCCGACTCGGCCAAGGTCGCCCTCGAGATGTACGCCGCGTGGCTCGACGACACCCTCGTGGACGGCACCGACGACTGGGCGATCGGGCGCGAGCGCCACGACGCCCTCGTCGCCCATCGCGCCTTCGACGGCCTCGACGCGGACGACATCCTCGAGCTCGGCTGGTCGAAGCTGGCCGAGGAGAAGGCCGCCCGGGTCGCGGCCGCGCGCGAGGTGGACCCGGACGCCGACGAGGCGACGGTCCTCGCCTCGATCAAGGCCGACGGCCCGGCCGACTTCGCGGGCGCGCTCGAGGGATATCGGACGGCGATGGTCCGAGCGCGCCAGCACCTCATCGACCGCGACCTCGTCACGGTCCCGTCGGACGAGCGGATCGACGTCATCGAGACGCCCGAGTACCTGCGCGAGGTGCTCCCCTTCGCCGCGTACTTCTCCCCGGCCCCGTTCGACCCGGACCCGAAGGGGATCTACGTGGTCACGCCGTCCGTCGGCGGGGACCCGGCGGCCATGCGCGAGCACAACTGGGCCTCGATCAGCAACACGAGCATCCACGAGGCCTACCCCGGCCACCACCTGCAGCTCGACGCGGCCCGGCGGAACCCGTCGCTGACGCGGCTCCTCACCGACGCCGCCGAATTCGAGGAAGGCTGGGGGATGTACAGCGAGCTGATGCTCCGCGAGCACGGCTTCGACGACGGCCCGCGTTTCCGGGTGATGCTCCACACGGACGCCATCTGGCGCGCCTGCCGGATCATCCTGGACGTCCGGATGCATCGCGGCGAGATCGGCGTGGAGGAGGCGACCGACTTCCTCGTGGCGCAGTCCGGGTTCCAGCGCAGCAACGCCGCCGCGGAGGTGGGCTGGTACACGTACCGGCCGACGTACCCGCTCTCGTACCTGCTCGGGCGGACCCTGCTGCTGTCGCTCCGCGCGGACGAGCAGCGCCGTCTCGGCGACGCCTTCTCGCTCAAGGGCTTCCACGACACGCTCCTGCGCAACGGCTCGCTGCCGGTGAGCTTCCATCGCCGCCTCCTCGCGGGCGAGGGCTGATCGGGCGTGCTGGTCATCCCGGCCATCGACCTCGAGGACGGTCGGTCGCGGACGGTGTACTGGCCCGGCGCGGCATCGGGCGTCGGGGCACCCACGGACCGCCCGGACCGGATCGCGGAGACCTTCGTCGCGATGGGCGCCAGGCTCATCCATCTGGTCGACTTCGCCGGCGCCCGGGCCGGGTCGCCCGTGGCGACCGACGTCATCGGGGCCATCGCAGCCCGGATCGCCGTCCCGCTCCAGGTGGCCGGCGGCCTCGAGTCCGCCGACGGGATCCGGCTCGTGTTCGCCGCCGGCGCGACGCGCGTCGTGCTGACCACGGACATCGCCGACCGCCCGGATGACCTGCGGGCGTGCCTGGAGGTCGCCGGCGACTGGCTGGCCGTCGGCCTGGACCCGCGGCCCGAGCGACTGGCGGCCTTCCCGTGGCGACGGGCGGTCCCGCCGACCGTCGACGCGCTGGTCGCCGAGCTGGTCGGGGCCGGTGTCGGGCGGTTCGTCCTCTCGCATGGCGGCGCCGATCCGGACCTCGACCGGGTGCGATCGCTCGTTCGGTCGTACGATGCGGACATCCTGATGGCCGGTGGCGTCCGAGATCTCGACGCGCTCCGGCGAGTCCGAGACGCCGGTGTCGCCGGCGTCATCCTCGGGGAGGCGCTCCTCTCGGGGGCGATCGACTATCCCGCAGCCCTGGAGGCCGCCGCATGACCACGTTCCCGACCCGCCGCGTGGCGGGATCCCTGCTCGTCGCGGCGATGGCCGCGCTCCTGGTGACCGCGTGCTCCTCGTCGAGCGGAGCTCGTCGGCGAGTGCGGGCGCGAGCGCCGCAGCTTCGGGCGGCGGAGCCTGCCCGACGAGCCAGCCCCCGGCCCTGCCGGCCGGCGAGTCGCGGACCGTCACGATCTCCACGGACAAGGGCGACATCACGATGAAGCTGAGCGCCGACCTGTCGCCGATCGCGGTCGGCAACTTCGTCGCCCTCGCCGAGTGCGGCTACTACGACGGCGTGGGCTTCCATCGCGTGGTCGAGCAGTTCGTCATCCAGGGCGGCGACCCCACCGGCACCGGCACGGGCGGCCCCGGCTACACGATCAAGGACGAGCCGGTCACGGGCAAGTACCACCGCGGCACGGTCGCGATGGCCCGGACGTCGGCGCCGGACTCCGTCGGGTCGCAGTTCTTCATCGTCAGCGACGATGCCGCGGCCGGCGCCCTCTCGTCGTACAACACCTACCAGATCATCGGCGAGGTCACATCCGGCATGGAGACGGTCGACGCGATCACCGCGGCCGCGGCCGGTCAGGAGAACCCCGCCCAGCCGGTCATCATGAACAAGGTGACCGTCACCAACCCGTGATCGGCCGCCAGGCGGTCCCGAGCCCGAAGCCATCGAGTCGAAGAAGGAGTCACGCCCATGACCACGGCCACCATCGCCACGGAGATCGGCGACATCGAGGTCCAGCTCTACGACGAGAGCGCGCCGAAGGCGGCCGCGAACTTCGCGGACCTCGCGCGCAAGGGCTACTACGACGACGTGATCTTCCATCGCGTCATCCCCGGGTTCGTCATCCAGGGCGGCGACGGCCAGTTCGGCAAGAAGTCGGCGCTCGAGCGCAGCCGGGTCGGCACCGGTGGCCCGGGCTACAAGTTCGCCGACGAGCCGGTCCAGGGCGACTACGTTCGCGGCGCGCTGGCCATGGCCAACGCGGGCCCGAACACCAACGGCAGCCAGTTCTTCATCTGCACCGACGACCTGACCGGCAAGCTGCCGAAGAACTACACGCTCTTCGGTCAGGTCACCAAGGGGCTCGACGTGGTCGACAAGATCGTGTCGGCCCCGCGCGACGGCCGGGACCTGCCGAACGAGCCGGTCGCGATGGTGTCGGTGACCATCCACGACGAGGCCTGAGCCGGGCCCGACCGAGCCGTCAATGACCGGCGCACGTCGTCACCGCGACGTGTGACGCGACAAAGGTTAAGGAATTTATACCGACGAACCTGACAAAACCCTTGGAAAAAGGCCCCTGACGAGATAGGATATCGATGCTGCTCAGTCAGCCAAGCTGCCCCAGCGTCAAGGTCATGGGTAGGTAGGGTCAGGGTAGTCGGTGCAGCCGACGTGATAGATGCCTTTGACGCGTGGCAGAAGTGTCCGTTCAAGCGGACTCCTTCACCGGGACAGCATCGAGGCCGGTTCCTTCGGGAGCCGGCCTCGGCTTTTGTCCGGGTGATCAGGGCCGGATCGCCTGCCGGCGTCGTATCCTTGGCGCTCGCGCGCCTGTAGCTCAGTGGATAGAGCGTTGGGTTCCGGACCCAAAGGTCGCAGGTTCGAGTCCTGTCGGGCGCGCCATTTCAACCCTTTCGGGCAGAGCCAGCGCCAATCCGTGCGCGTAGGCCGCCTGGGTCAGCCGGACACCCACGATCACCGGGCCGGCGACCGTGATCCGGTCGTAGATGGCGTGCATCAGATCGCGCATCGTTCCGGCCGTCATGCGGCAACCTGCAGGTCCGCCACGCGCTCGTCGGCGATGATCCGCCCGTCACGCATCCGGATGATCCGGTCGCAGGCGGCGCCAACCTCCTGGTCGTGCGTGACGATGAGCACGGTCTGCCCGCGCTCACGGTTGAAGCGACGGAGCAGGCCCAGGACTTCCGCGGCCCGGGATGAATCCAGGTTGCCCGTCGGCTCATCACCGAGGATCAGCTTCGGGTCGTTCACGAGGGCACGGGCGATGGCCACGCGCTGCTGCTCGCCCCCTGACAACTCCATCGGCCGGTGCCCCGCTCGCTCGGCAAGGCCGACCGACGCCAGCGAGGCGCGCGCAGCCACACGGGCTGCCGAACCGGACGTCCCGGCATACTCGGCGGCGAGGGCCACGTTCTCCTCGGCGGTGAGCGTCGGGACCAGGTTGAAGGACTGGAACACGAAGCCCATCGATCGAGCCCGGATGGACGTTCGCTCGCCGTCCGAGAGGGTCGTCGCATCGACCCCATCGATGCGCAGGGTCGGGGCCGGGCCGTCGTCGGTATCCGGCGCGTGGAGCAGCCCGAGCAGGTGCATGAGCGTGCTCTTGCCGGAGCCTGACGGCCCCATGATCGCCACCATCTCGCCGGCGGCGATGCTGACGTCAACACCCTGCAGGGCATCGATGCTGGTCCGGCGCGACAGCCGGTAGGTCTTGCGCAGGTCGGTCGCTTCGATCAGGTTCATCGTTCGCTCCTTCGTCGTTCGGTCGTTGGTCATTCGTAGCGCAGGGCCGACACCGGGTCGAGCCGTGCGGCAGTCCAGGCCGGGATGATCCCGGCCACCATCCCGAGGATCGTGCTGAAGCCGACCGCGAACGCCGCGGTCTGTGCGGTGAGGTCGAAGAGGACGGTGCCGCTCGATCGGCCGGCCTCGTTGACCAGGACGACGACCGCAGCGCCCAGGCCGAGCCCGATCAGGCCGCCCAGCAGCCCGATGACCCCGGCCTCGGCGACGAGCTCGCGGACGATGCGTCGCCGGGAGCCGCCGATGGCCCGCCGGATGCCGATCTCGCGGGTCCGCTCGGCCACGCTCATGGCCATCGTGTTGATCACCGACAGGCCGCCCACGATGAGGCTGATGGCGGCCACCCCGATGATGATCGCGTTGAAGATCACGGTCGTGGCGCCGACCGTCTTGGAGAACTCGGCGCCGGTCATGGTCGCGCTGTTCTCGACCGCGGCCTCGATCGCCGCGGCCACCGTCGTCGGGTCGGCACCGACTTCGGGGAAGACGACGATCTGGTTGGCCAGCTCGTCCGCCTGGAGCGACTCGGCGACGAGTGGGGGCAGGTCGCCCAGGTACAGCGCCTGGGCCGTCGAGAGCGGGATGAAGCCGTTCGTGTCGGGCGTGCTGAGGGTGGGTTGCAGGGTCCCAAGGACCTCGAAGGACTCGCCTCGGATGTCGACCGTCCCGCCGGCGACGACGCCGTACTTGCGGGCGATGGTCGACCCCAGGACCACGACGTTGCCGGTGTCCTCGGCGATGAGCTGGCGTCCCGTGGCCAGCTCGGGTGTGAACGTCTCGAACCCGGCGTCGGCGCCCGGGATGGTCCCGACCAGGAAGTCCGGCGCGCCGAACCCGATAGCGGGATCGGGGTCCCACGGGATCTCGACCTTGGGCTGGACGGCACCGACGCCGTCGAGGCCGGCGATGATCTCGACGTCGTCGAGGCGCATCGGCGACGAGCCGAAGGCCACGCCGTCGGTGACGACGATCTTGTCGGCGAAGTATTCGCTGCCCATGCCGACGAGGCCGTTGATCTGGTTGGCCAGCGAACTGAACACCACGAGTGCCCAGATGCCGATGGTGATGCCGGTGATGGTCAGGCTCGTGCGCAGCTTGCGCCGCGAGAGCTCTCGGAGGATTCGCATGACTACCCTGCTTTCAGGCTGAAGGGGGGATAGCGGTCGGTCACGAGCAGGAACGCGTAGGCGTTCACGCGCAGGCTCCACCGCCCGACGCCGACCACGTAGTCGAAGAGCGGCTGGGGATAACGCCCGGTCATGAGGATCGCGAACCAGGCGATCACGATGGCGAGGGCCGCTCCGATGATCAGGACGATCAGCGCGACGTAATGGGGGATCGCCAGGAACCACTTGACCAGTGGAAGCCAGCGGTTCAGGTCGCGATCGACCTCTGGATACTCGATCTCGAGGTGCACCGATTGCTCCTCGACAGTGGACGGATATCGGTCCGTGAGCAGGGCCACGTAGGCACCGACGCGGGCGCCGAAGCGGGTCAGCTCCCGTGCGAAGTCGAACCACCAGCGCGGGTAGCGCATGCGGATGACGATCATCAGCGCCGTGGCGAAAGCCAAGCCAGCGAGCAGTCCACCGCCGGCTCCGACGATCTGCTCACCGGCTGCGGTGACCATCATCTGGGTCCCGCTCCCCGTGATCACTCCGAGCACGATGGCGATCGGTATGACCCAGATCAGGCGAAAGAAGGTCGTGACCCGATCAAGGCGTTCGGGGTAGTCAATGGTCAGACGAGCCGCGTACGGCCCCACTGGCATCGCTGGCGCCGTCACGACGCCACACTCGCCGGCGTCAGCGCGGCCAGCGCGCCGCGGTCGCTGATGCTGATGATGACCTTGCCCCGGGCACGTCCGAGTTCCAGGTAGCGGATCGCCTCGGCTGCTTGGTCGAGGCGGTAGGTCCGGTCGATGACCGGCACGATCTTTCCGTCGTCTGTCAGCTGCGCAAGGACGAGCAGGTCGGCACTGCTCGGAGCGGTCGTGAACGAGACGATCCTGTGGCTCGTGAACCGCGTCAGCACCACGGCAGCCAGGATGTGACCGAACGGCCCCACCCAGCGGTTGGTACCGACGTATGACAGCAACAGCGTGCCCGTCGCGGTCAGCGCGCGTCGTCGAGCCGACAGTGAGTGGTTGCCCACAAGGTCCAGGATGACGTCATACCGACTGGCTGACTCCGTGAAGTCCTCGCTGGTGTAGTCGATGACGTGGTCGGCGCCGAGTGATCGAACCATCTCGACGTTCGGGCCGCTGGTCACCGCGGTCACCTCGGCGCCCAGGACCTTGGCGATCTGCACCGCATAGGTGCCGACGCCGCCCGAGGCCCCATTGATCAGAACCCGCTGCCCGGGCTGGACCTGTCCGGCATCGCGAAGCCCCTGGAGTGCGGTGAGCGCGGCCAGCGGCATCGCGGCGGCCTGTTGGAAGCTGAGGCTCGACGGCTTGGCCGCCAGGGCGGTGTCCGGCGCCGCGACGTACTCCGCGATCGCGCCGGGGACGCTCCCGTACACCTCGTCGCCGGGGCGGAAGGCGGTCACCAGACTGCCTACCGCCGCCACACGACCGGCGAGGTCCGTGCCCGCGACGGCGAACTGGGGTCGACGCGGGCTAAAGCCGAGTCCGGAGCCCGCGGCGCGCATCAGATAGGGGCGGCCGCGCAGGATGAGCCGGTCGGCGGTGTTGACCGACGCGGCATGCACGCGCACCAGCACGTCGTGGTCGCCGATCGTGGGCTGGTCGATGTCGCGCAGCTGCAGGTCATCGGGTGAGCCATAGGTTGGTTGAACGATTGCCTTCATGGTGGTCTCCTGCTAATGTACGGCGTACATCGCCAATACGGCGTACATTAGATGTACAGCGTACATACGTCAAGACCCAGGTGCCGAGAGGGATGCAAATGTCTGTCAAGCAACGATCGAGGACCAGACGACGAGTCCCACTCAGCCGGCAGCGAGTGCTCCGAACGGCCATCAAGCTCGCTGATGAAGGCGGGATCGAGTCGCTCAGCATGCGGAACGTCGCCCAGGAGCTGGGGGTATACCCCATGGCGCTCTACAACCACTTCGCGAACAAGGACGATCTGCTCGACGCGATGGTCGACGTGATGTACGAGGAGATCGACGTCACCGCCGGAGGGTCAGACTGGAAAGGGGCGATGCGTCAGCAAGCCAACTCGATCCGCGAAGTGCTCGCGCGTCACCGCTGGGCGCTGGGGGTGATCCAGTCCCGCGTCCATCCAGGCCCGGGCAACATGCGATACCACGACATGGTGATAGGGGCGTTGCGGCAGGCTGGCTTCTCCGTCGCGATGGCCGTTCACGCCTTCACCCTGCTCGACAGCTTCATCTTCGGCTTCGCGCTGCAAGAGCAGACCCTGCCCTTCGAAAGCACGGACCAGGTCGACAAGTTGGCGATCGAGATCCTCAGCCAGTTCCCCGCTGACGACTATCCCTACCTCGCCGAGTCCGTTGCCGAGCACGTGGGCAAGGCCGGCTACGACTTCGCCAGCGAGTTCGACTTCGGTCTCGATCTGATCCTCGCCGGTCTGGACAGCCTCCGGGCGTCGCCCGACCGTGCCGATCCCATCGGCACGGCCTGACTGCGGAGCGAGAGTGGTTGGCGCATAGTCCGGCTTGAGCGAGCGATGGGCACTCGGGGTCGCGCGCGGGGGCTCAGCCTGCATCCAAGAGATCACGCTGGCTCCAGGCTCGGGACGACGAGCCAACCAAGGGCGCGGCCCGAATAGATCAGCTGCTCGGTCGTCAGTCCCGACCGCGCTCGTAGGTCGGCGAGGTGCCGCTTGACGGTGCTGGGCCTGATACCCACGAGATCGGCCGCGTCGTGGACCGACCCGCCGGCGGCGACGTAGGCGGCAAGCACGTCCATCTGGCGCCGCGTCGCCTGCGGCGGAAGCACCCCGCGCTGGTACCCGTCCCTCATGCCAGCCGCCTAGCAGCGGCCAGCCACTCGTCGTGCCCCTCGATCGGGATGGTGTAGGTTGAAATCGCGCGTCCAACACCTGTCGGGCGCGCCACGAACACTTGCATTCGTTCGCTTCATTGGGATGTCCCTGACCTCGCCAGCAAAGCGAACACCGTCGAGCAGGCAAGTCACGACCGGGCGCCCGCCGCGTCATCATGGCAATGCCGTCCGCCGTTCGGCGGACCCGTCCGGCCGAGGCGCCCAATGGAGACCACGGGATTCCAGATCGGACGACACCTGGTCGTCGCAGTCGCGATCGGAGTGCTCGCCCCGTTCACGCTGTGGGCGTGGCCGTTCGCCATCGCAACCGGGATCGTCATCGGCACAGCCGACGTCGAGAAGCGTCACGGCCAGACCGCGTCACGCTCCACGCGGTTCGTCCGCGTCGTCGCCGTGACCGGTGGCGTCCTGGCGATGTTCGTCGCGGGCGCGTTCGTCGGCGGCATCATCGCCTTTCTGGTCGCCGCCCTCGCCGTCTTCTCGGAGCAGATCGCGGCCGATGCTTCGCCGACCGACCGGAACCTTGCCCGGATCCTGCTGCTCGTCGGCGGCGCACTTGGCTGGATCGTCCTGGGGGTTGCCCTCGGGCTCCAACTCAACGTTCGCATCGGGGCTTGAGCCTCGCGCAGCCCACGCGGATCAGGTCGCCTCTTCTCCCCTGGCGCGCCGGCGGGAGGCCGCCGGCGTGGTGCCGACACGCTTGGTGAAGTACTTCGAGAAGTTGGACGGATCGTCGAACCCCAGAGCACCCCCGATCGCGGCGATCGAGTCGTCTCCGTGAGCGAGCATCCGCTGCGCCTCGAGGACCACGCGCTCGTCGATCAGGGCCTTCGCCGTCAGGCCCGCGTTGGCCCGTGCGAGGCGGTCGACGGTGCGGGTCGAGTAGCCGAGACGTCGCGCGTACGCCGCGACCCGGTGCTCGGTGGTGAAGCCATCCTCGATCGCGTCACGCAGCCGGAGGAAGTCCTCGGCGGGTTGGCGACGGGCCGTTCCGGGGCCGACCGCCCCAGCCACTAGCTCCAAGAGCAGCGCCGCGAGCGACCGGGCCACGAGGGCGATCCCGAGGGCCTGCGGCACCCCAGCGGCGAGCGACGCACAGTGGCGCAAGTACGACCAGGCGAGGTCCTGGCCTGACCCCGCAGATCCCATCGGAAAGTCGCTTCGAAGCGCCATTCCCGTGGCGCGGATCCGCAGGAGCGTGTCCGCATCGAGAGCCTGGGGCGTGAACAGCACCACCGGCCCATCGATCGCGGCGATGTCTCCCCACTGCTGGACCTGGCCCGCGTGGATCCACATCGTGTCGCCTGGGGCAAGGTCGTAGGCCACGAGGTCGACCGTGTGGACGGCCGTGCCGCTGTCGATTCGGATGAGGAGGTCGAACCCAAGGCGCTGAGGGTCGCGGAACTCCAAGAGGCCCGCGCGCCGACGCATGGTCGCCAGGGTCATCACCTCGATCCCGGCCACGACCTCCTGCCCCGAGGCGAACTGGACGGGGCGGATGCCGGGTCGATCTGTCTGTCGCATTTTCACCATCGTACGCCCTGTCCCGACCGTGACCCACAAGACCTGCGGTCTTACGCTGACCGTGCCGTTCCAGCCGCTTGCACCGTGAAGGACACCATGACCGCACTGACCTATTCCATTCTCGACAGCGCCCCGACGTCACTCCACAAGACGAGCGTCCTCGTGGCCGGTGACACCGAGGCCCTCGTCGTCGATGCCGCCTTCACCCGCGCCGACGGCCACCGCATCGCAGCCGCCGTCCTCGACTCGGGCAGGACGCTCCACACCGTCGTCATCAGCGCCGGCGACCCGGACTTCTACTTCGGCGCCGAGGTCATCGCCGACGCCTTCCCCGAGGCCCGATTCGTCGCCCCTGCCGACGTGATCGACCATATCCGCGCCAGCTACGAGGGAAAGCTGAAGGCCTGGGCGCACCTCGGCGCCAACCTGCCGACACGGCTCGTCGAGATCGAGGAGCTCGGCGGGACGACCCTCACGGTCGACGGGACCACGATCCAGGTCCGGCGCGGGAGCGACCAGCTCGGCGATCGCGCGTGGTTCCTCTGGGAGCCGGGAAGCCGCTCGCTCTTCGGCGGGGTGCTCCTGTTCGAGGGCCTGCACGTCTGGACTGCTGATTCCGCGACGACCGAGCTCCGCGCCGAGTGGATCCGCGTACTGGAGGACCTGCTGGCGCTGTCGCCGGCGTTCGTCGTCGCCGGCCACCGCGCGGCCGGCGCGCCCACCGACACGACGGCGATCAGCCACACCCGCGCGTATCTCGAGAGCTTTGAAGCCCTCGTGTCGGAGTCGCGCGACGGTGCGGCGCTCGAGGCGGCGCTGATCGCCGCCTACCCGAATGCCGGCCTGGTGGTCGCCGCCGGCCTTGGATCCAAGGTGGCGAAGGGAGAGATGACGTGGGGCTGATCGAGGCCGACGGATCCTCACCCGCGGACGTCGTCCGCCGGCAGTACCTCGCGTCCGCCGCGGGTGATCTGGCAGCGCTCCGGGAGACCCTGGCACCCGACGTGGAGTGGACCGAGATGTCCGGCTTCCCGCTCGGCGGGACGTATCGGACTCCGGAGGGTGTCACCACGAACGTCATGGAAGCGCTTGGGCGGGAGTGGGACGAGTGGACCGCGCATGACGACACCTACGTGGTCGATGGAGAGGACGTCGTCGTTCTTGCTCGATATACCGCGACCCACCGTGTCACGGGCAACACTCTGGCATGCCGGGTCGCCCATCACTTCGTCGTGCGAGCCGGGCGCATCGTCCGGTTCGAGCAGTTCGTGGACACCGCTCGCGTTAGGGACGCGATGACGAAGCAGACAAACCGTTCCGACTGACCCACGTACGAGCTGCGCCTTGTCGTTCCTACCTCGGCCGAGTGCCAGTTGCGTCGTGGGTCTGTGCACGGCCGCCTGGTTGAATGCCCACGAGCTCGCCGGCGCCCTGGACCGATCCTCCTGCAGCGACGAAGGCCGCGAGCACATCCATCTGGGACTGCGTTGCGGGTCGGGTCAGCGAGCCCCGCAAGTGACCGTCCCTCATGCGCGGAGCCGCGAGGCCGCGGCGATCCGCTCGTAGTCGCGACAGTGACCGAGCAGGTTCACTGGAAGACCTGCACGGTCGATCCGGCGCCGTCGTCCATCCCGCCGACGATCAGCACCCTGCCATCGGAGAGTCGCGTGACCGTGGGCCGGCTCCAGGCTGGCGGCGTGACCGGCTTCATCTGCCCGGTCGCCGGATCGAGGACACCGGCCCAGGCGGCTGGGCGCCCACCGGTCACGAGGACTCGGCCGTCGTCGAGGGTGCTCGCGCTCCAGAGCGGATGCGACTGAGATCCGCCCCACAGCTCCCGGTACGTCGATCCCGCCGGGTCCCAGACCCCGACGAAGCCGTTGGACTGCATCCCCGTGACGCTCAAGACCCCGACGAGCACGACGCGGCCATCGGGGAGGGCGGTCGCGCCCGTGACACCGTTCGGGAGGACACCGGCGAAGGCGAACGTCCCGGACCGAGGGTCGTAGATCTCGGCGTTGGGGCTGGAGGCGACGAAGACCCGGCCGTCTGGCAACGTGACGAGGTCGCCGGCGTCGTAGGCCATCGAGCCCGTCGGTGAGAACGTCAGCGTCTTGGGGTCGAACAGCTCCGCCGAGTGGATCCGCGTGTCGGTCCCGGGCTGAACGCCTCCGGCAACGAGCACCCGTCCGTCGGGCAGCGTCGCGAGCATCGGGAACGAGCGCGCCGTCACCATCGGCCCGGTCGGTGCGAACGACATCGTCGCGGGGTCGAACACTTGGGAGACCCCGTCCCCCGTGAGGAGGACGCGCCCGTCGCGAAGGCGGACCGCATTGCCGAGGATGCCGTCCGCCGACAGCACCGGGCCGGTCGCCACCGACGTGCTCGTCGTCGGGTCGTACACGAACGGCGTCAGCCCGAAGATGCTCCCGACGACCAGGACGCGGCCGTCCTGGAGCTCGACGACGATCGGCGAGCCAACCGGCGTCGGCAGATCGGGCAACGACGCGAACCGGTCCGCGTACGCGTGCGGCGCGGGCGGGCGAGGCAGTAGCCGGCCCCCGACCAGAAGGGCCCCGCCGACGAGTGCCAGGGCGAGCAGCGCGACGAGCGCGACGAGAAGAGCGGGCCGAAGGCCGCGGATACCGCTGAGGACGCGGTTGCTCTCGCCCGACCCGACCCAGGAGCTGCCGATCCGCGCGACGGGGGCGGGCCGTGGGCGGAGGTGGCGGGTCGACTCGATCGCTCGAGCCAGGGGCTCGGGCGGTGGCGCGGTCGTGGCGTCCCCGTGGAGCCACGCGCCGAGGGCCCGGTCGAGGTCGTTCTGGGCAGTCATGCGATGGACTCCTGGCCGATCCCGGCCACGCGGGCGTCGGCCTCGAGGGCCGCGCGCAGCGAGAGGTGGGCGCGATTGAGACGGGACTTGTAGGTGCCGATGGGGATGCCCAGGACTACCGCGGCATCAGCGTCCGCCAGTCCCAAGTAGTGGTGGACCACGAGGACCGCTCGATGGTCGACGGAGACGTGCTGGAAGCCGCGCTCCAGCTGGTCCCGATCCGCGAGAGCCACGGTCGAAATCCTCGACCCCCGGTCCCTCGAGCAAGTCCACGCGGACCTGGATCGGCCTTCGCTTCGCTCGACGGAGCTCCTCGTAGCAGGCGCGCACGACCAGGCGGTTGAGCCAGGCGTCGAAGCGGTCTGGGTCACGGACGGCCCGGATGTGCAGCCACGCCGAGGTGAGCGCCTCCTGGACGGCGTCCGACGCAAGGTCCTCGCGGCGGAGGATCAGCTGCGCGGTTCGGTGGAGCCGCTCGTAGGCACCGGTCGCCAGCGACGCGAACGCGTCGTGGTCACCGGTCGCCGCGCGGAGGACGAGGTCGCGCTGCATTGCGATGTCCCACTGTGTCGCGGCCGGCGGCCGCATTCGACACTATGAGGGCAGGTCGCGCGGCATCGTTCCATATTGCGACACCCGATTCCGACCGCGACACGTTCCGTCGACTCCCGCCCTCCGGTTCCGGCAGGCCAGGAACCAGGATCCATACGAGCTGCGTCGTCGTCTCTGTTCCGACCTCCGACCACGCATTCGCCAGGTGGTGCTTGACCGTGGAATGTGACAGGCCGAGGCGATGGGCGGCCGCCTTCTCCGACCCGGACTCGAGGACCGCGGCCACGACGACGACCTCCCGGTCGGTCGCGCACACGGCGGGGCGATGCCTCACGCTAGGCGCCTCGCCGCGGCCAGCCACTCATCGCGACCCTCGATCGGGATGGTGTAGGTTGCAGATCGCGCTCCAACACCTGTCGGGCGCGCCATCACCGACGTCGTGGGTAGCGCCCGCGACGACCATCCGCACGTGGATCGGATGCCAACCACCAGCGGAAGGAGCCACCCGTGCTGACGCAGGTCGCGGACGGCGTGCTGGTCCACCAGAGCGAGTTCCTCCAGAGCAACGCCGTGGTCGTGCAGGGCCGCGCCGGCACGTTGCTCATCGACCCGGGCGTGACCGGCGCCGAGATGGACTGCCTCGCGAACGACCTCGCCGATGCGGGCCAGACCGTCGTGGCGGGTTTCTCGACGCATCCGCATTGGGATCACCTGCTCTGGCACGCCAGGCTCGGCGTCGCCCCCCGGTACGCCACCGCCCGCTGCGCGGCGTCGGTCCGCGATCAGATGTCGGACCCGGACTGGAAGGCCCGCGAGGCCGAGGAGCTGCCGCCGGAGATCGCCGACGACGTCCCCCTGGACCTGCTCGGTCTCGTCACCGGCTTGCCCGCCGAGGCGGCACGGATCCCGTGGGATGGCCCGCTCGTCCGGATCATCGAGCATCGAGCGCACGCCCCCGGCCATGCGGCGCTGGTGATCGAGGCGCGCCGGGTGCTCGTCGCGGGCGACATGCTCTCCGATGTCCTGATCCCGATGCTCGACCTGAGCGCCGACTGACCCGATCGAGGACTACCTCGCCGCGCTGCGACTGCTCGAGGGCGTGGCGGGCGACGTCGATGTCGCTCGTCCCGGGCCACGGGTCCATCGGCGACGCTGGGCAGCTCCAAGCGCGGATCGACCTGGATCGGGCGTACGTGTGCGCGTTGCGCGACGCGACGGTCCCAAGCGACCCGCGGATCGGGCCATCGGCCGCGCCCGGCTGGGAGTGGGTGAGCGACGTGCACGCCGGGCAGCTCGAGGGCCTCGCCAGACGGCGAGACCGCGACGGCGTCGCCTGAACAGCATCGAGGTCAAGGAGGTTCGGATGGCCAGGGTCCTCGGCGATCGGCGGCGTGTTCTTCAAGGCGACGGACCCGGCCGCCCTCATCGCCTGGTACCGCGATGTCCTCGGCCTCGAGGTCGAGGATTGGGGCGGTGTCGTCTTCCGACCGGAGGCGATGGCCGCCCAGCCGGGCGCCGGGACGGTCTTCAGCGCGTTCGAGGCCGACACGACCTACTTCGAGCCATCGGCGAAGGACTTCATGCTCAACCTCGCCGTCGACGATCTGGACGGCATCCTGGCCAGCTGCGCCACGCACGGCGTGGAGGCGACCGTGTTCCCTGACCAGCCGAACGGCCGCTTCGCGCACATCGTCGACCCGGAGGGCACGAAGATCGAGCTCTGGCAGCCCGAGCCGATGTCGAGCTGATCTGCCACGGCGGCGCCAGGCGACTCGGTCACGTTTCGAGAAGCCCGAGGGCCGAGTGGCGACTAGCATCGTTGTCACCACGACTGCCGGAAGCGAGGAACCACCCATGGCAACGAAGCCCGCGAAGACCCAGATCTGGACCGCCGAGGAGAAGGCCGCGATGCGGGAGGCCGCGGCGGAAGCCAAACGGGACGCGAAGCGCGGCGCCGACGATGCGGCCGGCGAGGCCGACGTGCTCGCCAAGATCGCCGAGCTGTCGGAGCCGGACCGCAGCATGGCCGCACGCATCCACGAGATCGTCAAGGCGGCCGCGCCGGAGCTGACGTCGAAGACCTGGTACGGGATGCCCGCCTACGCGAAGGACGGCAAGTCGATCTGCTTCTTCCAGCCGGCGTCCAAGTTCAAGGTGCGCTACGCGACCCTCGGGTTCCAGCCGGACGCTCGGCTGGACGACGGCCGTATGTGGCCGAATGCCTACGCCGTGCTCGAGCTGACCCCCGAGGTCGAGGAGCGGATCGCGGCATCTGGTGAAGCAAGCCGCGAGCTGAGGGTCCGGCGATCCAGCGACTTCGGCCGCGTCGGCCGACTCAGTCGATGAGCGCGATCGTCGCCGACCGGGCGTCGTCGAAGGTCGCCCAGTCGTCCATCACGGGATGATGGCGGTCGCCCGGGCCTGTCGAAGGGCCTCGAGGAACAGCTCGGTCGGCTGGGCGCCGGAGATCCCGTACCGGCGGTCGAGGACGTAGAACGGGACGCCGCTCACGCCGATGCGCCGAGCCTCATCGATGTCCTCGGCGACCTCGCTGGCGAACGCGTCGGTCTCGATCGCGCGTCGAGCCTCGTCGGCGGGGACGCCGACCTCGCCCGCCAGACGGACGAGCGTGTCCGGGTCGTCGAGGACCTCGCCCTCGACGAACTGCGCCCGGAAGAGCCGCTCGTGCATCGCCGCCCCGAGGCCATGCGCTGCCGCCAGGTGCGTCATCCGGTGCGCGTCGAAGGTGTTGACCGTGATGTAGCGCTCGAAGTGGTACTCGAGGCCTTCCTCGGCGGCGAGCGTCACGACCCGCTCGTTCATGACCCGGATCTGGTCGGGGGTCGCGCCGAACTTCGCGGCGAGCGACTCGTCATGCGGCGTCCGCGATGCCGCGCGGGATCGTCGGGTCGAGCTGGTAGCTCCGCCACGTGACCTCGACGTCCTCGGCGCCATCGAAGTCGGCCAGTGCGCGCTCGAAGCGCCGTTTGCCGATGTAGCACCACGGACAAGCCACGTCGGACCAGATCTCGACGATCACGAACGTCGCTGTCGGGATCGGGATCGACCGGGTCGGGCCGCATGGTTGTGCACACAACCAGCTTAGCGGAAGCGTCGGCGTCGCTCAGGTCGTGCCCCCGTGCCCGGGTACCATCAGTGACCGATCCTTGGATATTCCAGCGTGGTGCTCGAGCGAACTCGACGTTCCGACGTCGGATTCGCCTCCGTCCACGAGGAACGCGTCGTCAGAACGGCTACTGCTAGTACCCCTCGGTCCCCGGTGACGACACCGCGCCCACCACATCGCTCCCGCGGTACCCTGCCGTCCCTTGCAGGAGGTCCATCGATGCGCGTCACCGTCACGCCGGAGCAGATCCAGTCCGCGTTCGAGGCCGTCAAGGACGACCCGTCCTTCGACGAGAGTCGGGGCCTCTGGGAGCGCGGCCGGCCGCCGGTCGAGATGATCCAGGCGATGTGCCTGCGGCCCGAGATCCTGCGCGCCTTCGCCGGATTCGGGAACAGCGTCTACCCGGGCGGCCTGCTCGAACGCCGGGTCAAGGAGCTCGTGATCATCACGGCCTCCAAGACCAACGAGTGCCAGTTCTGCACGTTCTCGCACTGCGACCTGGTCGACATCGCGGACATCGTCCAGGACCCGCTCCACGTCATCGAGCACACGGACGCGCTCGTGCCCCGCGAGCGGCTCGCGATCGAGTACACGAGGGCCGTGATGGCCGACTCGAACCGGCTCCCCGAGTCGCTCGTCCAGCAGGTCCACGAGCATTTCAGCGACCCGGAACTCGTCGAGCTGACGTTCCTGGTCGGCTACATCAACATGCTCAACCTGTTCAACAACAGCCTCCAGGTCCGCTACGACGGCGAGTACGCGTTGCTCAAGCCCGTCGCCGGGTAGACGCGTCGCGCGGGCGGGCGCCTGACGAGACGGGCGGCCGAACAGACGACGAGGCCGACCGTGGGTCACCACGATCGGCCTCGAAAGGTTCCGGCGCGGCTCGACGGCCGCCAGGCGATCCTCAGCGAGCGCGGCCCGCGGCGAGCTCACGGCTGTCGAGCGTGACCTTGGTGTCGCCCGTGAGCGACGAGTAGGCTGTCGAGCTTGTTCGGGAGCGCCCGGTGCGCGGCCTCGTAGGCCGGGGCGACCGTCAGGGCGCCGGCGCGCGCGGCGGGCACCGCGGCGTCGACGGCCGTCACCGCAGCGGGCTGCCGCCGGTCCGCGCGCGGTGGTCGCTGCGCCCGGGGCGATCGATGTGGGCGAGCGCGAGTCCGGCGGCGAAGGCAAGGACGGCGATCATCGCCACGATCGCCGGGGCGACGCGGATCCCGGAACCGGCCGGCTGGGTGGTCATCTGTGCGGTCATGTCTCGATCCCTCCTGGTCGATTTCGGCCGTCATCGGGGGTGAGGCCGTTGCCTACGACTCTCGCCTGGGGCGGCTGCCCGGGCATCGGTCGATCGACCCAACGACCCCACCGGACATCACCTAAAGTCGCGGACCCGTCCGAGGGCCGAACGTGCGACGACGGGGCCCGGTCGATGCGGCCCTCGCCGCGACCGGACCCCGCCGTCGGGATCCTCCTGGAGCTAGGCGGCCGGCACGAGCGCGGCGGCAGGGCCCGGCTCGCGCGCGGTCGACGTGGTCCGGACCATCCAGGCCCCGAGACATCCGACCGCGATCGCCAGCGGGATCGCGAACGGCGGCATCGCCGCCTGGAACCCGATGGCCCCGCCGACCACGATCGCGACGGAGATCGGCCGCGGGAAGACTCGAGCCCGGAAGCTCGCGAGACCGAAGAGGACCCAACCGGCAGCGAACAGCACGTAACTCATGAACGCACCGACCATCAGGGTCCCGCCGGCGAGGTGGAGGGACGCCGGCGCCACATCGCCCAGCCACGGCACGGCGAACGCCTCGAACCACAGGTCGCCGGTGAGGAACATCGTGCCGACCAGCGCGGCGACGAACCCGACCACGCCGACCTTGCCGGCGGCCTCGGACTCCCAGCTGTACGCCGCGACGAGCGACACGAGCAGCCCGCAGAACGCGAAGAAGTAGGCGATCGCGCTCGGGAGGTAGAGGGGGTTCGCCATCGTCGTCTCGATCTGCGTCCGGTCGAGGATCGACGCCATGACGAGCTGCTGGACCAGCAGCACGGCGCCGACGCCGAGGGCGACCGGGCCGGCGATCCGGGAGATCGGCTGCGTGGACATGGTGGGTGCTCCCTTCGGTGATGCGTGCCCCGGGGTTCGGAGGCCTGCGACCACGATCGCGACCGTGCGGCGCCGTGCCATCGGGGGAGTCCCGCGACCGCGGGTCGGGGCAGACCCTGCTCAGCCGCGGAGGTGCGCCAGGACCGCCAGGACCCGGCGATGGTCATCGGGGGCCGGCAGGAGCTCCAGCTTCGAGAAGATGTTGGCGATGTGCGCCTCGACGGTCTTCGGGGCGAGGAACAGCCGATCGCAGATCGCCTGGTTGGATCGGCCCTCGGCCATCAGGGCGAGGACCTCGCGCTCGCGCTCGCTGAGGTCGTCCAGGGGCACCCGCGACCGACGGCGCCCGACCAGCTGGGCGACCACCTCGGGGTCGATGACCGATCCACCGCGGGCGATGCGACGGACGGCGTCGGCGAAGTCGTCGAGGTCGTCGACCCGGTCCTTGAGCAGGTAGCCGACGCCGCCCGCTCCGTCGGCGACGAGCCGGAGCGCGAAGGTGGTCTCGACGTACTGCGAGAGGACCAGGATCCCGACGGCCGTCCCGTGCTCGGCGCGGATCGCCTCGGCGGCGCGCAGGCCCTCATCGGTGTGCGTCGGCGGCATGCGGATATCGACGATGGCCACGTCCGGCCGCTGCTCGCGGACCGCGGCCAACAGCTCGGTGGCGTCGCCGGCCCGGCCGACCACGTCGAAACCGGCATCGGCGAGCAGCCTCGCGATCCCCTCGCGGAGGAGGAGCGAGTCGTCCGCGAGGACCAGGCGAAGGGTCATCGGCCGTCAACGAGGGCCCGGATCGCCGCGCCGGAGAGCTCGTCCTTGGGGATGAAGCCGAGGGCCCGGCTATCGGCGAGGCGCGGGCCGTAGGCGCTGGCTTCGCGGCTGGACGTCAGGACGACGAGCGGCGGCGGACCGTCGACGGCGAGCTCGCGGGCCACGTCGAAGCCCTCGACGTCCGGCAGGCCGATGTCGAGCAGCACGAGGTCCGGCCGCAGGGCGCGCGCGGCCGCGAGCCCGGTGCTGCCGTCCGAGGCGTCGCCGACGACCTCGAACCCGTCGGCCTGCAGCAGCGCCCGAGCCTGGGCTCGGAAGCCGGCATGGTCGTCGACGATGAGGATGGTGCTCATGCCGCCATCGTGGCACGCGATCGCCCGTCCACCTACAGGGTTATCCCGGACTCAGGGTTATCCCTGCTTGCAGCATCGGGGTCGTGTGGCAGAGTCCGCGGCATGAGCGCACGTTCGCTCCGGGTCGCGATCGGCGTGGCGGGGACGGTCGCGGCCGTCGCCGGAGAGGCGTTCGCCGTGAGCCAGGGGACGCCGCCCGAGGCCGGCATGCTCCAGCTCGCCATCGGCCTGACCTATCTGTACGGCGGGCTCGTGATCTGGGGTCACGCCCCCGACAACCGCACCGGGCTGCTGATGACCCTGGTCGGCCTGACCTGGTTCATCGGCACCCTGATCGGCGCCAGCGTCCCGATCGTCAACGAGCTCGCGCTGGCGTTCGAGGACACATCGGCCATCATCCTGCTGGCGCTCGTCCTCGCCTACCCGAGCGGGCGTCTCGAGACCGCGGTCGACCGGGCGGCCGTCGCGATCCTCGCGGTCGGCGTCACGGCCCTCAACGTCCTCTACTCCACGAGCCTGACCCTCATCGCCGACAAGTCGAGCGGCCTGTACGGCGGCCTGGCCCTGGCCGTGATGACGAGCGTCGTCGTGCTCCGACGGTGGCTGATCGCCCCGGCGCGCGCGCGGCGCGACCTCCTGCCGGTCCTGGTCGCCGGCCTCGTCTTCCTCGCGACGCTCATGATCAACATCGTCCGGCGGATCGCCGACGTGCCCGACGATGTCGGGGCGATCCTCGTGGCGGCCAAGGACCTGGCGCCCGCGGCGATCCCGATCGCGCTTCTGATCGGCTTCTATCGGCAGAGCGAGCATCGGCTCCAGGCGATCGTCGATGCGATCCCGGACCGCATGTTCCGCTTCGCCCGCGACGGCCGGTACGTCGACGAGCGATCGGACGACGGCGCGTCGGGCGTGGCGGCGACGGGCCGCCCGCCGGCACCGAGCTGGCCGGACGACGGCTCCATGATCGGATGTTCGAGGTGGCGTCGAGCGCGGCCCTCCAGGCGGCCGATCGTGCGCTCGACGCCGGAGAACTGCAGGCGTACGACTTCTCGCTCGACGTCGGTTCGGAGCGTCGCCAGTACGAGGCGCGGATCGCCCCGAGCGGCCCCGAGGAGGTGACGGCGATCGTCCGGGACTTCACGGACCAACGGGCGGCCGAGGCCGAGGTCCGCCGGTCTCGGGCGAGGATCGTCGAGGCGACCGACGCGGAGCGTCGCCGGCTCGAGCGCGACCTTCACGACGGTGCGCAGCAGCGTCTCGTCTCGCTCTCCCTCGCCCTGCGACTGCTGCGATCCCACCTTGGTCCGCCCGGTGGCGCCGAATGACGAAGCGATCGCCGCCGCGGACGACGCGGCGGCCGAACTCCGGATCGCGATCCGGGAGCTCCGGGAGCTCGCTCGTGGCATCCACCCGGCGATCCTGACGGAAGCCGGACTCGGCGCCGCGATCATGGCCCTGGCCGACCGATCGACCGTGCCCGCCGACGTCACCGCCATCCCTGACCGGCGCCTGTCGCCGCCGGTCGAGGCCACGGCCTATTTCGTCGTCTCCGAGTCGCTGGCCAACGTGGCCAAGTACGCGTCGGCGACGCGAGTCAGCATCGACGCTGCGTGCCGAGGCCCGATCCTCCATCGTGGAGGTCGGCGACGACGGCGTCGGCGGCGCGGATCGCGACAGGGGGTCGGGCATCCGTGGTCTGCAGGACCGTGTCGCGGCCCTCGGCGGACGTCTGACCGTCGAGAGTCCGGCCGGCGGCGGGACCCGCGTCGTCGCCGAGATCCCGATCGCCTGATCGGTGACCGCGGAGGCCTCGCCGCCACCGGTCATCTCCCGAGCATCGTCCTGATCGCCGCGATCACGGCGTCGGGTCGGTCGATCTGGACGTAGTGGCCGGATCCCGTGATCGTGGTCGCGCTGCCACGAGCTGACAGCCGGGCGAGGTCCGCGACCGCCGCCACGCGGAGCTTCGTCAGCAGCTCGCCCTTCCGACCGGCGAGTCTCGCCGGCACGGGATCGGCGGCGAATGCCGTCAGACCCGTCGAGGCCAGGACCGCGAGCGGGGTGTCGCCAAGGGGCGTCGCCCCGGCGGTGGCCCGGCGGACCTGCTCGATGCTCGCGTCGCGCGTCGCGGTCTCGGCCATGAGGGTCTCGAGGAAGGACGACCCGTTGATGCCGGCGCGGTAGTCGGCCTGTGCCGCCGGGTCCAGGTAGTCGTAGACCGTGCCGTGCGTGAAACCGCCCGACAGGAGCCGGGCGATCCCGAACGGCCGCAGCGTCGCGATCACGTCGAGGAGCGACACTCCGCCGCCCGATGGTGCCGTCGCCGACGAGGCGTCGAGGGAACGCAGCTCGTCCTGCTCGGCCGGGGTCAGGAAGGCCAGCTGGTCGTCATCGGACGCGATCGGCGTCGGATCGACGAGGACGAGGCCAGCCACGTCTTCGGGGTAGCGTCGCTGCGTACAGGACGGTCCGAAGCCCGCCGTTCGAGTGCCCGACGAGGAGCAAGGGTCCCGTCACACCGCCGTCGGCCAGCAACGCGTGCAGCTCGGCGACGGCATGCTCGGCGTCCCGGGGCTCGTCGCGAGCGCTCGCTCCAGCCCATCCCGGGCCGGTCGTACGAACAGACGCGCGTCATCGCGCCGATCGACGGCTGGACCAGTGCCCAGTCCAGCGACCACCCGCCGAGGCCAGCGTCCAGCACCACCGTCGGGCTGCCCTCGCCGACACAGCGGAGGTGCATCCGAACGCCACCGACATCCACCAGCGTCCCGGGCGCGGGATGGTCCCGCGCGTCACTCCACGCGCTGACCGTCTCGTACCCGAATCCGAGCCCGAGGCCGACCACCACGACCAGCAGGAAGGCGGTGGCGGCTCGTCGGATGTACTTCCGGGCGGTCCGGCGAGGCCGGGGGTCAGTCGTCGCGGTCATCGGTCGATCTCCTTGGTCGGGCAGGTCCATATCGCCCGTGGAGTGAGACTCGCGCCGGCCGGCATCAGCCCCATCGGGGCAGGCCCGCGAATGGCCCGGAGGGCTGACCCTGCCCCGGTTGTCGGGGGAGCCCGGATGGCACCCGGGGCGACGGCTCCCAGGCTCGGGTCAGCGAGGCGACCGCCGCGCTCGGAAGGGAGCAGACGCATGACGAACGCCATCTCGATGGTCGGCCTGACGAAGCACTACCAGGGTGTCCAGGCCCTCACCGACCTCACGCTGGACGTGCCATCCGGCACCGTGTTCGGCTTTCTCGGCCCGAACGGAGCGGGCAAGACCACCACCCTCAAGGTCCTCGCCGGTCTCGCCCGGAGCACGGCCGGCGGCGCGACGATCAACGGCGTCCCGGTATCGGCCGCCGGCGATCATCGGCGGCAGCTCGGGTACCTCGCCCAGGACCCCAGGTTCTACGGCTGGATGACCGGACGCGAGACCCTCCGGTACGCGGCGCGCTTCCGTGGCGCCGACCCGGATCGCGAGCGCCGGATCACGACCCTCCTGGGTCGCGTCGGCATCGCCGAGGCCGGCGATCGTCGGACCGCCACGTACTCCGGCGGGATGCGTCAGCGGTTGGGCATCGCCCAGGCCCTCGTCGGCCGACCGGCGGTGCTCCTGCTCGACGAGCCGGTCTCGGCCCTGGACCCCATCGGCCGCAAGGACGTGCTCGACCTGATGCGCGAGCTCAAGGGCGAGACGACGGTCTTCTACTCGACGCACATCCTCGACGACGTCCAGCGGGTGAGCGACCACGTCGCGATCCTCGACCACGGGCGGCTCGTCAAGGCGGCCCCGACCCAGGACCTGCTGGGCTCGTTCACCCGCAACATGCTCCGCGTCGTCCTCGGCGGCGCGACGGACGACACGGCCGCCGGACTGCGCGGTCTCCCGGGCGTGGCCCAGGTGACCCTCGTGCAGCGGACGTCCGACGTCACGACCTTCGACGTGACCAGCCTCGACGGGGCCTCGGCGACCGTCCAGCGCTCGATCACGCGCTTCGCGGTGGACGCCGGGCTGACGCTCATCAGCAACGCGGAGGAGACCCTCGACCTCGAGACCGTCTTCCTGCGCCTCATCGACCAGCAGGAGGTGGCGGCATGACCGCCGTGGCCGGGCCGGTCCGGGGCGTCATCGCCCGCCATCCGATCCCGTCCTTCCTCGTCATCGCCTTCGGCTCGTCGTGGGCCATGACCGGGCTGCTCTCGGTGTCGGTCATGTTCGGGCTCCTGGCGCTGTTCGGCCCGGCGCTCGGCGCGCTCGTGGTGACCTGGGCCGATGGCTCGATCGGCGACCTTCGGCGGCGGATCGCCGACTGGCGCGAAGCGCCGTCCTCGTACGCCGCCGCGCTCGGGATCCCGTTCGCGGTCGCCGCCGGGGCGGTCGCGGCCTACACGCTCGTCGGCCATGCCGCTCCAGGCGTCGGCTCGGTCAGCGCCGTCGAGATGCTGATCTTCGTCCTCGTCATCGGCGAGGAGATCGGCTGGCGCGGGTTCCTCATGCCGCGGCTTCGGACGCGGATGAGCCTCCCGGCGGCGGGCCTCGTGACCGGCATCGTCTGGACGCTCTGGCACCTGCCCATCTATCTCCAGCCAGACCAGGGCCTCGCCGCCTTCGCGGTCTTCGCGTGGTGGGTGGTGCCGTTCGCCGTCGTCATCGGCTTCGTCGCCGAGCGGGCCCGATATAGCGTCGTCGTCGCCACCGTGATGCACGGCGCCGCCAACATCTCGATCCCGATCCTGCTTCCGGGCGTCGACCGCACGTCGGCACTGCTGGCCACCGGGTCCATCTACCTGGTGATCGCGGTCGCGCTCATCGTCCGATCCAGGTCCTACAGCACGCAGGCAAGCGTGCGTCCATCGGCACAGAAGGAGGTGGCGGCATGACCGCCCAGTCCGTGACCATCGATCCGGCCGTCACATCCCGCCCCCGCGGCGACATGTTCCTCGGCTTCGGCACCGTGTTCCGCAAGGAGCTGACCGAGTGGCTGCGCGGGCCCAAGGCCCTGATCATCGCCGGCGTCTCGATCGCCGGAGCGGTGTTCATGACCCTCATCCCGTTCATCGCCGAGGCCACCCATGAGGCGGAGGCCGCCGGTCTCAAGACGATGGACCCGACCACGAACGTGCTGCTCGGCTGGACAGGTCAGACCGTCGCACTGATCGCGGTCGTGGCCACGATGGCCCTGGTCTCGACCGAGCGCGACCGCGGGACGCTCGCGTGGAGCCTCACCAACCCGGTCGCGCCGACCAGCATCATCGCCGCCAAGTTCCTCGCCGCGTTCCTCGTGTTCAGCGCCGCGGCGGTCATCGTGCCGCTCATGGTGGCCTCGGCGCTCGCGACCGTCGTGTACGGCGGCCTGCCGGACCTCGCCACCGTGGCGACCTTCGGCCTGCTGTTCCTCACGCTGCCGGCCTTCTACATCGCGTTGACCATCGGCCTCGGGACGGCCATCAAGTCGACCGCCGGGGTGGCCGGTGCCGCCTTCGCCGTGATGTTCATCCCGCAGATCCTCGGCGGTCTCCTGCCGATCGTCGGAGACCTCTCCCCGACCTCGATCGGCGTGTGGGCCATGGCGACCGCCAAGGGCGATCCGGCCTCGGTCCTGACCCTCGCCGGCTGGCTGGTGTCGATGGTCGTCATCGTCGTCGGGGCGAAGCTGGTCTTCGACCGCCAGGAGCTCTAGGGAGCCGGGGGCGCTCGTCTCCCGCCGGCCGGGTCCGTCTCGTGCGGATCCGGCCGGTGCGTCCGTGCGTCGGAACGGTCGAAGGCCTGCCCGGCCGTCGCGAGCGGGCTATCGCAGCTCGCCGGCGAGCATGTCCATGAGCAGGCCGTCGTGCCACGTCCCGTCCGGGCCGCGCTCGTAGGACCGCATGACCCCGACCGGGCGGAACCCGACGCGCGCATAGGCGCGGATCGCGCGGGCGTTCGCGGCCGACGGGTCGATCGTCAGTCGATGGTGGCCGCGCGCCTCGATGAGGTGGCGCGCCACCAGTCGGATCGCCTCCGGTCCGAGTCCCTGGTCCTGGAAGGCCGTCGCGAGGAACAGGTCGATCGAGGCATGCCGGTAGTCGGCGCCGGGCTCCTCGAAGAACTGGATGCTCCCGACGACCTCGCCGTCGACCTCGATCGCGAGGATCACCGAGTCGGCGTCGTCGAGCCAGTCGGCGACGCGCTCGTCGGGCGACCCGTACGTCCACCAGCGCGCGACGGACGGTTCGGCGAGGACCTCGCGCAATCTCGGGCGATCGCCCGGCGTCACCGGCCGCAGGATCACGCGGTCGCCGCGAAGCGTCGGGGCCGGATCGCTCACGCGGGCACCAAGGTGGCGCGGAGCAGCTCGGTCCCGGTGGCGTCGGAGCATCGGCACGACCACCCGCCGTCGGCCCGCCACGTGACGGCATCCACCGCGGCGCCGCGTTCCGCCGACTGGGCGTACTCGAGCCGGACTCGGCGGGGCACGGCCCTGGTCGCGGCGACGTCCCCGGCCTCGATCACAGACTCGTCGAGCCAGTCCGCGTAGACGGCGTTGTTCGCGTGGTCCATCGGGTCGAGCTCCTGCGGCCGGACGGAGAAGGACCGAACTACGACGTCGGCCGGCGCCGCGCCGAGCTCGACGCGACCCAGCGGGAACGTGGCCTCGGGCGCCCCGAACGCCCCGTCGAACTCGGGCGGGATCCGCGTCGGCCGGAACCGCGCGTCGAGAAGGACCCAGTCGATGTGGACCCACGCGAGCAGCGATCCGGCGGCGTCGTGGAACTCCGTCCGCCGGCGTGCCCAGACCCGCCGCCACCCGACCACCTGGGTCGTGCCGACCATGTCATCGCCGTAGGCGATCGGTGCCAGCACCGCCACTTCGGCCGCTCGGACCAGCCAGACGAGTCCGCGCTCCCGATACCAGGCGCGGTCGAAGCCACGGACCGCGGAGTGGTACGAGGCGAGGTCCTGCGTGTAGCGGAGCAGGACCGACGTGCGGACCCGGCTGTCCGGCCCGGCTTCGTCGAAGCGCACGCGGTAGGGCTGCGAGCAGCGGTCGGGCTCGCGATCGCTCACCGATCCGCCCCGGCGAGCCGATCGAGCGACTCGAGCGAGACGAGCGCGGTGTCCGTGGTCGGGGCCGTCTGGCGCTCGAGGCGGACGCGGCAGGAGCGCTCCGCATCGAACACGACGAGCGCGACCGACAGCGGCTCCTCCTCGTCGGCCGCGTGCGTCCGCGCGTCGTCGAGCTGGTACAGCACGTCGGCGTTGATGCCGCGTGCGCCCCACTTGCAGTCGTAGGCCTCGGCGGATCCGGTACGTTCCACCGTGACGTCGTATGGGTGGATCTCGGCGGTGACACCGTCGAAGAGGATCCGCCGTTCGCGGCGGACCGCGTCCGCACCGACCCGCCGCGCGAGCAACTCGGCCGTGACGGCCTCCACGATGGCGCCTCGGAACTGGCTTCGGACCTGCTCGCCGCGCTCGGCGACCTCGAGGGACGCGGCCAGGACGGCCTCGCTCCGCTCGAGGTCGGCCGCCTCGGCCGCGGCGTCGAACAGCGTCGGGAACATCGCACGCCACGCACCGGCGTCCGTCGTCTCACCATTCATCACGGCACGAGCCAGCACCCGCTGCGGCACGCTCGCATCGGCCAACCGGCCGGCGATCCGCGCGACGAGGGGGTCGGCCTGGATCCCGGCATAGACCACGGCCCGCGCATCGCGCGCGGCATCCTGGAACCTCACAGCGAGGCGCCGAGCGCCACGAGGACGACCTGCGGGAACGTCGAGAGCCAGTCGATCGCCCGGTGCGGATCCTCGATCCGCCCGATCTCGTCGATCGCGCGGTCGATGGCGGCTTCGGTCGTCGGGTCCAGCGGCTCGGAGCCGCGGGCCGCGTCCACCTCCGACAGGCGCTCGCGCCAGGCTGCCTCGAGGTCGGTGACGTACGTCCACTCGTCCTCGATGTCCTCGCCGAGGAGCTCGAGGGCGGCGTAGGCGTCGAGCGCGCGGGTCAACACGTCATGCAGGGTCGGATCGGCCATCGGGGACAGCCTACGACCTCGGACGGGGTCAGGAGGTGGCGACGCTCCCGCTGCGCACGCCGTGGGTGTGCGCGGTCTCGCCGGTCGGCGGTGGCGCGGCGGCATCGCGGAGCAGGGCGGTCAGCCCGCGCCGCGCCCGCTCGTCCCAGGCTCGCGAGTAGATCCGGGTGGCGGTGGCGCGCACGCGCGCGGCCTCCGCTCGGTCGCCCCCGGCCTCGAGTTCCGCGACTCGGTCGAGGATGGCGCGATAGAGCGCAGGCAGTTCTTCGGCGGGCGAGTTCTGCTCCATCGTGGTCACGATGCGCCTCCGATGGTCCCGGCGGGAATAGCCCAGCGGTCCCGTCCGGCGGTGGCTGATGGTGTTGTACCCGTCCCGGCGTCCGGCGGCGATCGGTGCCGGCTCAGTCGCCCCGATGGGCGCCGCTGCGGACCGCGAACGGGCCGAGGCCACCGGTCGGCGGCATCCAGCGGACGTCGACACGCTCCACGAGGGCCGCCGGCGGACCGGCCCGGAGGCGCTCGACGAAGGTGTCGAGGTCGGCCCGCCGTCCTTCCGCAAGGCAGCGGACGGACCCGTCGGCCTCGTTCGAGACCCAGCCCCGCAGGTCGAGGTCCATCGCTTCACGCCACGCGAAGTATCGGTAACCGACCCCTTGCACGACCCCCCGCACCACGGCCTCGACGCGCGCCGGGATCGGTCGCCTCGTCCGCGGCCGCATCGAGCCCCCCGCGCTCGGTCATCAGGCGGCCGCGCGGCGGTGCGGCCAGCGCATCGCGAGGTCGTCGAGGACCAGCTCCGGTGACAGGTTCGATGCGATGAGATTGGCCCCCTGTTCGAGGCTCGCCGAGTGCGGTCGCGGCCGCGCCCGGGGCCAGCCCGGCCGCGGCCCGTGTCGTCTCCTCGAGGAGCGCCGGGTCGTGGACGGACCGGGTGGCCCCGACCTGGGCGAGGGCGAGATCGCGCGCGATATCGATCCAGATGGTCACGATGACCTCCGCCGCGCGGCGCCGCTGGGACACCGGCGCCGCCTTCACCGGAGCGTCCGCGTCCACCGCTTCAGGGTCGTCGCCGTCCGCGTCAGCGATCGGCGCCGTGGCGCCGGTGTCGGTGTCGACGGACGCGGCCGCACCCGAGGCCGGTCGGCGTCGCCCCTTGGGTCCGGCTTTGGCCGCGCCCCCGGCGTCCGCCGTCGCCGCCGCGGACCCGGCATCGAGGCCCGCCACGAGCTTCATGGCGATGGGGATCGCCTCCCGCATGGCGGTCAGGCGGGCCGCGGGACCGCGGTCGAGCAGGTCGAGCAGGGTCCGGGCGAGCTCACCGCGAAGGCGCAGCGCCTCGGGCGCCCTCGCCCAGGCGAGGGCCAGGCCCGGCCGTCCGGCCGCGAGTCGCGCCAGGCGCGCGGCCAGAGGCGCGTCGTCGACCCCCTGATCGGCGAGGATCGCCTCGATGTCGCGCGGCCCGACCGGCCCAAGACGGATCCGGGCACACCGTGACCGGATGGTCGGCAGGAGCATCGCCTCCTCGTCGGCGCAGAGGATGATCGTGACCCCGGCCGGCGGCTCCTCGAGCGTCTTGAGCAGGGCGCCCTGCGCGGGGTCGGCCATGCGGTGCGCCGATTCGACGATGGCCACGCGCTGCCCGCCCTCGAGCGGCAGTCGGGACAGGTCGTGCAGCAGATGGCGGACGCCGCGAGGGGGCGTGTCGGGCACGTCTTCCGGCTTCCCGACGATGACCTGGCCACCCGCCCCGGTCGGCCGGAGCCAGTGCAGGTCCGGGTGGGACCCGGCAGCGACCAGGCGGCAGCCGCGGCAGTCCCGGCACGGCCGAGCGGCCACGTCCGGATCCTGGCAGAGCAGACCGGCCGCCAGGTCGAGGGCGAGGGTCGTCTTGCCGATCCCCGACGGCCCACTGAGCAGTACCGCGTGCGGCGCCCCGGACCGGAGCATCGCGCCGATGGCGACGAGCGCCGACGCGTGACCCCGGGTCCGGGCCCCATCCACGGCGTCGCTCAGGAAGCGGTGGTCTTGCGGGTGGTCCGGCGCTTCGGCGCCGCCGTCTCGGTCGCGTCGGCCGAACCGTCCGCGGGAGCGTCGGCCGAGGCCGCCGCCTTGCGGGTGGTCCGAGGCTTCGGCGCCGCCTTGACGGCGTCGTCGGTCGCGGACCCAGCGGCCGAGGCGGCCGATGCCGCCGGCTTCCGGGTGGTGGTCCGGCGCTTCGGCGCCGCCGTCTCGGTCGTGTCCGCGGCACCGTCCGCGGGAGCGTCGGCCGAAGCCGCCGGCTTCCGGGTGGTCCGGCGCTTCGGCGCGGCGGCCTCGGCGCCGGTCGTCGGTCGCGGACACCGCAGCCGCGGCCTCCGGCTCGGCGACGGGCTCCGGCGCGGACCGGCCGGCCGGCTTCTGCGCGATCTGGGCCCGAAGCTGGGCTTCGAGCTCCGGCGGGACCTCGCTCCACTCCCCGCTGCTGCGACGCGGCGCGGGACTGGCGGCGGGGCGATCCCCACGGTCATAGGAACGGTCCTCGCGTGGCGCGGCCGTCCGGCCGCTCACGTCGGGGTACCGGTTGATCCCACCGCCGCCGCCACGACCGCCGTACCGCTCGCGCGACACCGCGGACTGGTAGGCGGCCCGGCCGCCACGAGGGCCGCCACGGCTGCCACCGCGACCGGCGTTGCCGCCGCTGTTGCCGCGACGCTGCTCCGCGATGAGGTACTCCGGGATCTCCGGCTCGTCGAAGTCCTCGTCGTCCGTGATCGGCGGGAGCGGTGCGGCGCTGCGCGGAGCGGGCGTCCCGAGCTGGGAGTCCCAGACCGAGCCGAACGGGGTCGTTCGCGGCCCCTTGGGCGCGGTCTCGACCACCTCGATGTCCTCGTCGTCCTCGTCCTCGTCGAACTCGACCGGCGCGGCGCCGTTCGTGCTCTCGACGGCGCCGGCCTCCGAGGCCGGAGCGCTCTCCGCGAACTCGCCTTCGCCGCGACCACGGCCGCGACCACGGCCGCGACCACCGCGACGGCGTCGGCGACGCGGGGTGCCGTCGGCATCGAGCTCGACGTCGGCGTCAGCCGCGGTGCCGTCATCGGCACTCGTGACCTCGAGATCGTCGAGGGTGAACACTTCGGCAGCGGCGAGATCGGCTTCCGTCAGGCCGCCGGCTCGCGACAGGCGCTCCCCGGGCATGGCGACGACGGTCCCGCCCGATGCGGCAGCAGCAGCCGCCGCCGGCCGGGCGACGGCTCGCCCTCGATCGCGGCCTCGACCCGCGGACGCGGCCACGGGTTCCGCTTCCGTCCGGCCGCGGCCACGGCCACGACCTCGGCCGCGGCCCGCACCGGTCCCCTCGGTCTGCTTGTCGGGCACCTCGGTCATCGACAGGTCCGCATCGTCGTCGGAGACGCGGCGGCCCGATCGCGAGCCCTTCTCGACGCGGGCGAGCTGGATGATGTCGGTGAAGAGGTCCGCGACCTCGATCAGGTCGGAGCTGGTGTTGCCGCGGAAGCTGATGACCTCGCAGCGGACGCCCATCTCCTGGACGGCGCGGATCGCCGGGGCGAAGTCCCCGTCGCCGGACACGACGATCGCGATGTCGAGGTTCCGAGCCGTCTTCATCATGTCGACGACCAGCTCGATGTCGAGGTTCGCCTTGACCTTGCCGTCGCCGTACTTGCGGATGTCCTTGCTGACGACCTTGTAGTTGCTCCGGCGCAGGAAGTCGTGGAAATTGCGCTGGTTCTCGTTGTCGGGGTCCAGCCCGGTGTAGGCGTACGCCCGGACGAGGTCACGGCCAGCCGTGGCGGACTTCAGCAGGGTGACGTAGTCGATGTCCACCCCGGCCGCCTTGGCCGCATAGAAGATGTTCGCGACGTCCACGAAGACGGCGACGTTCTTGCCCACAGTGACTCCTTGGTCTAGGGGGTCACCCCGCCGGCGCGATCGCGCAGCACGGCGGTGGTGATCATCAGGCGCGACGCGCGGCAGCTCCTGCCGCGGCCACGATTCGTTGGAGGCGCGGTCCAGCCTCGCCGAAGCCCATCCCCTGAAGGCGGGCCAGAGCCGCGTGATCTTCGGGCCTGGCCGTCTCCACGACGGTGCAGCCCTTGTTGCTGGCGGAACGCAGGAGCTCCTCGAGGAGGACCTCCGTGATCCGGTCAGCGTCATGGTCCGGGTCGATGACCAGGAGATCGATCGTCCCGACATATCCGCCGGAGCGGACCGACGGACGAAGCGCGAGGACACCGCCACCGACCACCACGCGTTGCGTCTCCGCGACGACGATGCTGGCCTGCGGCAGGTACACGAGCTGGCGCATGAGGTCCGCGGCGACGAGCGGGCTGTCGGCACGGGCAGCACCGAGGGCATCGTCGCTCAACGCGACGAGCCGCTCGATATCCGTGACACGGGCCGCTCGGACCTGGTACTCCACGCCGGATGCGTTCCTCGCAGGGTTTCGGCGACCGTCGCCCCCGACCGGGGCTCGACCGTGAGGTCGTACCGGGCTGGCGCTCCCCTCGTCGGCGGCGAGCGATGGGCGCTCGGCACGGGCTGACGGGTGCGGCCGACCGGTATTGCAATCGGTACGCCGGTGGCTATGATACGGCATCGCTTCGGCGGCCACCTGCGCGCCGCCCGGATGCGGGCTAGCAGCCACCACCCGTCTGGCATCTGTCCCCGTCTCGCCACCCGATCAGGGAGCGGAACGGCGAACAGGGGAGGGCCACGGGAGGCCGCTGCGGTTCGGCTTCGGGCCGCCGGCAGGTCGGTTACGACCGGTGATTTGGAGGAGTCTGGATGAAACTGCACAGGATCGGTGCGCTCGCGGCCGTCAGCATTCTGGCGTTCGCGGCGTGCAGCAGCTCGGGCGGCAGCGCCGCACCGAGCGCGGCGGCCAGTTCTGGGAGCGGCTCGAGTGCCGCACCCGCTGGCGACACCAGCAAGGGCACGGCGAAGATCGCGATCGAGCTCCCGCTCCAGGGTAGCGAGAAGGCGGCGTCGGACCCGATCATCAACGGCATCAAGCTCGCCATCAAGCAGGCCGGTGGCGCTGCCGGTGGCTATGCGCTGACCGTGCCGGACTCGTCGATCTACGACGATGCCCTCAACGGCGCGCATGACCCGCAGACCGGTGCCGCCAACATGACCAAGATCGTGTCCGATGGGGACACCATCGCGGTCATCGGCCCGCTCAACTCGAGCGTCGCCAAGGCGCAGATCCCGATCTCGAACGAGGGCGGCCTGCTTCAGTGCTCGCCGGCCAACACGAACCCGGACCTGACCCAGGGCGATCCGGCCAAGCAGCTTCGCCCGTCGGGCAAGCCGAACAACTACATCCGCGTCGTCACCACGGACAACATCCAGGGTCCGGCCGCGGCGCAGTACATCTACAACGAGCTCGGCAAGAAGTCCGTCTACATCATCGACGACACCGAGACCTTCGGTAAGGGCGTCGCCGATGCCTTCGAGGGCGAGTTCAAGAAGCTCGGCGGCACCGTCGTCAAGCACGACGCGGCCCCCAAGACCACGCAGGACTACGTCTCGATCATGACCGCCGCCAAGGCGCTCAATCCCGAGTCGATCTACTTCGGTGGCGTCACGGCCACCGGCGGCGCGCGCATCCTCCTGGCTGCCCAGCAGGTCGGCCTCGGCGATGTCCCGTACGTCGGTCCTGACGGCATCAACGACGGCTCCGGCGCGACGAAGGACTCGTTCCTGAACCTCGCCGCTGCTGCGGCCAAGAACTCGTACAGCACGCTGGCCGGCCCGGGCACCTTCGATGGGAAGGAAAAGTTCGACGCCGACTACAAGGCTGAGTACGGGATCGACGCCACCGGCTACGCCGGCCAGGGCTTCGCGTGCGCGCAGATCGTCATCGATGCGATCAACGCCGCGGGCGCGACCAACCCGGCCGACATGGCCGCCCTTCGCGAGGCTGTCCGCGCCGCGGGCACCGACTCGACCACCACCCATCAGACGATCGTCGGTCCGGTCCAGTTCGACGCGAACGGGGACACGAACCAGAAGATCGTCTCGATCTACACCTATGACGCCACCGGCGCCAGCGGCAAGGGTGACTGGAAGTTCGGCACGCAGGTCGACGCGAACAAGCCGTCGTAATCGACCGTTCTTGAACGGCCGGGGATCCAACGGGTCCCCGGCCGCTCTCTATCACCGCTTCAGGCCTGGGTCCCCGTCCCTGAGGTCCGAACCGTGACAGCCATCGCCTCCCCGGTCGCCACCACCGGATTGCTCTCGAGGACGCTCCGCGTCGTCGGGCTGGCCATCGTGGCCATCGCCGGGTACTGCATCATCCTGTGGCTGCTGCTCTACCTTGTGGTGGGGCTGCCACTCGACACCGGCTTCCCGGTCGCACTCCAGCAGACCGTGAACGCTCTCTCGATCGGGGCCATCTACGCCCTGATCGCCCTCGGCTATACGATGGTCTACGGGATCATCGAGCTGATCAACTTCGCCCACGGCGACATCTTCATGCTGGGGGCGTTCCTCTCGGTCGTCTTCCTCGGCGGCATCATGGGACAGACCGGCGCGGTCGAGCAGGTGCTCCCGCTGACGCTCCTGCTCCTGGGTGCCCTCGCCTTCACGATGCCGATCATCGGCCTGCTGAACGTGGCGATCGAACGGTCCGTCTACCGGCCGTTGCGGAACGCGCCACGGCTCGCGCCGCTGATCACCGCCATCGGGGTGTCGTTCATCCTGCAGAACGTCGCCCTCATCCTTGCCGGCTCCGGCGACCGCTCGGCCCCGCAGATCTTCCCGCTGAGCTGGCAGATCCACATCGGCCAGGCCGTCGATCTCGGTCCTGTCGATCTTCATCTTCACGCTCGCGATGGTCCTGATGACCGCCCTGCAGCTGTTCATCACGCGAACACGCATGGGACGCGCGATGCGCGCCACCGCGCAGGATCGCGAGGCGTCCGCCCTCATGGGCGTCGACATGAACCAGACGATCTCCCTCACGTTCCTCCTCGGCGGCGCCCTCGCGGCCGCCGCCGGCGTCGTGTGGGGTCTGCGGTTCGGCTATGTCCGGTTCGACCTCGGGTTCAACGCCGGCCTCAAGGCGTTCACCGCGGCCGTCCTGGGCGGCATCGGGAACATCACCGGCGCCGTGCTCGGCGGCTTCGTCATCGGGTTCATCGAGAACGCCGCCTCGGCCCTGGGCTACTCGCGCTGGTCCGAGTTCCTCGTCTTCCTGATCCTGACCTTCGTCCTGATCTTCAAGCCGACCGGCATCCTCGGCCAGGCGTCCGGAGACCGAGCATGACCGCCGCATCCACGACCCAGCCCGCCCCGGCCGCGCCGTCGATGAAGGGCCGCATCAGCGACTTCGCCGATCACCATCGGTCGTCCACGATCATCGTCTGCATGGCGATCGCGACGACGCTGCTCGCCTTCCTGCCCCAGGTCGCGCCCCTGAGCTTCCTCCAGGCCCCGCAACCCTGGTACGACTCGTTCGCGAACGCGGGCGTGTTCGTGCTCCTGGCGATGGGACTCAACGTCGTCGTCGGCCTCGCCGGCCTGCTCGACCTCGGCTACGCGGCGTTCTTCGCCATCGGCGCGTACACGTACGCCTACTCGAACTCGCCGTACTCGCACATGGACCTGCCGTTCCTGCCCATGCTCGTGGTCGGCGCCGGGGTCGCGGCCGTCTTCGGCATCGCGCTCGGTGCGCCGACGCTGCGCCTCCGCGGCGACTACCTCGCGATCATGACCCTCGGGTTCGGCGAGATCGTCCCGATCGTGTTCCTGAACCTCGAGAACTGGACCGAGGGCACGAACGGCATCGGCGGCATCTTCCGTCCCGAGCCCCTGCCGTTCCTCGGCACGTTCTCGGCGCTGACGCCGTTCGCGTACTTCATCCTGATGGCGTTCATCATCACGATCGCCATGGCCCTGCTGTATCGGTTGCAGGATTCGCGGGTGGGCCGCGCCTGGAACGCCATCCGCGAGGACGAGCTCGCCGCGGCGGCGAACGGCATCAACACCGTCACCACGAAGCTCCTCGCGTTCGCCCTGGGGGCGACCACCGCCGGCCTGGCGGGCGTGTTCAACGCCTCGAAGCTCACGATCGTCTCGCCGGACCAGTTCTACTTCACGGTGTCGTTCACGGTCCTCGCGATGGTCATCCTCGGCGGCATGGGCAACATCTGGGGCGTCGCCGCCGGCGCCTTCATCGTGTACATGATCCAGGCCGTGTTCCTCAAGCAGCTCAACACCGTCAAGGAGTTCCTCCACCTCCCGCCGTTCGACGTGCCGCTCATCAACCTGCACATCGACCTGGCCAAGATCAACTTCCTCGACTACCAGTTCCTGCTCTACGGCGTCGCGCTCGTGCTGATGATGCTGTTCCGACCCGAGGGCCTCTTCCCGAGCCAGCGGCGCCGACGCGAGCTGCACGTCGCCGACGAGTTCGCGCAGGACTTCGGCGAGGACATCGAGTCCGAACCCGGCATCGCGGGTGCGCTCGGGGAGACCCCCGGCGCCGAGGAACTGTTCGGCGAAGACTCGGGTGAGGGGACACGATGACGACCGAAGCGCCCGAGGACATCCTGCACGCCGACAAGGTCACCAAGCGGTTCGGCGGCCTCGTCGCCGTCAACAGCGTCGACTTCACGATCCCCAAGCAGTCGATCGTCAGCCTGATCGGGCCGAACGGCGCCGGGAAGACGACGTTCTTCAACATCATCGCGGGGATCTACGACCCCACCGCCGGCAAGATCGATTTCCACGGCACCACGATGATCGCCCGGTCGAAGCGCGTCTGGATGGAGCCGCTCATCTGGCTGCTGATCCCGGGGATCGCCGGCCTCATCACAGCCCTCCTCGCGATCGCCGGCGCCAAGGAGGGCACGGTCATCCTGGGGATCTTCGTGGCCGTGGGCCTGCTGCTCATCATCCTGGTCACCGGGGTCGCCCGATCGCCGCGGTACGAGCGGTTCCTCAGGCGGTTCGGGATCTTCCATAGCGCCCGCCCGAACGACATGGTGGTGGCCGGACTCGGCCGGACCTTCCAGAACATCCGGCTGTTCCCGAACATGACGGCCGAGGAGAACGTCCTCGTCGGGATGCACGCTCGCCTCAAGGCGAGCTGGATCGACGCCATGTTCTCCACCCCGCGCGACCGGCACGAGGAAGTGAGCTCGCGGATCCGCGCCGGAGAGCTGCTGGAACTCGTCGGCCTGAAGGGCGAGGGCGACCAGCTGGCCAAGAACCTGCCGTACGGCGACCAGCGGCGGCTCGAGATCGCCCGAGCCCTCGGGTCAGACCCGACCCTCCTGCTGCTCGACGAGCCCACCGCTGGCATGAACCCGAAGGAGACGCAGGAGCTGACGGCCCTGATCGGCCGCCTGCGGCGCGACCTCGGGCTGACCGTGCTCCTCATCGAGCATGACATGCGGGTGGTCATGGGCATCAGCGACCGGGTCACCGTCCTCGACCACGGCGAGAAGATCGCCGAGGGCACGCCGGAAGAGGTCCGGCGCGATCCCAAGGTCATCGAGGCCTATCTCGGAGCGCCGGCGGTATGACGATGACCGCGAGCCATGCCACGCCTGGCACCAACGTCGGCGACTCGACGATGCTCGTCCTGGACGAGGTCAACACGTACTACGGCAACATCCATGCGCTCCAGGGCATCTCGCTGACGGTCGGCCGCGGCGAGATCGTCACGCTCATCGGCGCCAACGGCGCGGGCAAGACCACGACCCTCAAGACCATCAGCGGCCTGCTCCACCCGAGACGCGGCAAGGTGATGTTCGAGGGCAAGGACATCTCGAAGGTCGCCGCGCACCGCCTCGTGCGCGAGGGGATCGGCCATGCCCCTGAAGGACGGCGGATCTTCTCCCGGATGTCGGTGATCGAGAACCTGAAGATGGGGGCGTTCACCCGGGACCAGTCGACGATCCAGCCCGACATCGACCGGGTCATGGACCTGTTCCCCCGGCTCCGGGAGCGGACGAACCAGCTCGGCGGGACGCTCTCGGGCGGCGAGCAGCAGATGCTGGCCATCGGGCGCGCCCTCATGTCCGAGCCGCGGGTCCTCCTCCTCGACGAGCCGTCGCTCGGCCTGGCGCCGATCCTGGTGCAGCAGGTGTTCTCGACGATCAAGGAGATCAACGCCCAAGGGACGACCGTGCTCCTGGTCGAGCAGAATGCCCTCCAGGCGCTCTCGATCGCGCACCGCGCGTATGTCCTCCAGACCGGCCGCGTCGTGCTCTCGGGACCGGCCGAGCAGGTCAAGGAGAACGAGACGGTCCGCAAGGCGTACCTCGGCGAGGACTGAGCCCAGGTCGGCATGGACGACCCCGGTCGTTCGCCAGACCCGCCACGACGCCCGCCAGCGGACGGGGTCTTCGAACCGGTCGCCCTGACCCCGGACCACCCTCATCTCGGCCGTTGGGCGGCCGTGGTGGCCATCGTCCTCGTCGTCGTCATCGTGAAGCCGTGGGCACTGAGCGGTCCGGCCCCGACGGCCGGCGACGAGGCTGGAGGCGGCGCCGCGATCACGGAGCCGTCGGCGACGCCCGCAACGCCGGCGACGTCCGGCTCCGGTCTGGAGGGCGCGAGGCCCAGCTCCGGCTCGTCCCCGACGGGATCACCCGATCCGGCCGCCGCAGTCGACGCGTTCTGCCTCGAGCGAGGCACCTGGCTCGTCGCCTCGGTCGAGACCTGGCAGGACCAGACCGTCCGGGTCTGGCGCGCCCTCGAACCGGCCACCTCGGCGACCGGGCCCGACGACCCCACGATCCCGGTGATCCGCGTCGCCTCGGAACGCGTCCTCCAGATCGGTTGGTGCGCCCCGCCGGGTGACGGGTCGGCGTCGGCGCAGGCGGCGACCCTCGATGTCTGGCGACGGAGCGAGACCGGCACGAGACCGCAGCTGATGGTCCGCAGCCGCCCCGTCGGCGCCGCGTCACCGCTCGGCGCGATGTACGTGGCCCCTCGTCGGCCGTTGGGTTCCCGCTCGGCGGTGTGGCCGGAAGGCACGTACGTCTTCCGGCATCGCTCGGCCGACGGCCAGGAGCACTGGTTCGCGATCAGGGTGATCGAGCAGGCCGCGGTCCGAGCGACCGCGTCGTCCCGGCGATCCGCGGCGTCCTGATCCGGTCCGCGGTGTCCTGAGCCGGACCTGCCGGCATCGGGCCCCGGCGGCGGACGCCCGATCGTCCGAGCCGATACCATCGCGGTCCGATGAGGAGGGACCGATGGACCTGGGATTGACGGGCGCCCGCGCCCTGGTCGGTGGCGGGAGCGGCGGCCTCGGCGGCGCCGTCGCCGGCGCCTTGCGGGCCGAGGGTGCCCGTGTGGGCCTCATCGCCCGACCGAGTGATCGACTCGACGCCCGCGCGCGGGAGCTCGACGCGGTCGCGGTCCCGGCCGACCTCTCGACGCCGGACGGACCCGCTGCCGCGATCGCCGCGGGCGTGGCGGCGTTCGGCGGGCTCGACCTTCTCGTGGTCAACTCCGGCGGCCCGCCGCCCGGTCGATTCGACGACCTCGACGACGCCGCCTGGACCCGCGCCATCGACGGCACGCTGTGGAGCGCCGTGCGACTGTTGCGGGCCGCCCTCCCCCACCTGCGCGAGGGTCGCGACCCGGCGATCCTCGTGATCCTCTCGAGCTCGGTCCGCGAGCCGATCCCCGGCCTGACCACGTCGAACCTCATCCGGCCGGGTCTCGCCGGCCTCATCAAGTCGATGGTCGAGGAGATCGCCCCGATCCGGATCAACGGCCTGGCGCCGGGCCGCCTCTCGACGGACCGGATCGCGCAACTGGACGCCAACCGGGCGGCGACGACCGGGGTCACGGTCGAGGAGATCACCCGCCGGACCATCGAGCGGATCCCGCTCGGGCGCTACGGCGACCCGGCAGAACTCGGCCGCGTGGCGGCGTTCCTGCTCTCACCGGCCGCATCGTTCGTCACCGGGGCGATCGTCCCGGTCGACGGCGGCATGATCCGGGCCCTGCCCTAGGGTCGGTCAGTCCGGGCGGACCAGGCGGCCGGACCCGCGCTCGCCGACCAGCACGCCGTCCACCGCGACCGGTCGTCCACGGACGAAGGTGGCGACCGGGGCTCCCGTGACGTCACGCCCGTGCCAGATCGCGGCGGTCCCCTTGGATCGCGTCAGCCAGCGCGTCACATCGATCGTCCATCGGCGGCCCGGGTCGACGATCACGACGTCCGCGTCCGCGCCGACCCGCAGCGCCCCCTTCGAACCGAGACCGAAGATCCGCGCGGCGTTCGCGCTGGTCACCGCCACGAGGCGCGACCAGTCGAGCCGCCCGTCGGCGACGGCGGTGAGCATGAGGGGGAGCAGCGCCTCCAGACCCGGCGCGCCGGGGAGGGCGCCCCACAGGTCGTCGGCGAACGGAGCCTTCTCCTCGACGAGGAACGGCGAGTGGTCCGAGCCGATGACATCGATCTCGCCGCGGGCGAGGCGGTCCCAGAGCCCGGCCACGGCCTCGTCAGCGCGCAGCGCCGGGTTGATCTTCGCGAACGGGCCGTGCCGCTCGAGGTCGGCCTCGGTGAGGAACAGGTAGTGCGGGCACGTCTCGACGGTCACCGCCTGCCCGGCGTCGCGGGCACGGGTGGCGAGGTCGATCGCCCGGGGGGTCGAGCAGTGGGCCAGCTCGAGGCGGGCGCCCGTGACGCGGGCGAGTTCCAGGCACTCGGCTGCCGAGGTCAGCTCGACGATCTCCGGACGCCAGCGGGCATGACTCAGCGGTCCGCGGTCGCCGGCCGCCTGGAGGGCGGTCGCCGCGGCCGCGAGCATCACGGCGTCCTCGGCGTGCACGGCGGAGATCAGACCGGTCCGGGCGACGCGCTCGAGGGCGCGTCGGTAGTCGGCGGGGTCCGGCGCACAGAGCCCGGTGAACTCGCGCTCACGGCCGGCCGGCGGCGAGGTCCGGAACGTCTTGAAGGCCACGGCGCCGGCCGCCGCCTGTTCCTCGATCGTGTCGAGGTTGTCCCCGGCCGCCCCGCCGTAGAGCGCGAAATCGACGTGGGCCTTGGGGCCGACGATCGCCGCCCGGGCCTCGAAGGTCGCCCGGTCGTGGACCGACGGCGTCGAGATCGGCATCTCCATGATCGTCGTGATGCCGCCGACGGCCGCCGCCGCCGTGGCCGACGCGAAGTCCTCGCGCGCGTCGACGCTCGGGTCGCGGGCGTGGACGTGCGTGTCGACGAGCCCCGGAAGGACCATGCGGCCGGTCGCGTCGACCCGCTCGCGCGCCTCGGGCATCTCGGCGTCCGTGCCGACCGCGACGATCCGGCCCTCCGCGACGGCGAGCGCGCCGCGTCGGACGCCGTCGGGCGTGACCAGCGTGCCGCCGGTGATGACGAGCTCGGCGTCCATCGTCGGCGGGCGGGGCCCTAGGCCGGGCCGACGCGACCGTCGAGGCCGAGCGCCACCAGGATCGCGTCGAGGTCGGCGATCGTGCCGGGGTCCATCGCCGGTCCGGGGGCGCGGACCCGCTCCGACGCGATCGCCCCGCGCCGCCGGTACAGGTGCTTGCGGATCGCAAGATTCAGGCCGGGCTGGTTCTCGAAGCGGATGAGCGGGACGATCCGGAAGAAGGCGGCTTGCGCCCCCGCCTCGTCGCCCGAGCGGAAGCGGGACACGATGTCCACGAGCGCCTCGGGGAACCCGAAGCCGGTCATGGTCCCGACGGCGCCCCGGCGCAGCTCCTCGAGCAGCATGATGGCGCCGAGGCCACCGAGGATCCGGACGTCCGGCGCCGCGGCCCGTAGCCGGGCCACCTTGGGCGGGCTCGGCTCGTCCTCGAGCTTGACGACCCGGCAGGTCGGCGCCCGGTCGGCGATCGTCGCGAGCAGCTCGACGGTCATGTGGACGCCGCTGCTCGCGGGATGGTCCTGGACGACGATCGGCAGCCCGATCGCGTCGGCGACCGCGAGGTAGTGCGCCAGGATGGCCGCGTCATTCGGCCGGGCGAGGGCCGGCGGCGCGAGCATCACCGAGTGCGCCCCCATGGTCGGCGGCCTCGCGGGCGAAGGCGACGGCCCGGTCGGTGGCGGCGTGGCTCACGCCCACGCACACCGGCAGGTCGCCGGCCGCCGCGATGACGCCGTCGATGACCGTGGTGCGCTCAGCGTCCGACAGCTTGCCCGCCTCGCCGAGCACGCCGAGGATCGTCATCCCATCGACCCCGCAGCCGGCCACGAACCGCGTCAGCCCGGGGAGGCTCGCGGCGTCGAGGGTGCCGTCCGGGGCGAACGGCGTCGGGACGATGTTCCAGACGCCCTCGAGGCGCTCGATCGCGGTCATCGTCGCATCGTAGCGACCACCGCCTCGATGGAAACGGCGAGCAGGTCGACGACCGGGGTCCCGTCCGCGATCGCCGCGGCCGCGGCCACCGCCGGCGGCGGATGACCGACGAAGTCCAGCACGATGGCATCGACGGCCCCTGACGTGCGATCGGACCCACCGAACCGCCCGACGTCGCCGGGCGAACCGGCCATCACGTCCGCGATGAAGCCGGCCGCCGTCCATCTCCCCCGCGAGGGCTCCACCTGCCCGTCGATGGGCACGACGACGCCGAGCCGTCGGGCGCCAAGCTCGAGCAGGCGCGCGACCGCGACGTCGAACGGCCGGATGAGCGGCGCCGTGGCACGCACCGACGCGAACCCGCCGGCGCACAGGAGCAGGGTGAGCTCCACCCCGGCGGATCCGGCCCGCTGGACGGCGGCCGCGACGCGCGGCGAGAGCCACGCTTCCTCGGCCACGATCAGGCGGCCGTCGCGCCGGCGCGTCGTGAGCGGGTAGCTCCCCGGGCCGGGCGGCGGAGGCGACACGCCATCGGGCAGGTCGTCGAGCGCCCCGACCTCGAGCACGACGATCTCGCCGACGCCCGCGTCGTCGATGGCGGCGCGGAGCCCGTCGGTCAGGTCGGGCCGCGGAGCGGCGCCGATCGTCACCGCCGCGATGCGGCGCACGGCGGGCGGGCGGCCTCTGTCGGTCAGCGCCAGGACGGTTCGCGGGCCATGTCGTACGTGGCGCGCGACAGCACCACGAGCCCGATCGCCGTGAGCCATAGCCCGGGCCCGTTCGTGAAGACCTGGGCGGGCTCCGTGAATGTGAACGCGCCGTCGAGCAGGAGGCTGACCACCCGGATCGCGAGGCCGATCCAGCCGACGATGGTGAGCAGCAGGAAGGTGAGCCAGCGGTCGATCCCGAGTGGCCGGTCGCCGGCGGCGTACGGGAGGGCGACGAGCGCGAGCGTCGCGATGCCGACCAGGAAGACGAGCATCCCGGCGCCGTCGAAGCCGTTGCCGCTCAGCGGCGTGATGCCGCTCTCGCCGCCGCCGACCTTCCACCACGGCAGGACGCACCCGACGACGATGAGGACCCCGGCGATCGCCGCCAGCGTCCGGCCGTGACCCAGGGGCCGCCGATGCATCGTCACTCGCCGACGACCCCCGAGTACACCTCGGGCTTGAGCACCCCGACATCCCGGAGGTTGCGGTAGTACTCGCCATAGTCGAGCCCGTATCCCACGACGAACCGGTCGGGGATCTCGAAGCCGATGTAGTCGACCGGGATCTCGACGAGCCGACGCGCCGGCTTGTCGAGCAGCGTGCAGATCCGCAGCGATGCGGGGTTCTTGCCCCGCAGGTAGCGGATCAGGTAGTTGAGCGTGAGCCCGGTGTCGATGATGTCCTCGACGATGAGGACCTCCTCGCCGGCGATGCTCGCCGAGAGGTCCTTGAGGATCCGGACGAGCCCGGACGACTCCGTCGTCGTGCCGCCGTAGGAGCTCACCTCCATCAGGTCGATCCGGACCGGGATGTCGATCGCGCGCATCAGGTCGGCCATGAACGGCAGCGAGCCCTTGAGGACGGAGACGAGCGTCAGCTGGCGCCCGGCGTAGTCGGCACTGATGCGAGCGCCGAGTTCGCGGACCTTGGCCTGGATCTGCGCTTCGGTCAGGAGGACCTCGCCGATGTCGGCGTGCAGGTCGATCGCGTGACTCATCGGATGATCGCGGGTCCCTCCGTGACGGTGGGTACGGCCGTGGTCGGACGTCGGCGGCGCGCCGGGCGGACGGCCGGGACCGGCTCGGGCCCGGGGGCCGACGGCGCGACGTCACGCACCGGCACGACCTGGCCGGACGTCCCGGAGAGGTCGTCGACCAGCGCGAGCCGGCCGTACTTGAGCATCAGCGCCCGGAAGTCCCGCGCGTAGAAGAGCTTGATCGACAGGTCGGGGTACAGCTCGCGCAGGCGGCGCAGCTTGCGGTTCTTCTTGCGGACGAGCTTCTGGCGGAGCGTCGTCATCTCGAGGTAGAGGTCGAGGTCGGGGAGGTAGAAGTCCGGCGAGAAGCTTTCGACGACGGCCCCGTCGAGGTTCCAGAGGATCGGGAACGTGTGGGGCTCGTACTCCCACCGGACCTCGTAGAAGTCGAGGATCCGTGCCATCTCCGCCTCGCTGGCGTGGGCGAACGAGGCCGTCACGGCGCGTCGATGGTCCATCGGCCCACAGTCTATCCGAAGCGCCGGTCCGGCCGGGCACCACGTCGTCGCGCCATCGTCGATGGATACCCCCTGGGGGTATGGTACGATCGGGTGACGGTCGCGTGGAGCGGCCGCCACGTTCGAGGACGACACACCGATGCCAGCCACCTCCGGCCGCCGCCCGGCCCCCGCCCCGGACCCGAGCCACTTCCGGCACAGCTACTCCAAGGACAAGGCCCAGCTCGTCCGCCGCCTGTCGCGGATGGAGGGCCAGGTCCGCGGCATCGCGCGGATGATCGAGCGCGAGGAGTACTGCGTCGACATCCTCCAGCAGACGTCGGCGCTCCGGGCCGCGGTCGACTCGCTCTCGATCCTCTTGCTCGAGGACCACGTCCAGGGCTGTGTCCGGACCGCCGCGGAGGCCGGGGAGGCGGACCAGTACGTCGACGAGGTCATCGACGTGGTCCGGCGGACGCTGGGCCGCCCGGTCCGCGGGAGCGGCCGCGCCACCTAGCATCCGGCCCAGCGCCGCGCGGCGCCACCTGGCGCCCGGCCTCGCGTCCCGGCCCGAGTTATCCACGAATCGTGGACACCCCGGGCAGTTGGTGGATAACCGCGTTGACGCCCCGCCGTCACCGCCGTAACGTCCGGCATCCGCACTGGGGACGGCAGGGTAACGCGGTCCGCGAGGGGTACGGGGAGACCCGACCACGAACCGGACGGATGGCGGAAGACCGAACCAGCTCCCGCGGTGCGAAACGATGCCGACGCCGGGAGCGGCGCCGCGCGAGGAGCCGGCACGTGGACCACAGGAGGCGTGCCCATCCTTCCCGCGCGTGAGCCGCTCCCGACGCGCGTCGATGGCCTTCCCGAGCTCCCGCCCGAGTACGGCCACGTCGTCGACGCCGGGCTCGCCGAGCTCGGCCTGACCCTCACGCCCGAGGCGCGTGGCGCCATCGACGGCCAGGTGCGCCTGCTCCTGGCGTGGACGGTCGCCGTCAACCTCACGGCGATCCGGGCCCCGGCCGATGTCGCGCGAGCCCACGTCCTCGACAGCCTGACCGCGGTCGCCCCGATGCGCGAGCGTGGGATCGACACCTTCCTCGATCTCGGCTCGGGGGGTGGGTATCCCGGCCTCCCACTCGCGGCGGCCCTGCCCGCTGTCCAGGCGCTCCTCGTGGAACCGACGGCCAAGAAGGCGCGCTTCCTCGAGACGGCGGTCGAGGCGACCCACGCCGGCGCCGTGCAGGTCGCGCCGGTCCGCGCCGAAGCCCTCGCCGCGGATGGGGCGCACCGCGGCCGCTGGCCCGCTGTCACCGCGCGGGCCGTCGCGGCACTCGCCGAACTGGTCGAGCTGAGCTTCCCGCTGCTGATGCCGGGCGGCGTCCTCGTCGCCTGGAAGCGCGGCGACCTGGTCGACGAGGTCGCGGCCGCGCGCCGCGCGATCGACGCGCTCGGCGGCGGGACCGTCACGTCCGTCGAGCCGCGGATCACCGGCCTCGACGGGCATCGGCTCGTCATCGTCACGAGCCGCGGGCGCGTGCCGGCGGCGTATCCGCGAGATCCCGCGGCACGCAAGCGTCGTCCGTGGTGACCGACCCGCTGCTAGGCTGACCGTTCGATGCGGATCGCCGTGCTCTCGGACATCCATAGCAATCTCGTCGCCCTCGACGCGGTGCTCGCCCACGCCGGGAGCGTGGACGCGATCTGGCACCTGGGCGACGTCGTCGGCTATGGCCCGGACCCCGACGGCGTGGTGGGACGTCTCTCGGAGCGTGGGGCCCTCGGCGTCCGCGGCAACCACGACGCCGCGGCCCTCGGCGGCAAGGAGATCGACGCGTTCAACCCCGAGGCGCGCGATGCCATGCTCTGGACGCGACGGCACCTGTCCGCGACGACCACGGCGTGGCTCGCAGCCCTGCCGGAGCGCCGCGTCGAGGATGACGTGACGCTCGTGCACGGCAGCCCGCGCGACCCGACGTGGGAGTACGTCACGAGCGAACGCATCGCTGGGGCCAGCTTCGCCGCGCTGACGACCCGACACGGCCTGCACGGCCACACGCACGTCCCGATCGCGTGGCTGGGGGCGGGCGACCGAGTCCACGGCGAGATGCCCGGCGATCGCGACACCGTGACCTTCGAGACACGGCGGGCCTTCCTCAACCCCGGGAGCGTCGGCCAGCCTCGCGATGGCGACCCGCGTTCGAGCTACCTGATCCTCGATGTCGCCGCGCGGTCCGCGACGTGGCACCGCGTCCCCTACGACATCGATCCGGTGGCGGTCGCGATGCGGGCTGCAGGGCTGCCCACCCGACTGGCGGAACGGCTCTACCACGGTGTGTGACCATGGTCCGACCGGCCGCCGGCAGGCCGGTTGCTGTATAACCAATCGGCGCCACCACGCCCGGCCGGACTCGTCCGACGCGAGCCGACGGTCCTGGACCGCGTCCCGTCCCCGGGAGGGAGCGGAGGTCGGCCCGGCGCCCGCCCACCAGCGAATGGAGATCCGTTGATCGGAGGCCGGCGGCCCTTGAAGGGCCGCAAACCCGCCGACCGCCGCGTCCGCGTCGAGCGTCCGCACGCACCCTACTTCCGCTACACCGGACCTGGGCAGATGGTCGCCAAGGCGGCGACGAACGTCGAATTGACGCCGACACGACGGTTCCTCCAGCGCACACGGTCGATCGTCTTCGGGCGGCCGCTCTCCACCGAGGAGGAGATCGGCGAACGCCTGTCGAAGAAGAAGGCCCTCGCGATCTTCAGCTCGGACGCCATCAGCTCGTCCGCGTACGCCACCGAGGAGATCCTGCGGGTCCTGGTCCTCGCTGGGGCGAGCGCGGTGCTCCTGTCGCTCCAGGTCGCGATCGCGATCTCCGTGCTCCTGGCCGTGGTCTCCCTGTCGTACCGGCAGGTGTGCCGCGCCTATCCCAACGGCGGCGGCGCGTATGTCGTCGCGAAGACGAACCTCGCGCCGATCTTCGGTCTGATCGCGGCGGCCGCCCTGCTCATCGACTACGTCATGACGGTCTCGGTCTCGACCGCGGCCGCGATCGCCCAGATCCAGTCCGTCATCCCCGCCGCGTACGACTTCCGGATCGAGATCGCGTTCGTCTCGATCTCGCTCATCACGATCGCCAACCTGCGCGGTCTCCGTGAGTCGGGGAACATCTTCGCCATCCCGACGTACGCGTTCCTCGTGCTCGCCCTCGGCATCGTGGCGATCGGTGTCGGCCAGATCATCACGGGGAACGTGACCCCGCTCCCGCCGCCGCCGGACACCGTGCCGTTCGGGACCGAGGCGCTCGGCGTCCTGCTCCTGCTGAAGGCGTTCGCCGGCGGCTCGGTGGCTCTGACCGGCGTCGAGGCGATCGCGAACGGCGTCCCGGCGTTCCAACCGCCCGAGTCGAAGAACGCCGCGAACACGATGTCCGCGATGTCGATCCTCCTGGCGATCCTGTTCATCGGCCTGACCCTCGTGGCGATCCAGTTCGCCGTCCTGCCGACGCAGGAGGGTGGCGCGTCGGTCGTCGCGCTCGCCGCGCAGGCCATCTATGGCGAGGGCTCGCCGTTGTTCGTCCTCTTCGCGGTGAGCACGGCGCTCATCCTGTTCCTCGCCGCGAACACCAGCTTCAACGCCTTCCCGCGCCTGGCCGCGATCCTCGCCGAGGACGGGTACATGCCCCGCCAGTTCTCGTTCCGCGGCGACCGGCTCGCGTACTCGTGGGGCATCGTGCTGTTGGCCGCCGTCGCGTTCGGGCTGCTGTGGGCGTTCGGCGGCGACACGCACTCCCTGATCCCGCTGTACTCCGTCGGCGTGTTCGTCTGCTTCACGCTCAGCCAGATCGGCATGGTCCGCCATTGGTGGGACGAGCGATCCACCGGGTGGCACTGGCGGCTCGGGATCAACGCGTCCGGGGCCGTCCTGACCGCGGTGGTCCTGCTCATCGTCGTCTCGGAGAAGTTCTTCAACGGCGCCTACCTGATCGTGATCCTCATCCCCAGCCTCGTCGCGATGATGCTGTTCATCAACCACCAGTACGCCCGTTCCAGGCGCGAGCTGGCGGTGCGGCCCGACCTGATCGTCGACGCGCCGCATCGCGAGGAACGGGTCGTCATCCCGATCCCGAGTCTCAACCGGGCGGTCGTCCAGGCCGTGAACGTGGCGCGGTCGATCAGCGACGACGTCCGGGCGGTCTACATCTCGGACGACCCAGAGGCGGCGATCGAGCTTCGCGAGCAGTTCGAGCGGCAGATCCCCGGCATCCCGCTCGTGGTCGTGGAGTCGCCGTACCGGTCGCTCGCCGGTCCGTTCCTGGCCTATCTCGACGTCCTCGACGCCGCGTGGCCACCGGACAAGCCTGACCCGATCACCTTCGTCGTCGTCCCCGAGTATGTCGCCCGGAGCTGGTGGGAGCGCATCCTCTACAACCAGGCGGCGAAGCGCCTGCGGTCCGTCCTGCTGGGGCGGCCACACACGGTCGTGGTCGGCGTACCGTATCGGCGTGAGGATCCCGAGCCCGACGAGACGCCCGAGGCACCGGACCGCGCGAACCGGTCGTGACCGGGACGGTGGTATCGTGACCGCCGCCCATGGGAGATAACCACCTACCTGCCTTTCGCCGCGCGGTCCTCGCCCTCAACGGTGGCCCCAGCGATGCCCGGATCATCCGGCTCGCGGCGATGCATGCCAAGTTCTCGAAAGCCGAGCTCGTCGCGGTCCATGTCGTCGAGATCGACTGGACGCTGCCGCTCGACGCCGATATCGCCGGACGGTCCGAGGAGGTCCAGCAGGTCCTCGACGTCGCCGAGGCCGTCGCCGAGGAGTGGAAGCAGACCATGGAACCGGTCCTCCTCCAGGCCCGTGACGTCGGAGCGGCGATCGTCGACGAGGCCGTCGAACGCGACGCGGACCTGATCGTCCTTGGCGTGCCGTTCCGGACGCGCTTCGGCGGCGACTTCGCGATCGGGCGAACCATCCCGTATGTCCTGCAGAACGCGCCGTGCACCGTCTGGGTGGTGCGCGAGCCGATGTCCGAGGAGGCATCGTGAAGATCGTCATCGTGGGCTGCGGCCGTGTCGGCGCCGCCCTCGCCGATTCCTATGACCGTGCCGGTCACGAGGTCCTGATCGTCGATACCCGGACCAGCGCCTTCGACCGCCTCCCCTCGACGTTCGGCGGCAAGGCGATCCGCGGAGATGGCACCGACAAGGACGTGCTGCGACGGGCCGGCGCCGAGGGGGCTGACGTCTTCCTCGCGATGACCGAGGGCGACAACCGCAACGTGATGGCCGCCCAGGTCGCCGCCGAGGCGCTCGGCATCGAGCGCGTGGTCGCCAAGCTGAACGACCCGGTCCGGGCCGAGGCCTACGCGGCCCTCGGCCTCGCGACGCTCTGTCGGACCGGCCTCATGCACGACGCCATCAACGGGTATCTCGGGTTCGCCCCGTCGGGCGTCGTCGGGATGCTCGGGCCGACCGGCACCCACCCCGGCGGCACCCACCACGATCACCCGGCGGCCGCGGCCGACGGGAGCGCCCCGGCCCCGGCCGCGGCCCGGGAGGCCTGAGCCATGTTCGTCCTCGTCGTCGGTGGCGGGAAGGTCGGGTACTACCTGGCCAAGGAACTCGTCGAATCGGGCCACGAGGTGGCCCTCATGGAGAAGGACCCGGCTCGCGCCGGGCAGATCGCCGACGAGATCGGCTCGATCGTCATCGCCAACGACGGCTGCGAGGGCAAGTACCTCGGCGAGGCGGGCTGCAACCGGGCGGACGTCGTGGCGGCCGTGACCGGCGACGACGAGGACAACCTCGTCATCTGCCAGATGGCCAAGCACCACTTCGACGTGCCGCGCACGATCGCCCGCGTCAACAACCCCAAGAACGAGGCGCTGTTCCGGCACCTTGGCGTCGACGAGATCATCAGTCCCACCCGGATGATCCTTGGCTCGATCGAGCAGGACATCCCGGTCCACGAGCTGCTCCACCTGGCGGCGCTCGGCGAGGGAGAGCTCGAGCTCATCGAGGCCCATCTCCAGTCCGGGTCGCCGGCCATCGGCCGCGCCCCGAAGGACCTCGCGATCCCCGAAGGCTGCTCCCTCTTCGCCGTCATCCGCGACGGGGTGGCGACGCCGCTTCGGCCGGACACGATCATGCTCGAGGGCGACAAGGTCATCGCCATCGGCAAGCAGGAGTGCCAGGACCTGCTCCACAGCCAGCTGATCGGCGACGAGGAACCGAGCCCGATCGACGCCTGATCCGCCCCGGGGCGGACGATCTCGAATCGCGAAACGCGCAGGACTCTTGACAACGTCATTGTCAACGTTCTAGCATCCCGGCATGACAGCCACCCGTCCGGATCGAGATCCGACGCGGCCCGTCTACGTGATCAGCGTGGCGGCCACGCTCGTGAGCGCACACCCCAGGACGCTGCGCATCTACGAGGACGAGGGTCTCCTCTGCCCGGCACGGACACCCACGAACATCCGCCTCTATAGCGAGAACGACATCCGACGGATCCTCTGGATCCGCCACCTCACCCGGGAGCGCGGCGTGAACCTCGCCGGCATCCGGATCCTGTTCGAACTCGAGGAGCGCCTCGGGGCGCGCATCCTCGAAGCCCTGTACGCCGAAGGGACGGGGGCCGCCGAGGCCGTCGCCAGCCCGGCGGACACCAACCCCGACGAGACCGACGCCTCCGCGACCCCGCGGACCGCCTGAACCAAGGAACTAGGAGAGATCTGATGGCCAAGCGACCGTCAACCCCGGTCGACGAGCAGCCGACCACCGCCGGACCGCGCGAGCTGCCCCTCGTCGCCCTCCGGGAGACGGTCATCTTCCCGGAGATGATCGTGCCGCTCCAGGTCGGCCGCGAGAAGAGCGTCGCCGCGCTCAACGCCGCCGTCGCCGACGGCGGACCCATCGCGCTCGTGACCCAGCGACAGGCCGAGCAGGAAGACATCGACGACCCGTCCGAGCTCTACGAGATCGGCACGCTCGCCAAGATCGCCCAGGTCGTGCAGCTCCAGGACGGGACCGTCCGGGCCATCGTCCAGGGCCAGTCGCGCCTGCGCGTCCACGGCTTCACCTCGACCGGCCCGTACATCACCGCGACCGTCTCCGAGCTGGCCGACGAGAGCCCGACGGGCGTCGAGGTCCAGGCGCTGATGCGCTCGGTCCAGGCGCAGATCGAGCAGTACGTCGCCAACGGCGCGCCGGTCCCGCCGGAAGCCGCCGTGGCCGCTCGCAATATCACCGAGCCCGGGCTGCTCGCCGACATGGTCGCGTACAGCCCGGACATGACGACCGAGCAGCGCCAGGAGCTGCTCGAGACCATCGACATCGTCGAGCGACTCAAGCTCGTCTCGACCTTCCTCAACCGCCAGATCGAGATCCTCGAGCTGAAGGGTCGGATCCAGTCCGAGGTCAAGTCCGAGATGGACAAGACCCAGCGCGAGTACATCCTCCGCGAGCAGCTCAAGGCCATCCAGCGCGAGCTCGGCGAGGACGACCCGCAGCAGGCCGAGATCAACGAACTCCGCGACAAGGTCGAGAGCGCCGGCATGCCGGACGAGATCAAGGCCCGGGCGATCAAGGAGATCGACCGGATGAGCCGCATCCCGTCGGCGTCGCCCGAGGTCGGGGTCATCCGGACCTACGTGGACTGGCTCGTTGGCCTGCCCTGGAACGTCTCGACCGACGACCAGCTCGACATCAAGGAAGCCGCCCGCATCCTCGACGAGGACCACTACGGCCTCGAGAAGATCAAGGAGCGCATCCTCGAGTACCTCGCGGTGCGCACCCTGGCCGACGAGATCCGCAGCCCGATCCTCGCCTTCGTCGGACCCCCCGGCGTCGGCAAGACGTCGCTCGGCAAGAGCATCGCGCGAGCGATGGGCCGCAAGTTCGTGCGGATGAGCCTCGGCGGCATCCACGACGAGGCGGAGATCCGCGGCCACCGGCGCACCTACATCGGGGCGCTTCCGGGCCGCATCGTGCAGAGCATCAAGACCGCGGGCACCAACAACCCCGTGTTCATGCTCGACGAGGTCGACAAGATCGGCATGGACTTCCGGGGCGACCCGTCGTCGGCGCTGCTCGAGGTCCTCGACCCGGAGCAGAACAACAGCTTCCAGGACAACTACCTCGAGGTGCCGTTCGACCTCTCGAAGGTGCTGTTCGTGGCCACCGCCAACCTGCTCGACCCGATCCCGGCCGCCCTGCGCGACCGGATGGAGGTCGTGCACCTGCCGGGCTACACCGAGACCGAGAAGATCGAGATCGGCAAGCAATTCCTCATCCCCAAGCAGATGGCGAACCACGGGCTCAAGGCGAAGAACATCCAGATCACGGATGAAGCCATGACCGAGCTCGTCCGCTCGTACACCCACGAAGCGGGCGTCCGGAACCTCGAGCGCGAGATCGCCAACGTCATGCGCAAGGTCGCCCGGCAGGTCGCCGAGGGCCGCACGCGCAAGACCGTGATCGATCCCAAGAAGCTCGTCGAGCTGCTCGGCCCGCAGCGGTTCGAGTACGGCGAGCTGGAATCCGAAGATCAGACCGGCGCGGCCACGGGCCTCGTCGTGACCGAGGTCGGCGGCGACGTCATCGCCATCGAGGTCACCCGGATGGAGGGCAAGGAAGACTTCATCCTGACCGGCCAGCTCGGCGAGGTGATGCGCGAGTCCGCGCGAGCCGGCCTGTCGTGGACGAGAGCCCACGCCCGGGAGCTCGGCATCAAGCGCGAGGTCTTCGAGACCAACACGCTCCACATCCACGTGCCGGCCGGCGGGATCCCGAAGGACGGCCCGTCCGCGGGCATCACGATGGCCACCGCCATGGTCAGCGCCCTGACCGGCATCCCCGTCCGCAAGGATGTGGCCATGACCGGCGAGATCACGCTGCGTGGTCGAGTGCTGCCGATCGGCGGGCTCAAGAGCAAGATCCTCGCCGCCCACCTGTCGGGGGCCCGGATCGTCATCCTTCCACGGAAGAACGAGAAGGACCTGCGCGACATCCCGGACGAGATCCGCAAGTCCATCAAGCTGATCCTCGTGGACAACATGGACCAGGTGCTCGACGCGGCCCTCCGGCGCAAGCCGAAGGCGCTGCCGGTCGAGCCGCCGAAGGTCGTGAAGAGCGAGACGCCGGCCGAGCCGGCGCCCGCGCCGGCCGCCCGGCGAACGGAGTTCCCGCCGACCGACCAGCCGCCGGTCGTCGTCCGGGGCACCTAGGAGGGTCCGTTGGCGGGGAGCCGGCCCGGCGCTCCGGGTCTCGAGTACCAGGATTACTACGCCGTCCTCGGCGTCCCGAGGACGGCGTCCCAGGCCGAGATCAAGAAGGCCTTCCGCAAGCTCGCCCGCCAGCATCATCCCGACGCGCAGCCCGGGGACAAGGCCGCCGAGCAGCGCTTCAAGGACGTCAACGAGGCCAACGAGGTCCTGTCCGACCCGGACAAGCGCAAGCGGTATGACGCGCTCGGGGCGAACTGGGACGCCTACGGCTCGGCCGGCGCGAGCGGGAGCCCGTTCACGGGCTTCGGAGGCGCCGGTGGCAACGTCCGCTACGAGTTCCGGACCAGTGGCGACGGCGGCGGCTTCAGCGACTTCTTCCGGATGTTCTTCGGCGAGGACGCTGCCGCGTCGGCGGGCGCCACCGGCCCGGGCCGCGGCCGTCGGCCGACCGGGGGACCCGGGTTCGGGGACATCCTCTCGGGGATGGGCCTGGACGGGTCCGGCGGGAGCGCCGGCACCGGCGCCACGCCACGGCCGGCACCCAAGCCGACGGCGGAAGCCATCGCCGAGATCACGCTCGAGGAGGCCTTCCACAGCACGACGCGCCTCGTCGAGGTGGACGGCAAGCGCCTGGAGGTCAAGATCCCCCGCGGCGCGGACACGGGAACGCGCGTCCGGCTGACCGGCAAGGCGCCCGGCGGCGGCGACCTGTACGTCGTCGTCCGGATGACGCCCGATGCCACGTTCAGGCGGCGCGGCGCTGACCTCGAGCGCGACCTCCCGCTCACGCTCCAGGAAGCGCTGCTCGGTGCCGAGGTGCCGGTCCGCACGCTGAAGGGCCGGGTCCTGCTCCGGGTCCCGGCCGGCACACCGAACGGCAAGACGTTCCGGCTCACCGGCCAGGGCATGCCCCGACTCGACGCCTCGGGGCACGGCGACCTCTATGCCAAGGCCAAGGTCATCCTTCCCACCCAGCTCTCCGACGACGCCGTCGAGGCGGGCCACCGCTTCTTCGACCTCGTCGACCAACCCGATCCTCGCTGACGCGAGCCAGACCAAGAGAACCGGCCATGCAACTCGATCGCTTCACCCAGAAGGCCCAGGAGGCCATCCTCGCCGCCCAGGCCACCGCCGAGCGGCTCCACAGCCCCGTGCTCGACGCGGAGCACATCCTCAGCGCGCTCGTCGAACCCGACGACGGCATCCCGGCCGAGACCCTGCGGCGTCTCGGGGTGGACGTGCCGGCGTTCCGCGGCGAGGTCGCCGCGGCGCTCGCCCGACGCGCACGCATCCAGGGCGGCTCGCTGGCGCTCGACCCTCGGGCCAAGGGCGTGGTCGACCATGCCGAGGCGGAAGCCCGGCGGCTCGGCGACGAGTACGTCTCCACCGAGCACCTGCTCCTCGGGATCGCCGAGGCCGGTGGCGACGGACAGGCGCTCCTCGAATCGCACGCAGCCGGCAAGGAGGCCATCCTCCAGGCGCTCCAGAGCGTCCGCGGCGGACAGCGCGTGACCTCGCCGAACCCGGAGGGCACGTATGCCGCGCTCGAGAAGTACGGGCGGGACCTCACGACCGAGGCGCGTGCCGGCAAGCTCGACCCGGTCATCGGGCGTGACGAGGAGGTCCGGCGGGTCATCCAGGTCCTCTCGCGCCGGACGAAGAACAACCCGGTGCTCATCGGCGAGCCCGGCGTCGGCAAGACCGCGATCGTCGAGGGGCTCGCCCAGCGCATCGTCCGAGGCGACGTCCCCGAGGGCCTGAAGAACAAGCGCGTCGTGGCGCTCGACCTGGGGGCGCTCATCGCCGGCGCGAAGTTCCGCGGCGAGTTCGAGGAACGGCTCAAGGCCGTCCTGAAGGAGATCAAGGACTCCGACGGCCAGGTCGTGCTCTTCATCGACGAGCTCCACACCGTCGTGGGTGCCGGGGCCGCCGAAGGGGCGATGGACGCCTCGAACCTGCTCAAGCCGATGCTCGCGCGGGGCGAGCTCCACACGATCGGCGCGACGACGCTCGACGAGTACCGCAAGTACATCGAGAAGGACGCCGCCCTCGAGCGGCGCTTCCAGCCGGTCCTGGTCGACGAGCCGACCGTCGAGGAGACCATCAGCATCCTGCGCGGCCTGCGCGAGCGGTACGAGGTCCACCACGGCGTGCGCATCACCGATTCGGCGCTCGTCGCGGCGGCCACGCTGTCGAACCGGTACATCACGGAGCGCTTCCTGCCGGACAAGGCCATCGACCTCGTGGACGAGAGCGCGTCGAGGCTCCGCATGGAGATCGATTCGATGCCGATCGAGCTCGACGAGCTCGAGCGCCGGCGGATCCAGCTCGAGATCGAGCGGGAGGCGCTGCGCAAGGAGACCGACGAGGGCTCGAAGGCCCGGCTCGAGGCGCTCGAGAAGGAGCTGGCCGACATCGAGGAGGAGGCCGGCGCGATGAAGCAGCGCTGGGAGGCCGAGAAGTCGGCCATCGCGGCGATGCGCGCAACGAAGTCCGAGATCGAGTCGGTCACCGTCCGGATCGAGCAGGCGGAGCGCGAGGCGGACTACGCGACAGCCGCCGAGCTCAAGTACGGCACGGTGAAGGCGCTCGATGACCGCATGGCCGAGCAGGAGAGCGTCCTCGCGACGCTCCAGGGTCCCGGCTCGCTCCTGAAGGAGGAGGTCACCGCGGACGACATCGCGGAGATCGTCGGGGCCTGGACCGGGATCCCGGTCAGCCGCCTGATGGAAGGCGAGATGGCCAAGCTCGTCCACATGGAGGAGCGGCTCCACGAGCGCGTCGTCGGGCAGGAGGAGGCCATCCAGGCCGTGTCCGACGCGGTGCGGCGGGCCCGGTCCGGGCTCAAGGACCCGCGCCGACCGATCGGGTCGTTCCTGTTCCTCGGTCCCACGGGCGTCGGCAAGACCGAGCTCGCGCGGGCCCTGGCGTCGTTCCTGTTCGACGACGAGGCGGCGATGGTCCGCATCGACATGAGCGAGTACATGGAGAAGTTCGCCGTCTCGCGGCTCGTCGGGGCCCCTCCGGGCTACGTCGGCTACGAGGAGGGCGGACAGCTGACCGAGGCCGTCCGGCGGCGTCCGTACCAGGTGGTGCTGCTCGACGAGATCGAGAAGGCCCATCCGGACGTCTTCAACGTCCTGCTCCAGGTGCTCGACGACGGCCGGCTGACCGACGGCCAGGGACGCACGGTCGACTTCAAGAACACGGTCGTGATCATGACGAGCAACGTCGGCAGCGCCGCGATCGCCGCCGCCGGGGCGAGGTCGGGCGACGCCGCGCTACGAGGCCATGAAGCGCGAGGTCACGGACATCCTCCACGCCCAGTTCCGACCGGAGTTCCTCAACCGCGTCGACGAGGTCATCGTGTTCCACGCCCTGACCGAGGACGACCTCGTCCGGATCGTGGACCTCCTGGTCGCCGACCTGTCGAAGCGGGTCGGCGAGCTCGACCTCAGCCTCGGGCTGACGGCCGCCGCGAAGGCGCTGATCGTCCGCGAGGGGACGGACCCGGCCTTCGGGGCGCGACCGCTCAAGCGGACCATCCAGCGGCTCGTGGAGAACCCGCTCGCCCGGGCGCTCGTCGCCGGCGAGTTCAAGCCGGGCGACGTCGTGACCGCCGACGCGGACCTCGCCTCCGGGACGCTGGTCTTCTCGACGGCCGATGCCACGGTCGTGGGCGACGGGACGCGGCGCGACGCGCGGTCGCGTTCGAGCGATCGCCGATCCCGTGGCGGCCGGCGGCGTCGGCCGCGAGGACGTCGCCCCTCGATCTCCCGTCGACGCGTCGCAAGCGCGACGACGGCGACCTCGTCAACTAGCGACGGCCCGTCGCCGGTGCAGTTCGAGACCGTCCTCGATCGCCTCGCGGTCCTGCCCGACCCGCTCCCGGAGCCGGCCGACGTCCTGATGCCGATCGTGGTCGGGGAGACCGTCCAGCCGACCCGCGTCCCGGCGTCGGGGCGGCCGGGCCAGCCGGCGAGGCCCGCCGGCGTCCTGGCGCTCCTCTACCCGGACGCCTCGGGCGAGACGCGGGTCGTCCTCATCGAGCGCTCGACCCACGACGGCCATCACTCGGGCGAGGTCAGCTTCCCCGGTGGCAAGGCCGAACCCGACGACGTCGACATCGTCGCCACCGCCCTCCGCGAGGCGACCGAGGAGGTCGGACTGGACGCCGCCGCGACCGGGACCCGAGTCGTCGGGGTGCTCGAATCGTTCTGGATCCCGGTGAGCGACTTCTCGGTCACGCCCGTGGTCGCGGTCGCCGAGCGACCGCCCCGCCTCACCGCATCGGCCCGCGAGGTGGCCCGGATCATCGAGCCGGCGATGGACACCTTCCTCCCGGGATCGCCCATCGAGATCGTCGAGCGGACGGTCCGCGATTGGCGGCTGCGGTACGGCGCCTACGAGGTCGAGGGCCTGTCGATCTGGGGCGCGACGGCCCGCATCCTGAGCCAGCTGGGCGCGATCCTCGCCGCCGATTGACCTCTGGCGAACCACGGACCGAGCGTCCCCGGGAACCGCGGGCCGTCGGGCCGCGTCGTTGCGGCGGCCCGACGACGCACTTCGTGGCGGCGCACCGGGACCTGCGGACCCGCTCCGGCGGACCGCCCACGTGACCCGGGAGTCCTCACCGGCTCCTCGCAGGGAGGTTGCGCCATGCGCAAGCCACTCCTGTCTCTGGCCGCGGTCGCCCTCGTGGCGTCCGCCTGCAGCACGAGCAGCTACGGCGGATCGCCCGCCGCCGGCGCCGTGGCACCACCCCAGCACCATCACGAGACCCCAGCGCCGGCGCAGCCGGCGAGCTCGCCATATCCGGGCGTGACCTTCCAGGACCCCGGAGTGAACCCATTCGTCGACCCCGATCAGGACCGGGTCTCGACCTTCGCGCTCGACATCGACACCGCCTCCTACACGATCGCGCAGCGGTACCTCGACGACGGCCACCGGCCCGACCCATCGAGCGTCCGCGTCGAGGAGTGGGTCAACGCCTTCGACCAGGGCTATCGCGCTCCCGACGAGGACACGTTCGCGATCTCGGTCGACGGCGGGCCGACGCCGTTCACGGAGCCGGACGAGGTGCTCCTCCGGATCGGGCTCCAGGCGCGCGAGGTGCGTGACCGGGCTCGACAGGACGCGTCGCTCACCTTCGTCGTCGACACCTCGGGATCGATGCAGCGCGAAGGCCGGCTCGAGCTCGTCAAGGATGCCCTGCGGATCCTCGTGGACGAGCTCCGGCCGGATGACCGCGTCGCGGTCGTGACCTTCGGCGACGACGCGCGGGTCGTCCTCGAGTCCACCGCCGCGCGCGATCGCGACCGGATCCTCGGCGCCATCGACGAGCTGACGCCGGGCGGCTCGACGAACCTCGAGGCCGGCCTGCGGCTGGGCTACGACCAGGCTCGTCATGCCCTGACCGAGGACGGGATCGACCGGGTCGTCCTCGCCTCGGACGGTGTCGCCAACGTCGGGTTGACCGATGCCGACGGGATCCTCCGCGGCATCCGGGACGACGCGGCGGCCGGGATCGAGCTCGTCAGCGTGGGCGTCGGGATGGGCAACTACAACGACGCGCTCCTTGAGCAGCTCGCGGACCAGGGCGACGGGTTCTACGCCTACGTCAACGTCCTCGACGAGGCCCGGACGCTCTTCCGGGACCGCCTGACCACGACGCTCCAGACGGTGGCGCTCGACGCGAAGGCCCAGGTGACGTTCGACCCCGACCGCGTCGCGGCGTACCGGCTCGTCGGGTACGAGGACCGCGACGTCGCGGATCAGGACTTCACCGACCCCGGGGTGGCCGCGGGCGCCATCGGGGCGGGTCACGCGGTGACCGCGCTGTACGCGCTCCGGCTGCGCGACGACCAGCGAGATGGTGACCGCCTCGCCACGGTCGACCTCCGCTGGACCGACCCGGACGATCAGCGGGTCCGGGACGCATCGCGCGACATCCGGGTCGGCGACCTGTCGCGATCGTTCGAGCGGACGGACCCGCACTTCCGGCTCGACGCCATCGTGGCGGCGACCGCCGAGGTGCTGCGCGGGAGCGAGTTCGCGTCCCGGCTCGATCTCACCGACATCCGCCGCGTGGCCGATGACGCCGCGGAGGACCTCCCCGCGACCGACGAGGTCCACACGTTCCTCGAGCTGCTCGACTCCGCGAGCCGGCTCGACGGCTAAGTCACCGGAGGAGACCCCGGCCTGATCGCGGCTCGTCCGCGGTCAGGCCGGCTCACCGCTCCCGGGATCCACGCCCGGCGGCGCCGGGTGGTCGGCGAGCGTCCCGACGCCCCGGAGCGCCGGGTCCGCATCCTCGGGGTCGATCTCGACCGCACGGCCCTCGAGCAGCCCGACCACCTCGCGGTCGTCCGCCCCCGTGAACTCGACCACGAAGGCCCGCATCTCCGAGTGCTCGGTCCAGGCGGTATGCACGATGTCGGCGGGCCAGAGGACCGCCTCCCCCGCCGCGACCCGGGTCCGCTCGTCGCCGACCCCCACCCAGCCGCCGCCCTCGATGACGATGAACCACGTCGTGTTCGGGTTGGCGTGCGGCTCGATCCTGGCGCCGCGCGCGAACGCGAGCTCGGCGATCACGCCTCGGCCGTCGACATGGATGGGCTGGCCGGTCAACCCGACCGTCCCGGCCGGCCCCTCCGGGCGTCGGTGCCCGACGCCGAACCGCTGGATCTCGATGGTCATGGCCGGCCGCCGTCGAGGGCTCGATCCGGAAGGCTAGCGGCGCCGGCGCTGGCCGCGGGCGCGCTTGCCGCCACCGCCGCCACCGCCGCGGCGCCGGATGGTCGCCTCGGGCACCGCGAACTTCTGCTTGGTGTAGTAGCGCTCGCGGGCGAGCTTGTGCTCGTAGGCCGCGAACTCCGGCGGGAACCGGCGGAAGCGGATCCACACGAGGGTCCCGATGCCGATGATCTCGGTCAGGAGCACGAGGAAGAAGTCGAACACGAAGAGCGACATGATCAGGAGCAGGCCGAACGTGATCAGGCCGGTCCACCACAGCCACTCCCACATCTCGACGTAGGGCGGGTGGCGATGGAGGGCCCGGGTCCGGAAGAAGTACAGGATCAGCAGCACCGTCAACAGGACCGCCGAGGCGATCACGGTCGGCCAGAACATGTCCGGGAAGTTCTTGCTGTTGAACGAGATGAAGAGGTATTCCCAGGGGGCGAACGTCACGCGCCGACCTCATCGCAGGTTGTGGGTGAGCGACGGGAGTATGCCACGGCGGGCGCTATACTCGGCCGAGCGGTGCGGTGCTCCACGACCCACCCGGGGCACCATCCCGCGGCGAGCCCTGAGCGCGCCGCCGAGGCCCACATGACGGGGAGGAGGCCCGGGTGCGAGCCCTGCTGTCAGTCGCGAACCGCGAGGGGATCTCCGGGCTGGCGCGCGAGTTGCGTGCGCTCGACGTCGAGATCTTCGCGACCGATGGCACCCGTGAGTTCCTCGCCAGCGACGGCATCGAGGTCGCGTCGGTCGCCGAGCTGACCGACGGACAGAGCACGGTCGGCGGCCAGGTCAAGACGTTCCATCACGCGGTCTATGCGGGCATCCTCGCCCGCCGCGACGTCGCCGGCCAGATGGCCGAGCTCGAAGCCCAGGGGATCATCCCGATCGACCTGGTCATCGTGAACGTGAAGCCGTTCGCGCCCGCGGTCGGCGTCAAGCTCATGGGTCTCGACGAGGCCATCGAGATGATCGACGTCGGCGGCGCGGCCCTCCTCGGTGCGGCGGCGCGCAACTCCGCGGGCGTCGCGGCGGCGTCCGATCCGTCCCAGTACGACCGGATCGTGAACGAGATCCGCGAGCGCGGGCACGTGAGCGCCGAGACCCGGGCCAGCCTGGCGGCCGAGGCATTCAGCATGGTCGCGGCCTATCACGCCGAGATCGCCGCGTATCTCAATCAGATCACCGGGAACACGTTCCCGCGGCGGCTGGCGATGGTCCTCGAGAAGGTGGACGACCTGCGCTACGGCGAGAACCCCCACCAGCGGGCGGCGTTCTACCGCGAGACCACGCACCGGAGCGGCACCCTCGCCGACGCGACGCAGATCCAGGGCGACCGGCCGTCGTTCAACAACCTGCTCGACCTCGACGCGGCGTACCGGATCGCGCGCGACTACACCGGGCCGACGGTCGCGATCGTCAAGCACACCGACCCGGTCGGGATCGCCTCGCACGACGAACTGGTCGAGGCGTACCGGCACGCGCTCGAGACGGACCCGGTGGCGTCGTTCGGCGGGATCGTGGCCGTCAACCGCGAGCTCGATGGCGCGACGGCGCGCGAGATCGCGGCCAACTCGTACGAGGCCGTCGTCGCTCCAGGGTTCAGCCAGTCCGCGCTGGGGATGCTCAAGGAGAAGACCAACATCGAGCTGCTCGCGGTCCCGGCGGACCCGATCGAGGGCATGCGCGACTACGGCATCGCCAGCCTCGACTTCAAGCGGGTCGCCGGCGGGCTGCTCGTCGAGACGCTCGACGACCTCGGGCTCGACCGCGGGCGACTGCAGGTCGTGACGCGACGCCGGCCGACGCTCGAGGAGCTGACCGACCTGCTGTTCGCGTGGCGAGCCGTCCGCCACGTCCGCTCGAACGCGATCGTCCTCGCGCGAAACGGCGCGACGGTCGGCATCGGCGCCGCGCAGGCCTCACGGCAGGTCTCGGTCGAGATCGCCCTCCGACGCGCCGGCGACCGGGCCAAGCTCGCGGTGATGGCCTCCGACGCCTACTTCCCCTTCCCGGACGGGATCCAGGCGGCGGCGAACGCCGGCGTGACGGCGATCATCCAGCCGGGCGGCTCGATCCGCGACGAGATGGCGATCGAAGTCGCCGACCGGCACCACATGGCGATGGTCTTCACCGGACGACGGCACTTCCGACACTGACCGGCTGATCCGGTCCACGGCAGGGGGACGCGATCGTGGAACAGCTTCTCGCGCTCGAGATGGTGCGGGTCACCGAAGAGGCGGCCATCGCATCGGCGCGGGCGATGGGCCGCGGCGACCGGCACGGCGCCGACCAGCTCGCGACCGAGGCCATGCGCCAGACGATGGACGAGATCGACTTCGCCGGGCGGATCGTCATCGGTGAGGGCGAGCGCGACGAGGCCCCGATGCTCTACATCGGCGAGGAGGTCGGGCGAGCCCACAAGGACCCGACCGCACCGCGCGTCGACATCGCCGTGGACCCGCTCGAGGGCACCAACCTCGTCGCGCACGGCCAGGCCGGGGCGATCACGGTCCTCGCCGCATCCGAGACCGGCGGCCTGACCCACGCGCCCGACACCTACATGGAGAAGCTGTGCGTCGGCCCGGGCGTCGCGGGCAAGGTCGACATCCGCGAGAGCCCCACCGAGAACCTGCGGCGCATCGCCGAGGCGCTCGGCCGCCGGGTCCGCGACATCACCGTCGTGATCCTCGAGCGGCCGCGCCACGACGACCTGATCGCCGAGGTCCGCGAGGCCGGCGCCCGGATCAAGCTCATCGGCGACGGGGACCTGTCGGCGGCGATCTCGACCGCGGTGTCGGGCACCGGCGTGCACGCGGTCATGGGCGTGGGCGGTGCGCCCGAGGGCGTCATCACCGCCGCCGCGATGCGCTGCCTCGGCGGGGAGATCCAGGCGCGCTTCCGCTACCGGAGCGACGACGAGCGGGCGCGCGGGGCGCGCATGGGCCACGGCGACGAGAGCCGCGTGTACCGCACCGAGGACCTCGCGCCGGGCGAGAACCTGGTCTTCGCCGCGACCGGGGTCACGGCCGGCGACCTGCTGCAGGGCGTGCGGTTCTTCGGTGGTGGGGCCCGCACCCATTCGCTGGTGATGGCGTACCAGACCAAGCAGGTCCGGTTCGTGGACACCGTCCACATGTTCGACCGCGAGTCGCCGCCGCGCGTCCGCCTCTAGGGCCAGGCCGACGCCGACGCGTCCACCGAGCGCCGCGTCAGCCCAGCTTGAGGTTCGGCAGGACCTCTCGGCCGAAGACCTCGATGAACTCGGCCTGGTTGCGCCCCACGTTGTGGAGATGGATCTCGTCGAACCCCATGTCCACGTAGTGCTGGATGTTCTCGGTCTGCCGGGCCAGGTCCGACGCGACCTCGCATCGGTTGGTGTAGTGCTCGGGTCGCACGAGCTTCGCCATCGCCGCGAAGTCCTCGGGGTTCCGGATGTCCTGCTTGGGGAACGCCATGCCGCCGTTCGGCCACTCGCGGAGGGCGTTGTCCATCGCCTCCTCGTCGGTCCGGCGCCCACGACAGGTGGATCTGCAGGATCTTGGGGGCGCCGGCCGGGTCCTTGCCGACCTCGCGCGCGCCTTCGTCGAACTTCTCCCACAGCATCCCGATCTTCTCGTCGGCCGCGCCGACGGTGATCATGCCGTCGGCGAACTTCCCGGTCCGCTTGGCGTTGACCGGTCCCGCCGTCGCGACGTAGATCGGCACCGGCTGCTCGGGTCGCGTGTAGAGCTTCGCGCTCTCGACGGTGAAGTGCTCCCCTCGATGGCGCACGACATTGCCGGTGAAGAGCTTGTTGATGATCTCGATCGACTCGAACATCATCGAGCTCCGGACGCCGACCTCCGGCCAGACGCCGCCGATGACGTGCTCGTTGAGCGCCTCGCCGGCACCGAGGCCGAGCCAGAACCGTCCCGGGTACATCGCCCCGAGGGTGGCCGCCGCATGGGCGATCACGACCGGGTGGTAGCGGAAGCCCGGGCAGGTCACGCCGGTGCCGAACGGGAGCGACGTCCGCGTCCCCAACGCGCCCATGAACGACCACGCGAACGCGCTCTGGCCCTGCTGCGGCGTCCACGGGTGGAAGTGCTCGCTCACCATGAACCCGGCCTCGAAGCCGGCGTCCTCCGCCGCCGCACACCAGTCGAGCAGGTCGGTCGGGTGGAACTGCTCGAGCATCGCGGCGTAACCGATCTTGGTCATTCGCTGGGTCTCCGGAGCGGGCACGTGGTAGGTCAGCCCTGAGGGTAGCATCGGCGGATGACACCGCCACGCTGGGTCGTCGCCATGGGCGGCGGCGGGTTCTCGATGGAGCCCGAGAACCCGCTCCTGGACGACGCGCTGCTCGACCTGGCCCGCCGCACCCGCGGCGTCGAGCGGCCGCGCGTCTGCTTCATCGGGACCGCGAGCGGCGACGCCGAGGCCTACATCGCCGGCTTCCATGACGCCTTCGACGAGCGTGCGGACGCCTCGCACCTGGCGCTGTTCTCGCGGACCGTCGACGACATCGAGGCGTTCCTCCTCGGACAGGACGTCGTCTACGTCGGCGGCGGGAACACCGCGAACATGCTGGCGGTCTGGCGGATCCACGGCGTGGATCGCGCGCTCCGGCGCGCGTGGGAGGCCGGGGTCGTGATGGCCGGGCTGTCCGCCGGCTCCCTGTGCTGGTTCGAGGGCGGGACGACCGATTCGTTCGGGCCGGTGCTCGCGCCGATCGAGGACGGGCTCGGCTTCGTCGCCGGCAGCCACTGCCCGCACTACGACGGCGAGCCCGGACGCCGTCCGCTGTATCAGCGGCTGATCGCCGAGGGCCGCCTGCCCGACGGGTACGCGGCGGACGACGGCGCCGCGCTCGTCTTCCGCGACGCCGAGTTGCACGCCGTGGTCGCGTCCCGACCCGAGGCTCGCGCCTACCGCGTCGTGCGCGACCCGGACGGGCGGGCGGTCGAGACCGAGCTCGAGACGCGATACCTCGGCGCCGTCGGCTAGTCCGGCTCGATCGGGCTCCACCGATGGAGCGCGCGGTCCCACGTGCCGATGGGCCGCGCGGCATCGGGCCCCTCCACCCCGAGACGCCGGCGCCGGGCGGTCGCCACGGTCTCGCCCCAGCCCGGCGGCACGAGCGTGGGCGCGAGGTCGGCCATCGGTGCCAGGACGAAGAGCCGCTCGCGTGCCTCCCGATGGGGCACCTCGAGCAACTTCGCGGCCTTTCGCGGGTCGGCATCGGCATCGAGCGAGCGGGCCGCCGCCGGCCGCTCGACCGCCAGCCGGGCGCGCCCGAAGACGAGCAGGTCGAGATCGAGCTCGCGCGGGCCCCATCGCTCGCGGACCTGCCGGCCGGCCTGCCGCTCGAGATCCTTGAGGACGGCCAGGAGCGAGATCGCCCCGGTGGCCGGGTCCGGGCCGGCGAGGACGTCGACCGCGACGACGGCGTTGTGGAACTCGGCCTGATCGGCGACGCCGACCGGCGCGGTCGCGTAGAGCCGCGACACGTCGCGGAGGTGGACGCCGGGCGCGGCATCGATGGCCTGGACCGCCGCCGCCAGGGTCGCGGCCGCGTCGCCGACGTTCGCCCCGAGGCCGATGTAGGCGCGCACCCGCCGGCCGGACACAGGCTCCCTCCCATCGACGACCGATAGACTCGCGCGATGCGACCGGTCGCTGTCCGCATCTTCCATCCGGCCCCCGACGCCGCGGCCGGCCCGCTGACCCGACGGCTCGGGGCCGCTCGGGCGGCGCTGGCCGAACGCCACCGCGTGGGGTTCCTCGCCGCTGGCGCCGCTGACGTCGCAGTCGTGTCCGGGCCGCCCGACGATACACCGTTCGGGCGGCGGCTCCGCGACCTCGTCCGGTCGGAGCGGCCGCCGGGGGGGCTCGTGCTGCTGGGGTCCGGGGCGATCCCGCTCGCGACGCGCCATGACCGCATCGCGTTCGTCGCGGCCGCCGGCGCCGACGGCCGACAGGCCCTCGCGAACAATCGCTATTCCGCGGATGTCATCGCCGTGTCGTCCGCCTCGGACGGGCTGGGAGATGTCCCGGACCTCCCCGGCGACAACGCGGTGCCTCGCTGGCTCGAGGAGGTCGCCGGCTACGCCGTCACCGACCTTCGCCGACGACGTCGGCTCGCCGTGGACCTCGACGGTCCGCTCGACCTCGTGCTCACCGGGGCGATCGATCCGTCCACGGACGCGCTCGTCGTGGAGCGGATCCGGGCGATCCGGCGGGTGGCTGCGGATCCGAGCGCGGAACTCCTCGTCGCCGGGCGGACGTCTGCCGCGACCCTGGCGTGGCTCGAGCGGCGGACCGCCTCCCGGACGCGGGCGCTCGTGGAGGAGCGAGGCCTGCGGACGACCCGGACGGGGCAGCGGGCGCCGTCGTCGGTGCTCGGCGCCCTCCTGGAGCGGGACGGTCCGGGCGCCCTGGGCGACCTGCTGGCCGGGCTCGCCGACGCGGCCCTTGTCGACTCGCGAGTCCTGCTCGCGCATCGGCTCGGGGCGCGGCGAGGACGCCTGGCCGTCGGCCGAGGACCGCTTCGCGTCGGACTTGCTGCTCCCCGAGCGCATCGAGGACGCCTGGCTCCGCGACCTGACCGCTGCCGCCGCGGGCGCACGGATCCCGGTCCTGCTCGGCGGGCACACGCTGGTCGGGCCCGGCGTCCCGCTCGTCATGCGGGCCTGAACCGTGGACCTGACGCCGGATCTCCGACGCGAGCCGCCGACCGACCTCACCGATGTCGGCGAGGATCCGGACCTCGCGGAACGGATCCGCGACGAGATCCGCCGGGGCGGCCCGATGCCATTCGCGCGGTTCATGTGGCTCTGCCTGTACGACCCGGCGGGTGGCTACTACGTCACGAACGAGGGGCGCCCCGGTCGGACCGGGGATTTCATCACGGCGCCCGAGCTGCATCCGATCTTCGGTGCGACGCTGTCGGATCTGGTCCTGGACGTGTGGGAACGCCTGGGCGAGCCGGACTCGATGACGGTCCGCGAGATCGGACCCGGGACGGGGACCCTCGCCGCGTCCCTGCTGGGCGCATCGCGCGGGACGCGGCTCGACGGGCGCGTGCGGTACCAGCTGGTCGAGACGGCGGGGCGCGCCACCGACGCCCTGGCGTCCCGGCTGGCCGACGCCGGGCTCGCGGAGGCCGACGTCACGCCGGCCGAGGCGCCCGGGACGCCGTTCAGCGGCATCGTCATCGCCAACGAGGTGCTCGATGCGTTGCCGGTCCACCGCGTCCGACAGCGCGGCGGCGCGCTTCGGGAGATCGCGGTCGACGTCGTCGCGGACGGGCGGTTCGTGGAGACCGAGACCGACCCGACGACCCCGGCGCTCGCGGCGCGGCTGGCAGATGACGGTGTCGTGCTCGCCGACGGCCAGACCGCCGAGATCTGCCTGGAACTCGATGCCTGGGTCGCCCACGCGACGGCTGATCTGGCCCGCGGCCTGCTGCTCTTGATCGACTACGGGGCTCCGGGGGCGCAGCTGTACGACCCGGTCCGCCGGCGTGACGGCACATTGCGCGCGTACGTCCGCCACCAGGTGCACGACGACCCGTACCGGCACGTCGGGCGACAGGACCTCACCGCACACGTCGACGTGACGGCGGTGGAGCGCGCCGCGAGGACGGCCGGGCTCTCGACGATCGGCGTGACGACCCAGGCCGAGGCGCTGGTCGGCCTGGGGATCCAGGACCGGCTCCGCGAGATCCAGGCCGACCCGTCCACCTCGCTCGAGGAGTACCTCGTCGTCCGGTCCTCGTTGATGCGGTTGCTGGACCCGGCAGCCATGGGGCGGTTCCGGGTGATGGGCTTCGGGCGAGGGTGGCCGGATGGTCCTCCGCTCCGCGCCTTCGCGTATCGGATGCCAGACCGCGGGTAGGCGGGCCCGCGAGGTCCGCGCCGTTCCACGGTCCGACCGGGACGGTACTGGCAGTCGCCTTCCCGCGACGCGTCCCTCGTGGAAGTCCGGTGGATCGACAAGATCACGTCGTTCCAAGGTCGGGACCACGCTCGCACGTCCGGGATGCGGTCCTGGCAGTCCCAGGTCGACCGGGGACGGTGCTCGGGCATCCGCCCGGGAGGCCTCGCCCGTCCAAACGGCCCCGAAGCGCCCCGGACCGCTCCCGACTAGGGCGATCTACCTATTGCTCCGAATCTCGGCCGACGCGCACGCTGCGTCTCGGTCGGGCACGACCTGACGGGGAGCGGCGCGCGAACCTGCACGCGCGCTCGGCGCGCGCCGCTCCCCGACGCTCAGGCCCCACTGCCGACCACCCGACCCCATCGACGGCGACGCCGTCGGACCCAGCCGGACCGCGCCCGCCGGCACCGCTCGGCGACCGTCAGTGCCCCCGTTCGACCCCGGCGTCACGCGGGCTCCCGCTGCTAGAATGCCGATGGGCGCCGGTGCGCCTCGTGTGGGTGCGCCTGCCCGCTTGCTCAGGGGTCTCCAGCCAGCGACGCCAGCCCCGGCCGTCGCTCGAAGGGAGTTCGGTTGACCGGCATCTGGTACATCGTGGGCTTCGCCTTCGCGGGCGTGTCCTTCGTCTTCCTGACGATCGGCGCCGCCTGGATCGTGTCGCACCGCAACCGCGGTGACGAGCACAAGGGCCTTCCCTACGAATCGGGCATCGACACCTATGGGGACACCCACGGCCGGTTCGGCCTGTCGTTCTACATCTACGCGCTGCTGTTCGTGGCGTTCGACATCGAGGTCGTCTTCATCTACCTGTGGGCCATCAACTTCAGCACGCTGCCGTTGGAGCTCATCAACACCGGGCTGATCAGCATGGTCATCTTCGTCGCCATCCTCCTGCTCGGGCTGGCCTATGCCTGGCGGAAGGGCGCCCTCTCATGGCGATGACCCCGGAACCGCCCGCACCCCCGGCCACGCCCCCGGCCGATGACACGACGGCCGCCGAGTCGGCCATGACGACGGCCGACGGCCGCCGCGCCGTCCTCGCGCCGATCGTCGTCCCGAACACGCTGTGGCAGGCCGCCGACCCGGCCGCGTACGAGGGCGGTCGCGAGAGCGACATCACGCACCTCCGCGAGTACGAGCTGAGCGGCGCCGGCCGCCGCGACGACGCCCGCTGGAGCGGCGTGCTCGAGGTGATCCCGACGAAGGCGGACTACGTCCTGGACCTGATCCGCATGAACAGCCTGTGGCCGCTGTTGTCCGGTCTCGCGTGCTGCGCCATCGAGATGATGTCGACCGCGACGTCGAAGAACGACATGGACCGCTGGGGCATGTTCCCGTTCCGAGCCAGCCCGCGACAGGCGGACGTGCTGATCGTCGCGGGCACCCTGACGACGAAGATGGCCGGGCCGCTGGTCCGCCTCTGGGAGCAGATGCCCGAACCGAAGTGGTGCGTGGCGATGGGTGACTGCACCTGCTCGGGCGGCCGGTACAAGCGGAGCTATTCCACGGTCGAGGGGATCGACCGCGTCATGCCGGTGGACGTCTACATCCCCGGCTGTCCGCCGCGGCCCGAGGGCCTGATCTACGGGATGATGAAGCTCCAGCAGCTCGTCAAGGAGCGTCGCGGCCATTGGCCGGACCGGGCCATCGGGCCCACCGTCCCCGAGGACGTCTAGGCGTGGATCGACGCTTCAAGGCCCGCCTGGCCGCGCGATTCGCGGACCAGCTGACCGGCCCCATCCGCCAGCGCCACGACGAGACGGAGATCCGCATCGGTGCGGGCGACGTGGTCGCCGTGCTGAGCGCCCTCCACGACGAGCCCGAGTTCCGCTTCGAGTTCCTCGCAGACCTGTGCGGCGTGGACACGGGCGAGGTGATGCAGGTCGTCTACCACCTCTGGAGCGACACCACATCGGACTGGCTCCGCGTCGTCGCCGACGGCCTGTCCCGCGACGATCCGCGCGTCCCGTCCGCCACCTTCCTCTGGAAGGGCGCGGAGTGGCAGGAGCGCGAGGCCTACGACATGTTCGGCATCACGTTCGAGGGCAACCGAGACCTGCGCCGCATCTACATGCCGCCGGACTATCAGAGCTTCCCGCTCCGCAAGGACTTCTACCTCGCCGACGACGCGGCCCGCTCCCCTGGCGGGGGCGTCCGACCGATGGAACGCACCCACACTCCCCGAAACGCGCCGGCCGCGTCGCTCGTGCGGCGCGGGACCGGCTAGCCGAGGCCAGATCCCATGCCCGTCACCGCCGAACGCCCCTCTGCGGACGATCCCCGCATCACGCTCGAGCGCGAGCTCGGCGTCTTCGAGCCGGTCCCGCCGTACCCGCCGCGCACGGAGCGCGAGGCCGAGTTCTACACGCTCGGCGACGGCGAGATGCTCATCAACATGGGCCCGCAGCACCCCTCGACCCATGGCGTGCTCCGCGTCGTCCTCAAGCTCGACGGCGAGAAGGTCGTGGACCTCGACCCGGTCCTCGGCTACCTCCACCGCGGCGTCGAGAAGCTCTGCGAGAACGCGGACTACCACCAGGCCATCTGCTACCTGGACCCGCTCGAGTACATCAGCTCGCTCTTCTGCGAGTGGCCCGGCGTCATGGCGTTCGAGAAGCTGCTCGACGTCCAGGTCCCGCGCCGCGCGGAGTACATCCGGGTCCTCTCGACCGAGCTCAACCGCATCGCGAGCCACGCCCTGTTCCTCGGCTGGATGGCCCTCGACCTCGGCGGCCTGACGCCGGTCCTGTGGTCGTTCATCGAGCGCGACGAGATCGTCGACATGCTCGCGTCGCTCACCGGACAGCGGATGCTCTTCAACTACTTCCGCATCGGCGGGGTCAACGGCGACCTGAACCACGAGTTCATGAGCCGCCTCGGCGACTGGATGAGCCACGCGACCGAGCAGATCGAGGCCGGCAACGCACTGCTCAACGAGAACGAGATCTTCGTGCGCCGGATGCGCGGACTGGGCCAGATCGACACCGCGGCCGCGCTGCGGATGTGCCTGACCGGTCCGAACCTGCGGGCCACGGGCGTGCCGTTCGACCTGCGGCGAGCGCATCCGTACAGCGTCTTCCCGGAGCTCGAATTCGACATCCCGACCCGCTCCGAGGGCGACTGCCTCGCGCGCTACCTGCTGCGGATGGACGAGATCAAGCAGAGCCTGCGGATCATCGACCAGTGCCTCCACCAGATGCCGGACGGCCCGGTCATGGCCAAGCTGCCGCGCCTGCTGCGTCCGCGGCCGGGTCGCGCCTACGCCGCGATCGAGGGCCCGCGCGGCCAGTACGCCAGCTACGTCATCAGCGACGGCACCGACCAGCCGTTCCGGATGCGGATCCACGACCCCTCGTTCGTGAACCTCCAGTCGGTCGGCCTGATGATGCCCGGCCACCTCGTCGCCGACACCATGGCGGTCATGGCCAGCCTCGATCCGATCATGGGCGGCGTGGACAAGTGACGACCGCCTCCCGGCGCGCGCATGGCGGTTCGTCACCGATGACCGTCATCGGGAAGAGCTGGTCGCGGCTGACGCTGCCCGGGAAGATCATCTTCACGGTCGTGCCGGTCCTGCTGGCGCTGACCATCGCGCTGTTCGCGGTGATCATCCTGCTCGGGCCGCTCATCGTCGACCTGCTCGCGAACAACATGCCGATCGTCCGGTTCGTGATCGCGGTCACGATCATCCTGCTGATGACGGTCCCGACCGCGTTCCTGATCATCTACATGGAGATGAAGGTCATCGCGCTGATGAACCTTCGGATCGGACCGGACCGGGTCGGGCCGTTCGGGTCCCTGCTGTCCGTCGTGCACGGGCTCAAGGTCCTCATGAAGGAGGACTTCACCCCGACCGGCGCGGACCCGATCGTCTTCACGTGGGCGCCCGGTCGTCGTCTACCTCGCCAGCGTCATGACGCTGCTCGTGATCCCCTTCGCGCCGAACATCTACGGCGCCGACATGAACATCGGCCTGCTGTACTTCTTCGCGATCGGCGGGCTGTCGGTGGTCGGCCTGCTCATGGCCGGCTGGTCGAGCTTCAACAAGTACTCGCTGCTCGGCGGCCTGCGGTCGGCGGCCCAGGTCGTGAGCTACGAGATCCCGCTCACGCTCTCGGTCGTCGGGCTGATCCTGCTGGCCGGCACGATGAGCCTCAACCAGATCGTCGAGAACCAGTCCGGCTGGTTCACCGACTGGTACGTGTTCCGGCAGCCGCTCGGCGTGCTCATCTTCTTCATCGCCGCGACCGCGGAGGCCAACCGGACCCCGTTCGACCTCACCGAGGCGGACTCGGAGATCGTCGCCGGGTTCGCCACCGAGTACTCGGGCATGCGGTTCGGGTTCTTCTTCTTCGCCGAGTACGTGAACGTCTTCATCATCTCGGCGCTGACCGTGACGCTGTTCTTCGGCGGCTGGAACGCCCCGTTCGAGTGGCCGTGGCCGATCACCCCGAACATCGACCTCGAGCCAGCTCGGGGTCGCGCTGCTCCTGCTCGTGGCGATCGTGCCGCCGATCCTGACGCTCGTGTTCGCCGCGCCGTTCTGGATGGCGAGTTCGCGCATCAAGGCGCTGGCAGGCGCTGGCGATCGGGTTCCTGCTCGCCAACGTCTTCGTCATCCTCGTCCTCGGCGCATGGGCGTACATCGGGCTCGACTGGATCGCCGGCATCTTCTGGTTCCTCGCGAAGACCTACGTGTTCGTCTTCACGTTCGTCTGGATGCGGGGCACGCTGCCACGCGTCCGCATCGACCAGCTCATGGACTTCGCCTGGAAGTGGCTGCTGCCGGTCTCCCTGCTGAACCTGTTCATCACGGCGACCGCGATCGTCGTCGTTCCGCAATCTGAGGGGCTTCTGATGACCCAGATCCCTGGCCTCGGCATCGTCAAGGGGATGGGCCTGACCCTGCGCCGGTTCTTCGAGCCGAAGGTCACCGTCATGTACCCCGAGGTGCGGCTCGACGTGCCGCACAAGTTCCGCGGCCGCCTCCAGCTGCTCTACGACGAGTGGGGCACGCTCAAGTGCGAGACGTGCTTCCAGTGCGCGCAGGCGTGTCCGATCGAGTGCATCGACATGGGCGGCATCGACACCCGCGGCCGGTTCCACGTCCACTGGGGCGCCCCCGAGACGTACGGCGAGCGGCGCGAGGAATCGGCCCTCCGGCGGTCCGGCCGGCCGGTCCCCGATCCGGCCTACCTCCCGTTCGCGACGGTCGATCTGGATGCCGTCGAGGGCATCCTGGAGGACCACGACCACGACCCGGCCCGGATGCTCGAGATCCTCGAGGCCACCCAGGCCGAGTACGGCTACCTGCCCGTCGCGGCCCTCAAGCGCATCAGCCAGCGCACCGGGGCGTGGTACGCGATGATCTACGGCACCGCCAGCTACTACCGCCACCTGCGGTTCGAGCCCGCGACGGCGACGGACCAGGCCGCGGCGGTCGCGGCGCATCGACCGGCGGAGACGACCTACCTGGCCGCGCTCGACGGCGCGCTCGGCGGATCGGCGGGACGAGCCGGGACCGGCCGGGCGGGTCCGAACTGATGGCGAACCGCCTCAAGACGCCGGCCGCCTGGCCGACGATCCTGCTGGAACGCGCCGGCGCCGCCGACCCGACGGACCTCGACGCCGCGACTCGCGCCGGGGCATTCGACGGCCTCCGGACGGCCATCCGCGATCTCGGGCCGACGGCCACGACCGCGGCCGTGGTCGCGTCCGGCCTGCGCGGTCGCGGTGGCGCCGGGTTCCCGGCCGGGGAGAAGTGGCGGACCGCCTCGGCCACGGAGGCGCCGCGCCGGTACGTGGTCGCCAACGGCTACGGCGCCGACCCCGCCTGTGCCACCGACCGGTTCCTGCTCGAGACCGACCCGTACGGCGTGATCGAGGGGGCCGCGATCGCGGCGTTCGCGATCGGCGCGACCGAAGCCATCGTCGCCGTGCGTGCCGAGGACACCGAGGCCATCCGCCGCCTCGAGGCCGCGATCGGCGCCGCGGAGGAGGCCGGGCTTCATCGGGCCGGACGCCTTCGGGCCGGGGCACGACCTCACCGTGACCGTGCGGCCCGTCCAGGGCGCGTACATGCTCGGCGAGGAGACGGTGCTCCTCAAGGCCCTCGAAGGGAAGCGCGGCCAGCCCGAGCAGCGACCGCCGCACCCGGCCGAGCGCGGCCTGTGGGGCATGCCGACGGTCGTCCACAACGTCCAGACCCTGGGCGCCCTCGGCTGGATCATCCGCCACGGCGCGGAGGCCTTCGCCGCCACCGGGACCGCGGGGAGCCCCGGCACGATCCTCGTCGGCGTCCGGACGCCGTCGGGTGACGGCATCGCGGAAGTCCCGCTCGGCACGCCGCTCCGCGACATCGTGGCGCTCGGTGGCGCGCTGCCGGCCGGCCGCTCGATCAAGGCCGTCGCTCGTCGGCGGCCCGTCCGGCGGTCTGCTCCCGGCCGAGCGGCTCGACACGCCGCTACGACTTCGACGCCCTGCGCGAGGCCGGGGCGCACATCGGGTCCGGCTCCGTCCTCGTCGCGGACGACCGCGCGTGCGTCGTGGACCTCGCCCGGCTCCTGACCCGGTTCTGTGCCGGCGAGGCGTGCGGCAAGACGATCCCCTGCCGGATCGGGACCCGGCGCCTCGTCGAGATCGCCGACCGGGTCATCGACGGCCGGCCGCGCCCGACGGACATGGACCTCCTCGTGGACCTGTCGGCCGACATCTCGGCCTCCGCGCTGTGCGACCACGAGCGCCTGACGACCCTCCCGCTCCTGAGCGGGATGCGATACTTCCGTGCGGAACTCGACGATCACGTCCTCCGCAGTTCCTGCCCCGCCGGCGTCTGCCACCCGATCGCGGTGGCGGTCGGTGCGACCTCATAAGGCGACCCATGGCTGACCTCCTGACGCGCCCCGACAGCCGCCTGACGCCGGAGCCGGAATCGCTGGCCGACCGGCTCCTCGAGACGCGCTCGCCGCAGCGTCCGCAGTCGTCGCCGCGGATCCGCATCGAGGTCGACGGCCGTGTCGTCGAGGGCTTCGAGGGCCAGACGATCCTCGAGGTCTGCCGCGACAACGGGATCGAGATCCCGACGCTGTGCTACGAGCCCAAGCTGCCGGGCTTCGGAGCCTGCCGGATGTGCGTCGTCGAGGTGGAGGGCGAGGACAACCCGCCGATCTCGTGCTCGCGCGTCTGCGAGCCCGAGATGAAGGTCCAGACCCAGACCGAGGAGGTCCGCCGCCTCCGCCGGACGAACCTCGAGCTGATCTTCAGCGACCACAACGCCTACTGCCTGCCGCCCTGCCAGAACAAGTGCCCGAGCCACATCGACATCCCGGGCTTCCTCAAGGCCAACGCCGAGGCCGACTGGCGCGAGAGCGCCCGGATCTTCAAGCGCACGATCCCGTTCCCCTCCGTGCTGGGTCGCGTGTGCCCGGCACCCTGCGAGGAGCACTGCCGGCGCGACGAGGTCGACGAGGCGATCGCCATCCGCGACAGCCACCGCTACGCGGGCGACCAGGTCCTCAAGGCGATGCTCGACGAGGGCGTCGATCCGCCGCTGCCGTTCGAGCGCCAGGCGCCGACGGGCCGTCGCGCGGCGGTCATCGGCTCCGGCCCGGCCGGGATGGCCGCGGCCTTCTACCTGCTGCTGTCGGGCCACGACGTGACCGTCTTCGAGCGCGACCCGGCCCCGGGCGGGATGCTCCGCTACGGCATCCCGCAGTACCGCCTGCCCAAGGTCGAGGTCCTCGAGGCCGAGTACGAGTCCGTGACCCGGCTCGGCGGCAAGATGGTCTGCAACGCGGGCCTCGGTACCGAGTTCACGCTCGACGACCTGACGAACCAGGGCTTCGATGCCGTCGTCGTCGCCATCGGCTGCTACGACACGAACAAGCTGGGCATCCCGGGCGAGGACGCCGCCGAGGTCCTCGACGGCCTCGAGTACCTGCGGACCGCCACGCTCGGCCTCCCCTATCCGGACCACGCGGGCAAGCGCGTCGTCGTCATCGGCGGCGGGTTCACGTCGATGGACTGCTCGCGGACGTCCGTCCGCCAGGGCGCCAGCGAGGTCACGCTCGTCTACCGGCGCGACATGAAGGACATGCCGGCGTCGGGCGAGGTCCACGAGGCCATCGAGGAAGGCGTGACCGCCATCTTCCAGGCCGGCCCGACCCGCGTCGTCACGGACGATGCCGGCAACGTGACGGGCGTCGAGTTCATCCGGATGCAGCTCGGGGCGCCCGACGCCTCGGGCCGGCGGCGGCCGGAGCCCGCGCCCGACACCGAGTTCATCGTCCCGTGCGACCGCGTGCTCCTCGCCATCGGCCAGGGCCCGGACCTCACCTGGATCGGCCCTGGATCGGAGGGGCCGGAGGCCACGAAGCAGCGCCGGCTCAAGGCGGACGCGGTGACGTTCGAGACCGGCCGGGCCGGCGTCTTCGGCACCGGCGACGTGCGCATCGGCGCGGCGACCGTGGTCCAGGCCATCGCCGAGGGCCGGCGCGCCGCGTACGCCGTGGACGCGTTCCTCCAGGGGCTCGACCTCGGGGCCATCCGGACCCGCCAGACGCTCGCCGAGCCGCAGCCCGAGTTCCTCTCGATCGTCCCGTTCACCGCGGAGGTCAAGGAGCCGCGCTACCGGCTGACCGCGCTCGAGGCCGAGGAGCGCAACCACAACTACATGGAGTACGAGCTGCCGTACACGCGCGAGGCGGCCGTCGCGGAGTCCACGCGCTGTCTGCAGTGCACCTGCGAGGCCATCGGGTTCTGCGACCTGCGACGGCTCGGCATCGAGTACGGCACGACGCTCAAGACGCTCGAGCCGCAGTTCCACCAGGGCGCCGGCTATCGAAGCGTGACCGAGAACCGGTTCACCGGGATCAACCACGACTACGTCCGCGACGACTCGCACGCGTTCATCCTCCGCGAGCCGTCCCGCTGCATCGACTGCGGCCGCTGCGCCCAGGTCTGCTCGGAGGTGGTCGGCGCCGCGTGCTACGACTTCATGCGGATCGGCTTCGACACGCTCGTCACGACCCCGCTCGACATGAGCCTCAACGACACCCCGTGCGTGTCGTGCGGTCGCTGCGCCGAGACGTGCCCGACCGGCGCGCTCATGCCCAAGCCGCGCGTGCTCCAGAAGTACGAGGTCGACGAGAGCCGCTGCATCCTCTGCGGCATCTGCGTGGACGCGTGCCCGTACGACGCGCTGCGCGACGGCGGCGACATCGAGCTGGCGCACACGAGCCGCGCCGAGCCGACGATCGACCTCATGGCGATCGCCGCCATCGACCGCGAGACCGAGGTCACGTACATCCGCCGCGAACGCGGGTGGGCCGACGCCGCCGCGGCCGAGGGCCGCCACTTCGACCCGAGCCGGATGCTCCCCGTCCTCCCGGCGGCCGTCGCCGGGATCCCGTCGGGCGTCGCCGCCAACGGCAACGGCCACGGCCACGCCCATGGGAACGGGAACGGCCACGGGTCGGCCCTCCTGCCCGGTGGGCACGAGTAGCCGGACGTGCTCAAGACCCTCATCCCGATCGTCATCGCGCTCGCCGTGATGGGCGCGGTCACCGGCATCGCGGCCGTGATGATCGTCTTCCTCGGTCAGGACTGGGACGACGCCCTGTTCTGGGTCTTCGCCTGCCTGATGGTCATCTCCGGGCTGCTGGTCGTGACGATGCGCGACATCATCCGCTGCGGGCTGGCGATGATCGTGTGCTTCGGGTCGCTCGCCGGGATCTACGTGCTGATGGGGGCGACGCTCATCGGCGCGGCCCAGGTCATCGTCTACATCGGCGCGATCAGCGTCCTGATCCTCTTCGCGATCATGCTGACCCAGACCAAGGACGCGCCCACGCGCCTGGTCTTCCAGACGCAGGCCGGGCCGGCCGCGGTCGCGGCCGTCGTCATCGCCGTCCTGATCGCGCTCGCCGTGGCGGCGACGGACTGGGGCGGCGTCGCGGACCGGATCACCTACACGGCGAACGAAGTCTCGACGATCCTGTTCCAGGACTACGTCCTGCCGTTCGAGATCGTCAGCGTGCTGCTGCTCGCGGCCGTGATCGGCGCCGTCTTCCTCGCGAAACGCGAACCGGGCGGGCCCTCGTGAGCGATTCGCTCGACGCCTACCTGATCCTGTCCGGGATCCTCTTCGCGATCGGCTCGTTCGGGTTCCTGGCCCGGCGCAACGCGATCAGCATGCTGATGTCGATCGAGCTCATGCTCAACGCCGTCAACCTCTCGATCGTCGCGTTCGGCGCGTTCATCCCGGCGCTCGGGTCGCAGGCGTCGGTGATCGCGCTGATGGTCATGGCGGTGGCAGCGGGTGAGGCGACCGTCGGCCTCGCGATCGTCATCGCGATCTACCGGAACAAGAAGACACCCCTCGTCGACGAGTACGACGCGATGCGTCGATGAGCGCGGACCAGCTCCTGCCCCTGCTCCTCGTCCTGCCGATGGCGGGGTTCCTGCTGACCGCCCTCATCGGCCGTCGGCTCCACAAGCAGGCCCACTGGATCCCGGTGCTGGCCGTCTTCGCCGTCTGGGTGATCGCCTCGTACACGGCGTACATGGTCCTGTCCGGGACGGCGCCCCTGATCCCCGGCACCGAGGACGTCCACGGCTACACGCTCAAGCTCTTCGACTGGATCCCGGCCGGGCAGTTCAACGTCGAGTTCGGGTTCTACGTCGACGCGCTCACCGCCTGCCTCCTGATCGTCGTCACGACCGTCGGCCTGCTCGTCCACATCTACTCGATCGGCTACATGAGCCACGACCCGGGGTACTGGCGGTTCTTCGCCTACCTGAACCTGTTCATGTTCTCGATGCTGCTGCTCGTCCTCGCGTCGTCGTGGCTCGTGGTCTTCGTGGCCTGGGAGCTGGTCGGCCTCTCGAGCTACCTGCTCATCGGCTTCTGGTACCGCAAGCGGTCGGCGATGCTCGCCGCCAAGAAGGCGTTCATCGTCAACCGCGTCGGCGACGTCGGGTTCGCGCTCGGGATCATGGCCATCTGGCTGAACACGCTGAACCGGCCCGAGGGCGCCACCCTCGACATCCGCGCATCGATCGAGTGGATGATCGCGCCGGGCCAGACCCTCGCGATCCCGCTCGTCGTGGTCGCCCTCCTCGTGTTCGCCGGGGCGATGGGCAAGAGCGCCCAGTTCCCGCTGCACGTGTGGCTGCCGGACGCCATGGAGGGCCCCACCCCGGTCTCCGCCCTGATCCACGCGGCGACGATGGTCAACGCCGGCGTCTACCTGGTGGCGCGTGCCAACGACCTGTTCGCGTCGGCGACCGAGGCGATGGTCGTGGTCGCGGCGATCGGGATCTTCACGGCCATCCTGGCCGCCTCGATCGCGATGACGCAGACGGACATCAAGCGGGTCCTCGCCTACTCCACGCTGTCCCAGCTCGGGTACATGTTCGCCGCGCTCGGCGTCGGGCGCCTTCACGGCCGCGATCTTCCACCTCATGACGCACGGCTTCTTCAAGGGCCTGCTGTTCCTCGGCTCCGGCTCGGTGATCCACGCCGTCCACGAGGAGCAGGACATGCGCCAGATGGGCGGGCTGTCCCGGAAGATCAAGATCACCTACATCACGATGCTCATCGGGTCCCTGGCGATCGCCGGGATCCCGCCGCTGGCCGGCTTCTTCTCGAAGGACGAGATCCTCGGAGAGTCGCTCAAGCTCGGGTTCATCTGGGTCTGGATCATCGGCTTCGCGGTCGCCGGCATGACGGCGTTCTACATGTTCCGCCTCATGGGCATGACGTTCTGGGGCGAGTTCCGCGGGCCGAAGGCGATCTGGGACAAGATCCACGAGTCGCCCGCGGTCATGACGGTCCCGCTCATCCTGCTGGCGATCCCGTCGATCTTCCTCGGGATGTACCTCGGCCTCCCGCTCGGCGACAGCACCATCAGCCACTGGCTCGAGCCGATCTTCGCGCAGGCCCAGCTGATGCTCCACCACGAGGAGACCTCGTACCAGCTGTTCGGGATCGACGGGTACCTCATCCTCTCGAGCGTCGGCATCGCCACCATCGGCGTGATCGCCGCCTGGCGGCTGTTCGGCGTGAAGATCGGGCCGATCCGGATGCCGTCGCGGCCGGAACGCGTCCAGGCGCTCAGCGCCCGCGTGCCGTTCCTGTACCGCGCGTCGCTCAACAAGTGGTGGTTCGACGAGCTCAACCACCTGCTGTTCATGGTCATCGGCGGCAAGGTCGCGGCCGGCCTGTGGTGGTTCGACCGCGAGGTCGTGGACGGCACCGTCAACGCCGTCGGGCGGGACACCATCGCGTCGGGCCGCGGGCTCCGCCGGATCCAGACCGGTCGGGTCCAGAACTACGCGCTCGGCATCGCCATCGGGCTCATCGTCATGGCCGGCTCGTATCTCTGGCTGGTGGCCCGATGACCATCGACCTCGGGACCTTTCCGATCCTGTCGCTCGTCATCTTCCTGCCGCTGCTTGGCGCGGTCGTCGTCGCCATCCTGCCGAGCTCGCTGACACGGCCCGTGGCACTCGCGTTCGCGCTCGCGACCTGGGTCGTGTCACTCGTCCTGCTCGTCGCGTACCACCCGGCGGACCCTGGTTTCCAGTTCACCCAGACCATCGACTGGATCCCGATCTTCGGCATCCAGTACAAGGTCGGCACGGACGGCATGGCGGCCGTGCTCGTCGTGCTGACGACGACCCTGACGTGGATCAGCATCCTCGCGAGCTTCAAGCCGATCCAGACGCGGATCAAGGAATACATGATCGCGTTCCTCGTCCTCGAGGTCGGGATGATCGGCGTCTTCCTGGCCCTCGACCTGTTCCTCTTCTACATCTTCTGGGAGATCGTCCTCGTCCCGATGTACCTGATCATCGGGATCTGGGGCGGGGCGAACCGGATCTACGCCACGATCAAGTTCGTCCTGTACACGCTGGTCGGCTCGCTGCTGATGCTGGTCGCGATCCTCGCCACCGCGTTCGCCTACCAGGCGGCGCACCCGGCCACGGGCTGGGCCGGCGCCTTCGACTACGAGTCCCTCCGGCTGTTCGCGGACTCGGCGCAGGGCGGATTCGCCGCGGCGCTCCAGCTGGGCGCGTTCCTCGCGTTCTTCCTCGCCTTCGCGATCAAGGTCCCGATGTTCCCGTTCCACACGTGGCTGCCCGACGCCCATACCGAGGCCCCCACGGCCGGCTCCGTGATCCTGGCCGCGATCATGCTGAAGCTCGGCGCCTACGGCCTGATCCGGTTCGCGGTGCCGCTGTTCCCCGACGCGGCCCACACGTTCGCGCCGGTCATCATCGTCATGTCGCTCATCGCGATCATCTACGGCGCGATCGTCGCCCTCGTCCAACCGGACCTGAAACGGCTGGTGGCGTACTCGTCGGTCAGCCACATGGGATTCGTGACGCTGGGGATCTTCGTGTTCACCCAGCAGGGCGTCCAGGGCGCGATCATGCAGATGGTCAACCACGGGCTGATCACGGGCGCGCTCTTCCTCCTGGTCGGCGTCATCTACGAGCGGACCCACGACCGGACGATCGCCAAGATGGGCGGCCTCGCGGCCAAGATGCCCGTGTACGTGGCCGTGTTCGGGTTCTTCGTCTTCGCCTCGGGCGGGCTGCCGGGGCTCTCGGGGTTCGTCGGGGAATTCCTCACCCTCGTGGGCACGTTCCAGGCGAGCCCGGCGGCGGCCGCCGTCGCGGCGTTCGTCATGATCCTGGCCGCGGGCTACCTGCTCTACATGTTCGGCCGCGTGGTGTTCGGCGAGGTCTCCGGCTTCATCGACGGGCTCGGCCACCACATCACGGACATGTCCGCGACCGAGATCCTCACGCTCGTCCCGCTCGGCGCCCTGGTCGTCGCGTTCGGCGTCCAGCCCGGGCTGCTGCTGAACCTGTTCCGCGGCACCGTCCAGGAGACGCTCACGGCCGCCGGCTCCGGCGAGGCGATCGCGATCGCCCCTGAGGTGGTCGTGGGCGCGACGGCCCTGCTCATCGCGGCGGTCATCGCCCGGATCGTCTACGTCCGCATGAGCGGCACGTCGAGCGGCTCCGACGCCGATGGCACCCAGACCGCGTCCTCGGTGATCGCGGAAGGCGGGGCCGCGCATTGACCGCGCAGGACCTGACCACGATCAGCCCACTCGTCGTCGCGATCCTCACCGCGGTCGCGATCATGGTGGTCGACCTCATCAAGCCCGGATCGATGATCCTCGCCGCGGCCACGGCGTTCATCGGGCTCGCGCTCACCTCGGTCGTGACGCTCGTCGTCGGGGCGGCCGTGGCCCAGGGCACGATCGATGCGACCGCCTTCGGCGGCGCCTACACCGTCGACGCGCTGACGACATTCCTCGACATCCTCTTCGTGTCGATCGTGGCGCTGACGATCATGTTCGCGCCCGACTACCTCGCCCCGCGCGGGCTGCCACTCGCCGAGTTCGCCACGGTCCTCGTCTTCGCGATGACCGGCGCGATGCTCATCAGCGCCTCCACCGACCTGCTGCTGCTCTTCCTCGGGCTCGAGCTGATGGTGCTCCCCGGCTACATGCTCGCGGCGTTCCACAAGAGCGACGCGTACTCGACCGAGGGCGCGATCAAGTACTTCCTGCTCGGCTCGTTCAGCTCGGCGATCTTCCTGTTCGGACTCGCCTACGTGTGGGGCATCACCGGGACGACGCTCATCACCGGCCCGCACGGGATCACCGCGCAGCTCCAGGCCATCGTCGCGGGAGCGGCGCCGCTCTCGCCCGGATTGGCGATGGGCCTCGCGTTCCTCACGACGGGCGTCGCCTTCAAGATCGCCGCCGTGCCGTTCCACTACTGGACGCCCGACGCGTACCAGGGCTCGCCGACCCCGATCACCGGCTATCTCTCGGTCGGTCCCAAGATCGGGGCCTTCGCGCTGATCCTGCGGCTCTTCGTCGAGGCCCTCGGACCGCTGTCGGACGTGTGGCTGCCGGTCATCATCGTGCTCGCCGCGATCACGATGACCCTCGGCAACCTCGTCGCGCTGACCCAGGACAACGTGAAGCGGATGCTGGCCTACAGCTCCATCGCGCACACCGGGTACATGCTGGTCGGACTCGCGGCCTACGCCGCGGGCCAGATCGAGGGCCTCCAGGGGCTCCTCTTCTACGGGGCCGCGTACGCGTTCATGAACCTCGGCGCGTTCGCGGTCATCGCCGCGATGCAGAAGCGGACCGGCGTCACGTCGTCGCTCGAGACGTTCTCCGGACTCGGCCGACGGGAGCCACGACTGGGCATCCTCATGACGCTCTTCCTGCTGTCGCTCACGGGCATCCCGCCGACGGCCGGGTTCTTCGCCAAGGCGTACGTGATCCTCGCCTCGGTCGAGGCCGGCGGCCCGCTGACCATCCTCGCGGTCATCGCGGTCATCAACGCGGCCGTCGCCGCGTTCTACTACCTGCGCTGCGTCGTGTACATGTACATGCGCGACTCCACGAGCGATGCGCCGGCGATGCACCACGGGTCGCTGGTCTGGGGCGGGCTGGCCGTCGCGACCGCGCTGACGATCCTCATCGGGCTGTTCCCGGCCCCACTCGTGGACATCGTCACGCAGGCCGCCGCCGCGATCGCGACGATCCCGAGCTAGACCGGCTCGCTCGCCAGTCGTCGCGCCAGTCCCCCCAGCAGCCGGCCCACCTCGCGCGACCCCGCCACGACCAGGTCGGCTCGTTCCAGGACGTCGGGCGGCGCCGCGAGCCGGCCGTGGACCGCCACGGCGATCCCGACGCCGAGCCGTCCGTCGCCCACCCCCGCATGCACGGCATCGAACGCGTCGCCGTCCGAGAGGTCGTCGCCGAGCACGATCGCGGCGCGCGGCGCGAGCCGAGCGAGCAGCCGATCGACGGCCTCGGCCTTGCCGCCGGCGGCCTCCGGCCGGAGGTCGACCACGGACCGGCCGCGGTAGGGCGCGAGACCATGGGCACCGAGGTCCGCCCGCGACTCGACCGCGGCGACCGCCTTGAGCACCGCCGCCCGCGCGGCCGGCACATCATCGGCCTGCCGCACATGGAACGCGACGGACGGCCCCTTGCGCTCGACGAACAGCCACGACGGCCGGCCCAGCTCGTCGGCGACACCTGACGCGAGGGCCTCCGCGGCGATCGCATGCCCGTCGAACCCGGGCTCGATGACCGCCACGATCGATCCCGCCCGCGCGCCACGCGGCAGGGTGGCGGCCTGCAGGCCGTGGTCGCCCAGGTACTCGATGCCGCCGACCCGGGCACGCGCCGCCACATCCGGCACCGTCCGGCCGGTCAGGATCGCGACGTGGACGCGATCGGGCCGGGCCGCCGTGACCCCGGCAAGCCGACGGAGCGCCCGCTGCGCCGTGGGCTCGATGCGCGCGGCCGCGGGATCGCGGGAGCCCGCGGCGAGCGTCCCGTCGAAGTCGGCGACCACGAGCAGGAGCCCCGCGGTGCCGATGAGTCCGTCGAGTGCCGCGGCGATCTCGGCGCGCGTCGAGACCGCGTCGGTCACGGCTGGACGACGACTCCGGGCAGGATCGCGCCCACGCCGCGGGCCATGATGTCCGACCCGATCCCGCCCGTGGCGCCGTCGCGGACGATGCCGTCGGCATCGATCCAGTAATGGACCGGCAGGTCGTGGGCGCTCCACGCGGTCGAGGCCGCCCCGTCCGCGTCGAGACCGATGGGGAACGTCGTCCCGAGCGCCTGGGCGAAGGCCGCGGCCGTGGCCTCGTCCTCTCCGACGTCGACCGCGACGACGGCGAGCCCGGCGTCCGCGTAGCGGGTGGCGAACCCGGCCATGAGCGGGAACTCCTCCTGGGCGGCCGGGGAGGCCGTGCTCATGAAGTCGAGCCAGACCGGCTTGCCCTTGAGGGCCGCGAGGTCGATCGTGCCGCCGCCGACCTTGGGCAGGACGAGCGACGGCGCGGGCTCGCCGATGTGGAGCAGGGTGGCGAGCGAGGGGCTGGGCGAGGCATCGGGAGCCTCGGCGGTCGCCGACGGCGAGGCGGGCGACGGCGTCACGGCCGGGGTGGCCGACGGGGCAGCCGTCGGACTCGGGGCGATCGACGATGTCGCCACGGCGACCGGCGGGGGCGTCACGACCGGCGGGGGCGTGGGTGTCGGGCTGAGGAGCAGGATCGCGCCGAGCACGAGTCCCGCGACGGCCACCCCGGCCACGAGGCCGGCGACGATCGACAGACGTGCCCACATGGGCCCGAGGGTACCAGCCCGGACACCAGTACGAGCGGCTCGGGGCGCCTCGGTGGAGCCGCTGCTACGATGCCGCTCCGATGTCCGGCGTCCGATCGCGTCTCCTGCCCGCCATCCTCACGGCCCTCGGCGTCACCCTCCTGGCAGGCGGCCTGCTGTCGTACGGGACGCCGGTCACGGCCGACGCCGGCGGCCTGTCGACGGCCGACCCCACGGTGACCGACGCGCCCGAGACGCCGATCCCGCTCATGACGCTGCCGCCGCTCGGGTCGTCCGGACCGACCGCCAGTCCGAGTCCTCCGCCGGATCGGGTCGCGACGCGCGTCCGGATCGCCGCGCTCGACATCGACCTCCCGGTCGTCAAGCCGGGCGCGCCGACGGACTACCCGCTGTGCGACGTCGCGATGTGGATCGGCGCCCTCGGACAGCCGGGCGAGGGCCGGGCGACGTACCTGTACGCCCATGCCCGTGACGGCATGTTCCTGCCACTCCTGGAACGGTCGAAGATCAAGAACGGCAAGAGCCTGCTCGGCATGGTGGTCGAGGTCTGGACCAACGACGACCAGCGCTTCCTCTACGAGATCACCGAGGTCCGCCGCCACCAGCGCACCCTCGACGACGCGCTCGCCGCGACCGAGGACGAGCTCTGGCTCCAGACATCGGAAGGCCCGCACGGGACCGTCGGAAAGCTGCAGGTCCTCGCCAAGCCGCTCTCCCAGGAGACGTCCGACCACGGGTCGGCGCACCCGAAACCGCACCCGGTCGTCTGCGGCTAGATCCAGTCGATCTTGCGCAGGACGATCGCGGCGAGCGCCGCGATCCCGACGACGAACGCGGTGACCGCCCAGAACCCGCCGGCCTCCCCGCCGCCGAGGGCGAGTCCGGCCTCGCTCATGCCGAAGATCCCGGCGACCGCACCGATCCCCGCGAGGATGACCGTCACCCCGGTCAGCCGCTTCATGATGATCGAGAGGTTGTTGTTGATCGTGGTGAGGTACACGTCGAGCGTCGAGGACGCCAGCTCGCGGTAGTTGTCGAGCTCGTCGGTCAACCGGATGACGTGGTCGTAGATGTCGCGGAAGTACAGGAGCTCGTCCTCGTCGACGAGCGGCATGTCCCGGTTCGTGATCTGGTTGAAGACCTCGCGGACGGGGCTCACCGCGCGCCGCACGTCGATGAGCTGTCGCTTGAGGAAGAACAGGCGCTCCAGCGCCGCCTTGTCGGCCTTCTGGACGACCTCGTCCTGGACCTCGTCGATCGCGTAGCCCAGTTGGTCCGCGAAGGGGAAGTAGCCGTCGACGATGTCGTCGGCGAGCGCCCACAGCATGTGGTCCGGGCCGTGCTTGAGGATGGTCTCGACGCCGCCGCGCAGGTGGTTCGAGGCTCGCGGGTCCCAGCTCGCGTCGTGCGTCGTCAGCAGGAACCCGGGTCCGAGCACGATGTCCGTCTCCGACGCCACGAGCGCCGCCTGGTAGTCGAGGTGGAACAGCACGATGTGGACCACGTCGTCGGTCGTCTCGATCTTCGCGCGCTGGTTCCCCTCGAGGACGTCCTCGACGATGAGCGGGTGCAGCCCGAGCGTGGCCCCGAGCGCCTCCACCTGCTCGCGCGACGGGCCGGCGAGGTCGACCCAGACGCTCGCCCCGGTCGTCTGGAGGAACCCCGGGAGACGGTCGAGCGCCTCGGCGCCGGTCAGTTCGTGGACCGCGTCGCCGAGGACCGCGGCGACGCGGATGAGCCCTGGCCCCTCGTTCGAGACCGCGTTCCGCCGGCTGAAGCTGACCGGCTCGCCGGCACGGCCGAGCAGGAGCGCGCGCTCGTGCGCGGCGCCGCCCTCGGCGTCAGAGGGCGGCGCTGGGGCCGCCGGCTTCTGCGGGTTCGCGGCCATCGGGTTCGAGCCCTCCCGCGACGGCCGCATCGGCTGCGGCGCGTTCGGTGCCCAGCATACGCGGGCGACTGCCGAGGACGAGCGACGGCGGGATGGCGAGCGCGGTGACCGCCGCGGCCACGACGAAGAGGCCGACCATGATCCGCGCCGCCTCGCGCGACGCCCACTCCTCGAGGGCGTCGACCACGAGCGGATCACGGAGCGGCCGGTCCTGGAGCGTCGCGGGGATGAACTGGAGGTACGCATCCGGGGTGGCGTAGACCTGCGTCGCGAGCCGGTCGATGGTCGTGGAGCCGTACGCCGTCAGGATGGCCAGGCCGATCGCCATGCCGATCATCCGCGCGACGGTCACCACCGACGCCGCCGCCCCGAACGACCGGCGGCCCGCGGCCTCCACGGCCGCGGTCGAACGAGGGGTGACGGTGAGGCCGAACCCGAGCCCGAACGTCGCGAGCGAGAGCGCCACGATCCCGATGTCCGTCTCCGACGTCCACGCGGCCATCGCGACCAGTCCGGCGATGCTGAGCGCGAGGCCCAGGAGCGTCGCCACCCGCGGGCGACATGATCCGGAGCGCGAAGCCCGACACCAGGGCCCCGACCGCGGTCGCCCCGGCGAGGGCGCCCAGGGCGAGCCGCTGGTCGTCCGGGCCGCCGTACAGCACGCGGTCGACGAACACCGCCCCGCCGATGATCGCCGTCGCGAACGCGTACCCGGTCAGCAGCGACACGAGCGACGCCGCCGCGAACGGACGGATCGTGAAGAGCCGCGGATCGAGGAACGGGTCCTCGCGGCGCAGTCCGTGCCGGATCGCCAGGAGCGTGAATGCGATGCCGGCGACCAGGAGGACCGCGGTGACGACGGCCGGGTCCGCGAGGCCGCCGGCGATCTCGGTCGTTCCGATCAGGGTGAGACCGACGAGCCCGCTCACGAGCGCCAGGCCGAACCAGGCCGCCCCGAGCAGGTCCGCGCGACCCGGTCGCCGCGGGGTATCCCAGCCGCTCGACGCCGCCCACCCGAAGAGCAGGGCGAGGAGGCCGATCGGCACGTTGATGAAGAAGATCCAGCGCCACGCCGGGGCGAAGAACGACGTCCATGGCGACCCGAGCCCGGCGCCGGCCAGCGCGTCGGCCGGGTGGAACGAGGCCAGGATCGCCGCGCCGAGGAACGGGCCAGCGGCCATCCCCAGGAACGTCAGCGCGGCGATGATGCCGAGCGCACGGGGCCGCGCCGCGCCCGGGTACAGGTGGGCGGCCGCGGCCGTCCCGACGGGGACCAGCACGCCGCCCCCGACCGCCTGCACCAGCCGAGCCGCGATGAGCTGGTCCATCGTCTGGGCGAGCCCGGCGAGCGCGGAGCCGATCGTGAAGATCGCGAGGGCCGCGAGGAACGGTCGGCGGGCGCCCCACAGATCGGTGAACCGCCCCGCGAGCGGCATCGTGAGGATGTAGACCAGCAGGTAGCCGTTGATGATCCAGCTGGCCTTGCGCAGCTCGACCCAGGCCGAGCCGCGACTCGGGTCCGCGAGGTCGTCGAGGATCGACGGCAGCGCGACGGCGGTGATCATGAGCTCCAGCCCGGCGAGGAACACGCCGGTCCCGAAGACGGCGAGCAGCACCGACCTCGACCGGCGATCCATGCGCGGGAGTGTACGGCGCGGGCTTGACATCGTCGGGGTCGTAGCATCAACATCCGTTGATATCAACCGTCGTTGATACGACGGCCACCGTCCCCAGACGGCCCAGGAGATCGCCCCGCCCGTGCCCACGCCCGCCCGGATCCGCTCGACCATCGCGTCGATCGTCATCCAGCCCGACGACCTGCGGGACCTGCGCGCCTTCCACAAGGCGCTGGCCGACGTGAACCGGCTGCGCATCGTGCGGCGGCTCGCCGAGGGCGAGGCGTCCGTCAACGACCTCATCGCCCACGTCGGCCTCTCGCAGCCGCTCGTCAGCCACCACCTCAAGCGCCTGCGCGCCGCCGGGCTCATCGAGAGCCGCCGGGTCGGCCGCGAGACGGTCTGCCGCCTCCGCTCCGAGGCGTTCGGCGAAGTCGCGGAGCGCGAGCGCGCGATCCTCGGTTTCGCGAGCTAGCCCGGCGCGATGACGATCTCCAACGACTCCCGCGACCGCGTCAAGCGGATCTTCGAGCCGATCGCGCTCGGGATGGGCCGCATCGGGCTCACCCCGAACGGGCTGACCCTCATCGGGTTCGCGATCACCGTCGTCGGGTCCATCCTGGTCGGGCTGCAGGCCTGGGTCGTCGGCGGCATCGTCGTCTTCGTCGGCGGCGTCTTCGACATGTTCGACGGCACGCTGGCGCGCGCGACCGGCCAGGCCAGCAAGCTCGGCGCCTTCATGGACTCGTTCTTCGACAAGGCGGGCGAGATCGTCGTCTTCCTCGGCGTCATCGCCGGGATGCAGGCCGCCGGCGCGGCGGACCTGCCCGTCCTCGTGGCCGCGGCCGCCATGGGCGCATCGATCATGGTCAGCTACGCCCGGGCGAAGTCCGACGCCCTCGGCTACTCCTCGGGGATGGGACTGGCGGCGATCGGGGTCATGCCCCGTGAGGTCCGCCTCGTCATCATCTCGCTCGGGATCGTCCTGACCGGGACGAGCATCGGCATCGCGGCCATCGAGTTCGCGCTCGGCGTCATCCTCGTTGGGGCCGTCATCACCGTCATCCAGCGGATCCTGTTCGTCCGCCGCCAAGATCAGCAGCAGTCCACCTCGACCACCCAGACCAAGTAAGCGCAACGGAGAGAGCACAGTGGCCAAGAACGGAAGCAACGGCAACGGGAAGAACGGCGCGACGCCGGGCAACACGTGGGCAGGCGCCGGGCGCCGCGGCGACGGCAAGATCCGCGTCGCGATCGTCGGCGTCGGCAACTGCGCGAGCAGCCTCGTCCAGGGCCGCTACTACTACGAGAACGCGAACGACGACGACTTCGTCCCCGGGCTGATGCACGTCAACCTGGGCGGCTACCACATCCGCGACATCGATTTCGTCGCGGCGTTCGACATCGACAAGAACAAGGTCGGCAAGGACCTGTCCGAGGCGATCTACACGAAGCCGAACAACACGTACGTCTTCCAGCAGGTCTCCAAGATCGGCGTGACCGTCGAGCGCGGCATGGTCCACGACGGCCTGGGCAAGTACCTCAGCCAGATCATCGAGAAGGCGCCGGGCGAGACCGCCGACATCGTCGGCATCCTCAAGGAGCGCGAGGTCGACGTCATGGTCTCCTACCTGCCGGTCGGCAGCGAGGAGGCGACGAAGTGGTACGCCGAGCAGGCCCTCAAGGCCGGCGTCGGGTTCGTCAACGCGATCCCGGTCTTCATCGGCCGTGAGCCCTACTGGCAGCGCCGCTTCGCGGAGGCCGGCCTCCCGGTCATCGGCGACGACATCAAGAGCCAGGTCGGCGCCACGATCACCCACCGCGTCCTCACCCGCCTGTTCATGGACCGCGGCGTCCGCCTCGACCGCACCTACCAGCTGAACTTCGGCGGCAACACGGACTTCCTCAACATGCTCGAGCGCGAGCGCCTCGAGTCCAAGAAGATCTCCAAGACCAACGCCGTCACCTCGATGCTCGACTACGAGCTCGACGAGGACGACATCCACGTCGGCCCCAGCGACCACGTGCCGTGGCTGCTCGACCGCAAGTGGTGCTACATCCGGATGGAGGGCACGACCTACGGCGACGTGCCGCTCAACGCGGAGCTCAAGCTCGAGGTCTGGGACAGCCCGAACAGCGCCGGCGTCATCACCGACGCCATCCGCTGCATGAAGCTCGGCCTCGACCGCGGGCTCAAGGGCACGCTCGTCGCCCCCTCGAGCTACTTCATGAAGAGCCCGCCCCAGCAGATCCACGACGACATCGCCTTCAACCGGGTGGAGGCGTTCATCCGCGGCGAGGACAACGAGACGCTCGTGGGCACCGAGGCGCCCGTCAAGCGCAAGCTGCGCAAGCTCGCCGGCAACAAGGCGCAGGTCGCGACCGCCGCGGCGAAGTGACCGACGGCCGTCAGCGGACCGACGGGGTCGCCCCGGGCGAACGCCGCCTCGAGGCCCCGCATCGACGCGGGGGCAGCAGTCCCCGCGTCGTCGAGCGCCTGGCGGTCCTCGCCTACCGGGTGACGGCGTGGGTGTTCGGGGTCCTGCCGCAGGGCCTCGCTCGCGGGATCGTCGGCCGGCTGTCGCAACTCTCGTACCTCGTCTGGCCGACGAAACGGCGCTGGTCGAACCGCAACTTCGGCCACGTCCTCGGCCTGTCGCCCGACGACCCGCGCGTCCGTCGGATGGCGCTTCGCGCCTATCTCGAGTACGGCCGCTACCTCGTGGAGCTCATGCGGCTGCCGTCGCGTCCGCTCGACGAGGTGGCCGGCCTGACGCCGACGCTCGATATCGGGGAGGTCCGACGCCTCTGGCACGAGGCGCCGCGCGGCGGCGGGATGATCCTGGTCGTCGGGCACATGGGCAGCAACGAGGCGGTCGCGGCCGGGATCGCCCGGCACGGCCTGCCGCTCAGCGTCGTGGCGGACGACTCGTCCTTCCCGGAGCTGTTCGACCTGCTCCGACGCCAGCGCGAGGGCTGGGGGGTCAAGCTCATCGGCTGGCGCAACCTCCGCGGGATCTTCGGCGTGCTCCGGCGCAAGGAGCTCCTCGGGCTTCTCGTGGACTGGGGCTACCGCAGCGACGGGATCCCGGTCCGGCTCTTCGGCGCATGGACGGCCCTGCCCGCCGGTCCCGCGACGCTCGCCGCCAAGACCGGCTCGCGCATCCTCCCGATCTCGATCCGCCGGCAGCCCGACGACACGATGCTGGTCACGTGGCGCGGGCCGATCGACATCGTCTCGGAGGACCCGGCCGAGCTCTGGCGGGTCACCCAGGCCCTCGCCGACTGGCTGGCCGAGACCGTGGCCGCCGCACCGCATCAGTGGTACAGCTTCAAGCCGATCTGGCCGGCCACGGCCGCCGAGGCCGCGGACCTTGAACGGCGCGCTCTCGTCATGCAGGCCGGTCAGCCCGATCCCGGCCCGGGCCGCGGCTTCGCGCCCCCCGCGGACGCCACGGCCGTCGGGAGCGCACCGGCGTCCGAGGCGGGCCGGTGAACCGGCTGCTCCGGCGTGCGCGGGGCCGGTTGCTCATCGGCGCCTCCTGGGTCGCGTGCCGGCTCCCGGAGGGTCCGCTGGTCCGGCTGGCGGACCTGGCCGGCGACCTCTGGTATCGCGCCGCGCCCGACCGCGCGTCCCAGGCGCGCCGCAACCTGCGCCGCGTCGTCACGGCCCTGGCGGCGGATGGGCGCGGCGGAGCACGCGTCAAGGCCGCGGCCGCCGACCCACGCGCGCTGGAGCGGCTCGTCCGGTCCGCGTTCCGGCACAACGCCCGCTACTACCTCGAGGTGGCCAGGACCCCGTCCATCCGCCCGGGCGAGGTGGACCGCCTCATGGCCGTCGAGACGCCCGAGGTCGTGGACGAGGCGTTCGGCGCCGGGCCGCCCGTGATCTTCGTCGGGCTCCACTTCGGGTCGCTGGAGATCCCCTCGCTGTTCCTCGCCGAACGCGTCGGGCGGCGCGGTCGCGCCGATGGAGACGATCGACGACCCGGCCCTCCAGGCGTTCTTCGTCCGGACGCGCGGTGCCGCCGGTGTCCGCATCGTCGGGCTCCGCGAGGCGCGTCGCGAGCTCCTGACCGCGCTCCGCGACGGGACCGCCGTCGGGCTGGTCGGGGACCGCGACCTGACCGGTGGCGGCGTGCTGATGCCGCTGTTCGGGGCGCCGGCCAAGCTGCCGCTCGGCCCGGCCATGCTGGCCGTCGAGAGCGGGGCGAGGCCCTACGTCGTCGGCGTGCGCCGCATGGGGGTCGGACGGTACAGCGGTCGGCTCGAGCGGATCACGGTCCCGCTCGACGGGACGCGCCGCGATCGCGTCACGGCCACCATGACCGACCTTGCCCACGCCTTCGAGCGGATCGTCGAGACCGCTCCGGAGCAATGGTGGGCGGTCTTCTTCCCGATCTGGCCCGACCTCGAGGAGGCCGCGGCATGACCGGTCGCGATCGACCCGATCGGCCCGATCGGCCCGGCCGGGCGGACCTCCACATCCACACCGTCGCGTCCGATGGCACCGCGAGCGTCGAGGCGATCCTCGAGCACGTCGCGGCCGCCCGCACGCTCGACGTCATCGCGATCACCGACCACGAGCGGATCGACGCGGCGGTCGCGGGGCGCGCCATGGCGCGCGATCGCGGACTCCCGATCGAGGTCGTCGTCGGCGAGGAGGTCACCACGCGCGGCGGGCACCTCCTGGCGCTCTTCGTCGAGGAGCGGATCCGTCCGTACCGCTCGCTCCGGGACTCGATCGCCGCCGTCCACGATGCGGGCGGCCTGGCGGTCCCTGCACACCCGCTCGTGCCGTATCCGCTCTGCGCCCAGGGGCGCGTCCTCCGGGGTCTCCTGGACGACCCGGACGAGCGAGTCCACCCGGACGGCCTCGAGACCTTCAACCCGACGGCCCTCGGGCGGCCGTGGCACCAGCGCGTCGTCCGCTTCGCGACGGCGCACGGGCTCGCGCACCTCGGCGACAGCGACGCGCACGCGCTCGAGGCCGTCGGGACCGGCTGGACGTCGTTTCCCGGGCACACGGCGGCGGACCTGCGCGCGGCCATCCTCGCGCGGGAGACGAAGCACCACGGCTCGTTCCACGGGGCGACAGGGCAGCTCGGCGTCTTCGGGCAGCAGCTGCGCAAGCGCGGCCGTGACGCGAAGGACGAGGTCGGCGGCCGGCTGCGCCGCGACGGCACCGGGCGGGACCACGGGTATCCGGGCGGGCGCCAGCGGCCCCCGCGATACGAGGCCGACGGCCGATGAAGATCGGCCTCGTCTGCCCGTACATCTACCCGGAGGCGGGCGGCGTCGCGCAGCACGTGCGATTCCTGTACGAGAACCTGCGCCTGGCCGGGCACGACGTGCGGATCATCACCGCGAGCCACGGGCCGCAGCGCTCGTCGGAAGGCGACATCCTGCGCATCGGCGTCGGGTTCTCGATGCCGACGAACGGGTCGGTCGGGACCCTGACGTTCTCGCCGCGCTACATCGGGCAGGTGAAGGCGATGCTGGAGCGCGAGCGCTTCGACCTCCTCCACTTCCACGAACCGTTCGTGCCGTTCCTGTCGCTGTTCCTGCTCCGCGAATCCACGAGCGTCAACGTGGCGACGTTCCACGCGTACGCCGGCTTCTCGCCCTCGTACGAGCTGGGCAGCCGCGTCATGCGCGGCTACGCGGGACGGCTCCACGGCCGGATCGCGGTCAGCGCCGCGGCGCGCCACTTCATCGACCGGTTCTTCCCGGGCGACTACAAGGTGATCCCCAATGGGGTCGACATCGCGCGATTTGCCAACGCCGTGCCGATCGCCCGATGGCAGGACGGCACGCCGAACCTGCTGTTCGTAGGGCGCCACGAGCCGCGCAAGGGGCTCCTCGACCTGCTCAAGGCCCAGCGCATCCTGCGCAAGACCGGGTACGGCACGCGGCTCCTGATCGTCGGCGGTGGCCCACAGGAGCGCGAGGCGCGCCGCTACGTGGCCACGCGCGGACTCCAGGGCGTCGAGTTCCTCGGCCGCGTCAGCGATACCGAGAAGGCCCAGCTCTACCGCACGGCGACGGTCTTCGTCTCCCCGGCGACCGGCGGCGAGTCGTTCGGGATCGTCCTCCTCGAGGCCATGGCCGCCGGCGCGCCCATCGTCTGCTCGGACATCCACGGCTACAAGGGGGTCGTCCGGCGGGATCGCGAGGGGCTCCTGGTCCCGCCGCGCGAGCCGAAGGACCTCGCCGTGGCGATCGCGCGCCTCCTCGACGAGCCGGATCTCCAGGCGTCGATGCGCGAGGCCGGTCGCCGTCGCGCCGAGGACTTCAGCTGGCCGCGCGTGACCGCGAAGGTCGAGGAGTACTACGGCTTCGTGATCCGCCGGCTCGCGGCGGCCGGCCAGCTCCCCGACGGGTTCCGCGCCGAGATCCCTCAGGCGCCGCTGCTGCGGGCGAAGGCTTCGGCGTCGTCGACGTCGGACGAGCCCGCCAGCGACAACCTCCAGAACCAGGCGCAGTAGGCGATCACGAGACAGGTCACGGTCAGCGCCACCGTCAGCAGGGCGAACTCCGGTGTCAGGATCGGTGTCGCGACCGTGCGATCGGTCGTGCTGACCGGGAACTGGAAGGCGTACAGGTAGGTCGGGATGACCCCCTGGTACGCGTTCACGATCACCGCCGGCAGCGGCAGCGCCGCGATGTTCGGGTAGAGCACGACGCCCCACGCCACGGCCGCGGCGACGTACCCGACGACGAACCGTCGCGGGTCGCGTGCGGCGAAGACCCCGAGCGCGAGGTAGGCGAGCGGCAGCGCCGCCAGGAGGACGATCGGCTCGACCGGGATCCGGGTGAGCGTGAGGATCGGCGTGTCGGGCATGAGCGACGCGATCACCAGTGCCCCGCCGACGACGAGGCCGGTGATCGCGAGCGACCGGTACCAGCCGCGCTCGCTGCTGGCGCCGTCGCGGTCCGCGTCGGAGATCGCCAGCACCGTGCGCAGCACGAAGAACAGCCCGATGCCGGCGACCACGGCCAGCGCCGCGGTCCGCGTCGTCAGGACGAACTCGGGGATGACCGCGGGGCAGGCCGCCGACCCGGGGTTCACCGATTCGACGCCGACGATCGCGCAGAGCGGCCGCGAGAACAGCCAGAGCGCCGCCGGCAGCACCAGGGCCACGGCGCCGGCGACCCGGGCGAACTGCCATGTGAATCGTGACGCCCCGTGCCAGATCTCCGCGATGAAGTACGCCAGGGCGAGCGCCACGAACGGCAGGGCGGTGTAGTAGTGGTACTGGAACGCCGCCCGATCGATGCGGGCCCAGGGGATCCACTGCGCGGCGAACCCGATCGCGATCAGCGCGAGGGCCGGGCTGCGCCGGCGGAAGGCCATGACGCTGACGAAGACCATCCCCGCGACGCCGAGCCACCAGATGACGAGGTTGCCCGCGTCGTAGATCGCGGCCGCCGTCCCGCCCGCGAGGCCTTCCTGGTAGAACCACACCGGCTTGAGGTCGAGCGGCCACGCCCACCACGGCGACGAGGCCGGGTGCGGGGCCGTCAGGCCGTTGTGGTAGCCGTACATCTGCTGGGTCAGCTCGACGAGCGTCTGCCCGGTATGGCCGGCCGGCCAGGCCGGGATGTGGATGCCGAGGAACGCGATGTCGCCGAAGAGTCGGTGGTTCTCGATGAGCGCCCAGGGGATGTACGAGACCACGTAGACGGCGACCGGCAGGGCCAGCAGGCAGATGACGGCCCAGACCACCGGCAAGCCGAGCAGGTAGCCGGGGCGCAGCCAGCCCTCCGGCGCGGGCGCCGGCGGCTCGAGGAACCGCGCCGGGTCGTCCGGCCCGGGCGCCGCGGCGAGCGGCCCGAACCCGATCCGCCCCCCGATCGCGAAGGCGAGCCACACCAGCAACGACCCGAGGGCGAGCAGGATGGCGACCACCAACGGCGTCACCGCGATCGAGCGGATGACGATCTGCGAGTCGAGGCGGCCGGTCGCGAGCGCCCCGAAGAACACGAGCGCTCCGAGCGCGGTGGGGGCCATGACGGCGAACCGCATCTCGTCGTCGGTCCAGGCGATCGGGTGCCACACGGCCACGACCACCGCCAGCAGCGTGAGCGCGACCATGATGAGCAGGAACGTCATGTTCCCGAAGCCCTGCCCTTCCGGCACGCTGATCGCCATGTACCCGAGCACGCTCGTGATCGCGATGAGCCCGAGGATCGAGATCACCCGGCCGAGCGCGCTCCGAAGGAGGATGAGCAGGCCGAGCGCGAAGATCGCGTACAGCGCCACCCACTTGCTCGCCAGCGCGAGCCCGAGTAACAGGCCGATGATCGGCATCGAGATCCAGAACGCCGCACGGCCGCGCCACCACCCGGTCCAGACCGCGGCGAACAGCGTGTACGCGGCGATGATGAACAGCCCGACATAGACGTCGTTCATCCCGATCCGCGCCTGGACGAAGAACATCCCGTCGACGAGGACGAAGAGCCCGACGAGGCCGGCGATCAATCGGCGGCGGAACAGGATGCGCGCGAGCAGGTACAGGCAGACGAGGGTCAGCGTGCCCGCGATGACGCCCGGCAGACGCCACGCGAACGCGTGCGACCCGAGCTCGATCGAGGCCATCGAACCGCTGCCGTCGAACACGAGGAGGTCCTGCCGGTCAGCCGACGGGTACTGGTCGTTGATGTCCGCGGCCCACGCCGCCGGCACGAACCCGTCGCCGAGCCGGGCGTCCGCGAAGACCGCCTTCGCATGCGGCTCCACCACATAGACGGTCCACGGCCCGTCCGCCGCGCCCGCGCCGGTCGTCGTCGCGTCCGGCGCGAGCCCGAGGATGTGGACCATCTGGCTGGCCTTGTCGTACACGACCTTGCTCCCGAGTCCGGGCAGCGGGTGGCTTCCCCCCGACTTGGCCGGACCGCTGGCCGCGGCATCCCCCGAGATCGCGACCACGTCGTACGTCGGCGCGTCCGGCGTGCCGGACGTCACGTAGAGCTGGTCGTCCTCGATGCCGGAGACGCGTCCCAGGCCGTGGGCGCCACCCACGAGCGGGATGGTCGAGGAGACCTGGGCCGTGGCCGGGTCGATGAACTCGACGCCGTCGGCGGTCGCGACCGCCACGCGGGAGACTTGCGTCACCTCGATGCCGGGCAGCTTGCCGTCGGCGATCGCCGTGTCCACGGCCTTGCGGGTGTCGCCGCTCCCTGGGCTGCCGAGCAGGGCCGTCTCGCCGGTCCCGCGCAGGAGGGCTTCATAGGTCGCCGCCTCGCCGTCGAGCAGGCTCGCGAGCTCGGACGCGGCGGCGGATGGGTCCGGGACGTCCGCGAGGGTCGCCTGGAGGGCGTCGCCGCTCCCGCCATCGCCGATGTCCGCGAGCCCGGGGACGTCGAGGCCGCCGAGGGGGTCGCCGGTCGAATCGTCGATGACGTCGAGCCGGTCGTGCTGCCCGACGATGATCGTCGACCCGTCGTCGGGGACGAACAGCTGCGTGACCGCACCGCCGACCTTGCCGAGGTCGAGGGGCGCCACGCCGGCCGCCGCCGCGTCGGCATCGATCGAGCCGAGGTCAAGGGTCGCGACACGGCCGTCGTCGAACCCGACGATCATCTCGGTCCCCGCGGGATCGAGGGCGAGGGCCGAGACGCCGGGCGCCGGGATCGTCGCGATGAGCGCCCGCGTGCGGAGGTCGTACGTCCGGATCTCGGTGCCGGTCGCGACGTGCAGGCGCTCGCCGGCCCGGCCGCCTGGCGCCGTCGGGTCGTCCCGTCGCGGCTCGACCACGGCGGCCTTCACGGGGACGCCCAGCTCGCTGGTCGCGGCGACGTCGTCCTCGCCCCAGAGCACGAGCCCGGCGGCCATCGCGTACTTCGCGAGATGCGGATGCGTCCACTCGTAGATGTCGTGGGACTCGCCGTACCGCCAGTCCTGGAGGAACTCCGTGGCGGTACGGGCGTGATAGACCTCGTCGAAATGCATCTGGTACGGCTCGGCGAGCCGGAACATCCGCAGGCTCATCGACGCGAGGACGAGGATCACGAGGAACCACAGGTCGAGGCGGTCGAGGCGTCCACCGCCCTCGGACACGAGGGTGGCACTGCGATCCGGGCGGATCGGTGGCGTCCCCCAGCGATCACGGAGCCAGGCCACGACCCCCACCTCGGCGACGGACGGCCGGCCCGACCAGCGCGGCATCTCGACGTCGGGTCGCGGCGGTGGCGTGACCACCGACGAGGACGTGACGGCCCGGGTGGCCGGGATGGCCGCGATGCCCGGGCCGATGGCCGCCGCCGGCACGTCCGACCGATCCGTCTCGGCGTCCGTCGCGTGGTCCTCGGGTTCGGCCGCGGCCGCGAGTTCGGCCGGCGAGCCGTGCCCGTGCCGACGACCGCAGCTGGAGCACCACCCAGATGAACCCGGCGAGGTGCAGGAGCACGATCACGGTGACGCCCGCCGGCGACCGGATCGCCGGCCCGATCCCCAGCCAGTCCTCCACCGACGGGTTGTCCGAGTAGATCGTCGTGAGGACGACGTACATGTTCGCGAACGTGGCGACGGTCAGCACGAGGTACGCGGTCAGCCAGCGCAGGGAGACCGCGGCGAGGATCACCGCGAGCGCGAAGAACGGGTACCCGTACCGCTCGTGGACGCGCGTGGGCACGATGAAGAAGGCGAGCGCGAGGATGGCGAGGGCCACCAGGAGCGTGAGTCGGTCCGGTCGCCGGGCAGCCACGGCGAGGACGAGCGCAAAGACGCCGATCAGCAGCGCCGTCCCGACGACGATCGCGGGGAACGGCCCGATGAACGCGGTCCCCCAGCCGCAGTCGTCGTGGACGAAGGTCGACGCCGCGTCGCAGATCCAGCCGCCCGTGGCGGCGGGGCTGTTGCCGATGTCGGAGGGGAGGAGCGCCCACGGGTTGTACGCGTTCACCGTGGTGAACGGGTACGTGCCGCCGGTCGAGAGCAGCTGGCGGACGAAGCCGGCCGGCGTCAGCCCGAACGGGATCGACATCACGACGGCGGTCGCCACGCCGGCGATGGCCGTCGTGACGATCCGGCGCGGGTGCCCGGTGCGCTCCGGGTCGCCGTCACCGCCGGCCGGCCACAGGGCCCGCCGGATCACGACCACGGCGACGAGTGGCACGAGGATCCCGAGCTGGGGCTTGATCATGGCGGCGATGACCGTGTAGATCGCCGCGCGTTCCGGCCGGTCGCGCCAGAGCTCGCGCAGGCCGAGGAGCAGGAACACGACCCCGAAGGAGTCGACCTGGCCCCAGGCGACGCTGTCGAACCAGCTGATCGGGTTGAGGACCGCGAGCAGGGCGCCGCCGAGGGCGACGGCCCTGCGTCCGCCGAGCTCGAGCACCATCGAGTAGACGAGGTAGCCGACGACGAGGTCGGCCAGGATCGGCGGGATCTTGATGAGGTCGCCGACACCGCCGGTGACCTGGCCGACGATCCCGACCAGCCACAGGACGTACATGTACCCGGGCATGTAGTCGTGGAGGAAGTCGCGGTCGTAGAAGCCCCACGGGCCGTGGGTCGCGAGCTCGCTCGCCCAGAACCGGAACGCCCCGAGGTCGACCTTGAATCCGGACCCGGGGAGCAGGTATGCGATGATGAGGCGGAGGGCGAGTCCGAGCGCGAGGACGATCAGGATCGCGCCGACGGCTCCCTGCGTCCCGGTGAACCGCGACGGCGCGCCTGTGCCTCGCTCGGTGCCATCGGAGGCGGGGCCAGTCACCGGGAACGGCTCCTGCACGAGCGTGGAAGGTGGATCTGAGCGTAGCACAGGGTCGCCGAACGGACCCCTCGCACCTGGCGCCGGCCGTCGCGGTCGGCGTCTTGGCGTTCGCCGCGTCGTGGCTCGCGCTCATGCCGGGTGTCGGGTTCTGGGACACGGCCGAGTTCCAGGCCGTCGGACCGCTGATGGGCACCGCCCACCCGACGGGCTTCCCCACGTACGTGTTGCTCGGCTGGCTCGCCTCGGTGGTGCTCCAGCCTCTCGGCGACCCGGCGTTCCGCATGAACGCCCTCTCGGCCATCTGCGTCGGCGTGGCCGCCGCGGTCGCCGTCGACCTCGTCCGCGCGCTGACGCGATCCGTCGCCCTCGGGGTCGCCGTGGGCGTGGGGCTGGCGCTGACGCCGATCGTCTGGGCGATCGGCACGCACGCCGACCCGCACGCGCTGCACCTCGCACTGGTGGCCGTCCTCCTGCGCCTGCTCGTCGCCTGGGAGGACCGGGTCCGCGCCGGGCAGCCGACCGCCGATCGCTACCTGCTGGCGGCGACGGTGGCGTTCGGGCTCGCGATGGGCAACCACTCGCTGACGCTGCTCCTCGCGCTTCCGGTGGGTCTGTACGTCCTGGCCGTGGACCGGGCCATCCTCGGCCGTCCACGCTTCATCCTGACGTGCATGGGGGCCCTCGCCGTGACGCTCTTCCTCGTGTATCTCGAGCTCCCGCTCCGGGCCGGGCCATTCCGCGCGGCGCTGGTCTACGGACGGCCCGAGACCCTCGACGGGTTCCTGTACGTCGTGTTCGCCCAGCAGTTCCAGGGGAGCCTCCAGGACCCGATCGGCGACCTGCCAGGCAAGGTGCATGCGCTCATCGACGTCACGGTCGCCCAGTTCGGCATCCTGGCGCCACTGATCCCGGTCGGGTTCGCGGCGACCGTCGCGCGCCGACCCGCCTACGCTCTCCTGACCGGCACGGCGGTCCTCATCACGTGCTTCTTCGCCGCGTCGTACATCAATGCCGATATCGACCGCTACTACCTCGGGCCGATCCTCATGGCCTGGACCTGGCTCGCGATCCTCGCCGCCGTCGCCGTCGAGGGGGTCGTCGAGATGCTGGGCCGCGGCGACCCGGGCGGGCGGTTCGACGATGGCGATCCCCGGCCCCGGGTCTCACGCGTCCCGGCCGTGGTGGCCGGCATCGCGGCGTGCCTGCTCGTCCTGCCGTCGGTCGCCGCGGCGGACACCACGCTCGCTTCCGTCGACCGCAGCCGGGACCGCACCGCGTCGGTCTGGCTGGACAGTGTCCTGTCGCAGCTCCAGCCGGGTGCCGTGGTGATCAGCTGGTGGAGCTACTCGACACCGCTGTGGTACGCCCAGCGGGTCGAGGGCGTCCGGCCTGATATCGTCATCGTCGACGACCGCACGCGACTCGACAAGAACCTCGGGTCGATCGAGGACGTCATCGACGCCAACCTGGGACGTGCCCCCGTGTATCTCCTGCGGGAGACCCTCGCGGCGATCCCCGACCTCGCCGAGAAGTACGACATCGAGTATCTGACCCCGGAGGACCAAGGCTTGCTGATCCACGTCATCGCGAAGCGCTCCGCCGCATGACGACCGTGGCGACGCCCGCGACCGAGGAGACCCCGGCCGGTGCCGGTTCGACGCCGCGCGTGCCGCGCCTGTCGTACTTCTTCCCGGCCCACAACGAGGAGGCGAACCTCGAAGGGCTCGTGGAGGAGGCGCTGGCCACGCTGCCGTCGCTGGCCGAGACGTTCGAGATCATCGCGGTCGACGACGGGTCGAAGGACGGGACGCCGGCCCTGGCTGACGCCCTCGCCGCCCGCCACCCGGACGTCGTGCGCGTCGTCCACCACCCGGTCAACCGCGGCTACGGGGCCGCGCTGCGGTCCGGGTTCGCGGCGGCGCGGTTCGAGCTCGTCGCATTCACCGACGGCGACCGCCAGTTCAAGGTCGTGGACATCGGCCGCCTGACGGCGCGGCTCGCGGCGCCGGACGCGCCCGACATCGTCGCGGGCTTCCGGATCAAGCGGGCCGACCCGCCCATCCGCATCGCCTACGCACGGGCCTACCGACTCGCGAACCGCGTCTTCTTCGGCCTGCGCGTGACCGACGTCGACGGCGCCTGCAAGCTGTTCCGGCGCTCGGCCCTCGAGGGTCTGCACGTCGAGAGCGACGGCGCGTTCTTCTCGGCCGAGCTCCTCATCAAGTCCCAGGCCGCCGGCCGGACGATCGCCGAAGTGGGCGTCCCGCACTATCCGAGGACGGCCGGCTCGCCGACCGGGGCGAAGCCGCAGGTGATCCTGCGGGCCGTCCGCGACTTCTGGCGGCTCCGGCTCCACATGTGGGTGAACCGAGCTCGCGCGCTCCGCCGCGGAGCCTCCATCCTCGGCTGACACCGCGCCGGGTCAGCGGCCGTGCCGAGTCAGCTGCCGCGGCGCCCCTCGGCGTCGGGGTCGACCTCGAGCGAGTTCACGAAGTCGCGGAAGACGTCCAGGCGCGGGTCCACGATGCGCTCACCGGTCGACTCGAGCAGCGCATCCCCTTCGGTCCCCTCGTCGTCATCGTCGAGGCCGCCGTCGGCGCCGAGGCCCGCCTGGTCGAGCACCGAGTCCGCCGCGAAGATCCGCACGCCGGTCCGCACCGCGAGCGCGAGCGCGTCGGACGGCCGCGCGTCGATCTCGACGGTCTTGCCCGATCCTTCGAGGACGAGACGGGCGTGGAAGGTCTCGTCGGCCAGGTCGCTGATGACGACGCGCTCCACGCGGACGCCGAGCTCCTGGAGCGTGGTCGCGAACAGGTCGTGGGTGAGGGGCCGCTCGGGCGTCAGGCCCTGCAGCTTCATGGCGATCGCGCTGGCCTCCCACGGTCCGATCCAGATCGGGAGGTAGCGGTCCCGGTCGGTCTCCTTGAGGATCACCACGTGCCGGCTCGACAGCATGTGGACCCGCACGCTCTCGACGACCATCTCGACCAGCTCGTCGCCCGCCATGGCCGGATTATCCCACGCTGGCCGGGGCGGGCGGCCGTCCAGTCCCGAGCCCCCGGGCGACGAGCAGGCGGGCGACCAGCGCGCCCGCGAGGAAGCCGCCGATGTGGGCGAAGATCGCCACGCCGCCCGAGTTGCTCTCGACCATCCCGAGTGAGGTGAGCCCGTCGATGACCTGGAGCACGAACCAGAAGCCGAGCACCAGGATCGCCGGGACGTCGATGAGCTGGTAGAAGAAGCCGAGGAAGACCAGCGACGTGATGCGCGCCCGCGGGTAGAAGACCGCATAGGCGCCGAGCGTGGCCGCGATCGCGCCGGATGCCCCGATGGTGGGGATCGTCGAGGACGGGTCCACCGCGACCTGGGCGAGCGCGGCCGCGACGCCGCCCGCCAGGTAGAACAGGAGGAACCCCGGGCGGCCCATGCGGTCCTCGACGTTGTTGGCGAAGATCCACAGGTAGAGCATGTTGCCCAGGAGATGCAGCCAGCCGCCGTGCAGGAACTGGCTCGTGATGAGCGTCGCGGTCTCCTGCGAGACGACCTGGCCGGCGCCCCAGGCCTTGAGCAGCTCCGCCGGGACGACGCCCCACGTCGTGACGAACGCGTTCAGCGAGTCATCGCCACCGCTCGCCAGGAGCCCAAGCTCCCAGGCCCACGCCACGCTGCACGCCACCAGGATCCCGATCGTGACGACCGGGGTGCGGCGCGTCGGGTTGGCGTCGCGCAGCGGGATCACCGCGTCGTGGCCGCTACGGCTTCTTCGTCGGCTTCGGGGACTTGGTGGGTTTCGTGGACGCTGACGGCGATGCCGAGGCGGACGGGACCGGCGACGCGCTCGGCGACGACCCGTCGGCGACGGCCTCGAGCACGGCCTGGTGGACGCCGTCCTTCGAGATCCACAACAGGGTGTCGGCCGCCGTGTCGATGCCCGGGACGACGGCCATCCCGCGCAGGTCGTCCCAGCCGGGCTGGTCGCCGGCCAGCCGGTACTGGCCCTTGAAGTCGCCGTTGGCCTTGTCGATGGCGACGATCCGCGCGTTCTCCTTGTCGTAGATGTAGACCACGCCAGTTCGCCGGTCCGTGCCGCCGGCCACGAGCGAGAAGGTCGGGTTCGGGCGCAGGAGCGCGTCGTCCGGCGCGTCGGCCTTCCATCCGTCGTTCTTGCCCGAAGCGAACCGCTCGAGCGTCCCGTTCTCGGTCACGAACAGGTCGCCATCGATATAGAGCGAGGTCATCCCGTCGACGGGCCGCGCGGTCGCGAGCCAGCCGGTCGAGGCCTGCGGGAAGCCGCTGCCGTCGAACGCCGGCGAGTAGGCCCGGATCTGCTGCTCGGACGGATCGATCACGTACAGGTTGTACAGGCCGCGAGTCTCGTCCTTGAGGTACGTGCCGATCCCGGACACGTCGTCGCCCCACGACGCCGAGCCGATCACCTTGACCTTCGTGAGCGTGCCCTTGCCCGTCGCGTTCGACGGACGCCAGCGCCACAGGACGTTCTTCGAGTCCAGGATCAACAGGTCCAGGCCGCCCACGGCGAGGAACCGCGGCGTGGCGAACGTCGTGCCCGCCGTCTTCTGCCCGGTGCGCGCGACGACGGTCGCCTTCCGGGACTTGGGGTCGATCCGGTACACCGTCTTGGTCGAGTCGTCGATGACGTACGGAGCGCCGTCCGGGCCCTTGACCATCCCCGACAGGTCGATGGGGCCCCCGCCGTCGGCCGGCGCGAACGTGAAGAGCGTCGTGCTCGCGACCGGGACGACGCCGCTGAGGCGGTCCAGGCCGTCGATCGCCTGCTTCTCCAGCGGGCCGGTGACCGCGGCGCTGACCTTCGCCGCTTTCGCGGCCTGGATCTGCTGGTAGGCGTCGGTCAGGAGCTCCTTGGCCTTCTTCTTGTCGTCGACGACGAGGTCGACGCCGGGACCCTTGACCGCCGCGAGGTCCGCCTTGGCCGTGTCCAGCGCCTGCTGCCCGGCCGTGACCGAGCTGATGGCGCCCTGCTTGCTCTGCCCCCCGAACGCGTAGACCGCGAGTCCCAGCCCGCCGACCACGAGGACCAGGGCCAGGATCGCGAGCGCGGCACGCCGCTGGGTCTCGCGCCGCGACGAGAGCGGGGTCACCCGTCGGTACGCGGGCTTCCGTCGCGGCAGCAGCTCCTGGAGGCGCCCGACGACCCGGCCCGCGGCCCCGCCGGCCTTGACCTTGGCGCTGCCAGCCGCGGCGCTCACGGCCACGCCGGCCGCCTGGACGTTGTCCGCGAGCGGGATCGGCGACCGGTCGGGTGCCCCGGCCAGCGGCTCGGGCGGTTTGACGGGCACGGGCGCCCGACCGCGGGCGGTCGCGGAGACCTCGCCGGCCTCGAACGCGATGGCCCCGTCGCTGCCGGCGCCGCCATCGGCGACGAATCGATGGTGGAGGTGCTCCATCGCCGACTGCGGATGGAGCGTGAGCATCGCGTCCTTGAGCTCGTCCGGGCCGAGCTTGACCATCACGTTCGGGGAGATGAGCACCAGCGAGTCGCCGACGGACACCTCGCCGCGCCAGACCTCGGGCTCGAGCTCGCCGGACGGCAGTCCGCGGTCGCGGTCCGGATCGGGAAGCGTCGACAGGCGCGCCTGGCGGATCAGGTAGGCCTCGGCCGGCCCGACCGTCGCCACGTACATCTCGTTGCCGCGGACGACGGCAACGGCCACGCCGATCGGCCCGTTCTCGTCGGTCGACTTGAGGCCGAGGCGGTCCGCCTGGTGGGCGAGCCGCTTGTTGGCGGTCGCGATGGCCTTCTGGAGGCAGACGCGGATGCCCGCCGACTCGTCGTAGTAGTACTCGTTGCGGATCGTCTCCGCGGCGAGGCGGGTCGCTTCCAGCGCGTGGCGCGAGCTGATCCGCGAGGTGACGAGCAGGTAGAGCAGGCCCTTGGAACGGGCGACCGAGCCGACGCTCGGCTCGACCACGACGAGCGTGTCCGGCGAGTCGGGGAGGCGGTCGTGTTCGGCGACGACGCCGAGTTTCATCTGGAGTCTGACGGCCATGCGGGCCTCTCGTGGTCGGCGGGTCCCCCATCCCTCCGGTCGGGCTGGGGGCTTCGTGCGGCGGACGATCCCGGTTCGGTCGGGGACGTTCGCCCCGAGTGGCAGGCAGGTTCCGCGGATTATACGCGGGCACCCCCTCGGCGGACGTGCACGCGCAATTCCCGCACCCCGAGACCGCCGGGTGAGGCGGCGAAGGCCGCCAGGAGCTCGGACGACCGCAGCCGCAGCTCCTGGCCGACGATCGGGGCGTCAGCCTCCACGTCCACCGCGAAACCCTCGATCCGGATCACGCGGCACGCGCCGGCGGCGGCCGGGACCCGCTCGGCGACGATGGACTCGAAGGTCGCCATGGCCTTCGACAGGCGCAGCTCCTCTTCGAGGCCGAGCGCACGGGCCGCGTCGGGGATGAGGTCGCCGAGGCGGACCATCGGCCGCTTCCTCGGGCTCACGACCCCGGGACCGCCTCGCTGGGCGTACCCGCAGGGGGCATCAGCCGAGCGCCGTCGGCGTCGGCCCGGACCTCCCACGAGGTCCCGATCGCCCGCAGGGCCGGGTCGAGGTCGTCGAGGGTCGTCGTCGTGACGAACGCCTGCGGCAGCTCGGCGATCCGCCGCACGAGGTGCGCACGTCGGTCCGGGTCGAGCTCCGAGAACACGTCGTCGAGCAGCAGGAGTGGCGGACGGCCGTCCTGCTCCGTGAGCAGGTCGAGCTCGGCGAGCTTGAAGGACAGGATCGCGGTCCGCTGCTGGCCGCGAGACGCGAAACTCGCGAGGTCCCGGCCCGCGAGTTCGAAGACGAGGTCGTCGCGATGCGGGCCGACGAGGGTCGCCCCGTTCCAGACCTCCTTGTCGGCCGTCTCGACGAGACGCCGGGCGAGCGCGTCCCGGGGGGTCTCTCCAGGGTTCGCCGGGGCGTTCGTCGCGTAGCGGACGGTCAGGGCTGCGGCGGCGGCCTCGTCGGGGGCGATCTCCGCGTGGGCCCGCGCCAAAGGCGCCGCGAGCCGGCCGATGAGCGCGAGCCGGTCGGCGACGATCCGCCCCCCGGCGTCCAGGAACGCGGCGTCCCAGAAGCGCAGCTCGTCTCGGCCGGCTCCCTCCTCCCGGATCGCGCGGAGCAGCCCGTTGCGCTGCTGGAGCGCGCGCCCGTACGTCGCGAGCGTGCTGCCGTAGCCCGGGGTCGTGGCCGCCACGAGCTGGTCGAGGCTGGCTCGGCGCAGACCTGGCGAACCGATCACGAGGAGCATCTCCTCCGGCGCGAAGACGACGACGCGAAGCGGGCCCTCGAGGCCGCCGGCTCGCCGGCCGACGCCGTTCACGCGGATCCGCTTGCGCCCGCTGGTGCCTCCGGCGCCCGACCGCGCCACGGCCACCTCGACGACATCGATCCCGACGTGGCCCTCGACGCGGGCGAGGTCGGTCCCCCAGCGGATGAGCTCGCCGTCCGACGACGTCCGGTGCGACCGGCCCCACGCCAGCAGGACGATCGCCTCGAGCAGGCTGGTCTTGCCCGCCGCGTTCGGGCCCCAGACCAGGTGCGGGCCCGGGCCGAAGGTCACCTCGAGGGCGGGGTACCCCCGGAGGTCGAGCAGGCGGATGGAATCGAGCAGGGTGTCCCGGTCCGGTCGAGGCCGGTCCGGCCTCCGGTCGTCGCTTTAGGAGGTCGTGCGGACGGGCATGACGACGTGGACGTAGCGGTCGTCGCCGATCGGCTTGAAGACGCCCGGCGAGAGCGGCCCGTTGAGCTCGAGCGCGAACTGCTCGGCATCCACGTTCGTGAGGACGTCCGCGAGGTAGCGGGCGTTGAACGCGATCGTCGTGCCGTCGCCCTCCACGGTCGCCTCGACCTGGCCGACGTGGTCGCCGACCTCGGCGTTGGCGCTGACCGTGATGCCGGGCTCGCCCTCGGCACCGATCTGGAGCTTGACGATGTTTGCCGACTCGTGGGCGATGAGCGCCGCCGGGCGGACGGCCTTGAGGAGCTCCTCGCGATCGAGGACCGCGCGGGTCGTGTGCTCCTTGGGAACCACCTGCTGGTAGTTCGGGAACTGGCCGTCGATGAGCCGGCTCACGAGGTCGATGCCGTCGAGGTGGAACAGGACCTGGTTGCGGCCGGCCGCCAGGACGATGTCCACGGGGTCGTCGACGTCCGCGAGGACCCGGGCGAGCTCGTTGAGCGCGCGAGCCGGGATGACGACGCTCGTCTCGGGGACCGCGTCGAGGATCGGGATGGTCTTCACCGCGATCCGGTAGTTGTCCGCGGCCGCCAGCGTCAGCTGGTCGCCCTCGAACTTCGCCAGGACACCGGTCAGGATCGGTCGCGCCTCGTCACTGGCGGCCGCGAACGCGGTCTCGGTCAGCGCCTGTCGCAGGATGTTCTGGGCGACCCGCGTCGTCGGCCGGTCGCCGGCGGTCTGGATCGCCGGGAACTCGTCCGCGTCGATGCCCTTGATGTGCGTCTCGAAGCGACCGCTGCGAAGGTGGAGCGACTCGCCCGAGGTGAGCTCCAGGTCGATCTTGTCGCCCGCCGGGAGGGAGTTGACGAGGTCCGTGAGGAGCTTGGCCGGCACGGTCGTCGCCCCGTCGGTCTCGATCTTGCCGGGGACCCAGTACGTGATGCCGATCTCGAGGTTCGTCGCGGTCAGCTTGAGTCCGGCGTCCTCGGTCTTGAGCAGGACGTTGGCCAGGACCGGGAGGGTGCTTCGGCTCGAGACGGCGCGGCTGACGACGGACAGGCCACGCGCCAGGTTCTCTTGCATCACCGAGAGTCTCACGTCGGGTTCACTCCAAGCATCGTCGTGACGGCGGACGGTGCGACCGCGACGCCGATGGGGCTGGGCAGGCGGTCGGCGGGATCGCGTCCTGGATGGTGCTCGGCGTTCCGGGCCGTCCGCATGGGTGGTGGGTATCTTCTCTCTATCTTCTCACTCCGTCATCACCGTCATCATGGTGTGGAGCGCGTGGACATCCGTGCTCGGCGCCGTTCGGCGGGACTGTGGATGGCGACGCCCGGTGTGGGGACGAGGCTCCGTCGGTCGGGGATGCGACCAGGGATGGATGGTGGAGGACTCGCGGGACCATCCACGACCTGCCGTCAGAGGCGCCCGGTGGTCGACACGGGTCGGTGTGGATGTCCACACCCGGGCATGGTTTTCCACCGATTTGGCGCGGTTATCCACACGAAATGGCCGTCGAGACGGGTCTGGCGTGGCGGATGGCGTTCGCCGGAGGGGTCCGGCGGGCGTGCTAGTCGGCGTAGATGAGCTCGCGGACGGCGGCGATCTCGCGCCGCAACTCATCGTTGACCGCGGACTCGCGGGTGATCTTGTCGCAGGCGTGCAGGACCGTGGAGTGGTCCCGTCCGCCGAGCTCTGCGCCGATCCGCAGGAGCGAGACGTCGGTCTCCTCGCGCATCAGGAACATCGCGATCTGGCGCGGCATGACGATCGACTTGTCGCGCTTCTGCCCCTGGAGGACGTCCATCGGGACGCTGTAGTAGTCCGACACGGCCTTGGCGATGCGCTCGGGCGTCACCATCCGCTTCTTGGGGTTGTAGAGGACGTTCGAGAGGACCGCCTGGGCGAGCTCGATGCTGATCGGCGTGGCGCCCATGCTCGCGTAGGCGACGATCCGGTTCAGCGCCCCCTCGAGCTCGCGGATGTTGCTCACGACCTTGCGCGCGATGAACTCGATGACGTCCGACGTGATCGGCAGCGAGCCCTCTTCCGCCTTGGCCCGCAGGATCGCGATGCGCGTCTCCAGGTCCGGCGCCGTCAGGTCGGCGATCAGGCCCCACTCGAACCGGCTGCGGAGGCGCTCCTCCAGGGTGAGGATGGCCTTCGGCGGCCGGTCGGACGACATGACGATCTGCTTGCCGTCCTCGTGGATGGCATTGAACGTATGGAAGAACTCTTCCTGCGTCCGCTCCTTGTCCGCGATGAACTGGATGTCGTCGATGAGGAGCAGGTCGATCCGGCGGTATCGGGCGCGGAACTCGTCGATCTTGCCCTGCTGGATCGAGGTGATGAACTCGTTGGTGAACTTCTCGCTGGTGGCGTAGACGACGCGCTTGCGCGGGAACTTGGCGATGACCTGGTTCCCGATGGCGTGCATCAGGTGGGTCTTGCCGAGTCCGACCCCGCCGTAGAGGAACAGCGGGTTGTAGGCGTGCCCCGGCCGTTCCGCCACGGACAGGCTCGCCGCATGGGCCAGGCGGTTCGCCGAGCCGACGATGAAGTTCGAGAACGTGTAGCGCGGATTGATGTTGGTGGTGCCGCCCTCGCCGCCGACGCGGGTGGGCTCCACGCGGACGTGCTTCGCCGCAGCCGGCGACGGCGTCCGCCTGGCCGATGGGCTCGGCGCCGTCCGGCGCCGCCGACTCGGCCGACGACGTCCCGATCACGAACTCGACCTGGACGCTATAGCCGACGATCCGCGCGAGGGTCTGGCTGATCAACGATCGGTAGCGGGTCTCGAGCCAGTCCTTGGCGAAGCCGTTCGGGACCGAGATCCGGAACCGGTTGTCCTCCACGTCGACGAGCTGCGTGTCGCGCAGCCATGTCTCGTAGTTCGCCGGGGAAAGCGAGACCTGCAGCTCACCGAGAGCCGCGCGCCAGACCTGCTTCGCGTCCATTCGTTCGATCGGACCTGTCGCTATCGGGGAACGGTTGATGGGTAGCCTTGACCAGGGACCTGCGAGGGGCCGCGGGCACGCGAGCGATCTCGAATGGCCTCGGCAGACCGGGCGATACGCGCTCCCGGGTCCCGGATGTCCTGGGGGTTCCCGGGCCTCCCGTTGGCGTCCCGGCGCCGAAGGGCTCGGAGAGGATAGCACCGGCCGTCGCGCCGTCGCAAGGCGATCCTGCAATACCCCTGGGGAGTATCCGAGCGTGACCACCGGCGTGGACCGATACCGCCCCGGTGCCGTGGCCGGTTCGAGGCTCGGACCGAGCGTCGGCCGGCACCGGATGAGGTCCGGTCACGTCGTCCCAGGTGGCTCGCTCGGGACCACGCCCGCGACGCCGGTCCCCCTGAGCGCATGGCGCCAGTCTGGGCCGTGCCGACCCGGCCGGCCGACCCAAGGCGTTTCGGCACCAGGATAGGAATGGCAGTCTTAGGATCGCCGCTACGGAGCGGCAACGACCCTCGCCGACGCCCGTCGCCACCCGGTCGATGCAGCCAGGATGCATCCAAGGGGCCGAGGGCAAGCCGTATCAGCTTGATAGTGCAGACCATAAGACTGGGAGTCCTAACCGAACGGCACCCCTGCGCGCACCGCGACCCGCCCCGCCGCGAAACGCGATCGGAACGACGACCGCGGCGTCCGGTCCGCCCGCGCGTCCCCACGCGCGATTGACACCCCTTCCGAACGGGCCGTATCATCCGCCGGACGACGACGCGCTCCGCGCTTTCGGGCGCCGGGCGCGTTTGCGTGCCTCTAGGGGTCGAAACCGACACCGCCCCGAGGCCGGATGGAGAGGATCCCGGACCAAGCCCCATGAAGCAGACCTACCAGCCCAAGAAGCGCCATCGCGCCAAGGAGCACGGCTTTCGCGCCCGGATGAAGACGACCGCGGGTCGACGTGTCCTGGCGGCCCGACGCGCGCGTGGTCGAAAGAAGCTGACGGCCTGACGACGGAGCGCGGCCCAAACCCGCCGCGGCTCGTGATGCTCTCTCGCCCGCAGGACTTCGCGGCGATCGGGGGATCGGGGACGACCAAGTCCCACCCGCTGTTCACTGCCCGGTTCCTGCGGACGGACCTCGAGACGACCCGTTTCGGATTGTCGACCGGGCGCAAGCTCGGCGGCGCCGTGATCCGGAACCGTGTCCGGCGCCGTCTCCGCGAGACGCTCAGGGCGATGGCGCCCGCGTTCCAGCCCGGCTGGGACGTCCTCATCATCGCCCGGCCGGCGATCGTCGAAGTCGATCACGACGTGCTGGTCGGGGCTCTGCGCCGCATCCTGATCAAGGGCGGCGCGCTCGGAGGACCAGTCGCGTGATGCGGATCGACAAGGCCATCGGGGTCGGGCTCATCAGGCTCTACCGGGTCGTGTTCTTCTGGCTGCCGTCGAGCTGTCGGTTCGAGCCCACCTGCTCCCGCTACACGGAGCAGGCGATCACGAAATACGGTCTCCTGAAGGGCAGTTGGATGGGCGCGAAGCGGATCGCCCGCTGCCACCCCTGGAACCCGGGTGGGTATGACCCGGTCCGCTAGCGAGGCGTTCGGCCTGTGATTCGCTCCCGCCTCAGGGGAATCCCGTTCGGGCCGCTCCTGCTGCTCGTCGTGGTGCCGATCATCCTCGTCGCGTGCCAGGGCCTGGCAACCGGGTCGCCCGGTGCCTCGCCCGTCGTGACCCCGTCACCGACCCCACACCCGCCGCTCGAGCCGGCGACGCCCGGGACGGACCCCGTCAGCACGATCGCGTGGCTCTTCACGCCGATCTTCCAGGTGATGTTCATCGTCCTGGTCGCCTTCTACGACCTGTTCACCGCGTTGAGCCTGCCGGCGGCGATCGGCCTCGCCATCGTCATGCTGACGATCATCGTCCGAAGCGCGGTGATCCCTCTCGTGCGCAAGCAGCTCACCTCGCAGCGACGGATGCAGCTGCTCCAGCCCGAGATCAAGGAGATCCAGAAGCGGTACAAGGGCGACTCGGTGAAGGCCCGGGTCGCACAGCAGGAGCTCTTCAAGGAGCGCGGCATCAACCCGCTTTCGGGGTGCTTCCCGCTCCTCCTCCAGATGCCGCTCCTGTTCATCATGTACTCGGTCATCTCGAACGGGCTGACCAACGTCAACCCGACGGCGATGCTGGTGGTCTTCGGCCACCAGGTCGTGCCGCTGGCCTGCGTCAACATCAACCCCGCCACCGGGGTGCCCGACGCGGCCCTCGGCGCGTGCATCAACACGATCATCCCGCTGCCCGGCGGACATTCGATCAACGTCGGGGCGCCCTCGACGATCTTCGCGATCGCCGGCTTCGGGATCAGCATCCTGGCCATCATCTCGGCACTGCTGCAGCTCGTGCAGTCGCGGATGATGCTCCCGGTCGTGTCCGGCGAGGACGACCCCAATACCAAGATCCAGCGGCAGACGATGCTCTTCCTGCCCCTGATCTCGATCGTGTACGGCGGCTTCCTGCCGGCCGGCCTGTTCTTCTACTGGATCACGGCGACGATCTTCGGGATCGTCCAGCAATACCTGATCGTGGGCTGGGGCGGCATGTTCCCGATCTTCGGCTGGACGCCATCGTTCGCCGTGGGCCATACGCCCCGATTCCCCGTCCAGATGCCACCGCCACCAGAGCCCGGCAAACGCGCGGCGATCCTGACAGACGCCGACAAGAAGACGACGGCCACCAAGACGATCCGCCCCAAGGAGCGGGGCCGTCAGGGCCGACGAGGGAGACGACGCTGACATGAGTGCCTACAAGGAGTTCTCGGGCAAGACCGTGGAGGAAGCCCTCCGCCTCGCCCGCGAGGATTTCGGAGCCGGTCTCGAGGACCTCGACTTCGAGATCCTGACCCCCGGCAGCCGCGGGGTCCTGGGGATGGGCGCCGAGCCCGCCCGGATCGTCGCCGCGCCCCGCGCCGCCCTTGGTGGCGCCGCGCCCAAGCGGGAGGCGGCCGCCTCCGTGCCGCTGCCGGCTGCGCCGCCCCGTGACCGTGAGGACCGCGACCGCCCGCCCCGCCGCGACGACCGAGCGCCCCGGCGCGACGACCGGCCTCCGCGCCATGACGACCGACCTCGGTCGGACGACCGACCGCGCGAGGATCGGCCTCCCCGCCAGGACCAGGCGCCCCGCCAGGACCAGGCGCCTCGTGAAGACCGTCCCCCGCGTCGCGACGACCGAGGGCCCCGTCGCGACGACCGACCCCCGCGCCGCGAGCCGGCCGGCGGCCTGACCGCGTCCGAGGCGGCGGAAGTCGCGGCCGCGCGCGGTTCGCTCGCCGCGGAACGGGCCGATCTCGAGGCCGCGGAGGCGTCGCCCGAGGCGCTCGCCGCCGGTAAGGCGATCCTCGAGCACCTGATGACGCACCTCGGCTTCGACGTGAAGGTCGAGGTCGCCGCGGGCGAGACGAGCCGGCTCAACGTGGTCGGCGACGGCGACGAGCGCGAGGCGCTCGGGGCCCTCATCGGCCGCAAGGGCGAGCGTCTCTCGGCGCTCCAGCACCTCGTGAACCTGATGCTCTCCAAGGAGATGGGCGCGTGGACCCGCGTGCTCGTCGACGTGGAGGACTACCGCGGTCGTCGTGAGCGCCAGCTCCGCGACCTGGCCCTGCGTGCCGCTGCCCGCGTGGTCGAGACCGGCAAGATGCTCCAGCTGGAGCCCATGCCCGCGCTCGAGCGCCGTTGGATCCACCTGACCCTGCGGGACAACCCGGACGTCGCGACCCAGAGCATCGGCGAGGAGCCGAACCGCCGCGTCGTCCTCGTCCCGCGAGCGGGCGCCTAGCCCCAGCCCACCCGCGCCACTGTCGCCGCCCGGCTCGTCCGGGCGGTGTCGTGGATCCCGGCATCGTCCGCATCGGATAGGCCCGACGACGTCCGTCGTCGGGCGTCAGCCTCCGCGCTGACGCAGGCCCTGCGCGATCGCCTCGGCCTCGGTGGTCGGCACCCCGAACCGGCGCAGGGAGTAGCGCGCCATCTGGACGCCGAGTTCTCGCTCGCCATGGATCGCCCGCACCTTCGGGCCGAGCGCGCGGAGCTGGCCCGCCTCGTCGTCGCTGTGCGTCCGGACGACGACGTCGATCCCGGGATTGGCCGCCACGGACCGTTGCACGATGAGGAAGGACGCCTGCGCGTCGGAGCTCGCCACGATGAGGAGCCGCGCTGAGCCCACATGCGCGCGCTCGAGGATCTCGAGGTTCGACGCGTCGCCGTAGATGGCCGGGATGCCGCGGGCGCGGAGCTGCTCCACCTCCTGGCGCTGGAGCGTGATGACCACGTACGTGAACCCGCGCCGGTCGAGCGCGGGCCCGACCATCCGACCCACGCGTCCGAACCCGCACAGGATGGCGTGGCCGCGCAGCCCCATCTCGTCGGCGCTCGGCGTCAGGACCGCGAGGTCGCCGGCCCGCCACGCCAGCCACCGGTTCAGCCACGCGGCCCCGCGCAGCCGCGCCTCGAGCGGCCCGATCGCGTCGAACAGGAACGGGTTGACGGTGATGGACAGCAGGGCGCCCGCCACGATGAGCTGGAAGCCGTCGGGCGGCAAGAGCCCGAGCTGGAGCCCGACGGTGCCGAGGATGAACGAGAACTCGCCGATCTGGGCGAGCCCGGCGGCGACCGTGAGGCTCACCCGGACCGGGTAGCCGGCGATCGTGACGAGCACGAACTTGAGCAACGCCTTCGAGACGACGATCACCAGGAGCACGCCGACGATCGGCAGCGGGTTGGCGAGCAGGTACGCCGGGTCCACGAGCATCCCGACCGAGACGAAGAACAGCACGGCGAACGCGTCCCGGAGCGGCAGGGCGTCGGCGGCCGCCTGGTGGCTCATGTCCGACTCCGCGACGACAGCGCCCGCGAGGAATGCCCCGAGCGCGAACGACACGCCGAAGACGACCGATGAGACGAACGCGATCCCGAGCGCGATCGCGAGGACCGCGAGCGTGAACAGCTCGCGCGATCCCTGCCGGGCGACGAACGTGAGCAGCCACGGCACGAGACGGGCGCCCGCGACGACCATGAGGATCGCGAAGAGGGCGGTCTTGCCGATCGCGAGCAGCAGCGCGCCGGCCGCACCGAGGCCCAGGTCGCCGGCGACCGTCGGAGACTCGATGCCGCCGAGCATCGGCGCGATGCTGGGCAGCACGACGAGGACCACCACGGTCATGAGGTCCTCGACGATGAGCCAGCCGATCGCGATACGACCCTGTGCGGTGTAGAGCTCCTGGCGATCGGTCATCGCCCGCAGGAGGACGACGGTGCTCGCGACCGAGATCGCGATCCCCAGGACGAGCCCGCCGCCGATCCCCCAGCCGAGGGCGACGCCGACGCCGATCCCGAGCAGCGTCGCCACGACCGTCTGGACGACGGCCCCGGGGACGGCGATCGCGCGGACGGCGAGGAGGTCCTTGATCGAGAACTCGATGCCCACGCCGAACATCAGGAGGATGATCCCGATCTCGGCGAGCTCGGTGGCGATCCCGCGGTCGGCGATCAGCCCCGGCGTGAACGGCCCGATGACGACGCCGGCGAGGATGTAGCCGACGATCGACGGGAGCCCGAGGCGCCGCGCGATGAGACCGCCGATGAAGGCGGCCACGAGGCCGACCGCGATGGTCGTGATGAGAACGGGCTCGTGGTCCATGGCTCCTCCCGATGCTCGGGGGTGTTGCGCAGGACTGGCGCGGGTCCGTGCCAGAACGACGTGGGGTTGGTGGAGTGGGCCGCCCCACGATACCCGAGATGCGGCACCATCGGCACGTGATCCACCTTCGCCGCGTCGCGATCCGGGCTCGCGCCGTCGACGAGCCGACGGTCTTCCCGTTCGACCTCCCGGCACTGCGCGGCGTCCGCGAGCTCGCGTTCGAGGCGCCGGTCACCATCCTCGTGGGGGAGAACGGCTCGGGGAAGTCCACGCTGCTCGAGGCGCTCGCCGTCGCGGCCCGGGCCATCACCGCCGGGAGCGCGGAGGCCGCCTCGGACGCCAGCCTGTCGGGGGCTCGTGCCCTCGCGGCGGATCTCCGCCTGACGTGGGCGAAGCGGCCGAGCCGTGGGTTCTTCCTTCGCGCGGAGGACTTCTTCGGGTACGCGAAGCGGATGGACGAGACGCGTGCCGGGCTCGAGGCGGAGCTCCGCCGTGTCGACGTGGAGTTCGCCGATGCGTCCGACTACGCGCGGTCGCTCGCCCGCAGCCCGATGCTTCGCGAGCTCGCCGCGCTTCGTGAGCGGTATGGCGACGGGCTCGACACCCGTTCGCACGGCGAGAGCTTCCTGCACTTCTTCCAGGAGCGGCTCGTCCCGGGCGGGATCTACTTCCTCGACGAACCCGAGGCACCGCTGTCGCCGGCGCGGCAGCTGTCGTTCCTCTCCCTGCTCAAGGCCATGGTCGCCCAAGACGTGCAGGTGGTGATGGCGACCCATTCGCCGATCCTGCTCGCCTTCCCGGACGCCGCGATCTGGAGCTTCGATGCCGCGCCGCTCGCCCGAGTCGCGTACGAGGACCTCGAACACGTCACGCTGACCCGCGATTTCCTGCGCGATCCCGAGTCCTACCTGCGGCACCTCTGAGGGGGCACCCCGCTAGGCTCTCCCGGGGCCGCTGCGACGGACGTCACGAAGGAGCACCACCGATGCCACCCGATGACCAGGACGGGCCGATGGCCGCGCCGGACCACCACAGGGTGCTGTTCGAGAATGAACGAGTGCGCGTCCTGGAGACGACGATCCGCGCGGGCGACACCACGCCGATATCTCCGGGTCGCGGTTCGTGCGCCGCGACGACACCGGGGCGACGATGTTCGACACGAGCGCGGATCCGGACTGGGTCATGCCGCACGTAATGTTCTCCGAGGGGACGCCCCGGCACACCATCGAGAACACCGGGTCGGACGACCTCGTCGTCATCGGCGTGGAGCTCAAGGACCCGCCGCCGGTCTGATCGGAGCGGCCACCACCTGCCGACCGGATCGCCCGGCCGGAGTGTTTGGTGGAGATGGGGGAGAGTCGAACTCCCCGTCCAGGACCCTTCGCCGGAGACCACTACGAGCGTGTCCGATGGTTTGTCGTCGACCGCCCGGACGGGCATCGGCACTCTGCCGGGCGGTCCAGTCACGTGCCCCTAGATCGGGCTTGACTCCGGACTACGTGACGCTGGTCCGGATCGCAGCCTCGCTGAGTGACGCTTCCACGACCCGCGAGGCGGAGGTCGCTTCCACGCTCACCTTACTGCCTAAGCAGCGAGGGCGAGAGTCGACTGGCGGTTGCCAGGTACTTCGTTTTGCTGCCTGATTAACGAGGCCTGAGCAGCATCCTCGGCTCGCGTTCCCCGGTAGCCAAGCCCTGTCGAAACCACACATCCCCACAGGTGCCGAACACCGGTTCGGACCGGGGATGCTATCACCGACCCGGGCGTTCCGCCAGCATCCCGCCGCGATGCATCCGCTCGGCGTGGCCGTTCGTATCACCAGGTGGACGAGTCCAGCGGGCCGGGGGCGTAACTGCGACGTGTTGCAACAACGAGCGGTCGCCGGTACCCTGAGGGCGACCAGCGGAGGTGCGAGTGGTGGATATCGGCGGGCAGATCATGCTGGACCCGGCGGCGGTCGGCATCCTCGTGACCGGCTTGCTCCTGGGCATCCGCCACGGGATCGACTGGGACCATATCGCCGCGATCACCGACATCACGAGCACGGCCGCGGCCGCCGGCGTCGCCGAGGCGGCCCACCAGGAGCAGCACCGCGACGTCACCGGCGACCACCACGTCCACGGCGGCACCACCGAGAAGCGGGCCCACGACGCCGGCCCGGGCGCGGCGACGCTCGCCCCCGCGATGATGATCACGCGGTCCCGCCCGAGACTCCTCTCCGGCGAGCAGGTCGAGGCGATCCGCCTCGGCACGCTGTACGCCCTCGGACACGGGGCCGTCGTCATCGCGTTGGGCCTCGCCGCGCTGGCGTTCGGCGCGCTCCTCCCCGACTGGCTCGACCCGATCATGGGTCGGATCGTCGGCCTGACACTGGTCCTGCTCGGGGTCTGGGTGCTCTACTCGGTGTACCGCTACGCACGGGCCGGCGAGTCGTTCCGGATCCGGAGCCGGTGGATGCTCGTGTTCGACGGCATGCGGCTCGGCTGGCGCCATCTCCAGGCGCGGCTCCACGGCCACGAGCACGTCGAGCCGCTCGAGATGAGCTCGTACGGGACGAGGACGGCCTTCGGCGTCGGCATGATCCACGGGATCGGCGCGGAGACCGGCACGCAGGTGCTCCTCATCGCCGCGGTCGGCGGTGCGGCGAGTGCCGGGCTCGGGGTGCCGATGCTCTTCGCGTTCGTCATCGGCCTGCTGCTCTCGAACTTCGCGATCGTGATGATCAGCTCGGTCGGGTTCGTCGCGAGCCAGACGCGCGAGCGGATCTACGTCGGGATCGGCGCCGTCGCCGGCTGCTTCAGCCTCATCATCGGCGCCGTCTTCCTCTTCGGGCTCGACGGCGTCCTGCCGGACCTCGGCTCGATCCTGCCGTTCTGACCGTGCCCGGATCCACGACGGCCGGGTCGAAGGACGCCGCCGCGTCGCCTGGATGGCCGGGTGTCCGTGAGCGACTGCACGCCGAAGGGCTTCGCTGGACACCGCAGCGGCGGACGCTCGTGGACGTCCTGAGCCAGGTCGACGGCCACGTGACCGGCAGTGATCTCGTCGAGCGCTGCCGCGAGCTGGACCCGACCACGACGCCATCGACGGTCTATCGGACGCTCGACGTCCTCGAAGACCTCGGGTACGTCAGCCACCACCACGGCATCGACGGCCGCGAGGAGTACCACGTCCTCCCGACCGATGAGCACGGGCATCTCCACTGCCACGCCTGTGGCGGCTCGTGGGAGATCCAGCCGGGCGAGGCCGACGCGATCGTGTCGATGCTCGACGCGGGGCGGTCCTTCTCGGTGGACCGCTCGCACATCACGATCACCGGGCTCTGCGCCGGATGTGCCGGGACGGCACCGCGAGCCCGCCCGCGTCGTAGGACCAACGGGCCATCGCCCCGAGTGCGCGATGACTGGTAAGGTTGTCCCTGGCCGAGCCTCAGCACGCTGAGGACGGGGGACCCACCACCTGGGGCGAATCGCGGAGCGACCGCGACGGCGAACCCACGCCGAGCCCGACAGCTCACCTCGCAGGCCAAGCGGGCTTGCTTCGAGGTACGTGGTGTTCCGGCCGGCGATCCATCCTTCTCCGACGCAGCGCGCGGTCGGGCGCAACCTCGCCCTCGACCTCGTCGCGGGCGTCGGCGTCGGCGTCAGCGCCGCCCTCGTCACCTCCCTCCTGCCGACGATCGCCCGGCGCGGCGGCCTCGAGCCGATGGGTCTCGCGGCGCTCGCCGCGGCCCCGTTCATCGCCAACCTGCTCGGCGCGTTCGCCGGCCGCTTCGGGCCACGCTCGACCGGCCAGCTGGCGCTGATCCGCGCCATCGGGTCGGCCAGTCTCGTCGCCCTGTTCGTCGTGCCGACGGCGCCGGTCATGGTCGTCGCCACGGTCATCTTCTGGATCAGCCTGTCGTTCGGGAGCCCGTTCCACCTGCGCCTGTGGGGCGCGATGTACCCGGCCCGACTTCGCGGCCGGATCGTCGGCGTCATCGGCACGGGTCGGGCCGCCGCAGCGGCGCTCGCGGCCTTCGCCGGCGGGATCATCGCCGACCGACTGGGCGGGCCGACGGCCGTCGCGATCGCGGGGATCGTCGGCGCTGTGTGCGCGATCGCGTACGTGGGGTTCCGCGCGCGAGCTGCCGAGCGGCCGCCGGTGTTCTCCGCCCGTGACTCCATCCGCGCCCTGCGCGAGCGCCCGGTCCTCTCGAAGGTGGCCCTGGCCCAGGGGTTCTACGGCGGCGGGCTGATCGCCGCGCTTCCGCTCTACGCGCTCGTGTACGTCGATCGGCTCGACCTGTCGCTCGCCGACGTCGGCATCATCGGCATCCTGACGGCGGCCTCGACCACGGTCTCGTTCATGGCCTGGGGCGTGGTGAGCGACCGCTTCGGAGCGCTCGTCGCGATGCGCATCGGCACGACGATGGGCCTGCTCTCGCTGATCGCCGTGGCGTTCGCGCCGAGCGTCCTCGTGCTGTGGGTCGCGGCGCTGGCGGCCGGCGCGGCGAGCGCCTCGATCGATGTCGGCATCGCCGCCGTCGTCAGCGACCACACGCCGCTCCAGTCGCGCGCGGCCGCGATGGCCGGCTGGAATGCGATCACCGGCGCGCGCGGGATCGTCGCCGCGTTCCTCATGAGCGCGCTGCTCCAGGCCGGGATCGTCGATGTCACGGCGGGCCTGCTCCTGTGCGCCGTCGCGACGGGGATCGGGGTCGTCCTCTACGCGCGAGCCGGGATGCCGGCCGCGACCCCAGCGGCCCCGATCGCCATCCCGGAGCCGGCGCGACCCACGATGGCGCCCGACCTGCGAACCGCGTCGAGCCGGTCGTCGATCGCGCCCTAGCGCGCCGGCGCCCGACGCCGCTACGATGGGTCGATGCGGCTGACCCACTGGGAGGAGGAGCGCCTCCTGATCTTCACCGCGGCCGAGCTGGCTCGGCGCCATCGGGCGGCCGGCCTGGCGCTCAACGCCCCCGAGGCCGTCGCGCTGATCTGCGACGCGATGCTCGAGGCGGCCCGCGCCGGGGCCACCTACGCCGAGGTGGAGGCGGCCGGGCGTGGAGCGGTCGATCCGGCCGAGGTCCTTCCGGGCGTGCCGGCGCTCGTCGACCGCGTCACGCTCGAGGTCCTGATGGACGACGGGACGCGGCTCGTCGTGCTGCTCGACCCGCTCGGCCCGGCAGCGGAGGACGGTCCTGGAGCCGTCCGTCTCGCGTCGACGAGCGACGCCGCGCCGGCCGGCGCCGACGCGACGGAGGCGATCCAGCTCACGGTCCGCAACGGCTCGACCCGGGTCGTCCGGGTGTCGAGCCACTACCCGTTCGAGCGCGTCAACCCGCGACTCGAATTCGACCGGGCCGCCGCGGCCGGGTACCGCCTCGATCTCCCGTCCGGCTCGACCGAGCGCTGGTCGCCGGGCGAGACCCGGACCGTCCGCCTGGTCCGCTTCGGCGGGCATCGCGGTCCAGGCGAGCCAGGCGGCCGCGGGTGACCTCGTGACGCGCCTCACCCCGCAGGAGCGCCTCGCCCGCTACGGTCCCACGACCGGCGACCGGGTCCGGCTCGCCGACACGGACCTGTGGGTCCGCGTCGAGGAGGACCGGCAGGCTCCCGGCGACGAGCCGATCTGGGGCTACGCCAAGACCATCCGGCCACGCTCGATCCAGGGCCGTCCCGGCCCGTCGGAGCTCGATGTCGTCATCGCCGGTGCGCTCGTCGTCGATCCGCTCATCGGCGTCGTGAAGGCCGACATCGGGATCAAGGACGGCCGCGTGGTCGGCGTCGGTCGGGCCGGGAGCGACGCGGTCAGCGACGGCATCGACCTGCCGATCGGCCCGCACACCCAGCCCATCATGGGCTACGGCCTCATCGCGACGGCCGGCGCGGTCGACAGTCACGTGCACCTCATCACGCCCGAGCTGCTCCCAGCGGCCCTGTCCGGCGGCGTGACCACCCTGCTCACAGCGGGCTTCGAGGAGCCGCCGTACGCGATGGCCCGCACCCTCGATCGCCTTGCGACCTGGCCGCTCAACGTCGGCCTGCAGGCCTGCGCCCGCGCCGAGGACGATGCCGTCCTCGAGGCGCTGCTCGACGCCGGGGCCTGCGGGTTCAAGATCCATGAGGACTACGGCGCCTATCCCGAACTCATCGACCACGTGCTGCGGTTCGCGACTGCGCATGACGTGGCGGTCGCCCTCCACACGGACGGCCTCCACGAGTCGGCTGAGCTCGAGGACACGGTGGCGGCGATCGCGGGTCGGACCGTTCACGCGTATCACGTCGAGGGGAGCGGAGGCGGCCACGTCCCGGATCTGCTGGGACTCGTGCGCGAGCCGAACATCCTGTGCTCGTCCACGACCCCGACGATCCCGTTCGGCGTCAACGCCGCGGCGGAACAGATCCCGATGATCATCCTCAACCACGGCCAGTCGTTCGGCGTGGCCGAGGACGTGGCGCTCGTCTCGGAGCGCGTCCACCCGGCGTCGATGGCGGCCGAGGGTCCGCTCCACGAGCTCGGGGCGATCGCGATCGTCAACTCGGACTCACAGGGCATGGGCCGGATGATGGAGACGGTCCGGCGGACGTTCCAGCTCGCCCACGTCATGCAGGCGTGGCGCGCGTCAACGGCCGGCGCCGGTCATCCCGGGCTCCCGCCAGAGAGCGGCGACCTGTTCGACGCGAACGACCGGGTGCTCCGCTACCTGGCCAAGGTCACCACGGAGCCGGCCATCGCCCACGGCATCTCGGACCACGTGGGGTCGCTCGCGCCCGGACGGCTCGCCGACATCGTCCTGTGGAGCCCGGCGTATTTCGGCGTGAAACCTGAGCTCGTGCTGAAGGGCGGTGTCGCCGCGTGGGGCCCGCTGGGCGAGGGCAACGCCACCGTCGATCACGCGGAGCCCACCCGCTACCGGCCGGACTGGGGTGGCGACGGTCGGGCGGCCGCGAGCCTGTCGCTGACGTTCGTGTCCGCGCACGGTGCCGCGGACCGCCGGTTGGTCGCGCGCCTCGAGGCTCCGGGACGCACAGCCGTCGCCGTCGGGGGCACTCGAGGGATCACCCGCGAGGCGCTCGCCCGGAACCGCGCGACGGCGCCGATCGAGGTGGACCGGTCGGATGGCCGCGTGACGCTCGCCGGTCGGGCGCTCGAGGTCGCTCCTGTGGACGTGCTCCCGCTCAATCGCCGGTACTGGCTGCGCTGACCGATCGCGGTCAGGGCGAGGGCGGCCTCGGTCAGCCGGCCGGCGGCCCCGCCGCGATCCGCCGCCGGAGCGAGTCCACCGTCGCGCCGGTCCAGTCCGACTCGATCCACCAGGTCGCCCCGGCCTCGCGCATCGGCCCGACCGTGTCGTCGACCCGTGCCGGATCGGCGGTGACGCCTTCGACGACGATGTCGAACGGCCGGTCGCGAGACGCCGCGGGTCGCTCGCGCTCGACGAGGGCGGCGACCTCGCGGACCACCGCCGGGTCGTCGGATTGAGGCAGGATGCCGTCGAAGCGGAGGGCGCGACGCACCGACCGTTCGCTCGGCCACGCCCCGATCACCCAGATCGGGATCCGCGGGCGCTGCACCGGCGTCGGGAGGAACGTCATCGGGTCGAACCGGTAGTGCTCGCCGGCGAACCCGAACGGTTCGCCGCTCCACAGGCCCTCGAGGATCGCCAGGCTCTCGTCGAGGCGCTCGGCCCGGACCCGCGCCTCCGTCGGCTCCCCGACGTTGCCGAACGCCCCGTCGTCCAGGGCCCCGAGTCCGACCGGCAGCACGAGCCGGCCGGCGGAGAGCACATCCAGGGTCATGGTCTCGCGCGCCAGCTTCCACGGCCGTCGTCGAGCCGGCGGCGTGACGAGCGCGCCGATCCGGACGCGCTCGGTCCGCATCGCGATCGCCGCCAGGACGACCCACGGGTCGTAGGTCTCGGTCGTCCCGATCGCGATCCCGTCCCAGGTGAAGACGCCGTCCCAGCCCGCGGCTTCGGCTTCCGCCGCCAGGGCGGCCGTCTCGCGCGGACCGCCGACGGTGAGCGTGATCCCGGCCTTCACGCCCAGATGTCGCCGATCGTGTAGCCGTCCGGGAACGGGTCGCTGGGGTCGACGACGTAGCGGGCGAACCCGGTGATCCAGGCCTGCCCGGTGATGGTCGGGACGGCCGCTCGGTACGACCCGATCGCGGTCTCCTCGACCAGCCGGCCGGTGAACACCGTGCCGAGGATGCCCTCGTGGCGGAACGGCTCCCCCACGCGAAGCTGGCCCTTGGCGTAGAGCGTCGCCATCTTCGCGGACGTCCCGGTGCCGCAGGGCGAGCGGTCGATGGCGCCCGTCCACGTTGCCGGTCGCTCCCAGTCGAGCGTCCCGGTCGAGACGGTCACGACGTTCCGGCGGCTGTTCGCCGCGTCGTGCGCCGGCCCCGACAGCTGCCCGATCGTGATGCCCGCGAACCCCGGCTGGTCCGGGTGGACGACGGGCAACTGCTCGTTGGCCGCGGCCTTGATCATCTCGGTGATCCGCACGATGTCCGCGCCTTCGTCCGGGGTGAGCCGGAGCCCGAACCGCTCCGCGTCCGCGATGACGTAGAACATCCCGCCGTAGGCGACGTCGACGGTCACGGTGCCGAGGTGCGGGACCTCCACCGGTGCGTCGAGGTGGGTCGCGAATGCCGGCACGTTCCGGAAGGTCACGTCCTCGACCTTGCCGTCTCGGCACGTGGCGGTCACGCGGATCAGCCCGGCCGGCGACTCGAGCGTGAGCTCGGTCGTGGGCTCGGTCATCGGGAGCATCCCGGTCTCCAGCAGGACCGTGACGACGCACATCGTGTTCGTGCCGGACATCCCGGGGTACTCGACCTGCTCCATGATCACGTACCCGGCGGCCGCCTCGGGGTGGTTCGAGGGCAGGATGAGGTTGCAGTTCGCCGCCGGGTAGCCCCGCGGCTCGCGCAGCATCCGGAGGCGGATGTCGTCGCGGTTGGCCTGGAGCCAGGTCATCTTGTCGAACATCGTCAAGCCAGGGACGTCCTCGACGCCGCCGACGATGACCCGTCCCGGTTCGCCGCACGCGTGCGCGTCCACGGCCTCGATGACCGGGCCGATCCGCAGGCGGTCCGGCATGGTGCTCGTCATCGGCCCCTCCACGTGCGTCGTCCTGTCGCCGCGCTATCGGCCGCGCTGGACGTCCGCGAGCTCACGCGCCACGTCGCGCCGGGCGTCGCGATCCGCGATATCGCGCCGGCGGTCGTGCAGCTGCTTGCCGCGGGCGAGGCCCAGCTCGAGCTTGGCCCGGCCCTTCGGGTTGATGTACATCCGCAGTGGGACGATCGTCTGCCCCTTGGCCTTCGCCCGGCCCAGGAGCTCATCGATCTCCGAGCGTCGGAGCAGGAGCTTGCGGTTGCGCTTGGGCTCGTGGTTGTAGCGGTTGCCGCCCTCGAACGGCGCGATGTGCGCACCGATGAGCCACGCCTCACCGCGCTCGACGCGCGCGTAGGCATCGGACAGGTTGACCTTGCCCGCGCGGATCGACTTGATCTCCGTGCCGGTCAGCACGATGCCCGCCTCGAACGTGTCGTCGATGGTGAAGTCATGGCGGGCTCTTCGGTTGAGGGCGACGGTCACTTCGTCGCGCATGGAGGGCTCCTTCGGACGTGAGGGTGGAAGTATGGCCGCGGCGGTCGCAGCAGGTCCTGAGCGCACGAACGCCGGCCCGTTGCGGGCCGGCGTTCGATAGCGTTCCCACCCACAGGGGTGTCCGACTAAACGGCCATCTCCTGCGAGGTGGTGCAGCTAGGCGTACTGTCGATCACTGCACATCACCTCCTTTCGTTCGGGCGAACCGTACCCGAACCCCGGACCGAGTGCAACCCCGAACCGAGCGCCGCCGGGTCGCCTCCCGTCGCCCTCGCCCGCCCTCGCCCGTACCCGCCGTTTCGGTCCTTCGATTTCGTAGTACGAAATCGAAGTATCAATGACGTGGGGAGATCGCCCCCGGGTGCTCGAAGCAGCGCGGCCCGCGAGCGCTGAAGGCGGCCGGGGCGCGAGTCAGGCCGCCGGATCGAGCTTGGCGGCGCCGGTCTTGCCGAGGACCTCGAGCGCCTTGTCGAGCGTCGGGTCCGTGCCGGCCGGGACCGGGTCCGGGAGCGTGACGACGACATCCGGGGTCAGGCCCACGCCGTGGATCCAGCGCCCTTTCGGGGTCAGCCACTTCGCGACGGTCAGCTTGAACGCCCCGCCCTCGCCGGTCAGCTCCTGCCACTGCTGGACGGTCCCCTTCCCGAACGACTTCTGGCCGACGAGCGTTGCCCGGCCCGTGTCCTGGAGCGCCCCCGCGACGATCTCGCTTGCCGACGCGCTGCCGCCGTCGACGAGCACGACCACGCGGATGGCGGGGTCGGTGGCGACGCCGCCGGGGATCGCGTCGGTGGCGATCTGGACGCCCTTGGCGTCCTCCTCGAAGAAGATCGGCCCCGTGGCGATGAACTCGCTGGCGATCGAGCGAGCAGCGGTCACGTAGCCGCCGGGATCGCCCCGCAGGTCGAGGACGATCGACTTCCGGCCGGCCGCGACGTGCGCGGCGATGGCGTCATGGGCCGCGGTGGCCGCGGTGTCGGAGAACCCATTCACCCGGACGTATCCGACGGTCCCGTCAGCGAGATCGCGGCTGACGACCTCCTGCTCCTGGACGATGTCTCGAGTGATCGTGAGATCGAACGGGGACGCCGTGCCGCGCTGGACGGTCAGCGTCACGACGCTGCCCTTGGGCCCGCGGATCTTGTCGCGGGCGCTGTCGACGTTCAGGCCGTCGAGCGGGGCGCCGTCCGTCGCGAGGATCAGGTCGCCGGCCTTGAGTCCCGCCTTGTCGGCGGGCGAGCCGGCGACCGGGGCGACGACCAGGAGGCGGCACGTCGGGCTCAGCGTGGCGCAGCCTTGCGTTCCGTCCGCGGCCTGCGTCGCGATCTCGGCGCCGATGCCCTCGAACTGGCCACTGATCCCCTGGAGGCTCGCCCGGTACTCGTCGGATGTGAGGTACGACGAGTACGGGTCGCCGAGGGCATCGATCATGCCGCGGATCGCCCCCTGGACCAGGACCTCGCGGTCGACCGGCCCGCCGGCATATCGGTCGACGATCGCGTGGTACGTGTCCCAGAAGGGCGTGAAGGCGGTCTCGTCCGTGACCGCGGTGCCGGGTTCGGTGCTGGTCCGCAGCCCGAGCGTGTAGCCGGAAAGGAACAGGGCACCGCCCGCGAGGAGCGCGACCAGGACGATGGCGACCGGGAGGACGACGCCACGACGTCGAGGCTTGGCGCTCGCGGCTGCCTGGCCGTCGGCTCAGGCCTCGGCCACCGGCTCGGTCGCGTCCGCCGGTCGGGCTCGCCGCCTCGCTGGGTTCGGCGGCTTCGTCGTCGGGAGGCATCTGGCGCTAGCGGATCAGGTAGGTGCGGACCGAGACCCACGACCCGAGGATTCCCAGGCCGAGCCCGGACCCGAGGATCAGGACGATCAGGTCGCGCGAGAGCGAGCCGAACTGGAGCGGCAGCACGCGGAAGAAGTCGACCATGAACGCGCTGACCGGATCGGCCACCGCGACGAGGATGCCGAGCGCGATCACCGCCCCGAGCAGGCCGACGAACGCGCCCTCGAACACGAACGGCCAACGGATGAAGGCATCGGACGCGCCGACGAGCCGCATGATCTCGATCTCCTCGGCGCGTGCGACGACGGCGAGCCGGATCGTGTTCACGATGATGAACAGGGCGATGACGCCGACGATGAGCAGCACCACCGTCCCGGCGGTCCGCAGGATGTTCGTGACGGTCAGCACCTGGTCGACGAGTTTCTGCTGCTCCTTCACCGAGGCGACGATCGACTCCTGGCGGAGCATCTCGACCACCGAGCCGAACACGTGGGGATCGACCAGCTTGACCTCGAGGCTGGCGTGGAGCGGGTTCGTATCGAGGTACCGCGTCAGGTCCTCCTGCCCCTGCTCCTTGAGTCGTTCGCGGAAACGCGCAAGGGCGTCATCGCGGCTGACGTAGGTCACGGTGGCGACCTCGGGCAGGGCCTTGACCCGGTCCGAGAGGTCGGTCACCTGGCTGTCGAGGATGTTGTCCTGGAGGTCGGCGACGACTTCGACCTTCTGCTCGGTGAACTGGAGGCCGGCGAGCAGGCCGGTCTGGATGATCCAGAACCCTGCGAGCAGCAGCAGCATCAGCACCATGGTCGCGGTCGCCGCCAGGCTCATGACCGCGTTGCGCCAGAAGCCCTGCCAGGCGCGCCGCATGCTGAAGAGGACGAAGCCGATCATCGGTCAGTCCTCGCGGTGGTAGGCGCCACCGACCTCGTCGCGGATGATCCGGCCCTCTTCGAGCGCCACGACGCGGCGTCGCAGCGACGTCACGACCTCGGCGTTGTGCGTGGCCATCAGAACGGTCACGCCGAGCTCGTTGATCCGCAGCAGCAGCTGGAGGATCTCCCAGCTGATCAGCGGGTCGAGGTTGCCGGTGGGCTCGTCCGCGATGATCAGCCGCGGGTCGTGGACGAGGGCGCGCGCGATCGCGGTCCGCTGCTGCTCGCCCCCGGAGAGCTGCGCCGGGACCTGCTTCGACTGGGCTGTCAGGCCGACCAGGGCGAGCACCCGGTCCACGGCGGGGCGGACCTTGCGACGGGGCGTCCCGGTCACTTCGAGCGCGAAGGCGACGTTCTCCCAGACCGTCTTGCTCGGCAGCAACTTGAAGTCCTGGAAGATGATCCCGATCTTGCGGCGCATCTTGGGGACCTGGCGGCGAGGCAGCCTCGCGAGGTCCTGTCCGTCGAGGACCACCTCGCCGCGAGTGGCGAGCTCATCGCGGATCAGCAGCTTGATGAGCGTGGACTTCCCGGCTCCGGACGGCCCGACGAGGAAGACGAAGTCGCCTTCGGGGATGACCAGGTCCACATCGCGAAGCGCGACCTTGCCGTTGGGATACTGCTTCGTGACGTCGTGCAGCACCAGGACATCGCGCTCCTCGGAGGCCTGCTCCGTGGGTCGGCGAAGGACCCGGTGGCGGATGGAGCGCACCGCTGGCGGTGCGGGGGCGATGGTCACGTTCGGCTCCGCGGTCGAGGCTGCCGACGACCGACGTCGCCGGTGGGAGGCGGCTGGACTCCGTCCGCGGGCACGGCAAGGGGAGCCACTCGGTCCGAGGCTACCATCGACGCCGGGGTCCGGCAAACGTGACGAGGGTCATCGCGCACCCGGGACGATGGTCCGGTGCGGTGGGGTCCGGTGCGTTCCGCTACAGCAGGCCTGGTGAGATCGGCAGGTAGCGGCTGAAGTCGGCGAACGGCTGGTCCCAGCAGAGCAGGACGGGGAACTGGTCGAGGCGGAACCCGGCCCGCAGCACCGGCACGACGGCGCGGTCGGCGGTCCCCGGAAGCCACAAGGCGAACGCGCCGCGCGGCTGCACGGCGGACATCAGGTGGCCGAGGACCGGACTCAGGAGGGCCTCGTCGCGGACCGCGATCGGACCCACGCGCCCGGCCTCCGTCGCGTAGCCGTACCCGAGTGCCGCACCGTCCGGACCGCGATACAGCCAACCGCGCCGGGACTCCGTTCGCAGATACCGATGATCCCCCGGGTGCGCGACCCCGAGCACCTCGCGATCGAGCGCGTCCACGGCTTCGGTCAACTGGCGGTGCCCGGGCCCGTCCGGTGGCCCCGCCGCGATCGCCTCGAACGGGACCGCCGTCACGCCCGACGGCAGCGGCTCGAAGGCGTCCAGCCGCTCCGGTAGTCCGATGAGGTTCAGCAGCGGGATGCGCGGCACGATCCCGTAGCTGGCGTACAGCGCGTTCGAGATCGGCTGCGCGCTGTCGGTCGCCGTGGCCATCGACATGCCGCTCCCGGCCGGCGGCATCACTCGTGCCAGCAAGGCCCGCCCGATGCCTTGTGCCTGGACGGCGGGGTCCACGAACAGCATCGACAGGAACCACAGCCGTTCGCGGACCAGGGCGGCGACGAACGCCACGACCCGCTCGGTCCCGGTCTCCGCGTCCAGTCGCGTCCCGACGACGAAGCGCTCACCATCGGTCGCGGACAGATGGGCGTAGAGCCGGAGCAGTGGCCCGGTCTCGTTGCCGATCTCGTATTGCCCGAGCCGGACGATGTAGTCGTTGATCGAGTCGCGCCAGATCTCGGCGCAGCGCGAGAGCTCCTCCGCGCGGACCGGGCGGTACTGGAGCGCCTCGGCGACGGTCACGCCTCGTCGACGCCGATGCCGCGCTCGAGTTCCGCCTGCATGAAGGCGTCGAGGTCGCCGTCGAGCACCGCGCCGGTGTTGCTCGTCTCGTGGTTCGTCCGCAGGTCCTTGACCATCTGATACGGGTGCAGCACGTAGCTCCGGATCTGGTTGCCCCAGCCGGCCTCGACGTGCACGCCTTTCAGGATCTGGAGCTCCGCCTCCTTCTCCTCGAGCGCGCGCTCCAGGAGCCGCGCCTTGAGGACCTTGATCGCCGTCTCCTTGTTCTGCGTCTGGCTGCGCTCGTTCTGGCTCTGCGCGACGATCCCCGTGGGCAGGTGGGTCAGGCGGACGGCGCTGTCGGTCTTGTTGACGTGTTGGCCGCCCGCGCCCTGCGACCGATACGTGTCGACCCGGATCTCGTCCCAGTCGAGCTCGATCTCGACGTCGTCGTCGACCTCCGGGAGGACCTCGACGAGGGCGAAGGTCGTCTGGCGCCGGTTCTGGGAGTCGAACGGGCTGATCCGGACCAGCCGATGGACCCCGCGCTCCGGTCGCAGCCAGCCGTAGGCACGCCGGCCGTCGACGGCGACGGTGACGCTCTTGAGGCCGGCCTGCTCCCCTTCCTGCTGGTCGAGGATCTCGGTCGGGAACCGGTGCCGCTCGGCCCAGCGCAGGTACATGCGCAGGAGCATCTCCGCCCAGTCGGTCGCCTCGGTTCCGCCGGCGCCCGCGCTGATCGACAGCAGCGCGTTGCGATCGTCGTACTCGCCGGAGAACAGCAGGGCCGTTCGCTCGCGGCGGAAGTCGGTCTCGAGCGACGCCGCGTCGCGGTCCAGCTCGGTCTCGAGATCCGCGTCGGGGGCTTCGGCGAGCAGCTCGACGGCGGCGAGCAGGTCATCCGCACGGCGCTCGAGGTCGCCCCATGTCTGGATCTCCTCGCGCAGGCCGCTGGCCTCGCGGGTGACCTTCTGGGCAGCCCGGCTGTCGTCCCAGAAGCCGGGCTCCATGGTCAGGGCGTCGAGTTCGTCGGCGCGAGCCCCTTTGGCCTCGAGGTCAAAGACGCCCCGAGGTCGACCGGATCCGTTCGGCCAGGTCCCGGATGGCGGCGGAGTCCACCTAGTTCCTGGTCTGCAGATCCTGGAGCAGCAACGGGCGCAGCTCGATGAGCCGCAGCGCGGTCTTGCTCCGGGCGACGACGGGGTTCACGCAGGGGCAATAGCCGTTATGTGGGCAGACGCCGCAGTTGCCATCGCAGTCGAGCGCCGCGGCATAGCTGCAGTTCCGGCAGTCGCGCTCGCAGGCGATGAGATCGACGAACGATGCTTCCTCGACCTGCTTCACAGACTCCCTCTCTCTAGCTCGGGGGGCACGGCTCGACCAGGGCTGGGGCACACCTGCTGAGGGACTCGGGCGGTCCGGGATGGCAGGCTTGGATGAGTATACGGGGCCAAACCCCTATCGCCAAGAGGGAAATCCGTCCGGTTCGCGCACCGCAACGGTCAGGGCGACTCGCCGGTCACGAAGTAGATCGCGAGGGCGCCGAGTTCGTGGACCGTGGCGTCGACGCGGGCCATCGCGTCGCCTTCGAGCGGGCTCGTCGCCGTGGGCGATCCCCACCCGACGATGCCGGCGTCCTGCGCCATCCGCAGGACTCGGAGCATGTGCTGGCGGTCGGATACGAAGACCGCCGAGTGGAGGCCGGCGTCGCGCATGACGGACCCGACGGCACGGACGGACTGGAGGGTCGTCCGTGCCTGGTCCTCGACGAGGATCGCCGTCGCCGGGACCCCTCGCGCGATCGCATAGGCCATGGCGCTCGCGGCCTCGGTGGTCCGGTCCCCGGCCTGCTTGCCGCCCGTCACGACCAGGTGCGGGGCGATCCCCTGGTGATAGAGGTCGATGGCGTGGTCCAGGCGTGCCGCGAAGACCGGGGACGGCCGCCCGTCGTATTGCGCGGCGCCCATGACCACGATGGCATCCGCCGGGCGCGCGTCGTCGCGGTCACCCTGGGCGATGATCCGCCAGGTCGTGTAGGCCGTGATGAGGAACGCGCCCGCGACGCCGATGGCCGCGAGTCGAACGAGGTCCCGGCTCAGCGTCCGTGGCACTTCTTGTACTTGGCGCCCGACCCGCACCAGCACGGGTCGTTCCGCCCGATCCGCTCGCCGGTCGGCGTGTAGCCGGGGCGCGGACCGTCCGGGCTCCCGGCACCTGCACCGGCACCCGAGGCCGGGGCGGCGACCGGCTCGTCGCCCAACGATTCGCGGACGTTCCGGGCGACGGGCGCCGCCGCGAGGGCCCCGGCCACGGTCGTCGTGGCCGCCACGGCCGGTCTCGTGCCCTGGCCGTTGCCACTGGAGAGGGCCGCCGCGCCCGCGGCGAGCGAGGCGTTCACATCCGGGCCCGGGTCCTCGGGCTGGCGGGTCACGGTGACCCGGAAGATCGATGTCGCCACGCCGTGGCGGATGAGCCCGCGGAGCTCCTCGTACAGGCGGAACGCCTCGCGACGGAACTCGTTCAACGGGTCCTGCTGCGCGTACCCTCGGAGCCCGATCCCGCGCCGCATGTCGTCGAGCTCGGTGAGGTGCTCGACCCACAGGGAGTCGATGGTCCGGACGAGGACGAGCCGCTCGACGGTCGCCCAGTCCTCCTCGCCGACCTCGGCCGTCCGCGCGTCAAGGGCCGCGTCGGCGAGGTCTCGCAGGTGCTCGGAGATCGCCTCGCGGTTGCCGAGCTCCCAGAGGTCGTCCGCGGACGTGCCCTCGCCGGTCAGCCCCATCTGGTGGAGCTGGTTCGAGAGGCCCTCGAGGTTCCACTCGTGCGAGTCCTCGCCGGCGAGCTCGACGTCGACGATCGCATCGAGCTCCTCGTCGAGGAACGCGCGCACCGTCTCGGTCAGGTCCTCGTTGTGCAGGACCTTGTCGCGCTCGGCGTAGATCGTCTCGCGCTGCTTGTTGATCACGTCGTCGAACTCGACGACGCGCTTGCGGATATCGAAGTTGAAGCCCTCGACGCGGCTCTGCGCGGACTCGATCGTGCGGGAGACGAGTCGCGATTCGATGGCGACGTCGTCCTCGAGGCCGAGCCGCTCCATGAGGCCGGTCACACGGTCCGAGGCGAACCGCTTCATCAGGTCGTCCTCGAGCGACAGGTAGAAGCGCGAGGACCCCGGGTCGCCCTGGCGACCGGCACGACCGCGCAACTGGTTGTCGATGCGGCGCGAGTCGTGGCGCTCGGTCCCCACGATGTGCAGGCCGCCGGCCGCCACGACGACGTCGTGCTCCTGGTCGGTGATCAGCTTCGCCTGGGCCAGGGCCGCGTCGTAGGTGGCCTTGTCGACCTCGGCCGGGTTCAGGCCCTGCTTGTGGAGCGCTTCCGAGGCGAGGCCTGCAGCGTCGCCGCCGAGCTTGATGTCGGTGCCGCGGCCGGCCATGTTCGTCGCGATCGTCACCGCCCCGGTCCGTCCGGCCTGGGCGACGATGCCCGACTCCTTCTCGTGGAACTTGGCGTTGAGGGTCTCGTGGTCGATCCCGCGGCGCTGCAGCATCGTCGAGAGGATCTCGGACTTCTCGACGCTCACCGTGCCGACGAGGACCGGCCGGCCGAGCCCCTGCATCTCGACGATCTCGTCGATGACCGCGTTGAACTTGGCCTTCTCGTCGCGGAAGACGAGATCCGCGGAGTCCTCGCGGATCATGTCCTTGTGGGTCGGGATCGCGACGACCTCGAGTTGGTAGATCTTGTGGAACTCCTCGGCCTCGGTCATCGCCGTGCCGGTCATGCCGGCGAGCTTGTCGTACGTCCGGAAGTAGTTCTGGAACGTGATCGTCGCGAGGGTCACGCTCTCGCGCTGGACCCGCAGGCCTTCCTTGGCCTCGATGGCCTGGTGGAGGCCCTCGCTCCAGCGGCGGCCCGGCATCTGCCGGCCGGTGAACTCGTCGACGATGATGATCTCGCCGTCCTTGACGATGTAGTCGCGGTCGCGCTTGTAGAGCGCGTGGGCGCGCAGGGCCTGCTCGAAGTGGCGGGCGAGGCGGGGGTCCGCGTCGTACATGTTCTCGACGCCGAGCCAGCCCTCCATCTTCTCGACGCCTTCCTCCGTGGAGGAGACCTGCTTGTCCTTGAGGTCGATGAAGTAGTCGCCGCCCTCCTCGGCACCCTCGGGCCGCTCCTTCAGTCGCGGCACGAGCCGGGCGAACGTGAAGTAGAGGTCCGCCGATTCCTCGGCCTGGCCGCTGATGATGAGCGGCGTCCGCGCCTCGTCGATGAGGATGTTGTCGACCTCGTCGACGATCGCGAAGCTGCGCTCGCGCTGCACGCGCTGGTCGAGCTCGATGACCATGTTGTCGCGCAGGTAGTCGAAGCCGAACTCGTTGTTCGTCCCGTACGTGACGTCCGCGGCGTATGCCTCGCGGCGGGTCACCGGACGGAGGTTGATCAGCCGCTCGTCGCTCGTCGGGAAGCCGGGCTCGAACACGAACGAGGCGTCGTGCGTGATCATCCCGAGGCTCACGCCGAGGAAATGGAAGACCGGGCCCATCCACTGCGGGTCGCGACGCGCGAGATAGTCGTTGACCGTGACGATGTGGACGCCGCGACCGGTCAGCGAGTTGAGGACCGCGGCGAGCGTCGGGACGAAGGTCTTGCCCTCGCCGGTCTTCATCTCGGCGATCTTGCCCTGGTGGAGGACGGCGCCGCCCATCAGCTGCTCGTCGAAGTGGCGCATCCCCAGCGTCCGGCGCATCGCCTCGCGGCTCATCGCGAAGACCTCGGGAAGCGCCTCGTCGAGGCCCTTCTGGATCCGCTCGTTCTCGCGCTTGCGGCGCTCCTTGGCCAGCTCGCGCCGGCGCTCCAGGTCTGGATGGTGGAGCTCGTCGTCGGACGGCTCGTCCGGCACGGCCAGTCCGCGGATCTCGTCGCGGATCTCCGCGAACTGCGCGCGGATCTCGTCGTCCGAGAGCGCTTCGATCTCGGCCTCGAGGCCGTTGGCCTCGTCGACGAGTGGTTCGAGGCGTCGGACCTCGCGGTCGTTCGAGTCGACGAAACGGGAAAAGAACTTCATGGGACGGTCAAGTATAGGGGCGGGTCGCCGTTCGGCCCCCGGAAACGGCTCAGGACCAGAAGCCGGTGCCGTACCCCACGACGAGGAGTCCGAACGTCAGGACGCCGAGCGCGGCCCAGAACATCACGGACCGCAGGCGTGACGTCGGGTTCATCTCGGGGTTCTTCAGGGCCGGCAGGTGCCCACCGTCGAGGTCCCGGCCCCAGCGCGCGGAGCGCAGCTGGTTGCGCCAGTTCTTGTCGGTCACGACACGCGGGGCGAGACCGCCTTCGTCGTCGGGCTGGTGGAGCTGGAGGGTCATCGGTCTCCCGAGGGTACGACGCTCAGAAAGGGGTCCGTCGAGGGTTCTCCGTCATCCTCGCCCTCGTCACGGGTATCGAGCGTGCCCTCCGTGCCATCCTCCCACAGGAGCATCTCCTGCGTCAGCGACACCTCGCTCGAGAAGAGGGCGCCGACGGACTCCCCGCGGTGGATGCGCTTGATGGCCTCGCCGATCAGCGGCGCGACCGAGAGGGTCGTGATCTTCGGGATCCGCTTGCGCTCCGGGAGCGGGATCGAGTCCGTGAGGACCACCTCGATGAGCGACGACGCGGCGATACGGTCGACGGCCGGGTCCGAGAGGACCCCATGGGTGGCACAGGCGTAGATCTCGGTGACGCCCTCCCGCTCCAGGGCCCGGACGATCTCCACGAGGGTGCCGGCCGTGTCGATCTCGTCGTCGACGATGATCGCGCGCTTGCCTTTCACGTCGCCGATGACGTTCATGAGCTCCGCGCGGTCGAGGTTTCCGACACGCCGCTTCTCGATGATCGCCAGTGGGGCGTCCAGCAGCTCGGCGAAGGTGCGGGCCCGCTTGGCGAAGCCCAGGTCCGTGACGACGACCGGCTCGTCGATCCGCTTGTGGCGGAAGTAGTTCGAGAGCATGTGGACCGCGGTCAGCTCGTCGACCGGGATGTTGAAGAAGCCCTGGATCTGGCCCTGGTGGAGGTCCATCGTCAGGACCCGGTCGGCGCCCGCCACCGTGATCATGTCGGCGATGAGGCGGGCCGTGATGGGCACGCGGGGCTGGTCCTTCTTGTCGGACCGACCGTAGGCGTAGAACGGGATCACCGCGGTGATGCGTCCGGCGCTGGCCCGCTTGAACGCGTCGATCAGGATCAGGAGTTCCATGATCGACTGGTTGACCGGGTGGCTCGTCGGCTGGATCAGGAAGACGTCCTTCTCGCGGACGTTCTCGAGGATCTTGACGAAGATGTTCTCGTTCGCGAACTGGAAGACCTCGGCCTTGCCCGGTTCCGTGCCGAGATACCGGCAGATCTTTCGGGCGAGGCCCGGGTTCGAGTTGCCGTGATAGATCTCGAACTGGTCCGCGTACAAGGGCGTCCCTTCCTGGTCGTCCAAGGCCGTCAGGTGCTGGTCACGTGCCCGTCACGCCGGATCACCCGCCGCCGGTCGGCGCGGCCGACCCGGGTCCGCCCGGCGTGGGGTCGCCATCGTCGCCCATGCCGTCCCGCTCCGCAAGTCCGGCGCGGAACGCCGCGATCGCCACGACACGGTCGCCTTCGGCCAGGCGCATGACGATGACGCCGCGCGCGGACGAGGAGTAGCGGTTGATCGTGTTCGTCTCGGTCCGGATGACCTGGCCGCCCGCCGAGATGAGGAGCAGCTCCTCGTCCTCGTCGGTGACCTGCTGGACCGCGGCGACGTCGCCGGTCTTGCGGCCCTCGAGCGAGATCAGGCCGACCCCCTGGCCGCCCCGATGCTTGCGGCGGAACTCGGTCAGCGGCACGCGCTTGCCGTAGCCGGTCTCGGTGAGCACCAGGATGTCCGCATTCGGCTGGACGATGCTCATGCCCACGACGGCGTCCCCCTGGCGGGCGAGCCGGATGCCGATCACGCCCGCGGCGTCGCGGCCCATCGCCCGGACTTCGGTCTCGGCGAAGCGGGCCAGCTTGCCCTTGGATGTGGCGATGATGACGTCGTCCGCGCCGGTCGAGACGTCGACCCAGGCGAGCTCGTCGTCGTCGGCGATCGTGATCGCCCGGATCCCCGAGGAGCGGACCCGCTCGAACTGCTCCAGCGGGGTCTTCTTGACGATGCCGTTGCGCGTGGCCAGCACGAGATAGGAGCCAGCCTGGAAGTCGGGCAGCATGATCGTGGCCATCGGGACCTCGCCCGATTCCACCTGGACGCCCGGCAGGTTGATGATCGGGATGCCCTTCGCCTGGCGGCTGGCGTCGGGGATGGCGTGGACCTTGGCCGAGAACACGCGGCCGCGATTCGTGAAGAAGAGCGCCCAATCGTGCGTGTTCGCGACGAGCAGGCTCTCGACCGCGTCCTCCTCGCGGGTGACGTGGCCGATGATCCCCTTCCCGCCACGGTGCTGGCGGCGATAGGTGTCGACCGGCTGCCGCTTGATGTAGCCGCGGCCCGAGATCGTCACGACGACGTCCTCGTCGGCGATGAGGTCCTCGTCGGTCATCTCGCGACTGGCGTCGTCCGCGACGCGCGTCCGCCGCTCGCCGGCGTACTTCTTCTTCAGCTCGGCCAGCTCGTCCTTGATGATCTGGAGCACGCGCGCCGGGTTCGCGAGGATGTCCTCGAGCTCGGCGATCAGCTGGATGACCGAGAGGTACTCGTCCTCGATCTTCTGGCGCTCGAGGGCCGCGAGGCGGGCCAGCCGCAGGTCGAGGATGGCCTGCGCCTGGAGCTCGGAGAGGTCGAACCGCGACATGAGGTTCGAGCGCGCCAGCTCGACGTCGGCGGACTCGCGGATGGTCTTGATGACCGCGTCGAGGTGGTCGAGCGCGATCTTGAGGCCTTCGAGGATGTGCGCCCGCGAGCGCGCCTTGCCGAGGTCGAACTCGGTCCGGCGGCGGACGATGTCCTGACGGTGGTCGATGTAGTGGACCAGCACGCTCCGGAGCGGGAGCGTCTGGGGCTGGCCGTCGACGAGCGCGAGCATGTTCATGTTGAACGCGAGCTGCATCGGCGTGTGCTTGAAGAGGTTGTTCATGACCTTGTGCGGATTCGCGTCGCGCTTGATCTCGACGTAGATCCGCATCCCGTCGCGGTCGGACTCGTCGCGCAGGTCGGCGATGCCCTCGATCCGCTTGTCCTTGACGAGCTCCGCGATCTTCTCGAGGAGCGTCGCCTTGTTCACCTGGTACGGCAGCTCGGTGACGATGATCGCCGTGCGATCGCCGCGGACCTCCTCGAACGCGACCTGCGCGCGCATCACGACGCGGCCGCGGCCGTGGGCGTACATCTGCCGGATGGCGTCGACGGTCTCCCACTCCCCGGTGAGGGCGTTGCGCTGCTTCTCGTAGCGGAAGATCGTGCCGCCGGTCGGGAAGTCCGGCCCGAGGACGAACTTGCAGAGGTCGTCCGACGTGAGGTCGGGGTCGTCGATGATGGCGACGGCCGCGTCCACGATCTCGCCGAGGTGGTGCGGCGGGATGTTCGTGGCCATGCCGACGGCGATGCCGGACGAGCCGTTGATGAGGAGGTTCGGGAGCTTTGCCGGCAGGACGGTGGGCTGACGCTGGGTCCCGTCGTAGTTGTCCTCGTAGTCGACGGTGTCCTTATCGATGTCGTCGAGCATCTCGGCGGCGATCGCCGTCAGGCGGGCTTCCGTGTAGCGCATCGCGGCCGCACTGTCGCCGTCGACCGATCCGAAGTTGCCCTGCCCGTCGACCAGCGGGTAGCGCAGCGAGAAGTCCTGGGCCAGCCGGACGAGGGCGTCGTACAGGGCGACGTCGCCGTGCGGGTGGTACTTGCCCATCACCTCGCCGACGATCGCGGCGCACTTGCGGTAGGAGCTGTTGGACGAGAGCCCCATCTCGCCCATCGTGTAGAGGATCCGGCGGTGGACCGGCTTGAGGCCGTCGCGGACATCGGGGAGCGCGCGCGCCACGATCACGCTCATCGCGTAGTCGAGGTAGCTGGTCCGCATCTCGTCCTCGATGCGGATGGCCCGGATGTCGCCGAGGTCGTCGGTCACGTCGCGCTACTCCTCCAGGTGGTCAGGTTCGTCAGGTGAGCGGTGGGTCGGGGAACATCGCCGGGTCGGGCAGCTCGCCGAAACGGGCGGCCGTCTCGGCGGCGGTCGAGGTCGTCGGCGCGCCGGGGCGCTTGCGGATGCCGTCGAGGCGTGTCCGGAGCTCGGCGGCATCGGCCGGGTCGAGCTTGGCCAGGGTGTCGCGGATGACCCAGGCGCGATGGCCGTCGTGCGTCTCGGCCGCGCGGTCCGTCTCGGCGCGCAGCGCGTCGGTCGTCATGGCGAGGTCCACGGCCGCCATCGAGCGGTACGCCCAGGAAAGGGCCTTCTGGACGTCGGGCTCGGCGTCGCCGATGAGCTGGGCAAGGATCGGGATGGCCCGGCGAACCACCTCGGGGTCGCGGCCGAGGCGGCGGTCCGCGAACGGGATGGTCGCGATGGTCGAGCCGACCAGGCGGCGCTCCCAGCGCGACGGGGAGTACACGAGCTGCTCCAGCTCGGCCCAGCGATACGCCTCCGCGAGCACGCCCTTGCCGTACGGATGCGCGAGCGAATCGACCGTGATCCAGTCGCCGGACTCGCGGGCGGCGCGGCGCAGCAGTTGCCAGGTCCGCTCGGTCTCGCCGCCCAGCGTGCGCTCGAGGAGGCCGAAGGCGAACCAGCGGGGTTCGAGGTGGGACTCATCGAAGAGGCGATCGGCGATGAAGAGCAGCGGCGTCGGCCGGTCCTGCCGTGTGGCGTGGCGGAAGCCACGCGCGATCGCGGCCATCAACGGCCAGCGGACGCCGTAGACCGGACCGAGGCCGGGGGCGATCCGCTGGGCACCCTCGAGATACTCCGGATCGGCCAGCTGCTGGAGACCGGCGGTCAGGGCCTTGGCGAACGCGTCCGGATCGCCGATGTGGTCGGCCAGGCCGGCGCCGATGGCCTCGGCGGTCGGCCGGCGCTCGGCGACGAAGGCCACCGCCCGCTCGGTGATGGGGCTGCGCACGCGGGCGCTGTCGGCTGACTCGGCAGACGGCGCCGTGGTCGGCGCGGCCTCCGCAGGGGCGGTCGTGGCCGGCGTCATCGCGGGCGCCCCTGGCTGTCCACGGAGCCGGGCGTGTCGGTATCCCCGCGCATCTCGAGCAGGCGGAACCCGTAGCGCTCCCGCAGCTGGCGTTTGCGTTCGGCGTCGGCCGCGACGTAGGTCCCGGTCGCCGTCGCGAGCACCGAGCCCGTCTCGACGTCGCTGATGCGCCCTTCGGTCTCGACGATGCGTCGGCGCGACCGGACGATCCAGCCTTCGGCCCGGATCGGCGTGCCGACCGAGACCGGCTTTCGGAACTCGACGTTCATGCGGGCGGTCACGCCCCAGTTGTCCTCGGCGACGAGGGCCCAGGCCATGACCTCGTCCAGGATCGTGCACAGGATCCCGCCGTGGGCGATCCCCTCCCACCCCTCGAAGCGTCGGTCGAGCGTGATGTCCGCCCACGACCGGGCATCGTCCAGATGGAGCGACAACTGGAGTCCGCCCGTGTTCAGCGAGCCGCACGCGAAGCAGTTGTGCGGTTCGAACTCGAACCGAGCGAGTGGCGAGGTCCGGACCTCGCGCACCTCAGACGTCAAGGTTCTGGACCTTTCGGGCCTCGGCCTTGATGAAGTCCTTGCGCGGGCCGACCTTCTCGCCCATGAGCATCGTGAAGATCTCGTCGGCGAGAGCCGCGTTCTCGGCATCGACGCGCAACAGGGTCCGCGTCTCGGGGTTCATCGTCGTGTCCCACAGCTGGTCGGCATTCATCTCGCCGAGGCCCTTGAACCGCTGCACGGACAGGTTCTTGACGTTGAACTCCTTGATGACGCGGTCGCGCTCCTTCTCGGACTGCGCGTACCGCGTGACCTTGCCGGTGCTCACGCGGTAGAGCGGCGGCTGGGCGACGTACAGGTACCCGTTGTCGATGATCTGCGGCATGTGCCGGTAGAAGAACGTGAGCAGGAGCGTCCGGATGTGGGCGCCATCCACGTCGGCGTCGGTCATGATGATGATCCGGTGGTACCGGAGCTTCGCGACGTCGAAGCTCTCCCCGATCCCTGCGCCGAGCGCGATGATCAGCGGCCGGACGTTCTCGCTCGAGAGGATCTTGTCGAGACGGGCCTTCTCGACGTTGAGCAGCTTCCCGCGGAGCGGGAGGATCGCCTGGAATCGGCGGTCGCGACCCTGCTTCGCCGAGCCGCCGGCGGAATCGCCCTCGACCAGGTAGAGCTCGCTGCGCGCCGGGTCGCGTTCCTGGCAGTCGGCCAGCTTGCCCGGCAGGGACATGCCGTCCAGGGCGCCCTTGCGGATGACGAGGTCGCGGGCCTTCCGTGCCGCCTCGCGGGCGCGCGCGGCCGTCAGGCACTTCTCGATGATCCGGCGGCCGTCGCCGGGGTTCTCGTCGAGGTACTGGCCCAGGCTGTCGGCGACAGCCGTTTGGACCTGCCCCTTGACCTCGGCGTTGCCGAGCTTGGCCTTCGTCTGACCCTCGAACTGCGGGTCCGTCAACTTGACGCTGATCACGGCCGTGAGGCCCTCGCGCACGTCGTCGCCCGACAGGTTGCCGTCCGAGTCCTTGAGGACGCCGGCGCGATGCGCCCAGTCGTTGAGCGAGCTGGTCAGCGCCGCCCGGAAGCCGGTGACATGGGTGCCACCGTCCGGAGTGTTGATGTTGTTCGCGAACGCCAGGACGTTCTCGGTGTAGGTGTCGTTGTACTGGAGCGCGACCTCGACGGAGGTGCTGCCCTGGCGCCGGTCGACGTAGATCGGCCGGTTGCCCAGCGTCTCCTTGTTCCGGTTGAGGTGCCGCACGAACGACTGCAGGCCGCCTTCGAAGTAGAACGATCGCTCCCGATCGTTGCGCTCGTCGATGAGGGTGATCCAGACACCCTTCGTGAGGTAGGCGGACTCGCGCAGGCGCTGGCTGATCGTCTCGAACGAGTACTCGGTGGTCTCGAACATCTCGGGGTCGGCGCGGAAGCTGGTGGTCGTCCCGCGTCGATGTCCCTGCGGGCCGATCTTCTTGACCGGGCCGAGCGGCTTCCCGCGCTTGTACTCCTGCGCCCAGATCGACCCGTCGCGAGCCGACTCGACACGCAGCCACTCCGACAGCGCGTTGACGACGCTCACGCCGACGCCGTGGAGACCGCCGGACACCTTGTAGCCGCCACCGCCGAACTTGCCGCCGGCATGCAGCACGGTGTGGACGACCTCGAGGGCGTCCTTGCCGGTGGAGTGCTTCCCGACGGGGACGCCGCGGCCGTCGTCCTGGACGATGACCATGCCGTCGGTCTTGATCGTGACGTCGATCTTGTGGGCGTGGCCGGCCATCGCCTCGTCGATCGAGTTGTCGACGACCTCCCAGACCAGGTGATGGAGGCCGCGCTCATCGGTCGAGCCGATGTACATGCCCGGCCGGCGTCGGACGGCCTCGAGCCCCTCGAGGACCTGGATGCTGGCCGCGGTGTAGTCCGAACCGCCCGCCTTCGTTCGCTTCGGGCGCGTGCCGCTCGGGGCGGCCTCGCCGGTGGCTCGACTGGTGGCTTCCTCGGTCACGCGGTCCCTCCGGTCAGGCGCTCGTAGAGGCGCCCGAGTTCTTCGTCGCTGTAGTACTCGATCACGATCCGACCACCACGCCGCGAACGGGCGAGGCTGACCTTGGTGCCAAGCGACCGTCGAAGGTCCTCTTCGACGCGCTCGAGATCCGGATCGGTCTGACGGGCCATCTGACCCGTCGGCTTCGGATGCGGTTCTCGCAGCCGACGGACGAGCTCCTCGGTCTGCCGGACCGACAGGCCTTGACCGATGACCGTGTCGAGGACACGTTCCTGCATCTCCGGTGTCAGTCCACCGAGCGCGCGGGCGTGACCCTCGGTCAGCTCGTCGTTCGCGATCGCGGCCTGCACGGTCGGCGCGAGGTCGAGCAGGCGCAGCGTGTTCGCCACGGTCGTCCGAGCGCGGCTGACTCGCTTCGCGATGTCGTCCTGGCTGAACCCGAACTCGTCGATGAGCTGTCGATAGGCCAGCGCGGATTCGATCGGGTCGAGATCCTCCCGTTGGAGATTCTCGACGAGCGCAAGCTCGAGCTGCTCCCGGTCGGCCAGTTGCCGGACGACCGCCGGGATGCGATCCAGGCCCGCCGCGATCGCGGCCCGCAGGCGTCGCTCCCCAGCGACGAGCTGGTAGCCCTCGATCGTCTCGGTGACCAGGATCGGCTGGATCACGCCGTGCTCGAGGATGCTCGCGACGAGTGTCGTCAGCGACGCCTCATCGATGCGGCGTCGTGGCTGGTAGGGATTCGGGCGGATCCGAGCCGTCGGGATCTCGACGGGTCCGGGTTGGCCGGCCGTCCGTTGCGGGATGAGCGACGCAAGCCCTCGTCCGAGGCTCTGCGGGCGGTCCTGTCGAATGGTCATGACACCACCATGGGTTCGGGCGCGTCGATCTCGGCGATGACGGGGATCGCGACGGGCTCACGGTCGGCGGTCGTGGCCGGGGCTTCGGGTCGGGCTGGCATCGACGCCGCCCGCGCCCGGAACTCCTCGGCCAATCGGCGGTAGGCGACGGCGCCGGGCGAGTCGGGTCGGTAGAGCGCGATCGGCTTCCCGTGGCTCGGGGCCTCGGATAGCCGGACGCTTCGGGGCACGACCGTGTCGAACACCGTCTTGCCGAGATGCCGTCGGACCTCGGCGGCGACATCCGCAGACAGGTTCGTGCGGCTGTCGAACATGGTCAGCACGACCCCGCCCAACTCGAGGGATGGGTTGAGGTGATCGCGGACGAGATCGAGCGTGGCGAGCAGCTGGGTCAGTCCTTCCAGGGCGTAGTACTCGCATTGGAGCGGGATCAGCACCGAATCCGCGGCCGTGAGCGCATTGACGGTCAACAGTCCGAGCGACGGTGGGCAGTCGATGAAGATGTGGTCGTATCGGTCGGCGATGTCCCGAACCAGTCGGGCCAGACGCCGTTCGCGCGCCTCGATCGGCGCCAGTTCGACTTCGGCACCGGCGAGGGCGATCGCCGACGGCACGACGTCCAACCCGAGTGGTCCCGGCACGACGAGGCGTTCGAGTGCGTGCTCGTCGATGACGGCGTCATAGATCGAGCGTTCGAGCAGCGTCCGGTCGAGGCCGAGGCCGCTCGTCGCGTTCCCCTGCGGATCAAGGTCGATGACGAGGACTCGGTCACCCGCGAGCGAGAGATAGCTCGCGAGGTTCACCACCGTCGTGGTCTTGCCGACGCCGCCTTTTTGGTTCGCGCAGGCGATCGTTCGGCCCACTCAGTAGCCTGCTCGGGGTGGTCTCACGGTCATTGATTCTACCATCGCTGACGCTCGGACCTCAGGTTGAGACGGGGACGGCGAGCGTGCCACAGCGGCATTCATCGCGGCGTATCGCGGCCTTACGGCACTCCGTGCCCGGCCGGCGGTGTTTCACGTGAAACGCGACGCGGCACGCCCCGGCGGTCGGTCCACGTGTCTGTCCGAAATCGCGACCCCGCGTTCGCCGCCACCACCGATCGCCACCTGCAGCAGTGTTTCACGTGAAACATGAGGCCGACGCTGTGTCGGACCCTGGGCACATCCCTCGCAGCGATGCTCGGAGGCCCGGCCGTCCACGAGGCCGTTGCCGTTCCGCGAAGTTCCGTGGGATACTCGGCACCGACGTCACCGCCGAATCGATCGCGTCGAGTGCCGCGTTGGCGGGCGCGCGACCTTCGGGCACCTCTCCGAGGATCGACCGCTCCATGACCTTGCTGCTCGCCGCGGTCGGCGCGACGATGGCGGCCCTGTTCGAACTGACCGTGGCGCCGTACCTTCGGGTCGGCGATGCCGTTCCACACCTCGTCCTGGTCCTCGGGATCATCGTCACCATCGCGGTCGGACTCGAAGCGGGGCTCGTCTGGGCCTTTGTGGGCGGGCTTGCTCTTGATGTATTGGCGCAGCGACCACTCGGATCAACCGCCTTCGCCCTCCTGCTCTGCATGGGTGGCGCGTCGATCCTTGGGCACATCTTCTCGCGGGTCCGCCCCCTGGCCCCGATCATCGCAACGTTCCTGCTGAGTCTCCTTTATTCGATGGTCATGTTCGTCTTGCTCGGTGCTCTCCGCTCGCCGCTCCCGGTCTCGGACCCGCTGAGCCTCATCCTGCCCGGCGCGATCTACGACACGATCCTCGCCGCCGTCATCGGGCCGCTCGTGATCTCGATCCATGACCGGCGCGCCGCCCAGTCCGAGCGGGTGGACTGGTGAACGGCTACCTCGACGGGCGGGTCGAGCCCGCGCGACGGCTGTCGCGCTTCCTCGTGTTCGGCGTGGTCATCGTGCTGGCCATCACGTCGCTGACCGCCCGGCTCTTCTACCTCCAGATCGTCAATGGCGGCGAATTCAAGGCCCTCTCGACCGCGCAGCGGACCGTCGTCGAGTCGATCCCGGCGCCGCGCGGCCTCATCTACGACCGCGAGGGTCGTCCCCTCGTCTCGAACGTGCCGACGTTCGCCGTGAAGATCCGTCCGTCCGACCTGCCGGTGCAGTTCCGACCCGAGGTCGTCGACCGGCTCGCCTCGTTGATCGGGATGGATGCGGCCGAGATCAACTCGACGATCGACAGCAATCCCGGATCGGCGTTCGACTTCGTCCGGATCGCCGGCGACGTCGACGAGGCGACCGCCCGCCTCATCTCCGAGTCGTCGACGGACATGCCAGGCGTGGAGGTCGTCGTCGAGGCTCGCCGCGAGTACGCCACAGGGCCGCTGATGTCGCAGATCGTCGGCTACACAGGTCCCGTCTCGGCCGAGCAGCTCCCGAACCTCCAGCCGAAGGGCTACCTCCCCGACGATCTCATCGGCAAGGCGGGTCTCGAGCAGGAGTACGAGTCCTATCTCCGCGGGACCTACGGCACCGAGAGCGTCGAGCGGAACGCGCGCGGCCAGAAGACGCAGGTCCTCGCGACCTTGTCCGACGTGAAGCCGGGAGACTCGCTCAAGCTGACGATCGACACGACGGTCCAGAAGCAGGCCGAGAAGGCGCTCAAGTGGGGGCTTCGGACGATCGGGAACCACCGCGGGGTGCTCATCGCCATGAACCCGCAGACCGGCGAGGTCCTGGCGATGGTGAGCCTTCCGACGTACGACAACAACGCCTTCGCCCGTGGGATCAGCAACAAGGCCTTCAGCAAGCTCCTCAAGAACAAGGACCTCCCGCTCCTCAACCATGCCGTGCAGGCGAACTACGCGCCCGGTTCGACGTACAAGCTCGTCGCCGGGACGGGTGGTCTGTCGGACGGGAAGATCACGGCGTCGACGCGGATCCATACCAAGGGCTACCTGTCGATCGGGCCGACGCGCTACTACGACTGGAACCACCAGGGGTTCGGGGCCTGCAACATCTACTGCGGGTTCGGGCACTCCAGCGACACGTACTTCTTCACGGTCGGCGGGATGCTCGGGATCGACCGGCTCGGGTACTGGGCCAAGCAGTACGGGTTCGGGGCGCAGACCGGGATCGACCTCCCCGGCGAGGTCACCGGGATCGTGCCGACCAACAAGTGGAAGCAGGACGCTCTCGGAGCGCCGATCTTCCCGGGCGAGACCTATCAGGCGTCCATCGGCCAGGGCTACGACACGGTCACGCCGATCCAGCTGATCAACGCCTATGCCGCGCTCGCGAACGGCGGCAAGCTGTACCAGCCACAGATCGTCCGCGAGATCGTCGGGCCCGACGGCCAGACCGTCCGCGCGTTCCAGCCGAAGCTGCTCCACAAGCTCAAGGTCAAGAAGGGCGTGCTTCGGACCATGCGGGCCGCGGCGCGGAACGTCGTGCTGGTCCGGCACACGTACAACCTCGTCGATCTGCCGATCAAGATCGCCGGAAAGTCCGGGACCGCGGAGTTCGGCAAGCGCGACCGCCTCGGCCGCCTCCCGTACAGCTCCTGGTTCGTCGGCTTCACGCCCAAGGACCCGTACCACGGCTCCTTCGCCAACGCCGACTCCCAGCTCGTCGTCCTCGCGTTCGCCTACGACTCGCGCACCAAGGGCAACGCGGCGACCGAGATCGCCAAGTACTTCTTCCAGCTGCACTACGGGATCAAGAAGGACTACCGCCTCTTCGAGAACATGAAGCGCGGCAACTTCTACCGGACCGAGTAGATGGGCGTCATCCGAGCCGAGCCAGCACGCGTCACCGATTGGGCGGCGAAGTCCATCGGGACGGTCTGGCGCGCGTTCGACGTCCAGCTTGTCACGTACGCCGGCCTGCTGGCGGCGATCGGGCTCGTCATGGCGTACACGAACAGCATCGAGGGCGGGAAGCTCAACCTCGACGCCCAGACGACGTTCACGCGTGCCCTGATGTGGACCGGGATCGCGGTCGTCTTCTTCATCCTGTCCACGGCGTTCGACTACCGCTGGCTGAAGACGCTGGCCTGGCCGATCTACGTCTTCCAGCTGGGCCTGCTCGCGCTGACGCTCGCCATCGGCGACGGCGTCGGCGGTTCCGCTCGCTGGATCGCGCTCGGCCCCCTGACCTTCCAGTTCAGCGAGCTCGCGAAGATCCTCATGATCATCGTCCTCGCGAACTACCTCGCCGCCCGGCAAGGGCATCTGGACTCGCTGCCCTCGATCCTCGGCGCGTGCCTGCTCGTCGGGCCGCCCCTGGTCCTCGTCATGCTCCAGCCGGACCTCGGCACGTCGATCGTGTTCGCCGCGATCCTCGGCGGCATGCTCTGGATGTCCGGTGCGAGCCTCAAGTGGCTGTTCATCCTCGCGGCTGGCGTCATCGCCCTCGTCCCGATCGCCTGGACGTACATCCTCCACGACTACCAGAAGCAGCGCCTGCTGTCGTTCCTCGACGCGTCGCCGGACATCAAGGGCGCGGGCTACCAGCTCTACCAGGCGCAGATCGCCGTCGGCTCCGGCGGCTGGATGGGGAAGGGCCTCACCAACGGCACCCAGTCCGCGGGCGAGTTCCTGCCGGTCCAGACGACCGACTTCGTGTTCGCGATCCTCGCCGAGGAGCTCGGGTTCATCGGCGCGATCGTCGTCTTCACCCTGTTCTTCTCTGCTGCTCTGGCGCGTCCTCGTCTCGGGCTGGCGTTCCCGCGACCCGTTCGGCACGATGTTCGCCGCCGGCATGGCCTCGATGATCCTCTTCCAGCTGATCGTGAACGTCGGCATGGTGATGGGGATCATGCCGATCACCGGGATCCCGTTGCCGTTCGTGACGCACGGCGGGGCCTCGCTCGTCAGCATGGCCATCGGCCTGGGGATCATCCAGAGCATCAACATCCGCCAGAGCCGCGCGGAGTGGTGACCGTCGTTCGATATCCTCGACCGCGTGGACGAACGCACGCCCGGCGGTAAGCGCACCATCGGCGCATGATCGAGACCTCGGTCTTCCCGCACACGATCGCGTTGCTGGTCGGCCTGCTCGGGCTGGCCACGCTCGTGGCGATCCTCGTTCGCCCGCTGCGCATCCCGTATACGGTCGGACTGGTCGTGGCCGGCCTCGTCCTCGGCGGTCTCGCCAGCAGCGCTGGCATCCCGGCGATCGAGGTCACGCCGGACCTCGTGCTGGTCGTCCTGCTGCCAGGACTCGTCTTCGAGGCCGGCTATCGACTGCGCGTGGACGAGCTCCGGCGTTGGTCGACGGGGCTGCTGCTGCTCGCGGTCCCGGGCGTCCTGATCTCGGCGCTCGTCGTCGCGCTCGTGCTGCACGTCTTCGCCGGGTTGCCGATCGAGCTCGCGTTCGTCGTCGGTGCGATGGTGTCCGCGACGGACCCAGCTGCCGTGGTCGCGGTCTTCAAGCGCCTCCGGGTCTCGCCGTCGCTGGCCACGATCGTCGACGGCGAGAGCCTCCTGAACGACGGGACCGGGCTCGTCCTGTTCGCGATCGCGCTCCAGGCCGTGACGCAGCCGTTCGCGCCCGGCGACGCGATCCTCGCCTTCGCGGGCGCCATCCTCGTCAGCGTGACGATCGGCCTCGTCACCGGCTATGTCGCCGCGCGCCTCATCAGCGTCATCGACGACCACCTGATCGAGCTCACGATCTCGGTCGTGCTGGCGTACGGGAGCTATCTGCTCGCGGACGAGTTCCACCTCTCGGGCGTGCTCGCGACGGTCACCGCGGCCGTCGTACTGGGGAACGTCGGGCCCGGGCGGATGCTGACGGCGACCGGCGCGGACGCGATCGACACGGTGTGGGAGTTCTTCGCCTTCCTGCTGACCGCCGTCACGTTCCTGCTCGTCGGACTCGCCATCCCGCCGGCGCGCCTGCTCGATGCGCTCGGGCCGATCACGTGGGCCGTGGTCGCCGCCCTGGTCGGCCGGGCGCTGATCGTCTATGTCCTGCTCGGCGGGACCGCCCGTCTCGCGCCGATCCCGGGGTTGTCGGCGCGCCTTCCCATCGGCTGGCTCCACGTCCTGTTCTGGAGCGGGCTCCGCGGAGCCGTCGCGGTCGGCGATGGCCCTCGCGCTGCCCGCCGACCTCCCCCAACGCGGCCTCCTCCAGGAGATCACGTTCGGGGTCGTGTTGTTCACGCTGCTCGTGCAGGGCACGACGGTCGGGCGGCTCGTGAGCCGGGTCGCCGCGGTGGTGCCGTCGGAGTCCTCCGCGCCGGTCCCGCCCGCCGCCGAGATGGCCGAGGCGCCGCCCGCCTCGTAGCGCCCGCCCCGCCTCCTAGCGTCGGCGGTACAGGCCTCGCCGATCGCGCTGCTCGACGGATTCGGAGACGCGGCGGCCGGCCTTGCGGAGGATCTGGTCGACCTCGTCGCGGTATTGGCGGCCGATCGGCGCGCGGTCGAGCCATTCGATGTACTCGATGTCGCTCCGCGCGATCTCCCCGAGCGACCAGCCGGCATAGCGGCCGAAGTTGAGCACGCTCCCCGACGGATTCCCGGGCGGCCGGCCGGCCGCGCCGTGGCCGTCGGCCGCGCGCATCGAGGGGTCGTAGCCGGACCCGGTCGACGAACGACCCGACGTCCAGTCGCGTGACACCTCCTCCGGTGGGGGCGGCGGCTTCGGCGCGGCGGGCTCGCGGGCTGCCGGCGGTCGTGGGGGCTGCGGTGCCCGCCCGTGCCCCCTGCGCGCCCGCCCGGCTCGCCGCTCCAAGACCGCCTCGCGACTGGTCGTACCGCCGCCGGGCGTCCGGCTCGCCGATCATGCCCCACGCGACGTTGATCGCGGCCATGCGCGCGGCCGCATCCGCTCCCGGTGTGACGTCCGGGTGGTACTTGCGGGCGAGCCCGCGGTACGCAGCCTTGATCACCTCGTCATCGGCCTCGGCGTCGACCTGGAGCGTCTTGTACGGGTCGAAGGCGTCAGCCACTCGCGGGATCCATGTCGACCTTGCGGGCCAGCGTCAGGACCGCCTCGGCATCGGCCGGGTCGGGGCTGAGCCGCCGGAAGAGGTAGCGGACGACGTCGCGGAACGCCGCCGCGACGGGCAGCGCGAGGATCGCTCCGAGCAGCCCGGCGAGTGCCCCGCCGATGATGATCGCGAAGATCACCGCCGCCGGGTGGAGGTCCGTGGCATCGCCCTGGATCTTCGGGACGAGGAAGTTGTTCTCGACCTGCTGGACGAGCGTGTAGAGCACGAGCGCGGCGATCACCGACTCGATGCCGGCCGTCGCGCCGATGAGGAGAGCGGGGATGGCGGAGATGATCGGGCCGATGACCGGCACCAGCTCCAGGACGCCGGCGATGACCGACAGCAGGATCGCGTACCGCCCGAAGATGGGGTCGACCGTGTAGCTCAGGATGATCAGGCCGATGAACGTGAAGATGCCCACCGCGAACCCGAGGATCACCTGCGCCCGGACCCACTGGCCGAAGACGCGCTCGACCGACCGGAGCAGGACCCAGATGTCGAACTTCCAGGCCTCGGGGAGGGACCGGTCGAAGGCGCTGACGAGCCGAGCCTGGTCCTTCGCGAGGTAGAACACCCAGATCGGCAGGATGATGTAGCCGAAGATCGCGCCGAGGAGGCTCCCCGCCCCGGTCACGAGAGGCAGCAGGAAGGCGAAGTCGAAGCCGGCGCCCGGCTTGCCCGTCTGGATCCCGGCGATGACGCTGTCGATCCAGTCGCGCAGGCCCGCCGGCAACTGCAGGTGCGAGTAGTAGTCCGCGAGATCCTTGATCCGCGAGTTGAGCTGGTCCGCGAGCCGCGGGAAGTCCTCGACGAACCGGAAGACCTCGTTGATCAGTGGCGTGAGCGTGATCGCCAGGAACACGACGATCGCCGAGATCCCCACGATGTAGACGATGAGGATCGCGAGGGAGCGCCGGACCCCGCGGCGGACGAGACGCCGGACGGGGATGTCGAGCAGGTAGACGAGCAGCAGGCCGATGATGAACGGCCGGACGCTGTCGCGGGCCATCCAGAGCAGGAGGCCAAGCACGATCGCCGCCCCGATGAGGACCGCGACGCGTGGCGAGAGTGGGGCGAAGCGTGGCGGCGAGCCGTCGGTCGGGTGGGTGACGAACGGGGCCGGAGGAAGCGACGCGAGCGCTCCCGCGGCTGCGGCCCCGGTCGCGCCGGCGCCCGGCGTCGGTTCCGGCTGGGGCCGGGCGGGGTCGGTCATCGTGCCGCAGACTACCAGACGTGGACGTCGGTTCCGAGCCTGCCAAGGTGGCCGTCCCCGAGCCCCGGCAGCGTTGGCGGCTCGTCGTCGCCCGCGCCCTCGACGCGCCTCGGCTCGCACAGCGCGAGACCGCGGATGCGTGGGAGGGAGCCGTGGAAGCGAGCGGGCTGCCGTCGCCCGCACGACCGCCTCGCCGGCCCGACCGCGACTGGCGTTCGGTGCGCCGCTGACCATGGGGATGGCGGCCGAGCGCGAGCTCATGGACCTCGTCCTGACGGAGCGGTTGCCGCGGTGGCGTGTCCGCGAGGACCTGGAGCGCGTGGTGCCCGACGGCTGGTCGCTCGTGGACCTCGAGGACGTGTGGCTCGGCGGCCCGGCGCTCGGCGGGATCGTCGCCGCGGCGGACTACCGGATCACGCTCGAGGTCGGGCCGGACGGTGGGCGCGGGCGCCATCGGCAGGCCTGCCGTGCCGTGCTGGCCGCCGCGACCCTTCCACGCCAGCGCGACAAAGGCGGCAGCCAGGTGGCCTACGACCTGCGACCGCTGCTCGCAGATGTCGCGGTCATCGTCGACGGTCCGCCGGTCGTGATCCGCGCGCGGACCCGATTCCACGCGAGTCTGGGCACGGGCCGTCCCGAGGAGGTCGTGGCCGCGCTCGCGGACCAGCTCACCGAGCCGCTCGCCGTCGCCTTGATCGTGCGCGAGCGCCTACTCCTCGCCGACGAGCTCGCCTGAGCGTGCCCCGGGGTCGACGCCGTGATTGACCGGGGAGCCGTTCGGCCGTAAACTCCCTCTTCCGCGCCCGGCTGTGCCGTGGTGTCATCCCATGTCCGACAGCCCGATCGCCCCGCGCGTCGCCCGCCGTCGCCAGACCAAGCCCTGAGGATCCATGTACGCAGTCATCGAGACCGGCGGGAAGCAGTACCGCGTCGAGGTCGGCACCGAGCTCCAGGTCGAGCTCCTCGACGTCGAGCCCGGCAAGACGATCACCATCGATCGCGTCCTCCTCGTCGCTGACGGGGACGAGGCCTCGATCGGCCGTCCGGTCGTCGCCGATGCGGCGGTGGAGGCCGAGGTCGTCCGCCAGATGCGCGGCGAGAAGACCATCAGCTTCAAGTACCGCCCGAAGGCCCGCAGCCGCGTCAAGAAGGGCCATCGCCAGGAGCTGACGGTCCTCCGGATCAGCGACATCACCTTGAACGGCAAGAGCGCCGCGGGCGATGCCAAGAAGGCCGCGGCCGCCGCCAAGACCGAGCGCCAGCGCCTCGAGGAGGCCGCCGCCGTGCAGGCCGCCAAGGACGCCGAGCTCGCCGCGAAGCTCGCGGTCGGTACCGAGGCCGCCGCGCCCAAGAAGGCCCCCGCCAAGAAGGCTGCCGCGCCGAAGGCCGAGAAGGCTGAGACGGCCAAGCCCGCGGCCACGAAGGCCGACACCGCCAAGAAGCCCGCTGCCAAGGCCGCGCCGGCCGATGCGGCGAAGACCACCGATGCGAAGCCTGCGGCGCCCAAGAAGCCCCGCGCCACGAAGAAGGACGAGTAGTCGAGATGGCCCACAAGAAGGCAGGCGGCAGCGTCAAGAACGGTCGCGACAGCGTCGGCCAGCGACTCGGCGTCAAGGCCGGCGACGGCCAGCTCGTCACCGCCGGTTCGATCATCGTCCGCCAGCGCGGCATGACGTTCCTCGCGGGCCCGGGCACCGGGCTCGGCAAGGACTACACCGTGTTCGCGACCGTGACCGGCAAGGTCAAGTTCGAGCACGCCACCAAGGACAAGAAGCGCATCCGGGTCGAGGCGGTCGAGACCGCCGCGGCAAGCGCCTAAGCAACCGGATCGAGCCGGCGACCACCGGCGGGGGCAAGACCCCGCACGGACGGCGTCGGAGGAGAGACACCCCGTGAAGCCCGACATCCATCCCAAGTACTACCAGGCGAAGGTGCACTGCGGCTCGTGCGGCACCGAGTGGACCGTCGGGTCCACCCGAGCCGAGCTCCGCGTCGACGTCTGCGGCAACTGCCACCCGTTCTTCACGGGCAAGCAGACGATCATCGACACCGCCGGCCAGGTCGAGCGCTTCCAGAAGCGCCTCGAGCGCCAGGTCCGCAGCTAGCCGCTCGGGCTCCCGAGTCCCACGGCCGACCCGCCAGGGTCGGCCGTTTCGATTCCCGGGCCGCCGGCGGGCCCGGGCGGTGCGGGCACGTGTGCCGGGTGCTGAGCCCGCCCTTTGGTCCTGGATCCGGCTAGTGGCAACCGTCAGTACCCGTTCTGCGATGGGTTCCTCCTGGTTCGTGGCTGTTTCGACGTGCATCTGTCGATCCGGCATCGGTCCGCGCTCGGAATTCGCCGTATCGGTACTGGCAGTACCGCGAGGCAACGTGCGGGGCTCGAGCCCCGCCCTCGCGGCCAGGCGCCTGTGGCTCCACTCACGCACGCCGCTCGCGGGTCGCTCGCTCGTCATCGCCGGTAGACTTGCCGCGATGCCCACCTACACGTACGGCGGTCAGGCCCTCATCGAAGGCGTCCTGATGCGCGGCCGCGACGCCATCGCCGTGGCGCTGCGCCACCCGGACGGGCGGATCGTGTTCGCGACGGAACGTCTCGATGCCGGGTTCCACGGCTCGGGCTGGTCGAAGCGGCCGTTCGTCCGCGGGCTCGTGGTCCTGTACGAGACCCTGATCGTCGGCACGCGCTGGCTCGTGCGCAGCGCGAACGTCCAGGCGAACGCGGACGGCATCGAGCTCGGCAAGGGCTCGGTCGCGCTGATGCTCGGACTGACGCTCGTCGCGGGCATCGGGGTCTTCTTCCTGCTGCCCCTGCTCATCGCGAGTGTCACCACCGCCGGGGTCGACAACGGTTGGACCCAGCACCTCGTCGAGGGATTGATCCGCGTCGCGATCTTCATCGGCTACCTCGTCGTCATCGGCCGGTCGCCGGATATCCGCCGCGTCTTCCAGTACCACGGGGCGGAGCACATGACGATCCACGCCCTCGAGGCGGGCGACCCGCTGACCGTCGACAAGGTCCGCCGCTACCCGACCGCACACCAGCGCTGCGGCACCGAGTTCCTCGTGATCGTCATCATCCTGTCGATCCTCGCGTTCTCGCTGGTCGGTCGGCAGGCGCCGCTGGTGATGATCGCCAGTCGCATCCTGCTGATCCCCGTGATCGCCGCGGTCGGCTACGAGATCCTCAAGTTCGGCGCCCGCCACCGCTCCAACCCGATCATCAAGGCGCTGTTCTACCCGGGCCTCCTCGTCCAGATGATCACGACGAAGCAGCCGACCGACGACATGATCGAGGTCGCGATCGTCTCGATGGAGCAGGCGCTCGAGGCCGACGGCGAGGCCGTCCCGGACGGCTCGACGCCGTTCGAGCGCGACCCGATGCGCCTCGGTCTCGCCGACGTCGACACGGATCCGGACGCGACCACGCCGGATGTCGCCGCGGCGACCGCGACGGGGGACCCGGCACCCGTCGGCCCTTCCGCGGTCGCGGCGGTCGCCTCGTTGCCGCCGGCCGACCCGCCAGCGGGGACATGAGCGACCTCGACGGCAAGCTCGCGGAGGTCGCCCGGCAGTACGACGACGTCCAGGCCGACCTGGCCCGCCCCGAGGTATCCGCCGACCCGTCGGAGATCCGCCGATTGGGTCGCGAGTTGTCGCGTCTCGAGCCGGTGGTGGAGGCCTACCGCGCGCTCGAGGCCACGCGGGCCGAACTCGCCGGGGCCCGCGAGCTGCGCGACGCGGGTGACGCCGACGACGAGATGAAGGCGATGGTCCGCGACGAGATCACCGCGCTCGAGGCGAGGGAAACCGCGCTCCTCGAGGACCTCAAGGTCCTGCTGCTGCCGCGCGACCCCAACGACGACCGCGACGTGATCCTGGAGATCCGGGCCGGCGCCGGCGGGGAGGAGGCCGCCCTGTTCGCCGCGGAACTCCATCGCATGTACCTGCGCTACGCCGCGCGCCATCGGTTCACGCCGGAGATCCTGAACCTCAACGAGACCGGCATCGAAGGCATCAAGGAAGCCATCGTCCAGATCCACGGCGACGGTGCGTACAGCCGCCTCAAGTTCGAGGGCGGCGTCCATCGCGTCCAGCGGATCCCCGCGACCGAGTCGTCGGGCCGGATCCACACCTCGACCGCGACGGTCGTGGTGATGCCCGAGGCCGACGAGGTCGAGGTCGCGATCGACGAGGAGCGCGATCTCCGCATCGACGTGAAGCGCTCGTCGGGGCCGGGCGGCCAGTCCGTCAACACCACCGACTCGGCCGTGCGCATCACGCACCTGCCGACCGGGCTGGTCGTCGAGATCCAGGACGAGAAGAGCCAGCACAAGAACAAGGCCAAGGCGATGTCCGTGCTGCGCTCACGTCTCTACGACATGGAGCTGCAGAAGCAGCGAGAGGCCGGCTCCGCGGCACGGCGGCTGATGGTCGGATCGGGCGATCGCAGCGACAAGGTCCGCACGTACAACTACCCGCAGGACCGCGTCACGGACCACCGGATCGGCAAGACCGTGCACAACCTGCCGGGCGTCCTCGACGGGGACCTCGACGACCTCATCGATGCGCTCCAGATGGCGGATCAGGCCGACCGCCTGGGTGCGCTGACCGGCGCCGACGATGCCGCCTGAGACGCTCGACGTCCGGTTCATCGAGGCCCGCGATCGGCCGATCGTCCGGGCGACGGACCTCGGCTCCGTCCAGGTCCTCAAGCACGGCAACGTCTTCCTCCTGACCGACCCGTTCGGGGACATCCACCCCGACTCGCGGGGCCTCGGGTTGTACGCCGGGGACACCCGGACCCTGTCGTGCTCCGTCCTGCGCGTCGGCGGCGACCGCCCGGTGCTGCTGCAGGGATCGGCGGGCGGCAACTACCGGGGGAGCATCCAGCTCACGAACCCGACCGCCGATCGCAACCCCGACGCGAAGGTCCACCCGGCCGACGCGCTCGTCGGACGCACGATCGGGATCTCCCGCGACCGGCTCATCTCGGCGGATGCGCTCGAGGAGCGGGTCAAGATCGTCAACCACGCCTCGCGGGTCGAGACCATCGCGGTCGATCTCGAATTCGGGTTCGATGCCGCGGATATCTTCGAGGTCCGCGGGTACCCGAGGCGGAGTCGCGGCACGCTGCTTCCGGTCGCCGCGACGACGGACCGCCTGACGTTCCGGTACGACGGCCTGGACGGGCGCCGTCGGGCCACGCACCTCGCGTTCTCCGAGGAGGCCGTGGCCGTCGAGCCGGTCGCGGCCGAGGTCGAAGCGGCCGACCCGATCGACAGTGGGGCGACCGTCCGGTTCCGGTGGTCGTTCACGCTCGGGCCGGGCGAGGCCGGGGAGCTGCGCTGGGTCGTCTGGGAGACGATCGGGGCGATCCCCGAGGATGGAGCGGACGCCGCCGGAACGACCGGGACCGCGCGGACCGCGACCGCCGGGGGGGCGGGCAACGTGGACACGGCCGACCTCTTTCCCGAGGCTCCGCGCGTCTCGGCGGACGAGGGCGCCGCGGCCTACCACGCCTGGGAGCGCGGCACGACCACGATCTCGAGCGACCACGAGCTGTTCAACCTCGTCGTCGAGCGGTCCGTGGCGGACCTCCGGCTCCTCGTGAACGAGGGCCCCGACGCCGGTGAGCGGTACGTCGCCGCGGGCGTGCCATGGTTCACGACGCTGTTCGGCCGCGACTCGCTCATCACCGCGCTCCAATCCGTCGCGTTCCGCCCGCAGATCGCCGTCGAGGCCCTGACCGTGCTGGCCGCGCACCAGGCCACGGCCATGGACCCCGATCGGGACGCGGAGCCGGGCAAGATCCTGCACGAGCTTCGGACCGGCGAGATGGCCGGGAGCGGGGAGTTGCCGCACACCCCGTACTACGGCTCGGTGGATTCGACGCCCCTGTGGCTGATCCTGCTCGGCGAGACCTACGACTGGACCGGCGATCGCGCCCTCGTCGACCGCCTGTGGCCCAACGCGCTGGCCGCGCTCGACTGGATCGACCGGTACGGCGACCGCGACGGCGACGGGTTCGTCGAGTACGAGCGGCGGACCGACGGAGGCCTCCTCAACCAGGGCTGGAAGGACTCGAGCGACGCGATCCGCGACCGGGACGGCAACCAGGCCGTCCCGCCGATCGCCCTCGCGGAGGTCCAGGGCTACGTGTTCGCCGCCAAGCGGCGCATGGCCGGGCTGGCCAGGATCCGCGGCGAGGGCGAGCTCGCCGACCGCCTCGATCGCGATGCCTCCTTGCTCCAGGACCGGTTCGAGGCCGCGTTCTGGGTCGAGGACCAGCGCTACTACGCGCTCGCCCTGGACCGCGACAAGCGACCGGCCGACGCCGTCGGCTCGAACGCCGGCCAATGCCTGTGGACCGGGATCGTCGCCCCGGAACGCGCGCAGGACGTGGTCGACCGTCTGCTCGGGCCGACGATGTCGTCCGGGTGGGGCATCCGGACCTACGCCGCCGATCAGGCCGGGTACAACCCGATCGGCTATCACACCGGGACCGTCTGGCCGCACGACACGTCGCTGATCGCGGCCGGGATGAAGCGCTACGGGTTCGACGATGCGGCCAACCGCCTGGTCGAGCCAGGTCCTGGAGGCGGCCCAGCGGTTCCCGGAGTACCGCCTCCCCGAGCTGTACTGCGGGTTCGACCGCGACGATGCCCACCTTCCGGTGCCATATCCCGTGGCCTGCTCGCCGCAGGCGTGGGCCGCCGGCAGCCCGTTCCTGTTCCTCGCCACGATGCTCGGGCTCCGACCGCACGCCGACCGCGCCGAACTCGAACTCCTGCACCCGCACCTGCCGGACTGGCTCGGGAAGGTCACGCTCACGAACCTCCGGATCGGGGAGGCGTCGGTGGACCTGCTGTTCCATCGATGGCGCGGGACCACGAGCGCGGAGGTCCTGCGCAAGGTCGGCGAGATCGGCGTCACGATCCGCCTGTGACCACGGTCGGGGAGCTGCTGCGCGAGGGCGCCGATGCGCTGACCGCGAGCGGCTCCGAGTCGCCGCGACTCGACGCGGAGCTGCTGCTCGGGCACGCGATCGGGATCGACCGGACCGGCGTCGTCGCGCACAGTGAGGCGCCGGTGGGCGCCGACGCCGAGGCGACGTACCGAGCCGGGATCGCCCGACGGGTCACCGGCGAGCCCGTCGCCTACATCCGCGGGATCAAGGAGTTCTACGGCCTGGCCTTCACCGTGGACCGTCGGGCGCTGATCCCACGACCCGAGACGGAACGGCTCGTCGAGCTGGCCGAGGCCGAGGTCATGGGCCGGCTCGCCGCCGCGGCTCGCCCGGCCGGCTCGCCGCCGATCCGAGTCGCCGACGTCGGGACGGGCTCGGGCGCGATCGCCATCGCGCTGGTCGTGGCCCTCCGGCGACGCCGGGCCGAGGCCGAGATGACTGTCCTGGCCACGGACGTCTCGGCCGAGGCATTGGACCTCGCCCGCGAGAACGCGGTGGGACATGCCGCTGCAGACCGGCTGGGCTTCCTCGAGACCGACCTGCTCCCGCCGGTCGTCGTCGACCCGTATGACCTCGTCCTCGCGAACCTGCCGTACGTCCGCCACGACGTGGTCCCGGAGCTCCCGGTCGCGGCCTCGTTCGAGCCGGTGCTCGCGCTCGATGGAGGCGCGGACGGTCTCGAGGTCATCGGCCGGCTGCTCGAGCGGCTGCCCGACGGGCTCGCCGAGGGTGGCGTGGCGCTCCTCGAGATCGGGGCGGATCAGGGCGACGCGATCGTCGCGCTCGTCCAGGCGACCCTGCCCGGATGGTCGTGCGTGGTCGAGCGCGACCTCGCCGGCCTGCCGCGGGTGGCACGGGTCGTCCGCGGGCCGGACTCTGCGGCGGGCGGCTTCGGGCCGGCGGGTTCCGGCACACCACCTGCGGAGCGGCCCGGATGACCGAGCCGCTCCTGCCGATCCGGATGATCACGCTCGACATCGACGGCACGCTGATCGGCGACGACTTCGTCATCGGCGATCGCACGAAGGCCGCGATCCGCGACGCCATGGCCCGCGGCATCGCCGTCTCGCTCGTGACCGGTCGGATGGTGTCGAGCGCGATGCGGTTCGCCACCGACCTGGGGCTGACGGCCCCGATCGTGGGGTACCAGGGCTCGCTCATCCGGGCGATGCCCGAGCCGGGTTCCTCGCGGCTGGGCCGGCTCCTCCTGCACACACCGCTGCCCGCCGGTGTGGCGCGCGACATCGTCCTGTGGTCGATGGATCACGGGCTCGAGCCGCACATGAACCACCTCGAGCGGTTCATCCTGCAGGCCGGGGACCCGGGCGCCGACGACTACTCGGCGTTCATGGGCGCCCACGCGGAGTTCGTGCCCAGCCTGCTCGAGGCCGCGGACCATCCGATCACGAAGGTGCTCGCCGTCGGCGAGCCGCCGTACCCGAGCGAGATGGCGCCGCTCGCGGCCGCCGCGTTCACCGGGCGTGCCGACGTGACGATCAGCCACCCTCGGTTCCTCGAATTCGTCGCCCCTGGCGCGTCGAAGGGCCGAGCCGTCCGGTTCCTGGCCCGTCGCCAGCGGGTCCAGCTCGGCGCGACGCTGGCCGTCGGGGACCAGTGGAACGACCTGGAGATGCTCGCCGAGGTCGGCCACGGCGCCGCGATGCCGACCGCACCGGCCGCCGTGAAGGCGGCCGCACGGTACGTGGCGCCGCCGCTCGAGGACGAGGGCGTCGCGCAGCTCATCGAAGGTCTCGCCCTCGCCGATCCGGCGCGAGCCCTGGCGCTGTCACGGCGTCTGGCCGAGGAAGCGATGGCGCTCCGGGCCGCGTCATGACCGCGCGGGTCGTCCCGGACGACGCCGACGGGCGCGCGCTGGCCATCGAGGCGCTGCGCGCCGGTGGGGTCGTGGCGATCCCGACCGACACGGTCTACGGGATCGGCGTCTCGCTGGCCACGCCCGGTGGCATCGAGCGACTGTTCCACGTGAAACACCGGCCGCTCGAGAAGGGGATCGCGCTGCTCATCGGCGATGTCGAGCAGGCCGGCGAGCTCGGGCGTGCTGACACCGGCGGCGCGCGCGCTCGCGGCCGCCCTCTGGCCGGGCGGCCTGACGCTCGTGCTCGCGCAGCGACGCCGGGATCGCGCTGCCAGAGGCACTCACCGGCGGCGCCACCACGATCGGCGTCCGGGTGCCGGACCATCCGGCCCCGCGCGCCCTCGCCCGCGCGCTCGGACCGATGCCGGTCACCTCGGCCAACGTGTCCGGCCAGCCCGAGGCCGCGCACGGCGGACGAGATCCTCGCGCTCCTCGGCGCGGAGATCGACCTGATCCTTGACGGCGGCCCGGCTCGCGGCGGCCCGGCCTCGACGGTCGTGGACGTGTCCGGCGAACGGCCGAGGATCGTGCGTGAGGGAGCCATCCCGCGATCGCGGCTCGCCGAGGCGCTCGCCGCGGCTGGCCTCGCCACTGACATCGACTAGGACAGGCAGCGGACGCCGCGGCGACCTGCCAGGCGCATGATGGTCGCCATGGCGACCGATCCGACGCCGGGCCAGGAACACGGTGCGTGGGGCGTCCCGCGGCCGGAGGGGCGTCGGCGGATGACCTGGCGACGATGGCTCCTGCTGCTGATCCTCCTCGTCGTGTGCGTCATCGGCGCCTGGAACGGGATCCGGCGGTCCCTCTGGCCGGCCGCCGGCGTCGCCGACCGGATCCGGGCATCGGGGTCGGACCTCATCGTCGCGGTGGACTACTACGACCCGAATCTCCTGAACATCGTCCTGGACGGGGGACAGGACCAGGTGCGGGTCCGTCTTCGACGCGGGACACCGGCGACCGCCGCCACCAGCTTCTGGTGCGACGTCGTCGTCCCGGCGGGGGGTGCCTCCCTCTCGAAGGGGCGCGTCTCCATGCAGTACGACGACATACAGCCGGGTGATCCGATCCCGCTCGTGCCCGACCCGGTCTGCACGGACTCCGCGCCCATCCGCTGACCCGAGACCGCGCCGTCAGTGCGCGAGCAGCGCCGCCCGCCGGTAGCATCGACACTCCACCGCATCTCGATCAGGAGGCGCACGCGCGATGCTCACGGCCACCAAGGACCTGATGCTCCCGGCCACCGTCACCGGCTCGTGGCCGCGGCCGCGCTGGTACGACGGCGGCCTCTGGGGTCGGCCGCTCGACACGGCCCTGCTCGACGTGCACTTCCGTGAGCAGTTCCTCGATGCGCACTCGACCGTGATCGCCGATCAGGAGCGGGCCGGACTCGACATCCTCACGAATGGCGACTATCACCTCGACGAGGACTTCGCCGGCCGCTCGTGGCACCACTACCCGCTCCAGCGCTGGAAGGGCTTCGAGCACGAGGAGCTCCAGTACGAGGGTTCGCGCGACCGTCTCCTGGAGTTCCCGCCCGGCACGCTGATGAACGAGATCGAGACCACGTGGCGCTGGCCGCGCGTCGTCGGCAAGGTCGAGGCCGACCCTCGCAACCCGCTCGAGTACGCGAAGCTCTGGCGGATCGCCCAGGCCCGCGCGGCCTCGGGCAAGCCCGTCAAGTTCGGGACCTGCTCGTCCCAGGTCCTCTCGATCTTCCTCGACAGCCACACGTCCGAGTACGACCTCCAGGACAAGAAGCAGCTGATCTGGGACATGGCCGGCGCGATGAACCTCGAGCTCCGCCAGCTCGCGGCGGCCGGGGCCAAGGTGATCCAGATCGAGGAGCCGACGATCCACTTCGTCGCGTGCTTCTACCCCGAGGAGACCGAGTTGCTCGACTTCCTCGTCGACGCGTTCAACCACGAGGTCGAAGGTCTCGACGACGTCGAGCTGTGGATCCACACCTGCTGGGGCAACCCGAACATGCAGAAGGTCTACACCGGCGAGTCGTACGCGAACTCGATCGAGATCTACCTCGAGCGCCTGAAGGGCGACGTGTGGACCGTCGAGATGACCGAGAACGACTTCGCCGAGATCGACCTGTTCAAGCCGTACGCGGACCGGCTCAAGAAGAAGGTCGCCGTCGGCGTCGTGAACCACCGGACACTCCAGGCCGACATGGCGCCGGTCGTGGCCGGGCGGGTGCGGCGCGCGATGGACGTGATCCCGGCCGACAAGCTGATCCTGTCCAGCGACTGCGGCTTCGGCCGGCAGGGGTTCAGCCGCACCATCGCGTTCTACAAGGCGACCGCGATCGCGCAGGCGAGGAACCTCGTCCTGAAGGAGCTCGGGCTCGAGCCTCGCTACGTGCCGGCGGCGGACCCTGCGCTGCAGACCGACGTGCTGCCGGACCGCGAACCGCTGACGCATCTGCCCACGCCCTGGAAGTAGCGGCGGTCGGCGTTCGTGGGAAGATAGCCGCCGGCATGCCGGCCTCGGTCGAGGGCTCCGGGTCCCGGGCACCGGGCCACGGCCAACCACGGCACCGGCAGGAAGGAGTCGGCCAGCCATGACCATCTCCCCGTCCCAGGAGATCGCGACGGCCTCGATCGCGGACGTCGACCCCGTCCTCTGGGAGGCGATGCTCGGGGAGCGCCGCCGACAGCACGACAACATCGAGCTGATCGCCAGCGAGAACTACGTCTCGGCCGCCGGTGATGGAGGCCCAGGGCAGCTGGCTCACGAACAAGTACGCCGAGGGCCTGCCCGGCAAGCGCTACTACGGCGGCTGCGAGTACGTCGACATCGCCGAGCGGCTCGCCCAGGAGCGTGCGCTCGCCCTCTTCCCGGGCTCGGAGCACGTCAACGTGCAGCCGCACAGCGGCGCCCAGGCCAACATGGCCGCCTACTTCAGCGTCCTCCAGCCCGGCGACCGGATCCTCGGGATGAACCTGGCCCACGGCGGCCACCTGACCCACGGCATGGCGCTCAACTTCAGCGGCAAGCTCTACGAGGTCCACGCCTACGGCGTCCGCCAGGACACCGAGCGGATCGACTACGACGTGATGGAGGCGCAGGCCAAGGAGGTCCGCCCGAAGCTGATCGTCGGTGGCGCGAGCGCCTACCCGCGGCTCTGGGACTTCGAGCGCATGGCCGCGATCGCGCATGGCGTCGGCGCCCTGCTCTTCGTCGACATGGCCCACATCGCCGGGCTGGTCGCCGCCGGGGTCCATCCGAGCCCGTTCCCGCACGCGGACATCGTCACGACCACCACCCACAAGACGCTCCGCGGTCCGCGCGGCGGGCTGATCTTCTCGCGAAACGAGCTGCCCGACGGCGTGGACCCGGCCGACTTCCCCGCGCTCAAGGGCTCGCTCGGCGCCGGCGTCGACAAGACCGTCTTCCCGGGCGTCCAGGGCGGACCGCTCATGCAGGTCATCGCCGGCAAGGCCATCGCGTTCAAGCTCGCGGCCGAGGAGACGTTCCGCGAGGACCAGCGGCGCACCGTCGCGAACGCCCAGGCCCTCGCCGAGACCGTCGCCGGGCTGGGCGCGCGTGTGGTCTCGGGCGGCACCGACAACCACCTGATGCTCGTCGACGTCACGCCGCTCGGGGTCACCGGCAAGGAGGCGGAGCACCTGCTCGACGAGATCGGGATCACGGTCAACAAGAACGGCATCCCCTTCGACCCGCTCCCGCCGAACACGTCGTCCGGGATCCGCCTCGGCACCCCGGCGACCACCTCCCGCGGGTTCGGGATCGACGAGATGACGGCCATCGGGCGGATCATCATCGAGGCCATCCGAGGTCGCGACGACGCGGCGATCCAGACCCGCCTCGCGGGCCAGGTCCGCGAGATCGTCGACCGCTTCCCGGTCCCCGGCCTGCCGTCCGCGTGAGGCGGGACCGCTCGATCGATCCGCCCTCCTCGTTCGCCGTCACGACCCCTCACGTGGTGCGATGAGCTTCATCCCGAGTCTCGGCGACGCGCTGGTCCCGATCGTCCTGAGCTTCATCGCGGCCGCCGCCATCGCCCTCGCGCTGACCCCGCTCGTCCGCCGGGTGGTCCTCCGGTTCGACCTGGTCGACCGTCCGGAAGCGCGCCGCGTCAACACGGCGCCGATCCCGCGCGCGCGGCGGCATCGCCGTCGCGGCGGCGTTCCTCGTGGTCGCCATCGCGTTCCTGCTCATCAACTCGGCGACGATCGAGCTGTTCATCCCGCTCCGGCAGAGTCAGCTCGTCGCTCTGCTGCTCGGCGGCGCGGCTGCTGCCGCGATCGGCGGCATCGACGACCTCCTCGACCTGCGCGCCCGCTGGCAGCTCGTCGGCCAGGTCGCGCTCGGGCTCTTCGCCGTCGTGCTCGGCATCAACATCGGGTTCGTGGCGAACCCGTTCGGGCCGGGGATCATCCGCTTCGAAGGCGCGATCGCCCTGGGCTTCACGGTCTTCTGGATCGTGGGGATGATCAACAGCATCAACTTCATCGACGGGCTCGACGGCCTGTCGTCCGGCATCGCCTTCATCGCCGCGGTGACGCTGGGGCTGATCAGCCTCACCACCGGGGTGAACCAGCCGCTGATCGCGGTCCTGTGCTTCATCCTCGCCGGCGCGCTGCTGGGGTTCCTGCGCTGGAACCTCCACCCGGCCTCGATCTTCATCGGCACGAGCGGCGTGATGTTCGTCGGCTACACGCTCGCCCTGCTCTCGATCCTGGGGACGGCCAAGGTCGCGGTGGCGCTCCTGGTGCTGGGCGTGCCGATCATCGACACGTTCTGGATCATCGTTCGGCGGGTGTCGCAGGGCCGATCGCCGTTCAGCCCGGACCGCGGCCACATCCACCACCGGCTCCTGGACCTGGGGCTGTCGCACCGCCAGACCGTGTTCGTGATCTACGGGATCTGCCTGACCCTGGCGATCCTCGCGCTCGCCCTGTCCGGCGTCGACCAGCTGTACGCGTTCATCGGCGTCTTCCTGGCCTTCGGGCTGGTCCTGTTCATCCCGACCCGGGGCGCCCTCCGCCGGCCCGAGGAGCTCGAAGCCGACTCGTACGAGTCCGAGGACGCCGCCGACGACGCCGCGCGGGGGCTCGACGAGCGCCTGACGGGCCCGCTCGGCCGAGGCCCGATGTCCCAGTAGTCACCGGCGCACATCTTGTCGCGGCGGGCAACCTCAGTGCCAGAAGGGTCAAGCGCGACCAGCAAGACGTCGGAACACCCGTCGCTGTAGCTGCCGATGGTGATTGACGCCCCGGGCGGAATGGGCTCTGTGAGCACCCCCTGACGACGCCCATCGTTCACAACGGCGATGGTGATCGGCGTCTCCGTGTAGTTGTTGACGTAGGCACCCGTGAAGCGATCTACCTGCCAGCAGGCCGCGACGGAGATCGACACCATCAGCAGGCCGATCCCGGCGGTATGGAAGCGCATCCTCACGCGCCGATCTTCCGCACCCACAGCCCGCCGGTCAAGGATCCCGAGTTCATCGACAGGCTCTGGGACCGGCGCAGGGTCGCCAAGAGAGGCTGCGCCCCGACCTTCGACCGGCGATCGCTGCCCGACAGACAACGGCTGGGCCGGAGCAGCCAGGTCCGGCTTCGGCCGGATCTCGCCCGTCGATATTGCCTGACAGGCAACCGGACGACCCGTCGGACCGGTCCGGCAGCGGATTCCGGCGATTCCCTGCACCATCTTCATCGGATGGGTGTACTCCGGTGCGGAATGGGCCGATAGGCCTCCGCTGGGGGCGGTGCTAGCATCCGGACCTGCGTACCACTGGTCGGGGTTACCGTGGTACTACCTGAGGGCGATTTGAGTCTCCAGACCTACCTGCTCGTTGCCATGTCGGTGCTGATCGCGGCATCGCTGCTGCTCCTGCTCGCACGCGGGATCAGCCGCCTCGACGCGCGTCGCCGCGGCGTCGCCGACGTCGACGAGAGTCCGTACACCGAGATCGAACCGAGCGAGGCGCCGGCCGCGGTCACGGTCCAGACGACCGCGCCGATGACGGCGCCGCGCCGCGGTCTCGGGGACATCGTTCGCGGGTCGGCGGCGATGGCGGCGATCCGACCGCGTGACCGGCCGCACGACGGCGAGGTGCCGATCGAGACCGAAGTCGGTTTCGTCGACCAGAACGTCCTGGAGCATCGGATCGGCGTCGTGGGTGCGACGCCGATCCTGAGCGCCGGGACGACTCCGCAGCGACGCCCGCCGCGCGCCGACGCCGACCCAGTCCGACCCGCCTCGTCGTCGCCGGGACGACGACCGGCCTTTCGAAGGTCGTCCGCGCGACGCCGCCGACCCGCCGACCGCCGCCGCCTCTGGCGCGACACCGCCGCCGCCCTCGTCGGCCTCGCGGCCGTCCTGTTCATCGCGATCAACGTCATGCCCGGCAAGACCCAGGGCGAGGTCCTGGCGGAGACCGCGACCCCGAGGCATCATCACCGAGGCCCCGAGCGATGCGCCCGCCTCGCCCAGCGCGAGTGCGTGCCGATCGCCGTCGACCCGCCCGCCGCGCCGATCGGAGGACCCGAGCGCGACGCCGATCGCCGTCGTGCCGAGCGAGGTCGCCGTCGACCCGACGCCCACGCCGAAGCCGACCGCCAAGGCGCCGCGCAGGGCGACACCTCGCCCGACGCCTGCGCCCCGTGGTGACGCCCGGCGCCGACCCCGCAAGCCAACGCCGAAGCCCACCCCGAAGCCCAAGCCGACCCCGAAGCCCACGCCGACGCCGCTCCCGCAACCAGTGGCCTTCCTGTCGTGCTCGGTCGATGCGCTGACCGTGACGTGCAACGGCTCCGGCTCGACGGACGCGACCAGTTACGCCTGGGACTTCGGTGACGGGAGCAGCGACACCGGACAAGGTCCCGGGTCCGCACACCTACGACCAGGCGGGCGGCTACACGATCACCTTGACGGTGACGAACGCGGCCGGCAGCGACCACGGCGCAGCTCTACAAGAACGTGGCGCCATGAAGCGCGTCATCGACGCTCGGCCTGCTCGTGCGCGATGACCGTCGTCGTTGGCCTTCGTGGTCCCGGTGCTCGCCGTCACGCCGGTCGTCGTGGACCACGTGGCGACGACGACCGAGGGTACGCCGATCGTCGTCGACCGGACCGGCGACACCTACGACGCGACCGGGGCCGACGCCGGCCGATCACCACTGACCCGACCCACGGCAACGCCGCGTTCGCCGGCGACGTCCTGACCTACACGCCGAACGCCGGGCTACGTCGGCACGGACGAGTTCCAGTACAAGATCGTCGACGAGGACGACGGCGACAGCAACATCGCGACGGTCACCGTCACGATCGATCCCGTGATCGTCATGAACGCCAACCAGGACCCGGTCGCCGACGACGACTCTGCGACGGTGCCTGAGGACGGCTTGATCGACATCGACGTGCTCTCGAACGACAGCGATCCGGACGGCGACACGCTCGTCGTCAACGACATCATGTCGGGTCCCAGCCACGGCAACGCGTCGACCGGTCGCGGGCAAGATCCGCTACCGGCCCGACTCGACACTACAACGGCCCGGACAGCCTCACCTACACGGTCAACGACGGGAACGGCGGCGTCAGCGATCCAGCGACGGTGTCGATCACGGTCACGCCGAACAGCGCGCCCGTGACGACGCCGGACGGCGCGTCGGTCAACGAGGACTCGTCCGTCGACATCGACGTCCTGTCGAATGACAACGACCCCGACAACGACCCGATGACGATCACGTCGCCTGGCCGGCGTGGATCACGGCAGCACCAGCATCGTCTCCGGCAAGGTGCGCTACATCCCGGCCGCGAACTACAACGGCTCGGACAGCTTCACCTACAAGGCCAGCGACGGGCACGGCGGGCCTGAGCGCGGCGACGACGGTCAGCGTGACGGTCAACCCGGTCAACGACCCGCCGACGGCCTCGGGCGACACGGCGACGGTCGCCGAAGACGGGTCCGTCGACATCAACGTCCTGGCCGACGACAACGACATCGACCGGGCGACACCTTGTCGATCGCCAACCTGTCCGATCCAGCCCACGGCACCGCGAGCGTGTCGAGCGGCAAGGTCCGCTACGAGCCCGACTGCGAACTACAACGGCCCGGACAGCTTCACCTACACCGCGTTCGACGGCACCGCGCACGAGCAACACGGTCACGCGTCAGCGTCACCGTGACGCCAGTGAACGACGCGCCGGTCGCCGACGATGACGAGTTCACGGTTGATGAGGACTCGGTCACCAACTCGCTCCTCGTCCTGGCGGGCGACACCGACATCGACGGCGACAGCCTGAGCATCACGGCCAAGACCAACGGTGCGCACGGCACCGTCACGATCACGGGCGGGGGTTCCGGACTCAACTACCGGCCCGAACCCGAACTACTCCGGCGATGACACCTTCACCTACACCGTCAGCGACGGCCATCTCACGGACATCGGCGACCGTCACCGTCCACGTCGGCGGCGCCAACGACCCGCCCGTCGCGGCCCCCGATGAGTTCCACGTCCCCGAAGGTGCTCACGCGGTCGCGCTGGACGTCCTCGGAAACGACTTCGACCCGGACGGCAACGACCTCGATCATCTCGAGCCGGACGGCCGCGCTCCACGGCACGGTGACCATCACCGGCAACGGCACCGGGCATCACCTACGACCCGACCGGCAACTACCACGGCCCGGACAAGTTCAAGTACACGATCACGGACGGGAACGGCGGCTTCAGCGCCTCGACGACCGTCCTGATCACCGTCGACAAGGACGCCACCGCCCCGACCGTCACCGGCCCCAACGAGTCCATCCCCGCCCAGACCGTCGGCTCGACGACGACCAAGGTGCACATCGCCTGGGGCGCCACGGACGCCGGCTCCGGGGTCGCGAGCTACAAGCTCCAGGTGAGCACCAACGGCGGCGCCTACAAGACCGTCACGCTGCCGCACGCCACGACGAAGTCGATCGACCGCGTGCTGACCACGAACGACCACTATCGGTTCCGCGTCCGCGCCACGGACAAGGAGGGGAACGTCAGTTCCTACAAGTACGGCCCGACCCTGACCCCGGCCCGCGCCTCGCAGGAGAGCGGCAACGTCGTCTACGTCGGTTCCTGGGGCAAGAAGTCGACCACGAAGGCGCTCAACGGCAGCACCCGCTACGCGACGTCGAACACCCGCTCGGCCACGTACTCGTTCACGGGCTACGACGTCGGGCTGATCGTGTCGCGCTACACCTCGAGCGGCAAGGCCCAGATCCTCGTCGACGGCGTCCTCATCAAGACCGTCGACCTCGACACGACGAGCACCGCGTACCGCCGGCTCGTGTTCGCCCGGCACTTCTCGGTCTCGGGTCCGCACACCCTCCAGGTCCGACCCGTCGGGGACGGCCGCGTCGACATCGACGGCTTCGTCGTCCTGAAGTGACCCGGGGGCGCCGGGCCGCGCGGGAGACCCCGATCACTCGGTACCTTCGGCCTAACGACTCGGCTGACCCCGCTCGGTACGCTGGACCCGAGATGCGTGACGCGACGAGCGTTCTGGCCAGATCCCGGATGCGCGGCCCTCACAGAGCGGTGGTCGCCGCCGTCCTGATGACCGCGCTCCTCCCGAGCGTCGCGCTCGCCGCAGCCCCGGTCGCGGTGGACGACCCAGGGATCGCCTGTCAGGGGACGTCGCCGTCGGGCGGAACGGCCTTCGGCGGGAGCTACCCGATCGCCGAGGACTACCGGGCGCAGCAGCCGAACCTCATCTTCCCAGGCGATCAGGCCCAGTGGTTCCCGTTCTGGGGTCACTGCTCGCTCCTCTACAACGACACCGACGCCGACGGTGACCCACTGACGTATCAGATCGTGACGCCGCCCGCCCACGGCCAGGTCATGAAGCTCGACGATGAGTGGACCGTCTACAAACCGGACCCGGACTACAGCACTCGCCCAGGCAACGTCCCGGGCGGCGATTGGGTATCGGACAGCTTCACGTACGAGGCGTGCGATGCGTCGACCTGCTCGGCCCCGGCCACGATGCGGATCTGGATCGAGGAGATCAATGACGCGCCGTCGTTCACGCCGGGTCCGTCGCTGGTCACGGTCGATGAGGACAGCGGACCCTACAGCGCACCGTGGGCGACGGACATCTCGGCCGGGCCACCCAGCGAGGGCTATCAGTCCGTGCACTTCGAGCGCGACGGGCCGGCAGGCTACAACGGCCCGAGCGACCTGTTCACGGTCCTGCCGTCCATCTCGCCCGATGGCACGCTGACCTTCACGCCGGCACCCAACGCCTCCGGACACGCCCACGTCACCATCGTCGCGAAGGACGATGGCGGCGGACCGGCGTCGAATCCGAGCTGGAAGAGCGACGGGAGCCCCACGCCTCCGGACGACACGACCGATCAGGTCACGTTCGAGATCGATGTCACGCCGGTCGTCGACCCTATCGTCGCGGTCGACGACACCTACACGTTGGACGAGGACTCGGGCCTGCATCATCTCGAGCTGATGGCGAACGACAGCAACCTCGACGGCGGGTCCTTCTGGATCACCGATGTGACCCAGCCGACGCTCGGCACGGTCGCGATCGAGACCGGAGGTGTGGCGTACACGCCGGACGCGAATGCCAACGGGACGGACACGTTCGACTACACCCTGACCGGCGGCTCGACCGCCACGGTCACGGTGCATGTCACGCCGGTGAGCGAGCCGACCGACGCCACCGCCCCCACGGTCACCGGCCCCAACGAGTCCATCCCCGCCCAGACGGTCGGCTCGACGACGACCAAGGTGCACATCGCCTGGGGCGCGACAGACGCCGGCTCCGGGGTCGCGAGCTACAAGCTCCAGGTGAGCACCAACGGCGGCACCTACAAGACCGTCACGCTGCCGCACGCCACGACGAAGTCGATCGACCGCGTGCTGACCACGAACGACCACTATCGGTTCCGCGTCCGTGCCACGGACAAGGAGGGGAACGTCAGTTCCTACAAGTACGGCCCGACCCTGACCCCGGTCCGCGCCTCGCAGGAGAGCGGCAGCGTCGTCTACGTCGGTTCCTGGGGCAAGAAGTCGACCACGAAGGCGCTCAACGGCAGCACCCGCTACGCGACGTCGAACACCCGCTCGGCCACGTACTCGTTCACGGGCTACGACGTCGGGCTGATCGTGTCGCGCTACACCTCGAGCGGCAAGGCCCAGATCCTCGTCGACGGCGTCCTCCTCAAGACCGTCGACCTCGACACGTCGAGCACCGCGTACCGCCGGCTCGTGTTCGCCCGGCACTTCTCGGTCTCGGGTCCGCACACCCTCCAGGTCCGACCCGGTCGGGGACGGCCGCGTCGACATCGACGGCTTCGTCGTCCTGAAGTGACCCGGGGGCGCCGGGCCGCGCGCAGCTGCTACAATGCCCGCGCCTTGTCAGGTCGCCCATGATCGAGCACGGCCGGGGTTGGGCCTACGTCGCCCTCTTCTCGGAGATCGGCATCTCACTGCTGGTGACGACGCTGATCGGTGCGCTCGGTGGCCACTGGATCGACGGGCAACTGGGAACCTCGTTCCCGGTCTTCATGCTCATCGGGTTCTTCCTCGGCGCCGCAGCCGGGACCGTGATGATCATCAGACTGGTGACTCGGTTCCTGAAGACGTTCGATTAGCCGGTCCGTGCACGACGACCGGTCAGGGAGGATGCGAGCGCGGCGTCACGCCGCGCTCCTGTGTGTGGAGCAAGCGTGTCGAGCGACCAGATCGTGACCGACGACGTCACGGAGGCCACCGCACCGCAGCCCAAGGGTGGGCGAGGCCTGTCCGCGAAGTGGTTCACCATCATCGGCGCGGTGATCGTCGTCAATATCGCCGCCTTCATCCTGTTCCCCCCGTTCCCGAAGGACGGCGCCCCGGGCGATGCCTGCGCCTATCCGGCCTGCTTCATCGATGGCACGCTCGAATTCCCCAACCCGCACACGGTGCTCGGTCCGACCGGTCCGGCTGACGCCCTGGTCACGTTCACCCCGAGCATCAGCTCCACGATCCTCACGCAGTGGATCGTCATCGCGGGCATCCTCATCGTCTCGATCCTGATGGCCCGCGGCCGCAAGATGGTCCCGGGTCGCTTCCAGAACATGTTCGAGACGTTCTACGAGGGGCTCGGCGACTTCGGCATCGGCATCGCCGGGCCCGCCGGCAAGCCCTACGTCCCCTTGTTCGCCGCATTCTTCCTGCTGATCCTGTTCTCCAACTGGATCGGCCTGATCCCGCCGGTCGGGCGCATCGAGGAGCTCCGCGCCCCGTCGAGCGACGTGAACATCACGCTCGGGCTCGCGCTGGTGGCGTGGATCATCTTCGAGGCCGAGGGGTTCCGGAAGCTCGGCTTCAAGGGCTACGCCGGCAAGTTCTTCCCGCTCTACGAATTCAAGAACGGCATCGCGGCCGGGGGCATCGCGCTCTTCGTCGGCCTGGTGGAACTCATGCTCGAGTTCGTCAAGCCGGTCACGCTCTCCATGCGACTCTTCGGCAATATCTACGGCGGCGAGGTGGCCCTCGGGGTCATGACCGCGTTGACGATCGCGTTCATCCCGGTCGGCCTCATCGGCCTCGAGATCATGCTCAACGCCATCCAGGCGTTGATCTTCAGCATCCTGACCCTCATGTTCATCGTCCTCGCCATCGAGAGCCATGACCACGAGGAGGGCCACGTCGCCGAGGAGGCGATCGCGGCCACCCACAACCAGGACCCGGCACTCCAGCCAGCGCACTGAGCGCCTGAGCGCGCAGCCCATCCACCAGGTCCCGACAGGTCCCGGGCGAGTCGCCCGGGAAGTAGGAGGAAGTCACGATATGGAGCACATCGGCGCCGGTCTCGCCGCCCTCGGGGTCTTCGGCCCCGGCATCGGCATCGGCATCCTTGGCGGCCTGGCCGCCACGGCCATCGGGCGCAATCCCGACGCGGCCGGTCAGATCCGCGGCATCGCGATCATCCTCGCGGCGTTCGCCGAAGGCCTCGGCGTGCTGGCGGTCGTCGTCGGCCTGCTCGCGATCTTCATCAAGTAGCCGGAACGGCACGGAGTACATATCGTGGACTTCCTGGCCGTTGCGACCGGCCTCGGAGGCGACGTCGTCCGGCTGACCGCCGAAGAGGCGAAGTTCCAGATCAACCTGTTCTGGGTCATCGTCAGCGCGGTCAACTTCCTCCTGTTCTTCGCGATCATCTGGACGTTCGCGTTCAAGCCGGTCTCGAAGATCCTGTCGGACCGGCGGGCTCGCATCGAGGCCGGGCTGCAGGACGCCGAGCAGGCCCGGCGCGACCGCGAGAACGCGGAGACCGAGCGGATCGCCACGCTCACCGAGGCTCGCCGAGAGGCGAACGACATCATCAACCGCGCCCAGAAGGTCGCCCAGGAATCGCGTGACGCGGACATCGCCGCGACGCGCGAGGAGCTCGAGCGGATGCGCGTGCGCGCCGCCGCGGACATCGAGGCCGAGAAGCAGCGCGCCATCGCGGACCTGCGGACGGAGGTCGCCGACCTGGCGCTCGCCGCGGCAGGCGCCGTCGTCGGCGAGTCGATGACCGACGAGCGCCAGCGCCGCCTGGTCGAGGAATTCCTGGCCGGCTCCGCCACCGGGGACTCGAGGAACTGATGGCCGGACGAGACACGGCTCCGCGACGCTACGCCGAGGCGGCCTTCGAGGTCGCCCAGCGCGATGGCACCGTGGAGACGTGGCGCTCGGACCTGGACATGGCCGCGGCCGTGATCTCGGATCCGGGCGTCGGGCACGCGTTCTCGAACCCGGCGGTGCCGTTCCAGGCACGGCTCGCCGCGCTCCACGGAGCGCTGGACGGCCACGTCTCGACCCCCACCATGAACCTCATCGGCCTGCTGCTCCGCCGCGGGCGGATCGAGCAGCTGCCGCGCGTCGCCGAACAGTTCCGCCGCCTCGACAACGCCCGCCAGGGCATCACCATCGCCACCGCCACGACGGCCGCGCCGCTTGACCCGGACGAGCTCCGGGCCCTCACCGGTCGGCTCGAGCAGATGACAGGCGGTCCGATCGACCTCGACGTCCAGGTGGACCCCAGCCTGCTGGGCGGCCTGGTCGTACGGGTCGGCGACCGACTGATCGACGGGAGCGTCCGAGGCCGCCTCGAGCGCCTGCGCAACCAGCTCGCCTCCGGCGCCCTGTAGGAGATCGACACCCATGGCCATTCGCTCCGACGAGATCACCAGCATCATCAAGTCCGCCATCGACTCGTTCGACTCGGGTGTCGAGACGCGCACCGTCGGCACCGTCGTCGAGGTCGGTGACGGCATCGCCCAGATCTACGGGCTGTCCGACGCGCTCTCCTCGGAGATGCTCGAGTTCCCCGGCGGGGTGATGGGCATGGCCCTCAACCTCGAGGAGGAGACGGTCGGCGCGGTCGTGCTCGGCGATGCCTCGGGCATCAAGGAAGGCGACACGGTCAAGACCACCGGCCGCGTCGTGGAAGTCCCCGTGGGCCAGGCGCTGCTCGGCCGGGTCGTGGACCCGCTGGGCCGCCCGCTCGACGACAAGGGCCCGATCGCGTCCACCGCGAGCCGTCCGGTCGAGCGCATCGCCCCGGGCGTCATCGTCCGCAAGTCCGTGGACACGCCGGTCCAGACCGGCATCAAGGCCATCGACGCCCTGATCCCGATCGGCCGTGGCCAGCGTGAGCTGATCATCGGCGACCGCCAGACCGGCAAGACCGCCCTGGCCATCGACACGATCATCAACCAGAAGGGCAAGGGCCTCGTCTGCATCTACGTGGCCATCGGCCAGAAGCTCTCGACCGTCGCGAACACCGTCGCGGTCCTCGAGCAGTTCGGCGCGATGGACCACACGATCGTGGTCGTGGCCGGCGCCGAGGACCCCGCCCCGCTCCAGTACCTGGCCCCGTACACGGGCGTCACGATGGGCGAGGAGGTCATGGAGAACGGCGTCGAAGTCGCCGGCCAGGGCCTCGTCAAGGACGCCCTGTGCGTCTATGACGACCTCTCCAAGCACGCGTGGGCGTATCGCGAGATGGCCCTGCTGCTGCGCCGCCCGCCCGGACGCGAGGCGTACCCCGGCGACGTCTTCTACCTCCACAGCCGCCTGCTCGAGCGTGCCGCTCGCCTGAACGACGACAACGGCGGCGGGTCGCTGACGGCGCTGCCGATCATCGAGACGCAGGCCGGCGACGTGTCCGCCTACATCCCGACGAACGTGATCTCGATCACGGACGGCCAGATCTTCCTCGAGACCGACCTGTTCAACGCGGGCCAGCGGCCGGCGCTCAACATCGGCATCTCGGTGTCGCGCGTGGGTTCCGCCGCGCAGACCAAGGCGATGAAGAAGGTCGCGGCCCCGCTCAAGCTCGACCTCGCGCAGTACCGCGCCCTCGCGGCGTTCGCGCAGTTCGCGTCGGACCTGGACAAGGCCACGCGCGACCAGCTGACCCGCGGCGAGAAGCTCTCGGAGATCGTGAAGCAGCCGCAGTACGTGCCGCTCGCGGTCGAGAAGCAGGTCGCGATCCTGTATGTCGCGACCACCGGCAAGCTCGACGACGTCCCGACGCCGCGCGTCAAGGAGTTCGAGAGCCAGTTCTACCGCTTCCTCGAGACCGAGCGACCCAAGATCCTCACCGAGCTTGGCGACACGAAGGCCCTCTCGGACGAGCTGTCCTCGGCCCTCGACGAAGCCGTCGACTCGTTCCGCCAGTCCTTCCTCGCCTAGGCATCCGGTACCCGAAGGAGCCTGAGCACACCCGTGGCATCGCAGCGAGAGATCCGGCAGCGGATCTCTGCCGTCAAGAACATCAAGCAGATCACGCGCGCCTTCCAGTTCGTGGCGGCGTCGAAGCTCAAGCGCGCCCAGGACGCGACGCTCGCGTCGCGGCCGTACGCCGAGAAGCTCGACGAGGTCCTCGCGGACCTGGCCGCCGTCCTCGACGGTGACGATCATCCGCTGCTCGCCGGCCGGGCCGGGGGCAAGCGCCTGATCGTGCTGGTCACCACGGACCGTGGGCTCGCCGGCCCGCTCAACACGAACACCATCCGCTACGCGGCCAAGGAGATCACCGAGCACGCCGGCGACCTGACGGTCGTCACGGTCGGTCGCAAGGGCCGCGATGCCATGCGCCGCGCCGGCGTCCCGCTCGAGGCGCACTTCGCCGGGTTCGGCGACCGACCGACCTTCGCCGACGTGCTGCCGCTGTCCCGCCTCGTCACGGACGACTACCTGGCGGGCGTCTACGGCCGTGTGGACGTCATCTTCCCGCGCTTCGTCAGCACGCTGACGCAGCGACCGGACATGTACCAGCTCCTGCCGATCCGGGCCTCGGAGGACACCGAGGGCATCCCCGGCCGGCAGTTCATCTTCGAGCCGAGCCCGTCGGTGGTGCTCGAGCAGCTCGTGCCGCGCTACGTCGCGACGCGGCTGTACCAGGCCGTCCTCGAAGCGAAGGCCAGCGAGGAGTCCAGCCGGATGGTGGCGATGAAGAACGCCACCGAGAACGCCGAGGACCTCATCGGCGACCTGACCCTCTCCTACAACAAGGTTCGCCAGGCGAACATCACCCGCGAGATGATCGAGATCGCGTCCGGCGCAGACGCCCGCTGACGCTGACGCACAGGACGCAGGAGGCAGACACACCCATGGCGACCGCCGCTCCGGCCGGTACCGGCCGAGTCATCCAGATCACCGGACCCGTGGTGGACATCGAGTTCCCCGCGGGCCACCTGCCGGCGATCCTCAACGCCGTCGAGATCCAGCGCCCCGGCCAGGATTCCCTGGTCTGCGAGGTCCAGCAGCACCTCGGGAACAACTGGGTCCGCTCCGTGGCCATGACCACGACCGACGGCCTCGCCCGCGGCGTGGAGGTCATCGACACCGGCGCCCCGATCTCCGTCCCGGTCGGCGAGGCGACCCTTGGTCGCGTCTTCGACGTCCTCGGGCGCCCGATCGACAACAAGGGCCCCGTGAACGCCGCCGTGCATCTGCCGATCCACCGCAAGGCCCCCGCGTTCGACCAGCAGTCGACCGAGGTCGAGGTCTTCGAGACCGGCCTGAAGGTCATCGACCTGATCTGCCCGTTCAAGAAGGGCGGGAAGATCGGCATCTTCGGCGGCGCCGGCGTCGGCAAGACGGTCATCATCCAGGAGCTGATCCGGAACGTCGCCCAGGAGCACGCGGGCTACTCCGTGTTCGCCGGCGTCGGCGAGCGCAGCCGCGAGGGCAACGACCTCATCGCCGAGATGACCGAGTCGGGCGTCCTCGCCAAGACCGCGTTCGCCTTCGGCCAGATGAACGAGCCGCCCGGCGCCCGCCAGCGCGTCGCGCTGACCGGCCTGACGATGGCGGAGTACTTCCGCGACGAGGAGGGCCGCGACGTCCTCCTCTTCATCGACAACATCTTCCGCTTCACCCAGGCGGGCTCGGAGGTCTCCGCGCTCCTCGGCCGGATGCCGTCCGCCGTGGGCTACCAGCCGAACCTCGCCACCGAGATGGCCGGGCTCCAGGAGCGGATCACCTCGACCAAGACCGGGTCGATCACCTCGCTCCAGGCGGTCTTCGTCCCCGCGGACGACTACACCGACCCGGCGCCGGCGACGACCTTCGCGCACCTCGACTCGACGATCCGCCTCGAGCGCAACATCGCCGAGCTCGGCATCTACCCGGCCGTCGATCCGCTCACGTCGACGTCGCGCGTCCTCGACCCGAACGTCGTCGGCGCCGAGCACTACGACACCGCGCAGGAGACCAAGCGTGTCCTCCAGCGCTACCGCGACCTCCAGGACATCATCGCGATCCTCGGGATCGACGAGCTGTCCGAGGACGACAAGGCGACCGTGGCGCGCGCCCGTCGCCTGCAGCGGTTCATGAGCCAGCCGTTCTTCGTCGCCGAGGTCTTCACCGGCCGGACCGGCAAGTACGTCTCGATCAAGGACACGGTCGCGTCGTTCAAGGAGATCCTCGAGGGCAAGACCGACACCCTGCCGGAGCAGGCGTTCTTCCTCGCCGGCACCATCGACGACGTCCGCGAGAACGCCGCCAAGCTGGCCGGCTGACCCATGGCCATCCAGCTCGAGATCGTCACCCCGGAGCGACTCGCCTACTCGGACCAGGTCGACGCGGTCGTCCTGCCCGGCAGCGAGGGTGAGCTCGGCGTCCTGCCGCACCACGCCCCGCTCGTGACGACGCTCGGGATCGGCGAGCTGCGCATCCGCAAGGGCGGCACCGAGGAATCGTTCGCGATCGTCGGCGGCTTCCTCCAGGTCCGCCCCGACAAGGTCGTCGTGATGGCGGAGACCGCCGACATGGCGAGCGAGATCGACCTCGAGAAGGCCCAGGAGGCCCGACGCGAGGCGGAGCAGGCGCTCGAGAGCGGCTACCACGAAGGGGCGGACCTGTCGGCCGCCCGCGCTTCGCTCCAGCAGGCCCTCCTCCGGATCCGCGTCGCCGAGCGCCGCTACCGCGAGGGTCCGCGTCACCGCGGATAGGCCCGACCGTGGCTGACGCCCGACCGTTCCACTGGGAGTACAAGCCGGAACCGGTCGCTCGAGAGCTCTTCCGCGTGGAGGGCGGGCGGCCGCTCCACGGCTCGGTCGCGATCAGCGGCTCGAAGAACGCCGCCCTGAAGCTCATGGCGGCCGCGACCCTCACCGGCGAGCGCTGCCGATTCACCAACGTCCCGGAGATCGAGGACGTGCGCGTCATGGCCGACACGCTGCGTGACCTCGGCGTCGTCGTGGAGCACCCGTCGGACAACGTCTACGAGATCGCCTCGGGCGACGTCGAGTGGCTGTTCGTGCCGCTCGAGGCGGCGGCCAAGATGCGCGCGAGCTTCATCCTGCTCGGGCCGCTCCTGGCCCGCTTCGGCCGAGTGATCATGAGCAACCCGGGCGGCGACCGCATCGGGCGGCGGCCGGTGAACCTGCACGTCGACGCGATGCAGGCCCTCGGCGCCCAGATCGACTACCGCAACGGCTACTACTTCGCGACCTCGCCAGGGCGGCTGCGCGGCGCCGAGGTCACGTTCCCGTTCGTGTCCGTGATGGGCACGGAGAACGCGATGCTCGCCGCGACGCTCGCGGACGGGCACACCGTCATCCGCCCGGCGGCGCAGGAGCCGGAGGTCGACGACCTCATCGCGTTCCTCCAGCAGATGGGCGCGTCGGTCGAGCGGACCGCGCCGGACACCATCGAGGTCGAAGGGCGCAAGCGCCTGCGCGGCGCGAACCACCGCGTGGTCCCCGACCGCATCGAGGCGGGCACGTTCGTCGTCGCGGCGGCGATCACCGGGGGCCGGATCACGCTCGAGGGAGCGCCCTGCGACCACCTCGGGGCGTTCCTTGAGACCGTCGGCCGGGTCGGTGTGGCGGTCTCGTGCGGCCGCGACACCATCGAGGTCGACGGCACCGCGCTCGGCGCCGGCGGATATCGGGCCAGCGACATCGAGACCGGACCGTATCCCGGCCTTGCCACCGACCTCCAGCCGCCCACCTGTGTCCTGCTGACGCAGGCGCAGGGCACGTCGAGCGTCCACGAGGCGATCTTCGAGGACCGCCTCGAGTGGCTCACCGAGGCGCGCAAGATGGGCGTCCAGGCCACCCAGGTCGACCCGCAGCACGCGACCATCCAGGGCCGCGCCGCCCTGCACGGCGCCGAGGTCGAGATCGGGGACCTGCGCGCCGGGGCGTCACTCATCCTTGCGGCGCTGGCCGCCGAGGGGACCTCCACCATCCACGGTGCACACCACGTTCACCGGGGCTATGAGAACATCGAGGGCAAGTTCCTGGAACTGGGAGCCAAGATCGAACGCCTCGCGGAAGGGACATAGCGACAGCGCATGAAGATCGGCATCGACCTCGGGACGGCGAACGTCCTTGTCTACGTGAAGGGCAAGGGCATCGTCATCACCGAGCCCAGCGTGGTCGCCGTCTCGGACGACAACCGCATCGTGGCCGTCGGCGAAGAGGCCCGCGAGATGATCGGACGCACCCCCGGGAACATCCAGGCCATCCGCCCGATGAAGGACGGCGTCATCGCCGACTACGTCATCACCGAGGCGATGCTCCGCTTCTTCATCGCCAAGGCGACGAAGGGCCGGATCGGGTTCAACCGCCCGGAGGTGATGATCAGCGTGCCCGCGGGCGTGACCAGCGTCGAGAAGCGCGCGGTCCGCGACGCGGCCCTCAAGGCCGGTGCCAAGGAGGCGTACCTCATCGAGGAGCCCCTCGCCGCAGCCATCGGCGCGAACGTCCCGATCAGCGGGCCGTCGGGGAACATGATCATCGACATCGGCGGTGGCACCAGCGAGATCGCCGTCATCGCGCTCGGCGGCATCGTCGTGTCGCACAGCCTGCGCGTCGGCGGCAACCGCTTCGACGACGCGATCGCCACGTATGTCCGCAAGAAGTACAACCTGATGATCGGCGAGCGGACGGCCGAGGAGGTCAAGATCCAGATCGGCACGGCCCTGCCGCTCGAGCGCGAGATGACGATGGAGGTCCGCGGCCGCGACCTCATCGCCGGGCTCCCGCGGACGATCCCGATCACCTCGTCCGAGGCGATGGAGGCGATCGAGGCCCCGCTCCAGCAGCTGGTCGCCGCGGTCCGCAGCGTGCTCGAGCAGACGCCGCCGGAGCTCTCGAGCGACATCATCGACAAGGGCATGGTGATGTCCGGCGGCGGCGCGCTCCTGCGCAACATCGACCGACTCCTGACCCAGGTGACCGGGGTCCCGTGCCACGTCGCCGAGAATCCGCTCAACTGCGTGGCGCTCGGGACCGGCCTCGCACTCGAGCATTTCGACTTCTTCAAGAAGTCCCTGGTCCAGCAGATCTGACGACCGGGGATGGTCCGGTGATCGTGAACCGCGCGTTCATCGACCTGCACTGTCACACCAGTGCGTCGTTCGACTCGCTCGCGAAGCCGGTCGATGTCGTCAAGGCGGCGCAGGCGCGCGGCCTGACCCACATCGTCATCAGCGACCACGACAAGATCGATGGCGCGCTCGCCGCGCGAGACGCCGCCCCCGACGGGCTCGTCGTGATCATCGGCGAGGAGGTCAAGACCGCCGAGGGCGACCTCATCTGCGCGTTCCTCGACCGGGCGATCCCACCCGGGATGTCGGCCGCGGAGACCGTCGCCGCGGCGCGCGAGCAGGGCGGCCTCGTCGGGATCCCGCACCCGTTCGACCGGATGCGCGGCTCGCTGCTCAAGGACGCCAGGATGGCGTCCCTCGCCGGCATCGTGGACTGGGTCGAGACGCACAACGCCCGCCTCGTCGGCAAGGGCAACGACACCGCGGTCGAGTTCTCGCGCGAACACCACCTGCCGGGCGTCGCGGTGTCGGATGCGCACTCCGTGCTGGAGGTCGGCGTCGCCTATACGGCCGTCGACGGCGACCCGTCCACGCCGGCCGGGCTGCTCGACGCGCTGACCACGGCCGAGCTGGTCGCCGGTCGCGCGACGTACGTGGTCCGCCTCTGGACGCCGGTCGCGAAGGGCATCCAGCGCCTGCGCGGCAACCGGCGGATCGCGCCCGGAAGCACCGACGCGGCACCGCCCGAGGACCCGCCGCGATGAACGGCGACGACGGGCAGGACCATCGGCCGGTGTCGCCCGGGAGCGACGAGCCGGTAGGGTCTGGGGCGATGGAGATCAGTCCGGGCCTGAACCCGAGCTACCCGCGCCCCGCGAACGACCCGGCGTCGCCCTCGACGTCCGCCGACCCGGTCGGGTCGGTCGACGAGCCCGCGCTCGACGATGCCGCCGAGCGGGTGTCGCTGAGCCAGCGACTCCGCCAGACCAAGACGATCGTCTCGATCCTGGTCCCGCTCGCGATCATCGGGGTCTTCGTCGGCCTCAACTTCCAGACGCTCTCGAAGGTCCCGTCGCTCATCGGCGGCGCGAACTTCGCGCTCGTCCTGGTCGCCTTCCTCGTGTTCTATGCCGGCTTCCCGCTGCGCGGCTATCGCTGGGAGCTGCTGCTCCGCGGCACGGGCTTCCGGATCGGGGTCAAGGACTCCACTGAGATCATCTACCTGTCCTGGCTCGTGAACTGCATCGTGCCGGCCAAGCTGGGCGACCTGTACCGCGCCTATCTCCTGCGCATCAACAGCGACGCGTCCCTCAGCCGGACGTTCGGGACGGTCTTCATCGAGCGCATCCTCGACATCGTCACGATCGCCTTCATGGGCATCGCCGCCGGCTACTGGAGCTTCCGGAGCGGGATGCCGCAGGCCATCCAGATCATCTTCGGCATCGCGCTGGTCGTGGTGGCGGTCCTGGTGATCGCCCTCTTCACCCTGCGCAACTTCGGCCGTCGGATCCTGACCGCGCTGACCTTCCTGCCGCATCGGATCATCGAGTTCTACGACCGCTTCGAGGAGGGCGTCTTCGGGGCCCTCAAGATGCGCCAGCTCCCGATGCTCGGCGGGCTGAGCGTGGCGATCTGGATGACCGAGGCCCTGCGCCTCTACTTCGTCGTCCTGGCGCTGAACTTCCCGGGCGTCGAGCTCGGGATCTCCGGCGCGGTCTTCGTGGCCCTGATCGGCTCCCTGCTCACCGCCGTGCCACTCAGCCCGGCCGGCCTCGGGATCGTGGAGGCTGGCATCGTCGGCGTCCTGACCCTGGTCTACGGCGTCTCGCTGCCCGAGGCCACCGCCATCGCCCTCCTCGACCGCGTCATCAGCGTCTTCTCCGTCATCGTCTTCGGCTCGATCCTCTACATCGTCTCGCCGAAGCCTCGCGGCGAGGGACGGATCGTCCAGCCCGCGACATCGGCGACGGTCGTCCCCACGGCCTGATCGTTCGCAACGCGGTCGCAACGCCGCGCTCGCGAACCGGTGTTTCGGGTGCTCCTGGAGGCCTAGTACTTTCGTACCGGGTGACGCTCCGGCCACTGCCGCCCCCGACCCGGCCCGACCGCACCACACCGAACGCGGAATCGTGCTCCGCGACGCTCGTTGCGACGGTACCAACGGGTGATACAGGCAGGCTCCGGGCCAATCGATAGTTGGGCCATCGCGGCATCGGCCGCAAGTGCCATTGGCCGATCCCGGACGGAGCGCCCTCTCTGACATGACCACTCAAAACGGCCGAGCGTTCAACGAATGGCTTCGAGCACAGCTCAAGGCCAAGAAGATGTCGCAGCGCCAACTCGCCCAGCAGTCAGGCGTCGACCACTCGACGATCTCGCGACTCATCCGGGGTGACCGGATGCCGTCGCTCGGGACCGCGACCAAGCTGGCTCGCGGCCTCCGCGAGCTTCGAGACGACGCCGATACGCCGCAGTACCTGGGGCTCGTCGCCGCAGGGTCGATGAACCCGACGGCACGCGTCGAGTACGCGCTCCGGGCGGACGACCTCCTGACGGAGCCGCAGGTCCGCCAGATCATGGAGTACTACCTCGCCGTGCGGATGCGCCGCTACGGCCGACCCTTCCAGCCGGCCGAGTCCACGGCCACGACGGCAGAGCGGCCCGGCGAGCGACAGCTCGGCCGACCGGCGACGCCGCCGCGATCGATGGGCATGAACGGCAGCTCGAGCCCGGTCGGGGTGGGGGTCGGATCCGTCCGTCCCGTCTCGACCCACAATCCGCGCCGGGAGCCCGGCCGCTACTGAGCTTCTTCCAGGGCACGGCTCGGATCGCCCTCCACGTCCGAGCCTCGGGGACAGCGAACGCCGGCGTCTGGGGCGCCGGCGTTCGCGCACGTCTCCAGGCGGCGGCGCCGCGCGGCCCTGCGTCCTAGGCGGGGCCGTACACGCTGACCCAGCGGCCGGGTGCTGCCTCGAACCGCGTGCGAAGGGCCGTGCCGCTCGCCGCGGCCGTGCCCGCCGGCACGAACGGCGTCGCCGACAGGGACGCATCCTCGGCCGGGCCGCCGCACGCGGCCCCGATGGCCTCCGCGAACAGGTCGTCGCAGACGATCACCAGCGTCTGCGCCTCGGCCTCGTCCACGATGCGGACGCCGTCGCGGACGAGCGGGTAGACGTAGGTGTCCGGCGGCTTGAAGTCCGGCAGCGAGCGGATGGCGATCGCCCGGTCCGCCGTCGCCGCCTGGATCCGCTGCGACGCGGTATCCGCCGCAGGAAAGCCGCCGTCGTGGGCGGTCGCCGGTGGCAGGTTCGCCACGTTCCAGGCGACCAGCCCGACGAGCGCGACCGCCAGGACGATCAGCGGGACCACCGCGATCGCCCGGGGCGCGGTCACGGCATCGCCGGCCACGCTGGCGCCGTCGACGTTCGGCGCGCCGGTGCCGCGGCCGCCCTGCCAGGCATGCCACGCGGCTGCGGCCCCGATGCCGACCAGCGTGAAGACCATCGGGTCGGCGAAAGCGTGGTAGTGATCGTTGGGGAGGCCCGGGATCACCGTCGCCAGGCCGGAAGCCGCGAACGTCAGGAACCCGGCCGTCCAGACCAGCCCGAGCCCGAGCCAGCGGACCGCGACCCGCTCGTCGTCATCGCGGCTGCGCCACCGCCAGACCACGATCCCGAGGACGATCGTGAGCGCGAGCAGCGACGCGAGCGGGGCGTCGGTGATGAGCCCGGTCACCGGCCACGTGACGACGCGCGTGAGGACCACGAACAGCCGGAGCGGGAGAGCCAGGTTCGATGCCTCGCCGCCGGCTGCGAGCCAGTCGAGCGCCGCGCGCGCCTCGGAGAAGTCGTGGAAGGCTTCGTTGAGGGCGAGCGGGATGTAGGTCAGGGCGATGATCGCGAGCCCCGCGAGTCCGGTCAGGAGGACCTGGCGTCGACCTGGTCCGCCTCCCGGCCCCCGCCGACGGGCGTCGGCGATGAGCAGCGCCCCGATGATGGGCAGGAGCGTGACGCCGAGCACGTGGCACTGCATCGTCACCGCCGTGCCAACGGCGGCCAGGAGCCACCAGCGGACCCGTCGCGTGCTCCAGGCCCGCCACGCGCCCGCCAGGGCGATCGAGCTCGACAGGGCGATGAGGTTCGGGTTCCAGATGAACGTCGACTCGTCGATCGCCGTCGCCGAGACGGCCATCGCGAGCCCGGCGACGAAGCCGGCGACCGGCCCGGCGATCGACCGGGCGAGCCACCACGTGACGCCGACCGCGGCCACGCCGGCGATGGCGATCAGGAACGTGACCGCGAGCGGCGAGTCGCCGCCGGTCACGAGCGCTGCCGGCGAGAGCAGGTAGTAGTAGAGGGCGCCGTGATGGAAGTCGCCGATCGACGTCGGCGGCCCGAGGAGCGGCACGACGCCGTCGCGGACGAACGCTCGGAGCACCAGCATGTCGTGGCCCTGGTCGGCGTCCCACGTGCCGCGCGTCGCGAGGCTCGGGAGCCGCATGACGGCCGGCGAAGGCCAGGAGCCCGAGCAGGACCGCCAGGTCGAGCTGCCGCTGGCTTGGCCCGGTGCGGGCCTTCACGGTCACGTGGCGGCCCCGGCAGGCGCGGTCCGGGCTCGGCTGCCGCGGACGGTCATCGCCTCCGGTGGCAGGGTGGCCAGGGTCCTCCCGGCGGCGATGTCGTGCGCGCGGGCGATGTTGACGGCGTCGTAGCCCTCGTCCATCCCGGGCGTCTCGAGATACGTCGTGACGTGGGCGAGCGCGGGCGTGCGTCAGGAGCCGACGCAGGCCGGCCACGCCGATCCGACCAGCCCCGAGATGCTCGTGTCGGTCCACCCGCGAGCCGAGCTCCACCTTCGAGTCGTTGAGATGCAGCATGACGAGGCGATGGAGCCCGATCCGGGTGTCGAAGGCCGCGAGGAACGCGTCGACGGCGCCCGCGGTCGAGAGGTCGATGCCGGCGCCCCAGGCGTGGGCCGTATCGATGCAGAAGCCGACGCGATGCTGGTCCGACACCGCGGGCCGCGATGGCCTCCGCGACGGCGGCGAGCTCGGCCACGTCGGTCCCGAACCCGAAGCCGCTGCCGGCCGAGTTCTCGAGGACGAGCTGGGGCGCGTCGGCGTCGTCATCGACATCGGCCAGGACGCGCGCGACCTCATCGGCCAGTCGGGCCGTGCCTTCGATGACCGAGGTGTCGCGATGCGATCCGATGTGCATGTTCACGAACCGTGCGCCGAAGGTGGGGGCGACGCGCAGTTCACTGCGCAGAAGGTCCGCCGAGCGGCCGACCAGCTCGGTGTCGGCGCCGGCGAGGTTCACGAGATACGAGGCGTGGATCGCGGTCGGTGCGATGTCGAGCTCGGCGGCTCGCGCCAGGAAGGCGGGGAGTTCCGCCGGGGGCTCCGCGCGCCGCTGCCACGCCGTGGGGTTGTCGGTGAAGATCTGGAGGGCGTTCGCGCCGATGTCGCGGGCACGATCCACGGCCTTGACCATGCCGCTCGCCATCGGGAGGTGGAGGCCGAGCCGGCGGCCGTCGGGAAGCACGAGGGCATCGTACGATGCCGGCGCCATGGACCACGACACCGTGTCCGCGCTACAGGCCCTCACATCGCCGATCCGGCTGCGGATCGCCGGGCGGTTGGCCGCGGGGCCGGCGAGTGCGGCGGCGCTTGCCGAGACCCTGGACCTGTCGCCGTCGGTGGTCCGTCGCCAGCTCGGGCTCCTGGTGTCGGCGGGCCTCGTCGATCGGGCCGGTCGATGGCCGCGACGGCACGGGCGCCCGCGACGCGGAACGACACTACGCCCTGCGGCTCGAGACGCTGGCGCGCCTCGGTCGCGAACTCGCCGAGATGGCGGCGGGCACCTCCGGTGCGGACGGTGCCGAGCCCGGGATCGGGGTCGGGCCTGCCGGCGAGGCCCTGCCGCCGGACGACGCGCGCGTCCTGCGCGGCTACTTCGAGGCGGACCGGCTGGTGACGATCCCGGCCACCCGCTCGAAGCGTCTCGTCGTACTGCGTTACCTGCGAGATCGATGCTTCACGGAGGACCGTCCGTATCCCGAGAAGGAGGTCAATCAGCGCCTCGCGCTGTTCCACCCCGACGTCGCGGCGCTCCGCCGCTACATGATCGACGAGGGCCTCATGGCCAGGTCAGCCGGGGAGTACCGCCGCCTCGCCTGATCGACCCGGCCGGGCTCGCTCGGCCTCGCGGCCGGCACGTCGCACGGGCGTCGTGTGCCGCCTAGCGGCGACCGCCCGAGCTGCCGTTGGCGGAACCGTACCCCGAGCCGTAGGCTCCACCGACGATCGGCTCGATCAACCCGTAATGGCCGTCGTCACGGGTGTAGAGGACCGCGACCCGCTCGTTCTCGGCGTTGACGAACACGTAGAACCGGTGGCCGAGGTCCTCCATCGCCGCGATGGCATCCTCTTCGAACATCGGCTCGATCGCGAACCGCTTCGTCTTGACGATCCGAGGCTCGTGGACCGTGTCGGCGGTGCCGTCGGCGATCTTCCGGAGGAGGTCCTTTTCTTCGGGTGGTCGCGCGCGGACGCGCGGACGCTCCTTGTGGTCGACCGCCTGTCGCTCGACCTTGTCGATGACCGTATCGAGCGCCGCCTGGTACGTCGGGCCCTCGGCATGGCTGTGCAACGTCCGGCCATTGATGACCAGGGTGACCTCGGCGATGTGCGCGTCGTCGGCGCTTCGGTGGTGCTCGTTGGAGAACTCCACGGTCGCGTCCGTCCGGTCGTCGACCACCCTCGCGATGTGGGCGAGCTTGCGCTCCGCGTACTGGCGAACTCGGTCCGGGACTTCGACGTTCTTGCCCTTGACGATCGTTCGCACGAGCCACCTCCCCGGGGTCGAGTCTCCGGCTTCGAGTATAGACCCGCCCGGCTGGTGGACCTCCCGGGCGCCCCGCGAGCGGCGCGGCAGCGAGTCGGCGGTGCCCTCGTGCCGCTCACCGCTCGCGCGCCACGGTCACCGCGGACACCCCGACCGCGCCGTTCTCCAGCAGGACTGACGCACACGCCGAGAGGGTCGCGCCGGTCGTCATGACGTCATCGATGAGGATCGCCCACGTTCCTCGGATGGCGGCGCCCTCGCCGGCGCACAAGCGGAACGCGTCGCGCACGTTGGTGGCCCGGGCGCGGCGATCGAGCTCGAATTGGGCCGTCGTCGCCTGCCATCGCTCGATGGCCGGGCGCATCGGCAGTCGGAGGTGCCGCGCGGCGACCTCTGCCAGCAGCACCGCCTGGTCATACCCGCGGCGCGCGGCTCGGTCCCGGTGCACCGGGACGGGGACCAGCACCTCCCCGCCGGCACCGGCACGGGCCCATCGTCGCGCGATCGCGGCCCCGAGCGGTTCAGCAAGTCGCCGCTCGCCCGAGTACTTGAGTCCGTGCAGTGCGTGACGGATCAGCCCTTCGAACGGGGCGCACCACTCGACCTGGAGGAGCATCGGCGGCAACTCCGCTGGCAGCCCGATCGCGACGCCGGCCGGGAGATCGAGTCGAGCGTCGAGCGCCGGCATGCATGCGGCGCAGATCGCGGCACCTTCGCTGCCGCACCCGACGCACATTGCCGGGAACGCGAGGTCCATGGCTCGGGTGACGAGCCTCGCGGCAAGCACGGATCAGCCGAGCGTCGGCGGTGGACACGTTCCGGCTTCGTGCGCCTTGGCTCGCATTCCGAGCTCCACGAACCAGATGGCGGCGATCGGTCCGTCCGGATCCCGGAGCCAGCGCGTGACCTCCGCGGATCGCCCGGGCAACTCCGTGGCGAAGTGGTCGGATGTCGCCGAACCACGGCCCGGTTGCCCTTCGTGTCCATGACGACGAGCAGCCGACCCGACGCGCCGCTGTCCCAACCGAGCTCCGTTCGTGACCAGCCCGGGCACGAGACGGACCTTGCGTCCGAACGATGCAAGGAACGCCTGGAGGTCCGTGAGCCGCGACTTCACTTCGACGATCAGCAGGACCCTCGCGGCGGCGTGAAACGCGAGGACGTCGACAGAACCACGCTCGCCGAAGTGGTTGAAGGTGAACTCGACGGCCGTCTCCCAGCCGTAGCGACGCAGCGATCGCGACGACATGCTCGACGAGCGACGCGTGCTCTCGGTCGATCGAGCCGGTCGCCCTGCCCACCGCGCCATCGAGCGTCGAGACGGAGATCGATGTCCAGCGCACGGGTGATCCGAGCGATCGCACCGATGGTCATGCCGTCGATCCGTCCGCGTTCCAATCTCGAGACCATCGATTGGCTGACGTGTGCGACGCGCGCGAGATCGACCTGCCGCCAGCGTTTCTCACGACGGACGGCAGCGACAAGTCGGGCGAGTCGTATCGGCCTCCATCAGCGGATGGATGGATGGCGCGCCTCACCCACGGCTTATCTCGTCACGGGCCGGCCGTTGGGTGGGATCGGGCGGCGATGCGGGATCCGGCCCTGAGTCACCAGGTGCGTGCTAAGGCCGTCGTCGATAGTCCGGCCCGGGTTCCTGGCATGGATCGCCTGCCGTCAGTCATGTGGTGACTGTCAGCGGCCCTGTTCGTCGGGATGCTGCACGCGCCGGTCGACGGCCTTGCGAGCACAGGGTCGGCTGGTGACTAGGCGATAAGCCGGGGGAGCGATCGGGCGCTGGAGCGGCGCGTGGCACGGTCCGAACACGATGGGCCCGGCCGACGATAGCGCGGCGCGCTACTCGAGCGTGATGAGGTCGCCGACGGCGGTGCCGGTACGCTCGATCGTGCCGATCGGGAGCTCCAGCACGCCGTGTGCGCCGCGAACGAGCGGGACAAGGCCGGTCCAGGCGCGCAGGCCGGGGTGGACGGAGATCACGACCCGGGCGCCAGCGGCATCCGAACCCGCCGCCCCCGCCGCGCCCGCGCCCGCCCCCGCACCCGCCGCCCCCGCGGCAACCCCCGGGCGCCCGACGAACACGGCGTCGATCGGGAACCGCATGAACATCATGTGGATGCCGTTGCTCTCGGGCAGCCAGAGGCCGCCGCCCGCGGGAAGCGAGCGACGACCCATGAGGCCCATGAACTTGCCCCAGAGCCCGGCCGCGACCTCGAGGTCGGTGGCCAGCGTGGCCCCTCGAGTGACGTTGCGGGCGACCATCCCGGCCACCCGGCGTCAGACCGCGAGGTTCTGGATGATCAGGATGATGGCCGGCCCGAGGATGACGATGAACAGCGACGGGAAGATGCACCCGACGAGCGGGAACAGCATCTTGATCGGCGCCTTCGCGGCCTGTTCCTCGGCGCGCTGGCGGCGCTCGATGCGGAGCTGCTCGGACTGGACCTGGAGCACCTTCGAGATCGAGACGCCGAGCTGCTCGGCCTGGATGATCGCGCCGATGAAGTTGGTCAGCGGCGGGACTTCGGTGCGGGGGACGATGTCCCGCAGCGCTTCTCGGCGAGCCTTGCCGACGCGGACCTCGGCCAGCGCCCGGCGGAACTCGTCGCTCAGCGGACCACCGAGCTTCTCCACCACCCGCGACAGCGCGGCATCGAAGCCGAGGCCGGCGCGGACGGAGATCGTCAGCAGGTCGAGCGAGTCCGGGATCATCAGCAGGATGGCCTTCTGGCGAGCCCGCACTTTGCGGCCGAGCCAGAACTCCGGGACGGTGTAGCCGAACAGGCCGCCGACGGCGGTCATGACGAGCCCGATGAAGAACGGGAACCCGAGCACGCCGGCGACGACGAACAGCAGGAAGAAGATGATCGCGCCGACGATCGCGCCGATGGCCTTGATGCCGAGCCAGTCGGCGACGCGGAGGTCGCCGGGGTTGCCGGCCAGGGCCAGGCGCTTCTCGGTCCGATCGGAGAACGACGAACTCGTGACGCGTGCGACGCTGCCCGAGAGTCGGGTCGCGAGCGGGCGCATGGTCCGCTCGAGGAACGGCTGCTGGAGCTCGAGTTCCTCGAGGTTCTTCGCCTGCATGGACCCGAGCTGGGTCAAGCGGGCCTGGACCGGGTCGACGGCGGAATCGCCGCTCAACCCGAGGAAGATCAGGAGGATGGCACCGGCCGCGATCGCAGCCAGGATGAGGGTCGTGGGTTCCATCGGGCTAGACCTCGATGTCGACGATCTTGCGGATGAACATGAACCCGATGAACATCATCACGCCACCGATGATGAGGATGATCACGCCACCCGGGAGCCCGATGAGCTCGGGAGGTCGCTGGAACATCGGGGTCATGAATCCCGGGGCCGCGATGAACAGGAAGCCGGCCAGACCGATCGGCAGGAAGCCGACCACGTAGCCCGACAGTCGCTGCTGCGCCGTCAGCGTCCGGATCTCGCCCTTGATGCGGACTCGCTCGCGGATCGTGTACGCGATCGAGTCGAGGATCTCGGCGAGGTTGCCGCCGACCTGGTGCTGGATCGAGATGGCCGTGGCCATCAGCTCGAGATCGTCGGACCGGACGCGCCGGACCATGTTCTCGAGCGCCTGGTCGAACGGCAGGCCGAGGTTGACCTCGCGGATGACCCGGCCGAACTCCGTGGAGATCGGCGGCCGGGACTCGCGAACGACGAGCTCGATGGCCTGCAGGAACGACGAACCAGCGCGCAGGGCGTTCGCGATCAGGGTGATCGTGTCCGGCAGCTGCTTGTTGAAGGAATTCAGTCGGCCGCTCTTGCGGCGGCTGAGCCAGAAGCGAGGGATGAAGAAACCGACGAGTGCGCCGATGAGCAGGAAGATCGGGTTGCCGAGCGTCGGCAGGAAGACCGAGAGGAGGAACATCCCGACCGGCACGCCGATGGTGGTGCCGATCCAGATGAGGATGTACTCGGATGGCTTGAGCTTGAGGTCGGCGCGCGCGATCTCCCGCGAGAGGTTGGCGCCGAAGTCGCGCTGCTCGACGACCTTGTTCAGGCTCGCGAGCGTGGCGCTCTGGGTGATCAGGTCGCCGAGGTTCCCCTGCCCGGAGGAGGAGGACTTCTTTTCCTGCGGTTTGGTCGAGGCGTAGCGCTCGAGGCGGTCGGAGATCCCCGATCCGCCCGAGGTCGCGACGCCGAACGCGATGAACAGGATCGCCAGAGCGGCGACACCTGCGATCGCGAGCGTCATGGGGTCCACGGGCGTTAGCTCCTTCCGCTGCCTAGTACGTGAAGCCGAACAGGCCAGGCGGCAGGTTGATGCCCATGACCTCGAACTTCTCCACGAACTTGGGCCGGATCCCGGTCGGCTTCAGCCGGCCCTGGATCTTGCCCTCGACGACGCCGGTCTGCTCGAAGACGAAGACGTCCTGCATGACGATCACATCACCCTCCATGCCCTGGACCTCGGTGATGTTCACGATCTTGCGGGTGCCGTCCTTGAGCCGGCTCTGCTGCACGATGAGGTCGACGGCCGAGGCGACCTGCTCGCGGATGGCCCGCAGGGGCAGGTCGACGCCGGCCATGAGGACCATCGTCTCGAGGCGCGACAGCATGTCGCGCGGACTGTTGGCGTGACCGGTCGACATCGAACCGTCGTGGCCGGTGTTCATGGCCTGGAGCATGTCCAGGGCCTCGCCCGAACGGCACTCCCCGACGATGATGCGGTCGGGCCGCATCCGCAGGGCGTTGCGCACGAGCTCGCGGATCGGGATCGCGCCCTTGCCTTCGATGTTCGGCGGCCGCGACTCGAGCGTGACCACGTGCTCCTGGCGGAGCTGGAGCTCGGCCGCGTCCTCGATCGTGACGATCCGCTCGTCGTTCGGGATGAACGAGGAGAGGACGTTGAGGGTCGTGGTCTTGCCGGAGCCCGTGCCGCCGGACACGAAGATGTTCAGGCGAGCTTCCACGCAGGCGCGCAGGAAGTCGAACATGTCGGCCGTCGCGGTCCCGAAGCGGATGAGATCGTCGACGGTGAAGGGCGACGCGGAGAACTTCCGGATCGTGATGACCGGGCCGACCAGCGAGAGCGGCGGGATGATCGCGTTGACGCGCGAGCCGTCGGTCAGACGGGCGTCGACCATCGGGCTGGACTCGTCGACGCGGCGACCGATCGGGGCGATGATCCGGTCGATGATCCGCATCACGTGGTCGTCGTTCTGGAACACGACGTTGGTCAGCTCGAGCTTGCCCGAGCGTTCGATGTAGACCTGGCGAGGCCCGTTGACCATCACCTCGGTGATGGACTCATCGCGCAGGAGCGGCTCCAGCGGGCCGAGACCGATGATCTCGTCCGTGATCTGCTCGAGCATCCGGACGCGCTCGGCGCGGGTCAGGGCGAGGCCTTCCTCGTCGATGACCTTGCCGAAGATCTCCTCGATCTGGCGCCGGACCTCGACCTGGTTGGACAGGTCGAGCTTCGGGTCCAGGTCCTGGATGACGCGGTTCTGGATCCGGAACTTGACGTCCCGGAACGATTCCCGCGCCGGCGCCTGGCTGGTCAGCCTTGGCGACGTCGGGGCACCCGCGGGTGGACCTCCCGGCACCGCCGGCAGGTTGGAACCGGGCGCGCCGGGCTGGCTCTCCGGGGCCCCGCTGGACCCTGGACGAGCACTCTCGATCCGCTTCAGGAGGGACATCGCCTATACCCCTTCTCGCCCCAGGGGGCTCGCTACGACGGTGGTCATCGGAATGAGAACAGTGACTTCTTCTGGGTGGCTTTCGCCTTGTCGTCGGCGGTAGCGATACTCGCCCGGTCGCCGACGACCGTGCGGGCGAGGCGGAGGATGTCCTGCGACACCTGCGCCTCCTTGTTCGACAGGAAGAACGGTACGCCACGATTGAGCGCGTACACAACGCTCCGACCGTCGCTGACGATCGTCTCGTCGACCTTGCGCCCGATCGAGTGCTCGACGTCCGCGACGCGGATGCCGAGCGTCGAGTCCGCCCGGTTGAGGACCAGGCGCACCTTGCTGCTCTCGTAGCCGAGCTGGTCGGCCACTTCGAGGAACAAGCGCATGTTCTTGATGCTGGTGATCTCGAGGCTGAGCATCGTGAGGATGATGTCCGCGGCGTCGAGGATGGCCAGGGTGGTGTCGTTGAAGTAGGCCGTGCAGTCCACGACGACCAGGTCGTGGTCGCGGCGCAGGCCCTCGATGACCTTGCGGATCCCGGTCGGGGTGATGAGCTCGGCCATCTCGGGGCTCGGGGGCGCCAGGAGGACGCGCACGCCGGCCGAATGGTTGATGACGAAGCTGTCGAGCGACTCGACCTCACCGGCTTCGAGCTCGGGAGCCAGGTCCGCGATCGACTTGCCCTTCGGGTTCAGGTTGAGCAGCACGCCGACGTCGCCGAACTGGAACGAGCCGTCGACGATCACGACGCGCTTGCCGAGCTCGGTGGCGGCGGCGACGGCGAGATTGACCGCGACGGTCGTGCGGCCGACGCCGCCCTTCGGGCTGAAGACGGCGACGACGAGGCCGGGATCGCCCGGGGCGCCGCTCGCCGACGGCGGGACCGGTGCCGCCGGGGCGGCGACCGGGGCCATGCGGCTCTGCTTGTCGCGCTCTCGCGCATAGACCTGTCGGATCGAAGACGTCAGCTCGTCCGAGCTGAAGGGCTTCACGAGGAACTCGCGCGCTCCGGCGAGCATCGAGCGGCGGAGGTAGTCCGCCTCGCCCTGGACCGACATCATGACCACGGCCGCGGACGGCACGGTGGCCGACAGCTGCTCGGTGGCGGCGATGCCGTCCATGTCCGGCATGTTGATGTCCATCAGGACGACATCCGGGAGGAGGGTGCCGGCCATCTCGAGGGCTTCACGTCCGGAGGCCGCCGAACCGACCACGTCGATATCGCTCTCGAAGCTCAGGAGCTTCGACAGATGGTCGCGGGTCTCGGGGATGTCGTCGACGACGAGGACGCGGATCTGGTCGGTCATCTCGATCTGGGTTCCAATCGGTGGGAGGGTCGCGGATCGGGGAGCCGGGACCACGACGAGCGCGGGACCTGGAGCGGTCCGTCGCGCCCGTCGCGTCTTGGCTCGGGGAGAGTGGTCCGGCCGAGGGTCGGCCGAACCGGCTACTTCTTGGTGGCGGGGGTCACGGTCTCGACGACTTCCGGCGGCAGGACGCCGTAGGTGTCGACGAGGGTCTTGAGGATGACGCCGGTCGTGTCGGCCGGCAGCGGGGTGATGGCCTCACCGGTCACCGGGTCGATGAAGTCGTCCGCGGAGCGGAGGATGAGGCTGATCGAAGAGTCGAGCTGGGCGAACTTGATGACTTCGGCCTGTTGCGGGGTGACCGACAGGACGACGATCTGCTGCTGCCCGTTGAGCGACGTGGCCGGGGGCGTCGTGGTGGTCGTGCCGTCCGGGTTGGTCGTGGTCGTGCCCGAGCTCGAGTCCGTGGTCGTCGTGCCCTGGGCCGCGGGCGGCAGGAGCGTGCCCAGCACCTGCATGCCCTGCAGGAGGAGCTTGGTGCTCGTGCTGTTGATGCCGCTCACGACCGTGACCGAGTTGTCGGCCGGGTTGACCGTGATGACGGGGAACTTGTCGCCCTGGAGGCCGATGACCATGTCGACGTAGTCGCCGGTCTGGATCACCGTGCCGACGCCCGTGACCTGGTCCACCTGGACCGCGATCGCGCGCTGGCCCACCGGGACCTGGATGTCGAGGATCGACCCGGCGTTGCCACCGCTGAGGGTGGTCGACGTGATCTGCGCCCCGGTCGCGACCGGCTCACGCGCGATCTTGCCGATGACCTGGGACGTGTCCGTGAAGGCCCCGGCCGAGATGGCCGTGAGGTCCACGGTCTTCGTGGTCACCTGGTCCGCGCGGATTCGCGTCGACAGCGGGATGTCCGCGGACGCGACCACGACCGGCCCGGTGGTCGGCGCTTTGATCTCGCCGCCTCCGCCGCCGTTGGACAGGAAGATGATCCCGATGAATGCCACGACCGCCAGGAAGACCCCGACGAGCAGGACAAGTCGATTAGAGCGCTTCAAGTTTTTCTCCCCGAGGCGTGTGACAGGTGGCACCACTGTAGCACCGCCCGAATCGCCCGCGACTATACGAAAGGGCTAGGACCATTGGGAGGAAAGCGGAGGATTTCACGCTTGACGCAAGGTCGGCCGCAAGGTGGCTCGCCGAGTCCTCCGGCCCGGTGCGCCGGCTTGGTGCGGCGACGGCGCGACCCGCGCTCATGGACAGCGAACGGCCCGCCGGGAGATCCCGGCGGGCCGTCCATCGAGCGGTGGGGTTTCGGTCGCGAGGCGACGGGTCGTCAGATCGCGCTACCGATGATGCTCAGCTTGTCGCTGATCTGACCACCCAGGTACAGCAAGGCCACGATGGCGACGATGGCGATAAGTGCAAGGATCAGTGCGTACTCGGCGAGGCCTTGTCCAGCATCGTCGCGGTCGTACCGCAGGAGCTGCTGGATCGATGTCCATGGATGCATCTGCTCTTTACCTCCTTTCCGGCCAGGACTCGTGGTGTCGACACCCCGAGGCACCGGAGATCGGTAGCTCAAGGTGACCCCACAGTACGGTGCGTGGAGGGAGCGTCAATGGTCGAAAGGTCCGGTTCCCGGCGTCCACGCACCACCTGGGAAATGGCGAGACCGCCGACGCCATATGGCGAAGGCGGTCTCGACGCTACGTCAGTGGTGACCCGGTACTAGACCGAGTTGCCGACGGTGCTGAGGATCTTGCTGACCTGGCCGCCCAGGAAGATCAGGGCGATGATCGCAACGATCGCGATGAGTGCGAGGATCAGGGCGTACTCGGCCAGACCCTGGCCGTCTTCGTCACGGTCGATAAGCTCCATGACTCGAAGGTAGAACGACGTCATTGGTGGACACCTCCTTTCTTCAGATCTCCCCGGACTGGCCGGGGGCCGCGTCACGGTACGTGTGGTCCGTGAACACTGTCAACCGTCCCAATATCCCTATTCCGCCCAGATATGCCGAGACCGCCGCGACCCCGAGGGGTGCGGCGGTCTCGAACGCTTGGGTGGTGACCCGGTACTAGACCGAGTTGCCGACGGTGCTGAGGATCTTGCTGACCTGGCCGCCCAGGAAGATCAGGGCGATGATCGCGACGATCGCGATGAGCGCGAGGATCAGGGCGTACTCGGCCAGACCCTGGCCGTCCTCGTCGCGGTCGAGCGCGTCGACCACTCGAAGGTAGAGATCCGTGATGAGCGCCATGTGTGGCCTCCTGGATGAGTACTCAACCCCCAAATGCGAGGGCTGCGCCAATATATGAAGGACGCTCCACGGAACACACTAGCGCGATGGTACTGACGGGACCCTGACCCATCTGTGTGCGGCCGGACACCATCAGGAGCCACCGGTGGCCGCATCGATCGCCGTGCCGATGACGCCGAGGATGTCGGCGACGGTGCCGCCGAAGACGCCAAGGATCAGGACGGTGAAGACCGCCGTCAGGGCGAGGATCAGTCCGTACTCGACCAACCCCTGGGCGAGCGGTCGCCGTCGAGCGGCCACGTCACCCCTCGGCGTCGGCGGGTGCCTCGACCACGAGATGGAGCTCGGCGCCCTCCGCCTGGAGCTCGACGGTGGCCCCGATCATGGCCGCGCGGCTCTGGATCTCGCGCCAGGCGGTCGGTGGCAGCGCGACGATCGCCTCCTTGCGGGCGGCCTCGGCGGCGTCGCGGGCGTCCGCGCGGCGGTCCTCCATCATGGCCGCGAGGGCCGGCGGGAGGTCCTTGCCCTCGACGGGAGCCGCCACGGGCGCCGGCTCGGCCGCGCCACCCGCCTTGGCGTTGCGCGCCGCGATGACGTGCGCCTCGACGTGCTCGGGCGTCCAGTCGATCCGGAGGGACAGCTGATCGGGTGATCGCTCGAGATAGGCGACGAGCGCCTCGTCGAGGATCCGGAACAGCCCGCTCTCGAGGTCCATCGAGAGTCGGCGGTCCTGGCCGAGCGACTCGAACTCGATGCTGATGCCGGCCCGTTGGCCACGCTCGCGCGCGGCCCGCCGCAGTGTCGGGACGAGCCCGAGGTCGTCGAGCACCATCGGTCGCACGTCGAAGATGAAGGTCTTGGTCGCTTCGAGGGTCTGCTGGACCATCGCGACGAGCTGGCGGACCTCGCCCTGCGCCAGCACCGGGTCCTTGGTGACGAGGCGTTCCACGATCTGGGCCTGCAGGACGATGTTCGTCAGGCTCTGGGCGGGTCCGTCGTGCATCGCCCGCGCGATCTCGCGGCGGAGGTCCTCCTGGCCGGACAGGACGGCCTTGGAGACCGCGGGCGGCGTCCCGGCGGTGTCCCCGGCCGGACGCTTCGCCGCCGGCTTGGCGGCACCCGGTGCCGGTGCGGCCGCGATGCCGGTCGACGGGTCCATGGCGGCCACGATCTCGGCGTACGCGGCGATGGTCTCGCGGTGACGCGCCAGAGCCCGCCGCTTGCCCTCGAGGACGTCCACCTGCGACTCCATCAGGGCGGCCCGCCTGGTGAGGTTCACGAGCTGCGTGCTGGCTTCGAGCGCATCGGCCGGGGCACCGTCGCGGGAGAGCGCCGCGAGCTTGTCGGCCGCCGCCGTCCGCCGGGTCTCGTGTCGCGCCGCCTCGGTCTTGGCCTGCGTGACGAGGAGGTCGACCTCGCCGAGCTCGGAATCCAGGCGCGCGACATCCTCGTTCAGTCGCGCTCCGAGTTCCTCGAGGTCGGCAGGCGGCGGCACCGCCAACGGTGCCGCGGTCGGTTCGGTGACGGCGTCGGTCATGGTCGATCCTGGGTCGCGTGGGACGCTTGGGTCGCGATCGTTCAGTCCTCCGGCATCCGGATCCAGCCCTGGCGCATGGCGTACACCACGGCCTGGGTCCGGTCATTGACCGAGAGCTTCCGGAGGATGGAGCTCATGTGGTTCTTGACGGTCTGCTCGCTGATCGACAGCGCGTAGGCCACCTGCTTGTTCGTCATGCCCTGCGCGATGTTGTCGAGGATCTCGACCTCGCGCGGGGAGAGCGGGGCGAAGATCGGCGCCGCGTCCTGGCCGTAGACGGCGAGCTCGCGGAACTCCTTGAGCACGCGCGACGCCACGGCCGGCTTGGCGAAGACCTTGTCGTTGATCAGGTACTCGCCAGCGACGACGCGCCGGATGATGGTCACGAGGTCGTCGGGGCCGACGTCCTTGAGGATGAACGCCGCCGCGCCGGCCTTGATCGCATCGAACAGGGCGTCCTCGTCCTCGCTGACCGCCAGCACGATGATCGCGGTCGAGGGGAGCTCGCGCTTGATCCGCTGGGTCGTCTCGATGCCGCCGGGCGCCGGCAGGGACAGGTCCATCAGGACGAGGTCCGGCGAGGTCTCGAGGGCGCGGTCCACCGCACTCCGCGAGTCGTCGGCCTCGGCCACGATCTCGAGGTCGGGCTCGCGGCTCAGGATGTTGCTGATCCCGACCCGGAACAGGGCGTGATCGTCGACGATGAGGATCCGTGTCCGTTGTTCGAGGTTGCGACGGTCGGGTCCACCCCGACGTCGCTCCGGGCCGCTGTAGTCCATCGCGCTCATCTGCTCTCCTCTACTCCCGTCACCGCGTCAGTGGGGATCGTGAGCCGCACGACGGTCCCGCCGTCCGGCTGTGATCGTACGTCGAAGCGAGCGCCGACCAACTCGGCTCGCTCGCGCATGAACTGGAGGCCGAAGTTCCGCCGGCCGCGGGCGGCGACGGCGCCGACATCGAATCCACGACCGTCATCGCGTACCTCCAGGATCCACAGGCCCGGCTCGAGGCCGGTCGCCACGACGACGGTGGTCGCCGATGCGTGCTTTCGGACATTCTGGAGCGCCTCCTGGGCCACGCGCAGGGCCACCGTCTGGGCCCCATCGCTCAGGGCGCCGGCCGGAGCCGACAACTCGGTCGTGATGGTCAGCCCGGACAAGGCCCGGATCCGTTCGATGGTGTCCATGATGGCCCCGTCGAGGCCCAGTTCGTCGAGCAGTGGCGGCCGGAGCTGGCTGATGAACGCGCGGACATCGCCAAGCTCGCGACGGAGCAGCTCGCGAAGGAAGCGGAGCTCGGACTCGGCGAGCAGCGGATCCGTCGGCAGGACGCGCTCGATGTACTCCACCTGGAAGATCGCGTTCGTGAGCGCCTGCGCCGGTCCATCGTGGACCTCCTGTGCGAGTCGAGCGCGCTCCGCCTCCTGCGCCTCGACGATGCGCATCGCGATGTCGCCGGACGTGGGCGGACCGCCCGGATCGGTGACCAGCGTGACGTCGCCGCGCTCGAGGAAGAGCCACGTGCGCTCGAGCGTCTGTTGCGCGAGATCCAGTTTGGTCAGCTCGACCTGTCGGTCGCCGAGCTCTTCGGTGACATGGCCGCCACGCGGCGCCTGTGCGTCCTGGAGGAGCTCCGCATACGCCTGACGGTACCGGTCCCGGACGGCGCGAAGCGTGTTCGCGCTGGAGCCGACCGCCGCGGTCGCCTCCGCGCGGAGACCGTCGAAGCGGCCGTCGCTGCCGTGCGCCCCGGAGCGTGCTGCCTCCATGAGCTTCCGAGTATACGGGTCGTCATTCATGGGCAGACGATCTCGAAGGCTCGGGAATCTTCGAGCGGATCCGGTCCGGAAGCCGGCCCCGGCCCGAGGTCGATCTCGCGGAAGCAGGCCGCGGCGGCGTCCGGGCCGTCGAGGACCGCCGGCCACGACCCGTGCTCGGAGCCCATCACGATGACGAGCCGGGTCCCGGGGAATGCCGCGGCGAGGTCCAGGACGTCCGCCGGCGTCTCGTCCGGGAGCGCGAGCGCGTCCACCTTGGCCGTCTCCGCGAGCCAGATCGGGAAGTCCGTGATGACCGGCCCCGCGGACCCGTCCAATGGATGCCCGGCCGCGGCCATGCGCCGGCCGAGCTCGGCGTACTGCTCGGCGGTGTCCCGCGAGCCCGCACCGAAGGCGGGGATCAGCGCCGCCGAGAACAGGAGCGAGCCGAAGATCCCGAGTGCGGGGCCGAGCCAGGCCACCGGCCGCGTCCATCCGAGGCGCGCGCCGAGTCGGGCGATGCCGGCGTCCAGCGCCAGGAGCGCCGAGATCACCAGGAGCACCTGGACCGGGCCGGAGGCGTGCAGGAAGGTGCCCCAGGTCGTCGCGACGGGGAACACGAGGCTCGTGAAGAGGAACGTGACCACGCCGAGGATCACGAGCGGTCGCACGGTGCGGCCGCGACCCTGCCACGGCAGCGCCGCCAGGCCGAGCAGCGAGATCGGCAGCCCGATGAGCAGCAGCACCGAGAAGAGGTTGTGCGTGACGCCCTCGACGCGCATCTCGAGCAGCCGGGCAGGCCCCACGGCGAGATAGCGGGCCAGCGTGGGCGGGTCGTTCCACGCGAAGATGTCGAAGCCGGTCACCGAGAACGCGTTCGCAGCGGCCTGCCCCGGCAGCGGGCTGCCGAACACGGCCCAGTCGCGAGCGGCCCACGGGGCGAACACGACGGCGGCGACGATGGCCGCGGCGGCCACGATGCGGAACCAGCCGGCCCGCGTGATGCCGACCGCGAACCAGGCGACGATCGCCCAGGTGAGGCCGAGCCAGATCGCCTCGTTGCGTGTCAGGGCCGCCAGGCCGATGAACAGGCCGAGGGCGAGGACGCGCCGATCCAGCCAGCGGGCACCGGCCGGATCACGGGCGATCCGGGCCATCAGCCAGCACGCCGCGAGGGCGAAGACGGCGAACGGCATCGTCGAGTCGGGCAGCGACGAGTGGAAGACGAGCGGCAGATACACGGCGCTCGTGAGACCGACCCCGACCGCGAAGGTCCGGGCTCGGCCGACGGGGAGAGCCCGCTCCACCGCGACGTCGGCGCCGATGCGCCAGGCGAGCACGGGCACCAGCGCGCCCATCACGATCGAGGAGACCTGGGCCGCGGCGAAGGTCGTCCCCGCGATCGCCATCGGGATCGCCGCCAGGAAGGTCGGGAGCGGGAGCCAGACCTCGAACGCGGGCCGCGGGAAGACCAGCGGCGGCGTCTGGTAGCTCCAGAGGGCGTCCGAGACCAGGCCCCGGCCGTCGACGAGGTTCCGCGCGACGCCGACGTAGTAGGCGGTGTCCTCGGGCTTCGGGAAGACGATCTGCGACGCGAACACGGTCCGCACCACCAGCGCCACCCCGAAGACCAGCAGCGCCGAGAGCCAGGCCTCGCGGCGGCTCATGGCTGGGTCTCCGGCAGGACCGGATAGATCGCGAGGTCCACAGGATCGCCTACGGTCATCGCGGGCGGTCCGAGCCAGGCGGGCTGCACCGCTCCGTCGAGGATGGGCGCGACACTGGCCACGCTGTCCTCGCGATCGAGGACGAGCCAGCGGATGTCGTACGCCCGTGCGACCTCCTCGACGGTGTCAAGGGGATCGTTGACGAGCACGACGCCCCCATGACTTGTCCAGTACTTGGTCCCGGAGGCGTCGATGGACATCACCCGGTCCGTCGGCGCCGCACCGGCCGCCGCGAGCCCCGTCGCGACGGTCTCGAAGCGAGCCTGCCGGGCGGACCACGTGGTGTGGACCGAGAGCGCCCCGGCCGTCGCGGCGAAGACCGCGAAGACGATCGCCGCGCCCACGAAGAGCCGCGTCGCGGCTTCCGCGTCCCAGCCGGACCGCCGACGAGCCATCCAGGCGACGGCCACGGCGATGCCTTCGAGCGCGAGGATGTAGCTGTACGGCGCGAGCGCGACCGCCGAGTGGATGAAGGTGCCGCCGGGGACGTGGACCGCGGACACGATCGCCGAGAACGCGAACAGCAGCGCGGCGTACGCGAAGAACGGCCCGAAGTCGACCGACCGGCGTCGCGCCCAGCCGCCGACGACCATGAACGGCGCGAGGACGACGCCGGCGACCAGCACCGCGTAGATCAGGACCGCGGACGCGAAGCCGCCGACGCGGCTCTCCAGGAGCGGCCCGAGACCCTGGCCCAGCAGGTGGTCGAGCGTCGCCGGGGTCGTGATGCTGTTCCACTCCGCGATGTCGCGGATGAAGAAGACCTTGCCCGAGGCGGTCGACGGCGAGAGCGATCCGAAGACGGCGAGCTGGCGGATCCACCACGGCGCCATCACGAGGAGGAACACGGCGACGCAGCCGGCTGCGGCCGCGAGCGAGATCGCCGGGAGGCGCGACCCGGACGACCGCCACGCGTGCCAGCGGTCCCAGAGGAAGGCGAGGCCGAGGGCGCCCATCACGAGGAGGCCGTCGTTGCGGGACCAGGTCGCGAGGGCCGCCAACAGCCCGGCGCCGACGAACGCCCGGCCCGAGCCCTTGAGCCCGCGCGCCCCGAGCCACAACGCGCCGATGACGAGCGGCTGATAGAGCGAGAAGTTGTCCGGCTGCACGAGGTAGACGGCGGAGAGCAGCGGGACGGCGACGAGGACCCCGGCGCCCAGCGCGATGAACGGCCGCGCGCCGGCGTCCCGGGCGATCGCCCAGGTCAGCGGCGCGGCGATGGCGCCGATGATCGCGAACGGCAGGGCCGACGCCCAGGCTTGGTCGCCGAAGACGGCGAGGAACGGGACTTGGACGATGGACGCGAGCGGCATCCAGTGGGCGTTCGAGGGGATCGGCAGGGTCGCGGCGGCCGGGATGTGGCCGCCGACCTCGGCGAAGATCCACACGAAGTCGACGTTGAACCCGGTCCCCGCGTTCAGCGACCGGGCGACGTCCACATAGTAGGTCGAGTCCGGGTAGGCCGGGTACGGGAAGTGCCACAGGAGCACCACCCGGACGGCGAGGGCGAGCCCGTACAGCAGTAGGGGTGTACGCACGGCCGGTGCAGCGTAGCACCGGGTCGGGCCCCCGCCGACCGGTACGAATGACCTACCCGGGGGCCCCAGAAGTGGGCGGTACAGTGGGTCGATGCACGTCTCGATCCAACGGGCGCCGAGCGTCGGAGCCGTCTCGCCGCGCCTGGCCTGGGCGGTCGCCGCGGTCGGGTTCACCGGCGCTGTCCTGATGCTGCTGTACGTCCTGACGAGCGGATACCCGGCGCTCGACTACGACCGAGCGCACTACGTCAGCGCCACGCACCGGTGGCTGACGACCGGTACTCCGTACCTCGCGTCGGAGGTCGCCGGCCCCTTCGACTACCAGCCGGACACGTTCCTGCACCCGCCGATCTCGCTGCTCCTCTTCCTGCCCTTCACGTGGCTGCCGGCGGTCCTCTGGTACGCGATCCCGATCGGACTGACGATCTGGATCATCGCCGGCTGGCGGCCGTCGCCCACCGCCTGGGCGGTCATCGCGATGCTCCTGTTCTGGCCGACGTCCGCGTCGATGCTCGTCGTCGGCAACACGAACCTCTGGGTCATGGCCTTCGTTGCCGCCGGGCTCCGCTGGCAGTGGCCGTGGGCGCTCATCGTCATCAAGCCGTCGTTCGCGCCCTTCATCTTCGGGGGCGTCCGCGACCGCAGCTGGTGGGTGGCGATGGCGGCGCTCATCGCGGTGTCGCTCTTGTTCGGGGTGCTCTGGCTGGACTGGTTTCGGGTCGTCATCCACGCGCCCGGTGGGCTGACCTACTCGATCCTCGGGCTGCCGCTCATCCTCGTGCCGGTGGCGGCGTTCCTCGGGCGACGACGGGACGCGGAGCCGGCGACGGACGGCGCCCATTGACCGCCGCGAGTGACGAGCGGGACCACCCGCACCGGTCGTGGTCGGCCGGGCCGAGGCGCCTGGGCCACGCGATCCGGAGCCGATCGGATTCCCCGTCCGCGCGTCGTGCCGTCCGGCACGGGATGTCGATCGTCGGCATCGGCGTGCTGCTGCTCCTGCTGGCGAACATGGATGGCCGAGGGGCGGACGCTCGCGGCTATTGGTCGTTCGATCCCGCGCACCCCTATGTCGAAGCGATGGACAACCTGTCAGCGACCGTCGCGTTCCGATACGCGCCACCCGTCGCCCTGCTCCTGACGCCGTTCCACGCGCTGTCGTGGCCGGTCTTCCTGGTCCTGTGGAACGTGCTCCTCCTGGCCGCCCTGGCGTGGAGCTGTCGTGGCTGGACGCTCGCGGCCCTGGCCCTCTATCCCGTCGCCCTCGAGCTGTCGACGGGCAATGTCCACCTGCTCCTGGCGTTCGCGCTCGTGATCGGTCTCCGATATCCGGCTGCGTGGTCGCTGCTCGCCTTGACCAAGGTCACCACGGCGGTCTGCTGGCTTTGGTACCCGGCGCGTGGCGAGTGGCGTTCGTTCGCCGTCGTCGTCGGGACGACCGCCGCGCTCTCAGCGCTGTCCTACCTCGTTGCCCCTGACCTCTGGCGGCAATGGTTCGCGATGCTCGCGAGTGACGTCGGCGCGACGGCCGGCCTCGCGATCCCGATCCCGCTGGCGGTACGCCTGCCGCTCGCGGCCGTCATCGTCGTGTGGGGAGCTCGAACGGATCGGCCGTGGACCCTCGCGATCGCGCTGCTCTTGAGCATCCCGACCATCTGGCCGCACGCGTTCTCGGTCCTGGTGGCCCTCATCGCCCTCGAGCGAGACGAGGTGGCCGGCTGGATCAGGCGCCCTGGCTCATCGGCCGATCCGGGGTCGTCGATGCCGTCGGTCGCGCCGCCGGCATCGGGGTGGTCGTCCGTCCGAGGCGGATGATCGCCAGCAGGATCACCCACGATTCGATCCACACGACCGGCAAGGCGATCCACACCGCGACGGGCACGAGCCAGCGGCGGCCGCTGAGCGCGGCGAGGACCATGATCACCACGCCGACACCCACTCGGAGGAAGAGCGCCTCGCCGCGTTGCGTGCTCGACGTGAGGAAGGCGAACCAGTCGAACCACGCGCTGGGCGAGAGGACGAAGGACACGGCCACGATCGCGAGCGTCACACCGACCGCCTCCGCCAGCCCGCGCCACTCCTGGCGGACGGCGAACCAGAGCAGTCCGATGCTCGGCGTCAGCTTCGTGAGGATCGGCAGCGCCCAGGCCGCCGGCCGCGCGAAGCCCACGACGATCGCCGCCGCGATCAGCAGGTGGACCTGTCCCACGGCGAGCTCGTAGAGGATCGGCAGCGCGAAGATGGCGAGCGCCCACGGCCACGGTCGGACCAGCCACAGCACGATGCCCACGAGCATCACCGTCCAGAGCGCGTAGAACGCCTCGAACGGGATGAGCGAGAACGGCGCGAGGATCTGCGCGAACGCCGGCGAGTACAGGTAGGTGGAGAGCACGCCGACGCCGGACGACGCGTAGGGATGGGCGAGGTCGACGCTCCAGTACGCCCGGGCGTCGACGCCGAGGAACTCCCACGGATGGATCCCCTGGCCCACCTCGGTGCCCATGATCGAGAACGGACCGCCGAAATAGAGGATCGCCCGGGCGAGGCCGATGATGACCAGGGCATCGCGGAGCGGTCGACCGATGCGCCGGCTGAGGCGCCGCATGCGGGCCTCGACCAGGTCCGCCCGATGCGTGACGGTCGCCGTCACCCCAGCCAACGTCACCCATCACCTCCCGACGACCATGGTCCCGCCGTGGGAGTGTACGCAGGTCCCGGGGTCACGGCGGCGCGATGAGCGTAGGCTCCCGTCGTCGTGACACCTCGTCTTCGCCTTGCGTGGTTCGCTGCTGCCGTCTTCGTCGTGCTGTTCGGGCTCGGCGAGTTCGGGAGCTGGGTCGCCATGTCCTGGGACGGCCGGAGCTGGTGGGGCATCGACCTGCACCTGATCCTCGACGCCGGGCGCGCGGCTGACGGCCGGCCAGCCGATCTACGCGGACCCGCAGTTTCCTCTACCCACCCCTCGCGGCCGTCGTCGGCGCGCCGCTCGCCCCGTTGCCGTTCGATGCCGTCAGTCTGGTCTACGCCGCCCTCAAGCTCGTCATCGCGGCCGCCTGTGTCTGGAGTCGTCGGGGCGACGTGGTCGGCGGGCGATCACGCGATCATCGTCCTCGTGACCCTGGTGTGCTCGCTGCCGTTCCTGCATGACGTGATGCTCGGCAACGTCAACGTCCTGCTGGTCGGGGCGATGGTGCCGGCGATGCTGGCGTCGCCGCGGCCGCGACACGGGATCCTGCTCGGGCTGGTGATCGCGGCCTTCGCGAAGCCGCTGGTCGTGCCCGATCCTGCTGTGGCTCCTCGTCTGGCGGCGACCGGTATTCGGCGTGACGGTGGTGACCGGGCTGCTCGCCACGGCGTTCGGCGCGCTCGTCGCCGGACCGGCGAGCTACGTCGACTGGCTCCAGGCGCTCTCCGGCGGGACCCGTTTCGCGTCGCCCTTCGCCGGCAATCACGGCGTCACAGCGCTCTTCCCGCAACTCTGGCTGCCGATCGCGATCGTCACCTTCATCGGGTTGATCGTCGTCCTGTGGCGCCGCGGCCGCGAGACCGGGATCGCCTGGTCGGCGGCGTCGGGGATCCTGATCGCGCCGTACGCCGGGCACCTATTCGGCGCTGCCGATCGCCCTGGCGATGCCCGGGATGTACCGCTACGCCTCGACCCTCGCCCTCGTGGTGGTCGCCGCCTCGCCGATCGCCACGACGCATCCGCTCCCGGTCTACGCCGCCGTGATCCTCATCGGTGCGTGGCGGTATCGCGAGGCCAGGGACGCCGTGCCGGTGGCCCCGAGCCCGACGGCGGATGCCGCTCCCGCGGTGTCCGCGACGCTGACGCCCGCGCCCGAGCGTCCGTGACCGCCTTCGACACGACCGGCCTGGAGCGACTCCTCCAAACGCGCCGAGTCCAGTACGTCCTGATCGCCGCGGCCATCCTCGGGACGATCATCGGCCTCGACACGCTCCGGATCCACCTGCAGCTGGACCCGCTCGGCGACGTCCATGCCTACTACGACGCCGGAGCGCGGCTCAACGCCGGGCTCCCGCTCTACGAGCAGGCCGCCACGACGGACGATCCGTCCTTCTATCGGTACCCGCCGCTCCTGGCGATCATCTTCCGACCGCTGGCGACGCTGCCGTTCGAGCAGGCGGCGCTCATCTGGGAGGGCGTGCTGCTGGCCGCGTTCGTGCTGACGATCCTCCGGCTCGGAGTCCGACGACGGTGGACGTGGCTCATGCTCGGATGGCTCGCGGCCCCGATCGCGTGGAGCCTGGCCATCGGCCAGGCACAGGTCCTCGTGACGCTGTTCCTGACGATCGGCAGTCCGCTCGCCGTCGCGCTCGCGACGAACCTCAAGCTGCTGCCGATCCTCGTGGCGATCTACTGGATCGGGCGACGCGACCTCCGTGCGATCGGCCGGGCTCGTGGCGTGGCTTGCCGGGATCGCCGCGGTCTCGTTCATCCTCGAGCCGGCCGGCTCGATCGCGTTCCTGACCTTCACGGATCTGGGCCAGGTCGGCGAGGTCCGCAATCTCTCGCCATACGCGTTCTCGCCGGTCCTCTGGGCGGCCATGGTGGCCGCCCTGGCCATCCTCGCCTGGCGGGCGTCGACGACCAAGTTCGGGTGGGCGACGGCCGTCCTCCTCGCGGTGCTGGCCTCGCCGCGGCTGCTGATGTACCAGTTCTCGACCCTGCAGGCCGCCGGGCGACGACCGGACGACTACACTGCGCCGGATGTCGCCGAACGATAGCCTCGGGCTCGTCCTGCCCGCCTTCAACGAGGCATCCCGGATCGAGCCGGCCCTGGACGAGCTCTTCGGCTACCTCCGTCGACGCGGCGACACTCGCCCGCGACGGCGCCCCGGGGGCCGGTGGTCTGCCGGCTCGGATCGACGTCCTCGTCGTGGACGACGGCAGCACCGATGGGACCGCCGCACTCGTCAGCGCCCGCCGCGAGAGCACGAGCCCCGAAGGCGGCGTCACGCTGCGCGTCCTGACCGTCCCGCACGGCGGCAAGGGCGCGGCGGTCCGCGCCGGGATGCTGGCGATCGACGCCGACCTCGTGGTCTTCGCGGACGCCGACATGGCGACCCCGCCGGACCAGCTGCCGCTGCTGGTGGCGGCGCTGGCCGACCACGACGTCGCGCTGGGCTCGCGGATCCAGCCCGACGGCTCGGACATGCGCGCCAGCCAGCCGGTCTATCGACGATGGCTGGGCAAGATCTTCCACACGCTGGCCTCGATCTGGGTGGTCGGCCCGGTCCAGGACACGCAGTGCGGGTTCAAGGGCTTCACCCGCGAGGCGGCGCACGACCTGTTCGGCCGGCAGCGGATCACGAGCATCGTCTTCGATGTCGAGCTCATCTACCTCGCCCGTCGTCGTGGGTACGCGATGGCGATCGTGCCGATCCGCTGGTTCGACCGCCGAGGGTCGCGGATGCGCGCCCGGCCCGGCCTGGCCCTGCGCGTCGCCTGGGACCTGCTCCGCATCCCGTTGATCCATCGCTCGAGCGGCCGAGGCGTCGCGCGGACCTCCTGATGGATACCGAGGGCCTCGGCCGGCTGGGGCGGGCCGCGCTCCCGATCGTCGCCATCCTCTCGCTCGCCCTGGGCCTCTTCGTCGGTCTGGCCGGCGCCGGCGACACGTTCGGCTTCGACTTCCTTGCCTACCACGCCGCCGCCGCCCGCGTGCTCGACGGCCAACCCCTCTACGACATGCATTACCAGCAGACCGGCGGATTCGGGCTGTTCTACTACCCGCCGACCTTCGCCCCGCTGATCCTGGCGTTCGGCGCGCTGACACCTGACGTGGCGGTCCGCGTCTGGGCGGCGGTCCTCGTCGGCGCGTCGCTCCTCGCTGTCGCGATCCTGCCGGTGTCCCGGACGATCCGCTGGTGGACGCTCCTCCTGATGGGCCTGTCGTTCCCGTACATCTACGCCGTCAAGCTCGGCCAAGTCGGGCCCGCTGCTGCTGCTCACGATGGCGATCGGCTGGCGCTGGCTCGACGAGCCCATCCGGCTGGGGGCCAGCGCGGCGCTCGGCGCGGCCATCAAGCTCCAGCCGGGCCTGATCCTGGTCTGGGCCCTGCTCACCAGGCGGTTCCGGGCGGTGGTGGTCGGTGGGGTCGTGCTCCTCGTGCTGGCCGTGGCCGCCACCGTGCTGGCCGGCACCGGGGCGTGGACGGACTTCCTGACCCTCGCCCGCACGGTCAGTGATCCGATCACGACGCCGCACAACTTCACACCGGGGGCGGTCGGCTACCAGCTGGGGCTCTCGACGAGCGCCGCGACGCTCCTGCAGGTCGGCAGTACCGCCGCCGCGGTCGTCGTGCTGCTCATCGCCATCCGCTGGTCCGTGGGCGAGGCGTCCTATCTCGCGGCGGTCATCGTGAGCCAGCTCATCTCGCCGATCCTGTGGGATCACTACGCGATCCTGCTGCTCCTTCCCGTCGCCTACCTGCTCGCCGCCGGCCGGTGGTGGGCACTCCTGATCCCGCTCGTCACGGCGTGGCCGTTCGTCGACCTGACCCCGCCGGTCATCTACCCGATCGCGTTCTGGGTCGCCCTGATCGCGACGGTGACGGTCGGCTGGAGATCGGCACGCGCCGCGTCGCCCTCGTCCATCGACATCGCTCCCCAGGGCCTCGGCGCGGCATGACGCGCGTTCGCGTCGGGACCGCGGGCATCGGCTGGACCCTGGTCGCGATCTCCGCGTTGTTGTACTGGCTCGCCGCGCGGAACTTCGACGCCGGTCGCGGCGACTTCTTCTACCTCGCCGACGCCTTCCTGCACGGACGGACCTGGCTGGACGTTCCAACCCGGTCCGTTCGACGTGATCCTCGTCGGTGGACGGGTCTACGTCCCGTTCGCCCCGTTCCCGGCTGTCGCGTTGATGCCGATCGTGGCGCTGATCGGTCCCGTGACCGCCGACCAGATCGAATCCGGCATCGACGCCGTCCTCGCGGCGGCCGGCGTCGGGATGTGTTGGTGGCTCCTCGGTCGGATCGGGGTCGGTCGACCTCGCGACCGGGTCTGGCTGTCGGTCCTGTTCGGGTTCTCGACGCAGATCCTTTGGATCACGACCCGAGGCGGCGTCTGGCACACCGGTCAGTTGATCGCGACGATCCTGACGTTCGCCTGTCTGCATCGAGATCTGGGGGCAGCGGCGGCCCTGGCTGATCGGCTTGCTTGCCGGCGCCGCGTTCCTGACGCGGGCGCCGCTGGCGTTCGCGATCCCGATGTACGCCATCGTCCTCGGGTTCCCCGGTCACTGGATGCACGTGGCGGTCCCATCGCGGCTGAGTCCGGACCTGGTTCTGGTACGGGGTCGGGGTCCTGCCAGCCGTCGCGGCTTTCTTCCTCTACAACCAGGTCAGATTCGGGAACCCGTTCGAGTCCGGCTACGCGCTGGCCACGCTCCCGCCGTTCCTCGAGCAGCAACGGGCCCTGGGTCTGTTCTCGATCCGCCACATCCCGATGAACCTCGACTACCTGTTCATCCATCTGCCGCTCGCCAGCCCGGACTTCCCGTTCTTCCGGATGGATGGGCTCGGGATGTCGATCTTCCTCACGAGTCCCGGTCTGCTCTTCGCCGTGCGCGCCGACTGGCGATCTCCCCGCTCGTGGTGGCTCGCCGCCGCCACGATCCTGGTCCTGATCCCGACGCTGCTGTATTACGGCGGTGGGTGGTTCCAATACGGGTACCGCTACTTCCTGGATTCGGTGCCGTTCGTGATGGCGCTGTGTGGACTCGCGGCGGTCCGACGGGACGGCGTGGGCCGCGGCTGGAAGGCGCTGATCGTCTTCGGGACCGTCGTGATGGCGCTCGGCGCCTATCTGGCCTACCGATGACCTCGAGCGCGGCGAAGGCCCCATGGTGGCTCGTGGTCCTGGCCGCGATCGGCGCGGTCCTCCTGCTGGTCGTGGCGGTCTACCGCTGGGGCACGCCGGCCGACGAGCACGCCTACTGGCTCGCGGCGGATCGCCTCCTCCACGGCCTGCCGCTCTACGACCCGAACGCGACCATCGTCACCCCGTACGCCTACCTCTACCCGCCACCGCTCGCCCAGGCGCTGGTGCCGGTCGTGGCCATCGTGCCGTCGTGGCTGTTCAGCATCCTGTGGACCGCCGGGATGCTGGTGGCCCTCTGGTGGCTTGCCGGCCGCGACATCCTCTGGACGCTCGCGCTCGTCGCCTTCCCGCCGGTCGCCGCGGAGTTCTGGTTCCGCAACGTCAACCTGTTCCTCGCGGTCCTGGTCGTGCTGGGCCTTCGCCGCTGGGCGGGCTGGTTCGCCGTGGGGGCGGCGATCAAGGTGTCGCCTGGGCTGGGGATCCCGTACATCGCGCTCCGCGGCCGATGGCGCGACGCGGCGATCTCGCTGGCCGTCGGCCTGGCGATCCTCGCGGTCAGCGTCGCCCTGTCGCTCGCGGACTGGCAGGCGTACGTCGCGTTCCTGACGGCGAACGGGCCGATGGGCCAGTCGTCGTTCGTCCCGATCCCGTTCCTGGTCCGGGCGGTCGCCGCGCTCGTGATCGTCGTCATCGCGTCGCGGCTCGACGAACGGCGGGGCGATGTCCTGTGCGTCGTGGCCATCACCCTGGCACTTCCATCCCTGTGGTTCGCCGGGCTGAGCGTTCTAGTGGCGGTAGTACCCCTGGTGCGTGCCGCGGTGCCTCCGCGCACCCCATCATGGCGACATGCGTAAGGGTGCCCTCGTCCTTCTGATCTTCGCCCTGTCCGGTGCGGCCGGTCTCGTCTACGAGATCGTCTGGTCCCGACAGCTCGTGCTCGTGTTCGGCAACACGACCCAGGCCGTGTCCGCGATCCTCACCGGATTCTTCGGCGGGATGGCGATCGGTGCGGCCGTCGGCGGCCGCGTGGCGGACCGGGTCCGCTCTCCACTGCGGATGTACGGCATCCTCGAGCTGTTGCTGGTCGTGGTCGTCCTGTTGACGCCGCTCTCGTTCCGGCTCATCAACGACGTCTACCGCGGCATCTACCCGGCGATCGAAGGGACGCCGTGGCTGCCGATCCTGCGGCTCGTCCTCGCGGTGCTGGCCCTGGCCCCGGCCACGATCATGATGGGCGCGACCTTCCCGAGCCTCGTGCGGCACTTCTCTCGCGCGTCAGAGCTGAGCCTCGCGTTCGGGCGGCTGTACGCCGCGAACACCATCGGGCGCGATCCTCGGGACGCTCGCCGCCGGCCTCATCCTCATCGAGCTGCTCGGGCTGTCCGGGGCGCTCCGGGTCGGCGCCGCGTTCTCGCTGATCGCCGGGCTGTCGGCGCTCTGGCTGGCACGCGAGCCTCGAGCGGCGTCGGAGGCGGCCACGGTCGCCGAAGCGCCCTCCGTCGCGCCGAGGACCGCACCGACCGACACCGCGACCGACGGCCCCCCGACCTCGCGCGTCCGACTGGCCTTGGTGATCGCGTTCATCTCCGGCCTGACCTCGCTGGCGTACCAGGTGACGTGGACGCGCCTTCTCGCCTCTGGCACCGGGAACACGACGTACGTCTTCACGGTCATCCTCGCCATCTTCCTGATCGGGATCGCGATCGGCGCGTTGCTCTACAACATCCTGCGCAGCCGGTTCCGTGACCCGGTCAGGGTGCTCGCGGTCACGCAGATCATCCTGGCGATCTTCGCGATCGTCGGCCTCGTGGCGGTGATCTCGCCAGCCGCACGCGCTCGATCCGAGCGATCCGCGAGGGACCATCCGCGCGCTGCTTGGCTTGGCCGTGCTGGTCGTGCTGCCGGCGACGATCGTGCTGGGCATCGCGTTCCCCACCGCCTCGTCGCTCCTGCGCGATGAGGCCGGCGAATCCGGAACGGAGTCCGGGTCACTCCTCGCCTCGAACACGACCGGCGCCATCATCGGCAGCCTGCTCGTCCCGTTCGTCCTGATGCCGACCCTCGGGTCGCCGGCGATCATCGTCCTGCTGGCCCTGGTCAACGTCGCGGTCGGCGTCACGCTGGCCTGGATGAGCCGCCCGCCGGCTCGACCGACGATGGTGCTCGGTCGCCGCGGTCGCGGTGGCGATCATCGTCGCGGTCGCGATCCCGGGGACGATCGTCCAGCCCAACGAGGCCTTCATCAAGGCGGCCAACGGGACGATCTTCGCGTCCACCGAGGACGAGATCGCGTCCGTGCAGGCCGGTCAGGTCCGGCCGACGCCCGAGCTCTGGGTCGCCGGCACATCGATGACGCTGCTCACCGTCGACGCGAAGCTGATGCCGATCCTGCCGCTCATCGCGCGCCCCGATGCGGACCGCGTCCTGGTCGTCGCCTTCGGGATGGGGACCGCGTTCCGGTCGTCGTTGATCGCCGGGATGAAGACCGACGTCGTGGAGCTGGTCCCGTCCGTCCCGAAGATGTTCGGCTACTACTACCCCGATGCCACGGTGGTCCTCGCGAACCCGAACGGCAAGGTCATCGTCGCCGACGGCCGGAACCACCTCGAGCTCACCGACGAGAAGTTCGACATCATCATCACGGACCCGCCACCCCCGATCGAGAGCTCGGGCGCGTCGGTCATCTCATCGCTCGAGTACTACCAGGCCGGCCACGACCACCTGACCCCGAACGGGATCATGATGCAGTGGGTGCCGTACGGCTCCCAGAACGGCGAGTTCCGCGACCACCTCCGGACGTTCGCCTCGGTGTTCCCGTACGTGGTCGTGGTCCGCGGCGCCGGTGGCTATGGCCAGTACATGCTCGGCTCGGACGCGCCGATCTTCTTCGACCCCGAAACCGCCCGGACCATCCTGGCGCGCCCCGGGGTCCTCGAGGACATCTCGAGCGCCTACGACTCGCCGGCCACCACGGTCGACGGGTGGCTGGACGTCATCAAGCGCCAGCAGTGGCTGAGCGGTGACGCCGTGCGAGCCTACGCCGGCCCCGGCCCACTCATCACCGACGACCAGCCCCGACCCGAATACTTCCTTCTCCGCCGTCTGTTCGGGGTCAACGCGGAGCCTGCCGCGCCGAGCTGAGATGACCCGTTCTTCTCACTTGACCGTCGAGACACGGCCGCCACGATGACCTCCGACCGACCGGAGGACCGATGACCGTCCGCAGCCTGACCGTGGCTCGCCCCGTCCTGGATACCGCGCTCCCGTTCGCCTTGCCGATCGGGTTGTCCGCGTTCCTGCTCTTCAGCGTGGAGCCGCTGGTCGGCCGCCTGACGCTGCCGGTCTTCGGCGGCACGCCGGCCGTCTGGGCCACGACGCTGTTCTTCTTCCAGGCGGTGCTGCTGGCCGGCTACCTCTACAGCCACCTCTCGGTGACGCGGTTCGGCCGATGGGGTCCGCCCATCCACCTCGTCATCGCCGGGCTCGGTCTCGTCGCGCTCCTCACGGCTCCGTCCCGCGTCGCGGACCTGCGGTCCGAGGCGGTCACGCCCGTCGCCGACCTCGTCCTGCATCCTGCTGCTCGTCATCGGCCTGCCGGCGTTCGTCCTCACGACCACGACCCCGTTGGTGTCGGGTTGGCTCCACCTGTCCCGGCCGGACGGCGACCCGAGTGCCGGCGACGCCGGCGACCCGTACTGGCTGTACGCCCTCAGCAACGGCGGGTCGCTCCTCGCCCTCCTGGCCTACCCGCTCCTCATCGAGCCACGCCTCGGGCTGTCCGTGCAGCGAGGCGTCTGGGCCGTGGGGTACGCGGTGCTCATCGGACTGCTGGCGCTGACGGCCACCCGGGTCCTCCCGGTCGCTGTGGACTCGGGCGCGGCTGCTCGCGACGACGGCTGCGGTCTCGGCTCTGGACGAGCGCGCGACGTCGACCGCCGCCGTCCCGATCGACTGGCCCCGGCGCTTCCGATGGCTGCTGCTCGCGGCGGTCCCGTCCGGTCTCCTCTCGGCCGTCACGACCTTCATCGCGACCGACCTCGTCTCGGCGCCGCTGCTCTGGGTCGTCCCGCTCGCGATCTATCTCGCATCGTTCATCGTCGCGTTCTCGCCGCGCGGCGGTCGTGCCATCAGGGCTGCGGTCGTCGCCGCCCCGGCCATGGTCACGCTCCTCTGGGTCCCCTACGGGTCGGCCGGCGGCTGGCCCATCACGCTGATCCTGCCGCTCGAGCTGGTGGCCTTCGCGATCGTCGCTCTCGCCCTCCACGGCCGCCTGGCGCAGGACCACCCGGATGCCTCCCACGTCACGGAGTTCTACCTGATCCTCGCCATGGGTGGCGCGATGGCGAGTGCCTTCGTCGCCATCGTCGCGCCGATGGTCTTCCCGGGCGTCTGGGAATATCCGATCCTCCTCGTGGCGGCCCTCGTCGCATTGGCGCTCGTGACCCCGGCGCCGGCCCTGGTCCGCCGAGCCGGCGGACGTCTGGACTTCCGGCCGTTCGTGACCGGGTTCCGCGGCCGGATGCTGCCGTACCTCGCCGCCTCGGCGGTCTGCTGGTCGTCGGGCTCGTCGTGACCGGCTCGCTCGCGGCCGAGGCCGGTCTGCGCTGGCTGCTCGTCGGCGGGCTGATCCTCGCGGTGGGAGCCCGTCCGTGGTTCCTGGCCATCGCGACCGCGTTCGTGCTCGCCTTGGCGACCTTCGTGCTCCAGCCGCCGGCGGAGTTCCGGGAGCGCAGCTTCTTCGGCGTGACCGAGGTCCTCCATCCGGCGGACGGCGACCTCAGGATCCTCATGAACGGCACGACCGTGCACGGCACGCAATCGACCGATCCCGCCCGTCGGCGGATCCCGCTGAGCTACTACTCGACGCGCGGGCCGGCGGGCGACATCTTCCGCGTGGCCGACGCCGCGGACCCGGCGCCGGTCGTCGGGGTCCTGGGCCTGGGCGGCGGCGCACTCGCCACCTACGAGCGACCGGGGACGCCGATGACCTTCTTCGAGATCGACCCGGTCGTCGTGAAGGTCGCGTCGGACCCTCGCTACTTCACCTACCTGACCGATGCGCCGACCCCGCCGCGGATCGTGGTGGGCGATGCCCGGCTCTCCCTCCAGCAGGAGCCCGATGCCCGCTACGACCTGCTCGTGCTCGATGCGTTCTCGTCGGACTCGGTGCCGGTCCACCTCCTGACGGTCGAGGCCATCGCCGACGAGCTCCGGACGCGTGACCCCGGACGGCGCTCGTGGCGTTCCACATCTCGAATCGGTACTACGACCTCGCGCCGCCGATCGCCGCGGCGGTCACCCGCGAAGGGCTCACGATCCTCGAGCGCTCGTACGACCCCAAGGCGTCCGGCGAACCGGGCGGGACCCCGTCGAGGTGGCTCGCCGCCTCGCGAGATCCGGCGAAGATCGCGGCGTTGGTGGCGGCCGGCTGGGGTCCGGTGGAGGCCGCCGACCATCCCTTCACGGATGACTACGCCGACCTTCTGCGGTACCTCACGATCTGGCGTCTGACCGCGGGCCCGTTGCCGCCGCAACCATTTCGGGCGACCGATGCTATCCTCGCGGGCGTGACCTCCCTGACCATCGACCGGGAGCCTGCCTGTCCGGAGGCCGGCCCAGCCTCCGCCTCGACCGAGGCGGCCACGGCGCCGGCCCTGCGCTTCGCGCGAGCGACGCGACGTCGCCGAGCATCCCGGCCGCGACCTGGGACGCGCTCGCTGCCCAGGCGCCGTGGGCGACCCCGTTCTCCCGGCTGGGCGTTCCAGCGCGCGTGGTGGGACGCGTACGGCGCGAACGCCCACGAGGAGACCCTCGTCGCTGGTCCCGGCCGACGCCCGGCGGACGGACGGCCGACCCGGTCGCGATCGTCCCGCTGATGCACCGCCACGAGGTCGAGCCGACCGACGCCTCGACGCACACGACGATGCGCCACGGCGCCGACGCGACGCTGACGCCGGTGGCCCCGACGCCACGGCCGTCTTCTTCGGGGCCTCGTATCACGCCGACTACGCGACCGTCCTGGCGGCGCCGGCCGACCTGCCCGCGGTCGCGGACGCGCTCGCCGACTACCTGGCGCCGGAGCCGGCGCGCGGCGACCTGGGACGTCGTCGACCTCCGGCGACTGCGCTGCGGCGATCCGGCGGCCGACGCGCTCGCGGCGGCGTTCGGCGCCCGCGAGATCGCCGAGGGCTGGACCCTCAACCTCGAGCGCGAGGACGTCTGCCCGGTCGTGACGCTGCCGGTCGGCGCGTCGATGGACGACTACCTCGACGTCGCTCGGCAAGAAGGAGCGCCACGAGATCCGGCGCAAGGTCCGCCGGGCCGAGGCGAGCGGCGAGATCCGTCTCGACGACTCGGCCGATCCGCTCGCCGACCTCGAGGCGTTCATCGACCTCCACCAGAAGCGCTGGGGCGTCGACGGCCTGTTCCCGCCGACGCCCGGGCGGCGAGCAGAGCCGCGTCTTCTTCCGGCGGCTGTTCGAGCTCTGCGGCGCGGACGGCCCGCTCCGCCTGACGTTCCTGACCGTGGGCGGGCGGCGCATCGCCGCCGGCGTCCACTTCGAGACGCCCGACGGCTACCTCTACTACAACGCCGGCGTCGATCCGGACGCCCGCGACCTGTCGCCGGGCGTCGTCATGGTCATGCCTACGTCGAGCGCGCCCTCGCGCGCTGGCAAGCGCCGCATCGACTTCCTCCGCGGCGACGAGCCCTACAAGTACGAGTGGGGCGCCGTCGACGAGCCCATCCAGCGCCTCCTGGTCCGACGAGGGACCGGTGAGATGACCGCACCGCTTCCCATCGGACCCGTGCTTCGAACCCGTCTTCCGGTCGCCGCTCCTCGGCGGCCGCATCCGCGTCGTCGAGGTCCTGGCGACGGGCACGAACGGCGGCGCCCAGGAGCACCTCTACTCCCTCGTGACGCGGATCGACCAGTCGCGGTACGACGTCTCCGTCGTGGCGCTGTCGGCGGGCAGTGCCGTCCGCAAGCTGCAGCGAGCGGGGATCCCCGTCCTCGTCATCGACGAGCACGACGACGCGATCGCCGTCGGCGCGCTGGCCGCCCACCTCGCCGAGGTCCGAGCCGACGTCGTCCATGCCCACATGTACCGGGCCGAGACCGTCGCGACACGGGCGGTCCTCGCCCTCGGCGGAGATCGGCCAGCGTCGGCCGTACCTCGTCGCGACGATCCACTCGAGCCGCATCCGCTCGAACGAGGACCAGCAGATCCTGCGCGAGCTGACGCCGCACATGGACCGGCTGATCGCCGTCTCGAAGGCCATCGAGCACAAGCTCGTCGACGAGGGCCGGACGTCCGTCCCCGTGACCCTCATCTACAACGGCGTCGACCTCCAGCGCTACGACCACCAGGAGCCGTGCTGCACGCTCCCCGAGGAGTACGGCATGGAGCCGGGCTCGCAGATCGTCGGGGTCGTGGCCCGGCTCGAGCCCGAGAAGGGCCACCCGACGCTCCTCGAGGCGTGGCCGCAGGTCCTGCGCGCGGTGCCGGACGCCTACCTCCTGGTCGTCGGCGAGGGCAGCCGTCGCGACGCGCTCGAGGCCCAGGCGCGCGAGCTGCGGATCGCCCACCGCGTCGTCTTCACCGGCCGCCGCGACGACGTCCCGGCGGTCACGGCCGCGCTCGATGTCGCCGTGCTGCCGTCCTACCGCGAAGCGCAGGGGCTCACGATCCTCGAGGCGATGGCGCTCTCGCGGCCGGTCGTCGCCTCCAACGTCGGCGGCATCCCCGAGATGATCGAGGACGGCGTCACCGGCCTCCTCGTGCCCCCACACGACCCGGACGCGCTCGCCGCCGCGATCGTCCGGCTGCTGCGCGACCACTCCTACGCGGACATCCTCGCGCGGGCCGGCCACGACCTGGTCCACGACCGCTTCTGCATCGAGCTCATGGTGCGACGCGGTCGAGACCATCTACGACGAGGGCGCCCGAGCCGTGCGCCCGTCGGAGGTCGCCGCCGCCGTCTAGGACCATCGGGGTGGTGCGACCGCGCACCGCCGGCCCCTAGGATGCGCGCGTGACCCTTTCCCGCCTCTGGGCGTTCCTGGCCGTCGGGCTGCCCGTGCTCGCCTCGCTCCTGGCGAGCCTGCCGTCGGTGGACCTCGCGTACCACCTGCGCGCCGGCGACGAGATCCTGCGATCCGGGGCGCTGCCCACCGTCGACACCTGGACGTACACCGCCGTCGGGCGCCGCGTGGAACGACCAGCAATGGGGGGCGCAAGTCGCTCCTCGCCGGCGTCTACCGGGCGCTCGGGTGGACCGGCCTGGCCGTGCTTCGTGCCGGCCTGGTCGGAGTCATCTTCGGCTGCCTGTACGTCGTCGGCCGCGACCGCGGCCTCGGCGAGCGCCGAGCCGCGTGGCTGACGCTGGTGGCCTTCTTCGTCGCCGCCGTCACGCTGGCCCTGCGCCCGCAGCTCCTCGGTATGGCGATCTTCGCCGTCGTGCTCCTGCTGGTCGTGGACCGTCGGTCGCATCCGATGCGCCTGTGGCTCGTCCCCCTGCTCGTCATCGCGTGGGCGAACCTTCACGGCAGCTTCTTCCTCGGCCCGCTGGTCCTGGGCCTCGCATGGCTGGAGGACCTCCACGACCACGACCCGGGCGCGCGCCGCGTCCTGGGGATCGCGATCGTGAGCGCCCTGGCCGCCTGTCTCACGCCCACGGGGCCGTTCGTGTGGGCGTACGCCGTCGGCCTGTCCACGAACCCCGAGGTCACCCGGCGGATCACCGAGTGGCAGCCGACCTCCCTCCGTGACGTCCCCGGGCTCCTGTTCTTCGGATCCGCGATGGCCGTCGTGGTCCTGATCGCGCGTCGCGGCAAGATGACGAGCTGGCCGACGCTGGCCTGGCTCGCCGTGTTCTTCCTGATCGGCACCTATGCCGTGCGTGGCTTCGCCTGGTGGCCGCTGGCCGCCGCGGTCGCGGTCGCCGGGCGGCTGCTGACCGAGCCGGAGCCCGTCCGTGAACCGCGCCTCGACCCGCCGCTCATCCGGCGCCTCAACGTCGGCCGTGGTCGTCGTGCTCGTCCTGGCGGGCTGTCGCGCTGCTCCCGGTCTGGCGGCCGACCGACCCGGGGCTGACGCACTCCGGTCGGGGTGGTCAGCCTGGCGCCGCCCGGCATCACGGGCGCGCTCCGCGACCAGGTCAAGCCCGGCGAGCGGATCTTCAACCCGCAGCCGTGGGGTTCCTGGTTCGAGTTCGTGTTGCGCGACAACCCCGTGTCGCTCGACTCCCGGATCGAGGTCTTCCCGCCGGCGGTCTGGGCCGCCTATGAGCAGGTCGTCTCGGGCGGGGCCGGATGGCAGCAGCAGCTCGCGGACTGGGATGTCACGTGGTTCGTGGCCGCCGGCGACGACAAGGATGCGCAGGTCGCCCGGCTCGAGGGCGCCGGCTGGACCGTGACCTACCGGGACGAGGATGGCGTCGTGCTCCGGGCGCCCGCGGCGTGATCATCCGACGCCGAGTGACCCACCGCCGGTAGGACCATCGGCCCCCGGTGACGCGGTGCACCGCGCTGCTACAGTCGAGGCCATGACACCAACGGGCGCTCCCGACCTCGACGTCGTCGTGCTCGGCGGCGGCGGGCACGTCGGCCTGCCCCTGAGCCTCGCGTTCGCTCAGGCGGGCCTGCGCGTCGGCATCTACGACACGAACCAGGCGACGCTCGACCGGATCGCCGCCGGCCAGATGCCGTTCATGGAGAACGGCGCGGAGGAGCTCCTCGCGGAAGTCCTCCCGACCGGCCGTCTCGTCTTCGGCTCGGACGGCTCGATGATCGAGCGGACGGAGCAGCTCGTGGTGGTCATCGGGACGCCGGTCGACGAGTTCCTCGGCCCGTCGATGACGATCTTCGAGAAGGCCGTCGACCAGATCGGCCCGCATCTTCGCGACGGCACCCTCGTCGTCCTGCGCAGCACGGTCTACCCGGGCACGACGGCCTACGTCGCACAGCACCTCGCCGACCGCGGCTCGCGCGGTCGACCTCGCGTTCTGCCCCGAGCGGATCGCCGAGGGCCACGCGCTCGAGGAGCTCCACACGCTGCCGCAGATCGTCGGCGCCGATGAGGACACCGCCGCGGCCCGTGCCGCCGCGCTCTTCGGCCATCTGACCGACAAGACGATCCGCACGACCTCCAAGGAGGCCGAGCTCGCCAAGCTCTTCACGAACACCTGGCGGTACATGAAGTTCGCTGTCGCGAACCAGTTCCTGATGATCTCGGACCAGGCCGGCGTCGACTACACCAACGTCCTGCGGGCCATCCGTGAGGACTACCCGCGGGCCGCCGACCTCCCGGGACCCGGGTTCGCCGCCGGCCCGTGCCTCTTCAAGGACACGATGCAGCTCGCGGCGTTCACCTCGGACCACTTCCCGCTCGGCCAGGCCGCCATGCAGGTGAACGAGGGCCTGCCCGCCTACATCGTCTCGGCGCTCGAGCGCCGCTACGGCGGGCTCCAGGGCAAGACCATCGGGATCCTCGGGATGGCGTTCAAGAGCGAGTCAGACGACACCCGCGCCTCGCTCTCGCTACAAGCTCCGCAAGCTCCTGTCGTGGGCAGGTGCTCGCGTCCTCGCGACCGACCCGTACGTCGTCGACGATCGGCTCGTCTCACTCGACTGCGTCCTCTCCGAGAGCGACGTCCTCGTCCTCGGCGCCCCGCACAAGGCCTATCGCGGCCTGCACGTGGGCGGCAAGGACGTCATCGACGTGTGGGGAGCGCTCGGCGAAGGCATCCGCCTCTAGTGCGCATCCTCGTCACCGGCGCCGCCGGCTTCATCAACGGCTACCTGATCCCGGAGCTGCTCGAGGCCGGCCACGACGTCATCGGGCTCGACGACTTCAGCAAGTACGGGCCCCTGGTCAAGAGCTACGACGGGCATCCGCGCTATCGCTTCGTCCAGGGCGACGCGAAGGACGCGGGCCTGATGCGCGAGCTCGCTGCGGACTGCGACCAGGTGGTCGCCGCCGCCGCGATGATCGGCGGCATCAGCTACTTCCACGAGTTCGCCTACGACCTGATCGCCGAGAACGAGCGGATCCTCGCCTCGACGTTCGACGCAGCGATCGACGCGCATCGCGACGGACATCTCGAGCGGATCATCGTGGTCTCCTCCTCGATGGTGTACGAGTCGTCGACCGTGTTCCCCACGCCGGAAGGCGCGCAGCTCGACGTCGCCGCCGCCGATCTCCACCTACGGCTTCCAGAAGCTCGCCTCGGAGTACTTCGCCAAGGGCGCGCTCGAGCAGTACGGTCTGCCGTACACGATCGTCCGGCCGTTCAACTGCGTCGGCATCGGCGAGCGCCGCGCCGTCCGCGACCACGACGTGATGTCGGGCAACGTCAAGCTGGCCCTCTCGCACGTCGTGCCGGACCTGGTTCTCAAGGTGCAGAAGGGGCAGGACCCGCTGCACATCCTCGGTGAGGGCACCCAGGTCCGTCACTACACGTACGGCGGCGACCTCGCGCACGGCATCCGGCTCGCGATGGAGTCGCCCGCGGCCGTCAACGACGACTACAACCTCTCGACCGCCACCTCGACCACGGTCCTTGAGCTCGCCGAGACCATCTGGCAGAAGGTCCACACCGATGGACGGCCGTTCCGGTTCGTCAGCGATCCGCCCTTCGAGCACGACGTGCAACTGCGCGTGCCCGATGTCCGCAAGGCAAGCGAGGTCCTCGGGTTCCAGGCGTCGACCACGCTCGACGCGATGCTCGACGAGGTCATCCCGTGGATCGCCGCCGAGTCCGAGGCCGGGCGGCTATGAGCGGGCCGACGCTCTCGATCGTCATGCCCGTGTTCAAGGAGGGCGAGGCCGTCGAGCCCGTCCTCCGGGCGATGACGACCAGCGTGTCGCGTCCGCACGAGATCCTCGTCGTGTACGACTTCGATGCGGATCCGACCGTTCCCGTGATCGCGCGGCTGGCCGCGGCGTTCCCGACGATCCGTGGGCTTCGCAACGACCTGGGCCGTGGCGTCCTCAACGCCATGAAGGCCGGGATCGATGCCTCGTCCGGCGACTACGTGCTGATCAGCATGTCCGATGGCTCCGACGAGCCGGAAGTCGTCGACTCGATGGTCGCCCTTGCCGAGGCCGGGGCCGACGTCGTGGCCGCCTCGAGGTACATGCGAGGTGGCCACCAGGTCGGCGGCCCGCCGCTCAAGCGCCTCATGAGCCGTGTGGCCGGCCTGACGTTGCACTGGTTCGCGGGCGTCCCGACGCACGACCCGACCAACAACTTCAAGCTCTACTCGCGCCGCTTCCTCGAATCGGTGACGATCGAGAGCACCGCCGGGTTCGAGCTGGCGCTGGAGCTGACGGTGAAGGCCACCCTCGCTGGTCGGCAGGTCGCCGAAGTCCCGACGACGTGGCGTGATCGGACCTCGGGTCAGAGCAACTTCAAACTGCGCAAGTGGCTGCCGCACTACCTGCACTGGTACTGGGCGGCCTTTCGCGGTCGCTTCTCCCGACGTCGCGGGACCGAACAGGGGCCGGTCGCCTAGAAGCTGTCCGGCGCCGCGAGGAGCCACGCCGGCGGGTGCGTCGCGCGGTCGAGGGCATCTGCCTGGACGATGGCGGGGATCGCCGGGACGACGTCGCCGGCCAGGCTGTCGTGCAGCGGCGAGCCGTACTGCGCGACGATCCGGTCGAGTCGCACCGGCGATGGCACGAGGACCAGGCTGAGGTCCGGGTTCACCCCAGGGGGGAGCGGCATCGTCGTCCCGAGTTGGACGAGGGCCCGCGTCATCTCGGCTCGCTGCGCGAACAGCTCCCGGCCGCCGAGGAGCAGGCTGACGTTCAGCGTGAGCGAGAGCACGAAGACCGAGGCGACGGCCGCTACGGCCACGAACCGGACGCGCGGGTCCGCCGGGACGGGTCGGCGGCCGATGAGCTCGGCGATGCCCAGCAGCGCGAAGATCCCGGAGAGGTACGAGTAGCGGCTGTAGTAGGTCGCGTCGACATCGAGCTGGGCCCGGACCAGCGACAGCAGTCCGTACTCGACGACGATCGCCCCGAAGAAGGCGAGGGCTCGCGGCGGGATCGGCTGTCGTCGGATGGCGCGGAACGCGAGCCAGCCGGCGAGCGCCAGGACGATGACCCGACCGAGCTCGCGGCCGGACCCTGTCGCGGAGCTGAACGCCTCGGCCGTGCCGTCGAGCGTGAAGAGCGGGATCGCGACCAGCCGACCGAGCGTGAACGGGTCGCCGTACGTCGCCAACCCGGCACGCCCGAAGGCGAGGTACCAGCCGGCATACACGCCGGCGGGCACCACCATCGCGAGGGCGAGGCGCCGTCGCCGTGGGTCGCAGAGGAGGTCCAGCCCGACGAGCGCCAGCATGAACAGCCCGAACCCCGACGTCGCGATGCTCAGCGTCGAGAGGGCCACGGCTCCAGCGACCCGGCCGCGCGTCGGCCGGCCGTCGAGCAGCAGCAGCGAGCCGAAGCCCATGGCGACCGACCCGACGAAGCCGATCTGCATCGCCCAGAACAGGTTCTCGAAGCCGCTCCCGAAGAACGCCACGATGACGGCGATGCCGGCCGCCAGCAGCGGCCACGTGCCGCGTCGCGCGATGACGTAGACCTCGGCGACGACCACGGCGTGGAGCGCCGCGAGGACCGCCAGGTACGGCATGTACGTGCCGAGGCCGATGGTCTCCACCATCGCCCGGTGGACCAGCGTCATGACGCCGAGCCAGTGCTCGTTGAACGGGCGGAAGAAGGTGTCGATGCCGATCGGGCGGTCGCCGATCACGGCCCACTCGTCGGCGAAGAACGTCAGGCCGCGGCCCAGCGCGAGCAGCACGACGAAGCCGACGACGATGGTCGTCAGCGCGATGAGGTCGGCAGCGTCGGGGCGTCGTCGCGTGGTCGAGATCACGCGGGCGAGGCTATCGGGGCCCCCTCCGGCTTCCTATCGCCCGATGGTCCTGCGCCTCGATCGAGCCACAGGACGGCGGTCAGCGTGATCGCCACCATGGCGATCGAGCCCACGAGGCCGAGCAGGCCTCCACTCGTGACCACCGAGCCGATCTCCGGCGTCGGCGGCGCGGCCGCCACGAGGTTCAGCGTGAACACGGCCCCGAACGCGAGCCACAGCCAGCGAGGCCCGGCGTCGGGCACGAGCAGCACGAGGAAGATCAGCGCGCCGTAGGCGTACCGCTCGTGCATGGTCGTGAGGAAGGTGAACACCACGAGCGTGGAGGCGGCGAGCGCCAGGATCAGCGTGCGCGGCCGCGGATCGCGGATGACCGCGCCGGCCACGACGATCTCCAGGACGGCGGTCAGCAGCAGCCCGATGGACCGCAGGGTCACCGGCCCGCCGAGCGCGACATCGTCCCGGACGAAGCCGCCGTCCGCGAACAGCGTCTGCACGAGCCACCAGAGGTTCCAGGCACGAAGCGAGAGGTAGTTGAAGATGTCGCCCTGGTACTGGCGCAGGTTGTCGAGGTAGTGCAGCGGCCCGCCAGCGGGGAGGAACGGCAGCCACAGGACGGCGACGACGAGGAGGCCGACGAGACCGGCGCGGACCAGTTCCAGCAGGCCACCGCGGACGCCGCCTCGGCCGTCATCACGCCGGTAGCCGGTGGCCCAGAACCAGGCGATGAACGGGATCACGAACGGGATCGCCTGGGGCTTGGTCATCAGCGACGCCGCGAGGAACGCTGCCGCCCACCCGTTGTGGCCCCGGGTGGCCGCCAGGACGGCCGCCAGGGCCGTCAGCAGGTAGATGGACTCGTACTGGCCCCACCAGGCGCTGACGTAGAAGACGGCCGGGTGCAGCAGGATCGCGACCGCGGCGACCACGGCCCAACCCGGCCGCTGGCGGAGGGCGTAGACGGCCAGGGCGGCGAGGCCCAGGTCCGCGAGCGACGCCGGCACCTTCATCAGGACCCGGATCGTCTGGTCCGAGGCGTCGGTCGCGGTCCGGAAGGCCGGCTCGATCGCGGCGAGCGTCCCCCAGATGTAGGACATCACGGGACCGAAGGTCAGGTTCTGGTCGTACGCGTTGGTCAGCCCGTGGAGGGCGATCCCGTGGACCCAGACGACGAATTGGTCGATGTCGCCCCGCAGGCCCTGTGCGGGCCACAGGACGACCCGGACGACGATCCCGAGGAGGAAGACCGCACCGAGAGCCACCAGCAGCGGAGGGGTCCAGCCCGTCGCCCTGGGCGCCGCCGGCGTCACCGGATCAGACGCGTCCGGAGACCCAATACCGCTCGGCGGACCCGTCGACGTCGCCGAGCTCCGCGATGGCCCGGCCGTAGGCCCGGACGGTGTCGGCCATGGCTCGGGTGCCGTCGAACAGCCGCTCGAGCTGGCTTTGGTAGATGTCGATGCCCATGATCTTGCGCTCGAGCTGGTCGGTGATGTCGGCGAAGGTCGGCGAGATGGAGACATCCTCGGGGAGCCCGGCGAACACGCCCGGTCCGAGGTCTTCGGGGCGCGAGAATTCGGTCCACCAGGCGTACGGGAAGTCCTCATAGAACGCCACGGTGCCCGCGTACTCGGGCCCCGGCATCACCCACTTGCGGCTCTCCTGGAGCAGCTGGATCCCGACGTCGCGACAGAGCTGGTGGTCGACGTGGCCGCCGACGCCGAGCGGCAGGTACACCTTCTGGGGCTCGAGACGGGCGATCTCGCGTCGGAGGATCTCGAACGGGGCGACGTCGTCCTCGCGCGGTGCGCCAAGGAGCTGCTCGTCGCCCTCGTAACCGCGAAAGACCGCGTCGGGGAGGTCGAGGAACACGATCGAGGCTTCGGCGAAGTAGGCGAACCGCTCGTCCTCGATCCGGCGGCGGGCCATCAGCTCGCCGGCAGCGGCGGCCACCATGACCTCGTCGGTGTAGACGGCGCCTTGCGTCGAGAGGTCGTCGATGACCATCTGGTCGGCGAGGGACTCGTTGCGCACGCTCGCCCGGCGGTACCAGGAGGATCGCTGCCAGAACCGCTTCGCGGCGGCGTCTGCGTCCGCCTGCGTAGCCTCCAGACGGTCCTCCGTCGCGGCCCAGGACGGCACGAGCGAGGCCGTCGGCCAATCGGCCAGGATGCTGCTCCGGTTGAACGCCTCGGACGCTGGCCACATCGCCTTCGAGCCGAACCCGAGCGCCTCGCGCTGGTAGTCCGTCAGCCCGCCGGACGCGCCGTCGCCCGAGAAGACCGTGATGATCGTGACGTTCTGCCCGAGCTCGCGGAGGCTCGCGATCAGGCCGCCGCAGGAGAGGGCGACGTCGTCGGGATGAGGCGCGACGAAGACATGGGTCATGGCCGGCCGAGTATACCGACCGGTAGCGTCGTCCCGCGGCCCGACGAGTCAGTCACGGTAGCCCTCGACGCCGACCAGCGGGACGAAGACGCAGGCACCGGCCGGTCGCTCGGTCCAGTCGTTGCCGTGGCGTTCGACGACCGTGAGGATCTGCCGGTCGCGCGGTCCGACCGGGACCACGAGGCGGGCACCGTCCGCGAGCTGCTCGCGAAGCGGGTGGGGGACCGCCGGGGCGGCAGCCGTGACGATGATCCCGTCCCAGGGCGCCTCGGCGGGTGACCCGACGCTGCCGTCGCCGACCCGCACGTCCACGACGTCATCGAACCCGAGGGCGGTGAGTCGCTCCCGCGCCGCCGTGGCCAGCGTCTCGTGACGCTCGATCGAGGTGACGCGGCAACCGAGCGTCGCCAGGATCGCCGCCTGGTACCCGGAACCGGTGCCGATCTCGAGGATGCGATCGCCTGTGCGGACGGCCAGGAGCTCGGTCATCGCCGCGACCATATAGGGCTGGCTGATCGTCTGTCCGGCGTCGATCGGCAGCGCCTCGTCGGCATAGGCGTCGCGACGCTCACTCGCGGCCACGAACCGGTCGCGAGGGACGGTGGCCATCGCGCCGAGGACCCGCTCGTCCTTGATCCCGCGGGAGCGAAGCTGGTCGCGGACCATCCGAGCGCGTGCCTCGGCGGTCGCCTGGTCCGGGTCGGCCGCGTGGCCCCGCATGCCACCGAGGATACGCCGCGCTCCGGTGCTCGCGGCCTCGATCAGGACGGTGAGGGCGAGGCCTCGGGCGCCACGGATGGGGACGGCGCGGGCGAGGCCGACGGCGCGACCGAGGGAGCCGTGGACGGGGCCACGGACGCCGACGGGGCGACGGACGAGGACGGGGCCGCCGAGCCCGATGCGGATGGACTGGCGCTGGGCGCCTCCGACGGGACCTCGGTCGGCGCCGGGGTCGGCGTGCCGGTGATGAACCCGCCGTGTCCGAGGAACAGGCCGTTGAGGATGATCGCGACGAAGATCACGACCGTCGCGATCACGAAGATCCGCGACGCGTTGTCCTTGACGTGGACGGCGATCTCGGACGGCGTCGCCGTCTTCGCCGCGGTCGGTGCGGGCCCCCGCGATCGACCGGTCGTGGCCGCCGCCACGGCGGCACCTGCCGCGACCGGTGCCGCGTCGACGTCCTTGCCGTCAGCCTCGGGTTCGGGTTCGGGCTCGTCGGGTTCGGGCTCGTCGGGCTCGGGCTCGTCGGGCTCGGGCTCGGGCTCGGGCTCGGGCTCGGGCTCGGGCTCCGGCTGCTCGGCTCCGGCTCCGGCTCGGGCTCCGGCTCCGGCTCCGGCGCGCCTCGGGCTCCGGCTCTGGCTCCGCCGTGGGCTCTGGCTCCGCCGCGGGCTCTGGCTCGGGCTCCCGGGCGGGCGCGACGGGCTCAGGCTCGCTTCGGCTCCGGCGCCTCGGCGTCCGCCGGTCCGGTCGTCTCGCCGGCGTCCTCGGGCGCTCCCTCGGGTCGATCAGTCATGCGGTCGTGTCACTCCAGATGCCCGGCCGTCGTCGGCGGCCGTCGGCACGCGGGCGCCAGTGTACCCAAGGGCACGGGCCGACGCCCGACCCGTCATGGTCACGCGTCACGAAGGGCCGGCACGAGCCATCCCGCCAGCCCCGCCCCGATCGTCACGACCGAGAACATCACGAGGACGGTCGTGGCGCTCAGGACGAGCAGCAACAACGCGGCCATGGCGGCGGCGACCGTCATCGCCCCGAACACCAGGGCGAATCGGAAGCTGACCACCCGTCCCATCAGCCCGGCCGGCGTCCGCTCCTGGAACAGGGTCTGGCTCGGGATCACGAACGCCATGTTCGCGACCCCGGCGCCGAACCCGAACGCGAGGGCGATCGGGAGCTGGTTCGAGAGCGCCATCAGGATCGTGAAGACCCCGAACACGACGTACCCGCCGATGATCGAGCGTCCCTTGGCGAGTCGCGCGCCGACGAGCCCGATGACGAAACCGCCGAGCAGGTTGCCGGCCCCGACGCTCGTCTCGAGGAAGCCGTACGCCGCCTTCCAGTCGATCGCCGAGCTGGCGTAGACCTGGAGCGCGTAGGCGTACATCAGCGCGAGCAGCGCCCCGACCGTGCACTGCGCCACCGACGCCTGGATCGTGTTCGCGAGGAGCGTCGGCTCGCGGCGGAGGAATCGGAGGCCCTCGCGCATCTGTCCGAAGAACCCGAGCGTGTCGCGCTCGATGGCCGCCCGCTCGGCCTCCTCGGGTGGGATCGGCCGCACGATGAGCGTCGCCAGCAGGATGGCGGACGCGAGGTACGTCACGGCATCGAGCCAGAACGCGAGGGGGAGCGCCGTCCCGAGTCCCCACACGAGGAGGCCAGCGATGGAGTACCCGATGATGTCCGCGGAGGTCTCGCCGATCCACATCGCCGAGTTCGCCGTGACGAGGTCGCCGTCGTCGACGAGCTGCGGGAGGATCGCCACCCGCGCCGGCCGGAAGAAGATCGACACCGCGGTCACGAGGAAGATCAGGACGTAGGCGAAGAGCAGATTGACGATGACCGCCAGCGGGATGAGCAGCACGAGGGCTGCCCGCAGGATGTCGCTGACGACCAGGACCTCCTTGCGGTCCCAGCGGTCGACGAGCGTTCCCGCGAACGGCGAGAGGAAGAGGTTCGGGAGCGTCGCCACGACGAACGCGAAGGCGCCGGCCGTGAGCGACTCCGTGGTGCCATAGACGATGGCGGCCAGCGCGACCGTGTTGATGCGGTCGCCCAGGATCGAGATGAACTGCCCGGCCCACAGCGCCGAGAACGAGCCGTTGAGCGCGAGGCGGACATACGGGTGGTGTCGGATACGTTCGCCGACGACGGGTTGGCGTGACGGGGATCGCGATCCGCGACGGCGACGCGAGGCGTCCGGCCTGGCCGCCCAGCACCACCGGCCGGTCGAGTGACGCGACCCCGGACATCGCGGGCGACAGACCCGTCCCTGCGCTGCCCGAGACCGCCTCGGGGACGCGGACCACGCTGGCGAAGAGGAAGAACGCCAGGCCGAACATCAGGAAGACATCGCCGACCGAGGCCACGTTCTGGATCGGCGGTATGGGGATCGGGATGACATCGGCGAGCGGGCCGAGATGGAGCAGGAAGCTCGCATCGAGGGTGGCCGGCAGGATCGTGTGGATCGTCGTCGAGACGTCCGCGGTCGTGAAGCCGGCCGCCACCAGGCTCGGTTCCCAGATCGGCATGTAGCCGCCGTTGACGAGGATCACGAGCCCGTTCGACAGCGTCCCGACGAATGCGAGCGTCATGCCCGGGTAGGTGCGGTTGGCCCAGATCCCCGCCAGGAGGAGCGCGAACGATGTCGCGAGGAGCGGCACGCGAAGCGCATCGGCGATGGCGTTGCCGTCCGCGAGGAGGAATTCCGTCCCGAACCGGAGGATCAGGGCGACGACCAGCAGCGGGACCCAGCGGAGGCTGACGGAGCCGAGGTTCGTGATGCGGCCACCGGCCAGGAGCCCGAGGATGAGCCCGATGGCGATGCCGGCGAGGATCACGGGAGGGCGCTCATCGATCCGTCGTGCACAGCGGCATCATGCGGTGCCGATGGCGCGGCGTGGGCGGCGTCGGTGGGGTCAGACCTGCTCGACCGTGGCGTTGGCGACGACGGTGGCGTCGTCGGCGCGGACGGCCTTGGTGAGTTGCTCGGCGTGCTGGGCGATGAGCGGGATCGGCCGGGGCTCCGGGGTGCGGCCCGCATCGGGGACGCCATCGACCCAGGGCGTTCGGACGAACGCGTCGACCACGACCGGGTCGAACTGGATACCCGCGAACTTGCGCAGCTCGGCGAGGGCCTGCTCCTTGGTCAGCGGTGTCGGTCGGTACGGGCGGGAGGCGGTCATGGCCTCGAAGGCGTCGGCCACGTGCAGGACCCTGGCGAGCTTCGGGATCTCGTCGCCGATGAGCCGGTCCGGGTAGCCCGAGCCGTTGTACCACTCGTGGTGGTGCCGGATGATCGGCAGCTCGGGGGCGAGCTTCGTGACCGGGGCGATGATCTCGGCACCCAGGACCGGGTGCGCGTTCATGATCATCCGCTCTTCTCGCGTGAGCTTGTCCTGCTTGAGCAGGACGTTGTCCGGGACGCCGATCTTGCCGACGTCGTGGAGCAGGCCGCCCCATTCCAGGGCCTCCAGCTCCGCGTCGGACACTCGCAGGACCCGGCCGATGTCGACCGACATCTCCTTCACGCGATGACTGTGGCGCGCGGTGTTCGGATCGCGTTTGTCGACCGCCTCGGCGAGCGCACCGATGGTCTGCGTGAACATGTCGCGCATCTCGACGAAGCGCTGGTACGCGAGACGCGTCGAGTACAGCGGAACGGCGAACAGCGCGGTCGCCCACCACTGGACCCCGTAGATCAGGGCCATCAGCCACGCCAGCGGCGCGAGTGCAACCCAACTTCCCGCGATGCCTCGAAGGTCTCCGCGACTGACCTCGATGATGCGTTGATCTGTGCGGAGAGCGAGGAGCGCCGAAGCGAGCAGGAGGTTCAGCAGCAGGAATACAGTCGCGGCGACCATCGCCACGCTGAATTGTGCGACCGGACCTTCGGCGACTCCTCGGGTTACATTGACAATCAAACCACCGGCGACGGCCGGAATGACCAGGCCCGCGTGATTTGCCAGGGTCCCGTACCACGGGATGCGGCCGCGGAGCTCTCGGACCTCTGTCGTGCCGATTGCCGCCACCCAAGCCCCAACGGTTGGCCCCCCTAGAAACAGCGCAGCCATGATTGGCGCGATGGCCACGGCGTGCTGGGAGCCACGTGGGAGTTGGACAGGGAGGGCTGAACCCACCAGCGCCAGGATTGTCCAGAACACGATCCCCAAGAAGACGCTGGCATCGGATGGCTGACCTGCGGTGGGATCGTATCCGAGCGCGATCTCCGGGTACGGCAGAAACACAAGAGTCGTAGCCACGAGCGCAACGGCGCCCAGAGCCACGACTCCAGCGATGTAGAGCTTGAGGGACTTTGGCATAGACTGCCTAATTCGCTGGTCCACTACCCGGGAACTGTAGCCCCTCGCCGCTCTCCGAGGTAATGGGACCAACGTACTAGAAGCCCCTCAGGGAAGCTCCACCTGCGAGTGCGATCATCGCCACGCTCGAGAGCGCGACGAGGACTCGCACAATCCTAGCCTTCACGGCTGCGTTTCCCTACCAGCCCTTGATGGACTCGGGAAGCCAGCCCTTGATGGACTCGGCTGTCACGCTCGTTCCTCCTTTGCGGCCTTCGTGTTTGGAACACGAAAACCGACCGGCTGTGAGTCGGTCGGTTGCACTACTCGCTCTGCCCCACCCCAAGTGCCCATTTCAGGTGGTGCTTCTGCGCGTCCGAGCGTCTTGACACGGCTTCCTAGTACCGGAGTACTACGAAGTGGCCGGACTATATGGATGCCGGACCCAACCGGTCAATACGGCACCTTACCTATCCTCACAAGGAATTCGAGGGCCGGCGGCTCGATTCCATAGGTGTCGCGCTGCGCCGCGGCGTAGTGGCTGTACTGCTCGGCAGCCGCTGCATGAGACCCATTCAGTTGGAGCATTCGCAGCAGGGACAACTCGACCTGGTCCGCATCTGGCGACAGGTCCAAGGCTCTCCTCGCTAGGTTGATCCCTCGATCGAAGTGCCCACTCGCGGTATCGACCGTGACTGCCTTTTCGATGACCTGCAGGTAACTCGAGTGCAGCGACGAGCGGTAGTCACCAGCCCATTCCTCGTAGGCGAAGTCGAGAGCGAATGGCGCGATGTAGTCAACCGACAGCTGCTCGACCTCGACAGGCGTTGGTTCGGACGTCATCGATCGAATGAGCGCTACACAGCTCGAGCTTCGTGAGGAAACCAGGGCCTCGTCCAGCCAGATCACATCGGACTCGTGGTGGACGTATCCAGGCGACAGATCGTCCTTGTAGTCCGGTTCAAACACGCGCCTTAGGAAGTACACCGTCTGGTTTAACGAGTTCTGTGCGTCACCAGGATCGAAGTCGGGCCAGAGTGCGTCCATCACTTCGTCACGCGTTGCCGAGAACCTTGGTCGGGTGACCAGGAAGCAGAGCAACGCCAGCACTTTGCGTCGAACTGAGGAACCCTCTATCGCGCGTTCGCCAATGCGCAGGGAGACGCGGCCGAGGTCCTCGACAAAGACCATCGGAGCTAGGCGCCGGGCCAATCCTCGGCCGAGCTCCGCGTCTGGTCGGCCCCGATGCTTGTGAGCGACATTTCGAAGTCGTACGACGTCCTCGTGTTCACCTACCAAGTCAAGCAGCCTCGCTGCGTTCAACCCGTCGCCCATTCGCCGGTCGACCGAGAGGCGGAGCGCCGACCGCCACCGGTCGGGACGGAGAACCACCTCGGCTCGAACAGAATCGGCCTCGTCTCCCCCGAGATCGTTCAGGCGGTTGGTCAACAGCTCTGCGACACGCGACAGCGGCCACAAGCCGACCCGGCCACGTGATCTGACGTAGGCATTGAGTCCGTCGCGCTCGGCCGTAACGGCTCGAAGGGCAGCTGCGTACTCAGCCCACAGCCCCGCCGTCTGCGACTCAGCATGAAAGTGTGCCCGGGCGATCGCATCGCTCGCGCCGTCTGCCATCGCGGACGCCATGGCGTGCGCACGAACAACCATGTCGCGAGCCTGGTGTGCGATCAGACTGCTTGGGACACCCCTCCCCAGCGACTCAGACCTCCGCAGGGCCTCTTCCTGGTTGTCCAGCCTCAGCGCAACGAGCACTTCAAGGGACGCGACCTGTCCGGCAACCGCCCCGGCACCCGTTGCGCGCAGATGGGCAAGGTGGTCCGCGGCAGCGTTCTGACTGCCGTATGCGGCTTCGAGGTCGCTCGCTTCAAAGAGCACGTCCGCGCGACTTGCGTCGTTCGCCGTTGCCAACGCTGTCTCGATCGATGCTCGGGCGTTTCCGAGCTCAGCGAGGTGAGCATCGGCCCAGGCGACGTATGCCTGGGCAACTTGCACTTCCGAGCCGGCGGAACTTGACTGAAGGAGCTCGACAGCCTGCTGTGCGGCTCGTCGAGATGCCACGAGATCACCACTCGCTCTGTAGGCGTCAGCAAGGTTGAGCTGACTGATGCCCTCGAAGTGGATGTAACCCGCCGCGTGTTGTTGCGTCGCCAGGTTCGAGAACTCGGTGATCGCAGCGGTGACGTCGCCGTCGAGTGACGTCTGATGAATTGTGATTATTCCCGCAGCAATGCCCTGGATGCCGAGATCCCCCGGCTGGCTAAGTAGGCGCCGTGCCCACACGACACCTTCTTCGATGTTGCCGGCATTTACGTGTTGGGACGCTAAGTTGGCAAGCGCCAGGTCGGAGCGTGGCTCAAGCAGCACCGCTTGTTCGGCATGAGCTACCGCCCCGCGGATGTTGCCCTCACTGAAGTCTCGACGCGACAGCACTACTTCGAAGCTGGCGCGTTCGACTCGCTCGGTGGCCGCCTCCAGGTACGGTGCCGCTACCAGATATTCCCCTCGACCAACTATTCCGGTGGCCGCCAAGTCGATGACCGCCCAAGCATCTACTTGATCGCCTGCCGACCACAGGTGGTGCGCCGCTAGGCGCCAGTCGCGGCTGCCGGCGTATTCCGCCATTAGCCGATGAAGGTCGCGTACGCCGTCCGTCCCAAGCTCTCGCGTGAGTCGAGACATGAGGAACTGCTGAACAAGGGGGTGATACCGGAGTTCGCTCCTTGGTCCACGGGACCGTCGGCTAAGCAACGTGAGCCTTTCGGCGGAGTTGGTGAGACGACTGCATGAGCCTGCCTCTGCCCCAGTGACAATTTCAGCAAAGGTGGGCGTGACCACTTGAAGGATCGAGGTGCGCATCAGGAAGGTCTGGAGGTCAGGTGGCAGGTCGCCGATGACTTCCTCGGCGAGGTAGTCGTAGAGCTCGCGGTCGGCACCCGTGAGGCTGTGCACGAACTGGCGGATCTGGCCGGGCGTACGGTCGCGAAGGGCCGCGTGAACCAGCTGGAGCGACGCGGCCCAGCCCTCGGTCCGAGCCGTCACATCGGCGAGGACATCGGGATCGAGCGTTCGGCCGTATGACTCGCGGAAGAGGCGATCGGTCTCGTCAGCGTCGAAGCGCAGGTCGTCCGTGGTCAGCTCCCCGACCTCGCCGATCGAGCGGAGTCGCGCCATCGGGATGCCCGGCGCACGCCGGCTCGCGAAGACGATCGACAGCCGCTCCGGCGCCCGCGTCACGAGCTCGCGCGCGATCCGCTGCACGTCCGGCGCGTCGTCGACCAGGTGGAAATCGTCGAAGATCAACACCGCCCCATGGGGCGCGATGCCCTGGAGCTCGCGGATGAACACCTCGATGACCGCATCCATCGTCGGACCGGTCAGGCTGGTGTCGGCCAGCATCGCCGCGGTGGTCGGGGCGAACGATGGGTCCGCCTCGCGACCGGCCGCGACGAGGTGGTTCAGCAGCGAGATCCAGTCGCGGTCGTCCTCGTCGAGGCGATACCAGAGCGTTCGGAGACGCGTCCGTCCCGAGAAGTCCGCCAGCAACGTGGTCTTGCCGTACCCGGCATCGGCGAGTACCAGGATGACGCGGTGGTGGATCTTCGCGGCAAGCCAGTCGAGCAGTCGATGGCGTGCGAGGGTCTCCTCCCGCAATGGCGGAGGCTGGACCTTCGCGTACTGGATCGGATAGCCGCTCACGTCGTCGCGGTGGGCTCCGCTGGCTTGTGCGGCGGCGATCGTGGGCCGACCCGGACCGACCGGGATCGACGGACGGTCGCCTGGACGATGGATTCGCTCGGGCGCGTCGAGAGGCGCGAACGATACGGATCGCTCGCGGCGAGTGTCAACGGGCGGATCCGGCAGTGCCATGCGTCGCATGGTGCCGGAGGCGGCTTACCCGCCCCTTAGCTGCGACCCAGTCCGAGGCGCGACCGAGGCATCGGCGGCACTCGTCAGGATGCCGCCGCCTCGGGTCGCCGATGGCTAGGACGTCTCCTCGGGCAGCAGGGGTCGCAGCGACATCGAATAGACCTTGCCGCCATCGGGCGTCGCGATCGTGAGCCCCTGGAACCCGCCCTGGACGTCCTTGAGCCCGAGCGCATCGACTTGCGCCTGGGTCAGCACGTGGGTCGCCTGCTGGAACATGTTCGGGTCCGCGGGGAACGCGAAGTCCTTCGGCGTGAGGTCGGTCCACGGCCAGTCGACCTGCCCCGGGGTCGCGGTGCCGTCCATCAGGATCGCGCGATAGCCCGCGGGTTGATAGACGTCGGTAGCGATCGTGCCCCCGTTGTCGAAGTTCCCGAGATGGTCCGCGAGACGCTGGAACGCCGCTCGCGCCGGCGCGTCGGCCCCGCCCTGGACGTCCATCCCGAGCGCGTAGATCGAGACGGCCTTCTTGATGCCGCCCGCATCGACCGTGAACACCGCGGTCGGCGCGTCCGAGATCTGGGCGTTCTCGTAGGTGGCCCGCGCCGATGCCGAGCCCACCCTGGCCGAGGGCCTCGGCGAGGACCTGTTGGATCTGGTCCTCGGAGAGCTTCGCGGTGCGCATCGGGTTCTGGGGGTAGACCTCGCCGACCGGCTGGGGAAGCTCGATGGCGGGGTTGCGGAAGACGACGGTGCCGTCGCCGTAGAGGGTGTAGATCGGCGCCTGGGTGGCCAGGAAGGACGGGGGCACGAACCCGCCGCCGTTCTCGAAACGCAGCAGGACGTCCGTCGCTCCGGTGGCGTGCTCGATCTTGCCGAACGAAGCACCGCTGGCTTCGGGCGACGTCGAGGGACCGCCGGTCGGCGTCGATGACGGCGGCGCGGACGAGGCGCCGGCGCCGCCACCGGTGCAGGCCGTGACGGCGACGAGGACGACCGGGAGCAGGGCGAGGCGATGCAGCTTTGACATGGCGCCCCGACGGTAGCGGGCCCGGAACGGTTCCGCAGCGCGGTTCCGAACGTCCGGAAGGGCTTGACGTCGCGCGTATCTTCTCGGCTATGAGTTCCGGGCCCCCCGAGCCCGGGCCGACCGAGCGCGCATCCCGTTCCAGTGCGCCCTGCGCCGGTCCCGACGATCCCTCGGGCGGGGGCTCCCAGGTTCACGGTGTCCCGAGCCATGGAGGGCTGGAGAGGGTGTACCAGGACCGAGCGCTGACCTGTCGCGACTGTGCCGACGAATTCACGTTCTCGGCGGGCGAACAGGCCTTCTACGCCAGCAAGGGGCTGACGAACGACCCGCAGCGATGCCCATCGTGCCGGGCCGCGGCCAAGCGGGCCCGATCGAACGAGGGCCCACGGGAATTCCACGCGGCGGTCTGCGGCGCCTGCGGGGGGCAGGCCGTCGTCCCGTTCGCGCCGAGGAACGACCGGCCGGTCTACTGCAGCTCCTGCTTCGACAAGGTCCGCGCCGGGACGCTGTCGGCGACGCCAGCGAGCGTCTGACCGCCCGATCCACGGATCGCCGTGCGACGACGAGGGCCGATCCGGCGACGGGTCGGCCCCGTGTCATGATGTCGGCCGGCGCACGCCTCGACGGCGGCGAACACCATGAGGAGGGCCGACCGTGGGCGTGATCATCATCCGGGAGATGGTCGGCACGAGCCCGAAGTCGTGGAGCGACGCGGCCCGTCAGGCCGTCGCGACGGCGTCGAAGACGGTCCGCAACATCCAGACGGTCGAGGTGGTCAAGTCGAGCGCGGTCGTCGCCGACGGCGAGATCGTCGAGTACCGCGTCGAGGTCAAGATCGGCTTCGAGTACGAGGGGTAGCGGCCAGTTCGGCTATCCCGCCGAGGATCAGCCGGCCTCGGCGTACCGCTCGCCCGCATAGCTGACGAAGCGCGTCTGGCGCTTCTTGAACCACAGGTCCACTTCGCCGGTCGGGCCGTTGCGGTGCTTCGCGAGCTTGAGCTTGATGACCTCGCCCTCGGACTCCGAGTCGTCGCCGGCCCGGTCCTTGTCGCGCCACAGGAACATCACGAGGTCCGCGTCCTGCTCGATGGCGCCTGACTCGCGAAGGTCCGAGAGCCGAGGTTCCTTGGACTCGCGCATCTCCGGCTGGCGGGACAGCTGGGAGAGCGCGATGACCGGCACGTTCAGCTCGCGGGCGAGGGCCTTGAGCCCGCGCGAGATCTCCGACACCTCCTGGACCCGATTGGCGTCGCGCGAGGTCGTGGTCGCCTGCATCAACTGGAGGTAGTCGACGATGACGAGGTCCAGGCCGGCCTCCGCCTGGAGTCGGCGGGCCTTGGTCCGGAGCTCCATCGCCGAGATGTTCGGGGTGTCGTCGATGTACATCGGCGCCTCCGAGAGGGCGTTCATCGCCGGGGCGATCCGGGCGAAGTCGAGCTCCTCGAGGAAGCCGGTGCGCAGCCGCTGCGAGTCGATGTTGGCCACGCTCGAGAGCAAGCGGAGCACGAGCTGCTCCTTGCTCATCTCGAGGCTGAAGACCCCGACGCTCTTGCGCTCCTTGACCGCGGCGTGCTCGGCGATGTTGAGCGCAAAGCTCGTCTTGCCGACCGACGGGCGGGCCGCCACGATCACGAGGTCGCTCTTCTGGAGGCCGGTGGTGAGGGCGTCGAGGTCCTGGAACCCGGTGCGGACGCCGCTGATCTCGCCGCGGTGGGCGTGGAGGTAATCGAGGCGGTCGTAGGCGTCGTGGAGGAGGGCCTTGAGCGCGCTGAACCCGACATCGATCCGCTTCTGGCTGACGGCGAAGAGCTCGGCCTCCGCCCGGTCGACGGCCTCGCCGATCTCGGCCGGATCCTCGTAGGCGATGCTGGCGATGCGACCAGCCGCGCCGATCAGGTTCCGCAGGACCGCCTTGCGCTCGACGATCCGCGCGTACTGCGAGGCATGGACGGCCGTGGGGGTCTCGTTGGAGAGGCTCGAAAGGTAGGCACGTCCGCCGATCGCCTCGAGCTCTTCCTTGCGCTCGAGCACCTCGGCCACCGTGACGATGTCGATGGGCTCGCGCTTCTCGAACAGGTCGAGCATGGCGGCGTAGATGCGGCCGTTGGCCTGCCGGTAGAAGTCCTCGGCGCGAAGGAACTCCGCGACCTCGATGACCGCGTCACGGTCGATGAGGATGGCGCCGAGCACCGATTGCTCGGCCTCGAGACTCTGGGGCGGCAGGCGATCGATCATGAGGCGGTCAGGACTCCGACGACAGAAGTGGGGGCGTCATTGTCCGGTCGGGAACAGCTCTGGCGGTCAACGAAGGCGAGTCGAGCCGACGGGATGTTCCACGGCTTTCGGCTTGTGTGGGCGAGCTGTGGAGAACCCGTTGTGGACAGTCCACGAGTCTGCGAAGGGTCGCCCGGACCGAAGCGTGCACCGAGCGGCAGGTGGAGACGATGCCTGAGGAGGGCTAGTCCAGGCGGCGGATGACGCCGATGAGTTTGCCTTGGATGCGCACATCGTCATAGATCTGCGCGGGGTACGCCGGGTTGGCCGGCTGGAGTCGGATCTTGTCCTTCTCCTTGAAGAACCGCTTCAGGGTGACGGCGTTCTCCTCGACCTGGGCGACGACGATATCGCCGTTGCGTGCCGTGCTCTGCGGCCGGATCAGGACGAAGTCGCCGTCGGCGATGTGGGCCTCGATCATCGAGTCGCCGCGGACCTTGAGGACGTAGGCGTCGCCGCTGGGGGCGAGGATGTCCGGGACGGCGAGCGTCTCCGACGCGTCCTGGTAGGCCTCGATCGGTCCGCCGGCCGCGATCTCCCCGATGATCGGAAGGACGCGCGACTCGGCGGTGGTGGACTGCGGCACGAGCTCGCTCGTGAGTCCGAGGCGCAGCGCCGCGGTCGGCGTCAGGCGGATCGCGCGAGACTGGGCGGCGCCACGTTCCAGGTAGCCCTCACGTTCGAGGATCTGGAGATGGTGGTGGACCGCCGAGGTGGAGGCGAGACCGACGGCCCGGGCGATCTCGCGTACGGACGGCGGATAGCCGCGCGCGCGCAGGGTCGCCGCGATGAAGTCGAGGATCTTGAGTTTTCGTTCGGCGTCGTGCTTGGTCACTCGCGCCTCCTTGCCGGCATCATACCGAACGGACGTTCGATGTCAAGTTCGGCCGCCGGTCACCCGGCTGGCATCGCGAGGCAACGCTGCTAGACTCCGTGGCCCGAAGGGAGGAGGACCGGGCGCATGGCGCGCACGACCACCAAGACGACCAGCAAGCGCCGCCGCGGCGCCGGGATGGGCGCCGCCTCGATCGGACGGGCGCTGTCGCTGATGGCGTTCCTGCCCATCGCGTCGCGCATGCCGATGTACGCGCGGCTCGTCTCTGCGCTCGTCATGGATGATCGGATGCCCGCGGCGCGCAAGGCGCTCCTCGCGGGTGCGGCCGGTTACCTCGTCCTCGGGCGCGACCTGATCCCGGATCAGGTCCCGGTGATCGGTGGCCTCGACGACCTGGTCGTCGTCATCCTCGCGGTCGAGATGTTCCTCGACGGCGTCCCGGAGGACGTCCTGCGGGAGAAGCTCGACGAACTCGGGATCCCTCGCTCGGAATACGAACGTGACATCGCCCAGATCCGGCGCTTGACGCCGGGACCGGTCCGGCGGACCATCCGCCGGGTCCCCGTCCTCCTCGGGACGGCCGGGGACACCATCCGACAACTCGGGATCGGGCCGCGCCTGCGGTCCTGGATCAACATGGAGGAGCACAGCGCGTGAAGGTCATCCTGACGAAGGACGTGCCCAAGCTCGGGAAGAGCGGGGAGATGAAGTCGGTGGCGGACGGCTATGCCACGAACTTCCTGATCCCCCAGTCGCTGGCGGTGCCCGCGGCCGGCGGCGCCTATCGAGCGTGGCAGCACGACGTCGCGAGCCGTGAGGACAAGCGGCAGCGCGAGCGCGAGGATGCTGAGATCGCGGCGACGCGCATCGCCAGCACGACCCTGACCATGGGCGTGAAGGTCGGCGACGGCGGCAAGCTGTACGGCTCGATCACGACCAAGGACATCGCCGATGCGCTCGCCCGGCGCGGGATCGAGGTCGACCGCCACAAGATCGATCTCGAGGAGCCGCTCAAGTCGCTCGGCACGTACAAGGTGGCGATCAAGGTCTTCTCGGGGATGACCCCCGAAGTCACGATCGTCGTCGAGCCCAAGGGCTGAACCTCGGCGCGGGCTCTCCCGCGCCCGCGCCGCCTCGGCTCGTCAGGATTTCGGCGGCACCTGCACGACGACGAACTTCGGCTGCCCGACGATGTCGGGGATCACCGCCTTGCGCTCGACGCCCGGTCCGAGGTCGCGGTCGACCAGCGCGAGCAGATACGTCCCCGGCTGCGCGCACGAGGGGTCGGCGACGCCCTTGACGACCGTGAAGTCCGGCGAGGGCAGATACAGCGCCATGTGGTGGGCGAAGGTGAGCGCGCTGATGTCCGGGTTCGCGATGCACAGGCGTCCGCCTGCCGGCACGAGTGACGCGGCCGTCCGGATCGCCGCCGCCGAGCCGTACCCCCAGAAGTTGGCCGAGCGCACGACGTACGCGTTCAGGTAGTAGCTGTAGAAGGTCACGACCCCGGCGATCGCGACGGCGAGGACGGCGGCGCTGGCAGCCAGCGTCGCTCGTGACCCAAGGCGTCCGGCATGGCGCTGGACGAACCGGTATCCGCGGCCAAGGCCGATGGCGGTGATGGCGATGAGCGCCGGGAGGACCAGCAGGCCGCGTGCGGCGTGCGGCGTGGTCTGGTCGTCGGCCAGGGCGGCAGGCAACGCCCCGAGCGCGAGCCAGGCGAGCCACAGGATGTCCTCGGGGCGGCGTCGGTGCAGGAGCCTGTCGAGGCCGGCAAGGAAGAACGGGACCGTCCACACGTACACCAGCGGGCCGGGGTTGATCCTCGGGTTGGGGGCGGCCCCGCCGAGCAGGAACCCCGGCGACCACTGCGCCCAGAAATTGGCCCAGGCGAGCTGGAGCGCATCGACGTCGACCCCGTCCCGGAACACGGAGAGGCCTCGCGTGCGCGCCGTGAAGATCGGGTCGAAGGCCGCGAGCCCGTACGGGATCAGGATGACCAGGGCGATGGCCGCGCCGACCGCGAGCGCCACGACGTCCGACCGCCGGAGCGTCCGGACGCGGATCAGGACGACGGTCGCGGCCATGACGACGTTCATCAGCAGTGCCGGGTGATAGGTGTATGACCCGAACGCGAGCACGATCGCCGCGATCACCGTCACCCGGGGTCGATGATCGCGTAACCCGAGCCACAGGAGCCCGATCCCGCCCATCGCGAACGGCAGGAAGGAGGCGGGCTCCCAGCCCGCTCGCGAGTAGTGGATCGCCCACGGACTGATCGCGAACAGGAACCCGCCGACCAGCGCGACCCGCATCCCGGCCCGGAAGACCGCGAGCAGCCAGACCATGAGGAGCGTCGCGATGACGCCGAAGATCACGGCGGGCAAGCGCAGCGCGAGCGTCCCGTGGCCGAGGACCGCCTGGAACGGCACGGTCGCGAGGAAGTACATCGGCTGCTTGAGCTCGAGGCGCGTGACCATGAACGGGAGGACGGTCCGCTCGACGTCGTGCCCGGTCGTCGCGATCGACCAGGCCGACACATCACCCGACAGCTCGTCCTCGAACAGCTCCGGCGGGTTCCGGTCGAGGTCGACCAGCCGAAGATCGGCCGAGAGCGCGACGAGGGCGATGAGGAGCGGCAGGACGTATCGCCGTTTCGACCGTCGGCGACGGGTCGGCCCGGTCACGGGACCTTCTTCCAGATCGTGACCCCGTCGGTGTCGTAGACCGTGACGAAGCGATTGCTGGCGGCGAAATCGGTCTGGGTGCCGTCATCGCACTGGAAGACGCCGCCGCTCGAGATCACGTAGGTGGCCCCGTAGGTGGCCATCTTCTCGGCCGCCACGTCGGGGCCGTCGCAGTAGATCGCCGTGGTATCGGCCTCCCGCGACGCCGGGTCGTAGCCGAGGTTCGAGACATACGGTGGGAACGTGAGGATGCGCAGCCGGCCGGCGAGGTCCACCGGGCTGTTGATGAAGGCGTCGGTGATGAAGACCGAGCGTTCAGGGGTCTCGGATTCGATCCAGTGCGCGGCCCGTTCCTGGCCGAGGCTGAGCGCGACCGCGGGATTCGTGAGATGCCAGTACGCGATGAGCCCGGGGGAGATGGCCGAGACCGCCAGGACCAGGACGACCGGGACGGGATCCCAGTCACGCATCAGCCAGGCGGCGAGCATCGCGACCGCGATCCACATCATCTGGAAGTACTTGTTCATGTCGAACTCGACCGCACTCACGAGCACGATGTTCGGGAGCAGGAACAGGATCACCAGCCACGACACCAGGAACCAGCGATTCGGCATGTCGCGGCTCACGAACGCCGCGATGAGGGCCAGCGCGAACGGTACGCCGAGGTTGGTCGCGTAGAAGAAGACGACCGCGAGCGGGCCCTCACCGAACCTCGCCTCCCCCCAGCCGAGCACGAAGCGGAACCCGCCGGTCGCCCCCTGCTGGAGGACGGCATCCGCGATGAACGGCAGCGCCAGCACGGCCGGCGCGAGGAAGAGCACGGCGTCGCGGAAGACCGTCCTCTCGCGCCACGCCCCGCTCGTGAGGACGTACAGGCCCACGATCAGGTAGGTGGCCGGGAACGCGTAGAACTGGAACGGCGCGAGGAGCGCCGCGAGGATCCCCGCCATGAGCACGCCGGCCGGCCGTCGCCCGAGACAGGTCGTCACGAGCAGCACCACCGACACGAGACCCGGCAGGCCGAGCGTCGACGCGCGATGCGGGAAGAAGCCCGTGCCGAGGACCGAGGCGATCCGGAAGAACGGCCAGCTGTCCTCCCAGTTGTTGTCATACGGGTGCTGCGTGATCAGGGTGAGCGGATCCGAGCTGCCCCCGGTGCCGCTCACGAGGTCGAGGACCAGGCGGATCCAGCCCATCCCGCCGCCGAGGCAGACGAGGATCGTGGCGACGAGCGCGACCCGCCGATCGCCGGTGAGGCGGAGGGCCAGCGCCCAGACGACGAGGGCCATGACGCCGGCGAACAGCGCGCTCGTGAAGAAGTAGACCGGGATCAGGGGGACCCCGGCCGCCGTCGCCGCGATGGCGCCGTGGAAGTCCGCGAACCAGTGGTACGTGAGCGGCTCGCCGGCGAAGTACGGGACTTCGGGCGGGAAGTTGCCGTGGACGATGCTGGACCCGATCGCGACGTGGACGAGCAGGTCGCTCCAGTCCCAGCCGCCCGAGACCCAGCCGTCGGGCGTCTCGTGCCAGCCGTTCCCGAACAGCACGACGGCGACGAGGCTGCCGACCGCCGCGGCGATCAGCCAGGCGGGCAGGTCGTCCCGAAGGGTGGCGCGCACGCCCGCAAGGGACGGGCGCTCGAATGGGGCGAGCCACGAGATCCGGACCCGGGCGAAGAGCACGGTCGCGATCGCGAGCAGGATGGCCGACGTGAGCACGGCCGGGAACCCGAACCCCGTCAATCGAGCGACCACGTCGACCAGGTGCGCCGACACGTAGACGCTGGCGACGATGCCGACGCCGATCGCGCCCGGAGGCGGCAGGTCCGGGGCGACGCGGCGGACGACGACCCATCCGGGGACGAAGAAGAGGATCGGCCACAGCACGGCGATGGCAGCGATCGCGGCGGGCGTCATGTGGCGGTGAGGTCGACCACGTTGGCGCGATGATAGCGAGCGTGGCTGCCCGGACGATCCTCCATGTCGACCTCGATGCGTTCTTCGCCGCGGTCGAGCAGCGCGACCACCCCGAGCTGCGCGGACGACCCGTCATCGTCGGTGGTGGCGACCGGAACGCCCGGGGCGTGGTGTCGGCCGCGAGCTATGAGGCTCGCAAGTTCGGCGTCCACTCCGCGATGTCGCTCCGCGAGGCCGGTCGCCGATGCCCGGAGGGCGTCTTCATGCCGGTGGACGGACGCCGGTACCAGGCGGCCAGTCGGGACGTCATGGCCGTGCTTCGTCGGTTCACGCCCCTCGTCGAGCCCATCTCCATCGACGAGGCGTTCCTCGATGTCACGGCGACCTTCGTGCTGTTCGGCGACGGGCCGACGATCGCGCGCCGCATCAAGGACGAGGTCCGCTCGGACGTCGGCCTGACCGCATCGGTGGGCGTCGCGACGACGAAGCTCGTGGCGAAGATCGCGTCGGACCTGCGCAAGCCCGACGGGCTCGTCGTCGTGCCGACGGGCGAGGAGGCCTCGTTCCTGGCACCGTTGCCGATCTCGCGGCTATGGGGCGTCGGCGAGAAGACCCGGGTCGCGCTGGCCGAGTTCGGTGTGCTGACGATCGGGGACCTCGCGGCGCTGCCTCCGGATGTCGTCGTACGTCGGTTCGGGAAGCACGGCGGATCGCTGGTGGAGCGGGCACGCGGCATCGATGCCGACCCCGTCCACGACGGTGACCCGGCCAAGTCCGTCGGGCACGAGCACACGTTCGATGTGGACACGACCGACCGCGAGGTCATCGAGCGGACGTTGCTCGCGATGTCGGACGGGGTCGCGGGGCGGTTGCGGTCGGCCGGCGTCCGCGCCGGGACGGTCGCGGTGAAGATCCGCGACAGCTCGTTCCGCACCATCACGCGACAGCGGACGCTCGCCGAGCCGACCGACATGACCGAGCCGATCTATCGGATCGCGCTCGAGCTGGCCCGGCCGGAACTGCGCGGGATCCGCGTGCGACTGCTGGGCGTGACGGCCTCGAACCTGGGCGAGCGAGAGCAGCTCGCCATGTTCAGCGCCGAGGATCCGAAGCGCCGTCGCGCGACCGAGGCGGCCGACGCCGTGCGGCGCCGATACGGGTCCGACGCCGTGACCCGGGCGCGCCTCCTTGGCGCGGGACTGCCCGCGCCGTTCGAACGCGACCCGCGGAACCCGCTCGATCGTCGCGCGCGCGGGGTCGACGCGGACGATCCGCAGCTGCCGGATGGTGTCGACGGTCGTGACACGCAAGGTGTCACTGACCTCGACGACAGTCCGTTCGACGACGAGGCTTGACATCGAACACCTGTTCGGTCTAGTGTCAGCCTCAATCGAACAGACGTTCTGTCGGACGAGTGCCCCGGACGACACGGATCAAACGCGATACGCCCCCGAAGGAGCCGTGCAAGATGGCATTCACCCGTGTCGAACCCGTTCAGGTCCACGTTCGAACCGGCTGGTTCGACGGCAGCCCCCGCGAGATCACGTGGGGCAACCAGCGGCTCACCGTGACGCGCCTCGCGGCCGTCCGGGAAGAGGCGGCGGCCTATCCGGTCATCACCGGGCCCCGCACGCTCTTCGAGGTCGAGACCTCCGTCGCTCGCCTGTCCCTCGCCTATCACCACCGCTCACATCGCTGGACGGTCACCGGCCTCGACGAGGTTCGCCTGGCCGCCTGATCCGGTTCGTTCCGGTCGGCCCCGGATCCCTCCCCCGCGGGCTGGCAAACGGTCGGCTGCGGGGCGGGTGCGCCGGTACCGCACTCGCCCCGTATCGACCGCAACAGCTCGCGGCGACCCATCTGGCGGTCCGACGGCTCACGTGGCGGGACGTCCTGCGCGTGACCACCCGCCGGACGACCGCCGCGAACCTACAATCTGTCCGTGCCGACCTCCCCGTCCGACCGCTTCCGTGACCTCACGCTCGACGCGTTCGTCGGGCGTCTCGCATCCGCCGAGCCCGTCCCTGGGGGCGGGAGCGCTTCAGCGGTCGCCGCGAGCCTCGGCGCCGGCCTCGTCGCGATGGTCGCATCGCTGTCGGAAGGCCGGCCGAAGTACGCCGAGCACGAGGACCTCCTCGCCTGGGCGAAGCGGACGGGCCACGACCTCTCGGATCGCCTCCTGACGCTGGCCGACGACGATGCCGCGTCCTACGCGGACTTCTCGGCGGCGATGAAGCTTCCGCGCGAGACCGACGACGAGAAGGCGGAACGAAGCGCGGCGATGCATCGCGCGGCGCGGCACGCCGCCGAAGTGCCATATGCCTGCATGGAACTCTGCCTGCAGGTCGTCGAGGCGGCCGAGGCCCTCGCCGGTCGCAGCAACGCCAACGCCTCGAGCGACCTGAACGTCGCGTCGCTGCTCGCCGAGGCCGCGGCCCATGGGGCGGCCGCGAACGTCCTCGTCAACCTGCCGTCGACGGGCGATCCGTCGTTCGAAGGGGAGATGACCGTCCTGGTGAACGATCTGCTCCACGAGATCGAACGGCTGGCCGCCGAGACGCGCCAGACGGTCGGTCGCGGCGAGCCTCGTCCGCCGGTCCCGTCGCCGGACCGGTCGTGACCATGTCCGCGCCGGGTGGGGCTCGACTCCTCGAAGGCGGTCCGATCGCCGAGGAGATCCGCACCGCCGTCGCGGAGGACGTGGCCAGTTTCCGGACCGCGCGCGGTCGCCCGCCGGCCCTGCGCGTCGTCATCGTCGGGAAGGACGCGCCGTCCACGGTCTACCTCGAACGCATCCTCCGCGGCTGCGCCAAGGTGGGCATCGACGGCGGCTTCGTCGAGCTCGAAGGCGAGGCCACCGAGGCGAGCGTCACCTCGACCGTCAGAGCTCTCAACGACGACCCGTCGATCGACGGGGTGATCGTCCAGATGCCGCTGCCGCCGACGATCCGGTTGCGTGCCGTCATCGATGCCATCGACCCGGCCAAGGACATCGACGGGATCCATCCCCTCAACGCCGGGCTGCTACGCCTCGGCTACGACGGGTTCCTGCCGGCCACCGCCCATGCCGCGATCGAGATCCTCCGCCGATCCGGCGTCGAGATCGCCGGGCGCGACGCCGTCGTCGTCGGCCGGTCCGCCGTCGTCGGGATGCCCGCCGCGTTCCTCCTCGTGAAGGAGGACGCCACGGTCACCGTCTGCCATTCGAGGACGCGTGACCTGGCGAGTCACGTCCGTCGGGCCGACATCGTCGTCGTCGCCGCCGGCCGGCCCGGACTCATCACCGGCGAGATGCTCAAGCCCGGTGCGGTCGTCGTCGACGTCGGCATCAACGTGGTCGACGGCCACATCGTCGGTGACGTGGACTTCGCCTCGGCCTCGGTCGGTCGCCTCGGCGATCACCCCGGTGCCGGGCGGCGTCGGGCCGCTGACGAACGCGATCCTCCTGACCCACCTCATCCGTGCCGCCGAGCGTCAGGCGCCTCGCGCCCGGACCACCCCGACGACCCACCCCGTTCCCTCCGGAGGAGACCGATGAGCTTCCCGTCCGACCTCGAGATCGCGCGATCCGTCACGCCCCGCCCGATCGTGGATATCGCGGCTGAGCTGGGCATCCGGAACGATGAACTCGAGTTGTACGGGCCCACGAAGGCCAAGGTCACGCTGGAAGCCATCGAGCGACTCGAGGCGGAGCGGCCGCGCGGCCGCTATGTCGTGGTCACGGCCATCACGCCGACGCCGCTCGGCGAGGGGAAGTCCACGACCACGGTGGGTCTGGCGCAGGGGCTGAACAAGATCGGCAAGAAGGCCTCGGTCAACATCCGGCAGCCTTCACTCGGCCCGGTGTTCGGGATCAAGGGCGGGGCTGCCGGCGGCGGCTACAGCCAGGTCATCCCGATGGAGGACTTCAACCTCCACCTCACCGGCGACGTCCACGCGATCGGGGCCGCCCACAACCTCGCCGGGGCGTTCATCGACAACAGCCTCCACCACAAGAACCCGCTCGGCATCGACCCTCATGGGATCCTCTGGCCGCGGGTCGTGGACATCAGCGACCGGGCGCTGCGCCACGTCGTGATCGGCCTCGGTGGCCGTGAGGACGGCGTGCCGCGCGAGACCGAGTTCGTCATCACGGTGGGCTCCGAGGTGATGGCGGTCCTCGCGCTCGCGACGGACCTGTTCGACCTGCGGGCCCGGCTGGGGCGGATCGTCCTGGCGACGCGCCCGGACGGGACCGCGGTCACCGCCGAGGACCTCGGCGTCGCCGGCGCGATGACGGTACTGCTGCGTGACGCCATCAAGCCGAACCTGCTGCAGACGCTCGAAGGCGGTCCGGCCTTCGTCCACGCCGGCCCGTTCGCGAACATCGCGCACGGCAACAACTCGATCATCGCCGACCGGCTGGCGCTCGTGACCAACGACATCGTGTGCACGGAGGCCGGCTTCGGCGCGGACATGGGCGCGGAGAAGTTCTTCGACATCAAGTGCCGCGCGTCCGGCCTCGCCCCGAGCGCGGCCGTCGTCGTCGCCACGGTCCGGGCGCTCAAGATGCACGGCGGCGTCGGCAAGATCGTGGCCGGCAAGCCGCTCGACCCGGCGCTCCTCGAGGAGAACGTCGAGGCGGTCCGGCTCGGGGCGCAGAACCTCGCGAAGCAGATCGAGAACGTGACGATGTACGGCATCCCCGCCGTCGTCGCGATCAACGCGTTCCCGACCGACACCCCGGCCGAGGTCGAGGCGATCCGCGAGGTCGCGCTCGCCGCCGGGGCGCGCGCGGCCGTCGGGGCGACCCACTTCGTGGACGGTGGCGCGGGCGCGACGGCCCTCGCCGAGGCCGTCTGGGAGGCCAGCGAATCCGCGGGCGAGGGCTTCAAGCTCCTCTACCCGGACGAGATGCCGCTGACCGAGAAGATCGAGACGATCGTCACGAAGGTCTACGGCGGCGCCGGCGTCGAGTATCTGCCGGCTGCCCGCAAGCAGCTCAAGCAGTACACCGACCTGGGCTACGGCAACCTGCCGGTCTGCATGGCCAAGACGCAGTACTCGCTGAGCCACGATGCGGCGTTGAAGGGCCGACCGACGGGCTTCACCGTGCCGATCCGCGAGGTCCGATTGTCAGCGGGCGCCGGGTTCATCACCCCGATCTGCGGGGAGATGCGGACCATGCCGGGTCTGCCGTCCGTGCCGGGCGGCGTGAACATCGACATCGACGCCGAGGGGAACGTCGTCGGGCTGTTCTAGGACGGGCGGAAGACCGTGGAGATCGTGCCGTCGGGCGCGACCTTGCGGATCTGGTGGCCGTCCTCGTCGTCGAGGTAGACGTCGCCGTTCGGGGCCACGACGATCGAACTGACGGCCGTCAGCATGGCCTTGCTCGCCGGCCCGCCGTCCCCCGATGTGCCGGCCGCGCCCGTGCCCGCGAATCGCGCGATCCGTCCCTTCGCGTCGATGACTCGCACGACCGGTCCATCGCTCACGTAGAGGTTGCCCTTCGCATCCAGCGCGAGAGCCTCGGGGTCATCGAACGTGGCCTTGCTCGCCGGCCCGCCGTCGCCAGCGTCGCCGCCCTTGGCCGTGCCGGCGATGGTCGTGATGGTCCCATCGGGCGCGATCTTCCGGACGCGTCGATTGTTCGAGTCGGCGAAGTAGACGGTGCCGTCAGGCGCGACGGCGATCCCGGCTGGGTCGTCGACCTTCGACTTGACCGACGGGCCGCCGTCGCCGCCGAAGGCGTCCGTGCCGTCGCCCGCAAGCGTCGTCAGGATCCCCTTCGTGTCGACCTTTCGGACGCGATCGTTGTCCCGGTCCGAGATGTAGAGGTTGCCGGCGGAGTCGAAGGCGATCTGCGTCGGCTCCTGGAGGAACCCGGACGTCGCCGGTCCTCCATCACCGCCGTACATCCCGCGATTGCTGCCGGCCTCGCCGCTGCCGGCGATCGTTTGGATGATCCCGTTCGCATCGACCTCACGGATCCGGTTGTTGCTGTGATCCGCGAGGACGAGGTCGCCGTTGCTGGCGAAGAGGATCCCCACGGGACACGAGACCTGGGCGTCCGTGGCGAGCCCGCCGTCGCCCGTGAAGCCAGTATCGAACCCGCTGCCGCCACTCCCGATGACGACCTGGAGCTGGTGATCTCCGACGAGTCGGTAGACCCGAGCCGCCATGCAGCTCGACCCGTACAGCTGACCGTCCGGTCCCATGGCGATGTCGTCGAGCCCGATGTCGGCCGGGGCCGGGAACGGCGTCGGGGGCGCCTCGGTCGGTGGTGCCTCGGGCGGCGTCGGGCTGGACGCCACCTTGGCGATCGCGGTCGGCGCGTCTGTCACGGTGATGGCGGTGTCTGCGGCACTCGAGCCGGCCGGAGCCGTGCCGCATGCAGCAACGAGCATCAGGGTGCCCACGATCAAGACCAAACGCATCGCCGATCTCCGCTGCCTGGCGCGGGACCGCGGTGGTGCGGGTCCGCTGCATGCCCCCAATGAGGCATGGCGCAGGAGATCGGTTCGATCTTCGCCCGGACGAGCGGGCGGGCGGGACCTCCCTCGCGACCGCGCTCAGCGGATCAGAGCGTCAGGGCTCCCGTCGTGACGGCGAAGCAGGCGATGACGACCGCGGCGATCGCGATGCCCGCGATGCCGGCACCCCACGCGCGCAGGTCGATCGGACCGAGCGGTTCCTCGGCATGGGCGTGGTCGTCGTGCTCGCCGTCGTCGCCGTGGTCGGTCACGTCGTGATGCAGGCCGGCCGAACCGGCGTGGCCGGGGACGTCGTCTGCGTGCGGGTCGGCGCTCATCGTCTGATCTCGAACCTCCGGCCGCATTCTCGCAGACGGCGCCAGCCCTCGTGGCCCGCGTAGACTCGACCGCGTGAGTGCCGCGCCCCCCGATCCCGGGCTGATCCCCAGTCTGCGCGGCCTCGACCGCGACGGCCGCCTCCTGTTCGCGATGCGGACCTTGCGGATGTTCGGGTACGGGTTCCTCGCGGTCGTCCTGGTCCTGTACCTCGATGCGCTCGGCCTGGACCCGTTGACCATCGGGATCGTCCTGACGCTGACGCTCATCGGCGACACGCTGATCTCGCTGTGGCTCACGACGAACGCCGACCGGTTCGGCCGCCGACGCGTGCTCGTCGCCGGGGCCGTCCTGATGGTCATCGCCGGCATCGTGTTCGCCTTCACGAGCTGGGTCCCGCTCCTGATCCTCGCGGCGACCGTCGGGGTCATCTCGCCCACCGGCAACGAGGTCGGCCCGTTCCTCGCGGTCGAACAAGCGGCGCTCTCGCAGACCGTCCACGACGTCCGTCGGACCCCGACATTCGCCTGGTACAACCTCGTCGGCTATGTCGCGACGGCGACCGGTGCCCTCGCGGCGGGCCTCATCAGCCAAGTCCTCCTCAACGGCGGCTGGGCGCCGGTCGACGCGTATCGAGCCATCGTCATCGGCTACGCCGTGATCGGGCTTGCGATGGTCGTCGGCTTCTGGCGACTGGACACGTCCATCGAGGCGCCGCCGCGCGAGGCGGCGATGGACGGGATCCGCCGGCGTCTCGGCCTCGGCCGCTCGAAGAAGATCGTCCTCAAGCTGTCGGTGCTGTTCTCGATCGACGCCTTCGGCGGCGGGTTCATCCCGCAGAGCCTCATGGCGTATTGGTTCCACACCCAGTGGGGCGTCGACCCGGCCGTGCTCGGCCTCATCTTCTTCGGGGCGAACCTGCTCGCCGCGGTGTCGTCGCTCTCGGCCGCGCGCATCGCCGCCCGGTTCGGGCTGATCAACACGATGGTGTTCACCCACATCCCATCGAACCTGCTGCTCATCCTCGTCCCGCTGATGCCGACGCTGCCGCTGGCGATCGCGGTCCTGCTGCTGCGGTTCAGCCTCAGCCAGATGGACGTCCCCACGCGCCAGTCCTACGTCATGGCGGTGGTCGACCCGGACGAGCGGTCCGCGGCGGCCGGCGTGACCGGTGTCGCCCGCACGACCGGTGCGGCCATCTCCCCATCGTTCTCGTCCGTGCTGATGGCGAGCGCCGGCTACGCGGCATTGCCGTTCTATCTGGCCGGCGGCTTCAAGATCGCCTACGACCTGCTGATGTACCGCGAGTTCCGGGCCGTGAAGCCGCCCGAGGAGCGGGCGGAAGGCCTGAACACCGCGCGGCTGCCTCAGAGCAGGCCCTCGCCCCTGCGCGGCCGCCGCCGCCTCATACCGCGACAACGCGCCGAGCTTGGCCATCGCGTTCGAGACGTGGACGCTGACCGTCTTCTCGCTGATGAACAGCTGGTCGCCGATCTCGCGGTTCGTGTGACCGGCGGCGACGAGCCGCAGGACGTCGCGCTCGCGCGCGGTCAGGCTCGGTCGCGCATCGCCCGTCGATGCCGCGGCTTGAGGCTCGGGCGCCGAAGGCGCCCTCAGGGTGATCCTCGCCCGCCCGGCGACCGACGCGATCATCCCCTCCAACGGCGGAGCGCCGATCGACGCTGCGCCACGGTCCGCGTCTCGTAGCAGGAGCGTCGCCGCATCTCGATCCCCGCTGACATCGAGGATCGCTTCCGCAAGACGAAGTCGTGCGTAGGCCGTCTGCCAAGGGTGCGACAGGGCGTGCCAGCGGTCGACCGCCGACGCCCATGCGGTACTTGACGAGGTACCCTGCGCTCGACCGAACTCCGCCTCGGCCGTCGTGAGGATGGCCTCGAAGAAGGGGCCCGCTCCTCCGTCGCTCCGGGCTTGCTCGGCAAGGACGCCCAGCTCGTCGAACCAGGCCTGGGCCAAGGCGGCGTTCTCGTCGGCCTCGCTGTCCTGGCGACGCTGCCGAGCAACGACCGACCGATCCGCCGCGCCGCCGATCCCGACGCCGAAGATGAACCACATGGCCCCGTCGATGTCACCACTCTTCGACAGGGCCCGCGCCTCGTCGACCCCCGAGCGGATGTCCTCGAACCGGCCTTCGGCCCGAGCGAGCAGGAGGTCTGCTTCGATCTGCCAGATCCGAATGCCGGTCCCTCCCGGATCCGGCCGTCTGGCGATGATCTCTCGAGCCTCGTCGAACCGACCCCGCGCGACGTGAAGTCTGGTCAGGAACGAGGCTACGCCGAGCAAACGATGGTCGAGCATCGAGCTCGCACGTGTCTGCTCGAGCCGGACCTCGAGGTCGTGGTAGAGGCCCAGTTCCAACATGGCGTCCGTCGGGATGAGCCACGGACCGAGTCGATCGTCGAGACCGTAGCGGATGGCGGCCTCGGAGGCGTTCTCGAAGGTGCGCCGCGAGTCCTCGAATCGGCCGGAGAACCAGAGGACCATGCCCTGGTCGACCGCCACCCAGAACGGCCAGACCGTCCCATCGAACGGGATCGACATCGCCTGCGCTCGGTCGACGAGGACGGCCGCCCGTCCGGGTCGTGCCAGGTTGGCCAGCGAATGCGCAAGGGGGACTGGCGGCGATCACCCACGCCGCGGCATCGCCGAGCTCGGTCGCGATGGCCATGGACGCTTCGTAGAGCGTGATGGCGGCGCGGTGATCGCCAGCGGTCCATCGATCGCTACCGGCCTGGAGCAGGACTCGAGCCTTGAGACTCGTCGGCGGCAATGGGTCGACGATGACCAGGGCGCGTTCGGCGGCCGATCGCGCAAGATCGGTGTCATCGGCCTCCCAGGCGGCGACCCAGAGGTCCGTGAGCAATCCGGCCAGCCGTTCAGGCGTGTCGTCGTCGCTGACCTCGTCGACGGCGATCCTTGCGAACGCGACGGCGGCCGTGATGTCACCAGCATTGCCGGCGGTTCGTGCCGCCAGCGAGAGCAGGCCCACGCGATCCACGCCCGTGCGTTCGGCCGCCCCGTCCACTCGTGGCCAAAGCTCGAGCGCGCGCTCCGCGTGGGCGAGCGCCTCGCGGAACGCTGCGGCATGGATGAGGATAGCCATCGCCCTGACGGCTCCATCGAGGGCCCTTGGCTGATCGTGAGCCAGGTACGCATGGACCGCGAAGTCGGTGATCATGGCTGGGTCGACGTCCTGATCGACCGCCGGCAACGACTCGAGGACATCGGCGACCCGAGCATGCAAGCGCGACCCGCTCCGCGGGAAGGAGATCGTCGTACGCGGCCTCGCGCAGGAGCGCGTGGCGGAAGGTATAGCCAGGCCCGCCGGCATCGTCGGCCGATACCAGGATCCCGGCGTCGATCGCGTCGCGAATGGCGTGGATGAGGTCTTCGTGATCCATCTCGACGACGGCCGCGAGGCGATCGTGCGAGCAACGCCCTCCGATGACCGATGCCGCCCGGATGACGTCCGACGATCCGCTGGACAGCCTTGCCAGGCGCTGGACGAGGATGTCTCGCAGCGACGTCGGGAGGGATCGAGCGTCGTCGTCCTCCCGGACCGACCAGCTCTTCGACGTAGAACGGGATGCCGTCCGAGCGCTGGAGCATGGTGGCCACGACCTCCGACGCCGGGGCCTGGCCCAGGATCGCCGCCGAGCTGGTCGCGCAACTCGGCGAGACCGAACCGCGGCAGCTCGAGGCGCTCGACCGCCTCCGATCGATCGAGCTCAGCGAGCAGCGGCATGAGCGGATGTCGCCGATGCAGGTCGTCGCTGCGGTACGTCGCCACCATCAGGAGCCGTTCGCCGCGGACGTTGCGCACCAGGAATCGGATCAGGTCGCGGGTCGACCCGTCGGCCCAATGGATGTCCTCGAGCACGAGCACGAGTGGCTGTGATGCGGCGCGCCGGCCGAGCGTCCCGATGACCGCGTCGAACAATCGCGCCGTTCGACCCGTCGGGTCGGATCGGCTCTCGGCCGGGTTCGAGGCCAGCGACGACAGCTCGGGGATGAGGGTCGAGAGGGCGGCGGCCGCTGGACCGAACACCTCGTCGACCGCTGCCGCATCCGACGATCGATGGATGATCCGGAGCGCCTCCGTGAACGGGGCATAGGGCAGGCCACCTTCACCCAGATCGAGGCATCCGCCGATCGCCGCTGAGCCGCCCGCCTCGCCGACCGCGCTCACGAGCTCCGCCACGAGTCGGCTCTTGCCGACTCCCGCCTCGCCGGCGATCAGCACCATCGACGGCCGACCCTCGGTCGCGCGGGCATAGGCCGCCGCGAGCCGATCGAGTTCCTCGCGACGCCCGACGAAGACCGGGCTGCTGCCACGGCGGGTCACGCCGCCGATCATGGACTTCGCCTGTCTTGGCGACAACGATCTTGCGCGGCCCCCGACGCCGACGCTTAGGCGTGGCGAGCGGTGAGCCGAAGGATCCAGGCGACCGACCGGCGCGGTGTCGAGTCGATCTTCTGCAGCGGCGACGCATCGAGCTTCGCCTGGGCGCGGCGCCATTCGTCGGCATGATGGCGATCGGCCTCGCGGTGTCCGTCGTGGAGGAGGAGGGCCATCCGTCCGGTGTCGTTCATCGTCATGCTCCCGTCCGACCGATCCGTGTGGCTCGGTTCGATGGGATGACGATGCCTCTAAGGGGTGGTCGTCCGAAATCGGCAGGACCCTTAGGTCCGCCGGAGCTGGTCCGCAGGCAGCCTTAGGGCTCGCCCTCGGTCGGCTTCGAACGGCCGGGCTTGCCGGGCATCCCGACCCGCCACCAGATGAACCCGAGGACCAAGGCGACCACGCCGACCGCGATCAGCAGGTCGAACGGCTGGAGCGCGTGGCGGATGTCCACCCAGTTGTCGCCGAGGAGCGTCCCGGCGTAGACGAGGATCGTCGACCAGAGGAACGCGCCGGCCGTCGAGTAGAGGATGAACGGCGCGAGTCGCATCCGCGCCACGCCGGCGGGGAAGCTGATGAAGGTCCGCACGATCGGCAGCAGTCGGCCGATGAAGACCGTGGCATTGCCGTGGTCTCGGAAGAAGCGGTCGGCGAGGTCGATCTCGTGCTGGCGGATCAACAGGTACTTCCCGTACCGCTCGAGGAACGGCCGGCCGCCGTACGCCCCGATGGCGTAGGCGATGAGCGAGCCGATCGTGTTGCCGATCGTCGCGAACGACCACGACGACCCAGAAGTTCCACGCCGCCCCGGTCAGCGGCTCGATCTGGGTCGGGTCGGAGACCAGGAAGCCGGCGTACGGCAGGATCAGCTCCGACGGGAGCGGGACCATCGCGGATTCGATCGCCATCGCGAGCATGACGCCGACGTAGCCGACGGCGCCGTACAGGTTGTTCAGGAACGGGATGACGATCTGGTCGATGAACGCGAGCACGCAGGCCTCATGGTGGGGTGGGCGGGCACCGGCGAGGATAGCCGACTATCCTCGGACCGGTGAGTGAGCCGGAGGTCCCGCACTTCTACCCGGACCGTGGAGGGGTCGACCAGGTCGTCCTCACCGGGGCGGACCTGACCGTCGCGGACGTCGAGGCCGTCGCCCGGCACGGCGTGCGAGCCGCGCTCGACGTCCACGCGCGCGAGCGGATGCAGGAGGCGCGCGACGTCATCGAATCCCTCGTGGCCGAGGGCGCGGTCGTCTATGGCGTGACGACCGGGTTCGGCGACCTGGCCACGACCTTCGTCCCACCGGAGCGATCCGCGGAGCTCCAGCGACGGCTGTTGATGAGCCACGCGGCCGGCGTCGGCCCGGCCTTCGCGCAGGAGGTCGTCCGCGCGATGCTGCTCCTCCGCGCGAACACGCTCGCCCTCGGGCATAGCGGCTGTCGGCCGCTGATCGTCGACCGATTGCTCGAATTCCTGGCGCTCGGCATCCATCCGGTGGTCCCGGAGCAGGGGAGCGTCGGGGCGTCCGGGGACCTCGCGCCACTCGCGCATCTCGCCCTGCCGCTCATCGGCCGCGGCCAGGTGGAGTTCCACGGCCAGGTCGTGCCGTCACTGATCGCCCTCCGCGAGACAGGGCTCGAGCCCCTGGACCTGCAGGCCAAGGAGGGCCTGGCCCTCCTCAACGGGACCCAGCTCATGAGCGCGATCGGGGCGTTGCTGCTCGCGGACGCCGACAGGCTGGTCCGCACCGCGTCCGTGGCCGCGGCGATCAGCGTCGAGGCCCTGCTCGGGACGGACGTCGCGTTCGCGGCCGCGTACCAGCTGGCTCGTCCCCATCCCGGACAGATCGCGGTCGCCGCCCAGCTGCGCCACCTCCTTCGCGACAGCGACCTGCAACACAGCCATCACGCCTCGGCGCACAAGGTCCAGGACCCGTACTCCTTGCGTTGCGTACCGCAGGTCCACGGCGCCGTCCGCGACGCGCTCGACCACCTGCGACGCGTCCTCGACATCGAGCTGAATTCCGCCACGGACAACCCGCTCGTCTTCTCGGGCGGCGGGGTCGCCGCGGCCGACACCTTGGCCACGGGCGGCGGACGCGTGATCAGCGGCGGGAACTTCCACGGCGAGCCGATCGCCCTGGCGCTCGACTTCGCCAAGCTGGCGGTCGCGGAGCTCGGGTCGATCAGCGAGCGGCGGACCGCGCTGCTTGTCGATCAGCGCCTGAACGGCGGGCTGCCGCCGTTCCTCGCGGCGTCATCGGGGATCGACTCGGGGATGATGATCTACCAGTACACGGCGGCCGCCCTCGCGTCGGAGCACAAGACGCTGGCCCATCCGTCGTCGGCCGATTCGATCCCGACCAGCGCCAACCAGGAAGACCACGTCTCGATGGGGGCGACGAGCGCGCGGCACGCCCGCCGCGTCCTCGAGGGCGTCGAGCGGATCGTGGCCATCGAGCTGCTGGTGGCGACCCAGGCGCTCGACCTGCGGCTCGCGATGGTGGGCACGGTCGGAGCGCCGGTCGAGCCAGGCGAGGGCGTCCGCGAGGCGCGGGCTCGCGTGCGGGCCGTCGTCACGCACCTCGAGGAGGACCGGGAGCCCGGTCCGGATCTCGCGGCCGCCTTCGACCTGGTCCACGGCGGGACCCTGGCCGATCTCGCGGGCCCCTAGCGGCCGAACCGGCGCTCAGCGACTAGCGGCCGAACCGGCCCTTCTTCTTCTCGGGCTCGGCGTTCGTGCGGAAGCCGCTGCGCCGGAGGATCCCGTCGATCTCCTCGAGATACGGGCGGCCTTCCGGGCGCTCCTCGAGCCAGACCAGGTAGCCGGGGTCCACGCGGGCGATCTCCCCGAGCGACCAGCCGAGATGGCGCCCGAACGGCAGCACGGTCCCGGACGGTCGGCCCGGCGGGCGACCCGCCGCACCGGTGCCATCGCGTTGCGACGGTCGTTCGGGGGTCCAGGACCCAGCGGCGCCGGTCGTGCCGGCGCCATCGGTCCGGGTGGAGGAGGCGGCACTCGACCCGGAGGGTCGCTCGTGGCCCCAGGACGCGGGCCTCGCCCGGTACGGACGGCGTCGGGCGGCGGCCGCACGCGCGGGATCGACCTCCGCCAGCTCCTGATCGTAGGCTTCCCGCCGCGTCGGACTGCGCAACATGTCCCAAGCCGCGTTGATGCGCATCATGCGGCGGGTGGCCGATTCACCGGCGATGTCCGGATGGAACCGACGTGCCAGGACCCGGTAAGCCGCAGCGATGGTGGCGTCGTCAGCCGCGGGGTCGACCCCCAGGACCGCGTACGCATCCTTCGGCGACGTCGCCATGTACATGCGTTCCCTTCCCCGAGCTGCGGGCCGTGTACCCCGAGGACACGTTCCACGTCGGCGGACTCTAGCAAACCGATTGTGGCACTCGGTCAACACTGTCGCCACCCGTCAACACCGTTCATCGGCGTGCCGAGAGCCGTCGGAGCCCGTTGCGAGCACGCTCGAGCCGTAGACTCAGCCCTGCGATGGTCGAGATCCGCATCGAGGACGTGATCGACGAGGCCGGTTTCCGGCGCATCCCGCCATGCGCCGATCCCGGGTTCGACCACCGGACCTGCGACCACTGGGAGGACGCCGATCGCGGCTCCAAGGCGTCGCGGCTCGCGTGGCTCGAGCCGCCAAAGCCGCGGCCCGCTACCGAGTCGGCCGCACACGGCGCGGCCGACAACCCGTTCCTCGCCGAGCGGCCGGCTCCTCCGGCCGTCAACCCGTTCGCGCCCTCGGCCGGTCCGACCGTCCTGAACCCGTTCCTCGACGACGATCGCGAAACGCTGCCCAACCCGTTCGCGCCGGCCGCCGCCAGCGACCCGGTCGTCGACCCAGGGGCTCCACGGAAGCTGCAACTGCTGTCTCGCGGGCTGGCCGTGGTGGGGAGTTACGCGAAGGTCCTCTCGGTCGACGGCGAGGCCGCGGTCTACGGCCAGTTCGGGCCGCTGACCGCGTATCCGCGCGCCCAGCGGACCCGCGACCTCTATCCGCAACTCCCCGACTCGCCGCTGCCCGCGGTCATCACCTGCGTCGCGACGACGGCCGCGGCTCGTGGCCGTGGACTCGGGCTTCGGCTCGTGGCGGCCATCTGCGACGACCTGGAAACTCGCGGGTTCGCCGCGGTCGAGGCCTACCCGGAGGCCGCGGCACGGCCCGACGCCACGAGTGCCGCCACGCCCGCCTTCTGGGAGGCCGCGGGGTTCGAGCGCGCCGTCGACGACCCGCGGTTCCCCGTCATGCGCCGCGAGCTCGGGTGACCCGCTCGCGCGTCCGGCCATGCTCGTGGCTCATCGGGCTCGCGCTGATCGCGGCGGGCTGTGGCGTGACGCCACCGACGGCGAGCCCGCCGACCGCCGTCGAGCCGGCGCCGACGCCGACCGTGGCCGCGACGGCCGTCGAGTCGACGGCGGGGCTGGCCTCGCCGTCCTCGAGCGCCGCGCCGACGCCGGTGGTGTCGGCCTCGGTCTCGGCCGGGCCCGGCCTCGTCGTCGATGCCGGACTGCTGGACATCCTCCCGCCGACCGTCGGCGCCGTCGAGATGGAGGGCGACCCGGTCACGGCCGCCTCGCTCGTCTCGAACCCGGATCTCGCCGCGTCGGCCTCGGCCGTCGCGATCGCCCGCTATGTCGGGCCGGGCGACTCGAGCGGGGACGATCTCGCCGTCGTCAGCCTCGTCCGCCTCCGGCCCGGGGTCTTCTCCGACGCGTTCTTCGACCGCTGGCGGAGCGACTACGACAGCTCGGCCTGCGAGGCCGCGGGCGGCGTGACCGGGGCGGAGACGGTCCGGACGATCGGCACGGCCGAGGTCCATGTCGGCTCGTGCGCCGGTGGCGCCACCACCTACCACCTGCACCGGGACGACGACGTCCTGGTGTCGATCATCGCGGTCGGCTCGGGCCGGCTCGGCGAGGGCGTCGTGGCCGGTCTCCGACCGTAGGCCCGGTCGGCTAGGCTCTCCGCATGTCCGGTCCTCGACCTGTCCGAGCCCCCCGCGGCACCGAGCTCTCCTGCCGCGGCTGGCAGCAGGAAGCGGCGCTCCGGATGCTGATGAACAACCTCGACCCGGAGGTCGCGGAGGACCCGGACCACCTCGTCGTCTACGGCGGCACCGGCCGGGCGGCCCGATCGTGGGACGCCTTCGACGCGATCGTCCGCGAGCTGCGCCGGCTCGAGGACGACGAGACGCTGCTCGTGCAATCCGGCAAGCCCGTCGGCGTGCTGCGGACCCACCCGTGGGCGCCGCGCGTGCTGATCGCGAACTCGAACCTCGTCGGCAAGTGGGCGACCTGGGAGCACTTCCGGGACCTCGAGCGACGCGGCCTGATGATGTACGGCCAGATGACCGCCGGGTCCTGGATCTATATCGGGACGCAGGGCATCCTCCAGGGCACGTTCGAGACCTTCGCGGAGGCCGGGCGGCAGCACTTCGGCGGGACGCTGCGCGGCACCGTGACGCTCACGGCCGGGCTCGGCGGCATGGGCGGTGCGCAACCGCTCGCGGTCACGATGAACGACGGGGTCTGCATCGCCATCGAGGTCGACGAGGCGCGGGCCCGTCGCCGGCTCGAGATCGCGCTACGTCGACCGCCTGACCCATGACCCCGCCGAGGCCCTCGCCTGGGCGCGCGAGGCGGCCGCCAGCGGGGAGTCCGTGAGCATCGCGCTCGTCGGCAACGCCGCGGAGATCGAGCCGGCCTGGGCCGCCGCCGGCGAACGCTTCGACCTCGTGACCGACCAGACGTCGGCCCACGACCCGCTCGGCGGCTACGTCCCCGCGGAGATCTCGCTGGCCGATGCCATCGAGCTCCGGTCCCGCCTTCCCGAGGAGTACGAGCGCCGGTCGCGCGGCTCGATGGCGGCCCACGTCCGCGCGATGCTGGCCTTCCAGGCCGCCGGCGCCGTGGTCTTCGACTACGGCAACAACCTTCGCGCCTTCGCGAAGGAGGCGGGCGTCGAGGACGCGTTCGCGTACCCCGGGTTCGTGCCCGCGTTCATCCGGCCACAGTTCTGCGAGGGCCGCGGGCCGTTCCGGTGGGCGGCGCTCTCGGGCGACCCCGCCGACATCCTCCGCACGGACCGCGCGGTCCTCGAGCTGTTCCCCGACGACGCCGGCCTGCATCGCTGGATCGAGATGGCCGAGTCGCGCGTGCCGTTCCAGGGTCTGCCCGGCACGCATCTGCTGGCTCGGCTACGGCGAGCGGGCGAAGGCCGGCCTGGCGTTCAACGAGCTCGTCCGGACCGGCGAGGTCAGCGCGCCGATCGTCATCGGCCGGGACCATCTGGACTCCGGCTCGGTGGCCTCGCCCAACCGCGAGACCGAATCGATGCTCGACGGCTCGGACGCGGTCGCGGACTGGCCGTTGCTCAATGCGCTGGTCAACACCGCGGCCGGCGCGACGTGGGTGTCGATCCACCACGGCGGCGGCGTCGGGATCGGGTACAGCCAGCACGCCGGGATGGTCGTCGTCGCGGACGGCACGCCGCTCGCGGCGCAGAAGCTCGAGCGGGTCCTCACCGCGGACCCGGCGATGGGCGTGCTCCGGCACGTGGACGCCGGGTACGAGCACGCCATCGATATCGCCCGGGAGCGCGGCGTGCGCGTCCCGATGCTCGAGGGCTGACTTCCGGTCGTTCCGGCCGACCCGGCCGGATGGCTGCCTGGTCCGTCGGCGCGGCCGCGTCCCTCAGGCCGACGCGGTGGCGTCCGGGTCGCCCGCCATCGGCCCAGCCCCGAAGCCCGGACCGGGTCCCGCCCCCGCTCCAGGGCCTGCGCCCTCGTCGTCGCTGGGTGCCGGCATGGCCCCGATGCTGCGGACCGGGCTGAACAGCACGAAGAGGGGCGGGATGACCTGGCCGATCGCGGCCAGCCAGATCGTCTCGTGCAGGCCGATGATGCCCCCGAGCGCACCCCCGAGCAGCGAGCCGATCGGGATCGTGCCCCAGACGACGAACCGCATCGTCGCGTTCATCCGGCCCTGCATCCGCTCCGGGGTGATGGCCTGTCGGAAGCTGACCTGGTTGATGTTGTAGACCACCTGGGCGACGCCCTCGATCATGAACGAGAGCACGAAGAGCGGGATCGCGGACGCGGCCGGTGCGGCGGCGATCAGCAGCGCGGCCGGGAAACTCAGGAACGCCGCGATCACGATCGTCGGGCCGACGCCGATCCTGGTGGCGATCCGGTTCGCGGCGAACGCGCCGGCCAGGAACCCGAGCGCGCCGATCGAGATGACGAACCCGATCCCCGCCGCGCCGATCCCGAGCTCCCGGACGGCGTAGAGGATCAGGACCGCGCCCATCATGTTGAAGAACAGGTTCGATGTCCCGGTACACGCGGCGATGCTGCGCAGATAGCGGTTGCCGAGGACGTATCGGAGCCCCTCGGCGACCTCCCGGCGCATGCCCAGGCCAGGCTCGGCGGGCTCGCCGGTCGCCGTGCGGGTCGGGTCGGGCTCCACGCGCCGGATCCGCCAGATGAAGAACGCGGAGAGCACGAAGCTGACGACGTCGAAGACGACCGCCGTCGCGGCGCCGATCAGCCCGATCACGAGGCCGGTGAAGCCCGGCCCGACGACCGCGGCCGCCGACCGGCTGATCTCGAGCTTGGAGTTGCCCTCGACCAGCTGGTCGCGCTCGACGAGGGCCGGCAGGTAGGACTGATAGGCGACGTCGAAGAAGACGGTCAGACAGCCGACGACGAACCCGACGATGTAGAGCTGCCAGATGGTCAGGCTCCCGAGCGCGAAGGCGATGGGGAGCGACGCGAGCGCCGCCGCGCGCCCGAGGTCGCCGACGATGAGGATCGGGCGTCGCCGGAGCCGGTCCACCCAGACGCCGGCCGGCAGGCTGAGCAGGATGAACGGCAGGAACTCGATCGTGGCGAGCAGCCCGAACTCGAACGGCGTGACCTGGAGGACGGTGGCCGCGATCAGTGGGATCGCCAGGCCGCTGACCTGGCTGCCGAACTGGCTGATCGTCTCGGCGGTCCAGAGACGGAGGAAGTCGGGGTTCCGCAGGAGGCCCGCGGTGCGCTGGCTCACGCGGCGCAGTCTAGCCGCGCGTGGCGGTCGCTCCGGGGGCCGGCGCGCGACGTAGCATCGTCAGGTGCTCATCGAATCGGTGCCGAACGTGTCCGAGGGCCGGCGGCTCGACGTCGTCGACCGCCTGGCGGACGCGGTGACCTCGGTGCCGGAGGTCCACCTGCTCGACCGGACGAGCGACCCGAGCCACAACCGCTCGGTATTCACGATCGCCGGCGAGGACGGGCCGGTCCGTGAGGCGCTCGAGCGCCTGGTCGCGGCGGCGATCCACGAGATCGACATGGACGTGCATACCGGCGAGCACCCGCGGATCGGGGCGGTGGACGTCATCCCCTTCGTGCCGCTCGGCGCCACCGAGATGGACGACTGCATCGCCATGGCCCGGGCGTTCGGCGAGCGGATCGCGACCCGCTTCGACCTCCCGGTCTTCCTGTACGCGAACGCGGCGACGCGCCCCGACCGGGTCAAGCTGGCCGACGTCCGCCGCGGCCAGTACGAGGGCCTCAAGGCGGAGATCGACCAGAAGTGGCCGCGAGCCGGACTTCGGCCCGTCCCGGATGCACCCGTCGGCCGGCGCGGTGGCCGTCGGGGCCAGGCCGTTCCTGATCGCCTACAACATCAACCTGGCGTCCGAGGATGTCGAGCTGGCCAAGCGGATCGCCCGCCGGATCCGCGAATCCGGCGGCGGGCTGCCCAGGGTCCAGGCGAACGGTTTCTGGATCGAGGAGCTCCGCCGTGCCCAGGTCTCGATGAACCTGCTCGATTTCGAGACGACGCCGCTGTGGGTCGTCTGGGAGACCGTCCGCGAGGTGGCCGCCGAGGACGGCGTCGAGCTCGCCGAGTCCGAGCTCATCGGGCTCGCGCCGCTGGCCTCGTTCCTCGCGGTCGCCGACCACGCGGGCGCTCCGCGCGAGGACCCCATCGAGTCGCGCCTCGCGGCCGCGGCGGCGTTCCTCCGTCTGCGTGACTTCTCCCCGCTCCAGGCGCTGGAGCTGCGTCTCGAGGCCGCGCGGTCCGGGCGGGTCGGGTGACCGTGCGGACCCGCGCATGAGCGGGCCGTTCCGGGTCATCGAGGGTGGCCGGGTCGACGAGGCCGCGCCCGGCGTCCTGATCGTCGGGGCCGCGGAGATCGCGACGCTGGCCGGCGGGGTGCGGATGGGGCCGGCCCAGGGCGATGTCGGACGGCTGCTCGCCGCGGACGCCGGCGGCCCCGATGCCCCCGAGGCGCCGGTCGTCGCGTGCTGGGAGGGCCGGATCGCGGCCGTGGGGCCGCGGCGGGCGGTGGAGGCCGCCATCGAGGCCGAAGGCCTGCCGCTCGGGCGGTTCGCCCGGATCGACGCCCGTGGCGGCTCGGTCACGCCGGGTCTCGTCGACCCGCACACGCATCTCCTGTTCGGCGGCTCGCGCGAGGGCGAGCTCGTGCTTCGGCAGCAGGGGGCGAGCTACCTCGAGATCCTCGCGGCCGGGGGCGGCATCCTCTCGACGGTCGCGGCGACGCGGGCGGCCTCGTCGGACGAGCTGCTGGAGCACGGCCGCCGGTGGCTCGACGAGATGCTCGGCCATGGCGTGACGACCATCGAGGCGAAGTCCGGCTACGGGCTGGACCTCGAGACCGAGATCCGGCTGATCGAGGCGGCCCACCGGCTCGGCCGCGAGGGGCCGATCGACGTCGTGCCCACGTTCCTCGGCGCGCACGCGGTCCCGCTCGACTACCGCAGCCGGCCCGAGGGCACCGAGGCCTACGTCCGGTCCGTCATCGACGACCAGCTGCCCGGGATCGCCGCGCACGGCCGGGCGCGGTTCTGCGACGTCTTCTGCGAGGAGGGGGTCTTCACCGCGGACCAGTCGCGGCGGGTCCTCGCGGCGGCCGAGGCCTACGGCATGGCCCCGCGGCTGCACGCGGACGAGCTGGCACCGTCGGGCGGCGCGGAACTGGCCGCGGAGATCGGGGCGGCCTCGGCCGACCATCTCGCGACGCCGTCACCGGCCGGGATCGCGGCCCTCGCGGCGGCGGCCACCGGCGATCGGCCCGTCGTGGCGACGCTCCTGCCGCACACGACCTGGTTCCTGATGAAGGATCACCACGCGCCGGCGCGGACCCTCATCGAGCAGGGCGTCCCCGTGGCGATCGGCACGGACTTCAACCCGGGGACCTCGCCGACGGCGAGCCTGCCGCTGGCGATGACGGCGGCCTGCGTCGGACTGCGGATGAGCCCGGACGAGGTGTTGAGCGCGGTGACGATCAATGCGGCGCGCGCGTTGCTCCTCGAGGACGAGATCGGATCGCTGGAGCCGGGCAAGGCCGCGGACATCGTGATCTGGCGCGTGCCCACCACCGCGCAGATCCCCTACTGGCCCGCCGCCGACCTCGTACGGACCGTGATCAAGCGCGGACGGGTCGTCCTCGACCGGTAACGTCGGACGTCGGCCGGGCGCGCGCCGCAAGCTCCGCCGGCCGGCCCGCTGCCGCCCGCCCCGCCCAGCCCCGCCCGCTCCGATTGCCCGGCAGGCAGCATTCACCGATCGAACCGGCGCCTCGACCCCGATCCGGCCGCGCTCGGACTCGCTCGTTGCCTGACAGGCAACATCTGCCGGCCGAGCCGGCCGAATGACCCCGATCATGCCGCGTTCGGGCTCATTCGTTGCCTGGCGGGCACCTCCAAGCGCGCGAGGAGTCCCCAGCGGGATGGCCGGTGGTCCTACGCCGTGCATTCGTTGCCTGGCAGACAACGCGGCCCGCGTGCCGCCTGCCCGCTGAGGCGGGAAGGCCGTCGGCCCGGACCCGCTAGGGCGTCGCCTGCTTCCCGCGCGATTCGAGCAGGACCGTGGTCGTCTCCGCGGGGAGCGTCGAGATCGACACCGACAGCTTCGCCTGGGTCACGGGCTCGGCGCCCATCTCGTGGAAGAACTTCGCGAGCGCCTCGGCGCAGTCCGCGTCGTCCTCGCAGAGCGGCATCGGGACGACGATCCGTGGGTCGAGCTGGGCGATGAGCGCCGCGGCCTTCGTGGCGCTGAGCGTGCCGCCGAGCGGGACGCACGCGATGTCGACCGTGCCGATGTCCCCGAGCTTCTCCTCGGTCAGCAGGTGGCCGATGTCGCCGAGGTGGATCGTGTGCATCCCGTCCAGCTCGACGACGAACGCCGTCTGCTTGCCGCCCTCCGCGCCCCGGGAGTCGTCGCGATAGGTGCGTACGCCGGTGACGAGCACGTCCTTGACCTCGTACTCGCCCGGGCCGTCGAGGACGAAGGCCTCGTCGAGGCTCGATGGGAGGTGGGTCAGCCCGTCGCGGGACAGCTTGCCCTTCGCCTTGGGGAGCTTCGTGTCGTCGGGGTGGCTGAAGGTGACGAGATCGCCGGTGATGCCTCGGCCGGTGGGGCCGACGACCGACTGATAGGGGTCGTTCACGACGACCGCGTCGCGACCGCGAAGGCGGACGCAGGTCCGTCCGTACCAGGTGACTTCCATGCCCTGATTCTGACACAGCGACCTGCACGGCGACTCACGCCCGGACATGGAAAGACCGGAGGCGCCTGCCCAATCGGCGCCTCCGGTCGGAGGGAGGGAGGAAAGAACCTTTTGGGTTCGTCCACCGACTACGCTACGGCGCCCTGATTCAGCATCGAGTCGCCAACCGATTAAGAAAGCGACACGTCGCGGGCGGCGTCGCGAGCCGGTTCGGGCCACGTCGCGGGCCAAGGTCGTGCCAGGTCGCGGGCCATGACCATCGTCCGAGGGGCCGATCCGGGAACCCGTGCCACAATCCGCCGATGATCGACCACCGAACGCGCCGGTTCCCGGCGCCGCTCCTCGCCGTCCTGCTGATCGTGGCCGCGTGCGGCGCCTCGACGACGAGCCCCGCGCCGAGCAGCGGTCCCTCCGCGGCCCCCTCCACCACGGCCCCGTCCCCGAGCGCCGCGCCCTCTGAGAGCGCGGCCCCGTCCGCATCGGCAGCCGCGTCGCCGGTCGCGAGCCAGGACGCCAACGCCATCTACGACGCGATCGAAGCCCAGGTCATCGAGATCCGCGGCCTCGACGCGACCAAGAAGGTCGCGCGCGAAACCATCGACGTCGACCAGCTCAAGGCGAAGCTCACCGCGCAGTACGACAAGGACAACAAGCCCGAATACGTCGCCGCGAACGAGCGCCTGTACAAGGCGCTCGGCCTGCTGCCGCAGGACGCCGACCTCAAGGCCCTCTCGCTCGAGCTCCTCAGCGGCCCGGCCGGCGTCGCAGGCTTCTACGACGACGAGGAGAAGAAGATGTACGTGGTCTCACGCTCGGGCGAGATCGGCCCGAACGAGAAGATCACGTACGCCCACGAGTACACGCACGCCCTGCAGGATCAGCACTTCCCGGTCTTCGACCAGTTCAAGGGGGTGCTCGATCAGAGCGACCGAACGACGGCGCGGACGTCGATCTTCGAAGGCGACGCGACGCTCCTGATGACGCTCTGGGCGCTCCAGCACTTCACGCCCCAGGAACTCGCGACGATCTCCACGGTCGACCCGGAGCAGCAGGCGGCCCTCGACAAGATGCCCAAGGTCCTGAGCGACTCGCTCCTCTTCCCGTATTCGACGGGTGCGCTGTTCGTCCAGCAGGCCCAGATGGCCGGCGGCTGGGACGGCGTGAACAAGCTCTACGACCGGATGCCGACGTCGACCGAGCAGGTCATGCACGCCGACAAGTACGCCGCCGACGAGCAGCCGATCCCGGTCAAACTCCCCGCCACACTCGCCAAGGATCTCGGCGCCGGGTGGAGTGTCCCGCTCGAGGACACGTTCGGTGAGTTCCAGATGGGCGAGTGGCTCAAGCTCAACGGCGTCCCGTCCGCCGATGCGGCCGATGCCGCGGCCGGCTGGGGCGGTGACCGCCTCGCGGTCATCAACGGCCCCGACGGCGCATGGGCCCTCGCGATGCACACGGTCTGGGACACCAAGGCCGATGCGGCCGCGTTCGAGGCCGCGGCAACCGACGCGCTGAAGACCGCAGGCGGCGTGGCGCAGGTCGTTCCCGGCACTGGCGGTACGACCCGCTGGGTCGTGGTCGGGTCGGACGACAAGACGCTCTCGAAGGTCGCCGGCGTCCTCGGCCTCGCGGGCTAGGTCGGCCGCGGGCGGCCGCAGCCCCGGGCCGGCCGGCGCCGCGACGCGGCCGGTACCGACCCGCCCTACATCGAGTCGGGGGCGGAGATCCCGAGCAGGGCCAGGGCGTTGGCCAGGGTGACCTGGGTCGCGCGGGCCAGCGCGAGGCGGGCCGCGGATCGCGCGGGCTCGTCCGGATCGACGACGCGCGCATCCCGATAGAAGGCGTGGAACGTCGTGGCGAGCTCGGTCGCGTACGCGGTGATGCCCTGGGTCTCCTCGCCGCTGACCGCGTCCTCGACCACCTCCGGGAAGCCGGACGATCGCCCGCGCAAGGGCCCCCTCGGGACCCCCGGCCAGCGACCCGGCCACCGATCCCGGCCGGCGCGAGCCCGGTATCGGTGGCCTTGCGCAGGATCGACGCGATCCGCGCGTGCGCGTACTGCACGTAGTAGACCGGGTTCTCGTTCGACTGCTTCTTCGCCAGCTCGATGTCGAAGTCGATCCCGGTGGTCGAGGAGCGTGACGCGAAGAACCAGCGCGCGGCATCCACCCCGACCTCGGTCAGCAGGTCGTCGAGCGTGATGAACTCGCCGGCGCGCTTCGACATCGAGACTTCCTGCCCGTCGCGGACGAACCGCACCCACGAGTAGAGCTTCATCTCGACCGCGTCCTGGTCGTAGCCCATCGCGGACGCCGCGTTCCGGACGCGCGCCACCGTCCCGTGGTGGTCGGCGCCCCAGATGTAGATGAGGTGGTCGAACCCGCGGCTGAACTTCTCGGTGACGTAGCCGATATCGGCGGCGAAGTATGTCGGCTCGCCGGTCGACCGGAAGATGACGCGGTCCTTGTCGTCGCCGAAGTCGGTGGACCGGAACCAGACCGCGCCGTCCTGCTCGAAGACGTGGCCGCGCTCGCGCAACCGCTCCACCGCTCGGTCGACCCAGCCCTCGTCGTGCAGGCGTGCCTCACTCGTCCAGACGTCGAAATGGACGCCGAGCGCCTCGAGGCTCGCCTGGATCCCGGCCCGGACCCGCCGGGCGGCCCAGTGGCCGACGATCCCGACGGTGTCGGCGCCGTCCGCGGTGGCCTCGGCCCACGTGTCATCGGGGAGGGCCGCCGCGATCTCATGCACGTAGTCGCCCTTGTAGCCGTCCTCGGGCACCGGCTCACCGCGATGCAGCGCCACCACCGACGCCCCGAGGTTGCGGATCTGGCCGCCCGAGTCGTTGAAGTAGTACTCGCGCGTCACGCGCTGGCCGCCGGCTTCGAGCACGCGGCACAGCAGATCGCCGACGAACGCGCCTCGCGCGTTCCCGATGTGCAGCGGGCCGGTCGGGTTGGCCGAGACGAACTCCACGTTGACGGCGCGTCCTGACGGCGTCGCGACCCGGCCCCAGTCGCTCGGGCGTCGCGAGGACCGCGTCGACCAGTGCCTCGAGCGCGCCATCGGCGAGGCGCAGGTTCAGGAATCCCGGCGCGGCGACCTCGGCGGACGCGATCGGCGTCCCGGCGGGCGCCGTCGTCGCCTCACGCGTGAGCTCGTCGGCGAGCGCGGTCGCGATCGCCAGCGGCGCCATCCGGTACGGCCGCGCGAGCTTCATCGCGAGGTTCGTCGCCAGGTCGCCGTGGCTGGGGTCCGCCGGCCGTTCCACCTCGATCGGCGGCACGACCGCGTCGTCGGCGAGCGCCGGCAGCGCGGCGGCCTCGACGGCGCGCGTCCAGGCCCGCTCGATGGCGCTCCCGACGGCCGACCGGATGGTCGGCGGGACGGCGGCTTGGCTCGGTGGCTCGCTCACGGCCGCCATGGTAGCCGCCCGGCCCCGCGGCCGAAGGTACCCATGACGGTCGGTGCACGCTCGCACCGTCAGGTGGGGTCGGCTCCGGTGGTCTGGTGGAGTCCGGGGCGGTCCCGTGACGTGGCTCGTAGCACGTCCGTACTAGACAAGAGCCTAGTACCGGCCGCATGCTCAGCACGTCATCTTCGGGCCGCAGTGGATGGGTCACTGCGAACCCGCCCTTCATCCAACCCAGCATCGCGTAGAGGATCGGGGAGATCGAACGATGAAACTTCGCAGGTTGGCGGCGTTGGTGAGTGCCGCTGTCCTCGCCCTGGGCATGGTCACGGCCGTGTCCGCCCATCCGAGCGTTCGGACGGATACCAAGCCGGACATCTGCAACCCGGAGAACAACGAGCAGGGCCAGTGCCCGACGTCGGAGCCGACCGAGCCGACCAGCGAGCCCACGTGGGAGCCGACCAAGGAGCCGACGTCCGAGCCCACGACGCGAGCCCACGACGAGCCGACCAGCGAGCCCACGAGCGAGCCGACCAGCGAGCCCACGAGCGAGCCGACCTCGGAGACCACGGTGCCGCCGACCGGTGAAGTCGAAGGCCTGACCTCCGCGCCGACCCTCCCGCCGACCGACGCGCTGTCGTCGAACGGGACGAGCGGACCGGACGGCACCCTGCCGCTCGTGCTCATCGTCCTCGGCGTCATCGGCCTCGCCGCTGTCGTCCTTACCCCGGCCCGCAGCAAGCGCTAGTCCGGGACCACGATCGCCGGCTCGGCCGGCGATCCACGGAAACAGGTAAGGACCCGGTCCCTTCGGGGGCCGGGTCCTTCGATTCCGGGGCGATCAGCGCTCGGGAGCGTCCTGGCGCCTGTGGCGCGACGCGGTCAGGCGGGGTACGCGTCCGGGCGACGGTTCGCGAGGACGGGGATCTGCCGGCGGACGGCCGCCACGCGGTCGAGGTCCAACTCGGCACGCACGATCGCGACCGTGTCGGCCGCCTGCGCCACCACCGTCCCCCATGGGTCGATGACCATCGCCCGTCCGAAGGCCGGCTGGCCGGGCGGACCGTTGATCTGCGACGGGGCGAGCACGTACGCCCCGTTCTCGATCGCGCGGGCGCGGAGCAGGACCTCCCAGTGGTCTCGGCCGGTCCGCTCGGTGAAGTTCGCGGGCACGGTCAGGACCTCGGCGCCGGCGAGGGCGAGGGCGCGATACAGCTCCGGGAAGCGCAGGTCGTAGCAGATGGTGAGGCCAACCCCGACGCCGTCGACCGACGCCACGACGACGTCGCTGCCTGGACTGACTCGGGCGGACTCCGTGTCGACCGGCCCGGCATCCACCGCGACGTCGAAGAGGTGGATCTTGCGATAGGTCGCCGCGATCTCCCCGTCCGGGCCGATGAGCACGCTCGTGTTGTACGGCCGGGCCGGATCGCCGGACGTCTCGGCGAGGCTGCCCACCAGGATCCACGCCCCGCGTCGCCTGGCCACGGCCGCGAACGCCTGGGTGTGCTCGCCGGGGATCGGCCGGGCGGAGGCCCGGTAGCCGTCGTCGGGGCCGCGGTACTGGAGGTACTCGGGCAGGGCGACCAGCCGCGCCGCCACCGGCGGCCGCCTCGTCGGCGAGCTCGGCCGCCCGCGCGATGTTGGCGTCGACGTCACCGCTCGCATCGAGCTGGACGAGCGCGACGGCGAGCTTCATGCGCGCATCGTAGCGCCGGGCCGAGTCAGCGGATGCCGGTGTCGTAGACCAGGTCGATCGCCGTCATCGCGCCGGCGAGACTTGCCACCGTCGCGGCGGAAGGCGATCCCATCAGGCCCTCGACCGGACTCGCCTGGACCGACTAGTCCCCGGCGGCAGGTCCAGGGTGAACGCACCGGCCTGTCGCTGACGTCTCTGCGGCTTGCGATCCGTCGGCGTCCCCCCGTGGCGCCGATCCCGCCGGACACCGGTCCGGCCGCCGTGCCCGGCGATCCTGCCGGCGACCGGGCCAGCGGTCGCGCGGCCGGGACCCGGCGCGAGGCGACGAAGCGGGCATCAGGTCCGGCCGGCCGTCGCGGCCGCAGGACGTCGAAATGCCGTGTCGAGCGGAGCCGGCCGCCGCCAGGATGACTCGAAGCGTCAGCGACGCCGACGTCTGGTCGCATACCGTCGATCACGGCGGAAATCGAACGATCCTCGATCCCGACGCCGGCAGGTCCCAGGACCGCGGTCAGCTCCCGTAGAACGGCCAGCTGGCCGCCAGACGGACGACTTCGGGACCGATGCCACCGAGCCGTGGTCCGCGACGATGCGGACCATGGTGGCTCGCCGTGTCGAGAACGGGATCACGATCACCGCTCGCCGAACCCCGGTGAGTCGTCCCCTGCTGGGATCCGGACGAAGAGACGCCGCGGCGGCACGTCCGTCATCGCGGCCTCGGCCTACGGCGCGCACGATGATGCCGGCATTCGTGCGCCATCGAGGTATGTACCACCGCTGGCGGTGGTCTCGCTGGTTCCCGCCCGCTCACATCGTGATGACGACCTTGCCTCGGGCCTTGCCGCTCTCGAGCCGCCGCATGGCGTCCGCGGCCTCGGCCAGCGGGTAGGTGCGGTCGATGACCGGTGTGATCCTCCCGGACGCCGCCATCTCGCCCAGGAGCATCAGGTCGTCCTTGGTGATCTGGGCCAGGAATGGGATCACGCGCTGCCGAAGGATCCTCGAGCGGACCACGGCGCCGCCCAGCCGCGTCAGCGGCCGGACCTTCCCGTCCGGGGCGCCGACGATCACGATCGAGCCTGTCGGCGTCAGGATCCGTCGAAGGTCGCCCATCGAGCGCAGACCGCCGATGTCGAGGATCGCGTCGTACCGCGCCGCGTCGCTCGCGAAGTCCTCGCGCTCGTAGTCGATGACGCGATCCGCGCCGATCGAGCGGACGAGCTCGATGTTCGCCGTGCTGGTCACGGCGGTGACGTGTGCTCCGTAGTCCTTCGCGATCTGGACCGCGAACGTGCCGACACCGCCGCCCGCCCCGATCACGAGGACCCGCTGTCCGGGCTCGACCCGGGCCTTGTCACGGATGGCCTGCAGGGCCGTCGACGCCGCGACCGGGATCGCCGCGGCCGCCTCGAACCCGAGGTTCGCCGGCTTCTTCACGAGGCCTCGGCCGCGGCCGTTGACGTACTCCGCGAAGGCCCCGCCGCGCTGGCCGAAGACCTCGTCGCCGGCCTGGAACTCGGTGACGTCCTTGCCGACGGCCTCGACGACGCCCGCGAGGTCGACGCCGGCGACGCGTCGCTTCGGCCGCCGGAACCCGTCGGTGAGCCGGATGATGTAGGGCGTTCCGCGCATCAGGTGCGAGTCCAGGGCGTTGACCGACGCCGCGCGGACACGGACCAGCACCTCGTCGTCGGCGATCGCGGGCCGATCGACGTCGGTGAGCGACAGGACATCGGGCGTGCCGTATCGGTCGTGGACGATCGCGTGCATGGTCCTCTCGTTCGCCAACGACCTGGCCCCGGCATGGCTCGTTCGGCGGATCGACGGATCGGTGAGTCGGGTGGTCGTCGGCTGGTCCATCATGCACCATACGTTGTAAGGTTGGTTGGTGGACGGACCATAGCCATACACCGTAAGGTTGTCAAGACCTGACGGCCCCGGCCCAGAAGACGACCAGGAGACGATGACGACATCACCGACGACTCGCCCGGACCCCGGCACGGAGGCGCGGATCCCATTGACCCGCGAGCGCGTCCTCGAGACCGCGATCCTGATGGCCGATGCCGGCGGACTGGACTCGCTGAGCATGCGCAAGCTCGCCCAGGCGCTCGGCGTCGAGGCGATGTCCCTGTACCACCACGTCGCGAACAAGGACGACATCCTCGACGGGATGGTCGATCGCATCGTCGGCGAGTTCGAGCTGCCCGCGGTCGATGGGGATTGGAAGACGGCGCTGCGACGGAGCGCGATCTCCGCCCACGACGTGCTCGAGCAGCACCCGTGGGCCTGCGCGCTGATGATGTCGCCGACGCGCGTGCGCCCGGCTCGCCTGCGGTACATGGAGGGGCTCCTCCGCCGCCTGCGGCTCGCCGGGCTCTCCGCCGCGATGACCGATCACGCGTATCACGCGCTCGACAGCCACATCCTCGGCTACACGCTGTGGGAGGCCGGATACGCGGTCGAGGCCGCGAAGGTCGCCGACTTCACCCCGAGGTTCCTGCAGATGCTGTCCGCCGACGAGTTCCCGTTCCTCGCCGAGCACGTGCAGCAGCATCTCGACCCGTCGCTCGGCGACGACATCCGCGACTTCGAGTTCGGACTCGACCTGATCCTGGACGGTCTCGAGCGGATCATGACCGCCGGCTGACGGCTCGCCCGAGCCCGGCTCGATGCCTCCCCGGAAGGCCTTCGCCTATACTCGCCATCGCGCCGACATAGCTCAGCGGTAGAGCAGCTGTTTCGTAAACAGCAGGTCCTCGGTTCAAATCCGAGTGTCGGCTCCACTCCCCCGACCCGAGGCTCGGGTCCAGACACGTCAGCATGTCGTCGGACCGCGCACCACGAGGTCCGACGCCGAGCGTAGGTATCTCGAACGACGCCCGGCCTCGTACACTTCCGCGGATGCCGCGACCCAGCCTCAGCAGCGTGCGATCGGAGCCCCTGATCGGGCGGTCATTCGCCGACCTATTGCGCGCCGACCGCCGGTCCGTGGCCCTGCTGCTACTGCCGATCGGGCGATCTACCTGTACGGCATCGCTTGGCAGGTCCTCGCGTTCCGCAGTCCGAACTACGACGAACACATCTTCCTGGACATCGGCCAGGGCGTGCTCCGAACCGGCCTGCCCGAGCGGACCTACCACGTGGCGACCCAGCAGCTCTTCCTCGACCACACGCCCCTGTACGCCTACCTCATCGCTCCGCTGTCGATCTTCGGCACCGGACCGGAGATCTGGATGTCGCGTGCGCTCAGCGCATCACTCGGCTTGGCGACGGTGATCGCGGCGTTCGCGATCGTCTACGAGGTACGCGGCACGGCTGCCGGCGTGATCGCTGGGCTCCTCCTCGCCTCGAATCCGTACTTCTTGACGTTCTCCTGGTTCGTCCGCATGGAAGTGCCGATGTGTCTGGCCTTGGTGCTGGCCCTCTATTGCCTCCTCCATGAGCGATGGTTCGCCGCTGGACTCCTGATCGCGGTTGCGGTGATGCTCAAGGAGATCGCGTTCGCGTTCTGGGCGATCGCCGTGGTCTACGCGCTGATCCGACGCGGCTTCCGAAAAGCCGCGATCGTCGCGATCCCGGCCCCAGCGGCGTTCTTCGCTTGGCTCGCATTCGCCGCATGGCACGATCCCGACCCATTCCACCGCATCATCGGGCGCTGGACCAACTCGGTCGGCGGCAACAGCGCCTGGGACAAACGCTTCTACATCCCGCTCCGGACGTGGGTCCGGACGATCGCTTCGAACATCGTCGGGATCCTCCTCGGCGGGGTGTTCCTTGTGACGGCCGTCGTGGCGGTGGCCCGCCGTCGACGCTTGCCGTTGATCGCCTGGGTGCCGATCCTCTATGTGGCCGCGGCAGTCGCGTCGACGTTCGTCATCAAGTTGAAGGAAGACCGCTGGCTGATCGCGGTGGTGCCGATGATGGCGATCGCGGTCGGCCTGATGCTCGACTGGACAGGCATCTGGCGCTGGATCGTCCATCTCACGATCCACCGATCTCGACGACGAGATGGACGCCGCGTGAGGTGCGACCCCGCGCAGCCGATCGTCGGCTCGCGCCCGGCCCGTCGCGCTGTTGCAGGACGTCACCGCCCAGGCGCGTCGTCGGCTTGACGACCCGATCCGGGCTGTGGAGGGGCTGACCCGCGTCACGACACGACGGCGGCACGGCCGACGCCGAGCGTAGGTGATCTCGGACGACGCCCGGCCTCGTACACTTCCGCGGATGCCGCGACCCAGCCTCAGCAGCGTGCGATCGGAGCCCCTGATCGGGCGGTCATTCGCCGACCTGGTGCGCGCCGACCGCCGGTCCGTGGCCCTGCTGCTACTGCCGATCGCGGCGATCTACCTGTACGGCATCGCTTGGCAGGTCCTCGCGTTCCGCAGTCCGAACTACGACGAGCACATCTTCCTGGACATCGGCCAGGGCGTGCTCCGAACCGGCCTGCCCGAGCGGACCTACCACGTGGCGACCCAGCAGCTCTTCCTCGACCACACGCCCCTGTACGCCTACCTCATCGCTCCGCTGTCGATCTTCGGCACCGGACCGGAGATCTGGATGTCGCGTGCGCTCAGCGCATCACTCGGCTTGGCGACGGTGATCGCGGCGTTCGCGATCGTCTACGAGGTACGCGGCACGGCTGCCGGCGTGATCGCTGGGCTCCTCCTCGCCTCGAATCCGTACTTCCTGACGTTCTCCTGGTTCGTCCGCATGGAAGTGCCGATGTGCCTGGCCTTGGTGCTGGCCCTCTATTGCCTCCTCCATGAGCGATGGTTCGCCGCTGGACTCCTGATCGCCGTTGCGGTGATGCTCAAGGAGATCGCGTTCGCGTTCTGGGCGATCGCCGTGGTCTACGCGCTGATCCGACGCGGCTTCCGAAAAGCCGCGATCGTCGCGATCCCGGCCCCAGCGGCGTTCTTCGCTTGGCTCGCATTCGCCGCATGGCACGATCCGGACCCATTCCACCGCATCATCGGTCGCTGGACGAACTCGGTCGGCGGCAACAGCGCCTGGGACAAGCGCTTCTACATCCCGCTTCGGACGTGGGTCCGGACGATCGCATCGGACATCGTCGGGATCCTGCTCGGCGGGGCGTTCCTTGTGACCGCTGTCGTGGCCGTGGCCCGCCGTCGACGCTTGCCGTTGATCGCCTGGGTGCCGATCCTCTATGTGGCCGCGGCAGTCGCGTCGACGTTCGTCATCAAGCTGAAGGAAGACCGCTGGCTGATCGCGGTGGTGCCGATGATGGCGATCGCGGTCGGCCTGATCCTCGACTGGTCTGGCATCTGGCGCTGGATCGTCCGTCTCGACGACCCACCGATCATCGACGACGAGACGGACGCCGCGTGAGGCGCGACGCCTGTCGCTGACGGCCGATCATCGGCTCGTCGCCCGGCCCGTCGCGCTGTTGCAGGACGTCACCGCCCAGGCGCGTCAGTCGGCTTGACGATGGCGATCTACGGCGCCGAGAAGCTCGATCGACTGATCGCCCTCAAACGGAAGTACGACCCGGAAAACCTGTTCCGCCTCAACCACAACATCCCGCCGGACTGATGGTCGGCTCAGGGATCGCGGCGACCGACCAGGAAGCAGGTCTCGACCGGGCCCTTGCCCTTCAGCTCGACCGTGCCCCTCGGCGTCAGCCGGAACCGGTCACCGAGGGTCTCCGCGAACGACCCGGAGACGTGGATGTGGTCCGGCTCCGACGCGGCCTCGAGGCGGGCGGCCACGTTGACCGTGTCGCCCCAGACGTCGTAGGCGAACTTGCTGGTGCCGATGACGCCGGCGACCGCCGGCCCGCTGTGGAGGCCGAGGCGGACCCGCCACGCTGCGCCGTGTCCGTGGCCAGGCCCGCCCCCCGCCTCGACCTGCTCGAGCATCTGGAGCGCGGTCTCTGCGATGGCGGGCGCATGGTCGGCCTCGCCGCCCAGCCCGCCGACCGCGAGGTACGCGTCACCGATGGTCTTGATCTTCTCGACGCCGGTCCGCGCGCAGATCGCGTCGAAGCCGGAGAAGAGCTCGTTCATCTCCTCGACCAGCGCCGCGGGCTCGAGGCGGGCGGACGTCTCCGTGAACCCGACGATGTCGGCGAACAGGACGCTGACGGCTTCGTAGCGGTCCGCGATGAGCGTCTCGCCCGCAGCGAGCCGGTCGACGATCCGTTGCGGCAGCACGTTGAGGAGCAGTCGCTCCGACTTCGACCGTTCCTCCTCGAGCTCGGTCAGCAACCGCGACGCGAGTGTGGAGTTCGAGTCCTGGAACTCCTCCAGCCGGCGCACGTTGTCCTCGAGCCGCTCGAGACGCCGCGTCAGACGGAGGTTCTCCTTCGCCAGGTCGTCGGCGGAGCGCGGGCTGACCGGTTCGGACGTCAAGCGGGTGCGACCTCGTCTGCCGGGGCGCACCCGAGCAGGACCGAGACCATCGTGGCGTTGTGGAATCGCGTCCCATCGGCGTCGGCCATCGGGGCGATCTCGCCCATGCAGTAGAGCCCGCTGATCGGCAGCGCGTCGCCCAGGACGTCGCGCGCGATCTCGATCTCGCGACCTGCACGCGTCCCCAGGAGGAACTTGCGCGTGGCGCACGAGAAGAGCAGCGCCCCGTCGGGCTTGTCGCCGCTCGGGAACGCGGCCAGGGCCTCGGCGAATGAGGCCTTCGCCCCCTCGAAGATCTGGTCCGTGCCGGCCATCGTCAGCTGGACGGTCGCGCCCTCCGGGACCGCGCCGAAGAACGCGATCGATCCGCCGTCGCGGTCGTACTGCACCGGCGTCCGGAGGTAGAAGCGGTCCGAGTCCGACCCCTCGAAGACCGCGAGCGGGTTGGCGATCGGCGGCTGGCCGGCGCCCACGTATCGCTCATAGAAGTCGAGCGCCGGTCGGCCGTCGATCTCCATCACGCCGGCGTCCGAGACCCGGGTGATCGTGGCTCGAGGGCCGACGCCGCGCCAGCCGGTCTCGACGCCGAAGGAGAACGCCACCGGCCCCGCGAACAACAGGATGACCAGGGCGTCGCCGGTGAGCGCGTCGCCGGCGAACTCGCGACTGCTCGCGCCGTCGCCCTCCGTGCTGGGATCGCGCGGCGCGGCGCCGCCGCCGATGATCGGCACGCCGTCGCCGAGCGCGGACCGCAGGGCCCCGAGCATCACGCCGGCCTCCACGCCGCCGATCGTCGAGAGCACGACGCACAGCCGCGGCGGAAGCGTGGTCTTGGCCGTGGCCTCGGCGACGGCCTGACGCGCCGCGGCCAGCGGCCCCTCCTTGAGGTCGCGCCCGAGCCCGACCACGATGTCGATGGTGTCCGACGCGAACAGCGCCAAGGCGACCGAGTCCTCGCGGAAGCCCAGGCACGAGGTCATCTCGCCCGCGCTGCTCGCGCCGGCGAGCTCGATGCCCGGATAGCGAGCCCGCACCAGGTCGATCACGACCTGGTGGTCCACGCCCCAGGCGCTCGACAGGAGCCCGGCGGTGGGCATCGGCCCCGGCGAGGCTCGCCTCGCACGTCGCGAACACGGCCTCCATCGCACTCGCCAGGTCGACGTCGTCGCTGTGCCCGACCGCCATCCGCAACATGGACGGAGGATACGCTCCGGACGGGATCGGGCCGAGTCCACGGTGGTGGACGGCCGGGCAGGGTCGAGCGGGTAGACTTCTCGACCGTATGGACCAGGACGATCCGACCCTGACCGACGCGATGCGCGACGCTCGCACGGGCTATTGGGACGACTACTACGCCGTCAGGGCCACGCCGGTCCGGAAGCTGCCGTCGCAGTTCGCGACCTTCGTCGCCGGCGAGCTCGACCGGCGGTATCGCGTCATCGAGTTGGGCTGCGGCGACGGCCGGGACGCGATGTTCTTCGCCAGCTACGGCCACGACGTGATCGGCGTCGATGCGTCGCACACCGCCGTCGACGCGTGCCGCCTGCTCGCGGAGACCCTCGGCGAGACCGCCTCGTTCCTCGTCGCCCGCATCGAGGAGCCGGGGCTCGCCGCGAAGGTCCGGGGCGACGTGGCGCCGCGGATCGTCTATGCGAGGTTCTTCGTCCACGCGATCACGGAGGCCGAGGAGGTCAGCCTGCTCGACCTGGCGGCGGCCATCACCGACCCGGGTGACCTCCTCGCGGTCGAGTACCGGACCGTGCGTGACCTGAGCGGCGCCAAGGTCGACCGCGACGCACTACCGGCGGTTCGTGCTGCCGGCCGCGTTCGAGGCCCGTGCCCTGGGCGCGGGGCTTCGACGTGACCTACGCCGTCGAGGGGTTCGGGTTCGCCAAGTACCGCCAGGACGACGCCTACGTCGCCCGGACGATCTTCCGACGGCATCCGTCGTGACCGGCGCGACGCGCGCGTGACGGCGAGTCCCGCGGCCGCGGGCGAGGCCGTGGCCCTCGACGCGACCGTCGACGACCTCCTCCGCGTCGCCGAGACGAGCTTCGTCGACCTTGGCTATGTCGCGCCCGACGGCCTGCTTGATCTGGCCCTGGAGGCGAGCGGGGTCCTTGCGCTTCGACTCGACGTCCCGACCGGTCGGTCCCTGCAGCTCCAGTCGATCGCGATCGACGCCGGGGACGCGGACGACGTCGCCGCCCTGGCCACGGTCGTGGCGAGCAGCTGGGACGGCGACCTCGAGGCCGCGTTCCTCCCGGCGAGGTTGTTCGATCTCGACCGGCCGACCGGGACGCTCATCCGAACCCGGGCCGATCGACCGGGCTGGGTCGAGCTCCGCTTCGCCCGCCCGCTGACGTTGACCCGGCTGCGCCTGCGGAACGTGTCCGCGGAGACCGCCGCGGAGGCTGAGCGGACTCCGGATCTCGGCCAAGACCCGGTGGCGGTCTCGGGTGCTCTATGACGCCAGCGGACAGGCGCGGGCCTGGAAGGCGCAGCTCGGTCGGGCCAAGGCCACGGCCTCGACCGAAGCACAGACGGCCGCGCTGCTCCAGGTGCTCGACCTGACCGTTCGGGGTGACTACGCCCGTGCCCATCGAACCCTGGCTTCCAAGGTGTCGGACGAAGGTCAGCGTCGTGCGTTCCGCGCGGCCGTCAACCAGGTGCTGCTTCCCGCCCGCGGACTCGAGTGGACCGTCCACGGTCCGCAGCGTCCCTTCCGGTCGTGGAGCGCGGCCGAACGGGAGGACTACGTGCGCGACAGCGCGGACGTCGTCGAGTCCCTCCGCTCCCTCACCGCCCGATGTCTGCCTCGGGTTCGGGTCCGTGCTCTCGGTGGTGCGCGACAAGGCGCTCATCCCGCACGACGACGACCTGGACATCATCATCGGCTTCGAGCCGACGGCGGCGCCGACGCTGACCGACGCCCTCCGCCTGGTGGAGGACCACCTGCGCCCACTCGGCTACGACGTCACGGGTGCGTTCGCGGCCCATCGACACGTCCGTCGGCCCGGCCGCAAGCGCGTCGACGTGTTCGTCGGCATCTTCGAGGGCGAGGCGATCGCGTGGTATCCAGGCGCTCGCGGGGCGCTGACGCGGGACATCGTCTTCCCGCCGACCTCGGCGGACCTGCTCGGTGTCCCGTGCGCGATCCCCGCCCAGCCCGAGGTCTACCTCGAGCGCCTCTACGGTGCGGGCTGGCGCGTGCCCGACCCGTACTTCAGCCACCGCTGGGACATCTCGGCCTACGCCGACATCGCGGGCGCCCCGGCGGCCAAGGCCGGTCCCGGCTAGGCCGGCGGCACCCCGGCTCGGTCGCGGAGCCGATCCGCGTAGGTCCGCCAGCGGTCCTGTCCGTACGTCGACTCGGGCTCCCACGGCTTGCCGAGGCTCGCCCAGTGGATGAGGCTCGGGTCGCGGACGTCCTCGAGGAACGGCAGCGCGTTCCAGCGCGGGTCGAGGACGTGGCGGTCCGGCCCGACGTAGGCCAGCATGCTGTCCTGGTCGTTGAGGCCGTACTGCTCGATCCGCGCCAGCGCGGTCGCGGTGAAGTCGTCGCGCCGCATCCGCTCGAGGTCCATGACCAGGACGCCGGCATTGAGGGCGGCGGACCCGTGACCGTGGCGGAGGAGCATGCCCCGCCGGAGGTCCGTGGCCTCGGCTTCCGCGAGATGGCGCCCTGCCCGACGCCACTCGCTGGTCTCCGTGACGGTCGAATCACGGGCGGCGATCGGTCGGCCCTCGAGGTCGACGGCCGCGAGGCGGCACACGTCATCGAGCATCAGCGTGTCGACGTCGAGGTACGTCACGCGGTCGACGTCATCGAGCATCGCCGGCAGCAGCAGGCGATCCATCGTGGAGATCGTGATGCGGAGCGGGATCCGGCGCGGGCGACCGGACGGTCCGTACGTGATCTTGTCGCACGGGAGGAAGGTGATCGGCAGGGCGGGGAACGCCTCGCCCAGCCACGTCTGGTACGCATCGGGCAGTCCTCGCCCGAGGACCCACAGGCGGATCGCGCCCGACGCGTTGGCCAGCAACGACTCGACGAGGACCGCGGCCGGCCACAGCAGGTTCTGGTCGAACGCCAGCACGATGTCCGTCACCGAGTCGGCCATCCACCTGGTCGTGCGGCCCGGAGCGGCGACGGCCGGCCAGGCTCGGCGCGATGGCAGCCGCGACGTCGATGGTCGTCGGCTCCTCGACGATCGGGGCCTCGAACCTGGCTCGCGCCTCGACGACCAGGCTCCCGCGTGCGGTCCCGCCACGCCGCGTAGACCTCCGCCTCCGGCGCGCCGGCCAGCACCGGCTCGAAGACGGTGCCGATCAGATCCCGGATGCCGAGACCGCATCGCCTCGAGCCTCGCGTCGCCGGGGCTGCAGGCCGGTCAGGCCGGCGTACGACGCGTCGCCCGGGCTCGACGGCTGGAAGTCGACCGGGATCCCCAGCGCGGTGAGGGGCAGATACGACATCAAGCCGCCCCGTGACCGCGCGGTCCAGGTCCCGCTCGTACGTCGCGAGCCGCTCGCTCGCCCCTCGGAGGCCGTCGACCAGCGGCACGCCGAGATCCGTCTCGTCCTCGTGATGGTAGATCGCGCGTCTTGCCGGTCCCGATGCCGGCCGGCGGACGGGGCAGGTCGATCAACCCGACGACCCCCGTGTCGCGTCGGACGCTCGAGCGGGCCGGGAAGATGGCGTCCACCGTGGTCGTGACGCAGCCGCTGAAGAACGCCTCGACCCCGGCGCTCAGGAGCAGGAACACGGTGTTCCAGTCCCGGCAGCCGACCGGCCCGTACTGCCGCAGGTACGCCAGCGCCGCCTCGCTGAGCATCTCCAGCCGATCCACGTGGAAGGAGATGAAGACGGGCCGGATGTTCGGGTGGTACGGGAAGTCGATGCGCTGCTGGAACAGCGAGGACATGTGCGACCCCGCAGCCACCAGCCACGTCCCCTCGGGAACGTCGCGTCGCGCTGCTGAAATCGCGGTCGACCCCGACGAGGTGGACCGCCGCCGCCGGCCCCGGTGACCGCAGGTCGGGGCGCACGCGCCCCTGGAGCTCGGTCGCGAACGGGCCGAGTCCATCGTCACCCGTGAACCGGAGGCCGGTCCGGCGGGCGAGGTCGGCGAGGACCGACAACGACTCGATGTACTCGCCCGTCGTGCCGGACGTGCGCGCCGGATCCGGCGTGCGGTAGTCCATGACGGCGACGGGGATCGACCCGTCGGGACGTCGCACTCGGCGCGTTCGCGAGCCAGCGCTCGATGAGCGAGCGCGAGTGGCGCCGCGGCTCGTCGAGATCGGCGTCGGGGCGGCCACGCAGGTCGGTCATGAGCGTCGCCGCGTGCTCGCGCTCCCCGGCCGCGAGGAACCGACCGGCCAGGTCGACGAGGGTCTCGGCGGTCATCTCCGCCGTCGCGGAGCCGATCGTGAGCGCCCGCCGCCGCGCCTCGGGCGTCCCGGCCGCGAGGGCGGCGTCGACGGCCTCGACCGGGACGTGGGTCGTCAGCGTCGCGTCGTCAAGGGCGGACAGCACCGTCCAGGCGCGATCGAACTGGCGGCGTCGATGGAGGAGCACGCCGTGCCCGAGGGCCGACGCGGTCGCACCGTCCGCCCAGCGGCCGACGCCTTCGGCGAGCGCCCAGGCCGAGTTCGCGACGGTCCAGTCTCCGGTGTCGACCATGGCCGACACCGTCGTCGGCACGGCGCGCTCCAATGGCTCGCCACGGGCGATCGCGTCGGCGAAGGTCGCCAACGCGGCGTCGCGACGGGCCTGCCGCACCGCCTCGGGGGATGCGCGTCGGGCTCTGGTCCCCGGCGGCCGTCGCACCCGGCCCGCCGATCATCCTGGCGCTCCGGCGGCGCACGCGACGGACCGCGTCGCCGCGGGTATCGGGCTGTCGAAGGTCGGCGAGGAGGCGGCGGATCGAGGCGCTGCGCTTCGCGTTCACCGGACGAGACCCGGTTCGGCCGCCTGATCGTGTCGGCGGCTCACGTCAATCGTCGTCAGCGTCCTCAGGCTGGGGGCGGCGTCGTCGGAGGACGAGCGCACCGAGCACGACGACCACGACGCCACCGATCAGCACGACCGGCAGCACGCTCCCGCCATCGGACGAAGCGGTCGAACCCGGTGCCGGCGAGGCGACCGGCGCCGACGAGGCGCCCGGCGCCGCCGACCCGGTCGGCGAGGCCACGGCTCCGCCGGCTGTCGCCGAAGGTGCCGGCGTCGCCGCTGCGGCCGGCGTCAGGAGCGTGTAGTCCAGCGAGCCGTAGCCGAAGAGCGGCACCCCGTTCGCCGGCTGGTTCTTCCAGCCGCCGAACTTGTCGGTCCGATAGGCCGCGAGCGTGTCCTCGTAGTAGAGGATGTGGTACGGCGCGTCGTCGTAGAAGAGGTTCTGCATCTGCGCCATCAGCGCGTGGCGCTGGTCGTCGCTCGTGGCCTTGTTCTGGTCGATGAAGAGCTGGTCGTACGTCGGGTTCGAGTAGAAGCTGTCGCTGGTGTTCCCGATCGCATCGGTCGTGAAGATCTGGATGAGCGGGTTCGGGTCCGCGTAGCCGGTCCAGCCCCAGATGATCATGTCCCAGTCGGCGGTGTACCCCTTGCCGGCCTCGGGCGGCAGCTCCTTCTCGGTGAGCGTCGCGGCGTCGTAGACGGACGTGGTCACCTTGATGCCGAGCTGGGCGAACCAGTCCTTGATGAAGGCCGCGGATTTCGGGTACAGGGGCGAGTCGGTCGGCAGGAAGAGCCGGAGGTTGAGCACCTTGCCCTCCTTGTCCAGCCGCTGGCCGGACCCATCGAGGACGTACCCCGCGTCGGTCAGCTTCTGCTTGGCGAGCTCGATGTCGAACGTCCGCGGCTTGTCGGGGTCGACATGCCACCGCGCCTGGAAGGGCGGCACCTGGGTCGAACCGACGGTGCCGTGCCCGCCCAGCACGCGCTCGACGAGCAGGTCCTTGTCGATCGCGTAGCCGAGGGCGTCACGGAAGGCCGGGTCGCGGAGCGCCTTCGTCGATGCCCCGCCGCCCTTGATGTCCTTGCCGTACGTGTTGAAGTCGAGCATCGTCCAGCCGTTGGTCGTGCCGTTGACCGTGGCGATGTCGGGCTGGCCCTTGAGGCTTTCGAACTGGTCGGCATTGACGCCCTGGGCGTAGTCGAGGTCGCCGCTCCGAAGGGCCTGGACCATCGTGTCCGTCGCCTTGAAGAACTGCATCACGACCTCGTCGGGCGCACCCTTCTGGCCGATGAAGTTCGGGTTCCGCACGAACCGCACGAACTCGCCGGTCTGCCACTCCACCGCCTGGTACGGGCCGCTGCCGACGACCGGCGCGTCGTTGCCGAACGTGTTGATCGAGTCGAGGGTCTGGTCCTTCCAGATGTGCTTGGGCAGGATCGGGATGTACATCTGGAGGATCCGCTGCGACGGGTCCGTGTTGGTCACGACGAGCGTCGTGGCGTCGGGGGCCTCCACCTTGGTGATGCCCGCGTTCGAGAGGTCGGGGTCGAGGTAGCCCAGGCCCACGCTGTTGCCGCCGTTGACCGCGTCGAGCACGAACTGGAGGGTCCAGCGGGCATCCTCGGCCGTGGCCGGCTGGCCGTCGGACCACAGCTTGCCCTCGGGGATCTTGAAGGTCCACGTGTACGTGCCGTCGCCGTTGTCGACCCGCGACCACGACTCCGCGTAGCCGGGGACCGGCTCGAGGTCCGACCCGAACCCGACGAGCAGCTCGTAGTTGAGCGTGAACACCTCGAACCCGGTCTCGAGGGCCGTGTTCCACGGGTTCATCGAGTCGAGGTCCTGGACGGTCCCGGCCCGGAGGATCAGCGGGTCCGCCGCAGCGGTCGACCCTGCCGATGGCAGGACCGCAGCGACCGCCAGGATGGCCGCGGCCGCGAGGCGAAGGGGGCGTGCGAGCAAGTTCGCCATGAGCGCGCACTGTGCCACACCCCGCGCCGATGCGTTCCCGGTCGATGCGCGGGGCGGGACTGCCGGGGTCGGGCGGTCCGCTCGGCCGTGCGTAGACTCGCCACGTGGACGACCCCAACGAACCCGCGACCATCCGCGTGATGGTCTTCAACATCGAGGAAGGCGGGGCCGGCGTGGACCTCGCCAAGGTGGTCGAGGCCATCCGGCGGGCGGAGCCGGACATCGTCGCCCTCCAGGAGGCGATGGGCAACGCGGACCGGATCGCCGCCTCGCTCGGCTGGGGGTTCGCGTCCCACCGGACGCAGGTCATCTCGCCGCACCCGATCGTGGACCCGCCGGAGGCCGACGCGCCGTACCAGTTCGTGGAGGTCCGGCCGGGCCGCGTCGTGGCGGTGATGAGCGTCCATCCGCCGGCCGAGCCGTACGGTCCCGAGGCGATGCTTCGGGAGGCTTCGGTCGCCGAGGTCATCGAGCTGGAGCGGCGGATCCGGCTCCCTCGGCTGGAGCGGCCGTTGGCGGCGTCCCGTGCGCTCATCGAGGCGGGCATCCCGGTGTTCCTGGCTGGCGACTTCAACGCGCCATCGCACCTCGACTGGACGAGCGCGACGGTCGGGCTCCGGCGGCACGTCCGCGCGGCCGTGCCGTGGCCGGTGAGTCGGGCCGATCGAGGCGGCCGGGTTCCGCGACACGTGGCGGGAGGTCCACCCGGATCCGCTCGCCGAGCCCGGTCTGACGTGGTGGGCCGAACGGCCGCCGACCGGCGGCTACGAGCCGGGCCCGGACACGCCCGACGACCGGATCGACATGGTCTACGTGGCGGGGCCGGCGCGCGTGCTCGACTGCCGGATCGTCGGCGAGGCGGGCCGAGCCGATGTGGCGATCAGCGTCGACCCGTGGCCGTCGGACCACCGGGCGGTCGTCGCGACCGTGGAGGTCGTGCCGCTGCCGATGGCGCAGCCACCGGGGAGCCGCGTCGCGGCGGTCCAGCCGGGGCGTCGCGACGCGATCGGACCGGTCCGGCTCGAGACCAGCCGGCCGACGTATCGGGTCGGCGAGCCGATCGAGGTGCGTTGGGCGCGGCGGCCCGGGATTCCGATGGGACTGGATCGCGGTCTTCGCCGCGCCTGTCACGGATCCACGCGACGCGCACCTCATCTGGCGGCACACCGGCGCGCGGGCCGAGGGCGCGGTCCGGCTGGACGGCGAGGCCGCCATCGTCGATCAGTCATCCGTCGGCGGACGGTGGCCCCTCCCACCGGGGGCCTACGAGGCCGCCTACCTGCTCGACGACGGCCCGGACCGGCTGGCGCGCGTGGCGTTCGCGATCGAGCCCTGAGCGGCGGTCCTGGGCTGCGTCGCCGCGCGTGATACCCGGATCATACTTTCGGGCATGACGACGTCAGGCGATGTCGTGCCGGAGGTCGTGCACTACGCCGATGGCACGCTGAAGATGCAGGGGACGAGGCTTGCCGGCGAGATGCATGGCGACTGGTCGTGGTACCGCCTCGACGGGTCGTTGATGCGGACCGGGCGATTCGATCGCGGCCGGCAGACGGGGATCTGGCGGACCTTTGACCGAGCCGGACGGCTCGTCAAGGAGACCGAGTTCCGCTTGTAGGGACGCCGCCGCCGATGACTCAAGAAGAGCAGCCGACGTATCGGGTCAGCGACCCGATCCGGCCCGGTCCGGTCAGATCTGACGGTCTTCGGCGGCGAGCGCGGCCCGCAGCCGGACGATATCCCCGGATTCCCGCGACGCCGTGAGTCGCTGCATGACGCGGCTGACGAACCCATCGAGTGGGCCGAGGTCGGGCGGCGTCGTGACGGTCAGCGAGAGTCGCGTGCCGGCCCCCTCCGGATCGACGCGGATCGATGTCCGGACCTTCGTGCCCTCGATGACCTGGAAGGTCACGAGATGGGGCGGCTCCCACTCGACGATCTCCGCGACGAAGGTCCAGTCGCGGCCCCACAGATGACCGACCTGCTTGCCGCGGCGACCGAGACCGGTATCCCGGTCATCCAGCCAGTGGGTCTCGCGGACATGCGCGTGCCACTTCGGATTGTTCTCCGCGTCCGACACGAAGGCGAAGACCGAGTCGGCCGGATGGTCGATCGTGGCCACGTAGGTCAGCCGAGGCATACGACCACGATACCGCGTGACCGTCCCCGATCCGCCTCTGGCCGCGGTGGCTACCATCGGACGATGCGGACACGACGGATCGAGGTGGCGGACGGGGTCGAGCTGGCCGTCGATGCCTGGGAGCCCGCGGCCGAGGCGGCCACCGGCCCACCGTTCCTGCTGGTCCACGGGCTCGCCTCGAACGCGCGCCTCTGGGACGGCGTCGCGGCCGACCTCGTCGAGCTCGGGCACGCCGCCTACACCGTGGACCTCCGCGGGCACGGCCGGTCGTCCAAGCCGGACGGGCCCTACGACGTGCCGACCGTCGCCGACGACCTGGCCGCGCTGATCGCCATCCTCGGGCTCGACCGGCCGATCGCCGCGGGCCAGTCGTGGGGTGGCAACGTCGTCCTCGAGCTGGCGGCGCGCCACCCGGACGCGACACGCGGCCTCGTCCTCGTCGACGGCGGCTGGATCGAGTTGCGCGACCAGTTCCCGGACTGGGACGCGTGCCGCGATGGCCCTCGCGCCGCCTCGGCTCGTGGGTCGACCGCTCACCGAGGTCGAGGGCTACATCCGCTCGGGCCATCCCGATTGGCCGGAGACCGGGATCCGCGGCACGCTCGCGAACTTCGAGGTCCGGCCCGACGGGACGATCGCGCCGTGGCTCACGTTCGACCATCACATCACGGTCCTCCGTGGCCTGTGGGACCACCACCCGACGCGAGCGTTATCGGGACGTCACGGTGCCGGTGCAGCTGGCCCCCGCGGAGCAGCGAGACCCGGCGTGGAACGCCCGGGTCCGTGGCGTGGTCGAGACGGCGCAAGCCGCCCTGCCCAGGGCCCGGGTGCGATGGTTCGTCGGCGACCACGACATCCACGCCCAGCACCCGGACGAACTCTCCAGCGTGATGCACGAGATGACGACCGACGGGTTCGTCGGATGACGACGCCCCGAGTCCTCGCCATCATGGGCTCCGGTGAGACGGCCCCGACCATGGCGAAGGTGCACCGGGCGCTCTTCGATCGGTTCGATGCGGGCGCCGTGTCCGCGGCGATCCTCGACACGCCGTACGGGTTCCAGGAGAACGCCGACGAGCTGAGCGCGCGGACGATCCGATTCTTCGAGGAGAGCGTCGGCCGTGCGGTCGGCGTCGCGTCGTACCGATCGCGGGACGTCGATGCGCTGGCGGCGGCGACCGCCGTCTCGCGGATCCGCGAGGCTCGCTATCTGATGGCGGGCCCGGGCAGCCCGAGCTACGCGCTGCGCCACTGGGAGGACGGCCCGATCCCGTCCGCGCTGGCCGACGGCCTCCGCGACGGCGGTGTGCTGACGATGGCCAGCGCGGCCGCCCTGACCCTCGGGACCGTGACGATCCCCGTCTACGAGATCTACAAGGTCGGCGAGGACCCGCGCTGGCTCCCCGGTCTTGACCTGCTCGGCCCCGTCACCGGGCTGGCAGGCGGCCGTCGTCCCGCACTACGACAACGCCGAGGGCGGGAACCACGACACCCGCTTCTGCTACATGGGCGAGCGCCGATTGCGCGCGCTCGAGGAGCAGCTTGCCCCGGGGACGTTCGTGCTCGGCGTCGACAGCCACACGGCGCTCGTCCTCGACCTCGATCGGCGGACGGCCGCGGTCTCCGGCCTGGGCGGCGTGACGATCCGGGTCGACCGGCCGCGGCACGGTCTTCCCGGCCGGGAGCGAGGTGGCCTTCGACGCGATCGCCGATGTCGCCGCGGGACCTGGCCGCCGGTGAGACCGTCGACATCGGCTGGGAGCCCGGGCGCGACCGCCAGGGCCGTCCGGACCCGCGCGACCGGTCAGCCGGTCCGCACGGCCGAGCCGCTCCGCGACGAGATGGCCGAGCTCGAAGGCACCTTCGTGGCCGCGCTGGACCATCGCGACACCAGCGTCGCCGTCGCGGCGCTGCTCGACCTCGACACGGCGATCGAGGGCCGGATCCGTTCCGGCGAGGACAGCCCGGATCTCGACAACGCCCGCTCCACGTTCCGGGCGCTCATCGCGCGTCTCGGCGAGACCGCCGCGGCCGGTGGCGCGGACCCGCAGGCGGCGGTCGAGCCGTTCGTGGACACGCTGCTCGTCCTTCGAGGCCGGGCGCGTGACGCCCGCGACTGGACCACCGCCGACCTCATCCGCGACCGGCTCATCGAGGCCGGCGTGGAGGTCCGCGATGGTGCCGAGGGCTCGACCTGGACGCTCGGCGCCCCGCCGGCGGGGCCCGCCTCGGGCTGAGAGGCGCGGTTCAGGCCGAGGTCGTGACGGCCGCGAGCGCCGTCGCCAGCTCGTCCGGGCGGATCGGCTTGGAGACGTAGTCGTCCATCCCCGCCTGGAGGCACGCCTCCCGGTCGCCCTCCATCGCGTTCGCCGTCATCGCGACGATGCGCACGGCCAGGTCCGGCCACCGCGCCCGGATCCGCCGCGTCGCCTCCAGGCCATCGAGCTCGGGCATCTGGACGTCCATGAGGATGACGTCGAACGCGTCGGTCTCGAGGGCGTCGAGGACCTCGAGGCCGTTCTCCGCGACCTGCGCCGTGTAGCCCATCCGCTCGAGCAGCCGCAGGGCCAGCTTCTGGTTCACGGCGTTGTCCTCGGCGAGCAGGATCCGGAGCGGGTGCCGGGCGGCCGTCTCGGCATCGATCGACGGCCGGTCCGCCGGGCGCGTCACCGCCGGGGTCGGTGTCCCGGATAGCGCCGCGACGAGCGCCTGGCGGAGGGCGGCGGGCTTCACCGGCTTCGTGAGGAAGGCCGCGACGGCGTCGGTGTCGCGGTCGCGGTGCCCGGCCGAGGACAGGACGATCACCACCGGCGGCGAGGCCAGCCCGGCCGCCCGGATGGCCGCGGCCAGTCGCCATCCCGTCGAGCCCCGGCATCCGCAGGTCGCTCACCACGGCCGCGAAGTCCGCCGGTTCGACGGTCGCGAGCTCTCGTGCCTCCAGCGGCTCCGTCGTGGCAGTGACCGCGCAGCCGAGCCGTTCGAGCTGGGTCGCCACGATCCGCAGGTTCGTCGCGTTGTCGTCCACCACGAGCACGCGCCGGCCGGCCAGGTCCACGACGCCGCCGGCCGAGCTCGCGCCGTCCGTCGCGGTCTCGCCCTGGGCCGTCTCGCCCGCGGGCAACCGGATGACGAGCGAGAACGTGCTGCCCTCGCCGGCGACACCGCGGCTCTCGGCCGTGAGGGAGCCGTCCATGAGCTCGGCGAGCCGACGGCTGATCGCCAGGCCCAGCCCCGTGCCGCCGAAGCGTCGGGAGATCGACGCGTCCGCCTGGCTGAACGACTGGAAGAGGCCGCCGATCCGGTCGGGCGGGATCCCCATCCCCGTGTCCCGGACGTCGACATGCACCTCCCAGCGACCGGCGACAGCGATGGGTTCGCCCGCGTCGACCCGGGCGCCCGAGACCGACACGACGACCTCGCCGGCCTCGGTGAACTTCACCGCGTTCGAGAGCAGGTTGAGCACGATCTGGCGCAGCCGCCCGGCGTCGCCGACCAGCACCGCTGGGAGTTCCGCGTCGAGCGCATACGCCAACTCGATGCCCTTGCTCGCGGCGATCGGCCCCATGACGTCGAGCGCGCCCTCGATGGTGTCGGCCAGGCGGAACGGCTGGGCGTCGAGCTCGATGCGACCGGCCTCGATCTTCGAGAAGTCCAGGATGTCGTTGATGATCGTGAGCAGCGCCTCACCCGACGTCTGGATGGTCACGGCGTAGTCGCGCTGCTCCGCGTCGAGCGGCGTGTCGATCAGCAGGCCGCTCATGCCGATGACCGCGTTCATCGGCGTCCGGATCTCGTGGCTCATCGCCGCCAGGAAGGCGCTCTTGGCCTGGTTCGCCGAATCGGCGTCGCGCCGTGCCGCCTGCAGCTCGGTGATGTCGTGGTAGATCGCGTAGTAGCCGAGATGCTCGTCCTCGACCACGAGCGGGACCATCAGGACTTCGACGTCGACAAGCGAGCCGTCCTTGCGCATGCGCTGGGCGAGACGATGGACACGGCCGCCCCGGGCGGCCTCGGCGGCGAGGTCGTGGCCTTCCGCGCGCAACTCGTCGGAGCGCAGGATCAGGTCCTCGATCGGGTGCCCGATGGCCTCGTCCGGCTCGTAGCCGAACAGCGTCGTCGCCGCCGGGTTCCACGCGGACACGCGCTCGGTCTGGTCCATCGTCACGACCGCGACGGGGCTGACCTCGACGAGCGACGCGTAGTACGAGCGCTGCCGGTTCAACTCGGCCGTCCGCTCGGTGACCCGCCGCTCCAGGGTCTCGACGTTCTCGCGCAACTGCGCGGTCATGCCGTCGAACGCCACCGCAAGGGTGCCGACCTCGTCCTCCGAGTGGATCCCCGACACGGCGTCGAGGTCGCCCGCGGTGACCTGCTCGGCCGTGGCCGCCAGCGAGAGGATCGGGCGGGTCACGAGTCGGGCGATGAGCAGGATCCCCACGACGAGCAGCAAGGTCGAGACGAGCCCGACCAGGGCGATCGTGATCGCCAGCTGACGCGCCGACGCGAACGCCTCGTCCTGGCTGATCTCGGCGAGCAGTCCGGCGCCGCGGTCGCGCAGCCAGAGGTACACCCCGACGACGGGCGTCCCGCGGTCGTCGGCGTAGAGGCCCTGGCCATCGTGCTGGTCGAGCACCGCGCGGATCGCCGGCGAGTCGACCGCGCTGATCGAGGAGTCGCTGGGCGCCGTCCCCTGGATGAGCCGCCGGTCCGGGCCGACGAGGTAGGTGCGGCCGGTGTCGCCAAGACCGGTCCGCTCCTGCACGATCCGGTCGAGCCGCTGGAGGCTCAGGTTCGCCGCGAGGACGGCCACCCGCTGGCCGCCGCCGTCCTGATCGAACAGCGGGGTCGCGACGGTGATCGTGGGCCGTCCGGTCAGGCTCGAGGTGTACACGTTCTGGACCGTCGTATGCGAGGAGCCGTCAGAGAAGAACGGCTCGCTCCCCTGCGCCGCGCCTTCGTGCTCCGCGAGGGTCGACAGCCGCACCTTGCCGTCGAGGTCGAGGATGTAGATCTCCTCGGCGTCGGCGGTCTTGGAGACGATCGTCGCGAGGTCGTTACGTAGCCGCGTGGCCGCCTCGCTGCTGGCGCCGGCGGCCGCCGTCGGGTCGAGGAACGTCCGGGCGTCGTCGCCGAAACCCGGGATCGCGCCGACGTAGACCACGTTGCGCGTCTGCTCGTCGATCCAGCGGTCGAGCGCATCCGCCTTGACCGCGGCGACCGCGTCGAGGCGGTCGTAGATGCCGTTCGTGAGGTCGTCGGTCGCGCGGAAGAACACGACGCCGCCGACGATCAGGACGGTGACCGTCGAGAGCAGCAGGAAGTACGCGATGAGCCGAGCCCGCAGGCTGCGTCGCCAGGGCCAGACGATCCCGCGGCTCATCGGGCGACGCCCATCCGGCCTACGGGACCTGCTGGTCGATCGAGGCCAGGTCGAACGTCGATGCCGCCGTCGCGAAGTCCGTGCCGAAGTACTGCTCGGAGAGCGCCTTGAGCTTGCCCTGGGCGTGAAGGTCGGCGATCGCCTGGTCCACGCGGGTCAGGAACGCGACCGGATCGAGGGTCAGTCCGCGGTCCGCATAGCCGGTCTTCTGCGTGTAGAACGCGGCCTCGTCCAGCATCCGAAGCTTGGCCCCGGACGCGATCGCGGCGGCGCCGACAGGCTGGCTGCTGAGGAAGGCGTCGATGGTCCCGGCCTCGAGCGCCTGGAACCCCGGCACCTCAGAGGCGTACGTGACGATCTTCGGATCAGTCACCGGGTACTGGAGCGTCTCGCCGGGCAGCGTGAGTGTCTTGCGCAGGTACTGCTCGTGGGTGCAGCCCGCGCACGCGCCGATCTGCTTGCCCGAGAGGTCCGCGGGCTTCTGGTACGGCGAGTCCGCGCGGACGAAGTAGTTCGCCGGCGTCGAGTAGTAGGGCTGCGTGACATAGAGGCTCTTCATCCGGTCGGCGGTGAGCGCGCCGGAGCCCCACGCCACGTCCCACCGATCGCCCCAGTCGCCCGCGATGATCTGCTCCCACGGGGCCGCCACGAAGCACGGCTCCACGCCCAGCGCCGCCGCGACGAGCTTCCCGGTCTCCACGTCGTACCCGGAGACTTCCGGCGCGGTCATCTGATTGGGCGCGCACTTGGTGTTCGCGAGGCGTGTGGCGCCCTTGACCGCGAACGACTGCGGGGCGTAGTCCGGGTCGGTCGAGAGCACGAGCGTGCCGCGCGCGAGGACCTGGGCGAGCTTGTCCTTGGTCGGGTCCGCGGCGGACGCCGATGGCGAGGCGGCGGCACCGTTGCACGCCGCCACGGCAAGCAGGATGACGAATCCGAGGGCGGCGACGCGGAACGGCCTCATGGGGCGCCTCATGGGATCTGCTGCTGGAGCTTGGCCAGGTCGAACGTCGACGCCGGCGTCGTGTAGTCGGAGCCGAACCACTGCATCGACATCGCCTTGAGCGTGCCATCCGCGTGCGCGGCGCGGATGATCTCGTCGACCTTCGCGGCGAATGCCGTGTCACTGAGCCCGGAGCCCTTGTCGACGAAGCCGGTCGGATACATCGAGAACGCCGGCTCGTCGAGCAGCCGCAGCGGCTTGCCCTCCTTGACGGCCTCGAGACCCACCGGCTCGGCGGTGAGGAACGCATCGATCGTGCCCGCGGCCAGCGCGTCGATCCCGGGCGCCTCGGTCTCGAAGCCGACGAGCTGGGGGTCCTTGACCTTCTGGATCAGGTCCACGCCCGGGATCTTGAGCGTGCCTTTCAGGTACGACTCGACGGTGCAGCTGGTGCACGTGCCGATCTTCTTGCCATCGAGGTCGGACAGCTGCGTGAAAGCCGAGTCCGCCCCGACGAGGAATTGCTGCGGGACGTAGTAGTACGGCTGCGTCATCCACAGGTGCTCCATCCGCGTCGCGTTGATCGCCCCGGAGCCGTAGACGATGTCGAGCCGGTCGTTCCAGTTGCCGGACGTGACCTCGGTCCAGGTCGGCTGCACGAAGCACGCCTCGACGCCGAGCCGCTGCGCCACCAGCTTGGTCGTCTCGACATCGAAGCCGGTGACCTCCTGCGCCGTCATCTGGTTCGGCAGGCACTTCGTCGTGGCGGCCCGGGTCGCACCTTCGACGCGGATCGATTGCGGCGGATAGTCGAGCTCGGCGTAACCCGACGAGGGTCCCGCGGGTCAGGACCTGGGCGAGCTTGTCCTTGGACGGGGTCCGCGGTCGGGGCGGCGGACGATCCGCCCGCCCCGCTGCAGGCGACGACGAGCATGGCCGTCGCCAGGACCGCCATGAAGCGGCCGAACCGGCCGGGCGACACGCGCGGTGTCATCGGACCTCCTGATGGATCGTGCGGCGAGGGCCGGGGGGCGTGCGGCAGCCGCATTAGGTTGCGGCATCCGAGGACGCGCCGCAAGACGCCAGTGCAGGCTCGCCGTCACGCACATGGAAGGCTTGCCCCTTTGCCGCGATCGTGATCGCGGCTATCGTGAACCTCGACATGCTGTTGACCGCCTTCGGCACGGACTCGCGCGACGGGTTCCGCCAGTGAGCTGGACGGATCTCGAGACCGGCGCCCCCGAGCTCGCCGCCGAGGGGCGTCGGCTCATGTACCGGACCGGCGCAGGGGACGTGCTCCTGGCGACGGTCCGCGCCGACGAGCCGCCGCGCATCCACCCGATCTCCGTCGACATCGTCGACGGGCGGCTGTACGCGTTCATCCTGGCCGGCCCGAAGCGCCTCGACCTCGAACGGGACGGCCGGTACGCGATGCACACGCACCAGGACCCCGCAGCCCCGAGCGAGTTCTCGATCCGCGGTCGGGCCCACGAGGTGGCTCGAGCCCGGCGACGCGGGACATCGGTGGCCAGCGCGTGGGCCTTCACGGTCGACGAGACGTTCGGCCTCTTCGAGTTCGACGTGGCGTCCGCTGTCCTCGGGTCGCGCGCCGACGCCGACGAGTGGCCGCCGCGCTACACGAGCTGGAAGGCCGACGCCTAGATCACTCGCGGCCCAGCCCTCGGCGCCAGACATGGCGGGTTGGCCCGTCCCGGGTGGGCCGAACGGACCTGTCGAGCGATGCGGGGCCGCGGCTACGGTCGCGACATGTCCACCTATGCTTCGAGGCCTGTCGACCGAGGCTCGAGGTACCGATGACCCGCCGCACCGCCCATCTGACGCTCATGCTGACGATCCTGTTCGTCGCGGTCGCGACATCGGCCTGCGGCGGACCCTCCGTGCGACCGCCTCCGTGTCGACCGCCGATGCGTGGGCGCGCCCGGCGAGCGCGGGCGGCGAAAGCGCGGCCTACCTGACGATCACGAACACCGGCAGCTCGGCGGACACGCTCCTATCGGCGTCCAGCCCGTCGGCGGCGTCGGTCGAACTCCATCAGACCATGACCGACGCCTCGGGGATGACCGGCATGGCATCGATGGACGGGCTCGCGATCCCGGCGGGAGGGACGGTCACCCTCGAACCGGGCGCGGGGCATCTCATGATCATGGGTCTCACGTCCGACCTCGCCCCCGGTGACACGATCGACCTCGCGCTCGTCTTCCAGACCGCCGGGACCGTGACCGTCAAGGCCCAGGTCAAGCAACCCTGACATGGCGCCGCGATCGGCGGCACCGGCGACGGCGCCCACCGGCGATGACAGCACCCGCGTGCTCGACGGCGGGTTCTGGCTCGTGCTGGTCCTGGCCGTGGTCCTCGGGGCGCTCTTCCTGCTCTCGGCGCTGCTCCGCGGCGGGCCATCGCCCGGGGACGGCGCCGCGGGTGCCGTGCCGGCCGCCGGCGCCTCCGCGTCCGCGCCGGGCGACTCGGTCGACGTCTCCGCGTTCCTGACACCCGGCGTGACGAAGGCGCCGCCGCTCGAGCTGGTCGACCAGGACGCCCAGCCCTTCACGCTGGCCTCGCTCCAGGGCTCGCCGACCTTCGTGTTCTTCGGCTACACGCACTGTCCCGACGTCTGCCCGGCGACGATCGGCACGATCGGGGAGGCGATGGAGGCGGCCCGGATGCCCGTCAGGGCGGTCTTCGCGAGCATCGACCCTGGCCGCGACACCCCCGCGTGGTTGCGCGAGTACGCGAAGTACCTGCCGGCGGGGTTCGTGGCGCTGACGGGCACCGATGCCACCGTCCGGACCGCCGCTGACGCGTGGGGTGTCCGGTACGCCCGCGTCGAGACCGGCACCGCCGACGGGTATGCCATGTCGCACACGGCGACGGTGTTCCTGGTGGACGCGGCCGGGACGCTGCGGGCGGCGTTCCCGTTCGGGACCGGCGCCGACGCCATGGTGGCGGTCCTGCACGAGGTGGTCGCGAACCCGATCGCGGTCGCGTCCGTCGCGACGCCGGCCGTCACGCCCGCGGCGACAGCGGCGGCGACCGCGACCGCCGACTCCGTCCGCTGCCGCCCTCGACGTGCGGGCCGTCTCGACCTCGGTGTGGTCCGGCCCACCGAGCCCGGTCATCCTCGCGCTCTCGGTCGGTGGGACGCGCATCGACGACCCGGGGCTGCGACCGACCGTGCAGCTCGCTGTCCCTGGCCGGTGATCCTGTGGGGGCGCCCGTCGAGGCGACCCCGGTCCAGCCGCCCGGTGTCGCCGAGGTCTCGTACGTCGCCGACGTGGCGATCCCGACCCCAGGGCTCTGGCACCTCCAGGTCACCGCGCCGCTGGCGAGTGTGACTGCCACCGGGAGCGTGGACGTCACCGCGCTGGACCCCGGCACATCGGCGGCTATCGGGGCGCCGGCGCCGACCGCGCACACCCCGACGCTGGCCGACGTGAACGGCCTGGCCAAGGCCATCACCACGGATCCGGCGCCGGATCTGCGACTCTCGCAACGCTCCACGACCGACGCGCTCGCCGAGCATCAGCCGTTCGTGCTCGTGATCGACTCGACCAAGTTCCGCGTCTCGCCGGCCTGCGGTCGCGCCATCATCATGGCCCGCTACCTCGTCGACCGGTGGCCGACGGTCGGGTTCATCCACCTCGAGCCCTACCGCTACTCGGTCATCACGGACACGCCGGTGCTCGACGGCTCGATCGTGGACCCGGCGCTCACGGATGTGGCGGCCGGCGTGGGGCATCGGCGGCGACCCGTGGGGCGCCCGCTCGATGCCGTGGACCTTCGTGGTCGACGGCGGCGGGACCGTGCGCGCCAAGTACCAGGGCGTCATGGGGAGCGACGACGTGGACGTCATCGTGTCCCTGATCCAGCAGGGCGGCTGACGCCGTTCGGCCCGGCACGAACGGGCCGAATGTCACCTCACGCGGCGTTGCCCGGGACGTCACCATTCGCGCCATGGATACGCAGACGCAGGACCCCCTGCCCACACCGGACCTCGTCGACTCGTCCCTCTCGCGTCGTGGTTTCCTCCGCGGCGCGGCGATCGCTGGGGGCGGCCTCGTCGCCGCCAGCATCGCGGCCTGCTCGCCCGTCGCCACGGCCGGGTGGACCTATGGCCCGACCACCGCGCCCAGTGGCGCAGCGCCGGCCGCGTCAGCGGCGGCGAGCGCGACGGCCGCACCGGCAGCCAGCGCCACGGCGGCGGCCGTCGCCAGCGCGGGCCACTCGATGGAGCCGAGCGTCGCACCGGCCTCGGCCGCGCCGTCCGCATCGCCGATCGCGAACATGCCTCCGGGCTGGACCGCGCACGACATCGCCGCCCGCGACAAGGTCCGCCGCTACCTCGGCGACCTCGTCAAGGCCCTGCCGGCCGTGTATCCCGCGCCGGTCGTGGCGAAGCTCGCCGACATCCTCGGGGTCGAGGACGACTATCCGGCCCTGAGTCAGAAGCCGGCCTTCGTCCAGGTGCCGCAGCTCGTCCTCAGTGACGCGCTCACGCCGCTCAAGCCGACGATGGAGGGCGACGTCAAGGTCTTCAAGCTCACCGTCGACGAGTTCGAGCAGAAGATCGACGAGATCATGCCGCCGGTCGCGGCGCTCGGGTACAACGGCCAGTGGCCCGGTCCGACCATCCGCGTCAACCAGGGCGACAAGGTCCGCGCGGTGTTCACGAACAATCTCAAGGAGACGACGTCGGTCCATTTCCACGGGGTCGAGTTCGACGACTTCTTCCAGGACGGCGTGCCGTTCGTGACCCAGAAGCCGATCGTCCCGGGCGAGACCTACGCCTACGACTTCGTGGCGCGCAACGCCGGCTCGATGATGTACCACTCGCACCACAACGCCACCGACCAGGTCGGCCGCGGCCTGCTGGGGGCGTTCATCGTCGATCCGAAGCCCGAGCCGGTCGCCTACGACCGCGACTACATCTGGATCTCGAACGACGAGCTTGGCGGCTTCACGATCAACGGCCACGGCGTTCCCGGCGACCGTCCCGGTCCTGGCCGCGCAGGGCGAGACGGTGCGCGTCCGGTTCATGAACGAGGGGATCATGATGCACCCGTGGCACCTGCACGGGCTGCCGATGCGCGTCATCGCCCGCGATGGATGGCCGCTTGGGTCGGCGGAGTTCACGACCGACACCCTCGGCGTCAATCCCGGTGAGCGGTACGACGTCCTCGTGAAGGCCAAGACCCTTGGCGTGTGGGCCTTCCACTGCCACATCCTCCCGCACGTCGAGGGCGCGGACGGCATGTTCGGCATGGTCAACACGATGATCGTCGTGCCCGAGAAGGCGCACGTGGACGCGATCGTGCAGGCCCTGCTCGCCTGACGTCCGGGGGCTGTCCGCGCCGCCGCGGGGCGGCACCGAAAGATTTCAGGATTCCAAACCTGCTCTCTCACCGAGCCTTCAGGAACGGCCGCGATAGTGGGGTGACCGGGATGGACACCGCGCCATCCGACCCACCCCACCGTCACCGTGAGATGAGCCGCCATGACCCAGACCACCCCGACCGAGTCGCCGCGCGACCTGCGCTCCCTGCCCGATCCCTCCGATCCGCATGCCATCGGTGAGGCGATCCTCTTCGAGGTCCGACGCATCATCGTCGGCCAGGACGCCATGCTCGAGCGCATCCTCGTCGGCCTGTTCGCCGGCGGCCACGTCCTCCTGGAGGGCGTGCCCGGACTCGCCAAGACCCTGACGATCAAGACCCTGGCCGACGTCCTCGGCGGGTCGTTCAGCCGGATCCAGTTCACGCCGGACCTCATGCCCTCCGACCTGGTCGGCACGCGCATGTACCGCCCGGACCAGGGCACGTTCGAGACCGAGCTCGGCCCGGTGTTCGCCAACTTCCTGCTCGCCGACGAGATCAACCGCGCGCCCGCCAAGGTGCAGTCCGCGCTCCTCGAGGTCATGCAGGAGCACCAGGTGACCATCGGCAAGGAGACGTTCACCGTCCCCGAGCCGTTCATCGTGCTCGCGACCGAGAACCCCATCGAGGCGGAGGGCACCTACCCGCTGCCGGAGGCCCAGGTCGACCGGTTCATGCTCAAGATCGTGCTCGGCTATCCGAGCGCGGCGGAGGAGGCCCAGGTCGTCGCCCGCTCGCTCCGCCCGGCCGCGCCGGTCCGCGAGGTCCTCGACGCCAACGGCCTCAAGGCCCTGCAGGCCGGTCTCGACGACATCTACGTCGACCCGCGGCTCGTCGGGTACGCGGTCGCGCTCGTCGAAGCCACTCGCAAGCTCACCTACTGGGGCGCACCGGAACTCGAGTCGTACGTGTCGTACGGCGCCAGCCCGCGCGGCTCCATCAACCTCATCCACGGCGCCCGCGCCCTCGCGATGCTGCGCGGCCGCCGGTACGTGCTCGCGTCCGACGTGGCCGAGCTGGCCCCGGACGTGCTCCGCCACCGCCTGGTCATGAGCTACTCGGCGCTGGCCGACGGGATCACGCCGGACGCGGTCATCAGCAAGGTCGTCTCGCTCGTCCCGGCCCCGCGCCTCGAGTTCGCGGTGGAGCCGACGGCGTGACCGACCTGTCCCGGATCGTTGGCGCGCCGCGGACCCCCGCGCGCCCCGGTCCCGGTCCGATCGCGGACGACCTCGTCCGCCGGCTCGAGGTCACGCTCGGCCGGCGGGTCGGCGGCCGCATGGTCGGCGACCACCGCGGGTCCGGGCTCGGGCTCGGGCTGGACCTCGACCGGCTGCGCCCGTACGAGGCCGGCGACGACGTCCGGCGCATCGACTGGAACGCCACGGCCCGGAGCCTGGTCCCGCAGGTCCGCGAGGACGTGCCGGATCGCCAGCTGACGGCGTGGCTCCTGCTCGACACCTCCGCCTCGATGCACTTCGGGACGGCCGACCGGCGCAAGGCGGACGTCGCCGAAGGCGCATCGCTCGTCATCGGCCGGTTCGTCTCGCGACGGTCGGACCGTCTCGGCGTCATCACGTTCGGCGGCGAGCGCGAGCGGATCCTGCCGCCCGCGGGCGGCCGCAACGGGATGCTGAACCTGCTCCGCGCGCTCGCCATCGAGCCGCCCGAAGAGGGCAAGGCCGGCGCGACGCTGGCTCGAGCCCTCCACGCGGTCGCGACCTCGCGGACGACGGCGGGACTCGTCGCGATCGTGTCCGACTTCCGCGGCCCGATCGACTGGCGCGCTCCGCTGACCGCGGTGGCCGGCCGACACGCGGTGGTCGCCATCGAAGTCGTCGACCCGCGCGAGGACGCCCTCGTCGACGTCGGTGAGCTCACCCTCATCGACCCGGAGAGCGGACGGACGCTCAAGGTCGACACCGGCGACCGCCGGCTGCGCTCGGCGTTCGGCGAGGCCGCCCAGGCCGAGCGGGCCGCCGTGGCCGCCGAGTTCCGACGCCTGGGCATCCGCCACATCCGATTGACCACCCAAGGCAGCTGGCTGGACGCGCTCGCGCGCAGCCTCGACCCGACTGGACGTACCGCATGACCTTCCTCACCCCGATCCTTCTCCTCGGCCTGCTGCTGATCCCTGTGCTGGCCGGGCTCTACCTCCTGGTCCAGCGTCGTCGGTCGCGCTATGCGGTCCGATTCACGAACCTCGACCTCCTCGCGAACATCGCCCCGAAGCGACCGTCGTGGCGCCGCCACCTCCCGGCCGCGATCTACCTCGGCGCGGTCGCGGCGCTGGCCCTCGCCCTCGCCCGGCCGACGATGGTCATGGCGGTCCCGCGCGAGGACGCGTCCGTGATCCTCGCCATCGACGTCTCCGGCTCGATGAAGGCCACGGATGTCGCCCCGACCCGGCTCGCCGCCGCGAAGGCGGCCGCCGAGTCCTTCCTCGCCACCCTCCCGCCACAGGTCCGGGTCGGCATCGTGTCGTTCTCGACCGAGGCCCACACGCTGGTCCCGCCGACCACCGACCGCGAAACCCTCAAGGCCGCGATCGAGAGCCTCCAGCCCGAGGCCGGCACGGCCATGGGTGACGCCCTGATGCAGGTCCTCGACCTCGCCGGGACGATCCAGGCCGGCGATGCCGCGACCGGCGCCACCGGCAGTGCGGCGACCCCGTCGGGCGCGCCCGCCAGCCCGGCCCCGAGCGGTGCCCCTTCGGGCAGCGCCCCCATCGACGAGCCGTCGGGTCAGCCGCTCGTGGCGGCGATCCTGCTCTCGGACGGTGCCAGCACGACCGGCACGGCCGACCCGCTCCAGGCCGCCGACCGCGCCGCGTCCATGAACGTGCCGATCTACACGATCGCGCTCGGGACGCCGAACGGCGAAGTCACCGTCCCCGACGACAACGGGCAGCCCACGACGCTCCAGGTGCCGCCGGACACCGACACGCTGGCGAAGATCGCCGAGACGACGAACGCGATCGCGTTCGACGCCCCGTCGGCCGCCGACCTGCAGGCCGTCTACGACAACCTGCAGTCCCGCGTCGGTTACACCGAGCAGACCCAGGAAGTCACCGTGTTCTTCGCCGGCGCGGCGCTGATCATGGTCGTCGCGGCCGCCGGGCTGTCGGCGCTCTGGTTCGGCCGCCTGCCGTAGTCGCCAGCCTCCGACGGGGTCGCGCGTCCGCCACACTGGGCGCGTGACCCCCGACGAGCGCCGGTCGTTCATCCTCGATCACACGGTCGAGGGCGCCTCGCCCATCGTCCCCGAGATCCGCCTGCGGATCGGGGGCGATTCCATGCCGCTCTGGGAGGCGGCCGCCCTCGCCGACATCCGTCCCGCCGTTCCACCGCCCTACTGGGCGTGGCCGTGGGCCGGCGGACAGGCCCTGGCCCGGTATGTGCTGGACCATCCTGAGGTCGTCCGCGGCCGGTCCGTGGCCGATATCGGGACCGGCGGCGGGATCGTCGCGATCGCCGCGGCGATGGCCGGCGCCCGCTCCGTATCGGCGATCGACATCGAGGTCTTCGCCGTCGAGGCCTGCCGGGTCAACGCGGCCGCGAACGGCGTGACCGTCGACGCGCTCGAGGCCGATCCCACCGGCACGGACGACGGCTGGGACGTCGTCCTCGTGGGCGACCTGTGGTACGAGGCGGAGGTCGCCGCGCGCATCGATCCCTGGCTTCGGACGCTCGCGGCGCGCGGCGCCCTCGTCCTGACCGGCGACCTCGGTCGCGTCTACCTCCCGGCGACCGGGCTCGACGAGCTGGCCCGCTACGTCGTGCCCACGACCGAGGATCTCGAGGACGCCGCGTCCAAGGGGGTGCGGGTCCTGCGCATCAATGCGGTGGCGTCCGCCCCGCCTCCGCGCTGACCTCGGCCAGGCGACCCTCCAGGAACGCCCGTTCCGGCGCATTCGTCGTGATGTCCAGCGCCCGTCGATACGCGGTCGCCGCCTCGGACCAGCGGCCGAGCCGCCGCAGCAGGTCGGCCCGGGCCGCGTGGAAGTACGGGTAGTCCTCGAGGGCGCCGTCGGCGGCCAGCGCGTCCATCATCGCCAGGCCCACGGCCGGGCCGTCGGCCATGGCGACGGCGGCGGCGAAGTTGAGTTCCACGACCGGCGACGGTGACATCCGCAGCAGCGCCTGGTACAGCGTCGCGATCTGGACCCAGTCGGTCGCGGCCGGCTCGGCCGCTTCGTCGTGGAGGGCCGCGATCGCGGCCTGGATCTGGTACGGCCCAGGGGCGCCGGCCCGCAGCGCGAGGTCGACGAGGGCCTGTCCCTCGACGATGCGTCCCTGATCCCACCGCGAGCGGTCCTGTGCCTCGAGCAGGATGACCTCGCCGGACGCCCCGACCCGGGCGTCCCGCCGGGCGTCGTGGAGGAGCATCAGGGCGAGCAGCCCGGTCGCCTCCGGCGCGTCGGGGAGCAGCGCGACGACGATCCGGGTCAGCCGGATGGCCTCCGCGCAGAGCTCGCGGCGGATGAGCGCATCGCCCGAGGACGCGGCATACCCCTCGTTGAAGATCAGGTACAGGACCTTGAGCACGCCATCGAGGCGCTCCGGGAGCAATTCGGCCGGCGGGACTCGGTAGGGGATCCCGGCATCGCGGATCTTCCGCTTGGCGCGGACGAGCCGCTGCGCGAGGGTCGGCTCCGGGACCAGGAATGCCCGCGCGATCTCGGGCGTCGTCAGCCCGCCGAGGGTCCGGAGGGTCAGCGCCACCCGGCCGTCCAGCGGCAGCGCCGGATGGCAGCACGTGAAGATGAGTCGAAGCTGGTCGTCCGGGATGGGTCCCATCTCGTCCTCCGCCGCGGCCAGGAGGGACGCCTCCTGGCGTTCGGCATCGAAGGCGGCGTTCTGTGCGATGGTCGCCTGTCGCTCCGAGAACCGACGCTGCCGGCGGAGCCGGTCGATCGCCCGATTCCGGGCGGTGGTCGTGATCCACGCCCCCGGGTTGTCCGGGATGCCCCGGGTCGGCCACGTCTCCAGGGCCGTGACGAAGGCCTCCTGGACGACCTCCTCGGCGAGGTCGAAGTCGCCGAGGACGCGGATCAGGGTCGCCACCGCCCGCCCGGATTCCTCACGGAAGAGCCGGTCGACGGTGTCGCGCGTGGCGCCGGCGTCAGTCAAGCGTCGGGTCGGCGGACCGGCTCAGTTCGCCGCGACGGCCTCGGTTGTGTCCGCGACCCCCATGTTCGCGATCTCCCAGATCGGCCGGACCTCGATGCAGCCGTGGCTGGCGCCCGGGATCCGCGCGGCGAGCGCGATGGCATCGTCCAGGTCGGTCGCATCCACGACGTAGAAACCGCCGAGCGCTTCCTTCGTCTCGGCGAACGGTCCGTCCGTGGCCACGACCCGGCCGTCCACGACCCGCACTGTCGTCGCGGTATCGGTCGGCAGCAGCGCGTCGCCCGCCTGCCAGATGCCGCGCTCCCGGAGGTGCGAGCTGAACGCGGCATAGGCAGCGGTCTCGGCCGCGATCAGGTCCTCCGGGACCGGACCGGTCGGCTCGGCGGTGTAGATCAGCAGGGCGTATCGCATCGCGGGTCCTCCTCGGGCGTCGCCGGCCACGGTCGGGCCGTCAAGAGGACGACGAACGGCCGCCGTCGAATCGACATGGCTCCCGAGTCGAATCTACTCCCCGCGCCCGCCGGCGCGCCGTCGTCGTATCGTTCGGCGCATGGCGACCCCGAAGGAGATCCTCAGGATCGGCGACCGAGAGGTGTCGATCTCGAACCCGTCGAAGGTCTACTTCCCCGAGACCGGCTACACGAAGCTCGACCTCGTCCAGTACTACCTCGCGGTCGGCGACGGGGCGCTGCGGGGCGTGGCGGGACGGCCGATGGCGCTCAAGCGCTTCGTGGACGGCGCCGCCGGTGAGGCGTTCTTCCAGAAGCGGGCCCCGGACAACCGACCGGACTGGATCCGCACCGCGGAGCTGACGTTCCCATCGGGTCGCACGGCCGACGAGATCGTCCTCGACGAGGTCGCCGGTCTGGCCTGGGTGGCCAACCTCGGCTGCATCGACCTCAACCCGCACCCGGTGCGAGCCGACGACATGGACCATCCCGACGAGCTCCGGGTGGACCTCGACCCGGTCCCGGGCGTCGAGTGGCCGCAGATCCGCGAGGTCGCGCTGGCGTGCCGCGAGGCCCTCGATGCCGTCGGGCTGGTCGGGTGGCCGAAGACCTCGGGCTCGCGCGGGATCCACATCAACGTCCGCATCGAGCGACGCTGGACGTACCCGGAGGTCCGGCGGGCGGCGCTCGCGCTCGCCCGCGACGTCGAGCGGCGCGTCCCGCATGCCGCCACGAGCAAGTGGTGGAAGGAGGAGCGCCACGGCGTCTTCCTCGACTACAACCAGAACGCGAAGGACCGCACGGTTGCATCGGCCTACTCGGTCCGGCCGCTGCCGGACGCGCGCGTCTCCACGCCGCTCTCCTGGGACGAGGTGCCGACCGTCGAGGCGGAGGCGTTCACGCTGGCGACCGTGCCGGCCCGGTATGCGGCGATCGGCGACCCGGGCGCCGGGATCGACGAGGCGGTCGGGTCGCTGGATGCCCTCCTCGAGCTGTCGCGCCAGCACGAGGCCGAGGGTCAGGGCGACGCACCGTGGCCACCGAACTATGCCAAGCAGGCCGGCGAGCCGCCGCGTGTCCAGCCCTCGAAGGCGCGCCGGAAGCCGACCGAGTACGAGCCCGGCCGTGGCGAGGCGGGCGGGCCGCCGCCGGAGGTTGCGGCCGAGCGCGCCGCGGCCGTGGCCGCCGGCGACCCGAACGCCGGTCTCCCGACCGAATGGGCCGGGTCGAAGCCGACGCCGACGGGGCGCCGCAAGAGCTCGATCCCGGTCATCGAGATCGCCCGGGCGGCGAAGAAGGCCGAGGCGATGGAGGGGCTCGAACGCTGGAAGGTCGAAGCACCCGGCCGCTGCCGCGGCCCTCGAGCCGGCCGACATCCTCGTCGACGGGATGCGCGGGCGGTCGTCACTCTGGTACCGGGTGCGGGTCAACCTCATCCACGTTCCTGAGGCGGAACGGCCGCCGCAGGAGCCGCTCGAGGTCGACTACGACCCGTGGGCCGGCTACGAGTGGCCGGACCGGGCTGGCCAGCTGGAGCGGGCGCCGCGCAAACCGACGACGGGCGACCGCTAGACTGCGCGAGCCGTCGACCGACGGGCGATCCGTCCCACTCCCGGAGTTCCCGATGTCGACCCTTCGCCGTCGATCCGGACTCGTCCTGACCCTCGTCGTGAGTGCCGTGCTGTCCGGCTGCGGCACGGTCGGCGCCGCTCCCTCCGGTTCCGCAGACCCTGCCACGGACAAGCTGGCGCAGATCCAGGCGCGCGGCACCCTGATCCTGCCGACGGATCCGGCGTATCCCCCGTCGTCCTTCAAGGTGGACGGGGCCGTTCGCGCGGCGGACACCAAGTGTCAGGTCAACCAGCTGACCCGCGCGGAGCTCGACGGCTATGACGTGGCCACCGGCAACCTGATCGCGGACGCCATCGGTGTCGAGCCGTGCTACGTGGTCCCGACCTGGGCCGAGATGATCGCCGGCCACTGGGGCGACCGGTGGGACATCGCCTTCGCCTCGATCGGGGTGACCCAGGAGCGGATGCCCGGGCTCTACTTCACCCAGCCGTACGAGGGGTCGCCGGAACGATTCTGGGTCCGGAAGGACTCGCCGGCGATGCACATGAGCGACCTGGACGGCAAGCGGATCGGCGTCTGCACCGGCTGCTTCGCCGACCTGTATCTCCAGAAGACCCTGACGATCCCCGGTGTCAAGGTGGACTACCAGGTCGACGGCGCCACGATCGTGGGGTACGCGGTCGAGGCGTCCGGCATGCAGGACGTCGCCGACGGCAAGCTCGACGCGTTCCTGAGCGCCGATACGACGGGCAAGGCCGCCAACGACAAGGGCCTGGCGCTCCGGGGGATCGAGCCAGCCGCCTACATCGGGATCCCCGCCGGCGCCATCGACAAGACCTCGGGCCGCAGCGTGAAGTCGCTGTACGACCTCGTCAACGCGACCCTCAAGGCGCGGTTCGCCGACGGCACGCTCAAGGCGCTCTCGATGAAGTACTTCGGCGAGGACTACGCGACGCCGGCGTCGGCGATCGACCCGGCCGACTTCCAGCAGGACGTCCGCTGACGCCGGCCGGCCTTACGACCCGAAGATCTTCGCCAGCTCGAACGGGGTCGTGACCTCCAGCTGGTCGTAGCGGCAGTCGGCGGGCGACTTGTCCGCGCGCCAGCGCTTGAACGTCGTCCCGTGCCGGAACCGGTCGCCCTGGAGGTGGTCGTAGGCGACCTCGGCGACGCGCTCCGCGCGGAGGGGCTCCCACGACAGGTCCTTGCCGCGGTTCCAGCGCGACGTCGCGCCCGGCAGGCGCTGACCCGAGGCGTCGGCGTCGCCGTAGCCGGCCCACTCGGCCCAGTCCTTCCACGGGTGCTGCGCGAGCGCGTCCTCGCGGAGCGGCGCCAGCTCGGCGGTCAGGGCCTCGCGCCGGTCCCACGTGAACGACGAGGTCACGCCGACGTGATGGAGCGTGCCCTCGTCGTCGAAGAGCCCGAGCAGCAGCGAGCCGATGTGCGTGCCCGGCCCGTTCTTGTGCCACCGGAACCCGGCCACGACGCAGTCGGCCGTGCGCTGGTGCTTGATCTTGAGCATCGCCCGCTTCCCTGGCAGGTACGCGCCGTCGAGCCGCTTCGCGACGACGCCGTCCAGCCCGGCGCCTTCGAAGCGGTCGAACCAGTCGGCCGCGGTCGCGCGGTCCAGCGTCGCCGGCGTGAGATGGATCGGCGGGGTCGCGCTGCCGAGGACCGCCTCGAGCCTTGCCCGTCGCTCGCCCTGTGGCGTCGTCCGCAGGTCCTCGTCGCCGAGCGCGAGCAGGTCCCACGCCACGAAGCTCGCGGGCGACTCCTCGGCCAGCATCCGCACCCGCGACTCGGCCGGGTGGATCCGCAGCAGGAGCGACTCGAAGGCCAGGCCGCCGTCCTTGGCGATGACGATCTCGCCGTCGAGCACGCATCGCTCCGGCAGCGAGGCCTTCAATGGCGCCGCCAGCTCGGGGAAGTACCGGTCCAGCGGCTTCAGGTCGCGCGACTGCGTGTACAACTCGTCGCCGTCGCGAAAGACGAGCGCGCGGAAGCCGTCCCACTTGGGCTCGAAGAGCCAGCCGTCGTCCTTGGGGAGGTCGTCGGACGCCTTGGCGAGCATCGGCTCGAGCGGCGGCTGGAAGGGGAGATGCAGGTCGGCCATGGCCGGAGTGTAGGCCGGCCAGCCGTCACGGGAGGGTCGCGAGGGCCGCCCGGGCACGCTCGCGGCCGAGGTTCCATGCCGACGAGGCCCTGGCCCGTCGGATCGGCCGCCATGGCCGCGCGGCGCCGTCGGAGGATCCGCTGGAGCGTCACCTGGTCGTCGGCCGGCATCCGCGGCAGGGCGGCGACCAGGACCGGGATGGCGTCGTCGGGGAGCACGGCGAGGTAGCTGGCGTCCACCCCCGGATGCCCGTCGGCCGGGACCAGCGACGGGTCGATGACCCGCTCGACGTTCCGCGACGCGACGATGGCCGCAGGAGCGGCGAGGTTCAACCCGACCAGCGCCAGGATCCCGATGGCCACGAACGCATGCCCGAGCCAACGGCTCCGGTCCAGCCAGACGATGCCGGCCATCGCCGCGAGCCCCACGCCCATCGTGAGGATCGCCGCGAGCACATACGCGCGCAGCTCGGTCCATCCGTAGGCATCCTGGTAGATGGCCAGGCGCTGCGCCGCCGAGGCGAGGACGACCGCGGTCAGGCCGACGAGCGCCAGGAGCGCCGCCCGATAGGCGACGGGCCGCGAGGTCACCGTCGCCTCGAGCACGACCACCACGACCGCGGCGAGCGCCGCCGCCGCGAGGAGCTCGAAGAACCCGCGCCGCGCGTAGTCGGCGTAGGTCATACCGATGGCCGCCAGGGTGTCGAGGCCGCCGAACAGGTACGCGACCTGGAGGCCGACGAAGAACCCGATGACGAGGTCGATGCAGACGCAGGATCGCGAGCGCCTCGGCGCGGCCGACCGATCGGATGGACGGCAGAGTGGTCGTTCGCGCGGCCGCGCCGAGCGACGCGAACGTCGTCTCATGCAGGCCGAATGCCGCGATCGACACCAGGCCGGCGCCCAGCCACGCCGCCATGGCGACCAGGAGCGCTCGTCCGGGCAGGTCGCCGAGGTCGATCCGGAACCCGAGGAGGTCCGCGACGGACTGCCGGAAGATCGGGTCCGCCGAGGCGAACAGGATCGCGAAGATGACCGCCAACGGGACGCCGATGACGAGACCGCGCACGACCGGGAGGGCCGCCGCCGGGAGGCCGTTCGTCGACTCCACCCGGAACGGGCGAGCCCGGTCGACGGCGCGCGGTGCCCCGAACCCGACGGCCTCCGCCGCCCGCGCGCCGAGCAGCCCGATCGCCGTGGCCGACCGCCGGGTGACGGGCGTGCCGGAGATGGCGATGACCGCGCCGACCATGCACGCCACCGCGGCGATCGTGTCGAGGGCGACGAGGAACGGGTCGCCTCGCAGCGCGACCAGCGACGAGAGCACGACCGCGCTTCCGGGCAGCCATGCGTCGAGCGGGTCGAAGGGTCGACCCGGCCGGCGGACCAGCCAGGCGGCGGCGAGGACGGCGAGGACCAGGATCGGGACGTTCACGCCGTACGCCGCGCCGTACAGCAGGCGTTCGGCGAGGACGCCGATGACGAGGCCGGCCGCGAGTACGTGCCGGGCTCGTCGGCGGTCGGGGTGGGACGGGCGGTCCATCACGAACCTCCGGGCGGGCCGGTCGGTCGGGCTGCTCGACGCCGGCGGTCGGGTCTCGGACGGGGCGGGGTCGGCCGATGTGTCGGCCGTCGTGTCGGCGGCGGAACCGGGTCCGATGGGCTGGCGTCAGGGGCATGCCCGCTGACGGCGTTGGCCGCCGGCGAGGCGCGAAGGCCAACGGAGGCCATCGAGATGCCCACCTTCCGATCCCGATCCGTCGGTCGTCCGACGGGCCTGGTGCTCCTCACGGTCCTGGCCGCGGTCATCGTCGCGTGCAGTTCCAGCGGCGCCACCGTCCTCTCGACGGTCGGCAACGCCGTCGGCGACGAGTCGTACGCCGGTGCCGAGGCCCCGGCCGCCGCCTACCCGAGCTCTGCCGCGAGTGCGGCCCCAGCCGCGGCCGTCCCGAGCGACGGCTCCGGCGGCGGCGATGTCGTCGGCGCCGTCGACGATGCCCGCATCGTGCGCACCGGCACGATGCAGCTGCAGGTCACGGACGTGGCGAAGGCCGTGGCGACGGCCCGCACGCTCATCCGCGGTATGGGCGGCTACGTCGGTGCGTCGAACACCGCGAACGAGGGCGATCAGCCCACGGCCGAGATCACCTATCGCATCCCGGTCGACCGCTGGGAGGACGCCCTCGCCGCGCTGCGCAGTCTGAACGGACAGACCACCAAGGTCGTGGTCGAGCAGACGCAGGCCGTCGAGGTCACCGGCCAGATCGTGGACCTCACGGCGCGCATCAAGAACCTTCGCGCAAGCGAAGCCTCGCTCCAGGCGATCGCGCTCAAGGCGAACAAGATCTCCGACGTGCTCGAAGTCGAGCAGCAGCTGACCGACGTCCGTGGCCAGATCGAGGTCCTCGCCGGCCAGCTCGCGCAGATCTCCAACCAGGCCGACCTCGCCACGCTGACGGTCACGTTCGGCGTGCCGGTCGTGGCGGTCGAGGTGGCCCAGAAGGGCTGGGATCCCGCGTCGGTCGTCGACGAGGCTGCGGCCAGCATGGTCGGCATCCTGCAGAACCTCGCGAGTGCCGGGATCTGGTTCGCCATCGTGTGGCTGCCGATCCTCATCGTGCTAGGCGTCCTCGGTGCTGTGGTGGCGTGGTTCCTGCGCCGGACCGGGCTCCTGCGACGCGCCGCACCGCCCGCCGCGCCGACGCCGCCGGCTCCGCCGATCGCCCCGACCCCTCCCGCCGCGCCGGCCGCCACCGGCGGCTGACCGATCTCGCATCTCGGGCGCGTGGCACCATGCGCCCGAGATGACCGAGCAGGCCGAGCGCTACGACCGGATCGCCGAGGGTTATGCCCACTGGTGGGCGCCGGTCCTGACGCCCGCCGTCGAGCGGCTCCTCGACCGGATCGGTCCGCATGTCGATGGAACGCCCGCGCGGGTCGTCGATGTCGGCACCGGGACCGGGCAGCTCGCCCTCGGGGCCATCGAACGCTGGCCGACCATCGAGGTCGACGGGATCGACGCCTCGGGCGAGATGTGCGCGATGGCCGCGACCGAGAGCATCAGGCGATTGCCCGCCGCCGCAGCGCTCCAGGTTCCGGGTCGAGCTGGCGTTCGCCGATGCACTGCCATTCGACGACGGCAGGTTCGATCTCGCGATGTCCTCGTTCGTGCTGCAGCTCGTACCGAACCGGTATCGCGCCCTGCGCGAGATCCATCGGGTGCTCCGCCCCGGTGGCGTGTTCGACGGCGTGACCTGGCTCGCCGGCGGTCCGTCGTTCGAGCCGGACCGGATCTTCGACGATCTCCTCGACGAGCTCGGCATCGAGACGGGCGGCCCGGACGGCCCGTCGGGCGACTTCGCCTCGCCGAAGCGCGCGGTCGACGAGTTGCGCCGGGCCGGCTTCCACGACGCGTCCGCGGTCGCCGAGACGCTCGAGCACCGCTACTCCGTGGACGGCTACATCGGCTTCCTCGCCGAGTTCGACGAGACGAGCCTGTTCGACGAGCTGGAACCGGACGAGCGCGACTGGCTGGTCGCGAGCCTGCGGGATCGGCTGGCCGGCCTGTCAGCCGAGGCGCTGACGATGCGGTTCCCGATCGTCTTCACGTCCGCGCGGCGCTGACCGGCACGCGACGATGCTGTTCATGATCATCGAGCACTACCGCGATGGGGACCCCGTCCCCGTGTACCGCCGGTTCCGCGAACACGGCCGCCTCGCGCCTGACGGCGTCACCTATGTCGCGAGCTGGGTGGACCTCCCGCTCGCGCGCTGCTACCAGGTCATGGACGCGCCCGACCGGGCGCACATCGACGAATGGACCAGCCGATGGAACGACCTCGTCGATTTCGAGGTCGTGCCGGTCATCACCTCGGCCGAAGCCGCGGCGCGGGTGGACACGTGAACGGCTGACTCGCGGCCGGCCGGTGGCCCACTTCTCGGACAGTCACGAGTCGAGGGCTGCGTGGGCGATGACCGGCGGATCGCCTTCGAGATGCCTCGAAAACTTCCGCGTCAGTCACCGGGTGACTGACCGAGACGGGAACGCGGCCTGACGTGGGCCAGACCCGCACAAAGGGGCCTGTCTGTGACTCGACAGGAAGCGACGGCCGGCCGGACTCGCGGCCGACGCCGAGCCGGGCGACGCCGAGCCGGGCGACGGCCGGAGCCGGCCCCCACGGCCGACCTTGAGGCTCAGCCTTCCGAGTCGCCCCCGCTGTCGCCATCGGCGGCGCCGGCGCTCTCGCCCTCGGCAGCCTCGCCCTCGGCAGCCTCGCCCTCGGCAGCGGCCACCGCGATCGGGGCCTCCTCGACGCGCGGCGCCTGGACCTTCGCGATGACCTCATCGCCGTCGGTCAACAGCGTCACGCCCTCGGGGATCACGAGGTCGCTCACGCGGATGCTGCCCTCGAAGTCGACGAGCGATTCGATGCTGTACTCGATCGACTGCGGCAGTTGGTCCGGCAGCGCCTTGACCCTGACCGTCTCGGTCGGGTGGAGGAGCGTGCCGCCGTTGAGGGACACGGCCGGCGAGTCGCCGACCGCGACGAGCGACACGTCGACGGTCAGCTCCTCGGTCATGCGCACGAGGAACAGGTCGACGTGGAGCGGGCGCCGGTTGACCGGGTGGACCTGGACGCTCGAGACGAGCACCGGTCGCGCCTTCTTGCCGTCGATCGAGAGGTCCACCAGGGCGTTGGACCCGACTCGGCGGCGGAGCAGCTCGAAATCGTGCGTGTCGACCGAGACGTTGTCCGAGTCCTCGCCGTGGCCGTAGACGACCGCAGGCAGGCGGCCGGCGTGGCGCAGGGCGCTGACCTTCTTGCCGGTGACGTCGCGGTGCTCGGCGGCCAGCGTCGGGCGGGCGGTGGCAGTGGCAGTGGACATGGAGCGGACCTCTGGATGGTGGATCGAGACGGTGGGACGGGCTGCGGCTCGCCGGCCGGTCGGCAGGGGCGAGGCGCCCGGATGTGCGCCGTACCTTACCACGAGCACCGACGAACGCGAGGTCAGGTGCTCCTTCGGCCGCTCGGTGTAGCATCGCCGCGTGGCCGCCACCATCCTCATCGTCGAAGACGAGCACGCCGTCGCGCGCGGGATCCAGTACGCCCTGCAGCAGGAGGGCTACGAGGTCGCCGTCGCCCGCTCCGGCGAAGAGGGGCTCGATCTCGCCGTCAATCAGGCGCCGGACCTCGTCGTCCTCGACGTCCGCCTGCCCGGGATCGACGGGTTCGAGGTCCTCCGCCGCCTCCGCGGCGCCGGCGCGAAGATGCCGGTGCTCATCCTGACGGCGCGCGATGACGAGGTCGACAAGGTCATCGGGCTCGAGCTGGGTGCCGACGACTACCTGACGAAGCCCTTCGGGCTGCGCGAGTTGATGAGCCGCATCAAGGCGCTGCTGCGGCGCTCGTACGGCGACCTCGCTGACGCGGTCGGCGGCCGGGTCATCCGCCATCACGACCTCGTCATCGATCTCGAGCGGCGGCGCGTCCAGCGCGGCCCACGCCGGATCAGCCTGACGCCGACCGAGTTCGAGATCCTCCGGCACCTCGCGTCCCGCCCGGGGCGCGTCTACACCCGCTCGGAGCTCCTCGAGCTGCTCCGCGACTACGAGGCGCTCGACCAGGACGAGAAGACCATCAACGTCCACGTGAGCCATCTGCGCGACAAGATCGAGGACGACCCGGCGACGCCCGAGTTCGTCCTGACGGTGCGAGGTGTCGGCTACGCCTTCGCCGAGCGCTGAGCCCGCGAGGGTCCCGCGCCTGCGGCTTCCCCGTCCCTTGCGCCGGCTGATGCCGCGGACGTTCCAGGGTCGGCTGACCGGGGCGTTCGTCGCGGTCATCGCCCTGACGCTCATCCTCGTGTCGGCCCTCGTCCTCAACCGGCTCGACGACTACTTCACGAACCGGCAGCAGGCCGAGCTCAAGCTCCGCGCGGACACGATCGCCACCTACGTCCAGTTGATCGCGGACACGCAGGCGCAGCGCCGGCCGGTCGTCGGGCTGGACAACACGCTCGACGGGAGCGTCGTCACGGCGCTCGACAACGCGGCCATCCAGCAGGACATCGCCGATGCGATCGGGCAGGCCGACGTCACGGTGCAGTTCGGGCAATACGTGAAGACCGGTGAGACCAGCGTCTTCGTGCCGGCGATCAACGGCACGTTCACGATGCCGTTCGACGTCGCGCCGAAGGCCGGCCAGACGCAGGAGACCTCGTCGATCCCGGACCAGGTGTACTCGGGCGGCGACACGTTCTCGCAATACGCGTTCCAGATCGGCCTCGCGCACCCCTACACGTATCGGGCCACGGCGATCGCGAACGTGACCGGGCTGCTGCTCGTCATCGCGCTGTTCGCCCTTGGGCTCGCGGTGCTCGTGTCGGCCGCCCTCGCCCGCCGGTTCACGACGCCCCTCCGCCAGCTGACCGAGGCATCGCGCGCGCTCGCGGAAGGCGACCTCTCCCAGCGTGTGCCCGCGGCGCAGATGCGCTCAGGGTCCTCTGAGCTCGTCGAGCTCGCCGTCCAGTTCAACTCGATGGCCGACCGGGTCGAGGAGAGTGTCGAGATCATCCGCCGCGACCGGGACCGCAGCCGCGACTTCCTCGCCGATGTCTCACACGAGCTGCGGACGCCGCTGGCCGCCCTGCGGACGTTCAACGACCTCCTGAAGGAGCGCGCGGGCGACGACCCCGAGCTGCGCACGGAGTTCCTCGAATTCGAGCGGCCAGCAGATCGAACGCCTCGACTGGCTGGCCCAGAACCTCCTGGAGCTCTCCAAGCTCGATTCCGGGCTCGTCCTGCTCGACCTGCGGCCCGACGACCTGCGGGCGGCCGTCGAGACCGCGGTCGAGCAAAGCACCGCGGCCGCCCGCAAGCGCGGCGTGCACCTGCACCTCGAGCTCCCCGAGGCGCCGATCCGCATCCGTCACGACCCGCAGCGGATCGGCCAGGTCGTGGGCAACCTCGTCGGCAACGCCGTCAAGTTCACCGGGCGTGACGGCTCGGTGGGCGTCGTCGTCGCCCCGACCGAGATCGGCGGGCGGATCGAGGTCACCGATACGGGCGTTGGCATCGATCCGGCCGAGCTGCCGCACATCTTCGAGCGGTTCTACCGAGGCTCGCGCGCCAACGAGGCCCGCGGCAGCGGCAGCGGTCTCGGGCTGGCCATCGTCCGGTCGATCGTGGACATGCACGGCGGGACGATCGTGGTGGAGAGCCGCATCGGCGAGGGTTCGCGGTTCATCGTCGAGTTGCCGCGCGATCCGCGACTGGTCGCCGGGACCCCGGCGGCCGAGCGCGCGGACGTGGCCTCGGCGGCGGCCGGAGCCCGTCAGGACACGTTGCCCAACATGACGGAAACTTCACCGTCCGACCGCCCGCAGGTGAATCCGGAACCGGCACCCTGAGGTCGATCACCTCACGGGCCACTCACCGGCCCCAGCCTGCAAGGGAAGCCGAACACCCATGACCGACGATACCCATCGCCCCGATCCGACCGATCCGGGCGAGCCGACCCAGCGACACGAGATCCCCACCCCGCCGACCTACTCGCCGTCGCCGGAGACGCGACCCGAGTGGATCCGCGAGTACGCGGCCCCCACACCGACGCCGGCCACGCCCGAGCGCTGGTACGAGCCGGCTCCCGCCGCGACCCCGGTCGCCCCGGCGGTCGTCAAGTCCCGCTCGAACACCGGCTCCATCGTGACCGCGGCGCTCCTGTCGGCGGTCCTCGCCTCGGCCGGGACCGTGGCCGCGCTCAACGCGACCGGCGCCCTCGATCAGCCCGCCCCGACCTCGACGGTCGCGGCCGGTACGAACGTCGGCGCGGTCCAGCCCGTCACCATCGACGAGTCGTCCGCGACGATCGCCGTCGCGGCCAAGGTCAGCCCCGCGGTCGTCCGGATCACCGTCACCGGCACGGGCCTCGACGGCAGCAACGGCGTCATCCCGGAGACCGGCGTCGGGTCGGGCGTCATCTACGACAGCAACGGTTGGATCCTCACGAACAAGCACGTGGTCGAGGGCGGCGACAAGTTCGACGTCGAGCTCAAGGACGGCCGGGTCCTCTCCGGCAAGGTCTACGGCATCGACACCCTGACCGACCTCGCCATCGTCAAGGTCGATGCCACGGGCCTCCCGACCGCCGCGCTCGGCGAGTCCGATGCCCTGAAGGTCGGACAGCTCGTCGTCGCGATCGGTAGCCCGCTGGGCACGTACTCCAACTCGGTCACGAGCGGCATCGTGTCGGCCACCGGCCGGACGATCACCACGGACGGCTCGACGAAGCCCCTCAACAACCTCATCCAGACCGATGCGGCGATCAACCCCGGCAACTCCGGCGGGCCGCTCCTCGACGCCGACGGCAACGTCATCGGCATCAACACCGCGATCGCGTCCGGCAGCAACGGCATCGGCTTCGCCATCCCGATCGATATCGCCAAGGCGATCATGGCCCAGGCCGTCGCGGGCCAGCAGCTCGCGCGTCCGTACCTGGGGATCAGCTTCGTCAGCCTCGACCGCCAGTTCGCCGACAAGCAGAAGCTGCCCGTCGACGCTGGCGCCTGGGTCGGGTCGCTCGACCAGACCACGGGTCAGCCCACGACCGAAGGGGCCGTGAAGTCCGGTACGCCGGCCGACCTGGCCGGGGTCAAGGGCGGCGACATCATCACCGCGGTCGGTGGCAAGACCATCGACCAGGAGCACCCGCTCGACGCGGCGCTCGCCCAGTTCGCCCCCGGCGACACCGTCAAGGTGGACGTCCTGCGCGACGGCAAGACCGTCACGCTCGACGTCACGCTCGGCACGCGCCCGGCCGGCCTCTAGACCAGAACCCCCACCCCTCGCGATCGACGCCGGCGGCGCCTTCGGGCCCGCCGGCGTCGCCCTTATCCGGGGCGCGTGCGGCGGATCTCGACCGAGGCGTGGTCGAGCGGACCGCCAAGGATGACGTCGGGTTTGCGTACCCGGACGACGACCGCCGCCACGGCCCGCTCGTCGTCGAGCAGCCGGGTCGCGATCGCCTCGGCGATGCCCTCGAGCAGCAGGAACGTGCGCGTCGTGACGATCTCGGCCACCGCCCCGTAGACGCCGGCGTAATCGACGGTGCGGGTCAGGTCGTCGGTCGTGCCAGCCGGCCGGAGGTCCGACTCGAGCTCGACGTCCACCTCGAACCGTTGCGGCCGTGCGCGCTCCCAGTCGTGGTACCCGTGGGCCGCGTCGAACTGCAGATTCGTGAGGACGATCCGGTCCGTCATCCGTGCCATGTCCCCCGGATGATGGCATCGCTCATGCGCGCGGCGCGAACATTGGCCCGCACATCGTGGACTCGGACCAGGTCCGCGCCGAACGCCACGCCGATCGCGGTGGTGGCGATGGTCGCCTCCAGCCGCTGATCGGCCGGCAGGTCGAGCACCTTGCCGAGCGTCGACTTGCGCGAGGTGCCCAGCAGGACGGGCCGCCCGAGGGAGCGGAGGGCGGCGAGGTCCCGCAGGACCGCGAGGTTCTGCTCGGCGGTCTTCCCGAAGCCGATCCCCGGATCGACGATGAGCCCGGCCGACGGCACGCCGAGCCGGACCGCGCGTGCCAGCGCGACCCGGAGGTCCGCGACCACCTCGGCGACCACGTCGCCATACACGGGCTCGCGCCGGTTGTGCATCACGACCAGGGGGATCCGGCGGGTCGCCGCCAGCCGGACGAGCGCGTCGTCCTCGCCGACGCCCCAGACGTCGTTGACCAGGTCCGCGCCGGCGTCGATGGCGGCCTCGGCCACGGCGGGCTTCGTCGTGTCGATGCTGATGGGCGTCGCCGGGAGCGCGGCCCGGATCGCCGCCACGACCGGCACGACCCGGTCCCGCTCCTCGCCCGCGTCGAGGGGGGCGTGTCCTGGCCGCGTGGACTCGCCGCCGATGTCGAGGATGTCCGCGCCCTCGGCCACCATCTGCCGGGCGGCGGCCACGGCCGCGGCGACCGGGTCGTCGGCGCCCGTCGCCAGCAACCCGTCGCCCGAGAAGGAATCCGGGGTGACGTTGAGGATCCCCATCACGAAGGTCCGAGAGCCCCAGGCGAAGGTCGCCGGCCCGATCCTGGACGGCGGCGTGACGAGGTTCGTCATCGGCGGCGGGGTCATCGCTCGGCGGGCTCCGGGTCACGCAGGTCGGGGTCGTCCACGAGGCGCGCCCGGACCGCCCCGACAAGATAGAGCGAACCGGCCACCACGATCGGTCCGGTACCCCGGCCGAGGGCCTCGTCGAGGGCCGTCGTCGGGTCGGGCGACGCCCATGTCGCGGCTTGCCCGCCGATGGCTCGCCAGCGGTCGGCCAGGTCGGTCGCGGGCATGGCCCGCGGGAGGTCGAGCGTCGTGCAGATGATCCGGGCCCCCGCGATCGCGGCCGCCCCGGCGAGTGCCGCGATCACCCCGTCGACATCCTTGTCCGCCATCGACGCGGTGACCAGCGTGATCGGTCCATCCGCGAGGAACGGCCGGAGGTCGTCGATGGCCGTGGCGAGCGCCGCGGCCCCGGCCGGATTGTGGGCGCCGTCGAGCAGCACCTCGCGGCCGGACGTCTCGACGAGTTCCAGGCGCCCGGGCCAGACGGCGTCGGCGTACCCGCGACGCCGCGCGTCGGCATCGACCCTGGCGATCCCGGCCTCGTCGATCGCGTCCAGCAGCGCGTCGGCCACGGCGACATTGGCGGCCTGGTGCCGGCCGCGGAGCCCGACGCGTGTCCGGCCGAGGCCGGGCAGCTCGACGTCGATGCCGTCGCGGTCCCAGCCGAGCAGCGGGGCGGCTTCGACCGCGCGGAGCGGGACGCCCATCCGCCGCGCCCGACGCGTCACGATCGCGAGCGCCTCGCCCGACGTGCCGGTCACCGCGAGGTCACCACGGTCGATGATGGCGGCCTTCTCGCGGGCGATGTGCCGGATCGTCGGGCCGAGACGGTCCATGTGGTCGAGGTCGACGTTCGTGATCCCCACGACACCGCCGTCCCAGGCGTGCGTCGCGTCGAGTCGTCCCCCGAGGCCCACCTCGACGAGCGCCAGGTCGATGCGGGCGGTGGCGAAATGGGCGAAGACGATCGCGGTCAGCAGCTCGAACTCGGTCGGGTCGCCCAGGCGGCGGGCCACCCGGTCGGCGATCGGCAGGATCGTCGCCACGTGCGCGGCGAAGCTCGCGGCGTCGATCGGGCGGCCGTCGACCATGATCCGCTCGCGGTAGGTCACGAGATGCGGCTTGGGCGTCTCGCCGATCCGGTAGCCCGCGGCTCGGAGGGCGCTGCCGGCGAGCGCGAGGACGCTGCCCTTGCCGTTGGTCCCCCCGACCAGGGCTCCGCGGATGCCGAGTTGCGGGTCGCCGAGTTCCCGGAGGAGCGCCCGCGTCCGGCCGAGGCCAAGACGGATGCCGAACCGCCCTCGGTCGGCCAGCGCGAGCAGGGCGTCGTCGTAGGTCAGCGCGGTCATCGTCGGTCGTCCAGGGGCCGGCGTCGCACGAGTGGACGGGCGGTCACTCCCGCGTCAGCTCGTCCTCGTAGAAGACGCACTGGTTGAAGCGCGGGGTGAGGCAGACGTCGTTGACGTACCCCTGGTCCAGGTGCACGCCGCCGCGGAGCTGGCAGCGGCTGACATTCGCGTCCTGTCGGATCAGGGCCTTGAGGAGGTGCGGTGCCTGGATCGGGATCGCGCCGCGGGCCCCGGTCATGTAGAAGTGCGGACAGACGTTCCGCCGCAGGTTCGGGAGCCCGAACCCGGGACGAGGCGGCGCGGTCAGCTGTCCGGTGGCCTGTTCGCGACCAGCCAGCGGGGACGGGGTCACGCGGGCGATCGGTCCGACGCCGAACGCGGGTCGCCCCGTGGCATTCCCCTGACGTCCGGGCGTCGCGCCGGGCCGTCCGGATCGTGGATCGCGTGCCTGCACTCCATCCCTCGGTGCGGGCGCGTGCACCCGGCGGCACGCGCGCTGACCGCGCCAGAGTACATCCCACCGCAACGCACCGACGCGCGGACGCGGCACGCGTCGCTCGTCGGCGTCCCGTGCGACAATCGCGGGCGATGACGACCCGGCGCGGCGCGCGGCCCACCCACGTCCGACCTCGACCACCCTCGGACGGTCGTCCCGCCCCCGCCAAGACCCGGCCGAAGGCGCCGCCGCCCGGACGGGTCGCGTCCCATCGGCCGATGGAGCGTGGCCGCGGCATCCCGCTCCTCGGCAAACTGGCTCTCACCTTCGCCATCCTCGCACTGGGTGCCGGCGTCCTGTACCTCGCCGTCGGCGGGCTGCGGACCGTGGCCGGCGGTCTGGGATCGCAGGTCAGCGGCTTCGTCAAGGGCGTGACAGCGACCCCCACCCCCATCCCGTCGGTGCCGGTCAAGAGCGACGCACCGCTCCTGCTGGCGCCCGACGAGCCGTATACGAACCAGTCCAAGGTCGACCTCGTCGTGACGGTCCCGGCCGAGCTCATCGGGTCCACCGACCACCAGATCCGGGTCTACCTCGCGCTCAAGGACCAGGCGAAGGCGCCGCTCTCGGACGTGCCGATCGCCGCCAACTCGGCACGGACCATCATCCCGATCGACCTCGAGAAGGGCATCAACGACGTCTCGGTCACGATCGTCGGGCCGGGTGGCGAATCGGACTCGTCGCCGGTCGTGCGCTACGTGCTGGACACCGGCAAGCCGAAGATCACCGTGACATCGCCCAAGAACGGCGCGAAGGTGAACGGCAAGAAGGTCGACATCAAGGGCAAGGTCCAGGGTCGGTCGACGCTCATCGCGCACAACAGCGACAACAACGCCTCGATCACCGGGACCGCCGCGGCGGACGGCACGTTCGTGCTCAGCCTGGCGCTCACGACGGGCACGAACCACATCCTCGATCACCGCCACCGACCCGGCCGGCAACGAGGCGGAGACGGAGATGACGATCCGGCGCGGGACCGGGAAGCTGACCGTCTCGATCTCGGCGTCCGACTATCGGATCTCGCGCAAGTCCCTGCCGGAGCGCGTCACCCTCTCGTGCACGGTGACGGATCCCGACGGGAATCCCATCAAGGGCGCCGCCGTGACGTTCACGCTCAGCATCCCGGGGATCTCGACCATCACGGCCCCGGGCAAGACCAGTGGGAGCGGCCGCGTCTCGTTCCAGACCACGGTCCCGAAGGCCGGCGTGGACACGGGCCAGGGCAACGCGACATGCCTGGCCTCGACCGACAGCTTCGGGTCGACGCAGGACTTCACGGTCATCACGATCACGAAGTAGCCCCGGCTCGAACGGCTGTTCCCGGAGGATCGCTCCGGTCGTGCGCGGACGGGTCGACAGCGGACCCGAGTCGCAGCTACCATCCGCGCATGCCGATGTGGCGCTGCCCCCACTGCGGGACACCACAGGCCGAGACGGCTCGTTGCTGGGTCTGCCACCGTTCCAGCACCGCCTGTCTGACCTGTCGGCATTACCGTCGCTCCGTGGCGGCGAAGATCGGCTTCTGCGGCCTGGACGCCCATCGACTGCCGCTCATCGGCGACGAGATCCGGCCGTGCTGGGAGGCCGGGTCCATGCCGTCCTCGCTCTCGATCATCGCGGCCTCGTCACCGGATCCGACGGCCGCGGCCGGGTCCGCCGAGTGGCGTCCCGCAACGGCGACGTCGTCGCTCGCGGTGAGCCCGCCGAAGCGAACGTTCGTCGAGGTCGGGACCGGGAGCCAGCTCCCGTCATCCGCCCATGCGGTTCCCCCGACCGAGATCACCGTCCCCGTGCCCGACGCACCGGCGCCGCGCTGGAGCCTCTGGGAGGACTGACCGGCGTCGGTCGTGCTCCGACCGACGCGTATCCTCCCGGGCCGGATCCGTCCCTGACTCGCCGGGCTATGGGTTACGGCGCGGGCGGGGGCGTCGGCGTTGGCGTCTCCACCGGCGTGGGGGTCGGCGTGGGCGTGGGGGTCGGCGTGGGCGTGGGGGTCGGCGTGGGCGTGGGCGTGGGTGTCGGTGTCGGCGTGGGGGTCGGCGTGGGCGTTGGCGTCGGGCTGGCCGTCGGCTCCGGCCCCTTCGAGACCACGTAGTCCACCGGGGTCCCCGTCACCACGACCTGGCCCGGCGTGGGGCTCTGCGCCACCACCGACCCGATCGCGATGACCGGGTCGAAGGCTTCGCTCCGCGCCCCCACGGTCAGGCCCGCACCGACGACGGCCTGGAGGGCGTCGGATTCGGGCAAGGTCCGGATGTTCGGGACCGGGACCGTGTCCGGGCCGGTCGCCACCGTGATGTTCACCGTGCCGCCGGGCTCGACGATCGAGCCCGCGGGCGGGTCCTGCGTCAGGATCGTGCCGACCGGCTGGTCCGACGGCGTGCCGGTCGTGACGAGGTTGATCCCGAGTGCCGTCGCCGCGCGTTGGGCGTCGGTCACGGTCTTGCCGACGAAGTCCGGCAGCGTGATCGCCGACGCCGAGGGCGAGGGCGATGGACCCGCGTCGCGACCGCCGCCGGCGAGCTGGAAGACCAGGAAGGCGATCGCGATGAGGAGGCCGACCGCGGCGATGCCGGCGATCCAGACCGCCGGGCTGGTGCCGCTGTCGTCGTCAGGCGGCAGGGGCGTCCCGGGGGGCGGTGGCGACGCGCCGTCGGCGTCGGCGTAGGCATCGGGTGGATAGGGCACGGCATTCGGATTTCCGCGGGCCGTGCCGCTCATCGCGACCGTGGCGCCGGCGGCTCCGAGGGCCGCGGCTCCGGCGACGCCCGCCGCACTGGCTCCGCCCGACGTGCCTGAGCCGGCCGTCGCCCCCGCCGCACCGGCCGCGGCCACTCCGGCCACCCCGACCGTGCCCGCCGCCGCCGCGGCGCTCGTGCTTGCGATGTTGTCGAGCGCATCCGCCATCGCGTTGGCGGACACGAACCGGTCGCCCGGCACCGGCGCCATCGCCTTCCGCGTGACCGCGGCCAGGTCGGGCGGGACGGAGGCTCGAACGGCCATCGGATCCGGGGCCGGCCCCGAGAGGCGCGCCATCCCGACCGCGGCCGCGCTGTCGCCCTCCCATGGGCGCGTGCCGGTGAGCATCTCGTAGAGCACGATCCCGAGCGAGTAGATGTCGGAGGCGGCCGTGGCCGGCTCGCCGCGTGCCTGCTCCGGGCTGAGGTAGTGGACCGATCCCATCGTGACCCCGGGAAGGGTCAGCTGGGCGTCCGCCATCGCGCGGGCGATCCCGAAGTCCGCGACCTTGACCTGCCCGTCGCGGCTGATGAGCACGTTCCCGGGCTTGACGTCGCGATGGACGATGCCCCGGGCGTGGGCTGCGGCGAGCGCCCGGGCGACGGCGGCCCCGATCCGGGTGACCTGCCGCGGCGGCAAGGCGCCAGTGCGCCGGACGATCGTCGCGAGGTCCTCGCCGTCGACGAACTCCATGACGATGTACGGGCCGGAGGGATCCTCGCCGTAGTCGAAGACCGTGACGATGTTCGCGTGCGACAGGGAGGCGGCCGCCTGGGCCTCCTGCCGGAACCGCGACGAGAAGTCGGGGTCCTGGAGGTACTCCGAGCGGAGCAGCTTGACGGCCACGTCGCGGCCGAGCTGCGTGTCGGTGGCGCGGAAGATGGTCGCCATCCCGCCCTGCCCGATGAGTTCGACCAGTCGATACCGACCGCCGAGGGTCGCCCCGATCTCCGCCACGTGTCCCCTCGTCTGGTCCGGGCTAGGAGGCCCGGGTCGTCTCGCGCCGCATCGTACCGTAGCGCACCCGGGTCACAGCTCGAGGCCGGCCAGATACGTGCGGAACTCGTCCCCGAGGTCCGGCCGCTGGAGCGCCAGCTCGACCGAGGCCTTGAGCCACCCCATGGTCGTGCCCGCGTCGTAGCGGGCCCCCTCGAACTCGTAGGCGAACACCGCCTGTTCCTGCATGAGGTCGCTGATGGCGTCCGTCAGCTGGATCTCGCCACCGGCGCCTCGCTGCGTCTGCTCGAGCTTGTCGAAGATCTTCGGCGTCAGCACATAGCGCCCGATGATCGCGAGGTTGGACGGCGCGTCGGCAGCGGCCGGCTTCTCGACGAGGCTGGTCACGCGGTGGAGGCGGCCGTGGTCGAGCGGGTCGACCGTCGGCTCGGACCCGATGACGCCGTATCGGCTGGTCTCTTCGGGCGGGACTTCCATGACCGCCACGACCGAGGCGTGCGTCTGCGTGTAGGCGTGGATGAGCTGGCCGATGCATGGCCGGTCGCCGATGACCACGTCGTCGGGGAGGATCACGGCGAATGGCTCGTGGCCGATGAGGTCCTTGGCCATCAGCACCGCGTGTCCGAGTCCCAGCTGCTCCTTCTGGCGGACATAGGCGATCTGGACGAGGTCGCTGATCTGCCGGACCTTGCGAAGCATCTCGATGTCGCCCTTCTCCTCGAGCAGGTGCTCGAGCTCGTAGGAGAGGTCGAAGTGGTCCTCGATCGCGCGCTTCTGGCTGGAGGTGACGATGATGACCTGCTCGATCCCCGCGGCGACCGCCTCCTCGACGGCGTACTGGATGATCGGCTTGTCCACCAGCGGCAGCATCTCCTTCGGCTGCGCCTTGGTGGCGGGCAGGAAACGGGTGCCCCAGCCGGCGGCGGGGAAGACAGCCTTGCGAACGCGCATCGAACCTCAGTCGGGCGGGTTTGGGAGGGTCGGGGCAGTATACCGCGGGCCTCCGGCCGGACCGCCCACAGTGCCCGGCGGCCCGTCGTCGAGCGTCGCGACGAAGCGTCGGATCGCCGCGTCGAATGCGGCCGGCCGGTCGAGGTTCGAGAGGTGTGACGCCCCGGCGAGACGCATGCGCCGAGGGTGCTGCGCCGCCCGGACGAACGGCGCGCTCCAGAGCCGGAACGGCAGGTCGTACTCGCCGTTGAGCAGGAGCGTCGGTCCCGGATAGGCGGCCAGCCGCGGCGCGAACGACTCGCCGACGACGGCGCGGAGCGCGGTGGCGCCGCCGGCGGACCAGAACCCACCGGCCAGGATGGGGTCCGCGATGGCGGGCTCGAAGCGACGACGGAAGAACCAGCGGTTGAGGCGATCCAGCACGGCCCCATCGACCGACGACAGCACGGCCGCGAGCCCAAGGCCGGCGACACCGCGGATCCCTGTGGGCTCCAAACTCGCGCCGGCCAGCACGAGCGCGCGCACCCGTCCCGGCGAGCGAGCGGCCAGGTCCATCGCGACGTAGCCGCCCAGCGACAGCCCGACGACGATGGCGCGGCCGCGGGCCTCGGCGTCGATGGCGCGCGCGACGGCGTCGGCAGCGGCGCTGAGCGTGAAGGGCTCGTCAGCGGCCGCTCCGTGCCCGGGCAGGTCGACGGCGATCGTCCGGAACTCGCGCGACAGGTCGGCCATCTGCGGCGACCAGGCTGCCCGGGTCAGCCGGGTGCCGTGGATGAAGACGATGGCCGGGGCGTCGGCGGGACCGGCGACGTCGTAGGTCCGCACCTCAGCGAGGCGCACCGAGACCGTGCTGGACCGCGAAGAGTGCGGCCTGCGTCCGGCTCGCCAGCCCGAGCTTGGCCAGGATGTTCGACACGTGGGTCCGCGCGGTGCGCTCGGTGATCCCGAGCTCGTCGGCGATGGCCTTGTTGGACAGGCCGCGCGCGACCAGCGCGAGGACGTCGCGCTCGCGTCCCGTGAGCACCGCGAGGCTGGCGCGGCCGGCCGGCCCGCCGCGGCGCGCGGCGGCCGGCCCGGCACCACGCGTGGCGCCGCGGCCGGAGGGTCCCGCTCCGGCTCCCGAGCGATCACGGAGGCCCCTCGCCACGATCCCGGCCACCGCCGGGTCGAGATGCACCTCGCCGTCCATCGCCTCGCGGATCGCGGTCGCGAGCTCGTCCGCCTCGGCATCCTTGAGCAGGAACCCGCTGGCCCCCGCTTCGAGCGCCGCCGTGACCCGGTCCTCGTCGATGAAGCTCGTCAGCGCGATGACCTCGACGGCGGGGTGCCGAGCCTTGATCTCGGCGGTCGCGGCGATCCCGTCCATGACCGGCATGAGCAGGTCCATGATCACGACGTCGGGCGCGAGCTCGGTCGTCGCCTCGAGCGCGGCGAGGCCGTCGCCGGCCTCTCCGACGACCTCGAGGTCATCGTGCAGCGCGAGGAAGTCGCGCATCCCGCGACGGACCATCGCGTGATCGTCGACGAGCAGGATCCGGATCCGGCGTCCAGGGTGGCGCGGATCGCTCATCCGACCACGGCCCATGGCTCGCTGACGGGTTCGGCACCATCCCCGCCGCGCTGGAGGATGACGGCCGCTCCGAGGATCGCCAGCGCCCCGACCAGCTGGATCGGCGCGAGCCGCTCGCCGAGCAGCCACGCCGCGAGCGCCACGCCGACCACGGGTTCGAACAACATGAGGATCCCGGCCCGGGTGCCGCCGACGGCGCGGACACCGCGGAGGAACGCGATCGACGGGATGGCCGCCGCGAAGATCCCCGTCACGAAGAGCAACGGCAATACCGACGGCGTGTGGAGCGGGAACGCCAGGGTGTCGGCCCGACCGGTCGCCAAGACGAGCACGGTCGCGCCGACCGTCGTCACGAGCAGGACCAGGGCCATGGCCTGCTCGCTCGGGACCTCGGAGTACCCGTCGCGGCTGATGACGATGAAGACCGTCTGGCTGAGGGCCGCCGCGAGGGCGAACCCGACCCCGACCGGGTCGAACCGGATCCCGGCCGACGGGTCCAGCTGGGACGCCACCACCGCGACCATGCCGACCAGCGCGAGCAGGAGCGCCGCCAGGCGCGTCCCGTCGAGCCGGTCGCGACCGAGGGCGACGTTCACGGCCGCGACCATGGCCGGGTACGTGTAGAACGCGAGCAGCGCCAGCGCGACCGTCACGAGATCGAACGCGACGAACATCAGGATGTTGAGCAGGAACCCCATCGTGGTCGCCACGAGCAGCGTGAGGCGGACCTGTCGCGAGAGGGCGCCGATGCGGACCAGGCTCGTCGCCCCGCTCCGGATCCGCCACGCGACGAACAGCGACGCCCCGACCACCGCGATGCCGGCGCGCCAGGCCACGAACGCCGTGGGCTCCATCCCGGCGTCGTACGCGAAGTTCGAGAGGGGCCCGAGCGTCCCGAAGAGGGCGGCCGCAGCCACGATCATGAGGAAGCCGCTCGCGGGGATCGGCGCCGTCGCCGGGCGCTCCGTGCCTCGTGCCATCAGGCCATGGTAGGGCCGGCCGGTCAGGGAGCGCTCGCAGCCTCCACGGGTCGCTCGTCGGGTGTCTCGTTGATGGCGACCAGGGCCAGGGCGGCCTCGGACTCGTGCCGGACACGGCCGAGGCGGATCGAGGTGAACGGGACCCGGAACTGGCGGAACGCGTCGATCGACACGAGGAAGCCGGCGAACAGGAACACCACGCCGATGAACTTGCCGGACTGGAACATCCCGGTGATCCCGAACCGGCTCAGCGTGTCCCCGGTCCCCGCGACGATGCCGCCGATGGCGATGAGCAGGGTGGCGGGCACACGACTGTGGAGGCGGCCCGTGAAGAGGGCGCGGATCGCGCCGGGCAGCGACGCCACGAGGTTCACGGTGATCGCGATCGGCGCGATGCAGAGGTTGAACAGGAACTCGTCGCCGGGCTGGTTCGGGTCCAGGGAGTACGGGAGGACGCGCCGTTTCGGCATGAAGACGTACGCCGAGAAGATCGCCCCGAGGATCAGGGCCAGGGCGCCGGTGATGTTCATGAATGGCGTGAGCAGGCGCAGCTGGGGCGGCAGGAGCGTCGCGACCGGGACCCCGGTGGCGGGGTCGAGCGCGTAGCCCGGTGCGGCCAGCGTCGTCCCGAGCATCAGGACGATCGAGAGCACCGTCGCGCCGATGACCGCGCCCATCGCCAGCACCGGCCAGCGGTCGTTCTGGAAGTAGGTCTCGACGCCGACCGCGAGGCCCAGGATCGCGGCGGTGATGAAGTACAGCAGCGGGAGCGTCCCGGCCCCCTGGTACTGGGCACTGTTGCGCAGGAAGAAGGTGATCATGCCGGCGAAGAACAGGCAGAACGCGAAGCTGTAACCGAACCGAGTGCGACCGAGAAGGACGGCCGTCCCGAGGCCGAGCCAACCCGCGGTCCAGACGGCGCCGGTGAGGTACCAGACGCGATAGATGGTCTCGTTCCACCCGTTCGCGCCGCCGATGGCCTCGCACGCGGAGCCGATCCCGTAGAAGAGCATCCCGAAGGCCCAGACGATCTGGAAGGCGCCGCGACGCTCTCGCCACTGGTCGAACAGGGCGAGCGAGAAGACGAGCGCGATGATCGAGGTGAGCGCCGGAAGGACGATGTGCGGGTCCACGCTAGGTCTGGGCCTCCTGGTGGGTGGCGATGAGGCGCAGGAGGAGTCGATCGAGCAGGCCGGACGCGTCCTCGTAGAGCGCGCCAAGTCGGGCCGGATCCAGCGTGCGACGACGGCCCAGACCGGAGAGCTCCGCGAGGAACGGCCGGCGAGCCGCGACGAAGAGCGCGACGGACTCGGTCAGGCTTGTCCCCGAGGTCGCGAGGCGACGGGCGAGGTCATCGACGAGCGAGATCGCGTCCGCCTCGGTGGCGCCGCGCCGCGCCTCGTCCGTGGGGTCGGCATCGAGATACGCGACGAGGGCCGTGACCAGGCCTCGCCCGTCATGGCGGTAGGCCGCCCGGTCGGCGGCATCGACCGCGTCGGTGGCATTCGGCTCGGGTGTGGCATAGCTGCGCCGATAGACTCGCTGCAGCCGTTCCGGGGTCGCGCCGAGGCTCGCGAGGGGCGCCGCCGGTCGACGGACGCCGCGTCGTCCCAGGCCAGGTCGCCGGTCCGTGGCGAGGCGTTCCAGTGCTCGTCGTTCGAAGCGCCGGTGCCCGCCAGGAGTCGTATAGACGGGGATCCGCCCGTCGTCCGCCCAGCGACGGAGTGTGTCGGGGTCGACGCCGAGGAGTCGGCTCGCGGGGCCGAGGGCCAGCCACGGACCGTCGGGCGGGGTGGCGTCGCGGGTCGACCGGGTCTGGGTGGTGGCCGTCATCGTTCCCTGCAAGGTCGTCGGCGACCGCCTCGTCGACGCGGAAATCTACGGAAATCTCGGTATCATGATCGCCGTGTGAGCCGCCGGATGGTAGGCGTGCCGGAACGAGCCTGTCAAACGCCGTCGATGACTCAGTGCGGCTCGTCCAGCGAGTGCGTCCGAACGACGTCGAAGGTGCAGGCGCCCGCGTCGGCGACGCGCATCACGACGTCGGTTTCGGTGGCCGGCCAGAGCGTGATGACGCTCGAGCACTGGGGCAGGTCGGACACCAGCCGGTAGTCGCCGTCAGACACCGCGAAGTCCGCGGCGATGGTGTCGCCGGCATCGAACGCGGCCTCACGGCTCCAGCCCGGATCGCCGGTCAGGAGCTGGATACGGATCTGGCGGGACGCGACCGCGGGTTGCCCACTGACGTGCAGGCCGGCCGGCGACGGCATGTGCTCCTCGGGGGTGTCGGTGGTCGGGCTCGCGACCAACCCGCCGCCGAACGTGCCGCACCCGGCGACCATCGCGGTCGTCGCTGTGGCCAGGAGGAGCGCGACCCTACGCCTGGACGAACTCGTGGTCGTCTCGGTGGATGCCGTCGCACAGACCCCATCGGACGGCGTCCGACTCGTTCGCAGCGGGGATCGGGACCGGTCGCATGATCTCGCGGACCTCCCCACGCCGACAGAAGAGGTAGCCCTTCTCCGCCATCCAGTGGCGCACGTGGCTCGGGTCCCCGTGGAACTGGAACGGCCCGGGGTTCACGACGGGCCGCTCGGCCCACGATACGGGCGTCTCGGCCGCGACGATGTCGAGGAGGTTGATGCGCCACGGCGTGCCGTCGATGACCTCGAGGCAGCCGTCGCAGCGGATCGAGACGTTGTCCTTGACGATCGTCCGGATCTGGACGCCCATGATCTCCATCGCCGCCGATGGTAGCAGGGGCGGGACGACGGGCGCCGCTCGGCGAAGCCGAGGGATCGTGTGGTACCCCCAAGGGGATTCGAACCCCTGATCTCCACCTTGAAAGGGTGGCGTCCTAGGCCTCTAGACGATGGGGGCACGCGCGGCGCCGGGCCGCGCCGAGTCTAGCAGAGGGGGTCAGCGGGGCCGGTCCCGGGACCTGCTCGCACAGGACACGGGCCGTCCGTGGGTCAGGTCAGGAAGAGGACCGCGGCGCCCGCGAAACAACCGGCCGCGATCATCGCCGAGATGCCGCCGCACAGGCCCAGCAGGATCGCCCGGCCGTTGCGCGCCTGGACGCCCGCCCGCCACGTCCCGCGGGCGCAGTAGAGCGCGAGCGCGGCGAAGACGATGCCCAGGACCACCGCCCCCGACGTGAGCAGCGGGATCTGCGACGGGTCGCGCACCGTGACCGCGAACAGGACGTACGCCACGGACCCGATGAGGGCGAGCGCCAGGATCACGACTCCGGGCGAGATCCGGCGGGCGCGTGATGGCGAGGCTCCCGGCTCCGGCCGGGCCTGTCGCGAGGCGGTCACCGCCCAAGCCTACCCGAAGGTGCGGTGATAGACGGCCACGTTGTAGGCGAGTCGAGGCCGCGTCATGGCGGTGCCCACGACCCGACCAGGTTCCCCGAACGCCGCCTCGAGGAACGCGGTCGCGTCCTCGATCGAGTCGAAGGTCCAGAAGCAGTGGATGACCCGGACCTTGAAGCCGCCTCGCAGATACGGGCCGTCGCGCCGGCTCCATCGCCCGTATTCGGGGAGGTCGCCGCGCAACGGCGCGATGTCGTCGCGCCCGTAGTCGTGGAGTACCAGGAGTCGGCCGCCGGGACGCAGGATCCGCGCAGCGTCGTCGAGGTCGCCCGGCTCGGGGCCGCGGAACGCCGTCCAACAGCCGACGATGACGTCGGCCGAGCTCGCGGCAGCCGCCCGGAGCGACCCGACCGCGACCCGGCCGCCGAGTGAGGCCAGCTGCCGTGCCCGGATCCCGTCCGCCGCCCCGTCGACGAGCAGCACATCCCGATCGGCGACGGGCCCGAGCGATTCGAAGGCCCGCGCGATCTTGCCCTCCACGTCGAGGGCGCGCGCCAGCCGTCCCCCCAGGGCGGCGTCCAGCTCCAGCGGGAGGTCGGCCATCGAAGCGCGGAGTATAGGGTCGGCGTCAGCGCAAGCGGAGGATCGACGCGCTCCGCGGTCCGAGGTCGATCCGGGCGCGACCGTCCCGGACTTCGGCGGTGGACCGGCTTGCCGTCACGTCGGCGCCGTCGAGCTCGATCGGATCGAGTCGCCGGCCGTCCGGCACGTCGGCGAGGACGAGCTCGAGGGTGGTGGCCTCATCGGCGGCGTTGAGCGCGACGACGAGCCGGGCGTCGCCATCGCCCCGACCGTAGGCGACGGCCCCACCCGTCGCGCCGACCACGACGACCGCATCGGACCGCAGCGCCGGTTCGGCGGCCCGAAGGTGGAGCAGGCCCCGGACGTACGCACGCAGGTCACGGTCCCAGCGGTCTTCCTCCCATGGGAACGCGCGACGGCAGTCGGGGTCGTTGCCGCCCGACAGGCCGATCTCGTCGCCGTAATAGATGCACGGCGCACCGGGCAGGGTCGCCTGGAGCAACGTGGCCAGCCGGACGCCCGTCAGGTCGTCGCCGAGGACGGTCCGCATCCTGGGCGTGTCGTGCGATCCGAGCAGGTTGAGCTGCGAGGCGACGACCTCCGGCTCGTAGGCGTCCAGCAGGTCCTCGATCCGCTCGGCGAACGCCGGGCCGCCGAGGCCGACCAGGTCGACGGCGTACATGTGGTGGTCCCGGATCACGGCCAGATCCAGCCGGGACCCGCCGGCGAGGCCCAGGATCGCCATCGCCAACGGGTAGTCCATCAGGGCGTCGAAGCGGTCGCCCCTGAGCCACTCCGGGGCGACGTGCCAGACCTCCCCGACGAGGTAGGCATCCGGGCGGACCGCGCGGCAGCGCTGGCGGAACTCCTCCCAGAACCCCTCGACGTGGATCTCCTCGGGGACGTCCAGTCGCCAGCCGTCGACGCCGAACCGCAGCCAGTGCTCTGCGACCGTCATCAGGTACTCGCGGACAGCGGGCTCGCCGACGTTGAGCTTCGGGAGGGCCGGGATCCCCCACCACGCGTCGTAGCCGGCACCGTCGGACGGGGTGCCCGGTGGTGCATAGGCGTTCGGCATGTGCCCGGCCGCGAGTGCGGCCTCGTCGAACCGGAACCAGGATCGGTACGGCGACGCGGCGCCGGTCTCGAGGACGTGATGGAACGGCCAGAACCCGCGACCCGTGTGGTTGAAGACCCCGTCGAGGACGATCCGCATCCCTCGTGCGTGCACCTCGTCCACCAGCTCGCGCAGCGCGGCGTTCCCGCCCAGCAGCGGGTCGACCGTGAAGTAGTCGTACGTCTGGTAGCGGTGGTTCGAGGCCGACTGGAAGACCGGCGTCAGGTAGAGCGCGGTGACCCCCAGGTCCTGGAGGTACGGCAGGTGCTCGGTGATCCCGAGCAGGTCACCGCCCTTGAAGCCCAGGCTGGTCGGCGGCGCGTCCCACGCCTCCAGCGGCCGCGGCTTCACCACCCGCTCGCTGGTCGCGAACCGGTCGGGGAAGATCTGGTAGAAGACCGCGTCGCGGACCCAGGGCGGCGTGTCGATGGTCACCGATCCGCCCGCTGTCCCACGCGCGTCCGCCTCCGCTCGCATCCCGACTAAACCGGTTCAAGCGACGATAGGAGGGGCGTCGCAGCAGTGTCAAGGGTCGCCGTCGCGCCGGCGGCCCGAGCGCGTCGCGCCCCGCCGGAGCCGTCACGCCGGAGGCTCGGGGTACGATGCGCACCCCATGTGGCAGCAGATCCGAGCGATGCCGGGCGGCATCCGACTCTTCCTCGCCTACGGCTTCCTGATCCTCGCGGGGATCGGACTGAGCCTGCGTTTCGTGGTCGACCAGGCCATCGCCGCGCCGGTCAGTCCGCTCGGCGTCGTCGTCATGGTCCTCCTGGCGTACACGATCTTCACGATGACGCTGGTCCTCCAGCGCAAGCAGGCCGCCCGTGGCTTGGCGCTGGGACTCGCGAGCCTGACGATCCCGCTCATCCCCCTCCTCGCGCTGAGCCAGCTCCTCGTGGAGGCGGTCTTCGTCGCGGCCCTCTGCCTGCTGCTGTTCCGCGGCCTGCTGCGGCCCGAGGTCCGGACGTATCTGAGCGAGACTTGATGCTTCCCGGTACCCTCCACCGACCATCCACGCGACCTGCACCACGACCAACCACCCAGACCTGAGGCATCGACCCACGTGAGCAAGGCTTCCAGACGGCAGCAGCGGCTGGCTCGACAGCCCGGCGCTGCCGGCACCAGCGGATCCACCAGCGCGACCGGATCGACCGGTCCGACCGCGACCCCCGCCCCGTCCGGCGCCACCGGCACGGTCGGGGCCGCGTCCGCGTCCACGGCGCCCCGGGCGAGCACGAGCCCGAGCGGCACCGCCCGCGCCGGCCGACGAGAGCGCCAGCGGGTCACCTATCAGGGCCGGCAGTCCTTCGTCGAGCGCCACCGCGGCCTGATCATCGGCGTCGTGGCGGTCCTCGGGATCGGCCTCGTCGGCGGGGTGATCTTCCTGCAGGCGTCCGCGCCCGCGTTCGCGTGCTCCACGGAGTGGGTCCCGACGCCGACGCCGACCCCGCCGGCCGGATCCAGCCCGCAGCCCGGCTACCTCCAGGACGACATGGGGCGCAAGCACGTGACCGTGGGCGATCCCGTCAAGTACACGTACTGCCCGCCGGCGTCCGGCAACCACTACAACGCCTCCGGCCAGGGGCCGATCGCGCCGCGCCTGTACGGGCCGAGCGACGTCGCCATCCCCGAGGGGTGGGTCCACAACCTCGAACACGGGGCGCTGGTCCTTCTCTACCGGGGAGACAGCCCGGGCGCCACGACGGAGGGCCAGACGGCGCTGCGCGCGTTCTACGACGCCTTCCCGAACAGCCCCGTCTGCGGCATCCAGCCCGGGACCATCCAGGGGCCGGTGATCGCGCGGTTCGACCAGATGGCTACGCCGTTCGCCGCGATGGTGTGGGACCGCGTCCTGCCGCTCGACACGCTCGACACCAAGGCGATCCTGGACTTCTACCAGGTCTGGGCGGAGCAGACGAACCCCGAGCCGCTGTGCGCGGCGCCGAGCCCGACGCCGAGCGCCGGGGCCTCGAGCGAGCCGAGCGGCAGCCCGTCCCCGAGCACGTCCGTCGAGCCGTCGGCTGCGCCGAGCGCCACGCCGGCGGCGTCCGCCGCCCCGAGCCCCAGCCCGAGCTGAGTCGGCCGCCCGATGCGCCTGTTCGCGTTCCTCGATCCCGATGACCGGTCGGTCGTCGGCGCGCTCGAGGACGAGGACACCGTGAAGCCGCTGGGCATCGGCCTGCGCGAGTTGATCGAGGAGGGATCACTCGCGGACCCGGCTCGGTTCGCGAGCGAGGTCGCGACGATCGAAGAGCGGCAGGATCGCGCGTCGCTCCGGGCCGCGGCACCGATCCGGCCGGGGAAGATCGTCTGCGTCGGCCTGAACTATCGAGCCCATGCGGCCGAAGGTGGGCGCGGGGCACCGGACCGGCCGCTCCTGTTCGCGAAGTTCGCGAACACCGTGATCGGTGACGGGGCGGCCGTCGTCCGACCGGAGGGGACCCATGCCATCGATCTCGAAGTCGAGCTGGGCGTCGTGATCGGGCGAACGGCTCACCGTGTCCCGGTCGCGCAGGCCATGGCGCACGTCGCGGGCTACGTCGTGGTCAACGACATCAGCGCGCGCGACTGGCAGGGCAACCTGCAGGCCCTGCGCGAGGGTGAGAAGGGCGACGGCCAGTGGCTCCGGGCCAAGGGGTCCGACACGTTCCTGCCCATGGGCCCGGTCTTCGTGACGGCGGACGAGCTCGACCCGGTGGCCGGTGTCGGGCTCCGGTCCTGGCTGATCCCCGGTCCCGGCCGGCCGGACCACGGCTCCGAGGTCCCCATGCAGGACAGCACCACCTCGGACATGATCTTCCCGGTCGCCGAGCTCATCGCGCACATCAGCACGGTCATCACGCTCGAGCCCGGTGACATCATCGCGACCGGGACGCCGTCGGGGGTGGGGGTCTTCCGCGACCCGCCGGTCTTCCTCGAGCCGGGGGACCGGGTCCGCTGCGAGGTCGACGGCATCGGGACCGTGGAGAACCCCATCGTCGACTGGTCCGAGGCCTGACCGCGGCGTCCCGCCAGCGTCACACTACGGGGACGATGCTCGCGCTCGTCAAGCCCGAACCCGGCCCCGGCCTCGTGCTCCGGGACGTCCCGACGCCGACGGTCGGCATCAACGACGTCCTGATCCGCGTCCACAAGACCGGCATCTGCGGCACGGACCTGCACATCGAATTGTGGGACCCGTGGGCCGCCCGGTCGATCCACCCCCCGCTCGTGGTCGGCCATGAGTTCGTCGGGGAGATCGTCGAGGTCGGCAGCAACGTCGCCGACTTCGGCCCCGGCGATCTCGTGAGCGGCGAGGGCCACGTCGTGTGCGGTCGCTGCCGCCACTGCCTGGCCGGCCGACGCCACCTGTGTGCCAACACGATCGGGCTGGGCGTCGGGCGTGCCGGGGCGTTCGCCGAGTACGTGGCCCTCCCGATGACGAACATCTGGCACCACTGGCCCGGCGTCGACGAGGAGATCGCGGCGATCTTCGACCCGTTCGGCAACGCGGTCCACACGGCCCTCGCGTTCCCGGTCCTCGGCGAGGATGTCCTGATCTCCGGCGCCGGGCCGATCGGCCTGATGGCGACGGCGGTCGTCCGCCACGCCGGCGCCCGGCACATCGTGGTCAGCGAGCCCAACCCGTTCCGCCGCGAGCTGGCGATCCGGATGGGCGCCACGGTGGCGATCGACCCACGCGAGCGGGCCCTCCGCGACGTCTTCGACGGCCTCGACATGGTGGAGGGCTTCGACGTCGCGCTCGAGATGTCCGGCAATGCCGCCGCGCTTCGCGCGGCGATCGGGAGCATGGCCCACGGCGGCGCGATCGCGATCCTCGGCCTGCCGACCGAGGAGATCAGCCTCGACATCAACGAGGTCGTGATGAAGATGCTCACGCTCCGGGGCATCTACGGCCGGGAGATGTACGAGACCTGGTACAAGATGACCGTCATGCTCCAATCCGGGCTCGACATCCGGCCGGCGATCACGCATCGGTTCGGATTCCGCGAGTTCGAGGCGGCGTTCGCCGCGGCGCGCCAGGGCGACGCGGGGAAGGTCATCATGGACTGGACCACCGGCTGAGGCACCGACCGATGAGCACGACCCCACGCACCGATCCCCTCGCGTTCCTCGACGACGAGCTGGCCGCCCTCCAGGAACGGCACCTGTACCGCCCGCTCCGGGTGATGTCGTCCGCGCAAGGACCGATCGTGTCGGTCGACGAGCGGCGGCTCATCTCGCTCTCCTCGAACGATTATCTCGGGCTCACCCACCATCCCCGGCTGCGCGAGGCGGCCCTTGCCGCCGTCCGCGAGTTCGGCGTCGGGTCGGGTGCCGTCCGGACCATCGCCGGGACGATGTCGATGCACGAGGAGCTCGAGGCGGAGCTGGCGGCCTTCAAGGGCGTTCCGGCCGTCCTGACGTTCCAGTCCGGGTTCACCGCGAACACCGGGGTCATCCCGACGGTCACGGGCGAGACGGACCTGATCGTCTCCGACGAGCTCAACCACGCCTCGATCATCGACGGGATGCGCCTGTCGAAGGCGCCGCGCCGGATCTATCGGCACGGGGACGTCGAAGCCCTTCGCGCGGTCCTCGCGGAGGCCCGCGAGATGGGCCGCGAGGGGACCGGCGAACCGCATCGGTTGATCCTCGTCGTGACCGACGGGGTCTTCTCCATGGACGGCGACATCGCGCCACTCCCCGGGATCGTCGAGGCGGCCGAGGACTTCGGCGCGGCGGTCATGGTCGACGACGCGCATGCGTCCGGCGTGCTGGGGCGGAACGGCCGCGGCACCGTCGACCACTTCGGCCTGCACGGCCGCGTCGCGATCCAGGTCGGGACGCTCTCCAAGGCCGTCGGGGCCCTCGGCGGCTATGTCGCGGGATCGCGCGCGCTCCGCGAGATCCTGACCCAGCGCGCTCGGCCGTTCCTCTTCTCCACGTCCCACCCACCAGCGGTCGTCGCGGCCTGCCGGGCGGCGATCCGGGTCATGGAGGAGGAGCCGGAGCTCCAGGAGCGCCTGTGGGCGAACACGCGCCGCTTCAAGACCGAGCTCACCCGCCTCGGCTTCGACACGGGGCGCTCGGACACCCCGATCACGCCGGTGATGATGGGCGACCCGGACACCGCGAGCCGGTTCTCGCTGCGGCTGATGGAGGAGGGCGTCTTCGCCCAGCCGGTCGTCTTTCCGACCGTCGCCATCGACAAGTCCCGGATCCGGACCATCGTCACGGCCGCCCATGCCGACGCCCAGCTCGATCGCGCCCTGGAATCCTTCTCGACGGTGGGCCGGGAACTGGGCATGATATCGGGATGAACCCCGGATCCGGCGCAAGCGAGGATCGACGGGGGCGGAGCCTGCCACTCGACGGGCACCTCCACACCGACCTCTCGCCGGACAGCGACGTCCCGATCGACGCGTACGCCCGTCAGGCGGTCGAGCTCGGGATCGCCGAGATCGCCATCACCGACCACGTCGACTTCGACCCACGAGCCCCGGCGTACGCCTACTCCACGTTCGAGGAGCGCCGTCGCGTCGTCCGCGATGCCGCGCATCGGTGGGAGCCCCTCGGGCTGGCCATCCGCTTCGGCGTGGAGCTCACCTACGAGCGAGCATGGGAGGAGGCCGTGCGGCATCACCTCCGCCAGCACGCCTACGACTTCGTGATCGGGTCCGCCCATGTCGGCGCGGATTTGCCGTATCTCGCCGGACGCGTCGAGGCCTGGATCGCCGGGAAGTCGCTGCCGGAGATCGTCGCGCCCTGGTACGACGAGGTGGAGGCCGCCGCCCGGTCCGGCCTGTTCGACGCCATCGGCCATATCGATTTCGTGAAGCGGTATCTCGCGCCGCACATCACGGCCGCCGACCTGGCGGGCGCCCCCGAGCTGATCGAACCGGCCCTGCGGGCGCTGATCGACAGCGGCACCGCGTTGGAGATCAACACCAGCGGGCTCCGGCAGGCGTCCGGCGAGACGTATCCGTCCGCGGCCACCGTCGCCCGCTATCGCGAGCTCGGCGGCGACCGGATCACGATCGGGTCCGACGCGCATCTGCCGCACCATTTCGCCTGGGCGCTCTCGGACGGCTATGCCGCTGCCGACGCGGTCGGGCTCACGCCCTCGCTGGAGCGTGCCGGCGTCCACGCGTGACCCGCGCGTGGTGCGACGGAGCACCACGTTCTGGCTGGACCCGACCGGACCGCACCAGCGGATCGACGGCAGGTCGGCGATCTTCTGGCAGGATGGTGCCACCATGCCGCTCCACCCACCCGCCGAGTCCGAGGGATGACGCGCGACGAGGCCGCCATCGAGCAGCTCGTCGACGCGGCGCAGGCCGGCGATGTCGAGTCCTTCGGCCGCCTGTTCGACCGTTTCCATGGACCGGTCCACCGCTATATCGCCAGCCGCGTCCGGCGTCCGGCCGACGTGGAGGATCTGACGCAGCTCGTGTTCGTCAAGGCGTTCGAGGCGCTCCCCAGGTACGAGCGTCGCGGTGTCCCGTTCGCCGGCTGGCTCTTCCGGTTGGCGCGGAACGCCGTCATCGACTTCGTTCGCACGCGTCGCGAGCACGTGGCCCTCGACGCCGTCGCGGAGTGGGCCAAGCCTGAGCCCGGCCCCGACGACCTCCTCGTCGTCCGTCAGGAGATCGATGCTGTCGGCGTGGCCCTGGCCACGCTGACCGACGACCAGCGCGACGCCATCTCGCTGCGGTTCTTCGCCGGGCTCTCGGCTCGGGAAGCGGCGCTCGCCATGGGCAAGCAGGAGGGGACGATCCGAGGCCTCCAATTCCGTGCCATCGCGTCGCTCCGACGCGAGCTCGGGATCGACGATCCCAGGACGGCCGCCGAGGTGCTGGCCGGCGGTCTCGCTTCCGGCCTGGCCGGGGATCGGACCAACTGATGGCGACCGACATGCCCCTGGGATTCCCGGCCGACCTCGAGCTCGAGCGCCGGCTGGACGCATTCGCCACGGCCCGACTGGCGCCGTCACGCGAGGCGACGTCGCAGACGCGAGCCGCCGTCCTGGCGGCCATCGCCGCGCAGGTCCAGACGGACCTTGGTGCCCCCGTCAGTCGACGGCCCCGCACCGTCGCGGTCACGTCGCGATCGACAGCGTTCGGTCGCCACCGCCCGGTCGCGGCGGCGCGCTGGAGCTCGCGCTGGGTCCGACCGATGAGCGCGGTCGCCGCAGCGTGCCTGATGGTGTCGATGCTCGCTGGATCGGCGCTCGCGGCACGGCCCGGGGGCCCGCTCTATCCCGCGCGCCTGCTCACCGAATACCTGACCCTGCCGGCTGCCGGTCAGGCCCGGGTGGACGCCGAGATCACGCGCCTCGAGCGGCGGCTCGACGAGGCGCGCCGCGCGGTCGCCGCCGGCGATGCCGATGCCACGCTCGCAAGCATCGAGGCGTACGCATCGATCGTTCGGGAGTCGACGAACGAGGCCAGCGGCGACGACGCTGCGCTGGGCGTCTTGCGGACGGACCTCGCGAACTCGGACGCCGCCCTCGTGTCCATCGTCGCGGCGGCGCCCGCGGCTGCACGCGACCGACTCCTGACCCTCCTGCCGAAGGTCGTACCCCCGGTGGCGCCGGGGCGCTCCCGACCGGACGCCCCGGCGACGGCCCCGGGCTCCTTGTCCCACGGGCCCTCGACGGACCACCCGGATGCACCGGCCTCGAGGCCCGGCAAGGACAACGGGAAGCACCTCGGTCAGCAGCCGGCGACGGCGCCCGACGCGCCCGGCAACGGCGCTGCGAACCGCAACGGCGCTGCGAACGGCAACGCGAACGGGCACGGCTCCGCCACGAGCTCCGAGTGGGGCTGCGCCAACGGCAACGGCAAGGCGAACGGCAACGCGAACGGTCACGCGGCGAAGGCCAACGGGTCCGCGAACGGCAACGGCAAGGCGAGCGGCAACGGCCAGGGCAACGGCAATGGCAAGGGCGGCGCGTCGGACGCTGGCGGTTGACCGCACGGACCATGTGGTCGGCCCGCTAGGCTACGGACCGTGGATCTCGTGGTCATCGGCGCCGGGCCGTCCTACACCGACCGACCCGGTGCGATCGGGGCGGCGTACCTGGTGCGCCATTCAGGCCATGCCATCCTGCTCGACCTCGGACAAGGCGCGTTCCCCGGTGTCGCGAGCCGGCTGGACCCGGCCGACCTCGACGCGGTCCTGATCAGCCACCTCCACCCGGATCACTTCATCGACTTGGTCGCCCTTCGGCACTACCTCCGGTGGGAGCCGCCGCGCGGACGGCGCGTCCATGTGCTCGCGCCACCCGGGCTGGCCGCTCGGCTCGACGCCCTGCACGACGAGCCGGGCTTCACCGCCGAGGCCCTCGACGTCGACGATCTCGGGGCGGGGACGATCGCGATCGGCCCGTTCGTCGTGGAGACGGTGCGGGTCACGCACACGGAGTCGAGTCTCGGGTTTCGCGTGTCCGTGGCGGACCGTCCGGCGCCGGGCCTCGTCTACTCCGGCGACTGCGGCCGAGCCGAGGACCTCGACCCGCTCATCAGACCCGGTGACGTGCTGTTGTCCGAGGTGAGCTTCGGGCCCGGACCGGTCCCGCCCGGGGCGGCCCACCTCGACGGGCCGATGGTCGGCGCCCTGGCCGCGCGCGGTGGGGTCAGCCGCGTCCTGCTCACCCATCTCCAGATGGGGTTCGACCGCAACGCGGCGGTCGCCTCGGTCCGCAGCGCCTACGACGGACCGGTCGACCTCGTGGATCCGGGCGACGTCGCGTCGGTCTGAGCGGGCCCTACTTCACGAGACCCAGGAAGTACGTCGTGTCGTCCGGCCCTGGTGGCTGGGTCCCCAGCCCACCCGGGACGTCCGTGTACGGGTAGTACTGCACGAAGTAACCCTGGATGTTGTCGACGGCTGGCTGCTCCCGCGATGTCAAGACGAACGCCGCGACGCCGGTGATGTGATACGCGGCGTTGTTGCCATTGCCCGTGACGATGTCGTAGACGGGGATGAGGACGGTCGCTCGACTGGAGATCCACCCGTCGAGACAGGCTCGCATCGAGGCCTTGTTCGACTTCCCGGGATCGGCGGGGAACCATGTCTCCCCGTCCGCCGGGTTGGTCCCGGGCGTCCCGCTGTAGGTACCGGGGGAATTGAACGGGTTGTCGAGGGAGAAACCGATGTTGTCGGGGGTGCAGATGCTGTCTGAAAGGGCGCCCGCTGAGTTCGATCCCGTCCAGGACAACCAGCCGAACCCGCCCGGGGCATCCATGCCGTCCGTGATGTCGTAGATCTGGTTGGGCTGGAACTTGATGACGTTGGCCGGACTGTTCGAAGCCTGCAGACAGTCATTGACGCCCGTCTGTCCCCAACCGCAGAGGGCGATCGGGAGCAGGATCCCGGTGGGGAACTGGGACGGCTCGGCGGCGATGGCCGTGGCCTCGGTCGTGACGGTCCAGTGGTCGAACCCGAGGATTCGGCCCAGCATGGCGCCGGGCTGGCGGGTGACGCCGACCCGCACGCCGAGCGCCGCCCCTGGCACGGTCCCGCTGCCGGAGACCGCCCCGAGGTCGGCGAGGCCGGCCCCGACGAACCGCGCGGTCCAGGTGCACGGCGTCCCCGAAGCTGCATGGCAGTCGTTGCTGTCCAGCGACCCCTGGATGGCCGTGAACACGTCGGCGCCGGTCGCCGACGCCGTGTGGCTCAAGGCCACCATCCGGGTGCCGGCCAAGGAGGCGAGATCGGCGGCGTTCTGCCCATCGCGACGATTGAGGACCAGCGTGCCACCCTCGAGGGCGAACGCGCCGATGGCGAGCAGTCCGATCAGGCCGCCCGCGACGATCACCAGGATCTGGCCGCGTGGCGATCGGGAACGTGGAGAGCGGGCGAGGCGCATCGGGGGCTCCTTCGAGGGTCGCGAGGGGACGAGAGGGCGGGTGGCGCGGATCATTGGTTCACGGTGACCAGGGCTTCGCCGGAGAGCGTCCGTCCGCCGAGGAACTGCGCGATGAGCGGTGTCACGAGCGTGAACGGCGCCGTGGCCTTCACCCGCAGCAGGTCGTTGGTGCGGCAGCCCGAAATCGGGATGACCGGCTGCGGCGTCGGGTTGTTCGGGACCACGCGCTCACAGGTCACCGTCGTGGTGATCGAGCTGCCCGGGACGCCCCAGGAGAGGTTGGCGACGACCGCCTTGACACACGCATCGCGGCTCAGACCGTCGCAAAGCGGTGACGGTCGGATCGTGACGGAGCCGGAGCGGGCACCCTCACGGACACCGTTGTTCAGGGCGTTGGCCGCGTACACGAACCGGCCGAAGTCGATGATGCCGAACAGCAGGATGGCGAAGATCGGGAGGACCAGGGCGAATTCGACGAGGGATTGCCCACGTCGCCGGTGGGTCCGTTCGGGCGTCATGGCGTGGTCGTCCTTCCGATCGTCATCGTCGAGTTGGCGGCGATGCAGCCGTACGCCGGGCGCGTCTGGGTCACGACCGTGGCGCTCGGCTGACCGCTCCAGACGGACAAGGTGCCGGTGAACCCGGCGCTGGTCCAGGCGGTCTGGGCTGCGGCCTTGGCCAGGCCGATCAGGTCCGGCACGACCCGAGTGGCGCCGGTGCACGCCGTGACCGTGGCCGTCGCGGTGGCCGTGTCGTTGCTGTCGGGCGTGACGTCCGGACTCGTCGCCGACACCGTGTTCGTGGCCACCTGCGCCGAGGCATAGGTCACGCGGTACCTGCACTGGAAGATCCCGTTCGCGGCCAGACTCGTCGGAGCCGCGTCGCAGACGGCCGTGGCGTTGTTCTGTCCGTATGGCAGGGCCCCGTGGGAGTCGGCGATCGCGACCGCGCTGGCCGTCCGCCCTCCGACATTCCGGACGATGACCTTGAACCAGACCGCGGGCTGCGGGATCTGCGCGCTGTAGCTCACGGCCACCGTGGGTTGCGTCCCGAACCCGGGCGTCCCGTCGCCGTCGTCACCTTCCTTGAACGGGCTCACCCACTTGAGGACCTGGAACTCGGCTGGCGGGCGCTCGACGACGACGGTGACGCCGTCCTGCGACGGCAAGGTCCCGGACGAGTCCACCGTGACGGTGTTCGCGTAGTCCATCGAGTCGGGCACGCCGGAAACGGTCGGCGCCGTCCTTGTGTAGGTGCAGGTGAAGGCCGAGGAACCCGCGGCGAGCGACGTGGGAAAGGAGCAACCGGTCGAGCCGCGCGAATCGACGACCGTGATGCCGGACAGGTTCTGCGCCCCCGTGTTCCGCAAGGCGATCTTGTACGCGATCGTGTCGCCTTGCTCGAAGTGCACCCACAGCTTGTCGGTCGGATCCGGCGTCGAGAGGTCGAGGCACGGGCTGCGGTAGTAGCCGGCCGCATCGCGGTCGTTTGGGTCGAGGCATTTCGAGGTGATCGCCGAGGCATTGATGGCGCCGGTAGGCTGCACGAACTTCTGGACGCTCAAACCCGGCGATGGGTCGAAGGCGAGGTTCAGGACGACCGCGCGCGACGTCGACGCGATCTGAAGGTTCCCGATGAGGCTGCCGAGGACCGGTGTCAGCATCTTGAACGGCACCTGGACGCCGACGGCATAGGTATCGCCCTCGGCGCAGTCCTTCAGCGCGGTTCGGGGTGCCCCGTTGCTCGCATCGAGGCACTGGACCGTCGGGACCGGCGTCGTCCCGTCGGGCATACGCAGGTTCTGGAGCTCCTGCTGCACATGCCACGTGACGTTGTTCGGATCGGTGCACGCCCCGCCCGTACTGGCGTCGCAGAGCGGCGCGCGTGAGCCGAAGAGCGCGCCTTCCTTCGCGGCGTTCTCGACGGCGACATAGGCATAGAAGGCACGGCCGAGGTCGGCGGCCGCGGCGAAGAGGAGCAACAGGAGGGGCGTGACGAGGGCGAGTTCCACGAGGGCCTGCCCACGGCTGCGCCGGGTCCCGCGCGGGCGGGACGTCGATCGGGCGGTCGGGAGGAGCGGGCGGCGCCGACGCGTGGGGGCGTCGGTGGGGACGAGGTGTGGCATCCGGGGGGTCCCTGGGTCGCGAGGATGACGACGCGTTGGCGTCGTATGGATGACGCATGCCCCCCGGCGCACGACATCAGGGGTCGAGTATGGGACCGGGACCTTGCGCAGGACCTTTCGGCTAGCCCATCAGTACGGGTCCAGACCCCACCAAAGCGCACCACGACCTACCGCCCGTGGTGACGGCAGACACCATCGCGGCCGTCCGGCACGTGCCCCGGATGGCGCGCCTAGAGGTCCGGGACGTCCTCGTGGCTGATGTCGCCGGAACGTCCGATCTCGGACGCCGCGATCATGTGCGTCCGGTTGATCAGCACGAACGAGAAGTGGCTGATGATCCGGCGATCCGCCAGAGAGCGGGCGACCACATCCGTCACCGGGACGAACCGGGGCTCGCTCGCATCGACGAAGCCCGCGAGGTCCGTTCCACCGAACACCTGGACCTTGCCGGTGATCGAATGGCCCGGCGTGAACATCACGAACTCGCGCGGCGGACGCTCGATGGCGCCGCCGCCGGACGAGCGTCCCGCCACCCGGGGCGCCCCAGACGTCGCCACCGCCGGGTGCTGCGGCGCCGAGACCGGCCCAGACGTCCGTCTCGAGCTGCCGTCGTCCGCCGAGACGCCGCCGAACGGTCGGGCCGTGTTCGCGTCATCGATGGACTCGTCCGCCTCGATGGCCGCGATGAACGAGATCTCGTCCTGGTCGACCATCAGCTCCGGGAGGACCAGGGTCGTCGGGTCGCCATTGCGCCGGAGCAGGCGGGCGTTCTGGATGCGGACGTAGCCGCTCGACGAGTTGATCAGGTCGGACAGGCGGTTGAATCGATGGAGCGAGATGACCCCATCGAGACGCAGGTGGGTCCCGATCAGTTCGACCGCCTCACGACGACCGCTGGGCGGTCCTTGCGGGCGCGGATCAGGCGCGGCGTCCCAGCTCACGCGAGCGATCGTAACCGTTGACGGCGAAGCCGTCGATCAGCCGGCCGTCGCGCTCGGTGCGGCCGAGGAACCCGGCTTCGCGTCCTTGTGGTCGCCCTTGCCACGGCCGAACCCGTTGGCGACGCCGGTCGCATCGAGCGAGCCGTCGCCGCGGGTCTTGCCCGAGGCCCACGCCTTGTCGCCGACGGCGATATCGGCCAGTCCGCCGGTCTTGCCGCCGCGGAGCCCGTACTTGGTGTCGGCCGAGACATGGACGACGATCGTCGAGCCGTCGCGCTGCTTCAGCGTCAGGCTGGTGGCTGTCTTGGCGGTGACCTCGCCGGCGACGACGGTCGGCTGGACGTGGACCGAGAGTGCGGTGAAGTCGGTCCCGGACGTCGTGCCCTCGACCGTCACCTGCGACCCGACCGTGACGTCGGCCTTGGTCCCGGCATCCTTGCCGAAGGTGTACTTGGTGGAGCCGGTCAGGGTGACCGTCTGGGTCTCGCCGTTCCGACGCTTCAGCGTGAGCGTGTCGCCGCTGATGGCGCTGACCTCGCCGCCCGTCCTCGGCGTCGGCACCGCGATCGCGGTCACCGTGTAGGTGCCGTCGTCGTTGCGCTTCTGGGCGAGCCGGATCTTGTCGCCAACCGCGAGGTCCGCGGCCGTCGCGTCCTGGCCGCCCTTCCGGATCTTGGTGTCCGGCGTGACCGTGATCGTCCGCGTCCAGCCGTCATCGGTCTTGAGGGAGATGCTCGAGCCGTTGATCGCGGTGATCGTGATCCCGCCGCGGCCGAGATCGATCCCGCCACCGAACCCGCGCAGGTCGAGCCGGAGGCCGCCCTTGCCGTCGCCGGCCGGCTTGCTCGTGGTGCCGGACGGGTCGGCGGTGGCGGCAGGAGCCGCGGGTCGGCGCCGACGAACCGGGGTCGGGTGACGCGGCCATCGCGACGACGACCGGCACGGCGCCGACCAGGCAGAGGGCCAGGACCGCGCCGATCCGCAGGTGCACGGACCGTCGGCGTCGTCGTTCTTGTTCCGTCATCGTCTGGACCTCGGTGTCGGGCGTCGTCGTACGTAGCCGCGGGTGCGCACGGCGTCCCCTACAGTCTCGCCGCTCCGGTCGCCGCCGTGGTGGATTCGGTGCACCAGTGGTGCGCGAACGCGCCACAGAATTCCGCTCAGCCACGCCCGGACTCCGCGTCGACCGGTGGCGGCTCGCCGGGAAGGGTCAGCCGGAACCGAGCGCCACGTCCGGGCTCGGCGGGGTCGAGGTCGAGATCGCCGTCCATGCCTCGCATCAGCGCCCGGGAGACGTACAGGCCGAGACCGCTCCCGTCGCCGGTCGCGCGACCGGTCGCACCGCGGGCGAATCGTTCGAAGAGCCACTCGCGATCCGCCTCGGTGAGACCCGGCCCGCCGGACGTGATCGTGGCCCACACCGCGGCGGCCCTCGTCGTCGGCGCCGATCGCGACGTCGACGCCGCCCTCGCCGTACTTGACCGCGTTGTCGAGGAGCGCCCACAGGACCTGGTCGAGCTGGTCGCCGTCGGCGACGGCCAGCCAGCCGCCCGACGCGTCGTCGAGGTCGAACGCCCGGCCTTCCGCGGCGAGCGCGTCCCACGCGCGTCGGATCCGCGCCCCGACGGCGATGACGTCCGCCTGCGGCCGGAGCTGGCCCGAGCCGAGCCGGCCGACCAGGAGCAGCTGCGCCACCATCCGCGACAGCCGGTCCGCCTGGTCGCTGATGCTCCCGAGCCGTGGGTCGTCGACCGTGCGCTCGAGGCCCTCGGCGTTGGCCTTGATCCGCGTCAGCGGCGTCTGGAGGTTGTGGCTGACGCCTCGGAGGAAGTCGTCCTTCGCCTCGTCGAGCTGGCGGAGCTGGGCGTTCTGGGCCTCGACTTGCGCGAACAGCTGGGCGTTCCGGACGGCGGCCGCGATCTCGCTCCCATAGAGCTCGAAGAGCGCCTGATCGGCACGCTCCCAGGTCCTCGTCGCCGGCAGCCGCCCGATCAGCACGCCGATCGGCTGGTCGCCGACGCGCATGTCCGCGCGGACGGTCAGGGGGTCGCCGGGGACGCGTTCCACCTCGGGCACGGCCTTCGGGTCGGTGAACGTGATCGCGCCGGCGATGAGCTCGAAGATCTCCTCCGCGTCGCGTGTCGCCCGGTCGGCGAGGGCTTCCGTCCCGTCCTCGGGGGAGGCGCGCTCGACGGCGGCGAGGATCATGCCGAGCTGACGGTTGCGACGCTCCGCGTCGGCCACGAGCCGGTTGTGGCTCTCCGCGAGCTGGGCGAGCACGTCGGAGCCGTTGACCGGGATCGGCTGCGACAGGTCGCCATCGCTCACGCGTCGAACGGCGTCCGCGATGTCCCGGAGCGGCTCGATGAGGCTCAGGCTCAGGGCGTACCCGACGACGATGGCGAGGACGACCGTCACCGCGACGACGAACAGCAGGATGCGCCCACCGAGCTGCGGGTCCAGCGTCCCGGTCACGATCAGCAGGATCCCGAACAGCGCCGAGCGGGACGACGGCGGCCGCGACGATCGCGAGCGTCAGGCGAGTCTGGTAGGAGAACCGCGACTGGGCCGGTTCCCGCGGCGGCCGTCGTGGGGTCGGCGGAGAGAGGTCGAGCATCGGCCAGTCCGGGTCGGCCGTGGGCGGAGACGTCGGCGGCGGTTCGGTCGCGCCGTCCCCGATGGGCGGGCCGCTCAGGGCGTGCCTCCCGTCGTCGGTTCGCCGACGAGTCGGTAGCCGACGCCGCGCACGGTCAGCAGATGGCGCGGGGCATTCGGGTCCACCTCGATCTTCTGGCGGAGGCGTCGCATCGTGACCCACACATAGGACGGGTCGGCCTCGTCGGTCTCGGCCCAGCCACGCGACAGCAGCGTCTCCGTGGTGACGGTCCGCCCGATGTTCGCCGCCAGGGCGAACAGCAGGCGCGACTCGGTCGGCGTGAGCGCGACCTCCTGGCCGCCGACGACCGCCTGGCGGCGATGCAGCTCGAGGACGAGGTCCGGGCCCACGCGGACGGCCTGGCGCGGGACACGGTCGCCCACCCGGCGCAGCACGCGGTGGATCCGGGCGCGGAGCTCCGCATAGTGGTACGGCTTGGTGATGTAGTCCTCGGCGAACTCGTCGAGGAGGTCCGCCTTGTTGTCGCCGGCGTCGATGGCCGACAGCACGATGATCGGCAGGTCGGCCCGGGCCTTGATCTCGCGGGCGAGGCTGAGGCCGTCCATGCGGGGCATCAGCAGATCGATGATCAGGAGGTCCGGCCAGCCCTGGTCGAGGCGACGCAGCGCCTCATCGCCGTCCCGCGCGGTCGTGACGACGAACCCGTCGTTGCGAAGCAGTTCGGCGAGCGCCACGAGCAGGCTCGGGTCGTCGTCGACGAGCAGGATCCGCGGCCGCGGCGTGCTCAACATGCCCGGGAGTATGCCGCATGGCGACGGTGGCCCAGCGGGCCACCGTCGTGCCTGGACCGTCCGTTACGGGATGACGAGGTGGACGGGGTTGCCGCGGACGGTGACCTTCCAGGTGGTGAGGTCGGTGCTCGCGCCGCTGCCGGTCATCTGGTAACTGATCCGCCACCACCCCGGCTCGTTGAACGTCGGGTCGAGCGGCGCGGCGTAGTTGTCATCGAGCTTGAAGCAGATCCGCAGCCATCGGCCGTTGAAGATGCCGCCGCTGCCGTTGCTCGTCACGATGCTCTGCGTCTGATTGCTGGTGGTCGGACCACACGTGAAGTTCGACGGCAGGTCCGTCCCGGTCCAGGCGTTCCAGTAGAACGGCTGGATCGACCCGCTGCCCCCATCGGGAGCCAGGATCCTGCAGGGTCGCCGAGAGTGAACCCGTGTCCCCAGGGTCCCAGAGGTCGATGTCGACCCACTTGCCGGCATGGACCTTGTCGATCTGCGCGAGGTAGAAGACCGAGGTCTGGTTGCCCGGCAGCGGGAAGTACGCCTCCATCGCCCCGAGGCCGTAGACCCGCGGCTTGCCGCTGCTCGAATTGACCCAGATCGCGAAGGCGTTCAACCCGGTCGAGTCGGTCTGGTCGTCCGAGCCATCGATCGTCTTCGGGGTCACGAACGGGTTGTAGATGCGGGAGGTGGTGTGCAGCCGATACGTCCCGGCAGGAAGACCGCTCGCGAGACGCCACCAGTTGTCGTGCCACGCGAGGCCTGCGCAGCTCGAGACACCCGGGTAGCTCCCGCCTGACCCGCCGCTCAGATTCGGATCGGACAGCATCATCCGTCGGAACGTGCTCCCGGACGACGCCTTGACGGGATCGTCGCCGTACTCGTAGGGCGTGCCGTTCGTGTCGTACAGGACGTATTGCGCGCTGACCGGTCGGGCCGGATCCGCGCCATTCGAGCCACCAACGGTCCAGCTCTCGCCGGTTCCCTGGTTCGTGACGTTGTTGCCCGAGCCGTACAAGCCGGTGTCGCAGAACCCCGGGTCGTAGATCCAGACCTCGCCGCCGCCCCCGGGGAGCTCGACCCCGTAGTCGTAGTACTCCTGCGAGCTGCCGCCGTAGCCCTGCAACGGGTGGTACTCGGAGTTGGTCGTGGACTTCCGGGTCTCATAGCCGGTCATGAAGGCGTCGCCCTGGACGCTCGGCGCACCCTGGCTCTGCATCGCGCCCCAGAACTTCTGTGGGGCGAGGACCCCGGCGTTGTACGGGTCCTTGACGGGCTGGGGCGTCGGCGGGCCGGTCACACGCCAGGACACCTGGACCTCGAGGGTGTCGATCGCCAGGGTCCGGCTGTTGGAGCAGTTCCCCGCCTGGTTGTTGAACGTCACGCGCACCCGGAAGCTGGAGCTGCCGGTACTCGTCAGGTCGTCATACGACCAGGTGTGGTTCCAGTCGTCGGCATTGCTGCCCAGGTTCACGTTGTAGGGGACGGTCGCCGAGACCGGCGTGGTCGGCGGTGGCGACGTCGGCAGGTTGTTCTGCGCTTCGGCTGTCGTCCAGCTATTCCCGTTGTTCCACGACAGCTGGACGCTCATCTGGCAGCCGCTGGTCGAATTGCCGCTGCCCTGGAGGAACGCGCGTGACCGGACTTCGATCCCGAGGACCTCGAGCGACGCGTCGTTCGGAACGGCGTTGGCGCCGTTCTCCAGGCCGAATTCGGTCCACTGCTGTTGGGGGCTGTTCCCGGTCGGAGACGCGGCCCACTGGCTGCTGGAGTTGCTGATCGTGCTGTCGGCCTGCATCGCGTTGGTCCAGTTGCCGACTTCGTTGTTGCGGATGCGCCAGCCGGTGGCCCTACTGGTGACCGTGGGCACGTTGAGGATGCCGACGCCGTAGTAGTTCTGCGGGCTGCCCATCGGCACGGGGAGCGTGAATTCCGCCTTGGCGGTCCGGGTCACGTTGATGAACGGGATGCCGATCACCTTCATGAAGAACGTCCCGACCGGAGCCGAGATCGTCACGTCCAGGCGACGCGGGTTGCCGCCGTCCTGGAGCGGCGTGATGACGATGTTGCCGCCCGCGACGGCCCCGGGCACGTACCCGTTGCGCTTGGCCTCATCACGGGCCAGCGTGTAGGCGGTGGACGGGTCATTGGGGAGCATCACGGCGCCCGCGAGCGCCGCCGCATCCGCGGCGCGCTGGACACGGAGCGAGTTGACCCAGTACCAGGAGACGTCGATGACGATGGCGGCCATCATCATCAGCAGGAACAGCGCGCCCGCGAAGATCACGAGGACCTGGCCGCGGGGTCGGTGGCGGCGGCCCGTGGTCGCGCTGCTCGTCATCGGTTCCATCGATCGCACGCTCACGGTACGGTGGGGTTGAGGGCCATGACGGTCCGGTCGTTCATCTGCAGCACCGCCGGCCCGGCGATCCGCATGAGCGACGCGAGCGGCGTCACGAAGCGGTAGGTGTAGGAGACCGCGACGCCGATGGAGTCCGGGTCGGCGGCGTTCACGCGATTGCATGCCGACCAGTTGCCCGAGAAGAAGGCGAACTTGAGCGGTTGCGTTTCGCCTGGCACGACCGGGCCGGTCCCGGGTCGCCACCGGTTGACCTGCGACCCCTCGTTCCCGTTGACGTTGTTCGCGTTGTAGATGCGGATCTCCTTGACCTGGCTGAGGTCGATCTGGGAGCCCGACGCGACAAGGACGCGTTGGACCGCCGCGATGACCTGGTCGTCGACCTTTGCGCACGGGAACTGGTCGGTGCCGTTGGCCAGGGCGGCGCCGACGCGGGCGCCTTCGCGCGACGCGTACTCCATCGTCAGGTGATGGGAGAACGCGAAGCCGAACTCCAGCAGGCCGAGCAGGATCAGGAGGAAGACCGGGACCGTCACCGCGTACTCGACGAGGCTCTGGCCGCGACGACGCCCGCGGGTCACAGGACCGGCTCCATCCGCATCGCGTTGTCCTTGATCATCGTGTAGCCATTGCCGCTCATCGGCAGGAGGCGGGCCAACGGCGTCTTCCAGGCGTACGTGTAGGTGATCTCGACGCCGATCGTGTCGACCGTCAGGGACCCTGGACCGCAGCCGGCGAGGATGTTGCAACGCGCGGACTCGGCGTAGCCGGTGGACTGGATGGTGTACGGGATGCTGCCCGACCCGTCCGGGCACGGGGTCGCGCCGGTCCGGGTGTAGACGTTGGTCGGACCGAGGTTGGCACCGGTCGTGCTGGCCTTGAAGATCCGGACCTTCGCGATGCTGCCCTTGTCGGCCGGCGCGCCGATGCTCCGCTCGATCGCCCGCAGGATCGAGCAGTCGGCGCCGGTGTCGTTGCCGGCTTCGGCTGCCGCCAGCGCGGCATCCCGCGTCGCGAAGTCGATCGAGAGGTACGCGTTGAAGACGAACGCGAACTCGATGACGCCGAACAGGATGACGATGAAGAACGGGAAGACCAACGCGAACTCGGCCAGGGATTGGCCTCGTTCACGGTCATTCCGGCGTCGTCGAAGCGGCAATGCCAAAGGTCCTGATGGGGGATGGGCGACAAGTACTACAGAGGTACCTTGCGCCAGACCTTGCACACAAGGGCCCGGGGTCAATCACTGGTGGATGGGCGCACCGGCCCGGCGGACATGGGCACACACCGGCCCGATACCGAGGGGTCGTGGGCGGCCGTCCGACGGCCTAGGGAAGGATCAGGTGGACCGGGTTGCCCTTGACGCTGACCTGCCAGGTCGTGGTGTCGTTGGCCTCAACCGTGTGCTCAGCCTTTACGGGACGACCAAGTGCACAGGATTGCCCTGGATGTTGACCTGCCACGTGGTGGTGTCATTTCCGCCGTTGGGCGTGATGTATTGGATTTGCCACCATCCGCCCTGCCAGAGCCCGCCCGCACCATAGCTGGCCGGCAATGGGATGCTGATGTGGATCCAGGTGTTGTTGAAGCTTGACCTGCCGTTGGTGGCGGTCTTCAGCTGCTTCACATTCAACCCAGAGCACGCATCACTGACGCCGGCGTTGCAGTTGCCGTCCGTGGTGTAGCTGAACGTAGCTTCGGACTGGCCGCCACCGTTCGGGCTGAGCACCTTCAGCGTCGCTTCACCGGCGACGTCACCCGGATCGAAGATGTCGATGAGGGCCGTCTTGCTTGCGCCAGTCGGTCGGTCGATCTGCGCCAAGTAGAACTGCTGCGTCGGACTTCCTTGGCGAAGGTTGTTGTAAACGGCCATTCGGCCGTTTCCGTAGATCTGGGGGCTCCCCCCGCCGATCGCCTCGAGGGCAAACATGTTCTCGGCGTTGGTTGAGGCATTGATCGAACCATCCGCCGATGTCGAAGGCGGTGCGGTCTTGGACGTCTGCACTTGCACGGCGTATTGGCCGGCTAGAAGATTCCCGGTGGGGATGGTCCACCAGCCGTTGTGATACGCGTCACAACCCTTGGTTGCACCGTTTGGGGGGTTCAGGTTGTTCACGGGGTCATAGCCGTGCTGTCGCTCGAATAGCGGTCCCGAGGTGTAGAGCCTCGTCCAGGTGCTCCGTAGACCTGGCTTGCCGCCGGTATTCCACAGCGTGTAGTAGGTGGACACATCGTTGGACGCACCCGCGATCCAGTGATCACCCGTGCCGATGCTCCCTGCAGCCACCTGCCCCATGGCACAGAACCCCGGGTCGAAGACATTGACGGTGCCGCCGGCCGGAAGGCTCACGATGTAGTCGTAGCCGCCGGAGTCGTAGATGCCATTGGATGCGCCGCCGTCGTTCTCGGGGCTGTACGCGTCGCCGTTCTCCTGGTTGCCGCCGCGCGTGATGACCGCGCCCCATCCGCCTCGACTGGGGAGTACGACGTTGTTCGGGTCTTTGACGACCGACTTTGTCAGGGTCACGGTCGTCGTGTCCGTATGCGAATAGGCCGTCACCGTGAGCGAGTTCAGGGACAATGTTCCGCAGCCGTTGCCCTTCTGGTAGTTCAGACGGACACGAAAGACGCCATTCGCTAGGTCCGTCGCATCCCAGGCGTTGTTGTTCCCCCAAACGGCCAGCGAGCCAGCGTCACCGACTGGATATGACACCAACGCGGTCGTCAGGTTTCCGCTCAAGAGCTTCGGGTTGGCGTTGTTCCACGTATTGCCGGAGTTCCACGAAATCTCCGCCTGGACCTTGCAGGCGGCCGACGCAGCGCTCACCTTGGCGCTGAACGACACCACGATTCCGTCGAGGGTGTCACCCTGGATCGCGGGCATCTGGAGGTTCTGCCAGACCTGCGTTTGATTGTTCGTGTCCTCGGTCGTGAAGTTGTTGTTGGTCGTCCACGCATTATTCGGGTTCAGCCACTGGCCGCCGTTGGAGGACTGATAGGGCGAGCGAGACACCGAAGCGTATCGATCGGTCGTTGTCGAACTCACGTTCGTATAGAAGTCACCGACCCCGTAGTAGGCGTCTGGACTTCCCATAGGCACGGGCTGGATATAGACACCCTCACCCGTCCGCGAAACGGGCCACGCATTGATGCCGAGCGCGTGAGCGAAGAACGAACCGACGCTGCCGTTGATCTGAACGTCGAGTTGCCGCGGATCGTTGTCGTCGATCCAGGTCTTGATCGTCACGCCGCCAAGGTTATCGGTGTAGCCGTTTCGCTTGGCCGCCGCGCGCGCCTCGGAGAAGGCCGTGTCTGAGTCGCTGGGTAGGTAGACCGCTCCCGCCAATGCCGCGGCGTCTGCGGCGCGCTGCACACGAAGGGTATTGGCCCAATACCAAGACACATCGACCACGATCGCGCACAGCGCCACGAATGCCAAGATGGCACCCGCGAAGATCACCACGACCTGACCGCGCGAGCGCGATCGGCCCACGCGAGTGGCCGAATGCGATGGATTGAGCGACATCGTTGTCCTCGTCACGGCACGAAGTTCAGATTGGTCGGGTTGATATTCATGACGGTGCTATCGCTCATCGCGATCGACGTCCAGCCTTTGCCGCCGAAGAAGCCGAGGATGCCGCCCAGCCCAGTCTGGAGCTGGTATGTGTACTTGAGGCTGACTCCCAGGGCCTGGGCCGGTGGCTGGAATGTCCGAGAGCAGGCAGGGTAGTTCGTGGTTCCGGCGACGTAATCAAGCGCTTTGCCGTCCACGACAGGCCCGGCTCCCGCCTTGTAGTTCCACACGTCGACGCTCGCGCCACTCTCACCGCCGGTCGGCGTCGCGAGAAAGATCCTGATGGTGGGGATCCGACTCAAGTTGTCTTTGACCGGTGAGCCCTCGGACGTAAGGACTCGCTCGACGGCGGCCACGATCTGCTGATCGACGGTCGCCGCACTCGGTGATCCCCCGCTACCGCAACCTAGTTTTCCGCCCCCATTCGCAAGGGCGGATCCTGTCCGTGCTCCCTCCCGCGTGGCGTATTCAAGCGTCTGATGATGAGTGAAGGCCAGACCGAGTTCGAGCATGCCAAGTAGCAACAGCATGAAAAGCGGAACGATGATGGCGAACTCGACAAGGCTCTGGCCGGATCGGCTCATTCGGCGATGCGACGGCGCTCGGCTCAAAGGACTGGCTCCATCCGCATCGTGTTCGATTGGACGAGGTCCAAGTTTCCGCTTCCGACGACGCTCCCTGCTGGGGTGACCCACTTGTGGCGATACGCGATTCGCACGCCGATGGTGTCGAGCGTGCGAAAGGTCGTCCCCGGCGGGCAACTGTCGGTGAACGGGACCACGTTCCCGCTGGCGTCCTTGCAGCAGCCCTTGACGACGTTGCAGCGAGACGTTGCCTTGTAGGCGATGGAATTGGCCGAATACGGCACGGTCAATTTGGTGCCGTCAGCCATCAGACATGTAGTCGCGTTCGGACCTTCGACAGTGACACCAGTTCGTGCGTAGGAATTGACTCTCATTCACGCGGCCGCTTGCGTCGGACCGATAGATCTGCACTTCCTGGATCCGCGCCTTGTCGGCAGGCGCCCCGATGCTCGCCTCGACCACCTTGAGGATCGAGCAGTCGGCGCCGGGGGTGGTGCCGGCCTCGGCGGCGGCGAGGGCCGCGTCGCGCGTCGCGAACTCGACCGAGAGGGACGCGTTCAGGACGAACGCGAACTCGATGACGCCGAACAGGATGACCATGAAGAACGGGAAGACGAGGGCGAACTCGGCCAGGGACTGGCCACGGGCTCGATCATTCCGGCGTCGTCGAAGCGGCAATGCCAAAGGTCCTGATGGGGGATGGCTGACAAGTACTACACAGTAACCTTGCCGGCCACCTTGCGGCGCAATAGGGCACGTGCGGTATGTGGTGCGCGCCTGCGCCCAGCGGGTCGACCGGGTCAGGGCGCCTTCGGGTCGACGAACCGGCAGCGGTCTCGCAGCGGGCAGCGCTCGTGTTCGGGGCGCTGGGCGTGGCACACGAGGCGGCCGTGGCGGATGAGGTTGACGTGCGCCTCGTACATCTGGTCCGGCTCGAGCATGCCCAGGTACAGGTCGTGCGCGTCGTCGGCCGAGGCCTTCGCCGGGATCAGCCCGACTCGCTGCGACACCCGCTCGACATGCCGGTCGACGGGCATCAGCGGCATCCCGAACGAGAACAGCAGCAGCACCGACGCCGTCTTCTTGCCGATGCCGTCGATCCCGGTCAGCCAGGCGCGGGCGTCGAGTGCCGACATCTCCCCGAGGAACTCGAGCGAGTAGTCGCCGCGCTCCTCGCGGATCCGCCGCAGCGTCGCCTGGAGGCGCGGGGCCTTCTGGTTGGCCAGGCCGCCCGGACGGATGACGTCGGTCAGCTCGGGGATCGGCGCGAACTCGACGCGCTCCCAGTCGGGCGGCGCGCCCTCGGGTAGGCCGACACCGCCCCAGCCACCCCCGGGGCGATGCACCGCGGTCGCCAAGCCGGATGGGTAGGCCTGTCGCAGCGCCTCGAACGCGACCTCGGCGTTGATGTCGGCGCTGTTCTGCGTGAGGATCGTGAGGATGAGCTCGCTCGTCGGGTCGAGCCGACGCTCCCACCTGGGGCGGCCGTACAGCCCGGCGAGCTCGTCGAGGACGAACGTGACCAGTCCCGGACGGTAGCGCTCGAGCCGCTTCGCGTAGCTCCGTCCCGGATCGGTGAACTTGCGCTTCTTCGGGCGTGGCTTGCGCTCGGGTCTTGACGATGCGCGGGCGATCGGCATCCGACTAGGGTGACAGGCTCACGAGGCGCGCGAGACGCTCGCCGCATCGTTCGATCGGGGCGCTGCCGGCCGCGATCGCGTCCTCCACGGTCTGCGGTCGCTCGGTGACCGGGACGGCGATCGCGCCGACGGCGGCGAGCGCATCGATGCCTTCGGGCTCCACCCCGCCACCGACCGCGATGCACGGCACGCCGACGATCTGGGCGCGCCTCGCGACGCCGAGCGCCGTCTTGCCGAAACCGGTCTGTGCGTCGATCCGGCCCTCGCCGGTGATGACCAGATCGCTCCGTTCGAGCTTGCCGTCGAAGTCGGTGGCCGCCATCACGAGGTCGACCCCTGGGCGCAGCGCGAACGACGCGAACCGGTCCTGCATCGCCAGCAGCGCGAAGCCGACCCCGCCGGCCGCGCCGGCGCCGGGCGTGTCCCGCTCGCGGCGGCCGGTCCGCGCCTCGAGCTCGTCGGCCCAGGCGGCATTCCGCGCGTCGAGCTGTCCCGACCTGCGTCGGGCGTCGCGCCCTTCTGGGGTCCGAAGATGGCGGCCGCGCCGGTCGGCCCGAGCAGCGGGTTCGACACGTCGCAGGCGACCTCGAGGTCGATGTCGTCGAGGGCCGGGCCGGCCGCGTCGATCGCCTCGACCAGGCCTCGGCCACCGTCGGTCGTCGCGCTGCCCCCGATCCCGAGCGTGATGTGACGCGCCCCCGCGGCGATCGCCGCGAGCAGGAGGTCGGCGGTCCCGACCGACGTCGCCGCGATCGGGTCGCGCTCGTCGGCGCCGATCCGCGACAGGCCGGAGGCCTCGGCCATCTCGACCACCGCGTGCGCGCCGTCGTCGGCCCGCAGCCACCGGGCGGTGATCGGTCGGGCGAGCGGGTCGCGGACCTCGACCGTCCGCCACGTCCATCCGCCCGCCGCAGAGATCGCCTCGAGCGTCCCCTCCCCGCCGTCCGCGAGGGGCGAGAGGACGATCGTGTCGTCGGGGCGCGCCCGTCGCCAGCCATCGGCCAAGGCCCGGGCGACCTCCACCGATGTCAGCGAGCCCTTGAACGAATTGGGCGCGATGAGGACCGTCCGCGAGGTCATAGGAATCCCACTCCTACAACTAGGGTATCTGCGGTCATACGGATCGGAATCGACACGGACGGACGCCGCTCGGACCGTCGCCTGAGCGCGAGGACGGCTTCGGTGGGCGCTCGTGGCGGCGTCATCGACGACGTGGGAGAGCCCATGCCCAAGCCGTAGGAACGGCATTCCTGCGGGTGAGGTCAACCGATCCGCCGACGAGGACCGTCCGCGAGGTCACCGGAGGTCCTTCCAGAAGAACGTCGTGTCGGACAGCATGCCGTTCGGCAGCAGGGAATGGCTCGGGACGATGCCGAGCTCGGTCCAGCCCATCGCTCGATAGAGCCTGTCCGCGGCGCTGCCGGTGACGGTGTCGAGGATGAGCAGCCAGCGTCCGTCGGCGCGTGCCTCGACCTCGGCGGCGGTCATGAGCGCCCCACCGATCCCGAGCCGCCGCGCGTCGTGCCGCACGAGTACCTTGCCGATCTCCGCACGGTGCGGGGAGTTGGGATTCCGCGAGCGGATCAGGAGCGTCGAGCCGACGACCCCGCCGTCGGCGTCGCGTGCCACGAACGCCGTCGTCGTGCCGTCGGCGATGTCGGGGAGTCGTGCGGTCCACCAGGCGGCCGCCTCCTCGGTCGTGACGCCATCAAGGAAGTTGACTCCTGCGCCACTCGCCACGGCGTCGAGGACGAGTGCCGCAAGCTCCGGGATCGCGGCTCGATACCCGTCGACCTCGAGGCGCTCGATGACGGCCGCGCTCACGCCTTGATCGAGCGACGCTCGACGTACTCGGGGATGCGGATCATCGGCGGACGCTCCTGGTCCGCAAGCTCGATCACCTCGAGCGACAACCGGCCGCGGCCGGACCGCGGCAGCTTCATGGTGGAGCCCATCTCGGCGAACAGCCGGGCCTTCCGACGCTCCTCGAGGCGCTTCATCACCGCCTGGATGATGACGAACGACATGCGCGAGAGCCCCTCGAGCTCCTGGTTGCGGTGGACGCGCCGCTCGAGGTCCACCTGGCCCAGGCCCTCGATGCCGAGCCGCTCGGCGGCGTCGATGAGGTGGCCGATCTCGACGGCGTAGCCCGTGAAGAACGGGATCTGCTCCAGCAGGGCGCGTCGTCCGGCGTACTCGCCGGACAGCGGCTGGATCATGCCCGACAACTCCGGGTAGAAGAGGTTGATGAGCGGCCTCGCCACGAGCTCCGTGACGCGCCCGCCGCCGCCTTCCTTGAGGATCCCGTCCTCGACGATCGGGCGTTGGTAGTAGCCCTTGACGTACTGGAGTCGCGGCTCGTGGAGGAGCGGCCCCACCGTCCCGTAGACCATCCGTGGGTGCCAGTTCCGGACGTCCGTGTCGGCCCACACGACGATGTCGCCCGAGGTCTCGTAGAGCGACTTCCAGAGCGCCTCGCCCTTGCCGACGAACGAGCCGTACCGCGACAGGACGTCGGGATGCTGGACGACGCGGGCGCCCTCGGACTCGGCGATCTCGCGAGTCCGGTCCGTCGAGGCGGAATCGATGACCAGGACCTCGTCGAGCAGTGGGACGCGGCCGACCATCTCGCGCATCGCCTTGCGGACGATCGGCCCGATGGTCTCCTCCTCGTCGAGCGTGGGCAGGACCAGGCTGATCGTCAGCCCCTGCTTCTCCTTCAGCGTGACGAGCCTCCGGAGGTCGGCGAACTCCGCGTGGTGGAAGTTCGACTCGCCGAACCAGCGCTCGACGCGGACCGGGACGGCTCGGGCCTCATCGGCGGCACGATCGGCCGCGGCGAGGGTCTCGGCCCGGGTCGCGAGCTGCTCGAAGGTCGCGCGCCCGATGGCCTCACGCGTCCGGACGACGACGACCGAGGGCTTGGCCCGGGCGGCGACCGCCTCCGGAAGCGCCCCGAACAGGTGCGCCTCACCGTCGGCGCCGGTCGTCTGCGCGGACGCGCCCATCACGACGAGATCGGCCTTCTCCGCCTCGCGCAGGATCGCGTTCCGGACGTTCGGGGCCTCGCGCAGCAGCGCTTCTCCCCGGCCGTGGAGGTGCTGCTTCACGAAGCCCGCCAGGGCCCGCTCGGCCTGGGCGCGGACCGCGATCGTGATCCCGGGCGGCACGAGATGGAGGACGACGACCGTCGCGTCGTGATAGCGGGCGATCGCGTCCGCGTAGCGGATGGCCAGCTCGGCATGCGGGCCGCCGCGGACCGGGACGAGGATCCGCTTGATGTCCTTGGAGCCGCGCTGCTTGATGACCGCGATGTCGCACGGCGCGTCGCGGACGACCTCGTCGATCGTCGGTGAGAGGACCGCCGGCGCGTTGCTCTCGCGCGCGCCCGCGCGCCGACCGCCATCGGCGCGTGCCGCCCCCGAGCGGGTCGTCGCGGTGCGCCCGCCCCACCCGAAGATGATCAGGTCGGCCTCCTGCTCGGCGGCGGCCTCGACGATGCCTTCGGCCGCATGGCGCCCGATCCGGACGATGGGGTGGATCGTGACGCCGTCCGGCGCGTAGTCGAGGACGCGCTGGAGGAGCCGGCGGGCGTGGCGCGCCCGGGTCGCGCCCTCGGACAGCGGCATCCCTTCGGGCACCTCCACGATGCCGAGCGCGCTGATCTCCCCGTTCCGCCGGTCGAGCATCGCCGAGCCGAGGCGGATGAGCTCCTCCGCGGTCATCGGGTTCGCGACCGGGATGAGGATGCGAGCCGGGAGCGGCGTCCTCGCGCTCACGGCGTGCCCGCCGCTTCCCAGCGCTCGACGAGGTACGGCTTGAGCAGTTCGAACTCGCGGGCCTGGCGCTCGACGCGCTCCTCGGCGGCGTCCGTCGGGACGTGGCGGTTCTCGATGACGAAGCTCCCCACCCGACCGAAGTAGATCGGGACGAGCGCCGCGACCAGCGTCTCGAGCGACGGCTTCGGGTCGCGCGCTGCGACGACGAGGTCGTACACGACCCGGGCCCACGTGTCGTCCGGGAAGTGGAACGAGCTGGCCGCCTCGGCCATCTCGAGCGTGGTGGCCGCCGTGGAGGCCACGTCCCCGCCGATGCCGAGCTTGGTGCGTGCGGCGTCCGCGAGCGTCCCGGCCTCGGCCGCGAGTTCCAGGACGGTGGCGGCCGTCGCGGGCGCCAGCATCGAGCGCCACGTGTCCGCGAGGGTCAGCGACCCGGCGTGGAACTCGGAGAGGAGGCGGAGCGTGTTCACCTCGAGCGGCGGCGGCTCGATGATCCGCTCGAATCCGTACGCCGGGACGTCGTGGCTGCCGTGGATCGGGAGCCAGTGGTCGGCATAGCGGTCCGCCAGCCGGAGGATCGTGCCGACGACCTGGCGGAACATCGGCCCGAGGTCCGAGCCTGGGTCCTTGGGGTCGTGGATCTTGGCACCGAGCCGCGTCTGGCACACCGCGTACCCGCCGGCGAGCGCGGAGGTCGTCATCCAGATGTCGATGCCGAACTTGCTGATGTCCGGCGTCCAGTCGTCGAGCTCGAGGTAGTGCTTGACGAGGTCGCCCGAGACGCCGAAGTCGCCGCCGATCGGTTGGCGGATCCGGTTGCCGTACAGCGCCCGCGTCAGTGGGTACGTGACGGTGTTCGTGATCGTGCCGTCGTACTTGTAACGCGCGTACAGCGGGGCGACGAAGTCATAGCCGCCCTTCAGGATCGGGCCGGCGAGGAGTTCGATCCACTCGGGGACGATCGAGCGCAGGTCGGAGTCGACGACGACCAGCGCCTGCACCTCGAGCGCCGAGGCGATCTCGAAGATCGTGCGCAGCGCGGCGCCCTTGCCGCCGCTGCCCTCGATCTCGGGGTAGGTCAGGCTGACGCGCTGGAGCTTGTGGCTGGGCCTGACCAGCAGGATCTGCTCGACGTAGTCGGGAGGCTCGGTCTCGATGACCACGCGGCTCGTGCCGTCCGGCGATCCAGCGTCCGAATTGACGACGACCGGGCGGAGGTCCGGGAAGTACTGGACGAGCCCGGCCTGGGCCGCGCGCACGACGTAGCCGATCGTCGCGGCGTTCTTGAAACTCGGGATGCCGACCATGATGTCGGCCTTGCCGAGCCGGGCGATCTCATCGCGGATGGCCGGCGTCAAGGCGGTCTGGGGCACGTCCCCACCGTACCACCCACGCACGGCCGGCGTCAGCGGCGGGGCATCGCCGAGGTCGCCCAGTCGCCCTTGATGCCGCCCGGCTGATAGTGCCCGTTGGCGGCCTTGTAGCTCAGGCCGGTGAAACCCAACGCTCGCCAGGAGTTGACCCAGGTCTCGATCGGCGGTCGCACGTAGGCGCCGCGGCGGACGAGATCGGCCTCGCTGACGACGGCTTCGAGCAGGCGCTTTCGCTCGAGCAGCGGGACATCGAGCAGCGGCTGGCCATCGAGGTGCAGGAGGTCGATCGCGACGAACGAGATCGTGTCGCCGGGACCGAAGGTGCGCGCCTCGTGCTCGCGCTCGAGGTGCTCCGTGGCCTCGGCTCGGACGTTCCGGCGGCTCCCGACCATCGACTGCGCGATGAGCTTCCCGGTCGCCGGCAGCGCCGGTGCCCCGACGTACACGCCCGTCCCGTCGTGCGACACCTGCTTGGTGAGGAACCCGTCGAGGATCACTTCGTCCGCCGCCACGGCGGCCCGCAGGCTCGCTTCGATCATGAGCTGGTCGACGATCGGTTCGCCGGTCTCGTCGACCACCGCGGACGCGTCGCCGGCGACGGCGGCCAGCACGCGGATCCCCGCCCAGAGCGGCTCCACGACGGGGTTGTCGATCCGTCCGGGGGCGGTCTCGCCGAAGCGCTGCGGCCGGATGTCGCGAACGATCGCCAGGGCGGTTGCGGTCGTCATCGAGCGCATCCTAGACGACTATCATCGCGCGGTGACGAGCCCAACCCGTCCCGGCGGTCTCGCGGGCCTGACGCCGAGCGGCCGGGCGGTGGTGCCCATCGGCTGGTCCCTGTACGACTTCGCGAACACGATCTTCAGCTTCGCGGTGGTGTCGGGGGCGATCGGGCTGTATCTCGTCAGCGACGACCAGTTCGGCGAGCGCGACGGCAACCTGCTCTTCTCGCTCGCGATCGTCATCAGCGTCGGCATCAACGCCCTCGTGTCGCCGGTCCTCGGCGCGATCTCGGACCGTGGCGGACGGCGGATGCCGTACCTGCTGGGGTTCACGGTCCTGTGCATCGTGGCGACGTTCTTCATCGCCGGGCCGCCACCGATCGTCGGCCTCGCCCTGTTCATCGTGGCCAACTTCGCGTACCAGGCCGCGCTCATCTATTACGACGCGACGCTCAAGACGGTCAGCTACCCCGAGACCCGCGGCAAGCTCTCCGGGATCGGGACCGCCGTCGGGTACATGGGGACCGTGTTCGTCGGCCTCCTGATCTTCGCCTTGGAAGTGCCGGTCGTCGACCGGTTCCGCCTCTCCGCGATCCTCTTCCTGCTCTTCGCGATCCCGATCTTCCTCGTCGTGCGCGAGCCGAAGGTCCGTGCTGACGAACCGTTCACGGCGCGAACCCTGCTCGAGTCCTTCAGCCAGCTGCGCCGGTCGATCGCGCATGCGCGCGAGGTGCCGGGGCTGGGCCGGTTCCTTGTCGGACGGTTCTTCTACAGCGATGCCGTGAACACGGTGATCGTCGTGATGAGCATCGTCACGGTCGAGGTCCTCGGGGTCTCGGCGGCGACCGCGAATGTGATCCTGCTCGGGCTCACGTTCGTGGCGATCTTCATGAGCTTCGTGTGGGGCTGGCTGTGCGACCGGCGCGGCCCGAAGTGGACACTGGTGGTGGTGCTGATCTCGTGGGCGGTGGGCCTCGTGATCGGTGGGATCTCGCTCGGGTTCGGGTCGAGTGGACTGATCCCGTTCCTGATCGCCGGCGCCATCCTCGGCAGTGGCCTCGGCGGCGTGACCGTCGCGGACCGCGTGCTCATGGTCCGGCTCTCACCGCCCGAGCGGCTGGGCGAGTTCTTCGGCCTGTACGGGTTGGTGGGGAAGGGTTCGCAAGTCGTCGGGCAGCTGCTGTACGGCCTGATCATCTTCCTCCTGCTCGAGGCGGCGGGGAACTTCGCGTACCAGGTCGCCGTGCTCAGCCTGCTCGTCACGATGCTCATCGGCCTGTGGCTGATCTGGCCGGTCCGCGACGATTGGGCCGGCAGCGGAGAGGGCGACATCGCCTTCCACGGGCACCCGACGCCGCCGGAACGACTGGCCCCGGCCGGTGGCCCGATGGAGCCGCGCTAGGGGATCGCGGCTGATGCTCGGGTCGGCGGGGACCGGGCGCGGCCGGGGCGCACGCGGGCCCGGGCCCGCGTCGGGCCGAGATCGCCTCGAGCGGACCCGGCACTTCCCGGATAGTCACCAGCCGACCCCTGTGTGGGCGACTTGAGCCGGATCGGCCCGGAATCGGGCGATCTGCATCCCAGATAGTCACCTGAGGACTAGGCAAGAAGCGATGACCGTCCGAGGGGCGCACAGGGCCCGTCTGGTGACTACGCGAGAAGCAACCGAGCCGGCAGTGGCCGATCGAGCCCGCTGGATCGCGCTGCTGGATCGGGCTGGCCGGCCCGTCCAGGATCGCGTTCGTCGGCGGTCGTGACCCCGACGACTCGCTCGAGTCCAAGAACCTTCATGCCTGACGGCGGCACGATGCAGACCAAGCGGACCGTCGCCATCAAACCAGGCCCATCCCTTCGCGCCTCAGGGCGGTCGCCAGCGACCCATTCGAAGCGGCGATGAATGATTCGCGCGGGCTCCACGCCATACCTTTGTGAGCACGACCACGTCGGCGTGCCAGTACGAGGCGAGATGTGGACCAGCGACGGCTCGTCGAACGCGCGAGGGACGGCGATCATGACGCCTTCACCGTGCTCGTCGACGTCTCGATCGCGCGGCTGGACTCCGCGGCTCGCCTCATCCTTCGGGACCCGGAGCTCGCGCGCGACGCGGTCCAGGAGGCTTTGATCCGAGCCTGGCGCGACTTCCCAGGCCTGCGTGACCCGGATCGGTTCGATGCCTGGCTCCATCGCATCACCGTGAACTCGTGTCTCGACCTCGCCCGGCGTCGAAGCCGGCGCGTGGTCGAGGTGGATCTCGAACCCATCGATGCACCGGCGGTGACGGACATGGCCGGTGACGTGGCCGACCGCGAATTGCTTGACGTCGCGCTTCGGCGGCTCGATCCCGGGCACCGTGCGGTCGTCGTCCTGCACTACTACCTCGGCATGCCGCTCCACGAGGTGGCCGCCGCCATCGGCATCCCCTACGGAACGGCCCAATCCCGCCTGTACTACGCGCTCAAGGCGATGCGCGCCTCGGTGGTCGGCGAGCCGGCCGCCGCGGCCGCGCCCTTCGCGGGAGGACATCCGGCATGACCTCCGAACAGCGCTTCGAGCGCGACCTTCCCGGTCTCCTGGCGCAGCTCGCGCCGATGGCGACCCCCGACTACCGAGATGACGTCGTCGGACAGACCGCCCGTATGCGGCAGCGGCCCGTCTGGCGCTTCCCCGAAAGGTGGCTCCCTGTGGATCTGACCATCGCTCGCGCCCCGAGCCGTGGGCGACCGCGCTCGTTGGCGCTCCTCGTGATCATCGCGTTGCTCATCGCGGCGCTCGCGGTGGCGTACATCGGCACTCGCCCGGCTCCGCTTCCGGCACCGTTCGGACCGGCGGCGAACGGCTCCTTCATCTACGCGTCGGGCGGCGACGTCTACGCCGTCGACTCTGCCACTGGAACGCCACGAGCCATCTCCAGCGGCCCGGAGGAAGACTCGTCGCCGCTGCCGTCCCGCGACGGCCGACACATCGTGTTCGAACGTCTCGTCTCGGACGGGAGCCAGCGCGTGTTCGTCGCCGGGGCGGACGGCTCGGACGTCCACCCATTGGTCGGCACATACACGGGCTTCGCCGAGCAGGATTGGTCGCCTGACGGGCGCCAGGTCGCGATCATCGCGGACCGTGATGGATCGCCGGCGATCTCGGTCCTCGAGGCCGATGGCTCCGGCGCTCGAACTCTGGATCTCGAAGTGCGGCCCCAGAATTTCTGGTATCTCCCGGGCGGCGGGTTCATCTTCAAAGGCACGAGCCTGGTCGGTGGAGCCGTCAACTACGCGATCTACACGGTCGATGCGGACGGATCCCACCTCAAGCAGATCACGGCCTATTCCTCGGACGAAGGGACCTGGTTTGCCCCCTATGTCTCCGGTGATGGCCGTCAGCTCGTCTACCACCAGTGGGATCTCGCCGCCGGCAAACCCGGTCGGATCCGGCTGCTCGACATCGCGACCGGCATCGAGCACGACGTCCCCGTGACCGTCAGCGCGGGCCTCGGGGAGAACCACGAGATCCCCCAACTGTCGCCGGACGACAAGCGGATCATCTTCTACCGCTTCATGCCGGAGTACCTGTCATTGAGTGTCGTGCCGGTCGAGGGCGGCACGCCGATCGACATCGGTCCAAGGCTGACGGAGAATGCCACGCCCAACACGAGGTTCTCTCCGGATGGGTCGTCGGTGCTGGCGTACTACCCGTCCGAACAGACGCTTTGGCTACTCGACCTGGACGGCGTCAAGCCGGATCAGAAGCTCGATCTCCCCGCGACCGACGTCCCTGAATGGCAGCGCGCGGTCGAGGGACCCGCTCAGGCTCCGTAGCCGCCCGGGTGCCGCTGTCGCCAGGCCCACGCCGATCCGACCATGTCGTCGAGGGACGGATGCGCCGGGCGCCAGCCGAGGACCGTGCTCGCCCGTTCCGATGAGGCCACCAGGATCGGCGGGTCGCCGGCGCGCCGTGTGCCCAGGGTGAACGGGATCGGGTGGCCGACGGCGCGCTCGGCGGCCGCGACGACCTCGCGGATCGAGAACCCGCCGCCGACCCCGAGGTTGCACGCCAGGTAGGCGTCGGTCCGTGGATCGCCGGGGGTCGTCGCCTCGATCGCGAGCAGGTGCGCGGTCGCCAGGTCCGCGACATGGATGTAGTCGCGGATGCAGGTCCCGTCGGGCGTCGGATAGTCGTCGCCGAAGACGGTGAGGTCGCGCTCGCCGGCGGCGGCCGCGAGCACGTTCGGGATGAGGTGTGACTCCGGGTCGTGGTCCTCGCCGTGGTCCTCGGTGGCGCCGGCGACGTTGAAGTAGCGAAGGCTCACGGCGCGAAGGCCGTACGCCTGGCCGTACCACCGCAGCGCACCCTCGAACGTTCGCTTGGTCTCGCCGTAGGGGTTGATCGGCCGTTGCGGCGCGTCCTCGGTGATCGGGGTCGCGTCGGGCGTGCCGTACACGGCAGCCGACGACGAGAACACCACCCGCCCGACGCCGGCCTCGCGAGCCGCTTCGAGCAGCGCCACGCCGCCGGCGACGTTGTCGCGGTAGTACTTGGCCGGATCGGCGATCAATTCGCCGACGAGCGATCGGGCGGCGCAGTGCAGGATGGCCTCGATCCCTTCCTGCACGAGGAGCTGCGCGGTCGCGTCCTTGTCCGTGTACGAGCCCTCGAACAGGCGGGCGTGCACCGGGACGGCAGCGCGATGGCCCGTCGTGAGGTCGTCGAGCACGGTGACGTCGTGGCCGGCCGCCGCGAACGCGGCCGCCGAGACCGAGCCGACGTAGCCGGCACCGCCGGTGACGAGGATGCGGGTCATGCGGCGATGGTAGCGGCTACCGGTTGCGACGCAGGAGACGGTCGAGCCAGGTTCGACGCGGCTTGGGTGGTGCCGGCGGGGTCGGGGGAGCCGCCATGATCTCGGGCGGCATCTCCATGGGCGCTGGCGGCTCGGCCGCAGGCGGCTCGTCGGCGGCCAGCCTCGTCGCCTCGGACGGCTCGGCCGGGGCCGGTGTCGACCGGGCGGGGGCCGGTATCGACTCGCCTCGGTAGGCGTACACCTCTTCGAGCCGCGCGACCATCCGGACCGCGGCGGCATTCTCCGGGTCGATCAGCAGGGCGCGTCGCGCCAGGCTGAGGGCTTCCGCCTGGTCGTCGCGCTCGAGCGCGACACGCGCGAGGCCGACCACGGCGATCGCATTCCTCGGGTCGTTGTCCGCGACCTGGTGGTAGAGCGACTCGGCCACATCGATGCGTCCCATCTCGAGCGCCCGCTCGGCCTGGAGCAGGATCTCGATCACGGCTCGTCCGCCAGCATCGCCTGGGCGATGAGCAGCAGGCTCGGACGATCGTTGAGGGCCGGGTCGGCCTGTACGCGGCGCAGCATCACATCGAGCATGCGCCCGAGCCGCGGCCCCTGCTCGATGCCCAGCTCGGCCATGAGGTCGCTGCCATCCACGGCGAGGTCGCCACGATCCAGCACGACCCCCTCGGCCACCGCCTCGTCCACGCGGCGGCGGAGCTCGTCCAGCCGGCCGGCATTCGCGGGGAGTCCGGAGCCGACGTTGTCCGCCGCTCGGAGGTCGAAGAGCTCCTCGATCGACTCCATCGCGGCGCCATCGAGCGAGATCTTGGCGATGAACCGACGGACCGCCGCGGCGGACCAGTTCGGCTCGTAGCTGAACATGTGGTGCCGGATGAGATGGACGATCCGCTCACGCACGGACCGTGGCGACCGGAGCCGCTCGAGGAACGCGCCGGCGAGATCCGCGCCGACACTGTCGTGCCCGATGAAGTGGCCGTCGGCGAACGTCGCCGGCTTGCCGATGTCATGCAGGAGCGCCGCCAACCGGACGACCGGCCGACCGGCCGGAGCCGCGTCGACGGTCCGCAGCGTGTGGTCCCAGAGGTCCTCGCCCGGGACCTTGTTCTGCGGGATCCCGCGCTGGTCGGCCAGCTCGGGCGAGATCCCCCGGAGGAGGTCCGTGTCGCAGCATCAGTCGCAGGCCGATCGACGGCCGCTCGGCGGCGAGCAGCTTGTCGAGCTCCGCCGCGATCCGCTCGCCCGAGAGGTGGCGGACCAGGTCGGCCCGGGCCCGGATCGCCGTCGAGCGTCGACGGCTCGACGCGGAAGCCGAGGGTGGCCGCGAGCCGGACCGCTCGGACCATGCGGAGCGCGTCCTCCTCGAACCGGCGTGGTGGGTCGCCGACCGCTCGGAGGAGCCGCGCGTCGACATCCGCGGCGCCGCCGTACGGGTCCACGAGCTCGGGCGTTCCGCCAGCCGACACCACGCCCGCCGCGCTCCCCCAGGCCATCGCGTTGCACGTGAAATCGCGACGAGCGAGGTCGAGCTCGATCGTGTCGCCGAACTCGACGCGATGCGGCCGCCGGAAGTCCGCGTAGTCGTGGTCGGACCGGAACGTCGTGATCTCGAACACCTCGCCGTCGCGGCGGACGGCCACGGTCCCGAAGCGGTTCTCGTACACGGCGTCCGGGAGCAGGTCGACCATGACGTCCGGCCGGGCATCGGTCGCGAGGTCCCAGTCGGCCGCCGCGCGCCCGAGGATGACGTCACGCAACGAGCCGCCGACCACGTAGCCGGCATGGCCAGCGCCCCAGAACGTCTCGAGGAGTTCGCGGACGGGCGCCGGGACCGCCGCCCGGATGGCCGCGTCGAGATCCGACGCGGTCAGTTCCGTCCCAGGAAGAGGTACGAGCGCCACGCCTCGTTCTTCTCGTCGGCGAGGTACGGCGTGAACAGCGAGTAGATGTCGTTGCGGGGCTCGAACGGCGGGCGCATCAGTCGCAGCCGCGCCTCCTCGAGCGTCTTGCCGCCCTTGCGGTGGTTGCACGACTTGCACGCCGTCACGAGGTTCTCCCACGTGTGCCCGCCGCCGCGATGACGCGGGACGACGTGGTCGAGGGTCATGTCGTGCGCCTGCCGCCCGCAGTACTGGCAGGTGTGCCGGTCGCGCGCGAAGATCTCGCGTCGGGACAGCTTCACGCGCGGCCGCGGCCGGCGGATGAGGTGCTGGAGGCGGATGACCGACGGCGCCCGGTACTCGGTCCGCGGCGTGCGGATCATCTGATGGTCGTACTCGATCACCTCGGCCTTTTCGCCGAAGAGCAGCCGGAAGGCCCGCGGGACGTTGCAGACGTTCAGCGGCTCGTAATTCTGGTTCAGTACGAGTACGACACCGTCCATCGTCGCGGACGATAGCAGAGACGTCGGATGGTGCTCAGCGGTCGGAGGCCGCCCCCGTCGTCGGATCCCAGCCACCCGCCTGGCCGACCTTGCTCGCGAGCGGCCTGCCGAGCGCCGAGCTCACGTATCGCGCGGCCGCCAGCACGCCGCCGAGCGAGACGCCGGTCTCCCAGCCGGACGCGTCGAGGAAGTAGACCAGGTCCTCCGTGGCGAGGTTGCCGGCCGCTCCCGGGGCATACGGGCAGCCGCCGGTGCCGCCAGCCGCCGAGTCGAAGCAGCGGACCCCGGCATCGAGACCGGCGGCGACGTTGGCGAGGGCCGTGCCGCGCGTGTCGTGGAAGTGGAAGGCGACGCGGTCGAGCGGGATGCCGGCCGCGACCGCGGCGCCGGTCAGCGCGGCCACCTGGCTCGGGACGCCCACGCCGATCGTGTCGCCGAAGCAGACCTCGTCCACGCCGAGCTCGAGCAGCCGGAGGGCGACGGCCACCGCCCGTTCGGGTACGACCGCCCCCGTGTAGGGACAGCCGAACGCCGTGGACACGTAGCCGCGCCGCCACCAGCCGAGCTCCGCGGCTCTGGCGAGCACCGGGGCGAAGGCCGCCAGCGAGGCCTCGACCGTCATGCCGATGTTGGCCTGGGTGAAGGCGTCCGTCGTCGCGGTGAAGACCGCCAAGGCATCGGCGCCGGCCGTCTCGGCCCGGGCCATCCCGCGCTCGTTCGGGACGAGCACGGGGTAGCGGACGCCGGGACGACGGGGCAACCCCGACAGCAGCTCGTCCGCGTCGGCGAGCTGGGGGATCGCCCGGGGTGACACGAACGAGGTGGCCTCGATCTCGGCGAGCCCGGCGTCGGCGAGCAGCTCGATGAATCGTCGCTTGGCGTCGACCGGGATCGGCGTCGCCTCGTTCTGCAACCCGTCGCGAGGCCCGACTTCGTAGATCCGGACGCGTTCGCTCATGGTCGGCAGGGTCATCGCCGGTGACCCGCGGCCGTCGTCGCCAGGGCGACGATCAGACCCGTGGCGGATCCATCGCCCGCTCGATGCGGGCGATCTCGACCTCGATGCGGCCGATCAGGTCGATGGCCTCGGTGTGCTCATGGCTGCCCCACTCGGCCGCGTTGCGCCGCTTGCGGGTCTCGGCATGCAGGGCCAGCAGCGCCTCGCGGGTCTGCGGCAGGGGGGTCTCGTGGTGGGCCATGGCTCGGAAGTCTACGGCGACGGCTCGATCGTCGCGAGGCCCTGCGCGCGCGCGACCTGATCGCCGGCCGCGACCTCGAGCGCCGTGACGGTCCCATCCACCGGCGTCGTGACCCGGTGCTCCATCTTCATGGCCTCCAGGGTGACGATCCCGTCACCGGCCTCCACCCGATCGCCCAGGCGGACATGGACGGTGAGGACCTGGCCCGGCATCGGCGCGACGATCTCGGCCGTGCCGCCCGGACCGGCGCCGGACCGGTGCGCGGCCCGGTCGATGTCGGGCGCCGCCGCGGCCGTGATGGCGACGCTCCGCCCGGCGATGTCGACATGGACCATCTCCCCGACCCGCACGGCGGCCGGCTCGTCGACTGCGGGCCCCGCCGAGCCGACGGCCGCGGGAGCCGTGCGCTCGACGCCGTCGGCGACCAGCCGGATCCTCGCGGGGCCGTTGAGCCGCCACCCGTCGCTCCACGGATCGCCGCCGCCGGCCGTGCCCGCAGCCAGCGCCCGGGCTGCCGCCGCCCACGCCTCATCGGGGATCGCGGTCCGCGACGCCCAGTCGTCGGGCGGCCAGATCCGGTCGAGCGTATCGGTCCGGGCGGCGCCGTCGCGGACGACCGGCTGCCGGACGAGCCAGCGCAGGAACCGCAGATTCGTCACAAGCCCGAGCACCAGTGTCGCGTCGAGGGCGGCGGTCAACCGGTCGAGCGCCACGTCCCGTGACGGGCCCCATGCGACGACCTTCGCGAGCATCGGGTCGAAGCGGCCGCCGATCTCCGTGCCGACCTCGATGCCGGCATCGACGCGGACACCCTCGCCCGTCGGCCAGCGCAGCGCCTCGACGCGACCGGTCTGCGGCAGGAAACCGGCCTCGGCGTCCTCGGCATAGAGACGCACCTCGACCGCATCCCCGCGGGACACGACGTCCTCTTGCGTGAACCCGAGTGGCTCGCCGGCGGCGATCCGCAGCTGGTCTGCCACGAGGTCCCGTCCCGTGACCATCTCCGTGACGGGGTGCTCGACCTGGAGCCGTGTGTTCATCTCCAGGAACGACGGCGCCCCACGATCGTCGACGAGGAACTCGACCGTGCCGGCACCCACGTAGCCGACGGCGGCGGCCAACGTGAGCGCGGCCGCGCCGAGCCGGTCGCGTAGCCCGGCGTCGACGGCCGGGGACGGGGTTTCCTCGAGCACCTTCTGGTGGCGGCGCTGGATCGAGCAGTCGCGCTCGCCGAGGTGCACGCCGTGCCCGTGGGCATCGAACAGGACCTGGATCTCGACGTGACGGCCGCCGTCGACGAGGCGCTCGAGGATGAGCCGCTCGTCCCCGAACGCGGCGCGTGCCTCCCGGCGAGCGCCGCCGAGCGCGTCATGGAACGTGGCGGGGTCGCGGACCACGCGCATGCCTTTGCCGCCACCGCCCGCGGCAGGCTTCACCAGGAGCGGCCAGCCGATGCGCTCCGCCGCCGCGGCGAAGGCGGCGTCGGACTGGTCGGTGTCGTCGTAGCCGGGCAGCACGGGCACGCCCAGGGACGCCGCGAGCCGCCGTGCGGCGGCCTTGTCGCCCATCGTCCGGATCGCCTCGGGCGGCGGTCCGACCCAGATCAGGCCGGCGGCGATCACGAGCTCCGCGAACGCCGCGTTCTCGGCAAGGAACCCGAAGCCGGGATGGACCGCGTCCGCGCCCGAAGCGCGCGCGGCCGCGACCACAGCATCGCCGTCGAGCAGGTCCAGCGCCTCCGGCCCGTCCGTCGCCGGCGTGACCACCCGAATGCCGATGCGGTCGCATGTTCGCGCGATCCGCGTGGCGATCTCGCCGCGATTGGCGATGAAGAGCGCCCGGATCCGCCGTTCCGGCGCGGATCGGCCTGCCGTCTCCCGTTCGAACGCGCCGAACGCGTCAGACGCGACACGCCACCGCCCGCCGACGCGTCGAGCGGGGAGCCGGCCTGCCTCGATCCACCGCTGGACGGTCCTCGTGGACGTCCCGAGGCGACGTGCGACCTCGCTTGGACTCAGCTCATCCGGCATCGATGTCGCGATCGTCGCATATCAGTCCAGCTGGCGCACCAGGTCCGCGGCCGTCGCCCGGACTGCGGGATGGTGGACCGACCATGCGGCCCAGGCCCCGTCGACCCAGGCACGCACGGTCGTGCTGAGGTCAAGCTCGTCGGCGTGGACCACGTCGATGGCGGTCACCGGACCCATCGATCGGGGCGGTTCGAGCCACGCCCAGCCGGCCGACGCGTCCGCACCGATCGTGCGAAGGCGGATGGCCTGTGACGGTGCCCAGCCTCCATCGAGGACCAGGTGCAGCGTGATCAGGTGCACCCAGACCGACTGGGTCGCCTGCGGTCCTGGGACGCCGGGATGCTGGACGGCATACGCGTCGACGGTCAACGCCGCCTGCGGCCGTGCGAGTGGACCGGATGTCGAGCCTTGGAGCCCGCCAGACAGGAACGACCCATACGCTGCCCAGCACCCGGGCGACGCGAGCATGTATCGATGCGACGGCCCGTCGACGTCGGGGACGATCCCGCCGCAGCCGAGGCAGGCGACGGTGCGGTCAGCCACCGTCCGGATCGGGCGGTGCCCACGCCGGGCGGCGCTTCTCGTCGAACGCCGCGAACCCCTCGCGGGCTTCGTCGCTGACCCGCTGGCGCGCGATGACGCGGGCGGTGTGCCACTTCGCCGAGCCGTGCCCCAGACCGCGCACCTCGCGCACGATCGCCTTGGCCGCCCGTGCCGCCGTCGGGCCGGCCATCAGCAGATCGGCCACCGCCGCATCGACGGCGGCATCGAGCGCGTCGTCACCTTCCACCACCTCGTGGACCAGGCCGATGCGCTGCGCCCGCACGGCATCGATGCGCCGTGCACCGGGGAACAGGGCCCGTGCCTGGCTCTCGCCGATCTTCGCGATGACGAACGGCGAGATGACCGCCGGCAGGATGCCGAGCCGCGTCTCGGTGAAGCCGAACCGCGTGCCGCTCTCGGCGATGACGAGGTCCGCGACGGCGCATAGACCCATGCCGCCGCCGAGCGCGGCGCCGTGCACCCGAGCGACGACCGGAGCGGGGCAGGTGTCGATCACCTCGAGCATGTCCGCCATGGCCATCGCGTCCTGCTCGTTCGCCTCGACGCTGAGAGACGAGGCGGCGCGCATCCACGCGAGGTCCGCACCGGCGCTGAACGACGGCCCGTCGCCGCCGATGACGACCGCGCGGAGCTGGGTCGGCGTCTCGCGGGCGAGCGCCGCGAAGGTGGTCCGGAGCTCGGCGATCAGCGTGGCGTCGAACGCGTTGTGGACATCGGACCGGGAGAGCCAGACGCGAGCGACGGCGCCGCCGGGTCCGGTGCGCTCGAGGCGGACGGTGGGGCTCACCGCGTCATCCTAGCGACCGCGGCACCGCCCCCGTGTCGCGTCCGAGTCTCACGCGAGCCCGCCACCGGGCCTTGCCCCGGCCCCTGTACGCTCCGGCGATGCAAACCGGGATCGACCACCTCGTGATCGCCGTCGTCGACCCCGACGCGGCGGCCGCCGAGCTCGAGACGAACCTCGGCCTGGTGGCCGGCGGCGGCGGTCGACACGAGGCGCTCGGCACCTTCAATCGTCTCGTCTGGCTCGGCGACACGTATCTCGAGCTCATCGGGGTGTTCGACCCAGTCCTTGCCGCCGCCTCGTGGATCGGGGCGCCGACGCTGCGGGCGCTGGAGACCGGCGGCGGGCTGGCCACCTGGGCGATCGCGTCCGACGACATCGACGCGGACGTCGCCGCCCTTCGGGCGCAGGGGTCGGACCTCGCCGAGCCGATCGGTGGCGAGCGCCTCCGCCCGGACGGACGAGTCGTTCGTTGGCGACTCGCGGCAGGGACGCGACTGGATCCCGACCGGCCGCCCTTCCTCATCGAGCACGACTCGTCGGCCGCGGAATGGACGCCCGAGGATCGCGCGGCCCGAGCCGACGGACCGACGCGACTGACCGTGCTGGAACTGGCCGTCGACGACGTGAACCGCCAGAGCCAGGCGGATCTGCGTGCCGTCGGCCTCCGGTTCCGACCGTCGCTCGCGGGCGGCGGCGCGCGTGACGCGGACATCGGCTCGCAACGCCTGCGCCTGCGACCGCGTCGCGGACCGGCGACGCCGCGGACGACGGTGCACCTCATGGCGCGAGGTCATGCGAGCACCGAGACGGACCTGCTCGGCGTGCGCTGGCGGATGGGACCCTCACCGACCGGCTGATGGCCCGGAGGTCAGGGCTGGGCGGGCGAGGACGGCTGGTAGGCTCGGGTCGATGCGACCTGCGACCCTGGTGGCGAACCCTGTCTGACGAACCGTTCCGCGTGATCTCGCCGTCCGACCCGCAGTGGGTGCCCGACCCGACCGGGCAGCGCCTCGCGATGATCAAGGCCTCGCGACGCGGCGCCATCGTCGCCGCCGTGCTGTACGCACCGGTCGTGTGGGTCGCGGCGCTGGTCACGCCGCCCGAGGGCCTTGGCGCCCCGGACGGTGCCGGGATCCTGGTCGTCGTGATGAGCATCCCGGCCCTGGCGCTCCTCGGCGCCGGGCTGACGCCCGCGGCCCTCGGATCCCGAGCCTCCGCGGCGAGCGCCGGTCTCGCGCTCGCCGTCGGCGTCCCGCTCGCGGCCGTCGCCTCCGCGATGATCGGGGTCTACCTGGTGGTGGCCTTCATCAAGGGGACCGGCCCAGCCGGGATGGCCGCCGGGCTCGTGCTCCGCGACGGTGTCACGGCGGCCGTCCTCGTGTCGCCGCTGATCGCGTTCGCGCGCGTTCGCCTGGGTCGTCATCGTCCGTCGCTGGGTCGGCCGCCGCTCGGAGGTCGCCCGGCCCGTCGGTTGACACATCAGCCGGCCCGCTCCCAGTATCGGGATGCCCATGACCGACGGACTTGCCCTGAAGACGCGCGGCCTGCAGAAGCGATACGGCCAGCGCCTGGCCCTCGCCGGCCTCGACCTGTCGGTGCCCGCCGGCGTCGTGTACGGCTTCCTCGGGCCGAACGGCGCCGGCAAGACGACCACGATGCGGTTGCTCACCGGGCTCATCCACCAGGATGCCGGCACGATCGAAGTCCTCGGCCGGCCCTTCGGCCGCCACGACCGCCGCCACCTGTTCGATGTCGGGGCGCTCATCGAGTCGCCGTCCTTCTACCCGTACCTGTCGGCGCGCGAGAACCTCCGGGCGCTCGCCGCCGTCGGTGCCCCGACGCCGGCGAAGCGGATCGAGGAGCTGCTCGAGCTGGTCGGGCTGCGGGAGCGAGCGCGCGACAAGGTCCAGACGTACTCGCTCGGGATGAAGCAGCGCCTCGGGATCGCCGCCGCGCTCCTCAGCGACCCGACGCTGCTCCTGCTCGACGAACCATCCAACGGCCTCGATCCGGCGGGCATCGTGGCCATGCGCGAGACGCTCAAGCAGCTCGCGGCATCGGGCAAGACCGTGTTCGTGTCGAGTCACATCCTCGGCGAGGTCCAGCAACTGGCGGACGTCCTCGGGATCATCGCGTCGGGGCGACTCGTCCGCGAGGGTCCGATCGACGAGCTCCTCCAGGGCGAGGGCGTCGTCCGCGTCCGCGTGGCCGCCGACGAGGTGGCTGCCGCCCGCCGGCTCCTCGACGGCCTGGCGACCGAGCCGGCGACGGCCGGGGACGATGGCTGGCTGTCGGTGCGGATCGGCCCCGAGCGGGCCGCCGAGGTCAATCGGCTCCTGGCATCGGCCGGCGTCTACGCCTCCGGCCTCGAGACCGGCAGCGATCTCGAGTCGCTGTTCCTCGAGCTGACCGCGGGCGACGGCTCATCCGACCACGAGGGGACGTTCTTCGGCGTCGCCGGTGGCAACGTCGCGCCGCCCGCCGCGGGCGGACCGGACGCTTCCGGGCCGGGAGGCGCCTCGTGAGGCTCTTCCGCTCGGGTCTCCGCAAGCTCGTCCGCCGGCCGGCCACGTTCGTCACGTTCGGCTTGCTGGTCGGCCTGCTCGCGCTCATCTACCTGGCCGTCGGGGCGACGGCGCGACAGCAGACCGGCGCGGATGGCGGGAACGGCGGTCGGTCCGCGCTGCTGCTCCTGACGTTCCCCGGCGCGTACTCGCTGCTGCTGTCCTTCATCCTCGGACTCGGTGGCCTCTTCGCGATGATCTACGGTGCGGCGATCGCCGGCTCGGAGTGGACGTGGGGGACGCTCAAGGCGGCGGTCGCGCGCGGCGAGAGCCGGAGTCGCTACCAGCTCGTGTCCTTCGCCTCGATCGCCGTGATGGTCGGGATCGGGATGGTCGTGGCCTTCGCGATCGGCGTCGTCGTCGCGCTCGTCGCCGCGGTGATCGCCCAGGTGCCCACGGCCGGCGTCAGCGACGCGGCCACCCTTGGCAAGGTCCCGGAGCTCCTGGCGCGTGGCTGGCTGGCGCTCGCCGAGGCCTGCGCGCTCGGGTTCGCGATCGCGACGCTCGCGCGAAGCCAGCTCGCCGGGATCGGGGTGGGGATCGCCGTCTACTTCGGCGAGCAGTTCGCCTCGATCTTCCTGCCCGACATCGTGAAGTTCCTGCCCTTCAATGCCGCCACCGCCGTGGTGGCGACGACGGCGTCCACGGGCGGTGGTAGCGGCCCCGTGCGACTCGATCCCGAGCTGGCGCTCGTGGTCGTGGCCGCGTGGCTCATCGGGGCGCTGCTCGTCACGGCCCTGTTCACGGAGCGGGCCGAGATCTCCGGCTAGGCCGGCTCGAGGACCCGGACCTCGTCCCCGAGCGCGATCCGTCCGGGCGCCGCGACCTCACCCAGCACGCCGAAGTCCACCTTGTTCCCGTCGCGAAGGCCTCGGTAGGCGATGAGCGTCCGGAGCGTGTCGAGGTCGCGAACGCCGGTGTCCGGGTGCTGCGTCGTGATCGCGCACCGGGCGTCGGGTTTGGTGATCGTCAGCACGGCGCTCCCGAGCGCGACCTGCCGGCCGATCCAGGTGTCCTCCTCCCGCGGCACCGCGCCCTCGAGTTCGATGAGCATCCGGAACCGTCGGCCGTCCACCCCATCGACGCCGGCGTGACCGGCGAGCTCTTCGAGCGAGCCATCGGTGATGAGGCTCACGGGGTTGCCTGACCGTGTCCCGGCCGGACGATCGCAACGGACCAGGGTGATCGGGCGACCGCAGAAGGCGGAGAGCGCCTCGGCCCAGGGGCCCTCCACGACGTGCCCGACCCCGACGCGCTTGTAGATCGGCGTCTCGATCGGACCGCCGAGACGCACCTCGCCCTCGATCACGCGGCCGTCCGGGAACGTCATCCGGAGCGTGGTCGCCTCCGGGTCGGTGTGCGTCGCGATCTGCACGAGCTCGCCGACGATCGAGCCGGTCGACCAGTCGGTCGTCGGCGTCGGCGAGGAAGAACCGCCGGTCCTCGACGACGCCGACCTCGGTGACGTCGATCGCGTCGGGATGCTCCAGCCCGAGGCTTCGGACCGGGGCGATCGAGAAACGGCTGACGCGCGGCATCGGCCGATGCTACCGGCTGGCGTGCTCGCCCGCCGGTCCGTGCATCGGACTCACATCCGGAAGACCCCGAACCGCGTCTCGGGGATCGGCGCGTGCAGTGCCGCCTCGATGCCCATCGTCAGGATGCGGCGCGTGTCGAGCGGGTCGATGACGCCGTCGTCCCAGAGCCGCGCCGTCGCGAAGTACGGGGAGCCCTCGCGCTCATAGGTCTCGAGGATCGGCGCCTCGAAGGCGTCGCGCTCGTCGTCCGTCGCGAACCCGCCGCGGACCGTCGACAGGACCCGCGCCGCCTGCGGCCCGCCCATCACCGAGATCCGGGCGTTCGGCCAGGACCACAGGAACCGCGGCTGATAGGCGCGACCGGCCATCGCGTAGTTGCCCGCCCCGAAGCTGCCGCCGATGAGGACGGTGAACTTCGGGACCTCCGCGTTGGCGACCGCCATCACCAGCTTGGCGCCGTCCTTGGCGATGCCGGCCTCCTCGTACTCGCGGCCGACCATGAACCCCGTGATGTTCTGGAGGAACACGAGCGGGATCCGACGCTGGCAGGCGAGCTCGACGAAGTGGGCGCCCTTCAGTGCCGACTGGCTGAAGAGGATCCCGTCGTTGGCGAGGATCGCGACGGGGTAGCCGCCGAGGTGCGCGAACCCGGTCACGAGCGTCTCGCCGTAGCGCGCCTTGAACTCGTGGAATCGCGAGCCGTCGACGAGCCGGGCGATGAGCTCGCGGACCGGGACGGGACGGCGCGGGTCGGAGGAGACCGCGGCGTACAGGCCGCTCGGGCCGGCCGGGTCGACGGCGGGCAGCTCGGGCTCGGCTCGCTCCCAGGGCGGGATCGGCGGCCGGCGGTTGAGGTTGGCGACGATCGACCGGCCGATCGCCAGGGCATGCTCGTCATCGAGGGCCTCGTGGTCCGCGACGCCCGACTTCGCGACGTGGACTTCGGACCCGCCGAGTTCCTCGGGCGTCACGTCCTCGCCCGTCGCGGCCTTCACGAGCGGCGGCCCGCCGAGGAAGATCGTGCCGGTGCCCTTGACGATGACGGTCTCGTCGCTCATCGCCGGGACGTACGCGCCGCCGGCCGTACAACTGCCCATGACCAGCGCGACCTGCGGGATCCCCGCGGCCGACATCCGTGCCTGGTTGTAGAAGATCCGCCCGAAGTGGTCGCGGTCCGGGAAGACGTCCGCCTGGAGCGGGAGATAGGCGCCGCCGCTGTCGACGAGATAGATGCACGGCAACCGGTTCTCGAGGGCGATCTCCTGGGCGCGCAGGTGCTTCTTGACCGTCATCGGGTAGTAGGTGCCGCCCTTGACCGTGGCGTCGTTGGCCACGACGACGCACGTCGTGCCCTCGATGCGGCCGATGCCCGTGACGATGCCGGCGCCGGGCGCGTCGTCGTCGTAGAGGCCGGTCGCGGCGAGCGGGCTAGAGCTCCAGGAACGCCGAGCCGGGGTCGATCAGGCGGTCGATGCGATCGCGGACCGGCAGCTTGCCGCGCTCTCGGTGGCGCTCGATCGAGCGCTCGTCACCGGCGGCACCCCGGCCGGCGACGGCGGATTGACGCGCACGCAGGTCGTCGACGAGCGACTGCATCGACGCCCGGTTCGTGCGCGCCTCATCGGAGTCCGGAACGATCCGCGTCGTGAGGACGGCCATCGCGGTCGATCATAGGCGGCGCCGGGCCCTGCGAACGAGCGGTTCGACGATCGACGAGCTCAGGGCTCGATGTGGATGGAGTCGAGGATCGCCTGCCGTTCGGCGAGGTCCTTCGATGGCGATCCAGGCGATCCCTCCGCGACGATCACGAGGATCCAGAACTCTTCGCTCGGCAAGGACGTCGGCCTCACCGCGCCGCGATGCGTCGACGGCCAACCCATTCCCTCCGTCGGCCGGCGGCACACCCGCCGGTCAGCAGACTAGACGCCCGGGTAGGCCGAACGGGTGATTGGTCGCGGATCCCGGTCAGGCGGGCTTGGCCGCGGCGGTCACTCCACCAAGCCTAGGTCGTCCGGGACCCCTGCCCCGTTCTCCAAGGTGATCGAAGAGTCCAGGTTCATCCGTCCCTGAGCGCCCGGCCACATCTGGATCTCCTGCTGCACGACGTCCTTCCCACGGGCGAACAGCCGCACCGTCACCCCGTACGTACCGGCCGGCCAGTCCGCCTCCTTCTGCACGTCGACGATCTCGAAACGTTCGAAAGGGTCGCCCGCGGACGTCGCGTAGAGGAGTGGGACCGTCGCGGGTTGCTGGGCGTCGAGGTAGCTCTCGGTCAGGTACGCCTCGGCCCCGCGACCCGCCACCCTGGCGGTGAGGAAGGTCTTGAGGGCGTCCACGATCTCGGCGTGGGTGGGTGGCACGACCTGCGCGTACTGCCGATGGACCCAGCCGCTGTTCGCGAAGTCCAGGACCCGCCCGTCTCCGGGGTCGAGAGCCTCCCACCCGGAGACGACCCAGATCCCGGTCGGCCCGTTGTGGACCGGCTGCATGACCCGCATTCGGACCGTCTCGTACTGCGTGCCGTTGATCGTCGGCGGGCAGGCCCTCCCGATCGAGTCGTTCGGGTAGAGGGGGTTCGTCCCAGGGCCGCAGCGGATCCGAACGAAGTCCCAGCCCGGGCCCGGGAACCCGTCTGGCGGTCCGCTCCGGGAGACGGTCATGGACCGCTCCCAGCCGAGCTGGTCCCGGAAGAACCGGGTCAGGATCTCGGCCGCATCGGCGGCGTCGGGCAGCGGGACTCGCGACGGGAACGGGTAGGTCACCGAGCCCGGCGGGTTGGCCAGATCCGGAGCGATCTGCCATGCGACCGCCGGGTCGCCGGCGTCGGCACGCCGCTGCGCTTCGGCGGCATCCTGAGCGGACGACTGGGGCCAGACGCCCCAGAACGGCAGGGCGATCGGGTCGCTCCCGACCGACCGTCGGTGCCAGACCACGCCCGCTGGGCCCCCGAGGGTGTCGGTCTCCCGGTCGTGGATGAGGGGTACATAGGCGCCGGCCATCTGGATCGAGCGATCGCCCGTCACGACGGTCGGGCTAGGCGAGTTCGCACACAGCCAGGTCTGTGGGTCGACGGCGAGTGCCGGTCCTTCGGCGCGCCCGATCCCGGTCATCGTGATCGGACCGGGGGTGCCGGAGCCGGTCGAGCACAACGGGCTCGGCCAGTCCGAATCGGGCCACCGGCGATGGCCGCCACCGGCGCGATCGTCGAGCAGCAGGACCTCGAGCGTGTCCGGGGAGGCTTCTGCGGCCCGGATCCCGAGCACGAGGGAGCTGCCGTCCACGTCGGTCGCTGCCCATGTCCCAAGGAACCCGGTGTCGGCGTTCGACGACGCCCAGGTGCCGGCGAAGTGGGTTGGATCCCACTGCCCGCGATCGCCGCCGCCATCGGGCGGCACGACCTCGACCGCCTCGGGCCGTCGCCACACGCTCACGTTCCCGCTCCCGACCGTGAGGATGTCGGTCTCGGGGTCGTGGACATAGGTCAGGCCACGGAGCTGCTGATCGAGCGGGGGATCACTGCTCGGGACCGTGGGCGCGCTCCCGTCGTCGCACTTGTACACGGGGGCGGGGATGACGAGCTTCGTGCTGCCCTCGATCCGCCCGGTCCCGGTCATGGTGGACGGGGTGCGCGTACACACCGTGGCGATGCTGTCGCTCACGGCGATCTCGACGCCGCCATCGGCGGACGGGCTGACCGTCAGCGTCTGTGTCCCGCCGTCGGCGTCGCTGGTGGAGATCCACGTCCCGAGGAAGGGGCTTCTGGCATCGGCGGTCGGACCAGCAGTCGGTTGTGGCCCGACGGCGGCCCGGTGATCGATGGCCAGGTTCGCCGCCACCACGACCGCGACCACGAGGACGGCTGCGCCAGCGATCGCGGGAACGGCCCGCGGGATCCAGGATCTCCACGGCATGACACGCCACGGGATTCGCTGGCGGCTCTTCCGCGTCCGCTCGAAGGTGGCGTCCAACACCCGCTGAGGGAGTCGCTGGTCCGCCGCATCCTTGAGCCATCGGCCGATCATCTCGTCGGACTGGTCGAATCGGTCCATCACGCTGTCCTGTTCTGGGCGACCACCGGCCGACGGGCGTCGGCGTCGAGCACCGCACGCATCGCCTCGGTCGCGTAATAGAGTCGTGACCTTGCGGTCCCCTCCGGGATGTCAAGGATCACGGCGATCTCGGCCGCCGAGAACCCGCTGTAGTAGTGGAGGACGACCACCGCCCGCTGTTCGGGCTTCAGTCGATCGAACCCACGCTCGAGCTGGTCACGATCGGCGACCGAACCGGTGTCGTCGCTGATCGAGACGTCGGTCGCGAGTGGCCGGACCTGCTGCGCCCAGCGGCGCTGCTGTCGGCCCTGGTCCGCGCAGGCGTTGACCACGAGGCGATGGAGCCACGCGTCGAACCGATCCGGGTCGCGCAGCGACGGCAGCTGCTGCCACGCGCGAACGAGCGCTTCCTGCACGGCATCCTCCGCCAGATCGGTCGCGCGAAGGATCAGGCGAGCGACGGCGTACAGGCGATCGCCGGCCGACGTCGCGAGGACCTCGAAGGCCTCGTGATCGCCGCGACGTGCCGCCTCGACGAGATCGCGCCGCATCGTCTCCTCCCACCGACACGAGCCCTTGTGGCGCGTGTTGTCCGTTATGACGGATGGTCGCCGCCCGGATACTCAAAAGTACGACGCCGATCGCTGCGGCCGTGTGGCCGGATGCGCGGGCGCCGTCGTGGCGGGCGCGGAACCGCTCGGCGCCGGCGCGTGCCCGACTCGCGGTCGTCGCGCTAGGCGACTGGCGATGCAGGAGCGGCGGTTTCGATCGAAACCTGCTTCGATGGCTCAGCGACCATCGGAGATCCAGATCGTCGGCACGTCTTCGTACGTTCCCGCGATGACGATCCGGGATCCCATGGCGACGACCCAACGTGCTTCGGTCCCGGACGAGTCCCACTGACCCACCGACCTGAAGCGCTCGTCGCTGGGAAGGCGCGACCACGTCTGTCCATCGGCTGAGGTCCAGATCACGGCTTCGGTCGTCCAGCACTGCCCGCCCGGGCAGGCCTGCTCGAAGCCGACCGCGACATATCCGTCCTCGACCGCGGCGACATCAGCGACGGAGATCCCGTGGAAGGGGTTCCGGTCGCCGCCAGCGTCGTCGGATGGCCGTGCGTGCGGCAGGCTCCGTCGGAACGCGTCGCTTTGGGTCCTCCGCCAGGTCTCGCCGTCCGCGGAGGACTGGACTCGCCACCCATCGATGTCCGGATCGAGATCGATAGCCACGAAGCCGCCGGGTCCCCCGGCGATCGATTGCCCATCCGATCCCCCAGCGGGGGCGGCGGTCCACGTCCGGCCGTCCTTCGACGTCAGCACGATGTCGTGCCCGATGATCTCCTTGCCGTTGTCGGCACCGGCCCAGCCGCTCGCGAGGAGGTGGTCGCCCGCGACGGCGATGCCGGAGAGGAGGACCGTGACGTGGGGGTAGTCCGTGCGGTCGACCAGATCGACTGGCGGCGGCGGCAGCTTGGCCGGGGTCCAGTCCGACCCGTCGTTGGAATACCACGCATGGTCGTTCTCCCCGACCGCGACGTAGCCGGGACCGCCTCGGGCGACGGCCATGACGTTCGGCCAGAGCCCGGTCTCACTGGAGATCCGCTGCCAGTCGCCGTCGCCGGTCTTGGCGGTCCAGGCCTCGTCGCCCAGCAGCATCAGGAACCCCTCGTCCGTTCCGGTGGCCGCGATGCGATTGGTCTTCCTCGTGTCCCACCCACCGGGAGCTCGGTCGTTCGGCACCGTCGTCCAGTCACGGCCGTCCGCCGAGACGACGAGGCTGGCCGGGCCATCCCCATCCCTTCGAGCGATCGCGAGCAGTCCATGCGGGCCGGCGACGATCGACTCGATCCGACTGTCAGGCGGCATGTCCAAGGCGACGCGCGACCAGCCGTCGAGCGACGTGGGCAGCGATGCCGTGGAGGTGTGGTCGAACCGCAAGGTGGTGAGGACGACGGCACCGACCACGACCACCACCGCGACAGCACCTAGTCCGAGGGAAGCCTGGCGCAGACGGACCGTCCTGCCACCGAGATCCCCAGTCCGAGGCGCGAACGCGCGCGACCGCCTCGACGAGCACCGGCGTGGTCCAAGATCCGCTCCGGGCCGATCGTCAGCGGGAGGCTCGCGACCTCGGCCGCCAGGGCCCCTCGCAACAGCGATTCGAACCGAGGGTCATTCGTCTGTTCAGCCATTGATCGGCTCCACATGGGTCGCGTTGGCGACGGAGGTGTCAAGGGACTCGCGCAGTCGCGCCAGACCGGTCCGGAGTTGGGACTTCACGGTGTTCGGACTCGTGCCCATCGCCGCGGCCACGTCCGCGACCGGGAGGTCGGCGTAGTAGTGCAGCACGACGGCTGCGCGCGACCGGATCGGCAGGGCCGCGAGGCCCTGGACCAAGGCCACGTGTTCTGTGGTGTCTGTCACCGGACCCGGAAGATCCGGCACGACGTCGACCCAGGTCACGAGCCGGAAGCGACGCCGACGGCTGAGCGCTTGATTGGTGGCGATCTTGAGCAGCCAGGGGCGCAGGGCTGCCGCGTCACGGAGCGAGGCGCCCCGGTCGAGCGCGGCGATCAGGGTGTCCATCAGGACGTCCTCGGCATCGGCCGCATTGCGCAGGATGAGGTACGCGACACCCTGGATCTCCCGGCCATGCTGTTCGAGCAGCTCGGTCAGGACCTCGGCCTCGCCGCGTCGCAACGACTCGACAGTCAACCCCACTCCCTCCGCCGTCCAGCAGCACATCCGCCGGTCAGCAGAGTAGATGCACGACGTCGGGCAAACGGGTGAATCCCATCGCGAACGTCCGCGCGGGATCGCCGTCGTCGAGGGTCGACATGGGTCGTGGACCGTCGCTCCCGGGCGGGTGCGCGACGCGGCCCTCCACGAGGACGTCGCGGCGGGAACCGCGCACCGTCGGCTACCGTCGGGGCGCTCATGCACGACATGCGACGCCCAACGGCCATCGTCATCGCCATCCTCGCCGTGCTGGCGGCCGGTCTCGCCGGTGCCTGTTCGATCGCCGGAGGCGGCGGGAGCGGACCGCTCGTCACCGTGGAGATGCGTGGCGGCGAATGTCCGAACGCGCCGTGCGGCACGACGGTGATCCTGGAGCGCGACGGCCGCGTCCACCAGGCCGCGAAGCCGCCGAACGACCTGGGGACCGTGCCGCTCGACCAGGTCGCGGCCATCGATGCGGCGATCAAGCTCACCGACTTCGCCGAGCTGCGGACGCATCCGTTCACCGGCGAGTGCCCCACGGCCTTCGACGGACAGGAGCTCGTCTATGAGTTCAGCGCGCCGACCGGCGTCGAGCGCATCGCCTCCTGCGAGGTCGAGGTCGACCTTGGCGCGCCGCTGTTCGTCGCGGTCGCGAACGCACTCGGCGCCTACATCCCGCTGCCGCTGACCTAGGCGGTCTCGAGGTCCGCGCGACGCGCGCTCGGCCTCGTTCCCCATGCCGCCAACGCGATGGCCGTCGCGCCGAACACGAAACCGAGACCGAGCCCGGCCGCGGTCGGCTCGCCGCCGTCGCAACCGGCGCCGACCTCCGTCTCGCCGAGTGCCACATCACCGGTGTCCGGGACGTCGGCGTAGACGAGGACACCATCCGGGCCCTGCGTGGCGACCCAGCATCGAGTCTCGGTCAGCCCGAGGCCGACCACCCAGCCGGCGATCACCAGGACGAAGACGCCGAGACCCGCGAGCGTCGCTCGTTGCGGCGCGGACCTCGAGCCCGCGTCAACGCCCAGCGCGATCAGGACTGCCCCGGGCACGGCGAACGGCAGCGTCACGCCGCTGAAGGCGATCACCGACTGGGCCAGGCACAGGACGCCGGCGGTGATCAGCAGCGCCCCCGACCGTCTGGTCGCCGCGATCGCCGCGATCAACCCCGGCAGGGCGAGGGCGGCGATGAACCACAACGCCCCGAGGTCGGCTCGATTGGGGCCGATCTCGCCGGCGCTCGAACCGGCGACCTTGACGAACCCGGCCCGGATGCCGCCGACGAACACGGCGTAGACGATGACGATCGCCCCCATCGCCAGCCCGAGCCGGCGCGGATCGCGATATCGCCTTGGGGCCGGCAGTTGCCATCCAGTCGCCACCGTCGCTTACCGTGCCGCGATCCGAAGCAGGGCCGCCCACATGATGGCCGCCGGGATGACGATCACGGCGACGACGACCCCGCTGACGACCATGGCGACGAACCCGTACGCGGCGAGGAACAGGATCCAGGCGAGCGGCTGTCCCTGCTGGTCGAGCAGGCTGGCGAGGCCGAGGACGATGATGGCCAGCCCGAAGATCGCCGCCTCGGTCCAGGCGATGGTCCGCACGCCGAACCAGGTCGCTCGTCGGGCGACGCCTTCCTTCGTGGTCTCGGCCATGACCCTCGGTGCCGTCCGCCATGCAAGGACCGTCGCCGCCGGGAATCCGAGGACACCCAGCAACCAGCCCTGGTCGTCCGGCTTGAGTGCGCCGCCGGTCGTCGCGATGGAGAGCGCGACGACGGCGGCGAGTGCGGCGCCGATCGCGCGGACGCTCCGCTCCGGCAACGATGGTTCGACGGCGACGATCGGCGTCGTGGCGTCCATGGGACATCGCCTCGTGCTACTCTGGCATAGCAAGTTATGGACCAAGAACTCGCTACTGTCAAGGCGCACGTTTCATCGAGTGGTGACCGCGCGCCCCTGAACGGGCACGGCGCCGATGCGGGCGGGTCCGCCACGGCCGAGGCGATCCGGCTCGAACTCGCCGCAGCCTGGGGCGAGATGGGCGCAGCCTGGGGGGTCACCCCGGCGATCGCGAGGGTGCAGGCCTACCTGATGGCCCGCCAGGAGCCGCTGACCGAGCGCGAGGTGCGCGAGGCCCTAGGTCTCAGTCACCGAGCCGCCAGCCTGGCCCTCGCCGAGGCGGAGTCCTGGGGCATCGTCGAGCGCGTCCCGGAGCCGCGACGCGTGGGTCGACGCGGCCCGGCCGGGACCGCCTACCTCGCGGTCGGCGACCACTGGCAGTGGTTCGGCCGGGTGATCGCCGAGCGCAAGGTCCGCGAGGGCGACCCGATCGTCGCCGTGCTCGAGGCCAAGGCCGTCGAGGCCGCGACCGCCGCCGAGGCGCACCCCGAGGACAAGGAGCTCGGCGCGCTCCGCGATTGGCTGGCCGCCGTTCCTGGTCTTCGTGAAGCTGTTCGACCGCGCCGTCGGGCTCGTGCCGAAGGTCGAGCCCCGCGAGCTCGAGCGGTCCCTCAACCTGCTCGCACGCGTGCCCGACACAACGATCCTGCGGCTGTTCGACCTGCTCGGCGGCCTGCCGGACGACGACGTCCTCGACCTGGTCGAGACGCTGTCCCGCCTCTCGCCGACGGCTGCCCGCCGCGCGACGAAGCTCATGTCGGGGGTCGTCCGCACGGTTTCGCGGTAGGACATCGGCCGCGCGCCGGGCGGCCCGCGCCGGCCTCCGCCACGCCGACCGACCGTCCGTTTCTGACAGATGCCACTCAGGCGGGCACTCGTCAGCAGATCCGCTGCCATATGTCGCATCAGGACGGCCATTGGCAAGGCGTCGCCCACGTCGCGCGTCCGCTCGAGCGTGGAGCGCGATCACGGGTCGTCGTCGGGAGACCGAATCTGCTGACGACGGCTCTCCTGAGTGGCATTTGGCAGGAATCGGCAAATGGGGCGACCGGGCCGCGGACAGCCTTCCGCCGCCACGGGCCCCGGCCGCCGCGCCCGGTCCCGCGGGACCCGTGATGGCCCACTCCACTGGACCAAGGGGTAGGCCGATGCGGGCCCTCGTGCCATAATCCCGTACGCGCGAGGGGCTCGGCCGACTCGAACGGGCGACGACCCCGGGGCCAGACCCGACCGGCGAACCGAGCGCAGCCAACCAAAGGATCCACCGCACATGACCGTCGAAACGTCCACCTGGGCCACCAAGAAGGGTCTCGCCCAGATGCTCAAGGGCGGCGTCATCATGGATGTCGTCACGCCCGATCAGGCCAAGATCGCCGAGGATGCCGGCGCCGTCGCCGTCATGGCGCTCGAGCGCGTCCCGGCCGATATCCGCAAGGCCGGCGGCGTCGCCCGCATGTCCGACCCCTCGATGATCGAGGGGATCATGGACGCGGTGACGATCCCGGTCATGGCCAAGGCTCGCATCGGCCACTTCGTCGAGGCCCAGGTGCTCGAGGCCCTCGGCGTCGACTACATCGACGAGTCCGAGGTCCTGACCCCGGCCGACGAGTCGAACCACATCGACAAGCACGCCTTCAAGGTGCCGTTCGTGTGCGGCTGCCGGAACCTCGGCGAGGCCCTGCGGCGCATCAACGAGGGCGCCGCGATGATGCGGACCAAGGGCGAGGCGGGCACCGGCAACATCGTCGAAGCCGTCCGCCAGCTTCGCGACGTGCTCGCCGAGATGCGCCGGCTCCAGGGGATGCGCGAGGACGAGCTGTTCGTCGCCGCCAAGGAGCTCCAGGCACCGTATGAGCTGGTGAAGGACGTCGCCGCGAACGGCAAGCTGCCGGTCGTGAACTTCGTCGCCGGCGGGATCAGCACGCCGTCCGATGCGGCCCTCGTGATGCAGCTCGGCGCCGAAGGCGTGTTCGTCGGCTCCGGCATCTTCAAGAGCGAGGATCCGGCCCGGATGGCCAACGCGATCGTCCAGGCGACCACGTTCTTCGACGATCCGAAGAAGATCGCCGAGGTCTCCAAGGGCCTGGGAGCCCCGATGCGGGGCATCGCCCTCGAGGAGATCCCCGACCAGGAGCGACTCGCCGTCCGCGGCTGGTAAGCACGACGGCCACGGCGACCACGACGGTCACCCGATGAGGATCGGGGTCCTCGCCCTGCAAGGGGCGTTCCGCGAGCACCTCGATACGCTCCACGCCATCGGCGTGGACGGCGTGCGCGTGCGCGAGCCGGCCGATCTCGACGGGGTCAGCGGCCTGATCCTGCCCGGTGGCGAGAGCACCACCATGCGCCAGCTGATCGAGCGCTGGGGCCTGCGCGAGCCGATCCTCGACCTCGCCGAGCGCGGCGCGCCGATCTTCGGCACCTGCGCCGGGATGATCGTCCTGGCCGACGAGATCGCCGGTGGCGAGCCGCCGATCCTCCCGCTCCTCGACGTGACCGTCGAGCGCAACGCCTTCGGCCGGCAGCTCGACTCGTTCGAGGCCGAGTTGACCGTCCCCGTGCTCGGCGACACCCCCGTCCACGCCGTGTTCATCCGCGCCCCGATCATCGAGCGGACCGGCCCGGGCGTCGACGTCCTCGCGCGCCTCGATGACGGCCGGATCGTCGCCGTCCGCGAGCGCAACATCGTCGCCACGGCGTTCCACCCGGAACTCGCCGGCGAGACGCGCTTCCATCGGCTGGTCGCCGCCATGGCCAGCGAGCACGAGGACCCGGGCGAAGGGTCCGGCCGCCGCCCGCATCCGACCCGTCGGACCAGGCAGCCTCGATGAGCGGACCGCCGATCGCGCGCCGCCCCGGCAAGGTCCGCGCCGCGCGTCTCACCGACCTCGCCGCGCTCGGGGAACTGTCGCGCCTGTGCCAGTCCGACGGGGCGGAGACACGCTCGCTCGGTCTGCCGCTTTCCGGCCCGCCGATCGGCGTCTTCAGCCTGTTCCGGCTCCCGCTCGGTGCCTTCCGGCCGAACGACCTGATGTACGTCTACGAGCAGGACGGCCGGATCGCGGGCCTGGTCCGCGTCGAGCGCGAGAGCGTCCGCGACGAATGGACGATCGTGGAGCTCGATGCGGTCGGGATGGCGGACGCCGGCGACATCCGCTACCGCCTCGTGCAGCAGCTCCTGCGCGAGGGCGCGAAACGCGCCGCCGCGCGGTTCCACGTCGCCTGCGCCGACCGCGATGGCAACGTCGAGCTCCTGATGCAGGCCGGGTTCATGCGCTACGGCGAGGAGCAGATCCTCGCGCGACCGCCGGAGAAGCCCTTGCCAGCGCCGTGGACCGACAAGCGTGCGGCCGCGGCCGGGATCCGGCCGGCGGGGCAGCTGGACGCCCTCGCGCTCTCGCGCCTGTACGCGGTGGCCACCCCCAACCCGGTCGCGCGCCTCGAGGCCATCCGCCTCGCGGACTGGGAGCGGCAGGGCAACCACTGGCGCGTGCCCCGCTCGAGCCTGGCGCCGATCCTGCGCTTCGCCGACGTCGAGGGCTTCGTCCAGGAGCTGCCCGGCGGCGGGCGCGACGGCACCGAACTCGCGGGTTTCGTGCAGGTCGGCGTCGCCAAGGAGGACCAGCCGCACTACCTCAAGGTCATCGCCCGGCCGGACGCCGACGCGGCCGCGCTCGTCGGCTTCGGGCTCGGGGTCATCGCGGGCGCGACCGCGAAGGATGGGCGACACTCCGAGCACGGCGTGATCGCCCCCGTGCGAACCTATGAATCGCCGATCGACCGTCGACTGGAGGAGGCCGGGTTCGACTCGATCGCGAGCGTCACGCTGCTCATGAAGGAAACCCTCGTCCGGGTCGCCGAACCGGCTCTCGTGCCGGCCGGCGTCCGATAGCCCGCGTAGTGGAGGCGTCCGTGCCATCCGACGACCGCCAGTTCGAAACGATGGACGATCTCGATGTCCTGTTGGCTGCGCTGCCGCCGGAGATCGTCCAAGCGGTGCACGCGCTGCCGGACCGGACCTCCCTCATCGAGGTCGTGCTGGACCTCGGCCGACGCCCGGAGGCCCGCTTCCCCGATTCCGAGGTGGGACTCCTGGACCGCGAGGTCAGCGAGGCGGACATCGCGTTCGTGGTCGAGCACATCGGGACGTTCGGCGACGACAACCGCGCGGGCATCGAGCGGACGCTCCATCGGATCAGCGCCATCCGCAACCGCAGCGGCAAGATCGTCGGGCTGACGTGCCGCATCGGGCGGGCCGTGTACGGCACGATCGAGATCATCAACGACTTCGTGGAGACCGGGAAGTCGATCCTCATCATGGGTCGGCCCGGCATCGGCAAGACCACGATGCTCCGCGAGGCCGCCCGGGTGCTCGCCGATGACATGGGCAAGCGCGTCGTCGTCGTGGACACCTCCAACGAGATCGCCGGCGACGGCGACATCCCGCACCCGGCGATCGGCAAGGCGCGCCGGATGCAGGTCCGCACGCCGTCGCTGCAGCACGAGGTCATGATCGAGGCCGTCGAGAACCACATGCCGCAGGTCATCGTCATCGACGAGATCGGCACGGAGCTCGAGGCCCAGGCCGCCCGGACCATCGCCGAGCGCGGCGTCCAGCTGATCGGCACGGCGCACGGCAACAACCTCGACAACCTGATGCTCAACCCGACCCTGTCGGACCTCATCGGCGGCATCCAGAGCGTCACCCTCGGCGACGAGGAGGCGCGTCGCCGCCGGACCCAGAAGAGCGTCCTCGAGCGCAAGGCGCCGCCGACCTTCGACGTGATCGTCGAGATCCAGGACCGCGAGCGCGTCGTCGTCCACAGCGACGTCGCCGACACCGTCGACGCGATGCTGCGCGGCGACCCGGTCGCCCCGGAGCTGCGCTGGCGCGACGAGGAAGGCGTGCACCGGACGCAAGGCCGGCCACGGCCATCGCCGCGGGAGCAGTTGGGGCCGGACCGGTTCGCCGGGCTCGTCGGGACGGGGTCGCCGTGGCGGATGGAGCCCGGCTGGCGGGGCGAGGGGTCGTACCGCAGCGGCGGGTACCGCGAGGCCGACCGCGGCGCCGGCTTCCGACCCGGCTACCGACCGGGCGCCTCGGGCGGCTGGCGCCAGACGCGCGGCGGGTCCGGCCGCGAATTGGCGCCGCGTGGCACGCCATCGGAGGGCCCCGCATCGGGTCCGGCCCTCGGGTCGGCGGACGCGCCGTTCGTCGCCGGTGACATCGCGGACCGTGGTCCGCTGGAGCGTGCCGGGTCGATGTCCAGTGCCGAGACCCGTGCCCGCGAGGCCCGCGAGCTCGAGCGGCAGAAGGCGTGGCGAGACCAGGCGGCACGGGCGCTCAACGCGCACAAGGCGGAGGAGGGGATCGGCCCGGTCAACGCCGACGATCTCGAGATCGACGACCTCGATGACCTGCCGCTCGGGGCCGAGGAGGGGCCGCGTGGCGAGACGGTGCTCGTGCCGGGCGGCTCGCCGCTCCCGACGCTGCGCATCCTCCCCCAGGGCATCAGCCGCAAGCGCCTCGAACAGGCCATCCGCGAGTTGCAGCTCCCCGTGGTGATCGCCCGCGACGTCGACGAGGCGGATGTCGTCATGACCCTCAAGAACGAGTACAAGCAGAAGACCCCGATGCTCCGCGACGCGGAGGACCGGTCGATGCCGATCTACGTCCTCAAGAGCAACACCATCGGACAGATGCAGGCGAGTCTCACGTCGATCTTCTCGCTCGAGATCGACCCGCGCGAGGCCGCGCTGCGCGAGACGGAGGACGCGATCGGCGTCGTGCTGGCGTCGTCCGAGCCCGTGGAGCTCGCGCCGCAGAACGCGTACATCCGGCGGCTCCAGCACCAGATGGCCGAGCGCGCCAACCTCGTGTCGCGGTCGCGTGGCCGCGAGCCGTACCGTCGGGTGCGGCTGTACCCCGACGCCGCCCGCAGCGGCTGGCGGTGACCGCGTCCCTGGCGCTGGACTTCCTCGGGCACTCGGCGCTCGTCATCGACCTCGATGGCGTCCGCATCGCCACCGACCCGGTGACCCGCGCGCGAGTCGGGCCGTTGCGGCGCGTCGAGCCGGTGCCCGCGCGCGAGCGGCTGCGTGGCGTCGACCTCGTGCTCATCTCGCACCTGCATTGGGACCACCTCGATATCCCATCCCTGCGTGACCTCGGCCGCGACGCCCGGATCCACGTCCCGAAGGGCGCCGGCGCCTGGCTCCGCGACGCCGGGTTCAGCGATGTCCGCGAGCAGGCGGCGGGCGACGTCATCGAGATCGGCGGCGTCCGCGTGACCGCGGTGGAGGCGCTCCATTCGGGGTTCCGACCGCCGCTCGGCCCCACCGCCGCGGCCATCGGCTACGTCATCTCGGGAACGAGGACGGTCTACTTCGCCGGTGACACCGACCTCCACCCGGGCATGGCCAGCCTGCCCGGGCCGATCGACCTCGCCCTCATCCCCGTCTGGGGCTGGGGCCCGACGCTCGGCCGCGGGCTGCATCTCGATCCGCTGCGCGCCGCCGAGGCGCTGCGCCTCATCCGGCCGCGCGCCGCCGTGCCCATCCACTGGGGCACGTACTGGCCGCACGCGATGGGGCGGATCTACCCGGAGCGACTGGTCGAGCCCCCGGCGGCGTTCGTCGAATACGCCTCGGAACTCGCGCCCGATGTGCGGATGCTGCCGACGGCGGTCGGCGACGGCGTAGCATTCGACGGGTGACCACCGACAAACGACCGCTCGGACTCCGCCGCGGACTCGGACGCCTCGGCTCGTGGCTCGTCGTCTACGGCCTCGTCGGCCTCGTGGTCGCCGTGATCGGGCTGGGCGGCCTGCTCTGGATCAACGGGCGGATGAACGCGGCCGCGGATCGCGCGACGGTCACGATCGCCGAGTTGACGGCCACCCTGGACAAGACCGCCACCGCGCTCGAGGACGCCAGCGACACGGCCGGGTCGTTCGCCACGACGATCGAGGGAGCCTCGACGACCCTCGACCAGGCGGCGACCACGATCGCCACGGTCGAGCCGCAGCTCGCCGGGCTGCAGGACCAGTTCCGGTCCATCAACATCCTCGGCGCGCAGCCGCTGTCGCGGGCCGCCGACCTGATGGGGTCGATCGCGACCAGCATCAACGGCCTCGACCAACGGCTCTCCGGCGTCTCGACATCGCTCAGTGCCAACCGCGACGCGCTCACGGCCAACCACGACTCGCTGGCCGCCCTCGGGGCGCAGATGCGCTCGCTCGCGGACCGCCTGAAGAGCGGCGTCCTCCAGGAGAGCCTGTCCGATCTCCAGGCGGTGGTGACGATCCTCATCCTCGTCTTCGTCATGTGGGCCGTCGTGCCCGCCATCGGGGCCCTGCTGCTCGGGGTCTGGCTGCGCCGTGAGGTCGGCCGAGGTGACGAGGAGCGCTCAGCGCTAGCTCGTGGCGCAGGGCCGAACGCGCGGCGAGCATCCCGCTCATCCCGTGGACGCCGCCGCCCGGCGGCGTCGATGACGAGCACAGGAACAGCCCGCCCGGACCGAGTCGATACGGGTCGAGGGCCGGCCACGGCCGGAACACGAGCTGGCGGATGTCCTGGATCCCGCCGTTGATGTCGCCGCCGATGTAGTTGGCGTCGTGCGCCTCCATCTCGACGGGCGAGTGGGTGGACCGGGCCAGGATGCGGTCCCGGAACCCGGGGGCGAAGCGCTCGACCTGGGCCTCGATGCGGGCCGTCATATCCACCGTGGATCCCGCCGGCACGTGGCAGTAGGCCCACGCGGTCGTGTGCCCGCCGGGCGCGCGGCTCGGGTCCCACGGCGCGTACTGGACGAAGAGGACGTACGGGCGGTCCGGGTGCCGGCCGCCGGCGACGTCCGCCTCGGACGCGGCCATCTCGTCGAGGGTCCCGCCGAGGTGGACGGTCGCGGCGCGGCGACTCCCCTCGGCGGCCCACGGCACCGGCCCGTCGAGGGCCCAGTCGACCTTGAAGACCCCCGGTCCGTAGCGGAACCGCTCGGCGCGCCGACGGGCGCGACCGGTGAGCCGTGGTCCGGCGATGGCCGCCGCCTGCCGGGGCGTGAGATCGAGGAGGGTGGCGCGGGTCGAGGGGAGCTCGTCGAGGGACGTCACGCGCTGGTCCGTCACGATCTCGCCGCCGAGCGCCGTGAGCTCGGCGGCCATCGCGTCGCCGACGGCCGCGGCCCCGCCGCGCACCATCGGCCAGCCGACCGCGTGCGCATACGTCGCGAGGACGAGGCCGAACGAGGCACTCAACGGGCGATCGAGGCGGAGCATCGAGTGGGCGGCGACCCCCGCGAACAGCGCGCGGGCGGGCTCGTCCCGGAACGCCGAGCGGGCCAGCCCCTCGACCGAGCGAAGGGCTGGCAGCCCGAACCGGGCCATCAGCAGCGGATGTCGCGGCACGTGCACGACGGGCCGGAGCAGTTCGTCCCCGAGGTCCTCCGCGGCGCGAACCAGAGGACCGAACAGGCGTCGCCATGCCCGGCCGTCGTGCGGACCGAGGCCGACCGCCGTCGCGGCCACCGACCGCTCCAGCACGACCGCCCGGCCGCCGTCCAGCGGCTGCGCGAACGGCGCGTCCGGGTAGACGAACTCGACGCCGTGGGCGGCGAGGTCCATCGTCCGGAAGAAGGGTGATGCGAGGGCCAGCGGCAGGATCGTCGAGCAGACGTCATGGCGGAAACCAGGGAGGGTGAGCTCCTGGGTCCGGGTCCCGCCACCGACGCGGTCGGCGGCCTCGTAGACCCGCACCGAGCGGCCGGCCCGGGCCAGGGTGATGGCGGCGGCCAGGCCGTTCGGGCCGGCCCCGACGACGATCGCGTCGAGCGTCGGCCCGCTCAAGGGTCTTGCCGCCTCACCCCCGCCGCGTGACCCAGCGGATCGGCGCGGTGATGGTGTGCCGTGCGGTCCGGAGCGTCGCGCTGTTGCGGACGTTGCGCGCGTGGCGCCACTGCCGGTGCTTGTCGATGCAGACGACCTGTCGTCTCGACGCTCGGCTCGGGCCGACGCCGACGTAGCGTCGCGAGGTTCTCGAGTGTCATGCGCCAGAACCGGTTGTTCATCCGGTTGCGCACCGAACATGTAGCCGAGTTCGTCGAACGGATCGGACGTGCGCTCCAGTGCCTGCGCCTGGGCGACCGTGACGTCGCCGTCGCGGAAGGCCGAGAACGTGATCCATGCCGACAGGGTATGGCCTTCGGGGGTCATGAACGTGAACGACTCGTCGTCCGCGTAGATGACCATGACGCCCGTCGACAGCTTGACCGGCGACCCGGGCACCGGTGGGATGTCCAGGAGGGCGACCTCGCCGGGCGCGATCCCGGCGAGCGGCGCAGTAGAACCGGTACCCGCCCGGCCAGAACGTCGGGAAAGCTGCTCCTTCCATGTCGCGATCAGCGTCGGTGGGGGACGAGCTCGCTGCCCTCCAGACGCACCTTGAACGTCTTCTGCCAGAGCTGACCGAAGCCCTGGAGCGGCCCGGAGACGCGCTTGCCGCTGACCGAGTCGACCTTGGCGCCGGCGACACCGGCGGCGGACAACCGGTCCACCGGGCGCGCCCAGTTGGCGGCATCGCGACCCCCTTGATCAGCGGGCTGCGGTTCGGTCATCTCCATCTCCTTCGGGATCAGGCACCGGCGGCGGCCACGGCCGCGGCGGTGTCGTCGTGGATCGTGATCGCCTCGTCGAGCCGAGTGAGCTCGAAGATCTGCCGGTAGTGGTCGGAGAGCCCGGTCGCCATCAGGCTGACGCCGCCGCGCTGGGCGCGGACCAGGAGCGTCACGAGGAGGCCGATGCCACCGCTGTTCATGTACTCGAGGCCCGCGAAATCGAGGATGACCGTCGTGGCACCCGCCTCGAGCGCGCGGGTGTAGGCCGCCGTCAGGTCGCCCTCGCTCGCGGAGGTGATGTCGCCCGAGATCCGCAGGATCGCCGTGGACCCCGACAGATCGGTCGCGATGACGGTCGCGCTCATGCTGCGTCTCCCTCCACGATGTCCATGTAGTCCGACAGGCGGGTGATCCGGAAGATCTCCCGGTAGTGGTCGCTCAGGCCGACCGCCCGGACGGTCCGTCCGTCTCGGCGGGCGTCGGCGAGCAACCGCACGACCAGGGCGATCCCGGTGCTGTTGATGTAGCCGACCTGGTGGAAGTCCAGGCTGACCCGATGCGAGCCGAGGTCGACGACCTTCGCGTAGGCGCCGGCCATGGCCTCGTCCGCCCGCCCGTTCAGGTCGCCGCTCAGTCGCACGCGCACCTCGTCGGGCACCTCCGTCACGTCCGCTCCGAACGTCCGGTCATCCATCGCTGGGCTCCTTGCGTGCCATCGTGAGCGTCACCGTCTGGGACGACCCATCGCTGGTCACGTCCATCGAATCCACCATGTTCTTGATCAGGAAGAGCCCCCAGCCGCGCGGCTTCTGCTCGCCGGCGAGCTTGCGCTCGATATCGGGGGCTTCGGCATCGGCGGGCACGACGCCGGACAGGGCGCGGTCGGTGATGCGCACGATGACGTCGTCCGCCGTGGTCTCGACGACGATGTCGACCGGGACGTCGGGCTGGCCCTGGCTGCCGTACTCGATCGCGTTCATCGCGGCCTCGCTCACGGCGGTCTTGAGTCGCTCCAGTCGCGCGGGAGGCAGGCCCAGATCGGCCACGGCGGCCGCGACGCGGTCCATGGCGAGTCGCTCGTTGCCTTCCTCGCCCGGGACGGAGAACGAGGTCCTGAGGACCGACGGGTCCGCGTCGTGCTGGGCCACGCCCGACGCGCGCCGCAGGGTGACGAGCGTGATGTCGTCTTCCTGCTCCCACGCTGCGCCGGTGAATCGGTGCAGGTCGTCGAGGAGCCGGTCGAGCAGCTCGCTCCCGGCGTCGTCGACGGCCATGGCCTCCCGGAGGCGCGGGAACCCGTACATCTGGCTCTGCGGGTCGTGTGCCTCGACGAGCCCGTCGGAGTAGAGCAGGACGTTGCTCCCGGGATCGATGACCCCTTCGGTCTCCTCGTAGACGATCCCGGGCATCAATCCGAGGGGCATCCCCGTCGCGCGCAGCTCGATGACCCCGGCGTCGGTCCGGACGTACGGGAGGTTGTGTCCCGCGTTCGCCAGCACGATCCGTCCGGTCTCCGGTTCCAGGATGGCGAACAGGCACGTGACGAACATCCGGGCCGGCATCTCCGGGACGAGCAGGTCGTTGGCCCGCGCGAGGATCACGCCAGGCGAGTCGGACCGCGACGCCTCCGCGCGCAGCACGGAGTGGGTCCGCGCCATCACCAGCGCGGCGGGCACGCCCTTGTCGGTGACGTCGCCGACCGCGATCCCGATCCGGCCGCCGGGCATCTCGATGAAGTCGTAGAAGTCGCCGCCGACCGCGCGGGCCGGACCGTAGTAGGCCGCGATCTGCCATTGGGCGAGGTGCGGGAGCTCGCGCGGCAGGAACTGCTGCTGGATCAGGGTCGCGACGCGCATCTCCTGCTCGAGGCGCTCGCGCTCGGCGGCCTCGGCGGCCTGCTCGCGGACGAGCTGCGCGACGCGGATCGCCGGTGCCGCCTGCGCGGCGAGCGTGGTCAGGAGGCGTCGGTCGTCCGTGGAATAGTCCTGCTCGGACAGCCGCGGCCCGAGGTTGAGCGTCCCGATGAGCTCGCCCTGCGACACGAGCGGGACGACGAGCGCCACGCCGGCCTCGCGCATCGCGCGGACCGCCGGCGAATCGAGCTCGAGCCTGGCGATCTCGACCGGCCCGGGGGCGGTCTGGAGGTAGGCGAGGAGCGGGTCGGACTCGGGGATGTCGACCGCGATGGCCGGATCGTCCGGGGTTCGGGCGGCGGCCACGGTCGGCTCCGAGGGCACGGCCGCCGTCTCGTCCGTGACGGCGTCGCGACGGCCGAGGAGGCGGCGGATGGGACGGGTCAATTCGGTCATCTCGCGGTCACCCTAGGTTCGCGTGCGTCCGGGAATCGTTACGGCGATGGGCAACGGACCGGTCATCGTCACGACCGCCGCCTCGAGCAGCCAGATCCGGACAGCGTCGCCGGCGCCATCGGTCGCTCGCCGTCCGGACGAGGTCGGTCGTCACCGTCGCCATGTCGGTCTCGTTCCGGAGGCGTCCGGAGAAGGCGACGGCGATCGCGCTCGGCGTCGTAGCGGGCTCGGTCGAACCGGCGGTCGACGGCCCGCTGGACGCGTCGCCGGATCGGCTGGAAGAGCGCGAAGACGACCAGCGTCGAGGCCGCGACCGCCACGGTCTGGCCCTGGGCGAACGTCGAGAGGACCGACGAGAGCGAGCAGGATCGCCGCACGCGTAGACCGCGATCAGGACGGCGCTGACGAGCGCATACGAGATGGTCCGGCTGACGAGGCGGTCGATCTCGAAGAGGCGGTAGCGCAGGACGGCGATCGTGATGGCCCACGGCAGCGCGACCAGCGCCAGGGTCCCGATGAGGAAGAAGACATCGGCCAGCGGTTGGAGCTCGAGGAGGAAGACCGGGAGGAGGAACGACAACGGGAACGCGACCGCGGCGACGCCCGCCACCGCCATCAGCCACTTGGTCTGCTGACGCACGACGGGTGTGCCACGACGGTAGCGGACGACCACGGCCGCGGCGGCGCCGCCGAATCCGATGATCGAGGACAGGGAGACCAGGGTGTTCAGGACGTCGAGGAGCGGCTGGAGCGACTCGACCCGCATCGGGTTCGGGATGTCGGTGGCCCCGAGGAGCGGGGTCCGGAACAGGTCGTTCACCGCGGTCGCCGCGAGGGCCGCCATCGCGAGCCACACGACCCAGCGGAAACGAGGCGACGGGAGGTGTCCGTCCGGGAAGACCAACGGCACGAAGATCAGCACGATGATGATCGGGTAGATGAAGGTGATGTTCGTGATCGCGAGGGCGAGGATCGACCCCGGCCACGGCGGATCTTGGGCCAAGCCGATGTCACCGTAGGCCGCGGTGACGGCGCTGACGGCCAGGATGGTCCCGGCCAGCATGAACAGCGGTCCGATCCGGTTGTCCGGGACGCGTCCGGTGATCATCGCGCCGACCACGAGGAACGACGCCATGGCGACACCGAACGTCAGCACCGCGACGGGGTCGGTGTAGGCGTCGAGGATGGCCCCTGCGGCGTACGCGAGCATCGCGACGACCGCGACGACCCAGGCGGCGCGAGCTCGCGTCATCGGGCGACCTCCTTCTGTCGGATCCAGATGGTCGAGGGACGACGGCGCGACGGTCAGCCGCGTGGTACTCGCGAGGTCCGACGTCACGGTCTCCATATCGACCTCGTGGCGCAGTCGGACCGAGAAGGCGACGGCGGTCCGCTCAGCGTCGTACCGGGCACGGTCGAAGCGATGGTCGACGACGGACTGGACTCGCCGACGGAGCGGCTGGAACAGCGCGAAGACCGCGAGCGTCGACGCCGCGACCGCGACGGTCTGGCCCTGCGTGAACGTCGAGAGCGCACCCTGCAGCAGCAGGATCGCGCCGGCGAACACGGCGGCCAGGATGCCGGTGAGCACGGCATACGCGATGGTCCGGCTGATGATCCGGTCGATCTCGTACAGTCGGTATCGGAGGATGGCCACGCCGATGGCGGCCGGGACCAGCGCGATCGCCGCGCTGCCGAGGATGGTGATCAGGGCATTCGGCTCGTCCGCCCGGAACGTCGCGACGTTGATGATCTCGACGAACAGCGTCACCACGGCAGCGGCAACGACCCACTTGATCTGGGTCCGCTCGATCGGATCGCCGCGTCGCCACCGAGAGGTCAGGGCGACGGCGGCGCCGCCGAGCAGGAGCAACATGATCGCGTAGCCGAGATAGACGAGCCCCAGCCCAGGGAAGCCATCGATCCCCAACGGACTCGTGTAGGCGGGGTAGATGGGCATCGGGTTCGGGTCCAGGGTGTAGCCGAGGATCGGGCAGCACGATGCCGATGACGCCGAGCGCGATCGCCGGCCGCCAGCGAGGCGACGGGAGCCGGCCGTCCGGGAACACGATCAGGACGAGCGCCAGGATGACGAACATCGGCGCGTCGAGGACCGTGTTGAACAGCGCCGCGTACGCTCCCCCGGGCGGCGACGCCGCGAGCTGGAGGTACAGGTTCGAGGGCAGGTAGATCGCGAACGGCAGCGCGAACAGCAGCAGCAAGGGTCCGACGGCGTTGCCCGGCCGCCGCTCGGCGATCAGCCAGCCGACCACGGCGAAGACGACGATGATCGCCGCGTACAGCGTGTCGAACCAGCCGGTCGACCAGCCGAGCGCCGCATCGGCCACGACCGTCGCGATGGACAGACCGATCGAGGCGATGGCCGCGAGCCGGAGGAGCCACCGCCCGATCAATGCCCGGCCCCACGGATCCACACGCCCACGCTCGAGGGCGAGATCGTCTCGTTGACGGTCACGCCCGCGCGTGTCGCCGCGGTCATCGGTGCGACCCGCGGAGCCACAACCCGAGACCAGAGGGCACCATCGCTCCACGCACCGTCGAGCCCAGATCGGCGCTGACCGCCTCAAGGTCCGCCGCGCCGCGCATCCGTCCCGCGAACGCGGACGCCGTGCGCTCACCGTCATATCGAGCCCGGTCGAATCGGCTGTCGACGAGTCGCCGGACTCGTCGAAGGATCGGCTGGAACATCGCCGCGACGATCAGCGTGGACAGGGCGACGGCGACCGTGTCGCCACCCGTCAGCGAGCTGAGCGGGCCCTCGAGCAACAGGATGAGGGCGGCGTAGGCCGCGACGAGCGCCCCGGTCACCAGGCCATACGCGATCGTCCGAGACACGAGGCGGTCGAGGTCGTACAACCGGTAGCGGAGCATGGCGACGCCGATCGAGATCGGGATGACCGTGATCGCGATGAGGAGCAGCGGACCGCCCGGGTCCTCGAAGATCGCCCCCTCGATCAGGATCGCGACGGCCGCGATCGCGATCGCCAGGGCGAACCAGCGGACCTGCAGCCGCTCCGTGCCGCTCGACCGGCGGAACCGGACCACGATCGAAACGACCGACACCATGGCCAGGACGAACCAGGAATCGAGCTGGTCGGCAGCCACGCCCATGAGACCCGGTTCGCTGCCGGCGTTGAACGTGCCCGTGAGATACGCGAGGTCGCCGACGTGCGGCCAGCCGGCGGCGGCATGCGCGAGGGTGTCCAGCGTGACCATGACGGCCACGACGACCGCGAACCACCACCATCGCCGCGACAGGACGCGGCCGTCGGGAAAGACGAGGGGCACGAAGACCAGGAACATCGCGGCGCCAGGGATCCACGTCCAGGCGCCCAGCCACGCCGCGAACGACGCCGCGAACAGCGATGGGTCCGTCGCGACCGCCAGCGACGCGTAATCGTCGAGCACGAGCGTGATGGCGAAGCTGAGGCCACTCCCGAGCAGAAGCCATCCGACCGGGTTCCTGGGCTGCCGTCGGACGATCCGAGCACCGATGGCGGCGTAGACGACGCCAGCCACGATCAACGACGGCCCCGTCGCGAGATCGAACGTGGACGCGGCGATCGTGAGGGCGATCCCGACGAGGGTCGCCGCGATCGATGCCACGGCCAGTCCGGTGGCCGCGCGCCGCAGCCGCTCGTCCGTCATCGATCGACGGTCCGCAACCACAGACCGAGCGACCGCGGCGCCACCGCAGCCCGGACGGTGGTCGTCAGGTCGTCGGTGAGCGCGGCCATGTCGACCTGCTCGCGCAGACGCTCGCCGAACGCGACCGCGGTCAGCTCGGTGTCGTACCGTGCCCGGTCGAACCGGCGATCGACGACCCGCTGCACCCGCGAGCGGATCGGCGCGACGAGCGCGGCGACCAGGAGCGTCGAGGCCGCGACCGCGAGCGAGTCGCCCCCGGTGATCGGGCTGATGAGCCCTTCGAGCGCCACCGTCACGAGCGCGAACATCCCGAACAGGATGGCCGTGAGGGCGATGTACCCGAGGGTCCGGCTGATGATGCGGTCGATGTCGTAGAGGCGATAGCGGAGGATGGCCAGGCCCGCCGCCGTCGGCAGGGCGATCAGGGACAGGACGGACGCGATCTCGAGCGCCTTCGTCGCCGACGTCAGTTCCAGGAACGAGACGGCGACGTAGAGGGTGAAGGCCGTGGCGGCGACCAACGCGGCCAGAGCGAACCACTTGATCTGCTGACGCGTCTCGGTGGACGACCGCCGGAACCGGATGACCAGCGAGCCGATGCTGAGTCCGATCGCGGTCACCAGGACGAGCGAGGTCGGCCCGAAGATGACGTTGGTATACGTCGACTTGTCCAACCCGTGACCGGCGTAGGGATTGTCGACGAAGACCGCCTGCTGGATCGGCCCTGGGATGAACGCCGCGGCGGCGGCGAAGGCGACGGTGGCGATGACGCCAAGGACCGCGACGGTTCGCCACCTCGGCGAGAGCAGGTGCCCCGTCGGGAACAGGAGAGGCAGGAAGATCAGCGAGATCGCGAGCGCGGGAACCCACGACCACGTCAGCGTCCAGGCGAGGAACGTCGTGGCGGGCAGGCCGCCGGCGACGACGAACGATGCTGGCGACGACGTACTCGTTGATCAGCGCCTGACCGGCGAAGCAGAGGCCGATCGCCACGAACAGCCAGCCGATCGAGTTCTCGGGACGCCGCAGGCCGACGATCGCCCCGACCGTCCCGCAGGCGACGGCGAACGCCTCGGATGCGCCGCGAAATCCCCACGACGTCGGAACGGGCGTGTCGCGCGTCGCGATCACGAGGAGCGTCGCGATCGCCGCCGCGGTCACGATCATCACCCACAGGACGAGGGCCAGGGTCCGCCGGTGGCTCATGGGCGGGCGGCCACGGCGAGCCACCGGTCGGCGCCGGGTGACGTCGCGGCGATCGGCGGGCGGCGCGGGCAAGTCCGGTCCGGTGACGGCATCGGGTGATCCTCGCGGGTCGGCGTCACCGGAACGTTACGGGATGGGCTCGCCGTTGAGTACCGTTACGCGGTGACGAAGCGAGAGCCACCGCGGCTCGACATCCGCCTGCTCGGCCCGCCAGAGATCCTCGTGTCCGGCGTCCCACTCGTCGTCGACACCCGGAAGGCCGTCGCGATCCTCGCCGTCCTCGCGGCCGACCAGCGCCCGTACGCTCGCGAGGAGCTCGCCGCCCTCCTGTGGCCGGATGCGGACGACACGTCCGCGCGCGGGGCGCTTCGGCGCACGCTGTCGGCCTTGCGGGCCGCGGTCGGCGACGTCGCGATCCTCGTCGATCGATCGAGGGTCGATCTGGTCCGCGACCGCGTCCGCATCGATGTGCAGGACCTCGAGACGCTGGCGCGCTCCCCGGACCTCGCGGATCTCCAGCGCGCGGCCGCGCTGGCGCGGGGCCCGTTCCTCGCCGGGTTCACGCTCCGTGACAGCCCGGACTTCGACGACTGGCGAGCCGCCCGCGCGATCGCGGCCGAACGGACCGTGAACGCGGTGCTGGACCGGCTGTCGGCGACGCTCGAGGCGGCAGGGGACCTGCCCGGTGCGGTCGCGGCGGCCGCGCATCGCGTGGACCTCGACCCGCTGGACGAAGGGGCGCACGTGCGCCTCATGGATCTCTACGCCGCCACCGGCGACCGTGCCGCCGCGATGCGCCAGTACCGGATCTGCGTCGCGACGCTCGAACGCGAGCTCGGCGTCGCGCCGCTGCCCGAGACGACGGCGCGATACGAGGCGATCCGCGATGCCGTCCCGGCCGATGCCGGCTCCTCGTGACGTCGCGGCCGGCGTCGTCCACGGCGGTCTGCCGATGGTCGGCCGCGACGGTCCCCTGGCCATGCTTGCCGACGCCCACGCCGGCGCGACTCCGGACGGCCGGGTCGTGGTCCTCTCCGGCGAGGCCGGGATCGGCAAGACTCGCCTGGCCGAGACGTTCGTGGCCGCGGCGCGGGCCGCCGGAGCGACGGTCCTCGCCGCCCGCGCGCACGCCGCCGAGCAGGCGATCGCCTACGGTCCGATCGTCGAGCTGCTTCGCGCCGGTCAGGCCGACCCGGCCGCGCTCGCACGGATCCGCCGGCTCGACGCACCGGTCCTTGCCGACCTCCATCGGCTCCTGCCGACGATCGATGGGGCCGGACGCGGGACCGATGTCGACGGCCCCGGTGCGCATGCCCGCCTGGTCGCCGCGATCGCGGCGGCGCTCGCGGCCGCCGTCAAGTGGTGCCGCGCCGGGGATCGTCTGGGTCGACGACGTCCAGTGGGTCGACGCCGGATCCCTCGAGGCCCTCGCCTACCTGGCGCGCCGCCTGGCCGATCGGCCGCTCGTCCTGGTGCTGACGTGGCGCCACGAGGAGCTCGACGCCGCCGCTCGCGCGTTCGCCCGTCAGGTCGAGGCGCTGCCGCGCGTGACGACGGTCGACCTCGAACGGCTCGACCGCGACGATGTCGAGGCCCTGGTCGTCGCGGCGACCGGGCGTGTCGGCCCCGGCGCGATCGTTCGTCGACCCACTGGTCGCCGCGTCCGAAGGATTGCCGCTCTACGTCGTCGAGGTCCTCGCCAGCGGCGCGGCGCCAGGCGACGGGATGCCCGACGGCGTGCGGGCCGTGCTGCGTCAGCGGCTGGCGTCGGTCGACGGCGTCGCCGAACAGATGCTCGCCGCCGCGGCCGCGATCGGGCGGTCGTTCGACCTCGCGACCGTCAGGCACGCGAGCGGTCGGTCCGAGGACGAGACCATCCAGGCCCTCGACGAACTCCTGCGGCGGGGCCTGATCCGCGAGCTTGCCGAGCCCCGCGCCCGGTCCGTGGCGGCGACCTCACCGCCCGCGCCGTCCACGACGTCGCCGAACCGCCTGGGGATCCGCTACGACTTCGCGCACGCCGCGCTTCGCGACCTCGCGGACGAGTCGACCAGCCTGGCCCGCCGCCGGCTGCTGCACCGCCGGATCGCGGAAGCGCTCCGCATGGACCTTGGGGGCGTCGGTCGCGACGACCTGGGCCGTCTGGTCCAGATCGCCCAGCACGAGCGGGACGCCGGCCGCGACGCCGATGCCGCCGAGGCGTTCCGCGAGGCCGGGGACCGCGCCGCCGGCTTGTTCGCGAATGCCGATGCCATCAGCCACTACTCGGCGGCCGTGGCCCTCGGTCACCCGGATGTCGTCGGGCTGTACGCGGCGATCGGGGCGCTTCGGACGCGGCTGGGCGACTATGCCGGTGCCATCGCGGCCCTGGAGTCGGCCGCCGCGCTGGCCTCGCCGGCCGAATTGCCGCCGTTGGAGCTGTCCCTCGCCAGGGCGCACTTCCGACGCGGCGACCTGACCGCCGCAGACCGATATCTCGAGGCCGGCCTCGCGGCGGCCGATGACCGTGGGCTCCGAGCCCGGATGCTGGTCGATCGAGCGCTGGTCCGACGGCGCACCGGCGACATCGACGGCGCGGCGACGGCGGCCCGGGCGGCTCTCGCCGACGCGACGGCCGCGGGCGATACCGTCTCGATCGGTGCCGCGCACCGGAGCATCGGCCTGACCGAGCTCGATCGAGGCGACACCGCTGCCGCGCGTCGGTCCCTCGACCTCGCCCTGGCCGCGGCCGCCGAAGACCCGGACCCGATCGCCGGGATCTCGGCGCTCGTCGGGCTCGCGATGGCAGACGCCGCGGAGGGTGACATCGATGGTGCCCTGGCCCGTGGTGAGACCGCCCTGGCGACCTGCCGTCGGATCGGGGACCGCCATCTGGAGGCGGCCGTCGAGAACCACCTGGCGGACATGCTCCACGCGGCCGCCCGCGAGCCTGAGTCACGCGACCATCTCCGCCGCGCGGTGGCGGCGTTCGCGGAGGTCGGCGGCGACCCGGCCGACCCGGATCCCGGGATCTGGATGCTCGCGGCGTCCTAGGACGGTCGCTTGACGACGTTCTTCGGGTCGTTGATGGCGGTGACCTGGATGGAGCTGCGCTGGTCGGGACCGACGTCGACCGATCCCAATGCGACCAGGTAGCCGGCGTCCGCGATCCAGAGATCGATCGATGTTCCCGGTGCCATGGGCTGATCGGTGGCCGCGGTCGAGGCGGGATCGAGGGGAGGGGGCGTGATCGAGTGCAACCCGCCCGTGGTCGCCCCGGTCAGCGGGGCAGCGACCCTCGGTCGAACCAGATCCGCTCGCCGAGGAACCGCCCGGTGCCCGGGTCCCACGGGAAGAGGATGAGGACCTCCAGGCTGACCGGCATCCCGGACGCGGGCGCGCCGGCCCATGGGCCCTGGTTCGTGCCCGTGAGCGTCGCGACCTCCATGACGCCCTGCGGGCCCACGACGATCTCCGAGAGGGCGAACGCGTTGTCCGGGAACGCCGCGAAGAGTTCCGTGTAGAAGCCGCGGGCGCCTTCGTGGCCCGTCCATCGCTGGCCCGTCACGACGATCTCGTAGACGCAATCCGGTGCGAGCGTGGCGATCAGGCCGTCGATGTCCCGCCGGTCCTCCGCGATGGAGTGCCGGACCCAGAGCCGCTTGATCCGGCGCAGCTCGACCGGGTCGAACCCGCGGGCGAGCCGCGCCTGGATGGACGGACCCGGCTCGCCGTCGCTCACCGCGCGGCGATCGCCTCGAGCGCGTCGAGCGTCCGGTCCACCTCGGCGGCCGTGTTGTAGTGGACGAGGCCGATACGCAGCACGCCCCCGGTCTCCGCCTTGCCGAGCGCCTCGATGAGGCTCGTGGCGTAGAAGTCACCGTCCCACACGTAGATGCCCTGGCGTCCGAGGGTCTCGGCGGCATCGTGCGGATGGACCCCGTCGATCGAGATCGAGACCGTCGGCACGCGCTCGGCGGCGAACCGCGCCGGGTCCGTGATGCCGTGGATCGTGACACCGGCGATGCGGCCGAGGCCCTCGATGAGGCGGGTCACCAGGGCGCGCTCGTAGTCGGCGATCGCGACCATGCCGGCGACCAGCTCGCGTCGGCGCTCGCTGCCACCCTCGGCCCCGGGCGCCGCGCCGGGATCCCCGTAGGTCCGGCCGACGTCGCGGAGATAGTCGGTGGCCGCCAGGGCGCCGGCGATCGACTCGAACGACTGCGTCCCGGTCTCGAACCGGTCGGTCGCGGGACGGACCTTGAACGCCGGCAGGTCGTCGAGGACGGTGGCCTTGCCGTAGAGCGCACCGAGGTGCGGCCCGAACCACTTGTAGACCGAGGTCGCGAGGAAGTCCGTGTCGAGCGCCTGGACGTCGATCGGGCCGTGGGGCGCGTACGCCACCGCGTCGACGAACGTCAGCGCGCCGACCTCATGGGCGCGCTCGATGATCGCCTTGACCGGGTTGATCGTCCCGACCGCGTTGCTCGCATACCCGACGGCGACCAGGCGCGTGCGCGGTCCGAGCTTGGACTCCAGGTCCTCGAGGTCCAGGGTGACATCGTCGGGGCGGATGTCGACCTGGTGGACCGTGACCCCCCGGTCGGCGGCCATCGCCTTCCAGGTCGAGACGTTCGCCTCGTGGTCGAGCGTCGTGACGACGATCTCGTCGCGTGGCCCCAGGGTCGACCCGATGCAGCGCCCGATGTGGAGCGTCAGGCTCGACATGTTCTGACCGAACTTGATCTCGTCCGGCGAGGCGGCACCCAGGAAGTCCGCGACCGCGGCGTGGGCCTCGTCGACCGTCGCATCGGAGAGGGCGCTGGTCGCGAAGGCACCCTCGTGGTTCGCGTTCATGTCGCGGTAGTAGCCGACGACCGCGTCGATCACCCGCTGCGGCACCTGGGTCCCGCCGGGTCCATCGAGGAAGGCGACAGGCTGGCCGTCCTGCTCGCGGGCGAGCGCCGGGAATTCGGCGCGCAGGGCATCGACATCGAACGCGGGCATCGGTCCTCCGGGGGCGTCGTGGGTTGTCGCTAGGTCAGCGCCGAGCGTACCCCAACGGCCTCAGCTCGCGTGGTCACGCGAAGGGGCGATATCGCGGTGGCGCGGCCCGTCGCCCTGTGACGCGGCCCGTCGCGCTAGACGGTGCCGGGCATGCCCTCGCCAGATGCTGACTCAGCCACCCCGGCCGCGCCGGTCCCGAACGCTGCGGCCGCCGCCGCGCGGATCTCAGCATCGCGCGCCTTCGCTCGCCGCTCGATCCGGGCCATGACCAGGACGAGCACGGCCGCACCGCCGGCCACCATCAGGGCGGTCACGACCTCCAGCGCGATGAGCTGGTCGAACGCCCGGACCGCGGCCGCCACGATGGCGTCGGTCGAGCGCGCCTGGGCGGCGACCGTGACGTCGCGGACCCCGACGAAGGCGATGACCCAGCCACCGATCAGGCTGACGAACCAGCTGCCGACCAGGCCGAACCAGGCGATGAGGATCATGAAGAAGCCGCCGGCCTTGGGATCCAGCCGATACAGGACGTCCTGCATGATCCCGGGGACCTTGATGAGGTTCCAGAGCGGGATGCACGGGTAGATGAACGCCCGGGTCGGTGAGGTCGCGGGGATCCCGCCGCCGAGCGTCGGGATGTTCGATACGACGCGGCTGAGCCACGCACCGAAGGCCACGACCGCGGCCAGCAGCAGGACGAGGTGGAGCTGCTCCGCGCCCGCCAGCCGGTCGGCCCCGGCGGCGAGCGCCTCGCCGGACGGGGTCCGCGTCTGGATGGCGGTGACGAGCGCCGATCGGATGGCATCGACGTCGCGGAGGCTGTCCAGGAGGATGACGAGGCCGAGCGTCGCCACGGCCAGGACCAGGGCGGAGGCCACGAGGAAGATCAGGGTCGAGCCGCGATACCTGCGGACCGAGCGGTTCGCGACGGCCTCGACCACGCGATGCTCCGCCATGGCCCCCGTCGCGTCGGTCTGCGGTGCGCCGCACTTGTAGCAGCTGGACGAGCGCTGGCGGTTGACGGATGCGCAGTTCGAGCAGACCCAGATGTCGGTCATGACGGGAGGCTAGACGGCTCCCGCACCGGGACGTCAGTGCTCGGTAGTACCAGTGAAGGTCCACCCCTCGAGGCGGACCGCCGGGACCACGACACCGCCGAGGAAGCCCTTGAGCGTCTTGCGCTCCGTGGACACGGCGACCGTCCCGGCCAGCGCGTCGAGGTAGCTCTGCGTGAAGCGCAGGTTCCGGACCGGGGCCACGATCTTCCCGTCCTCGACGAGGAACGTGCCGTCGCGGGTCATGCCGGTCACGATCGCCAGCTTGGGGTGGACCGGGTTCGTGTAGTGGAAGCGGGTCACGAGCAGACCGCGATCCAGGCCGGCGACGAGGTCCTCGCGCGACGTCGAGCCGGCGTCCATGACCAGGTTCAGCGGGAACGGGCCGTAGGAGTTGGGGGCCGGCAGCCCATGGCCGGTGGAGGCGACCCCGTCCCGTGCCGCCGTCTGCGAGTCGTACACGACGCCGCGGCAGACCCCGGCGTCCACGAGCGGGATGCGCTGCTTGGCGACCCCCTCGAAGTCGAACCAGAGCGGCAGGCCGAGCGGGTCGCGGCCGTCGTCGGTGATCGTCACGAGGTCGGAGCCGATCCGGCGGCCGGGCTCCACGAAGCTCCGGCCCTCCTGGACGGCGAGGGCCGAGAACCCGAGGTAGCCGAGCATGTCGAGGATGTCGACCACCGCGTACTCCTCGAGCACCACCGGGTAGTCGCCCGCATCGATGGCGACCGCGTTCGCCGTCGCTCGCGCCTTGGCCGCCGACTCGCGGCCGATGGCCGCCGCGTCGATGGTCGTGCTGTCGACGGCGGCCGCCTCCGCGTAGCCCGTCCCGCCGTCCGGGCCCATCGACACCGTCAGCAGCTGCGAGACCGTGCGCGTCCCGCTCTGGCGGGCGCCCTTCGAGTTCGCGACGGCGAACGTCTCGGTGCCGGTCGAGAACGAGCCGTAGGCGACGACCCCCGCCTCGTCGGCCGCGGCGATGACCTGTCGGACGCCCTCGGCACGTGACTCCGGGCTCGCCTCGGCCGTGGCCGTGCTGTAGGCGGCCGCGACGTCATCGGCCGTCGACGGGCCGGGCAGCCCGCTCCAGTCATCGAGTTCCTCGACCACCCCGGCGATCGCGGCGGCATTCGATGCGAGCCGGCGGAGCCCCTCGTCGTCCGTGCGGCCGGACGAGGCCACGGCCACGCGCTTGCCGACGACGAAGCGCAGGTTGATCACGACGTTGGTCTCGGCCACGTTCTGATGGATCTGGCTGTTCGCGAATCGGGTGAGGGCTGCGTCGTCGGCCATGACCAGCGCCTCGGCCTCCGTCGCCCCTTCGCGCTCGGCATGGGCGATCGCCGCCTCCGCGAGCGCGAGCGCGTCCCGGGCGCGGTCGTCGTTCATCGGACCACCCGCGGGCAGACCCGCGACGCCGTCGTCGTCACCGCGACCACTTGCCGACCCCGACCTGGACGTTCCGGAACCGGGCGCCCGGGACCGCGTGCCCGACGTGGCCGGTCTGACCGGGCTCGCCCTTGCCGCAGTTGGGCGTCCCGAGCATCCGATAGCTCCGCTCATCGCCGACGGCGTCGCAGGATCGCCAGAACTCGTACGTGATCCCGGTATACGTCGGGTTCTTGAACAGCCGGCCCTTCTTGCCGCCCTTGATCTCGTAGGCGACCTCGGTCGCGAACTGGAAGTTGAGGCGGCGGTCGTCGATCGACCAGCTGCGGTTCGACGCGAGGTACAGCCCGTCGTCCGTGTCGGCGACGATCTCGTCGAGGCTCATCCCCGGTTGCGGCAGCAGGTTGACGTTGGTCATGCGGATGAGCGGGATCCGGTTCCAGCCGTCAGCGCGCATCGCCCCGCCGCTGCGGCGACCGATCCGCGGCGCGGTCTCCCGGCTGGAGAGGTAGCCGACGAAGATCCCGTTGCGCACCAGCGGCACCGCCTGGGCCTCGACGCCTTCGTCGTCCCAGCCGAACGTCCCCATCCCGCCGGGCGCGGTGGCGTCGGCGACGATGTCGATGACGTCCGAGCCGTAGCGGAACCCGTCGGCGAGCTTGTCGGTGGTCAGGAAGCTCGTCCCGGCGTAGGACGCCTCCGTCCCGAAGACGCGGTCGAGCTCGGTCGGATGGCCGCAGGACTCGTGGAGCTGCAGGTACAGCTGCGTCGGGTCGAGCACGATCGTGAACTGCCCCGACGGGCACTGCGGGGCGGTGAGCAGCGCGACCGCCTCGTCGGCGAGGGGCTCGCTCCTTGCGGCGAGGTCGAGGCTCCGGATGTACTCGTAGCCGGCCGCGTTCCAGCCACCGCCCGAGTCGGGATAGCTGCGCCGCTGGTGCTCGTCGCCCTCGACGGCGTTGGCCTCGACCGCCGAGCCGACGTGGGTGATGGTCTGCTCGGTGTAGCTGCCGTCGGTCGCCGCGAACGTCTTCCACTCGCGCTGCGCCGCGTACATCGACTCGGTGAAGGCGATGCCCTTGACCTTGGCGGCGGCCGTGTCCGCAGCCAGCAGGTCCCCGATCTTGCGCTCGAGCGGGACGGCGAAGGGATCCTCGACGACCGGTGTCTCGAAGGTGCCGACGGCCGGCGGCCGGTCGGACAGGACCACCGGTTCGCGCATCGCCGTGGCCGACGCGCGGGCGATACGCACGGCCTCGCCGGCCACGCGGTCCGCCTCGGCCATCGTCAGGATGTGCGACGACGCGAAGCCCCAGGCCCCGTCGACGAGGACGCGAACGCCGAACCCTTCGCTCTCGCCCGACGCGACGCCTTCGACCCGACCGGTCTTGATCGCGACGCTCTCGTCGAGGCGGCGGACGACGCGGACGTCGGCGTATCCGGCGCCTTGGGCGGAGGCGGTGTCCAGGGCGCGGTCGGTCAGGTCTCGCATGCGCGGCGGAGCCTAGCAGGGCCACGGCCGACCTGTCGCTGGGGTGTTTCCCCTATCGCGTCGCGATCTAGAGGGTCGGCGAGCCGCCGACCGCCTGCATCGTCAGATAGCAGCCGAGGCCCAGGACGAGGACCGCCGCCAGGAGCGGCACCGCGGCTCCCGACGCGTCCCAGGCGCGTCCGTCCGTCCAGGCGGTCCAGGCGTCCGCGAGCCAGGACGAGGGCGATGCCGATCCCGCTCATGACGGCCGCCATGCCGAGCCCGAAGGCGACGACCAGCACGAACCCGAACGCCGGCCGGCCGGCCGCAAGCGATCCGAGCAGGATGAGCAGCGCGCTCGTCGACGGGATGAGGCCGCCGGCCAGCCCGAGGGCGAAGAGCCCCCGCCAGGTGATCGTCGTCCCGGCCGCCGGGAGGTGCGAGTGGCTGACGCCGCCGTGGGTGTGCTCGCCGGCGGTGGCGCCCACGTCCGGGTGGTGCTCCTCGTGGGTGTGCGGATGCTCGTCGTCGTGGGCGTGCGGATGGTCGAGGTCGTGCGCGTGCGCCAGGGCGTGGGCCGCGCCAGCCGCCCGGCGTCGGCGGATCTCGCCGAGGAGCATCCAGCCGCCGATCGCGACGATCGAGACGGCCGCGACGATCGGCGCCCAACGGACGACGAGGTCCGGCGCGACCAGGCCTTGCGCCCCCACGATGACCGCGGCGAGGGCCAGGATGCCGATCGTGTGCGAGACCGTCACGGACAGGCCGAGACCGACCGCATGGAGCGGCGTGCCCCGGGTTCCCACCAGATAGGCGGCCATGAGGGTCTTGCCGTGCCCAGGCGTGAGCGCGTGCCCGGCGCCGAGCGCGCCCGCGGTGAGCAGGGAGATCAGGAGCACCACGGGGGTGAGGTCGGCGGCGCGGAAGATCGATGGCAGCTCGCCGGCGATCACGCCGCCCGGCACGGCGCCGGTCGTCGTCGCGGCCGGTGCGGCCCCGATCGCCGGGTCGACGTGGGCTGCGGGCACCGCTCCCGAGACCGGCGGGACCGTCCCCGTCGCGGCAACGGGAGCCCCGGTCGGCGTCGCCGCGAACGACACCGACCGGTCGTCGAGCGGCGCTGCGAGCAGGTCGGCCGGATAGGCCGTGAGCCGCGCGGAGGGGCTCGTGGCGCGGAGGCCGTCGCCATCGACCGCGACCCCGGCCGCGGTCACGACGATCTCGCGCCACCCGATGCGCTCGGCGAACGAGGCGTCGCGGAAGTCGACCGACGTCCCGGCGGTCATCGGCTGCGCCAGGGCCACCGTGAACGGGCACTCGAGACGCATCGTCGTGAGTCCGCCCGCGCCGGGCGGGAAGCTGAGCCGGCCGGGCCCCGTGTCCAGGGTCACCCGGTCCGTGCCGACCCGGAGGTCCAGCGACGGGGCGAGGTCGCCGCAGGCCCTCGACCGGCCCGCCTCGATCTCGGCCGCGGACAGGTCGCCGTCGCCATCGACGTCGAGTGACTGCCGCGTCTGGAAGGCCGGGATCTCCGCCTGGTCGATGACGATGTCGAGCGTGATCCTCGCCGGTTCGACCCGGATGCCCGCGTAGTGGTTGATCGTGAAGTTGCCGAGCGGGTGCGCGGCCGCGACCGCAGGCAGGAGGAGCACGGCGAGCAGCGCCAAGGCCGTCGCGGCGAGCGCTCGCGGGCGGGTCTGTCGGCCGGTCGATCGTCCCATCGTGGCCTGGATACGCAGGAGGTCCCCGGCCGGATGACCGGGCGGGCGGCCAGGACCTGTCGGCTACACTCCCGCCGTGACACGTCCCGACGGACCGGCCCGGCGCGGCTGGTTCATCACGATGGAAGGGCCCGAGGGAGCCGGCAAGACCACGCAGGCGGCCCGGTTGGTCTCGTACCTCGAGTCGATCGGTCACGACGTCCACTCGACGCGGGAGCCCGGCGGGACCTGGCTGGGTGAGCGGCTCCGCGAGTTGCTTCTCGCGCGGACCGGCGCCGGGACTCGGGCGGACCCGTTGACGGACGCCTTCCTGTTCGACGCGGCGCGTCGCCAGCTCGTCGTCGAGGTGATCCGTCCGGCGTTGGCCGCAGGTCGGACGATCGTGTGCGCGCGGTTCGCCGACTCGACGATCGCCTACCAGGGCTATGGTGCCGGGGTCCCGCTGGACCGGCTGCGAGCCCTTGAAGCGGCCGCGACCGACGGCCTCCAGCCCGACCTCACCATCCTGCTGGACGTGCCGGTCGAGATCGGTCTGGCCCGGAAGGCCCCAGATGACCTGACGCGGTTCGAGGCGGAATTCGACCTCGCCTTCCACGAGCGGGTCCGGGAGGGGTTCCTGGCGCTCGCGGCGGCGTCACCGAGCCGGTTCGCGACCGTCGATGCGACGCGATCACCGGACGCCGTGGCATCGGATGTCGCGGCCGCCGTTGACCGGGTGCTCCAGGTCGATGAACCGAAACCGCGCGTGCTGCGCACCAGCACATGAGCGACGATCGGGGGTCGCTTCGACTGCGGACCGCCACGCCGGCGGACGACGCCGATCGAGCCGTGCTCGCCAGGGTGGCCGAGCACGAGCTCGACGCCCTCGACGAACTGTATGAGCGATACAAGACGATGGCCTATTCGATCGCCTACCGGATCACGAATGACGCAAGCCTTGCCGAGGACGTCGTCCAGGACGCCTTCCTCGGCGCTTGGCGCAACGCCGCCCGCTACGTAGAGGGCCGTGGCAGCGTGAAGACCTGGCTGCTCTCCATCGTCCACCACCGGGCGATCGACGCGATCCGTCGGCGCAAGCCGACCACCGAGCTCCCGGAGCACGAGGAGGCCCCGCCGCCGGCATTCCGGTTGCCCGACGTCTGGGCCGAGGTGTCCGCGAACCTCGACGCGGACGCCGTCCGACGCGCGCTGGCCAGCCTGTCCGACGTGCAGCGCGAGGCGATCGAGATGGCCTACTTCGGCGGTCTGACCCAGACCGAGGTGGCCGAGCGGACCGGGACGCCGCTCGGGACCGTCAAGAGCCGGATGCGGCTGGGCCTGCTCGCGATGCGTCGCGAACTCGAGGCGGACACGCCGTGAGCGATCCGATGCCGCCCGAGCTGACGTGCGACGACGTCCGCGACCTCGCGGCCGCGTTCGTCCTGGGTGCCCTCGACCCCGTCGACGAGGCCGCGGTCCGCGAGCACCTCGCGACCTGCCCCGAGGCCCACGAGGAGATCGCGGAGCTCGGGTCGGTGCTGCCCGCGCTCGATGCGTCCGTCCCGCAGATGGAGCCGTCAGCCGGGCTGAAGGCCCGTGTCCTCGCGGCCGCGGCGACCGATCTCGAGCCGGTCCCGGTGGCTGGTCTTGCGGTGGCGCCGACCGCCTCCTCGCCGGCCGCCGCGGTGCCCGCGCCTGGCGCAGTGCCCGAGTCCGCCGCCGCTCCGATCCCGTTCCCGGCACCCACGTCCGATCCTGTTCCCGGCACCCGGCCGTCGCGACGCACGTCGCCGTTGACCTGGGCCGTCCGGATCGCCGCGGTGCTGGTCATCGGGGTGCTCGCCGCGTGGAACCTGTCACTCCAGGGCCAGGTGAGCACCGCCCAGCAGTACCAGCAGGATGTCGCCGCGGTCATCACGGCGGCGGCGCAGCCAGGGGCGCTGACCGCGGTCCTCACGACCGAAGGCGGTTCCGGGCCGGCCGGGGTGGCGGCCGTGGCCTCGTCGGGCGAGGTGACGATGGCGATGCACGACCTTGCCCCGACGACGGGGACGTCGGTCTACGAAGCGTGGGCCATCGGCTCGGACGGGGTCCCGATGCCGCTCGGCAGTTTCGACGTCGGGAGTGCCGGGACCGGGTCGCTGCAGGCCGCGGGCCCGGCACCCCAGGGCGGGATGGTGCTCGCGCTGACCCTCGAGCCCGCGGCCGGGGCGACGACGCCGACGCTGCCGATCGTCTCATCGGGGACGGCGACCGCTCCCGGATGACGGGCCGCCGACGGCGGCCGACGGGTCCGACTCCGGCTCATTAGCCCTCGGTGACGGCGTCCGTCTCGGCGATGCTGCCGTGGCCCTCGGCCTTGGCGCGTGCCAGGGCGCTCGTGGCGGCCGCGATGAGCGAGTCGGCGTCCGCGCCGTCGGTCGGGAACCGCGCGATACCGACCGACACGGAGACCTCGCGACCGGCCACGGCCGGGAGGCGCGCGATGCCGGCCTTGACGCGCTCGGCGACCGTCAGACCGGCCGAGCCCGGGGCGATCAGCACGAACTCGTCGCCGCCGACGCGTCCGACCGTGTCGACGAGCCGCACCGACTCCGCGAGGACCGCCGCCACCCGCCGCAGCACGTCATCGCCGGCCGCGTGGCCGCCGTCGCGGTTCGTGGCCTGGAAGTCGTCCACGTCGAACATCGCCAGCGAGACCTCGCCGCCCTGCCGCCCGGCTCGGGCGAGCTCGAGCTCGAGGACCCGGGCGACGGTCCGCTCGTTGGCGAGACCGGTCAACGCATCGCTGTGCGCCAGGCGCTCGAACCACTCCGACCGCTCCGCGGCTGTCGCGGCCACGCGCGCGCGGTCCACGGCCAGCGCCACCAGGCCGGCCAGGGATGTCAGGGTCTCGCGCTCGGCTTCTCCCGCCTCGTGCGGAGCCGGCCAGCCGAAGCCGATCGTGCCGAGGGCTTCCTCGACCCCGCCGTGCGAGATCAGCAGCGGCAGATAGGCGCCGACGAACGCGTCGCCGGTCGGCGTGGTCGCTGCGCGGTCGAAGGTCGCGACGCGCTCGCGTGCCGCGGCCGCGAACGGATCGGCGGGATCGGCCACCGAGGCGGTCAGGCGGGCGTCACCTTCGGCGTCCATGCCGAGCGAGCTCGCGAGGATGAGGTCGGCGCGATCCGGGTCGGCGATCAGGATGGCGCCCATCGTCGGCGCAAGGGCGGTCCCGGCGACGGCGAGCAGGCCGGCGAGCGCGCCGTCGAGGTCGCTCGCATCCGTGACCGCGGCGATGGCCGCCGGGAGGCTCGCGCGGGGATCGCTGGACGGTCCGTCTTCAGCCACGGGGGGACTCCTGCACGCATCGGTCGTCGGAGCCGGCATCGTACACCCCGCATCCGCGCGTTGACCGCGGTCGGTCGCGCCGTCGATACTCCGCGCGATGAAGCTCGTCGTCGCCATCGTCCATCACGAGGATGCGGGCACCCTCGTCGACGCCCTGCTCGAGAAGGAGTTCCGCGCGACGCGGCTCCACAGCTCGGGCGGATTCCTCAAGCAGTCCAACGCGACGATCATCCTCGGCGTGGAGGACGGCGACGTGGACGAGGTCATGGGCGTCGTCCGCGAGAACTGCACGTCGCGGACCCAGGTGGTCAACCCGATGCCGCCGATCATGGAGCCGGGCGAGTTCTTCATGCCGTATCCCCTCGAGGTCGAAGTGGGCGGCGCGACGGTCTTCGTGCTGCCGGTGGAGCGCTTCGAGCGCCTGTAGTGGCCGACCGGTCGTGCTCCGAACGGCCGGCACGGATCCGTGCCGGCCGGCAGCCGTGGCGGGGCGATCGCGCCCCAGGGAGCGCAGAACGGCTCGTTCCGACGCCTGGCGGCACGCGCCCGGACCATTTGACACCGGACCGGATGCGCGTCGGTCGGACGGCACGACATCGTGCCGAGCTCACCTGATGACGACGGAGCGGGCCCGATGACGACGGACGCGGACCCGGACGGTCGCTGGTTCGCCCTCGCCGTCCTTTCGGTCGGGATGCTCTTGGCGCTCGCGCCATGGTTCAGCGCGTCGGCGGTGTCCCCGCTGCTGACGAGCGAGTGGCATCTCACGGGGCTGCAGCTCCCGATGCTCACGGTGGCCGTGCAACTCGGGTTCGCCGCCGGGGCCCTGGTGATCGCGATGACGGGGGCCGCGGACGTGATCCCGGGCCGGATCCTGTTCTGCGCCGGTGCGACGACGGCGGCAGTCTGCAACCTCGGGTTCGCCTTCGTCGCGACGGATCCCGTGGCCGCGCTCCCGTTTCGAGCGCTGACGGGCGTCGCCCTCGCGGCGGTCTACCCGGTCGGGATGCGGATGATCACCGGCTGGTTCCGGGTCCAGCGAGGGTTGGCGATCGGTGTCCTGATCGGGGCGCTGACGATCGGGTCGGCCCTGCCGCACCTGTTCCGCGGTCTCGGGGCACTCGCCGGTCTTGACTGGCGGCCGATCGTCGCTGCCTCGTCGCTCGCCGCGGTCATCGGCGGCCTCCTCGTCCTGGCACTGGCCCGCCCGGGACCGTTCGAGACATCAGCCCCGCGGTTCAGCCTGTCAGTGGCGGCTGCCGCGTTCCGTCGACCGTCGGTCCGGCTCGCGAACATCGGCTACCTGGGTCACATGTGGGAGCTCTACGCGATGTGGACGTGGCTCCCGCTGTTCCTCGCGGCGAGCTTTGCCGCGGCCGGATCGACGGACCCGGCAGGGGCGTCGTTCGCCGCCTTCCTCGTCGTCGGCATGGGCGGTCTCGGCTGCATCGCGGCCGGGGTCCTCGCGGACCGGCTCGGGCGGACGACGCTGACCATCGCCGCGATGCTCGCGAGCGGCACCTGCGCGATCGCCATCGGCTTCCTCTTCGGCGCGGCCCCGGCGCTGGTCGTCGCCCTGGCGATCGTCTGGGGGTTGACGGTCGTCGCGGATTCGGCGCAGTTCTCCGCCGCCGTGTCGGAGCTCGCGCCGCCCGGGACGGCCGGCTCCGCCCTCTCGCTCCAGGTCGCCATCGGGTTCCTCCTGACGTCCATCACGATCGTCGGGGTGGGCCTCCTGGACAAGGGCGACGGCACCGGCTGGCGCGTGGCCTTCGCGGCCCTCGCGATCGGCCCGGCCATCGGTGTCGCGGCGATGTGGCGGCTTCGCGGCCGACCCGACGCGGTCCTCATGGCGAACGGCCACCGATGAGCCCGTTCCGGCCCGACCTCGTCGACTGCTGGGTCTATCGACGACCGAACGGCGAGGTGGCGCCCGAGATCCTGCTCCTGCGACGCGCACCCGGCCGGATCCTCCCCGGTCTGTGGCAGTGCGTCTCGGGCTCCCTCGAGGTCGGGGAACGCGTCGCGGAGGGCGCGCTCCGCGAACTCCGCGAGGAGACGGGCTTCGGCGCCGAGGCGATCGAGGCGTTCTTCGACCTTGACCTGGTGAACCAGTTCCACGAGCCGTCGGTCGATGCCGTCGTCACGGCCGCGGTCTTCGCGGTCCGCGTGGCCGCGACCGCCGAACCGGTCCGGTCCCACGAGCACGATGACGAGCGCTGGCTGCCGATCGCCGCCGCGCATCGCCAGGTCGTCTGGCCCGGGTACCGGACCGCGATCGAGCGGATCCGGGACGACCTGGCGGACCCGGAACGTGCGGCCTGGTTCGAACTGTCGCTCGACGGCGACAGGGTGCCGCGCGACCACCCGGGCCCCGGTTGACCGCCGGATACGTGGCCGCTGGTAGACTCGCGGCCACAGGCAGCCCAAGCGTGAGGCGGCACAGGAGGGCCACGTGATCGAGCGAAGCCAGGTCACCCCGATCCCGGAGGCGGCATCGGCCGCCGCATCGCGCCGAGTCTTCCACTCGAAGGTCGACACGATCCGACCCACGTACGGGTTCGAGGATGTCTCGCTCGCGCCCGGGACCGACACCGTCGAGCCCGCGGACGTCGACCTGGCCCAGACCTTCGCCGGGATCGATCTCGCCATCCCGGTCCTCGCGTCGGCGATGGACGCGGTCGTGGACACGCGGATGGCCGGCGAGCTGGGGCGGCTCGGCGGTCTGGCCATCCTCAACCTCGAGGGCGTCCAGACCCGCTACGACGACCCGGACGCCGTCCTCGCCCGGATCGCGTCGGCGACCGACGGGGAGGTCCAGGACCTGCTCGCCGAGGCCTACGCTCGACCCATCCAGGAGGACCTGATCGCCGCTCGCCTCGAGGCGATCCACGCGGCCGGGTCAAAGGCCGCGGTCGCGGCGACCCCCGGCGCGGCCCGTCGATTCGGGCCCTTCTGCGCCGAGCATGGCGCCGACCTCTTCCTCGTCCAGAGCCAGGTCTCGAGCGCTCGCCACCTCGCGACCGACTACGACCCGCTCTCGCTCGCCGATTTCACCCGGTACATGCCGATCCCCGTCGCGGTCGGCAACACGACCAACGCCGAGGCCGCCTTCGCGCTTGATGGAGCAGGGTGCCGCCGCGGTGTTCGTCGGCGTCGGGCCCGGCGCGGCCTGCACGACCCGCGAGGTGCTCGGCATCGGCGTGCCACAGGTCACCGCGATCAGCGACGTGGCGGCGGCGCGCGATGCCTACATGAACGAGACCGGCCGCTATGTCCCGGTCGTGGCGGACGGCGGCATGCGTCGGGGCGGCGAGCTGGCCAAGGCGATCGCGGCCGGCGCCGACGTCCTGATGATCGGGTCGCCGCTGGCCCGCGCCGAGGAAGCTCCCGGCCGTGGGATGAACTGGGGGATGGCCGCGCCGTCGGCCACCCTGCCGCGCGGCACGCGGATCAAGGTGGGGACCGTCGGCACGCTCGAGCGCATCCTGTTCGGCCCGGCTCACGTCACGGACGGCAGCGAGAACCTGATCGGGGCGCTGCGGCAGTCGATGGCGGCGCTGGGCGCGCGGACGATCCGCGAGATGCAGCGTGTCGAGATGGTGTACGCGCCGTCGGTCCAGACCGAGGGCAAGTCCTGGCAGCGGAGCCGCTGAGTCTCCTGCACGAGGTCCGGTCGCCGCGATGACGTCACGTCACCCGCTTCGCCTCGCCGTCCCCGCGGTCCTTCTCGCCGTGCTCGTCGCCGCGTGCGGGACCACCGGACCGAAGTGGACCTACACGACGAGCATCCCGCCGAGCGGCTCGCCGTCCGCGAGTGCCTCCAGCGCGCCGTCGGCGGCAGCATCGGCGGACGCCTCGGCATCGGCGGCGGCCTCGCCCGCCGCATCGGCGGCCACCGGTTCGGCAGCTCCGTCGGCGTCGCCGGGGTCGTCCTCGGGCCCGGTCGCCTCCCCGGGCGCGACGAACACGGCGTACACGTTCGTCGGGACGAAGCCCTGCCCGGACGGCAGCGCCTTCGAGTGCATCACCCTGAGCGTCCCGAAGGACCACTTCGCGGCCCCCGGCGGCGACACCGTCGATGTCACATTCGCGGTGAAGCGCGCCGCGAAGGAGAAGAAGGGCACGTTCGTCGTCATCACCGGCGGGCCGGGCTACTCGCGGGATCGCCTCGGCGGACGACTACACGAGCTACTACGCGCAGTCGATCACCGACGCCTACGACATCGTGTTCATGGACCAGCGCGGCACGGGCCAGTCCGAGCCGATCCAGTGCGTCAAGGCCGCGGCCGCGTTCTACCAGTCGGCCTACCGCCCGCAGGTCCCCGCCGAGCGCGACCAGGCCGCCAAGGACGCCCAGACGTTCGCCACGGACTGCGTCACCGAGTCCGGCGTGGCGCCGGCCGACCTGCCCTACTACGCCACGAAGCAGGCGGTCGAGGATCTCGAGGCCGTCCGCGACTACCTGGGCGCTGACAAGCTGGAGCTCTACGGGGAGAGCTACGGCACGCAGTACGTGCAGACCTATGCGGCCGCCCATCCCGACCGGATCCAGACGCTCTATCTCGACGGCGCGGTCGACCTCACCGTCGATGGGCCTACGTACTACACCGAGGCCGCGCGGAGCGCGACCGACACGCTCGTCGCGACGCTCGATGCGTGTACGGCCGAGGCCACCTGCAAGGGCGACGTCCGCGGCGGTGACGCCCTGGCCGTCTACGACGCGCTGGCCGCGCGGCTCGCAGAGCGGTCCGATCACGTTCGACTATCCGATGGGGGACGGCACGACCCAGCCGCGCCAGCTCACGGAGAGCGCGCTCGAGTACGGCAGCTTCTACTACCTCTACAGCCGCGGCGCGCGCGCCCTGCTCGAGCGCGCGATCGCGGCCGCGTCGCACGACGACTTCGTGCCGCTCGCCAAGCTCTATTACGACAGCCTCAGCGTCGACCCGGACACGCTCCAGCCGGTCCCGGACCCGACCTGGTCGGACGCGGTCTACTACGCCGTCGAGTGCCAGGACTACGCCTTCTACCCAACGACCGGCGAGTGCCGATGCGAGGCTCAGTGCCTGGATCGACGGTGCCGCGAAGGCCGGGGTCAACGACCTGCGGCTCGCGACCTCCTACTACGGCGACCTGCCCTGCCTCTATTGGCCGAGCACCCCGACGACGAACGACCGTCCGGCGCCGCTGACCGACACGCCGTACCCCGTCGTCGTGCTCACGTCGACGACCGACCCCGCGACGCCGATCTCGAACGGGATGCGGATCTTCAGCCGGCTGAACGATGCGTACTTCTTCCAGGACGTCGGCGGCCCGCATGTCATCTTCGCCTGGGGGAACGCGTGCCCGGACGACCAGATGACCGCGCTCATCGCCGACGGGACGCCGCCCGCCGCCCGCGTGACGACGTGCGTCGGCGAGGTGGCGGACACGTACGTGCGGAACGCGGCGCTCGCCGCGACCGACTACCGGACCGCCCTCGCCCTGATGCGGTCGATCGACGACCAGATCATCAACAGTGACGACTACGCCTATCGCCTCGACAAGACGCCGATCGCGGCCGGTTGCGACTACGGCGGGGCGATGACGCTGACGCCGTCGAGCGCCGGCACGACGATCGGCCTGAACGCCTGCGAGTTCACGCCGAACCTGGCGGTCACCGGCACCGGGGAGATCAACGACGACGCTGGCACGTTCGCGCTCGACGTGACGATCGGGAGCGACACGCTCCACTACACGCGAGATGCCGATGGCCGCACGCACGTGACGGGGACCTTCCGAGGCAAGAAGGTCGACCAGAAGGCGGCCGCTTGACGGCGCCAGCCGTGATGGATGCCGATCTCGTCGCCGGGGGCGGCTACGTGCGGATCGAGGCCACGGGCCGGTCGTCCGGCGTGCCCCGACCCGTGACCGTCGGCTACGTCCGCGAGGCCGACGGCAGCCTGCTGGTGGCCGCACGGTCGGCCGACACGGCGTGGGCGTTGAACCTCCTGGCCGAGCCGGCCTGTCGCGTCACCGTCGGCGAGCAGCGGTTCGCGGCGGTCGCGGAGCCGCTTGATCGCGACGATCATGTCCGGGCCATCCGCGCCCTGATCCTGCGCTACGGGACCCCGGCCGAATCCCTGGGGCGCGGGCCGTCCTTCCGGCTGCGACGCATCGTGGCCGCCTGATGGCGATCGACCTCGACGTCGAGGTCGAGATCGCGCGGCCGCCCGCCGAGGTGTACGCCGCCATCGCGGACGTCGAACGCTGGCCGGAATGGCTCATCGCCAGCGGGATCGTGCGCGTGCAGCGGGTCGACGCCGATGCGGCCCTGGTCCGCGACTCGGCGCTTCGGATCGACCAGCGCGTGGCGGGGCGCTCGGCCACGCTCGAGGCCAAGGTCACGGAGATCGAGCCCGGGACCCGGTTCGCGGTCGCCGGCCGCGACGCGGACGGGATCTCGGTCGGGATCGATGCGCGCCTGGCGGCCGCCCCGGCCGGCACGACCCTGCGCTGGCACCTCCGGATCGCGCTGCCCCTCAAGTACCGGATGTTCGAATCGATGGCCAAGCCGCAGGTGGAGCGAGCCGCGCGACTGGACCTCGAGGCGTTCCGGCGGCGGGTGGGGGCCGCCACGACGGACTGACGCTCGCCGGTCCGGTCCTCGTCATCCGTCCATCAGCCTTCGAGGCGGGCGACCATGCCGGCGACCCGGACCGACGCCCATCCTCCTCCCATCGAACCGCATGACGAGGTTCGGAAGGAAGGAGTCAGACGCCGTGTTCCACCCACAACAGAGCCTCCCCACCGAGGCGATCGCGCTCGCCGAGCCGACCCGGACCGGCGCCTGCCTCGTCCCGGGCTGCCCCTGCAAGGACGCTCGCATCGTCTCGCATCGTCGTGCCGCCTTCTTCGCCGACGTCGCTCGCCGGCGCGGTGAGACGGCCGACCGCAGCATCGCTCCCGACCCCGCCTGGCGGCTGCCATCCGCCGTCGCCGACCCGGTCGAGGACGAGCTCGCCTAAGCCGGCCCACTGCCCGCACCGCCTCACGGAGTCCCCGATGTCTCGCTCGATCCCCCGCCTCACCGCCGCCGCGCTGCTCGCCATCAGCGGCACCACCATCGCCGTCATGGCCTTCGCCATCGTCGTCGCGAAGGCCGTCATCGCCACCGGTCTGCCGGGTGTCCACGTCCGCCCATCCGACGTGGCGCTGCTTGACGACCTCGTGCCGATCATGCCGTTCGTCGCGGCCTTCGCCGCTGTCAACCTCGTCGCGGCCCTGGCCCTGACCTTCGGTCGGCCGTGGGCGGACAGGATCGCCACGGCGCTCGCCACGGTCGCGGTGTCGTTCGGCTCGTTCGCGTTCGTCCTGGTGGCGCTCGGCCATGACCCGTTCTCGTCGCGCTCCACCATCGCCGCGGCTGGCGACGGGCTGGGCATCATCGCCGCGGCCATCGCCTTCTACGGCGCCGTCCTCGTCGCGCTCGCCATCGCGGGCGAGGCCGAGGAGGGCTCGCCCATGCCGGAGCGCCGGTCGCTCCCGGCGGCCGCCTGACCGACCTGCCAGCAGACCAGCCCACGGAGGCCGACGCCATGTCCAGCAACCGCTCCTACGACCCGATCACCCGTCGCCGCGGCACCCGCGGGTTCGCCGCCATCGTCACCGGCCTGGCCGGCGTCGTGGCCGTGACCGCCGCACTCGCCCCGGCCGGGTCCGCGGCGGTCGACCCGACCATCCGGTCCTGGGTCGTGATCCTCACGATCGCGTTCGGGATCGCGCACCTGGTCGCCGTGGGCGGGCTGCTCCGGGCCCGACCGTGGAGCGCCCGGCTCGTCGGCTACCTCGCCGCGATCGGTGTCGGCGCCGCGGCGTATGTCGTGCTCGTGACCGTGACCGGGCTCGACCCGTTCGGGTCGACGAGCGCCCTGCCGGCCGGCCAGGCACGAGCTGAAGGGGTCGGCCTCGCGATCTGGATGGCCGGGACGTGGCTGGTGGCCGCGCGGTTCGCCTTCCGCGGCTTCCCGCCGGCCCGGCCGGTGGTCGGCGGCTCGTCGCCGAGCACGAGGATCCTCGCCCACGCCGGCTGATCCATCACAGCCCTCGGCCCACGGCCCGTCGAGCAGACGACCCGACCGCATCCGGCTCGATAGACTCGGGGACGTGACCGACATCCAGCCCGCCGTCAGCCTGTACTCGCGGGCTGGCGGCATGGCGTTCTTCGAGGCCCTGGTCGGACGGTTCTACGACGCGGTCGGCGATGACCCGGTCCTCCGCCCGCTCTATCCGGAACCGGATCTCGCCGGCGCGCGGCACCGCCTGACCCTGTTCCTCGCGCAGTACTGGGGCGGGCCGACGACGTACGACCAGGAACGCGGTCATCCGCGTCTTCGGATGCGCCACGCCCCGTTCGCCATCGGTCCCGGCGAGCGCGACCGATGGCTCGTCCACATGCGCGCTGCGGTCGAGTCCCTGTCGCCGCCGGCGGATGTCGCCGCGGAGCTGGAGCGCTACTTCGACATGGCCGCCGAGGCGATGCGCAACCGCGAGTGAGCCTCCCGGCCCGGGTACACTGGCGACAGGCGGGTGACCTACAGCGGAGGGCGGGGATCGACGATGGCGGAGGCGACCGAGGAGACGGCGAGTCCGGCGGCCGGGCGGGCGGCCGACGAGCCGAGACAACGGGGCAAGACGGTCCACGGCGAGGAGGCCAACTCGGGGCACCGGGTCCTGGCCCCGGATGACGCAGAGGTCGAGGCGTACCTCGAAGCCGCGCTGAAGGCGCCGGCGCCCGACCGGTCGGCCGACGACCGGCCAAGCGGTGCCACCGAGACGGCGCCGGGCACGGTCGCCGTCCTCGACTTCGGCAGCCAGTTCGCCCAGCTCATCGCGCGCCGTGTCCGCGAGCTGGACGTCTACTCGGAGCTGTTGCCGCACGACACGACCATCGAGGAACTGGAGCGGCGCGGCGCGCGGGCGATCATCCTCTCCGGCGGGCCGATGTCGGTCTACGACGCCGACGCCCCTCGCCCGGACCCCTCGATCTGGAGCGGCCGACTGCCGGTCCTGGGGATCTGCTACGGCGCGCAGATGATGGCGCTGGAGCTCGGTGGCGATGTCCTCCCGACGTCGCATCGCGAGTACGGCCCAGCCAATGTCACGATCACCTCGGATGACGGCCTGTTCGCGGGCATCGACCGCGACCAGCCGGTCTGGATGAGCCATGGCGACTCGATCACGCGGCTGCCCGAGGGCTTCCACGCCACCGCGCAGAGCGACTCGACGCCGTACGCGGGGCTCGCCGCTCCCGACCGCAACCTGTACGGGATCCAGTTCCATCCGGAGGTCGTCCACACCCCGCGCGGCCGCGACGTCCTGCGCAACTTCGTCACCGGGATCGCCGGGATCGCACCGTCCTGGACCGCGGCGAACTTCATCGATACGACCGTGACCGGGATCCGCGACCGGGTCGATGCGCATGCCCGGGCCAGCGGCTCTGACGGCCTGGTGATCTGTGCGCTCTCGGGCGGCGTCGATTCCGCGGTCGCGGCCGCGCTGGTCCATCGGGCCGTCGGCGACCGGCTCACCTGTATCTACGTCGACCACGGGCTGATGCGCAAGAAGGAATTGGAGCTGCTCCGGGTCACCTTCGAGCGCGACCTCGGCATGAACCTCGTGATGGTCGACGCCCGTGAGCGGTTCCTCGCCCGCCTGGCCGGCGTGGAGGACCCCGAGGAGAAGCGGCGGATCATCGGCGACGAGTTCATCCGGGTGTTCGAGGAGGAGGCCGCCGAGCTCGGCCGGATCGACTTCCTGACCCAGGGCACGCTCTACCCCGATGTCATCGAATCGGCGACATCCGAGACGAAGACCGCCCAGAAGATCAAGACCCACCACAACGTCGGCGGGCTCCCGGCGGACCTGCGGTTCCAGCTCATCGAGCCGCTGCGCTACCTGTTCAAGGACGAAGTCCGCAAGGTGGGCCTCGAGCTCGGTCTGCCCGAGGCGATGGTGCTCCGTCAGCCCTTCCCGGGACCTGGCCTCGCGATCCGGATCATCGGCGAGGTCACCGCCGAGCGGCTCGACACCCTGCGAGAGGCGGACTGGATCGTCATCGACGAGATCAAGGGCGCCGGGCTGTACCGGAGCCTGTGGCAGAGCTTCGCGATCCTCACGCCGGTCCGCAGCGTCGGGGTCATGGGCGACGGGCGGACGTACGCGAACGTCGTCGCGATCCGGGCGGTCACGAGCGAGGACGGGATGACCGCCGACTGGGCGAAACTTCCCTACGACGTCCTCGGGCGCATCAGCTCGCGGATCGTCAACGAGGTCCCCGGCGTCAATCGCGTCGTGTACGACATCAGCTCCAAGCCGCCGGCCACGATCGAGTGGGAGTAGGCCGGCGGCGCGTACCGGCCCCCACGCCCATCGCCCGCGGTTGCCCGGAGGCACCGCGAGGTGACCCGAAAGTCCTTCCCCGTGTCACCGGGCGCGCTAGCATTCGCGCCATGACCGACGAGACGACCGCGAACGTCGAGACGAGCCCCGTGTGCCCGTGGTGCTCGGCGGCGCTGCCGGACCCGACCGTCGCCACCTGCCCGTCGTGCGGCGCCGCGCTGAAGGGCAGCGTCGAGGAATCCCTGCCGGGCCTCACCGCGATCGATGCCGGCGCGATCGTCCGGGCCAAGCAGACCGCGATCCGCCCCAAGAGCCGCCTGATGTCCTGGCTGACCGGCGGCGACGACGACGATCTGTTCACCAAGGCCGAGGGCAACGCGCTCGAGCCGCCCGACCTCGCCGTGAAGCGCGAGATCTTCCGCCTCGAACTGGAAGCGGAGGTCGCGAACCTCCAGGCCGAGAACGAGGCGATCATGGCTGAGGCGGTCGCCGAGGGCCGCGTCGTCGAGGTGCCGCCCGAGCTGGCCGAAGCCGTCGAGGCAGCCGGCATCGACCTGCCGGCCATGCCGGACGTCGACGCGGCCGCCACGGCCGAGGCCACCGAGGCGGCTGACGAGTCCGCCGAGACGCCGACGCCTGCCGAGGCCGCCGAGTCCGCCGAGTCGGACAAGCCCGCCTGACGCGCCCGGCTTCGGCCGGTCGATCGCGTCCCGCGGCTATCCTGCCCCGGTGCCAGAACGTCTCCCGCCCCCCGGCCCGTCGTTCCTTCGCGAACACGAGGTCCGCATCGACGCCACGGTCCTGCGCGCCGGGATGTCGCGTCCGTCCGACGGTCCCGACGGGTGGTGGATGACCGTGCTCTGGGTCGCCGACGACGAGGGGGTCGTCAGCTTCCGGGACGTCGCACCGACCGCTGGGCCGCCGCCGGATCCGCCGCTCGGGCGCCTGGGGCCGGCGGTCGCCGGCGCCCTGTCGGGTCTGATCCTCGAGGATGCGGGACGACTCCAGCTTCGGCTCGGCGCGGTCGCCCCGCCCGACGATCCGACGCGGCCCTGGCGGGCGCCGCTGGCCGTGCGGGCCGCGTTCCGGTTCGAGCCGGCGCGCGCGGCCACGATGCGCGAGACGGAGCTCGCGGAGACGGTGCTCGCGGGCTTTCGCCGCGCGGTCGAAGGCCTGCACCGCCCCTGAACGGGTCGCCGTCGGCCTACTTCGGTCGCGACCGCTAGACTCTCGCGACGATGCGGGACCTGTTGGATGCGTTCATGGACGAGCTGCGCCGGCGGGACGCGGACCGGCGGGGCGACGCCACGGTCGCGACAGCAACGTCGGACGACGATGACCGACCCGCGAACGACGACTCGCCGGACGCCGACGTCGATGGCGATGGCGACGCCGCCGACGCCCAGGAGGAACCGATCCGGATCTCCCGGGCGAGGCGCTCGCGCGGCCGCGGCGGTCCGCCCCGACGCGTCGGCCCCGGCGGGCCGGATGACGGCGCGGAGGGCAGACCGGGCCGGCGGGTGGGCCTGTGGATCGCCGTCGCGCTGGGCATCGCGCTCCTCCTGCTGTTCACGGTCGGGATCGACCTCTGGACCGACGCGCTGTGGTTCAAGAGCGTCCAGTTCGACAGCGTCTTCTGGACGCGCATCGTCGCCCAGACGGCGCTGTTCGCCGTCGGCCTCATCCTCGCGCTGGTCGTCTTCCTCGGCGACCTGTGGGTCGCCGGTCGGCTGAGCCCGCCGCCGGGGGAGGGGCCGAGCGGCCTGCAGTCGCTCGTGGATCGATTCAACGACGCCGCGCAGGCGACCGCGCAGGCCACGGCAGGCGCTCGCGGTGGGACCGCCCGCCAGTACGGCGACGAGCGGACCTTCACGTTCGAGGCCGACGACCTCCCGGACCTGACGCCGCTCGCGGGGTTGGCCCTGGCGCTGGTGGCCGGGCTGCTGGCGGTCGCCGTGGCCGCCACGCTCTCCTCGTCGTGGGAGACCGTGCTCCTGTGGATCCATCGCGTGCCGTTCGCGCCGGACGGCGCCCCGGCGGTCACGGACCCGGTCTTCGGGCGCGACATCTCGTTCTTCCTCTTCGAGCTGCCGTTCCTCCGACTGGTCCAGGGCCTCTTCAACGGGCTGGTGATCGTCGCGCTGATCCTGGCGCTCCTTCGGTATCTCGTCGCCGCCTCACGGAGCGGCCTCGCCTTCACCACGCCTGTCCGTCTCCATCTCGCGGTCCTGGGCGCGCTCTTCCTCCTCTCGGTCGCGTTCGGCTACCAGCTCGACAAGTACGAGCTCGTCTACAGCACACGCGGCTTCGCCACCGGCGTCAGCTTCACCGACCAGAACGCGCAGTTCTTCGCATTCGACCTGCTGACGGTCATCTCGGGGCTCGCGGCAGCATTGCTCGTCGCCGCGGCGTTCACGCGGATGATCTGGCCGCTCGGGCTCACGATCGGCGTCTGGCTGCTCGCGTCGCTCGTGGTCGGGCGCCTCTACCCCGAGGCCATCCAGCGCTTCACGGTCGAGCCGAACCAGTTCGCCCAGGAAGAGCGCTACATCTCGAACAACATCGCGATGACGCGACTCGCCTTCGACATCGGCAACTGGGAGGAGCGGCCGTTCAACGGCAATGCGCCGGTGACCCAGGCGGCGGTGGACAACGACGCCGACACGTTCCGCAACGCCCGCCTCTGGGACTACCGGCCACTCCAGAACACGCTCGACCAGCTCCAGACGGTGCGCAAGTACTACGAGTTCACCGACGTCGACACCGATCGCTACCAGATCGACGGCACGCAACGGCAGGTGATGCTGTCGGGTCGCGAGCTCGCCATCGAACAGAACCCGGGCGCCAGCGGCTGGGTCAACCAGCGCATCGTCTACACGCACGGGATCGGTCTCGCGATGGTGCCCGTCAACGAGGTCACCAACGAGGGACAGCCGCGTCTCTTCATCGGCAACCTCCCACCGCAATCGGTCGCGGGCGCCCCGACGATCACGCAACCACGGATCTACTTCGGCGAGCGCAACACCGACTACGTCGTGGTCGGGGCCAAGCAGGCGGAGTTCGACTACCCGACCGGCGACAGCGACCAGGTCGGGACGGCGACGAGCTGGACCGGAACCACCGGCATCAAGCTCGACACGACGCTCCAGCGGCTCCTGTTCGCGCTCCGGTTCCGCGACCTGGACCTGCTCATCAGCGACCAGATCACCGGCAGCAGCCAGCTGCTCTTCCATCGCGCGCTGAGCGACCGGCTCGAGCGCGTGGCGCCGTTCCTCAAGTTCGACAAGGACCCGTACCTCGTCATCGACGGGTCCGGTCGTCTCGTCTACATCCAGGACGCGTACACGACGAGTGACCGGTTCCCGAACGCCCAGGCGTTCGACCCGAGCACCCTCGACGCGACCGGCCTGGGCGGTGGCGACATCGACTACATCCGGAACAGCGTCAAGATCACGATGGACGCGTACGACGGGACGATGCACTTCTACGTCGCGGACCCGGACGACCCGATCATCCGCGCCTACCAGGGCGTGTTCCCGACCCTCTTCGAGCCCCTCTCGTCGATGCCCGCGGACCTGCAGGCGCACCTGCGCGTGCCCGAGGAGCTCTTCAACGTGCAGACCCGGATGTTCGGCCGGTACCACGTGACGAACGCGCAGCAGTTCTTCCGAAACGACGATCTCTGGACGGTCCCCACCGGGCAGACGAGCGAGCAGACCCTCCCGTCCGAGGCGTATTACGTCGTGATGCGCATGCCGGGCGAGGACAGCTCCGAATTCCTCCTCCTCCAGCCGATGGTGCCGGTCAACCGTCCGAACATGATCGCCTGGGTGGCCGCGCGCAACGACGCCCCGAACTACGGCGTGACGCGGGCCTACCGCTTCCCGGCGGACTCGACGGTCTTCGGGCCGGCGCAGATCGAGGCGCGGATCGACCAGGACCCGATCATCAGCCAGCAGATCTCGCTGTGGAACCAGTCCGGAAGCAAGGTGATCCGGGGCAACCTCATCGTGGTGCCGTTGGGCGACTCGATCATCTACCTCCAGCCGGTCTACCTCCAGTCGCACCGGCGTGTCGTTCCCCGAGTTCCAGCGGATCGTCGTCGCGTCGCCGAGGAACGTGGTGTGGGCCCCGACCCTGGGCACGGCCGTCGACCTCCTCCTGAAGGCCGAGGCGAACGGCACACCGACGCCGAGCGCGTCACCGGGGACCTCGCCCGGGCCCGGCCCGACGCCGGGCCCGACCCCGACACCGGTGCCGTCGTCGGGGCCGGTCGCGCCACTGCCGGCAGACGTGGTCGGGCTCATCCGCTACGCCAAGCAGCACTTCGACATCGCCCAGGCCGCGCTCCGCAACGGCGACTTCGCGACCTACGGCGACGAGATGGCGCTCGTCCAGGCGGCGCTGGACCGGCTCGATGCCCTGGCTCCCGGCCTCGGGCTGTCGCCGATCGCCTCGCCAAGCGCGGCGCCGTGACCCTGGGGGCGATCCTCGGGACCTCGCTCCTGGTCGTCCTCACCCGTCCGACGGCCTGGCTCCTGGCGCTCGCCTCGTTCCTCGTGCGCGGCGGGATCGTGTGGTTCCTGGTCCCGATCCTCATCCTGCCCACACCGGTCGGCCTCGCGAATGCCTTCGGGCCGACGGTCGTGGCGTTCGTGTTCGGCGGGCTGACCCTCGGCCTCATCCTGCTGATGCTCGGCGGCGCTGTGGCGGCTGTGGCCTGGATCGTCGGCGGCGGTCTGGCGGCAGCGGCCATCGAGGTCGAGCTCATGTCCATCGTCGTCGAGGACGACGAGGTGTGGCCCGTCGATCGACCGAGCTCCCGGCTGGCCGTCCCGCGCGGCCGGACGTTGCGGGTCCTCGCCGTGCGGATCTTCGCCCTCGCGCCGCTGGCCGCCGCGCTCATCTACGGCACGACGCAGATCGTGGCCGTCACCTATGCCGAGCTGACCCTCCCCAGCGCAACGGACGTCCCGATCGCCTGGCGGGTCCTCGAGGCGGTCCCCGATGCGATCCTGGTCGTCCTGGTCGCATGGGTCATCAGCGAGGTGATCTCCGCGCTCGCGACGCGACGGGTCGTGCTGCGGGACCCGTCGATCCTCCGTGGCCTGCTCGGCGCCATCCGTGACGCGGTCCGCCATCCCGTGCGGGCGGCGGTCCTCTACGGGCTGCCCGCGATCGTGCTGCTCCTCGTGCTGGTGCCGGTGGCTGCCGCGGCCACGGTCACCTGGACCGGGCTTCGGACGTCGCTCGCGAACGGGTCGGACCCGGTCGCGGTCGCCGTGTCGCTGGCCCTCTTCCTGGGGCTGTGGGCCGGCGGGTTGACGCTCACCGGCGCGGTGTGCGCGTGGCGCCAGGCGGTCTGGACGGTCGCCATGGTCCCGGCGGCGAGGGGGACGTTCGGGGGGTCCGCCACCGGCCGACCGGGGGACTGGAAGGGCGCCGAGTCCTCTGGCACCCTCTAACCTCGCCCGTCGACCCGTCGGGCGGGACGCGAGGTGACCGGATGTCGACGACCCGCAAGATCAGGTGCACCGACTGCGGCGAGGCCGTGCCGCACGGCCGCCTGTCGTGCCCGTCGTGCGGGACCCTGCTGGCGTCGGTAGCCGGCGGCGTCCGTCACGCGGCATCACCCATGGTCGCGAGCGTCCCGGTGGGCGGCGACCCCGCCGACGACGGGCACGTCGCCGCCGCGTCGACGCCGGGTCCCGCGGCCGCGTCGGCGGACACGACGCCGATCCTGCGGCCTCGCCTGCCGCGGCCGTCCCCGGCACGGTCCTCCGCGCCGCGACCGCCGGCCCAACGGACCGCGGCCGCGCTCACCCTCGTACCGACGACCGTGGTGCGATCCGTGACCCGGGCGTTCACGCCGGCCACGGCCGGCGCCTTCGCCGGTGGCGCCCCGGGCCCCACGACCCCGACGACGGGCGTCCCGGCCATGGCCGCCGCGGCCGCGACATCCGGCGGAGCCGGCGCCCCCGGGGCCGCATCCGCAGCGGCCGACCCGACGGCGACCGCGTCGTCCACGGGTCGCCTGGCCATCGCGTGGGACCACGAACGGATCGAAGCGGGCCTCGAATGGGCCGCCGCGCTCGGCGCCGGGATCGTCGCCATCGCGATGCTCCTGCCCTGGTCGAGGAGCGTGATCGGCTCGAGCGGTCTCGGCTACTTCGACTCCTGGGGGCTCGCCGGGCCGGGTCACGTGTTCGTCCTCGCGTGGGCGCTGGTGATCCTCGCGCTCGCGGTCGTCCCGACCCGCGTCCCGACGTGGATCTCGCGCGGCATGGCCGCCCTCGCCCTCGGCGTGTTCGCGCTCGGCCTGACCTGGCCATACGCCGTCGGCCCGCTCGGTGGGCAGATCGGCGTCGTCCTGACGCTGATCGGCTCGATCGTGCTCGTCGTCACGGGCGTCGTCGCGGACTGGCACACGCGTCACGACCCGGGGGAGCCGAGCGTCTGAGCTCGGAACGAGCCCGCCAGCGGGCTCGATGGCGGCGTCCAGGACGTCGTCCGCGCTTGACCGAGGTCCTTCGCCGACGCTGCTACACTGCGCCGGACGTCGTCCGCGGCCCTGCCGCACCGGTCAGATGACCCGCTGACGCCGCACGGAGGCACCCGTCCAGGGGCATGGAAGACATCCTCAACCAGATCGGGGATACCGTCGGCGGCGTCGTCGGCAGCCCGATCGTCCAGTTCGGGGTCCGGATGATCGGGATCTACCTGGTCGTCCTCTGGCTGGCTTCGGCCTACTGGGCCTTCCGCGACATGCAGCAGCGATCCGACAACGTGATCCTGCCGTACCTCGTCGCCGCCGGGATCATCCTGTTCACGCCCGTCTTCTTCATCCTCGCGGTCTGGGTCTACAAGATCATCCGGCCGCACGAGAAGATCGGCGAGGTCTGGGAGCGCAACCTGGCCGAGGAAGCCCTCCTGGCGGAAGTCGAGTCGATCCACCACTGCCCGGGGTGCGAGCGGCGCATCAACGACGACTGGATCATCTGTCCGACCTGCCGGACGCGCCTGAACCGGGTCTGCCCGAATTGCAGCCGCCTCGTCGGCATGGACTGGTCCCTCTGCGCGTGGTGCGGCAAGGACTTCGAGCGGCGCGAAGTGCCCGCAGCGGCCATCGAGTCGCCGACGACCCGGCGTGAGACGACCGGCCGGGTGGCCTCGTCCGGCAGCGCGCCGGCGCAGCTTCGCAGCTCGACCCGGACGCCCGCCGCGCCCCAGGGCAGCGGCCGCAAGACCGCGGCACAGGACCCGCTGCCGGAGCGTTGACCTCGCTCGGCCCCGACGACACGGGCCACGCTTCCGACAACGCTCCCGACCCGGATCCGGCCCCCGTCCCCGAGGCCGACGCCGACCCGGCCCAGACGGCCCTGACGTCGGCGCCGGCGGCGTTCCCGCCGAACGGAACGACCCGCCCCGGCGCGTCCACGTTCACCATCGACGGTCGCGCCGCACCGGCCCTCTTCGTCGTCGGCTGGCTCGCCACGATCATGGGGCTGGGGATCGTCCTGATCGGCGCCATGGCCCAGGGCGCCATCGCTCCGTTCGTCCTCGTCACCGGTCTCGTGGTGCTCTCGATCGGGCTCATCGCCGGGGCGGGGTCGCAGGGGATCGAGCGGCGCGCCCGTGGGGTGCCCTTCTACCAGGGCCCATCTCCCCTTCTTGTGTTCGTGACATCGATCCCGGTCTCGCTCGTCGCGATCGTCCTCGTCGCGATCCCGCTGGTCGCGATCGGGGTCGAAGTCGACGGCCCGGTCGGCCAGCTCGCCTCGGTCGTCGTACAGACGCTGGTCTACGTGGCGTTGATCCGGTTGCTGGTCGTCGACACGCAGGCGCTGTCGTGGGCCGACATGGGGCTCACGCGCCTCGGGGGCCGCGCGCTCGCGGAGATCGGCGCCGGGGCCCTGTGGGCGATCCCGGTGATCGTCGTGACGATCCCGATCTCGGCGGTCCTCGTGAACGCGTTGCACGTGACGCCGACCAGCCCGCTCCCCCCGACCGGCGAATCGACCGGGTTCGCCCTCCAGTTCCTGGCGGGCGCGATCATCGCCCCGTTCGGCGAGGAGCTGATGTTCCGCGGCCTGGCGACGACGGCCTGGGTCCGGGTCTACGGCCCGCTGCGTGGCGTCGCGCAGGCGGCCATCATCTTCGCCCTCGCCCACGTGCTCACCGTGTCCGGGTCATCGGCCGGGGAGGCGTTCGGCCTGGCGGTCGTCGGGTTCGCGACGCGGCTCCCGATCGCGTTCGCGCTCGGATGGCTGTACCTGCGACGCGGGTCGTTGTGGGCGCCGATCGGCCTGCACATGGCCTTCAACGCGATCCTCCTGATCGCCGGCGAGATCGCGATCCGCGCGAGCTGACGCCGGTCGATCCGCGGCGAAGCTCCCGATGAGCCGCCGGTGAGGGCCCGTCCGTAGGCTCTGCGTCGTCCTCGAGGTCCGGATGGCGGGGGGAATTGGCGGGCTCCCGTCGTCCGGGCCCGGGGACGCCTCCAGCCCCGGCCCGCCCCTCGGAGGATCCTCGGTGGACGTCTCGACGCCGCGACCGCCCGCCGGGCGAGCCATCCGCGAGCTGCCCGTGTCGGAACGGCCCCGCGAGCGACTCGCGCTGCGAGGGGTCGGCGGTCTGACCGCAGCGGAGTTGCTGGCCCTCGTCTGGGGCTCCGGGACTCGTGGCCGGTCCGCCGTCGACCTCGCCGCGGACGTCCTGGCCCGGTACGACGGCCTCACGGGCCTGGCGCGGGCCACGGACCTCGAGCTGGCGGGCCACGCCGGCATCGGCGAGGCTCGGGCCGCCCAGCTGCTCGCCGCGTTCGAGCTCGGGCGGCGACTCCTCGCCGACTGGCCGTCCGGCCGGTGGGCCATCCGCGGCCCGCGCGACGTCGCCGACCGGCTGATCCTGCAGATGGGGCGGCTCGAGCGAGAGGAGCTCCGCGTCGTCCTCCTGGACACGAAGAACCACGTGCTGCGCGTCTCGACCGTGTACCAGGGGAACGTCAGCGCGTCCCTCGTTCGCGTCGGCGAGCTCTATCGCGACGCGGTCCGGCTCGACGCGGCGGGGATCATCCTCGCCCACAACCATCCATCCGGGGATCCGACGCCGTCGCCCGACGACCTGCACCTCACGGCCGAGGCCCTCGCCGCCGGCCGACTCCTCGACATCCAGCTGCTCGACCACCTGGTGATCGGTCACGATGCGTTCGTGTCCCTCCGGGATCGGGGCGTGGCCTTCGACCGTCCCGACTCAAGGACCTAGCGGCGTCCGTCCGCCTCGCGACCACGGCCGGATGGTGCGCACACGCACCGCAGACGGCCGGGCGACCGGAGGGTTCCCGGGCCTCGCGGGGTGAGCGGGTATACTGCCCGGGCTTTCCCGCACACGACCCCGCTCGCACGAGCCCGCCCGGAACGACCGACGATCCCCGCGCGACCCGCCACCGGCCGGCGGCCTCTGCGCCGCGATCGATGACACGACGAAGGACGCGCCCCCCATCATGCTTGACCGGATCCTCGGCCTCTTCTCCCGCGACATCGGGATCGACCTCGGCACTGCCAACACGCTCGTCCACGTCCGCGACCGCGGCATCGTCATGAGCGAGCCGTCCGTCGTCGCCATCGACGCGAAGACCAAGCGCGTGCTGGCGATCGGCGCCGAAGCCAAGCGGATGGTCGGCCGAACCCCGGCGAACATCATCGCGGTCCGGCCGCTGCGCGACGGGGTCATCAGCGACTTCGACGTCACCGAGCAGATGCTCAAGTACTTCGTGAACCGGGTCCACGACCGGGTCGGCCTGATCCCGCGGCCACGGATGCTGCTCGGCATCCCGTCGGGCGTCACCGAGGTCGAGAAGCGGGCGGTCCGGGATGCCGCGCTGAACGCCGGCGCCCGCTGGGCCCGCCTGATCGAGGAGCCCATGGCCGCCGCGATCGGCGCCGGCCTGCCGGTCAGCGAGCCGTCGGGCAGCCTCATCGTCGACATCGGCGGCGGCACGACGGAAGTGGCGGTCCTGAGCCTCGGCGGCATCGTGGTCTCGCGATCCATCCGGATCGGCGGCGACGAGATGGACCAGGACATCGTCACGTTCGCGCGCCGCGAGTACAACCTGTTCCTCGGCGAGCGGACCGCGGAAGACATCAAGATCGCGATCGGCTCCGCCTACCCCGGCGAGTGGGATGCGCAGCGCGTCACGCTCCGTGGTCGCGACCTCCTGACCGGCCTGCCGCGCAGCGTCGAAGTCGGGGCGGACCAGATCCGCGAGGCCATCGAGCCGTCGGTCGCCCAGATCGTCGACACCGTGAAGGACACGATCGAGGAGACGCCGCCGGAGCTCGTCGCCGACATCATGGACCAGGGGATCGTGCTCGCCGGTGGCGGCGCGCTCCTGGCCGGCCTCGACCGCCGCGTGGCCGAGGCGACCCAGATGCCGGTGCACGTGGCCGACGACCCGCTGACCTGCGTCGCCCGCGGGACCGGGGTGGTGCTCGAGGAGCTCGACGCGATGGACCGCGTGCTCGTCGCAGAGACCTACTCGCGGCCGCCGCGCTGACGACCAGCCAACCGGGACGCCGCCGATGACCTCCCTGCTCGCCGACCGCAACGCCCGACGGCGCGGCATCGTCTTCACCGTCCTCATCGTGATGACCTTGCTGATGATGGCCTTCAGCTCGAACCCCGCGGTGAAGGACGTCCAGAACGGCATCGGATTCGCGTTCCGCCCGATCCAGGGCGCGCTCGACCAGGTCGCCGGCGGCGTCGCCTCCGTCGCGACGGCGATCACCGAGATCGACCGGCTCCGGACCGACAACGCCGCCCTTCGCGATTCCAACGCCCGTCTCGAGTCCGACAACGCCCGTCTCGACGAGCTCAAGCGCGAGAACGACCTGCTCACCGGGCTCCTGCAGGTCCGGAGCGGCATCGAGTTCAAGACGGCGGCCGCGACCGTGATCGGCCGCGAATCGTCGGAGTTCCGGCGGACCGTGACGCTCGACAAGGGCACGAACAGCGGCATCGCCGTGGGTGACGTGGTCGTGGCCTCGGGTGGCGCCCTCGCCGGGCGCGTCACCGACGTGGGTCCCGACAGCGCGACCGTCGTGCTCCTCACCGACTCGGAATCGACGGTCATCGGCCAGCTCGTGCCGACCGCCGCGACCGGCGAGGTCGTCGGCCAGCTGGGCGGCGTGCTGGTCATGAACCAGATCGACGCCGGCGAGCGGATCGGCCTCGGCGACGAGGTCGTCACGGCCGGCATCGAGCTCGCGAGCGGGATCCGGTCGCCCTATCCCAAGGGCCTCCTGATCGGCCAGGTGGTCGACGTGAAGCGCGACGCGAACGACGTGGTCCAGACCGCCTTCCTGCAGCCGACGGCCGACCTCGACAAGCTCGAGTACGTGCTGGTGGTCCTCGACTACCAGGGCGGGCTGCCGCCGGTCGACCAGCAGCCGGTCGACTGCAGCGGCCACAGTGGGACGCTCCCCGCGGGCGAGCAGCCGTGCTACACGGGGACGGCGGCGCCGACGGGCTCACCGAAGGCGACCGCGAAGCCCTGACTCGGACCCGGACCGCGTCCACGGCCGGTCGCCCCTGCTACGCTTGCCCGCGATGAAGGGCATCGTCCTCGCCGGCGGCACGGCGACCCGGCTCTACCCGCTGACGATCGTCACGAACAAGCACCTGCTCCCGATCTACGACCGCCCGATGATCTATTACCCGATCGAGACCCTCGCGGGCATGGGGATCCGCGAGGTCATGATCGTGGTCGGCGGCAAGAGCGTCGGCGATGTCGTCGAGCTGCTCGCGGACGGCTCGCACTTCGGGCTCGACCTCACGTACCGCTATCAACGCGGCGCCCTCGGGATCGCCCACGCGATCGGCCTCGCCCGCGACTTCGTGGGTGACGACTCGTTCTGCTGCATCCTCGGCGACAACATCCTGCGCGGCCCGTCCCTCGCCGGCGTCGCCGCCGACTTCGACGCTGGGACGTACGACGCCGGCACGCTCCTGTACCGCGTCCCGGACCCGGAGCGGTTCGGCGTCGCCGAGTTCGACGCGGACGGCCGCGTCATCGGCTTCGAGGAGAAGCCGGTCGCCCCCAAGAGCGACCTGATCCCGATCGGCGTGTACTTCCTCCGCCCGGATGCGTTCGGCGTGATCGAGCGCCTCGCCCCGTCCGGCCGAGGCGAGTTCGAGATCACCGACGTGCTCAACGCCTACATCCCGGGTGGGCGGCTCTTCACGCGCGTCTACGACGGCCACTGGACCGATGCCGGCACGGTCCCGTCGCTCCTGCGGGCCTCCGAGCTGGCCCACGACGACGACACCGCGGGCCGCCTGGCCCCGCCGATCGAACGGCCCGCACCCTGACCGCCGCCGTGCCCGACGACCGGCCCTACCGTCGGCTGCTCGTGACCGGCGGAGCCGGGTTCATCGGGTCGTGCTACGTCCGCGACGTCCTGGCGCGCCGCGACGGGACCGAGATCACCGTCCTCGACAAGCTGACCTACGCCGGGAACGAGGCGAACCTCGCCGCCGTCCGCGCCGATCCGGAGCAGGCGGCGCGGCTGCGCTTCGTCCACGGCGACATCGCCGATGCCACGGTCGTGGCGCCGCTGGTCGCCGACGTGGACGCCGTGGTCAACTTCGCCGCCGAGTCGCACGTCGACCGGTCCATCCTCGACCCGGAGGCGTTCCTCGTCACGGGCGTCATCGGTGTCCACGTCCTGCTCGAGGCCTGCCGGACGGCGCCCGGCCGCCCGCGCTATCTCCAGGTCTCGACCGACGAGGTCTACGGCTCGGTCGAGACCGGCGAGTCCCGGGAGGGCGACGTCCTCGCCCCGCGCTCCCCGTATGCCGCGGCCAAGGCCGCCGGCGAGCTGCTGGTCCGGAGCTACGTCATCACCCACGGGCTCGACGCCGTCGTCACCCGCGGGTCGAACACGTACGGGCCGTACCACCATCCGGAGAAGCTGATCCCGCTCTGCATCACCAACGCGATCGACGACCAGCCGCTCCCGCTCTACGGCGACGGCCTGCAGCGCCGCGACTGGTTGTACGTCGCCGACCACGCCGCCGGCGTGGATGCCGTGCTCCGTCGCGGGACGGCCGGCGAGACGTACAACGTGCCGGGCGGCACCGAGATGGCGAACCGCGACACCGTCGCCCTCCTGCTCGATCGACTCGGGAAGCCGTGGTCGCTGGTCCGGCACGTCGAGGACCGCGCCGGGCACGACCGCCGCTACGCGATGGACGGCGCGAAGATCGCCGGGCTCGGTTGGCGCCCGACGACGGCGTTCGCCGACGGGCTTGCGGCCACGGTCGACTGGTACCGCGCGAACGAGCCGTGGTGGCGAGCCGCGAAGTCCGGCGACTGGGACGCCTACTACGAGCGACAGTACGGCGCCCGGTTCCGGGCCACTTCCTGATGCGCATGGCGGTCGCCTGATGCGGGTCGCGGTCACCGGGGCGACCGGCCGTCTCGGGTCGGCGCTCATCGCCGCGCTTGCCGACGCGCCGTTCACCGGACCGCTCGGGCCGATCGCGTGGGGCCGGCGCGCCTTCGATCTCGACGCGCCGGCGTCCGTGGGCGCGCGGCTCGCGTCGGACCGCCCCGAAGTGGTCGTCCACGCCGCGGCCTGGACCGACGTCGACGGGTGCGCCCGCGAGCCCGATCTCGCCATGCAGCGCAACGGGACCGCGACCGGGGTCCTGGCGACGGCCTGCGCCGAGCGCGGCGTGGACCTCCTGGTGGTGTCGACCAACGAGGTCTTCGACGGCTCGCGCCTGGACGGCGTCGGCTACGGCCCGGCGGATGCCCCCTCGCCCCCGAACCCGTACGGCGCCTCGAAGCTCGCCGGGGAGCGGGCCGCGACCGACGCCTTCGCCGCCCATGGCGCCAGGGCGACGCTGGGCATCGCGCGAACGGCGTGGCTGTTCGGGCCGCCCGGCCGCGACTTCCCGCGCAAGATCGTCGAGGCCGCGGAGCGCGCGGCTGCGGCCGGCGAGCCGCTGCGCGTCGTCGGGGACGAGTGGGGGACCCCGACCTATGCCGCGGACCTCGCCGACGCCATCGTGGAGCTGCTCGCGGAGGATGCCGTCGGCGGGACCCACCACCTCGTCAACGGCCTGACGGCGACGCGCGCGCTGTGGGCGGAATACATCGTCGGGCGCTTCGGGCTCAAGGTCGAGGTCGAGCACGTGCCCGCGACGACGTGGGCCCGGGCTTCGACGCCGCCGCGCTGGGGCGTGCTCGCGCCGACCCCGATGCCGTCGGGCGAGCCGATGCGCCCGTGGCCCGACGCCATGGCCGACTACGCGCCGGCCCTCGCCCGGGCCCACGCGAGCGCCCGATGAGCCCGGCGCGCCCCGCCTCGGCCCTCCCCGGCGTCCGCTATGGCGCGGTCGACCGGTTCGGCGATGCGCGCGGCTCGTTCCGGGAGGTGTGGCGCGCGAGCGCCTTCGGCCCGATCGATCCGGCCGACGCCGGGTCCACGCCCGGATCCCCGCCGACCTTCGTCCAGGCCAACCTGTCGGTCTCGGCGGCCGGCGTCCTGCGCGGCCTGCACCTCCATCGTCGGCAGCTCGACTACTGGCTCATGGCGAGCGGACGGGCGTTCGTCGCGCTCGTCGACATCCGGCCCATGCTCGCGGGTGGCCCGGCGCCGGCCGTCGAGACGCGCGAGCTCGCCGCCGACGACTGGGTGGCGATCCCGACCGGCGTCGCCCACGGGTTCCTGGCCCTGGACCCGCTCGAGCTCATCTACCTGGTCACCAACGAGTACGACGGGGCCGACGAGCTCGGGTTCGCCTGGGACGACGCGCTCGCGGCCGTGCCATGGCCGCATCTCGACGTGACCCCCGACGGCCGGCCGGTCCTGTCCGACCGCGACCGCTCGAACCCGCCGCTCGCCGAGCTGGTGGTGCGCCTCCGCGACGCCGGTCGCTGACGGGACCCGCCTCGGCCTCTCCCGGACCCCACCCCTCCACCCGGAACCCTACCGGCGCCCTCCGAACGGGCTACGACCCGGGGGGACCTTCCTGCGATTGAGCGGGGAGCGACGGCAGCCGACGCTGGCCACCGATCGATCGGTCCCTGCATCCCGGAGTCGCTCGCCCCTTGCGCAAGTCCGTCGTCGCCCTGGTCGTTGCCCTCGTCGCCGCGCTCGGTGTCGTGGTGCCCGCCGCGAGCGCCGCGTCCGGCGGACCCAAGGTCGTGATCATCGTCGGCGCGACCCACGGGGCGACCGCGGGCTACCGCGCCGACGCGGACGAGGTCTATGCGGAGGCCATCAAGTACACGTCGAACGTCGTGAAGGTCTACAGCCCCAACGCGACGTGGTCGAAGGTCAAGTCCGCGACCAAGGGCGCCTCGATCGTCGTGTACCTGGGGCACGGGAACGGCTGGCCGAGCCCCTACACCTACGACGCCAAGTACACGACCAAGGACGGGTTCGGGCTCAACGCGACCGCGGGTGCCGGCGACTACAACAACAAGTATTACGGCGAGCCGTACGTCTCGACGCTGGAGCTCGCGCCGAACGCGGTCGTCATCCTGAGCCACCTCTGCTACGCGTCGGGCAACTCCGAGCCGGGCGGGGCGGCGCCGAGCGTCTCGACCGCCCGCAAGCGGGTCGACAACTACGGCGCCGGGTTCCTGAAGGCGGCGCAGGCGGTGATCGCCGACGGGCACGGCGACGCCTCGTCGTACATCCGGGCGCTGTTCACGACCCACGCCTCCATCGACGAGCTCTGGCGGGCCGCGCCGGACTTCCACGACCACGTCTCGTCGTTCGCCTCGTCGCGGACCCCAGGCGCCATCGCCCTCACCGACACCGACTCGGCGACGGCCGGCTACTACCGCTCGCTCGTCTGGCGGCCGGGCCTCACGACCGACGAGGTGACCGGCGCCGACTACGCCGACTCCGGGATCGACCCGGCGGCGCTCACGGTCCCGGGCAACGCCCAGGTCGGCACCGCCGGCGCCGCGCTCTATGACGCAGATGGCCAGCCGGCGGGCACGATCCCGGCCGGGACCCGCCTCCGCGTCGTCGAGCAGACCGCCAGCCTCGCCTCCGGCGAGCCGGACCCGGCCGTCCTCGTCGAGGGCCTCGACGACCCGTCGGTCACCGGATGGGTGCTCACCTCGGCGCTCATCCCCCGTGACAGCAAGGCGCCGGCCATCTGGTCCGTGGATACCGCGGGTGGCGTCTTCTCCCCGAACGGGGACGGCCGCTCGGATGTCGGCAGCCTGTCGGGCCGGTTCTCCGAGTCGGTCGCCTGGCGGGTGCAGATCCTCGACGGCGAGACCGTGCTCAAGCAACAGACCGGCACCGGCCGCGACTTCGCCGTGACGTGGGACGGCCTGGCCGGTGGCACGGCGCTGCCCGACGGCGCGTACACGTTCTCGGTGCAGGCGCAGGACGCCTGGGGGAACGGCCCGACCACCAAGACCGGCAAGCTCACGATCGACACCGTCCCGGCCGAGCTGTCGTCGGTGACCCCGGACGCGGACGCGGACCGGTGGTTCTCGCCGAACGGCGACGGCTCGCGCGACACCGTCGCCTGGACCGCGACGACCGGCGAGCCGGGCACCCTCATCACGCGCGTCTACGACGCCGGCGGCATCCGTGTCGCGGATGGTGTCGTCTCGAACGGTCCGGGCGGCACGACCGTGAGCTGGGACGGTCGCGATCACGACGGGCACGTCGTCCCCGATGGGACCTATTCGTTCCGCGTCCTGCCGCGTGACCTCGCCGGCAACTCGGGGGCGATCGTGTCGCGGCCGGTCCGGGTGGTCACCTCGCTCGGCTTCGTGACCAGCTCGAAGACCATCTTCTATCCGAACGACGCGGACACCCTGGCCAAGGCCACCGCGCTCGGCTTCAAGCTGACGCGGGACGCGACGGTCGACTGGACGGTCCGCGATGCGGCCGGCGACACCGTCGCGACGCTGCTCGCCGGCGCGCCGACGACGGCCGGCACGACGACGCGCAACTTCTACGGCAAGGACGACAGGGCGCCTGGCTGGCGCCGGGCCGGTACTCGGCGGTCGTGACCGCCACGGACGGCACGGCGACCGTGAGCCAGGCGGTCGCCTTCCAGATCGACGCCTTCGCGATCTCCGCCTCGGACGCCACGCCGGGGCGCGGGCAGACCATCACGGTCTACGCGACGTCCGCCGAGCCGCTCGCGAAGGCACCGCGCGTCTACATCTCCCAGCCGGGCAAGACGACGTGGAGCGTCGCGATGACCAAGGTCTCGACGTACAAGTACCGCGTCTCGATCCATCTCAAGACCGGCGGCCGCGCCGGCACCGCCGCCCTGCGGGTCAGCGGGACCGACAAGTACGGCGGGAAGCAGGCCACGACGAGGCGCTACCCGATCCACTGACCGTCGCGCCACCCGGCACGGCGACGGTCGAAGTGCTCACGCGACTACCCCGGTCCGCACCGGAAGACTCCGTACCGGTCCCGAACCGGACCTTCGTCCCCTTGCCGCCCTCCAGGGCCAGGGCTACGGTCGACCACGTCCCCCAGACCCATGAGGACCGTCGTGTCGATGCTCTCCCTGCCGTCCGGCCCCCACGCTCGTCATGCTCCCCGCGCCGGTCAGCGGCGCGCGGCGGTCGTGCTCGGGCTGCTCGTGCTCGCCGGGATGGCGCCGACCGCCGTGGCCGCCGCCGGACCGGCGCCGCGCGACGGCGGGCTGCAGCCGACCGTCCACTACGAGGATGCCCTCAAGCACGCCGGCGACCAGATCGCGTTCGCGCCCGGCGACCGCGTCACCGTGCCGTTCACGCCGAAGGCGAGCGACCGCTGGACCGTTGACGGCCGCCATTCGCGTGCGCTCCCCGCTGGACGCGCTTCGGGTCGGGCGATGCGGACCCCGCCGCGCATCGCGGGGATCTCGAAGCTGGGTTCGGCCGGACGGCTCGCGGGTGACGACCGCCCGAGTCTCGACCCGCGCTCGATCGTCGCGGCCAAGCGCACCGCGTGGGACGCGAACGACCCGCCGACATTCGAGCTCGCCGCGGCCGTCGATCCCGGCGCCCTCCGGCGCGAGGTCTTCGGCTTCCTCCCGTACTGGGAGCTGAGCGACAGCTCCACGCGGCTCGACTGGGACAAGATCTCGACCGTGGCCTATTTCGGCGTCGGGGCCGACGGGCGCGGCAACCTCATGAAGACCAACGGCTCCGGCGCGACGACCGTCGGGTGGAGCGGCTGGACGAGCTCGCGGATGACGAGCGTCATCAACGCCGCGCACGCGAGCCATGCACGGGTCGTGCTCACGGTCCAGAGCTTCGCCTGGTCCACGACCGGGCTCAGGCGACAGAAGGCCCTGCTGGCGAGCCCGACCGCCCGGGCGAACCTGGCGCGGCAGATCGCGGCCGCCGTGCGCGATCGGGGCGCCGACGGCGTCAACCTCGACTTCGAGCCGATCGCGTCGGGCTACGCCGACGAGTTCACCGCGCTCGTCCGCAAGGTCCGGGCCGCCCTGAACGCGTCAGCGCGTGGCTACCAGCTGACGTTCGACACGACCGGCTGGATCGGCAACTACCCGGTCGAGGACGCCACGAAGGCCGGTGGCGCGGACGCGATCTTCGTCATGGGCTACGACTACCGCACCTCCAAGCTCGAGGACCGTCGGCTCCGTCGCCCCCATCGGCGGCCCGACGTACGACGTCCGCGACACCATCAAGTCGTACCTGGATCGCGTCCCGGCCTCGAAGCTGATCCTCGGGGTGCCGTACTACGGACGCGCCTGGTCGACCTCGAGCGACAAGCTCGGGGCGAGGAACGTCTCGGGGACGAAGTACGGACCGTCGGCGACGGCGGTGTACGACAACGCGCGCGACCTGGTGTCCGGCTACGGCCGCCGGTACGACGCCACCGAGGGCGTCGCCTGGACCGCCTACAAGCGCCAGACGTGCACGAAGACCTACGGCTGCGTGACCGCGTGGCGACAGCTGTACTACGACGACGTCAAGGCCCTCAAGGCCAAGTACGACCTCGTCAACGCCTACGGCCTGCGCGGCATCGGGATCTGGGCGCTCGGGTACGACGGGACCCGCCCGGAGTTGTACCAGGCGATCAAGGACAAGTTCATCACCGACACGGTCCCGCCGGTCATCACCAGCGCGACGGTCTCGGGAACGGTGCTCTCCCCGAACGGCGATTCCCGACTCGACACCGTGACCGCCAGCCTGAAGGCCACCGGCCTCATCACCTGGGGCTATCGGATCGCCCGGGTCTCCGGGACGACGGTGGGCAAGCCCATCCGGTCGGGAACGAAGACCGGCAAGGTCCCCAAGGTCACCTGGGACGGCACGACCTCCGCCGGCGCGCGCGCCAAGGACGGCACGTACCGGATCACGCTCTGGGCCGCGGATATCTCGCACAACCGTGCGCAGCGCACCTTCGACGTCGTCCTCGACACGAAGCGGGCCGGCGTCACGTCCGTGGCCGCCCGGTCCTTCCTCTCCCCGGACGGGGACCGGTACGCCGACAGCGTCGTGCTCTCGTGGACCTCCTCCGAGAAGGTCACGGGATCCGCCTCCATCCGCACGGGCACGGGCAAGGCCGTGCGGGCCTGGTCGTTCCCGGCCGGCGTCCGGTGGTCGACCACGTGGACCGGCAAGGACGCCGCGGGCCGCACCGTGGCCGACGGTCGGTACGTATTCCGCGTCGACGCCCGAGACCGCGGCGGCAACCGCACCGTGGTCGACCGCCCGATCCTCGTCGACCGCACGATCTCCGGCGTCCGCTGGTCGTCCGCCGCGTTCGATCCGCGCGCCAGGCAGTCGAGCCGAGTCACCGTGACGGTCCGACGGGCCGCTCGGGTCACGGCGGCGATCTATCGCGATGGGAAGCGGGTCCGACCGATCTGGACGGATCACGCCGTGAAGACCGGCGCCTCGACCTGGACCTGGGACGGGAAGACGAGCACCGGGTCGTACGCGAAGCCGGGCCGATACACGATCATCGTGCTCGCCACGAGCCGGTTCGGGACCACACGGTTCACCCGCGACGTGACCGTCAAGGCGCACTGACCGCGCCTCGCACCCTACACTTGCCGGCGATGACGAACGGCGCGGGCGTCTGGGTGGTGTTGCCGACCTACCAGGAAGCCGACAACATCGGCCCGATCTCCACGGCGATCCTCGAATCGTTGCCGGCCGCCACCCTGCTCGTCGTCGACGACGGGTCGCCCGACGGCACGGGCCGGCTGGCCGACGACCTCGCGGCCATCGACGCCCGGATCCGGGTCCGACATCGCAAGGCGAAGCAGGGCCTCGGCCGCGCCTACCTCGACGGGTTCCGCGTCGCGCTCGACGGCGGTGCGGAGGTCGTCGTCCAGATGGACGCCGACTTCAGCCACGACCCGGCGGTCCTGCCCGCGCTCCTCGCCCCGATCGTCGAGGACCAGCGACGACCTGGTCATCGGATCGCGCTACGTGCCCGGCGGCGGCGTCGTCGACTGGGGCTTCGTCCGACGGTTCATCTCGCGCGGCGGGAGCCTATTCGCCCGAACGGTCCTGCGGCTGTCCCCTCGCGACCTGACGGGCGGGTTCAAGGCCTGGCGTGCGTCCACGCTCGCCGACGTCCCGTTCGACGGCATCCACGCCGGCGGCTACGTGTTCCAGATCGAGATGACGTTCCGCGCCGACCGCCGTGGCGCCAGGATCACGGAGGTCCCGATCACCTTCCAGGACCGCCGCGCCGGGCAGAGCAAGATGTCCCGGCGCATCCTCGTCGAGGCGCTCGTCGTGGTCGTCCAGTTGCGGGCCGAGGAGTTGCGCGATCGATGGCTCCGGCGGCGCCCGAGCCGGTGACCCCGCCGTCCGACGGCTGGGTGCTCGGAGCCGCGCCCTCGCCGGCCGCCATCCCCGGGATGCGGGTCGTCCTCGATGCCAGGCCGCTGCAGGAGCCCGACCGTGCTCCGCTCACCTCGGCCTACCTCGAGGGACTCCTGGGCGCCTATGACGCGGATCCCCTCGAGGGGGAGTCGTTCGCGTTCCTGCTCCGGAGCGACCTCGACGACCCGACGGCCGGCTTCGGCGGACTCGAGGTCATCGGCCGCCGCCTGCTCCCGCCGACCCGCCTCCTGCGGTCGGGCGCGATGACCATCGACCCGTTCCTGCTCCGCGGGGCATCCCTTGGCGCGGCGTGGCGAGCCGAGCGCGGCGGGGCGGCCGGAGCCGTGTATCACATGGCCGGCAGCGGCCCGCTCCCGATCGCGTCGGGCCTGCCCGGTCGTCGTGACGCTCCTCGACCTCGCGCCGTGGGAGCTGCCGGACGCCTTCGGCCGCACCGCCTCGAGCCGGTTCGGGCAGCGGCTCCGGTCGCAGCTGCTGCGCGAGGCGCGAGCGGTGATCGTCGCCACGCCATCGGTGGCGGCGGCGGCGCGCCGGCTCGTCCACCTGCGGGCCGACCGGGTCCACGTGGTCGGCCTCGCGCCGCAGGCCGCGTTCGCCGCGATGGGCGACCGGGATCCGGGCACGACCGCCGCGGCGCGCGACGACGCCGCCCGCGAGCGCGAACGACTCGGCGTGCCGGACCGGTACTTCGTCTACGCCGGCCGGTACGACGCGAGGCACGACCTCGCGACCCTCCTGGGGGCGCTGGCGGCGCTCGCGCGCGGCGGACGGCCCGACACGCTCGCGGCGTCCGTCGCGTGGCCGCCGCGGGTCCTCGTCGTGGGCGCGAGCCCCGACGACCGGGCCGCGATCGCCCGGGCCGCGGCCCGACTCGACGTCGGCGACCTGCTGACCTATGCGGGACGACTCCCGGCGCCCGTGGTCGCCGGCCTCGTCCGCGACGCGCGAGCGGTCCTCCTGCCGCTGGTCTCGGACGCGGCGGGCCTCGCGGCGATCGACGCGTTCGCCTGCGGCACGCCGGTCATCGCCTCATCGGTCGGCGCCCTGACTGACCTGGTCGGGTCCGCGGGCGTGCTGGTGGAGCCGCGCGATGCGGACCGGCTGGCGGTGGCGCTTCGCGCGGTCTGGGCCGAGGACCGGGTCCACGCCGGGATCGCGGCCGGGGCACGCGAACGCGCCGTCATGGGCCGGCGATCGTGGTCGGACGTGGCCCGCGCCACGCGCGAGGTCTATGCGGCGGTGGGCGTGCGGACCGCCTGAGGGGCCGCGCCGGGTCAGGGGGTCGGCGTCGGGGTCGCTGAGGGCGTCGCGCCCGCCGGGGGCGTCGTGGCGCCCTTCTTGAACGAGATCGGCGAGCCGTATGGCATCACCTGGACGAACGTCTGGCCGACCGTGAGCGTGACCTCGTTGCCGTCCTTGTCGAAGAACTGGGTCGGCTTGGTGAGACCCGTCTTCTTCCAGGTGCCCTTGATGGTCTTGCCGTTCGTGCTGATCCAGGCCGGCCCGCTGCCGACGACCGTGGCCTCGAGGCGGTGCTTGTGCGAGCCGTCGTTGAGCGCGCCGAAGTGCATGAGCATGACCACGACGTTCTTCGGGGCGATCCGGCGCTTGTCGGCCTCGTCCTTCTCCTTGCTCTCCCCGGTGACGGATCGCAGGTACGTGTTGGTCGTTCGGTCGTACTTGTAGCTGATCGCGTTGGCCAGGTAGCGCACGGAGATCGTGCCGCCGTACGGGCGGGCGTCGAGCGGGGCGTCCGGGGCGAACTGCCAGGCGGGCTGGAAGGCCTTGTCCTTGGCGCCGACGAGCTTGCTGAGGCTGCGCAGCTTCTTGCCCGTGACGTACAGGTTGTGGGGCGGCGCCTTCCACGTGATGCGCCGGAACGACCCGCCGAACCGGAAGCCGTCCACGTTGTAGACGAGCTGGCCGTTCCCCTTCGAGCGCAGGGTCGCGAGCGCCTGCGGCGACCCGCCGGCGTGGGCGTAGGCGGCCCGCCACTCCGCGGCCCAGGCGATGTAGTAGTAGCGCGAGCTTCGGACCGGGCCGACGTCCTTGGGCACCGTCGTCTGGAAGATCGCCATATAGCGCGGGATGCCGCCCTCGGCAGGAGCCTGCCACACGACGTCCGCCGAGGCGAGACCGGACTGGGGTCGCGCCGCACGCAGGTCGTCGATCATCACCGCGATGGGTCGCCGCTTGGCGACGGCCGGCGGGACCAGGGCCCCGGTGAGCGGTGCCGCGACCGGCGATGGCGTCGGCACCGGGCTCGGCGTGGGCGTCGGCGTGGGGAGCGGTGTCGGCGTGGGCTCGGGGGTCGGCGACGCCGGCTCGCCGGGCGTCGAGTTCGCGGTCGCGGTCGCGGCCGGGCTCGGGGACACGTCGGCGACCGGTGGCGGGCTCGCGCTGGAGGTCCCGCCCGCGATGGCCCCGCCGGCGACCATGCCGATGCCCAGTGCCCCGACGATCGCGACGCCGGCCACGGAGGCGACCACCCAGGGTCGCGCCAGGATCCTACGGTCCACTCGTGTCACCCTCGTGCGCGTCGCTCCCGATCCCCGAGCGAGGCGAGCTCGCGCCAAACGCAGGCGGAGGATACAGGACGCTCGCGAGATCGGCGTGCGGCGGGGCCGCCGCGTCGCATCGGGTCCGGGTCGGGGGTAGGCTTGTGCCGAACACGACGGGCGTACCGGTCGGGGACCCGACCGCCCAACGAGGATGCTGCCATGGCCGACCGATCCGACGACCCGACCGAGCCCGTCCCGCCCAAGGCCAGGGCACGCCGAGCCAAGGCGACCGAGGCGAAGGCCACGTCAGCCTCGAAACCGCGCCCGCCGAAGGCGGCGCCGACCGCCTCGAGCTCGGCCGCGCCGGCGGCCCCGGCCGCACGTCCAGCCCGCGCACCGAAAGCCGTGATGGCCCCACCCGAGGTCCTCGCCGCCGTCACTGCGGCGATGCCCGGTGATGCCGGCGTCGTCCGCGCCGACCACGTGTCGATCGACCACGGCGGAGCGGACACCGTCGAGGCGCGCACGCTCTCGATCACGCAAGGGGGCGTGAACGTCGCGAACGTCGAGCAGCTCGACGTCCGCCAGGGCGCGATCGGCCGGGCCGACGCGACCGATGTGGCGGTCAGCCAGGGCGCGATCGGGTTCGCCCGCGCCGACCGCGTCTCGCTCGAGCTGGGTGCGCTCGGCCTCGCCGTCGGGTCCGAGGTCCGGGTCAGCCAGGGCTACGTCCGGTCGGCGATCGCGCGCGACCTGCGGTTCGAACAGGGCGCGATCGGGACCGCGATCGCGCGGTCGGCCACGTTCGAGCGGACGAGCGCGGTCTTCCTGCTCATCGCCAAGGACGTCGACGGGAACGTGAAGGCCCTGCTGGACTGGCGCGGGGCGCTGGCGTTCGGGGCGGTCTTCGGCCTGCTCGTCGGGATCCTGCGCCGAAGGTAGTCGCGGCTCGGCCCACGCGGCCGGCGCGGCCCGCACGACCGGCCGCCGGGGTCAGCGCGGGGCGATCGCCGCGGAGTCCAGCCCCGCTGCCTGGGCGGCCGCGAGCTTGGCGGCCCGGGCCTCCTCCGTGTGCTGCCGATGCAGCTCCACGACGTCCGCCGGCTCGCCCTCGGCGACCACGTGGCCGCCCTCGATGAGGATCGCCCGATTGCAGTACTCGGTCACCCACGTCATGTCGTGCGTGACGAGGACCACGGCCTTCGCGGCCTTCACGATCTCGATCACCCGCAGCTTCGACTTCTCGCGGAACGTGGCGTCGCCGGTCGCGAGGACCTCGTCGAGCAGCAGGATGTCGGGGTTCACCGACGTCGCGATCGCGAACCCCAGGCGAGCGCGCATGCCGGAGGAGTACGTCTTGAGCGGCGCGTCGATGAACTCGCCGATGTCGGCGTACTCCACGATCGATGGCATCAGGTCGCGGGTGACCTGATCGTCGAGACCGAGGAACGCCCCGCCGAGCAGGATGTTGTCGCGCCCCGAGAGGTCGACGTCGAACCCGGCGCCCAGCGTGAGCAGCCCGGACACGTGGCCCCGCACGTCGACGACGCCGGCGGACGGCTTGATGATCCCGGCGAGGACCTGCAGCAGCGTGCTCTTGCCGGCGCCGTTGGGCCCGATGACCGCGAGCGACTCGCCGTGGACGACCTTGAGGGAGACTTGCTCGAGCGCCCAGAAGTCCTTCGTCGACCCGCGGCCCGAGGATCTCGCCGAGCGAGCGGCTGATCGTCGTCTTCTTGTTGAAGCGCAGGTCGTACTTCACGCCGAGGCCCTCAGCCCTGATGGCGAAGGGGTGCGTCCCCTGGGCCAGCGGGGGCGGCTCGACGACCTCGGCCGCGCTCACAGGACCTTCGCGAAGTTCGGCTCGAGGCGCTTGAACGCGTAGATGCCGAGCCCGAGGAGGAACACGCTCACCACGAACAGGATCGCGAGCGCGGTGAGGTTCGGCATCGTCGGCGGTCCGGGCGGGCGCGTGGTCCCGTAGATGACGTCGTGGTACGCCTCGAACAGGATCGCGAACGGGTTCAGCTGCATGAACACCTTCAGCGACGGGTGGTCGTGGAAGACCGCGATGTCGCCGACCGTCGCGAGGCTGTAGAGACCTGGGGACAGGAACCACCAGAGGCGGAGGATGTGCCGCGAGACGTTGCCCAGGTCGCGGAAGAAGACGTTGCCGGCCGCCACGAGGAGGCAGATGCCCATCGTGAAGACGAACTGGACGAAGGCGATCACCGGCAGGAAGAGCAGGTAGATCGTGATGCGGTCCTGGTAGAAGAGCATCAGGGCGAGGAGCGGGATCAACCCGAAGGTGAACCCCACCACGCCGGCCGTGGTGGCCGAGACCGGGAGCACGATCTTGGGAAAGGCGATCTGCTTGATCAGGTTGCCCTGCGACACGACGGACACGGTCGAATCGCCCACGGAGGCGGTGAACCACTTCCAGGGCAGGATCGCGGCGAAGATGAAGAGCGGATAGGCGGGGAGCTGCCGGTTCGTGATGATCGTCACGAAGATCAGGTAGACCAGCATCTGCAGCAGCGGGTCCAGCACCCACCAGATGTTTCCGAGCAGGGTGTCCGCGCCGCGCTTGTGCATGTCGGCGGACACGAGGTAGCGCACCAGGCGCTGTCGGGATCGGACGTCCGCGATGCCTTCCCGGACGAGGGCGACCGGGCCTTGTTCACCCGCGGCGTGCCGAAACGCGCCGGGCACTTCTGTGGTGGCGGACATCGCGGCGAAGGGTATCACCTAGGGCCGGTCGGGCTCCTCGCGAGGAATCGGGCGACGAATCGGGCACTTGCCCGGCCGTCCGCGACACCGATGTGTCGCTCGATGAAGGCGTCGTACGCGGCCTGGTCGACGGACCCGTCGCGGATGGCCGCGATGACGCCGTCCGTGTCGGCGACCTGGCGGCCGATCATCTCGGTCCGGTAGTCGAGGTAGAGCCCGGGGTCGGCCTCGTACTCGGCCAGGTCGGGGACGAACAGGACGAGGGGACGTCGAAGCAGCGCCCATTCGAAGATCGACGACGAGTAGTCGGTCACCAGGATGTCCGCCAGCGCCAGCCAGTCGTTCATCTCCGACGCGGGCTCGGCCACCACGTCGTACCCGTCGCGCGGCGTGGCCGCCGGGTCGAGGTTCGGGTGCGTCTTGAGGACGAGCGCGTGGCCCTCAGGCAGCGCCGCGCGGATCCGGACGGCGTCGAACCCCTCGCCGGCCCGCTTCTCGCGGCCGCGGCCGCGGAACGTCGGCGCGACGAGCACGACCGTGCGACCGGCGAGGGTCGGATGCGCGGTCAGCAGGCGGCGCCGGGCAGCCGCCATCGCGGTATCGTCGAAGAAGAAGTCCGTGCGCGGCGCCCCCAGGGCCAGGACGTGCTCGACGGGCGTCCGCAGGGCCGCCGCATACGGGGCGCGGGTCCCCTCGGCTGGGACGACGACGTAGTCGTAGTAGCGATGCAGGAACGTCCGCTCGGGTTCGGCCAGCGGCCGCGTCATGTCGACACCGAACCGCTTGAGCGCCCCGACCGCGTGCCAGAGCTGCACCACGGTGGTCCCGCGACGGTGCGGTCCCACGTGGATCGGCAGGTACGCGTTGTCGACGATGAACAGGCCGGCGGTCCGCAGGTGGTACATCCCGCGGACGAGCCGGACGAGATAGGCGAGGCGTCCGCGGAGGCCGTAGCTGTACGGCTCGAGCAGATGGACGTAGCGTCGCTCCGGATGCGCCGCGCGCATCGCGGCGTCGACGTAGGCGAGGTTGCCGTCGAGCACCGGCACGCGCGCCGTCGCGAGCACGACCCGGTCCGGGTCCACCGGCCGGATCGAGGCCACGAGGGCCACGACCCGGAGCAGCGTGCTCGCGAGGAGGTATTCGAGCCGAGTCACCCGCCGTCAGATCTGCTGGCGGACGATGATGTTCTGGCCGTCGAGGGTCCGCTCCTCGTCGCGCATGAGCGACGCGATGACGTCGGCGACCGCCGTCGGCTGCATGATCTTGCTGAGGTCCTCGTCGGGCGCCAGGATCCGGCGCAGGTCCGTCGCGGTCCGGCCCGGCGAGATGCTGTAGACCTTGATCCCCGTGCCGGCGAGCTCGTCGGCCAGCGTCTGCGACAGCGACACCACCGCGGCCTTGGATGCGGCATAGGCGACCCAGCCCGGCCGCGAGGTGATCCCCGCGGTCGAGGCGATGTTGAGGATCTTCGCCGGGTGGCCCTGCGCGAACCGCACGAACTCCCGGGTCAGCAGGAGCATCGCGAACACGTTGATCGTGAAGGTCGTGACGAGGTTCTCCGACGTGGTGTCGAGGAGCGCCTTCGGCTCGGCGTAGCCGGCGATGTTGAGCAGGACGTCGAGCTGCCCGAACTCGTCGGAGATCCCCGCGACCAGGTCCGGGATGCCGTCCAGGTCGGCGAGGTCGTAGGGGATGCACCGGGTCGCCGCGTCCGTCGGGTCGATCGCCGCGGCGGTCTCCTGCAGACCGGCGGCATTCCGGGCGACCAGCACGACGGTCGAGACGGACGGCTCCTGGGCCATCCGGACCGCGGCGGCCCGCCCGATCCCCTGGCTCGCGCCCGTGACGATGACGGTCCTGCCCACGGTCACGCCCCGCGGCCGAGGACGTCGGCGTAGATCGCCTCGGCGGTCACCGTGTCGGTCGGCACGGTGATCTTGATGTTCTGGTCCGAGCCGGGAAGGATCCGCACCGGCTCGCCGGCGTACTGGAAGAACAGGCCGGCATCCTCGGTGAAGAGCGCGCCGTCGCGGCGCGCCGCCTCGTGGGCCGCGAGCAGCTTCCCGAGGTGGAACTTCTGCGGGAGCTGGACGTTCACGAGCTCGTCCCGCTCCAGCAACCCTTCCACGTAGCCGTGGCCCTTGAGGACGGTGAACGGGATCGGGATGCCGTACATCGCGTTCTCGTCCTCGGTCTCGATCAGGACCCGGAACTCGGCGGTGGTCACGAGCGGTCGGACCGCCTCATGGACGATGACCGAGTCCAGGCCGCCCAGCGCGAGCAACCCCAGGTAGACCGACTCCTGCCGTGAGGAGCCACCGACGATGCACTCGGCCTTGTCGCCGAGCCGGTGGTTGGCGATGAGCTCGCGCGTCGCCTCAAGATGGGCTTCGGGGCACGTGATGACCACCCGCTCGATCTCGGGGATGGCCCGGGCCTTCTCGAGGACGTGGATGATCAGGGGCTTGCCGCCCAGCAGGAGGAACTGCTTGGGGAACGGTCGCCCGATCCGCTTGCCGATCCCGCCGGCCAGCACGATCATCCCGGTCGTCATCGCGTCCTCCCTGCGTCGTCGCCCGATGTCATCCATCGCGCGTGGGCCCGCCTAGCCTACGTCGAAACCGACCGCGCGGGACCCAGCCGGTATCATCGGCGCGGTGAGCCCCGTCGTCACGCTGCGGATCATCCTCGTCCGCGCGACCTTCGCGATCGCTCGCCATCTGCCCCGCCGGCATCGCGTCGTCCTCGCGACGGCCCACGCGGACCGGCTCGGCGGCAACCTGGCCATCATCCGCGACGAGCTGGCGCGCCGCCGGCCGCCGGTCCCCGTCGTCGTGCTCGCGCATCGGCTGGCGCCGGGCTGGCGCGCGAAGGTCGGGGCCGCATGGCAGGTCGTGCGGGCCGCCTACCACCTCGCCACCGCGACCGTCTTCGTCGTGGACGACTACTACTTCCCGATCTACGTGGTGACGCCCCGGCCCGGCACGACCATCGTCCAGACGTGGCACGCGTGCGGCGCGTTCAAGAAGGTCGGCTACAGCGTCGTCGACAAGGCCTTCGGGGCGGACGAAGACCTCACCTCGCGCGTCCGCATCCACAGCAACTACACGGTATGCCTGCTGGCGTCGATGTCCGCGGCGCCGGCCTACATGGACGCGTTCCACCAGCCGATCGAGCGCTTCCGGGCGGACCTCGGGATCCCGCGCACGGACGTCCTCTTCGGTGACGAGCGCATCGCCGCGACGACGGCCGCGATCCGGCGGCGGTACGCGATCCCCGAGGGAAAGACCGTGGTCCTCTACGCCCCGACCTTCCGTGGCGAGCACGGCACGACCGCGCGGTTCGCGGACGACCTCGACCTGCGTCTGATGCGCGACCGGCTGGGCGACGACCACGTCGTCCTCGTCCGGCTCCACCCGTTCATCCGGGCGAGCGCGCCGCTCGGCCCCGAGCTCGGCGGGTTCGCCATCGACGTCTCCGACCACCCCGACATCAACGAGCTCCTGCTCGTCAGCGACCTCGTCATCACGGACTACTCGAGCGTCATCTTCGAGTACTCGCTGCTCGGCCGGCCGATGGTGTTCTTCGCGCCCGACTACGAGTCCTACGAGCGCGAACGAGGGTTCTACTTCGACTACCGGACCGGGGTCCCCGGGCCGATCTTCGAGACCACCGAGCCGCTCGCGGCGTACCTGCGCGCCGGGCGGTTCGACCTGGACCGCGTCGCGGCCTTCCGCGCCGCCTCGTTCGAGATCGCCGACGGGCATGCGACCGAGCGATTCGTCGACCGGATCGTCCTCCCGGCCCTCTGACGAGGGTGCGGTACGATACGCGCCCCATTGCCCACCGGCGAGAGCCGGCCATGCCGACCATGTCACAGGATCCATCCTTCACATGACCTTCCGAGCCAAGCCCGTCGTCAAGCGCGACCATCGCCCCTCGTGGGAGAGCCAGGATCGACGGAACTTCTATCTCAACCTGGGCTTCGGCCTCGTCGTCCTCGCCGCGGTCCTCATCCTCGTGATCGCCGCAGGCCTGTCCTGGTACAACTCGCACCTCGCCTCGGTGGGGAGCGTCGACGGCCAGAGCATCAGCAAGGACGACTTCGCCGACCGATATGCGATCGAGACCTGGCGCCTCGACGAAGCGGAGCGGCAGATCCGGAGCCTCAACGTCGCCGGCCGGCTGACGGATGCGCAGGCGTCGACGCAGCAGTCCGTGGTCGATCAGCAGCGCAACCAGCTGCCCGCCATCACGCTCGAACGCCTCATCGATACGAAGCTCCAGGGCGAGCTGGCGGCCCAGCAGGGGATCACCGCCACGCCGGGGGACGTCGACGCCCAGCTGGTGACCGAGGCGACCACCAAGGAACAGCGCCACGCCTGGGTCATCGAGGTCCAGCCGGCCACGGACCCGGGGGCGATCGAGCCGACCGACGCCCAGAAGCAGGCCGCGAAGGCCACGGCCGACGCCGCGCTCAAGGACCTCCAGAGCGGCAAGGCCTGGGACCAGGTCGCCAAGACCGTCTCGACGGACGCGTCGAGCGCGCCGCAGGCCGGTGACCTCGGCTGGATCGCGCGCGCCGACAGCCAGGCGGACGAGCCGTACCTGGAGGCGATCTTCGCGGCGGACGTGAACACCCCGACCGCCGTCATCGAGGGCACCGACGGGATCTTCCGGATCGGCCGCGTGACCGAGATCGCCCCCGAGACCGTCGACAGCGCCTACACCGAGAAGCTCCAGAACGACGGGATCGACCTCGCCAAGTACCGGGTCGTCGTCGCCGGGGACGTCATCCACCAGAAGCTCGCGGACCAGGTCGTGGCCGATGCCACCAAGGCGGGACCGCAACGGCAGGTGAGCGAGATCTGGATCCGGAAGCCCGACACGGACCCGGTGGCGGACAGCATCAAGGTGCGCCACATCCTGTACTCGCCCAAGGACGATCCGTCCGGCGCATCCGACGGCACGATCCCGGCCGACGACCCCTCCTGGGCCACGGCGCAGGCCGACGCCCAGGCCGCCTACGACAAGATCAAGGCCGATCCGACCCTCTTCGACTCGATCGCTCGGGCCGAGAGCGACGAGACCAGCGCGCGGGGCGTCACCGGGACCGGTGGCAAGCTCCCGTACTTCGACTCGACGAGCCAGGTCGACGAGGCCTTCCTCGGCGCGATCCTGAAGCCGGGCCTCGGCCCGGGTTCGCTCCTCGCGCCGGTCAAGTCGGCCTTCGGCTGGCATGTCATCCAGGTCATGTACAAGCCGACGGACGCGCAGCGCATCGCCGAGCTCAAGACGCAGGCCGACGGCGGCGCGGACTTCGCGGCGCTCGCCCGCGACAACTCCGAAGCGACCACGGCGGGTCGTGGCGGCGACCTCGGGTTCATCGCCAAGGGCGAGCTCGACGAGCGGCTGACGACCGCGATCTTCGCGGCGCCGATCGGCAAGACGAGCGACATCGTCACGATCGCCGACGGGGACACGACGAAGGACGGCGTCTACCTCTTCAAGGTCTTCGCCGAGGAGACGCGGACCCCGGTGGGCCGCCAGCTCGACGACATCAAGTCGTCGGCGTTCACGACGTGGTACTCGCTCAAGAAGACGGCCGCCACCATCGAGCGTGACCCGTCGATCACGGGCGCCACGACGAACTAGACGGAGGACGTCGTGCTCGACGCGCTCCTCGCCGAGGCCCGACTGCGGTGGGGCCTCGATGCCTCGGCCGGGGTCCAGGTCGTGGCGGCCGAGCGGATCGTCAGCACGCCCGTCGAGCCGTCGCGGCCGCTCCTGCTGGTGCCGCTGGCCATCCTCGTCCCGGGCGGCGGCGGCCCGACGGACGCGCCACGACCGCTGCCCGGCCGCCACGGTCCGGCCGGCCGGGACGCCCTCGCCGTCCTGGCCCGCCTGTACCCGGCCGCGCATCCGGTCGGCCGCTTCGGTGCCGCCGAGCCCCTCGCCATCGCGACGCTCACCGACGCGGACCTGACCGGCGGTCCGCTGTACGTGGCGCCGCTCGCCCCCGAGGCGGCCGTCGGCGGTCCGTGGTCGATGCCGTGGATCAGCGCCCGGCTGCGCGAGCCCGACGGCTGCCCGTGGGACCGCGAGCAGACCCACCTGACCCTGCGCAGCCACCTGCTCGAGGAGGCGTACGAGGTCTACGACGCGCTCGAGCACGGCGCCACGCCGGACCTCGCCGAGGAGCTCGGCGACCTCCTGCTCCAGGTCGTCCTCCACGCGCAGCTCGCCGCCGAGGAGGGCATCTTCGACCTGACCGACGTCGAGGCGACCCTCGCCACGAAGATCGTCCGCCGCCACCCGCACGTCTTCGGCGACGCCGAGGCCGCCACGGCCATGGACGTGAACCGGCAGTGGGAGCGGATCAAGGCGTCGGAACGTGCCGACGCGGGCGAGACCGCCGCGACGAAGAGCGCCCTCGACGGGATCAGCCCGTCGCTGCCCGCGCTGGCGGCGAGCCTGGAGATGCAGGAGCGGGCGGCGCACATCGGGTATGACTGGCCGTCGATCGACGGCGTGCTCGACAAGGTCATCGAGGAGACCGAGGAGCTGCGGGCGGCGGATGCGGCGGGCGACGATCCCGGCTGGACCGAGGAGTTCGGCGACCTCCTGTTCGTCCTCGTCAACGTCGCGCGGAAGCGCGGCGTCGATGCCGAGGCGGCGATGCGCGCGGCGAATGCGAAGTTCCGCCGGCGCTTCAACCATGTCGAACGTGCGGCCGCCGATCAGGGGGTCGCCCTTCGGGAGCTGGATTTCCCGGCCCTCGATGCCCTATGGGATGCCGCCAAGGCGGAGGAGCGAGCCACGACATGACGATCGGCAATCGACCGGCCACGGTCCGCGCGGACGGCCGCGGGCCCGGCGACCTCCGGCCCATCAGCTTCACGCTCGGTGTCCAGAAGTGGGCCGAGGGGTCGTGCCGCGTGAAGATGGGCGACACCGAGGTCCTGTGCGCGGCGACGATCGCGGACCGCGTCCCGCCCCACCTCCGCGGGAAGGGCACCGGCTGGGTGACCGCGGAGTACTCGATGCTGCCGCGGGCCACGGCGGAGCGCACCGACCGCGAGTCCGCCAAGGGCCGGATCGGCGGCCGGACGCACGAGATCCAGCGGCTCATCGGCCGGTCGCTGCGGGGCGTCGTCGACCTGACGAAGCTCGGCGAGCGGACCGTCACCATCGACTGCGACGTCCTCCAGGCGGACGGCGGCACACGGACCGCGTCGATCACCGGTGGCTACGTGGCCCTCGCGGCCGCGCTGATCACCTACGGCCTCGACCGGCACCTCGTCGGCAAGGTCGCGGCCGTCTCCGTGGGCCTCGTGGACGGCCTCCCGCTGCTCGACCTCGACTACTCCGAGGACTCCCGCGCGGACGTCGACTTCAACGTCGTCGGCACGGACGGCGGCGCGTACGTCGAGCTCCAGGGCACGGCCGAGGGCAAGCCCTTCGACCGGATCGCCGCCAACGGCCTGATCGACCTGGCCGATGCCGGCCTCGCCCGGCTGTTCGAGGCGCAGGCCGCGGTCCTCGCCACCGTCCGGCGGTGACCCGGCCGCGGCTGCTGGTCGCGTCCCGGTCCGAGCACAAGCTGCGCGAGCTTCGCGAGCTCCTCGAGCTCGATCGCGGCGAGCTCGTCTCCCTCGAGGAGCTCGGCATCCCGGGCGACCCCGTCGAGGACGGCGCGACCTTCGTGGCGAACGCGGCGATCAAGGCCCGGTTCGGGGCCCGGGCGAGCGGCCTGCCGACGCTCGCCGACGACTCCGGGATCGAGGTGGAGGCCCTCGGCGGCGGCCCGGGCGTCAGGACCCGACGGTATGCCGGCGAGGACGCCACCGACACGGAGAACAACGAGAAGCTGCTCGGCGCGCTCGCCGGCCTGCCGCCCGAGCGACGCGGCGCCCGGTACGTCTGCGTCCTCGCGCTGGCCCTGCCCGCGTCGACCGGCCCGCGAGGCGGTCTGCCGCTGACCGCGACGCGCGGCACGTGTCGCGGCCGGATCGCCACGGAGCCCCGCGGGACCGGCGGGTTCGGGTACGACCCGATCTTCGAGCCCGCATCCGAGCCGCCGGGCGGACGGACCCTCGGCCTCTGGACCGCGACGGAGAAGCACGCGATCTCGCACCGGGCACGGGCCGCGCGGCGCATGACGCCGCGGTTGCGCGCGCTCGGGTTCTAGGGCCGGACCGCTAGGGCGCGGACGACCCGGTCGGCTTCGGCGTCGGCTCCGGCGTCGGCCACGGGACCGGCGCCGTGCCGGGCGTCGAGAAGAGCGCCGCGGCCATCGCCCGGATCGCCTTCACATCCGGGACGAGCGACGACCCGTATCGCGTGTTCCGCGTGTCGACGAGCGGGTGGTTGATGACGGCGCGCGTGACCGACTTGGCCTTCATCTCGTCCATGATCGCGGCGAGGTCCGGGAGCCGGTCGGAGGGGATGTCGGATTTCACCGTCTCGCCGACCGCCTCCATCAGCCCGGGGAGCTCGAAGAGGATGCTGCCACCGCTCGTCGCCTGGTCCTTGAGCGCCACGAGGATCTGCTGCTGCCGGTCGGCCCGCGTGAAGTCGCTCTCCCCGACCGCCTTGCGGATCCGGGCGTAGGCGAGAGCCTGCGCGCCGTCGAGGTGGTGCGTGCCCTTCGTGAGCGAGAAGCCCTTCTCGCCGAGGCCGTAGCCGTCGTAGCCCGGGTCGTCGAGGTCCTTCTTCACCTTGATGTCGACGCCGCCCACGGAATCGACCATGTGCACGAACCCCTTGAAGTCGAGTCGGGCGTAGTACGAGATCGGGATGCCGAGGAGGGCGCCCACGGCGTCCTCGAGCGTCGTCATGCCGCCCTTCGGGAACTCGTCCGGGTGGCGGTCCGCGTAGGACATCAGCGAGTTGAGCTTGGGGCCGTAGATGTCGCCGTTGCCCAATGGGATGTTCACGATGTCGCGCGGCAGGGACACCATCGAGACCGTGTGGCCGACCGGGTCGAGCGACACGACCATCATCGTGTCGGTCAGCGTCTCGGTCCGCGTCTTGGTCGAATCGACGCCGACGAGCAGGACGTTGATCCGCTCCGTGTCGCCCGGCGACGGGCGTGCCTCGGTCCGGGCCTCGCCGGTCGAGCTCAGGACCTGGCCGCCGAAGACGCGCGCGAACGTCTCGCCGGCGACCGTCCCGTAGCGCCAGACCACGACGTGCGGGAGCAGCAGCGCGAGGACGATCAGGGCGAACCCGATGACGCCGAGTCGGCCGGTGGGCCCGGCGCGACGCGTGTCGAGGAACGCCTGGCCGGACGCGACGAGGCGCCACGCGAGCAGGACGAGGTTCAGCGTCAGGAGGGTCCCGAGGACCGCGGGCGCCACGGCCCAGGCGGCCAGCCGGGCGGGCGACTGCGTCCGGACGACGATCAGCCCGATCGCGATGAGGACGAGGGAGGGGATGAGGAACCAGAGGGCCAGGGTCCGTCGGCCGTTGAAGGCCTGACCGAGACCCGGAAGCACGGCCGACAGTCCAGCCGCGACGAGGCGGCGACGGTCGGTGGGTCCGGTGTCTTGCCGGATCCGGCGGGCTTGCACGCGGGCTGAGGTTCCTCCGTGTGGGGGCGCTGATCGCCCCGGCCGCACCTGAGTCTAGCGCCCGGCGGCGCGTCGTGACGTGGGGACGCCGGGCGATCGATCAGCCTGCCAGTGATCGCCCGGCGTCTGGCCCTTCTGACGAGCCAGGTCCCACGGGCGTGACGTGGTGCGTTCGCGCACCACCGGGACAAGACGATCTTGGCCTCTTAACCCCCTCTTCACAGCGGAACGGCACGCTCCCGATGTCCAAGGACGAGTCCGTCACCTGACCGTCCGTCCACACACCGTCCCTCGCACCCACCTCGAGGGTCTGGAAGGAAGGAGCTCACCTTGCTGAGCCACACGATCCGCCGCCGGTCGATCTCGGCGCTCCTCGCCGTCAGCGCCCTGGGCGCCGGTCTGCTGGTCCCCGCGGCGACGTTCGCCGCCGAGCCGACCACGGCCCCCACCACGACCTGTCCGGATACGCACTGGCCGGCATCCGTCCAGGGTCGCCCGACGAACCTGCACGCGGGCGCTCGCGCCGGTGACTACTTCTGGCACGACCGGAACGGCTGGCACCTTCGCGTCACGCATCACGGCACGCGCAAGGTCGTCTTCTCCGGCACGATCGTGTCGACGACGCCGATCAAGGTCAGCGGCGTCCTCCTCGAGAAGCGCGACGTCTTCAAGCTCAGCGAGGACAAGCTGACGCTGACGTACCGCTTCAACAACTACGGCCACATCGACGGCCTCAACTTCAAGACGGCCTGTTCGCAGAGCCTCCAGATCAGCGGATGGCAGGGCAAGGCGGCCCTCCCCGTGTCGCGGATCTGGCTCGGGAAGCGCCACGTGCATCCCCTCTCGAACCCGTTCGTCGTCATCAAGGTCAGCTGACCCTCCCGGGTCACCCCTGACGGGGGGAACGAAGGCGGCGGTCCTCCTGACCGCCGCCTTCGTGATTCCGTGCGTCGCGCGCTGTCGCCTGTGGCACCATGCCCGGCATGAAGGGCCCGCAGTTCCAGGCCGACCTCCTGCTCCTCGAGAACGCCGTCAACGAGGGGCGGCGCATGATCGAGCGCGGCGAGCGGCCGGTCTACGAGCTGCGGATCGAGCACCTGGCCGAGGGGGTCGTCGCGACCGTCGTGCAGCTCCCCACGCTCGAGGTCGCCGCGGCCGACCGCGACGAGGCCCTGATCCGCGCCCGGGCGCTGATCGCCCAGACGCTCCTGTCCCATGAGGACGCGTTCGACCTCGAGGTCGACGGGTAGAGCCTGGGCCGACCCATGCGCTGGTTCGACCGCGAGCGCCGGTCCGCATGACGGACGAGCTGCTCGCCGAGCAGATCCGCTACTACCGGGCGCGGGCGCCGGAGTACGACGCGACCGCTCGCCCCGACGACGACCCGTATGACGACGTGTTCGCGCGGGCCGTCGCGGACCTGCGGGCGCTCGGGCCGGTCGGATCGGCGATCGAGCTCGGGGCCGGGACCGGCCAGTACACGGCTGTCCTCGCGTCGGTGGCCGAGGCGGTGGTAGCGGTGGACTCGTCGCCGGAGGCGCTCGAGCTGCTCCGGCTGAAGGTGGCCGCGCCGAACATCGCGACGGTCGCTGCCGATGCCTTCGACTGGCGTCCCGAGACACCCGCCGACCTGGTCGTGTTCGGGGCGCTGCTGTCGCACATCCCGAGCGACCGGTTCGACGCGTTCTGGGCGGCGATCGACGCGATGCTCGCGCCGGATGGCCGCGTCTTCGTCCTCGACGAGGCGGCGCACGGGCTCTGGTCGGAGGAGGTGACGGCGCAGGACGAGGTCGTCATGCGGACCCTTCTGGACGGGCGGCGGTTCCGGATCGTCAAGGTGCTCTGGGATCCTGAGGCCCTGGCCCGACGGCTCGAGGGATCGGGCTGGCGGGCGCGCTTCGTCCGCGAGGACCCGTTGTTCTGGGGCGTCGTCGAGCGTCAGTGACCCTGGGACGGGGGGCGGTCTGGTCGCCGGGGTATCATCCGCCGCGACGGTCCGCCCGGGGAGTAGCGTAGCCTGGCAACGCACATGCTTTGGGAGCATGAGATCGCGGGTTCGAATCCCGCCTCCCCGACCAACCGAACCTTCATCGGGCGACGACGCGGTCGGGCGTCACTCGGCTGGACCGAAGGAGTCGATGACGATGTCGACGCCCTCGCGCGGGGGCGCGACCCTAGCCGATCAGCGCGAGGTCCTCCGCACCGAGATCGACGACCGGGAGCGGGGCGGCCTTGCCGGCGACGTCGAGGTCGTGCCGCGCGAGTCCGCCTGCCGGCTCGAGGCCGGCCGAGGTCCAGGCACGATCCGAGACGATCAGTCGGTCCGGCCCGGCCGCTGACCCGAGGCGCGCGGCGGTATTCACGGTGTCGCCGAGGGCGGTGAAATCCAGCCGGTCGTCCGAGCCGAGGACCCCCACGAAGGCCGTGCCGGCGTCCACGCCCGCGCCGACATGGACCCCGTCACGCGGCAGGTCCGACCGGGCGAGGTCGACCATGAGGTCCCGGCCCGCGGTGATCGCCCGGCGGGCGTGCCGCTCGCCCGCCAGGACCGGGATGAACAGCGCCATGATCCCGTCGCCCAGGAACTTGTCGACGATGCCGCCGTTGCGCTCGATCGCCTTCGCGCCGAGCTCGTAGAAATGCTGGACCCGGCCGCGGAAGTCGGCAGGCGAGAGTCGCTCGGCCATCGCCGTCGAGCCGCGGATGTCGGCGAACAGGACGCTGATCTCGACCTCGGCGCCCCCGGGGTGCTTGCGGAGCTCCCGGAAGCACATCCCGCACAGGAGGGGGTTCTCGATCGAACGGCCGTGCATCGCCAGCTTCGTCGCGATCTTGCCGAGTCCGCTGAACGGGGCCGCGCAGACCTTGCAGCGCGGCGATGACGGGACGTGGCGCCACACCTGGCGCAGCTTCCTGAGCGACGCGTCCTCGCCGGTCAGCAGGGCCCGCCAATGCTCGCTCGTCTGGGTCTCGGCCGTCGCCTCGTCCACCGCCCCAATCCTACTCCCGCGTGTGACGCGGTCATGACGGTCAACCTCGGACCGCGATGCCGATGGCGACCAGAGCGAACGCGCCGATGACGACGCCGGACACGATGTTGACGACCCGGAGCCAGCGTGGCGTCACCCGCGAGCGGAGGGCGCCGATCGTCGTCGTCAGGACGACCCACCACGACGCCGAGCCGAGGAACACGCCCAGCGTGATCAGCGCGGACTCCATCGCGTCCGAGCCGGTGACGCCGAGACCGGCGAACAGCGCGCCGAACGACAGGATCGTCATCGGGTTCGTCATCGTGAGCCCGAGGATCGAGAGGTAGGCGCCGGGAAGCCCACCCCGTCGCTCGGTCACGGCCGCCGCGGTCCCCGGGTCGCTCCTCGCGGTCCGCCACGCGAGCCACAGGAGGAACACCCCGCCCACCAGCCCGAGGATCCGGCCGCCCCCGACGAGCAGGTCCGTGATCGCGGACAGGCCGAACGCGGCGATGCCGCCGTACGTCGCGTCGGCCGTCGCGACGCCCAGGCCCGATGCCAGGCCGACGACGCGGCCTTCCGCGAGCGTCCGGCGGATGACGAGCAGGCTGATCGGCCCGACCGCCGCCGCGATCGTGAAGCCGAGGACGAAGCCCCGGCCAAGGAGTTCGGGATCCATCGATGCCTCCCAAATGGAAACGCCCCCAGCATGTCTGCTGAGGGCGTTCCTCGTTCCGTGGTGGTGGCGCCCGTTCCGGGCGCGGCGCATCAGGTCGAGCAGGCCCTCGAGGGCTGCTGCTGCGACGTGGTCGCGGTGCGTGCGTCGACGTGATGCATGTCGGGCGCAGGGTGGCGGATGGGTCCGATCGCTGTCAAGACGTCGCCGGCGTGTCGTCGGCCCGGTAGTAGTCCCACCCGGACAGCCAGGCACGGCGGGCCCGTCCATCGATGATCGTGTCGAAGCGGATCCGCTCCGGCCCGAGTGGGTCGTCGCCGACGCCGAAGCCGCCACGGGCGAGCGGTCGAAGCGGCTGCTCGTCCTCGAAGCCGTCGGGGACCGCCGGGAAGCACAGCCACGGGACGTCGCCGCGGAGGACGACGCGGAAGTTCGTCGTCCACGGGTCGTGGCTGCGGTAGCGGCCGGCGATGGACCGTAGCTCGGCCGACGGCTCGCGCAGTGGCGCGGGTACCGTCCCGCGTCGGACGAACCGGACGGCGCCGTGCCAGGCGATGTCGCCGCCGGCCTCGAACGAGAGCAGCGCGTCGTTCCAGGCCGGGTCCGCGATGAGCCAGCGGTCGTCGCCGAAGGACTTCGCGGGGTGCGTCCGCGACCCGTCGTCGACGGTCAGGGCGTCGGCGACCGCCTTGACCCGGAGCGTCCGCCCATCCTCGCCGTCGAACGTGCCGGTGAACGGGACGAGCTCGTCGTCGGGCGGCCGGGACGCGCCACCGGTCGCGGTGCTTTGCCGGATCCGGGCACGGGCCGACCCTGGCGGACCTCGGCCACGGCGCGGATGGCCAGCCGGGTCAGCGCGAACGGGCTGTACGCGAACCCCGTCTGCAGGACCACGGCCCCGAGCCCCGCGGCCGGATCGGTCCACAGGCCGGCGACCGAGCCGACCATCGCGCCCGTGTGCCCGAGGTAGTCGTGCCCGTCGACCTCGTGGTTGATCAGGCCGAGCCCATACCCGTCGGCGCCGAGGGCGGCGACCGGCGTCGCCATCGCCTCGATCGCGGACGTCGGGACGATCCGCCGGCCGTCGATCTCGCCGCCGCGCAGCAGCATCCGGGCGAACCTCGCCATGTCGGCGGCGGTCGAGGCGAGGCACCCATCGGCGGTCGCGGTCTCGAGCCAGGTCGCCGGCCGCTGCGGGAGGCCTTCGGTCCAGAGGCGGTCGTCGCGCGCCGGCGCGTAGGCGACGGCCATCCGTGGGCGGATCGCGTTCGTGATCTCGGGCTCCGTGCGCGTCATCCCGAGCGGTTCGAGCAGGCGGTGCCGCAGCACGTCCGGGTACGGCGCCCCCTCGATCGCCTCGATGACGAGCCCGAGCGTCTTGTAGCCCACATTCGAGTAGTGGTACCGGCGGCCCGGCGCACAACCGGGCGGGAGATCGCGCAACCGCCAGACCTGGAACGTCGCCTCGGGCGTGCCGTCGATGCCCGCCGTGATCCCGCCCGTGTGGCTCAGCAGATGACGGATCGTGATCCGGGGACCGGTCCGCGGCACCCGGAACCACGGCAGGTGCCGGACGACCGGGTCGTCGAGACCCAACCGGCCTTCCTCGGCCAGCTGCATGACCACGAGGGCCGTGAACGTCTTGCCGATCGAGCCGATCTCGAAGAGCGTGTCCTGGTCGGCGGGGCGATGCCCGGCGACCTCGGCGTCGCCATAGACCCGGTCGATCCGCGTTGCCCTCGAGGTCGGTCACGGCGATCGTGATGGCCGGGGTGGAGCCGTCCGCCCGTCGACGCGCGACCTCCGCATCGATGGCGGTCACGGCCGCGGTGAGGTCGGGCGATCGACGGGGCTGCGCACACATGCTCGCTATGATGCGGGAATGGAGCCCACCAGACGGTCTCGCCGACCGCACGACACGACACGCTCGGACGGCGACGCGGACGCGAGCGGCGCACCCGTCGTCGACACGTCGCGATTCCCGGACACCGCCACGCGTCGCGCGCTCGACGGCGGGGCGGCCAGTGCGAAGTTCCGCGCCCTCGTCGATGCCGGTGGCCCGATCCTCGCCGACGGGGCGATGGGCACGATGCTCTTCGCGAACGGGCTGCAGTTCGGCGACCCGCCGGAGGTCTGGAACCTGGCCCATCCGGACGTCATCCGCCGCATCCAGCGCGGATACCTGGAAGCCGGCTCGCAGATCCTCCTCACCAACACCTTCGGTGGGAACCGGGCGCGGCTGCGACTCAGCGGCCACGGCGACCGCGTCGACGAGCTGAACCGGACGGCGGCCATCCTGCTGCGGGCGGAGGTGGATTCCGCCGGCGGGACCGCCCTGGTGGCCGGCGACATCGGGCCGTCCGGTGAGATCGTCGAGCCGCTCGGCACGCTCGCGTACGACGACGCGGTCGACATCTTCCGCGAGCAGGCCGCGTCGCTCGTGGCCGGCGGCGTCGACCTGATCTGGATCGAGACGATGTCGGACCTCAACGAGATCCGTGCCGCGATCGAGGGGGTCCGCCAGGCCGCGCCGGCCATCGCGCTGGTGGCGACGATGACGTTCGACACGCGCGGCCACACGATGATGGGCGTCACGCCGGAACAGGCCGTCGAGTCCCTCGTGGCCTGGGGCGCCGACGCCATCGGCGGCAACTGCGGCAACGGGCCCGACGAACTGATCCCGGTCGTCGCGAAGATGCGCGCGGCGGCGCCCGACGTCGTGCTCGTCGCCAAGTCGAACGCCGGGATGCCCGAGCTGGTCGACATGCGAGCCGTCTACCGCGCGGACCCGGAGACGATGGCCGGCCAGGTCCTCGAGATGCGCGATGCCGGGGCGACCATCGTGGGCGGGTGCTGCGGCAGCACGCCGGACCACATCCGGGCCATCGCATCGGCGCTCGCGGCACGGGCGTGAGCGAGGCGTCCGCCCGGCGGCCGCTCAAGGTCGGGGTCCAGCTGCCCGAGGTCGAGCGTGAGGTCCGCTGGCCGGAGCTGCTCGACATGGTCCGGGCGATCGAGGATCTCGGGTTCGATTCGATCTGGCTCGGCGAGCACCTGCTCTACCGGTGGACCGACCTCCCGCCGCGCGGGCCGTGGGAGGCCTGGACCGAGCTGGCGGCGATCGCCGCCGTGACCTCGCGCGTCGAGTTCGGGCCGCTCGTGGCGTGCACGAACTACCACAACCCCGCCCTCCTCGCGAAGCAGGCCTCGACCATCGACGAGATCAGCGGCGGCCGCTTCGTCCTTGGGCTCGGCGCCGGCTGGAACGAGACCGAGTTCCGCGCGTTCGGCTTCCCGTACGACCACCGGATCGACCGGTTCGAGGAGGCCTTCACGATCATCCGGACCCTGCTCCAGGACGGGGCGATCGATTTCGACGGGCGGTTCTACCAGGCGCGGGACTGCGAGCTGCTGCCGCCTGGGCCGCGACCGGAGGGGCCGCCGCTGCTCATCGGGTCCAACGGGCCGCGGATGCTGCGGATCACGATGCCGTACGCGCACGCCTGGAACACCTGGTTCAACGACACCGGGAACAGCCCGGCGGGTGTCGGCCGGTTGCGCTCCATCGTCGACGAGGCGTGCCGGGACGTCGGACGCGATCCCTCGGCGATCTCGCGCACCGTCGTCGTCCTCGTGCGCCTGCCGGGCGGGACCGGCCGGATGCAGGGCGACGTCGACCACGCGTCGATCCCGCCCCTCGAGGGCTCACCGGCCGAGATGGCCGACGCGCTTCGCGCCTATGCCGCCGAGGGCATCGACCACGTCCAGCTCGTGCTCGACCCGATCACCGTCGAGTCCGTCCGGCTCATGGGCGCCGTCCTCGCCGAACTCGATCGCGGCTGAGGGCGCCACTCGCCGCCCGGCGCGTCGGCGCCCTGGCTGGTCCGGCCGGCCGGGGGAGAATTGTCCGGGTTTCGCCGTGCGAACCGCGTGCTAGGATGCCGTCGGTCATGCGAGATTCGAATCGGTCGTCGTTTCGGGGACGGGGCCGCCTGCTCGCTCCGATCCTCGTGATCGGCGTGCTGACCGCCGCGTGCGGTTCGGCCACGCCCACGCCGACCCCGGCCGCCACGACCGCGGCCTCGGCCGCGCCCGTGGCGACGCCCGATCCGCACCTGACCACGCCGGCCTCGCTCGAGGTCGTCTTCCGGGCGCTCCAGGACGCCGGGCTCAAGCTCGTCGCGGATACGGCCGGCACGGGCAAGGCCGGGAAGGAGCCGTTGCGCGACCTCGTGGCCACCTACGAGGGCTGGCCGCTGATCATCAGCGAGTACAGCTCCGCGAAGGCGCTGGCGAGGGCGAAGAAGTGGAAGGCCGGCAAGAAGCCGGGTCAGGGCGAACCGCCGATCGCGATCAAGGGGCAGAACATCCTCGTCGAGTGGGGGCCGACCACCGGCAAGCGACCGCCGAAGCCCGACAGCCACCAGAAGGACGCGCTGGCCGCCCTGATCGCCGCGCTGGACCCGATGCTCTACCCGCTGAAGGTCCGCAGCAACGTGACCGTCGAGCTCCCCGTGCACACGTCGACCCCGGCCGCCAGCCCGGCGGCATCGCCGGCGGCTGGCTCGGCATCGCCGGCACCGTGACCGACGCCGCGCCCCGCCGACGTTCCGCGAGCCCGCGTTCCGCGGAGGATGTCTCCGCGCTCGACAAGCGGATCATCGAGCACCTCCAGGCCGACGGCCGCCGCCCCTTCACGCAGATCGCCCTCGATCTGGGCGTATCCGAGGCCGCGGTCCGCGCTCGCACGAACCGGCTCATCGAGCGCGGGATCCTGCAGGTCGTCGGCGTCACGGACCCGCTGAAGCTCGGGTTCCATCAGATGGCGATGATCGGGATCCGCTGCCAGAGCGACCGCCTCGTGTCCGTCGCCGAGGAGCTCGCGGCGATGCCCGAGGTGGATTACGTGGTCATCACCGCGGGCACCTACGACCTCCTGATCGAGACCGTGTGCGAGGACAACGAGGCGCTCCTCCGGTTCCTCGCCGAGCGCCTGCGGGCCATCGAGGGCGTCCGCGAGACCGAGACCTTCGTGTACCTGCGGCTGGTCAAGCAGACCTACCAGTGGGGCGCCCGCTAGGCGGTCCGAGTCCCAGCCGACGCTCCTCTGCGGGCGTTGCGCCATCGCACCCGAATCCACCGGAGCGCCCCGGAACACCCCGGTCGAGCGGATAAGATGGCCGTCGGCCGGGCGCGCGCTGGCGGCGTCCTGGCCCCCTTCGGAGTCGCTTCGTTGCCCGACCAGGCGATCCTCGCCCTCATCGTGGTCGCCCTCATCGCGAATCTCGTCCTCGTCGCCGTGCTGGTGGCGCCCGCCGTCAAGCGGTCGCGCGCCCGGCGTGGCCCTCGCGCGCTCGATGCGTCCGGGTCGCGCACGCTCGAGGCGGCCGTCGTGGGCGGGATCGCCGACGAGGACGCCGATGCCCCGTCCGCGCCCGGGTACGACCGCGTCGTCCGCATCGTCAGTTGGATCTTCCTGATCGCGTCGGCCACCATCGTCCTCGTGACGGGGCTCTGGCCCGAGACCCAGAGCGCGATCCTGGTCCTGCTCGCGATCGCGGGTCTGTTCGTGATCGTCTTCCACGACATCCTGCCGGCCGACTCCCTCGGGACGTCGCGGTTCATCGTCGAGGGGTCCGTCGCGCTGAGCGGCGCCGCCGTGCTGGTCGCGCTGACCGGCGGGACCTCCAGCCCGTTCTTCTTCACCTTCCCACTGATCGTCGCCGGGGCCGCCTTCGTCGTGACGCCGGCCGAGACCGCGGGCCTCACGGTCGTGGCGGCGCTCGCGTACGTGGCCGCGGTCCTCGTCGGCTCGCCGCCCGGCTCCTTGGACGAGGCCGCCGTCGCGGTCGTCGCGGTGGACCTCGTGGCGCTCGTGCTGCTCGTCTACGTCGCGATGGTCATCGCCCGGGAGCAGCGGGCTGCCCGCGATGCGGCGATCCGGCTCTCCACCATCGACCCGCTCACCGCCCTGTACAACCGGGCGTTCTTCTTCGCGGCGATCGAGCGCGAGATGGCGCGCAGCGCCCGGTCAGGGCGCGGCTTCTGCCTCCTGATGATGGACCTGGATGGCCTGAAGGACATCAACGATCGCCTCGGCCACTTCCACGGCGACCGCGTCCTGCGAGCCGTCAGCGACGTCATCACCTCGGGCGTCCGGCGCATCGACACCGCGGCGCGCTACGGCGGCGACGAGTTCGTGGTGCTCCTGCCGGAGACCGACCCCACCGGCGCGTTCGTGCTCGCCGAGAAGATCCGCCTCGGCGTCCGCTCGATGCCGATCGAGCTCCCGGGTGGCGGACCGCGACCGTCGCTCTCGGTCGGCGTCGTGAGCTTCCCGAGCGACGGCCGGACCGTCGACGAGCTGATGATCAGCGCCGACGGCGCCATGTACGCCTCCAAGCGGGCGGGCAAGGACCGCGTCACCGGCATCCCGGTCCCCATGAGCCGCGCCGGCTGACGCGAGGTGCGCGGACTGCCCGACGGCGGTCCGGCCCCTCCGGCCGGTCCGGTGTAGCATCCCGAGCGTGAGCGACGCCGACCGACGCCCGTCCGACCGTCCCGCGCGCGCCGCCTGAGGGGCCCGACATCGCGACGCCGGCGGCGGTCACGGCCGCCTCCACCCGACCGGTCGGGCCGAACATCCTGGCGCGCATCGGGCGCGGCATCTGGAGCCTGCTGACCTCGGTCGACTTCGCCGTCGCCCAGATCATCCTCCTCGTCCTGCTCGCCCTGGTCGGGATGACCATCCGCCAGCTGCCGGACTTCGCGTTCCGCTCGGCGACGGACTACGCCGCCGCGATGGACGACATCCACACCCGATACGACCCGGTGATGGGGTCCGCGCTCGTCGACACGCTCGAGCGGCTCTCGGTCTTCGCGATGTTCCGCTCGCTCTGGTTCAGCGTCGGGCTGACGGTCCTGGTGGCCTCGATCGTCGTCTGCACGCTCGACCGCACGCCGAAGCTGTGGCGCGGCGTCGCCGAGATCCGGGTGGCCCAGCCCGAGCCCTTCTTCGACCCCAAGCTGCCCGACCGCGCGGCGATGACGGGCGTCGATGCGGCCGGGGTGCGGGGCGTCCTGCGCGGCCGCGGCTTCCACGTCCGCGAGGCGGTCGACGACGAGGGCACGACCTTCCTGTACGGCGATCGCCACCAGTACACGAAGATGGCGACCCTGCTCACCCACACCGGGCTCGTGCTGTTCCTGGCGGCCGCGGCGGTGACGTCGCGGCTCGGCGAGGAACAGGGGCTGGTGATCCCGGTCGGGGAGTCGCTCACGGTGCAGCCGATCGGGACGCCGGGCCTGCTGCTCGTGAAGAACATCGACTTCGAGGCGCCCGGGTTCGACACGGGTCAGGCGAGCGACTTCCGCACCGATCTCGCGGTCTACCGCGACGGCCAGGAGATCGCGCGCAAGACGATCCGTGTCAACGACCCGTTGTCGGTCGCCGGTTACACGTTCCACCAGAATGGCTTCGGCCCGGCGCCCCACCTCGTCATCCGCGATGCGGCGGGCAAGCCGCTGTGGGACGGCGCCGTGCCGCTGACCGACGCGGCCGCCGACTCGCCGTACGGGATCCTGTCCGTGCCCGGCACGGACGTGGGCCTCCAGCTGCTGCTGAGCAAGACCGCGGCGGGGGCCGCCGCGGCGCTGCTCCTGCCGTACCGCGTCGTCGGCACGAACCCCGACGGGACCGCCGTCTACGAGCACTACACGCCGTTGGCGCCCGAGGTCGGCGAGACGGTCCGTTCTCCCGAGCTCGGCTTCTCGGTGGAGCTCCAGGGCGTGGGCGCCTACACGCTGCTCATCGCCAAGAAGGACCCCGGGCAGGGGCTGGTCTGGCTCGCGTTCATCAGCCTGATCGCCGGCATCACGATCACGTTCTATCGGCCGCGGCGGCGCGTCTGGACGCGGCTGACGAAGGACGGCCGGCTCGGGATCGTCTGGCGATCGGAGCGCTACGTCGACGTCCAGCACGAGTTCGGTCGGCTGCTTGACGACCTCGTCGCCGCCCGCCGGTCCGGCTGACGGGACGACCCGGGCCGCGTCCGACGGCCGTCGTGCTCAGCCCCGGAAAAGGTGCGCGATGCACAAGGTTGCGACGCGACCTCGGTACTGAATCGCAACCCGACCCGCTGGTACTGTGAGGCGACATCCGGACGGCGCGAGTCCGCGTGCGGGTTGCACCATCGAGTCGGACAAGCCGCGAGCGTGACGCTCCGTCCTCCAGGCGCCCGGCACGGAGCAGATGACCCATGACCGCACGACAGGCGGCGATCGCCGCGATCGCCCAGCACCAGGTCGCGTCCAACCAGGCCTACCTCGAGCAGGCCGGCCAGGAGATCTACGGCCAGTACGTGTTCCACGAGGACGCCCAGCGCGAGTACCTCGCCAAGCCGATCTACAAGCAGCTGCGACGCACCATCGACGGCAACGAGCCGTTCGACCCCGCGATCGTCGACGCGGTCGCGCACGGCGTGAAGGAGTGGGCGATGGCGCATGGCGCCACCCACTACACGCACTGGTTCGTGCCGATGACCGGCTCCACGGCCGAGAAGCACGACTCGTTCCTGAGCCCGACCGGCGAGGGCCGGACGATCGCCGAGTTCTCCGGCAAGAACCTCGTCCAGGGCGAGCCGGACGCCAGCTCGTTCCCGTCGGGCGGCATCCGCGCCACCTTCGAGGCCCGCGGCTACACCGCGTGGGACGTCACCAGCCCGATCTTCCTCCAGGTCGAGCCCAACGGCGTCACGATGACGATCCCGACGGCCTTCGTCTCGTACACGGGCGAGGCCCTCGACCACAAGATCCCGCTGCTGCGCTCGCAGGAGGCGCTCGGCAAGGAGGCGCTGCGCGTCCTGCGCTGGTTCGGCAACGCGACGACCGCCCGGGTCTTCACGAACATCGGACCGGAGCAGGAGTACTTCCTCGTCGACCGGCACCTGGCGGAGCAGCGCCCGGACCTCGTCCTCACCGGCCGGACGCTCTTCGGCGCCCCGTCGCCCAAGGGCCAGGAGCTCGAGGACCAGTACTTCGGCCCGATCCGCGAGCGGATCCTCGCCTTCATGATGGATCTGGACCGCGAGCTCTGGCGCCTCGGGATCCCGGCCAAGACCCGCCACAACGAGGTCGCCCCGGGCCAGTTCGAGATGGCGCCGGTCTACGAGCCCACATCGGTCGGGTCGGACCACAACATGGTCGTGATGAGCCTGATGCGGCGCATCGCCCGCCAGCACGGCCTCACGTTCCTCATCCACGAGAAGCCGTTCGCCGGCATCAACGGGTCGGGCAAGCACAACAACTGGTCGATGGGCACCGACGACGGCGAGAACCTCCTCGACCCGGGGAGCGACCCGCACGCCAACGCGCAGTTCCTCGCGTTCCTCGTGGCGGTCATCCGCGCCGTCAACGAGCACGCCGACCTGCTCCGCGCGAGCATCGCCGACGCCGGCCAGGACCACCGCCTCGGCGCCAACGAGGCGCCGCCCGCGATCATGTCGATCTTCCTCGGCTCGCAGCTCGAGGACGTCGTCGAGCAGCTCGCCAAGGGTCCCGCGTCGGGCTCCAAGCAGGGCGGCTCGGTCGAGCTGGGCGCGACGTCGCTCCCGGTCCTCTCGAAGGACGCCACCGACCGGAACCGGACCTCCCCGTTCGCCTTCACCGGCAACAAGTTCGAGTTCCGGGCGGTCGGCTCGTCGGCCCCCATCTACTGGCCGCAGACCGTCCTCAACACGGCCGTCGCGGACTCGCTCTCGAAGCTGGCCGACGACCTCGAGAAGCTCAAGCCGGCGGACTTCAGCGGTCTGACCAAGATCCTCTCGAAGGTCGTCCGGGAGAACAAGCAGGTCCTCTTCGAGGGCAACGGCTACTCCGAGGCGTGGCACGCCGAGGCGGCCAAGCGCGGCCTGCCGAACAACCGAACCACCGTCGACGCGCTGCCGGTCCTGACGACGAAGAAGGCCAAGAAGCTCTTCTCGTCGTTCGGCGTGCTTTCCGAGCGCGAGCTGGCGTCCCGCGTCGAGATCTACTGGGAGCGCTACGTCAAGGTCAGCAACATCGAGGCCAGCTGCGCGCTCGACATGGCTCGCACGATGGTGCTGCCCGCGACGGCGCAGTACCTCGGCCGGCTGGCCGCTGCCCCATCGTCGCGCGGCATCAGCGCCGTGTGCGAGCAGGTCTCGGGGCTCGCCGACTCGCTCGTCGACGCCATCGACGCCCTCGAGCATGCGCAGCACACCGCCCACGAGGCGGGGACCGTGCAGGCCGAAGCGCGAGTCTTCGTGGACCAGGTCATCCCGGCCCAGAACGCCCTGCGCGAGGTGGCCGACGAGCTCGAGACGCTCGTCGCCGACGACCTCTGGCCGCTGCCCAAGTACCGGGAGCTCCTCTTCCAGTACTGAGCGCGGCCGACCCGTTCGGCCCCCCGACGAGACCCAGACGCCCGGCCGCGGTTCCCTCGGCCGGGCGTATCCTTTGGCGCGACGCCCGTCCCCGAACCCTCGTGCCAGGAGGTCCCGCGAGCGTGTCCAGCAGCACCGAGAGCTCCGCCCGGATCGAGGCCGCGCAGGCGAGCGGGATCCGGTTCATCCAGCTCCAGTTCACCGACATCATCGGCCACGTCAAGGCCGTCACGATCCCGATCCACCAGCTCGAGGGGTCGGTCAAGCACGGGACGTGGTTCGACGGGTCGTCGATCGAGGGCTTCACCCGGATCGCCGAGAGCGACCAGTACCTGATGCCCGACATGAGCACGTTCTGCGAGATCCCGTGGCAGCCCGGATCCGGCCCCCGCGGTACGGCCCGCGTCATCTGCGACGTGTTCACGCCTCGCGGCGAGCCGTTCGCGGGCGACCCGCGCTTCGTGCTGCGCCGCCAGGTCGAGCGCGCCAAGAACCTCGGGTACGTCGTGAATACCGGCCCGGAGCTCGAGTTCTTCCTGTTCCGTCGCGACGAGGACGGACACATCGAGCCGTTGCCGCACGACCAGGCCGGGTACTTCGACTACTCGACCGACCTCGCCCAGGAGATCCGCCAGGACATGGTGGACGCGCTCGAGGCGTTCGGGATCAAGGTGGAGGCCGCCCACCACGAGGTGGCCGAGGGCCAGCACGAGATCGACTTCGAGTACTCCGATGCGCTCCGGACCGCGGACAACGCGGTCACGTTCAAGTTCGCCCTCAAGGCGATCGCCCAGCAGCACGGGCTGTACGCCACGTTCATGCCGAAACCGATCCACGGCATCAACGGCTCGGGGATGCACACGCACCAGAGCCTCTGGTCGATCGCCGACCAGCGGAACGCGTTCGCCGATCCCGCGAACGCCTACGGGCTCTCGGACGTCGCTCGCTCGTACATGGCGGGCATCCTCGCCCACGCGCGGGGGATGATCGCGGTCCTGGCGCCGCTCGTGAACTCGTACAAGCGGCTCGTGCCGGGCTTCGAGGCGCCCACGTACCTGACGTGGGGGCGGACGAACCGCTCGGCGCTTGATCCGCGTCCCGATGGTCGTCGCCGGGCAAGTCCATCGAGGGGACGCGCGCCGAGGTCCGCTGCCCCGACCCGTCGTCGAACACGTACCTCGCCTTCGCCGCCATGATCGCGGCCGGCCTCGATGGCGTGGAGAAGGGCCTGACCCTCGCCGAGCCGGTCGAGGCCTCGCTCTTCGAGATGGACGCCGCGACGATCGCGGCGAAGGGCATCCGGGAGCTCCCGGGCACGCTCGGCGAGGCGCTCGACGAACTCGAGGCCGACGAAGTCATCCGCGACGCCCTCGGCGACCACGTTTTCGGGCACTATGTCGAAGCCAAACGAGCCGAGTGGGACGAGTACCGCACACAGGTCTCGGACTGGGAAGTCGCCCGCTATCTCGACCAGTTCTAGCAGAGGTCCGTCCGACTCATGGATACACCCACGCTCATCGGTACCGGGTTCCTCATCCTGGGGGCCTTCGTCTGGGTCCTCTGCGCGTACTACGCCTGGCAGGTGGCCCCCAAGTTCGGTCGCAACCGCGTCACGTGGACGATCCTCTGCGTCATCTTCGGCCCGATCGCGCTGATGATCCTGTACATCCTGCCCAAGGGCCACAAGGAAGCGCCGGCCGGGTCCGCGGCCGCCGTGTCGCATGCGACGCACAAGGATCCGCGGTCGGACCTGTACGAGGTCCCCAACAAGAAGAAGCACCACTGACGCGCGCGCCGCGGCTTCGCGCCGCCGCTGCAAGGATCGGCGCCTCCGCGGTGTTGTAGAGGTCGACGGGGAGCTCGGGCGACAGACGGCTCCGAGCCCCCGGTCCACCGGAGCGCCGACATGCCGGACCTCGACCTCGAGATCGACCTCGACCAGCTGCTCGATCGACGCCTCGTCGCGATGGCGTCGCGCATCCCCGCCGGCGATCCGCCGCCGGCCCTCCGTGACCGCCGGCGACGGGGACGCTTCGCCCTGTCGCTGACGATGGCGCCGGCCATCCTCCTGCTCGCGGCCGCGACCGCGACCGCCGGGATCGCCGTGGTGGCCGGACAGCTGGCCCGGGGCACGCCCGGCATCGAGAATCCGGGTCAACCGCTCGCCGGTGCCGGGATGGAATGCATGACCCCGCGTCAGGCGGCCGCGTTCCTGACGGCGCACGGCTACACCGACGTCGTGTGGCAGGTGGAGGCCGGCAGCCAGGCCAAGGGCGCGTCGACGACGACCCAGCTGTCGGTGCCACCGGAGCATGGTTATGTCGTCCCGGGCTCGGTCCTGGGCGACGGCCGCCTCTACATGGTCATCGACCAGCGCGCCGGCGCTGAGGGCAGCGGCGCTTGCTTCGGCGACCCGATGCCGTGATGGCCGCCATCGATCGCCCAGCCGCGTCGATGACCGCCAAGGCCGAGGCCCGCCCGCAGGGGCGGGCCGACACGGGCGATGCGGCCGCCTTCGAGACCGCCGTCGCGCCGCACTACGCGAACCTGGTCCGCCGGCTCGTCGTCGTCCTGGGCAACGCGCACGATGCCGAGGACGTCGCCCAGGACGCGTATCTCGCGGCGTTCCGCGCGTGGGGCCGGTTCGACGGGACCGACGTCCGGGCGTGGCTCTACACGATCGGACTCCGGATGGCGTTCAACCACCTTCGCGGCCGGCGGCGGCTGCTCGGGGCGATCCATCGACTGGTGCCGCCGGCCTGGGACGATGCGATCGATCCGGACCTCTGGGTTGCACTGGCGTCGCTCGACGTGCGGCCGCGGACGGCGCTCCTGCTGAACACCGTGGATGGGTACACGCAAGCCGAGATCGCGACCATCCTCGATGTCCCGGCCGGGACCGTCGCGAGCTGGATCTCGCGAAGCCGCGCCACGCTCCGCGAGGTCCTCGAGCGGGCGTAGCGGCGCGACCGGCGCGGCCGGGTCCTCTCCGGCTCTCGTGGCCTGCGTATTGGCCCAACCGGATAGGCCAACGATGCGGCACGATACGCGCCATGGCCGTGACCCCCGCCTCGCCCGCGTCGCCCGCCCCGGGGCCCGCTGCCGCCGCGGACGTCGCCCCGGTCGTCGATGTCCGGCCGATGCGATCGCTCGGCCTGCTGTCGGTGGCACACGCGGTGAACCACGCCCAGGCCGTCATGATGCCGCTGATCTTCCTCGCGATCATCGACGAGTACGGGGTCAGCGTGCAGTCGATCGCGTTCCTCGCCGCGATCGGGTCGTTCGCGGCGGGGATGGTGCAACTCAGCTATGCCGGGTTGACGCGGGTGGTCTCCCGACGCCGGCTCCTCGGGGTCGGGGGCATCATCTTCGGCGGCGGGTTCGCGCTCCAGGCGCTCGCCACGAGCTTCCTGACCTTCGCCGTCCCGAACATCGCCTCGCGCATCGGCGGATCGCCGCAGCACCCGGTGGGCAACGGCCTGCTCTCGGAGCAATTCCCGCCGGAGCGGCGTGGCTTCGCGATCAGCGCGCACATCGCCGGCGGGAATGTCGGGACGGTCATCATCGCGATCATCGGCGTGCCGCTCATCGCGGCGGTCGGCTGGCGCGGCGCCTCCGTGGCGATCGGCATCCCCGGCGTCCTGATCGCGCTGCTGATCCTCGTTCTCATCCGCGAGCACGGCACCGACCGGGCCGCTGCGGTGGCCGGAGGGAGCGTCCGATCCGCGTTCCGGCGGATCCTGGCGAACCACGACCTCCGCTGGCTCTACCTGACCTCGGTCCTCGGCGGCGGCGGTCGTGGTCTCGGCGTCGTGAACCTGTTCGTCCTCATCTACCTCACCCAGGTGATCGGGCTCGACCCGGCGACGGCCGGGCTGATGTACGGCGCGCTGGTCGTGTTCTCGGTGCCGATGCCGATCGTGGCCGGTTGGCTGTCGGACCGGATCGGCCGGAAGCCGCTCATCGTCGGCGTCTACCTCGGTGGCGCGATCGGGTTCATCGTCTTCCTGCTCGCCGGTGACTCGATCGTCTGGCTGTGGGCGGGGATCCTCCTGATGGGCCTGTTCAGCTTCGCCGAGAGCCCGCAGCTCCAGGCCCTGCTCGCGGACATCTCACCGCCGTCGATCCGCGATGCCTCGTATGCGCTCTACTTCACGATGGCGTTCGGCGTGGGGGCGCTGTGGGTCGCGGTGTACGGCGTGATCATCGACCGCGCCGGCGCCGCGGCCGGCGTGCCGATCGTCTTCGCGCTGATGGCCGTCACGTTCGTGCTCGCCGCGCTCGGGACGCTGCCGATCCACACCGAGGGCGGCGCGATGGGGGCCGAGTCGGAGGGATAGCGACCCGCTACGGGGCCGCGACGAACCAGTTGCCGCCGATGCCCTGGCCGTTCGTGTCGCCCGCGGCGGTGTCGGCCGCGAAGTAGTACAGCGGAGCCCCGTCGTACGCGACCTGGAGCGACCCGTCGTCGCGGGTGAACGTGCTCAGCTTGCCCGTGACGCCGTCGCCGGCCGAGACTGCGGCCGCGTCCTTGACGGTGAGCGGCGGCCAGTTCGTGGCGCAGTCCGGACCGCAGGCGCTCTTGCCGGGCGAGTCCTTCTTGAAGATGTACAGCGTCCGGCCGCCATCGCCGGTCAGGAACGAGCCGACCGCCCCACTGGCGACCGCGAGCTTGAGTGCGCCGGCGCCGCCGCCCGCCGCGCCCGACGCCGCTGGCGCGCCCGAGGCCGGCGATCCGTAGTCGTCGCTACCCCCACCGTACCGGCCGCCACCCGAGGCGGACGCGGCCGCCGACGGCGCAGCAGCCGCGGCCGAAGCCGGCGCGACGGATGCCACCGCGGCCGGACTGGCGGCCGTCGACGCGCTCCCGCCGTAGAGCCCGGCGCCGGTGCCACCGGTCGAACAGGCCGCGACGAGGATCGCGAGTCCGGCCAGGCCGGTCAGGGCCGCCCATCGGATATCGGTTCGGGTGGTCAAGGTCCGCATGTCGTGTCGTCCTCCTGCCGGCGCGACGCCCATCGAGCGTGCGTCTCGTCCCAGCCGACGATACGTCCTCGGCGGGCTCCCCGGTTTCAGGCGGCCGACGCATCCCTCGCGTTCATGAGATAGGCATCCGCGGCGATCGCATCGAGCGGTTTCGCGAACAGGTAGCCCTGGCCGAGGTCGGCACCAAGCGCCCGCAGGTGCTCGTACTGGTCCTCGGTCTCGATGCCCTCGGCCGTGACCGTGAGGCCCAGCGCCTTCGCGAACGCGATCGTCGCGTGGACGATGGCCCCGCTGCGTGGGTCGCGGCCCAGCCCGGCCACGAAGGATCGGTCGATCTTGAGCGTGTCGAGCGGGAACCGCTGGAAGTAGCTGAGGCCGGAGAACCCGGTCCCGAAGTCGTCGACCGCCAGTCGCACGCCCAGGTCGCGGATCCGGCGCATCAGGAGGTCGGACGCGTCGGCGTCGAGCATCGCCGACTCGGTGATCTCGAGCTTGAGGTTCGACGACGGCAGGGCGACGGCGTCCAGCGCGGCGCGGATGGCGTCGAGCAGGCCGGGGTCGCGGAACTGGCGCGACGAGAGGTTCACGCTGACGTCGATGCCGCGCGATGTCGGCCAGGTCCGCCGCCACGCCGCCGCCTGGCGGCACGCCCGCTCGAGGACGATCCGTCCGATGGGAACGATCAGTCCGCTCTCCTCGGCGACGGCGAGGAAGTCCGCGGGCGCGAGACGGCCGCGCTCGGGGTGGTCCCACCGGACCAGGGCCTCCATCTCGACCGGCTCGCGAGTCTGCAGGTCGAGGATCGGCTGGTAGACCACGGTGATCTCGTCCCGCTCGATCGCCCGGCGCAGCTCGCTCTCGAGCTGGAGTCGCGTCCACGCCCGATCCCGCATCGCCGGCTCGTACAGGCGCTGCTGGGCCTTGCCGGCGGTCTTCGCCGCGTACATCGCGACGTCGGCGCGAGCCAGCACGTCATCGGCGTCATGGGCGCTGCCGTCCACCATCGCGATCCCGATGCTCGCCGTGACCGTGAGGTCGCGGCCGACGTCCATGGGCTCCGCGATGCGCGTCAGCACGCGCTCGGCGACCTCGACCACCGCGTCGACGTCCCCGACCTCCTCGAGGAGGATCGCGAACTCGTCGCCCGACAGCCGGCAGGCGGTGTCGCCGGGACGGATGCACTCGGTCAGGCGGCGCGAGACCTCGACGAGCAGCCGGTCGCCCGTGCCGTGCCCGAGCGTGTCGTTGACGGTCTTGAAGTCGTCGAGGTCGAGGAACAGCACGGCCGGCATCGCCCGGTTCCGGCGGCGGCGGGCCAGCGCATGCTCGACGCGGTCGGCGAAGAGCGCGCGATTGGCGAGCCCCGTCAGCGGATCGTGGAAGGCCTGGTGCCGAAGCTGCGCCTCGAGCTCGGTCCGCTCGGTCACGTCGTGCGCGTTGACGACGAAACCGCCGATCGCGGGATCGTCGAGCAGGTTCCGCGCGGTCCAGTCGAACACGAGCCAGCGGCCGTCGCGATGGGCGAAGCGCGTCTCGCCGACGACGTCGGCACCGGGCCGGTCGTCGAGGGTCGCCAGGTGCCGGGCGAGGGCGTCGCGGTCGTCCGGGTGCGCGCCGTCGGCGATGCGCATCCCGACGCGATCCGCCGGGTGATAGCCGAGGATCCGCTCCACCGCGACGCTCTCGTAGCGGATCGTCCCGTCTCGGTCGAGGACGAGGAAGATGTCCGACGCGTTCTGGACCAACGAGCGGAATCGGGCCTCGCTGTCACGAAGCGTGTCCGCGAGCTCGCGGAGTCGGCGGTTCTGCCGACCGAGCCGTCGTGACGTGCCGTCGAACGCGGCGAAGAGCAGGCAGGCCAGGATCGCCGCGACCGCCGCCGCGATGAGGAACGTGTCGCGGCGTGTCGCGGCGATGTTCGCCTCGATGCCGGCGGCGTCCTGGTAGATCTCGTACGCGGCGACGACCTTGCCCGAGTCGTCCCGCACCGGCAGGTAGATCTCGAGCAATCGGTCGGCGAGGCCGCGCTCGAACGTGTTCTCGGCGGCGGACCCGTCCGTGAGGTCGCTCTCGACGTTGCCTTCGAATGCCTCGGACAGGTCGTCATCGACGTCGAACCGCTGGCCGCGGAGTTCGGGCAGGTCGGAGAAGAGCACGGTCCCGTCCTCGCGCCAGATCTTGACCCGGAGCAGGTCCCCGGTCCGCACGAGCTTCTCGAGCTGCGCGTCGACCACCTGGCCCATCCCCGAGGACGGGTCGTCGAGGGCGCCGGCGGAGAGCATCGGGTCGACGAAGGCCCGGACGACCGACTCCGCGCTCCGGGCCGCCTCGTCGGTCGCGGTCGCCTGGACGTGGTCCGCGGCGGTCTCGGCGGTGAGCGCGGCGGCCCCGAGGACCAGGCCGAAGGTGACGACGATCAGCGCGACCCGCGTCCCCGGTCGGAGGCCGAGCCACGCACGCAGCCGCGCCTTCAGGCGGCGGTCGGTGTCTGGTCGGTCACGGTGCAAGCGGCAGGCTCCGATGGGAAAGCGAAACGCGGCGCCTGGAATCCCCCCGGCGCCGCTGTGGCGCACGTTAGGCACGCGCGCGAGCGCGGTAAGGGTCGCGGAGGTCCCGCCGCCGGCCAGCCGTTGGTCCTGCCACGGCCGACGGGGGCCAGCCCGGGTTCAGGGCGCCTTTGCTATCATCCGCAGGCCCTGTACGACGGGGCACCCTCGGTCGGGGCGTGGCGCAGCTTGGTAGCGCGCATCGTTCGGGACGATGAGGTCGGAGGTTCAAATCCTCTCGCCCCGACCAGTCCCTACCTCATCGTCGAGCTGCGGCTCCGATGGAGCTTGGTCCACGACCACCCGGCCGGCGATCTGATCACCCTGCGCCGGGGCGGCGGAAGTAGAAGTCCGGGCCGAAGACGGACGGCAGGCGGGTCGTCCCAGGGTCTACTCCGCCCCGGTCGGTCGACGCACCCTTCGTCCGAGTTACACAAGCGGGAGGAGCAACACGGATGCCGCAACTGATCGTGGACTTCATCACGTCGCTGGACGGGTTCGGCGCGGCGGAGGGCTGGCCCGGATGGTGGGGCCTCCAGGGTCCCGAGTACCTCGCCTGGCTCGCCGAGGAGCCGCGGGACTACACGATCCTGATGGGGGCAACGACCTACCGACAGATGTCGGGGTTCGCGGAGCGGCCGGAGGCATTCGGGATCGACCCCGAGAGCGACGAGGCTGCCAGCATCGGGGAGTTCACGACCGCCCCCAAGGTTGTGTTCTCGTCGACCCTGCAGCAACCCCTCGCCATGCCCAATACCCGGCTGATTCGCAGTGACCCGGTCGAGAGCGTGCGCGCCATGAAGCGGGATGACTCGATGCCGCTCCACACAATCGGCAGCCTCACTCTGTGCCGGTCGCTGCTCGAGGCCGGTTTGGTCGACCGCTTCCGGGTCGTCGTGTTCCCCGTGATCACCGGGCGAACGGGGACCGACCGGATCTACGACGGCTACCCGGACGTCGCCCTCGAAATGGTTGCCAGTCGGACCTTCGACGGCCGCATCCAGCTGCTGGAATACGGGCCGACGGTCCTGTCCGGCCCACCCGCCGGACAGGGCTGACCGGCCAGAACGAGAGGAGCACGAGCAGTGTCACTCGCACGCGTCCAGTTCTTCTCCGTCTCGCTTGACGGGTTCGGTACGGGAGACGGCCTGACCCGCGAAGAACCGTTCGGCCACGCCGGCGACCGCCTGCACGAGTGGATGTTCGCCACGCGCTGGTGGCACGAGATGGTCGGCGAGGCGGGCGGCAGCCGCGGCATCGACGACGCGTTCCTGCGACTGCACGGTCCCGGGGTCGGCGCGGAGATCATGGGGGCCGGGAAATACGGCTACCCCGGCTGGCACGAGGATCCTGAGTGGAAGGGCTGGTGGGGGCCGAACCCGCCGTTCCACACCCCGGTCTTCGTCCTGACCCACCACACCCGTCCGTCGCTCGAGATGGAGGGCGGCACCACCTTCCACTTCGTCGACGCGACGCCCGCCGAGGCACTCGAGAGGGCCCGCGCGGCCGCCAACGGTCTCGACGTCCGCATCGGCGGCGGCCCCAGCACGATCCGGGAATTCCTGGAGGCTGGGCTCGTCGACCACATGCACGTTGTCGTGGTGCCGCTTCTGCTCGGCCGGGGCGTGCGCCTGTGGGACGGGCTGGAGAGCCTTGAGGACGACTACAGGATCGAGGCCACCGCCTCACCCAGCGGCGTCGTCCATGTGACGTTCAGTCGGGCAGCGGCCTGAGCGCCATCGCCAATCTCAAATTGTCTGCTTGCCGATGCTCGGATCGGCGCCCGGATCCTGTGGTCCCAGGGGCGGCCGGCAACGGAAGTACCGCCATGGCGGCTTCAGCGGCTTCGAGGCTCGCGACCACCAGCCACCCCTCAGCCCGACCCCCGGCAGATCAGCTGCTCCGTCGTGAGGCCCGAGCGCGCTCGCAGGGCGGCGAGCACGTCGACCTGGCGAGCGGTTGGCGTGCGCGGGAGCACGCCACGCAGTACCGGCAGCAGGACGCCAGGGGCGACGTCGTAGTCCGGAACTTCGACATCGAGGACGAGGAGGACGACCACGACGACCGTGAGCGCCGCCGCGGCGCCGATCCGGGCCGAGGAGTAGACGTCGGCCCGAGTGCGGTGCTCCGGCCCATCGTCACCGGCGCTCACTGCCCATGCCCGTGCGTTCGGTCGATCCAGGCGTCGACGAGGAGCGGCAGGACGAAGCGGTCGAGGGCGCCGCCTATGACCACGCCGGCGAGGAACGCGACGACGAGCTCTCGCCGGCGTCGGTCAGCGCCTGCCAGGAGCGGCCGTCCGTGGACACCCACAGCTCGAGCTCGTCGTCGTCACCTTGCGATACGCCGATCATTCGCTCGCCGTTGGTCGCCACCGCGCCGATGTCGGGGTCTCGCGGGCTCGTCCGCCACGAGCGGCCGTCCGCCGACACCCAGTTCCGTGTCGACTCCGCTCGAGACGAGGCCGCCGGGGCCGGCGTCTGCGAAGAACATCGTCTCCTGCTTGGCCGACTCGACGCTCGCGCGCTTCCAGGACCGCCCGTCGGCCGAGTACCAGGCCGCTGCCTTGAGCCGAGCGTGGAAGCTGCCGGTGCAGCACATCACCTGCTCGGGATCGGTCAGCCCGGTCACGACCCACCTCCCCCGGTAGGCGGTAAGGCCTTGAAACTCGGCGTGCCGGAACAGGGCGACGGGCAGCCGCTCGCGGCTCCAGGACCGCCCGTCGGGCGAGAACCAGGCGGCCGGGTGGTCCCAGCCGGTGTCGCCGACGGCCAGGATGCCGCCGGGGCCGGTGGCGACCGCCGCGATCGTCGCGCCTGCGAAGGCCTTGGGCGCCGCGCGGCCGTGCCAGGACCGCCCGTCCGTCGACGTCCAGATCGCGATCGGCTGCGGGTCGCAGGTCGCCCCCTCCCCGACGTCGCAGTGGCGACGCCCGTGGCCGCCGAGGGAGACCAGCCCGCCACCCGGCGCCACGACCGGCCAGCCGATCGCGGCGTCCTTGAGCGGGAGGCCGTCCAGGGTCGCAGGGGTCCACGTCGCGAAGTCCAGCGAGGTCCACGCGGCCGCCCTGTCCCCGTCCGACCCGACGGCGACGTAGGCGCCCTGCCAGAAGAGGATGTCGGCCGGCAGGGCGGTGGCCGAGATCGTCACGGGCTGCGACCAGCGAAGTGCCGTCCAGTCCGCGGGCGGCGTGCGACGGGCTCGGACTGGACGGCGCCACGATGCCGCTCGGCGACGCGGTTGGCCCCGCGCCCGACGGCGAGGCCGGGGCCGTCGGCGGGGCCGGCGCGACGCTCGGGGCGGGCGAGGGGGTCGGGGTCGGGGCGACGACGGGCGCGGCGTCGCCGCATCCGATCGCGATGACGCCGACGATGGCGATCGCGATGAGTCGCCGTGCTCGCATCATTCCCCCTCGGTGGTTGACGTTGCTTGGACGCGCGCTCATGCGCGCTCTGTGACGGGCGAGCTACTCAGGCCGCTGGCGTTCCGACGCCTCGTCCTCAGGCTCTGGCAGTCGCTCCGCCAGGATCCACACGAGCTGCGCTGTCGTCTCGGCGCCCACCTTGGTCCGCGCGTTCGCGAGGTGGTGCTTCACCGTCGAGTGCGACAGCCCCAGGCGGTGAGCGGCGGCCTTCTCCGACCCGGCGACCAGCACCGCGGCCACCACGCCGACCTCGCGATCGGTGGCGCGCTCGGCGGGGCGGCACGGCCGTCTCGTCATGCGCTTCTCAGCCAGTAGGAAGGCTCTGTCGCCCCGACCAACCTACCTCATCGTCGAGTTGCGGCTCCGAGGAGACTCGCCCTCGACCACCCGCGCCTTGGTCCGTCGCGGTTGTCGGGGGGCGTGGAACGCTGGGTCTGGTGGTCAGATTCGGCCGGATCGCCACGGTGGCGCCGGGTGTCGCACGCGCACACTCGGCTACGACCTCGACGCGGCGCTCGAGGAGCTGCCCAGACCATCGACGACGTCGATCACAGGCGATGAGCAGCGGGTGGCTCACGTCCCGGGCCGCGAGGTCGCGTCTCAGTTCGTCCTCGGCGGGTCAGGCATCGGCAGGGGCTGTGCCGTCCCGTCCTTGCCGAAGCGGAGGTCCAAGTAGCGCTCCGCCCAGCGGCGGATCTGGCGGTGGACGGCGGGGGCGCCGACGAGCTCCTCGTCCAGGGTCCACTCCGTCGGATGCAGGAGAAGCGGCAGGGTCTGGGCCCCGCCGAGGCCGCCGTGCGAGCCGATCAGCTCCTCGAACGCCGCGACCTCGCCGAATGCCGGGTCGAACAGGCTGATCACGGAGATGTCCGGGCAGTGCTGGAGGGTGTCGAGACGGATGAGCGCCTCGCGCGACCGACCGCCGTACTGGGCGACCGGATCGTCGCCCTCGATCCGCTCCTCGTCCAGGAAGTTGATGCCCGTTCGCCCGATGACCAGCGCGCCGTGCGCCTCCGACCGGATCAGCAGCGCCCCGACGCCCGGGTGCGCGGCCAGCCCATCGACGAGGCGGGGATAGGTCGTCGCGAGCTGCTCGAGCGTCACCCGACCGGGCAGGCGCGGGAAGAAGATCAGCCCGAGATTGCCGGACGCCACCGCGACCAGGTCGGGTCGCTCCTCGGCCGCGGGCGACGAGGCCATGTCCGAGGGCTTGTCCCCATCGGCGCCGGCGGGAGTGATGGAGCCGACGTCCACGACGCCGTCGGTCGTCTGCGACCGCAGGGCGGTCCGGGCGATGCCACCGGTGACGCCCTTGACCTGGGTCAGCTCAGACAGGAAGGCGTTCGTCTGGCCGAACTCCTCCCCACTCGATGTGGCCTCCTGGACGGTCGCGTCGCTGCCCATGAGGTCCTGGACGACGTCGCCGAGGGTCTTCCCGTAGCGCTGGAGGAACGTGGCCCCGAGGGTCTGGCCGTGGTCGGACACGACGATGAAGCGATACGGACGGGGCGCGGCGCCGGCGGCCTTCTCGAGGGTCGCGATGGCGCCGTCGACCCCATCGAGCGCGTCCAGCGACTCCCCTCGCTCGGGTCCGCTGTGATGGGCGATCTCGTCGTAGTCGGTGAAGTCGACATAGATGATCGGCGCCCCGCGGTACATCTCCTCGACCACGAGGGCGGTCGACAGGTCCCGAAGCCCCACGTTCGTCGTGGCACGTGCGAACGGGTACGGCATCCCACGATGCATCCGCGGGACGATGTTCGCACGTACCTGGCGGGACGCCTGGTAGTACTCCTTCACGACCTCGGCGGCGAACCGGGTGAGCGTGCCGAGATAGTTGTACGGGCTGGCGAAGAACGAGTAGAACGATGTGCTCTTGCCCAACCCCTGCGACTTGTCCTTGATCGTCGCCATCGTGATGTAGGACCGCGCCGCGTCGCCCGAGAAGAGGTTGCCGACGCTCGCCCCATCGTTCGAGAGCAGTCCCTCGCCATTCGAGATCCGGCTCTCGACGACCACGGCGTCGTCAGGGTGATTGGTGACCATGAGTCGCCCCGCGTCCTTCTCATACCAGCGGAAGGCGGGAATGCCGTCGTTGTTCCCATGGAGGAGCCCAGCCTGGCTCGCCGGCGTCGTGGGTGGCAGGAGCGCCTCCCAGCCCGAGAGGGTGTAGCGGCCGGAGCGCACCCAGCCCGAGAGGTGCGGCGCGCGACCGGCCTGGATCTGGCGGGTCAGGATCTCACGCGCCAGACCGTCGATCTGGATGACGACCAGGCCGGGGGCATCCGTGCGATGGACGTCCTGTCCGCGACCCGACAGCTGCTGGACGAGGATGGCGAAGTAGGAGTCGTCGCTGCTGATCGAGAAGATCGCGACGAAGACGGTCGTCGCCATGGCGTAGATCAAGGACGCGACCAGCGCCGCGAACCAGCCAGAGACCACGAGGGTGTCGACGAAGCGCGGCAGGATCAGGAACGACACGACCTGGAAGACGAGGGTCGCGATCGTGACCGCGATGACCGACACCGCGGCGAACGCCGCGATGAGGACCGGGCGAATGGCGACATTGAGGATGCCGAGGACGATCGCGGCCAGAAGGGCGGTGCTGAAGATGCCCGCGCCCGCCGTCAGGTCCACTCCAGGCGTCAGGAACACGGCGATGCCGAACGACACGACGCTGACGATCAGGGTCGCCAGGATCCGGCGCAGGCGGGAACCCGTGCCGGGCTGCCACGTCCGCATGACGTGGATCTGAAGCCGGTAGAAGTCGATCAGGCGACGCATCTGGTCTTGCTCCCGCTGGGGTGACGGCGTGTCTGGGTCGGCGTGCCGATCCTGGTAGATCAAGTCTTCGTTGCTTGCCGGTCTGCAGGTGGATCGGCTTCGCCTGGCGTGCCTCGGCCGGCGACGAGCTCCTCCAGCGACCGCTCCATGGCCATCAGGCGAGATGAGATCTCGTCGAGCCGTGCATCGGTCGCTTGGGCTGGATCCTGCTCCTGCGCGTGGCGCCGCCGCTGCGCGGCCTCCACGAAGGTCGACGTGATCAAGGCGGTGACGATGGCGAGCAGCGCGACCGACACGACCATCACGAACGAGCCGGTGAGGCGTCCGACCAGGCTCGTGGGCACCTTGTCGCCGTAGCCGACCGTGGTCACCGTCTGCAGCGTGTACCACAGGGCCCCGCCGTAGTCCGGGAACTCCTGACTGTCGAATAGCCAGACGACGAGTCCGCCGACCAGGACGATGACGACGGTCGCGCCGATCATCAGTCGGGCGGCGTTCCGGGGGGATGCCGGATCCGACATGAAGCGGTCGATCGAGCGTCGCAACGGCACGAGGCGTGCGGGCCTCCGCATCGATCGACTCGGATCAGACGCCACGCTGGACCTTGATCCGGCCGTCGGTCTCGGCCTGGAGAAGGGCCTGGTAGTCGCGTCCGTTCTGCTCGGCATAGGCGACCGCGAATCGCTCGACCGCGCGGTCGAAGTCATCGGTCTTGCCGAGGTAGCCAGCGATGGCCGACGCCGAGCCGGAGCGGGCATGCGCGCGGGCAAGGGCGATCCCGCAGTAGCGCGCATACGTCGCCAGCCGCTGCTCCTGGTTGCTCTCCACTTCGTAGGAGGCTTTCCAGTCGCGGAGCTGGCGGACGTAGAAGTCGTACGGACGCCCGAGGCGGTCGATCCGTAGCCAGCCGAGGAACCGGTCGCTTGCAGCCTGCATCAGCCGCTGACCCGCGACCACCCGCTCGCCCTGCTCCTTGATGGTGCTCTGCTCGGTATAGCGCTCCAGCACCGATGCCTGGGCTTCCTTCACCTGGAGGAACAGCGCGTCGTCGTTGCGCGGTCCGATGTTGAGGACCACGAACGCCTCGGTCCCGATGGAGCCGACGCCAACGACCTTGCGCGCGTAATCGGCGAACTTGTACGCGTCCATGATCGGCTGCATGTCCCGGCCGAGCGACCTTCGGTACGCCGTCAATCCGTCTCGGAGGGCGGCGTCGCTTTCGGGCGTGGCATCGTATCGGACGATGAGCGGAGGATTTGCCCGGATCCGCCAGCCGGCGTCGGTGTGCTCGGCGAGACTGCTCAGCGTGCCGAGGTTCGTCCGCGTCGAGGCCTTCTCGACGGCCCGGTGTGCGATCTTCTTCGTCCGGGCTGATCCTCGCTGCTCGACTCTCCGCGAGCATCGCCGTGACGTCGATCCGCGTGTACCACGCATCCAGGAACGACATCGAGGCCAGACTCCGCATCTCGGTCCGGTAGGCGCCGACCGCCGAGCGGGTGATGGTGCGGACCGCGGCTCGCTGATAGCCAGCGCCGTGTCCTGCGACCACGAGGCTGGCTGCGAGGCGCTTGACATCCCATTCGAAGGGCGCGGGATGCGTCTCGTCGAAGTCGTTGACGTCGAAGCTCAAGCGCCGCTCCGGCGTCGCGAACACACCGAAGTTCGACAGGTGGGCGTCGCCGCAGGATTGGACGTAGATGCCGCTCGAGGGCAGACGCGCCAGATCGGCCGCCATGACCAGTGCGGCGCCGCGCAGGAACGTGAATGGCGAGACCAGCATCCGCCCGTACCGGATGGGCACGAGATCCGCGACCCGCGTCTCGCCCTGCTCGATCAGCAGTGCGACCGGGTCCGGTCGATCTGCCGGCACGGCCCACTCGCCATGGGCGCTGAGTGGCACCTCAGTGCGGCCTGCCCGGCCTGATGCGCGGTGTGCCGCGGCCGTGTCGCCGTCGATGTGTCGGCGTCGGATGCGGGGTGGCTTGGGGTCGGCCTGACTGGTCGCGTCTGCCGAGCCGATCTTCACTGCTGGTGTCATCGCCGTTCTCCGTCGCTGTCATCACACGGCACAGCCCGCACGACGATGGTGGATCCGCGACTCCCCGCCCGACTTCCCCCTATTCGGAGGAGGTCGAACACGAACAGCGGTGATCGGCGCCCGTCGCAACGTCGTGCTGCGGACACGGGCCTTCCTCCGACGGGGAGGATGTGGCCGGCCCTGGACCCGGCCTACGGTGCGAGGGTCCGGGTGGCCGCGCAAGTGGTCGACGTGCCTGGACGGTCGTCGCAAGCGCAGCAACGCATGCCTTCCGCACGAGAACGGTCTGCGTCGACCGCGAGGAGCCGAGGAATCGATGTGACCGGACCAGACACGACCGAGACGACATCGACGGGCGGTGTCATGGCCGAGGACGCAGTCGTTGCGCAGGGCCCCCACGCGCTCGTCGTCGCCCGCTTCGCGGACCCCACCCTGGCGATGAGCGCGTATGACGATCTCATCGACGCCGAGGTCGCGGGGTTCCTCGAGGTCGACGGTGTCCTTGTGGTCAAAGCAGACGAGAAGGGCCGACTCCACGTCCAGAAGATGACCGACCACAGCACGCGGACGGGCCTGAAGTGGGGCATCGTCGGTGGTGTCGTCGCGGCGGTCTTCCTGCCCGCCACCATCGTCGCCGGAGCCGTCGCGCTCGGCGTTGCCGGGGCGGCGGCCGGCAAGGCGCGCAACCTCCATCACCGGGTCGAGGTCGAAAAGGAACTCGCCGGCGTCATCACGGCGGGCACTTCCGGGATCCTCGCGCTGGTCTCGGCGATGGATGCCGACGCCGTCGCGCAGAAGATGCCGGCGGCCGAGCAGGTCAAGACGGTCCCGGTCGACGAAGAGACGGCCGGGGACATCAAGGCGGCCGCGAACGCGGCGGCACATGACGGATCCGCGATCCCACTCTGAGTTCGCGGCGGGCAGCACCCGTCCGGCTGCGCGACCGGCGCCGGACATCTGGGATCAGGGTCGAAGGAGATAGTGGACATGGCAGAGAAGCATGTGACCGGCCCGATCCAGGTGTTCGTGGTCGGCTTCGACAAGTTCGAGGCAACGGGCCGGATCATGGCCGAACTGCGCCGGGCGCGGAAGCGCGGCGTCATCCGCCTCGTCGACGTGATCTTCGTCCAGAAGAACCGGCAGGGAAGCATCGAGAACTCGATGCACCTGACCGACCTGTCCGAGAACGAGCGGATGCGTCTCGGATCCATCGCCGGCGGGCTACTCGGGCTTCACGCCGGTGGCGTCGAGGGCATGGTCGAGGGAGCCGAACTCGGAGCGCTCGCCGTCGCCGAGCGCGACGCCGGGCTGTCCGTGGACCGGATGCAGGAGCTCGCCGACTCGATCCCCGCGGGCAGCGCCGCGGCGATCCTCGTCATCGAGCACCACTGGGCGGCGAACCTGCGCGATGCGATCGTGGACGCCGGCGGCCGGACCCTGATGCAGGCGATGATCTCGCCCGATGCCCTCGCGATCGTGGGTGACGAGCTGCGCGTGAAGATGGAGGCGGAGGACGCGATCGAAGCGGCCGAGGAGGTCAAGCTGGCCGCAGCCATGGAGATCGCCCAGACCCTCGTCGAGGCGGAGTTGATCGAGGACGCCGCCATCGCCGAGGCGGCCGATGTGGTCGCCGCAGCGCTGGCAGTCGAGGATGCGGCAGCAGAGGACGTCATCGACACGCTGTTCGCTGCCGACGCTCATCGAGGAGGCGGCAAAGGAGGAAGCCGAGAACGTCGTGCGGATGTCCCTCGATGTCGAGGAGACGGCGACGGAAGAGGCCGAGGAAGCGGTCGCGGCGGCCGACGAGATCGAGGCGGCAGCGGCGCTTCGCGCCGTTCGCGCGCTCATCGCGGCGGACCTCATCGAGCGGGAGGCCGCTCAGGAGGCGGTCGACGCGCTCGTTGCGGCCGACATGATCGAGCAGGAGGCGGCCGACGAGGCGCTCGCGTCCGTCCTCGCTGCCGAGGAGGTCGCGGCTGGCGTGAGCTGAGAAGTCAATGCATCCAGGATCGCTGGACCAACCGATGACAACGAAGGGAGATTCCTCAGATGAGTGACGAGACGCAGAACACGACGGATCAGCCGGTCGGCGTGGCCGTGGCCGCAGTCGGTGACGACCTCGGTGTGGACGCTGTGGCAGGGATCGCGGTCCAGGGCAATCAGGCCCTCATCGTGGCCCAATTCGCCGACATGGATTCGGCCAAGGCGGCCTACGAGGCGTTGATCGACGCCGAGGTCAACCGAGCGCTCGACATCGACGGCGTCCTGGTCGCCAACGCGGACGACCAGGGCAAGATCCACATCCAGAAGATGACTGACCACAAGACCCGCAACGGGTTCCTGTGGGGCGCCGTCGGCGGCGCGGTCATCGGCTTGATCTTCCCGCCGACCATCATCGCCGGGGCAGTCGGCGTCGGCATCGCGGGTGCGGCCGTCGGCAAGGCGGGCAACGTGCTCATGAAGAGCGAAGTCGCCGACGACCTCGCCGGCGTCATCACCCCGGGCACGTCGGGCATCGTCGCCCTGGTGTCCGTGACAGCGGTCGACGCCGTGGAGGCGACGATCCCGGACGCCAAGGTGGTCAAGTCCGCTCCGATCAGCGACGAGGACGCCGCCGCGGTCAAGCAGGCCGCCAAGGCCGGAGGAGACAAGGCCGCCGGCTGACGTCACCCCGGCGGGACCCCCGTCCGGGAGGAGAGCGAGCGATGGAGGCGACCTGCGGATCGTGTCGAACGACCCGGGGTCGCCTCCATCGCATGAGCGCGGTTCAACCCAGACCAACAGCCGACGTGACGTACCCCACACGCAACTAGGAGCTACGACCGATGAGTAGCCTTGGCGATTTCCTTCTGTGGTCGATCGAGGTGTTCTTCCTCATCCTCGCGATCTGGATCTTCATCGCGATCTTCTCGGACATCTTCCACCGGACGGACATCCACGGCGGCGCGAAGGCCGGCTGGATCTTCCTGATCTTCATCCTGCCGTTCCTCGGCTGCCTGATCTACATCATCGCGCGACCCAAGGTCACGCCCGGTGACGTCCAGATGATGGCCAGGCCGACGCCGCCAACGCGGCCGTCGCCGGTGTCTCCACCGCCGACGAGCTGGCCAAGCTGCAGCAGCTCAAGATGCCCCAGCGGCCGAGCCATCCGTCGAATTCGCCGACTGGATCGGGGTGACGGGGTCCTACCTGGTCTGGCTTGTCTTCGGTATCGGCTTCGTTGGTCCGGTGCTCGCGGCAGGCCTCGACCCGGCAGTGCTGGTCTACGCCGTCCTGAGCCTCACCATCGTTCGGATGGGCCCGGTGGCGCTGTCGATGGTCAGCTCGCCACTTCGCACGGACACGGTCGCGCTCATCGGCTGGTTCGGGCCGCGCGGTCTCGCATCGGTGGTCTTCCTGCTTGTTGCCTTCGACCAGATGGGTCCGACTCATCCAGCCAGTCTCACGCTCGTCCATGTGGTCACCTGGACCGTGCTCTTGTCCGTCTTCCTCCACGGCCTGAGCGCGGGGCGGATCGGCGCGCTCTACGGTCGGCGGATGGCCATAGCGCCGACTGGCACGTGGGAGCTTGGGGAAGCAGACGAGCCGCACCTCCGCCATCGGCCGAACACGCCGCTGGCGGCCGACGCCCCAGGGAGGGCGTCGTGACCCCCCTCGCTGTCAGGAGACAGCCTCATCCCAGCCGCTCGTGTGCCGCGGCGACGCTCCGGGCAGGAGTCTGACGGCGCGCCGCTAGCTGGCTGGGCAAGTGGTCGCGAGCGCCGGACTCGACACCGGACGCTGCCGTCTTGATCTGCTCGATCGCCGCCTTCACCGCGACAAGGCCTGCGCCGAGGCTCGGCTGATCGCCGAGTCCGGTCAGCGTGGTCTGGAGTGCCTGGACGGAGGTCAGCAGATCGCTGACCGGCTGGCCGACGAGATCGTGCCCCGACACGGCGAGGGCCTGAGCGGCCGACTGCACCTCGGTAAGTGCCGCCGTCACGCCGCTCACGCCGACGGTGGCGAGCTTGAGATCGGTGAGCGCCGTCATCGAGGCGCGGAAACGCGCTGCGTCCGTGCAGATCGCGTCCGCGCCCGACGCGGTCGGAGCTTCCGAAACGATCGGAGCCGCCGACGTCTGCGACGTAGCCTGGGCTGTCGGCGTGCCCGGAGTCGGCGACGAGGAACCCGCACATGCGGCGACGGCGAGCGTCAGGACGAGCGCGGGGGCGAGGAGGCGAACGTCTCTTGGACATCGGTGATCCTCTTGGTCGGCGTGGCTTCGATGGACGAGCGTCGGTCGCGAGACCGCGCGTTTCGTCAGGGATCGGTGGCGCGGCGCTTCGTAGATCCTCACGTGACGGCCCCGCCGAATCGACGCGGGCGCGATGGCCGACTGGACGTGAGCCCGCCAACCCCGTTTGCGACGAAGGGCCTGATCACGTCGACATCACCGCTGTCCATCGGGACACTGTCACGCTAGGCTGCCGATCAGCGCCCCGCATCCTCCCCGTCGGAGGACGGAGGCTCCCCGCAGCGCGAGCCCCTCGCGCGACGAAGTGAACGATGACGCGGCGCGATTGGACCGCGGCTGACTCTTCCACTACGATGCCCCTCTTGACCGTCTGGCTCGGTCGCTGGACCGCGCCGCCAGCTGGTAGGACCGCATGCCCCCTTCCGCCTCTCCCGTCGAGATCGAAGCGATCGAGCTTCAAGATCTCGGAAATGGCGAAAGCGCGACCGGTCTGACCGATCCTCTCCGCGACGCAAGGCTTGTCGTGCCGCGGCGGCACGTAGGGACACTGCGCCGGACCAGGCTGTTGCGCCAACTCCGGTCGTCCCCGGATCGACCGGTCATCTGGATCGTCGCGCCTCCCGGCTACGGCAAATCGAGTCTCCTTGTCCAGTGGGCGACAGAGCACTCCGGGGCGGTCGCCTGGCTGACGGCCGACGACACCGACAGCGACCCGGTCGTGTTCCTGACCGATCTCGCGGCCGCGATCGATCGTTGCGTGTCGGTCGGTCCGGAGCTCCTCGGCGCGATCGCGGCGGACACGGTGTCGCACCGGACCGTTGTCGGTCGATTGCTGGCAGTGATGTCCAGACCCACGGAGCGCGTCCAGCTCGCCATCGACGATGCACACCGGATCACATCACGGGCGTGCCTCGACATCCTCGCGGAGTTCGTCGAGCACGCGCCCGAAGGGTCGCAGGTGGCGATCGCAGGGCGCGCTCGGATGCGCCTCCCGTTTGCTCGCTGGCGAGCGGCCGGCTCATTGCTCGAGATCGGTCCGACGGATCTGGCGATGGACAAGCGCGAGGCCGTCGGGCTGGGACGCGAACTCGGGCTGCGCGTGCCGGCCGATACGGCCACGCGCCTGACACGGGAGACCGAGGGCTGGCCCGCCCTGCTGGCGCTCGCGATCCTCGGAGCCGGGACGTCTCGGACAGCACCCGATCGGAGCGACGCCGGTCCCGACCATCGCATCGACGACTACCTACGATCCGAGGTGCTCGATCGCCGATCCACGGCCGAGGTCACGTTCCTGACTCGCACCTCGATCCTCGACGATCTGCCCGCGCCGCTGTGCGATGTCGTGGCGGATCGGCACGGGTCGACCGAGATCCTGCGGCACCTCTCACGCTCGACCCTGCTGATCGACGAATACGGCGGGTCGTACCGCTACCACACCCTCCTTCGTGACTTCCTCCAGCGGGAACTCGCGATCCGCGAACCTCAGATGTTGGCCACACTCCACAGGCGTGCTGCCGCTTGGTACCAGGCGAACGACGCCATCGAGCACGCCGTCGATCACGCCTTCGCGGCAGAGGACTCGGACCTCGTCGCCACGCTGGTCGGCAACGGCTTCGGTCAGCTTCACTGGTCCGGCCGCCGCACGACGATCCGAGCATGGGCCCGTCGTTTGGGTCCGGACGTTCTGGAGGCCCACCCCTGGCTCGCGGTGCTCGCAGCCTGGGAGGAGATCGCCGCGGGCGACGTGGCAGGGACGATACGACTTGCCGATGTCGCCGAGCGAGGAGCGTTCGCGGGTCGGCCGCACGACGGCACCGCGTCGTTCGAGTCCGGGCGGGCGATGCTCCGAGCCGCGACTGTTCGCCGTGGGGCGGAAGACGCGCTGGCGAACGCCACGAGAGCGGTCGAGCTCGAAGGGGAGCATGGATCGTGGCGGGACTTCGCGCTATGGCAGCTGGCCTTCGCGCGCCTCACGTTCGGCGATGTGGTGGGCGCAGACGCAGCCCTTGCCGACGCAGTCGTCGCGGCCAGGGCGTCGAGCCACCTCGCGCGCTTGTATTGCGTGCTCGGACACCGCGCTCTCGTGGCCGCCCAACAGGGGGCCTGGGATGCCGCGGCTGCTCACATCGCGGAGAGCGATACGATCGACCCGGTTCGACACGTCGACGGGTACCTCTCGAGTGTCCCGTCTCGCGTGGTCCGCATCAAGCTGATGATCCATCGCGGCGATATCGGCGGTGCGCGTCGCGAGCTCGCTCGCGCGACAGGCCTTCGACCGCTCCTGACTGCAGCTGCCCCGGCCGGAGCGGTCCAGCTCCTTCTCGCGTTCGCGAGGGCCCATGTCGCGATCGACGATCCCACCGGCGCACGCGCCCTTGTCGCCCATGCGAACGACGTGATCCGCGATCGCCCCGACCTCGGTGTCCTCCCAGCCGAGGCGGACTCCCTCCAGGAGGTCCTGGCCGCCCGGGCGCCCGTGCGCGGCGGGGGCGCGACGAGCCTCACGGTCGCCGAGCTCCGTGTCCTGTCATTTCTCCCGTACTACCTCTCGTTCAAGGAGATCGGCCAGCGCCTCGGCGTCAAGGAGACGACGATCAAGTCGCAATCGCTTGCGATCTACCAGAAGCTGGGCGCGGCGACCCGCAGCGACGCCGTCGACCTTGCCGTCGACGCCGGACTCCTCGAGCGGTTCTGGCCGGCCGAGGAGTCCCGGCAGCCGAGTAGGTCACCGTCCAGGGCCTGACGGCGCGCGAGGTCGGGCGCTTCCTCCGAAGGGGAGGATGTTCCCGCCGTCGGGAGCGCCTCGATAATGGAGCCCGTCTGCATCGGCGTTTAACGGACGTCCATCTCGCTCGGGGGAATATGCTTCTCGGATCGGAACAGGTAACGAGCGCGTCGGTGCGAGGAGTTGCATGTCCGTCTGGACCAGCGATCTTGATCCGCACTCGGAGACGACGTCGGTGACGACGCCGGAGCGGACCGGATGAGTGGCCCCGACACGCCCACGCCCGACGCGACCCGGGGGACGGACCCGGCGTCCGCCGCCGCGCCGCCGAATCGCCGTGCGGCGCTCATGCGCTCGGGTCTGATCGTCGCCGTCCTCTTCGTCGTCTTCGTCATCATCCTGCCAGCGACCGGCGTGAACTACAGCGAGGTCTTCGCCGCGTTCCAGGCCCTGTCAGCACAGCAGATGGTGGTCATCACCGCCCTGGGTGCCGCCGGCTGGCTCGTCAGCGGCCTCGTCTTCTGCGCGCTGATCCCCGGGTTATCCGTGCCCCGTGGACCGACGTCGTGGCTGATCCTGTCCGGGATCGGCGCGAGCGTCCCGTTCGGCCCGTGGAACATGGGCGTCCTTTGGGTCGTCTTGCGCGGCTGGGGCATCCCGAACATCCCGGCCACCTCGGGCATCGCCCTCTACGGCGTGGTCCACGAATTGAGTCGCCTGTTCCTGCCCCTCTTCGCGATCATCACGATCGCAGTCACCGGCAACCTGGCCGAAGGCCCCAACTCAGGGAAGGCGTGGACGATCGCGATCATCAGCGCGGTCGTTTTCGTGGTCGCCGTCTGTCTCATCATCGCGATCGTCCGTTCGGAGCGGATCGCCTCCTGGCTTGGTCGGACGGGGCAGCGGATGGTGTCATGGCTGATGGCGCGGCTCGGACGCAAGGGCGCGCCCGACGTCGACGGCGCGATCCATCGGTTCCGCGACCAGCTGGGTGTCGTCATCCGCCAGCGCGGTCTGGTGGCGCTCGGCACGTCGGTCGCTTCCCAGTTCGTCTGGACGATCGTCCTCATCGTCGCGCTCCGGATGTGCGGTGTGCCAGCCGACGTCCTGAGCCCGGGCATCATCTTCGGCGTCTACGCCCTCGTGATGGCCATCACGATCATCCCGCTCTCGCCTGGTGGCGCCGGGGTCCCGGAACTGCTCTTCATCTCGGCCTTCACCACCATCGCGGGCGAGGGATACACCGCCGCGATCACAGCCGGCGTCTTCCTCTACCGGCTGTACTACTGGTTCCTGCCGATCCCGCTCGCCTGGATCCTGCTCAAGCTGGCGCGACGGGGCAAGTCGATGCTGCCGACCACTGCGGAGCTCAAGGCCGCTGCCCACTGATGGGCGGCGCGACGAGCCAGCCGGTAGAGGCCGATACCGAGACCCGTGCGCCGCTCATCCCGACCTGGCTGAGCAACGCGGCCGCGATCGGCTGGCGCGTGCTGGTCGTGTTCGCACTGGGTGTCGTCCTCGCCGATCTCGCCGTGATCCTTGGGACTGTGGTCGCTTCGATCCTGTTCGCGCTGATCGTCGCCGTCTTCTTCGCGCCGGTCGCGAGGTGGTTGCGCGGACGGGGCTGGTCCCGAACGAAGACGGCCGCCGCGGTGACCCTCCTGGCGATCATCGCGATCGGCATGATCGTGATCCTCCTCGTGGTCGCCGTCGTGCCGCTCATCCCCGGGATCGTCGAGTCCATCCAGTCGGGGGTGACCAGACTCCAGGCGGATGCGAACGCGAGCGGCCAGGCCGGTCAGCTGGACGACGCCCTTGGCCAGGCTCGATCGAACGCCGAGTCATGGATCGGCGGCCACCTCGCGAGCGTCGCGTCCTGGCTGGCGACCGCCGTCACCGTGACGATCCTCGGGAGCATCCTGACCTTCTTCCTCCTCCAGGACGGCGACAAGGCGTGGACATCGGCACTCCAGGCGACGGGCGATCGCCGGCGTGAGGTGATCATGTCCAGCGGCGACAAGGCACTGAGCGGAGTCGGGGTCTGGCTTCGCGGGACCGCGACGCAGGCGACCATCGACGCGGCGACCACCTTCGCCTTCCTGACGGTGCTCGGCGTTCCCGCTGCTCTCGCCCTGTCGGTCTTCGCCTTCTTCGCCGGCTTCATCCCGTATCTCGGCGGGCTCCTGCTGATGACCGTCCTGCTCCTCGTGACCTATGCGTCAGGTGGCCTTGCGGCCGCCGGCGCCATCTTCGTCGGGGTCATCCTGGTTCACGTCGTCCAGACCTCCGTCGTCGCCCCGAGGGTCTTCCGTGGGGCGGTCCGGATGCCGCGGCCCGCCGTGCTGATCGCCCTCCCGATCGGGGCGGCGCTGGCGGGGTTCGTCGGCCTGTTCCTGGCCGTCCCGGTCGTCGCGTTCGGGTACGCCGTCGCTGGTTCCCTCATCGACGTCATCGGCATGGACGTCACGGGTGCACATGGGGAGTCGACTTCGATCGTGCCCCGGTGGCTGGATCGCCTGGCGCAATGGAGCTGGCGATGCCTGGTCGGGCTCGCGTTCCTGGGCGTAGCGGTCCTCCTCGCGGTCCAGGTCCCGATCGTCCTCATCCCGGTGACGCTCGCGATCATCCTCGCGGCGACGCTCCTGCCGATCTACCGTCTGCTTCGGGCCAGGGGCTGGAGCCCGACGAGCGCGGCTGGCACCGTGACCGTGGCATCGATCGTCATCACCACGGTCGTCGTCGTCCTCACCGTCGTCAGCCTGGCGACCCAGATGGGGCCGATCGTCCAAGCCGCCAGCATCGGTGCCGGGCAGGCAGTCGCCTCGAATCCCCAAGTCCTCGCCTGGCTGCAGCCGATCGTGTCGAGCTCATCCGACGTCCTACTTCACACGGCCCAGGCGGTCGTGGCCGGATCCATCGGACTGGCAGTCGTCTGTGTCATCGGCGTTCTGCTGACGTTCGACTTCCTGCGCGACGGCCCCAGGTTCTGGTCGTTCGCGACGTCCCGCCTCGCCGAGTGGCGCCGGCCCGAGGTGGATGCGGCCGGAGGCCGGGCCGTCGGGGTCCTGGGCGGCTACATGATCGGAACCGGCGCGATCTCGCTCTTCGGGGCGACGACGCAGCTTCTGATCATGACGCTGCTCGGGATCCCGCTCGCACTGCCTCTGGCGGTCCTGTCGTTCTTCGGCGGGTTCATCCCGTATATCGGCAGCATCCTGACGACGCTGCTGGCGTTCTTCGTGACGCTCGCCCTCGGCACGCCGCAGGACGCCGCGATCATGGGCGTCTACACCATCGTCTTCAACGTGGTCCAGGGCAACTTCGTGGCGCCGGTGGTCTACGGGCGCGCGGTCAACATCCATCCGGCCATCGTCCTGCTCGCGATCCCGGCGGGTGCGGCCCTGGCGGGGATCGCCGGGATGTTCCTCGTCGTGCCGTTCATCGGCGTATTCGCGACAACGTGGCGGACGGCGCTCCTGGTCCTGGGGGATGCCCCTGTGCCCGTGCCGGTCGTGACGCCGGTCCGTAGCGGCGATGAGGTGTAGTCGATGAAACGACGGTCAGCCTTGATCGACCTCTTCCGGCCAGGAGGATGCGGCCGGTGCCCTTGACGAGCCTATGCTGGCGTGACATCGAAGCCGGGCCGCTACGCCACGCGCGATACGGTCTGATCTAGCGCCCAAGGGAGTCGATCATGCTCCGACAACTGGTCCTGGCGATCTTCGCCGACGAGGCGTCCGCGGACGCTGCCGCTGAAGGGCTGACCCTGTGGGCGGAGCAGGAGGCCGCTGCAAAGCTGATCGATACCCATCAGATCCAGGCGCTGGGAGTCCTCGTCCTCGACGCAGACGGCAGACTCAAGACCGAGAAGCTCGGTCCTCGGAGCACGGGGACGGGCGCCGGGATCGGGATCATCCTGGCCATGCTCACACCGATCGGGTTGGCGATCGGGGTCATCGGCGGCGGGATCCTCGGCGCGCTTCACCACAGGAGCGTGTTCACGTCGAAGGATGATCGGGAGCGCCTCGGTCGCGAGCTGCAAGGGGGCAAGGCCGCCGTCGGGGTGATGACGGACAAGACCAGCGCCGCCGCGATCCTCGCCGAGCTCACCTCCCTCGGCGGCCAAGCCGAGACTCATGAGCTCGATGATGCCGCTGTCGCTGAGATCGACGCTGCGTCGAACTCGGCTCCGGTCGACGCAGCTGATCATCCGACGACGTGACAGATCCGGTCGCCGCCCGATGACGAGGATCAGTGGCGGTGGATGAACGATCGGATCCGTCGCTCGAAGCGACGGCGCCGCACGACCATGGGGTCCGCCAAACGTTGAAGGGTCGCGGGTCTTCCAGGGCCGCGGATGTCCTGCCTCTCGACCGGTTCAATGCGTTCACCGATGGCGTCTTCGCCATCGCGATCACGCTGCTCGTCCTCGAATTGACGGTGCCGGCAAGTGGCGGTCGCCTACTGCCGGCCCTCGCGGAACAGTGGCAGGAGTTCCTCGGCTACCTGATCAGCTTCGCGTTCATCGGAGGGATCTGGGTCAGCCACGCTGGGATGACGAAGTTGATGCGGCACGCCGACACGCTGGCGTACGGCATCGACCTCCTGATGCTGCTCTTCGTGGCCGTCCTTCCGTTCTCGACCAACCTGCTCGTCACCCACCTGTCGGGCCCGGACGTGGAGGCAGCGGTCGTGATCTATGGGGTCAACGTGCTCCTGGCGTCACTGGCCCTGAGTCTGCTCATGTTCTACATCGCGAGCGAGCGGTCGCTCGTGGTCGATGGCGTCGCCGACGAGACGTTGGAAGCCAAGGTCCGGCAGCGGTGGATCCTGATCGTCCTCAACGTCGTCGCCATCGTCCTGGCCGTCGTGGTCCCGCTCGCGGCGGTCGGCGTCTATCTCGTCATGACGTTCGTCGCCCTGGCCCTCCCGCTGATCCACCTTCGACGGCACCGGCACTAATCGAGCCTCCTCACCCTTGCAGGGGCGGCTTCCGCAGGCTGTACTGTCCGTCGTGGCACAGCCCGCGCACCCGCGCAGGATCTTCGGCCAGGGTCACAGTCGGCGCCGCCCGAGTCTCTATCGTGTGTGACCGTGACAGAGCTTGAGCGCCTCGTCCCCCGGATCGGCCCGGTCGTCCGCCATGACGACCACGACCTCGACGCGGTCTTCGCTGCCGCGCGCCCGCGGCTGCAGCGCATCGCGACGTCCCTCGTCGGACACGCGCACGCGGAGGATGTCGTCCACGACACGTATCTCATCGCTCACGCCCGGGTCGGCCAGCTTCGCGATCCACTCGCGGCGGAGGCCTGGCTCGCCCGGATCTGCGTGCATCGAAGCTTCCGGGTGAAACGCCGAGGGCATCGACTTCGTGAACTGCTCGACGGACTTCCCGGTATGGAGCGACCGGCACCGCGAGCCTCGGGCCTCGAGTTGCGCGAGCTGATCGACGCCTTGGCGCCGCGGGAACGCGCCGTCGTCATCCTGCAGCACGGCTACGGGTACTCTCTGGCCGAAGTCGCCGAGCTCCTTGGCGTGAGCCATGCCAACGCCAGGAAGATCTCATCGCGGGCGAGGGCCCGACTGCTCGATGCCTGGCAGGAGGCTGAGCGTTGAGCGCTCCCACGCGGCCGGCCGGGGCCGACCCGATGCAGGACGCCTTCGATCGTGCCCTCGGGTCCGCGGCGCGCTCCCTGGCCGTCGAGCCGTTGCCAGGCGACATCCTCGCTGCGCCGGGGCCCGTCGGTGCCCACTCCCGGCTCCGATCCGAAGTGCCCCTGGCCGCGGCAGTCGCGATCGTCGTCCTGGCCATCGGATCCGCGATCGGGGCGCCCAAGGCTCCGGTGGCAGACCCCGCTCCAGCCTTCCGGACGGGCGAAGGACTCTCCGTCGAGCTTCGCACCTCGGGTTTCAGTTGCCGCCCCGGCACGGCGACCCCGGCCGGCCGACCGCGCATGGAGGCGATCGTCTGCACGGCGACCACGCCGTCGGTGCTCGCGACCGTGGTCGTCTCCGAGGATCCGGCGGGCCACGTCGGCGAGATCCACGTGGATTCGGACATCCTCGGAACGCCGTCGGCGACGTCCGACCGCGACCGAGCGGACCTCCTGGTCGCGACGATCGGGCAGTCCTTCGCGGATCCAGCGGACGCCGCCGCCGCTCGCGCCTGGCTGACCGGTGAGCTGCCGCTCGATCCCGCCGAGCAGGTCCGCACGACCATCCACGCGGTGCCGATCGTCGTGGCGCGTGGCCTCAGCAGCTACTCGATGGTCCTCGGGAACCTCGGCGCGGAGTCCCCGGTGTTGTCGTCGCGCTGAGGTGTCACAGGCCGGTGTGGCCCGGTCTCGACGGTATATGGATCGACGTCTGCTGCCACTCACCACCGCCATCCTCGTCGTTGCCTGCCAGGCCGGGCCCGGATCGTCCCCGGGACCCGCGGCCTCTTCGCAGGACCCGGCGAGCTCGGGAGAGCCGAACGTCTCGCCGACGGCCGCCCCGTCCGCCCCGCCGGTCCCGCTCGCCTCCGGCCCCGACATGACCGTGACGCTCGTGGGTCACGAGCCGGTCATCACCCGGGGTGACGGTCCCCCGAACGCGGATGCTGTCATGCCGGCCGCGGCGGCGGTGGACGCCGACGGTTCGATCGTGGCGTTCCTGGTCTGGTTCGGGCCGGCGGGCCAGCGAGTGACCGCTGCGCGATCGACCGACGGGCGCAGCTGGTCGATCGACCCAACCCCGATCTACACCGACCTCGGCCTGACGCTGGCACCGCCCGGCGCGATCCCGGGCGCTGCACTGCGCGGGATCGACGGCACCTGGGTGCTGTACGGCTGGGCGGCCAGGCCGGCCGACCGCACCAGCTTCGAGACGTGGCGTGCGACGGCGCCGACACCCGACGGTCCGTGGACCATCGCGGACGGTGAGGATCGCGTGCTGGCACGCGGGGCGAACGGGGCCTGGGACGACCAGACGGCCGCCGCCTCCTCGATCCTGGCCGAGGGTCCTGAGCTCTCGATGTGGTACGAGGGACAAGGAGCCGGGCGTGGCGTCCGGGGCGGGATCGGCTACGCCTCATCGGTCGACGGCGTGACCTGGGCTCGCCGAGACGATCCTGTCGTGGGGCCGGGTGACTGCGGTCCGGCGACGGCGGCAGCCTCGCTCGGGCCGCAGGTCTGGCGGCGGGGCGACGGCTATCTGATGCTGTTCGCCGGCAGCGCCGGTCCCTCCGAGAAACCGGAAGTGCTGGCCGCGACGAGCGATGACGGGATCCACTGGTCATGCACGGGCAAGGTCCTGCTCGCTGCCGCGGATATCCCGGGCAGCGAGGGCGTCGAGTCCATCCAGGGAACGACGCTCGATGGCGAGCCGGTCCTCCTCGTCGAGTCGCTCAGCGACGGCGGGTCGGACATCTGGCTCGCGACGGTCGTGGTCGATCCCTGAAGGCTCGTCGGACCTCAGCCCGCGGCCTTCTTCATGAGGTCGGCGATCCGAGCCTCGACGGCCGGCGTGAGGTTGATGACCGCGAACTCGGTCGGCCACATGTCGCCGTCGTCGAGGCTCGCGTCGGGCTGGAAGCCGAACGTCGAGTAGCGCATCCTTGAACTTCGACTTGGGCTTGAAGAAGGCGATGACCTTGCCGTCCTTGCCCGGTCGCGCGTAGGCCGGCATGCCGTAATACGTCTTCGACAGGAGCGACGGGCGCGGCCGCCGTGACGATCGGCGTGGATCCGTTCCGCCATCGCCCGGTCGTCCGCCGGCATCTTGGCGATGCTGTCCTCGAGGTCCTGCAGGCCCTGCGGCCGGCCTCGTCGGCCGGGCTGCGCTTCGTGGCCGCCTTCCGCTCGCGAGCGCTCGCCTGCATCGCGGCCTTCTCCTCGTCGGTCCAGATCCGGTCCGTCCCGCCTGCCTGGCCCTTCGCCTTGGTCGCCATCGTCGAGGTCTCCTTCGTCACGTCGCTCAGGCCGTCGCCTTCTGGGCGGCCTTGCCCTGCTGGAGGATCCGGATCGGGTTGCCGAACGGATCCCGGAGGCCCATGTCCGTGCCGTAGAAGTGGTCGGTGGGCTCCTGGGTGAAATCGGTGACGCCGCGCTCGCGGAGCGTGTCGTAGAGCGCGCGCGCATCGTCGGTGATGAACACGAGGCCGCCCAGGGCGCCCTTGGTGATGAGCTCGCGCAGTTGCGCGGCGGTGGCCTCGTCGTGGAGCGGCGGTCCCGGCTGCTCGAGGGAGACCTCGGTGTTCCCGTCGCCCGGCACCTTGATCGTCAGCCAGCGGTAGTCGCCCTGGCGGACGTCGTTGCCCTTCTCGAGCCCGAGCTTGTTGACGTAGAAGTCGAGCGCCTCCTCCTTGTCGAGGACGTAGATGGTGGCGACGTTGAGCCTGGTGATCATCGGCGGGTTCTCCTTGCGCTGGGGTCGTCAGGCCCCAACCCTAGGTGCCGTCGTCGCCGACGCTTCTCCAAAACTGCTCGATCGCGGCGCCTCCTCGGCCGCGACCTGCGGCCGCATCGCCGCGAGCTGGACACAATGGGGCGCGACGATCGGCCCGTGGCCGCGGCGATAGCCGGTCGGCGTCTCGCCGACGATCTCGCGGAAGGTCCGGCTGAAGGTCCCGAGACTCGTGAAGGCGACGTCGAAGCAGATGTCGGTGACGCTCCGATCGGTCTCGCGCAGCAGGAACATCGCGCGCTCGACACGCCGACGGACCAGGTAGCGGTGCGGCGTCTCCCCGAACACCGCCCGGAAGCATCGGCTGAAGTGGGCCGGCGAGATGTGGGCGACCGACGCGACCGCGCGGACGTCCAGCGGCTCGGCGTACGCGCGGTCCATCGCATCGCGGGCGCGCAGCAGGCGTCGATTGAGGTCCTCGGTCTCGCGGCTCACCCCGTAACGCTACCCCGATGTCGTGCGACAGGTCTCGCCTGAGCGTCGATCTCGGGAAGATTGAAGGTGAGCCGAAGCCCGTGCCCCATAGTGTCCGGACAGCGCCCCACTGAGCGCCACCGAAAGCGGGCCCGATGGATCGCGACCTCGTCGAGGCGGCACGGAACCGTGACCGGGCGGCATATGCCGACCTGATCCGTATTCGTGGTGACCGCCTGTACGCGCTCGCCCAGCGGATCCTGCGCGACGTCGAGCGAGCCGAGGACGCCCTGCAGGAGGCCTTGGTCACCGCCTGGAAGGACCTCCCCGGGCTCCGTGACCCCGACCGCTTCGACGCCTGGCTCCACCGCCTGGTCGTCCGCGCCTGTGTGGCCGAGGCTAAGCGCGAACGGCGCCACGTCTCGACTCTTCGGGTCCTGCCGATGGACATCTCGACCGGGACCGACGACTTCCTGGCCGTGGCCGATCGTGACCAGCTCGACCGGGGCTTCCGCCGATTGCCGCCCGACCAACGCGCGCTGCTCGTGCTCCGTCACTTCGACGGATACGACCTCGCCGAGATCGCCGAGATCCTCGGCATCCCGGAAGGCACGGTCAGCTCCCGCCTGCACCACGCCCACAGTGCGATGCGGGCGGCGCTGGACGCGGACGCTCGAGTCATCGCGATAGGAGGACGACCGGCATGACCTCTGACCGCGACATCGAGCGCGCCCTGGAACGGTGGTTCACCGAAGGCCCGACCCACATGCCGAGCCGATTCCTCGACGAGACCCTCGAGCGCATCGACGACCTACCGGGGCGACCGCTCGCCGACCTCCGACCGAGGCTGCGCACCATGCACTTCGACGTTCGTTTCGTCGCCGCGGCCGTTGTCGTCCTGGCGATGGTCGGGGTCGGTAGCGCTGTCATGACGCGGTCGGCCCAGGTCGGCGCCGAGCCATCGCCGTCGCCGACTCATTCCTTCGATCCGCTGGCGGGCACGACGCCGGCGGCGCTCCGCTCCGTTTGGAGCTCCGTCGGGACGCGCGTGGTCCCGTTCCAGAATGGGAACCACACCATCCAGGTTGTCGCCCGGACCGACATCACCATCGCGCCTGGGTGGATCGACATCCCAGTGTTGTCGTCCGACTTCCTGAACTTCGCCTCGCTTGTCCGGCCGGACACCCTCGACCTGCGGGCGTCATCGACCTGGCCGACCGAGGACTGCCGACCCGAGGAGGTGGGGTTGTACACCTTCCGCCTGTCGGCGGATGGCGGAACGCTGAGCCTGACGATGCAGAGCGACAGGTGCGTCACGAGGGCGACCATCCTGGCGGGCGACTGGACCCGCACGGACATCGGCGACCTTGCGCCCGGCCCGCATGTCTCTGCCCTCTTCAGGCCGTTCGGGGGCCCCACCGACCGGTTCTCCTACACCGTGCCCGCAGGTTGGCGGGACCAGTATGAGTGCGTGGACTGTGTCAACCTGGAGCCGCAGGACGACTCCCGTTCGTCGCGGATCGGCATCTACTCGAACCTCACCCCCTACTCAGAGGATGTGGCTTGCGTCGGGAGTGGTCCGGGCGACGGGGCGTCCCCCAGGTCGATCGCCGACTGGCTTGCGGCGCTCCCAGGAGTCGATGCCACGACACCGATACCGATCGCCGTAGGTGGCCTCAGCGGGGTCCAGGTGGACCTCTCGCTCACGCCTGGCTGGATCGACCCTTGCTCGACGAGCTCGCACGAGTCGCACCGCTCCCTGTTCGTGACTGCTGAGGGATCACCGGCCCTGACCCTCGACGGCGGAGGCAAGGCTCGATACATCCTGCTCGACGCCCGCAACGGACGGACCCTGGTGATCGACGTCGAGACGCAGGACGCAACGGGCTGGGACACGGTCGCTTCGGACGCAATGCCGATGGTCGAGACCTTCAGGTTCAGTCGATGAGGCGCACGCTCCCGATCGGCCTGGTCGTCGTCCTCGCCCTTTCAGCGTGTGGGTCCGTCGGTCCGTCAGATCAGGCCTCATCGGCTCCCGCGGTGACGTCGGCCAGCGCACCGGGCAGTGCGGTCGCGGTGGTGCCACCCGCGCCGATCCGGGCGCTGGACGCCAAGCTTCCGGGCGACGGGGGCCTCGTGGGCCTCGCGTTTGATGCAATCGGCAACCTGTACGTGTCGGAATGTGCGTGGACGTACGCCGCGATCCAGCGGATCGACGCGGCCGGGATGATGACGCCATTCGCCGGGACGGGCATCCCTGGCTTCTCCGGTGACGGTGGTCCAGCGACCGCCGCGCAGGTCTACTGCCCCCGGGGTATGGCCTTCGGGTCGGACGGCTCCATGTATGTCGGGGACCACATCAACAATCGAGTGCGGCGTATCGACACGGCGGGGATCATCACGACCGTCGCTGGCAGCGGACCAGCGGGCCTGGGCCTCGGTTCCTTCTCGGGTGATGGAGGTCCCGCGACGGAGGCGACCCTCCAGGAACCCGAGCAGGTGTCCCTCGATCGCGTGGGCAACCTGTACATCGGGGACCGCGACAATGCCCGGATCCGGAGGATCGACACGGCGGGGATCATCAGCACCGTCGCCGGCAACGGCCATCCCGGCTACTCAGGGGACGGCGACCTTGGCAGCCTGGCCGCCATCAACACTCCGTACGGCGTGGCCGTCGATGCCGCAGGCAACGTCATCTTCGCGGACGGCGCCAACATGCGGGTCCGCATGATCGATCGCGACGGCACGATCACCACGATCGTGGGCACCGGCGTCGACGCGTCGTCCGGGGACGGAGGTCCGGCGACGAACGCGGCGATCGAACCCAGCGATCTCCTCGTCGATCCGTCAGGCAACCTCTACGTCACCGATGACGCATCCCACCGGCTCCGACGGATCGACACGACCGGCATCATCTCGACGGTGGTCGGGAGCGGCGAGTCGGGCGTTCCCCGGGATGGCATGTCGGCGCTGCTCGCGCCGTTCGATGCGATCGCAAGCCCCGCCATGGACCTGGCGGGCAACCTCTATGTGACCGATGTCTGGAGCGTGTACCGGATCGACGCGAACGGCATCATCACGCGCGTCGCTGGCAAACGCTGAGCTCCCGACCGGCCCAGCTCACAGCTGCCCGTAGGCGGTCCGCAGCAGGTCGGTGAGCGCGTCGACATCGGGCGTGCCCGTGATCAGGTCCATCAGCATCGTCTGTACGCGGATGCCGTCCCACGTGAACGCCGACCCGCCGTTCGGGGTCGTGACGACGATCCCGTCGAAGCCGACATCGACCTTGGTCACGGTCACATTCGGGTCCGGGGCGTCGTCGCCTGGATCCGACGTGATGTCGCCGGGGTCGACGACGAGCAGCCGAACGCCGAACACCCCGCCCTTGCCCGCCTTCTCGAACGCGGCGCTCCACGGGCCGAGGGTGCCTTCGCTCGGATCGAGCCCGAGGTTCGGTGGGAGACCGGCCGTCACGCCGGGGGCGTCCATCGCGAACGCGCAACTCTGCCCCTCGGCCGCGTCGAGCTTGCCCCGGGCGACCGCGAGGACGGCGACCCCAAGGGCGTCCTCGATGTCGGAGATCGACAACAAGGCGCACGGGTCGCCGAGCGGGCCGATCTCCTGGACGCCGCCGATCGGATAACTGTCGTCACCGCCGCTGTCGCCGCCTCCGCCCGAGTCGCCGGGTGCGGGCGACGCCGACGATGAGGTGACCGGTGTCGGAGCGGTGGTCGCCGAGCTTCCCGGTGCGGGAGCCGCGGTCATGGAGCTCGACGGTGCCGGAAGAGCGACCGATCCCTGGCACGCCACCAGGGACCAGACGAGCACGATCGCCGTCCCGAGGACCAGATGGACACGCATCGTCATCGTCGCCCCTCATCGTCTGGCGAGTCGTCGCCGGCAGCGTTGGCGGATGGCGGCAGACTACCCCGCTTCGAGGGCCACGTCGACCGTCGTTATGGCCGTCCCTCGCCCGCCTCCAGCGTGGCGAGCAGCTCGTCCAGTTGATCGAACGTCTCCGGGTTCCACGAGATCGCCTCGGTCGCCATGGCCTCGTCGAGCGCGTCCTTCGAGGGATAGAGCTCGTGTACGACCAGCCGCGTCTTGTCTCCGGCCTCCTCGAAGGTGACCGTTGTGACGACCGCGCTGTCATCACCTTCCTCATTGGTCCAGACGAGGCGCGAGTGCGGCGTCACTTCCAGGTACCGACCGAAGAACGCCATGGGCTCTGGCGAGGACTCGTGGCTGAAGACGAACTTGTACAGGCCGCCTCCCCGGACATCCGCCTCGCAGGAGAGGAGCGTGACGCCGCATCGACTTCGGCACCCACCACCGCTTGAACAGCTCGGGCTCGGTCCACGCCTGGAAGACGATGCGCGCCGGGCCGTTGACGGTTCGGGTGACGACGAGCTCACGCTCGGACGTCCGTTCCACCGTCATGCGGTCCTTCATGCTGCCGACCTCAGTCTCGGCTCATGGCGTCCATCGTCCAGCTCCTTCCGCTGCAGTGCCTCGACCACCTTGTCCAGCTCGTCGAACCGTGCGTCCCACAGATCGCGGTACCGCTCCATCCAGACCGTCTCGTCTTCCAGGCGGAGCCGGCCGAGCGTGCACGTCCGTACGCGCCCGACCTTCACCGTGGAGACGAGGTCGGCCTGCTCAAGGACGCGGACGTGCTTCCGCATGCCCGTGAGGGTCATGTGAAAACGTTCGGCGAGGTCCGAGATCGACGCGTCGGAGCGTCCGAGCTGCTCCAGGACGCCACGCCGGGTGGCATCCGAGAGCGCCGCGAACGATGCATCGAGCCGGCCACTGGAATACTGAACCATGCAGTTCAGTATAGACCCAAGATCCCGCGAACGCAACTGACCGTGACTCGCGCTATCGCTGGGCCGCCGGTTCGACCGCCGACTGCGCATACCGGCGAAGGCCCGGGACGTCGAGGATGCGGACCATCGACTTCGTGGTATCGACCAGCTTGCGGGCACGCAGACTTGAGAGCGCCCGCACCATGGAGTTGCGCGAGACCCCGATCAGACTGGCCAGCTCGTGCTGAGCCAGCGGGACGTCGACCTCGACAGGGCCGCCCCCGGCGAAGGCGCCACGATCGACGAGTTCGATCAGATATTTCGCGAGAGCGTGCGATGCGTCGATCCCGGTGCGGCCGATCCGTCGCCGATCGGCGGCATCCAGTCGTCGGATCGTTGCCCGGACGAGAGCCAGTGACGCGGCCGGATGCGTCAGCAGGTAGTCGCGGAACTCCGAGCTGGTCATCACGAGGCCCACGACCGAGTCCAGGGCGATGACGCTGGCGCTGCGGACCAGATCGTCGCCGAGAGCCTCGAACTCTCCGACCATGTCCCCCGGCCCAAGGACATCGAGGACGATCCCTCGTCCATCGACGGTGTCGAGCGCGAGCTTGACCCGACCCTCGAGCACGATGCAGACGGAATCGGTCGCGTCGCCCTGCCGCATGATCCACGCTCCGCGCGGGTACCGCTGGACGCGAGCGACCTCGTCCATGGCGGCACGATCGGCCTCGTCGAGGGACTCGAAGAATCGGGCTGCGGGCGCCTGCGAACTCACGGTTCGAGGATATCGCAGCACGCCGAGCCCCTCGACGCGTCGCCCCATCTGAGGCTGCGTGGGTCCCAACGGCGGGCCACGCTGGCCGAGTCGTCCTGACGTCCGGAAGAACCAAGGGAGAGGGAAAGACCATGCTCTCGATCAAGCGATCGCTCGTCGTGATGGGCGCGATCATCGCGCTCATGGCACTCGCGCCCGTCGCGTCGGCAGATCTCGCGGGTCTTCTCACGTGGATCACCGGCCGTTCCACCTGGACAAGACCTGTGCCGCCGACTCGTCCGAGCCCCTCGGCTATATCTGCACCGTCCAGCACTCGGATCTCAAGTGGATCCCGGCCGGCACCCACGTCCGCTACCTGAGCCAGGATGGCAACGTCGTCCAGGTGAGGATCGAGATCAAGCACGGAAGCACTGATGGCGCCTGCACCTGGAGCACCGACGTCGATGCGGTCTGCGTCTTCAACCACGGGACCGGGCGGCTCACCGGATTCCACCTCGAGGCCGTCGTGACCGCCAGCGCGGACCAGTCGGTCTGGTATTGGGACGGCACGTACTGGTTCGGCCACGACCGGGACCGGCACGAAGACTGACCTCCGCAGCGGCAGCCGGCGGGGTCGCCGGGGCTGCGTGTCGGATCTGGCTCAGCACGGGTTGGCCTCCGCTGGTGGACAGAATCGCACGCCGCCGAGGAGACGCTGGCCGACGTCCAACAGGTCCTCCAATTCCTGGACCGACGGTGTCGCCGTCCAGTCCGTGCTCAGCACGATCGTCACGACCTCGTGGCCGACGTCGACGGTGATGAGCCTGAACCGCTCGCCCGGCGACGCGCCCCAGACCTCGTCGCCGGCACGGAAGATCGGCACGTCCGCGCCGACCAGACCACCACAGGCCGCGAGCGAGGCCTCCGAGACGGTGACGTCCACCTGGTGGCCCTGATACTCGCCGACGGTCGTCGTCTTCGGATCCTGCAGCAGGAGATGCTCGAGACCCTCGACCACCCCGAGCGGGTCGGCGAGGGCGGGACCGGTCGACGTGTCATCGGCACCTGCCAGGCACGGGCTGGGGACTACCTCTCGGACCCGGAGGAACTGCACGCTGCCGCGCGGGGCGGCATCACGGATCAGGCCGAACACGCCGGGTCCGTCGCGGTTGGCGACCCAGCCCTGGTCGCCGACATCGAACTTGACCGATGGGAGGAACTGGCTGGTCGTGTACGTCCCGATCGACAGGGGGCCCATGACGACCGGCGGCGCCGATCGCTCGACGTCCGCCGAGAGGCTCGCTGACGGACCGCTCGCGGTCGGTGCGCCGACGAGCTGCGATCCGACGAGCGCGATCACGATCGAGATCGCGACGACGGCCGTCGCGAGGCCGGCGGCGATCGCGGCGGTCCGAGGGACCCTGCGCGGAACGCTCGGGTGCAGGTCCCGGGTCACGGCGTACGTCAGGATCGGGTCCTCGATCCCCTTCAGGTGCCGCTGCCCCCGAGGCGCGAACCCGACCGTGATGCTCGCCTGGGTGATGCCCTTCACCGTCGAGCTCACGAGGACCTCGCCGGCCTGGGCGGCCGCGCACAGACGAGCGGCGATGTTGACCGCCCGGCCGATGTAGCCCTCGGCGGTCTCGACCGCCTCGCCGGCGTGGACGCCGACCCCGATCCGGAGCGGCCGGCTCGGCTCCCGGGCGTTCGACTCGGCGGCGGCCTCGACGATCTCCAGTCCGCACAGCACGGCCCCCGACGCCGATTCGAACACGGCGTGGATCGCGTCGCCTTCCGTGCTCATCTCGGTGCCGCCGTGGCGAGCGATCGCCTGGCGCGCGATCGACAGGAATCGGCCGACCATGTCGGCCGCCGCCGCATTCCCATGACGCTCCGCGAACGCGGTGAACCCGCGCACGTCGGAGAACAGGAATCCGCGATACGAGGTGGCCGCGACATCGGAGCGGGCGTCTTCGACCATGTCGGCACATGGTAATTGCCACTCGTCGGAACCGGAACAGGTTCCTCGTGGGCGCGCTGGTCAGCTCACGGGCCGGCGCGGACCTGGAAGGCGTAGGCCGCGGTGGCGGTTCACATCGGCATCGCCTCATACACCCACATGTCCATCGGGCACCCGGTAAGCAGGGCCAGGGCGCCCTCGATCGAGTCCGCCTGCACGATCGAGTAGCCGAGTGCCGCCCCCGGGTCGGACGAGAGGTCCGACACCGACCCGTCGCGGGCGACGTTCCGGCCGTTGAACAGGGGGTTGCCGGAGTCGACGACATGGTCGCTCATCGAGGCCCACCAGGCCCGGTGGGCCTCCTGGAACTCGGGCGTGCGCTCCATCGCGCCATGGGCCAGGAACACGAACTTCTTCACGTTTCCTCCTCGGTCGATCGTGGGTCACGTTGTAGATACGCGATGTAGTTGTCGAGGGTCTCCCCCTCGGTGCCCCACCAGGCCCGGAATTGCCCGGCCCAAGCCTGGAGTCGGAGTAGCGGCCCCCGCTCGAGGGCCAGGAAGTTCGTCCGCCCGAACTTGCGCCGGCTGACCATCGCCGCGTCCTCGAGGACGTGGACGTGCTTATGGATCGCCGGCAGCGAGAGCCCCCGGAGCTCAGCCAGCTGGCTGATCGACCGGGGCTGCAGCGCGAGCAGCAGGACCATCTCTCGCCGGTGCTCGTTCGCCAGGGCGTCGAACACCCGGCTCAGGTCGTCCATGCGGATCGGCGATGACACTTCACCATATGGTTAACCTTATTCGGGCCCGACGCTGGCGTCAAGGAGGTCCAACTTCCTGGCCACCGGGAATGCAAGCAGGCGAGATGGCTGTCCGCCAGGCTGGCGCGGTCAGCGCCGGAGTGCGTCTTCCACGGCTGCCGGGCTCGAGGGCCCGGTGATCGTGCTCGCCCAGGCCGCGATCTCGGTGCGACGCGCGACGCCGAGCTTGGCCAGGATGTGCTCGACGTGGGCGCTCGCCGTCTTCGGCGAGATCGAGAGCTCGTCGGCCAGCTCGGCGTTGGTCTTCCCTGCGGCGATGAGCCGGGCGACCTCGAACTCGCGGACCGTCAGCGGGTGCCAGGGCTCCACCTCCGCGCCGCGGCCCTTCGCCGCGCGCTCGATCTGCGCGGCGCGCGTTAGCAGCGGGTCGCTGCCCATGGCCGCGGCCGCGTCGCGGACCTCGCGGACGAGGGACATCGCTTCGGCATAGCGATTGGCGCGGAGGTCGGCGGCGGCAAGGTCCAGCCGCGCCCAGAGGCCCTCCCAGCGGCGACCACGCCCGTCCCACAGCTGGATCGCCTCGCTCAGCGCCTCGCGCGCGGCCGTGATCGAGCCATTCCCGAGATGGATGAGACCCTCCGCGTGGACGATCGACGGACGCGCGATCCCAGCTCCCGGGCCGATCGCGCGATTGAATTGCTCGAGGAATCGGGCGGCAGCGTCGGGCCGACCCGCCGCCTGATGGGCGCGGACACCGGTCACGGCGAACGGAGCGATGAACGTCCATTCACCCTGCTCGCGGGCCAGCCGGAGCGCGTCATCGCAGAGCTGCGCGGCGCCTTCGGGGTCGCCGGCATGCAGCGCCGCCTCGGCGAGGCCCCACTGGGCTGGCAGGAGCAGGTCCAGGCGTTCGGCATGACGGCCAAAGGCCACGGCCGGAAGGAGATGCTCTTCCGCCTCCGCACGCAGGCCACGCGAGGCGCTGACGTACCCCAGCGCCCAACGGGCCATCGCGTGCGCGCCACTCCAGCCCGGGTCGCTGAGCGACTGGCCGCCCTGTCGGAGGGCGTCGTCCCAGTTCCCGTCCGCCCATGAGATGAGGGCCTCGGATGACTGCAGGAAGTGTCCGCAGGACGTCTGCTCCACCGACTCGGCGTACCGGAGCCCCTCGGCGAGCCCGACGCTTGCCTCGCGGAAATCCAACGCCCGCATGGCGAACATCGCGACATGCTCATAGCAATTGACCGCGCTGTCTTCCTGCCCGTTCGCCCGGAGGGTCTCGCCGATGGCCCGGATGGACCCCAGTCCCTCGGCGACGCGACCATCGATGATGTCGAGCTGGGCGATGGCATGGTCCAACGACTGCAGCTGGGCGCCGTCGGGCGTCTGCCTCGCGATCTCACGAGCCTCGGAGAGCAGCGCGCGAGCTTCGGCGAAGCGGCACGCGTCCATCTCGACCAGCGCGAGGAGATGCAGGCCGTGGATGTGGAAGACATCCCGCATCGGGTCCGCCGGCGCTGCGTCGACCTCGCTGAGGACGCGGCGCGCGAGATCGCGCCGGACGGTGACGGGCTGCCCTTCGCGCCGCGCGGCGATGGTCAGATTGCCCAGCCCCTCGATCGCGCCGAAGGGATGGCCGGTGCGCAGGGCGAGTTCCCGCGCTCGAGTCGCGAAGTCGGCCATCAGGGCATTGCGATCCGTGTTGCCGGCCGCATCCGAGAACAGGAGGAGGACCATCACCTTCTCGTCGTCAGGGAGCGACGCCGGCATGTTCTCGATCGCGCGGCGACACAGCTCGAAGGCCTCGCGATGGGACGACAGGTTCATCGCCTGCCTCGCCGCTTCGAGGGCTGTGCGGTACGCCTCCTCGGTCATGCCCGCCCGCTCGAAGTGCATGGACGCGTGGGTGTCCGAAGCGCCCTCCAGCACGCCGCCGAACTCGGCTGCCCGGGCATGGAACCGCCGCCGGTCGCCGGCGGGCACCGATCGATACAGCGCGTCCCGAAGCAGCTGGTGACGGAAGTCGTACTGCCCGGTTCGGGGGGTCGGATCCAGCACGTCGTGATCCACCAACTCCTGGATCGGGTCGTCGAGCGACTCGACCGGCAGGTTCATCACGCCGGCCAGGACGCTCGGCACGAACGAGCGGCCGATGACGGCGCCAGCCCGTGCCACGGCCTGGGCTTCGGACGACAGGCGACCGATCCGCGCCAGCGTCGCGTCCTCCAGCGTCTCCGGCACCGCCGCGTCCAGGACAGCCCGGCTGTCAGCGAGCCGCTCTCGGCCGAGCGCATTGCACAGTTCCTCGATGTAGAGCGGGACCCCGTCCGTGCGTGCGTAGACGGCGTCAACGACGTCGCGCGGCGCCGGCAGTCCGGTCCCGAGGATCAGCGTGGTCATGAGCGCCGTCTCGTCTCGGGTCAGTCGACCCAGGCGGATCTCCTCGGCGAGCCGCTGCGTGACGAGTCGCGATCGCCACTCCCGAAGGACGACCCCGGTGAGGGCCTCGTTGCTCCGGTAGGCCCCGACGAGCAGCAGCGGCCGGTCACGCGACTGGCGGACCAGCTCGGTCAGGGTCTCCAGGCTGAGGTCGTCGGCCCACTGGAGGTCCTCGAACGCCAGCACCGTGGGCACATCCGTCGCGAGGAGATCCACGACCTCCATGACGAGGTCACGCCGGCGCGGGATGGACGCGTTCAGGCGCGAACCGAGGACGTCGAGGAGCTCACGTCCGGTCGTTCCGAATGCGGGATCGCGGCGCATCGCCCGGCCCAGGTCGAGGAACGAGGCGGCGAGGATATCGCGGTCCTGAGGAGCCAGCTCGGCCTTCGCGACGCGGAACCCGCGCCCGGCTGCCAGGCTGCCGACCGCGCCGAGGAACCGTGTCTTCCCGATGCCGGCCTCACCTGAGGCCAGGAGGAAGTGGCCTCTCCCGCCGCGGACTTCGTCGAGCCGCCGCTGGGCGAGGTCCACGAGATCGTCACGACCGACGATCACGGGCGAGAGCAGCGACTCGACCTGCGACATGCGCGGAGTGTATGGCACGTCAAGCGCGCCTCAATCGGTCGAGTGACCGATGTGCTCTGGCCCCAGTGTTGGGATGGCGCGCCCGACAGGATTCGAACGGTCGGGTACCCACCCCGGGATTCAAGTTGGTTCCGATCGAGGGAGCCGGAGAGTGGCGCGTCGCTGATCAGGACAGCGCATAGGGCCCCAGTTCGCCTGATCCAGAGTTAGGGCGACCGATGTTCGCGATCGCTAACTGGTCGTGAGCACAAGATCGACCGATTTCTACCCCGAATCTCACCGAGTCTGGTGACCTGTCGCAAACGTAGTCAGCTTGCCACGAGGGGGTCACCGGGACTCGCCGGGCGCGACGGCAGCGGCGACGCTGACGGTCGCGCGAGCAGCATGCACGGACGCCTCCAGCATGGAAGGCTGCCAGTTGTTGTCTTCCCGGACCGCATGCCGACGTCGACCGGTCGCCGGAGGGCTCGAGAACTTCACGACAGAACTCGGTCACCTTGTTGAGGAAGAGGAGGACGTGGTCGGCGAGGTGCGCGAGTGTCGCCTCAGGCCGTGGCCCTAGGAGTCACGCTGGTGCTGGGTGCCTACCCTCCTCCGGATGGATAGGCGTCCATGTCGTGCGCGCGCGCCACCGATGCCATAGCTTCTGGCGTATCCGTTCCGGCCGATAGCAGGCGCCGCATGTCCTCGAAGTATCCGTCGAATGCCGCCGGCGAAATTGCGATCAGCTGACCCCCGGCGGGCCCTGTGCGAAAGCCGTGGAGTGCCCCAGGCGGGATGTAGACGAGCGAACCGGGACCGACAGGAACGTCGCCCTCGGCCGTGTGGAACTGATAGTCACCTTCCAGGATGAAGAACACCTCCGGCTCGTGGTGATGAACGTGCGGCGAGTTCTCGAAGTCCGGCGGTTGCGTCCCGACAGTTAGGGTCCAGCGACCCATAGCCTCCGCCGCGGAGACCTTCCGCCGGATCTGAGCGCCACGGAAGTCGAAGAGCTCGCCTTCATCCGCATGGATCACCCGAACGCGTGGCGCGCTCATTTCTGCAACCGATGTCGCTCGACATCGGACATCCGCTCGATCCAGCGCGCCCGCCAGGCGGGTGGCTCGAACGGTGCGGCGAAGAACGTCGTGGCCTTTGCGACTTTCCCGTTGGCCAGGCGAAGGATTGACACGACGTACGCGGTGCTTCCGTCAGGATACGATCCGAAGCCGACCGTTGTGAATTCGTCACCGCTGCCAGCGATGCCGAGGACCGTAAAACTCGGTGTCACGACCCACTGGTCCGGCGCCCCCACGATACCGATCGGGTTCGGTCGGGGGGTACCGCCGGGGTAGTTTTCGTGGATCTGTCGATGGGCGTCGTGGCCCCGGAGACGCTCACCACTCTGGGGCCACTCCTCAATGAAGTCCGGATGGCGCAACTGCGCGAGCGTCTCGTAATCGGCGGGTATGGCGCGTAGGTAGCGCTCCACTACCGCGCGGTTACTCAGATCAGCCATCGACCACCTCCCGAAATCTACGCGCCCGAGTCTCGGTAACCCTGAGTCTTGCCACTCAGGCTAGCAGCCAGAATCTTCGGACCGCGAATTTGCCAACCCCATTTGAACGCTCTCTGACGCTGCTCGGATAGGGAGACCGGAGTCGAGGAGGACAGGGCAAGCGCCCGCTCGAGCTCGTCGGCGAGGGCGAGGAGGCTCCGCAACTCCGGATCGGAGATGGACGATGAGCCGGTGCGGCACCTTCGGTCGGCACAGCCCTCGGGGAAGCCACCCGGTACCGAGCCGGATCGGGATCGGGCCAACAGAATCAAGCAATCGCCGGATGGGCACCGCGCCGTTCTCAGCTTCCCGTGGGAGATCAACGGAACCGATGGAACGCTTCGGATCACCGCGGCGGCTAGGCGGCCGGCATGAGGGACGGGTACCAGCGCGGGGTGCTTCCGCCGCAGGCGACGCGGCGCCAGATGGACGTGCTTGCCGCCTACGTCGCCGCCGGCGGGTCGGTCCACGACGCGGCCGAACTCGTGGGTATCAGGCCCAGCACCGTCAAGCGGCACCTCGCCGACCGACGAGCGCGGTCGGGACTGACGACCGAGCAGCTGATCCATTCGGGCCGCGCCCTTGGTTGGCTCGTCGTCCCGAGCCTGGAGCCAGCGTGATCTCTTGAATGCAGGCTGAGCCCCCGCGCGCGACCCCGAGTGCCCATCGCTCGCTCAAGCCGGACTATGCGCCAACCACTCTCGCTCCGCAGTCAGGCCGTGCCGATGGGATCGGCACGGTCGGGCGACGCCCGGAGGCTGTCCAGACCGGCGAGGATCAGATCGAGACCGAAGTCGAACTCGCTGGCGAAGTCGTAGCCGGCCTTGCCCACGTGCTCGGCAACGGACTCGGCGAGGTAGGGATAGTCGTCAGCGGGGAACTGGCTGAGGATCTCGATCGCCAACTTGTCGACCTGGTCCGTGCTTTCGAAGGGCAGGGTCTGCTCTTGCAGCGCGAAGCCGAAGATGAAGCTGTCGAGCAGGGTGAAGGCGTGAACGGCCATCGCGACGGAGAAGCCAGCCTGCCGCAACGCCCGTAACACCATGTCGTGGTATCGCATGTTGCCCGGGCCTGGATGGACGCGAGACTGGATCACCCCCAGCGCCCAGCGGTGACGCGCGAGCACTTCGCGGATCGAGTTGGCTTGCTGACGCATCGCCCCTTTCCAGTCTGACCCTCCGGCGGTGACGTCGATCTCCTCGTACATCACGTCGACCATCGCGTCGAGCAGATCGTCCTTGTTCGCGAAGTGGTTGTAGAGCGCCATGGGGTATACCCCCAGCTCCTGGGCGACGTTCCGCATGCTGAGCGACTCGATCCCGCCATCATCAGCGAGCTTGATGGCCGTTCGGAGCACTCGCTGCCGGCTGAGTGGGACTCGTCGTCTGGCCCTCGATCGTTGCTTGACAGACATTGGCATCCCTCTCGGAACCTGGGTATTGACGTATGTACGCTGTACATCTAATGTACGCCGTATTGGCGATGTACGCCGTACATTAGCAGGAGACCACCATGAAGGCAATCGTTCAACCAACCTATGGCTCACCCGATGACCTGCAGCTGCGCGACATCGACCAGCCCACGATCGGCGACCACGACGTGCTGGTGCGCGTGCATGCCGCGTCGGTCAACACCGCCGACCGGCTCATCCTGCGCGGCCGCCCCTATCTGATGCGCGCCGTGGGCTCCGGACTCGGCTTTAGCCCGCGTCGACCCCAGTTTGCCGTCGCGGGCACGGACCTCGCCGGTCGTGTGGCGGCGGTAGGCAGTCTGGTGACCGCCTTCCGCCCCGGCGACGAGGTATACGGGAGCGTCCCCGGCGCGATCGCGGAGTACGTCGCGGCGCCGGACACCGCGCTGGCGGCCAAGCCGTCGAGCCTCACCTTCCAACAGGCCGCCGCGATGCCGCTGGCCGCGCTCACCGCACTCCAGGGGCTTCGCGATGCCGGACAGGTCCAGCCCGGGCAGCGGGTTCTGATCAATGGGGCCTCGGGCGGCGTCGGCACCTATGCGGTGCAGATCGCCAAGGTCCTGGGCGCCGAGGTGACGGCCGTGACCAGCGGCCCGAACGTCGAGATGGTTCGATCACTCGGCGCCGACCACGTCATCGACTACACCAGCGAGGACTTCACGGAGTCAGCCAGTCGGTATGACGTCATCCTGGACCTTGTCGGCAACCACTCACTGTCGGCTCGACGACGCGCGCTGACCGCGACGGGCACGCTGTTGCTGTCATACGTCGGTACCAACCGCTGGGTGGGGCCGTTCGGTCACATCCTGGCTGCCGTCGTGCTGACGCGGTTCACGAGTCACAGGATCGTCTCGTTCACGACCGCTCCGAGCAGTGCCGACCTGCTCGTCCTTGCGCAGCTGACAGACGACGGAAAGATCGTGCCGGTCATCGACCGGACCTACCGCCTCGACCAAGCAGCCGAGGCGATCCGCTACCTGGAACTCGGACGTGCCCGGGGCAAGGTCATCATCAGCATCAGCGACCGCGGCGAGCTGGCCGCGCTGACGCCGGCGAGTGTGGCGTCGTGACGGCGCCAGCGATGCCAGTGGGGCCGTACGCGGCTCGTCTGACCATTGACTACCCCGAACGCCTTGATCGGGTCACGACCTTCTTTCGCCTGATCTGGGTCATACCGATCGCCATCGTGCTCGAAGTGATCACGGGGAGCGGGACCCAGATGATGGTCACCGCAGCCGGTGAGCACATCGTCGGAGCCGGCGGTGGACTGCTCGCTGGCTTGGCTTTCGCCACGGCGCTGATGATCGTCATCCGCATGCGCTACCCGCGCTGGTGGTTCGACTTCGCACGGGAGCTGACCCGCTTCGGCGCCCGCGTCGGTGCCTACGTGGCCCTGCTCACGGACCGATATCCGTCCACTGTCGAGGAGCAATCGGTGCACCTCGAGATCGAGTATCCAGAGGTCGATCGCGACCTGAACCGCTGGCTTCCACTGGTCAAATGGTTCCTGGCGATCCCCCATTACGTCGCGCTGATCGTCCTGATCATCGGAGCGGCCCTCGCCATCGTGATCGCCTGGTTCGCGATCCTCATGACCGGGCGTTATCCCCAGCCGCTCTTCGACTACGTGGTCGGCGTCGGGCGGTGGAGCCTGCGCGTGAACGCCTACGCGTTCCTGCTCGTGACCGACCGCTATCCCCCCTTCAGCCTGAAAGCAGGGTAGTCATGCGAATCCTCCGAGAGCTCTCGCGGCGCAAGCTGCGCACGAGCCTGACCATCACCGGCATCACCATCGGCATCTGGGCACTCGTGGTGTTCAGTTCGCTGGCCAACCAGATCAACGGCCTCGTCGGCATGGGCAGCGAATACTTCGCCGACAAGATCGTCGTCACCGACGGCGTGGCCTTCGGCTCGTCGCCGATGCGCCTCGACGACGTCGAGATCATCGCCGGCCTCGACGGCGTCGGTGCCGTCCAGCCCAAGGTCGAGATCCCGTGGGACCCCGATCCCGCTATCGGGTTCGGCGCGCCGGACTTCCTGGTCGGGACCATCCCGGGCGCCGACGCCGGGTTCGAGACGTTCACACCCGAGCTGGCCACGGGACGCCAGCTCATCGCCGAGGACACCGGCAACGTCGTGGTCCTGGGGTCGACCATCGCCCGCAAGTACGGCGTCGTCGCCGGCGGGACGGTCGACATCCGAGGCGAGTCCTTCGAGGTCCTTGGGACCCTGCAACCCACCCTCAGCTCGCCCGACACGAACGGCTTCATCCCGCTCTCGACGGCCCAGGCGCTGTACCTGGGCGACCTGCCCCCACTCGTCGCCGAGTCGCTCCAGGCGGACGAGCTGGCCAACCAGATCGTCGTCTTCCCCGAAGTCGGTGCCGACCCGACGACGGTGGCCGCGGCGATCGAGGCCGCGGTCGAGAACAGCGCGACCATGACCGGCGCCGAGTTCTCCAAGACGGTCGGCGCCACGACCGTCGATCTCTCAACGCGATCATCATCGGGGTGGCCGCCATCAGCCTCATCGTGGGCGGCCTGTCGGTGATCAACACGATGGCCATGAGCGTGGCCGAGCGGACCCGCGAGATCGGCATCCGGCGGGCCATCGGCGGCTCCCGGCGACGCATCGTCCGCGAGCTCGTCGCCGAGGCCGGGGTCATCGGGCTGCTGGGCGGCCTGATCGGGCTCGGCCTGGGCGCTGCGGTCGTCGTCCTGGTCAACGAGGCCGGCCGATCGAGCGGCACCGTCCTCTTCGACCTCACCGCACAGACCGCGGCGTTCGCGGTCGGCTTCAGCACGATCCTCGGGATGGTGGCCGGGATCATCCCGGCTTGGACTGCCGCACGGCTCGACCCGGTGTCGGCCCTGCGCTACGAATGACCAACGACCGAACGACGAAGGAGCGAACGATGAACCTGATCGAAGCGACCGACCTGCGCAAGACCTACCGGCTGTCGCGCCGGACCAGCATCGATGCCCTGCAGGGTGTCGACGTCAGCATCGCCGCCGGCGAGATGGTGGCGATCAGTGGGCCGTCAGGCTCCGGCAAGAGCACGCTCATGCACCTGCTCGGGCTGCTCCACGCGCCGGATACCGACGACGGCCCGGCCCCGACCCTGCGCATCGATGGGGTCGATGCGACGACCCTCTCGGACGGCGAGCGAACGTCCATCCGGGCTCGATCGATGGGCTTCGTGTTCCAGTCCTTCAACCTGGTCCCGACGCTCACCGCCGAGGAGAACGTGGCCCTCGCCGCCGAGTATGCCGGGACGTCCGGTTCGGCAGCCCGTGTGGCTGCGCGCGCCTCGCTGGCATCGGTCGGCCTTGCCGAGCGAGCGGGGCACCGGCCGATGGAGTTGTCGGGGGCGAGCAGCAGCGCGTGGCCATCGCCCGTGCCCTCGTGAACGACCCGAAGCTGTATCCTCGGTGATGAGCCGACGGGCAACCCGCAGATTCATCCCGGGCCGCGGAAGTCCTGGGCCTGCTCCGTCGCTTCAACCGTGAGCGCGGGCAGACCGTGCTCATCGTCACGCACGACCAGGAGGTTGGCGCCGCCTGCGACCGGATCATCCGGATGCGTGACGGGCGGATCATCGCCGACGAGCGCGTGGCGGACGTGCGGGTTGCCGCATGACGGCCGGAACGATGCGCGATCTGATGCACGCCATCTACGACCGGATCACGGTCGCCGGCCCGGTGATCGTGGGTGTCCGGCTGACCCATGCGGCCTACGCGCACGGATCGGCGCTGGCTCTGCCCGAAAAGGTTGAAATGGCGCGCCCGACAG
>CAVXPZ010000002.1:0-138274 GCA_963763775.1 uncultured Chloroflexia bacterium | reverse complement strand
GATCGGATCGACGCGCGAGATCGGACGATGCTCGCGATGCGCTACACGGTCGGACTCGATTCCCAGGAGATCGGTCGCGAGATGGGCATGACCGCCACGGCGGTCCGCAGCCGGCTGGCGAGGGCGATCGCCCGCTTGCGAGAGGAGCTCGGCGATGACTGACGGTCAGAAGCTCGACCGCCTGCCGGAGCCGGACGTCCTGTCACCGGCCGACGCGGCGATGGTGGCGCGACTCTGCGACTTCGGCGACGTCGCCGTCCATCCGTTCGATGCAGCCGGCATCGTCGCTCTTGCCACGGCCGGCCCGAGCGGCGGCCACGTCCGACTCGGCGGATCCTTGCAGGTCCCGACGTTGCCGACGCGGTCCGCCTGGGTCTTCATCTCGGTCCTGCTCGTCGTCGTCCTCGCGACCATCATCGTGTTGGCCGGGTCGAGCCGGGAGCGGCCGAGCTTCGTGCAGACGCCGCCGATCCCGCCAACGACCACCCCGAGCGAGCTCGCGGTCGCCCCGATCAAGACCCCGGGCCCGTCGTCCTCGCCCGTGGCCCCGGGACCGGCCGTGCTTGGTCCGGGCCGAGTCACCTACACGGTCGACGGTGATGTCTACGTCGCCGACATCGATGGTGGCGGGGCCGAGAAGATCCTGACCGGGGGATCCGCGCCGTATGACGATCCGCGATGGGCGGCCGATGGCCGGATCTCCGTCACGAGATCCGCCGGCGATGATCAGACCCCGGCGCTCGACGTCGACCTCACGGACGCCAGCGGGACGACCCCGGCGAAGGTCGGATATGTCATCCGTGGCCAGGGGAACCGCTACCACAGCTGGTCGCCTGATGGTACCCGGCTGGCGATCCTCGACCGCACCTCGATCACGATCGTCGGCGGCGATGCGCCGATCACACTGTCACCTCCGGCCGGTGAGCGCTGGGACGTCTCCGATGTGGTCACGTTCGGCTGGTCGCCGGACGGGACGGCGCTGCTGGCCGGGGCGTGCCAGCCAGACGAGGGCACGCGCTGCTCGAAATCGGCGGCCATCAGGCTGATGCTCGTGCCCGTCGACGGAAGCCCCCCGCATGAACTCGCCTCGTACGCTGATCCGACGTGGGACGCCACCTTCTCGCCGGATGGCACACGCATCGCGTTCATCGATTCGCAGTCGAACGGCTTCCGGCTCGAGGTGATGGCCGCGGACGGAACCGGCAGACGGGTCCTGGTCCCGCCGATCGCCGAGGGTTCATGGACTGCTGGGCTCACGTTTGCGTGGTCGCCGGACGGCCGTTCGATCGCCTACCACCATGCAGCCGATGATGGGAACGGACTCTCTGTGGGGGACGGTCTCTGGGTGATTGCCGTGGACTCGAACGACCCACCCCGCCATGTGACGCCGGACACGGGGATCTTCGACGTGAGAGCCTGGTCGCCGGACGGCCGATGGCTCCTGGTTGCCGCCTTCGAAGGCGACGCGTCGCAGCTCGAACTCGTCGACGTTGAATTGGGTGAGAGCCGGGTCGTGGCCAAAGGCGCCCAGGACGGCGACTGGATCTGGGGTGACGCCTCGCCGAAGCCAAGCGCATCCGTCGCCCCGTCAGCTAGGCCGAGTGACGCCGGCCGCGGCATCGGTGGCGGACTCGTCTATCTCCAGCGCACGACGGTCATCGCCGCGGACCCGGATGGCGCCCACCCGAGGGTCCTCGCGAGCGACGTCCACCTGCCGTCGATCGCCGACTCGACGCCAGACTTCGACGCTCTGGAGGTCTCGCCGGACGGCAACGTGATCGCGTATGACGGTCCAGGATCCGTGGAGTTGGTGACGACGTCGGGCCGGCACGTCGGGACCATCGGAGTCGAGTCGCCATCGCGTGCAGATCGGATGGGCGTGACTTGGGCGCCGGACAGCCAGCGCCTCGCGGTGTACCGCGACGTCCAACCCGATCGACTCGCGATCGTGCGCCCGGACGGCAAGGAGACCGGCTCGATCCGGCTCCCGGATGGCTTCGTGGCCGGCCGACAAGGCCCGCCGTGGCTGGCCTGGTCGCCCGACGGCCGGTGGATCGGGATCACCGGCTGCGTCGAGCTCTGCCCCGGCGTCTCCGAGGGTCTCACCCAGGACGACATCCTCCTGGTCGCGGCCGACGGGTCGGGATGGCACTGGCTCAACGATCGAACGGCACGCCTGGACCCGCTGCCGGTCGGCGGCAACGACGCGTGGGCGGACTGGAGCCAGGACTCCCGGCTCGCCGTCTCGCGCGTCTGCAACCTGCGTGATCCGTGGTGCGACGAGGCGTCCTACCCCAAGCTCCAGATCACCGGACCCGACGACGGGGGTGGTCAACAGGTGCACGTTGACGGGCCGGGACACGTCGCGTGGTCACCGGACGGGCAGCGTGTGGCGATCGCATTCTGGGGGCCTGGCGGGCCATCACTCTCGATCGCCGAACCGGATGGGTCCTTCAACTCGGTGGGCGGTATCTCCGCAGTCCACGGCCCGGGGGCCATCCACTGGGGGCAGGACGGCAACTCGATCCTCGTGAGCGGCAACCGGTCGATCTGGTCCGTCCCGCTGACCGGCGAACCGGCCAGCGAGATCGTCCAGAACGCCGAGGAGTGGTTCGCCGTCGGGCCTACGCACTAGGGTCGGAGTGAACGGTCGCTCGCCTGGCCCCTGGGTGGCCGTGCATCTCTACTACGTGGCCGGCAACTTCATGAGCCGCCGTGGCGTGGGGATCTCGTCGTTCACGCTGCATCCGGCGGGCATCCCGCACGGACCCGCATCCGGGGACGGCCGAGGCCTCGATCGGCAAGGAGGCCACCGAGGAGCTGGCCGTCATGGTGGACACGTTCCACCCGCTCAAGATCACGCGTCAGGCGGCCGCCCTCGAGGACGCAAGGTATCCGTACTCGTGGCTGCCGGCCGAGGACGCCCCCGGCGAGGCCCGCGAACTCGCGGACCGCGGACCGGAGGCGTTTCCGGACTGACGAGGGGCGCGGTCAGCCGCGCTTCGGATGGATCTGGATGGAGTCCAGGATCGACTGGATCTGGGCATGCAGTGCGGCATCCGGCACGGCGGATTCCACGGCGTCGATGACGACACGGACGCCGTCGACCGAGGTGATCCAGACCCGATCCTGCTGACCGGGGGCCACTCCGCCGACGGCGCCGAGCGGGAGCTCCCACGTCTTGAACAGGCCTGCGGCGGGATCGAGGGCACACGTGGCGCTGATGGCGGGTGCCGTCAGCGTCAGCTGCTTCGCGGCCAGGCCACCGATGGTTCCGGTCGCCGGTTTCGTCGGCTTGACGTTCGGCATCTTGGCCAGCACCGCCGCGAGGTCGTCCACCGAAGGCCCGGGCCGTGGTGACACCAACCCCTTCTTGCTGTCACATGGGTCGGCGTAGACGTCATTGAAGATCGTCACGCCGATGGACCCGCGCCCCGAGTCGTCTCCAAGGAAGACGGCATACGGCCCGCCGACATTGCCTGACCAGCCGTCGGGGACCGTGATCGACATCTTGATCGGGAACGGGTCGAACCCCGTATAGGTCCCGGCCGTCAGCGGCGCCTGGCTTTCCCCGAGGCTCAGCGTGCCCGGCGAGGGGCTCGGCGTCGGCGATGGTGTGGGGATGGCTGTCGGCGTTGGCGACGGCACCGGCGAAAGGGTCGGGGCGCCCCCGACGCCGCCGACGCTCCCGCCCGATCCCCCCTGGCCGAGGAGCAGGGCGCCTCCCAGGACGAGGGCGACGACGCCCACCGCCCCGAAGGCGAACTTGATGGTCGAAGACATGGTGGCGAACCTCCTCGGCACGCCAAGGGCGTACCGGCGTTGTCGAGTCATCGGTAGGGCGACGGCGATCGCGCGTCGGGTCTGGTCGGGGAGCCGGGTCGGCCCGTCGTCCAGCCAGGCGGCGAGGATCTCGTCGGGATCGCGGGGCGTCGTCATGCCAGTCGTGCCTCCGAGGATTCGACCTGGGCATCGGCGACGATCGCCGCGCGAAGGGTCTTGGTGGCGTAGTGGAGCCGGGACTTCACCGTGCCGAGAGGGACACCGACGACGTCGGCGATCTCGGCCAGGGTCAGCCCGGCGTGGTGGTGCAGGACGAAGACCGATCGATGCTCCGGCGTAAGGCGTCGGAACGCTCGGTCGAGGGCGTCCCGGTCGTCGACCGAGACCGTGGTGTCGGGCCCGTCCGGTCCGTCGACCGGCAGGCTCGTGATCCTCGTGCTCCATCGCCGGTGACGGCGCAGCTCCTCGTAACAGGCGTTCACGAGCAGCCGGTGGAGCCATGGTCCGAAGCGCTCCGGGTCGCGCAGCCGTGGGAGTTCGCGCCAGGCGAGGAGGAATGCCTGTTGGACGGCGTCCTGGGCCCGCTCCGCATCGCGCAGGATCCGATAGGCGATGGCGTAGCAGCGGTCACCGTCCAGGTCGACCAGCTCGGAGAAGGCGACGTCGTCGCCATCCCTTGCCTGCTCGACCAACCTCGTCCGCATGGAGCGATCTCTCCCTCGGCGCCCTGGTCGGACGCTTCACCCACTCAGATGGTCCCACCGGGCGAAAGGTTCACCCGGTGGGACGGTAGGATCGGGAGGAACGGGTGGGCCTGCGGCGACCGTCGTCGTACGAGTGATCAGCAGGGCGGTCCCGTCCGGCGTCCACGAAACCGGGTTGTAGAACGATGCGCACCCGTGGACCCGCGGTCGTCGTGGCGCCGGTCGCAGGATGAAGCGGCGTCGACGACCAGCGCGGCAGTCGGCCGGTTGACGGCGGGCGTCGAACCGGCTCGCTCACTCGGGTCGTACCGGAGCGCCGCGATCTTCGAACCGTCAGGTCGAGGCGCGGGTCGAACCCGATGGTCGACGGGATCCGCCGACGAGCCGGTGACTGCTCGGTCCCGTCGGCGGCCATCGCCCGGTGCGTCACCGCCGTCGCAATACCGCCGTCCCGTCCGCGACGACACGCGGCGAGAGGTCGCGCGACGGATCGAAGGCGGTCAAGTCGATCCGCGGGCGTCCGGCGACCACGAGCCCGGCCGGACCGAAGTACTCGTCGACCGTGACGGCCGTGGCCGACGGATTCGGTTCAGCACCGTCGTCGGTAGTCGGCCTCGTGCCGTGCCTGACACGGCGGCCACGATCGACGGCGACCGCGTGAGGTCGCTTCGGTCGACGTCTCGAGAGCGAGCAGCTGCTTCGATCGATCCGGGACGAACTCGTCGGCACGTCGGGTTCCCGTCGGAGCGTTGGTCAACTGGACGTACGGCCGGCGAGCCCATCGCCGTCGCGGTCGACAACCAGACCGCCGGTGCGATCCGGATGGCGTCGCCCAACCATCGAAGGCGAGGTCATACAGCGGCGCACCACGGCATGGGGCTCGACGTCCAGTCCGGCGGGCACTGCCACGGACCTTCGACGGGATTTCCTGCGAAGGTGACGATGCGACGGCGCGTCGGCGGTCTCCGGTCACCATGACCCAGGGCTGGTCTGGCGCGGGGACGAGACAACAGATGGAGTCCCAGAGGACGGGATGTGCCACTCGGCAGCGCCATGGCATAGGCACGGTCGCTCCCGTCGCCGAGTTGGAGGCGATAGACGATCGTCCCGGTCAATGACGAGCGCGCGTCGGCGTCGCCGGCGCGGACGTCGGACCGCTCGTAGGGACACCGGCGCTTGGGTGCGCGATCGGCGCGGGTTGCGTCACGGGCCGGGCGCTGTCCGGACAAGGCGAAGACGCCGACGATCGCGACGGCGACGATGGCGGCCGCGCCGGCCAGCAGCGTCGGGTGCGAGAAGCGGTTCATGGGCGAGGTCCTCCACGGGGCGCGCCAGGCACCCCGTTGTCCGGTCTGCTGGACCGCGGCGAGGACGGCGTCGACCGACCGATCGGGCAGGACATCGGACCCATCGGCGAACCAGTCGTCGAGGATCGGCTCGATGTCGGTCATGTCGGTCATGCCGGTCGTCCTTGGGCCACGGTGAGACGTGCGTCGGCCTCCAGGGCCGCGCGCATCTCGCGATGGGCGTAATGCAGTCGGGAACGGACGGTCCCCGGCGGGATGCCGAGCGTCTCGGCGATCTCGGCCGGTTCGAGTCCGACGAAATGGCGAAGGACGAGGATCGCGCGCTGCTCCGGTGGGAGCCGCCGAAACCCTCGCTCGAGCAGGTCCCGGCGGGCGACCGCCTCGGCGGCGTCGGCGGTCATCGGTTCGATGGCGACGTCGAGTCGGCACGAGATGGACCGCAGCCCGGCGCGACGCGCGCGAGAGCTCGAAACAGATGCGGACCAGGATCCGCGTCGACCAGGCCTCGAACCGGTCGGCCTCGCGGAGGCTTGGCAGTTCGCGCCATGCCACGACCAGGGCCTGTTGGACCGCGTCGTCGGCGAGGTCGATGTCTCGGAGGATCCTTCGCGCGACACCGAACAGGCGGTCGCCATGCGTGCGAACCAGGACGGCGAAGGCGTCCCGATCACCACGCTGGGCCAGCTGCACGAGGTCGTGATCCACCCTGGTCACCGATGGTGCACGCCCGACGTGGGCGCGTCTACCTGTCCTGAGGGGTCCGGTCGCCTCAACGTTCAGTCTTGGCCGGCTGCAGGCTCGTCAGCCGGCCTCGGTGCGTCGCGGAACCGGACCACGGGCGACGTCCACCGGGACCAGTCGGGGGGTACCCAACGCGGTGGTGCCACGCGACCATGGCCGCATGACGTCCTCGACCCGCCTGCAGCGCTCGCTCGCCCTGGTCGCCCTCGCGGTCCTCGTCCTGGCCGTGTCCCCGGTGGGCGTCACGGCCGCCACGGACACGGACCACGACCGACTGCCCAAGACTTCGAAGGACCGACTCAAGACGCACACGAGCCCGACGCGAGCGACACCGACCGTGACGGCGTCTCCGGATTGGCGCGAGGACCCCGACCACGACGGGCTCGACAACGGTACGAGTACCTGTCCGGGACGAACCCGCGAAGAAGGACACCGACAGGACGGGATCAGCGACGCCCGCGAGGACGCGGACCAAGGAGCAGGCTGCGTCAGCATCCCCGCTACGAGCCGACGAAGGGGACGGATGGCGGGCAAGGCCGACACCGATCCCGTCGGCATCGCCACGGCCGGAGCTTCGAGCCGGCACGACCCCGACGGACCCCGGTCCCGAGCCACCCGACGCCGTCCCGACGGACCCGGGCGGGACGACCGACGCGTCGCCGGGGCTCCGGACTGCCCGTCTTCCCGACGGACAACGTCTGGAACGAACGCATCGACGAGCGCGACGTGGCGTCGAACTCCGCGACGATGATCACGCCGATCGGTCTCGACTCGCGGTCTGCACATGGACTTCGGGTCGTACGCCGGCTACGGGATCCCGTATCAACGTCGTCGGGTCCTCCACCCCCGCGGTCGAAGGTCGCCTTCGACTACGACGACGAGTCCGACCACGTGCTGTACCCGATCCCGGCGAGTCCGAAGATCGAGGGCGGTTCCGACGGCCACATCCTGATGCTCGACAAGGACGCCTGCCGTCTCTACGAGCTCTTCGCGGCCGCGCAAGGTGAACGGAGCCTGGCACGGCGGCGAGCGGCGCGACGTGGGACCTCCGGTCCAACGCGCTCCGGCCGGACGGCTGGACCAGCGCCGACGCCGCCGGCCTGCCGATCCTGCCGGGTCTCGTCCGTTATGACGAGCTCACGGCGGGCCACCATCGCCCATGCCCTGCGATTCACGACCAACCGTACGCGGACGTCGTACATCTATCCGGCGCGCCACGAGGCCGGCGAATCGAGTTCGTCGTCGCTGCCGCCGATGGGCTTGCGAGTCCGGCTGAAGGCTTCCTTCGACACGTCGGGCTTCTCGCCGCAGGCGCGAGTCATCGCCGTCGCCCTCCAGCGTTACGGGATGATCCTCGCCGACAACGGATCGCCCTGGTACATCACCGGCGCCAGCGACCCGAACTATCGATGACGACGTGATGCACGAGCTCGACGTCATCCACGGCGACGACCTCGAGGTCGTGGATACCAGCGGGCTGACCAACGGTCCGTAGCCGCCACGGCGACCCGCGTGGTCGCGCATCATTGCGGTCATGACGACGCTACGAGAACGAGTCCTCGCGGGCGAGACCACCTTCGGCACGTGGTTGTCCACCGGCTCGCCGGTGGCGGCCGAGATCGCCGGCCAGGCCGGCTTCGACTGGGTGGTGATCGACACCGAGCACGGCATGGGCGCGGAGGCCACGACCCTCGGACAGCTCTATGCCGTCGGGACGACGCCGGCGACCGCGCTCGTTCGCATCGAGCGAAGCGATCGACTGCGTGTATCTCGTGCCCTCGACCTCGGGGCGGGCGGCCTGATCGTGCCGCGTGTCGAGTCCGCGGACGACGTCACCCAGGCGCTCGCCTGGATGCGCTTCCCGCCGGCCGGCATGCGTGGCGTGGCGCTCGGCGGGCGTGGTCAGGGGTTCGGTCGCGTGGGTCACGCGGAGATCGGGAGCCTCAACGACGTGGTCCTCGGGGTCTTCCAGATCGAGAACGCCGCGGCCGTCGCTGACGCTGACGCGATCGCCGCCCAGCCTGGGGCGGACGTCCTGTTCGTCGGCCCGGCGGACCTGTCGCACGCCCTGGGCGTGCCGGGGCAGTTCAGCGACCCGGGCTACCTCGCGGCGATCGACTCGGTCGTCGCTGCGTGTCGCCGCCACGGCAAGGCCGCCGGCATCCTGCTGTACGACCCGTCCGTCATCTCGCCGCACCTGGAGCGCGGGTTCCGGTTCGTTGGTCTCGGCTCCGACGGCGGGTTCGTCATGAGCGGCGCCAAGGCGATGCTGGCGGCGGCCGGTCGCGGCTGAGGAGTACGGGCGGCTCGGTCTCAGGGCCCGGCCTGGCCCCGTGGCCCCCCAGCCCTCGCGGCACGGGTCCGTCCGGCGCGCAGTCACCAGGTGACTCGTACGCCGGCGCCGATGCCGGCATCGCCTTCTGCCTAGTCACCCGTGGAGTACTGGCAGAGCGAATCGGCCCGTGGGAGTCGACCCGGACGCGCCGCTTGCCGAATACCAGTCACCCGATGACTAGGGGACGCAGCCCCCACCGCGCCCGCGCCGCCCGCCGGCGCTACTCGTCCGCGAGCCGCACGCTCGAGGGCGCCGCTCGGCCCGCTCCGGGCCCGGTCTGCGCGATCAGCACGCCGACCAGGATCAGCGCCCCGCCGACGAGCTGCGTGGTCGTCAGCGTGAACCCGAAGAGCAGGTACGCGAGCACGATCGTCCAGATCGGCTCGACCGTGCTGATGATCGAGGCCTGCGCGGCGCCGATCCGCTGGGCGCCCGCGTAGAACGCCTGGATCGCGATGAACGTCGACACCACCCCGACCCCGAACAGCCCGAACCACGCTTCCGCCGGGATCTGGCCGGGCAGGACCGGCCGCCCCGCTCACGAGGCTCCAGATCCAGTAGACGGTCGCGGTCGAGGTCATCATCAGGGCCGTCGCCGCCGAGGCCGCCGCGCCGGCATCGGATGCCTTGCCCACCACCCCGCGTCGCTCGCCGGACAACCGGGCGGCCAGCACGATCCACACCACGTAGATGAGCGTGGAGGCGACGATCAGGACGAGCCCTGAAACCGGCGGCGCGTCATTCGGGTCGATGCCGCCGATCGTGAGCGTCACCCCGACCAGCACGATCGCGAGGGCGCCCCACGCCCGCCGGCCCTCCAGGCGTTGCCCGACCCGCAAGGTCACGACGGCCACGAGAGCCGGGTACATGAAGACGATCAGCCCGGCCAGTCCCGGCGAGACGGTCTCGAGCCCCGCGTAATACGCACCCGAGTTGCCGACGTACAGCACGCCGAGCCCGAGCGCCACGACGAGCGCGCGCCGGTCGAGGTCGCGCAGGCCGCGGCGCCGCGTCGGCGAGGCGAGCAGCCACAGCCACGCGAGGCTCGCCCCGAACAGGAACCGCCACGAGGACAGGACCAGCCAGTCGACGCCCGCGCCATAGACCGGCTGGGCGAACAGCGAGCCCGAGCCGAAGCCGGCGGCGGAGACGAGGATGAGGGCGGCACCGCCCAGGCGTCGGCGATCCATGGGCGCCGAGGCTAGCAGCCGGATCGTGCAGCCGTCTGGCACCGGCCGCGCGCCGGTCTGGCGGCGCGCTGCACGTCGCGGGAGGCTCGCCGCACGACGCCGGAGACCCTCCTTCGGACCCGGAACGGGCCGTGACCGCTACACTTCGGGACGTGAACGACCTCACCGAGACGGCGGTGGCCGATCGCGTCCCGATCATCCTGGACGAGCGCCTTCGCGTGCTCAGTCGCCGTCAGCCGGTGACCGTCGCACCGGGCACGTCCCTCGCCGATTGCGTGCGCACGATCCAGCGCACCGGCACCGGCGACTCGGTCTTCGTCTGCGATGCCGGCGGACGCCTCCAGGGCGTGCTGACGGAGCGCGACATCTTCGGGCGCATCGTCGCGGGCCATGTCGACCTGAGCGGACCCGTCGAGTCGCTCATGACCACCGAGCCGATGACGCTCGACCTGGATCAGACCATCCGCGACGCCATCGAGCTCATGCAGACCGGTCGGTATCGGAACGTGCCGCTGGTGGACGAGCACCGCCAGCTCGTGGGCGTGGTCCGACAGGCCGACATCATCAAGTACCTGGCCGAGTCTTTCCCGGAGGAGCTCCTCAACCTCCCGCCCCGGCCACACCAGCGCATGAAGGAGCCGGAAGGCGCGTGACGACCACCAAGGAGCCCGAGCCGCTCATCTCCGAGCTCGAGCGTGTGACGATCCGGTTCGCTGGCGATTCCGGCGACGGGATGCAGCTGACCGGGACCCAGTTCACGCGGACCGCGGCCGTCTTCGGCAACGACATCAGCACCCTGCCGGACTTCCCGGCCGAGATCCGCGCCCCGGCCGGGTCACTGCCGGGCGTCTCGGGCTTCCAGATCAGCTTCAGCTCGACCGACATCCACACGCCAGGCGACCAGCCGGACGTCCTCGTCGCGATGAACCCGGCCGCCCTCAAGACGAACGTCATCGACCTCCCGCCGGGCGGCGCCCTCATCGTCAACAGCGACGCGTTCACCGCCCAGAACCTCAACAAGGCGGCCTATTCGTCGAACCCGCTGACTGACGGCTCGCTGAGCCCGTTCACGGTGTTCGAGATCCCGATCTCGACGCTCAACGAGCGCTCGCTCGACGGCCTCGACATGACGAGCAAGCAGAAGGACCTCACCAAGAACTTCTTCGCGCTCGGGATCATGTTCTGGCTCTACGAGCGGAGCATGGAGCCGACGGTCGAGTGGATCGACCAGAAGTTCTCGGCGCGTCCGGTCGTCGCCGAAGCCAACAAGCGCGCGCTCAAGGCTGGCTACGCGTTCGGCGAGACGACCGAGATGTTCCACACGCACTACCGCGTGCGCCCGGCGGTCCTCCCGTCGGGGACGTATCGGAACATCACGGGTAACGAGGCGGCGGCGCTCGGCTTCCTCGCCGCGTCGAAACTGGCCGATCGTCCGTTGTTCTACGGCAGCTACCCGATCACCCCCGCGAGCGACATCCTGCACCAGCTCTCGACGTACAAGTCGTTCGGCGTCAAGACCTTCCAGGCCGAGGACGAGATCGCCGCGATCGGCGCCGCCATCGGGGCGAGCTACGGCGGGTCGCTCGGGCTGACGGCGTCGTCCGGCCCCGGGATCGCCCTCAAGACCGAGGCGATGGGGCTCGCGGTCATGGTCGAGCTGCCCCTCGTCGTCATCGACGTCCAGCGTGCCGGGCCGTCCACCGGGATGCCGACGAAGAACGAGCAGGCCGACCTGCTGCAGCTGATGTTCGGCCGCAACTCCGACTCGCCGATCCCGATCGTGGCCCCCGCCACGCCCGGTGAGTGCTTCGACCTGGCGATCGAGGCCTGGCGGATCGCCCTCAAGTACATGACGCCCGTCGCGTACCTCTCCGATGCGTTCCTCGCGACCGGCTCGGAGCCGTGGCGGATCCCCGAGCTCGCCACGCTGCCGGACATCCGCGTCAGCAACGCGACGCGCGGCGAGGAGACGTTCCGCCCGTACCTCCGCGACCCCGAGACGCTCGCACGCCCGTGGGCGGTCCCCGGCACGGCCGGTCTCGAGCACCGCATCGGTGGCCTCGAGAAGGCCGATGTGACCGGCAATGTCAGCTACGACCCGGACAACCACCATCGGATGCAGCTGCTGCGGGCCGCGAAGGTGGCCGGCATCGCGAACGACATCCCGCCCCTCGACGTCTACGGCCCGGCGACCGGCGACCTGCTCATCCTGGGCTGGGGCTCCACCTACGGCGCCATCCGGTCGGCGGTCGAGCGGTTGCAGGCCGACGGCCGCCCGGTCGCCCATGCCCATCTTCGCCATCTGAACCCGTTCCCCGCGAACACCGAGGCGGTCCTGCGTTCGTACCGGCAGGTCCTCATCCCCGAGGTCAATCTCGGGCAGCTCCTGATGCTCGTGCGGGCGAAGTACCTCATCGATGCGGTCGGCTATGACCGCGTCCGGGGCAAGCCGTTCCGCATCGCGGAGATCGTCGACGAAGCCGAGCGGATCCTCGCGGAGGCCCACGCATGACCGACACGAACGGCCAGACCACCCCGGTGGTCCCGCCCCAGCCGCCGCTCAGCCCGGAGAACGCCCAGGTCATCGCGCTCACGCGCAAGGACTTCGTCTCGGACCAGGAGGTCCGTTGGTGCCCCGGCTGCGGTGATTACTCGATCCTCGCGCAGACCCAGAAGGTGATGCCCGACTTCGGGTATCCGCGGGAGAACATCGTCTTCATCTCGGGCATCGGCTGCTCCGGCCGGCTGCCGTACTACATGAACACCTTCGGGTTCCACACGATCCACGGTCGCGCGCCGACGCTCGCCACGGGCCTCAAGGCCGCGCGCCCCGATCTGATGGTCTGGGTCATCACCGGCGACGGCGACGCGCTCTCGATCGGTGGCAACCACGTGATCCACTCGATGCGGCGCAACGTCGACATCAACATGATCATGTTCAACAACCGCATCTACGGGCTGACCAAGGGCCAGGCGTCGCCGACGTCGGAGTTCGGGAAGCGGACGAAGTCGACGCCGCTCGGCTCGGTCGACACGCCGATCATCCCGCTGACGATCGCCCTCGCCGCCGAAGCAAGCTTCGTCGCGCGGTCCGTGGACACCCACACCGAGCACCTGCAGGGCACGCTCGAGCGGGCCGGCCGGCACAAGGGCTCGTGCTTCGTCGAGGTCCTCCAGAACTGCAACATCTTCAATGACGGCGCCTGGCGGGACTTCACCGATCGCGAGGTCCGTGAGGACCGCATGCTCGTGCTCGAGCACGGCAAGCCGATGATCTTCGGCAAGGACCGCGACAAGGGGATCCGCCTCAACGGTCTCCACCCCGAGGTCGTCACGATCGGTGAGGACGGCGTCACCGAGGCGGACCTGCTCGTCCACGACGAGACCGCCGAGGACCCGTATCTCGCGCTGATGCTCTCGCGGATGGCCTACCCGGAGTTCCCGGTCCCGGTCGGCGTCCTGCGAGCCGTCAGCCGCCCGACCCACGACCAGCTCATCGAGGACCAGCTCGCCACGGCGGTCGCGAAGTCCGGGCCCGGCGACCTCGAGCGTGTCCTGCGCGGCGGGGAGACCTGGACGGTCGACTGAGAGGGGGAGGGAAGGCGAGATGGACTGCCCGGTCTGTGGCCACTACAACCTGATGGGGGCCGAGGTCTGCGACAACTGCGGCGCGGACCTCGCCGGCGCGGATGTCCCCCAGGCGCTCTCGTCGTTCCATGGTCGCCTCCTTGGCGAGCATCTCGACGACCTCGGCGCGCCGCCGCCGGTCACCGTCGGCCCCGACACCCCGGTCGACGTGGCGATCTCGCTGATGAACCAGTCCGCCGTCGATTGCGTGCTCGTGATGGCCGGCGACCGACTCGTCGGCATCTTCACGGATCGTGACGCGGTCGTGAAGGCCGCCGGGAAGCGGCTCGAGGCCTTCCACGTGCGCGACTTCATGACGCCGGACCCGGTCGTCCTCCGCCACGACGACCCGATCGCCATCGCGATCCACAAGATGGCCGTCGGGGGATTCCGGCACATCCCGATCGTCGAGGACGGTCGTCCCACCGGTGTCGTGACCGCGCGCGACGTCTTCCACCACCTGGCCGAGCGCTTCGCGTGACCGAGGTGCCCGCGCCCGCCGACGCCCCCGCGGACGTGGCCACCGACCTGCCGACGGAAGCGCCGATCGTCCTGATCCTCGCCGACGACCTCATCTGGGCCGACCGGCTCGCCCGGGCGGCGCGCGCCGCCGGTGCGGCCCCGTCGACGGTCACCTCGCTCCAGCGGTTCGAAGCCGCCCTCGCAGGCGTCGCGTTCGCGGTCGTCGACCTGACCGCGCGGGCGTACGACGGCATCGCCGCGATCGAGCTGGCCGCCCGGGTGGGCGTCCGCGTCCTCGCGGTCGGCCAACACGACGACCGCGAGCTCCGGGATCGCGCGATCGCGGCCGGGGCCGACCGCGTCTACGCGTACCGCGTCCTGTTCGAGGACGGCCCCGGCAAGCTGGCCGCATGGATGACGCCGACCGGCGCGACGGCCCGATGACCATCGACATGGCTCGTCCGACGATCCCCGGCACTCGCTACGCGGCACGCCTCGCGGCGGCCGGCGAGGCGGCCGCCGCCGCCGGGCTCGACGCGCTCCTCATCGGCGTCGGATCTGATCTCCGCTACCTCACCGGCTACGAGGCGATGCCGCTCGAGCGCCTGACGATGCTCGTCGTGGTGCCGGGGCACGAACCGGTGATCGTCGTCCCGCGACTGGAGCGTGGCGCGGCGGAGCGCGGTCTCCGGACGGACGTCGACATCCTCACCTGGGGTGAGACCGAGGATGCCTACGCCCTCGTCGCCGGCCACGTCCGGGCACGCCGGCCCCACGCGAGCCGATTCGCGGTCTCGGACACGCTCATCGCCATGCACCTGCTGCGACTCCAGGGCGAACTCCCCGACGGGGCGTTCCGGCTCGCGTCCTCGGTGCTGCGCGACCTGCGGATGATCAAGGACACGGACGAGATCGCCCTGCTGACGCTCGCTGCCCACGCCGCCGACCGGGTCGTCGCGAGCATCGCCGCGGGCCGGCTGATCGGGCGGACCGAGGCGGACGTCGCCAGCGAGGTCACGGCACGCCTCATCGAGGAGGGTCACGACGTCGGGCTGTTCGCGATCGTCGCCTCCGGACCGAACTCGGCGTCGCCGCACCACGAGGCGTCGGACCGCGTCATCGGCGCGGGCGAGCCCATCGTGCTCGACATCGGCGGCGTGCTCGGCGGGTACGGATCGGACATCACGAGGACCCTGTGGGTGACCGGCGGCGACCCGGCCAAGGGGCCCGACGACGGGTTCCAGCAGCTCTTCGGCGTGCTGTACGCCGCCCAGGCGGCGGCCACCGCCGCGGTCCGGCCCGGCGAGGCGTGCGAGGACATCGACGCGGCGGCTCGCCGGCCGATCGACGCCGCGGGCTACGGCGAGGCGTTCTTCCATCGGACGGGCCACGGGATCGGCCTCGACGGCCACGAGGACCCCTACCTGGTCGCGGGCAATGCGCTGGCGCTCCGCGAGGGCATGACGTTCTCCGTGGAGCCCGGGATCTACCTCGTCGGCGAGTACGGGGCGCGGATCGAGGACATCGTCGCGTGTGGCCCGGACGGGCCGGTCGTGCTCAACGAGGCCGCTCGGGAGCTGTACGTCGTCGACGGCTGAGCCCGGCGCCCATCGGAGCGTGCGGTATCATCGGGCGACGGCCCTGCCTGATCGAGCCGCCCTCCTCCGAGACCTGATGAACCTGACCTTCCAGCGCTGCCACAGCGGCGCCGCACCGATCCGAGCCGTCCAGCCCGGGTCGACCGACCGATGAGCCGGCGCCGCGGTCGCGCGCACCACCACGAGCGCGCCCGCCAGCCCGGACCACGTCCGGGCCAGCCGGGCGAGCCTCGCGCCGTCCAGGCTGCCGAGCTGCCCGCGATCCCGGCGGAGAAGCCCGCGCTGCCGTCGGGGGCCCCATCCGCGCCGACCGCGCCTGCTGCGCCGACCGCGTCCGCGGCGCAGCCCGCGCTCCCGACGCCGGCCTCGCTCCCGCCGAGCGCCGCCCCCGCCCCCGCCGGCGGGAACGCCGCGCCGGGGAACGCCCCGCCCATCGAGCGACCGGCTCCCTCGGTCGTGCCGCCCTCGCGTCCGTCCGGCCCGATGCCCGCGCCGGGCCACGGGCCGCCCTCCGGCCCTCAGGATCGGCCGATGAACGGCGGGGACCGCGGCACGGCGTGCACCGCCCCGCAGCTGCGCCGCTTCATCAAGAGCCGTCCCTACGTGCCGATGCACGAGCTGCGGCGTCGGTTCGCGATCGACACCGGCGACGACGACGTCAGCCCGATCGACCTCGATCCCGGGCGCATCTTCGTCGGGCTGCCGGCCCGCGAGGGGCAGTTGCTCGGCGAGCTGGTCCGCGCCGGCGAGGTCGGCTACGAGCTCTCGCTCGACCCCCGGACGCCCGTCGTGATCGGCGTCTACCCGATGCGCCCGGTGCCGCGCCCGTAGCGGTCCGCACGCCGTACGATGGCGTGCATGGTGCTCACGGCATTCGACCGCTCGATCGGCCACGACGCGCTGCGCGCCTGCCGGCTGTTCGCGGACCTCGACGAACGCTCCGTCGACCTCTGCGTCGACGCCATGCGACAGCGAAGGTCGCGCCGCGGTGAGGTCATCTTCCACGTCGGCGATCCGGCGGACGCCCTCTTCGTCGTCGTCAGCGGCTCGGTCAAGGTCGTCCTCCCGTCCGACGACGGCGCCGAGCCCGCCATCCTCGCGACCATCGGTCCGGGCGGCTTCTTCGGGGAGCTGTCGCTGCTGGACGGCGCGCCACGATCGGCGACGGTCGAGTCGCTCGAGGAGACCATCGTCCTCATCCTGCGTCGCGAGGCGTTCGACCGGCTGCTCGACCAGGAGTCGGGGATGCGCCGGGCGCTGCTCGCTTCGCTCGCGACCGAGGTCCGTCGGCTGACCGCCCAGGTCGAAGACCTGCACTTCCTCGACCTGTCGGGGCGCCTCGCCAAGCACATCCTCCGGTCGATCGGCGGCGATGGCGACGACGGGTGGCCGGCCGGTGGGGCGCAGCTCGCCGTGGCCGTATACCCAGGCCGAGCTCGCGGGGATGATCGGCGGGTCACGCCAGTCGGTCAACCGGCTGCTGGCCGAGCTGGTCGCCGACGACGTGCTGCGTTTCGACGGGGACGTGCTGGTGGTCCCGGACCCCGGACGCCTGGCGGATGCGGTGCGTCGGTGAGCGAGCCCCGAGACCCGGGCGCGGGCTCCTCCGCCGACCTGGCGGCGGCCCTCGGGGCACTGACGGCCGTCGCCCGCCGACTCGATGCGGCGAGCCGGCTCGAGCCGCCCGGTGGCGAGGCCGTGCTGCGGAGCATCGTCGAGGCCACGGTCGCGATGTTCGGGTCCGAGGCGGCGTCGCTGGCCCTCCACGATCCCTCGACGGACCGACTCGTCTTTCGCGTCGCGGCCGGCGCCCGAGGCGAGGGCGTCATCGGCCTCAGCATCGAGCCCGGCGAGGGCGTCGCCGGATATGTGTTCGCGACCGGCTCTCCGCTGGTGATCGGCGACGTGGCCGCCGATCCGCGGTTCGGCCGTGACGCCGCGGAACGGACCGGCTACGTCCCGCGGTCGCTGCTGGCGGTGCCGCTCGTCGCCGATGCGGACGTCATCGGCGTCCTCGAGATCCTCGACCGACTCGACGGGACGACCTTCGGCCTGCGCGACATCGAGCTCGCGACGGTGTTCGCCCGACAGGCGAGTGTCGCGATCCAGGCGACGCGCCTCGAGCGGCACGGGGCGCATCTCCTCCGCGACGCGCTGATCTCGGTCGCGGCGGCCGCGCCCGGCGCGCTCGACGACGCCGCGATCGAGGCATTGGTCGGTGCCGCGTTCACCGGCGAGGCCACCGAGGACGCGCCGGTCTGGCGGATCGCGGACCGGCTCGCGCGGCTGCGGGCGATCGATGCGGACGACGCCGACCTCGTCGTCGACATCCTCGACGCGGTCCTGCGGCGCAACGCCCGCCGCGGTCCGCATCGGCCGTCGCGGTCGTGACCGAGGCGGACCTGCCGCTCCCAGCCTGGAGCGAGCCGTTCGCGGCCGGTCGCCGGTCCACCCTGACCCGCGAGCGGCCGTTCGGCCGCCTGGAGCGTGATGCGGTCTTCGGCGAGAGCGACGGTGACGGTGTCACGGTCGCCATCATCGATTCAGGGGTGGAGCGCGACCACCCGGCGGTCGGCGGCCGGCTCGTTCGGAGTGTCCGCGTCGAGATCGACGGCGAGGACGCCACGATCGCCGACGACCCCGCCGGCGTCGACGTCGTCGGCCACGGCACGGCGTGCGCCGGGATCATCCACGCCATCGCGCCGGCGGCGTCGCTCGTGTCGGTGCGGGTCCTCGGACCGGACAACCGCGGCAAGGGGCTCGCGTTCCTGACCGCCCTCGACTGGGCGATCGACGAGGGCATCCGGGTCGTGAACCTGAGCCTGTCGTCGCGGAGCGAGGCCCTGCACGGACTCTTCCACGAGACGGCGGACCGCGCCTACTTCGCGAACACCCTCTTCGTGAGTGCCGCGAACAACGTCCTGGGGCCGTCGTACCCCTCGCTCTTCGCGACGGTCATCTCGACGGCCGCCCACGACCTCGGCGACCCGTCGATCTGGTTCTACAACCCCGCGCCGCCGGTCGAGTTCGGGGCGCACGGCGTCGATGTGGACGTGGCCTGGCTCGGCGGGACCCGGATCCGCGTCACCGGGAACTCGTTCGCGGCCCCGCATCTCGCGGGCCAGGCGGCGCGCCTCTGCAGCCGGTATCCGGACGCGAGCCCGTTCGAGATCAAGAGCCTCCTCGCCGCGACGGCGAACGACCCCGGCGAGACCCGGACGTGAAGAGACCGTCCGGTCCAGTCGGACGGGACGGTCTCCGATCGGCGCTCGATGCGCGAACCTAGCGCTTGGCGAGGTCCTCGCTGCCGGGGGCGTCGTCCGTCAGCTCGCCGCCCGTCGAGGGGAGGTGCGGGGAGAAGGGCTCGGGGTTCTTCGTGGCGACGCGGTGGCCCTCGACATCGTCCTCGTCGAGCGCGGTGTGCCGCTTGGTCGCATCCTCGGGTCCGACGCCGGCTTCCTTCGGGAGCTGGATCTTCTTCTGCATCTCGCGCCTCCTTCGTCCTTCCTGGATGACCGAACCTTAGGCCACGGTCGGGGCTCGGTGAAGTCCACCTGCGACCCTGCCGCTGTCAGCTGCCCGACAGCCCGAGCGTGGGTCAGGACGCGGCGGCCTCGGCGTCGGCCTCGACGTGCGACGTCCGCAGGTCCTTGAGTGATGCCTGGTCGACGCCCGCGAGCCTCGGCAGGTCGGCGTTCTCGGTCCGCTGGATCCGGCTGTTCAGGGTCGACATCACCAGACGGTCGACCTCCGGGACCGCCATCGCCCCGCGAAGCGCCTCGGCCGGCACCTCGAGCAGGACGGCGTTCGTGTCCGCCACGACGTCGGCCGTCCGCACGCTGCCGGTCAGCGCCGCGATCTCCCCGAAGAAGTCGCCGGCGGCCATCGTCGAGAGTCCGCGGTAACCGCCCTCGGTGGGGACGCCGGCCGTCGTCGACCCTTCGAGGATGAAATAGGCGCTCGTCGCCGCGTCGCCATGCTCGAGGACTCGCGTGCCGGCCTCGATGTCGTGGACGCTGGCGTCGGCGATGAACGCCTCGCGCTGCGTCGGCGACAGGTTCGCGAACGCGCTGGTCCGGCCGGCGAGCCGGTCGAAGTCCGCCATGGTCGCGACGCGCCTCGGTGCCCCCGCGATGCCCGGCGCCGCAGCTGCGGCGCGAAGCCGCGCGGCGGCGGCGCCCCAGGTGCGGATACCGAGCCCCGGGGCGACCAGCGTGAACCCGGCGGACACGAACAGCAGGCACGAGGCGACCACGATGAGCACCCGGATGTCGATGATGTCCGCGAGCCCCGCGCCGGCCATGCCGATGAGGAAGATGACGTCGCGCATGACGTAGAACGCGGAGAACACGCGACCGCGCATCTCGCGCGGGGTGTTCCGCTGGAGCAGGACCGCTCGCGACACCGAGGACGGCGGCTGGAGCAGCCCGCTGATGGTCACCACGAGGATGGCGAACGGCACGCTGGTCGCGGTGGCGTACAGCAGGCCGGCGAGGCCCATGCCGACCAGCGAGACGACGATCCACGCCGGTTCCGGCAGCCGGTTCGCGAATCGGGCCATCAGCAGCGAGCCGATCACGAACCCGACGGACGTGAGGCCCTCCTGCAGGCCGTACTCGAACTCGGTCGCGCCGAGCACGGTGATCGAGAACGGGAGCAGGAGCACGTTCCAGAGGCCGAACGCGACGAACATGAACGCGCCGACGATGAACAGCGAGCGGATGATCGGCGTCCCGAACAGCGTCGAGAGCCCGGAGCGCAGGTTCTCCATGATCACCGCGACCGTCGCGTCCTCCTCGGGCGGCGGCATGGTGTAGTGGCCCATGAGCCCGATCAGGACCGCGCCGACCACGAACGAGGCGGCATCGATGATGAAGGCCCACGTGAGCCCGATCGTGCTGGCCAGCAGCCCGGCGCCGGCGAACCCGATCGCGGTGGAGCCGAACGAGGCGATCGACAGGAACGCGTTCGCCGAGGCCAGCTCCTCGTCGCTCGCGAGCTCCGGGATCAGGCTGTCGTGCGCCGGGTCGAAGAACTGCTTCACGCCTGCGTTCAGGAGCAGCAGCGCATACAGGCCGACGATGATGTCGGCCTGCACGACGAACGCGATGCAGGCGACCACGACCGCCTGGACGAGGCAGGTGATGATCATGATCCGCTTGCGGTCGTGGCGGTCGACGTACACCCCGGCCAGCAGACCCACGATGAGGCTCGGGATCGCCGTCGCCATGAGCGTGAGTCCGACCGCGAGCGCGGACCCGGTCTCCCGGTAGACCCAGATGCCCGCGGCGAGGTCGGTCAGCGCCGACCCGGCGGTCGAGATGAGCTGCGCCATCCACAGCAGCGAGAAGTCGCGCCGGCGGAAGACCGCGAACATGGAGGGGGCTGGGGCCGCCGCGATCGCCATGGGTCCTCCGCGAGGTCGGCGTCCCGGCCGACGTGGCGCGGAGTCTAGCCGTCCGGCTGGGCCACCGTGACGCCCTCGCGCGCGAGCAGCGATCGCTTTCGCTCGAGGGCAGCCTCGCGCCCACCCCACCCGTCGCCGCCGTACCCGCCGATGGTGCCGTCGGCGGCGATCACCCGGTGGCACGGGATCAGGAGCGTGACCGGGTTCCGGCCCAGCGCCCCGCCGACCGCGCGGGCCGCCCGCGGCGCGCCGATCCGCCGGGCGATCTCGCCGTAGCTCGCGGTCCGTCCCCACGGCACCGCCCGGACGGCCGCCAACACTCGCTGATCCCAGACCGGACGGTCCGCGAGGTCCACCGGGACGTCGTCGTGCGGTGGTCCGCCCGCCAGGAGCTCGCCGATCGCGGTCTCCGCACGATCGAGCAGGGCGAGCCGCAGGTCGTCGGGGGCGACGGCGGTCGACCGGGTCGCCCCGGGGTCGCCGAGTCGGCGCCGCAGGCCGGACCGGAAGGCCTCGTCCGTCACCGCGGACTCGGCCGCGACGATGCCCCGGACCGACGCCGCGACATGGAGCGGCCCCCACGGACCGGCGATGGTCCGGACGACGACGTCGGCGTCGATGGGGGTCGGCATGGGTCCGCCATGGTACGCGGGTGGTATACTCCCAGGGAGTATGTCTGAGTCCATCGTCCTCGCCATCCCACCGACCGGGCCCGGGTCAGCCGCCGAGCTCGCCCTCCCGGTCGAAGGGATGACCTGCGCGTCCTGCGTGAACCGCATCGAGCGATTCCTGCGCAACACGCCGGGCGTCCAGGACGCCAGCGTCAACCTCGCCACCGAGATCGCGACGATCCACTACCTGCCCGACGTGGCGACGAGGTCGGATCTCGTGGGCGCGGTCGAGGCCGCCGGGTACGAGGTTCGCGCCCCGCGCCCCGTCGCGATCACGCCGATCACGCCATCGGACCTGGCCTCGGAGCGCACCGCCGAGGACGCCGACCGGGCCCGAGCCGCGGACCGGCTGCTCGTCCAGGCGGTCGCATCGATCGCCGTCGCGTTCGGGATCATGGTCCTGATGGCGATCCCGGCCGAGGGGCTCGGGATGGAGCAGCGGAATCTCATCGCGCTGGTGCCGGCCACGGTCATCCAGTTCTGGGCGGGTCGCCGGTTCTATCGGTCCGCCTGGCGCACCGCGCGACACGGCACCAGCAACATGGACACCCTCGTCGCGATCGGGACGACCGCGGCCTGGGCGTATAGCGTCGTGGTCACGCTCTTCCCGTCCGTCGTGCAGGCGGCCGGCCTGGAGCCGCTGACCTACTTCGACAGCGCGTCGATCATCATCGGCCTCGTGCTGCTCGGGCGGTGGCTCGAGGCCCGCGCCAAGGTCCGCACCGTGAGCGCGATCCGGCGTCTCGCCGCGCTCAGCGCGACGTCGGCCATCCGCGTCGACGGCGGCCGCGACATCGAGGTGCCGCTCGAGGCCGTGGTCGTCGGCGACCTCCTGCGGGTCCGGCCCGGTGACAAGGTGCCGGTCGACGGCGTGGTCGTCGAGGGCGCGTCGGCCGTCGACGAGGCGTTGCTGACCGGCGAGCCCATCCCGGCCGCCAAGGGTCCGGGCGACGAGGTGATCGGCGCCACGCTCAACACGACCGGGTCGTTCGTCATGCGTGCCACGCATGTCGGGCTCGACACCGCACTCGCGCGGATCATCGCCCTCGTCGAGCGCGCCCAGGGCTCGAAGGCGCCCATCGCCCGGCTCGCCGACCGGATCGCCGAGGTCTTCGTCCCGCTGGTCCTGGTGCTGTCGGCCGTCACGTTCGCGGTGTGGATGGCGTTCGGGCCGGAACCGCGGCTGACGTATGCGCTGGTGGCCTCGATCACGGTGCTTGTGATCGCCTGCCCGTGCGCGATGGGCCTCGCCACCCCGACCGCGATCATGGTCGGGACGGGGCGTGGCGCCGAGGCGGGGATCCTCATCCGTGGCGGCGAGGCGCTCGAGACCGCCCACAAGGTGTCGGTGGTCGTCCTCGACAAGACCGGCACGCTCACGCTCGGCCGGCCGGTCGTCGACGGCGTGCTGACGGTGCCGGGCGTCAGCATCGCGACGGTGCTCGACCTCGCGGCCTCGGCGGAGAAGGGGAGCGAGCATCCACTCGCCGCCGCGATCGTGGCGCGGGCTCGTCAGGACGAGTTGGGAGTTCCTGCCCGCGACGGGGTTCGTCGCGAGTGTCGGCGGTGGCATCGAGGCGACCGTGACGACCGATACCGGCCCGCGGGTCGTCCTCGTCGGCAACGAGCGCTGGGTGCGTGAGCGCGGCGTCGACCTCACGCCGATGGCCGGGCTGCTGGCGAGCGCGGCGGCGGGGGCCCGGACGGTGGCGTTCGTCGCGATGGACGGCCGCGCGATCGGGGCCATCGCGATCACCGATCCGGTGAAAGCGGAGGCCGCCCCGGCGGTCGGGGCGCTCAGCCGCGCCGGCATCGAGACGTGGCTGGCCACCGGCGACGGCCGGTCGACCGCGGAGACGGTCGCGGCCGCGGTCGGCATCCTGCCGGAGCACGTCCTCGCCGATGCGCGCCCGGCCGACAAGACGGCCCTGGTCGAGCGGCTCCGGGCCGGCGGGCGCACCGTCGCGATGGTCGGCGACGGCCTCAACGACGCGCCCGCGCTGGCATCGGCCGACCTGGGGATCGCGATCGGGACCGGAGCCGATGTGGCGATCGAGGCGTCGGACGTCACGCTCGTGGGCGGCGACCCGCGCTCGGTGGCGACGGCGCTCGAACTCTCGCGGGCCACGATGACCGTCGTCCGGCAGAACCTGTTCTGGGCCTTCGCCTACAACGTCCTGCTGATCCCGGTCGCGATGGGCGTCCTGTACCCCGCGTTCGGGATCACGTTGAGCCCGGCGCTCGCCGCGGGGGCGATGGCGATCTCGTCGGTCATCGTCGTCACCAACTCGCTGCGCCTGCGCGGGTTCCACCGAGCCGCGTAGACTCGCGCCCGTGACGCACGATCATCACCATCACACCGGCCCGGGCGCGGACCCGCGCGATCTCACGGGCGCCTTCCGGCACGTGGTCGAGATCCCGGTCCGCTTCGGCGACACCGATGCGATGGTCCACGTCAACAACGCCGTCTACCTCACGTACTGCGAGGTCGCTCGGATCCAGTATTGGACGGACGTGACCGGCGAGCCCATCGGCCATGGGGCGGAGCATCCGGAGAGCCTGATCCTCGCCGAGGCGCGGATCACGTACCGCGCCCAGGTCTTCCACGGCGAGGTCGTCACCGTGGAGTCGCGCACGAGCCGGATCGGGCGCTCGTCGTTCACGCTCCAGCATCGGCTGCTGGCGTCCGTCCCCGGTGGGGAGCGCCGCCTGGTGGCCGTCGAGCGAATCGGTCCTGGTCCGCTACGACTACGCGTCCGCCGCGGCGGTCCCGCTGTCGCCGGCGCATGTCGCCGCGATCGAGGCCTACGAGGGCCACACGCTCCGGCCGGTGAACTGAGCCGTCCCTCGCGCTCCGGGCTACGGGCTCCGGGCTCCGGTCGACCGGCCGAGCCGCGTCCGATCGCTAGTCGACGACCGTGCGGAACACCGCCACCGCGTTCTGGCCGCCGAAGCCGAAGCCATTGACGCTGACCGTCTCGACCTTGGCCTTGCGGGCGACGAGCGGGACGTAGTCCAGGTCGCACTCGGGGTCCGGCGTGTGCAGGTTCGCGGTCGGCGGGATGACCTGGTCGCGGATCGCGCCGATCGCCGCGAGCGCGCTGGCGATCCCCGCCGCCCCGACGAGGTGGCCGATCATCGACTTCGGCGAGCTGATGGCGACCTTGTAGGCGCGATCGCCGTAGGCCGCCTTGATCGCGCGCGTCTCCGTCACGTCGTTGAGCGACGTCGACGTGCCGTGCGCGACGATGTAGTCGACCTCGTCCGTGGTCACCTCGGCGTGGCGGAGGGCCTGGGTCATGGCCCGGGCCTGGCCGCGGCCGGTGGGTTCCGGGGCGCTGATGTGGAACGCGTCCGCGGTCAGGGCGCCGCCGATGATCTCGGCGATCGGCGTCGCGCCGCGGTTGCGGGCGTGCTCGAGCGACTCGACCACGACCACGCCGCCGCCCTCGCCGAGGACGAAGCCGTCGCGGGTCGCATCGAACGGCCGTGACGCGGTCTCCGGGGAGTCGTTGCGCTTCGAGAGCGCGCCCATGTTCGAGAGGGCGGCCACGCCCATCGGCCAGACCGGGGCCTCGGACCCGCCCGCGAGCACGACGTCGCACTCGCCGGACCGGATGAGCCGCAGCGCGTCGTGGAACGCGATGACCGAGGTCGCGCAGGCGGCGACCTGGGTCATGACCGGACCGGTCAGCCCGTACTGCATCGACAGCATCGCGGCGCCCATCGAACCGGAGAGGGCCGGGATCGCGAACGCCGAGACGAACCGCGGGCCCTTCGTGTCGTGGACGTGCGTGCCGTCGATGATCTGCTCGATCCCGCCGCCGCCGGTGTTCACGACGACGCCCACCCGGTCGCGCTCCTCCTGGGACATCGAGGCGAAATCGATCCCCGAGTCCTCGACCGCCTCCTTGCCCGCGGCCATCGCGAAGTGGATGAACCGGCTCATCCGCCGGGCCATCTTGGGCTCCATGGCCTTCGTCGGGTCGAAGTCGAGCACCTCGGCGGCGATCTGGACCTCGAAGGCGGACGGGTCGAAGCTCTGGATCCGTCGCGTCCCGGTCACGCCCTTGACGAGGTTGGACCAGTAGGTCGGGAAGTCGTTCCCGATCGGCATCACGGCGCCGAGGCCGGTCACGACCGCGCGGCGCGCTGGGTCTCGTTCAGGCACAGGGGTTCCTCACGGTTGGGCTGCGGTCAGATTGTAGTTGCGTGGCTGGGGCGGGTGACGGCTGGCGGCGCGACTGCCCCGCCTCCCGCACTCGTCGGGCGCTTCGTGGCGCCCGCTCGCGAGGTCGGCGCGTCCGTCGCCCCGCCATCCACCCGCCCGAACGCGGCCACCGCCCCCAGTCCAGCCATTCGCTGAGATTGATACCGGCGACTGGCGGCTTCGGCCGAGCCGACCTCGCGAGCGCGCCCACGCAGGTGCGCGAGTGCGGGAGGTCGAGGCTGAAGGCGTCAGTCGCCGTCGTACCGCTTGAAGATGACGGCGCCGTTGTGGCCTCCGAGGCCGATGTTGTTCGACAGCGCGTACCGGATCGGCATCGCGGTCGTCTCGGGGAGGACCCAGAGGTCGCACTCCGGGTCGGCGTCGCGGTAGTTGATCGTGCCCGGCGAGCACTGCTCGGCGATCGCCTTGACCGTCGCGAAGGCCTCGAAAGCGCCGGCGGCGCCCATCATGTGGCCGGTCATCGACTTGGTCGCGCTGATCGCCAGCGAGTGCTCCTTGCCCGACGAACGCGGCCCGAAGACCGACCAGATGGCCTCGGTCTCGCGCTTGTCGCCCAGGGGCGTCGACGTGCCGTGCGGATTGATCATGTCGACCTCGTCGGCGGGGACGCCGCGGCGGTCGAGGGCCATCTTCATGGCGCGGGCCGAGCCGGCGCCCGCGTCGACCGGCTGGACCATGTCCCAGCCGTCGGCGGCGGACCCGTAGCCCACGACCTCGGCGTAGATGCGGGCGCCGCGCGCCTTGGCGAGCTCGAGGTCCTCGAGGAACAGGGACCCGGCACCCTCGCCGAGCACGAACCCGTTCCGGGTCAGGTCGAACGGCCGCGACAGGGTCGTGAACGGCTCGTCGGGTCGCGGCAGGCCCATGCCGCGCATGTTCGAGAACGACGCGTGGCCGATCTCGAGGAGCGGTGCCTCGGTCGAGCCCGAGATGACGGCGATGCAGTCGCCGCGGCGGATCGCCTCGGCGGCCTCGCCGACGTTGTGCGTGCCGGTGGCGCAGGCCGACACCATGCAGACGTTGTGGCCGATGGCGCCGGTCTCGATCGCGATCATCCCCGAGCAGCTGTCGACGAGGGCGTTCGCGATGAACGTCGGGCCGACGGTGCGCGGGCCGCGATCGTGGAGCGCGATGTAGTTGTCGATCATCAGCGACTGGCCGCCGGCACCCGAGCCGAAGATCACGCCGACCTCGGTCCGGTTCTCGTCATCGAGCTCGAACCCGGAGTCGGCGAGGGCCTGCTTGGCCGCCGCGACACCGAAATGAAGGCTCGACTCGCTCCGACGCGCGGCCTTGGGGTCCATCCAGTCCGACGCCTCGAAGTCGCGGACCTCGCCGGCCCACTGGGCGGCGTACGGGGATGGGTCGAACTTCGTGATGACGTCGAGGCCGGACCGGCCCTCGACGAGGTTCGTCCAGGCCGTGTCGACATCGTTGCCGATCGAGCTGATGACGCCGAGGCCGGTGACGACGACGCGGCGGTTGTAGTCGGGCGGTCGCAAGTTCGTGTGCTCCTTCGGTGATCTCGGGGGTTCGAGGGATCAGGCGGTGATGGCGAGTTCGAGCAGGCGGTCGACGGACGACGCGTCGTCCGCGGCGATGACTTCGGCGTCGGGGGCGATGCGACGGATGAGGCCGGTCAGCACCTTGCCGGGTCCGACCTCCACGAACGTCGTGACGCCGGCCTCGGTCATGCGGCCGACCGCGCCGACCCAGTCGACGCCGGCCGTGAGGTGGTCGATGAGCTCGTCGCGGCATGCGTCGCCCGTCGTGAGGAGCCGTGCGTCCGCGTTGGCGAGGAGGGCCGGGTGCGGGTCGGAGAACGTCACGTCGGCGAGGGCGGTCCGCATCCCCTCGGCGGCTTCCGCCATCAGCGGCGAATGGGCCGCGACCGAGACGGGCAGCACGATCGCGCGCTTCGCGCCCAGCTCCTTGGCGATCTCGGCGCCGGCCTCGATGGCCGGGCGCTCCCCGGAGACCACGACCTGGCCCGGGGCATTCCGGTTCGCCACGACGAAGATGCCATGTGCCGAGGCCCGGGACACGAGCTCCGGGAGCCGCGTGTCGTCGAGGCCGATGAGCGCGGCCATCGCCCCATCCCGGCCGCCACCCGACGCCTGCATCAGGCGGCCGCGCTCGCGCACGAGCCGGACGCCGTCCTCGAGGGAGAGGGTGCCGGCGGCGACGAGGGCGGAATACTGCCCCATCGAGTGGCCGGCGGCGAAGGCGGGTTCGGGTGCGGGCAGACCGGCGGCTGCCCATCGCTCGCGCATCGCCGCGAGGATCGCCATCGAGGCGGCGAGCAGGGCCGGCTGGGCGTTCTCGGTGCGGTCAAGCTGATCCGCGGGGCCGTCCCACGCGAGGGCGGTGATCCCCTCACCAAGCGTGGAATCCGCGGTCGCGAAGGCCGCGGCCGCGCCGGGCGAGACCTCCGCGATCGTGCGTCCCATCCCGACCGACTGCGAGCCCTGGCCGGGAAAGACGAAGGCGAACGTCGACATCGAGGCAGAGCGTAGTGCCGCCAGAGGCCGACATGGCCGATTCGCGTGCACGGTTGCATGGAAGTCCCCGCGGACCTACGATTCAGCCGTGTCCGACCCGTTCCCCTCCGCGCGACGTCATCCGGTGCCCCGGCGGGCGGTCGCCCGCCAGTTCGAGGCCGACCTGTCCGCACCGGTCCTCGCGGCCGGCAACCGGCTGCCGAACGTCCGTCAGATCAGCGAGCGCGTCGCGATGGGCCGGGCCCTGTGGCGCGAGCTCGTGATCGGGTTCGCGAGCCAGCTGGGCGAGCTGCGGCTCGGGTTCACCCAGCTCGCGGCGCTCTACGTGCTCGCCGACGGCAGCACGATGACCGTCGGGGAGCTGGCGGAGGAGATCGGCCGGTCGCCCTCGGCCACCAGCCGCTTGATCGACGGGCTCGTCCGCCGACGTCTCGTGGAGCGCCACCAGGAGCCCGAAGACCGTCGCCAGCGGACCTTGCGTCTCACGCAGCGCGGCCACGCGGTCCTTCGCGTCGTGGACCGCTCGCGGGCCGACCAGTTCCTGAATGCGGTGCGGCCGCTGCCGACCGCGGAGCGCGCGATCGTGGCGATGGGCGTCGCCGCGCTGGCGACCCACGCGATCAACCGCCGCGGACGCCTCATCAAGGCGCCGCGGGACTGGACGCCGGAGTAGCCTTCCCGTCAGGAGGTGACGTTCGTGGATCAGAGTCGGATGGCGGAGACCCTGTACCGCCTGGAGCATCGGCACAACGACGGCAGGTGGGAACGGCTCGAGCCGCGACCGTCGCACCACGACCCGGCGTCGAGCGACCCCGAGGCCGGGTGGGCCGGCGGCGATGTCTTCGCCTGTCCGTCCTGTGACGAGCAGGTCCGCGTCCGGTATCCGTCGGGCGGGGCAGCGCACTCGGGCGGCTGACCCGGGCCCGGTAGACCGGGCGTCAACCGCAGAAGCGGCGCACGACGTCGTAGAGGACCGGCAGGCCGAACCGCAGCGCGTCGAGCGACATGCGCTCATCGACCCCGTGGTACCGCTCGAGGTACGGCTCGCCCGGCTCCAGCCGGAGCGGCGAGAACCCGTACGTGGGGACCCCCATCGGGATCGTGCTCTTCGCGTCCGTGCCGAACGGCGCCATGATCGGCAGCGGCACCGCTTCCGGGTCGTGGTCGATGAGGGTCGCGACCATGATGTCCCAGAGCGGGCCTTCGGCCGGCGACTCGACCGGCTCGCCCCAGGCGAGCGCCTCGATCTCGCACGCCGGCAGCAGGTCCGGCCCGATCCGCCGCTCCACCTCGGCACGGGCGTCCGCCTCGGTGGACCCCGGGAGGACCCGGCAGTCCACCTCGATCACCGCGTCGCCCGGGATGACGTTGTACTTGACCCCGGCGTGGACCACGTCGGGGCTCAGCGTGTCGCGGATGAGCGCGCGGACGACCCGCGCGTACATCGGCTCGCAGACCCGGTCGAGGGCGGCCTCGGCGGCGGTGTCCCCGGCCGCGATGCCCCGGACGATGCGGGCGGCGTCGCGCGGCAGCACCTCGGCCAGGGCGAGCAGGAACCGTTCCATCACCGGTGTCAGGCGGATCGGCCCCGGGACGGCGAGGCGCTCGATGATCGTGGCGGCCATCACCGCCGCGTTGTCGTCGCGCGGCATGGATCCGTGCCCCCAGGTCCCGCGGACGCGGATCCGGAACGGCGCGAACCCCTTCTCGGCGACCTGGATGGGGTAGAGGCGTCGGCCGGCCACGGTCACCGAGACGCCGCCGCTCTCGTTGACGGCTCCGGCGGCCTCGAACCAGGCGGGCCGGTGCAGGGCGATCCACCGCGCCCCGGCGTCGCCGCCGGCCTCCTCGTCGGCCGTGCAGGTGAACAGGACGTCCCGACGGAGTCCGGGGATGGGGTCATGCGCCGGGTCGAGCCCGGCCGCGCGGGCCTCCGCCGCCAGCAATCGGACGACCCCGAGCTCCATCGCGATCATGTCCTTCATGTCGACGGCGCCCCGACCGTAGACATACCCATCGGCGACGTCGGCCGCGAACGGGTCGTGGGTCCAGCGCTCCGGGGGCGCGGGGACCACGTCGAGATGCGAGAAGAGGAGGAACGGCGCCCCGCCGGTCCCGTCGCCGCGCAGCCGCGCGTGCACCGAACCGCGGCCCGGGACCGGCTCCACCACCTCCGGGACGAGACCCGCGGCTCGCAGCATCTCGGCGATGGCGTTCGCGGCGACGAGCTCGCCATCGGGGTGCCCCGGCTCGGGCGGGTTGATCGACCGGATGCGGATCAGGTCGCGCAGCGTCTCGAGGAGCTGTTCGTGCGCCCGCTCCCAGGTCACGGCCGACACGCGGTCGGACGGTCGTTCGGCGATCGCGGTCACACCCTGACCGCCAGGGCGATCGCGATCCCGACGACGAACCCGACGAGGATGAGCCCGACCACCATGTAGATGAGCCAGCGGCCGTACTTGCGGTCGTCGGCGAGACCCTTGGCCGGATCCGGGTCCTCGCCGCCCGCGATGTACGGCGCCGGGAGGCCTTTGGCCCGAGCGCGGACGTTCCGCGGGTCGTCGTACAGGTCCGGGTCCGGTGCGAGGGGGTCGTGGGGTGGTGGCGCGGCCACGGACGGATCGGTCACCCGTCCATGATGCCGCGTCACGCCGGTGGCCGTGTCGGGGGCGTCGCCGGGCCTCGCAGCGTCAGCGAATCGGGGAGGGGCCGGTAGCCGAGTCGGGCGTTCACCGCACGCATCGGCGCGTTGTCGACGTCGTTGCCGGTGTACAGCCGCTCGAGGCCGTGGTCGATGGCAGCGGCGATGGTGGCGGCCTTGAGGGCCGTCGCGACACCCCGTCCGCGCCAGGCGCGTCGGACCGCCGTCATGTCGTGATACGCGACGGTCGATGAGCCTGGGTCGAACGCGAGTGACGCGTAGCCGACCACGTCGTCGGTGGCGTCGTCCAACGCGAGAACGAAGCCCCAACGCGGGATGACGTCGCGGTCGACGTCGCGGGCACGGAACTCGGCGAGGTCCCCCGCGGCCATCGGGTCGTCCGCGCCCGGGATGTCGTCGAACGTCTCCATCGCCACGGCATGCACGCCCGGCACGAGATCGGGTCGGGCCTCGAGGGTCACGAGTCGCACGCCCGCCGACGGCTCGATCGTCAGGGGTGCCAGTCCGGTGAGCCGCAGCTCGACCATGGCCGCGCGCTCGTACTCCGTGAATCCGCGATGGACGCAGGAACGCGACGCCCTCCGGCCGCCCGTCCGAGGCCGGGATGTGCAACGTCGACTTTCCGAGCATCGACGGCCGCCGCCCGGATCGTCTCGAGCAGCGCCGCCCCGACGCCCCGCCGCCTCAGGTCAGCCAGGACGTCGACCGTCGCCCACAGGCCATCGAACGTCGGCGGATAGACGTAGATCCGCCCGATGGTCCCGACACCGACGTCGCGGCCGTCGAGCGCGGCGATGAACCGTCGGCCCCCCGGATACGTCGGTATCGGCCCAGCGCAGCTCGTCGACCGTTGTCGGATCGTCGGGGCGTGCGGAGTTGATGATCCGGGCGATGGTCACGAGGTCGTCGGGCGCGGTGGACGCCGGCCGGACCTCGACGGTCATCCGATCGCGTCCCGCAGCGGCTCGGCGACCTCCCGCGCGACATCGTCCACGCCCGACGCGCCGAGCGCCGGCGGCATGCCGATGATCACGTGCGTCGCCCCGATGGACACCGCCTCGACGGCGCTCTCGAGGCAGAGCCGGCGAGTCTCGGCCGTGCCGCCCGCCGGCACCTGCGCGACGATGGCGAACCCGTCCGGGTCTCGTCCGGCGGCTTCGAGGGCCGCGAGCAAGGCTTCCCGCCGACCCGCGAAGTACGTCATGTTCGTGGGGTTCTTGTCGGGCGTCACCGCCGGCAGCAGCCATCCCTGGGCGACTTCCGCGGCCAGCGCGAGCCCGCGGCGCTTCTGGCCGCCGAGCCAGATGGGCGGACCGCCGGGCGTGCGCGGCGGCGGGTCGTTGGTGGCGCCGTCGAGGGGATAGAACGGGTCGGGTCGGGTGACCCCGGCCGCCGTGGCGGCCTCGGCCGAGCCCATGCGCTCGCAGGACGCGGACGGCCGATTCGAACCGGTCGAATCGCTCCGGCATCTCGGGGTAGGGGATGCCGAAGGGCGTGTGCTCCGGTTCGAACCAGCCGGCACCCAGGCCGACGATGAACCGGCCGCCCGTGGCATGGTCCAGCACGGTCGCGGCCTTCGCCAGCACGGAGGGATGCCGGAACGTCGCCGACAGCACGGCATGCCCGACGTGCTTGCCGGGGACGTGATGGATCAGCGCCGTCAGTGTCGTCAGCGCCTCCCACGACGGGCCTGCACGCTCCTGACCGATGTCCGTCAGATGGTCGTTCATCCACACGGACTCGAAGACGTCGTGCTCGCCGATCCGGCCCCAGGCGCCATCGAGCGTGGCCCAGTCGACGCCCTGGGGCGAGGTCTTGATCCCGATCGAGATGCGGCCGCTCATCGGCGCCCCAGATTTGCCTGCATGCGTGGGCCGGTCGTCACCGCACCGTCCGACGCCGACCCGACCAGGGCGGCGTACTTGGCCATCACGCCACGCGTGTAGCGCGGCGCCGGCGGCGACCAGGCCGCGAGCCGGCGGGCGATCTCGTCGTCGGGGACCTCCAGGTCGAGCGCCTTCCGATCCACGTCGATGACGATGCTGTCGCCCTCGCGCACGGCGGCGATCGGCCCGCCCAGGGCCGCCTCCGGCGCGATGTGGCCGATCATCAGCCCGTGCGTGCCGCCGGAGAACCGTCCGTCGGTGATGAGTGCGACCTCGTCACCGAGGCCCTCGCCGACGAGTGCCGCGGTCACGCTGAGCATCTCCTGCATGCCCGGCCCACCGACCGGTCCCTCGTTGCGGATCACCACCACGTCACCCGCCACGATCCGCCGGTCGCGGACGGCCGCGTAGCAGTCCGCCTCGGACTCGAAGACGCGGGCGGGCCCGCGATGGAGCCGGCGCTCGTGGCCGGCGAGCTTGACGACGCACCCCTCGGGCGCGAGCGAGCCGTGCAGGATCGCCAGGCCACCGGTCGGCTTGAGCGGGGTCTCGAGGGGCACGACCACCTGCTGACCGGGTGTCTCGACGGCCGCGGCCGCGATCTCGGCGATCGTGCGGCCGTCGACCGTGGGCGAATCCCCGTGGAGCAGCCCCGGCCGCTTCAGGAGTTCGCGCATGACCAGGCTGAGACCGCCGGCGTCGTACATGTCGGCGGCCGTGTAGCGGCCGCCAGGGACCATGTCCGCCACGATGGGCGTCCGGTCCGCCACCGCCCCGAACTCGTCGATGTCGAGTGGGATCCCGAAGTCGTGGGCGATCGCCAGCAGGTGCAGCACGCCGTTCGTCGAGCCACCCGTGGCCGCGACCGAGGCGATCCCGTTCTCGAGCGCGGCCCGGGTCACGTAGCGTGACGGCCGGAGATCGTCCCGCACCAGGTCCATCACGAGCTCGCCGGACCGTCGGGCGGCCGCGTCCTTCGCGGGGTCCTCGGCCGGGATGCCGTTCAGGCCAGCCGGTGACAGGCCCATGAACTCGAGGACCATGGCCATCGTGTTCGCCGTGTACTGGCCGCCGCAGGCGCCCGGGCCCGGGCACGCGACGTTCTCCACCTCGTACAGCTCGTCGAGCGTGATCTTGCCCGCCCGGTACGCGCCGATCGCCTCGAAGACGGTGACGACGGTGGCGTTGCGCTGGCCCTTGTACACGCCCGGGTAGATCGTCCCGTTGTAGAGCACGAGCCCCGGGACATCGAGGCGTCCGAGCGCCATCGCGGCGCCCGGGAGCGTCTTGTCGCAGCCGACGAGGCAGACGACCCCGTCCAGGAGGTGGCCGCGCACGACGAGCTCGATCGAGTCGGCGACGACCTCGCGGCTGATCAGCGAGGCCTTCATGCCCTCGGTGCCCATCGAGACGCCGTCGCTGACCGAGACCGTGTTGAACTCCATCGGCGTGCCACCCGCCGCCCGGATCCCGTCCTTCACGTGCTCGGCCAGTCGCCGCTGGTTGTAGTTGCACGGCATCGTCTCGATCCACGTCGTCGCGACGCCGACGAGGGGCTTGGCCAGGTCGTCGTCCGTGAAGCCGATCGCCTTGAGCATCGCCCGGGCCGCGGCCCGGTCCGGGCCGTCGGTGAGTGCGGCCGAGTGGCGCTTGGCGGGGTCGCTCGGGCGGTCGTAGGGGTGCGTGGACTCGGGCATCGAGGGTTTCCTTCGAGGGCTGCGGGGCGTCAAGTGTAGTGTCCCGAGACCCGGATCCGGCTCGCGAGGCCGCTTGCGACGCCGACGCCATTGCGTATGCTGCTGCGACCATCGGGTAGGCAACGGAGGAGAGGACCGACCATGGACCAGAAGCTCGCCGTGCTGGCGAAGGTGCCGCTGCTCTCGGGCCTCGACCAGAAGCAGCTCACGGAGGTCGGCCAGCTCTGCGACGAGGTCGACGTCCCCGCGGGCTACGTCCTGATGCGCGAGGACACCCCCGGCAGCGAGTTCTTCGTCATCCTCGACGGATCCGTCGAGATCACGGCCGGCGGCGCGACGCTGCGCACCATGGGGGCCAACGAGTTCCTCGGCGAGATCGCCCTGGTCGACCACGGGCACCGCACGGCGACCGCGACGGCGACGACCCCGACGCGACTGCTCGTCATGGGGACCCGGGAGTTCAAGTCGCTGCTGAGCGCCCACCCCGAGATCCAGGGCGAGGTCATGCTCGCCCTCGCGAAGCGGATCCGAACGACGGGGTCGCCCGAGGAGTGACCCTCCGGGTCAGCGGATGCAGTCCCCGGTGTCGACGGCCGACGTGCGTCCGAGGGCCGGGCTGACCCGGGTGGAGACGGCGGTCGGCGAGAGCGCATAGCCCACCGAGTCGTCCGTCCGCGCCTCCGCGAACACCACGCCTCCCACGGTCCCGTCCACGAGCACGAACGGTCCGCCGCTGTCGCCGCGGTCGATCGCCGCGTGGAGCTCGAGGATCTGGCGGCTGACGCGGTCCTGGTCGTAGATGTCCCGGCCGACGGCCGGGTACTCCCCCGCCACCGCGGCCGGCAGCACCTGCACGTTCCCGCCACCCGGGTACCCGATGGTGGCGCCGATCGCGCCGCGACCCGGGTCCCGAGTGGTGAATCGCAGGGCATTCGCGCCCAGGCCGGGCACGTGCAGGACGGCGACGTCGAGCGACGGGTCGAACAGCACGGTCACCGCGTCATGCAGGTCGTCGTTCGCATCGCGGACCTTCGTGTCCCCGCGTCCCGCCCCCGCCACCACGTGCGCGTTCGTGACCACGTAGTCGCCGGCGATCGCGAAGCCGGTCCCGACGGAGGTGAAACCGCAGGCGCCCGCCGAGACCTTGACCGTGCTCGAGAGCGCGGCCTTCGCAAGCCGCTGCACGATCGGGTCGCCGGGCAGGTCGACCGGGGCCTGCGGCAGCGGCTCGAACCCGACGAAGACGGCGGGCAGGCCGGTCGAGTCGAGCATCCGGCCGAGGCCCATCGCGAAGTCGCCCGGCGCCGGCAGGACCGCGTTGAGGGCCCGGATCGCCTTCGAGGTCTGCGCGGCCTCGGTCAGCCGCAGGACCGGTGCGAGTGCCAGGAGGCCGCCGACGAGCCAGATGATGAGCAGGCCCTGGGCGATGCCGACGAACGCGCCCGCGACCCGGTCCGCGGCGCTGAGGACGCCCGTCCCGAGGGACGTCGCGATCCGTCGACCGAACGTGGAGCCGACCGACTCGCCGAGGGCCACCACGATCAGCAGGCCGCCGAGCACCACGAACGGCCGGAGCCCGGGGTCGATCGCGCCGAGTTGGTCCGTGGCGAGCGGCAGGGCGACGAGCACGACGAGCGCGGCCCCGCCGATCGCGCCGGCGAGCCCGCCGATCTGCGGCAACGCCCCCGACCGGAATCCCAGCACCGCCCCGATGACGATGAGCAGGATCGCGATCAGATCGAGCGGATTCACGACGTCGATCGTCGCACAGGTCGTCGCGATCCGGCGCCGGCGGGCGCCCGAGGGTCAGGGGACGACGACCTCGATCGGCGTCGCGCCGGACTCGCTGTCGGCGATCGTGTAGGTGCCGGGGTCGAGGTCGCCGAGGTCGACCTTCGCCTGCTTGAGCTGGGCGATCTCGATGCAGGCCACCTTCTCGGGGCCGTGGCCCTCGCGGATGGTGAGCGTGAACGCGTGGTCACCGCGCGCGACGACGATGCTGTCGAGCACGTTGCACGGCTCCACGCCACTGGTCCAGGCGGTCGTGACCACGACGTGCCGGCCGTCGACCGTGGCCGAGATGCCGGTCATCGGGATGGCATGGACGTCGAGCTGTCCGGGCTTCGGCACGACGAGACCGCTGCCGTCCACCGGGGCGCCATCATCACCTACCGCTGTCACCCGGGACGTTCGTCACCGGCGTGTTCGGGTCGGGCGACGGGACCGCGGTCGGCGGCGCGGACGCGGCCCCTCCCGAGCAGGCTGCGGCGAGGACGACGACGGACAGGAGGCCGGTGAGGCGGCGAAGGGTCTGCATGGCCGCGAGACGATGCGCCTCGTCGGCGGGTTCCGTCAGCGCGCCCCGGCGAGGGTATCCACGCGTGACGGATGTGCCGCTTCCCACGTCTCGAGCTCCGCGGCCTTCGAGAGGAGGTAGCCGAGCTCGTCCGTGCCCGCGAGCAGCATGTGCTTCGCGAAGGGATCGATCGTGAAGTCGATCGTGGACCCGTCCGGAAGCAGCACGCCTTCCTCGGCCAGGTCGATGGTGAGCTGGGCGTCCGGGTCCGCCTCGATCAACGACCACAGTCGCTGATGCACGTCCGGGGGGACGACGATGGGCAGCAGCCCGTTCTTGAGGCTGTTGCTCGAGAAGATGTCGGCGAAGCCCGTCGAGAGGATCGCGCGGATGCCCCACGCGGTCAGGGCCCATGGCGCGTGCTCCCGCGACGACCCGGCGCCGAAGTTGTCCCCCACGAGCAGGATGCGGCGGCCGGCCATCCCGGGCTGGTCGAGGATGAACGGCGGGTCCTTCAGCGCTCCGTCCTCATCGAATCGCCAGTCGCGGAAGAGGGCATCGGCGAGGCCCTCCTTGTCGGTCACCTTGAGATAGCGAGCGGGGACGACCTGGTCCGTGTCGACGTTCTCGGCGTCGAGCGGCACGACCTTGCTCGTGAACATCGTGAACGGCTCCGCCATCGGTCAGCGCCCTCCCACGGCGGCGAGGTGCTCGATGCCGGGCAGCGTCCGCGGATCGGTGACGACGCCGCTGATCGCGCTCGCCGCCGCGGTGAGCGGCGACGCCAGGAACGTCCGGCCACCCTTGCCCTGCCGACCCTCGAAGTTGCGGTTGCTCGTGCTCACGGCGTACTGCCCCGGCGTCAGCTGGTCGCCGTTCATCGCGATGCACATCGAGCACCCCGACTCGCGCCAGTCGGCGCCCGCGGCCTTGAAGATCTCCGAGAGGCCCTCGGCCTCGGCCTCGCGCTTCACCTCGTCGCTGCCGGGCGTCACCATCAGGCGGACCCCGTCGGCGATGTGCCGACCCTCGAGCGCGGCGGCCGCGAGGCGCAGGTCCGAGATACGCCCGTTCGTGCACGACCCGACGAAGACCACGTCGACCTTCTGGCCGATGATCGGCTGCCCCGGGCGCAGGTCCATGTAGGCGAGGGCGTGCTCGAGTGCCCGCTTCGACTGGGCGTCCGGCTCGTCCTCGGGAGACGGGACGCGGGACGTGATCGGGATCCCCATGCCGGGGTTGGTCCCGTAGGTGATCATGGGCTCGAGAGCGTTCGCATCGATCGTGATCGTCTTGTCGAACGTGGCGCCGTCGTCGGTCGGGAGCGTCCGCCAGCGGGTGACCGCCGCGTCCCAGTCCGCGCCTTTCGGGGCGTGCTCGCGGCCGTGGACGTACTCGAACGTGGTGTCGTCCGGGGCGATCAGCCCGGCGCGCGCGCCGCCCTCGATGCTCATGTTGCAGATGGTCATCCGCTGTTCCATCGTCAGGGCCCGGATGGCCTCGCCGCGGTATTCGAAGACATGGCCCGTGCCGCCGCCGACGCCGATCCGGGCGATCAGGGCGAGGATGATGTCCTTGCTGCTGACCCCGGGCGCCAGCCGGCCGTCGACCCGCACCTCGTAGGTCTTCGGGTCGCGCTGCAGCAGCGTCTGGGTCGCGAGGACCATCTCGACCTCGCTGGTGCCGATCCCGAAGGCCAACGCGCCGAACGCCCCGTGCGTGCTGGTGTGCGAGTCGCCGCACACGATCGTCATGCCTGGCTGGGTGAGGCCGAGCTGCGGGCCGATGACGTGGACGATGCCCTGGCTCGGCGAGCCGATCCCGTGGAGCGGGATGCCGAACTCGGCGCAGTTCGTCTCGAGCTGCGTGATCTGCGCGGCGGCCATCGCGTCGAGGATCGGCAGGCTCCGCGGCGTCGTCGGGATCGAGTGGTCCGCGGTGGCCACGGTCTGGCCGGGGTGGCGGACCCGGAGGCCGCGGGCGCGGAGCCCGGAGAACGCCTGGGGGCTCGTGACTTCGTGGACGAGATGCAGGTCCACGGCCAGGACGGCGGGTGCCCCCGGGTCCTGCGTGACGACGTGGTCGTCCCAGATCTTGGCGACGATGGTGCGCGGTTCGGTCATGCGACGCAGCGTACCAGCCCTCCCCGGAAGGTCGCAGGGGCGGTGATCGGGCGGCTCGGCGCTCGCCTCAGGCACTCACGCGCCGGCGTGGGCGCGCTCGCGACATCGGCTCGGTCCGAGCCGCCCGCTCACCGCGATCCGACGCCTCGTGGACCGGTCGCAACACCGGAGGTCCTATGAGGTGCGGTACCAAGGGCACATTCCCGGTGAGGACCCCAACGGACTATAACCAACCTCCCACCAAGGGAGGCCACGGCTCATCCGCGACGATCAGGAGCGCTCCGGCAGCTTCCTCGGCGAGTCCACGAATCTTCGACTCGTCCGATTGCGGCTGTTCCTTGCCCTCGTCACGATGTTCGCGATCCCGATCCTGATCGCGGCGCCGTTCATCTACGCGTTCACGTCCGGCCACGGCGCCTCGATCGCCGTCCCGACCCTGGCGATCCTCGCGCTCTCCTTCGTCCTCGGCCTCCTGACCGTCTGGCTCGCGCGCCGGGTCCTCGAGCCCGCCGAGCGTCTGGAGGAGGCCCGGCGCATCCTCGAGGACGCGTACGACCGCGCCCGAGCCGAGGCCCTGCGCGACACCCTGACCGGGCTCGGGAACCACCGGGCGTTCCAGGAGGAGGTCGAGCGGCAGTGGTCGCTCGCCACCCGCTCCGGCCGGTCCGTGGCGCTGGCGATCGTCGACCTCGACGACTTCAAGCGGATCAACGACTCGAGCGGCCATGCCGCGGGCGACCAGGTGCTGCGCCAGGCGGCCACGACCATCGCCTCGTTCGTCCGGCGCTCGGACCGGGCGTTCCGCGTCGGCGGCGACGAGTTCGCCCTGATCCTCCCGGACACGGACGTCGACCAGGCACAGGTGATGGTCCGCCGGTTGCTCGCTGCCTGTCTCGACGGCGAGTCCGGTCGCGGCTTCGAGCACACGATCTCGTTCTCGGCCGGGATCAGCGCCGGACCGGCGCCGGCGCGCGATCGCGAGGCCCTGTATCGGCAGGCCGATGCCGCGTTGTACTGGAGCAAGCGCCACGGCCGGACCTGCGTGACGATCTACGACCCGGCCCGCCACGACGGACCGGCCGCGGAACGCCCGCCGGCCGAGCTGTCCGCCGCCGTGGCCCAGGTCGCCGCCACCGGCGCGATCCGCGCGGTCTTCCAGCCCATCTACGACCTCTCGACCGGCGCACCGCGCGGGTACGAGGGCCTCGTCCGACCGCTGCCGGACAGCGGGTTCGCCGACCCCGGCGCGCTCTTCGAGGCGGCCGAGGCCACCGGGCGCACCGGTGAGCTGGACATCGCCTGCCTCAACACCGTGATGGAGACCGCCGCGCGCCTGCGCCTTCCAGGGTCCCTGACCGTCAACCTCTCGCCGCGAACGCTCGAACGCGACGACTTCAGCGTCCACGCCCTGCTGCGGATGATCGTCCGCCACGGGCTGGACCCCCGCAACATCGTGCTCGAGTTGACCGAGCGCGAGGCCGTCGAGGATCTGGACCGGTTGCGCCAGGCCGTGGAGTCGTGTCGGGTCGCCGGCATCCGGCTCGCCGCCGACGACGTCGGCGCGGGGAACGCCGGCCTGCGCCTCCTGAGCCAGCTCCGATTCGACATCGTCAAGATCGACCTCTCGCTCGTCCAGGGCGGCGCCGTCCGCGAGACCTCGCTCGAGATCCTCAAGACGCTGCGCGACCTGGCCGACCGCTGGGGCGCGCTGGTCATCGCCGAGGGCATCGAGACGCCGCAGCAGCTCGACGTCGTCCGGTCGCTCGGGATCGGCGCCGGCCAGGGCTACCTGCTGGGCCGTCCGACGGACCGCCCGTCGACCGAATCGCTCGATCTGACGGCGCTCGCGAAGGGCGCCGACTGGCTCATCGAGCGCCTGCGGACCATGCCGACATGATCTGGCAGTTGCGCGATGGCCCCTCGCCTCGTAGACTGCGCCCCACATCGCCCGTTCAGGCGGGGATGAGGCGTCATCAGGAGGCCACCTTGGGCCATTTCGATCGGCAGGATCGCCGCCGCGTCGCCATCGTGGTGACGTCGGACGGACGACGCGTCCACATGCCCATCGAACCGGCCGGCCTCGCCGACGTATCCCCCCTCGCTCTTCTTCGCTCGCTTCTGGGGCTTGATGGCCTTCTTGGCCTCATTACCGGCTCCCGGCGGGACCAAGGGACGCGGAGGGACGAGCGCCAGTAGCGCCCGACACCACCGAAGACCGAAGGGACCCTCGCCGGGAGGCGAGGGTCTTCGTATTTCCAGCCGATCTCGACCAGTCAGCTGTAGGGGACCCCGATGACGACGAAGACCGATACGGCGAAACCGCCCAGTCCCGGCCCGGCCCGGCGCAGCCACGTGCCCGGCGACGGGACGGCCGAGGCGGCCGCGGTCGAGAAGGCCCGCAAGGAGATGCTCCACGACGGCCGCGACCTCAAGCGGACCCGCATCGGGGCGGACGTCCTGTGCGAGGCGCTGCTCAACCAGGGCGTGGACGTCTTCTTCAGCTACCCGGGCGGCGTCATCCTCCCGCTGTACGACGTCCTCGGCGACTATCCGGAATTGCGCCACATCCTCGTGCGCCATGAGCAGGGCGGTGCGCACGCGGCCGACGGGTACGCGCGGGTGACCGGCCGGGTCGGGGTCTGCATGGGCACGTCGGGACCCGGCGCGACGAACCTCGTCACGGGGATCGGGACCGCCCTGCTGGACTCGATCCCGATGGTCGCGATCACCGGCAACGTCCCCGGCGTCCTCATCGGCAAGGACGCGTTCCAGGAGATCGACATCAACGGCATCACCCTGCCGATGACCAAGCACAACTACCTGGTCCGCGACGCCGACGACCTGCCGCGGGTCGTCGCCGAGGCCTTCCACATCGCGCGGACCGGGCGTCCCGGGACCGGTCCACATCGACATCACCAAGGACGCGCTCCAGCAGGAGACGCGGGCCGCAGCACCCGACCGAGGCGGAGGTCGTCGCCGGGCTGCCCGGGTTCCGCCCCAACGTCGACGGCCACCCTCGCCAGTTGAAGCTCGCCGCCGCGGAGATCGCGAAGGCCCAGCGACCGGTGATCCTCGCCGGTCACGGCGTCCTCCATGCCGAGGCCTGGGACGAGCTCAAGGCGTTCGCCGAGAAGGCCCAGATCCCCGTCGCGTGGACGCTGCTCGGGATCGGGGCGATCGACGAGACGCACCCCCTGGCCTACGGCTACATGGGGATGCACGGCTGGAAGCACGTGAACCGCGCGATCCAGACCGCCGACCTGCTGATCGCGATCGGGATGCGCTTCGACGACCGGGTGACCGGCAACGTCCGGACGTACGCACCCTACGCGCGGATCATCCACGCGGACATCGACCCGGCCGAGATCGGGAAGAACGTCGCGGTCGAGGTGCCGATCGTCGGCGATGCCAGGCGCGTCCTCGCGGAGCTGCTCCGGCTGTCCCCGGCCGTCGACCCGGCGACGCGCGCCGGCTACTTCGAGCAGCTGGCCGAGTGGAAGACCGATTCGGTGGCCTCCAGCTGGCACGGATCCGGTGCCTGGCGCGACGGCCTGCTCTCCGCCGACTACGTGGTGGAGCGCATCGGCGAGCTGACGAACCACGACGCGACCTACGTCGCCGATGTCGGCCAGAACCAGATGTGGCTCGCCCGGTACACCGGCTTCCGCCACCCGAACAGCCATGTCAGCTCCGGCGGGCTCGGCACCATGGGCTTCAGCGTCCCGGCGGCGATGGGCGCGGCCCTCGGACGCCCCGATCGCGAGACCTGGGCGATCACCGGCGACGGCGGGTTCCAGATGACCTCGCAGGAGCTGATGACCCTGGTCGCGGACCACATCCCGGTGAAGATCGCCCTGCTCGACAACAAGAAGCTCGGGATGATCCGCCAGTGGCAGGAGATCATCTACGCGGGCAACTACCACTCATCGAACCTGCCCGGCCCGGACTTCGCGAAGCTCGCGGACGCGTACGGGATCCCGGCGTTCCGCGCGCGGACGCCCGACGAGGTGGACGCGGCGATCGCGGCGGCGCAGGCCGTCGACGGTCCGGCGCTCATCTGGTTCGAGATCGCCGAGGAGCAGAACGTCTTCCCGATGATGCCGGCCGGCAAGGGCCTGTCCGACCTGATCGAGAAGTGGGACGGTCCGGACGAATGACCGCCGACGCGAACTCGAACGGGCAGCTGCCCGGCACCGAGGCCGGCACGGCTGGCCCAGCCCACGCCGCACCGCCGCCGCGGGCCCTGCCGGGCGGCGGCGAGCACCGCCGGCACGTGCTGATCGCCATCGTGTTGAACAAGCCCGGCGTGCTCAACCGCGTCGCGAGCCTCATGCGCGCCCGCAACTTCAACATCGACTCGCTGGCCGTCAGCCATACCGACCAGCCCGATGTGAGCCGCATGACGATCACGCTCCATGGCGATGACGTGGCCGTCGAGCAGGCCGCCAAGCAGCTCTACCGGCTGATCGACGTCCTCAAGGTGCAGGACGTCACCTCGGAGCCCACCGTCGAGCACGAGCTCGCGCTCGTGAAGATCCGCGCGACCGAGTCGAACCGGGCCGAGGTGCTCCGGCTCGTCGAACTGTCGCGCGGGCGTGTCCTCGACGTGGCCGACGGCTCGGTGGTCGTCGAGGTCACCGGCTCGGAGGGTGAGATCGACACGTTCATCTCGCTGGTCCGCACGTATGGCATCAAGGAATCCGTCCGTACCGGCGCGGTCGTCATGGCCCGGGGTTCGGGATCGATCGAGGAGGCACTCAAGCGATGACCGCCACGATGTACTACGACGATGACGCGGACCCGTCGGCGCTCGCCGGCCAGACGGTCGCGATCATCGGCTATGGGTCGCAGGGCCACGCGCACGCGCTGAACCTGCACGAGTCCGGTGTCGACGTCGTCGTCGGGCTCGCATCCGGGTCGAAGAGCCGGGCCCTGGCCGCCGACGCCGGCCTGAAGGTCATGGACGTCGCGGACGCGGTGAAGGCGGCGGACGTGATCATGATCCTCGTCCCCGACACCGCCCAGAAGGCGGTCTACGACGAGGAGATCGCGCCGAGCCTGCGACCGGGACAGCTCCTCATGTTCGCCCACGGGTTCAACATCCGGTTCGGGCGCATCGATCCGCCGGCCATCGTCGACGTCGGCATGGTGGCCCCCAAGGGCCCTGGGCACCTGCTCCGCAGCGTGTACCGGGCCGGCGGCGGCGTCCCGGCACTGTTCGCGGTCCAGAACGACGCGTCGGGCACGGCCCGGGCACGGACCCTGGCCTATGCGCGGGCGATCGGGTCCACGCGCGCCGGCGTCCTCGAGACCACGTTCGCCGAGGAGACCGAGACCGACCTGTTCGGCGAGCAGGCGGTCCTGTGCGGCGGCACGGCGGCCCTCGTGAAGATGGCGTTCGAGACGCTCGTCGAGGCCGGCTACCAGCCGGAGCTCGCGTACTTCGAGACGATGCACGAGCTCAAGCTCATCGTCGATCTGATGTACCGCGGCGGGCTCAACTTCATGCGCTTCAGCGTCAGCGATACCGCGGAGTACGGCGACTACGTCAGCGGGCCCCGGATCATCGACGGCCACGTCCGCGAGACGATGCAGCAGGTCCTCCGCGAGATCCAGGACGGGACGTTCGCCGATCGCTGGATCGCCGAGAACGAGTCGGGTCGCGCGGAATTCGAACGGCTGCGTCAGGCGGACCACGACCACCTCATCGAGCGCGTCGGCGGACGCCTCCGCGGCCAGATGCCGTTCCTCGATCCGGTCGAGGTCCAGGCCGGTCAGGCCCAGGCCGCCGCCACGACGCCCGGCGCGTCGCGATGAGCGCCGCCGTACCCCGGCCCGCGGGACCGTTCGTGCCCGCGGGAAGCATCCGCATCTTCGATACCACCCTGCGCGACGGGGAGCAGGCGCCCGGCGCCGGGCTGACCGCGGCCGAGAAGCTCGAGGTCGCCCGCCAGCTCGTGCGGCTGAAGGTCGACGTCATCGAGGCCGGGTTCCCGGCCGCCTCGCCCGGCGACTTCGAGGCGGTCCGGCGGATCGCCCAGGAGACACGGGGCGGGATCGCCGTCGCGGCACTCGCCCGCTGCAAGGACGGCGACCCGCAGCGCGCGATCGAGGCCATCAAGGTCGCGGAGCGTCCGCACCTCCACGTCTTCATCGCGACGTCCGACATCCACCTCAAGCACAAGCTCCGCATCGACCGCGAGACGGCCCTCGCCGAGGCCGTCCGCTGGGTGCGCTACGGCCGCGAGCAGTTGGGCCGCGACGCCGAGATCGAGTTCAGCGCCGAGGACGCCTCGCGCACCGACATCGACTACCTGCTGCAGATCTACGAGGCCGTCGTGGAGGCCGGGGCGTCCACCGTGAACATCCCCGACACGGTCGGGTATGCCATCCCCGCCGAGTTCGGGACGCTCACCAAGCGGGTCGTCGACCTCGTGGGCGACCAGGCGACCGTCAGCGTGCATTGCCACAACGACCTGGGTCTCGCGACGGCCAACACGCTCGCGGCGGTCCAGGCGGGTGCGCGCCAGGTCGAGGTGACCATCAACGGCCTCGGCGAGCGAGCCGGGAACGCGTCCCTCGAGGAAGTGGTCATGGCGCTCCGGACCCGCCCGACGCAGTTCGAGCAAGGCGGTTCCGGGATCGCGACCGAGCAGATCACCGCGGCGAGTCGCCTCGTGAGCTACCTGACCGGGTTCACGGTCCAGCCGAACAAGGCGATCGTCGGCAGCAACGCGTTCGCGCACGAGTCGGGGATCCACCAGGACGGCGTCATCAAGAACCCGCTGACCTACGAGATCATGACCCCGCAGTCGGTCGGGCTCTCGGGCAGCCAGCTGACGATCGGCAAGCTGTCGGGGCGGCGTGGCCTTCAGGGCAAGCTCAAGGAGCTCGGCTACGAGCTCGAGGGCGAGGCCCTCGACGAGATGTATCGCCAGGCCGTGGCCCTCGCCGACGCGAAGAAGGAAGTCACCGACGCCGACCTCATGGCCCTCATGGAGCAGCGGGCGGCCGAAGTCCCCGCGAGTGTCGCGCTCGTGGGCTGGAGCGTGACATCGTCGCATGGCGGGAACGCCACCGGCACGGTCACCCTCACCGTCGAAGGCGCCGAGCGGACGGCCGAGACCACCGGGAACGGACCGGTCAACGCGCTCTTCGGCGCGGTCGACGAGGCCCTCCAGCCGATCCTCGGCTGGCACCCGACGCTTGCCGAGTACGAGATCAAGGCCGTGTCGGCCGGCGAGGATGCCCAGGGCCAGGTGCTCGTGCGCTGCCGGCGGTCCTCGGACGAGGGTCCGGGCGCGCTCGTCGTGTCCGGGCACGGGTTATCCACGAACATCATCGAGGCGTCGCTCGACGCCTATCTCGTGGCGGTCAACAAGCTCCACGGCGCCGAGATCAACGGCGTCAAGGTCGCGTTCGTGGCCCCGCGCAGCGAAGAGGGGCTGCCGTGACCGCGAGCCGGACCTACCGCGTCGCCGTCATCCCGGGCGACGGTGTCGGCCCCGAGGTGGTGGATGCCGCGCGGCGGGTCGTCGACGCGGCGGGCGCGGCCTTCGGGTTCCACGTCTCCTGGCCGGAGTACCTCGTCGGGGGCATCGCGATCGACGCGTACGGCGTCGCGATCCGCCCCGAGGACGTGACCGCGTGCGGCGAGGCCGACGCGATCCTCCTGGGCGCCGTCGGCGGCCCGAAGTGGTCCGACCCGGGTGCGGCCGTCCGCCCCGAGCAGGCGCTGTTCGCGCTCCGCGGCGGGCTCGGCCTGTACGCCAACCTGCGACCGGTCAGCGTCCACCCGGCGCTGGTGGCCTCGTCGCCCCTCCGGCCCGAGCTGCTCGACGGCGTCGACCTGCTCATCGTCCGCGAGCTGACCGGCGGGATCTACTTCGGCGAACGGCGCGAGGCGTCCGGCCCGGTGGGGGAGCGTTCGGCGCTCGACACCCTGCCGTACGCCGAGGCCGAGGTGCGCCGGATCGTCAAGCTCGCCTTCGAGCTGGCGTCCGCCCGTCGAGGGCGCGTCACGTCGGTGGACAAGGCGAACGTCCTGGCGACCTCACGGCTGTGGCGGACCATCGCCGACGAGGTCGCGGCCGACTTCCCGGCCGTCACGCTCAACCACCAGCTCGTGGATTCGTGCGCGATGCTGCTCGTGCGGCATCCCTCGGACTTCGACGTGATCGTGACCGAGAACCTGTTCGGGGACATCCTCTCCGACGAGGCGGCGGTCCTCGCCGGCAGCCTCGGGATGCTCCCGTCCGCGTCGCTCGGCACGCGTCGGACGGCCCACGGCACGTTCGGCCTCTACGAGCCGATCCACGGATCCGCGCCGGATATCGCCGGGCAGGACAAGGCCAATCCCATCGGCACCATCCTGTCGGCCGCGATGCTGCTGCGGATGTCGCTCGGCCGCGACGACGCGGCGTCGGCCGTCGAAGCGGCCGTGGCGGGCGCGCTCGATGCCGGCTGGCGGACGGGCGACCTGGCGGATCCGGCGAACCTCCAGGACGGGTTCGTCGTCGTCGGGACGACGGCCTTCGCGACCGCGGTCGTCGAGGCCCTCGGCGCCGCGGTGCCGGCATGAGCGACCAGCCGGTCATCCTCTACGACACGACGCTGCGCGACGGCACGCAGGGCGAGAACATCACGCTCTCGCTCGCCGACAAGCTGCGCGTGGCCCGCATGCTCGACGAGTTCGGGATGCCGTTCATCGAGGGCGGCTGGCCCGGCTCGAACCCCAAGGACATCGAGTTCTTCGCGGCGGCCCGGACGATGCGCTGGGAGCGCGCCAAGCTCGCGGCCTTCGGGTCCACGCGGCACCGCGCCAACGCCCCGGCGGACGACCCGAACCTGCGCGAGCTCGTCGCGGCCGAGACGCCGGTCGTCACGATCTTCGGGAAGTCGTGGCTGCTGCACGTCATCGAGGTCCTCGGCGCGACGCCGACGGAGAACCTCGACATGATCGCGGACTCGGTCGGCTTCGTCGTGGACCGGGGGCGCGAGGCCGTCTACGACGCCGAGCACTTCTTCGACGGCTACAAGGCGGACCGCGAGTACGCCCTCTCGACCCTGCGGATGGCCCGCCAGGCCGGGGCCAGGACGCTCGTCCTGTGCGACACGAACGGCGGCACGTTGACCGACGAGCTCGTGGCGATCATCGGCGACGTCCGCGGCACCCTGGAGGGGGAGCCGGACGCCCCGACCGTGACCTGGGGCATCCACACGCATAACGACGCGGAGCTGGCGGTCGCGAACTCGATGGCCGCCGTGGCGTCCGGGATCCGGCACGTCCAGGCCACGATCAACGGCTACGGTGAGCGCTGCGGGAACGCGAACATGGTCAGCATCCTCGCGAACCTCGCGCTCAAGACGAGCCACGGTCTCGTGCCGGCGGGCGGTGGCGACCTTGCCGGTCTGACGGACCTCTCGCGCTCGGTCGCGGAGATCGCGAACGTCAATCCTTCCGATTACCAGCCGTACGTCGGGCGGTCCGCCTTCGCGCACAAGGGCGGCGTGCACGGCGCGGCCGTGGCGAAGGTCGAGCGGAGCTACCAGCACGTCGATCCGGGCTCGGTCGGGAATGCCGGCCGCCTGGTCGTGTCGGAGCTCGGCGGGCGGGCCAACACCTCGATCCGGGCGCAGCAGCTCGGCCACGAGCTCGAGGGCGTCGTGGACCCGCGCGAGCTCTCGACGCTCATCAAGCAGCTCGAGTCGGAAGGGCTCGCCTTCGAGGGCGCCGAGGCCTCGTTCGAGCTGCTCATCCGCCGCCACGCGACCGACTACGCCGCGCCGTTCCGGATCGTCGACTACACGTGTCTCGTCGAGCAGCGGGATGGCCGCGAGCTCCTCGCGGAGGCGACCGTCAAGGTCGAGGTCGACGGCGAGGTCCTGCACACCGCCGCCGACGGGAACGGCCCGGTCAACGCCCTGGACGCCGCCCTGCGCAAGGCGCTGGGGGCGTTCTACCCCGGCCTCGACGACGTCCACCTTGTCGACTACAAGGTCCGCATCATCGATGGCGGCGCCGCGACGGCCGCCCGCACCCGGGTGATCATCGACTCGCAGGACGGTGCCCGGACCTGGTCGACGATGGGCAGCGACACGAACATCATCGCGGCCTCGGCCGCGGCGCTCGCGGACTCGATCGAGTACGCCATCTGGAAGTCCGGAGCCGAGCTTCGGCGGCGCGACGAGCGCCACTTCACCACCGCGCGGCCGTCGGAACCGCGGTCCGCGGCCGTCCACCCGACCGCGACGCCTCGGAGGTAGCCCGGATGCCCGACGACTCGTCCCCCACGATCCGTCTGACTCGCTGGACGGTCACGTCCGGCAGCAACGCCCGCAGCCGCGGCGCCGTGGTCATCGAGGCCGGCGACCACCAGTGGCGGGCCTCGGCCGACGGGACCGGGGCCATCGACGCGCTCTACCTCGCGGTCGACCGGGCGCTGTCGGAGATCCTGGCCGGCCACCCGCGATTGCTCGCCTACGACATCCATGCGCTCGGCGAGGGGACCGACACGGAAGGCGCCGTGACCGTCCGTGTCGCACCGCCGGACGTCGGCGGGGCCCGCGGCGCGGGCGAGTACACGGGCGAGGCCAGGAGCGACAACATCATCGCCGCGTCCGTCGAGGCCTACCTCAACGCCCTCAACGCGATGCTCGCCGAGACGCAGTGGGCCGGCGCCCCGGAAGCCGCGGCCGCCACGGGCTCGGAGGCGCGGCCGGGGTCACCGGTCCCGGCCGGCGTCGCGCGGGAACGGCGCGCCGCCATCGACGAGGACGAAGGCCAGCACGACACCACGGCCTGGTTCGAGCGCTAGCGGTCCTCGGGGCCGACCCGCGGTCCCGCCCGGATAGACTCATCGGCACGATGCGCGAACCGACGATCGTGGCCTACGCCGGGGAACCCGGCGCCTTTGCCGAGGATGCCGTGCTGGCGGCCTTCGGGGACGTGCCGCGGACGCCGCTGGGCAGCTTCAGGGCCGTGTTCGACGCCGTGGCGAGCGGCGAGGCCGCGACGGGTGTCGTGCCGATCGAGAACGTCATCAACGGGACGGTCCGCGAGAACTACGACCTGTTGATCGAGTACGAGCTGATCATCGTCGGCGAGGTCGTGGTCCCGGTGAGCCTGTGCCTGGCGGCGCTGCCAGGCCAGCGCATCGAGGATGTCGAGCGGGTCTACTCGCACATCCAGGCCCTTGGCCAGGCCGAGACGTTCCTGCGGTCGCGACCGTGGCAACTGCTGTCGACCTACAACACCGCCGGTGCGGGCAAGTCCATCGCGGATCGCGGTGAGCGCGGCGCGGCGGCGGTGCTCTCGCCCCGCGCGGCCGGCCTCTTCGGTCTCGAGGTGCTCGCCGACGGGATCGGCGACCTGCCGGGCAACCGGACCCGCTTCGTGGTCCTCGCCCGAGCCGGGGAACCGCCACCGTCCGTCATCGGCGCCGGACCGGCGCACCGGACGACCCTCGTGGTCGCGGTCCGCAACGAGCCGGGAACGCTCCTCGCGGTCCTGCGAGTCTTCGCCGCCCACGAGCTGAACATGCACAAGCTCGAGTCGCGGCCCAGCCGCGAGCGAGCCTGGGAGTACGTGTTCTGGGTGGACCTCGATGCGGACGTCGCGCGGCCGGAGACAGCGGCGGCGCTCGAGGACCTCGGGGCCGTCACGACGATGTGGCGGGTCCTCGGCTCGTACCCCTGCGCGCGGGACGCGTGAGTCGCCGACCCGCGTGACGTCGCTGACGACCGCCGTCATCGATGCCGACTGGATGGTGCGTCGACGCACCGGCCTCGGCCTCCGGCGAGATCGCCTGGACCCGGACGGTGCCGACCCGGACGCGCCGGCCTCGTTCGCCACGAGCGTCATCCGGTTGCCGGCAGGCCTTGCGACCCGGCTCGAGGCGGTGGCCGAGACGATCGCCCAGGCGCAGCCCGGACAGTACGTGTGCCCGGCTCGGACGATCCACGTCACGGTCTGTGGTCCCATCCACGTACCCGACGGGCAGACGACGGCCGTGGCGATCTCGGACCTGCTGGCGGTCGCGCCGAGGCTCGTCGGCGGGTCCCTGAAGGTGGTCCGGATCGGGGTGGGTGATACCTCGGTCTTCGCGGCACTCGACGAGGTCGACCTCGATCTCCGGGGTGCCCGGCGAGAACTTGCGCGTCGATGGGCGGTCGCCGGCCGCGGCGGGATCGGCGGCATCGTCGCCGGCCGTCTGCTCTGGGCGAACCTCATCCGGTTCACGCGGCCCCCGTCCCGCGAGCTCTTCGACGCCGTCCAGCGGGTCCGGCGCGTCCGTCATGCCGGGTTCAGCCCGGAGGCCGTCGAGCTCGTCTCGACCAATCGGACGATGTCGGACCGGCGGACCACCCTCCTTGCCCGAGTCGAGATCCCGAGGCGTGGCGCGCCGCCCTGAATCGCGATGGCCCGCCGTCGCCGGCGGGCCATGGTCGCGCGATCGGGTTCGTCGGGCCGGTCAGGCGGGTCGCTTGCGCAACTCGTCGCGGATCTCGGTCAGCAGGGTCTCCTCCGGGGACGGACCGGGCGGAGGGCCCTCCTTGATGAACATCTTGCTGAGCACGTACGCGACCAGCATCACGATGACGAAGACGATCAGTGAGTTGATCAGCAGTCCCCAGCCGATCGAGATCTCGGCGCCCTTGCTGTCGTGCCCGAGGACCGTCTTCATGGAGGCGAAGTCCACGCCGCCCAGCACGTAGCCGATCGGCGGCATGATCACGCTGTTGACGAGCGTGTTGACCACGCTGCCGAGCGCCGCGCCGATGATCACGCCGATGGCCAGGGCCAGGGCGTTGCTCTTGGTCAGGAACTCGCGGAACCCACCCATCGGCAGGACCTCCCGTGCCGAGCGATCAGTGCTCGACGACCTTGTCGAGGCCCTTCGACTGATCGATCCAGCCGGCGACCTCGCTCTCGCTCGGGACGCGTCGGACGATGCCCGGTCGGGCGGCGACGACCTCCTGGAACGTGATCGCCAGGTTCGCGGCATTGCGCTGCGCGAGCTCGGCCGGTGAGTCGACGCCGGCGGCCTCGAGCAGGTCGGAGTACTCCGAGCCGACGCCCTTGATACGCATGAGGTCGGCGTGGTTCACCCACTCGAGGATGAGCGCCTGGTCGATGCCCGTGGATCCTGCGAGCGAGGTGCGGCCCGACGGCTTGGCGCCGGCGGCGAGCAGGTCGTCCGTGGTCTTCACTCCCGCCGCGGCGAGCTTCCCGGCATACGTGGGGCCGATGCCCTCGACATCATCGATGCTTCCCAACGTCCGTCCTCCCTGACCGTCACCGACATGGCACGCGTTCGGCCCGATGATACGCTTGCGACCTCCCCTGAACGACCCGTTCGCGCTCCCGGAGGGACCCATGGACCAGGCGTTCCGCGACGCCATGACGGCCGGCTACTCGCTCACGGAACCGAGCCTGACCATCGGCAGCGCGATGCGCGACGGCGAGTTGTTCAACGACACCCGCGTGGCCGTCGCGCTCTCGATGATGAACCGCCACGGCCTGATCGCCGGCGCGACCGGGACCGGCAAGACCAAGACGCTCCAGCTCCTCGCCGGTCAGCTGTCCCAGGCCGGCGTGCCGGTGTTCGTGGCCGATATCAAGGGCGACCTGACGGGTCTGGCCGCGCCGGGGGATGCCGCGAACCCGAAGGTCGTCGAGCGGGCGGCGTCCATGGCATGGACCTTCCAGGCCGCCGGACACCCGGTCGAGTTCCTCTCGCTCTCGGGCAAGCTCGGGTCGCAGGTGCGGGCCACGGTCCACTCGTTCGGACCGCTGCTGCTCGGCAAGGTCCTGGGGCTCAACGACACGCAGACCAGCATCCTCGCGCTGATCTTCAAGTACTGCGACGACAACGACCTCCCGCTGCTCGACCTCAAGGACCTGACCGCGACCCTCAAGTACCTCGCGTCGGACGACGGGAAGGCGAACCTCGCCGACTACGGCGGGATGTCGCCGGCCTCGGTCGGCGTGCTCCAGCGGTCGATCGTCGTGCTGGAGCAGCAGGGCGCGGACGTCTTCTTCGGCGAGCCCGAGTTCGAGGTCGCGGACCTGATGCGGTCGACGCCCGAAGGGGCCGGGATCATCAGCGTCCTGGAGCTGTCGGACGTCATGGACAAGCCGGCGCTGTTCTCCACGTTCATGCTGTGGATGCTGGCGCAGCTGTACGAGAACCTCCCCGAGGCAGGCGACCTCCCGAAGCCCAAGCTGTGCTTCTTCTTCGACGAGGCGCACCTGCTCTTCGACGATGCGTCGCAGGCGCTGCTCGACCAGATCGAGCGGACCGCTCGGCTCATCCGCTCGAAGGGCGTGGGGGTGTACTTCGTCACGCAGACGCCCACCGACGTGCCGTCGCCGGTCCTGGCCCAGCTGGGCAACCGCATCCAGCACGCGCTTCGCGTCTTCACCCCCGTCGATGCCGACGCGCTCCGCAAGACCGCGCGCACGTTCCCGATGACGGACTTCTACGACGTGGAGAAGACGATCACCTCGCTCGGGACGGGCGAGGCGCTGGTCACGGTCCTCTCGCCCAAGGGCGTCCCGACCCCGCTCGCGGCGACCCGGCTGCTGCCGCCGGACTCGTTGATGGCGCCCGTCGAGGAGGTCGTCTTCCGCGGCCACATCGCGATGAGCCCGCTCCAGGCGAAATACGGCCAGACCATCGACCGGGACAGTGCGTACGAGCGGATCACGGCGAAGATCGCCGCCGCGAGACAGGCCGCCACGGACGCGGCGGTGCGAGCCGGCGTGGACCCGACCACGGCGGCCGGGATGAACACGATGACCCCGGCGCAGCAGGAACGCGAGCTGGCCCGCCAGCAGAAGGCCATCGAGGCCGCGCAGGCCAAGGCCGCCCGCGAGGCGCACGCGCCAGCAGCAGGCCGAGGTCAAGGCGCAGCGCGAGGCCGCGAAGGCCCAGCAGAAGACCATCGACACGGCCATCCGCACCGGGGGGAAGGTGGTCTCCTCGCGCCTCGGTCAGGACATCATCCGCGGCGTGTTCGGGACGCTCTTCGGCGGCGGCAAGTCGAAGTAGGCGGCAGCCCTCGCATGGCGGACGGCGGCATCCCCACCGGGACGGCGACCTGGACCGACCCAGCGTGGCGAGCCGGACACCTGGCCTGGGCCGAGGCCGAGCTCGCCGCCGCCGGCCGGCACGTGGCCGGGACGGTGGACCAGCCCCACCTGACGCCATGGTCGACCGCCTTTCGGATCCCGACCGACCGCGGCGTGGCCTGGTCGAAGGCGACGGGTCCCGGACCGGCCTACGAAGGCCCCCTGCTCGCCGCCTTGGCCGAGCACGGGGTGGCGCACGTGCTCTACCCGCTGGCCGCCGACCACGGTCGCGCCTGGCTGCTCTTCGACGATGGCGGGCCGACCCTCCGTGCTCGTGGACCGGACGGGTCCGGGGACCGCGACCTCGGGGCGTGGGAGCGTGTGCTCCGGGGCTACGCCGCGATGCAGCGTGCCGCCGAGCCATGGGCCGCGAGCCTCGCCACGACCGGGATCCCGGATGCCCGACCCGCCCGCCTGCCGACGATCCTCGCGAGCCTGCTCGACGACGAGGCCCCCTGGGCGCGGGCCGGCGCGGCGGCGACGCGCCGACGGCTGCGGTCGCGGCTCGGGATGGCGGAGGCCGCGGCGGCGGATCTCGCCGCCGCAGGGATCCCCGACTCGATCGACCACGGCGACCTGCACGGCGGGAACGTGCTGGTCGACGGGGCCGGGTTCCGCCTCTTCGACTGGGGCGATGCGACCCTGGCGCACCCGTTCCAGACGCTCGCGCAGACGCTGGCCTCCATCGCCCGCCGGACCGGGACGACGACCGCGGCGCCGGGGATCGTCCGCTTGCGCGACGCGTACCTCGAGGCGTGGACGGACCGGCTCCCGTCCCGAGCCCTGGCGGAGGTCGCCGACCGCGCCATCCGGCTGGCGCCGATCGCCAAGGCGGCCGCCTGGGAACGCGCCGTGCGAGGTCTCGAGCCCGATGCGATGGGCGGGTTCGAACGGGCGACGGCGGAGACCCTGGGGACGCTGGTCCCGCCGCGGGCGCCCGCGCCTAGGTGATCTCGAGGATCCGCGGGGACGTCCGCCGCGACCGCCGGGTACGCGGGACGGAGCCCGGCCATCGTGTCGGCGAGGATCGTCGCGACCGCGAGGTTGCGGAACCACTTGCGGTTCGGCCGGGATGACGTACCACGGTGCCCAGTCGGTCGAGGTCTTCGAGATCGCGTCGTCGAAGGCGACCTGGTAGTCGTCCCACCGCTCGCGCTCGGACAGGTCGGCCATCGAGAACTTCCAGCGCTTCGTGGGGTCGTCGTAGCGCGCCTGGAACCGCTCGCGCTGCTCGTCCTTCGAGATCGACAGGAAGAACTTCACGATGGTGGTGCCGTTCTCGGCGAGGGTGCGCTCGAACTCGTTGATCTGGTGGAACCGCTTGGACCACACACGCTTGGGCACGAGGTCGTGGACCCGGACGATCAGGACATCCTCGTAGTGCGAGCGGTTGAAGATCCCGATCTCGCCCTTGCGCGGGACCGCCTTGTGCACCCGCCACAGGTAGTCGTGGGCCAGCTCGTCGCTGCTCGGGACCTTGAAGCTGGTGACCGGGCACCCCTGCGGGTTGAAGGCCTCCATCACCTTGTTGATCGTCCCGTCCTTGCCGGCGGCATCGATGCCCTGGAGGACCACGAGCACCGAGTGCTTCGCCTCGGCCCAGAACCGGTCCTGCAGCTCGCCGAGCCGCACGAGCTGCTTCGCGGTCGCCTCGGCCGCCGAGGCCTTGTCGCGCCCGTGGGTAGCGGCGGGGTCGAGCTTCTCGAGGTGGATGCGGGAGCCGGGTCGGACGCGCAGCGCGTCTCGCAGGTCGGTGCCGTTGCCCATCTGGCGGCCTCCTGAGCGTCGGGTCCGTGGGTCCGGGTTGTACGATGCGACGGTACCGCAACCCGCTTGCCCCAGGAGCCCCTCCCGATGGCCATCGTCGCCGGCACCAAGCCCCATCCCATCTTCCTGGCCGGCCGCTGGGTCGAGTCCGACGAGCCGCTCGTCGTCGCCAATCCGGCGGACCCCACGACCCCGGCCGGGTCGACGTTCCATGCCAGCGAGGCCCAGTACGAGGCGGCCGTCGAGGCGGCCGTGGCCGCCTTCGAGGTCACGCGTCACCTGCCGGCCTACGAGCGCGGGCGGATCCTGCGCGAGATCAGCGCGGGGATCAAGGACCGTCGCGAGGAGCTCGGCCGGCTCATCGCGCTCGAGGCCGGCAAGCCGATCCGCGACGCGCTCGTCGAGGTCGACCGCGCCACGCTGACCTTCCGCCTCGGCGCCGAGGAGGCCGAGCGGATGACCGGCGAGCTCATCCCGCTCGACCTCATGCCGTCGTCGAAGGACCGCGTCGGGATCACGCGCCGGTTCCCGATCGGCCCGATCGCCGCGATCAGCCCGTTCAACTTCCCGCTGAACCTCGCCGCGCACAAGCTCGCGCCGGCGATCGCGACGGGCAATCCGATCGTGCTCAAGCCGCCGTCCAAGGACCCGCTGGTGATGCTGGCCGTCGCCGAGATCGTCGAGGCGGCGGGCGCGCCGGCCGGGTCGGTCTCGATCCTGCCGATGACCCGCGAGCTCGGCGACCGGATGGTCGCGGACGAGCGCTTCAAGCTCCTGACGTTCACCGGCAGCCCGAGCGTCGGCTGGCGCATGAAGGAGCGCGCCGGCAAGAAGAAGGTCGTCCTCGAGCTCGGCGGCAACGCCGGCGTCATCGTCGACAAGAGCGCGGACCTCGAGTGGGCCGTCAAGCGGATCCTGATCGGCGGCTTCGCGTATGCCGGCCAGGTCTGCATCAGCGTGCAGCGGGCGTTCATCCACGAGGATGTCTGGGACGCGTTCATGTCCCGCTTCGTCGAGGGCGTGAAGTCGCTCAAGCTCGGTGACCCGCTCGACCCGGCGACCGACGTCGGGCCGATGGTCGATGGCGCCGCGGCGGCGCGGACCCAGCGCTGGGTCGACGAGGCGGTCGCCCTGGGCGGCACGCTCCTCGCGGGTGGCACGGCCGACGGCACGTTCTTCCCGCCGACGGTCCTGACCGGCGTCCCGACGACGGCCCAGGTCTGCTCGAACGAGGCCTTCGCCCCGCTCGTGGTGGCCGCCCCGTTCCGGACCATGGACGAGGCCATCGCCAAGGTCAACGACAGCATGTTCGGGCTGCAGACGGGCGTCTTCACCAACGACCTGGCGGGCGCCTGGCGGGCGTTCGGCGAGCTCGAGGTGGGCGGGGTCATCGTCAACGACATCCCGACCTACCGCATCGACCACATGCCCTACGGCGGGGTCAAGGACTCCGGGCTCGGCCGCGAGGGGCTGCGCTGGGCGATGGAGGACATGACCGAGATCCGGATCATGGTGCTCGCCCAGCCGGGTTGACGTCCCGAGGCCCGCGACGGGACCCGTGAGCCGCCCGCCGCGTACGCCAGACTGGCGCCCATGGACCTGACGCTCACCGACGCCCAGCTCGAGCTCCAGGCGCGAGCGCGCGCGTTCGTTCACGACGTGCTCCAGCCGAAGGAGCAGGAGTTCGAGCGTGCCGGCGGCAAGGTGCCGCGCGATTGGGGTGACCCGATCCGTCGGGCCGCCATCGAGGCCCGGCTGCACGGGGGCAACTTCCCCGTGGGACTCGGCGGCCAGGGCTGGTCGGTCTTCGAGCAGGTGCTCGTCCACGAGCAGCTCGGCCAGGTGACCGGCGGCCTGTGGTCGTACATCCCGGGCCCGTACAACGTGCTCGTCCACGGCGATGCGGAGCAGAAACGCCGGTACTTCGACCCATCGATGCGCGGCGAGCGCTCCGGCAGCTACGCGGTCACGGAGGACGGGGCCGGCTCCGACGCGCGCGCGATCCGTGCGACGGCGGTCCGCGACACCGCCACCGGCGATTACATCCTCGATGGCGAGAAGTGGTTCGTGACGGGCCCGGACGACACGGACTTCATGATCTTCCAGGCCAACGTCGTCGACGGCGACCGCCGCCTGCCCACGCTGTTCCTCGTCGACTACGACGTTCCCGGCGTCCGGGTCAACCACGACCCCGACTACATGCACACCTTCGCGGACCGGCATCCCCAGTTCGTGCTGTCCGGCGTGCGCGTCCCGGCGAGCGCCGTGCTCGGCGGCGTCGGCCGCGCGGACGAGCTCACGAACGAGTGGTTCGTCGAGGAGCGCATCCACATCGGCGCGCGCTGCAGCGGCGCGATGGAGCGCCTCCTCACGCTCGCCGTCGAGTGGGCGACGGAGCGGATCCAGTTCGGTGAGCGGATCTACGACTTCCAGGGCGTGTCGTTCCCGCTGGCCGACTCCGCCGCCGACGCGTCCGCGGCGCGCCTGCTCACCCGCGAGTGCGCCTGGCTGGCCGATACCGGCGCCGACCCGAAGGTGGTCCACGCGAAGGCCTCGCTCGCCAAGCTGTTCGCCTCGGAGGCGGCATTCCGATGCGCCGACCGCGTCGTCCAGGTCTTCGGGGGCCGCGGCTACATGCGCGAGTACCCGGCGGAGCGGTTCTTCCGCGAGCTGCGCGTCGACCGGATCTGGGAGGGGACCTCGGAGATCCAGCGGCTGATCGTCGCCCGCGCCCTCGAGAAGCGCGGCGTCGGCCGGGTGGTCGGATGACCGACCCGGCCGCGGTGCGCGCCACCGGCGAGATCGACCTCCGCCCGCTCTTCGCGCCGCGGTCGGTCGCGGTGGTCGGCGCCTCGCCGCGGAGCTGGATCGCCGAGACCGTCCGCGACAACCTGCGGACCATGGGCAGCGCGACGCGCTGCCACTTCGTCAACCCCAAGTACGACGAGCTGCACGGTCAGCCGTGCTACCCGAGCCTCGAGGCGCTGCCCGAGCGGCCGGACATCGCCGTCGTCGCCCTCAATCCGCTGCGGGCGGCGTCCGTGACCGAGGCGGCGGCGGCGGCGGGCGTGCCCGCGGTGATCATCCCGGGCGGTGGGGTCGTGGAAGGCGGTCCGGCTGCGGCGGCCATGCAGGCCGAGGTGGCCCGCATCGCGCGGGAGCACGGGATCGCGCTCCTCGGACCGAACTGCATGGGCGTCATCGACCTCGTGGCGAACGCCGCGACGTACATCGGCGACGTCTCGCCGTACCTGCCGCGCGGCGGCGTCGCCGGGATCGCGCAATCGGGTTCGGTCACCGACGCGTACGTCCACTCGGGCTCGCGCGTCGGGTTCAGCCGGATCATCTCGTGCGGCTCCGAGGTGGTCCTCGACGTCTGCGACTACCTCGCGTTCTGCCTCGACGACCCGGAGACCACCTCGGTCATCCTCTTCGTCGAGGGCTTCAAGCGGCCCGAGCGGTTCCTCGCGCTCGCGGACCGCGCCCTCGAGCTGGGCAAGCCGATCATGGCGGTCAAGGTCGGCCGCAGCCCCCAGGCGCAGCAGGCCGCCGTCGCGCACTCCGGCTCGCTCGCCGGGGAGGCCCGGATCACCGACGCGGCGCTCGACGCGGCCGGCGTCATCCGCTGTGCCGACCTCGACGAGCTGCTCGAGACGGCCGAGCTCGTCGAGGGGATGCGGCGGACCGGGCGCTCCGTCGGGCGCGGGCGGACCGGGGTCGTGACGGTGTCGACCGGGGAGGCCTCGCTCATCGCCGACCAGGTGCCGCAGACCGGCGTGGACCTTCCGCCGATCCCCGACGCCGCGCGCGCCGCGATCCTGGCCGCTCTGCCCACGATGGGCTACGTCGGCAACCCCCTCGATCCGTGGGGCGCCGACGACCCGGCCGTCGCCTACGGGGCCGCCTTCGAGGCGATGGCGGCCTCCGGGGCCTACGACGTGCTCGCGATCGTGCACGACTTCCCCTACCGGTCACTGCCCTCCGAGGTGGGGACGGCGAACGACGTGTCCTTCCAGCTGCTCGAGGCCACCGCCGACCGCCCCTCGATCCTGCCCGTCTACGTCTCCCTGACGTCGGGCGAGCCACCGGCCGAGACGAAGGCGCTGCTGGACACGAAGGGCGGCGGCGCGCCGTTGCTGCGCGGTGGCGTCGAAGCGTTCACGGCGATCGCCAAGACCGCCCGCTGGACCACCCGGCGGGACCACCGCCACGCCGTGGGACCCTGGCGGGGCGGTTGGCCGGCGCTGGCCGCGGACCGCACGTCGTACGGCGCGGACCGCGAGCCCATGCCGAGACCGGCGGGCCATGGGCGTCCGCTCGCGGAACGCGAGAGCCTCGCGTTCCTCGGGGCGGCCGGGATCGAGGTCGTCCGTCCCGTGCCGGCGGCCGACGCCGGGGAGGCGGTCGATGCGGCCCGCGGGATCGGCGGCGCCGTGGCGATCAAGCTCGATGCCGCGGGCGTGTGGCACAAGACCGAGGTCGGCGGCGTGGCCCTGGGGCTCGTCGGCGACGAGGCGGTCCGCACGGCGGCCGAGCGGATGCTCGACGCGGCCCGGGTGTCCGGGCTCGAGGTCCGAGGCCTGCTCGTGGAGCCGATGGCGGACCCGGGGGTGGAGCTGATCGTCGGGCTCCAGCGCGACCCGCAGTTCGGACCCGCGGTCCTCGTCGGCCTGGGCGGCATCCTCGCCGAGGTCCTCGACGACGTCGCGATCCGCCTGGCCCCGGTCACCCCTCGAGCGGCGATGGCGATGCTCGACGACCTGCGCGGCCGCGCGCTGCTCGACGGCGTCCGAGGACGCCCGCCGGTGGACCGGTCCGCGGTCGCGGCGATGCTCGTCGCCCTGGGCCGGCTCGGTGCCGATCGACCGGACGTGCTCGAGGTCGACCTCAATCCGGTCATCGCGTCGGCGACCGGCGCGATCGCCGTCGACGCCCTGGTCGTGCTCGAGGAGGGACGGGATGCCGGCACCTGACGACGGGACGGCCCTCGTCCTGACGACGTCGACGCCGTGGGGCGTCCGCCTGACCCTGAACCGTCCGGCCAAGCTGAATGCGCTCTCGGGCCCGCTCGTCGAAGCGCTCGTCGCGGCCCTGGACGCGGCGGCCGCGGACCCGAGCGTGCGGGTGGTGGTGCTGGAGGGCGCCGGGCGGGCGTTCTCGGCGGGCTACGACCTCGCCGAGGAGGTCGACGGCGGGATCGAGGGACCGGTCCGCTGGCGCGAGCTCCTTGCGGCCGACGTCGCGGCGACGCTGCGGATCCTCGATCTCGCGAAGCCGGTCATCGCCCAGGTGCACGGGTACGCGCTCGCGGGGGGCCTCGAGATCGCCATGGCCTGCGACCTCGTGGTCGCCGCTGAGGGGACCAAGCTCGGCGAACCGGAGATCCGGTATGGCTCGGCGCCGGTCACCCTCCTCATGCCGTACCTGATCGGCCAGAAGAAGACCCGGGAGCTGCTGCTGACCGGCGACCTCATCGACGCGGTCGAGGCCGAACGGATCGGGCTCATCAACCGGGTCGTCCCGGCCGACCGGCTGGCGGCGGAGGTCGACGCCCTGGCGGACCGGCTCGCGCGGACCCCGCCCGAGGTCATGGGTCCCACGAAGATGATGTTGAACCGCGCGATGGACGCGGCCGGGTTCCGGATGGCGGTCGAGGCCGGCCTGGACCTCGGCGCGATCATCAACGCGGCCGACACCCCCGAACAGCGCGAGTGGGACGAGATCGTGCGGCGCGACGGGCTCAAGGCCGCATTGGCGTGGCGCGACCGGCGCTACGACGAGCGGCTGGCCGAGAGCGGGCGGGCGGCACCACCCGACTGAGCGCGGCGGACGAAGGTACCGCCCGCACTGACCCATCGGTCCCGTGGCGGCGACGCACCGGCGGCGGCTTGAATGCACCAGACGCCACTTCACCGGATCGCGATGCCATCCCGGAGGCACAGAGCGTCGGGGTCTCCACGCCTGTGGGATCCGGGGGGACAACGCGGCCATGCCCGGCCGCTGCATAGCGAAAGGGGTTCACCCCGTGCAGGAGTCCAACCTCCTCACCCGGATGCCGAGCGCGCAACGTCGCATCCACCGCCGCCCGATCCTCGCTGCCCTGCTTGGCCTGACCGTGGTCGGGCTGGGCGCCGGGGCTTTCTCCCTGGCGATCTTCACCGACACCGCCGCGTCGACGGGGTCGTTCGCCAGCGGGACCATCGACATCACATCGAGCCCGGCCGTCGCGTTCAACGTCGCGGCGATGATGCCCGGCGACGCGAACACGGCCACGATGACGATCGCCAACGCCGGCACCGCGCCGCTCCGCTACGCGATGTCGACGACCGCGACCACCGCGCTCGGCGCGGCCCTCCAGCTGACCGTGAAGACGCAGGGCACCAGTTGCGCCGCGTTCGACGGCACGACCGTCCTGGCGGCCACGGCGCTCAGCGGCGCCGCGATCGGCAGCAACACCCAGGGCGCCCAGGCCGGCGACCGGACGCTGGCGGCGGCGAGCAACGAGGTCCTCTGCTTCCGGGTGAGCCTCCCGCTCACCAGCGGGAACACGCTCCAGGGCCTCACGTCGGCCGTGACGTTCACGTTCGACGCCGAGCAGACCGCCAACAACCCGTAACCCGATTCGTGCCGGTGGACGCCGTCGCCCCACCCGGGGTGGCGGTCCGTCGCAGCATGGAGATGCCAACCATGGATCGGCAACGACGGGGGACCACCTGGCTGCGACGCGCGCTTGACCTCGCGCTGATCGGTGTCGTCGTGGTCGCGCTGTTCGGCGTGGTCCTCGGCCGCGTCGTGCCGCTCTTCGGCGCTTCCACGTTCGTGGTCGCCGGCGGTTCGATGGAGCCGACGATCCCGCTCGGCGCCGCCGTGGTCGTCAGGCCGGTCGCCGCGGGCGAGCTCGCGGTCGGCGACGTGGTCAGCCTGCGCAGCGGACCGCAGCGGGCGGTCTTCACGCATCGGATCATCCGCATCGCCGCACGGGACGGCCAGCCGTGGCTGGAGACGAAGGGCGACGCCAACGACGCGCCCGATCCGTCGATCACCCCGGCGACCGCCGTCCTCGGCCGCGAGGTCCTCGTCATCCCGTACGCGGGCTTCCTTGTCGCGCTCCTGTCGATCCCGAGCGGGATCCTGTTCGTCATCGCGCTTGGGATCGTCCTGCTGGTGGGCTCGTGGGCACTCGATCGGGACCCCGCCGAGGCCGAAGGGTCCGACGCCGGCGTGGCGTGGGCCGACGACGGCCGGACGCCCGACCCGGTCGCCTGACCGATGCTCCGACGCTCGGTGCCGCTCGTCCTGGCCCTCCTGGTCATCGGCGTTCCCGCGCCATGGTCCCTGGCTCGCTACACCGACGCCGCCACGTCCACCGGCTCGGTCGGGTCGGACACCCTCCAGCCGCCGACGACGCTCACCGCCGCGGGCGGCGCCTCGATCACGCTGAGCTGGACCGCGACGTCGGACACCTATGCGACGGGCTACAACCTGTATCGGGCGACGAGCTCGGGCGGGACGTACACCCTGGTCGCGGCGATCGCCGGCCGGACCACGACGACGACCGTCGACGACCCCGGCAGCGGGACGTTCTGGTATCGGCTGCGGGCGGTGTTCCAGAGCTGGGAGAGCGTCGACAGCAACACGGTCACTGCCGTCGACGGGACGACGCTGTATCAACCGTGCGTCTCGAACGGGGCCCAGACGACGAGTGCCGGCGACAACAACGGCTACGAGGGCAACCCGGCCCGCGCCTGCGTCGACGACTCGTCGTTCGCGACCGACGCGAACAGCGGCACCGGCGGGACGCAGTCGTGCGGCACCGGCGCGACGCCCGACACGACGAAGGACCAACACCGGTTCTGGGGGTACGTCCTCGGGCTGCCCGGCACCGTGACGTCCATCAACGGCATCCGGGTCCGGGCCGACCTCGCGTTGAACAATGCGAGCGGCACGACGAACCTCTGCGCCCAGCTCTCCTGGGACGGCGGGACGACCTGGACGTCCCTCAAGAGCGTGGCGATCCCGGCCGCGGCGGAGACCACGTACACGTTCGGCTCGACGTCGGACACGTGGGGCCGCACCTGGACGGCCGCCCAGCTGAGCACCACGAACTTCCGGGTCCGGATCGTCGACGCCTCGACGCTGACCACGAAGCAGTTCCAGCTCGACTACGTGGCCGTCAGCGTCACCTACACGCCCTGAGGCCGGCCGGGCGGCAGGTGCCTGGGTGCACCGGATTCTGGTTGACGCACCCCACCGGACCGGCCTAGTCTCCACCTCAACCACACAGCGCGCGGATCCCCAGGAAACCGGCGGTCCGGGTCGGTTCGCGACCCGAGCACCAACGGGTCGTCTTCCGCCGCGGATGCGTGGGTCGAAGGGTGCCGGGGGAGGGTCACGTGCGGCGTCTACGGATGGGACGGTCGGCCACCACGGCCGTCGTCCTGATGGCCCTGCTTGGGGTCGCGGTCGGGCCGGTCTCGCCGGCCGCGGCGGCGGACCCGAGCGCGCGCCCGTTCCTGGGCGAGGACGCCGGGGCGGCCGTGGGCACCCATCGCGCGACGGTCGGGTCGTTCTCGACCCAGTCCATCGCGACCGGCCTGGCGGAGACGACCACGATCTCCGGGCTCACCTTCCCGACCAACGTCCGGTTCGCCTCCGACGGACGCGTGTTCGTGGCCGAGAAGAGCGGGCTCATCAAGGTCTTCGCCTCGCTCTCCGCGACCACCTCGACCGTCTTCGCGGATCTGCGGACGAAGGTCGATGACTACTGGGACCGCGGGCTCCTCGGGATGGTGCTCGCCCCGAATTTCCCGACCGATCCGTACGTCTACGTCGCCTATACCTACGACGCGCCGATCAACGGCACGGCCCCCGTCTGGAACGACGCCTGCCCGAACCCGCCGGGACCGAACACCGACGGCTGCGTGGTCAGCAGCCGCGTCTCGCGGCTCCAGGCCGCCGGCAACGTGATGACCGGCTCGGAGACCGTGCTGATCAACGACTGGTGCCAGCAGTTCCCGAGCCACTCCATCGGCGATATGCAGTTCGGCAGCGACGGTGCGCTGTACGTCTCCGGCGGTGACGGGGCGAGCTTCACGAACGCGGACTGGGGGCAGTTCGGGGGCAGCAGCGGCAGCCAGACCCCGAAGAACCCGTGCGGTGACCCCAACAATGAGGGCGGCGCCCTTCGCGCGCAGGACCTGCGCACCATGCCGTCCAGCGGCGGCTCGGGGCTGAGCTACCGGTCGACGGTGCTGGCCGACGCGCCGCTCGTGTACTGGCGGCTCGGCGAGCCGACGGGCATCCTCGTCAACGACCAGATCGGGACCCAGACCGGCTGGTACGGCGGCACCTCGACGCGCGGCGTCGCCGGCGCGATCGTCGGTGACACGGACGGCGCGGTGTCGCTCGACGGAACGTCGGGCTATGTCGGCGTGCCCGACTACACCCCGCTCGACCTCGCCAACGGCCCGTTCAGCGTCGAGTTCTGGGTGAAGCGCAAGAGCACGACGGGCAACCAGGCGATCCTTGATCGGGGGCCAGGCTCGTACCAGATCACCTTCTCCGGCTCTGACGGCAAGCTCACCGTGGCGAAGAACGGCGGTGCCATCCTGGCCAAGGAGTCCACGGCGACGACGGATACCACGACGTTCCACCACTTCGTCATCACCAAGAGCGGGGCCACCACCAAGATCTATCGAGACGGCGTGGACGTCACCGCGCCGGGCACCGACGCCACCCTCACCAACTCGACGACGAACCTGTGGCTGGGGCGGTGGAACGACGGCACGGCCTTCGCGAACGTCGTGCTCGACGACGTGGCGATCTACGGGACCGCCCTGTCGGGCGCGAAGGCCCTCGCCCATTACCAGGCCGGCCTCGCCGGCGGGAGTGGCGGCGGCGCGTCGGACCCGGTGGCGTTGAACGGTTCGATCATCCGGATCGACCCGGCCACGGGCGCGGGGATGCCGACGAACCCCCTTGCCTCGTCGACCGACGCGAATGCTCGCCGGATCATCGCTTACGGCATGCGCAACCCGTTCCGATACACGTTCCGTCCGGGCACCAGCGAGATCTGGGTCGGCGACGTCGGATGGAGCGACTGGGAGGAGATCGACCGGATCACGTCGACCACCTCGCTGCGCAACTTCGGATGGCCGTGCTACGAGGGGGTCGGCCAGCAGCCGGGCTATGCCTCGCTACCGATCTGCTCGAGCCTCTATGCCGACAGCGCCAACCCCGTCACGGCCCCGTACTTCACGTACAACCACGCGTCGAGCGTCCTCAACGGCGACGGGTGCGCGGTCGGGAGCTCGGCGATCGCGGGGATCGCGTTCTACACCGGGACGTCGTACCCGGCCGAGTACCGCAATGCCCTGTTCTTCGCGGACAACTCCCGGGACTGCATCTGGGCGATGCTGCCCGGCTCCAACGGCCTGCCCGACCCGGCGAACATCCGCGTGATCGCGTCGCCGGCGGCCAATCCCGTCAAGCTCGAGGTCGGGCCGGGCGGCGACATCTTCTACGTCGACTTCGACGGCGGGACGATCCGCCGGATCACGTCCACGTCGACCAATCAGCCGCCGACGGCGCGGATCGTCGCCAACCCCACATCCGGGACGGCCCCCTTGGCGGTCTCCTTCTCGGGCACGACGTCCTCCGATCCGGAGAACACGGCCCTGACCTACGCGTGGGACCTCGACGGCAACGGCCAGTACAACGACTCGACGAGCGCGACCCCGAGCCGGACCTACACGACGGCCGGCATCGTCACGGTCGGCCTGCGCGTGACGGACACCGGTGGTGCGAGCGCGACCGCGAGCGTCCAGATCTCCGTGGGCACCGCGTCGAACAACCCGCCGGTCCCCGTCATCGACACGCCCCTGACCGGGACGACCTGGGCGGTCGGCGACCAGATCTCCTTCACCGGCCACGCGACCGACACCGAGGATGTCACCGAGCCCGCGACCAGGTTGTCCTGGCAGCTCGTCCTCCAGCACTGCCCATCCAATTGCCACACCCACCAGCTCCAGACGTTCGCCGGTGTCGCGACCGGGTCGTTCGCCGCGCCGGATCACGACTACCCGTCATGGCTCGAGCTCACGCTGACCGCGACCAATTCGGCCAATGTGTCCGCGTCGACCACCCTCCGTCTCGACCCGAAGACCGTCGTCCTCTCGTTCCGCTCGGTGCCCTCGGGGCTGTCGGTGACCGTGACCGGCGTGTCGCATACGACCCCCTACGACCACACGGCGATCAAGGGCGGCGTGGTGTCGGTGACCGCGCCGACGCCGCAGTCGCTTGCCGGGACCAACTACACGTTCTCGAACTGGTCCGACGCCGGCGCGGCCAGCCACCAGGTGAGCGCCGCGGCGGCTGCCACGTTCACCGCCACGTACGCGTCGTCCGGGTCGACCGCCTCGTACAAGGACACGGTCATCGCCGACGGCCCGTCCGCGTACTGGCGTCTTGGTGACACGACCGGGATCATCGCCACGGACGCCGTCGGGACCCGGACCGGCTGGTATGGCGGGACGCTGACGCGCGGTGTCGCCGGGGCGATCACCGGCGATGCCAACGGCGCGGTGTCGCTCGACGGGACGAGTGGCTATGTCGGCGTGCCGGGATCGTCGGTCCCGGCACTCGGGAACGGCCCGCTCTCGATCGAGTTCTGGTTCAAGCGCAAGACGGCGACCGGCATGCAGGCCCTCCTCGACGACGGGCCGAACGCCTACCAGATCGACATCTCCGGCACCACGAACAAGCTGACCGTGAGCAAGAACGGCGGCGGGATCATCGTGGCGGAGACCGGGACGACCACGGACACGACGACGTGGCATCACGTGGTCTTCACCAAGAACGGTTCGGCCGTGAAGCTCTACAAGGACGGCGCCGACGTGACGGGCACGGTGACCGACCGGACGCTCGCGACGTCGACCACCAACCTGTGGATGGGCCGGTGGAACGACGGCACCAAGTTCGGGAACGTGATCCTCGACGAGGTCGCGGTCTACGCGAAGGTCCTGACGGCCACCCAGGTGGCGGCCCATCGGACCGCCGGGGTCGGTAGCTAGCCCGCTCGATCGACCATCGCGCGGACCTCACCGGCGAGGCGGACCATCGACTCCTCGTCGTGCGGGCCAGGGAACCCGGCGGTCAGGTGGCGATACCCGATGTCCATGTAGGCGAGGATGCGCTCGGCGACGTCCTCGGGGGTGCCGACCGGCTGGTCGGCCCAGACCTCGGCGCGGCCTTGCCGTTCGAAGATCTCGCGCTGGACCTTGACGGCCTCCCGTCGCAAATCCCTGATGACGACGGTGCCGAGGCCGGACGTGCGCTCGATCTCCGCCGGGTCCCGGCCGATGGCTTCGCAGTGCCGGACGAGGATCTCGTCCTTCCGACGCACGTTCTCCACGCCCCCGCCGATGTTGTTCGCATCGCCGTACCGGGCGACGAGCTTGAGGGTCACGTCGACCCCGCCCCCACCGATGAGGATCGGGAGATGCGCCTGGACCGGCACGGGGTCATTGCGGGCTCCCTGGACCGCGTAGCGGGGGCCGGATGAGGTCGCCGGACGTCCATCGAGCATCGACCGGATGACCGGCAGGGCCTCGGCGAGCCATCGGAGACGCTCCGGCGCCCCGGACCCGAACGGGATCCCGAAGGCGAGATGCTCGGGTTCGAACCAGGCTGAGCCGATCCCGAGGATCGCCCGGCCGTTCGAGATATGGTCCAGGGTCGTGACCAGTTTCGCCGTCAGGCCCGGCGGTCGGAACGTGTTGGCGCCGACCATGAGCCCGAGGCGGATGCGGTCGGTCGCGTGGGCCCAGGCGGCGAGCGTCGACCATCCTTCGAAGATCGGTCCGTCCGGGTCGCCGACGACCGGCATGACGTGGTCCCACGTCCACAACGTGTCGTAGCCGAGTCGGTCGGCGCGCTGCGCGGCCTCGAGGAGCTCGTTCCAGCCGGTGTACTGGCTCCAGAGCAGGGCCCCGAGCTTGACGGGCGCCATCAGAGTCCGGATCTTGCGGCCCGTGAATGCCTCGGCGTATCCGCTCGGGGCCCGGCATTCCATGCCACGGATCCGCGCCAGGCCACGGAAGACCTCGGGCTCGAACCAATCGCGGCCGTGCTGGCTTCCGAAGACCCGGAGCAGTCGTTCGACCTTCGCCTCGATGCCGCCGTCGGGGAGGGCGACGTAGACGTTCGGCGAGCCGAGGTCACCCTCGTACTTGGCGATCTCGTACTCGAGGATCAGGTGGTCGCGGAAGGTGTTCCACGTCAGCTCGGCGACGAGCCGATGGTCCTGATGGAGGTCCTCGCGACGATGGGTGAGGATGAGGTCCGGCTCGATCGTGCCCTTCAGGGCCTCGAACGCGAGCTTGACCTCCGCCTGCTGCGTCGGGAGGAAGCCGTCGCGGAACGCATGCAGCGTCAGGCTGGCCGCCGGGCCGTCCTCGAGGAAGGCCTTCGCGCCCGCCCGCGCTTCCGCCGCTCGCGCATCTGACCCGGTGAGCACGAGCCAATGGACCTCGGCGAGACGGCCTTCGCCGGCCAGCCGTGCGATCGTCCCGCCCGCCCCGATCTCGATGTCGTCCGGGTGGGCGCCGATGCACAGGAGACGAAGCGGGGCGGCCGGCAATGCCAGCGGTTGGATCAAGGCGCCTGGTCCCCGCGTCGCCAGACCGCCCACGGCGGGTCGCCCTGGTCCCATTCCGCGTCGCGTTCCTGCTTGTCCTTGAGCGTGTCCATCGGTGCCCAGAACCCGTCGTACCGGAACGCCATCAGCTTTCGCTGCTCGACGAGTCGGACGAACGGCTCCTCCACGAGCTCGTCGCCGTCGTTGATGTAGTCGAAGATCTCGCGGCGGAAGATGAAGTAGCCGCCGTTGATCCTCGTGCCCGATTCCTGGACGTGCTCGATCCCGCGGACGGTGCCGTCCTGCTCCGTGTCGACGAGGTGGAAGCTGTAGGTCGGTCGGATCGCCAGGAACGCCGCGACCTTGTCGGACTGGCGGAACGTCTCGATCAGCTCGTCGAGCGGCGCGTCGGTGAGGGTGTCGCCGTAGTTGGCGAGGAACATGTCGTCGTCGCCGAGATGCCGGCGGACGGCCCGCAGCCGCTGCCCGATGTTGGCCAGCAGTCCCGTGTCCGCGAAGGTGATCCGCCAATCGTCGATATCCGTGCTGAGCAGCTCCAGGGACCGGCCGCCCTCGGTCAGGACGAAGTCGTTCGAGATCGCCTCGTTGTACCGGAGGAAGTAATCCTTCACCACCTCGGCGCGATACCCGAGGCACAGCACGAAGTCGCGATGGCCGAAATGGGCGTAGTAGCGCATGACGTGCCACAGGATCGGGCGCGTCCCGATGGGCACCATGGGCTTCGGGATCGCCTCGCTGTACTCGCGCAGGCGGAGCCCCTGACCCCCGCAGAACAGGACGACCTTCACGGATTCCCCCATCGGCCGACGGCGACCGCGCCGTCCTTCGGCCCCAGTGTGCCAAAGGTCCTGGTGCGAGCGGGACCCGCCGGGCCTTCGGTGGTGACCGGCGGCACCGGTCGGATCACCAGGTCGCCTCGAGCAACCCGGCGGCCTCGAGGGCGTCGGCCGCGTCGGCGATGCGTTCGAACGGCAGGTCGCTTCGCTCGGCGATATCGATGAGCCGATGCCGTCCGTCGCCCTGGTTGAGGACCCACAGGATGGCCAGCTCGTCCAGCGCCACGCCGCTCCGGCCGCCGACCATGCCGTACAGGCCTCGCCGACCCAGCTGTGGCTCGCCGAACGGCTCCAGGTTGCGGACCGACCGGTCGCGCTCGAGGATCGCGACGACCTGCCGCAGCACGGCGACGCTCTCCGAGAGCTGGTCCGTGTCGATGAAGCCGAGGTCGTCCGCGGAGGTGTGGTACTCGGGGTACGTGCCGTGCGGCGTCCGCATCAGCAGCCCGACCGGCAGCCGGAACCCCGGGGAGTTGAACTGTCGCTCGTCATACCCCCACGGCGAGAACGGCCGGACCTGGTACGGCGCGCCGGCATCCCGCAGGGCCAGGGCGACCGCCCGATCGATCGGCGCGCCCTCCGCCTCGGTCTGCTTGTACGTGTGGTCGCCGCGATCGCCGATCCCCGCGAGCGTCAGGCCGTGGCGGATCCGGCCGAGGTCGTCGCGGTGGCGCCCGAGCCAGGTCAGCGAGCCGATCGTGCCCGGCAGGAACAGGATCCGATAGGTCAGGCGGCGCGATCCTGTGGCAAGCCAGTGGGCGAGCGCGGTGGCCACCGTCATGCCCGAGGCGTTGTCATTGGCCATGGCCGGATGACAGATGTGCGTGGTGATCACGACTTCGTCGGGACTCGCGCCGGGGATCACGAGCTCGCCGTAGGTCAGCGAGCCATCGATCAGGTCGGCATCGATCCGGACGCGATACCGGCCCTCCGGCAGGGCGTCGATCGTCCGCTGGGTGGCGCAGAACCCCCACGTCTCACGGTAGTAGGACGTCCGATAGGGGATCCAGTCCGGCCGCTCCGGGATCCCATGGAGGTGTTCGCGGAGCTCGGCCAGGTCGACCTCGAGGTCGACCGGCACGCTGTACCCGACGACATGCAGCGGATGGTCGGCGACATCGATGACGCGTCGGCCGGACGGGTCCTCGACCCAGGCGTCGCGCAGGATCCACTCCCTCGGGACGGTCCAGTCCAGGGCCGGGGTCCCGGTCGGGACCTCGTGGACGTCGAGCGGGATGACCTCGCCGATCACGCCAAGGGTCTCGCGTACGCCTGGACCCGTGAGACTCCGCCGGATGGGGTACAGCCGGGCGGCGAGCGCCGCCAGTTCGTCGGTCGTCAGGGAAGCGTCGGCGTGGGGCACATCCGGCATCATATCGGCATGGCCGAGCCCGTCATCCGCCCCGGCATCATCTTCGGGTCGTGGCACATCGAGCCCGCGCCGATCCGCGACGAGCGTGGCTTCTTCGTCCGCACGTTCGACGCCGCCACGGCCAGGACCGCCGGGATCGATCCCGCATCCTTCGTCCAGGAGAACCAGTCACGATCCGGCCGGGGGACACTGCGCGGCCTCCACTGCCGTCGCGAGCTCCGGGAGGGCAAGCTCGTCCGGTGCGCCCGCGGCACGGTCTTCGAGGCCGTCGTCGACCTTCGCCCGTGGTCGCCGACGTTCCTCGTGCAGGACCACGTGCTCCTTGACGACGTGGAGCACCACGAGCTGTTCGTCCCGCCCGGCTGTGCGCACGGCTACCTCGTGCTCTCCGATCTGGCCGACATCTGCTACAAGCACGACGCGGTGTACGCCCCGGCGCTCGAGGTCGGCGTGGCCTGGGATGACCCGGAGCTGGCCATCCCGTGGCCGATCGCGCCGACGGTCCTCTCCGAGCGCGACCGCGGGCTGCCGGCGCTCGCGGATCTTCGCGACCAGCTCGCCGTGTGGTTCGGCGACACCCCGCCCGAAGGCGGTCCCGCCGCAGGCTGACGCGCTTCCCGGTGCGCGGTGACACCGAAGGCAATTCCCCGGATCGGCCCGTGACGCTATGGTTGGCAACCGGCGCCGAGGTGTGCCGGTTCCATCGACGACGGGCCATCGTGCCAGGGGGACAGACGTGCGCGTACTCGTGACGGGACACGAGGGATATATCGGGGCCGTGCTCGTCCCGATGCTGGTTGCGGCGGGCCACGAAGCCGTCGGCCTCGACACGGGGTTCTACGTCGGGTGCGACTTCGGCCCCGCGCCGGGCGCCATCCCGTCGATCGAGCGCGACATCCGGGACGTCGACCGTCGCCGACCTTGACGGCATCGACGCCGTGATCCACCTCGCGGCCATCTCGAACGACCCGATCGGCTACCTGAACCCGGCCTCCACCTACGCGGTGAACGCCCACGCCTCGGTCGACCTCGCCCGCGTCGCGAAGGCGGCCGGCGTGACGCGGTTCCTCTTCTCGTCGTCGTGCAGCCTGTACGGTGCCGCGGGCGACGCCCCGGTCGACGAGGACGCGGCCTTCAATCCCGTCACGCCCTATGGCGAGTCGAAGATCCTCGCGGAGCAGGCGATCCACGAGCTCGCCGACCGGTCGTTCTCGCCGACGTATCTGCGGAACGCGACCGCGTTCGGCGTGTCGTCGCGCCTCCGGGGCGACATCGTCATCAACAACCTGACGGGCTGGGCCCATGCGACCGGGCAGGTGCGGCTGCAGAGCGACGGGCGTCAGTGGCGGCCGCTGGTCCACGTCCGCGACATCGCCAACGCCTTCATCGCGATGCTCGATGTCGATCGCGAGACGATCCACGACGAGGCCTTCAACGTCGGCCGGGACGACACGAACCTGCAGATCCGCACCGTGGCGGAGCTGGTCCAGGCGGCGATCCCCGGGAGCGAGGTGACGTTCGCGGATGGCGCCGGCTCGGACGCCCGGGACTACCGCGTCGATTTCTCCAAGCTGCACGAGCGCGTGCCGTCGGCCGCGCCCACCTGGACCGTCGACGCCGGCATCCGCGAGCTCGCCGACGCCTATCGCCTCCGCGGCCTCACGATCGAGGATCTGAACGGGCCGCGCTACACCCGGCTGGCCCGGATCAACGAGCTCCAGGCAGCCGGCCGGCTCGACGAGGAGCTCCGGTGGGTGTCGTCGCCCCAGGTCGCGACGGTCCAGGGGGGCGCGGGTTCGGATGTCTGAGGGCGCTCGCGTCGCGACCTGTCGTTCCTGCGGCTCGCCCGAGCTGCGGCCGTTCCTGTCGCTGGGGGCCACGCCGATCGCGAACGCCCTGCTCGGCGAGGACGACCTTGCGCGCGAGGAGCCGCGGTTCCCGCTCGCCGTCGGGTTCTGCGAGACCTGCACGCTCGTGCAGCTCACGTACGCGCTGCCGGCCGATGCGATCTTCGATGATGCGTATCCCTACTTCTCGTCGTACTCCGACGACCTCCTGGCCCACTCGCTCGAGCACGTCGAAGGGCTGATCGCGACGGGCCGGCTCGGGCCGGGCAAGCTGCTCGTCGAGGTCGCGAGCAACGACGGCTATCTGCTGCGCCACGCGATGGAACGGGGTGTCCCCGTCCTGGGGATCGAGCCGACGGCGGGCCCGGCGGCGGCCGCGCGGGATCTCGGGATCCCGACACTGCAGACGTTCTTCGGCACCGGGATGGCGGCCGACCTGCGTCGCGAGTACGGTCCGGCCGACGTCATCGTGGCCAACAACGTCATGGCCCACGTGCCCGACCTCAACGGGTTCGTCGAAGGGTTCCGCGAGCTGATCGCCGACGACGGCGTCATCACCGTCGAAAACCCGTACGTGCGCGACCTCGTCGACCACGCCGAGTTCGACACCATCTATCACGAGCACTGGTGCTACTTCTCGTGCAGTGCGGTCGACGCCCTGATGCGACGCCACGGCCTGTTCCTCAACGACGTCGACTACTTCCCGAAGTTGCACGGTGGCACGCTGCGCTGGTGGATCAGCCCGGTCGAGGCTCCGACCGATCGCGTCCGGTCGTATCTCGCCGAGGAGCGCGAGCGAGGCTTCACGACGATCGGGCGCGTACGCGGACTTCGCCGCGCGCGTCGAGGGGATCGCCGACTCGTTGCGGCGACTCCTGGCGCGGCCTCCGTGCCGAGGGCCGGTCGGTCGCGGCCTACGGGGCCACCGCGAAGGGCGCGACGCTCCTGAACTACGCGGGGATCGACCATCGCACGATCGACTTCGTCGCCGACCGGAATCCTCACAAGCAGGGGCATTGGACGCCCGGCGCCCGACTGCCGATCGTCGACGCCGAGCGCGCTGCTCGAGCGGCAGCCCGACTACGTCCTGCTCCTCGCCTGGAACTTCGCCGACGAGATCATCCGCCAGCAGGCCGAGTACGTCCGACGAGGCGGCCGCTTCATCGTGCCGATCCCGTCGCCCGAGATTCGCTGACCGACGTCCCGCGCGGCGACGCGGGACGGGCTCGACAAGGACGACGGCCGGACCAGGAGGTCCGGCCGTCGCGGTATCGGTGTCCGTGGGTGGCGGTCGAACCCGCCAGATGGGCTAGGGGGCGTACGACCAGACCGCGACCCAGTCGATCTGGACGTGGCCCTGAGCGCTGTCGGCCGGCGTCGTCCCGTCCAGCGCCGTCTCGGTCTGGATGACCCAGTGCATCGCCGTGTTCGGGATCCGGCTGGTCGACGTGCCGATCACCGTGCCGTCGAGGAGGAAGCGGGTCTGTCCCGGCCCCCATTCGATGACGGCGGTGTGCCATGAGGTGAAGGTCGACTGCGTGTTGTAGGCATCCTGGTCGGAACCGGCGGTCGCCCCCTGGCGATGCATGAACGCCGAGATCTTCTGATCGAGGTTGCCTTCCGGGAAGTCGATCTCCCCGTCGCGCGGCCACGTGCCGGACTTCGGCCAGAGCAGCCAGGCCGCCTTGTAGCCCTTGACCGCGTCCGCCCGGAAGCGGATCGCGTACCGGCCGTAGGTCTGGTCGCCGCCGGGCACCTTCGGCGTCGGGTGCAGCGACCTTGTGGATCCCGTTCTCGGTGTGGACCCACACGTCCATCATCGAGTTGTTGATGCTCACGATCTCGGGTGAGTAGACACCGTGCTTGCTCGTGTCGGTCCACCCGGATGGGTAGGCGCCCCACTTGCTGGACACGGCGCTCGGGAAGCTGCCGAGGGCGACCGGCGTGTTGAAGTCGTCGTTGAAGACCAGCTTCCAGCCGGGGAGGTCAGACGTCGGCATCGAGGTGCCCGATCCCGGGGTCGGGACTGGGGTGGGGACCGGCGTCGGAACGGGCGTCGGCACCGGTGTCGGGGTCGGTGTGGGCTTCGGCGTCGGCGTCGGCGTGGGCGTCGCGACCGGAGTCGGGACGGGTGTCGGCACCGGTGTGGGAGCCGGTGTCGGGACGGGGCTTGGCGTGGGTGCCGGCGTCGGCACCGGGCTCGGCGTGGGCGCCGGCGTGGGAGCGGGCGTCGGCGTCGGAGCAGGCGTCGGCGTCGGCGTGGGTGTGGGCGTGGGTGTGGCAGCCGGCGGGTCGAGGATGACGACGCGCGGCGTCGGGGTCGGCGTCGGCTTCGGCGTGGGTGTCGGGGTCGGCACCGGCGTGGGTGTCGGTGTCGGTGTCGGCGTCGGCGTGGGCGGCGGGGTGTCGGCCGGCTTCGGCGTGGGGGTCGGATCCGCGGTCGGCTTCGGCGTCGGAGTCGGATCGGCCGTCGGCTTCGGCGTCGGGTCGGCGGGTGTCGGGTCCGCCGGCGGCGCGGGCGGTCCCTGGACCGGATCGGCCTCGGCCGTGTTGACGCCACGGATGGCGAACGCATCGACGGCGACCGTCGGATGGCCCGCTGTTCCCTGGTTGATCACGGTGATCCGGTGCACGCCGACCTTCTTGAAGGAGGTCTTGAAGAGGACACGCGTGGGCTTGAACGATGCGGCATGGGTGTCGACCGTGGCGACATACTCGCCGTCGATGTAGACCTTCGCCTTCCCGCGCGTCGGGCCGACCGGCCCGATCCAGGAGACGGCCGCACCGCGGAACTTCAGGCTCGCCTTCGCTCCGGCGACATCGGACGCCCGTGCCCCCCGGCCCAGGTAGCCGGGGTAGATGGCCTTGACCCAATGCCCGCGATACGTCATCGCGTCACTGTTCTCTTGGTAGACGCGCACCCTCGCGCGTGCCGACCAGTCGGACAACAGCTGGCGCCCAGCTGGGCGGGTCGCCGCAAAGGTCGCCCCCAGGGGAAGCACGAGGGCGACAAGCGCGATCGCCATGATCCCTGTCGCGATCCAATCGCGGGTTCGGGTTCGCTGTGTACCCGGGTTCCGTCGGCGGGTGGGGCGCTCCTCGTCGAGCCAGCGTTCTCCATCCCAATACATCGATATCCACCTCATTCGGCAACCCGGCTGACTCCGAGAGTCCCGTGGCTTTGCGGCCCCGCCTCGCAGCGGGTGTGCTCGTTCGTGGGGTGTCCAGCGTCCCCGGGGCGCGTCTGGACCGGCCTGCAGTATCCGTGGCGGTCCGCCGGAAGTCGATGGCGGGATGGTCCGGGACCGTGGACGAGGCGCTGGCCAGAAGGTCAGGGGTCCGGCGGAGCGAGTTCCGTTGCACCCTGACAACGGCACCCGGCGCATTGCCGGGTATGCTCAGCCGATCATCCGACCCATCCATCCGGACCATCCCGCGACACCCATGGACCGAACCGACCCGTGACTTTCCTGACCTCGATCGAACAGGCCCTCGGCCTCTTCGGCCGATCGCGCGTGATCATCGCGACCACCGGCATGATGGTCGCCGCCTGGACCGTCAACTCGATGCTCGGCTTCGTCTTCTGGTGGGCGGCGAGCCGGACGTTCACGCCCGAGGCGGTCGGGTTGGCCAGCGCCACGATCTCGGCGAGCGTCCTGATCGCGCGGTTGACCGTGAGCGGACTCGGTACCGCGCTGGCCGGCTTCGTCCCGAGCTATGCCGGGCGACGGGCGCAGCTCATCGCGACAGCCATCCTGATCGCCGTGGCCATCGGTGCGGTGCTCGGGCTGCTGTTCTCGGTCATCGCGCCGTTCTTCTCCAATGAGTACCGCCCCCTGGTCGCGAGCCTCCCGTTCGTCGCGCTCTTCGCCATCGGCGTGGGCCTGGCGGCCGCCAGCGTGGTGATGGACCAGATCCTGCTCGGGATGCGCCTGGGCGAACTCCAGCTCTTCCGGAACGTGGCCTTCGCCGGCGGAAAGCTGGTCTTCCTCCTCGTGGCGGCCCTGGTCTTCGGCGGGTCGAGCGCCCTCGTCATCTTCGGTGTGTGGGCCCTGGGCGATGCCTTCTCGTACGTCGCCATCCTGGCCACTCGCCGATCGGACGAGCGGATCACCGTCGCCTTCGAGTGGCGCGCCGTCTCCCGGCTGGCGAGGAGCGCGGCCGGCCACCACGCGATCAGCGCGGCTCGCACCGGCCCTGCGCTGTTCATGCCGGTCCTGGTCACGGGCGTGCTGTCGGCGACGGCCAACGCCGCCTTCTATGTCGCGCTGATCCTCACGACGGCGCTCCAGGTCATCGCATCGTCGGCGACCTTCACGCTCTATGCCGTCGGCGAGCGGTCCCCACGGGCGTTCCAGCACCAGTTGCGGGTCACCCTCGCGCTGTCGAGTGCCATCGTGGCTGTCGGGATCGCGGTCCTCTGGGTCCTTGGCCCGTGGCTGCTCGGCCTCTTCGGGCCGACGTACGTCGAGCTGGCCGGCGCCAGCCTCCCCTGGCTGGCCGCCTGCGCGATCCCGTTGATCGTGATCGACCACTGGATCGCCTTGCGCCGGATCCGTCACGAGATGCGTGGCACCGTCGCGATCCTCGTGTTCGGCGCGATCCTCCAGATCGCCCTGGCGTGGGCCGGTGCCGTCCGCGACGAGGTGACCGGGCTGGCCATCGGCTGGTTCATCGGGCTGTGCGTGACCGCGCTGCTCATGGTCCGCGAGGTGTTCGGCGCGGCGACGACGTCGGACCCAGACCGGTACATGACCCGCGCGACCGTGGACGCCCTGACCGTCCCCGTCGGACCGGTCACGCTCCCGGCGACGCTCGAGCGGGTCGTCCCGCTGAGCGACCGGATCATCGCGGACATCCCGTCGCCCTCGGTCGCGATCTCGGTCTTCATCCCGGTGCGGAATGACTCCAAGTGGCTGCCGCGGGCCATCGAGAGCGTGCTCCAGCAGACCTACCAGCACTGGGAGCTCGTCATCGGCGACAACGCGTCCACGGAGGACATCGCGTCGGTGGTCGGGCGCTATGACGACCCGCGGATCCGGTACCACCGCTTCGACCACGGGGTGTCGATCCTGGAGAGCTGGAACCGGACGGCGGGACTGTGCGAGAGCGACTGGATCCAGTCGCTCGCCGCCGACGACCGGATCCGACCCGACTGCCTCCAACGGCTGGCCGCCGCGATCGAGTGGTTCGAGCCGCAGGTCCCGAGGCTCGCCATGGCGCTCTCGTCCTGCCGACGGGTCTACCCCGACGGCGGATCGGCCGATCGCGTCTGGTACGGAACGAAGGCCAAGTTCCCGGTCCGCGACGGCGTCTACTCACCGAGCGAGTGGCTCGAACTCTGCACCGGCGACGGTCAGCCACCGTGGCAGGTGGGTTCGGTCGTCGTCAGCCGTCGCGTGGTCGCCGAGTCCGGCGGGCTCTTCCGGCCCGAGGTCGGGCTGTCGGCCGACTTCGAATCGACGATGCGCGTCGGCGCGTATGGGCACGTCGCGTACCTCATGGACGAGCTTCTCGACTACACCGTCCGCGACGACTCCGACGGCCCGCAGCGGCTGCAGTTCAATCGAGCGAGCGGCGTCGGCGACACGGTCGTCGGGTTGGCCTACCAGAATGCCCTGCACGCCCATGACGAAGTGCGTGGCCTCTCATCGCGCGAGCGCCGCCGCCTGATCAACGCGATCGGCCGGTCGCACCTCCAGCGGGCCGCGCAGCATCGTGTGCTTCCGCAGGGCAAGGGCCGCAGGGGGGCCCTCTCGGACGTCATCCGGGCCGCGAAATGGAGTCCGGGCGTCGTGCTGCGTCCTTCGGGTCTCGTCTTCGCCGCGGGGTCGATCCTCGCGCCGACGTGGCTGCTGCAGTACGCCAAGGAGCGCATGGTCACGCACCTGCACCACGACACGCAGAGTCTCGAACCGGCCCTCGAACCGGCCCTGGACCCAGCCCTGGACGCGGCCATGGACGCCGCGCTCGTCATCGATGAGCGCTGAGCGGTCGAACCGTCCCTGTCGGGTCATGATCATCGGATCGTCGGCGACCGGGAAGACCACACTCGCTCTACGGCTCTCGGACCGCCTGGGCCTTCCGGTCTTCCATCTCGACAGCGTCGCGGCTGTCGGCGGCGACGCCGACCCGGGCGCCCTGCATGCCCCGGTCGACGATCGTCCTACGACCGCCTTCGAGCCGCGGCCCCTCGCCGACCGCCGCCGGATCGTGGAGCAGATGGCCGAGGGGCCGCGATGGATCGCGGAGGGCGCCTTCCTCGACTGGACCGACCCACTCCTTGAGCGAGCGGAGACGATCGTCTGGCTCGACCACCCGGGACTCGTGACGGTCACGACGCGGATCCTCCACCGCGTGCGTCGCTCCCGGGCTCGGGAGTCGCTCCAGCACGAAGGCATCCACCGGGTCATCCGTCCTCGAGCGTATCTCCGGCACGGCGTCGACCTGTTGCAGGAGTTGTGGGACGTGTCCGGCTACTACTGGCGGCGAACAGGACCGGATGTCCCAGACGACATCGCCGCCGGACGGTGGGATCGGATCAACCGCCGCGCCGTGGCTGCGGCGCTGGCGCCGCACACCGACCGCGTCGTGCGCATCCGGGACAGCGACGCCTACGGGCGGGTCGAGGGGACGCTCGGCCCGTCGGTCCACGCGGACGACTGCGACACGTCGGGCACCCAGCTCGCTACGGGATGAGTGAGGCGTAGATCGCCGCCACTGCCCGCGCGGTGTCGTCCCAGGTCGGCGGGTCCGGCCGCCGGCGCACGCCGGCGCGCATCGCCTCGTCGATCGCCGACGCCACCAGGCTCGCATCGGCGTCCGGCGCGACGCCCACGGCGGCCCCGATCTCGACGAGCTCCGCGAGTGCCGTCGCCTCCGTGACCACGAGCGGGCGGCCCAGACCCGCCGCCTCCCACGCGGCGATGCCGTGCGACTCGTATCCGCTCAGGACCGCGACGACGGCCGCCGAGGCCAGCAGGTCGACATAGGCTTGCCGGTCGGTGCCCGGGATGGACCGGATCTCGACGCGGTCCGCGACGCCAAGCTGGCGCGCGGTGTCGTCGATGGCGTCGCGCCCCGGTCCTGCCCCGAGGATGAGCAGGTGCGCCGCGGGGTCCCGCGCGGCGATGATGGCGAAGGCCTCGACCGCCCGTTCATGGCCCTTGTATCGCTCCAGTCGCCCCACCGACACGATCCGGCCGGGCTCGACCCGGACATCCGGCGACGGGGCGGGAAGGTCGGAGCCGTTCGGGACGACGCGGATGCGGGCCGTCGGGATCCGCAGCCGGCCGGCGAAGAGTCGGGCCTCGAACCGCGAGACGGCTACCAGCGCATCCATGCGTCGCAGCAGCGGCGACAGCGCGATGGTCTGGATGGGGCGAACGGCGTTCCTGAGCCCGACCGACGATCCGCCGCTGTGGAACGTGAGCACCGTGGGCCGACCGGAGGTCACCGCGGCCGCCAGCGCCAGCGGCGCGACGAACGTCTGGTAGCTGTGGATGTGGATGACGTCGGCATCCGCCGCCCGGATGCGACCGACCAGGCCGGGGGCGGCGAGCCAGTCCCGGTCGGGAGGCCACGCCCGCACCCGATCCACCGGCACGCCGGCCACCGCTTCCGATGGCGCCAGCCGGCCGGAGTCGTCCGTCGTGAGCACCGACACGTCGACGCCCAGGCCAGGGAGCCGCTGCGCCAGTTCGCGGACGTGCGTCTCCACGCCGCCCGTCGATGGGGCATACCGGGGCGTGACCAGCAGGGCGCGCATGGACCTCAGGATATGGGGTCGCGATCGCCTCGGAGCTGCGCCGACCCGACGACGTAGCCGGCCGTCGTGGTCAGCAAGCCGGTCGCGATCGCGAACGCCTGCCCGGCGAGGGCCGGATCGGCGTGCCGGATCGCCCCGCCCATGTCGCGGAGCGCCGCGCGCGGCAAGGTGAAGATGGCGTGGCGCCGCTCGGAAGCCAGCCCGTGCTCGCGGCCCGCGAGCCGGGTGACCTTGGCCTTGGAGAGGCCCTCCGCATAGCAGCGCAGGACGTAGTAGCGGAACGTGGCGCGGCTTGCCGGCACGTGGTGTCGGACCGATGCCTCGGGGACGTACAGGATGGTCGCGGACGGGTCATGCCGGATCGCCCGGATGCTGAGTTCGGTCTCCTCGCCGCCCATCGGCCGGCCGCGCGCGCGACCGACGCCATGCACGAACCCGCCGATGTGGTCGAGGATCGACCGCCGGAAGGACATGTTCGCGCCGATGACGTTCCGGACCGGCGCCGAAGACGTCGGCATCCCCTCGTACGTGCAGCCGACGACCCAATCGAAGGAGCGCGGCCACCAGGCGGGGCGACGGGTGGCCCAGTCGGGCTCGATCTCGCCGCCTGCGGCGATCACGCCGGGGTCCTGGTAGGCCGCGGCCAGGGCCGACAGCCAGCCCTCGGACGCGACCGCATCGTCGTCAAGGAAGGCGACGACCTCGCTTCTCGTGGCGGCGATGCCGGAGTTCCGTCCGCCGGACAGGCCGGCGGGTTCGACATTCGGCGTCACATGCACACCGGGTTCCGCCGCGTAGGCGGCGATCAGGCGGTCATGCAGGACGTCATTGTGGTCGGTGACGACCACGATCTCTGCGGCAGGTCGAGTCTGCGACTGGACCGATGCCACGGCCGCCAGGATCTGATCCCAGCGATCCTCCGTGTAGACGCAGATGACGACCGCGATCGACGGGTCGCTCGTCACCTAGATGACGCCGGCCAGTTCCTGATCGTTGACCGGCTCGATGGCCTCGACGGCGATCGGGACGGCGACCTGCTCGGACCTGGCCATCGGCACCGCGACCCAGCTCGGCTCGGGCATCGGCTCGGCGACATCCGCGACGTCGCGTCGGCGTTCGCGCAGGATCTGCTTGAACACCCGCCACCCGTCCGGGAACGTCCGAAGGTTGCTCTCACCGTGGATGCGCGCCGCCTCGACGCTCGGCACCTCGACGACCCGCAGGCCGGCGATGTGGGCGCGGAGGTTCATCTCCGTCTCGATCTCGAAGCCGGTGCTCTGGAGGTCGAGGATCGGGAGCACGTCGCGCCAGAAGGCATTGAAGCCATAGCAGAGGTCGCTGAAGTGCGCGCCATGGACGACGCGGACCATCATCGTGAGACCTCGGTTCCCGGCCCGTCGGAGGAGGGTCAGGTCGGCCGAGCCGCCGCCGTGGAGGTAGCGCGACCCCTTCACGTAGTCCGCGCCGGCCATGAGGGCCTCGACGAACGAGTGGATCTCCTCGGGGATGGTCGAACCGTCGGCGTCGATGCTGACGATGATGTCGCCGCGCGCGGCGGCGAACCCCTGTCGGAGGGCAGCGCCCTTGCCGCGGCCTTCCTGGATCAGGACCCGGATATCGGGCCGGAGGGACTGCGCGACGGCGACCGTGTCGTCATGGGAATGGGCGTCCACCAGGATGACTTCGTTCACGAAGTCGGGGAGCCGAGGCATCACATGCGGAAGGTTCGCCGCCTCGTTCATGGTCGGGATGATGACCGACACCGTGGGTCGCGACTTCGGAACGAGCCGAGTCGGTGCCGTCGGTCGGAGTACTCGTATCGAGGCAGCCTGAGCCAATGGATTCCCCCTACAAAGACGCTCGCTAGGACGGGCCCGGGGACGCCTATCCGAGGCTGGTCCCAGGGAGATAAGTACTAGGGGACGGTAGTACCAGTAGGGTTGCGGGTCAACCCTGAGGACGGTCGGATTCGGGTGCGCGCCGCGACTATCGGTGCGTGGGGGCAACACCCGAGTCGTCGGTCGTCGGGTCCAGTTCCGTCAAGGGTCGGTCGGCCACGAGCAGCCGCTCCACGAACACCAGGCAGAGGGTCACCGCGACGACGAGGATGAGCGCGAGGATCGTCTCGAATCGCTGGGTCGCGTACAGCACCATGGCCACGGTCCCGTCGACGCCGAGGCTGAGGATGAGCGAGAGCGACAGGACCGCGGCCGACCCGCTGAAGCCTGCGGCGCGGATGGCGGCGAGACCCGGGACGAACAGCAGGTAGCCGGCGACGAGGCCCGTCCGGACGACCCCGGAGATGTCCAGGGCGACGACGATCAACACCGCGGCCGACGCGCCGACGATCGCTGCCGCCGTCGCTTCGGAGGCGTCCGAGGCGGGGCCCCGATCCGTGGTCGTCATGGGGCCTCCACCGGCACATATCGGTACAGGACGGCATCCGCGCTCTGGAACTCGGGGACGAACCGGTCGGACGCGTCCAGCTCGGCCGTCAGCCGTTCCCAGTCCCCGGTCGCCCCGCCGAGGAGTTCCTCGAGCGCCTGTTGGCCGCGCGTCAGGAAGAGGAAGGCCGGCTGGCCATTACGGGCGGCGTCGAGCTCCTTCGCGACGCCGTCGGCGGTCAGATCGGCCAGCTGCCCCTGCAGCTCCAGGTGGTCGTACAGCTCGACGTACCGGTAGCGGATGGGGCTGTTGTAGTTCATGGTGGCGATCAGCGAGTCCTGCGGGATGAGGCGGTAGGCCTGCTCGGTCGCGACGAGCTCGCCCGGCTCCACGATGTCGGCGCGCTCGTTGCCGTAGCGAGCCACGACGAACCCGACGGCGAGGGCGACGCTGAGCAGGACGAGGACGACCGTCTGGACGCGTGACCGCGCATAGAAGACCGGGAAGATCGCGGCAGCGGCAAGGAACGCCATCGGCGGGAGCGAGAACAGGAACACGCGAAGGAAGATCTCGCCACCGTAGCTCTGGAACCCGATGATCGCGAAGGGCACGACAGCCAGGACCATCGCCCCCACGTCCCAGAAGCCAAGTCGGATGCGACGCCAGAGGCCGACCGCGGCGACCGCCCAGAAGAAGGCGGTGAACGCGATCCGCTCCACCACGACGAACAGGTGGCCCTCGCTGCCGCGGATCCGGCCGGCGATCGACGTCCCCGCGTTCCCGGTCGGGTTGCCGACGTCCTTGAGGAGCTGGGCGAGGTTGCCGAGCAGGTAGTCCTGCCCGGCGAAGCTGATCCACAGGGCCGCGATGACGGCCACCATGATCGGCAGCGACCGCAGGCTCGTCCGCCCGACGATGACGAGGCCGACCGACGCCCCGACCATCGCGAACGGGGTCAGCTGATGGCTCGCCGTACTGAAGAAGGCGACGGCCACGACGATCGCGAACATCCCGACGCGCGAGATGGCCGGCCCGATGGGTCGGTCGACGGAGTCGACGAAGACCGCGCGCGGGAGTCGGCTGCGCTCCATCGCCCGCGCCACCCACGCGCTGGGCCGGGGTGACCGTTTGAAGAGCCAGGCCACGATCGCGATGAACCACACGTAAAGCACCAGGTTCATCCCTTGAGGCGACAGGTAGTCCTGGGCGACCCAGTCGGCCAGGACGAACAGCCAGAGCGCGACGACGGACAGCCGCCGGTCGTTGACGAACGACCGCATCAGGATCCACAGCGGCGGCAGCACGGCGATGGTGGTGACCATCGGGAACCATTGCGCGATCGTCAGCAGGTCCACCTGGGCGAGTTGCGAGATCAGGGCCGCGCCCGTGAAGAAGAGCGGCCAGCTGAACCGGGCATCGAGCTCGGGGAAGAGCCGGCCCGCCCGTTCGATCGCCTCGATCAGGCCGAGGTGGACGTAGACCGTGCTGAATCGCGGCAGCGCTTCGACGATGGCCGGGGTCCCGTACAGGATCACGGTCATGCCGAGGATGCACGCGATGGCGAGGCGCATCGACATCGGCCTGAGCTCGACGGCGAAGGCGAACGCGGCGGTCACGAGCGCGATCGCCAGCCACGTCCCCATCGGCAGGGCCCCGATGATCCCGAGATCATCGAGATCCGCGGCATGGATCGGCCGCAACGTGAGCAGCCAGGCGGCCAGGCCGATGCCGGCAAGCACCCACCCGATCCCCTCGGCGCGACCACGTGAATCGAGCTGCCGCACAGTTCTCCTGTCCGTGGCCGGCGCTCTGGCCGTCTGACGCACGGGTGTGGCAGGATACCCGGACCGGCCTCCTATCGGCACGCACGACCCTGAACGCGGCCATGCCCCGTTGGCGGGACGCACCAGGTCGACGGACCTGACAACCCACCCCCCGTTCGTGGTGATGGCGACGTGATCCGCACCAGTTTCCGGCTTCTCGCCGTCGCGACGGTGGTCGTCGTGGTCATCGTCCTCGCTGCGGCGTTGCGCGTGCCCGGGCTGTCTCGGGGGGCCGATGCCAGCGTCCCGCCGACCCCGGAGTCGAGCGTGGCCGAGGCCCCCTCAAGCAGCACCGCGCCCCAGGTCACGGCACCGGCGGCATCGATGCCCGACCCGGTGGGTTCCGACATGGACCCGTTGCCGACGATCGCGCCGGATGTCGGCCTGCGCGTGGAGACGACCGGCGACGATGCGGGCGACGGATCGCGGGCGCATCCCTGGCGCACGCTGTCGCACGCCGTGACCACGGCCCCGGCGGGCGCCACGATCCGCCTGGGGCCGGGCAGTTTCGACGGGACGACCGTGGAGCAGACCGGACTCACGATCGTCGGCGAGCCCGGCCAGACGTCCGTGGTCGGCGGCCTCACGATCGACACGGGCGCGACGGGCGTCACCGTCACGGGCCTCACCCTCACCGGGGTCACGGAGCCGTACTCCGGTGGACTGATGGTCCGCGGCGCCGACGGCGCGGTCATCGTCGGCAACGTGGTCCGAGGCAACCCCTTCGGGATCCACCTGGTCGATGCGACCGGCGCACGGATCGAGCGCAACACGGTCACCGACAACGGCTACGGGCTCGAGATCCACGGCCGGACCGACGGGACCACGATCGTCGCGAACGACATCGTCGACAACGACCGGCGCGTCGACAAGTGGCGTGGAGGCGGAGGGATCAATCTCTACTTCACCCACGGCGGGATCACGATCGAGCGCAACCGGATCCAGGGCAATCACGACGTCGGCATCGAGATCTACGGCGCCTCCGACCTCGACATCCGCGAGAACGTGCTCACCGGCTCGAACGACCTCATCGAGACGGGGACCCAGGAAGGGCAGCCCTGCGACAACCTCTCGATCACCCGGAACGTGCTGTACAGCGACCATGTCGGCGACCGGGAGGAGGAACGGGGCATCTACCTGCGTTGCGCGTCCGACGCGGTGGTCTCCTGGAACACGTTCGACGGGCTGGACCGCTTCGACATCGGACTCTTCCGGGGCAACGACTCGTTCAGTGGTCCGATGGAGCGCCTGGAGGTCTCCCACAACATCTTCGCCGGCGGACGCGCGTTCAGCATCGACTCGGACCTGCCGCCCGACATCACCCTCGACCACGACGTCTTCTCGCCATGTCGAGCCGATGTCTGCCCGCTGCTCGGGAATCAGATCGCGTTCGTCCACGGACACGATGGGACCGACCAATTCGCGACGTTCCGACAGTGGAGCGGGCAGGAGGCCAACGGCATCGTGGCCGACCCGGTCTTCCGCGACCAGGCCGGCCACGACTACCGGTTGCAGCCCGGCTCGCCCGCCGCGGGCCTGGCCGGCCGCTTCGACGCCCCAGCCGACTGACGGCCGCGAGGTCCGGGTCCGCGCGGACCCTCGGTCAGACGTTCAGCAGGATCAGGAAGGCGGCATGACCGGCGATGACGCCCCAGAGCGACCCGGTCGACCGCGCCGCGAGTGTCGTCGCGATCCCGAGCCCGATCGTGAGGGCGACGAGGAGCAGCGAGCCGGCACCGAGGGCGAGGATCGCGTAGGCGGCGGCGGCCAGGGCATACCCGAGCCCGGGGACGTGACGCTCGAGGACCTTGGGCATGAGGCCGCGGAAGGCCAGCTCCTCGGCATACGCGATGACGATCGCGTAGCCGATGGCCCGGACCTGGAACCCGCTCGCCGTCGTCGCCCAGTGGACCTCCGATCCGACGAGGAGCCCGATCGCGAGTCCGGCGGCACCGATCCCGGCAGCGACGGCGACGTCGACCCACGGTCGGGCCGGGCGGCCCAGGCCGACTTCGTGGGGGGTCACGTCGAGGCCGCGCGCGATCAGGAAGGTCGCCACGAGATACGGCACGGCGACCAGCAGCGTCCGGTCGGCCTGCGGGACGGCTTCGATGAGGATCGTGACCCACAGGAGCCGAAGCAGCGGGACGAGCATCAGCGCGGTGGCGGCGTCGCCGAGGGGACGCTTCGAACGCGCGATGACGGCGAACCCCACCAGGATCGCGGCATCCGCCAGGGCCCCGAGGAGCGGTGCGACCGCGCCGACGACGCCCGCCGCGGCGAGCAGCCCCAGCCAGAGGAGCAGTCGGTCGAGGTCGGCGGTCCGCGCGAGCGGCGAGGTGGACGGGCGTTCGTCGGTCGTCACGAGAGGATCGCGAACGCCCGATCGAGGATGATCGTCCCGACGGCCACGCACAGGACGGCGATCGCCCCGTCGAGGCGGTGCACGCGGTGCTCGGACTCGGGCCGCAGGATGAGCTCGATCTCGCGCATCGCGAGGATCACGAGCAGCGCGGTCCCGGCGATCGCGGCCAGCAGGACCGACCGAGTGTCGAGCGGCACGCCGTCGAGCAGCCGGCGACCGACGTCGCCCACGATGATGGGGATGTCAGACTCCTCACTTCCGTGGCTGGACCGTCCGGGAGCCTAGCACAGCCCTCGGGGCGGGACGATCCCGGGAAGGCTCGGTCGCCTCGACTTCACGGCGCCGGCGACGCGCTCGGGGAGGCGCTCGCGGGGGTGCCGCCGGGGAACGGGTCGGGCAGGCCGGCGGCGGTCGCGAGGTCCACCATCAACGGCTCGAGGCCGCCCAGGATGTCGGCGACCTTCGCGGACCCGGCGCGATACGCAGCGACATCGCTGAAGGCATTCGCGAGCGTGGCAACGCTCGCATCCAGCGCCGTCTGATGGACCTCCCGGAGCCGTGATACCAGGTCGCTCGGCGCGTGCTCGCGGGCCAGCGTCGCGATGGCGTCGCTGGTGGCACTGAGCGTCTGGTTGGTCGAGCGGAGCAGACGGATGAGGTCGTCCGCGCGCTTCGGGTTCGTTCGCAGGACCGCCCGAAGCTCCTCGCGAGCCAGGATCAGCCGCTCGTCGGCCGCGAGCACGGTCCGGGCGGTCGCCTGCCACGCGACCGGCGTGGGCACCGCGGTCGGCGTGGGTGTCGGTGTCGGCGTCGGCGCCGCGGTGGGCGTGGGCGACGGCGTGGGTGTCGGTTCCGGCGTCGGGGTCGGGGTCGGCGTGGGCGTCGGGATCGCGGTCGGCGGCAGGAGCGAGGTCGACGGCGCCACCGCGCCGGCTGATGCCGGTGCGCTCGGCGGACCGCCAGACCCGCCGTCCAGGCGACTCGGCGTGCCTCCGGTGACGATGGCCCCGATGGCCCCGAGCATGAGGAACGCGATCAGGCCGACCGAGATCGCCTCCGGGCTGAGGCTCTCGCGCAGCCTGGACGTGGTCGGCCGCACTGGTCCCGCCGTCCCGCTCACGACGTGCCTCCGGCGTCGTCCACGGCGCGGTTGATCGCGTCGGCGACAGCGGACGGACCGGCGCCGTCGACGGACATGAAGACGAGGACGGCGCCATTCCGGCCGCTGGACGCGATGATCAGCCGGCCGTCGACGGCGGTCGCCTCGAATCCCGGAAGTGCTCGGGTGAACGGCGACGGGGCGGTCCCCGTTCGGGAGGTCGCGACGACCCGCAGGTCGTGCCCCGAGATCTCGATCGCGTACCGCGACCCCGCCGACAGTCCGACGGTCCCCGTCACGAAGATGCCCGAGCCGAGGACCACGCCCGGCGGTGATGCCGGCGTCGGTCGTTTCGAGGCGCGCTTCGACGGTGGTTTCGTGTCGGTCGACCCGGAACTGGCCGTCTCGGGGGTCACGACGGTCGTCGCGCTCGGGGCCGCCGGCACGGCCGCGTCGTCGCCATCGGCCGGTCGGCGTGTCGGCGCGACCGAGATGATCGGATGGGGGGTCGCCGGGTCCGGCGGAACCGTCCGAGGCTCTGGCCCACCGGCCGCGACCCCTGGGACGTCGGCCGCGGCCGCCTCGGCAACGACGATCGCCTGCGGTGACGGCACGGCGCGCACCGGGCGAGGCGCGAATCGGCTCGCGGCACCACGGACGTCGCTCCCACACCAGGTGCAGGTCGACGTCCAGCCGCGCACGGACGACCGGCAGACTCGACACCGCCCGGGCGGTGCCAGCCAGAGAAGGGTGAGCGCGACAGGGCCGAGGATGGCCCCGTAGACGGCCCACGCGGCGGGGACGCGCTCACGGCGGCGGGCGAGCCACGCTGCCGCCAGGCCGAAGGCGAACGCCCAGGCCAGGAGCGCGAAGTCAAACGGATCGATGATCGCCTCCCGGTGTGTGGGGATCGTCTGGCGGCGCTCGGCTCGCAGCCTACGGTACGGCATCGCGGTCCCGGCGGGACTCAGCCGACCGGCTCACCCGGTTCCGGCGCGTAGACGATCACGTCCGACCGTCCGCGGGCGGCGAGGGCCGCGCGGAGCGCGTCCGGGGTCCCGGCCAGGATCGGGAACGTCCCGTAGTGGATGGCGATGACGGTATCCACGCCGAGCAACTCGGCCGCGAGGGCGGCTTCGGTCGGGCCCATGGTGTAGTGCCCCCCGATCGGGAGCAGGGCGACGTCGGGGTGATACAGCTCGCCGATGATGCGCATGTCCCCGAAGACGTTCGTGTCGCCCGCGTGGTAGAGGCGGAACCCGTTCTCGAGTTCGACCACGAACCCGGCAGGCTCGCCCAGGTAGAGCGGGACCTCGCCGGCGGCGTTCCAGTCGCCGGCGGAATGGTCGGCGCCGGTCATCGTCACCTTGACGCCGTCGAGCTCGACGGTCCCGCCCTTGTTCATGCCGATGACGGCCTCGCCGCCGCCGGCGAGCCGCCGGGCCAGCCACAGGCTCATCTCATGGATGCACGGCCACGCTGGCCGGAGCCGGCTGGCGATCGCCACGGCCTCGCCCATATGGTCGCTGTGCCCGTGGGTCACCAGCATGATGTCGCACCGGTCGACCGAATTGGCCGTCCGGGGTGAGCGCGGGTTGCCGAACCACGGGTCGATCAGGATCACCTTCCCGCCCGGTGTCCGGACCTCGACGCAGGCGTGGCCGTACCAGGTGACCGTCGTGTCGCGACCGATACCCATCGCTTCGAACCTCCTGTGCCGACGATGCTAGCGACGCGGCTACACTCGCGTTCGTGCCCGCCACACAGATCGCCCAGAACCTCGCCTTCATCAACTGGACGTTGCTGACGGGCCTCGCGCTCGGGACCTATGCCGCGGTCGTCATGCTGCACCGTCGGACGGCCGCCACGAGCGGCTATCTGGCGTTCACCGCGGTCTGCGCGATCGCGTTCGGCGTCCTCGCGTGGATCTCGGACGGGGCCCTTCCCACGACACTCGGTGACTCGCCGGTGACCGTCGACCCGGCATGGGACGCGCCTCGCCGCGAAGCCCTGGCGGCCTTCTGCCTCCTGGCGGGCGGCGCCCTGCTCCTCCGCCGGATCCGGCCCGGGGTCGCGGACGCGCTCGGCTGGGCCGCCCTGGCGGCCGGGGTCGCGACGCTGGTCTTCGGCGCGCTCGCCTGGGGCGGCGGCGCGATGGGCAGTGTCTCCCTGTTGACGCAGCTGGCGGTCGTCGCGGCGGCGATCGGCGGCGTCTTCGCGGCGATGATCCTCGGCCATTGGTATCTCGTGACACCCAAGCTGGCCGAGGGGCCGCTCATCCTGCTGACGCGCGTGCTGGTCGCCGTGATCGCCATCCAGGTCGTGCTGTTCGCGGCGTGGACCGCGACGGGTGCCGGTCCGGCGGACGTCGCGCCGTTCGCGGCGCTCGTCGGCCCGTGGGCGCTGTTCGTGTGGCTGCGACTGATCGTCGGACTCGTGTTCCCGTTGATCGTGTCGGTGGCCTCGGTCAAGACGGCGCGAACGCGGTCGATGGAGTCGGCGACCGGGCTGCTGTACATCAACGTCGGATCGGTCGCCGCGGGGACCATCCTCGCCGCCGGGCTGTATTTCGGCGCCGGACTGCTGGTCTAGAAGAGGAGACGACGATGGGCAAGGACGATCGGAGCTGGATCCCGACCACGACCGACCTCGAGTGGATCGAGTCGCTCGGGCTGCCGCCGGTACCCGCGCTCCTCGCGATCGAGGCGGCGGCCGAGCCGCTCCATGTCCCGATCGTCGACCGGGACTCCGGCCGGGTCCTCTCGGTCCTGGCGGGCGGGCGGCGTCGGATCGTCGAGGTCGGCACCGCGTACGGCTACTCGACGCTCTGGCTCGCCCTCGGCCAGCCCGGCGACGGGACGATCGCGACCATCGACCCGGACCGGACGCGGACGGACCTCGCGCGCGGCTGGTGGCGCGATGCGGGCATCGCCGACGATCGGATCATCGTGGTCTCCGCGCCGGCGCTCGAGGCGTTCGCCGCCGCGGTCCCGGCGCTGGACGGACCGTTCGACCTCGCCTTCATCGATGCCCTCAAGCCGGAATACGGGGCGTACCTCGAGGCGCTGATCCCGCGCCTCGCCCCGCACGCCCTCGTCGTCGCGGACAACGTCCTGTGGAGCGGCCGATCGTCCGGGGCGACGGGCGGCGGCACGGGCGACGCGAACACCGAGGCGCTGCGGGCCTTCTGCGCCACCGTCCTGGGCGACCCGCGATTCACCGCGACGATCCTCCCGCTCGGCGACGGGCTGCTCGTCGCGACGTGGCACGGCTGAGATGCCCATCACGGTCCGGATCCGCCTGTTCGCGATGCAGCGCGAACAGGCCGGCACGCGCGACGTCCCGGTCGAGCTCGGCGACGGCGCGACGATCGAGGATGCCTGGGCCGCGCTCGTCGCGCGGTTCCCGGTCCTCGGGCCCGGGCGGCCGTCCGTCAGGTTCGCGTGCAACGGCGCGTACGCGGACCCCATGACCGCCCTCGCTGACGGGGACGAGGTCGCGATGATCCCGCCGGTCTCGGGCGGGTCGGCGACGCGAGTCCTCGAGCTGCGCGAGTCGCCGTTCGACGCGTCGGTCCTCGGGGAGTTGGCGGACCGGCTCGCCGACCCGGGCGACGGCGCGGTCGTCGGGTTCCTGGGGCGGACCCGGTCGACGCCCGGGACCCCGGCACCCGGGCAGGAGGCCGAGGCGGCCCGGCACGTCGGACGGGACGTCGAGTCGCTCGAGTACGAGGCCCACGAGTCGATGGCCCTCGCGATGCTCGCGACGATCGCCGACGAGGTCGAGGCGCGGTTCGGCGTCGACGGCCTGGCCATCGTCCACCGTCTCGGGGTCGTGCCGCTCGGCGAGGCGTCCATCGCCGTCGTCGCCGTGTCGCCGCATCGAGCCGCCGCCTTCGAGGCGGCTCGCTACGCGATCGATGAGACGAAGGCGCGGGTGCCGATCTGGAAGGCCGAACGGTTCGCGGACGGCCACGTCTGGGTGGGGCATGCCGCGCGGACCGGACTCGAGGAGGGGCCGTCGTGAGGGTGTACATCAGCGTCGACATGGAGGGCATCGGCGGCGTCAGCCATCCGCACCCGACGGATCCGGCGAACGTCCGCTATCCCGCGTCCGTCGAGCTCATGATCGGCGAGACGAACGCCGCCATCGAGGGCGCGGTCGCCGCCGGCGCGGACGACATCCTGGTCAACGACAGCCACTGGGACATGCGCAACCTGCTCCCGGCCGAGCTGCACCCGGCGGCCCGGGTCCTCCAGGGCGAGAAGGCCTGGTCGATGGTCGCCGGCGCCCAGCCCGGGCCGGACGGTGGCCCGGCATTCGACGTCGCCCTGTTCGTCGGGTACCACGCCCGGGCCGGGCACCCGCGAGGCACGATCGCCCACACCTATTCGGGCCGGCCCGTCGAGACCCGCCTCGCCGGACGACCGACGGGTGAGTACGGCCTGAACGCCCTGGTCCTCGGCGCCTGGGGCATCCCGGTCGGGCTGGTGACGGGCGACGATGCGCTGGCCGAGGAGGTCGAGGCCTGGCTGCCGTGGACCGAGCGGGTCGTGGTCAAGGTCGCGGACGGCGGCAACAGCGCGGCCTCCGTGCATCCGAGCGTGGCCCGCGACCGGGTCCGCGCCGGCGCTGAGCGGGCCGTGCGCCGAGCCGCCGAGCCTGGCGCCCTGCAGCGGCTCACGGTCCCACCGCCGGTCGTCATCGAGGTCGAGTACGCGCGCGGGGTCGTCGCCGACCATGCCGCGATCGTGCCGGGCGCGGAGCGGGTCGGCGATCGCGGCGTCCGGTACGTGTCCGACGACCCGGTCTGGCGTTCCGCGGGTTCCTCGCGGGGAACCGGCTGGCCGGCACCGTCGACTGAGCGCGGCCATACTGGGACATCGAGGAGCCCGGGGCGCGCGACCGGGCGAGCCGCCCGCTCGGAGGTGCCCGTGACCCCGCCGCTCCCGCGAGCCCGCCCGCGCGACCTGGGCATCCACATCGGGATGCTCCCGCCCGGCCCGACCGATTCGATCGTCGACGTCGCGAACGTTCGCGTCGGCCACGCGACGGTCTGGCGCGACGAGCCGCCGCCCCCGGAGGGTCGCGGGATCGCGCGGACCGGGGTGACCGCCATCGTCCCGTTCGGGATCGGCGAGCTGTTCCAGCAGCGCGTGCCGGCCGGGGCCGCCGTCCTCAACGGCGCCGGCGAGGCGATCGGGATCACCACGATCGGCGAGTGGGGGGTCCTCGAGACGCCGATCCTGTGGACCAGCTCGATGGCGATCGGTCGCGTCTACGACGCGGCCGTCGCCACGCTCGTCGAGCTGGACGAGGCGGCCGGGATCGATGACGCGCTCATGCCGGCCGTCGGCGAGTGCGATGACGGCTGGCTGAACGCGTCCCGGACCGTCCAGGTCGACGCGACCGACGTGCGGGCGGCCCTGGCCGATGCCGCCGGCCCGGAGCGCGGCCCGGTGGCCGGCGGCGTCGTCGGAGCGGGGACGGGGATGATCTGCTACGAGATGAAAGGCGGCATCGGCTCGGCGTCGCGCGTCGTCCATCCGGTCGACCGTCGCGATTCCGCAGGACCTCGACGGTCGCGGGGGCCCTCGAGGTCCCGCCTACACGGTCGGCGTCATGGTGCTCGCGAACTTCGGACGCATGGGACGCCTGACGGTCGACGGCGTCCGGGTCGGCGAGGCCCTGACGGCCGGGGGTTGGCCGGAGGCGATCCCGCACGACCGCGAGCGCGGCAGTTGCGCGGTCGTCGTGGCGACCGACGCGCCCCTGCTCGGCCCGGCGCTGACCCGGCTGGCCCGGCGCGCGGGGATGGGCCTGGCCAGGACCGGCTCGACCGCGGGTCACGGCTCGGGGGAGATCTTCCTCGCGTTCTCGACCGGCCTGCGCATCCCGCGCGGGAGCGGACAGCCGTTGCTCGCGGTCGAGACCATCGACGACGAATACCTCGACCCGTTCTTCGGCGCGGTCGTCGAGGCGACCGAAGCGGCGGTGCTCGACGCCCTCTTCCGGGCCGACACCGTCGAGGGTCGTGACGGCCACGTCGTCCGCGGCCTCCCGATCGATCGGACGCTCGCGATGCTCCACGCGGCCGGGAGACTCGCCGGGTGAGGAGCGATTGGGGCCCGCTCGACGCGCTCGTGGCCCGCGCCGACACGCTTGCGGCGTCCCTCGCGCCGCGCGCCCGTGAGACGACCTCGCTGGGCCAGGAGCGCGCCGTGCTCCGGCTGTTCGGGGTGACCGGCCTCGATCGGGACGGCCGGCCGCTCGCGGGGGCCACGGTCGACCGCTGGCTGGCGCGTGACCGGCGCGGTCTCGGGGGCGGGATCGCCCTGCCGTTCGCGATGGGCCTGCTCGAATACGACCTCGACCCGCAGCAGCTGGCGATGGACGTCGCCGCGGGCATCGTCGACCTCGGCCTCGAGGCCGACCTGCTCCGCGAGCCCGACCGCCGAGCCGTCGCCGAGGCCGAGGCGACACGCCTCGGCCGAGCGGCCATCGAGCGGATCGACGCCGACCGGACCGCGCGGCGCGAGATCATCGGCCTGCTCGGTGACGCGCCGCGACCCTGGATCGGCACGACGCTCGTCGAACCGGATCTCGACGGCGCGCTCGACGAGGTCGACGAGCTCGTCGCCGCCGGCGCCGACGTCATCCGCATCGAGGTCCCCGTCGGGCGGGAATTGGCCGAGCGCCTGCAGGGCGTCGGCGAGGACGTCCCGGAGTGGCGCGCCGGCGAGGGCCGCGGCGGACATGGCGGGCGCGAACGGGTCGAGCCCGCCCCGGCGGGGAGCCAGCGGGCGCTCGCGGAGATCCGCCGACTGACGGACAGCCTGGCGGCCCAGCGACGCGGCTATGTCCGGCTCGCGACCGCGGCTCCGGCGCTCTGGTCGCCCGAGGATGCGGTCGTCGCCGCCTTCGAGCGCATCGATCTCGTGGAGGCCGATCCGATGGCCGAGATCGTCGCCACCGGGATCGATCCGGCGCGTGCGCTCTCCGACCACGCCTTCGCCCACCGGCTCCATCGTCGGGCCGGCACCATCCTCATGATCGGCGCCGGGTCGCTCGTCGTGGCGCCGGACCTGCGCGTCGGGATCCCGTCGGACCCGGCGACGCGCTGCGGCCGGGCGCTCGCGCTCCAGCTGCTCGCGGTGTCGCTCGCGCGCGCCGACGGCGTCCCGGCCGACCAGGTCGCCGTCGGGGCCCTGCCGCCGTGGATCGTCGACGAGCCGGCGGCTGGCGCCCGCTCGATCGCCGAGGTGGCGATCCGTCGCGAGATCTACTCGGGCCACCCGATGGCCTTCGTCGAGCCCGACGTCCCGCCAGACCAGGCGGCGGCCTGGCCGTTCATCCTGAGCGCGGGCCTCTCCATCTCGGGCGACGTCGCGATCGTGATCCGCCGTCCGGCCGGACGCAGGCGGTCGCGCGCGAGACGCGGGCAGCGGCCCGGATCGCCCGCGAAGTCGGGGCCGCCCGCGAGCCCGCGAACCTGACCGGCGTCGCGCTCGACCACGCCCAGCGGGCGATCGGCGTCGCGACGGCGACGCTCGAGATGCTCATCGATCGCGGCTGGCGGTCCGTCGCGGGCGATGCGCCGGACGTCTCCTCGGCCCGGGCCCTCGGCGGCGACGCCGTGGCGGACCGCTCGGAGGCGTTCGACCCGTTCGCCGGCGTCCTCGGCCCCTAGGGTCAGGCGGTGTCCCCGCCCAGGATCCGTCGCGCGAGCAGCGCGATCACCAGGCGCTGGCGCGAGGCGCCGTCCAGCGGGTGCCCCAGGAGGGTCGCGATCCGCTCGATCCGGTAGGCGACCGTCCGATTGGCGAGATGCAGTCGTCGTGCGGTCTCGCGCATGTTCTCGCCGGCGTCGAAGTAGACCTGGAGCGTGTGGACGAGCTCGTCGCCCATGCGCGCGTCGTCGAGCAGCGGTCCGAGCTCGCGATCCACGATCGTCTGGAGCAGGACGTCGTCGGCCAGCATCAACCGTTCGACTGCGAGGTCGTCGGGGTGCTCGATCCAGCCGTCGTGATGCAGCCGACGCGCCGTCCGCAGGGTGTCCAGCAGCCTGGCGAGGGCGGGCGCGAGACCTTGCACGCCCGCGATCGATGGCGACACCACGGCCGTCCAGCGCGTGCCGGCGGCGTCGGCGAGGCTCGCCTGGAGCCCGGCGAGACCGGGCCACGACGCCCGGGCGAGGACGAGGACGCGCCCGCGCCAGGTGATGACCTGCGGCAGCGTGACGCCGGCTCGCGCCCGATCGAGCCCAGCCGGGCGGGCGACGACGAGCCGGAGCCGGCCGGCCAGGGCCTCGGTCTCGGTGTCGTCCGTGTCGCCGTCCGCCGCGATCGCCACGAGCCGGTAGTTGGCCGACGGGTCGAGGCCGTTCCGGGCGCTGATCCGCCGAAGTCGCCCGATCGCGCTCGTGTCCACGGCGACGGCCCCCAGCAGCTCCTCGAGGAAGGCGCGTCGTGCCTCGGCGTTCCGGACGATGAGGTCGCGCTCGACCGACCGATAGCCGACCGCCACCGCGGCGACCAATTCGTCGGCGGCGTGGAGGAGCCGGTCACCGAGCATCACGAGGGCGCCCTTCGAGCTCGCTCCGGAGGCGCTGGCCTCCCAGACGGCCCAGAGGGTGGAGAGGTACCGGTCGATGAGCTGCTCCGGGAGCATCCCGTCACGCGCGGCCCGCTCGCCGTCGGCTTCGACGATCCCGGCGGCCGCCCCGGGCTCGGTCGGTCCGAGGGCGAGACGGATGACCTGCTCGACGGCCTCGCGGACGTCGTCCGGGCGTTCGCCGACGTCCGCCGCCACGATCGTCACGATCGCCTCGAGGTCGAATCCTTCGACGTCGTCGCCCATCTGCCCATCGATGGCCATGGCGGGACCATAGCGCGTCCGCCTCGTGGCGTTGCCGCGACCGTGCAACCGCGTCGGGTCGAGTCTGCCGGTTCGCGCCCTCGGAACGGATCGCGAGCTCGGCGACGATGTGATCCGACCGGCGCCGATCCAGGAGGGCGTCCCCCCGCGCAACTCCCAGGTCGCGCCGGTCAACCCGGCCCGGCCGCTCGTGCTTCCCGTCAGCCGCCCGACACCGCCGGCAGCACGTGGACCGTGGCGGACGGTCCCACGGCCGAGACGAGGTCGGCCGGGTCGCCATCGACGTAGACGTTGATGTGCGGACGCAGCCGCGGCCCCGATTCGACGAGGCGTTCGCGGATCCCGGGGACCCGGTCGTCGAGCTCCAGCAGGACGGCGCCGACCGTGACGCCGCCGACCTCGTAGCGCCGCTCCGCGCCGGGGAAGAGCGCGATCAGCGAGCGCGGGAGCAGCACCACGGCCACGCCGTCAGCGCTCGATGACCGCGGCCTCGACCGCCCAGATCTCCGGCAGCGCATCGGTGACCAGACGCCACGACAGGCCCTCGTCCGCGCTGTGCCAGAGCTGGCCGGTCTCCGTGCCGAACGAGACGCCGACCGGATCCAGCGTGTCACGGGCCATGGCCTCGCGCAGGATCGTGAAGTAGGCGTGCTCGGACGGCAGGCCCGCATCCGCCCGGATCCAGGACGTGCCGCGATCGTGGGTCCGCCAGACCGCCGGGCGCGCGTCGGGGACGAACCGTCCCTGGTCGGCGCCGTTGAGCGGGATCACCCAGGCCGTGTCCGGGTCGCGCGGGTGGGTCACGAGCGGGAACGAGAACTCGCTCGGCAGGCCGTTGTCCGTGAGCTCGATCCACGTCGCGCCCGCGTCGTCCGAACGGTAGACGCCGCAGTGGTTCTGCTGGTAGAGCGTGTCCGGCTCGCCGGCCGCCATGGCGAACTTGTGGACGCATTGGCCGGTGATCGGATGGGGGTCCGGCAGGAACCCGGCACGCACGCCGACGTTGCGCGGTTCCCACGAGACGCCGCCGTCCTGGGTCTCGAAGACCCCGACCGCCGAGATCCCTACCCAGGTGCGATCGGGATCGACCGGGTGCGGGACGATCGTATGGAGGATGAGGCCGCCCGCTCCGGGGCCCCACGTCGGGCGAGTCGGATGATTCGTGAGGCCCTCGACATGCGTCCAGGTCGTGCCGCCATCCCGGCTCCTGAACAGCCCGGCGGGCTCGACCCCGGCCAGGATCGTGCCGTCAGGAGCCACGGCCAGGCTCCAGACGGTCTTCACGGCCGCCGGTGCGTCGTCACCGTACGTGAGCCCGTCCGAGGAGTGGGTCCACGTCTCGCCGCGGTCGTCGCTCCGCCACACGGCAGGCCCGAACCACGGGCTGCCGCCGGCCGCGAGGATCGCCCCGCTCGCCGGATCCACGATCAGGTCGTGGATCGGCCAGCCCTCGCACAACGGCCCGCGCACGGTCCAGTCGTGACGCGACGCGTCGCTCTCGAGGATGAACGCCCCCTTCTTCGTTCCGACGAGGAGTATCGACTGGGTCGTCACGATCGGCCTCCGTTGGTCGATGGCGCGGCATCGGGCCGCACGGCACAGGTTGGTTCTGGGGACCGACCGATGGTCAGCCGCCCGCTTTGAAGGGATACACGACCCATCGGTCGGTCTCCACCGCGAACACGTCCGGCCGGCCGGGGACGCGCGACCGCGCCGGCTTGAAGTGCAGGACCGCCGTCGTCGGGATGCCGCCCGCTTGCAGCACGCGATCCGTCACGGCGTGGATCGTCGTCCCGCTGTCCCAGACCTCGTCGACGATGAGCACCCGCTGACCGCGCAGGAGCGGATCCGCCGGGAACTGCAGGAACGTGGGGTGCGGCCCCGGCTTGCCGTGGTCGTCGTAGTACTCGACGGCGGCGACGAGGATGTTCCGCAGGCGCAGCCGATAGGCGAGCATGCCTGCGGGCACGAGACCGCCGCGGGTGATCGCCAGCATCACGTCGAATTGGGCGCCGGTCAGCCGTTCCGCCAGGTCCGCCACGAGTCGGTCCAGCTCGTCCCAGGTGACGATGTCGCGGTCGGGGGCCGTGGTCGTCTGCACGTCGCCAAGGATACGGCGCCGCGGCCGTCGCGGGCCGGCCGCGACCGTCGCGCCGGCCGGCCATGACCGGTCAGCCCGGTCGCGGTGGGGCCACGGACCGGATCGCGTCGAGCGCCCCGGCGTCATCGAGGGTCGAGAGGTCACCCGGGTCGAGACCCAGCCATGTCGCGCGGGCGACGCGGCGCATGACCTTGCCCGAGCGCGTCTTGGGCAGGGCCCGGACCACGGCGACCGTCTCGGGCTTGAGCGGCTTGCCGAGCTGCTCGGCGACGGTCGCGGAGATCGCCGATCGGAGTGCCGGGTCGTCGGTCTCTCCCGGGCGCAGGACGCAGAGCACCACGACGACCTCCCCCTTGATCTCGTGCGGGACGCCGATCGCGGCCGCCTCCAGGACTGCCGGGTGCGAGACGGCCGCACTCTCGACCTCCGCCGGCCCGACGCGCTTGCCGGCCACCTTGAGCGTGTCGTCGGACCGGCCGTGGATGTACCAGAAGCCGTCGGATCCACGGAGCGCCCAGTCGCCATGGACCCACGTGCCGGGGATCCGCGACCAATAGGTGGACTCGTAGCGCTCGGGATCGCGCCAGAACCCCCGGGTCATGCCCGGCATCGGCGCCCGGATCACGAGTTCGCCCACCGCGCCGCGCACCGAGGTCCCCGCCTCGTCCACGACGTCCGCGATGGTCCCGATGCACGGCCCCGAGAACGACGCCGGCTTGATCGGCCCGACGACGTTCCCGGACACGATCCCGCCCGAGACCTCGGTCCCGCCCGAGTAGTTGACGATCGGGCAGCGGCCCTCCCCGACCTCGCGGAAATACCACCACCAAGGGCTCGGGTTCCACGGCTCGCCGGTCGAGCCGAGGACCCGGAGCGACGAGCGGTCGTGCGACCGGACCGGTTCCTCGCCGTGGGCCATCAGCGCGCGGATGACGGTGGGGGACAGGCCGAGGTGGGTGACCCGGTGGCGTGCCACCAGGGACCACAGCCGGTCCGGCCCCGGGAAGTCCGGCGCGCCCTCGTAGAGGACGAGTCGAGCACCGCGGAGCAGTGTGCCGGCGATCGCCCACGGGCCCATCATCCAGCCCAGGTCCGTGAACCAGAAGAGCGTGTCGGCCGGTCCGAGGTCGAACTGATGGGCCAGGTCCTGGGCGGCCTTGATCGGGAAGCCGCCGTGCACGTGGACCGCCCCCTTCGGACGCCCGGTCGTGCCCGATGTGTAGATGAGCATGTACGGCGTCTCGGGATCGGTCTCGCTGCCGGCATCGGGCGCGGGACCGCCGGCCTCCCCGGCCACCGGGTCGTGCCACCAGGCGTCGCGGCCCTGGGTCCAGGGTGTCTCGAGGGCGTCGCCCGCGCGGCGGACCACGAGCAACCGGCGGATCGACGGGACGCCCGCGACCGCCTCGTCGGCGACGGCCTTGAGCTGGACCCATGTCCCACGCCGCAGGAACCCGTCCGCGGTGATCAGCAGCGACGCCTCGCAGTCGGCGAGCCGGGTCGCGATCGCCGGTGCGCCGTAGCCGCTGAAGATCGGCGTGAAGATCGCCTGGAGCCGGCCGAGGGCGAGGACCGAGACCACGGTCTCGGGAAGCATCGGCAGCAGCACCCCGACCCGGTCGCCGGGACGCACCCCGTGCGCGGCCAGGCGACGGACCGCCACGTCGACGGCCGCGGCGAGCTCTCGGCCGGTCAGCGTGACGACCGCGCCGTCCTCGCCTTCCCAGACGAGCCGGGGCCGGTCCCCGTCCGCGGCGTCGGCCGCCTCGACCGCGGCGCGCGCGTAGTTCCAGGCAGCCCCGCTCCACCAGCGAGCCCACGCCGGCCCGCCGGAGAGGTCGAGGATCCCGGACGGCCGGCGCTGCCAGCGGATCCCGACGTCGTCCGCCGCCGCTCCCCAGAACCATGCCGGGTCGGCGGCCGCGCGGGCCTGCACCGTCTCGAGACTCCGCTCCCCGGTGGTCCGGAGGAACCCCTCGAGGAGCGACGCCCCGGTCATGGCCGGATCAGGTCGCCACGCCACGCCGTCGCCGTCGCGCCCGAAGATCGGCCACGAGGGGCCGGGTTCTCGCATCCGAACCTCCTGTCCCGCGCAGTATCGCGCTCTCAGATTCCTCTCAGCGTCCGGCCCCAGCATCCGGACCATGACCAGCCGCCCGCAGACTGCCGCTGCACCGCGCGCCGTCCCGATGCCGCGGTCGCGTCGGCTGCGCGGCGCGGACGTCGTGGCGGTCCTGATCGCCCAGGCGATCGTGATCGGGTTGATGTGGTTCCGCCACGGCGGCACGGCCGAGCTCTCGAGCCCTGCCGGGCTCCTGACGGCGATCGGCCAGGTCACCGCGCTCTACGGCACCTACTTCGCCCTCATCCAGCTCGTCCTCATGTCCCGGAGTCCATGGCTCGACCAGACCTTCGGGATGGACGGCCTCGCGGTCGCCCATCGGTGGCTCGGGTTCGCCACGGCCTGGCTGTTGCTCGGCCACATCGTCGCGACGACGGTCGGCTACGCCCTGGGTGACGGCTCGAGCGTCGTCGACGAGTTCGTCGCGCTCGTGACCACGTATCCCTACGTCCTCATGGCCACCGTCAGCGCCGGCCTGTTCGCGGCCGTGACGATCACCTCGATCCGGGCCGCGCGTCGAAAGCTGTCGCGGGAGACGTGGTACGGCATCCACCTGTACGCCTACCTCGCGATCGCCCTCGGGTTCCTCCACCAGCTCTTCGTGGGCTCGGACTTCATGCACGACCAGGTCGCGTCGATGTACTGGATCGGGCTGTACCTCGCGACCATCGCGCTCATCCTGGTCTTCCGGGTCGGACAGCCGGTCCGGACGTCGCTTCGACACCGCCTCGTGGTCGCCAACGTCGTCCAGGAGGCGCCGGGCGTGGTCAGCCTCTACATCACGGGCCGTGACCTCGATCAGCTCGCCGTCCGTGCCGGCCAGTGGTTCCAGTGGCGGTTCCTCACGCGCGACGGCTGGTGGCGGGCCCATCCCTTCTCGATCTCGTCGGCGCCGAACGGCCGCTGGCTGCGGATCACCGTCAAGGACCTCGGCGATTGGTCCAAGCAGCTCCAGGAGATCCACGCGGGGACGCGCGTCGGCGTCGAGGGGCCGTACGGGATCCTCACGGGGGCCCGACGGACGCGACGCCGGGTCCTGATGATCGCCGGCGGTATCGGCATCACGCCGCTGCGCGCGCTGCTGGAGGCCCTGCCGGCCGCTCCCGGCGAGCTCGTGCTCGTCTATCGCGCGGCCCGACCCGCCGACATCGTCTTCCGCGACGAGCTCGACCAGCTGGCTCGCCAGCGCGGCATCGCGGTGCACTACGTGATCGGTCGACGCGGGTCCGCGGCCATGCCCGGGGATCCGTTGGCGCCTCGCGCCTTGCTGACGCTCGTGCCCGACGTCGTCGACCGCGATGTCTACATCTGCGCCCCGGTCCCGATGATGCAGACCGTCGAGGCGTCGCTGGCCGAACTGCGCGTCCCGGGATCGCAGATCCACGCCGAGCGGTTCGCGTACTAGCCCGGTCGGGGCTCACGCGCCCCGCCGAGACGGCGACGCCGACGATGTTGCCCGCACGCCCCGGATCCGCCCGTTCTCAGGACCCTCGAAGAATCGCCATCGAGACTCAGCGCTGCACGGGTCCGTCCATCGACCCGCCATCGAGATCCCAACACGACCACGGAGTGTCCGAATGACCGAGCGAGAGCCCACCGAGTTCCACGAGCGCATCCATCGCCCACTCCTGTCGCGAGGCGCGACGCGGGGCGGGATCGTCCTGGGTTCCGCGTTGCTCTTCGCGGTCGGCGTGATGTCGGTGATGGGCGCCTCGCCCGCGCCGTCGACCGGTGCCGACCCGTCGACCGTGACCGATCCGTCGGCGGCGCCGTCCAGCGCACCGGCCACCTCGGCGGACCCGAACCTCGGCCCACGCAACGGCGGTCCGATGATGGGCGGCCGCGGCTTCGGCTTCTTCGGTGGTGACGCAGGCCCCGGATTCGGGGTCGGACGCGGCGTGACCATCACGGCGATCAACGGCTCCGATCTCTCGCTCAAGACCGACGACGGCTGGACACGGACCATCACCGTCACGAGCGACACCGCGATCACGCGGGCCGGCAAGACGATCGCGGTGGCTGACCTCAAGGTCGGCGACCAGATCTCGTTCCGCCAGGATCGCCAGACCGATGGCACCTACACCATCACGGCCGTGCGTGTCGTGATCCCGACCGTCTTCGGCCAGGTCACGAAGGTCGACGGCTCCACCATCACGGTCCAGGGCTTCGGGGGGACGACCCAGACGATCCATGTCGACAGCTCGACGACCTACCAGGTCGCCGGCGTCACGAACCCGACGCTCGCGGACATCAAGGTGGACGCGTTCATCGTGGCCCAGGGCACCCAGCGCGCCGACGGCTCGCTCGACGCAGAGGCGGTCGCCGGCGGCCTCGGCGGCGGCATGTTCCATCGCGACGGCGACGGCCCCGGCTGGCCGGGCGCCAGCGGCCCGCAGGACGGTTCGCCGAACGCCTCCCCGGTCCCGTCCGCCGGCGCCGGCTGACTCGCGGCACCGACCCGAGACGACGCGGCGACCCTCGCGGTCGCCGCGTCGTTCGATTCTCAGCAGCCTCTCACGCGAACCGGCTTACATGGGGATCGTCGGGGAGGGACCGACGCGACGCGACGACCTGGAGAACCCCCGATGTACGACACCACCGTCCTGACCCCGGCGCCCCGCGATGACACGCCAGAGCGCCGCCGCCCCGGAGCCCGGGCGCTCCCCGGCAACGCCGACGCGCCGCCTCGGCCGCTCCGTCTTCGCGGTCTCGCTGCTGTCCGCGGTCCTCGCCTCGACCACCACCGCAGCGCTGATCGTGGGCGGTGGCGCGCCAGCCGCGTCCGCGACGCCGGCCTCGGTCGGCTCGGGCACGGCCGTCGGGATGACCGCCGCCAAGGCCAAGGACATCACGGACGTGGTGGCCGCCGCGACCGCCTCGGTCGTGACGATCACGGCGGACAGCCAGTCCGGCGGTGGCTTGTCGCCGTTCGCGGTCCCGACGACCGGCGTGGGCTCCGGGATCATCCTGACGGCCGACGGCTACATCCTGACGAACCGCCACGTCGTGGCCGGGAGCTCGTCCCTGTCGGTCGAACTCGAGGACGGCACGCAGTACGACGCGCAGGTCGTCAAGATCTCGGACGATCAGGACCTGGCCCTGATCAAGGTCGAGGCCACCGGTCTCGCGGCGGCGCGGATCGCGGGCGCGACCCCGCTCCAGGTCGGGCAGGAAGCCATCGCGATCGGCAGCCCGCTCGGCACGTTCACCGAAACCGTCACCAAGGGCATCGTCTCCGCGGTCGACCGCACGATCACGGTGTCCGACGAGGAGACGGGCCAGCCGGAGACCCTCACGGGCCTCATCCAGACCGACGCGGCGATCAACCCCGGCAACAGCGGCGGGCCGCTGCTGGACGCCAGCGGGGCCGTCGTCGGCGTCAACACCGCCGTGTCCTCCGAGGCCGAGGGACTCGGCTTCGCGATCCCCATCAGCGCCGCGTCGAGCCTGATCCAGCAGGCCGTGGGCGCCACCCAGAGCTGAGGTCCGGATCGATGTTTCCCAAACGCGGCGCAGCCGCCATCGCCGTCACGACGGTCGCCCTGATCCTGTTGCTCAGTTTCAAGACCCCCGACCAGGTGGTCGGCAACTCGATCAGCGGCAGCGCATTCGCCGACACGGCCACAGCGGCGCCGACGACGGCCGGCGGCACGACCGCCGGCGGCACGACCACGACCCCGGCGGCGACATCGGCCCCGACGACCGGATCTGGCGCGACGGCCACGCCGGCCGGCGCCACGGTCAGCGGCCCGGTCGTCGACACGCAGTTCGGACCCGTGCAGGTCTCGATCACCGTGAGCGGCGGCAAGGTCACCGACATCACGGCCATGCAGCTGCCGTCCGGTGGCCACTCGGGTCGGATCTCGCGGGCGGCCGAGCCGCTCCTGCGCGAGCAGGCACTCCAGGCGCAGAGCGCCAATATCGACGGGGTCTCCGGTGCGACGTACACGAGCGAGGCTTACGCCCAGAGCCTCCAGGCCGCGCTGGACCAGGCGGGGATCTAGGGTGGCGACCCGCGTCGAGCACGTCATGGGGACGGCGGTCAGCATCGACACCCGTCGCGAGGCGGTCCCGCCGGGCGTCCTCGACCGGGTCGTCGACCATCTGCGCGAGGTGGACGCCCGGTTCAGCACGTACCGCGCCGACAGCGAGATCAGCCGTCTGGCCCGCGGCGAGCTGACCGAGGAGACCTGCAGTCCCGACGTCCGGCACGTCCTCGCCGCCTGTGACCACCTCGCGGTGACGAGCGGCGGTGCGTTCGACGCGCGTCGGCAGCCGGCCGTGGGCGGGCTCGACCCGTCGGCCTATGTCAAGGGCTGGGCCGTCGAGGAAGCTGCGTGGATCCTCGATGACGCGGGCGTCGACGACTACCTCATCAACGCGGGCGGCGACATCCTGGCCCGCGGCCTGGCCGACGACGGCCGACCCTGGCGGATCGGGATCCGGCACCCGGACCGAGTCGACCGCATCGCCGCGATGGTCTCGGTGACCGACCGAGCCGTGGCGACATCCGGCACGTACGAGCGGGGCGACCACATCCTGGACCCGCGCACGGGCGACCCGGCCACGTCGCTGCGGAGCCTGACCGTGGTCGGGCCGCGGCTCGCCTTCGTGGACGCCTACGCGACCGCGGCCTTCGTGATGGGTCTCGACGGGCTGGCCTGGGTGGCCGACCGACCCGACCACGCCGCGATGGCCATCACCACCGACGGGCGTCTCGTCTGGACACCCGGGATGGACCCCTATCTGGCGTCCGCCGCCTGAGCTGCCGGCTGCAGCGGCCGCACGGAGCTCGAGCTCGGGATCTGGACCTTGAAGCTGGCGCCGCCGCTCGCCCGGTTCCCGACGGCGATCCGCCCGCCGTGGCGCGCCACGATCCAGGCGGCGATCGCGAGCCCGAGACCCGTGCCACCGCCGGGGGCTCCGGGCGCACGGTAGAAGCGCTCGAAGACGTGCGGCAGGTCCTCTGGCCGGATCCCCGGTCCTTCGTCGTCCACCGTGAGCGTGGAACCGGTCGCGTCCGTCTGGACGGTCACGCCGACTCGACCGCCCGAGGGGCTGTGGCGGATCGCGTTGTCGACCAGGATCATGACGAGCTGGCGGAGACGCGCCGGGTCGCCCGTGACGACGGCGGGCTCGGCGTCCACCTCGACGCGCACGCCTCGGTCGGCCGCCGGCTTGGCGAGCGCGGAGGCACCGTCGGTGACGACGTCGCCGAGGTCGACCGGGACGCGCTCGAGCTCGATGGCGCCGGAGTCGGATCGCGCGAGCAGCAGCAGGTCCTCGACGATCGCCGTCATGTGGCGGACCTCGTCATCGATGTCCTCGAGCGCGGTCCCCACCACGGCCACCGGCTCGTCCCGATGCCGGCCGAGGTACTCGACGCTGCTCCGGATGACGGTGAGCGGCGTCCGGAGCTCGTGGCTCGCGTCCGCGGCGAAGTCGCGCTGTCGTCGCAGAGCCGCCCGCTGGTTCCCGAGCGACTGCCGGATCGGCACGAGGGCCCGTCGCGCGTACACGGTCCCGAACCCGAACGCGACGACCACCACGACCAGGCCGCCGACGAGCAGGACCGCCAGCATGATGGTGAGCGTCTGGGCCTCCGCGGTGCGATCCTGGACCACCTGGATGAGGAAGGTCGTCCCCGAGGCGTCCTGGATCGGGCTCGGTCAGGATCCGGATCGGCGTCCCCTCGATGTCGGCGGTCCGCAGGTCACGGCCCGAGCCGGCCGCCGCCGCGGCCGCGGTCGTATCCGGCAGGCCGGGCGGGACGCGGAAGTTCGGACGCTGGATCGGCTGTCCCGTCGAGTCGAGGATCATCGCGAACGTGCCGGAACCCTGGCCGAAGATGAACCCGTAGGGGTTGTCGTCGCCGTCCGGTCTCGGCCGCTGGCCGCTCGCGAGGCCCTTGATCATCGTCATCCGGGCCTCGAGCTGGGCCGTGCCGGAGCTGGCGAGCGAGCTCGAGGCGGCGACGAACAAGGCGCCCGCGAGGGCCACGAGGATGACGAGCGTGGTCAGCCCGCTCCACAGGACCAGGTTGCGCCGGACGTGCCGGACCAGGGCGGCATCGGCCTCGTCGGCCGCTCGCTCACCCTCGGTCCGCTCGTCGGCGCCGCGGGTCCCGTCAGGCATCGGCGAGCCGGTACCCGACGCCGCGGACCGTCTCGATGAGGCCGCCGGACCCGCCGAGCTTCTCGCGCAGGTAGTGGATGTACGCGTCGACCGCGTTCGGCGTGACCGCGACGCTGAACGGCCACGCCTGATCGAGGAGCTGGTCGCGCGAGAGCGTCTGGCCCGGATGCCGGAGGAAGCACTCGAGGAGCGAGAACTCGCGCGGCGACAGGTCGATGCGCTTGCCGTCGAGGGTCACGCGGCGCGACGTCTCGTCGAGGGTGATCGGGCCGACGACGAGCTTGGGCTCGGGCCTGCGCGACCCGTGCCCGCGCCGGCCCAGCGCCCGAAGGCGTGCCGAGAGCTCCTCGTACGCGAACGGCTTCACGAGATAGTCGTCCGCGCCGGCGTCGAGCCCGGTGACCCGGTCTCCGACGGTGTCGCGGGCGGTGAGCATCAGGATGGCCACGTCGGACCCGGTCGCCCGGACCCGGCGGGCCACTTCGATGCCGGACATGTCCGGCAACCCGATGTCGAGCACGATCGCCTCGATGCCGTCGGTGGCGGTCGCGATGTCCACACCGGTCTCGCCATCCGTGGCCAGCTCGACCACGTGGCGGTCCTCCTCGAGGAGCCGCCGGAGCAGCCGGCTGAGCCGCGGGTCGTCCTCGATGACGAGCAGATGCATGGCGGTCAGCCTACCCCTTCGTCACGGGACGACGGTGACGTCGGTGGCCGTCAGGGTCGGGCTGGGCACGGTGCCGTTGCCGGTCGTTCCGCCATTGCCGGTCGCCCGTTGCCGTTGCCATTCCCGTTGCCGTTGTTCCCGTTCCCGTTGCCGCGCCCGAAGCCGCTCACGTCGACCTGGACCGAGACGCCCGCGCCGACGGTCACGTCGGAGGCGGTCGCGGCTGCCTGCTGGTGGTACGCGGTGTCGCCGCTCGTCGTCACGTTGACGGTCTGCCCGCTGGCGGTGGTGATCGTCATCGTGTCGCCGTTGACGGACTGGACCGTGCCCTTGATCGTGACGCCACCACCGCCGAGGCCGCCGAGGAAGCGACCGCCGCCGTTCGCGAAGCCCGGGGCGCCGCTGGCGTTGGGTCCGTTGCCGGTGCCGTTGCCGAAGTTGCCCCGGAAGGTGCCGTTGCCGGCGGCCGCTGCCGAGGCGGGAGCCGTGCTGCGACCGACCGCGAAGGCCACGCCGCCGATGGCGACGACGACCGCGACGCCAAGGAGGACGTTGAGCCAGCGCCCGGACGAACCCTTGCGCGGCGCCGCGGCGGTCGTCACCGGCCTGACCGGTTCGAGGTTCGGCGGGGCGGGCTCGACGACGGACGCCGACATCCCGGGGGCCGGCGGGACCGGTGCCGGGGACGACGCCGGGGTGATCGGAGTGATGTGCTGGGTGGTGGGATCGTCGGACACGGAAGGTCTCCTCTATTCGTAGCGCAGCGCGCTGATGGGGTCGAGACGGGCGGCCTGGCGGGCCGGCCAGACGCCGAACACCACACCGACCGCAAGGCTGAAGAAGACCGCGATCGCCACGGTCGCGGGATTGAAGGTGAAGCCCCAGCCGGCCAGCTGGCCGATCAGGGCGGAGATGGACAGCCCGACGACGATGCCGATCAGGCCGCCGAGGAGCGAGAGGGTCAGGGCCTCGACGAGGAACTGCGCCAGGATGTCGCGGCCACGGGCGCCGATCGCCTTGCGGATCCCGATCTCGCGGGTCCGCTCGCGAACGGAGACGAGCATGATGTTCATGATCCCGATGCCGCCCACGATCAGCGAGATCGAGGCGATCCCGGCCAGCAGCAGCGTCAGGGTCCCGGTGATGGACGACGCCGCCGCGAGCAGCTGCGTCTGGTTGAAGACGTTGAAGTCGTCGTCGTCGGCGGCGGCGAGGTCGTGGCGCTCGCGAAGCAGGGCGGTGAGCTCGGCGGATGTCGCGTCCATCGACGCCGGGTCCGCGGCGCTGACCCCGATGGTCCGTACCGTGTCGCCGCCGACGAAGTACTTCTGCACGGTCCCGACGGGCACCATGATCTGGTCGTCGGGGTCCTGGAACCCCGAGCCGCCCTTGGGCTGGAGGATGCCGATCACGGTGAACGGGATCCCGCCGATCGAGATCTCCTTGCCGAGGTCCGCCTCGCCGATGCCGAGGTCGTCGGCGGTGGTCGCGCCGAGCACGGCGACACGGAGGTCCTGCGCCACGCTGGTGTCGGTCAGGAACGAGCCCTGCCAGACCTCGTAGGCGCGGACGAGCGGGTACGACGACGAGGTGCCGACGATCGTCGTCGTCGTGTTCTTGACGCCGTTCTCGACGAGCAGGCTCGTGGACACCTCCGGCGCCACGGCCTGGACCGACGCGAGCTTGGCGATGGCCGCGCTGTCCTCGAGCGTGAGCGTGGACGACTGGCCGGTCGGCGAGACCGTCAGCAGGTTGGTGCCGAGGCTGTTGAGCCGGTTGGTGATGTTCGAGGTGGTGCCCTGACCGACGCCCACGAGCGCGACGACCGAGGCCACGCCGATGATCACGCCCAACATGGTCAGGGCCGCGCGGAGCCGGCTCGTCCGGAGCCGCGAGAAGGCCAGCCGCAGGAGCTCGAGGATGCTCATGCGGCGATCCGTCCGTCACGCAGGTGGATCTGTCGGCCGGCGGCCTTCGCGACCTCGGCGTCGTGGGTGATGAGCACGATCGTGCGCCCGGCGTCGTTGAGCTCGCGGAAGAGCGCGAGCACCTCGGCACCGGTGTGGCTGTCGAGATTGCCCGTCGGTTCGTCGGCGAGGATGAGCGCGGGCTCGGTCACGATCGCCCGGGCGACTGCGACGCGCTGCTGCTGTCCGCCGGACAACTCGGTCGGCTCGTGGTGGATCCGATCGCCGAGGCCCAGCCGCTCGAGCGCGGCCGTGGCCCGCTGGACCCGTTTGGTCCGGGACACGCCCTGGTAGAGCAGCGGGGTGGCGACGTTGTCGAGCGCGCTGGTCCGCGGCAGCAGGTTGTACGACTGGAAGACGAACCCGATGGTCCGGCTGCGGAGATGCGCCAGGCCGTCGTCGTCGAGGTCGGCGACAGGCGTGCCGGCGAGGAGATAGGCCCCACCGGTCGGCCGGTCGAGACAGCCGAGGATGTTCATCATCGTGCTCTTGCCCGACCCGGAGGGTCCGACGATCGCGAGGAACTCGCCCTCGTGGACGTCGAGGCTGACCCCGGCGAGGGCCGGGACCTCGACGTGCCCCATCTGGTACACCCGCGACACCTGGTCGAGGTGGATGATCGGCTCGCTCATCGGTCAGTTGCCGTTCGTGTTGCGCCGGAAGTTGCCGCCGAAGCCCCCGCCGCCAGGGATGGCGACGCCGCCGCCGAACCCACCGGTCACGGTGGTGCCCGTCCGAGCCGCGCTCGTGCCCGTGACGACGGCCTGGCCCTCAGTGAGGCCGCTGGTGATCTCGGCGGACGTGTTGGTGACGAGACCGACCTGCACCGCCTGGGGTGTTGGCTGGCCATCGGCACCGAGCACCAGGACGGTGTAGTCCCCGGTGGTCCCCCGCAGCGCCGCGGCCGGCACGGTCAGGACGTTCGTCGCGCTCGCGATGGTGATCGTCACGTCGGCGCTCATGCCCGAACGGAGCGTGGCCGGCGGCTTGGTCAGCGTGATCGTCACGGGGTAGGACACGACGCTCGTCCCGCCGCTGCTGTCACTGGACGCGGTCGGCGAGATCGCCGCGACCGTGCCATCGATCGTGGCGTCGACGGCCGAGACCGAGATCGACGCCGGCTGGCCCACCTTGAGGTCGGCGAGGTCGCTCTCGACCACGTCCGTGGTGACCTGGAAGCCGGTCGCATCGAGGACGATGCCGTCGCCACTCGGCGCATCGAACCCCGGGACGAGGTTCACGGCCGTCACGGTGCCATCCACGGGGGCGACCAGCGTCGCCTGCTTGATCTGGGTCTTGAGGTCGCTGACCTTCTGCACCGCGTCCGCGAGCCCGTTCTGGGCCGAGTTGAGCCCGATCCGGGCCTGCTGGATCTGCGCGGTCACGTTCGCGTCCTTGGCGTCGGACAGCGAGGTCTTCGCCGCGGACAGGCTGACGCGGGCCGAGCCCAGGTCGTTCTCGGCGGCGACGAGCGCTCGCCGCAGGTCGGCGGTGTCGGCGGTGGCCAGGACGTCGCCCTTCGCGACGGTCGCCCCGACGGTGGCCTTGACCTCCTTGACCGGCCACGCCGTCGTCGAACTCGGCGCCGTGGCGCCGCTCGAGAGCAGGTATGGGTCGGCCCCGAACACCAGCCCGAACTGGGCCTGCGGCTCGAGCGTGCCGGTCGCGGCGACGTCGTTCGTGACATCGCCGGTGGTCGCCGCGCTCGTGAGATAGGCGGTCGTGCTCGCCGACCCGGTCGGCACGCCGCCGAGCGCAAAGACGACCGCTGCGACGCCGACGGCGCCGAGCGCCACCACGGCGAGGACCTTCAACTTCATGGGATTCCCTTTCGATCCAGATCGGTCTGCGCGTTCGCGAGCGGCGGCCGCGGACGGCCCGCCACCCTCCCATTCCGTGCCCGGCGTCTGAGACGGTCATGAGAGATCTCAAAGATTTGCGATCGAGTCGCGTGGGGGCGGCCGCCGGGACGCGCCGCGGCGGACGGGCGTGAGCCGGGTAGCATCGGCTGGTGGACCAGGCTGACCCCGCTCGCGACGCCAGGGCCGACGCCCCTCCCGAGGCGCACCGGCGCCGGCCGCGCCGTGCCGGCGGCGGCATCGAGCAGTTGCCGTGGCGTCGGCTCGTCAACCCGTATCGACCCGTGGAGCTCCTCTCGGCCGACCACGTGGAGGCGATCCACCGGACGTCGCTCCGGATCCTCGCCGAGATCGGGTTCGAAGTCCTCGGCGACCGGGTGCTCGACGCGTTCGCGAGTGCCGGCGCGACCGTCGACCGCTCGGCGCGGACCGTGCGGCTCGACCCCGCGCACACCGAGGCCCTGATCGCGACGACACCCCGCGAGTTCCGGCTCCACGCCCGCAACCCGGAGCGCGACGTGATCTTCGGGGAGGGCCATCTCGTCATCAGCGCCGTCGGCGGCCCGGCCTTCGTCACGGACCTGGACCGCGGCCGCCGCCCGGGCAACTACGCCGACTTCGTCGACTACGTGCGGCTCGTCGGCGCGCTCGACGTCCTGCACCAGGAGGGCGGCGGCCCGCTCGAGCCCACGGACCTCCCGGTCGCCACCCGGCATCTCGACATGTACGCCACGTTCGCCAAGGAGCTCGACAAGACCTGGCAGTGCCTCGGGTTCGGCGCGACGCCGGTCCACGACGCGATGGCCATCGCCGCCCTCGTCCGCGGCGTCGACCACGACGCCCTCGAGGATGAGCCCAGCTGCATGACGGTCATCAACACGAACTCGCCGCTCCGACTCGACGGGCCGATGGGGGACGGCCTCATCGAGATGGCCAAGCACGGGCAGCCCGTGGTCGCGACGCCGTTCACGCTGGCGGGGGCGATGAGCCCGGTCTCGATCGCCGGCGCGATCGCGCAGCAGAACGCCGAGGTGCTGTTCCTCGTGGCGCTCTCGCAGATCGTCCGGCCGGGCGCGCCCATGGTGTACGGCGCGTTCACGTCGAACGTCGACATGCGCACGGGATCACCGGCCTTCGGCACGCCCGAGTCCGTGAAGAGCCAGTTCGCCAGCGGCCAGATGGCCCGCCGCTACGGCCTGCCGTGGCGCTCGTCGAACGCGACCGCCTCCAACGTCGTGGACGCCCAGGCGGCCTACGAAGCCGAGATGGCCGTGTGGGGGGCCGTGATGGGCGGGGTCAACCTGCTCTACCAGGGGGCCGGCTGGCTCGAGGGCGGTCTGACCGCGTCGTTCGAGAAGCTCATCCTGGACGCGGAGATCCTCCAGATGATGTCCGAGGTGCTCCAGCCGATCGTCGTCGACGAGGCCAGCCTCGGTTTCGACGCCATCGCCGACGTCGGACCGGGCGGGCACTTCTTCTCGACGCCGCATACGCTCGAGCGCTTCGAGCACGCGTTCTACCGCCCGATGCTGTCCGACTGGCGCAACTTCGAGACCTGGCAGGCGGACGGCGCGAAGACCGCGACGGAGCGGGCGAACACCATCTGGAAGCAGCTCCTCGCGGAGCACGTCACGCCGGCGCTCGATCCGCCGGTGGCCGAGGCGCTCGACGCGTTCGTGGCCCGACGCAAGCGCGAGATCGAGAAGACGGGGAGCTGAGGATCGCGGCGGGCGATCCGAGACCACCCGCCGCGTGACATGGCAAGGGCCGTGAGATCAGGTCCCCGGGCGCCAGCGACCCTCGCCGATGGTGATCGTCGTCCCGGTCGCCGACGTCTCGCCCGTGCCGTCGGCGTTGACGAGGCGAAGGACCTCGGGAGCCGTCGGGTCGGCCAGCTTCGAGAACAGGATCCGCGCCGTCCGGCGTCCACGACGGCGCCCGGACGACGGCGCCGCCGACGGTGTTGCGGGTCACCTTGGTCAGCCCTTTGCCGTCGGGCTGGATCGTGTACACGTTCGAGGCGGCCTTGACTGTCCAGGAGGGTCGACGTGTTGGTGTCGAGGCGATTCGTGCGGAAGACGATGCACGTCCTGCGTCGGATGCCAGGACGGATAGCCGGCCAGGAGCTTCGGGTCGGTGATCTGCTTCGGGGTCTTGTCGGTCGCCCGCAGATCGATGACGCCGACCAACGTGTCCTTGATGGCGGATGCCTCGACCGACCCGTCATATCGGTCGATCTCGAGGGCGATCGACTGCGAGTCGGGCGACCACGTCGGACGGGCCAGACCGACCGTGTCGTGTCCCGTAGACCTCGGTCGTCGTCGCCGGTGGCCACGTCGATCAGCGTCAAGGTGGTCGCGCGTCAAGACGCCGTTGTCGTGCTGCTGGCGCGATGTAGGCGATCGTGCGGCCGTCCGGCGACCACGCCGGGTGCACGGCCTCGATGCACGTGGCGTTCGGACAGCCCGTGGGCGTCGGCGTCAGCTGGTGCGCGTCGGTGCCGTCGGCATCGGCGACCCAGAGCTGCGTACCGAGGTCGCCGTTCCCTTCGAAGACCAGCTGCTTGCCGTCCGGCGACCATGCGGGGTTGTGCACGGCCACCCCGAGCCCCGTCAGGATGTCGTGCGGTCCGGTGCCGTCGGGCCGGATGAGCGTGCCGCGTCGAGTCCGGACCCTCGAGCACGATCCACGCCTCGCCGTCGGCCAACGGGTACGGCGACGGCCCAGGCGAGATGGACGGTGAGGGCGATGGCGTCGGCGCCACGCTCGGCGTGACGAGGGCCGCGGCGGTCGGCGCGGGCGTGGGGACGGAGGTCCGCCCGCCGGAGCCGACGAGAAGCATGGCGCCGAACGCGACGATGACCGCGGCCAGCGACGCGACGAGCAACAGGGTTCGAGGCATGGAAGGGGTCCTCCACGGACGGCGCGCCGTCCGTTGTCGGGTGTCATGGACCTCATCCCGGATCCGCTCGTGAAGCGGCGGCGACAGCTCGGCCGGGCCGTCCTGGAGGAAGGCATGGACGAGGCGATCGGCGTCGTTCGGCGCGGTCATGCGGGACGCTCCCGTGACGTGGTGGTCGGTCGGTCATCCGCCTCGAGGACGGCTCGCATCGCCGAGGCGGCATAGAACAGGCGGGACTTGACCGTCCCGATCGGGAGATCGAGGCGGTCGGCGATCTCGGGCAGCGTCAGCCCGAGGTAGTGATGGAAGACGAGGACGATCCGCTGCTCGACCGGGATCCGGCGGATCCCCCGATCGAGCTGATCGCGTTCGACGACCCCGATGGCGCCATCGGGGGCATACGTCGATTCGATGGGCAGGGCACGGACGTTGGCGGCGAAGCGACGCGTCTGCCTCGCCTCCTCGTAGCAGGCCCTGGCAAGGGTCCGATGCAGCCACGCCTCGAACCGGTCGGGATCGCGGAGCGACCGCAACTCCCGCCAGGCGCTGACATAGGCGGTCTGCACCGCATCTTCGGCGAGGTCGACGTCGCGCAGGATCCGATACGCGATGCCGAGGCAGCGGTCGCCGGTGATGCGGACGAGCGTGTCGAAGGCGTCTTCGTCGCCTCCTTGCGCCAGTTCGACCAACCGACGGTCCACGGGACCTCCCTCGTCCGACGCGCCCTTCGGACGCGCATAGCATGAAGAGGGTGTCGAGGGGCCAAGGGTTCGATCTTCGATCTCGCCTCGAGTCGAGGATCGAGGATGCGGGCGGCCCGGGCCTCCTCGCCGCCCACGTCGGTGTTTGACACGCAACCAACCTGGGCATATCGTTGCGTGGTCAACGACACAGCACCTGAGGCCCCAGCGACATGACCCTCGCGACACCGCCAGCCATCGAACGACTCCCGTACGACGCGACCTTCGCCGAACCCGCCACCGATGCCGCCATCGAGCGGACCGCGGAGGCGCTGCGTGCCCACAACATCGAGGTCGAGATCGTCGAGGACGGCGATGCCGCTCGCGACCTGGTCCTCGGCCGCATCCCGACCGGCGCCGAGGTGCACGGCGGCGCCTCGAAGACGATCGACGGGATCGGCCTGAGCGCGATCCTCGAGGGGTCGGGCGACTACGTCCCACTCCGGCCGCGGCTTCGGTCGATGGACCGGCGGACGCAGGGCGACCTGATCCGCAAGCTCGGGGCGGCCCCGGACCACTACGTCAACAGCATCCAGGCCGTCACCGAGGACGGGAAGCTGGTCGGGGCCTCGTTCGGCGGCAGTCAGCTCGGTCCGATCGCCGCGGGCGCGGGGCACGTCTATCTCGTGGTCGGGTCCCAGAAGATCGTCCCGGACCTGGAGACGGCGCTCCGCCGGATCGAGACCTACAGCTATCCGCTCGAAGACGTGCGGCTGCAGGAGGCGTACGGGATGCGCAGCTCGATCAACAAGATCCTGATCGTCAACGGCGAGTTCTCGCCGCGCACGACCGTGATCCTCGTCCGCCAGCCCATCGGCGACTAGGGGAGCGCCTCGGCGCGACTCGTGCTACAACCCTCGTGACGTAGATGGAGGTCACGAGGGTGGTCGCGACGACGGAGCGGTTCGACCGGGTCGACCGCCGGGTCACCGGCTGGATGGCCGATCACGGGTTGACGCTGCTGCGCGTCGCGCTCGGGATCGTCTTCCTGTGGTTCGGGGCGCTGAAGCTCATCCCCGGTGTCAGCCCGGCCGAGGTCCTGGCGGGGCGGACCATCGAGACCCTGACGTTCGGGGTCGTGCCGGCGTCGGTGGCCGTGCCGATCCTGGCCCTTTGGGAGGTCGCCATCGGCGTCGGGCTGCTGGTCGGACGGTGGATGCGCGTGACCCTGGCGCTGCTGTTCGTGCAGATGCTCGGGACCGTGACGCCGCTGTTCCTCTTCCCGGCCGAGACCTGGGTGCGGTTCCCCCTCGTCCCCACCCTCGAGGGCCAGTACATCATCAAGAACATCGTGCTGGTGTCCGCCGCGATCGTCCTCGGGGCCACCGTCCGCGGTGGAGAGCTCACCGACGAGCCGGTTCAGAACCGGAGTTCGTAGACGTCCGTGATCCGGTCGTCGGCGTCGACGACGAGGGCCTCCCGCCAGAGCTGGAACGCCGTGCAGGGATGGGAGATCCCGAAGGCCACCAGGTCGCCCACCTCGACATGGGCGCCGTCCGCGAGCGCGATGAACGCGTGCTGGTCGTTGAGCTTCGTGACGGTGAACCCGGGCTCGGCGGCGCGCGCCCGGCCCGAGGTGTCGCGGACCTTGATGACCACCGGGAGGTCCTGGTCCACCGGCAGGTCGCGTCGCCCGGCCCCCGCGATCGCGAGCCCGGGTTCCGGGGCGGAGAGGAGCGGCGCCCAGACCTCGATGGCCGGCTCGAGCCGGGGCGCACCGGGTGCGGCGCGCATCCCGAACGGCGAGCCGCGCTCGTAGATCCCGTGGTCGTGCGTGATGTACGCCCCGCTCCGCAGGACGACTCGCACGGGGAGAGCCGTGCTCCACGGCTCCCGAAGGGAATCGGCCACGACGTCCGGGTAGGTGCTCCCGCCGCCGGTCACGACGATCTCGTCGATGCCGGCGCGGCCGAGGAGTGGCTCGAGTCGGGCGACCACCTCGCGGGTGAGGTCGGTCATCGCCTCGGACGGCGGCCTCACGGGCTTCCTGTGTCGCGCCGCTGACGACGCCCTCGTACAGCGAGACGCCCGCGAGCTGGAGCGCGCTCGGCGCGGTCCACCGCGAGGGCGACCGCCTCGGCCTCGTCGGCGGTGCGGACCCCGGTCCGGCCGCCGGCCATCCCGATGTCGACGAGGACCGCCAGCGGCCGCCGACGGCCGTGGAGTCGTCGCGCCATCCGTTCGACACCGGCCACCGAGTCTGCCAGGACCAGCAGCTCCGGTCCGGGCCGGTCGAGGACGTCGCCGATCCAGTCCAGCCCGGCGTCGTCGACGACCTCGTTGGCGATGAGGATCCGCTCGATGCCCGCATCGAGCGCGACCTCGGCCTGCCACGGATGCGCCACCGTGATCGCCCACGCGCCGGCCTCGGCCTGTCGTCGGAAGATCGCCGGCGACATCGTCGTCTTGCCGTGCGGGGCGAAGCTGATGTCTCGGTCGCGGCAGAAGTCGGCCAGCACTGCGATGTCGTGGGCCAGCGCGGCCTCTCGGAGGACGAACGCCGGCAGGCGGATCGTCGGGTCGAAGAGGCTCAGCCCGACCCGGGGGTCGGCGGCCGCCGGCGTCGCCCGATCAGCCGCCACGGCGAGGGTTCCGTCGACGCGCGGGGGCGGCGCCTGCCGCCAGGGCCTCCTCGGTCGGCTCCAGGGCCGGCGGCAGGACGGGAAGCTCGGTCTGGGCGACGAGACCGGACCGGATGATCCGCTGCAGCTCGAGGTCCACCAGTGGGTCCGTGGCCGGCTGGCGGTAGGTGCCGAGGCGTCGGTCCACCTCCTCGCAGGCGCGCTGGTACGTGTCCTTCGCGCCGAGCTTCGTCCACTGCTCGCGGTTGTCGCGGTCGACGATCGACGAGGGCAGATACAGCTCGTCCGGCCAGTGGGCCATCGTGTGGTCGGCCATGATCAGGTGCTGGTCGGCCATCAGCTGGTCGATGAGCGGCCCGACCGGCAGGTCGTCGACGGGATGGATCTCGCGGACGAAGCGCAGGGCCTGGCCGCACATCTCGTCATCGAAGACGAGCTTCGGCAGGTTGAAGACCAGCAGGAAGTCGAGCATCCCTGGACCCGAGACGGAGTTGACCCCCGCGAGCGCGGCGATCAGCGCGCTGCCGAACGTCTCGGCCCCGGCCTGGGCATCGAGGATCGGGCCGTCCGAGAGGGCCATGTACGCCTGGCAGGGCAGGTCGAGCGCCTTCGCGACCGCGACATAGGCGGCGTCGAGCTGGAGCGCCTCGATCGCCGACATCGGCGAGCTCGCGATCTTCATGTGGAACGTGGCCGGGGCGCCGCCGAACAGCACGGGCGCGCCAGGACGGATCACCTGCGCCATCGTGATCCCCGCCAGGACGTCGACCGTGTGGAAGACGGTGGCTCCCACGATCGTGACCGGCGCGATGAGGCCCATCAGCGTGACCGGCACGATCTCGACCGGCACGCCCGCCTCGACGCAGTCGATCATGTTCTGGCACGAGTCCTCGCTGTACCGGAAGTTGCCGGTCGCGGTGATGGTGAAGATGCTCATCGGCCGCGCGATCAGGTCCGCCCGGTCCGCGCGGAACAGCTGCATCATCTCGACCATCCGGGGCACGCCGTGCTCGGTGAAGGCGCCGGAGACGATCGGCTTCTTCGAGTTCATGAGCGCCATGTACAGGCGCCAGGCGTCCGAGACCTGGGCTTCGATGTCGTTGTTCGTCGAGAAGGCCGTGGCGAGGTATGGGATGTTCGCCAGCCCGTCGCCGACACGGATGTACTCGACGAAGTCCGTGGAGTTCGCGAGCCGCGTCTCCCCGGTCCGGTAGTCGAGGACCTTCAGGCCGGACGAGCCCGGGACGAAGTGGACGCGGTCACCGCCCAGGTCGGCGTGCGGGTTGCCGTCGCGGTCGAAGAGCGTGAAGGCCTTCGGTGCATCCGCGATGGCGCGCTCGACGACGTCGCGCGGGAAGAGGACGCGTTCGCCCTTCGCGTCGAGCGGCAGGCCGTGATCGAGCAGCCGCTGCCGCATCCCGGGCCCACGGATCTCCATCCCGACGGTCGCCAGCACGCGCTTGGCCTCTTCGAGGATGTCCGCGATGAGATCGTCGTCGAGGACCGTCAGCTTCGGCCGCATCCAGCCTCCATCCCTTGACCTGACCCTGCCCGGGCGCGCTGTCGCGTCGCGGTCGTGAGCCTACCGCACGCGTCGCCTCGTGCGTCCGGGCGTCCTGAGCGCCGCGCCCCCTATCATCGCCGCCATGCCGACCGCTCCATCCACCCCGACCGTCGAACGCGATCTCGTGCGCGCCATCAAGAACGCCGAGGACGCGAGGTTCCGGGACGAGCACCCGCGTTCGGCGGCCCTGCGCGAGCGAGCCCGTCGGTCGATGCCCAACGGCGTCCCGATGGCGTGGCACATGAGCAGCTACCACGATGCCCCGCCATGGGTCGCCGAGGGCCGCGGCGCCCGGTTCACCGACGTCGACGGGCACACGTACGCCGACTTCAACATCGCGGACCTCTCGATGTTCTGCGGGTACGCACCCGAGCCGCTCGTCCGGGCGGTCAGCGATCGGATCGCCCGCGGTCACCAGTTCCTGCTCCCGAACGAGGACGCGATCGTCGTCTCCGAGGAGCTCGCGCGTCGGTTCGGCCTGCCCAAATGGCAGTACACGCTGTCCGCGAGCCAGGCCAACACGGAGGCGATCCGGGTCGCCCGCGTCGCGACCGGTCGGGACAAGGTGCTGCTGTTCGACGGTCACTACCTCGGGCACTTCGATCAGGCCCTCGTCGAGCTCGACGACGATGGCCGTCCCGTGGCGGAGGAACGCGGCGTCCCGTCGGCCGTGACGGAGCAGACCGTCCTCGTGCCGCTCAACGACCTCGAGGCGCTGGCGCGGGCGCTCGAGCGCCGGGACGTCGCGCTCGTCCTGACCGAGCCGGCCCTCACGAACAACTTCGGCCTGATCCTGCCGGACGCCGGGTACCACGACGCGCTCCGACGGCTGACGCGAGAGACCGGCACGCTGCTCGCCATCGACGAGACGCACACGCAGGTCGTCGGCGCCGGCGGACTCACGGCCCAGTGGGGACTGGAGCCCGACCTGATCACGTGCGGCAAGTCGATCGCCGGCGGGGTGCCGTTCGGGGCGTGGGGCATGACCGACGCGATCGCCGAGCACCTCCGACAGGTGAAAGGCCCCGATGGCGAGCGCTCGAACCTCGTGGCCATCGGCGGCACGCTCTTCGGGAACGCGCTCTCGATGGCGGCCGCCCGCGCGACCCTGACCGAGATCCTGACCCCCGATGCCTATGCGAGCACCCAGCGGCTGGGGGCGCGGCTGGCCGACGGGATGCGCGCCTCGGTCGCCCGGACCGGGCTGCCGTGGCACATCCACCACCTCGGTCCCCGGGCTGGGTACACGTTCCGACCCACGCCGGTCCACGACGCGGCCGAGGCGCGGGCGTGCCAGGACGACCTGCTGACGCGGCTGATCCGGATCTGGCTCGCGAACCGGGGCGTGTGGGAGGCGATCGTCGGTGCCGGGCCGGTCTGCTCCGTGCCCGCGGCCGACGAGGACGTCGACGCCTACCTCGGCGCCTGGGGCGACCTCCTGGAGCGACTCACCCGGTAGGGGCGTCGCCCGGGCTCGGCGGTGCTGCGGCTCCCGGCGCGGATCCCCCCGGGGCGACGATGACCGACCGAAGGGCGGCCAGCTCGGCGCGGATGTTGGCCAACTCCGTCGCGATCGCGGCCGACGAGGCGGTATCGGCCGCGTCGTCGGCGGCCTTGGCCGCGACCTCCGCCGCGTCCGCGGCCGCCTCGGCGGCGATCTCCTCGGGGGTCTTCTCCTTCGCCGGTGGGATCAGGATGCTCGCCAGGATGCTGGCGAGGGCGCCGATGATCCCGACGCCCGTGATCATCACGAACACCCCGGTGATCCGCCCGGCCGTCGAGATCGGGTAGAAGTCGCCGTAGCCGACGGTCGTGAGGGTCACGATGCCCCACCACAGGGCGTCGCCACCGGACGTGATATTGGCGCCCTTCGTCCGGCTCTCGAACTCCAGCACGAGGATGCTCGCAGTGGAGAGCACGATCCCGGCCGCGAGGATCGTGATGAAGATCGCGTACTGACTGCGGTTCTGGAGGACGTCGAGGACGAGGTCCTTGCCGGCCTGGCCGCGCATGAGGCGTCGTGATCCGGACCAGTCGGCTGAGGCGGAACAGCCGGAAGAGGGCGGCGGCCGGGAAGAAGCCGAAGTCCGGGATCGAGCCGAGGAGGTCCAGCCAGCCTCGGGCACCCACGAAGTACGCGCGCTTTGGCTTCGCCCCGCGCAGGTTGACCGCGAAGTCGATGAGGAAGATCACGCACGCGACGTTGTCGTAGACCAGCAGGAGCTCCCGTTCCGCGTCAGTGATCGGCAGGAGCAACAGGACCATGACGATCAACGAGAAGATCGTCAGGACCAGGATGAAGATGTTGTAGGCGTTGCCGTGCTTCACGAGGACCGGTTCGTCGGTCTTCGTCGCTGTCGCACCCGCCTGAGCCGTCATCCCTCGCGTCCTCCGGTCATCTCCAGCCCCGTTCGCGATAACTGTAGGGTCACGGGGACCGGCGAGTTTGGCCGCCGGGGACGGTCAGGGCCGCGTCCAGCGCCAACGCATGGTGGTCGTGAGCGGCTGGCCCGGCTCCACGACCGGCGGTTCGCGGCCGGCCGCCGGGGCGAGGTTCACGATGTCCGGCGGTGCCGTCTGCGGTTCCACGCAGACCGCGTCGACGGGCTCGTCGTACACGACCCAGAACGCCGTGTCGGCCGCGAGCTCGAGGCGCAGGTGGCCCGGCCAGGTCACGGCCGGCGGGCGTCGCAGATCCGTGAAGCAGTCGTCCCACGGTCGTGGCCCCGGGGCCGTCGTCCGCCCCGTCGGGAGGCCGTCGGCGTCACGGACCAGCATCGTGGCCGCGTCGACGTCGAGCTCCACGGGCGCGGACGTGGGCGTCGGCCGCTCCGTCGTCCCGGTGAGGCGTCGGCGGAACCACGGATGCCAGCCCATCGAGACCGGCATCGGCGCATCGGCCTCGACGGTGAGCGAGGCTTCGAGGCCGTCGCGGGTCAGGGAGACTCGCTGGGTGACGCGTCCCGGGAACGGCCAGTCCGGTCCGAGGTCGATCGCCAACGTGTCCGACCCGGTGATGGTCCACGCTCGGTCGAGGACCGTGCCATGGATGGCATGTGGTGCCATGTTGATGGGCAGGACGACGTCGCGGCCACGGAACGCGAACCGGCCGTGCCGGATCCGCCCGGCAAAGGGCACCATCGGATAGCAGCCCCACTGGATCGGGCCGAAACCCTCCGTCACGAGCAGCTCCTGCCCGTCGACGACGAGCGAGCTGAATCGGCCGCCGTCGACGGCGCTGACCGTCAGGCGCGCGTCGCCCGCCTCGAGGATGAGCCGTTCGGCCGTCACGGGTGCACGACCACTTTGTGACCGTCGCGGCGCATGAGCGCCTGAAAGGCCTCGGCGACATCGGCGAGGTCGTATCGATGGCTGATCAGGCCGTCCAGGCGGATCGCCCCGGCGCCGACGAGATCGATGGCTCGTGCCAGGTCGGACGGTCGCATCCGACGGCAGAGCTGGAGCGTCAGGCCCTTCCGCCGCGCGACCGACGCCGTGAACGTGGTCCGGTCGTCGCTCGGGATCCCGACCAGGACCACGCGGCCTCCAGGCGCGACGTGACCCACCGCCGCGTCGACGGCGGCATCCTCGCCGGCGGTCTCGATCGCCACGTCCACCTCGTCGTCGTCCCTCAGCCGGCGAGCGCCGCCCGACGTCGCGAGCGCGATCCGATGGGCGAGCGGCTCCGCGACGGCGATGTCCGTGATGCCCTCGGCGACGAGGGCGCGGACGACGAGCTGGCCGATCGGTCCGGCCCCGATGACCGCGACCCGGGCGCCCGGGTTCGTCTCGGCGAGGTGGACGGCATGGAGGGCGATCCCCAGTGGCTCGAGGAGTGCCGACTCGTCGTCGTCGATCGTGGCGGGCACGGGCAACAGCAGATCCGGTCGCCACGCGAGGTACGTCTGCAGCGCGCCGTCGGTCCCCGGATAGCCCGCGAACCGCCCGTTCGGGCACAGCTCCACGCGGCCGGTGGCGCACGTCCCGCATCGTCCGCATGGGATGGCCGGATCGGCGACGACCCGCTGACCGGCCCGCTCGCCGGTCGCGATCACGCCGGCGAACTCGTGACCGAGCACCAGCGGATCATGGACCGCCGCGGCGCCGATCGCGCCGTCCTCGAACCAGTGGCGATCGGAGCCGCACAGGCCGACGCTCGTCACGCGGAGGAGGACGTCCGTCCCGCTGGGATCCGGACGCGGCTCATGGTCGACGCGGATGTCGCCGCGCGCCCGCAGCCGGGCGACCGACATCCGATCAGGCATGACCGTCATCGGGTCGGGCCTACCGGCGCGCGTCGAGGCGGTACGCGACGTCGTTGCAGCGGCCGGATTCGCTTCCGAGATCCACGCCGATCGTGTAGCTGGCCACGGTCCTCCCTGCACGGGATGTCATGCGAAGCTTTTCTCGGCCCGCTGGAAGCGTTAGCGTTCCCGTGAACGTTCCCGGCTGGTACCGTACCAGCCCCGTCGCGGACGACTGAGGTCACGGTGCGGTTCGGGCTGTTCCTGAGCCAGGCGAACAAGCCGCTCTCGCAGGTCCTCGACGAGTTCGCGATGGCCGAGGACCTCGGCTTCGACCACGCCTGGCTCGTCGACCATCTCGTGGACACGGACGGGCCGCCCGAGCATCCGTGCCTCGAGAGCTGGACCCTGCTGGCGGCCCTGGCGACCATGACGCAGCGGATCCGCCTGGGTGTGCTCGTGACGAGCAACACGTTCCGACATCCCGCGATCCTGCTGAAGTCCGCGGTCACGGTCGACCATCTCAGCGGCGGGCGCCTGATCCTGGGCCTCGGGACGGGCTGGCACGCCGATGAGCACCGCCGCTACGGGATCGACCTGCCCGCGCCGGCGGAGCGCGTCGACCGCTTCGAGGAGGCGGTCCATGTCGTCACGGCCCTGATGGCCAACGAACGGACGACCTTCGACGGACGCTATTACCGCCTGGAGGACGCTCCGCTGGAGCCACGCCCGATCCAGCAGCCGCGGATCCCGGTCCTCATCGCGGCCCACCGCCCGCGGATGCTCCGGATCGCGGCGAGGTACGCGGACCAGTGGGACACCTTCGCCGAGATGGCTGGGACGGCGACCGACGGGGTCGGCTGGGGGATCGAGGAGCGGATCCGCTACCTCGACGAGGCGTGCGCGGCCATCGGGCGCGACCCGGCCGAGATCCGCCGCTCGACCTGGGCGAGCGCCGACGTCCTGCGCTCCGAGGCGACGTACGAGGCGTTCGTCCGCCGGCACGCGGGCCTCGGGTTCACGGATGCGACGACGGTGCTGCCGGACGCCGCCGGCATGGCGACCTTTCGGCGGATCGCGGAGGACGTGATCCCGGGACTGCGGGCCCTCAGCCCGGCCGTCCCGTCGCCGCGACCACGGCCCGCGTGAGGCGGTCGGTCAGCACGGCGTCCGGGTAGCTCGACAGCACGCGCGCGGGATCGTTCGCGTCAACCGCATCGACCGCCTCCAGCGCGGCGAGATGGCCCGCCGCCGGACGCGCTCGTCGTCGAGGGCTCAGACCCCGGGGTCCTCGCCGGTCATCGCGATGACCTGATCCCAGAGGGCCCGACGATCCGCGGCGCTGACCCGCGTCGAGGGGACACGGTCGAACGGCCGGACCCGCCGGTCGAGGAAGACCTTGCCGGTCGTCCCAGCCGCGTCCGGGGCCGCGGCCAGCCAGACGATCGTGTCGGCGCCCTGGGCCGGCGTTCGCAACTGTCCGCCGATGCGATCCGCGAACCCAGGGAGCGACGACTGGACACCGGGCGTGTCGGCCCAGCCGGGATGCATCGCGTTGACGACGACGCCACGGGGCGCCAGTCGCCGCGCCCACTCGCGGACGAGGGCGACCTGCGCGCGCTTGGCTCGCGCGTAGGCACGCGGGCCGTCGTAGGTGCCCTGCTCGAACCCGAGGTCGTCGAGGTGCAGCGCCTGCGTGTACATCCCGCCGGAGGTCACCGCGACGATCCGGGCGTCGGGGCTCTCGGCCAGCCGGGGCCACAGCCGCGAGACGAGGACGAACGGTCCCAGCACCATCGTCGCGAGCGTCCGCTCGAGGCCGGCGCTCGTCACCTCGCGCGTCGCGAACATCGCGCCGGCGTTGTCGACGAGGACGTCGATGCGAGGAACGCGGTCGAGGATCTCCGCGGTGGCCTCGCGGACCGAGTCGAGGGACGCCATGTCGGCCACGACGGCGGTGACGCTCGCTGCAGGGGTCTCGCCCACGAGCTCCGCGCGAGTTCGCTCGAGGCGTCCCGCGTCGCGGCCGACGAGCACGAGCTCGGCGCCCATGCGGGCGAACGACCTGGCAGCCTCGCGTCCGAGACCGGATGTCGGCCCGGTGATCACGACGGTCCGGCCGGCCATCGACCAGGACTCGACGTCGTCCCAGTCGAAGAGCCGGCGGCGCACGTCGTACCCGATCCGGGTGAAGGACGGGAACACCAGGATCTCGAGGAGGTCGTCGAGGAGCGCGCGTGGATCGGTCATCGACCCATCTTCGTTGGTCGGACCCGTCCGGATCGGTCCCGGCTGCGTATGGACGGGTAGACGGTCCCCCAGACGGACCGAGGAGACGCAACCCGCCATGACCCGATTGCACGAGACCATCCAGACGCCCCTGCCCGTCGAGGACGCGTTCGCGTTCGTCGCGGACTTCGCCAACGCGCAGCACTGGGACCCCGGTGTTGCCACATCCGAGCGGCTCGATCCCGGCCCCGTCGGCCTGGGAGCGACGTATGTGCTGGGTGTCCGGATGCGCGGCCGAGTCGCCCCGATGCAGTACCGCATCACGACCTACGAGCCGACGACCCGGGTCGTGTTGACGGGCGCGGGGTCCAACGTCTCGGCCGTCGATGAGATCCGCTTCGCGCCACTGCCCGGTGGGGGCACCAGCATCGACTACACCGCCGACATCCAGCTCGGCGGCTGGATGCGGCTCGTGGCGCCGTTCGCCGGGGGCGCGTTCGAGAAGATCGCGAAGGACGCGCTCGGCGGGATGCAGCGCGCCCTCGACGAACGCGCCACGGCGGCCGGGCGATGAGGGTCGCGATCGTCGGGTCGGGTGTCAGCGGCCTCACGGCCGCCTTCGCGGCGAACCGCGACGGCCATGCGGTGACGCTCTACGAGCGGGAGGGCACGCCCGGCGGGCACGTGGCGACCGTCACCGTGGACGCGCCGAACGGCCCGGTCGATATCGACACCGGGTTCATCGTCTACAACGAGCCGACCTACCCGCGGCTGGTCGGCCTGTTCGCGGACCTCGGTGTCGCGACGCAGCCGAGCGACATGTCCTTCGCCTCGACCTGCCACGCCTGTGGCGTGGAGTTCGGCTCGCGCGGCGTGCGCGGGTTCTTCGCCCAGCGCGGCCTCCTGGCCCGTCCGTCCTACCTGCGGATGTTCCCGGACATCCTTCGGTTCTACCGTGACGCGCGCGCCATCCTCGATGCGCCGGTCCCCACGGGCCTGACCCTCGGCGAGTACCTCGACGACCGCCGGTTCGGCGCCCGCGTTCCGGGACCACTTCCTGACCCCGATCACCGCGGCCGTGTGGTCGACGGCGCCGGGCCGGACGCTGGACTACCCGGTCGACTACCTCCTCCGGTTCCTCGACAACCACGGGTTGATCGGCGTCGGCCGAGCGCTGCCGTGGCGGACGGTCAGCGGTGGCTCGCGCCGCTACGTGGACCGGCTGCTCGCGACGTTGCCGACGGGCGCGCTACGTGCCGGCGACCCGGTCACGGCCGTGCTCCGCGACGAGAGCGGCGCGGTGGTCCGGACCGCGTCCGGCTCGCACGAGCGGTTCGACGCCGTCGTGCTGGCGACCCATGCGGACCAGGCCCTCGGGCTCCTGCACGACGCGGACCTCGCGGAGCGCGCCGCCCTCGACGGCTTCGAGTACAACCACAATCAAGTCGTGCTCCACACGGACGAGCGCGCGATGCCGTCCCGCCGCGACGCGTGGGCGTCGTGGAACGTCGACCAGGCGGCCTGCGACCCGCCCGGGACCGCCGTCACGATGACCTATCACATGAACCGCCTCCAGGCCCTCGCCGGGCCGACCCAGTACTTCGTGTCGGTCAATCCGGGCGACCTGGTCCGCGACGAGCGGGTCATCCTCGCGCGCGCGTTCAGCCATCCGCTCTACACGTTCCGATCGCTCGAGGCGCAGGCGGCGATCGGGCGGTTGCAGGGCCACCGGCGCACCTTCTACGCGGGCGCCCACCTCGGCTACGGGTTCCACGAGGACGGCTGCCGCTCCGGGTTCGAGGCCGTCGAGCGACTCCAGTCGCCTCGCGACGCTCCAGCGCGGCGGCGACGAGGCCGAGGAGCAGGCGGCATGAGGTCCCACCTGCTGGAAGGCAAGGTCCGCCATCGTCGCTCGCGGCCGGTGGTCTATGCCCTCGAACACGACGTCTACTACGCCGCGTTGGACCTTGCCGAGCTCGACGAGGTCGACCGCTCGCTGCGCCTCGTGAGCCGGAACCGACGGAACGCGCTCGTGTTCCGCGACGACGACCACTGGCCCGTGCCGGCGTCCGACCTGCGAGACACGGTCCTGGCCCACCTTCGGGCGGAGGGCGAGGATCCGACCGGGTGGCGGATCACGCTGGTGACGAACCTGCGGGTCTTCGGGTACGTCTTCAACCCGGCCAGCTTCTACCTGTGCCGAGACGGCGCGGGCGAGTTGCGCGTCGTCATCGTGGAGGTGCATAACACGCATCTGGAGCGCCACCTCTACACCCTGCGCCCGCGCGCCGGAGGCCCGCGTTTCACGGCCTCGATGGAGAAGGACTTCTACGTCTCGCCGTTCATCGATATGGAGGGCCAGTACACCGTGCACGTGCAGGACGACCCGACCCGCCTGTGCATCGCGATCAACGAACGACGAGGCGACGCCCCGCTCCTCACGACGAGCCTCGTGCTGGAGCGCCGACGACTCTCGGACCGGTCCGCCCTGCGGATGCTGCTGCGGCACCCGCTGATGCCCCAGCGGACCATCGGCCTCATCCATTGGCATGCGTTCCACCTGTGGCGGCGTGGCATCCCGTTCCAGCGGCACGGCCTGGCCGCCCGGCGCACGGCCGCGACGTCCGCCCATGCCGCGCCGGTCGCCGCGTCGTCCGCCCGGGAGGTGGCCCGATGAACGTCCGCGCCCCCGTCCGTCCGATCGCGAGCCTGTCGGACCGCACGATCTCGGGCCTGGCCGAGCGCATCGGCCTGGCCGCCGCATCGCGGATCCAGGTCGGCTGCCTGACCGTCGTCCTGCCCGACGGCACGCGACGCGTCTTCGGCGACGCCGCGTCCGACCGTCGCGGTGAGATCCGGATCCACGACGCCGCGGCAGCCGTGCGGATCCTGCTCCACGGCGAGACCGGTGCCGGTGAGGCGTACATGGACGGGCTGTGGTCCTCGCCGGACCTCGCCGCGCTCATCGAGCTCGCGGCCGTCAACCGCTCGGCGATGGCCCTCACCCAGGGCTGGTGGCGCTCCGCCCTCCAGCTGCCGCGGACGCTGGCGCACCGCGCGCGCCGGAACACGAAGACGGGGTCTCGGAAGAACATCACCGCGCACTACGACCTCGGCAACGACTTCTACCGGCTCTTCCTCGACGAGACCATGACCTACTCGAGCGCCGTGTTCGAGACGCCGGACCAGTCGCTCGCGGACGCGCAGCGGGCCAAGTACCGCCGGATCGCCGAGCAGGCCGGCCTCGAACGCGGGCAGCACGTCCTCGAGATCGGGTCCGGCTGGGGCGGGTTCGCTCTCTACGCGGCGGGCGAGCTGGGTTGTCGCGTGACGTCCGTCACGATCTCGCCGGCCCAGCATGCCCTCGCGCGCGAGCGGGTGCGGGCCGCCGGCCTGGAGCACCTCGTGGACATCCAGCTCCGCGACTACCGCGACATCGAGGGCACCTACGACGCGGTCGTCTCGATCGAGATGCTCGAGGCGGTCGGCGCCGAGTACCACCGCGCCTACTTCGAGGCGTGCGACCGCGCGCTCCGGCCCGGCGGGCGGATGAGCCTCCAGGTCATCACGTTTCCCGACGTCGCCTACGAGACCCAGCGCCGCGGCGCGAACTGGATCCAGACGTACATCTTCCCGGGTGGGCTGTGCCCGTCCCTCGCGGTCATCGAGCGCTCGCTGCACGGGACACAGCTCCTCGTCCGCGAGGTCCGCGACATCGGACCGAGCTACGCCAGGACGCTGCGAGCCTGGCGGACGCGCTTCATGGGCCAGCTCGACGCCGTGCGAGCCCAGGGCTTCGACGAACGGTTCATCCGGACGTGGGAGTACTACCTCGCGCTGTGCGAGGCCGGGTTCGCCACGGGGATCACAGTCCCGCCTCGAAACTTTCCTCGACGCCGGACGCTTCCGCGCCCATCACACCAGGCAACAGCCGAATGCAAGCATCGCATATCGCCATCGCTGCTATCTCGCCGCCAGAAAGCACATAATCGCCGATTGAGATTTCCTCGAGACCCCGCGCTGCAATGATGCGCTCATCGACGCCCTCGAACCGCCCGCAGATCAGCACCACTCCCTGGCCCGAAGCGAGTGCCCGAGCACGTGCCTGGGTGAAAGGAATGCCACGCGCGCTGAGTAGCAGACGGGGTCTAGAATCGGCTCGATCAAGCCCAGCGTCGAGGCTTGCGCTCAGCACATCGGCGCGGATCACCATGCCGGGGCCGCCACCCGCTGGGGTATCATCGACAGCGCGATGCCGTCCAATTCCATGGGCCCGGATATCGCGCGCTTCCATTGACCAAATATCGCGAGATAGCCCCTCGCCCGCGAGGGATACGCCAAGAGGCCCCGGAAACATCTCCGGAAACAGGGTGAAGACCGTTGCGGTCCACATTCCGGTTCAGCCCTCTAGCGGTTTTGCTTCGATCTCGACGGGTGGCACGAGAGTCAAACATCCAGTCTTAAGATCAATATGCGGAAAAATTTCCTTTTTGAACGGCAAAAAAAAAGTCTCGCCGCTGCTGGCGCGGGCAATTTCCAAAATATCCCCGCCCCCGAAATTCAGGACATCGATGACACGGCCAAATGCCTCGCCCGCTTGAGTGAATGCCGACATACCGATCAAATCGGTGAGATAAAATTCCTCCTCCCCAGCGTCCGGCAAAGCATCGCGCGGCACATAGAGCGATGCATTGGTCAAGGCTGCGGCACTCTCGCGGTTGGCAACTCCCGCGATCTTGACCACGAACAACGAGTCCTTCACCGGACGCAGGCTGACAATCGAGAATTGTCGAGTGCCGCTTTCATCCAGTAGAGGCTTGTAAGCAGCGATCTCACATGGAACGCCGGTGAAAGATTGGAGCCGCAAATCGCCGCCGACGCCATGTGGGGCGCCAAACCGGCCAACGAGGATAAGATCCTTGACCATCGCACACTAAGCCTTCGATCAGGCCGGCGATGCGGCCGCCTTGTCTGCCGCAGCGGCGCGTTCCTGCGCCTTTTTCTTTGGCAATGCCTTTTTGGGATTGCTGTGCTGCTCTCGCGTCAGAACGCCGAGACCGTCGAGCAGGCGGGCGACGCGGTCGGTCGGCTGTGCGCCCTTGGCGATCCAAGCTTTAGCCTTGTCCTGGTCAAGCACGACGCGACCCTCCGCATCCTTCGCCTTCAAGGGATCGAAAGTGCCGAGACGCTCGATGAATCTCCCATCGCGTGGCATCCGGGAATCGGCAACAACGACACGGTAGAACGGCCGCTTTTTGGCGCCCCCGCGTGACAGACGAATTTTCAATGGCATTGTGTTTTCCTTTCAACGATGATTGATGATTAACCCTCGACAATGTCGAGCCGTTTTTCGATCCGAGTGGTTTGCGCGTCAAGGCAATCGAGCTTGCTATTGATCCCGGCAAGTTCCTCGGAATGGTTGGCGACGGTTCGCTCGACAGGGTCTAGCCGCATGATGACGTCATCGAGCCTCTGCCCGATGCGATCGAGCTCGTGTGCGCCTAGTTGGTTGATACGCTATGAAGAGAAAGTCGGCCCGGCCATCATTTCTTCTTTCCGAAGGGACTGAGCCCGCTCAAAAGGCCGCCGCCGCCGCCTGCCGCCGAGACCAGGTAATTTTGGTGTTTCCCCGGTTCCGATCGCCAGATTTTTCGGAGCATGCCCATGCGATCCGGATTGCGGCGCCGAGGCAACGTGCTTTTGCCCCATTTGTTTTTGCATGGCGGCTATCTGCTCCGGCGTCGGTTGCGGCATACCTGCCGGAAGTCCGAGCATCGAGGCCATTTTCCCCATCGCGCCGCCTCGCTTGGTGCCCCCCATCGCCTTCATCATATCGGCCATTTGACGGTGCTGTTTCAAGAGCTTGTTAATATCCTCGACCTTGACCCCGGACCCGGCCGCGATGCGCCTTTTGCGCGACGCCTTGAGCAGGTCGGGATTGCGGCGCTCCTCGCGCGTCATCGAGTAAATCATCGCGCGCTGGCGTTTGATGATACGATCATCGATGTTGGCGGAGGCAAGCTGACTCTTCATCTTGGCGACCCCCGGCAGCATCCCCATGATGCCTCCGAGGCCGCCGATCTTCTCGACTTGGGCGAGCTGATCCAAGAGGTCCTCAAGATCGAACTTTCCCTTGCGCATCCGCTCAGTGGCGCGGCGTGCCTGCTCAGCATCGATTGACTCGGCTGCTTTTTCGACGAGCGAAACGATGTCGCCCATGCCGAGAATGCGATTAGCGATACGGGATGGATGGAAATCCTCCAGCGCGTCCATCTTCTCGCCGGTCCCAAGCAGCTTGATCGGTTTGCCGGTGACAGCACGCATGGACAGCGCAGCGCCGCCACGTCCGTCGCCATCGATCCGCGTCAGCACGATGCCGGTGATGCCGACACGATCATCGAAGCTTTTCGCGAGATGAACCGCGTCCTGACCGGTGAGGCTGTCAGCGACAAGCAAGATCTCATGCGGTTGCGATGCCGCCTTGATCTCAGCCATCTCGGCCATCAGAGCTTCGTCGATATGGGTGCGCCCGGCCGTGTCGAGGATAACGACATCATAGCCTTGCAAACGCGCCGCCTGTTCCGCGCGTTTGGCAATCTGGACAGGAGTCTGGCCGACGATGATCGGCAAAGTATCGATATCGACCTGGCGGCCAAGCACGGCGAGCTGCTCTTGCGCGGCCGGCCGTTTCACATCGAGCGAGGCCATCAAGACCTTGCGCTTCATTTTTTCGGAAAGCCGCTTGGCTATTTTGGCAGCAGTGGTCGTTTTGCCCGCGCCTTGTAGGCCGACCATCATGATAGCGACAGGCGGAGCTGCATCGAGATTGATAGGGTCGGCATCGGCGCCGAGCGTTTCGATCAAGACGTCATTGACGATCTTCACGACCATCTGGCCGGGCGTCACTGATTTGACGACATTGGCGCCGACAGCGCGAGCACGCACCTTGTCCACAAAGGAGCGAACGACGTCGAGCGCAACGTCGGCTTCAAGAAGGGCGCGGCGAACCTCGCGCAGTGCGAGACTCACGTCTTCTTCCGAGAGCGCGCCACGACGCGTCAGTTTATCCAGAATTCCAGAGAGCTTTTCCGAAAGCCCTTCGAACATGCGCTTAACCTTTAAGCCTCACCACATCAGAGGCGGTAATTTCTCGAACTTTAGCACATTCTGCAATAGCAAACGCGCCCAGGAGCGCAACGCGCCGCTGAGCGTTCACCGCTTGCCGCAAAGGACAAACCGGCTCGCTTGCAACCACCCTCAAAAGAAGGAGGTGGTCATTTAGGCGTTTCCCGGTAAAAAAGTCAAGAAAGCTTAACCTTTGGTAATGCCGTCAATCGAACCCCTACCAAACCTTTATAGAAGGCAACGGTAGAAGAATAAGCGGCCAGCAAATTGCTCACATTCTGCTTGGGATGATGTGAGCGCGCAAGTATCTGTATGTTGGCCATATTTCCACTCCTGCTCCAATCACGAGTCCTGAGGCTAGCTTTGCAGTCATACCTCGAGCGTGTATCTGGACTGGATGAAACTGAACGCATGTCTACGCACGCTTGACGCAAGCCCGCGAGCCTATTCCTTGCGCCTTCAAACTAAATGGAAGCAAGGACGGCGATGACAGTAGGGATTAGCGAGCACAGGCGGGAAAAGGGAGAAATAGCGCCCGGACATCTGGCGCAGTCATTTGCAGAGGGGGAACTCCTTGCGAACGCCCTCGAATATTTTCGCGCCGGCCGCTACGCAGAGGCGGAGGCGGCCTATGCCGAGATCTTAACCCGCATACCTGAACACTTTGTTGGCCTTCATCATCTGGGTCTGATCGCTCACCAGCGAGGAGAGCATACAGCCGCCGCGAGGTGGATCGAGCAGGCACTTGCCGCCAAACCAGATTATGTTGAAGCCCTCTCCAATCTCGGTGCGGTTCATCGCGCGCTCGGCAATACTGAAGCTGCGCTTTCCGCGACCCGGAAAGCTATCGCCATCGCCCCGGAATTTGCACAAGCCTATTCCAATTTGGGCAATGCGTTAGAGGACCAGGGCCGTCTCGACGACGCGCTCGCCGCCTATCGGCAAGCCGCGTCGCTCAATCCCGGTTTTGTCGAAGCCCATACGAATTGCGCTAATGTGCTCCGCAAGCTTAGCCGGTGTGGGGAGGCGATTGTGGTGTGCGAGCACATCATCAAACAGCGTCCAGATTCGGCCGAATCCTATTTCTGTCTCGGCAACATTTTGAAGGAGTTAGGCAAGCCGGACGACTCCGCTAACGCCTACCGGAGGGCGCTGGCACTGCGTCCAGATTTCGCCGAAGCTTACACCAATCTAGGGAATGTCTTGCAAGGCCAGGAAGCCTTTGAAGATGCGGTCGAGGCTTACCACCAGGCCCTTATTTTACGTCCGGATCTTGCCGAAGCACACGCCAATATGGGCGCAGCACTCGAAAGTCTGGGTAGGCTTAAGGAGGCGATAGAGGCCTACCGTACCGCCGTCGAGATCAACCCGAAGCTACTAGCCATTCGCGTTTGGCTTTGTCACAAACGGCGGCTAGCATGCGATTGGGAGGGGATTGAGGCCGATGAACGCGAACTTCGTACTCTGATTGCCTCGACACACGAACTCATTCATCCCTTCCCGCTCCTTAGCATGGAACTGAGCGCGGAAGAACAACTTCGCGTCGCGCAATCCTACGCGGCAAGTTTTTTGCAGCCACACCCATTCGAACACAGTCGGGAAGAATATGCGGGCTCCAGGAAGCTGAGAATAGGATATTTATCGGCCGATTTCTGTCGCCACGCGACCGCGCTTCTCATGGCCGAGTTCTTTGAGTGCCACGACAACTCTAGTTTCGAGATTTTTGCTTATTCGCACGGTCCTGAGGACCACAGTGAACTCAGCGTGCGGCTGCGGCGCGCCTTCCATGAATTCGTTGATCTTCGGGAGATGACGGACACTGAAGCGGCAAAACGCATAAAAACTGATCGAATTGATATTCTCGTTGAATTGAAGGGATACACGAAAGGAGCGCGAACTGGGATTGCCGCTCAAAGACCAGCTCCCTTACAGGTGAGCTTCGTTGGCTTTCCAGGAACCATGGGTGCCAGTTTTATCGACTATGTGATCGCTGATCCCTTTGTGTTACCGATGAGTCAGCAGCCTTTTTACACTGAAAATATCGTCCATCTACCGCATTGCTACCAGCCAAACGACAGCAAGAGGCTGATTTCCAACATCGCGCCGACGCGCGCCGGATGTGGTCTTCCAGATCAGGGATTCGTATTTTGCTCATTCAACAATACCTACAAGATCACGCCGGAGTTTTTCGGCATCTGGATGCGCCTCTTGACCGCTATCCCGGGAAGCGTGCTGTGGCTCTTGGAGACGAATGTTCTCGTCAAGGACAACCTTCGCGCCGAAGCGGTCAAACGGGGGGTTGACCCAAATCGTCTCGTTTTCGCGCCAAGACAGCCATCTCCGGAGCATCTCGCCCGCCACAGGCTAGACCTTATGATTGCTGGGCCTGAAGTGGCCCGTCATCCGATATGCACCGGTACGAGGGTTAAGCCGGCTGGCCGGCACAGAGCCTCATGCATAGGAGACGGGCCGAATGAAAAATACCCGATTTGTTGGCTTGGATATTCACAAAGAGCGAATCCGATCGCGGTGGCGGAAGCGGGCGGTCCGGCGGCGAATCACCTTGGCGAGATTGCCAATGATCCTGGCGCCATCCGCAAGCTCTGCGACCGTCTTCGGCGGCCCGGCAAGCCATTGGCGTTTTGCTACGAGGCGGGACCGTGCGGCTACGGCATTCATCGCCAACTCACAAGCTTTGGTCATCGATGTGACGTGGTGGCGCCATCGTTGATCCCAACGAAGGCGGGCGACCGGGTGAAGACAAATCGTCGCGACGCCACCATGCTCGCCCGTCTTCATCGGGCCGGAGAGTTGACGCCGTCTGGGTGCCGACGCCGATCATGAAGCCATGCGCGACCTAATCCGGCTGCGCAGCGTCGTCCGGCACATCGTGACGCGCGCGCGGCAACATCTTCAAGGTTTCTCCCGCGTCACGGTCGGAAGCATGGGCGTGGGACGGCATGGCGAATGGCTTACCGGCGATGGCTATCGACTTTGGCCTTCGAACATCCTGCTCAGCAGATCGCCTTTCAGGACTATGTCGACGCCGTCATGGATGCGGAGCGGCGTCTGCAGCGAGTCGAGGAGCAGATAGCCTCCTCCCCGAATGGAATCTGCGCCCGGTTGTCGACGCCTTGCAGGCGATGCGGGGATCGCCTGATCACAGCCGTGGTGCTGGTCGCGGAGGTGGGCGACTTCACGCGCTTCGCAAACCCGCGCCAGCTCATGGCCTATTTCGGCCTGATCCCGGGCGAGCGATCGAGTGGCGAGACCATCCGACGCGGCGGCATCACCAAGACCGGCAACACCCATGCCCGACGCGCGCTGGTCGAAGGCGCCTGGGCTTACCGAATGAAGGCGCGCATCGGTCGTCATAAGGTCGATCGGATCGAGGCTCTGCCAAAAGTCGTTCGCGACATCGCCTGGAGAGCGCAACTTCGGCTCTGCACTCGATATCGTCGGCTGAGCGCGCGTGGCAAGACCGCCAACGTCGTCAATGTCGCCATCGCACGCGAGATGGTGGGTTTCATCTGGTCGATCGCCTGGACGGTTCAATCCGCGCCAAAAACGGCATGACCCTTACTTGACAGCCAGAAGAGGAGATAACAAACACAAGATCAGCCTCGGCGCGGTATGCGGCGCTGGGGGTGGGACAATGCCGGGGAGCCCTCGTCTCCACTATGAGCCTTTGACTCTCGCCACCTAGACTGAGGCAGCCCCAAACGAAGCAAGGTCATGCGGCTCGACCCGCGGATGAGAGATTGTTGACCGACGTTTAAGTCCCGCCTCCTGCACCGCATATCCGTCGTACAAATGCCTCTGCCGTCGATCGGAAGAGGCGGGCCAAATCCTATGTCAAAGGCCCTTGTCAGCAATCATGAGAG
>CAVXPZ010000001.1:0-1571472 GCA_963763775.1 uncultured Chloroflexia bacterium | reverse complement strand
TCGGCACTATTCCCAGGCTACAATGCTATGAGTACAACGGTCCATGCAGGACTGAGGCGGGTAAGGGAATTCTGCTGCTCAGCAAGGCATTAACGCTGATAGAGCCGGGACCAGTTGTTCTGGTCACGACGAACGACGGTCAGAAAGACAATGTGATGACCATCACCTGGACCATGGTAATAGGCTTTTCAGCCCCATTTGCCATCACCACCGAGCCTTGGAACCATTCTTATGCCGCACTTCTGGAAACGTAGGAATGCGTGATTTCAATCCCCACAGTCGATCTAATTGATATGGCCATTGGCGTGGGAACATGTTCTGGAGAAGTTACGGACAGGTTTGAAAAGTTCGGTCTCACCCCGTTAAAGCCAGATATGTCCGAGCGCCGCTCATCAAGGAGTGCCTCGCAAATATCGAATGCCGGGTTGTCGACATCATCGACCGGCACAGCATCGTCGTGCTCGAAGGCGTTGCCGCATATTTTGACAGTGCCCGCGAGGAGAAAAGAATGATCCATGCTGTTGGCAATGGCACGTTTGTCGTCGATGGGGGCAAGATCGATAGAAAAGAGATGATGCGATCCAAGCTCCCAAGCGGACTGTAGCCTTTCGTCTGATGTCCTTTGGTATGCCGGAGAATCACGGCAGCGCGCCAATCTCATCCTCGACAAGTGGGTGATTCGGGAGATGTCGGTATAGGACGAATGTCTGATGTCACTGCAGGAGATTTACAATACGCGTATGGCATATTCTCGGTATGTGGAGAATGCCAGATCAAACGAAATTAGCAGCTCATGGAGGATCACATTGGCGGATCGCCTCGAATCAGCCTTTTCCATACCGATCGGCTTCAAAATCCATGAAGTTCGTCCAAGAGCCCCCGAGGTCTTGCAAGGCCATGTCGCCGCAGCCGCGGTGTCGGGTCCGCCGTCACTCGGGCCTCTTTCAGACTTCGTGGGGACCTGGAGCGGCATCGGCTTCAACACGATCTTCCGGCCGCAAAAGCAGACCTTCCCGCTGCCGATCCCGGTGCCCGGGGACAACCTCCTGGAACTCAATTTGACATCGGAGACGCTGTCGTTCTCCCCGAGTCTGGGCTCGATCCCTAATCGCGGCATGCTCCAGGATGACATCTTCCTTAACGGCGTGCCCTACGTTCAGTCGATCAACGATGTGACAAATCCGGCCCCGCCGACGGGCATTCATTTCGAGCCTGGAATTTGGCTGAGCGTCCCAGTTACGACCAACCCCCAGGAACCCATATCTCTTGCGCGCTTAGCTTCGATCCCGCATGGGACCACCATCGTGGCGCAGGGTGTGGCGTTCCCCCCGAAGGCGGGCCCGCCAAACATACATTCTGTCGACATCACTCCGTTCCCGGTTGGGGGCGGCGCTCCGATCAAGTTCCCCAGTCAGACCGCGTCGAAACAGGATACAGCGCGCATCCCGCAAGACCTCACGGCCTGGATCAAAGCCGGCACGATTACGCAGGCCTTGTTGGACGATCCAAACTCATTGCTTAGGAACGCCATCGCGGTGCAAAATATTCTGTCCACGACCACGATCGTCGTGAGCACCGATCCGGCCTCGCCGCTGTTCGGCGGAGGAACCGACAATATCGCGTTCCTTCTTGGCAACGCGGCCGGCACGACCCCGAACGCAAACGCCGTCACGGTGTCCGCGGTGTTCTGGATCGAGACCGTTGAACACCAGCTTCACATAGACTTTCCCAACGGAAGCGCGCCGACGACGGTCGAACCCCGCGGAGCGCCGTTCGGACTTCCAGTGCCGTCGTTCCTGCTCGATCCGCCGATTCAGCTGACGGGGCCGCGCATCATCAAGGTGACGTCGACACAGATCCAGTATAGCCAGACAGTGATCCTGAACTTCAACGGTTTGTCCTGGCCGCATGTCTCGGTCGCCACATTAGTTCCCGCTGATCCGCTCCCGATCCCGGTGTCGGCGTGGCAGTGATTGCAACGTTATGCGGGACGGGGTCGTCCCTCCCGCATTTCTATCGCTGTTATGCCGTTGCTTGATCACTAATGGCACGGGCCGCGCCTTTTCTGGCCGGAAATAGTGTATACTCGCTTAAGATCGCTATCCTCCGTGCCCTCCGCCAGGGCGAGTGCATCCTCTATGTCGACGCCGAGGTACCGAACGGTACTTTCGATCTTTGTGTGGCCGAGCAATATCTGCACGGCGCGCAGGTTACCTGTCTGTTTATAGATGATCGATGCCTTGGTTCGGCGGAGCGAATGCGTCCCGTAGTCCTCGTGGCGTAATCCAATCCCGCTGACCCACTCATCAACGAGCCGAGCATATTGCCGAGTGCTGATATGACCGGCATGATCGATCCGGCTTGGAAAGACGAAGTCGTCGAGAGTGCCGCCGCGGCGTTCGAGCCATGCCAGAATACTGCCGCGAGCGGGTTCGAGAAGCTCGAACTGAACGGGTTGGCCGGTCTTCTGCTGAATGACGATCGCGCGTGCACGCACCCGGCCACCGCTGGTGAGATCGCCGATCTTAACTTTAACGACGTCGCATCCCCGGAGCTTGCTGTCGATTGCGAGATCGAACATTGCGCGGTCTCGAAGCCGCCGCTCTCGATCCAGCCAGAACCTGATGGCCCAGACCTGTTGTGGCTTCAGCCCGCGTTTGCCGCCAAGCTTCCGGCCCGCGCTCCATGGGCGCCGCTCTTTGGCGCCCGGACCATATTCCGAGTGTCCCATTGCCTTTCTCCTCTTGGCGATCCTTGGCCAAAAGAAAAATGGGTGCCATCGCCCTCGGGCCGCAAGCGGCCTGTCTGCTTTCCAGCGCGTAACCCGGCCAAGCAGACACCAAAGTCGGAAAGGTGCCTTGGCAGCAACCGATCCTTTCCGGACATTCGGCGCTGCGGTATGAAATCGAGATGTCTGCAACGCCCGGACTTTCCAGAGAATGCCGGTTTGGAAAGAGCGGCAAGCTGTTCCTGCCTTTCGTGACGATGACGCCGGCGGGCCTGAGTTTCGCGCTCTCGATTTGACGCTCGATCAAAGGCAGGATTATCGGCCCTGACGGAAATGTGCTTACTCTTGGGCCTCTCTTGAGAGGAGATCAAAACGATGGCGAGGTTGCTCTCAGTAAATGTGGGCCTGCCACGCGACATCGAGTGGCAAGGGAAAACTGTCCACACCGCCGTTTGGAAAACGCCGGTTCAGGGCCGACGGATGACACGACGGCTCAACGTCGATGGAGACGGCCAAGGAGATTTGGCGGGGCATGGCGGCGAACATCGGGCAGTCTTTGTCTACCAGATCGAATCTTATCGTTATTGGCAAAACCAGCTCGGTCGAAACGACTTTACCTATGGCCAGTTCGGAGAGAATTTTACAGTCGAGGGACTGGCGGATACTGAAGTGTGCATTGGCGATCATTACCGGATCGGCGATGCCCTGTTCGAAGTGACGCAGCCGCGCGTCACCTGCTATCGGGTCGGCATCCGCATGAACGAGCCTCAGATGGCAGCACTGCTCGTCTCACACGGCAGGCCCGGATTCTATTTCCGGGTCCTGGGGGAAGGCGAAGTCGGTGCCGGCGACGAAATCGTGAAGGTCAAGGCGGGTCCCGAGCGGGTGGCCGTCGCCGAGATCAATGCGCTGTTATATTTGCCGGGTCACCCGGCGAGCGGGCTGGAACGAGCGTTGCGTATCCCGGCATTGAGTGCCGGTTGGCGCACCTCGTTAGAGGCGCTGCTCGACCGGGAACGGAAAGGCAACGGAATAACAGGTAACCCCGGGCTTGGCCCACCGACGGGCCCGCCCCCCGCGTGGCGAGGCTTCCGCTCATTGCGGGTGTCCCGCAAGCTGCACGAAAGCAGCAATGTCACTTCGCTCGTCCTGGAGCCGGCCGACGGTGAGCCGCTGACGGCCGCCCTGGCGGGGCAGTTTATCGTATTGCGGCTCAGGCCACGGCCCGACGGGAGCGCTCTCCTACGCAGCTATTCGCTGTCGGGCGCGCCGAGCGAGGATCGCTATCGCATCAGCGTCAAGCGCGAGCCGCATGGCGCTGCCGGGGCTTACATCGATACGCGGGTTCAGGCAGGCGATATTCTTGATGTAAGCGCCCCGCGCGGCAGCTTCACGTTGCGGCAGGGCGAGCGTCCCGTGGTCCTTGTCAGCGCCGGCATCGGCGCCACCCCAGTCCTCGCTATGCTGCACGCACTGGCCGTCGAGCAAACTCGGAGAGAGATTTGGTGGATTCACGGTGCCCGCAACAGCAGCGAGCATCCATTTGCGGCGGAGGTGCGCGAGCTCCTCAAGACCTTGCCCGGAAGCCGCAGCCACATTCGCTACAGTGCGCCAAAGCCAACCGATCGGCCGACTGTCGATTTCGACAAGGTGGGGCGCATCGGCGTGGACGTGTTCGAGGAAATGGGCGTCCCGCCCGATGCGGACTTCTACATCTGCGGTCCAGCCGCGTTTATGAGCGGTCTCGTCGACGGCCTTGCAGGCTGGGGGGTCGCCCGTGACCGCCTGCACACCGAGAATTTCGGGTCGGGCCAGTCGATGACGCCGGGCATCGCCGCGGTCCCGCGGCGGCCGCCGCATCCGCCGGGGGAAGCCACGGGCGGGCCGCTTGTATCCTTTACGCGCAGCAATCTCGCTGTCCACTGGGGTTCCGCATTCCACAGCCTGCTCGAACTAGCCGAGGCGTGCGATGTGCCCGTGCGCTGGTCGTGCCGCACCGGAGTTTGTCATACTTGCGAGACGGGGCTGATTTCCGGCTCCGTCATCTACCGGCCGGACCCAGTCGAGCCGCCGGTCGAGGGCAATCTGTTGATCTGCTGCAGCCAGCCCCAAGGTGACATTGCGCTCGATCTTTGATACGGTCGAAGTGGTCCCTTGTGCCCGGCCGGTCGTGTTGTACATTAACGATATAAGCAACCGGTTATTATAATGGCGCCTCCTACTGCTGGAGAGGCTTGTCATGCCCGACTTCGACGCGATCATCATCGGCACCGGCCAGGCCGGACCATCTTTGGCATTCCGCCTAGCCGGCGCCGGGATGAAGGTCGCTGTCGTTGAGCGACATCTCGTCGGCGGCACTTGCGTCAATACCGGCTGTACCCCGACCAAGGCCTTGGTAGCGAGCGCCTATGCCGCCCGGATCGCGCGGCGCGCCGCCGAGTATGGTGTGGTGATCGGGGGCGATATCGGCATCGACATGCGGCGGGTTAAAGCGCGCGCGGATGCGATTGTGGCGGCGTCACGAAACGGGCTTACCTCGGCCCTCGAAAACGCCGCCAACATCACGCTCTACCGCGGCCACGCTCGGTTCGCGTCGCCGCAAGCAGTGGAAATCGCCGGCGAGCGGCTGCGCGCTGGCCGGATCTTCATCAATGTCGGTGGCCGGGCGCTGGTGCCGCCAATGCCCGGCATAAACGAAGTGCCCTACCTGACGAATTCGTCGATGATGGACGTCGATTTCCTGCCGCACCATCTCATCATTGTCGGCGGCAGCTATATCGGCCTCGAATTCGGCCAAATGTACCGCCGCTTTGGCAGCGAGGTAACGATCATCGAAATGGCGCCGCGGCTCGTTCGCCACGAGGACGAGGACGTGTCGGCGGCGATCAAGGACATCATCGAGCTCGAGGGCGTCGATGTCAGGCTGAATGCCGAATGCATCAGCCTCGCGAAACGCGGCGACGAGATCATCGCCAAGGTCGATTGCACCGACGGCGCCCCCGAAGTCGCTGGCTCGCATCTGTTGCTGGCAGTCGGTCGTCGGCCGAATACCGACGATCTCGATCTCGACAAAGCCGGGGTGCGCTGCGACGAGCGTGGCTACATCGTCGTCGACGACCAATTGCAAACCACTGCGCCGGGCGTCTGGGCCCTCGGCGACTGCAACGGCAAGGGCGCCTTCACCCACACCGCCTACAACGATTTCGAGATCGTCGCCGCGAATTTGCTCGACCGAGATCCGCGCAGGGTCAGCGAGCGTATCACCGCATATGCCCTTTATATCGACCCGCCATTGGGTCGCGTCGGTATGACTTTGGCCCAAGCGCGTACCAGCGGGCGTCGAGTGCTGGCCGGCGAACGGCCGATGACGCGCGTTGCCCGCGCCGTCGAAAAAGGCGAGACGCAAGGATTTATGCGCATCCTCGTCGATGGCAACAGCAAAGAGATCCTCGGCGCCTCATTGCTCGGTACGGGATGCGACGAGGCTGTCCACGCGATCCTCGATCTGATGTATGCCAAAGCCCCGTACACGGTCATGCAGCACGCGATGCACATTCATCCGACGGTCAGCGAGCTGCTACCGACTATCTTAGGTGACCTCAAATCGGTAGGTTGAGGGAGGATCGAGATGGAAGACCACGACATCAGAGCGGCCCTGGATCGCCACTGGGCCGCCTCCGACGCCAACGACTTCGAGGCTGAGCACCAGATTTACCGAGAGGATGCGGTGCTCGAATATCCCCAATCGGGCGAGCGCATCCGCGGGCAGCGGAAGATTTAGTCATCTCGCACCGCGCAGCCGAACCGGAAACGCTTCACGGTGCGGCGGATCATCGGTGCGGGCGACCTCTGGGTGACTGAATTTGTCCTAACCTATGACGGGCTGCCGTCTTACACCGTGAGCATCATGGAGTTCCTCGATGGGAAGGTGGCCCGCGAGACGCAGTATTTCGGCGATCCGTTCGAGCCGGGACCTTCGCGCGCGCAATGGGTCGAACGAATGCCCTGAAACCTGGCCGCCGTAAGGATGGCCGTGGCCATCTGCCGCTCGCTCGCTCGCTCTGAGCTGCCGATTGATACGGTCTCTCTCGCTCGCTATCTCATTGGCAAGGTATTGGTGCGGGAGTTGCCTGAAGGCGTTGCCAGCGGTCGTATTGTTGAGACCGAGGCGTATGTAGTCGGCGACGCTGCCGGGCACGCCTATCGGGGGATGACTCGGCGTAATCGTTCGCTGTTTCTCGAGCATGGGCACGCCTATATTTATCTCGCCTACGGCAGCTCATATATGCTCAATGTCTCAAGCGAGATGCCCGGGATCGGAGCCGGCGTCCTCATCAGGGCACTCGAGCCGCTCAGAGGCATCCCGATCATGCAGCGAAATCGTGGCGTCGAGCGCTTGCGCAACTTAGCGCGAGGACCAGGAAGGCTCACTGCGGCGTTGCGGGTTGATCGTTCGCTCGATGGGCTCGATCTTTGCCGCGAAGGCCCTCTATGGCTCGGACGCGGGGACCACGAACCTGGCGAAATCGGGCAGAGCATTAGGATCGGCATTTCGCGGGATGCGAACCGCCTCCTGCGATTTTATCTTCGGGACAGTCCGTTCGTCAGCGGTCCAAAATCGCACAACGAGTAAGAGCCCGCCGGAGCACGCCAGATATTAGCGCGAAAGCTTTCACCACGTCGCCGTATTTCATATATCTCCCATAAGATAATGATCCGGTAAAGTTGGCCGATGAGGCGAGCACGAGTTTGTAGGGTATGCGGCGGATTTCCCTTCGAAGCATGTCCCACGGCCGCATCATTTGATTCCTCGCGCCCTGCCAATTTGTCCGACCAACGACACATAGTGAGCAACCTAAAGTCAACTCGCACCCATGATGGTCGGAAAGCCTTCTGCCGACCTTATCGTCCGCTTTCGCGAACGAACCAGCTTCGGCTGACTGCCCGACATGGGCGCGAAGCGGCTGTTCATCCGCCACACGCTGAACTTAGCCTGCGAGTCAAACTGCCGCATCGAATGCCCGCTTTGGGGAGACATCGTGGAAAAACTATCGTGATGAACGCCAAGCTGGGCTGCGCTCGATGCGTTTCGCGGAGGCGGCCAACGAGTTGGATTGCATCTGTGATGGAAGGAACAACTCCAGGCGCTTCACGAATTGCACAAAGGGGGTGTCATGGGAATCGCGACTCCGGTCTCCCCCAGTCGTTAAAGGAATCGCCAGAATTTGAGCAGCGGAACAGATCCCTTCGACGATACGATCATAATAGCTTGCGCGCGCTGGGCCGTCTGTGCTGCACTGCTTTATAGTGTTTTCGGCGGCTTTAACGTTTTTCAATATATCCCTGATTTGTTCATATACGCTTGCGCATTTTTGGTTCATCTCGGAGGACGTTAAACTAGGCTCCACCTCCACAGCGACACTCGCAATAAATCCGAGAAGGTCAATATCGATCTTCTCACGAAGGTGACCGGCGGAGGCCAAAATATGGACCGCAGTTTCGAGGCTCTCTCGCAACAAAACAAGACGCTTTTCCAGATCCCGGCGCTTTGCGTTGAATTGAAACCAACCGAATTCTCCAACCGCACGGGCAAAATGCTCTCTAACTTCATCCAATGCCGCGTCAATGACATCGTCGGTCCATTCACCGCCGGGCACTGCGTCGGTGAGGATCATCCGAAAATCTTGGAGCAAAAGTTCAATCTCTGCGAATCCCTCTCGTGGCAGATAATCTTCGAAGCGTCGACGTTTCTGATCTCGCACAGGGGCCCCCCGATCCATCCGGAACATAAAATTGATGAGTTCATGCTCCGAGGACAATGAGTGACAAAAAGCGGAGGATACATTTCCACCGCTTTTGTACTCGGTGTTCTGAAAAACTCGAGATCTTTGGTGTGGCGCTTTCGCCTGATTTTGACATTGCAGAAAAATGGAGGCGCGCAGGGGGTTCCATGCGGTGGTCAAATCGTATTCTTCTTGATCGCCAAGATCACGCGCTCGAGTTGCGGTTCATCGCAGCCAAGATCGTGTCTCCTATAGCCTCGACGGCTCGGCGTATCGGATCTGCATCCAGGTGAGCATAACGCGCCGTCGTCGCCGGCTGCGAGTGCCCGAGAAGCTTGCCAATAATCGGCAGGCCCAATCCTCCTCCCGCCCCGACACTGGCGAAGCTGTGCCGTAAATCATGAACGCGAAGGCCACGGAGGTCAGCCGCGTGCGTAATCGCAGCCCAGGGTTTTTTGAGATCGGCACGGTACCCGTCTGCTTTCTCTCCGCAGATGATATGCGGGTTGCCAACGACACGAGGTAATTGGGACAATACCTCGAGCGCGGCGGTGGAGAGGTAAACGGACTTTTTTCCGGTTTTTGAGGCCGGTAAGATTCAGTAAACCGCGCTCAAAATCGATGTAACTCCACTTCGCGGTCAGGATTTCATTCAGGCGGGCTCCCGTCAGGATGAAGAGCCTCACTGCAGCAATCGCGAAAGGATCAATCTTGCGGCGCCGGTTCTCTGGCTTCGGCGCGTGTTTCGCCGTCGGTTTTGTCTCGTCAACGATGTAGGGGAGGCCCACGGTCTCGGCTTGCGCCAGCGCGTCGCCAAGGCGAGTGAGTTCGTCGCTGGTCAAATATCGCTCTCGGCTCTGCTCGCGGAAGCAACCGATCTTCTGTGCCGGATTGCCGTGCCCTTCGGGCAAATACCCATGTCGTTCTGACCATGAGTAGAGGGAGGAAATAGCGGCCAGAGTCCGATTTGCTTGATAGGGTGTCGCCGCCAAGGATCGATGCAAAGCAGCTACAGCGACGCGCTTTAGCGATTTCGGCCTTGGTGCTACCGTAAGCCTCTCGCAATGTCGCCAAAGCGATTTTATAGCCTGCCGCCGTGCCGGGCTTCAGTTTGGTCCCGACATGGCCTCTGAGGAAGGCATCGATCAAATCCGAGACAGAGAGTGCCGCCCGTTGGCCCATTTTCATGGCTTGAGGATCCGTGCCGAGGCGGATCTGCGCCAAGGCGTCCAGCGCCGCTTTCCGGGCCTGTTCTACTGTCATTGACCCGTAGCGTCCGAGGGTGAGCCGCCGCTTTACGACGCCTCGCCCACCCGCTCCAGGTCGGTATTCAAGAACAAAGGTTTTGCAACCGGAGGGCATGACGCGAACGCCAAACCCTTTTACATCGTCATCGAAGGCGACGAACGCTTTGTTGCGGGGTGCGAGAGCATCGACCGCTCGTTTGGAGAGTCTTGCCGTGTTGAAATGTGTCGCCACCGAGTTGCCACCAAAATGGAAACTCGAGAAACCTACAGCACAGGTAATAGGCGATCAATTCCTAAAAATTCAATGTATTAGGAATTGACAGCAATCTGGGGGAACTTTCGAAAATGACACAATATAAGATTGTGGATCTAGAGGTCCCCTGTTCGAGCCGGGGTGGCGATACCAATGAAATCAAAGACTTAGAACCTAAGCCCGGCTGGAGCACCGATTTTCTGCTACGGCAGGTCCGGAATAAGGGTCCACTTAGCTCAGGGCTGGAAATTGTCGCGGGCGGAATTGACGAGTCCACGGCTGGTAATCACGATCCAGCCCGCGCCGCGCCTTTCAATTGATTTAACGGTTCCCGCGCCTGGAATGGTTTCTCCGGGTGTGACTTCGATCGAGCCACGTGGACTTTCCACCAGAGCAATGCCATCGTAAACGTCTCGGACAACCCAATTCGTGATCAATTGCGGATTTCGCTGTCCGTTCGCTGGTTCAAACGGCGACAATCGCGCCCCTGCTGGGTTTGCGTTCGCAGCTGGAGCAAGGCTCCCGAGCGGACGTGGAGACCCTGGTGCATTGGGATTTTGGGAAGGATCGAAGGCGTCACCACGGCCGCCTTGCGCCTGTTTCCGCGGCGCAGACTGTTCCTGATGCCGGGGCAGCGCCCGCGGATCCGGCGGCAACGGGCGCCGCAATTTGGCGCTCCATTCGATCGAGCCGTTCGATAATTTGGGAGAGCTTTGCCTCCGGTTCGCGCTGTACGCGTTCGACCTTGTCAGCAAGTCCAGCGATCGAGGTGCTGGTTTCGGACTTGATCGCATCCAGACGCGTCTTCAGGTTTTCGAGCCTCGTGGTCTCAACCCCCATTTGGCTTTGCGCGGCGCGTAAAACCTCGACGCTTGCCTTAAGGGAGCGGAGATCCTCAGCCATTTTTTGTGTCGCACGCAAGATTTCCCGTCGCTCAGCGCTATCTTGCGCGGCGATCTGGTTAACGGGGGTTGGATTTAGGCTCGATATAAAGGAAGGGTTGCCAGAAAAATACGAGCTCGCCGCCCAGGCAAAACCAAACAAGCAAGCCGCCAAAGCCGCCTGCGATCCGTAGATTAAGATCCGTTCCAGCCGGGGTGGTAATTGTCCTGCAGAGCCTGGCTCCGCGTTATTAAGAATTACGAGCCCCGACAACCGGTCGGCCCGGGGTCTCGAGACATTGCGCTCCCTTGTTCCCATCGGGACATTCGCGGCCGGCGGGCGAGCCCCTCCCGCCCCGGCTTCAGGAACTGCTCCAGCAGCGGAATCAGTCATGCGTGCGCTCCACGGATGGTTAAGGCTTAACGGTGAGCCTTGCGCGCATTCCTCTTAAAACCGCGTTAACAAATCGGGGACTCACGACGAGATGATTCGACAAGTCCGCAGAACCTTTTTGCTCCGTAAGCGTTATTTTCATTGGGGAGGAACATTTGATGATGAAAGCATTTAATGCAGTTCTGCTCATCGTAACCGCGAGTGCAATTTGCCCGGTCCAGGCCCAGACTGTGGAATCCGGGGGCACCGGCGGCTCTTCCCGGGGGCTCAATTCGCACCTCTTGAATGAAAATTATTTGGCCCCGACTGGCGAGACCGTTCCCCGCCCTGGTGTCTCGCAAGGTGCAGCCACGACTGACCTCGATCGACGGATCGAGCAGAAGGACAACAGTCTCGAACAAAGCATTTGCAGCAATTGCAATTGAATCTGGACCGGCCAGTAAACGCCTTCTTGCTGTTGGGGTGGGTGTGGCAGCCAAGCGTTCTTTCGCATGACATCCCTTCCACATCCACGCTACACTCGCCGCACGGAATAGGAGAATAGAGTGCGGGTCGAAGGCAAGCCTTTTAGAACCATTTGGCTGGATGGGCAAACCAGGTCAGTCAAAATTATCGATCAGACGCGGCTGCCGCATGAATTCGCAAGTCTGTCCATAAATACTGTTTTTGAGGCGGCGCATGCCATCAAAACGATGCAGGTGCGTGGCGCGCCGCTCATCGGCGTGACGGCGGCCTATGGAATGGCACTCGCCATGCGCACCGACGCTTCCGATACGAACCTTGACTCGGCGTGTGCCATTCTCGCGGGAGCCCGGCCGACCGCCGTCAATTTGCAGTGGGCGATCGATTCCATGCGCAGGCATCTCTTGGCCCTGCCTCTCGCGGAACGGGAACAGGCGGGGTTCGCCCATGCTGGCGCGATCACCGAACAAGATGTCGAACTGTGTCAGGCAATCGGCGGACATGGGCTCGGCTTGATCCGCGCCGCTGCCGCCCGCAAGCCCGGTCAACGCGTCAATGTCCTGACGCATTGCAATGCGGGATGGCTGGCGACGGTCGATTGGGGGACCGCCACGGCGCCAATCTACAAGGCGCATGACGAAGGAATTGCGCTACACATATGGGTCGACGAAACGCGGCCGCGCAACCAAGGCGCCTCACTCACGGCTTGGGAACTTGGCCAGCATGGTGTGCCTCACACGATCATCGTCGATAATGCTGGCGGCCATTTGATGCAGCATGGTGAGGTCGATCTGGTGATCGTCGGGACCGATCGAACAACCGCTTCCGGCGATGTTTGCAACAAAATTGGCACCTATTTGAAAGCGCTCGCGGCGCAAGACAATGGCGTGCCATTTTACGTCGCCGCGCCATCGCCATCGATTGATTTTACAATCGAGGACGGGATCGCCGAAGTGCCGATCGAAACCCGCTCGGCCAGGGAAATCACCCATATTACGGGGCTTGGCGCTGACGGGCAGATCGAAACGGTTTGCATCGCTCCAGCCGGGAGCAGCGCCCTCAATTACGCATTCGACGTGACGCCCGCCCGCCTGGTGACAGGTCTCATCACTGAGCGCGGCGTGATCTCGGCCACTCGCGACGCGCTCGCCAAGGCTTTTCCCGAATGTATTGGCAAGCGATCATAAGCTCGCGCCAACTCACCAGTGGCCAATTGTGAGTTAGCGACGTTTGAGTAAATCCGGCCGCCGCTCGCGAGTAATCCTGAGCGCTTCCGCCTCACGCCAGGCCTTGATTTTCGCGTGGTTAGGACCTCCAGATCACGCTCGAGAAGGGTCGCGGCCTGGGCGCCTGACCTCGCTCGCCCGTCGCGCCGGACGCCGGCGAGGGACCCCCGTGAGCCGCTAGAGTGACGACCCATGGCGACGACGATCCGCGTCCCCGGCGCGGTCCTGACCGAGCGCGAGCACCGCGTCCCGCTCGACCACGCGCGACCGGACGGGCCGACCATCACGGTCTTCACGCGGGAGGTCGCGGATCCGGACGGCGGGGCCGAGAAGCCCTACCTGCTGTTCCTCCAGGGCGGTCCCGGCATGGAGGCGACGCGACCGACGAGCCCGCCGACCGGCTGGCTCCGCCGGGCGATCGCCGACTACCGGGTCCTGCTCCTCGACCAGCGGGGGACCGGTCGCTCGACGCCGGTCGGCGACATCCCCGGCGACACGCCGCCGACCAGGCGGCGTACCTGACGCACTTCCGTGCGGACGCGATCGTCCGGGACGCGGAGCTGATCCGGGCGGAGCTCGGCGGCGACCGGTGGAGCGTCCTCGGCCAGAGCTTCGGCGGCTTCACCTCGATGACCTACCTCTCGATCGCGCCGGACGGCCTGCGCGAGGCGCATGCTCACCGGCGGGCTGGCCCCGATCGGGCGCCCCGTCGACGACGTGTACGGCGCGACGTACGTCCGGCTCATCGACAAGCACCGGCGCTACTTCGAGCGCTATCCGGAGGACCGCGCACGGGTCGACGAGATCCACCGACGCCTCGACGGCGAGGACGTCCGACTCCCGGGCGGCGACCGGCTGACCTCGCGCCGGTTCCGCCAGCTGGGCATGTGGCTGGGCGACAGCGCCGGGTTCGAGCTGCTCCACCACGTCCTCGAGCTGCCGTTCGGCTCGCGGGCCTTCCTCGCGGACGTCGAAGGGGGCGCGCGGTTCGAGCGCAACCCGATCTACGCGACGCTCCACGAGTCGTCGTACGCCGACGGCGGCGCGACCCGCTGGTCGGCCGACCGGCTGATGCCCGACGAGGTCCGCGACGGCCGGCTGTTCACCGCGGAGCACGTCTTCCCGTGGATGTTCGAGGACTACGCGGGACTCCGGTCGCACCGCGGCGGCGGCGGAGATCCTGGCCGAGCACGAGTGGCCCCGGATGTTCGACGCGGATCAGCTACGAATGCAACGATGTGCCTGTCGCGGCGACCATCTATACCGACGACCTGTACGTGGAGCGGGCGTTCGCGGAAGAGACCGCGGCCTCGATCCGGGGTCTTCGGCCCTGGATCACGAACGAGTACGAGCACAACGCGCTTCGCGCCGACGGCGAGCGCGTCCTGGACCGCTTGATCGCGATGGTGCGCGGCCGAGCGTAGCGGCCGGGTCCTGGGTCGGGCACCGTGAGGGAGCGACACGATGATCCGATCCAGCCAAGGTCTCGCACGACGTTCGTGGGGCCTGCTGCCGGCGCTGCTCGTCCTTGCCTGTTCCGGCGGCTCACCGGTCGCCACGCCGAGCCCGTCCTCCAGTGCCGCATCCCCCACGGCGGGGTCGCCGAGTGCGGCAGCGAGCGCCGCCGATGTGCCGACGCCGACGCCGGCCCCGAGCCTCGCTGCGACGGATCTCGTCTACCTCGCGATGGGCGATTCGAACGTCTATGGCGCCTGGGGGGACTGCGGCTACCCGTGCGAAACGTATCCCCACATCCTGGCGAAACGGATCACCGCCGATACCGGCAAGTCGGTGACGCTGCTCGACGAGAGCCAACACAACGGTCTCGACGCCCCGACACTCCTCGACGAGATCAAACTCGACGAGTGGTTCCAGGTCGACGGCTTCCCGATGCGGACGGACGGCCCCAGCCCCCGCACGGCCATCGCCGCGGCGGACCTCATCACCCTGACGGTGTCAGCCAACCACATGCCGTGGGCGGAAGACGTCGACCCCTGCGGCGCCGTCTACGACAAGGCATGCATCGAGCGGGTCGAGGTGCCGTTCATCAGGGACCTCGGCGCGATCCTCGACGAGATCGAGTCGATCCGTGCCGGCAAGCCGACCGCGGTACGGGTCACGACCCAGTACAACGACCTGCTCGCCGGGCCGGAGTACGAGCCGAACTGGCCGAAGGCGGCCATCGCCCAGGCAGCGACGAGCGCCCGCACGTTCCTGGACCGCTGGAACAAGGACCTCTGCTCGACGGCCGAGCAGCATGGGGCGACCTGCGTCGACATCTACCACGCGATCAACGGGCCGAAGGGCGACAAGCCGCTCCCGTCGGGTTGGTTCTCCGAGCAGTACGGCGACCTGAACCAGGGCGGGCAGGACTACTTCGCCGATGCGATCGCCAAGGCGGGGTACTCGCCGCTGACGCTCGCGCCTTGATGCCGGGCGGGCGCGTCCGGTCAGCCGGGCCGCGACTCGTCGCCGGCTAGATCGCGCTGGCGACCCGGAGGCCTTCGAGGACGGCTTCCTCGACCGTCCGCGGCGCGAGGCAGTCGCCGATCCCGTGGACCTCGCCATCGAAGGCGCCCGGGGCCTCGAGTGCCGTCAGCAGGCCGTCGACCGGGTCGTGCCCCTGGGCGAGCACGAGCGCGGCCACGTCCTCCACGATCACCGCATCGCCGGTGAGCACGTGCTGGAGGAACACGGCGGACCCGTCGTACCCGAACAGCCGCACGAGTGGCAGGACCTCGACGCCGGCCCGGGCGACGGCGCCGGTCATCGCGTCGCGGACGTACTGCTGGATCCGCTGGCCGGGCATATACCCGTCGACGCCGAGCGTGACCTTGTGGCCGCGGCCCGCCAGCAGCTCCGCCAGGCCGAGACCGATCCAGTCGCAGCGCCAGTCGGCGACGACGACCCGGCCGGCCGGGACCTCGGCGCCCCGCAGGATCTCCCAGGCATCGAGCACGACCGGTGCGCCGCTGAGCTCGATCGGCGGGTGCCGCGGCCCGGCTCCCGTGGCCACGATCACGACGTCCGGCCGCTCGCGGGCGACCAGGTCCAGGTCGACGGTCGTGCCGGTGACGATCCGGACCCCGGCCCGCTCGGCCTCGCCCAGGAGGTTGGTCACGACCCCGCCGAACTCGGCCCGGCCGGGCAGCCGCTCCGCCAGCAGGGCCTGACCGCCGACCCGTCGCGCAGCTTCGTACAGGGTCACCCGGTGGCCGCGCGACGCGGCGACCGCCGCGGCCTTGAGGCCGCCCGGGCCGCCGCCGACCACCATGACGTCGCGGGCCGGGGCCGCGGCGCCGCGGTCTCGCCGAACTCCAGCTCGCGGCCGCTCTCCGGGTACTGGATGCACGAGATCGGGTAGCCCGCGTGGAAGTGGCCGATGCACGCCTGGTTGCAGCCGATGCAGGCCCGGATCTCGTCGACGCGGCCGTCGGCCGCCTTCATCGGCAGGAGCGGATCGCAGATCAGCGCGCGGGTCATCACGCAGGCGTCGGCCTGCCCGAGCTCGAGGACGCGCTCGGCCTCCTGCGGCTGGTTGATCCGCCCGGCCACGATGACCGGCACGGACACGACGGTCTTCGCCTGCGCGGCGAGCGGGGCGGTGTAGGCGTTCGGCACGGTCATCGGCGGCACGATGTGGTCCGAGCCGGCGAGGGTCGCCGACGTCCCCGCCACCACCGAGACGTAGTCGATGAGCCCGTCGGCGTCGAGGATCGCGAGCGCCGGCAGCACGTCGTCGGGCGTGAGGCCCTCCGGCGTGATCTCGTCGATGGAGATCCGCAGGCCGACGACGGGCTCGCGTCCGACCTCGGCACGGATGGCCGCGATGACCTCGCGCAGGAACCGCAGCCGGTTCTCCGGGCTGCCGCCGTACTGGTCCGTCCGGAGGTTGACCCGCGGGTTGAGGAACTGGGCCGGGAGGTAGCCGTGACTCGCGACCACCTCGACGCCGTCGAGGCCGGCGTCGCGAAGCCGTCGGGCGGCGGAGGCGTAGCCTTCGCGGATCTCCTCGATGAGCGGGATCGGCATCGCGCGGGGCATCACGTGGAACCGCTCGTTGGGGACCGCGGACGGGGCGAGCGCGACGGGCAGCGTGCCGTCCATCGACTCCATCAGCTCGCGGCCGTCGTGGAAGATCTGGCCGACGATCGCGGCGCCATGGCCGTGGACCGCGTCGGCGAGGCGCCGGAAGCCGGGGATGCAGGCGTCCTCGGTGGCCATCAGGACGTGCGAGGTGTAGCGGGCACTCTCGTGGACGCCGGCGACCTGGACGACGATCAGACCGACGCCGCCGGCGGCCCGGGCGGCCTGGTAGGCGACGAGCTGCTCGGTCACGAACCCGTCGACGGCCATCACCGTGTCGTGGCCGGACGAGACGATGCGGTTGCGGACCGTCACGCTGCCGATCCGCAGCGGCTCGAACAGCCGCGGGAACGCGATCGGGGAGGACGTTGGCGTCACGACGCGATGGTACGGAGCCCCGCGGTCCCCGCGTCGGGCCGGACCGGGTCGCGGGACGGACGCGTCGCTTCGCCACGATGTAGCGTGCACACGAGACCACCCACCGACCGACACATCGAAGGGAGCCCGACGTGGACAAGGCCATCGTGGACCAGGTGCTGGACGCGGCCGCGCGGGTGGTCGCGAGCGGGGCCATCTCCCACAACGGCCACGGCAACGTCAGCGTCCGCGTGCCCGATTCGGACGAGATGTACTTCACCTCCGCGCCGTCGCTCCGCGGGATGACGCCCGACGGCGTCGTGCGGGTCGGCCTCGATGGCGGCCTCCGGGAGGGCGCGCTGCCGCCGATCCAGGGCGCCGTCGTGGCGATGCACACCGCGATGTACCAGGACCGGGCCGAGGTGGGCTGCGTGGTCCACACGCACTCGCCGTATGCGACGGCCTTCGCCGTCGCCAATCGGCCGATCGGCTGCTGGGTGGAGGCGCTCGCGATGTTCGGGCTCCCGGACGGGGTCCCGATCGCCGGCTACGGGCCGCGTGGCTCCGATGAGGCCGTGGCGAACATCCGTGCGGCCATGCTGCCGGGCAACCCGGCGGTCCTGCTGGCCAACCACGGCGTCCTCGTGTTCCACCGCACGCCGGAGCTCGCGGTGCTGACCGGCGGGATCATCGAGGAGGCGGCGCAGGCCGCGATCAACGCGAGCGGCATCGGTGGCGCGGTCGAGGTCCCGGCGGACCTGCGGGCCGCCGCCCTCCAGCGGGCCATGGCCTTCGATGCGGCGGGGACGGCCAGGGCCTAGGCCGACGATCCGTCGAGGCGCGAACGAAGGCCGCCCGCCGAGAGCGAGCGGCCTCCGCGTGCGTGCCCGCCGCGCGGGCGTCGAGGATCAGGCCGGGGCGAGGGCCGCTTCGGTATCGATGACCTGCTCGGACGGCGCGCTGGTCGGCCGGACGGACAGATCGACCCCGTGGACCGCCTTGGCGCGCTCGATGAACCACGCGGTGAAGGCGTCGTCCGCGCTCAACATCTTCCCGAAGGCTCGACCCGGATCGCTGCCCTCGAGGGTCACGATCACCAGGTCGCCCATCGGCGTCGACTGGAGGTAGGTCCGCTCGCGGACCCCGGCGGCCCGGCGGGACGCCTCGAACTCGTCGCGTCGCGGGCCGTTGACCTCGGCCATCCAGGCGCGCCACTCGTCGGTCTTTCCGGGCAGGATCGGGAATGCGACAGCCATCATCGGCATGGGAGGACCTCCAGGGCGCATGCGCGCCCGACGACGGCGGGTCGGACTCGCCATTGGCCCAGCGCGGCGGTCTTGGCGACCGGTTGAGGGGCGTCGCGCTGGCGAGGACTCGAGAGCCCAGATGCCTCCTGCCGATGAACCGAGTATGCGCGTCGGCGCCCGAAAGGGCCTTCGACGAGATCCGTTGCAAGATGCGCGGGTGAGCGACCCCCGAGTACCCGCTGCCGGCATCTCGCGTCGGGCCTTCCTCGGGGGGCTCGCGGCCGCCGCGGTCGCGATCGTCGTCGCGGCCTGCGCGGACGCGATCCCGTCGCGGTCGCCGTCAGCGACGGCGCGACCCCGCGGATCGGCCTCGCCGACGGCGCGGGCCGTCCCCGCCAGCCCGCCCCGAGCGCCAGCCCGCCGCCACCGCCCACGTCCGAGCGCCCATCGTCCCCGTCCGCCGCCGAGCCCGATCTCCGCGCCAAGATCGGCCAGATGCTGCTCGTCGGTTTCCGCGGCATGACGACGAAGGAGGCCGCATCGACCGTCGCCGACATCCGCGACCACGGTCTCGGCGGCGTCCTGCTCTTCGACTACGACACGCCGTCCGGGCACGTACGACCGCAACGTCCGGTCGCCCGCGCAGGTCCGCGCCCTCGTCGCCGGTCTCCGGGCGGCGGCGACGATCCCGCTCCTCGTCGCGATCGACGAGGAAGGCGGCGAGGTGGACCGCCTGAAGGCGCGATACGGCTTCCCGAAGACCGTGTCCGAGGCGGCCCTCGGGGCGCGCGACGACGCCGCGTACACGCAGCGACGGGCCCGAGCGATCGGCCACACGCTCGCCGACCTTGGCATCGACCTGGACCTCGCGCCGGTCGTCGACCTCGACGTGAACCCGCGCAACCCCGTCATCGGGGCGCTCGACCGGAGCTTCTCCGCGGACCCGGCCGTCGTCGCGCGCCAGGGCCTCGCCTACCTCGCCGGCCTCCACGACGCCGGCATCGCGGGCTCGCTGAAGCATTTCCCGGGCCATGGCAGCTCGACGGCGGACACGCACCTCGGCTGGGTCGACGTGACCTCGACCTGGACGAAGACCGAGCTCGAGCCGTTCCGCGACATCATCGCGGCCGGCCAGGCGGATACCGTCCTCGTCGCGCACGTGTTCGACAAGAAGCTCGACGCCGACTATCCGGCGTCGCTGTCACCGAAGGTCATCGACGGGATGCTTCGCCACGACTTGGGCTTCGACGGCGTCGTCATCACCGACGACCTCCAGATGGGCGCGATCCGGCAGGCCTACGGGTACACGACCGCCGTCGAGCAGGCCATCATCGCGGGCGCCGACATCCTGACGATCGCGAACGAGCAGCTCTTCGAGCGCGGCATCGTGGCGAAGACGATCGACATCATCGAGGCGGCGGTGCGTGCCGGCCGCATCGACCCGGCACGGATCGATGCGTCGTGGCAGCGTATCTCGGCGCTCAAGGCGCGGTTGCACCCGGCCTGATCGGCTCCACCGCGATCGCGGGCAGGATCCGGTCGGCATCCGCCGGGTCCAGTTCGCCCTGGCCGGGGACGAGGGCGTTGGCGGCTCCGACGGCCACGCCGCGTCGCGCGGCTTCGGTGAGGGGGTACCCGCGCGACAGCGCGACGAGGAGCCCGGCCAGCAGCGAATTGCCGCTGCCGACGGGGAATCGGCCGCGCTCCGGCGGACCGCCGATCCGCCAAGCGGACCCGGCTTCATCCACGAGCACGGCCCCGTCCATGCCCCGCGTGACGAGGACGGCACCACCGGTCGCGGCGCGGATCATGCGGGCCGCCTCGACGGTCGGGCCTTCGCCGTCCGCCGCCATCGTCGAGGGGTCCGGGCGCGCGGCACCGCCCGCACGCCCCGTAGCCGCGGCGGCCGCCGCGGCCTCGCGCGCATTGACCTTCACGAGCCACGGCCGGGCCGCGAGCGCCTCGACGAGCGCTGAACGGTCCGCATCGACGACGGTCCGCGCACCCGCCGCCGTGGCGATGCCGGTCAGGTCGGCGTACCCGCGGTCCGGCGCCCCCGGTGGCAGGCTCCCGGCAAGCACGACGACCGTCCCGGCCGGGTCGTCCGCGAGGGCCGATCGCAGGGCATCCTCGACCGCGGTCCAGTCGGCCGCGCCGAGCGCCAGGCCCGGCTCGTAGAACTCGGTCAACGTCCCGTGGGTTCGGTCCAGGACCGAGACGCAGGTCCGCGTCTCGCCGTGGGCGCGCACGGCCCCGGTCTCGATGCCCCTCGCCCGGAGCGCCGCCTCCATCCAGTCGCCGGCATGGCCGCCGAGCACGGCGATCGCCCGGACCGGCAGCCCGAGGGCCGCCGCCGCGCGTGCGACATTGAGCGCCTTGCCGCCCGGGACGACGGACAGCACGTCCGGCCGATGGACATCGCCGGGCACGAGCCGGTCGACCGCCTCGATCTTGTCGATGGCCGCATTGACCGACACGCACACCAGCCGGCGTGGCCAGGCGTCCGAAGCGGGAGCCGCGAGCAGCGCGACCCCAGGCGTGGTCCCGTCGGGGTTCACGAGAGCAGGCCGGCGGCGCGGGCGGCCGACTCGGCCGAGTGGAGCGTCGGCTGGGCCTCGGTCCCCCCGATCCCGAGGGTGGAGAGCGACCCCGCGGCGACGCCGAGGGCGAGACAGTCCTGGATCGCGCGCCCATCGAGGAACCCTGCCAGGAACCCGGCGTCGAACGAGTCTCCGGCGCCGGTCGTGTCGACCGCGTCGACGGCGAGTGCCGGGACTCGCGTCAGGGTGCCGTCCCGCTCGACGGCGATCGCGCCGTCCGTCCCGCACTTCACCGCGACGACGCGCGGCCCCCTCGCGACCAGCGCACGCGCCGCGGCCTCGACGTCGTCGGTCCCGGCGATACGGGTCGCCTCGGCGGCGTTCGGCAGGAAGACATCCGTCTCGGCGAGGGCGTCGAGCAGGCCGCCGTCCCAGGTCTCGCGTGGGTCCCAGTTGGCATCAACGGACGTCGTCAACCCCGCCAGGCGCGCGGCGCGCAGCCGGCCCGCGAGCCGTGGCCGGAACGCATCGAGGAGGAACACGCTGCCGACGTGCAGGTGACGGGCTCGCTCGACGAGCGCGTCCGGGACGTCCTCGTCGCGGAGCAGCGGGATCGTGCCCGACGCCGTGAGGATCGCCCGGTCGGCGCCGGTCGTGAGGATGACGGACGCGCCGGTCGGCACGGCCTCGTCGACGCGGCAGGCCGTGACGTCGACGCCGCGCATCCGCATCGCCTCGAGCATGAACCGGCCGAGCGGGTCGTCTCCAACGACGCCGACGAACGCCGTCCGCAACCCGAGTCGGACCGCCCCGCAGGCGAAGATCGCCGACGAGCTGCCGATCACCAGGTCGATCGAGTCGACGAGTCGCTCGACCTGACCGAACGTCGGCCGCGGGTCCGGGGCTCGGACGATCACATCCGGATTGATCTCGCCCAGCACGAGGACGTCGATGTCGCGCCCGGTGTCCCGCGCGTCACGCGCCCGATCGGTCATCGTCGCTCAGTATCGTCGGTACCAGCCCTCGCCGGGCACCTCGAAGGCGAGCCCGGCGTTCGGCCGTTCGTGCCACGGCAAGGCGAGCTCGTCGACCAGCCGCGCCAGCGCGTCGAGCCGGTCCCGTCCCTCGCTGGCCAGCCAGGCATCCCGGTCGGCAGGCGGCAGCGTCGCCGCCGGGGCCCAGACCGACCGTCCGACGAGCACGCCCGACGCCCCGGACCTGCAGGCGACGGCGACCTGGCGCTCGAACGTCGCATCGTCGACCCCGCCCGACAGCAGGACCCAGGGCACCGAGGACGCTTCGTCGAGCTCGGCGCAGGCCGACGACCAGGCCGCTTCGTCCGTCACCGACGCGTCGTACGGGAACTCGGCCTTCAGGATCGTCCCTCCGAGGCGGCTGAGACGCCGCGCGGTCTCGACGACGCACGCGCGACGCCGCTCGCCGGCGAGTTTGCCGCCGGTCGCCGGGTCATAGCCGAGCGGCTCGACGAACAGGGGCAGGTCGAGCCGGACGCACTCGGCCGCGACCTCGGCCACGAGCTGCTCCTGTGTCGCGGCGTTCGCCGCATCGGGGTGGTAGTAGACGAGCAGCTTCGCCGCCGACGCGCCCATCCGCTTCGCCTGTTCGACCGACCAGCCCGGCAGGACCCTGGACACCCGCGCCGTCGAAGGCCCTTCGTAGCCGGTCGCCTCGATCGCCACGAGCAGGCCCGTTCCACCCGGGAGCGAGCCGTCGGCGATCGCCTGGGCGGCGCCGATCTCCGGGTCGAGCAGGGTGCCGGTCGCGTGCGCGGCGAGCGCCCGAACGACCGCCCGTTTGAACTCGACCATCTCCTTGAACGTCGTCGACTCCGGGGCGTCCGGGTGGAGTTCGCGGCGCAGGTTCTGACGATGGTCGAGGGCCAGGACGGCGAACGTCCCGCGCGGCGATGCGCAGGCGTCGAGCCCACGACGCGTGCCGGGCAGGAAGGCCATCGATGCACCTCGAGCGGACGGAGGACCCGATGCTAGCGCGCGTTCTGCGCGATGACAACCGCTCCTCGACGCGAAACGCGCGACACATCTTGACAATCTGCGCGCGCCGGGCACAGCATGCGCGCATGTTGAGCAGCGACCGCCGCACGCAGCTGCTCGCCCTCCTCGACGAGGAAGGGCAGGCGAGCGTCGACACGCTGGCACGGGACCTCGGCGTGACGCCGTCCACGATCCGACGCGACCTCGCGCGGCTCGCCGCCGACGGCGTCCTGGTGCGGACCTACGGCGGCGCCGCGGCCGGGCGGATGGGGCCCGGGCGCGACGTGCTCGACCCTCGCCTCGGTGCCAAGCGCGCGATCGGCGCCGCGGCCGCATCCCTCGTCGAGGACGGCCAGACGATCGCGATCTCGAGCGGATCGACGGCGCTCGAACTGGCCCGTCACCTCGTCGACCGCCGGTTGACCGTGATCACGAATGCGCTCGACGTCGCGGACGTGATGCTCGACCGGCCCGGCATCGAGCTCGTCGTCCTCGGCGGTGTCGTCCGGCCGGGCATGCATTCGATGCTCGGCCACCTCGCCGAGCTCGCCCTGATGGAGCTTCGCGCGGACGCCCTGTTCATGGGGATCGGCGCGCTCGGCGCCGAGCACGGCCTCATGAACGACTCGATCCCCGAGATCCTCACCGACCGCGCGCTCCGTCGCGCGGCTCGTGCCTGCATCGTGCTCGCCGACAGCTCGAAGCTCGGCGCGGTCGCTCCCGCGTACGTCTTCGGCATCGACCAGGTGGACACGGTCGTGACCGACCGCGATGCCGACCCACGGGAGGTTGCCGCCCTGGAGGCGGGCGGCGTCCGCGTCATCCTGGCCGGTGCCCCGGAACGGAGCGCCGTGACCGCATGAACGGGATCATCCCCGCCGAGATCGCGGCCGAGCCGGACGCGATCCGAAGCACGCTCGACGCCAGCCTTGAGGCGGCCCGTGCGGCAGCCTCGGCCCTGCGCCAGGGCGGGGTCCGCCGTCTCCACGTGATCGGGAACGGGACCTCGTACCACTCCTCGCTCGCCGCCGCGACGCTCTATCGCCGGTATGCCATGCCGGACGACCCGGTCGTCATCCCGCTCACCGCGGGCGAGTTCCGGACCTACCCACCACGGCTCGGTGCCGGCGACGCCGTCCTGGGCATCTCGGCGTCCGGCGAGTTCCGCGATGTCGTCGGCGTCGTCGACGCGCTCCGCGGCCGCATCCCCACCGTGGCGGTCGTCCACGTGCCGGGGAGCACGCTCGACGGCAGCGCCGACCACGTGGTCCGTTCGGCCGGCGGACCGAGCCACGTCCCGGTGATGACCAAGACGTTCGCCGCGACCCTCGTCGCGACCGAGCTGGTGCTCGCCGAGCTCCTCGGCGGCGATCGCGCCGAGACGATCCGGCGCTCGATCCGCTCGGCCGCCGACCATGCCGAGGTCGCCATCGAGGCGGCCCAACCCCGCGTCCTTGCCCTCGCGGATGCGCTCGCTGACGCCGCCCACCTCTTCGTCGTCGGGAGCGGCGGCGCCTATCCGGCCGCGCTCGAGGCCGCGCTCAAGCTCAAGGAGATGGCGATCGTGCACGCCGAGGGCACGGAGTCGTGGGAGATGGCCTCTGGTGTCGCCACGATCGTCGACGCGTCGTCCGTCGTCATCGCGCTCGCCCCGGACGGGCCTGGAAGGGCGGCGACGATGGACGTGACGGCGCATGCCGCCGCGTGGGGGGCACGGATCATCGAGGTGGCGCCACGGTCGGACATCGATGGTGCCTCCCTGCTGCCGGTCCCCGCCGCAGCCGACGAGGACCACGCAGCCCTGACGACCGTCGCGCCGGTCGCGCTGCTCGCCTTCGCGCTCGCGGTACGGCGTGGGCACGACCCCGACCATCCGGGCTGGGTCGAGCGCTACCACAGCCAGGGCCTTCGACACATCGTCGGGGTCGAGGAGGAGGCCTGATGCCGCGGATCGTGCTCGTCGGCGCCGGCAGCGTCGAATTCACGCGCAACCTGCTCGGCGACATCCTGTCGTACCCGGAACTCCGTGACGTCGAGATCGTGCTCCACGACATCGATCCGGACCGGCTCGACACGGCCGAGCGGATGGCACGCTGGACCGCGGACGTGCTCGGCGCCGCCCCGCGCGTCCGCGGCTCGCTCGATCGGCGCGACGCGCTTGCCGGCGCCGATGTCGTGATCAACACCATCCAAGTGGGCGGCGCCCGAGCCACGCAGGTCGACTTCGACATCCCAGGACGCTACGGACTCCGCTACACGATCAATGACACGATCAACGTGGGCGGTGTCCTCCGTGGGCTGCGCACGATCCCGGTGGTCCTTGGGATCGCGGCCGACATGGTCGATGTCTGCCCGGACGCGCTGTTCCTGAACTACACGAATCCCATGGGGATGCTCGTGCGCGCGGTCGACGAGGCCGTCGGGGTCCCCACGATCGGTCTCTGCCACTCGGTGTACTGGACCATCGACCGGCTGGCGGGATACGTCGGCGTGCCGGTCGCCGAGGTCGACGCGGCGTCGGCGGGCCTCAACCACCTCGCCTGGGTCACGCGCTTCGAGCATCGAGGCGTCGACCTCTATCCCGCCCTCCGAGCCTTCGTGGAGGCCGGCAAGGTCCCGGACGACGACCTCGTCCGTGCCGACCTCTTCCAGCGGTTCGGCCTGTATCCGACGGAATCCTCGGAGCACCACGCCGAGTACAACCCGTGGTTCATCCCGAAGGGCGACCTCGTGGAGCGGTTCCACATCCCGATCGGCGAGTACCTCGACCGCGTCGCCCACAACCTCGACGAGTACGCCGACACGAAGCGTCGACTCGACGCCGGCGAGCCGTTCGAGATCGAGCGGAGTGGCGAGTACGCCGCGGTGATCGTCCACGCGATGCTGACCGGCGAGCCGTCCCGGATCGTCGTCAACGTCCCCAACGACGGCGGTCGCCTCATCCCGAACCTCTCCGGCGACGCGTGCGTCGAGGTGCCCGCCCTGGTCGACGGGCTCGGGGTGCACCCGATCGCCGTCGACCCGCTGCCGCCGCATTGCGCGGTGTACACGCGCCCGGCCGTCGACACGCAGGACCTGACCGTGCGCGCCGCGCTCGACGAAGACCGCGACCTCATCTATCACGCGGTGCTCACCGACCCCCAGGTCCAGGCCCGGCTCACGCTCGACGAGGCCTGGAGGATGACCGACGAGCTGATCGACGCGGAGGCGGCCTGGCTACCGAGATGGCTCGGTGGGACCGCCCCCGACTGGAAGCGCTGACCAAGGAGGAGAACGCCATGCGAGTGATCCGAGCCGCCCGCCGCCCGAGGTTCGTGGCGGTGCTCGCGGTGACCCTGCTCGTCGCCGCCTGCAGCGGATCGAGCCCGTCCGCGAGTTCGGCGCCAGCCGCCTCGAGCCCGGCCGCCCCGTCGGCTGCCGCGAGCGGCGCCGTCGCCCCGAGCGCCTCGACCGCGTCGGCGGCCGAGTGCGGGTCGTATACCGGCGCTCCCGCCAAGATCACCTTCGCGATGTGGGGCGACACGACCGAGCTGGCCAATCAGCAGAAGATCGTGGACGCGTTCCAGGCGCTGAACCCGAACATCACCGTGAACGTCACGGTCTCGGACTGGGACTCGTACTGGCCCAAGTTGCAGACCGACCTTGCCGGCGGCAACGCGCCCGACGTCTTCCTGATGGACGGGCCGCTCTTCCCCGACTACCAGACGCGCGACGTCCTGCTGGACCTCGACCCGCTCATCGCTCGCGACGGGTTCGACACCGGCCAGCTGGTCGACCTCGCCGTCCAGGACTTCACCGCGCCGGACGGCCATCACTACGGGCTGCCGCGCGACCTCAATACGATCGCCCTCTTCTACAACAAGGCGATGTTCGATGCGGCCGGGGTCCCGTACCCGGACGAGACGTGGGACTGGGCCAAGCTGACCGAGGTCGCCAAGCAGCTCACGAAGACGTCCGGCACGACCACCTCGCAGTGGGGCTTCTACACCGAGACGTCGGACATGGAGAACCTCTGGTCGTCCCTCGTGTGGCAGGCCGGCGGCGACATCCTCAGCCCGGACAAGCAGAGCGTCGTCATCGACACCGACCAGGCGGCGCAGGGGCTCCAGTTCCTCCAGGACCTCATCTACAAGGACAAGGTGATGCCGCAGCCGGTCGCTGGTGGCACGGGTGACGCCTTCGAGAACGGTCAGGCGGCCATGGAGGCCAACGGCTCGTGGCTCGTCCCGACCCACGAGGCGGCCGGGCTCGACTTCGGCGTGGCACCCCTCCCGAAGGGTCCGGCCGGGCCGGCCACGTCGGTGAACCCGAGCGGCGTCGTCGTCTCCAAGGCGAGCCAGTCGCCGGATGCCGCCTGGGAGTTCGTCAAGTGCTACACCGGTCCGCAGCTGCAGGCGATGATCGCGTCGCTGAAGGCCTCGATGCCGGCCAACAAGCAGGTCCTGACCGACCAGTACGCGACCTCGTTCGACGGCGGCAAGACGTTCGCCGACGCCCTCGCGTACGCGCACCTCAAGCCGTCATTCAAGGGGTATGACGAGTTCAACAGCACGCTCCAGGACGAGCTCGACACCAAGGTCTTCAATAACGACGACCTGACGGCGAAGGCCGCCCTGGACGAGGTGACGCCGAAGCTCCAGCAGCTCCTGGCCCAGTGAGGTCGGGCCCACCGGCGCTCGCAGGGCCATCGACGTGACCGCCCTCGTGCGCCGGCCGGGCCGCGGCCGAGGAAAGGCCACAGCCGGCACACGCGCGCTCGAAGGGCGGCCCGCGTGCGGGCGAGTCTCGCTGGGCGTGGGTGTTCCTCGCCCCGACCCTCATCGGCCTGGCGGTGCTGTCCGCCGGGCCGATCCTGGCCGCCCTCGGGATCAGCCTGACGAAGTGGGACATGCTGACGGCGCCCCGGTTCGTCGGGCTCGACAACTACGTCAACCTCCTCGGGGACGACCGCTTCCAGAAGGCCCTTCGCAACACGGTCTTCTACACGGTCGTGTCCGTGCCGATCGGCATGACGCTGGCGCTGGGCCTGGCCCTCGCGCTCAACCAGGCCATCCGAGGCATCGCCTGGATCCGGACCGCGTACTTCCTCCCGCTCGTGACGTCGGCGACCGCGATCGCCCTCGTGTGGCTGTGGATCTACAGTCCGACCGGGTTGCTCAACAGCACCCTTGGCCTCTTCGGGATCCCGCCGCAACGGTGGGTCGGCGACCCGACGCTGGCGATGCCCTCGATCATCGCGATGAGCATCTGGCAGGCGCTGCCGGCCAACGTGATCATCTTCCTCGCCGGTCTGCAGGCGATCCCGGCCGAGTACTACGACGCGGCGAGCGTCGACGGCGCGGGCCGCCGGAGTCGCCTTCGGTGGATCACCCTGCCGCTGCTCACGCCCTCACTGTTCTTCACCGGCATCCTCGCGCTCATCGGCGCGTTCCAGGTGTTCGACCAGGTCTACGTGATGGCGAACCCGGGCAAGCCCGGCGAGTCGACGATCACGCTCGTCTACTTCATCTACGAGGCCGGGTTCCGCAACTTCAAGATGGGCTACGCGAGCGCGGCCTCGTGGATCATGTTCCTCATCGTCGCGGTCGCCACGATCATCTACTTCCGCACCCAGGATCGATGGGTGCACTACCAGTGAGCACGCCTCGGACGAACGTCGCGGCGGAGGACCGTGGCCCGCGTGCGCCTCGTCGGTCGACGCGTCGTCGCACGCGCAAGGGGGCCCGCACCGCCGCCACGTACACCGCCCTCATCGTCGGGGGCTTCCTGATGATGATCCCGTTCCTGTGGATGCTGACGACCTCGCTCAAGACTCGCTCCGAGGTCTTCTCGACCGCCCCGCTGTCCTTTCCGACCGGGCTCCATTGGGAGAACTACACGCGGATGTGGTTCGCCCTGCCCGACGTGACCTTCGGGACGTTCTTCCAGAACTCGATCGTCATCGCCTCCCTGGCCACCATCGGTCAGCTCATCACGTGCTCGATGGCCGGCTTCGCGTTCGCCGTCCTCGACTTCCGGTTCAAGCGGGTCCTGTTCGCGCTGATCCTGGCCACCCTGATCATCCCGTTCCAGATCGTGCTGGTCCCCAACTTCATCCTCTATCGATACCTGCCGATGCCGTTCAGCGAGAGCGGCAACTGGATCGGGACGAACCTGCCGCTGTGGGTCTGGGCGTTCTTCGGCGGCGCCTTCGGGACGTTCCTCATGCGCCAGTTCTTCCTGGCCATCCCGACCGAGCTGGCCGACGCCGCCCGCGTCGACGGCGCCAACCCGTGGCAGATCTTCCTGCGCGTCTACGTGCCGTTGGCCCGGCCGGCCCTGGCGACCCTGGCGATCTTCCAGTTCATGTGGAGCTGGAACGACCTCCTCGACCCGCTCATCTACCTGCGCGACCTGCCCAACTACACGACGACGGTCGGCCTCGCCTTCTTCCAGGGCCAGTTCGTCGGCAAGTGGCCGGAGATGATGGCCGGGGCCCTGGTCAGCCTCCTCCCGATGATCGTGCTGTTCGTGATCGCGCAGAAATACTTCGTTCGAGGCATCACCCTGTCCGGGCTCAAGGGGTAAGGCTCGTGGATCACCAGCCGGCCGCGGCGCCTCGCGACCTTCGCCTGGTCGACTTCCGGCCGAAGACGCAGCTCCGGCTTCGAACGGGCGAGCCGCCTGCCCGACCGTCGCACCCGGCGATCGATGCGCACAACCACCTTGGCCCGACGCCGTTCTCGGACGGCTGGGGCGGGCGGACGGCGGCGCAGCTGGCGGCCGCGATGGACGCCTCGAACATCGAGGCCATCGTCGACCTCGACGGTGGCTGGGCCGATGTGCTCGAGCGCGAGATCGAACGGTGGGCGCCGCTCGGCGACCGGGTCGCCGTGTTCGCTGGCCTCGACTACGCGATGTGGGCCGAGCGCCCGGACTTCGGGGAGGTGGAGGCGGCCCGGCTCCGTTCCGGCGCGGCCGCCGGCGCGCGCGGACTCAAGGTCTGGAAACTGCTGGGGTTGCGCGCACGGGACGTCGCCGGACGGCTCGTGCCGGTGGACGACGCGCGGCTGGACCCGCTGTGGTCGACGGCCGCGGCGCTCCACCTGCCGGTCACGATCCACGTCGCGGACCCGGTCGCGTTCTTCGAACCGCTCGACGCCACGAACGAGCGCTACGAGGAGCTGCTCGAGCACCCGGACTGGCATTTCTGGCCGACGAGGCCGCTCGGGCGACCAGACGAGGAGGGGTTCCCGCCGTTCGACGAGCTCATCGACGGCCTCGAGGCGGTCGTCGCGAGGCACCCGGAGACGACCTTCATCGGGGCGCACGTGGGATGCGTTCCGGAGGATCTGGGCCGGGTGGACCGGATGCTGGCGGCCTACCCCAACTGGAACGTGGACATCGCGGCACGGATCGCCGAGCTCGGGCGGCAGCCGTACTCGGCGCGGGACCTCATCCTCCGCTGGCCCGACCGCGTCCTGTTCGGGACCGACGCGCCGCCGGACGCAGCCGCGTGGGCGGTCCACGCCCGCTTCCTCGAGACCCGTGACGAGTCGTTCGACTACGACGCGGACGGCGGCCCCGGCATCCAGGGCCGCTGGCAGATCCACGGTCTGGGCCTGCCGGACGACGTGCTGCGCGCGGTCTACGCCGGCAACGCGCGGCGGCTCATCTTCGACCGCGATCGCTGAGCGTCAGCGCCACTCGACGTTCACGACGTCGATCGGCTCGGACAGGCCCTTGAGCGTCGCGCTCCGGGGATCGGAGGTCCGGTGCGACGCTCCGACGGTGCCGACGCTCGCGATGATGTCGCCGGCCCCGCCGAGCGCGGCGATCCGAGCCGCCTCATGGACGCCCTTGCCGTGGAAATCGCCGCCCGCTTCCGTCGCGCCGGAGGCATGGAGGCCGATCCGGACCTGCGGCGCGAAGCCTTGTGTCGATCGCTGCTCGGCGAGTCGCCGCTGGATCGCGACCGCCGCCGCCACGGCAAGGTCGGGCGAATCGAAGCTGACGAAGAACCCGTCCCCGGTGGTGGAGATCTCCCGGCCGCCCTGCGCCGTGAACACTTCACGGAGGACCGTGTTGTGCCAGCGGAGCATCGTGTCCCAGGCCTCGTCACCGAGCGCCTCGACCAGGCTCGTCGAGCCGACGATGTCGGTGAACATGAAGGTCCGGAGCACCCGCCGGGACGCGCCGTCCTTGCCACGCAGCTGCCACGGCAGGAGTTCCGAGATGTCCTCGAGGATGACCGCGGCGGTCGGGCACGCGAAGGCGGCCGCGCGGAGGACCTCCTCGTCGACGGTGTCCTCGCCGACGACGTCGCTCTTGCCGTAGTCGCCGGCAAGCCAGTCGAAGGCCGTCGGGGCCAGGGTGATGCAGTTCCCCGCGCCGATGCACTTGTGGCGGTCGACCCGCGCCCGGATGGCCATCAGCGCGACCCCACCGACGCCAAGCCCGCGGAACGCGAGCGAGGTCGCCTCGGCCCGGCTCGATGTCCCCAGCCGGGCCTGGAGTCGCGCCAGGCGCTGGGCCACCTCGTCCTCGGTGACGCCGAAGTCAGCGGCGATCTCGGCGTTCGTGCGGCCCTCGGTCAGGAGCTGCAGCAGCCGGCGCTCGGCATCCTCGAGGTCCGGACCGGCCGCCGATATCGCCGACCCCGGCATGGCGCCGCCGGACTCGCCGACTCCGGCACTGGCGCCGGCCGGCACGTCCATCGGGCCGACCAGTTCGACGAGCTCGCGACCGACGGGCCCGGTGAGCCACCGGACGCGGATCGCTTCGTCGGCCGTTCCCTGGGCGATCCTGGACACGGTCGACAGGAGGAACCCTCGAACGGATCGCTGGACCTCCGGCGGCGCACCAGCGAGCACCGCGCGGGCGGCCGGGATCACGATCTCGAGGCTGGCGTCCTCGTGCAATCCGGCCTCGAGGGCCTCCAGGGCCGCCCCGCCGGCCATGGCGGCGCCCGGGATATCGCCGCGCCTGAGGGCGACCGTGGCCAGCGCGGCGTCGGTCTGTGCGCCCCACGGCGCGTGTCCGGGCAGGAGCGGCAGCAGCTCCTTCACCTGCGCCGCCGACCGCTCGACGAGCTCGACCAGCGCCGGATCCGGTGCGGCTTCATCTGACGGCGAACCATCGGACGCGCCGACGCCGACGAGGCGCGCCGACTCGGTGGCAAGGCGAGCCAGGGCCTCGCACCGCGCGGATGCGCGGCCGCTCTCGTTGGCCAGCGCCACGGCGCGCTCGAGATGACGGCGCATCCCCGCGACGTCCCCGGCACGCGATCTGGCCATGCCACGCCAGGTCTCGAGCTGCTGCGCGCGCGATCGCGACGCGACCATGGACGCCGCGGCGGCGGCCAGGTCGATCCATCGCTCGGCCTCGTCGACGTCGCCGAGCTCCAGCAGGCTCATCGCCACGCCGCCGGCGGCGAGGAACTCGATGGTCCGGTCGCCCTGGAGTTTGGCCGCGCGGTACGCGTCCTTGCCGCGGGACAAGGCCAGGTCCGGCACCACCTTGGCCATGGAGTAGACATGGACGCCGAACAGCATCTGGAGATCCAGACGGGCCCGCTCGCTCTCCGTGACGAGCTCGGACAGACGGCTCGTCACGCGCCGGATCTCCTCGAGATGACGCGCCGAGGACGACAGGTGCATGACGGGGCTGTATTGGGCGTAGGCCATGGCGATGACCGTCGACATCACGCCCGCTCGGTCGCCGAGCCGCTCGAAGATGTCCAGCGACCGAGCGAGGACCTGGGTCGCCTCGACGAACAGCGGCGCGACCGGCGTCGAGAGGAGCAGCTCCTCGACGCTCGCGCCCGTCGCGAGGATCGCGAGCACGTCGCTCGCGCGGCCGGCGAGGACCTCGCCCGCGAACCACGCCCGCCCGCGCGCGAAGTCGATCATCCCGATCTCCCGGAGCGCCGCCGCGAGGCTGCGCTCGTCGCCGAGCTGCTCCGCCAGCTCGATCGCGCGGCGGTAGGCCTGCTCGGAGCCATCGAGGTCGGTCTCGACGGCCGCCGCGCCGAAGGACTCGCCGAGTGGGCTCCGCAGGAGCGCCTGGCCGAGCTCGAGTGACGCTCGCAGCTCCAGGGCTCCGTCGCCCTGCTCGGCCGCGCGGACGCCGACGTGGCGGGCCAGCTCCGCGGCGGCGTCCTCGTCGTGGCTCATCCGGAGGGCCGATGCCCGTCGGAGCTGCACGTCGAGCTCGACGATCGGATCGCGCATCGCCGCAGCGAGGGCGGCCAGCTCGGTCAGGCCGTCCAGCCGTTCGCCCGTCCGGCGAAGGACGGCGAACGCGTCGTCACGGGTCGCGAGGAGGACCCGCCGGTCGGCCGGCGCCGACACGACCGGGAGCGCCTGCTCGACGAGGCGGAGCGCCTCCTCGGGGGCATTCGACGCGAGAGCGGCCGTGGCGGCGTCGATCGAGAACCGTGCGGCCCGCCCCGTGTCGCCGGCCGCGAGCGCGTGCTGAGCGAGCATCGGCAGGCCGGCCGGGGCGGGGTCGCCACCCTCCAGGAGCAGGTCGACGACCGCGGCGTGGACCTGCCGACGACGGGCAGCCGACGAGCTGGTTCGCGGCGAACTGGCGGACCTGTTCGTGCGTGAACGTGTAGTCGGCGGGCTCGCCCAGCGCCTGCGCGAGCAGGAGCCCCGCCTGGACGGCAGGCCCGAGATCGTCGGCGAGCGGGTCGGTCCCGCCGCCTGGTCCCTCGTTCCGGGTCCAAGGGAGCCGCCTCGCCATGGACCACGCCGGTCGGGAGTCGCTGCCTCCCCAGCGACCTCGCCGTCCCCGACACGCATCCGGATCGCCCTGAGGTCGCGAAGGCTGAAGCTGCGGCCGAGGATCGCGGCGTCGCCGAGCGCTGCCCGCGTCCGGGCCGGGAGTCGCGCGGCGCGGCGATCGATGAGCGTCCGGACCGCGGACGGGACGAGCCGGGCGGCGTTGCGGCCGAGCCGCCACTCACCATCGATCTGCTGGAACGTCCCGGCCTCGCGATGCGTCCGTGCCAGCTCCTCGACGATGAATGGCACGCCCTCCGACTGGGCCTGGACGGCGGCCGCGGACGCCGCCTCGACCGGACCGCCGAGGACACGCTTGAGGAGCTCGGCCGTCTCCACCGAGCTGAACCGGCCGGGCCGCAACCGTCGGACCAGGCCCATCCGCTCCATGTCGGCGACGAAGTTCACCGCTTCGGTGACCGACGCGAACTCATCCGGCCTGATCGTCAGGAACAGGAAGACCGGCCGATCGGCGTCGCTGCGGACGACGTACCGGAGGAGCCGGAGAGAGTCGTCATCGGCCCATTGGACGTCGTCGACGAGGATCGCCAACGGTCGGATCCCGGCGAGCGTCGAGATCGCGACGCCCGCCAGGTCGAAGGCGCGGAGGAGCTTCGCGTCCGGCGACAGCATCTCGAATCCCGGCTCGTCCCGCCCGGAGATGGCCTCGACCACGCGCCGGACGGCAGACTCCGCCGGCGTGCCGGCCGACATCTCGTGGATCGCGCTGGAGGCGAACAGGCTCCGCGCGACGAGGAACGGGCCGCGGATCTCCTCGTCAGCCGCGATCGCGACGCACGTGAACCCACCCGCTGACGCGAGCTCACTGGAGGCCAGCAGCAGGCGGGTCTTGCCGATGCCCGGTTCGCCCTCCAGGGTCACCGCGGCGAGGCGGCCGGAGGCCTCGCGCAACTCCTGGCCGATCGCGTCGAGCTCGGCATTCCGCCCGATCACCGCGCCCGTCGCGCGACGCAGCTGGACCGCGAGCGAGCATTGCGGTCCCACGAGGGGGTCGAGCACACCGCCGTCGGCCACCCGAGGGGCCGTGCCGTGCCCAGTGGACGTCGACTCGCCCAGCATGCTGCGGATTATGCTGCCGCGGCGTTCCGGCTGGGATCGCGCGACTTCATGTCGCGGCCAGAAGCTGGTCGGCGGACTTCTCGAGCGACCTCGCCACCTTGGCCAGCGGCTCCATCAGGGCTGGCGTACATAGCTCGCCGCAGCGGACGGCGAACGCCGCCGCATCTCGCAGTCGCTCCTCCATCAGGACCCACGCCGCCTCCCGATGGGGGAGCAGGTAGTCGACCTGGTAGAAGAGCTCGAACCCGGGGCCAGCCGTGACCCCCGGCAGGTGGGGCCCGACGGGCAGCGTGGTGACGACGGTGCCGAGAGGCTTGATGGCCGTGTACATCAGCCCGACCGATACATCGGCCAGGACCTTGAGCTGCTCCGGCGACTCGTCCGTATTGGCGAAATAGCGGGAAAGCAGCTGGAGCAGGACTTCGTAGACGACGTTGAGCAAGTCCATCGCGCGCGTCGTGCCCGGATCGGTGATCAACGGCACCACGACCCCGCTCGGCTGCGGCCGGACGTTGGCGGCGACGACCGGTCGGGCCGGCTCGAAGGTCGGATCCGCCTGCTTGAGCTCGAGGTACTCGTCGAGGATGCCGAGGAGGCGCCCGAAATGGGCGTCGCGCCACTCGCCACGGGCGCCCTCGCCTTGCTCGACGATCGTGTCGATGGCTCGCTGTGCGGAGGGGAGGTCGGTGACGGCAACGAGCTCCGGCCAACCGAAATGCGCTTCGGTGGCCTGGGCGGCCGGTGGCCCGATGAACAGGCGCTCCGGCCCGAGCCGCTCGTTCAGGTACGCCAGGCCTGCCTGGATGGAGCGGTAGAGCTGGCCGATGGTGTCGAACTCGAGGAGATGGGGGACGATCGCGTCGTGCGCCTCGTGCGGGAGGGCCACGGCCTGCGCGATGGCCTCGAACCCCTCGGCATCCTCGACGTCCATCCCGTCCGGGCGCTCGAGGAAGGCGAAATGACGGAGGGCGGCCTCGCCGAACGGCACCAGCTCGATCCGGACACCGGCCGGGTAGGCGTAGGCGGGCATCGGGAAGTTCGGGCGGGCGAAACGCGGGGCAGCGCCGACCGCCGTCAGCAGGTTCTGGACGAGCGCGAGATGGAGCATCTCCTGTGCGCTGATCCCCAGGAGGGTCGCGCGCCAGCGCTGAACGGCGGCAAGCGTCTCGGTGGTGAGTCCTTCGTCGACCTTCTGCTTGAGCGAGAAGGCCGCGAACAGGTACTGGAGCATCACGAGGTGCTCGAGCTCGGCGGCCTTGCCGAGCGTGTAGATCAGGGCCTCCCGGTGCTCGAGGCCACCGGTGTGCGCATCATCGGGACCCCGGCGGATCTCCAGGACGCTGGCGAGCGGTCCGTGCGGGCCGGGCGTGACGCTCTCGGTCATGGAACCCTCTCGGCTGGCCGAGCGATCCGGTCAGCCCATCGTCGGTGCGAGCATCGCCTCACGGGCGTCATCGCCAGCCCGAGGGACGAGTGAGTTCAGAGGGGACGCCCGGTCGGGTGCCGCGCTGAGCACAAGAGCAAGGTGGAGCGGGAGACGGGGTTCGAACCCGCGACATTCAGCTTGGGAAGCTGACACTCTGCCAACTGAGTTACTCCCGCTCGGGAGGGCCAAGCCCGAGCGCATCTGGCTCAAGACCCACCCCGAACTCGACGAGCGCTGGCTCCAGGATCGGATCGGCGAGGACCCGTCGCTCCTCGGGCTTCGGCGACCTCGTCCTCAAGGACCGCGAGCGGATCCAGCCCCGGCCGGTCGTCTCGACCTCCTCCTCCAGGACGCCGAGACGAACCACCGCTACGAGGTCGAGATCCAGCTCGGCAAGACCGACGAGGCGCACATCATCCGCACCATCGAGTACTGGGACATCGAGCGCAAGCGCTACCCGCAGTACGACCACGCCGCCGTCATCGTCGCCGAGGACATCACGAGCCGGTTCCTGAACGTGATCGCGCCTGTTCAACGGTGCGATCCCGCTCGTCGCGATCCAGCTGAGCGCCATCCAGGCTCGGCGAGAACGTCTCGCTCGTGTTCACGCAAGGTGATCGACGAGGTGCAACGCGGCCTCGTCGACGAGGACGAGGAGATCGCCGAGGTCACCGACCGCGCCTACTGGGAGAAGCGCGGCAACGAAGCAGACGCTCGCGCATGATCGACGAGCTGCTCGGCTGGCTCCGCGAGATCGATCCGGGGCTCGAGCTCAAGTACAACAAGTTCTACATCGGCCTCGCGAAGGGTGGCCACCCGAACAACTTCATGACCTTCAGGCCGCGCAAGGACTGGGTCGTCGCGGAACTCCGGGTCGAGCGTTCGGAGGAGACGCAGGCGCAGCTCGAGACCGCGGGCATCGAGCTGCTCGAGTACAGCGCGCGCTACGGCCAGTACCGGATCCGGCTCACGAAGGCCGATCTCGCCAAGAGCAAGGAGCTGCTCGTCGACCTGATGCGCCGCGCGCACGGCGACAGCGAGTAGGGTCGGACGGGATGCTGTTGATGCGCCGCGCCGGTGAGGGAGCCTGGCATGCGCCCGGAGGTCAGCGCGTATCCCAACGAGGAAGCGCTCGAACAGCTGCTCGCCGCGAGTCCTGACCTCCTCCCTGGCGCGTCAGCGGGTCCGATGGTGGTCGCGCGCCAGGTCCAGACGGGCGCGGGCCCGGCCGACCTGGTCGGCATCGGCCTCGACGGTTCGGTGCTCCTCGTCGAGTGCAAGCTCCGCGCGAACCCCGAGATACGTCGCGCGGTCGTCGGACAGCTCTTCGCGTACGCATCAGCGCTGTGGCAGATGCCGATCGAGGACTTCGAGCAGGCGGTCGCCGACCGCCTGGGCCAAGCCCTTCCGATCGCGCCCGCGCTCTCGCGGGCGAGGAAGCTGGGACGAACGTGCGCGCGCCTTCAACGCAAGAGGAGCGCCACGGTCTTGGCTCTAGGTGATGCCGTCCGATCGTCCTACCTGCGAACGCTGCGTGTCATTGGAACTCGTCGCGATCGACCCCGAGCAATCGGCAGTTCGCGAGACCCACTCGATGCGCTCTGTCATGCCCACGCTCCTCATCCCACGACACTCCGAACGCAACTCCGCTGGCAGCTCGGATCGGTCCGCACTTCGGAGCCGATCGATCAACAGCCGTCGCCATACCAGCCGACTCCACACCACCTTCCGTCACGGACCTCGAACGTGTCCACGGCCTGGAGCCGTAGTTCGCGCCCATCAGCACGCGCCGAAGAACGGACCGTCTAGGTGGCAACGCTCGGCCCACTCACGAGGCCCATGGGCCGTCCACGAGGATGCGCCGGGGGGTGAAGTCGAGGTCGGCAAGCCGGCGTAGTACTCGTCGAGGTACACGCGTAACTCATCGTGTCCGCGCACACGCATCGCAAGCGTCACGTCGTCGAGAACGCCGTCGTTCGCCCACCAGCTCGAGCACTCGTGCGGTGTCCCCGGTTTCGGCCGCGAACAGTCGGTCGATGACGTCACGCGTCGCCGCGCTCGATGCCTCGCCCCGCTCGTCGGGACGCGAAGGCTCTTCCCAGGATCCGCGCCGTGGGAGCGGCGGCGGCGGCGCATCCGGGCCTCGTGGGTTCCTCGAGTCGCGCCGCATCCACGCGTCGCCGTACCAGCTCGACTCCCAGGCGACCTTGCCGTCGCGGATGCCGAACAGGTCCATGCCCGGAAACGCAGCTCGCCCGTCCGCCGCCACGCCGTCGAACGCGCTCGCAGATGGCAGCGCTCGGCCCACTCGACCGAGGCCAGGTCGCCGCTGACGATAATTCGCGCCGGCGTGAAGTCGAGGTCCGGCAGGCGCGGTAGTACCATCCAGGTATGGGTAGAGCTGGTCGTGGCCGGCGAACCGGCGAGCGATCGTCACGTCGTCGAGATAGCCGTCCACGTGCCACCACTCGAGCACGTCCGCGGTAACCCGGTCGCCGCCGCAGCGAACAGGCCGTCGATGACCTGCCGCGTTGCGGCTGAGCGAGCGATCCAGATCAGGGATTGACATCGGACGTCAATCGTATAACTTCCTCTGTATCCAGTCAACCCCCCGTCAGAGCGTTCGATGCGGATCTTCTTCGCCAGCGACCTGCATGGCTCGAACCGCTGCTTCAGGAAGTTCCTGAACGCGGCCGCGTTCTACAAGGCGGACTGGCTGATCATGGGCGGCGATGCTGCGGGCAAGCACCTCGTGCCGATCGTGCGCGAGTCCAGCGCTTGGCGCGCCTCATTCCAGGGCGCCAACTTCGAGGCGACGACGGAGGAGGAGCTCGTCACCCTCGAAGGCCGCCTCGCGGACCACGGGGCATACTCCGTCCGCACCGATCGCGAGTTCGTGGCGCAGCTCCAAGCATCCCATGAGCTTGTCGAGGACACGCTGCGCGACCTGATCGTCAGCCGAGCGTGGGACTGGGTGCAGCTCGCCCGCGACCGGATCGGGGCATCGACCCGCCTCGTCATGGGCCTCGGTAACGACGACTTCGATGAGCTCGCGCCCATCTTCAATGAGGGCCCGATGATCAGCCCGCCCGACGGGATCACCGAGATCGACGGTTTCTGGCTCGGCAGCGTGGGATGGAGCAATCCAACACCTTGGCATACGAACCGCGAGAAGCCTGAGTCTGAGCTGCGTCTCCTCATGGAGGCCCTCGAGACGGGCGACCGGGCGCAGACGATCTGGAATATCCACGTCCCTCCGTACGGGTCAGGGCTCGACGTGGCGCCCCGGCTCGGGGACGACCTCAGAGTCGAGCTCGTCGCCGGCGCCCCGGATCTCATCCCGGTCGGGTCGACCGCGGTGGCCGAAGGCCTCCGTCAGTACCAGCCACTGCTCAGCCTTCACGGGCACATCCACGAGAGTCGCGGGGTCGTGAAGGTCGGAGGATCTACCGTGGTGAACCCCGGGAGCGAGTACGACCAGGGATCGCTGCTCGGCGCGGTCATCCAGGTCAGGCCCGGGAAAGTGGAGCAGTGCCAGTTGGTCGTGGCATGAGTCGGTCGAGAAGGAGAGGAGGAGGATGTGGATAGCAGCGTAGGGTCTGGCACGGGAGCCGTCCCGGTATTCGCCCGCAAGTCGTCAGGGCTGGTGCGAGCAGCCTCGGCAACGGACGCGTCGTTCGTCAACATGTACGTCGCGACGTTCCCGATCATGCTCGCCTTCATACTCGGGCTCGTTCTGGCGTTCTACCCAGGGGCGAACATCTTCCTCACGATGGCGATCGGCTTCGTCCTCGCCATACCGATCGTCGGGACGTATGCGATCGCCAGCTCCGTCATGAAGCGCAGCGGCGGCGACTACGTGTTCATCAGCCGCACGATCCATCCATCGATCGGCTTCGCGGCGAACTTCGTGTTCGTCTTGTTCAACGTGGTGTTCCTGACGTCGACCGGCTACTTCTTCTGCATCTGGGGTCTGTCGCCGCTGGCCCAGTTCCTCGGGGTCGAACTGAACAATCCCGGCCTGGTGCAGGCGTCGACGGATCTCGCATCACCGTTCGCCATCTTCGTCGTCGGTGAACTGTTCGTCTTCGGGTTCGCGCTCTTGTTCATCTTGGGCAACATCAGGACCGTCCTGAAGGTGTTCAAGTACACGATGGTCGTGAGCCTCATCGGGCTGGCCGTCACCGCGGTCGTGCTCATCACCTCGACCCCAGCCAACACGATCGCTGCATTCGACGCCTACGTCGCGACCGCGACGGGCGTGCAGCACGCGTCCGCAGCGGTCATCGCAGTCCGCCGCCACCAATGGCTACGCACCCGCTGCGCCGTTCGATCTTGGGATCACCATCCTGGCGGTGTCCTGGACCGCGTTCTCGATGCCGTTCTACCTGGGCTCCGCGTACTTCGCGGGCGAGGTGAGGTCTGCCCGGACCCGCAGCTGCTGGCTGGTCCGGTCACGGCCACGATCGCCTTCGTCGGTGCGATGGTGGTGGCCCTCCTGGCGGTGAACGCGCCTCGGCCAGTCGTTCCTCGGGGCCGCTGGCAGCCGCCAGCGCCGACGCCACCGGGCTGGCCGGCGCCCCGACGTTCATGCAGACGGCGGCCATCGCCAGCGGCAACCCGATCGTCGGGTTCGATGATCATCATCGGCTTCGCGTCCTGGCTGTTCCCGACCGTCGCGATGTCGCTCCTGCTCATGACGCGGTGCATCTTCGCCTGGTCCATGGACCGAGTCGTGCCGGACAGCCTGTCCAAGGTCAGCGAGCGTTCGAACTCGCCCGTCAACGCGGTGATCCTGGTGACGGTCGTTGCAGCCGTGGTCGCCTGGGCCTGGGCGTACACGAGCTACTTCACGGTCGTGGTCGGTGCCTTCGGCCAGGTCAGCGCCCTCGGGCTCGGCGTGTCTGGCGGCCGCGATCATCCCGTACAAGTTCCGAAGCCTGTACGAGATGTCGCCGGTCGGCTGGTTCATCGGGAAAGTGCCGGTCCTCACGATCGTCGGCGTGCTCGGTGCGATCGGCGCCCTGTTGCTCGTCGTGAACATGGTGCGCGACCCTGGCTCCGGCGTGAACATCGACGTGAACCCGGGGATGTTCTGGGGCAGCATCGCGTTGTTCCCGATCGGGATCGCCATCTACTTCGTCAGCCGGGCGCTACGGCGTCGCCAGGGGTACGACATCGACCTCGCCTACGCCGAGATCCCGCCGGACTGACGAGATGATCCACGAGGGGTTCAGATCCGACCCGACCCTCGCGAGCCAGCTCCCCTCGATCGGGGAGCTGCTCGCGGTGGCGGTCGAGTCAGCAGGCCATGCGCGGGCGCCGTATTCGCGCTATCCAGTGGGTGCCGCGGTGCTCGACGATCGCGGGGCGATCACCGGCGGCTGCAACATCGAATTGGCGGCCTACGCCGCGACGTTGTGCGCTGAGCGAGCAGCGATCGGAGCGGCCCTGTCCGGCGGAGCCCATGGCATCCGGGCGTGCGTGACGGTGACTCGTGATGAGGATCCGGCGTCATGCTGCGGGGTCTGTCGGCAGCTGCTGGCCGAGTTCGGTCCGGAGGTGCTCGTGATCAACGCGTCGCTGACCACGGATCGCGTCCGTTGGGGCGCCATCCCGGACTGGCTGCCGTTCGGGTTCGGCGGGGCATCGCTCGGTCGTGGCGACTGACGGTCGGGCGCTTGATACCCTCTGGTCCGATGCAATCCAGGAAGGCGGAGCGTCGAGTGACCGGGAGAGACGTCGCGCGCGCGGCGGGCGTCTCCCAGGCGGCCGTCTCGCTCGTCATGACAGGGAAGTCGGACGGGCGAATCTCGGACGAACAGCGCGACTCGGTGCTGCGCATCGCGCAGGAGCTCGGCTACCAGCCCAATGCGACCGCGCGCAACCTGCGTCTCGGGCGTACCCACGCGATCGCTCTCGTCGTCCCCAATGTCGCGAACCCATTCTTCTCATCGGTGCTGCTGGGGGCAGAGCGCGCCGCTCGAGCCCGCGGCAACGCCGTCATGCTGCTGGACATCGGCGATGATCCGAACTGGATCAACTGGCTCGCGAACATCATGTCCGCTCGCGCCGTCGACGGCTGCATCGTCTACGCGGCCGACCCGGTGCCGAGTCGGGACGTCCAGCGGCTGGGCGCGAACGTGGTGCTGGTGGAAGCGCATGCTTCGCACGCCGCGAGCATCGAGCTCGACATCTACGGCGGTGCCCATCGGGCGATGGAGCACCTCGTGAGCCTCGGCCATCGCCACATCGCCCACCTGCGTGCCAACTTCGCCCAGGAGACCTTCCACGCACGGCGCAGCGCCTACCTCGCCGCGATGGACGAAGCGGGACTGCCGCTGGACCCGCAGGCTCAGGTCACCAGCCGGTTCGACATCGAGTCGTCGAGTCGTGCCGCCGGCCAGCTCCTCGACATCGAACACCGGCCGACGGCGATCCTCTGTGATGACGACCTTCTCGCCGCCGGCGCGTACAAGGCGGCCGTCGAGCGCGGCCTGAAGGTCGGGCGCGATGTCTCGATCGTCGGCTTCGACGACATCGAGCTTGCGCGCATGCTCGAGCCGGCGTTGACGACGGTCGAGATCCCGGCGGCGCGGATCGGCGCCGATGCCGTCGCCATGGCGATCGATCTCATCGAGGGTGGCGAGCCTCGCACGGAGTCGATCGAGCTCCGCCTGATCGTGCGGGAATCGTCCGGCATCGCCCCGGAGACCCGATGACGGAGGCTAGCCTGCGCGCCGAGGCGTTGCGGCTCGTTTCGATCGCCTCTGACCGTGGCGTGCCACTGCAGGTGCTGGGCGGAGCAGCGGTCGAGCTCCTCGTGCCAGGGTGGCATGGTCGTGGCGAGCGGCCAGGACGCGACCTCGACATGGCTACCACATCGGCGGGCCGGCGACGCGTCCTGGAGATGCTGGAGGCCGAAGGGTACGTGCCCGATCGCCGGTACAACGCCGCCGCCGGTCACAAGCAGCTGTACGCCGTCGATCCTGAGCGTGGTCGGCCGGTGGACGTGATCGTCGACCGACTCGAGATGTGCCACACCCTCGACCTCAGGTCGTCGCTCGCCGGACCGGGCCCGACGATCTCGCCCACGGACTTGCTGCTCAGCAAGCTGCAAGTGGTGAAGGTCACCCGCAAGGACCTGATCGATGCGACTGTCCTACTTTCGGGATTGCCACTCGCAGACTCCGACTCGAATCAGGATGGCCACAGCATCACGACGGCGCCGATCGTTCGCCTGACACGTGGCGACTGGGGGTGGTGGCGGACCGTGACCGGGACCCTCGAGACGCTTGTCCGGTTCGTCGCAGAGGAACCCGTACCCGTCGAACTGACCTTCAGCCAGCCACCCCGATATGACGCTGCCAGCCAGGCCCAGGAGCTCGTCGACCGCCTTCGCTCCGCTCCAAAGTCATTTGCCTGGAAGGCCCGGGCGAGGATCGGGGACCGTGTCAGGTGGTACGAGGAGCCGGAAGAGGAGTCGCACTCGTAGGCCGACGTCCACTGCCCCAGGTTGGTGGTGAACTGCCGTTGTGCCGCGTTGCCTGATGGAGGCGTGGGTGCCCAGCACAGAGCACTTCCGAACAATCGGAGAGCTTGCCGCGCCGTTGCTCGCGAGGCTAGAGAACTGGTTGCATGCGCAACTAGTTCTCTTCGTCCACCGGCTCAGGGGACTCTCACAACTCTCAAACCACGAGGCGGGAGGGCTCGGCTGGGCCAGGTCGGCAGGGGGCCAGACAGTCGGCTTGGGAAGCTGACACTCTGCCAACTGAGTTACTCCCGCTCGGGAGGCAGACATTCTAGTTGATGCGAGCCAAGGTCAGCCGGACGAGGCGTGATGTGCCCGGAGCAACGATCTAGCCTCCGGGCCGCCCGCGGTCACCACGACCCGGGGCACCGGCGCGTCGACCCTCAGCCCGGCTCCCTCGGATGTCACCTTTTGACCAGAAACGGTCCCTATGCGGATGATGGAAAGCGCGGTCCCGGTCATCGAAGCAGAGCAGACGGTCGAGGCGATCTACCGCTCGGACGCCGATCGGCTTTGGCACGCGGTCTACGCCTTCGCCGCCGATCCGGAGATCGCCAGCGATGCCGTCGCGGAGGCCTATGCGCAAGTCCTGCGTCGGGGAGCGGCGGTACGCGACCCGCAGGCCTGGACGTGGCGGGCGGCGTTCCGGATCGCCTCGGGCGCCCTGAAGGCCGGCCGGATGGCCGGCCAGGTGTCCACCCCGACCACCGACCACGTGGACCGCTACGCCGATCCTGACCTCCTCGAGGCCCTGCGCCGACTCCCCGAGAGTCAGCGCGCCGCGGTCGTGCTCTTCTACTACGCCGACCTGCCGATCAGTCAGATCGCGCAGCGACTGGGATCGAACGGACTGGCCGTCCGGGCCAACCTTAGTCGCGGTCGGCGCCGGCTCCGCCAACTCCTGGGTGACGACGATGCCTGACCTCCGTGACCGCTTCGCCACGCTCGACCGAGCACCGATGCCGGAGCTCTGGACCGTGATCGAGCAGCGGGCGGCTGCGCTCGGGCACACGGAACGCCTGACCGCCGTCCAGCTGGGGATCCCCGTGCGATCACGCGGCACGGGCGACCGGCGGCTCATGCTGACGGCCGTCGTCGTACTCGTGGTCGCCGCGCTGGTCGGGACCGTGGCCGTGGGATCCGGCTTGGTCCGCATGCCGCCGGTCGCGCCGGCAGCTCTGCCCCAAGGCTCGGCGACGCCATCGGCGGCCCCGTCCACGGCACGGCCCTCCTCCACGCCGGCGGCCTCGCCCGACGCTGTCGGTCCAGCTCCCTGGGTCGCCTTTGCCCGCAGTCGGGGATCGGTGCCCTCGAGCGGGGGATCGCTGGTGTCGAGGCTGCCGAGCACGTGGGCGATGCGTGCGGACGGGACCGGCGCGCACGAGCTCCAAGCCGATCGTGCCCTGGATGTCGCGTGGTCCCCGGATGGTACGCGGCTGGTCGCGAATTCCGGCCACATCCTCGTCGCCGAGGTCGGCGAGACGATCGGCGACTTCGTCGACACCGGTGTCGTGGTCCCTGAACCGGAGCAGTGGACCGCGTTCGACGTCGCCGGGGACGGCGAGCACGTGGTCTTCGTCCGAACAGTGCACTGCTCGGCCCGATCGACGGTCGGTGTCATCGGCGGGGTCGAGGTGGTCCTGGCCGCCGCCATCGCCGAGACGGCCGGAACCTATTGCCACACGCTGGGCACGCTCGACCTGCGGACCCGCCAGCAGCTTGACCTGGGCAAGACGCTCGTGAAGGATCAGACACGCGATCGGCAGCTGGCGCTGGAATTGCCCGCCTGGTCACCGGATGGGAGCCGGATCGCGTATACCGTCCTGGACGAGAGCAACGACACCCGCGAACTCTGGATCGTGAACGCCGATGGCACGGATCCCGCCAAGGTCGCGCTCGATGCGGACGTTTCGGTCCTGGGGCCGCGCTGGTCACCCGACGGCACGCGGATCGCCTTCGCCTGGCAACGGTGGGTCACGGATACGTCGCCGGAGACGACCGTCTACGTCGCCGATCTCGCGTCTGGCCACGTCGAGCGCATCGAGACCGGATCCGACGCGACCGATCGCCGGCTTTGCTGCGTCGATTGGCTCGATGACACGCATCTTCGTGTCGGCGGCGGCTCGGGCGACGACGCCCGGTTCTGGAGCGTCGCGCTGGACGTCACGCCGCACGATGCCCAGCCCCTGGCTGACCTGACAGAGGCGCTGGCGGCCATCGACGCGCCCGGCCGGGTCACCACGATGTCCGAGCCAGGTGATCCTGGCCGCACCTTCTACTGGCAGCCGACTGGGCGCTGACGGCTCAGGCGAGGCCTCACCGGATGCCTGGCCGCAGTCAAGTCCCAGAGTACGATTTCCCGTCGGTGAATCGAACCGGGTTGTGTCGAGGAACCAGGAGTGGAGCATGAGTCGGATCGAACCCGCGACATTCGGCGTGGGAAGCTGGTCCGGCCGACTGAGTACTCCCGCTCGGAGGCCTCCGTCTAGCGCGGAGCGTGTACGCCGTCTGGAGCCGCCGGCAAGCCCGGCTGAAGGGGCATACTCCGACGATGTTGCGGCTGCTCGGCCTGCTGATGACGGTCACGGTCATCCTCAGCGCGTGCGGGAGCCCGAACGTCGCCACGCCCAGCCCGGCGGCGACGACCACGATCGTCGCCTCGAGTCCAGTAGCCAGCGGGTCCGTGAGTTCGCCGGCCGTTCCGATCGCGCCGCCAGCCGATGGCTCGCTCCAGGCGACCCTGGACGCGGTCGTCGCGGACGCAGCCTCTCGTGAGGGGCAGCCGCTCGATCCGGTGAACGACCATCTCGCGCTCCTGGAGGCGATGGGGATCCGCGAGTCGCTCGGGCCTGATGCCGATGCGATCCTCGCCCTCCTGATCGACACGGAGACCGGGGCGATCTCGAGGCGAACGTTGCCCGATGCGAAGTCGGCGATCATCGAGGCGGCATTCAAGTCCCCACCCGACCTGTCCCGTACCCAGTTCGGGCCGCTCATGGCCGGCGCGGTCGAGATCATCGGGTACCCGGCCGACAACCCCCATGTCAACGACCTCGGAACGAAGTCGTTCACCCAGACCGATGGCGGGCGAAGCAGCACGGCGACGATCCACACCGTCGTCACCTACTCGACGTCCGGCTCCGTCGGCAAGCTGGAGATGACGACCGATATCGACGAGACCGTGACCGACACCGCGACCGGCCAGACGGTCCTCACCGACAGCAACAAGACGCGACTCTTCGGTCAGCTCGATGCCTGCCCGAACGCGGCCGGGCTCGTGCCAGCCTCGCTCGACACGTCCATCCAGATCACGGCATCGACGTCGGGCGGGCCCGGCGGCAGCGGATCGAACGCGACGGGCTCGAGCGACCAATCGAGCACGTTCGAAGGCACGACGGACGATACCGCGACGCTCGGAGCCATCACCCAGGCCTATACGCACCACGAGAAGTTCCACCGGTCCACGACCACGGACGGCGACGAGACGACCAGCGACGGCGAGTACACCGTCGCAACGACGGGCATCTCCGACGGCGTCCCGGCCCCGATCGCCGAGGGCTCGGGGACCGTCGGGGGCTGGAGCGGCGCCAAGACCGACGTCAAGGGGTCCGGTGACGTGACCCCCGCGATGATCGGGCAGATCACCGGCAGCGCCGGCTACGACTTCGTGACGATGAATCCCGCGTATCGGCACGCGCAGGAAGTCTGGCGCGATACCCGCTGCATGATCGTGACCGCGCCGAGCTACATCCCGATGAGTGCCTTCGCCAACAACGCCAAGCCGACCCACACCGAGGAGGTCGACAAGGGCAGCACGACCCAGTTCGATGTCGGGCTCGACCATCGGTACGGCCAGACCGTGCCGCCGGTCAAGATCGTGGCCGAGCTGGATGGCAAGGAGTCGCTCGACCCCAAGACCGTCGAGAAACCACCCGGGAGCCTGAGCTACGTCGCGCCGGACCAGGACGGCAAGGATGCCTACGTGCGGCTCACCGCCACGTCGAGGCAGGGGATCGCGAAACTCACGCTGATCTTCCACACCGGCGCCAAGAAGCTCGAGGTGGGGATCAATGGGACGCTCACGGTCAGTGCACTCGGTGTGTCGTACACGACGACCATCTCGATCCCCAAGGTCGTCCTGGAGCTCCAGCCCGATGGGACCTACCGTGGGTCAGGACCGGTCAAGGGCACGATGCGGATCAACGGCGATGTCCCGTGTCCGACACCGTTCAAGGAGCAGGGCACCGTCGTCCTGACCGCCAAGCGGCCGATCGCCGAGATCGGGCGGCAGGGTCAGTCGAATCCCGTCCTCGACGAGACCGTGCCGCGTGACTGGAAGGTCAACTACGACAAGTCGTCGAAGGTCCTGGACTCAGGGAGCTGCCTTGGCATCAGCCTCGGTCAATTCCTGCAGCTCGGGCCGGACGGCATGACCGGCCCCTTCATGATCGCGTTGCTGGGCGGTTTCCAGCCGGATGGTTCCCTCGCCGACCTCACGTTCAAGCCGGAGGGCGGTAAGAAGACGGTGAAGCAGACGGTCGCCGTGGGGGCGAGTCAGGACAAGGTCAACGCCACGGTCGACGCCAAGGTCATCAGCGAGTCGAAGCCCTAGCGACTCGCGTGCAGCAGCATGCCCACATGCTCGAGCAGCTTCCAGTCCACTTCGGCGTCGCCCGTCACAAGCCAAAGGGTGTCGGCTTGGGAAGGTGACACTCTGCCGACTGAGTTACTCCCGCTCGGGAGGACCTGAGTCCAGCGTCAGGCCGCGATCGGTTCAATGTGGCGGATCGCGGGCGCGTGAAGCCCGGTGCTAGGCTCGGTGGCACGATCGGGAGCGTGGATGTCAGAGGATCTCGGAACATCGCGGCGAGAGACGGGGGCGACCGGCGACGTCCTGACGGGCGTCCCGTGGGACCGCGTGGCCCGCGGTGCGACGCTCGCGGTGATCGGCGTCGCGAGCGTGGCGATCGTCGCCCAGTTGCTGATCGGGTTTCCGTACACGGATCTCCGCGGGACCGACTGGGGCGCCGACCTGCGTGGCTACGTCGAAGCGAGCCGCTCGTGGCTTGCTGGCGACGGCTTCTACCTGCCTCGTCAGCTCCACGGCCCGTACCCGATCGTGCTTGGCGACGTGCTCTACCCGCCGACGATGCTCTACCTGTTCATCCCGTTCCTGGTGCTGCCGTACCAGCTCTGGTGGGTCCTCGCGGTCGGGCTCCTGGGCTACGTGGTCTGGTCGTGGCGACCCGCGCTGTGGGCGGTGGCCGCGATCCTCGTCTGCCTGGCCTTTCCGGATCAACCGGTCCTCTACTTCCGAGGCGCGCCGGTGATCGTCTTCGCCGCGCTCGTGGCGGCGGCGCTGCGCTGGAAGTGGCCGGGCGCGCTCATCCTGCTCAAGCCATCCATCCTGCCGTTCGCCCTGATCGGCATCCGGACCCGCGGCTGGTGGATCACGGCCGGGATCCTGGTCGTCCTCACGCTGCCACTCATCCCGCTGATCCCGGATTGGCTGCGGGCGGTGGTCGATGCGCGCGGTCCTGAGGGCTGGCTGTACAGCGTGAAGGACCTGCCCCTCCTGATGGTGCCGGTCATCGCCTATCTGGGCAGGACCCGGGACCCGCACCTGTCGATGGACGCGGGCGGTCCGCGTCGGCCCTGAACGAGGCTATGCGCGCACGAGGGTCGGGGCGGCGGGCTTCGCTCCCTGATCGTCCACGAGGTCGGCACGACCGACGGCGGATCCGGCCGGCTCACCCATCCGCCGGAGGGCGATCACCGCGAGGATCATGCTGAGGCTGCCGAACCAGAGTGCGGGCAAGGCCAGCATCGACGCGACCGGGACCGTCCAGCGCCGGTCGGTCCTCGCCCCCCACACCACGAGCGCGACGGCCATCGGCAACCGGATCCACAACGCGATCGGGACGGCAGCCCATGTCCCGTCGCGACCCGCGTTCGCCATCAGGACGTGTGCCCATTGTTGCCACGCCACTGGCATGGCCACGGCCGATGCGCCGGCCACGAGGACGGTCGCGGCGAGGGCGATGCCGAGGTTCCGCCACTCACGCCGCACCGCGAACCACAGCAGCCCGATGCCGGGCGTGACCTTGGTGAGGATGACGATCGCCCAGGTCACCGGCCAGCGGAAGCCGAGCACGATGGCCACGGCCAGGAAGAGCGAGATGTTGCCGCCGTACAGCTCTGTGGCGGCGACCAGGACGCCGATCCAGAGGAGCCGAAGGCCCGTCAGATAGGTCACGGCACCGAGGAGCAGGGCGGTCCAAACGGCGACGAACATGGGCCAGCTGAGCGCCCGGAGCGGCGCGATGACCTGGAGGAAGGCCGGTGAGTACACGTAGGCGACCGGGCTGGTCCAGTCGGACTGCCGATAGGGATCCAGGATCGAGGGGATCCAGTAGCACCAGGCCTCTTGCGCCGCGCTCCACACCTGCCCGCGCGCCGACAGCACGATGATCAAGAGCCACAGGCCCACGGCAAGCCCCAGACCGGCTTTGCCGGGCAGGGACCCAAGGTCGTCCGACCATGATCCAAGCCGGCCGATGCCAGACGCCACTCGCGCATGATCGCGGCGGCCTGAACCACCCGCCTCGATCGCGGGGCGAACCAGCTGTTCGAGTCCATCGCCGGGCAGTCGTCGACCTCGGGCGTCGTCATCGACGGCATCCCACCTCCTGTCGCCGACATCGTACGGTCCCGGCCGCTCACACCGCATCGGCGCGACGTCCGATCGGCCGCGCGACGGCCGTCGAGCACGCCGGAGGCCACGTCCTGGCGATGGGCCCGGCGGGCGAGCGCCTGAGGTTCATGATGAACTCGTGACGGAGCAGATCACCCGGTAGCGTCAGGCCGTTGGCCGGATCCCGTAGACGCGAGCGGCGGTCCCGCCCATGACGGCCCGGCGCTCGGCCTCGGTCAGTGGCGCAACGAGCCGCTCGATCGCCCGGATGACCTGGTCATACGTGGACGTGAGGCGGCACACGGGCCAATCACTGCCGAACATCAGGCGCCCTGGCCCGAACGTCTCCAGCGCGGCATCGACGGCCGGGCGGAGTCCATCGTCGGTCCAGCCTGGCCCAGCGGCGGTGTCGAGGCCGGACAGCTTGGCCACGACGTTGGGGCGAGCCGCCGCGTCGCGGAGTTGGTCGTGCCACTGCGCCCAGCCGGGCGACCGGAACGGCGGCTTGGCCAGGTGGTCGATGACGAGTGTCAGGTCCGGGTGGCGGTCGGCGACGATCGGGACCAGGCGAAGGTGCTCCGGGAACACGGCGACGACGTCGAACGCCAGGCCTCGAGCCGAGAGGGTCCGCAGGCCGTCCCCGACGTCAGCACGGAGCAGCCAATCGGGGTCGCGCTCCTGGTGGATCAGGTGGCGGATCCCGCGCAGTCGAGGGTCGGGCCGGGAATCGAGGGCGCGCTCCGTGGCGCTGACGTCAGCGAGTGGCACCCAGCCGACGACCGCCGCGATGAACGGGTGGCGGCCGGCGTCGGCCAGCATCGCGTCGGTGTCGTCGAGCGTGTCGACCGTCTGGACGAGGACCGTGGCGTCGATCCCGGCGGGCTCGAGTTCGGGCTCGAGGTCGGCCGGCGTGAAGGTGCGATAGATCTGGCCGTCTTCAGGCGTCGGCCACGCGTATCGGCCGCTCTCGATGTCCCAGAAGTGCTGGTGCGCGTCGACCCGGATCGGCGGTGCGCCGGTCGCCAACTCCCCGCTGACGATCATCTCGCGCATCTTGGCGATCGCGGCATCGGTGAGCGGGGCAGCCACGGCGTGACCTCTACATGTGTGCGTCGGTTGACGCCGTTCCGAAGATACCGCGAGTCGGTGCCCGGGCCGTCGCAGCGTGACCGCCGAGCCCGGCTAGTGGTAGGTCGGGATCTCCGCGTCCGAGCTCGGCAGCGACTGGAGCGGCACCTGCGCCGGCCGCGGGCAGCGGCTCGCGACGTCGACCCGGCGACCGGTCCGGGCCGACTCCAGGAGCGATTCCATGACGTCCAGCACGTGGAACGCGAGGGCGCCACCGGCGCGCGGCTCCTCTCCGGCGGGGGTCGCCGCCAGGTCCGCGATCCCGTAGCCGCGCGAGCTGCGCTCGTACCCGGCGCTGATCGGGAGCGTGACCCAGCCGGTCCCGTCGAGCTCGCGCAGCTCGACGTCGCCGCGGAACAGGTTCGGGTCCGGCGCGATGAGCGACCCCAGCTCCCCGTGGATCTCGATCCGCGACGCCCTGGAGGCGACCGCGTCGAAGCTCATGACGAGCGTCGAGATCGCGCCCGACTCGTGGATCAGGGCGCCCGTCACGTGGCTGTCGACGGCGACCGGGACCGTCTCGCCGGCGCGCGCGCCCGAGCGGATCGTCCGCGTCCCGCGCGTGCGGCTCGCGGCGCCGATGGCGGCGACGACCGGGCCGAGGATCGTGACGAGGGCGGTCACGTAGTACGGCCCCATGTCCAGAAGCGGGCCGCCGCCGGGCTGGTAGTAGAAGTCGGGATCGGGGTGCCAGCGCTCATGGCCGGGCGTGACCATGGTCGCGGTCGCCGCGATCGGGGCCCCGATCCGTCCGTCGTCGACGGCCTTCCGCGCCGTCTGGATCCCCGTTCCCAGGACCGTGTCGGGCGCGCAGCCGACCTGCACGCCGGCCGCCCCGGCAGCCTCGAGGATCGAGCGCGCCTCCGCGGTCGTCGCTGCCAGCGGCTTCTCGCCGTAGACCGCCTTGCCCGCGGCGATCGCCTGGAGGGCGATGGCGGCGTGGGCGGCCGGGATCGTGAGGTTCAGGACGACATCCACCTCGGCATTCGCGAGGAGGTCGGCCACCGGCATCGCGGGGATGCCCTCGGCCGCCTCGACCGCGGTGGCGCGGGCCGGGACGCGATCCGCCGCCGCCACGATCTCGATCGCGTCGAGCCGGCGGGCGGTGTCGAGGTACTGCCGGGCGATCGCGCCGCAACCGATCATCCCGATCCTCACCGGCCGGCCCACAGCAGCCCCCGCTCGATGACGGTATGGACGGTCGGATGGGCGAGGACGTCGAGGCTGTGGCCGGGGGTGCAGACGAAGATCCGGCCCTTGCCCCAGCGCCGCGTCCAGATGGCGGGCGAGGTGATCTCGCGGTGCCACGCATCCCACGGCCGGACCTTCTGGGTCGTCGTCGCGAGGACGTCGAGATAGCGGTCCCAGAGCACCCAGTACTGCTCGGTGACCAGGTCGAAGTCCGCGAGGCCCCGGGTGATGGGGTGGTCGGCCGCGGCCGGCAGCAGGTTGACCGTGTACGGCACGTAGTTGTTCTCGGGTCCGTCGCCGGTGATCGTCGCCGGGTCCTTGCCCGGATGGCACGCGAACTGGGCGCCGATGAGCTGGAAGTAGTCGGACGAGTTGCGATACGAATCGGCGATCCCGCCATGCCAGCCCGCCATGCCGGTCCCGTTGGCGATCGCCGCTCGCAGGCCCGCAAGCTCGTCGCGAGCGATCGTCGCCATGGTGTTGCACTGCATGATCAGGTCGGTCCGCGCCATCAGGTCCGGATCGGCGTACGGCGCCGGCGAGTCGAAGATCCGGACCTCGTAGCCGTTCGCCTCGAGGTGCGGGATGAACAGGTCCGTCGCCTCGATGGGCGCGTGGCCGTCCCAGCCCCCGCGGACGACGATGGCGAGCTTCGATGGGGCAGTCGGCATGCGGGACGCGGTCTCCGTTCTAACGGTGGGATGGGCGGCGACGTGATCCGCGGGTCCGAGCCGGGCGGCGCGGGCGCCGCGTGATCCCGGGCGACAGCCCTGGAGACGTCGAGCGCATCCTTCTTTGGAGCGATCCCGGCGTGGTTGACCAGGGAACTGGCTTAGCCTTTCGCTTGGAAGTCGAGCCAGCATGACTTGGGTGGTACCAAGGTCTCAAGTTCGATCCACAGGTCAGGCGGCGGCTCGACGGCGGCCGATGCCATGAGCGTCGAGATCCGGCTAGGTTTCGTGAAACCGACGACGGTCGAGTGCACGCGGGGATCACGCATCGAGAATTGCAGGGCCGCCGTGGCTAGATCAGTGCCGTTTCTCAAGCAGGCGTCGTTCATGGCAGCGACGGCATCGAGGACGAGCTTGGGTGCCGCGCTATAGCCGTACCTGGACGACCCAGTCGGGTTGGCGAGGACACCTCCGCCGTAGATCGCGGCGTTCAGCACCCCCATGCCGGCCGCGGTTGCCTGGTCGATCAGCTCGTCCGCGCTTCGATCGACAAGGGTCCAACGATTGTGTGTGAGGAGAACCTCGAAGACGCCCAGGTCAAGGTAGCGTGAAACGACGTGAACATCGCCTGCGGCGATGCCGATGTGTTGCACCCGGCCTTCGTCCTTGAGCGCGACCAGCGTGTCAACCGCTCCTCCTGCCTGCGTGATCATGGCGAAGTCGTGGCCTTCCGGATCGTGCAAGAAGAGCAACGGAAGGACACCAAGCCCGAGCCGCTCCTGACTCTCGTCAAGCGAGCGTCGCACCCGATCACCGGAGTAGTCACCGTGTCGTGCGTCCACCTTGGTGATCACCGTGAAGTCCTCTGGCAATCCCCCCGCGGCAGCGATGCCGATGCCGATCCGGCGCTCGCTCTCGCCGTCGCTGTAAGCGTTGGAGGTATCGAAGGCCCGGATCGGACTCTTCAGGACCTGTTGGACGAGATCGATGGCATCGGCCTCCGCGACCGCGTAGCCGTACGTCGACAGCATGGTCCCAAGGGGGGAAGCACCCGCGATGATCGCCGAGGTCGAAACTGACGTATCGCCCAGTCTGCGGATCCAATCCGTGGGCAACGGGTCAGTCATCGAGACCCTCCGCGATGTGCGCATGGCCGTCAAAGAGCCAGTCCCGTTCGCGCACGGTGCCGACGCCGACCGCGGCGGCCTGACCGTCGGCGGTCACGGTCGTCTGACTGACAGCACCCGAACATCCCAGGGCCCGAGTTGGACGTGATCTTTGGGGTGGAACGTTTCCCCGGTCAGGATGTCGTGCACCTCGGTGGGCACGGATACCGAGGCGGGATCCCAGGACCAGTTGTGCAGGAATCGGAGCCTGGTTCCGTCGACGGCCGTTGCGCCGGTCGAGGTCATCGTGGGCGGCAGCTCGCACCAGGGTCGAACGAGGTCGGTGGCTAGCCACTGGAAGAGCGACTTGGCAAAGCTCGAGTCGGGGATGGTGCCGACGCATGTGATGCGACCCTTCTCGTGGACACGCGTGGTCATCGCCGGCCATCGACTGAAGTGCGGGTGTTCGTAGGTCGCCACGACCTGCGCGTCGTCTACGAGCAGTCCGTCACACCAACGCGTGGCATTAGCCGCGTCGAGCTTGATCGTGGCCCCGTCGGCAGGAAGAACCGGGAGCATGCTCTTCAGGTTGCTGAACTCGTCGTAGTGGACGCCTGAAGCCTGGGCCAGGCGGCCGGGAACCGTCTCGGTCCGAGCGCGCGCCTCGTGATCCGCGTATCCGGTCCGTGGGCCGATGACGAGATGCCCTCCCGCGGCCGCGTAGTCCGCGAGCCAGTCGAGCAGGTGGTCCGCGCTCATGTAGTGGCCGGGCACGACGAGGAGCGGATGACTGGCGGCGAACTCGGCCGGATGGGTGGTGGTCGCCTTCCGGGAATGCAGGATCCGGGCCGAGAGTCCGGCGTCGAAAGCGCCGCGGTAGAAGGGGGCGAAGAACCCGTCGTACGCCCGGGCATCGGGTCCGCCTCCCGCTGCCGCCAACGGCGGGTATTTCTGCATCAGCCAGCGGTTCGGGAGCGAATACAGGAAGGCGACTTCTGCGTCGGGTCGACATCCCGCCACCAGCCGTCCTGCGCGCCGGAACTCGTCACCGACCTGGCGGAGCTGGTCGAAGGTTCGGCCCGGGTGACCCGCGTGGGGAAGGACCCCACCCCAGGAGGTTTCGGTACCGAAGGGCAGCGTGTGCCAGTGCCAGTACTCGACCATCCGCGCTCCACGGGCGACCAGCGCCCACGCGACCTGACGCCACTGGCCGTCAAAGGCCGGGCGGTTGTCCCAGGGAGGACCGATGTGCATGGCATTGGTTTCGGTGACGAGGAAGCCCTCTTGGCGTGAGGAGTACATCCGGTCCGCGGAGAAGTACAGGGCCCAAGTTCCGGTGGTGGCCCAGCCCTGGTCCTGCGGTCCGGAGCCGTCGTCCGGGAGCTGTAGCCCGTCCTGCATGGCGTAGTAGAGGTTCCCCCCCGTGATGTCGAGGGCATCAGTGACCAGATCGTCGTCGACGGCGGGCCGTTCGTAGGCGATGCACGTCGTGACGAACTGTCCGGGGGAGGAATACTCCCGGACGATGTCGGCCTGCCAGTCGATGAACCGGGTGGTCTCTGCGGCCTGGAAGCGACGCCATGCGACGTCGTACTGGGGCTGCCTGTTGCCATCGGGTGCCCAAAGATCGTCCCAGGTCGAGAGTCGGTGCGACCAGTAGACGAGGCCCCACTCACGGTTGAGGCTGTCTACGTCGCCGTACCGATGACGCAGGTCGTCCACGAAGCGTTGGAAGACGCCGCGGTTGTGAAGGAGATGCAAGCCGGGTTCGTTGTCGACCTGGAAGCCGATGACGGCGGGATGCCCCGCATAGCGACGAAGGATCTTGCGGATCACCCGGTCGGCATGGAAGAGGAAGGCCGGGTGCGTGAAATCGACTTCCTGCCGAGCCCCCCAGGGGATCCGTTCGCCCGTGGATCGTTCGCCGGCGATCTCCGGATACAGCCGGGCCAACCACGGCGGCACGGCATACGTGGGCGTGCCAAGGATGACGGAGATGCCCCGCCGCGCAGCACCGTCGAGAACCGGCTCGAGCCAGTCCAGATCGAACTGGCCGTTCTCCGGTTCCCAGGTCGACCAGACCGACTCACCGACTCGGATGACCGAGAAGTGCGCCTCCTGCATGAGATCGAGATCGACATCCAGCCGGTCATGCGGTTGGTACTCGTGGTAGTACGCCGCACCGAACAACACGCGGTCGGAACCGGCCGACATCGCCCCACTCCTGTCGTCGGTCGCTGCCCGGGTCACTCCTTGACGCGCCCAGCGGTGAACTTCGGGATCTGCCTGGCTTCATCGGTCGCGCTGCCGCCGACGACGAACGTCTCCAGCCGCTCCAGCGCCGATACCAGGTGGGCACGCATCGCTTCCTCGGCCCCGTCGGGATCCTGGCGGGCGACCGCATCGGCCACCGCCAGGTGCTCGTTCTTCGTCACCGAATGCAGGCCCGCGTGGTAGTAGAGCCGGAAGGTGTGCAGGTGGCTGTGCAGTCGGGTCAGCATGTCGCTGATCATCTGGTTGCCCGCGAGGTCGGCGACCATGGCGTGGAAGGTCGCGTCATAGACCATGTCCAACCGGTTCGCCGCAGCCGTGACCTCGGCGCCGGCTCCACCGGCCCGGGCAGCGCGGCGCAGCTCCTTGATCTCGTTCGGCTCCGCCTGGGCAGCGACCTTGGCGGCTAATGCGGGTTCCACGAGCAGCCGCAGCTCGATGAGCTCGCGCATCTGCTCGATCCCCATGAGGGGCGCCACCGTATAGCTGCGCCCTGGGTGCTTCACGATCAAACCGTCGGCCTCGACGCGTGCCAAGGCCTCGCGCACCGGTGTCGGCGACACGCCGAGGGTGCGGGCGAGCGCTTCGATGTTGAGCCTGGCGCCGGGTTCGAACGCGTGGGTCATGAGCATGTCCGTGACGATCTCGTAGACCGAGCCGGGCAGCGGTTGCCGTTGGGCCAGGCGCTTTCCTGCGGCGGACTCATGGATTGCTTCGATCTGATAACGGTCCATCTCGGCCTTCGCGTGTCGAGTACTCGACGGCTACCATACAGCATCAAAATCATCTCTATCCTATAGACAATAGGATGACGTGCTGGCATAGTGCCCGACGATGGACACAACGGAGGGCGCGACGTGCTCGACGACGAGTCGGTGACTCGCGCCGCTGCCGACGTCGCCGACGTCGCACCAGAGCCTGAGGTCGGGAGGGGTCCGGATACGGCCAACGACCGATCGTCGCGCGCGATCAAGGGTGTCCTGCTGGGGCTGAAGGCGGGACCGCTCTTCGTCCTGACGCTGATGATGCTGTTCCTCTGGGCGGCCACCGAGGGCCACGTCTTCATGACGTTCGGGAACGTCGGCAACGTTCTCGAGCAGTCCGGCGGTGTCTGCATCATCGCCTTGGGCCAGCTCCTCGTGATCCTGACCCGGGGCATCGACCTGTCGATCGGCTCGAACGTCTCGTTGTGCTGCGTCATGGTGACTGTCGTCTACCGCGACACCCACTCGGCGGAGCTGGCCATCGGGGTCACCTTGCTGACGGGGTTGGCCGTCGGTCTGGTCAACGGGCTGCTGCTGGTGTGGGGGCGTCTGCCGCATCCCTTCATCGCCACCCTCGCCACCTTGAGCATCTGCGCCGGCCTCGCCCTCTACATCGCCGGTGGCTCCACCGTCCTGGGCTCCCCGCCGATCGTCCACCTGCTCGGCGGCGGACGTATCGCTGGGATCCCGGGCGCGGGCAACATCGGATGGTTCCCCTTCGCCACGCTCGTGGTGATCGTCTTCGCGGTCGTCTGTGCCGTCATCCTGCACAAGCTGGTCTGGGGACGATGGATCTACGCCGTCGGTGGCAGCCCCGAAGCCGCGGTCCGCACCGGCGTGCCGATGAACGGGACGTTGATCTCGGTCTACGTCATGAGCGGACTGTCCGGCGCCATCGGCGGCATGCTCTTCGTCGGAACCGCTGACGCCGGCTCGCCGTTCACCGGGCAGGGCTTGGAGCTCAGCGCCATCGCCGCGGTGATCATCGGCGGCGGCAGCTTCCTGGGCGGCCGTGGCGGTGTCTTGAACGCCCTGACAGGTGCGTTGATCCTCGGGGTCATGCACAACGGCCTCAACCTGCTCGGTCTCGACCCGAACTTCCAGTACATCGCGGTGGGAGTGGTCGTCCTCGTCGCGGTCGAGCTCGACGTCTTGCGGGCCCTCGTCGAGAACCGGTTCCGAAGCATGCAGGCGAGGCTCGCATGACTGACGCCGTTCACGTCGCGGTGCCCGCCGACGTGGAACCCGTCCTGAGCGTTCGTGATGCCACCAAGACCTTCGGGGCCGTGGTTGCCCTCGAGGGCGTCGACCTCGAGGTCCGCGCCGGTGAGGTTCTCGCCCTGCTCGGTGACAACGGCGCCGGCAAGTCGACCCTCATCAAGTGCATCAGCGGCGTCCACAAACTCGACCGAGGCGAGATCCAGATCGACGGGGCCCCCGTGCAGATCAACTCGGCGGCCGATGCCAGATCAAATGGGATCGAGACCGTCTACCAAGACCTGGCCCTGTTCGACAACCTCAACCCGACGGCGAACTTCTTCGCCGGCCGCGAACTGGCGGGGCCGTCCTGGCTGCCGCGCGGTCTCCAGTGGATGAAGCAGAAGGAGATGTCCACCCGTACAAAGGACCTTCTCGACCGTTTGCAGATCCGGCTCCCTGACTTCGATGCTGACGTGGCCCTGATGTCGGGGGGCCAACGCCAGGCGGTGGCGGTCGCGCGAGCCGTGGCGTTCTCCTCGAAGCTCGTCATCCTCGACGAGCCGACTGCCGCCCTCGGGCTTCGGGAGTCGGCGCGGGTCCTGGAGCTGGTCGATCGGCTCCGAACCTCCGGCGTCGCGGTCATCTTGATCTCTCACAGCATGGATCACGTGATGGCGGTCGCGGACCGGGCCATGGTCATGCGCCGCGGCCGCAAGATCGGCGAGGCGCCGGCGACCGCGGACAACCAACAGCAACTCGTGTCCTGGATCGTCGGGGCCGGAGGGAGCACCACCGTTTGAAGCTTCTCCACTCTAGACGCACGGCACGTGCGGCACATCCGACAAGAAGGAGCAACACACATGTCGACTCGAATGAAGGCGTTGGTCGTGCTCGGAGCGGGGGCGATGCTCATCACCGCGTGCAGCAGCAGCGGCGGGAGTGCCGCGCCGCCGTCCACGAGTGCCGCGGCGCCGTCCGCGAGTGCCGCGGCGCCGTCCGCGAGTGCCGCGGCGCCGTCCGCGAGTGCAGCCGAGAAGATCAAGGTCACGCTTCTCACCAAGGCCACGGGCGGTTTCTGGGATGCCATGATCGCGGGCGCCAAGCAGTACGAGACCGATCACCCGAACGACATCGAGCTCACGACCAACGCGTGCAAGACCAACGACGACACGCCCTGCCAGATCGCGGAGATCCAGGACGCTGTCACCAAGGGCGCCCAGGCGATCGTGATCTCCCCGATGGGCGTTGGCGTCACCGATGCCCTCAATGAGGCTCAGCAGGCGGGCGTCCGGATCGTCTTCGTCGACAACACGATCCCCGGTGTCGTGCCGGATGCGGTTGCGGCGACGAACAACGTCAAGGGCGGCGAGGCTGCCGGCGCGTACATCAAGAGCCAGCTGAAGTCGGGCGACACCATCGGCCTGCTCGAAGCCGTGCGTGGCGTCCCGAACCTCGACCAGCGCATCGACGGTGTCAAGGCAGCGCTCGACGGTACTGGCGTGAAGGTCGTCATCGGGGGTCAGCAGACCCTGTGTGACACCAAGACCGGCGCCTCGGTGACGCAGGACCTGCTCACCAAGTACCCGAACCTCACAGCGATCTACTCGGCGTGCGACTCCCCGGCGATGGGTGCCGTGGCGGTCGCGGAGTCCAAGCAGCACCCGCTGCTGATCTTCGGCTACGACGGTGACCCGGACATGGCCAAGCTCATCGAGGCAGGCAAGACCACGGCCACCATGGCGCAGTCGCCGTTCAAGATGACGAACCTCGGCGTCGAGGCGGCCGTCAAGTCGCTCAAGGGCGAGAACTACGTCAAGGCCATCGACACGGGCACCACGCTCGTGACGAAGGACAACGCGGCCGACTTCACGAAAGCCTGGCAGTGATCCCTTCCGCACGGGAGCACGCTTCGGACGCCGGCTCAAACCGCATCCGAAGGGCCCGGCACGACCGGTTCAAGTAACTCGCGAGCTCCAGGGGTGTCCGAGGCCTCCTCCCTCGGGCACCCCGTCCCACTCCCCCACTCGAGCCCGGAGTCCGTCCCCGTGCCCATCACGATCACCGAGGTCGTCGCGCTCGACATCCGGTTCCCGACCTCCGATTCGCTGGACGGGTCGGATGCGATGAACGAACGACCGGACTACTCGGCCGCGTACGTGATCCTCAAGACCGACGATCCCGACGGCCTCGAGGGGCACGGGATCACCTTCACCACCGGGCGAGGCAACGAACTGTGCGTCGCCGCGGTCCACGCCCTCGGACCGATGGTGGTCGGGCGCACGCTCGAGTCGATCGTCGACGACTTCGCGGCGTTCTGGTACGAGCTCGTCGGTGACGGACAGTTGCGCTGGGTCGGCCCCGAGAAGGGGGTCATCCATCTGGCCACGGCGGCCGTCGTCAACGCGGTCTGGGATCTCTATGCGAAAGCCGAGCGAAAACCCCTTTGGAAGGTCCTCGTGGACCTGTCGCCCGAGGCGCTCGTCCGCGCGATCCCCTTCCGCTACATCACCGATGCGCTGACGCCCGACGAGGCACTCGAGATCCTGCGTCGCCGGGAGCCCACGCGCGCCATCCGCGAAGCCGAGATCCGGACCGACGGGTACCCGGCGTACACGACGTCCACCGGTTGGCTCGGCTACTCCGACGAGAAGATCCGCCGATTGAGCCGCGCCGGGGTCGAGGACGGCTGGCGCTACTTCAAGGTCAAGGTCGGTGGCGACATGGCCTCGGACGTCCGGCGAGTCGGCATCGTCCGCGAGGAGATCGGTCCCGAGCGAGTGCTCATGGTCGATGCCAATCAAGCGTGGGACGTCGACCAGGCGATCGAGTGGATGCACGCGCTGGCGCCGGCGCGGCCATGGTGGATCGAGGAGCCGACGAACCCTGACGACATCCTCGGCCACGCCCGGATCGCCCGAGCCCTCGAGCCGCTCGGCATCCGCGTCGCGACGGGCGAACACGCGCACAACCGCGTCATGTTCAAGCAGTTCCTTCAGGCCCGCGCCATCGGCTTCTGCCAGATCGACAGCTGCCGGCTCGGCGGGGTCAACGAGGTGCTGGCGGTCCTCCTGCTGGCCGCCAAGTTCGGCGTGCCGGTCTGTCCCCACGCGGGCGGCGTCGGGCTCTGCGAGTATGTCCAGCACCTGGCGATCTTCGACTACATCGCCGTCAGCGGATCACTCGAAGACAGGGTGGTGGAATACGTGGATCACCTGCACGAACACTTCGTGGACCCGGCGGTCGTCCGGGACGGCCGATACGTGGTCCCGACCGCGCCGGGCTACAGCATCACCATGCGGCCGGCGTCACTCGCCAGGTTCGCGTATCCCGACGGAGAGGCGTGGGCACCCACCATCGACCCGGCCGCGGCGCCGGTCCGATGAGCGATCGCCTCGCGGACAAGGTCTGCCTGATCACCGGCGGCGGCTCCGGGATCGGCCGCGCCTCGGCCCTGCTGTTCGCGGCCGAGGGCGCGCAGGTCGCCGTGGCCGACATCGACCGGGCCGCCGCGGCGGAGACGGTGCGCCTGATCGCCGAGGCCGGCGGGACCGCCGCCGACTTCGGGGTCGACGTGACCGACCCGGACGACACCGAGGCGCTGGCCCGCGACGTCGTCGAGCGCTTCGGCCGCATCGACGTCCTGTTCAACAACGCCGGCATCGCCGGGATCGGCGTGCTCCACGAGACCTCGGTCGAGCTGTGGGACCGCGTCTTCGCGGTCAACGTGCGGGGGGTCTTCCTCGTCGCGCGGGCCGTCCTGCCGGCGATGATCGCGGCCGGCCGCGGGTCGGTCATCAACATGTCCTCGACCATCGCCGAGATCGGCCTGGCCAACCGCGCGTCGTATGCGGCCTCCAAGGGCGCCGTCCTGTCGCTGACGCGCCAGATGCAGGCCGACTACGCGGCCCACGGCATCCGGGTCAACGCCCTCCTGCCGGGCACCATCCACACGCCGTTCGTGGACCGGTACCTCGCGGAGAGCTACGCCGACCCGGTGGCCGGCCTCGAGGCGCTCAAGAAGCGCCAGCTGACCGGCGACCTCGGCCAGCCCGAGGACGTCGCCGCCGCGGCGCTGTACCTCGCCTCGGACGAGTCGCGCTTCGTCCTGGGGTCGGGGCTGTTCGTGGACGGCGGCGTCCGCGGCGCCAAGTGACCGACTGATGCGACTCCTCAGCCGTGCGACGCGCGGGCGGTGAGCGCCTCGGCGTCCTCGTCGGCGCGCGGTCCGATCGCGGACGTCGAGGACCTCCTCGGCGACGGACCGTGGACGATGGCGCGCCTCCTCGCCGACGCCGACGACACGCTCGCGGCGCTCCAGCGGGCGCTCGCGTCCGGCCGGTCCCGCGCCGGTCACCGACACCGCCGACGTCGACGCTGCTCCCCCCGGTCACGCACCCGAGCAAGATCATCGCGGTCGGCCGGAACTACCACGAGCACGCCGCCGAGGAGGGCAAGACGGCCCCCGCCGACCCGATCGTCTTCACGAAGTTCCCGAACGCCCTCGTCGGCGACGGGGCCGCGATCGTGTGGCGCGCCGCGGACACCGACCAGGTCGACTACGAGGCCGAGCTCGCGGTCGTGATCGGCCGGACCGCCCGGGACGTGCCGGTCGAACGAGCCCTCGAGCACGTCCTGGGATACACGTGCCTCAACGACGTCTCGGCCCGCGACCTGCAGTTCGGTGACGGCCAGTGGGTCCGGGGCAAGAGCCTCGACACGTTCTGCCCGCTCGGCCCGTGGCTGGTGACCGCGGACGAGATGCCGGACCCGAGCGCGCTCCGCCTCCGATGCCTCGTCAACGACGAGGTCCTCCAGGAGGCGATGACCTCCGAGATGGTCCACGGCGTCCCGGAGCTCATCGCGTTCTGCTCGCGGTTCATGACCCTCGAGCCCGGCGACATCATCGCGACCGGGACACCGGCCGGCGTCGGGGTCTTCCGGCAGCCGCCGCGGTTCCTTCGCGATGGCGACGTGGTCGTCGTCGAGATCGACGGGGTCGGGCGGCTCACCAATCCCTGCCGCGTGATCGGCGGCTGACGAGGTGTCGGCGAGCGGCGGCACGGTGGACGTGGCCCTCGCCTATGGGTCGACCGGTCTGACCGTCCGCCTGCCGGCCGCCCAGACCACCGTCATCGCCCCGCGACCCCGGACCGCGGCACCCGACCCGCTCGCGACGCTCCGGGCCGCCATCGACGGTCCGGTGGCCGGTCCGCGGCTTCGCGACATCGTCCGTGCCGGCCAGCGTGTCGCGATCTCCGTCTGCGACGTGACGAGGCCGCAGCCGCGCGCCCTGATGCTGGGTGCCTTGATGGAGGTCCTCGACGGTGTCATCCGGCCCGAGGACGTGGTCGTGCTGATCGCCACCGGGACGCATCGGGCGTCGTCGGATGAGGAGCGTCGGGTGATGCTCGGCGATGAGGTCCTCGGCATGTGGCGCGTGGTCGACCACGACGCGCGCGACCGGGCGAACCTGGTGGACATGGGCATGGTCGGCGACGTGCCGGTGCACCTGGACCGTCGATTGGGTCGAGGCGGACGTGCGGATCACGACCGGGTTCGTCGAGCCGCACTTCTTCGCCGGGTTCAGCGGCGGACCGAAGATGGTCGCGCCTGGCCTCGCCGGGCTCGACACGACGCTCGAGCTGCACAACGCCCGCCGGATCGGCGACCCGCGGGCGACCTGGGGGGTCATCGAAGGGAACCCGGTCCACGATGCCGTCCGGGCGATCGCCGCGGCCACGCGGCGTCGACTTCGCGGTCGACGTGCTCCTCGACGACGAGCAGCGCATCACGCGCGCCTTCGCGGGTGAGATCCTCGCGATGCATGCCGCGGCCTGCGCCGAGGCACGCCGCGAGGCGATGCGCGCGGTCGCCTCGCCGTTCGACATCGTCATCACGACCAACAGCGGCTACCCGCTCGACCAGAACCTCTATCAGGCGGTGAAGGGCATGTCCGCGGCGGCCGAGATCGTCCGGCCGGGCGGGACCATCATCTGCGCCGCGGAGTGCCGGGACGGGCTTCCCGAGCACGGGTCGTACGGGCGGCTGCTCCACGAAGGACGGTCGCCGGCCGACCTGCTCGAGCGGATCGCGGCCTCGCCGGTGACCATCCCGGACCAATGGCAGGTGCAGATCCAGGCCCGCGTCCAGATCGAAGGCGCGACGTCCTGCTGCGATGCGACGGCCTGTCCGACGCCGAGGTCCGGGCCGCGCACCTCGAACCGATCCCCGACATCGATGCCGCCGTGGAGCGCCTGCTCGCCGCCGACCCGGCGGCGCGGATCGCCGTCCTGCCGCAGGGCCCGCAGACGATCGCCTACGTGGGCTGATCGACCTCGGGCATCGCCCAGGTCGCCGCGTCCGTCAGGCGCTCCATGCCAGCGACGACGCGCCTCGGCGTCCGCGGCCGACATCGACACGCCGCGCGAGCTCGAGCAGGGCGAGGGCATGGAGGTCCGCATCCGTCACGCCCGGCTCGACGCCGGCGGCCGCCCGGAACGTCGGCCAGGCGGCCGCCCAAGCCTCGGGATGATGATGGCGGACGACCCAGCCCCACCAGGCGACGTCCACGACCGGTGATGCCGCGCGAGCGTGCTCGAAGTCGAGCAGCGCCGCGATCTCGCCATCGGCCCCGACGATGACGTTGATCGGCGCGAAGTCGCCATGGATCACGCCCGACGGCCGCCGGAGGCCCCGATGGCTCGAGGACGGTGGCCGTCTCGACGGCGCGTCGGACCGTCGGCGTGAGGTCGAGGGTCGCCACCAGCGCGTCGATCCCGTCGGTGAGGCTCCGATCGTCGTCCGGGGCGTCGACTCGACCCGACGTCGGCGGGATCGATCCGGGCGAAGCGGCCGATGAGCCGGCCCATGCGATCGGCGAGGTGGCGCGCTCGTCCTGGCTCGCCCAGCCAGGCCGCACCCGTCGTTCCGTCGACCCATGGGACCGACAGCCACGTGGCCTCAGCCGTGGACGTCAGCACCGGCCGGACGGTCGGCAGACCGGCGTCGGCGAACCGGGCCATGTCGCGATGCGATCCGCCGGGCCACCGGTGCGTCCGGTCCGGGCAGTCGCCGCGCGGCGTACGCCCGACCGTCCGAGAGCACGACTCGAAGGGTCGATCGTGCATCCCCCCATCCGACGGGGGTGGCCGATACCGGGGTCGAGCCAAGGGCGGCGGCGAGCTCGGCGACGTCATCGTCCGCGTCGACGATCGACATCTTCGACGGTCTCACTGGGTCGTGCTACGCGATCGTCCGCACGTACGCCCCGACCAGCTCGGCCCGCTGCTGGTCGACCGGCCCGGACCGCCGTTCGTCGTGGCCGTCCTGGAAGTGCGCGAATGCCGCAGTGGACGTGATCGGGTTGACGGCGTCCTCGGCCTCCTCGTGGAACGAGACGTGGACGAACGAGTCGTCCTCGAGGCGGAACACGAGGTAGCTCACGGTCTCGGGCTGGGTGGCGGCCAGCTCGTCGAACACGGCCTCGATCCGTCGCTGGTTCTCGTCGGCATCCTCGGTCGACCGCATCGCGTAGCGTGTCACCAAGCGTTTCTGCATCGTGTGTTCCCTTCCGCCGACCAGCCGCTCGGAGCCACGCTCCGTGGCGCCCAACCATACGACCGCACTGGAGGCCACGCCCCGTGAGCGATGCGTTCGATGTCGCGCGAGCCCGCGCCGAGACACCCGGCACCGCCAACGTCATCCACTTCAACAACGCCGGCGCGGCGCTGATGCCGCAGTCGGTGGTGTCGCGGATGACGACATACCTCGAGCACGAGGCCGTCATCGGCGGCTACGAGGCCGAATTCGAAGCCGACCCGGAGGTCGAATCGGTCTACGACTCGCTCGCCCGGCTGCTCGGCGCGGCGCCGGGACGAGATCGCCGTCTGCGAGAACGCGACCCGGGCGTGGGACATGGCGTTCTACAGCTTCCCGTTCGGGCCCGGCGACCGGATCCTGACCTCCGGCGTCGAGTACAACAGCAACTTCCTGGCGATGCTCCAGGTCGCCAGGCGGACCGGGGCGATCGTCGAGGTCATCCCGGATGCGCCGACCGGCGAGCTCTCGGTCGACGCCCTCGCGTCGATGCTCGACGAGCGCGTCCGGCTGGTCGCGATCACCCACGTCCCGAGCCATTCCGGGCTGGTCAACCCGGCCGCCGAGGTCGGTCGGCTGACCCGGGCGCGCGGCATCCCGTTCCTCCTCGATGCCTGCCAGTCGGTCGGGCAGATGCCGATCGACGTCGGGTCCATCGGGTGCGACATGCTGGCGGCCACGAGTCGCAAGTTCCTGCGAGGCCCGCGCGGGATGGGCTTCCTGTACGTGCGGCGCGATCTCGCCGACGGTCTCGAGCCGCCGTTCATCGATTACCGGTCCGCGCGATGGACCAGCCGGAACGAGTTCCGCTTCGAGGACGGCGCCCGCCGCTTCGAGAACTGGGAGGCGAACATCGCCGCGAAGCTCGGGTTCGGCGTGGCCGTGGACTACGCCCTCGGCTGGGGGCTCGAGGCCATCGAGGCCCGGGTCGTGGCCCTCGCGGACCGGATGCGAGCCGGCCTGACCGCCACAGACGGGGTCGCCGTCCACGACCCGGGCGCCCGCCGATCGGCGATCGTGACGTTCACCGTCGAGGGCCGAGACGCGTCGTCGGTCGAAGCCGAGCTGCGGGCGCGGCGGATCAACGTCTCGGTCTCGGATGTCGCCTACCACCGGTTGGGCCTGGAGAGCCGGGGGCTGGGATCCGTCGTCCGCGCGTCCGTCCACTACTACAACACCGACGACGAAGTCGCGGCGCTCGTGGACGCGATCGGCGAGATGCGCCGTACCTAAGACGCTACCGACCAGGGTCGGTCCTCAGGCGGTGCGGTCGGCGATCGAGAGGGGTCTGCTGAGACCGACGTCCGTTCGTGACTGCGCGATGGCCTCTCGAGCGAGGGGCACAAGGGCGACAAGGATGCTTAGGCCAGCGGACCAGATCACGGGGAGGGCCAGCACCGATCCCACGGGAACGGTCCAGCGGCGGTCAGTGAGCCCTCCCCACCCGATGATCAGGCCCGCCACGATGACGCGCGGGAGTAGCGGCACCGGGATCGCCTCCACCGTCCCCATGGGATCGCTCGTCGCCAGCACAGTGAACCAATCGCGCCATAGCCCGGGCGCCACCAGGAACGAGACGGCGACGATCGCTGCGGTGACGCTGATCGCGGTGGCGAGGGCTCGCCACTCCCGCCGGACCGCGAACCAGATCAGACCGACGCCGGGCGTCACCTTCGTGAGGATGATGAACGACCAGGCGCCCGCCCAGCGGAAGCCGACCGTGATCGCGACGGCGATGAGCAGATTGATGTTGCCGAAGAAGAGCTCGTTGATCACCGGAGGGAAGGCCAGGACCACAAGGGTCCACCCGCGCGCGAGCCAGACCAGCGCGGCGAGCTCGATCGCCAACCACATGAGGCGGAACGATTCCCATGACAACGAGCCGGCGAACCCGAACAACGACGCGAACGGCGGCGCGTAGAGGAAGGCGTTCTCGGCACCCACCACCCGCCCGTATGGCGAGGCCGGGTCGATCAGCCAATAGGCGCGCGCGTCCATCCCGAAGATCTCCGCCTCGGGCACCTTTCGGTAGATGTTCCAGACGAGGATCGCGAACCCGACGGCAGAGAGGACGAGCCAGACGTCTCGACGCGCGAGCCATCGCGTGACAGAACCTTGGATCTCGACTGGGGAACGAATCCGCCCTGCCTCCGTGTTGATCGCGGTCGTGATGATGCCGCTCGACGGTCGCATCGTCGCGCAGTGCCGGTGACCTGTCACGACGACACGTGCGACCTCGTTGCGCTCGGGCACCTCGGTGGACGGCGGGCCACGGTTCCGATCGGGCTGGACGCGGTAGCCTTGGCCGGTGATCCCCGACCCTGAGGCCACCCTTCCACCGGACAGCCGCGCCGCCCTCTCGCTCGCGCGTGGCGTCGGCCTCCGAAAGGCGACGCCACGTCGGAGTCAGGCGACCTGGTCGCCCCCGACCGGCCGGGCGGACCCCGTTGTCACGTTGATCGCCTCGAATGCAGCGCGCATCCAGGAGCTCACGCCCATCCGGATCGGGCGCATGCTCGCGTCCCCGTTCGCGTTCCTGCGTGGGTCGGCTGCGGTGATGGCCGGCGATCTCGCCTCGACCGGAACGACCGGGTCGCGCGTCCAGCTCTGCGGCGACGCGCACCTCTCGAATTTCGGGGTGTTCGCCAGCCCGGAGCGCCGTCTTGTCTTCGACCTCAACGACTTCGATGAGACCCATCCAGGGCCCTGGGAGTGGGACGTCAAGCGTCTGGCGGCCAGTTTCGTCGTCGCGTCCCGGGAAAACGGGTACAGCGAGGCGACAGCCCGGGACACCGCCAGGGTCGTCGGCTGCCGAGTACCGCCGATGGGTCCGCACCTACGCGGGAATGCGGGCATTGCAGGTCTGGTACGCCGCGATCCCCATCGAGACGCATCCTCGAACGCGTCGAGCGCGAGCGACTCCGCACGGACATCCTCTCCGATGTCGACACGGCGCGACAAGCGTGACCACATCTCGGCGCTGGGCAAGCTCTCGGTGACGGTGCCCGGCGGCGGATGGTTGATCCGCGACCGTCCGCCACTGCTGCGGCGACTACCCGATGACGACCCTGGCCGTGCCGTCCTCGACCAGATGCACCGGTCCTATGTACGGTCACTCGCCCCGGACCGTCGGGTCCTCGTCGAGAAGCACCGGCTGCTCGACGTCGCGCTCAAGGTTGTCGGTGTCGGGAGCGTCGGGACGCGATGCTACGTCGCCCTGTTCGCGGGACCCGCCGGTGGACCGCTGGTGCTCCAGGTCAAGGAAGCGACGGAGTCCGTGCTCGCTCCGCTACATCCGGTCCGCAAACCGCGGCATCAGGGCGAGCGAGTCGTGACCGGCCAGCGGATCATGCAGGCCGTGTCGGACAGCTTCCTTGGTTGGACGAAGTCGCCGATCACCGGCACCGAGTACTACGTCGCGGCAGCTCCACGACATGAAGTACGGCGTCGATATCACCGGGTCTTCGCACCACCGGGGATGGACCTCTACGCGCAAGGTGTGTGCGTGGGCGCTGGCCCGTGCACACTCACGGTCGGGCAATCCCGCGGAGATCGCCGGGTACCTTGGGGCCGGCCCGGTCTTCGACGACGCCATCGCGGACTTCGGCGACGCGTACGCCGACCAGACCGAGCGCGACCACGCCGCCCTCGTGGCCGCCGTCAAGGCCGGTCGGATCGCCGCCGAGACCGGCGTCTGGGCCGCGAACGCTAGACCACGTCCGTCAGGAGCTGGAAGCTTCCCCACAGGATGACGGTCGACCCGACCATCTCCAGCGATTCCTCGATGTAGATCTCCATCGTCGCCGGCCAGGAGCCAGGAGTGAGGAAGTTCGAGAGGAAGTCAAAGCCCAAGGCTCCCGTCATCATCATGATCATGCCGACCACGACCTTCGTGAGGCCGCCGGGCGGCCGACGCAAGTACGGCCGAACGGCCAGGATGACGGCGCCGAACGCGATCAGGAACGGCAGGCCGAGCACGACGATGTAGAGACCGGTCACATGGACGAGGGTGGCCGCCCGAGTCGCGCCAGGTAGAAGGGCGTCAGTCTCGTCGCCCACCTTCTCGTGGAGTTGCACGACCTCATCCATCGAGAACGCCAGGAAGATCGCGGGAGCAGGTACAACAGCCAGGACCGCGGAGCCAGTCGCTCGGCGAACCGGTCCGCGACCCCGAAGAGCAGCGCGGACACGGCGAACCACTGGATCGACGAGTACCACGTCGGAAGGTTGCGCTCACCGTCGAGGTCGATGAACTTGGCGAACAGGCTGACGGGGTGGCCGATCGCGTAGTCGGCGAGATAGACGATGCCCAGGGCAGCGTCGATCGCGAGGAGAACCCAGATGAAGCGCGGGATCGCGAATGGTCCCGCGCGATTCAACCAGGACAACACAGCATGACCTCAGGCTCGATGGGTCTCGGCTCGTCGTCCGTCATCGGTACGACGCCTCCGTCAAGCAGGGCCGATTATGCCGCCTCGCGCCTCGCACCCGGAACTCCATCCAACGGAGTCGTTGCATATCGACCACACCCGCCGGTCCGACGAGGCGCTCCGACGGGCCAGCCCCGTCCGCCCTGCTATCGTGCGGAGGTGGATGCGACGGTCCTCACCCCCATCGGATCGGCCCCGATCCGGGTCGACTGGCTCGGCCGGATCGACTATCGCGAAGCGCACGCCATGCAGCGTGCGCTGGCGTCGGAACGCGCCGACGGGCGGATCGGCGACCGCCTGTTGCTCCTCGAGCATCCGGCCGTCCTCACGCTCGGACGCAACAGCGACCCGGGCCACATCCTGGCGAGCGAACGCGACCTCGAGGAGCGCGGCATCGAGGTCATCCGCATCGAGCGCGGGGGCGAGGTGACCTATCACGGCCCGGGGCAGCTGGTCGCCTATCCGATCGTCGCCCTGCACGAGCGGGGCCTGCTCGTCCGGCCGTTCGTCCGTGCCCTCGAGGCGGCGCTGGCCGAGACGTGCGCGGCGCTGGGCGTCGTCGCCGGACGTCGTGACGGCCATCCCGGCTGCTGGTGCGACCCGGACGGCCCGTCGCCGCGGAAGATCGGCGCCCTCGGCCTGCGGGTGGAGCGCGGCGTCACGTACCACGGGATCGCGCTGAACATCACCGTCGACCTCGCGGACTTCGAGCTGATCGATCCATGCGGGATGCCGGACGTCGTGTCGACGTCGATCGCCCGCGAGCGCGGTGACGATGCCGGCGAGGCCGTCGACCGACTCGGTCGAGCGTGCGGCGTGGATCTTCGCCGAGAGGTTCGGCGCGGTCCTCGACGCGCCGCTGGACCGCGGACGCTAGGCGGGACCGTGGCCGCCGGGCTCTTCGAGCTGCGCAAGGACCCGATCACCGGGTGGTGGGTCGCGACCGTCGTCGACCGCGCCTTCCACCTCGATCGGTTCGCCCGAGCGGCCGAGCCGGTCGACGACCACGTATTCGGCTGCGCGAACTGCACCACGCCGCCCGGCGAGGGTGTCCGGACGCGGATGCTCAAGGACTTCGCGTTCCACGTCGTGGGCACAGGCGAGGACGCGCGGTCGCTCGACAACGGACTCGGGCAGGTCGCGCTCGCCCAGGCCCGCGCCACCGGCAGTTGGCGCACGGTCGTCGCCCCGCCGCGCGAGCACCGACCGCTGCACGCCGTGGGGAACCAGGTGATCGAGGCGCTGCTCACCGGGGCGCGCGACGCGATCGTCGGGGCCCGCGCCACCGGCCAGACCGAGTACCTCACGGTCGTCCAGAACTGGGGCGCGCAGGCCGGCGCGCGAACCAACCATCTGTGCCTGGACCTGTACGACCTCCCGCAGATCCCGCATCGGATCGCAGAGGAGCTGGGCGGCGCGGCGCGGTTCGTCATCCGCGAGGGCGAGTGTCCGTTCTGCCGGCTCGTCCGCGATGAGGTCCGTCGGCCGGACCGCCTTGTCTGGGAGGACGCCGAGAGCGTCGCGTTCGCCCCGTACGCCTCCCGCTCCCCGTTCGAGGTCTGGGTCGTCCCACGCCGGCACGAGGCGGATTTCGGCCGGGCCGGGACGCCGGACATCGCCGCCACGGCCGAGGCCCTGCGGCAGGTCCTGTCGCGGCTGGCGACGAGCCTCGACGGACCGCCGTACAACCTGGTGCTGCACACCGCACCGCTGCGCGAGCAGGTCGACGCCACGTACCACTGGCATTGGGAGATCCACCCGCGCCTCCGGGAGATCGCCGGCCTCGAGCTGGGAACCGGACTCCCGGTGAATCCCGTCTCGCCCGAGGATGCGGTCGAGGAACTGCTCGGCCGCACCGACGCGCCGACGGGCGCGACGGGTTGATCGGTCGCGTGTCCGGTCCCGAGCGGCGTCACACCGGAGGGAGGCCCGGCGTCATTGGGCCGACAAGCGCGTCGCGCTCACCCCGCGCGTCCCGCGATCCTCTCTGCTCGGAGTCTCAGTGGCCATCGACCGTTCGTTCGAGCGACCTCGCGAACCCCTCGGCGTCCCGGTCATCGCCGGGCGTCCCGGACGTCTCATGACCGGCGCGTGGGATCGGGACGAGGCGGCCGCGTTCGTCGAGACGCTCTTCGCCAAGCACCAGAACGAGATCTACGCGTACCTGCTCCGGATGATGCGCGACCCGGAGGTCGCCGCCGACATGACGCAGGACGCCTTCATCAAGGCCTACAAGAACTACGAGACGCTCGAGAAGCCCGAGAACGCCCGGGCCTGGCTCTACCAGATCGCGCACCGCGTCGCGCTCGACGAGATCCGCCGTCGGAAGATCATCCGGTTCTTCCCGTGGACCGGCGAATCGTATGGGTCTGCGCCCTCGGCCGAGCACCTGGTCATGGAGGCCCGCCTCTCCGGTGACATGCAGCGGGCCCTCGGGCGGATCCCGGAGCGCCAGCGGGCCGCGCTGCTCCTCGCCGAGCTGCACGACCTCACGGGGCTCGAGCTTGCCGCGGCGCTGGGTGTCAGCCACGTGGCGGCCCGAGCGCTCCTGACGCGCGCACGAGAGAGCCTCCGCCAGGCCCTCGCCGCCGAGCGCGCGGCCGAGCAGGCCGCCGAATCCGCCGCGGAGCGACCGCGATGACCGGATCCTGGCGGGTGCCGCGACGGCCCGACGGCTGGTCGTCGCCCCACGAACGCGCCCGCGCCCGCGCCGCGGAGCAGCTCGATTCGCCGCTCGATGCAGACGAAGCGGCGTGGCTCGACGCCCATCTCGAGGAGTGTGCCGCCTGTCGCTCGGTGGCTGCGGCCTACGAGACGGACCGGCTGGCGCTCCGCTCGCTTCGGGACGTCCCGATCGAGCCGCCGCGCGACCTCTGGGCGCGAACGGCGGCCGGCATCGAGCGCGAGGCGGCCCATCACGGCCCGCGGGCGCGGCGCCGGACCGCTACGGGTCGTCCGCGGCTCCCGATCGGTGCGATGTCCGGGATCGCGATCGTCGTCATCGTCGTCGGCGCCACGGCCCTGTCGGGCGGCTGGCTGGATCAGCCGGCGGTCGGGACCGCCAGCACGGCACCCGCGGCGAGTCCCGACATCGCCCTGGCGAGCGCCTTCCCGGGGGCGACCCCGATGAACGTGGTCGCCGACTCGGTCAGCTGGTTCCGCTCGGTCGGCGACGGCAAGTACGCCTACAACGACAACGCCGTGCAGCAGGTCTGCCCGGCCGGCGACAAGCCGGGTTGCGCCACGCTCGACGAGCGCGCCGCCAAGGCCGTCGATCTCACGGCGACCCCGAAGACCGTCTTCGGCTCGCCGACGGACGACCGAGCAGTCGTCGTCGGATCCGATGGATCGGGCGCTGACAAGATCTACGTGATGTCGCTCCCGGCCAAGATCCGGGCGACCGCCCCCACGGCGACGCCGACGGCCTCCCCGAGCGACAGCGGCACCACCGCCACGCCGGCGCCCACGCCGACCGAGACCGCGGCGGCGACGCCCTCGGCGTCGCCCGCGTCGTCCCCCACCGAGCCGGCCTCGCCCCAGCCCTCGGGGAGCCCGACCGAGTCCACCGAGCCGTCCGCGAGCCCGGAGACCGCGACCCCCGAGCCCACGCCGGCCGAGACCGCCGCGGCGACGCCGAGCCCGACGCCCGAGCCCACCACCGCGGCCACGCCCCAGGCCACCGCGACGGCCATCGCGATCGCCACCGGCGTGACGGTCGTGGGCCAGTCAGCCGCGTTCTCCGCGGACGGCGAGTGGTTCGCCTTCACCGCCAAGCCGGCTGACTCGAGCGGCGGCCCGGACATCTACGTCTGGCGCATGGGCGACGATGCCGCGCGCCGCCTGACGACCGATGGGGCCAGCGTCTTCGCGTCGTGGTCCGGGGATCGGGTGGTCGGCAGCCGGCTGGAGGCCGACCCGGCCGCGGCGGATGCGACGGTCGCACGCAGCTTCATCCTTGACCCGAAGGGTGGCAAGGCGATCGGCGATCCGATCGACCTGTGGCGCCCGGTGGTCGACCCGACCGACCGGTTCGCCGTGGCGTGGACCGGCTCGGTCGCCACGGCCGACGGCGCGACGCGGCTGCTCCCCGACCAGGGCGAACTCATCCTGACCAGCTGGCAGCCGGACGCCACGAGCGCGGCGACGCGGTCGAAGATCGCGGGCATGGACGGCGAGATCGCGGACTTCGACGCCCGATGGGACGAGAGCGGCCAATGGCTCGCGATCTGGACCGCGGAGCCGGCGGACCCGGCGATCGGCCGGCTCTCGCTGTTCCGGCTGGACCGCGGCAGCGGCACCCTCGAACGACCGAAGGGCGCGCCGACGGAGGTCCCGGCCCTGCCGGGCTTCTCCATCGGCGATGGACGGTTGGCGTGGGTCACGCCGCACGGGCAGGACGCCGAAGGCAGCAAGGTCCAGGTCGTGGCCTGGTCCGGTGACAGTCTCGGCGGCGTGGAGAGCGTGCCCGGCGAGGACGTCGTCGTCGTTCGCTAGCGCCCGGCGCCGTCCGGGCTACATCCGGGCGAGGATCTCCGTCTTCTTGGCTTCGTAGTCCGCGGCCGTGATCGCGCCGCTGTCGCGCAGCTCGGCGAGCCGGGCGAGCGTGGCCGCATCGGCGTTGGCCTGCTGCGTCGCAGCGCTGGCCGCGGTCGGGGCGGCAGGAGCCGTCGGGGCCTGCGGCGGTCGCAGCGGCGGCTGCCGGCATCGGCCATCTTCTTGTCCATGATCTTGTCCCGGAAGTCGATCGGCTTGGTGATCGTCGTGAAGCGGTCCGCCCCGGCGTTGCCCGACTGCGTGAAGATCGTCAGATCGCCGAAATGGAGCGGACCTCCCAGGAACGGGACCCGGGTCTTCACGTCCGTGACGTTGGCGAGGAGCGTCGCGGACTGGCGCTTGGAGATGAACCCCTCCTCGCGGATGACGCGCAGGTTGGTGACGGCGAACTTGGCCGTCCGCCACACGATGATGTTGTAGCCGATCCAGACCACCGCGACGATCAGCAGGCCGTTGCGGATCAGGTCCAGCAGGTTCCCGAACGCCCCGGCGATCCCACTCTTGCTGTCGGGTGCGAGCCAGCCGAGGAAGTACGCCCCGAGGAGGAGCAGGATCGGGACGAGCGAGTCGCGCAGCGGCGCGATCCAGTGTTTCTCGCTCTCGAAGACGATCTGCTCGTTCGCGATGAGGTTGTCGCTGAGGCCCACGGGGCGGGCTCCTTTCGTGCGGTCGAGGTGCGATGTCAGCGCGCCGGACAAGGGTACGCGCCCCGCCAGACGCCCGACGGGCGGTCGGCGACCGGGCCGCCGGGCGGCCGTCCGCGAAACCATCTGGCGCTCGACGGCGATCCGGCGTAGATTCCTCGTCCCAATGCGGCCCAGGACGATGGTCGTAGGGTGTGCCCTCACTGCCACCCTCGCCCTGGTCGCACTCCCGGGTCTGGCTGGTTCGCGGGCTCCCCATCCCATCGAACCGGTCCCGGTCGGTGCGTTCCAGCCTACGCGTGACATCGCGGATCCGGTTCGATCGGCAGGCGCCGTCGACGGGCTCGACGATGCCCAGCGCGCCGAGGGCGCCGTGACCGCGGATGACGTCTTCATCGAGCCCGGGACGCCCCCCAAGACCGCCAAGGGCCATCGGGCCAAGGTGGACCAGCCGGACGGCAGCGCCGGCTCGTCGCGGAAGCCGGCCAGGTACCACCTGACCGGGACGGCCACGTTCTACAACGAGGGGTTGACGGCCATGCGTCTGCCACGCGGCACCACCGTGATCGTGTGCGGCGGCGCGGGCTGCCTCGAGCGCATCATCACGGACTACGGACCGCAGACGCCGAGCCGGATCATCGACCTCGACAAGCAGGACTTCTTCAAGATCTGCGGCTGCGCCTCCTGGTCCGGAACGACCCAGGTGACCGTCTACGTCTACTGAGCGCGGGTCCACCGGTCCCGCCGACGGCGTATCCTTCTCCCGACCCTTCGGCTAGCGGCTCCGTGAGGCCGCCGACGAGGCCCAGAGAGGCCGGGAAGGAGCGATGAGCGGCCGCCAGATCATGACCGCGGACGAGATCCGCCGAGCCACCGTTCGCCTGTCCCACGAGATCGTGGAGAAGCAGGCGGGCACCGACGGCTTGCTGCTGATCGGCATCCAGCGGCGGGGCGTGCCACTCGCCCGCCGCATCGCCGAGGCCATCGCCGAGCACGAAGGCGTCGTCGTCCCGGTGGGCGCCCTGGACATCACGTTCTACCGGGACGACCTCTCGCTGGTCGCCCAGCAGCCCATCGTCAAGGGCACCGAGCTGCCGTCCGGCATCGATGGCAAGACGGTCGTCCTCGTCGATGACGTCCTGTACACCGGGCGGACGATCCGTGCCGCGATGGACGCCCTGGTCGACTTCGGCCGGCCACAGGCGATCCGGCTCGCGGTCCTCGTGGACCGCGGCCATCGCGAACTGCCGATCCGGGCGGACCACGTCGGCAAGAACGTCCCGACGTCGCGCGAGGAGCTCGTCCGCGTGCAACTCGAGGAGACCGACGGCGAGGACGTCGTGGAGATCGAACGCCTGCCGACACCGATCGGGGCCACGGCCGCCGAGCCGGTCGCGTGAGTCTCGTCGTCGACCCGGACGCGGTGATCCCCGTCCCGTCCGTCGACGTCGCACCCGAGAGCCAGGCCGTCGGCTGGCACCATCGCCACCTCCTCGACGTCGACGGGCTGTCCGCCGCGGATCTCGACCTGGTCATGCGCACGACCGATGCGATGCGCGAGGTCCTCGCCCGGCCGATCGCCAAGGTCCCCGCGCTCCGCGGCAGGCAGGTGACGATCCTCTTCTACGAGGCGTCCACGCGGACTCGCGTCAGCTTCGAGGTCGCCGCCAAGAACCTGTCGGCGGACGTGGTCAACATCGCCGCCGCGAGCTCGTCGGTCTCGAAGGGCGAGTCCCTCGTCGACACCGTGAAGACCGTCGAGGCGTTGGGGGCGCAGATGCTCGTGATGCGCCACAGCGTCAGCGGGGCGCCCTATCTCGCGGCCGAGGTGTTCGGCGGGTCCGTGCTCAACGGCGGCGACGGGTGGCACGCCCATCCCACGCAGGCCCTGCTCGACCTCTACACGATGCGCTCGCACCTCGGCGACGGGTCGCTCGCGGGACGGAAGGTCGTGATCCTGGGCGACCTGCTGCATTCCCGGGTCGCCCGATCGAACATCTGGACGCTCACCGCCGCCGGCGCGGACCTGTGGCTGTGCGGCCCGGCGACGCTCCTGCGCGGCTTCGAGGCATGGGCGAACCGGGGCGCCGCCGGCCGCCGCTTCCACGTCACCACCTCGGTCGACGCGGCGTTGCGCGATGCCGATGTGGTGATGGCCCTGCGCATCCAGCGCGAACGGATGGCGTCCGGGCTGCTGCCCTCGATGCGCGAGTACGCGGCCCGATACGGGCTCACCGCGGAGCGGCTGCGGACCGCGAAGCCCGGCGCCCTGGTCATGCACCCCGGACCGATGAACGAGGGCGTCGAGATCGCGCCAGACGTCGCGGCCGGCGCGCAGTCGGTCATCACGGACCAGGTCACCAACGGCGTCGCCGTGCGCATGGCGCTGCTCTACCTCCTGGCCGGGGCGCGGGACGAGGCGCGCGACCACGCCCGCCAGGTCGGCCGATGATCGACCTCGAGATCAGCCGCGCCTGGCTGGTCGACCCGGCGGCCGCTCGCGAGGGGCCGGGCGAGATCGTCGTCCGCGGCGGGATCCTCGAGGCGGTCACCTGGCTGTCCGGCGCGGAAGCCGACGATGTCGACGCGAACGGCGTCGTCGTCGCCCCTGGCTTCATCGACCTGCACGCGCACCTGCGCGAGCCCGGCAACGAGGACGCCGAGACGGTGGCGACGGGGCTGGCTGCGGCCGCCCACGGCGGGTTCACGACCGTATGCGCGATGCCGAACACGACCCCGGCGATCGACGAGCCCGGGGTGCTGGCCGCGGTACGGGCCGCGGGCGCCGCGTCGGGCTCCCCGGTCGAGCTCCTCGTGCATGGCGCGGTGACCGTCGGACGACGCGGCGAGACGCTCGCCGCGCTCGGCGAGCTCGCGGACGCGGGTGTCGTCGGGTTCAGCGACGACGGGTCGCCGGTGGCCTCGGCGGCGATCCTGCGTTCGGCGCTCGCCTACGCCGGCGCGCTGGGGCTGCCGATCGTGGACCACCCGGAGGACGGGTCGCTGACGGTGGGCGCGGAAGCGAACGACGGGTTCGTGGCGACCGTCCTCGGGCTTCGCGGCTGGCCCGCGGCGGCCGAGGAGGCGGCCGTCGCCCGCGACCTGGCGCTGCTCGCGGATGTCGCCCGGGATGTCCCGGGCGCCCGGTTGCACCTGACCCACGTGTCGACCGCGGGAGCCCTGGCGCAGGTGCGGCGGGCGAAGGCGGCCGGTCTCCCGGTCACCTGCGACGTGACGCCGCACCACCTCGCCCTGACCGACGCGTGGATCGCCGGTGGGCGTCGCTATGCCTGGGACGCGGACGACGACCCGTGGGCCGATGGCGGGATCGTGGCGCCGCCGTTCGATCCGTCGCTGCGCGTCAACCCGCCGCTCCGGTCGGCAGCAGACGCGGCGGCGGTCCTCGCCGCCGCTCGCGGATGGCACCGCGGATGCGGTCGCCACGGACCACGCCCCGCACACGGAGGTCGACAAGCACGTCGAGTTCGGGCTGGCGGCCAATGGGATCAGCGGCATCGAGACGGCGCTCGGCCTCCTGCTCGCCGCCGTGGACGCGGGGTGCCTGCCGTTGGCGACGGCGATCGCGGCCCTCACCACCGGTCCGGCGGCGATCCTCGGTGACCGCACGCGCCGGCGCTCGGCCGTCGGGCTCGTCGAAGGCGCACCCGCCGACCTGGTCGTCTTCGACCGCTCCGAGCCCTGGACCGTGCTTCCCGGATCGCTGGCGTCGCGCGGCAAGAACTCGCCGTTGCTCGGGATGTCGCTGCCGGGTCGGGTCGTGCTGACGCTGGCCGACGGCCGCCTCGCCTACGAGGCGCCGGACGCCTGACCGTCGCTTTTCGAGGTCGGGCGGGCGTGCCCGGCGGCCGCCGTCAGGCCGCGTCGCGCCGCCCGAGGATCCGGCCGGTCGCGTCATCGATGGCGATCCAGCCGATGGCGGGGCTCATGCCCGGCCCGGTCGCGGCCGGGCTCATGACGCGCAGGTACCAGACCCGGACCGACACCCGGGATGCCTGCGTGCCGAGCATGGCCGCCGCCGCATCCGGGTCGAGGCGCCCGAGCATCGAGCCCGGGACGAGCGCCTGGCTGAGCAGGATGGTCGGACCGGGGAACGCATCGAGGGCGATCTGCCGGCTCCCCGCGACATCCAGGCCGGTCCGCTCCGGGGCCACGGCCTGCACGACCGGCTGGGTCTGCCACGAGCCGTCGACCCAGACGATCCGTTCGGTGGTGAACTGGAGCCCGCAGCCCGGCTCGGTAAGGCACGCCGCCAGCCGCGGGACCGAGTACCGGCCGACGAGCACGACCGGGATCGGCACGATCGGGCCGGCGAGGTCGCCGTCGCCATTCGGGGCGACCTTGTTCACGTCGATGCCCCAGCGCGCGACCCCGGGCGGGATCAGCGGGTCGAGCTCGGGGCCGCTGGCGGACGTGCGCTGCACGCCCGTGCCGGCCCACTCGAAGACCGGCGTCGGGTCGTCGCGCAGAACGCCGGTCTCCCGGCAGAGCTCGTCCTCGAGGGCAGGCGGTCCGAAGCTCGACGCACAGGCGGATCCGTCCGGGCGGATGGTCAGCCAGCCGCGGACCGCGACGAGGTCGGTCGCGAGCGCCAGGCCGCCGTCGATCCGGTCGAGCGTTGCGCCGACGCCTCGCACCGGGAGCCCGTACGTGGCGGATGGATACCGGACCGCGGTCGCCGCCGACGCCGGCCGTCCCGGCGACGCGGACGGTGCCGGCGCGGAGGCCTCGCCGGCCCGGGCGATGGCTGCCGGCGACGCATCGGCCAGGTCCGGTGTCGTGGCACGGTCCGGACCGTTCGCGACCACGCTCGCGCCGACGACCGCGACCAGGATCGCGACGGGCAGGGCGACGGCCGCCAGCCGGCGCCAGCCGCCGGAACCGGGTGTCTCGATGGGTGTCGGCTCGAAGAGCACGGATCGGCCTCGCGGTGCCGTGATCGTCCCGCCGACAGGGTACCGCGGTCCGTCGGACGCCACGAGCGGCCTCGCGCTCCGCTACGCTCGCGGGCATGGCGTCAGCCCCGTCACTGAACCGCGACTACGAGCGCCGAGCGTACTGGCAGGCCACGATGCCGGCGCTGCCCGACCGGTCCGGCCGAGCCCTGCCCGACACCGCGGACGTGGTGGTCGTCGGTGGTGGCTACGCCGGGATCAACGCGGCCCGCGAGCTCGCTCGCCGCGGGGTCGCCGTCACGCTCCTCGAAGCGAACACGCTCGGTTGGGGTGCGTCGACGCGGAACGGGGGCATCGTCCACGCCGGCTACAAGTGGGGACCGACCGAGCTCCTCGATCGGTACGGGGCCGAGACCGGCCGCGCCCTGTATCGCGAGACGCTCGACTCCTACGACCTGGTCAAGCGCCTCATCGCGGAGGAGGCCATCGACTGCGACTTCCGCGAGGTGGGGCACCTCGAGCTCGCCTACGCGCCATCGCACGTCCCGGAGCTCGCCCACGCCCGCGACAGCCTCGCGACGGTCGGCGTCACGTCGACGGTCGTGCCACGCGAGCGGATCCGCGAGGAGATCGGGACGGACGCCTACTTCGGGGCGCTCGCCGTGGAAGGCAGCGGGCTCCTGCACCCGGGACGGTACTTCGCGGGGCTCGCGGCCGCCGCCGACCGCGCCGGGGCGGACCTTCACGAGGGTGTGCGCGCCCGCACGATCCGCCGACAGGGCGACGGGCGGTTCGTCGTCGAGACCGAGCGCGGCGCCATCCTGGCCCGTGACGTCTTCGTCGCGACGAACGGCTATACGGATGCGGTGGCCCCGAGCCTCCGGCGACGCGTGATCCCGATCGGGAGCTACATCATCGCGAGCGAGCCGCTGCCCCCGGATCTCGTGCACGAGCTCTCCCCGAAGGGCCGAGCGTTCTTCGACACGAAGAACTTCCTGTACTACTGGCACGTGTCCGCCGACGGCCGGATGATCTTCGGCGGCCGGGCGAGCTTCCTCCCGACGAACATCGACCGCTCCGCCGCGATCCTGCACAAGGGGCTCCTCGAGGTGCACCCGCAGCTCGCCGGCTATCGGATCGACTATGCCTGGGGCGGGAACGTCGGGTTCACCTTCGACCGGATGCCGCACGCCGGCCGGACCAAGGACGGGATCGCCTTCGCGCTCGGATGCTGCGGGACGGGCGTGGCGCTGATGACGAACCTCGGGACGCAGATGGGCGCCTGGATGGCCGGCGGCGAGGCGCCGGCCATCGCGCGCCTCAAGTTCCCGCTGGTGCCGGCCCCGTACGAGGGTCGGCCGTGGTTCATGCCGGTGGCCGGGGAGTGGTACCGGCTTCGGGATCGCCTCGCCGCACGGTCGCGCGGATCCGCGCCGGCCGGTCCGGCGGACTGACATGCCCAAACCCCTCGCCGTCCAGCTCTACACGTTCCGCGATCCCGCGCGGTTCGGCGGCGCCGGCCTGGGTCTCGACCCCGAAGGGCTCGAGGCGATCGCGGCGATCGGCTACGCCGGCGTCGAGACCGTGGACGTGCCCGGCGGGGACCCGGTGGCCGCGCGAGCGGGCGCTCGCGAACGCCGGGCTGACGGCGACCAGCGCCCACACCTGGGCCAGCATCGGCGACGCTGACGCGTTCGACCGAGCCGCCGCCGCCGCGGCCGAGCTCGGGGTCGCGGTCGATCATCGTCTCGGCGAACGACTTCGCGACGGCGGCATCGACGGAGGCCTACGCGGACCGGCTCAACGCCGCCGCGCGGATCGCGGCGAAGCATGGGCTGCGCGTGGCCCACCACAACCATGACGCCGAGATGCGTCCGGTCGACGGGGTCCCCGCGTACCGCCGGATGCTCGACCGGCTCGACCCGGCCGTCGCCCTGCAGCTGGACATCTTCTGGGTCACGGTCGGCGGTGCCGATCCGGCCCGGGTGATCGCCGAGCTCGGCGACCGGCTCGTCTCGCTCCACGTCAAGGACGGGGTCGTCCTGCCGACCAGGGCGTACGGCGCCGAGGCGTTCGTGAACGTGCCGGTCGGCGACGGGGTGGTCGACGTGGCGGGGGCCGTGGCCGCCGCCGAGGCCCTCCCCGGCATCGCGTGGCTGATCGTCGAATTCGATCACGTGGACGGGTCGCCGATGGCGGCCGCCCGGCAGAGCCACGACAACCTGGTCGCCCGCGGGCTCGCCCGAGGTCGCGCCACGTGACCGCGGTGCGGCCCGCACGCGTCGGGATCGTCGGCTGCGGCGACGTCACCGGCCTGTATCTCCCCGGGACGGCGCGGTTCCCCGCCATCGAACTGGTCGCGTGCGCGGACCTCGACGCGGGGCGTGCCGCCGCGTTGTCCGCCAAGGGCGGCTTCCCGGCGATGCCCGTCGACGCGTTGCTCGCCGACCCGTCCATCGAGGTCGTGCTCAACCTGACGCCGCCGATCGCGCACGCGGTGGTCACCCTCGGCGCGATCGAGGCCGGCAAGCACGTGTACACCGAGAAGCCGTTCGCGACGTCCCGCGACGACGCGCTGGCGATCCTGGCCGCGGCGGACGCAGCGGGCGTCCGGGTCGGCGGGGCACCGGACACGTTCCTCGGTGGCGGGCTCCAGACGGCGCGAGCGCTCCTCGACGAGGGCGCGATCGGCGAGCCGACGGGCGCGAGCGCCGCGGTGCTCCACCTCGGCCCCGAGCGCTGGCACCCCAACCCGGCGTTCTTCTACGCGCGCGGCGGTGGCCCGCTCCTGGACGTGGGGCCGTACTACGTCGCGGCGCTGGTCAGCCTGCTCGGGCCGATCACCAGCGTCGCGGCGGTCGCGCGCGGCGCCGGCGGGGAGCGTCGCATCGCCACGGGCCCGCGTGCGGGTGATGGCTTCCCGGTCGTCGCGCCCACGACGGTGATCGCCGCCTACACCTTCGCGTCGGGCGCGGTCGGCGGGCTCCAGGCGTCGTTCGACGTCGCCGCGAGCACGTCCCCGCACCTCGAGATCCATGGGACGGCCGGCTCGCTGGAGCTGGGCGACCCGAATCGGTTCGACGGCCACGTCCGTCGCCACTCGATCGACGGCGAGTGGACCGACGTCCCGCTCCGGTTCGACGGGAGCATCGGTCGTGGCATCGGCCTGGCCGACATGATCGAGGCGATCCGCGATGACCGGCCGGCACGTGCGTCGGCCGCCTTCGCCTACCACGTCCTCGACGTGCTCCTCGCGACCGAGGAGGCGGCCGCGGACGGTCGGACGGTCCGGATCGACAGCACCACCGCACGCCCCGACGCCTTGTCAGCGACGGGCGATCGGTGACACCATCGCGGACCGAACCGTGATCACGCGGTCATCCCCATCGACCGGCGCCTCATGACGGGGTGCCGACCGTCAGCCGGCGTCGACGTCGGGTACCAGACAAGGAGCGAGATCCCATGACGGATGCCATCGCGGATGTCCTGGCGACGGTGCCGCTGTTCTCCGGGTTCGATCGCGGGCAACTGACCCGCCTGGCCCGGGACTTCCGCGAGCGCGACTTCGCCGCCGGCGCGACCGTGATCCGCGAGGGCGAGGATCACGCGATGGGGTTCTTCATCGTCGCGGACGGCGAGGCGGTCGTCACGATCGCCGGCGTGGAGCAGGCGCGGCTCGGGCCCGGGAGCTACTTCGGCGAGGTCGCGCTCATCGGGGACCGCGTCCGCACGGCCACGGTCACGGCCGCGACCGACCTCCGCTGCCTCGTCATGATGCTCACGGACTTCCGGGCGTTCGTCCAGGGTGACGCAGAGGTCGCGTGGAAGCTCCTGGAGCACGTTGGCGTCCTGCTTCACGCTCGGCGCTGAGCCTCACGACGTCGCGAGCCGCCGAAGCGTGTCGAGCAGGCGGTCGATGTCGTCCTCGGTCGAGAGGTAGTTCACGATCCCGGCCCGCAGGTAGGTCGCTCCGCGCAAGCGTGTCGTCGTCAGCCACCCATCGCCGGACACCTCGAGCGCGCGTTGGAGTCGGTCCTGGTGGGCATCCAGGTCGCCCGCAGGCATGGCGAGTGCGGCTGCACGCCCCCCGGGGAGGTGGCGGAAGCAAACGACCGACAGGGTCGGCTCGGCCGGCACGGCCTCGAAGTCGTCGGCCTCGGCGCAGCGCCGTGCCAGGTGGGCCGCCAGGTCGTCGTTGGCGTCGATGAGGCGCCCGAAGCCGGTGGTGCCCAGGTGCTTCCACGACATCCAGAGCTTGAGCGCGCGCCATCGACGGGTGCCCTCGAAACCCAGCTGGTAGAAGTTCAGCTGGTCGCCGTGGGCCGGCGCGTCGTGATCGTCGGCCGCGTGATGGCCCGGGGTCGACTCGCCGCCCCGGTAGTACTCCGGGCTCCGTCCACCGAAGGTGGCCGCGAGGTGATCGCCGTCCCGGACGAGCAGGCCGCCGATGTCGTAGGCCTGGAAGAACCACTTGTGCGGGTCCACGGTGACCGAGTCGGCGCGCTCGAGGTCCGGCACCCGGCTCGCGTCGCGACGCGACAGCCTCGCGCCACCGCCGTAGGCCGCGTCGACGTGGAGCCACAGGTCGTTCGCCGCGGCGACGTCCGCCAGTTCCCCCACGGCGTCGACCGATCCCGTGTTCGTCGACCCGGCCACGGCCGAGATCGCGAACGGCGTCAGACCGGCGGCCTCGTCACGCTCCACGGCCCGCGCGACGGCGTCGCCCCGGAGCCGGAAGTCCGCATCCGACGGGACGACGACGAGGGTCTCGGCCGGGAAGCCGAGGAGGTCGAGGGCCCGCGCGACGGAGAAATGCGTCTGGTCGCTGGCATAGACACGCGCCCCCTCGAGGTCGCGGCCGCGCGGCGGCTGGTCCAGCCCGCGCCGACGCCCGAGATGGAGGTCGCGGGCGATCGCCATGCCCATGAAGTTGGCCATCACGCCACCCGAGGTCAGCAGGCCGAACGAGCCCGGACCGAAGCCGATGAGGTCGCACAGCCAGCGGACGACCTCCTCCTCGACGAAGGCAGCGACCGGGCCGGCATGCCAGACGTCGACCCCCTGGTTCGTCATCTGGGCGAGCAGCTCGCCCATGATCGACATCGGGAGCGGGGGCGGGGTGAAGTAGCCGAACTGGCGCGGATGCTGCGCCGCCATCTGGCCGCCGGCGATCCGGTCGCGGAACTCCGCGAGGATGTCGGCCGAGGGCGTCGGAGCGTCGGGGGCGGTGGACGGCGACCCCGGTCGGCCCGAAGTACGACCGGCGAAGGTCGTCGTACGACGCCGCGTCGCCCATCGCCCGATCCGTGGCCCGCTCGTACAGGAAGTCCAGCGCCGCCGCCCAGGTGGCCTCGCCGAGCCGATGCATGGACTCGCGGGACGCTCGCCTCCTCGCGATAGCCGACCAGCTCGGGTTCGGGGTGCCAGTCGAACCTCGTGAGGTAGGCGTCGATGTCGGGCGGGACGGTCGGGTGCTGGATGGGCGGCCGGTCGGTCATCGCCGCTCGATGGTAGCGGCTACCCTTCGCGCCATGGACGATCACGATGCGGCCGGTCGCGCCCGCCTGGAGTGCGGCGCTCGCCCGTTGGGCGTGCCGTACGAGCTCTTCCCGTGCGATCCGGCCCTCGCCGACACGGCGGCCTTCTGCGAGGCGTACGGGTTCGATCCGATGGACTCGGCCAACACGATCGTCGTGATCGGCAAGGCCGATCCGCCGCGATACGCCGCGTGCGTGACGCTCGCCCCGTTCCGGCTCGACGTGAACCGGGTCGTCCGTGACCGGCTCGGGACGCGGAAGGCGTCGTTCGCCCCGGCCGACGACACGGCCGCGCTCACGGGCATGCAGATGGGCGGCGTCACCGTCTTCGGCCTGCCGCCGGACCTTCCCGTCTGGGTCGATTCGCGGGTCATGGCGCGGGATCGCATCGTGCTGGGCGGCGGGTCGCGGTCGTGGAAGGTGGTCTCGACGCCCGCGATCCTGCGGGCGCTGCCCAACGTCGAAGTGGTGGAGGGCCTGGCGACGGAGCCGCGAGCCGCCGAGTAGGCGACACGCGACAGGCGGATCCGGCGGCGCTCCCGTATCGTTGCCCCTCGTGACCGACGTACCGCCGACCGGGTCGACCGACCCGTCGCCCACCGACGCCCCGGACCCCGCCGCCGACCCGACCCCGCCGCGCCGGCCCCGCCCGACCGGACCCGTCCAGTACAAGGGCGAGGAGCTGGCCGCCGAGCGCGGTCCCGGCCTCGGCTGCTTCCGGTTCCAGCTCGTCGTCCTCGTCGTGTTCATCATCCTCACGCCGCTCAGCGTCGTCTGGGAGTGGCCGGCGTGGACGAGCGCCGCCCTGCTGTTCGCCGTGATCCTGCTGCTCCTCCTGACCGGGCAGACGATCATCTTCCTGCTCCGGCTCGTGTCCGCCGACCGCCGCGGACGACGCCGACCGCTCGCGAGCGAGACCCGGACCGTCGGCGAGCTCGAGGACGAGGCCCGCACCGGAGAGGCGGCCGATGCGGAGGCGCCGGCCACGGGAGGAGCGGTACCCGATGCGGTCCCGGACTCGGACGATGGGGGCCCCGTGCGACAATAGGCCTCGGGACGGCGCGAGCCGGCCCGGACCGTTCGCCCGGATCGTTCGCCGAGGAGGATCGCCCGCCGTGCCCGTGCTCGCGACCTACTTCTCCGTCCGCCGCGGCCGCGACCCGTTCTTCAAGTTCTTCATGCGCACGATCTTCCCCAAGCAGGTGAAGGACTACGAGGAGCGGTTCGGCATCAAGTTCATCGGCTGGTACAACGTCGCGCACGGCTGGGACTTCGACAACGTGATCCTGCTCGACCTGCCGGACTACGCCACCCTCGACAAGCTGGAAAAGGACGAAGCCACGCGCGCGCTCGGCCATCGGGCCGGCGAATGGATCTTCGAGCGCCATCACTCGATGTTCCTGCGTGAACGGATGGGACCCGACCTCGAATACCATCCCTGACCCAAGGAGCATCCGATGAGCATGCGACGCGACGCACGACCACAAGGCGACGAGCCGAACGGGAGAACGACCATGGACGGCCACAACGACCTGCTCGGTGAGCTGGCGGCCGATGCCGCGCTCGAACGTTCCGACGCCCTGGTCCAGGCGACCGAACAGCTGCGCAAGTTCCTCGACCGCCACAAGGAGCGGATCGCGGTCATCGGCGGCCTGACCCTCATCGACGAGGAGCCGGACTACCTCTCGATCGCGCCCGACCTCACGTTCCGCAGCCGCAGCCGCTACCTCGACGACGCGACCGGCGAATGGGTCAGCGAGACCGAGGTCATCGAGCACGCGTCCGAGCTCGTCGAGCTCTACAACCCGGCTGACATCTACGCCGCGTTCACGGAAGCCGCCCGCGAGGCGGCCGGCATGACGGCCGAGCCGACCGCCGAGGGCGACGTCCTCGACGCGGCCGGGATCGCGCCCGAGGAGACCGTGGTCCTGAGTGGCGGCGAGGACCCGTACGCCGCCGCCGCCGACTCGTGGGCCGCCGGGCAGACCGTGCCACTCGATGCGGACGACGACGAGGCCGCCGCCCATCGCCTCTACGACCTCGCGCTCGAGTACCAGGAGCGGAGCCAGCGCAGCGAGGCGCGCCTCCTCGAGGAGTTCGAGGCGGCCGCGACCGGGCTGAGCGGCGTCGTCGGCGAGCTGATCATCGTGGACGACGACGACGAGCGGCTGAGCCTCACGGCCCAGGGCACGTTCCGCGCCGAGGTCATCCCCGAGGATGCCGACGGCGAGTGGCGCACCCTGACGAGCGCCGACGAGCTGGTGGAGTTCTACGACCCGACCGACGTCTTCGGCGACCTCGCGGACTCGCTGGCCGAGGCGTACCCGACCGTGGCCCCGGAACTCGCGCGCGACGCGGCCGCCGACGAGGCGGAGGGCGAGCCGACCGCGTGAGCATGCGCCTCGCGGCGGCGGAGCTGGTCGAGAGTCGGGAGATCCTGCCGGGCCAGTGGCTCCAGGCGTTCCATGCCCCGGAGATCGCGACCGGTTCGAGAGCCGGCCAGTTCGTCCACGTCCGGGCCGGCGACTTCTCCGGGATGGTGCTGCGCCGGCCGTTCTCGCTGAACACCACCGACGCCGCCACCGGCATCGTGACGATCCACTTCCGGGTGATCGGGCGTGGCACCGAGTGGTTCCGGCGCCTGCGCCCCGGCGACACGGTGGACATGCTCGGGCCGCTCGGCCGGCCGTTCGAGGTCGATCCGCGCAGCCAGCACCTGCTCCTGATCGCCGGCGGGTTGGGCATGGCCGGCGTCCGGATGCTCGCCGATGAGGCGATCCGCGACGGCCGCCAGGTCACGATGCTGTTCGGGGCGGCCTCGGCGCGCGAGGTCTATCCGTCGAGCCTGCTCCCCGACGAGGTCGAGTACATCGTCGCGACCGATGACGGATCGCTGGGCCACCACGGCTTCGTGACGGAGCTGGTGCCGCACTACGAGGCATGGGCCGACCAGGCGTTCTCGTGCGGCCCGGCACCGATGCTCGCCGCGCTCGCCCGACAGGCCGCCGGTCGACGTGACCGGCTCGGCGTCGCGAAGCTGGGACGCAAGCGCGGGGCCGGCAAGGGCGACCCGATCGGCTCACCCGCCGCCCGTCGCAAGGCCTACCTCCAGGTCTCGATGGAGCAGAACATGGGCTGCGCGGTCGGTGCCTGCCTGGGCTGCGTCGTGATGAGCGTCACGGGCACCCCGCAGCGCGTGTGCCGCGAGGGGCCGGTCTTCGCGGCCGAGGAACTGGTCTGGGAGGGCGCGTGGGGCTGACGCGTGCGCCGCGCACGACCCTTGACCTCGCCGCGATCTGGGCCGGGCTCGTCGGCGGCGCGATCCTCACGCTCGGCTCGGTGGTCACGGCGCTCCGGTACAGCGGCACGGAGGGCGAGCCGTACAGCACGTTCAGCCACTGGGTCAGCGAGCTCGGGGAGCGTGGCGTCTCGGCGCTCGCGCCCGTCTTCAACCTCGGCCTGGTCATCGGCGGGCTGCTGTTCGCGGTCTTCATGGTCGGCCTCGCCGTGACCGGCACCGGCCGACTGCGGTACGTCTACGGGGTCCTCGGCGTCGCCGCCGGCGTCGCCGGCACCGGGGTCGGCATCTTCCCGATGAACGAGCTCGACAAGCACGCCCTCGTCGCGCTGACGTTCTTCAACCTCGGGTGGATCGTGGTGGGGCTGGCCTCGATCGACTTCGTCCGCCATCCCGATCCGCGGTTCCCGCGCTGGCTCGCGGCCATCGGGGCCGCCACGGTCGTCGCGTTCGTCGGCTTCCTCGTCTCGCTCCAGACCGAGGGCCTCCTGACGGGCGACGGGCTGGCGGCACCGGACGAGCGGCGGGCGTTCTGGATCGTCCCGACGCTCGAGTGGGCCCTCATCATCGGGATCGTCGCGTGGGTCTTCCTGACGGCCTTCGCCTGGCGGCGAGCGACCCGATGAAGCCGAAGCGGCGGGTCGTGACCAGCACGGGTCGCCCGGCCGGGTCCCACCGGACGCCGACGCCGCGCCGCACCCAGGGGGCGATCACGCCGGCCACGCCGTCGCGACCGGCACCGTCCGGCTCGCCCTCGACGACGAGGCCGCCAGCGCGTCCCGAGCCCATGGCGGCCGGAGCCGCGGTCGACCTGACCGTCGACCTCGGTCGCGGCCTGGTCCTGCCGAACCCGATCCTCGTCGCGTCCGGCACGTTCGGGTATGGCGTGGAGTACGGCGACGTGGTCGAGGTCGACCGGCTCGGTGCCATCTGCTGCAAGGGCACGACGCTGCGGCCGCGGATCGGCAACCCCACGCCCAGGGTCACCGAGACCCCCGGCGGCATGCTCAACTCGATCGGGCTCCAGAACCCCGGGGTGGACGCGGTCATCGAGAAGTACGCCGAGACCTGGACCGGCTGGCGGGTGCCGGTGATCGTCAACGTCGCCGGCGAGTCCGTCGAGGACTACGTGGAGGTGGCGCGGAGGCTCGACGGCGTGCCGGGCATCGCCGGCATCGAGCTCAACATCTCGTGCCCGAACGTGGGGAAGGGCGGCCTCCAGTTCGCCATCGATGCCGGCGCCGCCGGCGAGGTCACCGCGGCCGTCCGCCGCGCCACCGATCTGCCGCTCCTCGTCAAGCTGTCCCCGAATGTCGCCGACATCCGGCCGATCGCGCGGGCCATCGCGGACGCCGGCGCGGACGCCCTCACGGCCATCAACACGCTCTCCGGGATCGCGGTGGCGCCGGACCGCGCCCGACCGCTGCTCGGCAACGTCTACGGCGGGCTGTCGGGGCCGGCGGTCAAGCCCGTCGCGCTCCGGATCGTCTACGAGGCGGCGCAGGCGGTGAAGATCCCGGTGGTCGCGATCGGCGGCGTCACCGACCTCGCCGACGTCCTGGACTTCCTGGCGGTCGGAGCGGTGGCGGTCCAGGTGGGCACCGCGATCTTCGCGGACCCGACGTTGCCCGTGCGCCTGGTCGACGAGCTGGCGGACGCGTGCCGGCGCGCCGGCCATCCGTCCTACCGGCCGTTCATCGGGACGGCCCTGCCGCGCCGCCCGTCGACGCCGTCGTCCAAGGGGGTCGAGTACCGTCCCTGACCGTGTCGGGTCCCCTCGCGGGCTGCGGACAGGGCGGTATCATCCGCGCGACAGGTCGCTCCATCTCGACGCGAGGCCCACGTGTCCAAGATCCGACCCTACCGGCCCTCGGCGATCCGCGCCGTCCTCCTCGTGATCCCGATCCTGGTCGCGGCGTGCGCCAGCGGGGGCGGCGGCGGCGGTGGCGTCGTGGTGAGCCCCACCCCGACGGCCAAGGCGATCGGCGGCGGCGGCGGCGGTGCCTCGTCGGGGCCGTCGATCTCGTCGTCCAGCGCCCCGTCCGGGGCGCCCGCGAGCGCCGCCTCGTCCGATGGCGGTTCGGGCTCGTCGGGCAGCCGGACGCCACCGGATGACGCGTGCTCCGTGGTCACCGAGGCCGACGTCCAGGGGATCTTCGGCGGCACCGTCGAGCCGGTCCCGAACGACGACGACGAGGACAACTCGTGCTCGTTCTCGGTCACGAACGGCAATGGGCTCCTCAAGGACTACGCCGCCACGACCCCGCAGATCGTCAGCATCACCTTCGACGAGGGATGGATCGGCTACGCCGAGGAGAAGCAGGCCATGGGTGTCGCCGTAGACCAGGTCGATGGCCTCGGCTCCGAGGCATGGATCGGCCTTGGGGCCATCCATGTCGACCTCGGCGACGACAACGAGATGGTCACCACGACCATCTTCGGCGAGATCTACGACCCGACCGTCATCACGGGGGAACGCTACGCGCTGACGAAGCTCGTGCTCGGTCGACTCTGAGCCCGGCGGGACCGCCGATCGTCTAGTCCGCCGACGGCACGGCTCGCCCGCCGGTCACGACCGGGTCCGCCCGGTAGACTGACCGGGTGACCACCGTCCGACCGGCCATCGATGCCGCCGCGCGCACCGCGATCGCGATGCGCACCGAGGCGCTGTTCCGTGCCTCGGGCGCGTTCCGCGAGGGCCATTTCCAGCTCAAGAGCGGACGGCACGGCGACGCCTACGTCGAGAAGTTCGCGGTCCTCTCCGACCCGGCCGCGACCAGTGAGCTCTGCACCTTCTGGGCCGAGGCCGTGCGGGACCACGACGGCGCCCCGATGGCGGACCTCGTGGCCGGGCCGACGACCGGCGGCGTGATCCTCGCCTTCGAGACCGCGCGACAGCTCGGTGTCCGCAGCCTGTTCGCCGAAGAGGTCCACGATGACGACGGCACGACCCGTCGGGCGTTCCGGCGCGGCTTCCGGATCGAGCCCGGCGAGCGCGTCCTGCTCGTCGACGACATCCTCACCACGGGTGGCTCGCTGCTCGCGATGATCCCCGCGGTCGAGGCCATGGGCGGCGAGATCATCGAGTGCGCGGTCCTCGTGGACCGCGGCGGGGGGCGGCCCACGCTCACGTCGCCGACGACCGGCCGGGTCTACCCCCTGCGCTCGCTGTGGCAGCTCGACCTGCCGACGTATGAGCCGGGCGCAGCGACGTGCCCGCGGTGCGCGGACGGCACCCCGCTCCACGCCCCCGGCAGCAGCGGGACCGGCGCCTGATCCGTGGACCGGCGGACCAGGAACGTCTTCGCGGTCATCCTCGTCGTCGTCATCGCGCTCACCGGCGGCGCGGCCCTGCTGCTGGGCGGGAGCGGGGCGGCGCCGTCCCCGCCGTCGGACGCGTCGTTCGCGGACGGGGTCGTGGTCGCCGTGGATGCTCGGACCCTGACCGACGTCCGGAGCTTCGACCTGCGGATCGCGAGCGGCGGCGGCGTCCGCACGTTCGGGCTCACCAAGCTCGAGAACGGGGTCGCCTTCCCGCCCGGGCACTTGAGCGAGCACATGACGACGGCATCGCCGGTCCGCGTCTACTACCGGACGGTGGACGGGGTCGACCAGGCGATCTTCCTCGAGGACGAACCCGCGCCGTAGGGCCCGTCAGCTCCCGGACGTGATCGTGTCGATCGCGTGCTGGATCTCGTCGTCGGTGGCGATGAGCTCGTAGGACCCCTGGACGACGCCCTTGCCGTCCACCGCGAAGATCCACGGCTCCGTCCACAGGCCCCAGGCGTTCGTGACATCCGTGGCCTGGAGCGCCCCGTTGGCGTCGAGGACCGGCTGGAGCTGGCCGTCGACGTCGTGGAGCTGGTACGGCTCGACGTTGATGAAGGTCACACCGGGGTTCGCCGCGGCCAGCGGCTTGAGGCGGTCGAGCGTGGGGCCGCACTGGGCGCTCGTGCAGAACTTGGGCGTCGCGAAGACCAGCATGAACGGCTTGTGCGCGGCGAGCGCGTCGGCGACCGAGGTCTCGTAGAACGCCTTGTCCGGGGTCGTGTCGGTGGAGATCTTCGTCACGTCACCGCCCACGTCCGCGAGCGTCGGCGTCGGGTTCGCGGGCGCCGTGTCGCCCACCTTCACCACCGACGAATTGTCGAGGACCTGGAGCGTCGCGCGGATGGTCTCGGGCGGGCCGCCCGGCGCCTGCGTGTGGATCTCGGCGCCCCAGATCCCGGCGGTCGGCAGGTCCGCGTCGAGGATGTAGAGGCCGCGCTGGCCCTCGATGGCCCAGGTGAACGTGCCGTCGACCGTGGAGACCGGGGTGTTCGGGTCCTTCGCCAGGTCGTAGAACGCCACCGACAGCGGGCGATCGGGCGCCGCGACCGGGACATTCTTCGAGTCGAGCAGCGACAGGAGGATCCGCGCCGGCCCGCAGGTGATGTGGTCGGAGATCAGCAGCGGGAAGACCGTCGGCGTCTGCTGGGTGCCCGACCAGCCGTCCATCGACGACGGCTCCGGCGAGGTCGCACAGCGGGCGTTCGCCGAGCCCGAGGCCGTGGCCGCCGACGGGCTCGGCGCGGTGCTCGAGCCGCACGCCGCGACGACGAGGGCGACCGAGGCCAGGGCCAGCAGCAGACGGTGGGGACGCATCGCCGGCAAGGGTAGCGCGATGGGCGGGGAAGCGCCGTCGGCGCGATAGAATGGCCGCCTCGTGTCCCGCTTCCAGCGCCTTGCCCTGGCGACCCTCGTGACCACCCTTGCGTTGGTCACGATCGGTGTCGTCGTGCGAGCCACCGATTCGGGGCTCGGCTGCCCCGACTGGCCGCTCTGCCACGGCCAGGTGGTCCCGCCGCTCGACGACACCAAGGCCTGGATCGAGTGGGTCCACCGGACGGTGGCGGTCATCGTGGGCTTCGAGGTCCTCGGCCTCGCCATCCTCGCGATCCGTGACCTGCGCGACCGCCGCTCCATCCTGTGGCCGTCGATCGCGGCCGTGTTCCTGGTGGGCTTCCAGGCGTGGCTCGGCCGCGAGACCGTGCGCCTCGGCAACTCCGGCGAGTCGGTCACGGCGCACCTGGCATCGGCGATGACGCTGGTCGGGGTCCTGGTCTATGTCACGGTCCGTTCCGGCTACCCGGCCCGGATCGGCGGTCGCGGCGCCAGTCAGCGGTTCACGCTGCTCTCGGCCTTCGGCGCGGTCGCCACCTTCGCGCTCCTGATGTTCGGGTCGCACGTCACCGCCACCAACGCCGCGTTGATCTTCCCGGACTGGCCGCTCATGGGCGGCACCCTTGTCCCGCCGGTCACGGACCTGACCTCGGCGCACGTCCTCCACCGCTGGGTCGCGGCGATCGTCGGGCTCATCGTGCTGGTCATCGCCATCGTCGCGAGGCGGACCCAGCGCGATCACCCGGTCCTCATCCGGCTCGCGACGTGGGCCGCGGTGCTGTACCTCGTGCAGGTCTTCGTCGGTGGCGCCCAGGTGCTGACACGACTCGCGGAGTGGACGCAGACCCTGCACCTGGCGCTCGGCGCGGTCATCTGGGCCCTTATGGCGGCCCTGACGGTCGCGGCGTACTACGAGGCGCGCGTCAACGCCGGCGCGGGTGCGACCGGGGTGGGCGCCGAGGACCGGACGACGCCGCCCGGCGAGCGGACTCGCGGCGACACCATCCGTGCCTACATCGCGCTGACGAAGCCGCGGATCATCGAGCTGCTGCTGGTCACCACCGTTCCCGCGATGGTGCTCGCCACGCGCGAGGTCCCCGGCATCCAGATCGCCGACTGGGGCGTGGTCGTGTTCTGGACGATGGTCTGCGGCACGCTCGCCGCGGGGAGCGCGAACGCGATCAACTGCTACATCGATCGCGACATCGACCTGCTGATGACCCGGACGCGGCGCCGGCCGCTCCCCGCGCACCAGGTGGAGCCAGAGCGGGCGGTCGTCTTCGGGCTGGCGCTCGGGGTGATCTCGGTGGCGCTGATGGCGTACTTCGTCAATCTCACGGCGGCCTTCCTGACACTCCTCGCGATCGCGTTCTACGTCGTCGTCTACACGATCTGGCTCAAGCGCTCGACGCCGCAGAACATCGTCATCGGCGGCGCGGCCGGGGCGCTCCCGCCGGTCATCGGGTGGGCCGCGGTGACCGGCAACGTCGGCATCCCGGCACTCCTCCTGTTCGCGCTCGTCTTCTACTGGACGCCGCCGCACTTCTGGGCGCTGTCCCTGCGGATCCGCAAGGACTACGCCGCGGCCGGCGTGCCGATGCTCCCGGTGGTGCAAGGGCATCCCCGAGACCACGCGGCAGATCGGGCTGTACACGATCCTGATGGTCGCGATCTCGCTGATCCTGTGGGCCGTCGCACGGATGGGCGCGATCTATCTCGTGGCCGCGGTCGTGCTCGGGGCGATCTTCCTGTGGCAGGCGTATCGCCTGTGGCGCCGCGGCGCGTCCGAGGAGGCCTCCACGGCCGGCGCGATCGCGCTCTACAAGTACTCGATCAGCTACCTGTCCCTGCTGTTCCTCGCGGTCGCGGTCGACGCGATGGTGCTGATCCGGATCTAGACGGCCCGCCTCGGCCGCTCGGCGCGCGCGGTTCAGCGCCAGCCCAGGTCGGGCGCCACGTAGCGCAGGATGCTCTCGATGGCGTGGGCGTTGTAGTCCACGCCGAGCTGGTTCGGCACCGTCAGCAGGAGCGTGTCGGCAGCCTGGATGGCCTCGTCGTCGGCGAGCTGCTTGACCAGCACGTCCGGTTCGGCCGCGTACGAGCGCCCGAAGACGGCCCGCGTCTGGGCGTCCAGGTACCCGATCGAGTCCTGGTCGTTGGTCTCGTGGCCGAAGTACGCCCGGTCGCGATCGTCGACGAGGGCGAAGATGCTGCGGCTGACCGAGACCCGGGGCTCTCGCTCGTGCCCCGCGGCCTTCCACGCCGCGCGGTAGGCCTCGATCTGCTTGCGCTGCTGGATGTGCAGCGGCTCGCCACTCTCGTCGAACTTGAGGGTCGAGCTCTGCAGGTTCATGCCGAGCTCCGCGGCCCAGACCGCCGTCGCGTCGGTCGCGGCGCCCCACCAGATCCGCTCGCGCAGGCCCGCCGAGTAGGGCTCCAGGCGGAGCAGCCCGGGCGGGTTGGCGAACATCGGTCGCGGGTTCGGCGGGGCGAACCCGTCGCCGCGCAGCAGATCGAGGAAGACCTGGGCGTGCCGACGCGCCATGTCGGCGTCGGTCTCGCCCTCGGGCGGCACGTAGCCGAAGAAGCGGAACCCGTCGATGACCTGCTCGGGTGAGCCGCGGCTGATCCCCAGCTGGAGCCGGCCGCCCGCGATCAGGTCTGCCGCCCCGGCGTCCTCGGCCATGTAGAACGGGTTCTCGTAGCGCATGTCGATGACGGCCGTGCCGATCTCGATGCGGCTGGTCCGGGCCCCGACGGCGGCCAGGAGCGGGAATGGCGAGGCGAGCTGTCGGGCGAAGTGATGGACGCGGAAGTAGGCGCCGTCCGCGCCGAGCGCCTCGGCCGCGACCGCGAGTTCGATGGACTGCACGAGCGCGTCCGCCCCGGAGCGCACCTGCGAGTACGGCGCCTCCGACCAGTGCCCGAAGGACAGGAACCCGATCTTCTTCACGTGACCTCGCTCTCAGGGACCGTACGGATCAGCCGCACGATCGTATCGCGGGTCGCGGCCGGGGGTCGCCCGACGGTCAGCCGGCTCGGGCCAGGTCCGCGAGGAGCGGCTCTTCGGTGAGCGGCCCACCGAGCAGGTCCGCGATGAGCGACGCCGGCGCCCGCTCGCCGCCGTAACGCAGCAGGCGTTCCGACACGAAGGCGTACCAGCCCGGGTCGCCCGTGGACCAGTCGCCGCGGACCTCGCGGATCCGTGCCCGAAGGGCGGCCGCCGTGATCGCCGACAGGCCGTAGTTCGCGAGGTAGCCGGGGTTCTCGACCAGCTGGCCGCGGACCGCCCACCACGACCACTCGGGATGCGGCTCGATGCCGAGTCCGTCCGCGACGATCTCCGCCCAGACGTCGTTCGGCCGCCGACCGGGGGCGCGGTGCAGCTCGATCTCGAAGAGGGCCCAGCAGACATCGAGCAGCACGCTGCCGTAGCGGGACACCACCGCGACGGCGGGCTCGACGCTCGTCCCGAGATGGTGCGCCTGGAACGCGGGCTCGTCGGCGTCCCAGCCGACGACGTCGGCGATGGCCTCGAAGAACGCCGCGAAGTCCGCCGGGGCTTCGCCGAAAGCCGGTCGCGTCCGGATCGCCGCGTAGTGGAGGGCGTGCCCGCTCTCGTGGAGCAGCTCCAGCAGATTGCCGAGGCCACCGTCGGAGTAGGTCGCGAACACCCACGGACCGGGCTCGCCGCCGGTCGCGAAGGCCACCGGGATGAGCGGACGACCCGGGCGCGGCCGGATGTCGTAGCCGATCCGCAGGACCTCCGGGTCGGCGCCCAGTGCCCGGAGATGGGCGTCGTTGATGGTCCGGAGGCGCTCGACCGGGATCTCGGCCAGCAACCGGCGGTCGGCCGCGCCGGTGACGTAGCGGTAGTCCCAGGGCTCGACCCGCTGCCCGGCCCGGACGCCGGCGACCGACGCGATGACCGGCCGCCCCGCGGCGAGGATGCGGTGCAGCATCGGCTCGAGTGCCGCCGGCGCGATCCCGAGGACGGCCGTGTTCGCGTCGATGACCGAGCCGTCCCGCGCGAACCGCTCCGCGGACGCCGTGACGAGCTGGCGGTACGGGCTCATCGCCCGGCCGTCGCCGTCGATGGATCGCCACGTCGGCGCCATCGCCTCGAAGATGGCCCGGCGCTCGGCCGCGTCGGGGACGACGGTCAGGCGCGCGAACGCGGACAGGCGGTCGACGGTCTCGCCGCCGACCTCGATCGAGCTCGAGGCGGTCGCGTAGGCCTCGAGCGTGGCGGCCCGGAGCGCGGCCATCACGGGCGACTCCAGCGGCCCGGACTCGGCCTGGGCGGCGCCGTCGATCGGCTGCCATTCGTCGAAGAACGTGAGCGCCGACCGGATGCAGGCAAGGCCGGCTCGCTCCTCGTCGTCGAGGCCATCGGGGTCGATGCCGCCGAGCGCCCGCGTCGAACGCGCGCCGCCGTCCGGGATAGTCGTCCTCGACCGGCAGGCCGCGGTGCTCGTTCACGATCCGCGCCTCGAAGCTGCGCCGCAGCGCCAGCCAGTCGGCCTCGAGCCGCTCGAACGATGCGTGGCTCTGCTGCATGACGCGATGCTACCCGGCGCCCGACGCGTTGCCCTGTCACCATGCGCGGCATGGACCTCCACTTCCTCGGCGGTGCGACCACCGTGACCGGGTCGCAGTACCTGCTCGAGACCGGTCAGGCCAGGGTGCTCATCGACTGCGGGATGTTCCAGGGATCCCCGAACGAGTCGATCCGGAACCGGGTCCCGTTCGCCTTCGACCCGGCGACGCTCGATGCCGTCCTCCTGACCCACGCGCACCTGGACCACTGCGGGCTGTTGCCGCTGCTCGTGAAGGCTGGCTACACCGGGCCGATCCACGCGACGGCCGGCACGATCGAACTCGCGGGGTTGGTGCTCCTGGACTCGGGCAAGCTCCACGAGGAGTTCGCGAAGCGCGAGGCCCGCTGGGAGAAGCGGCATCCGGACCAGGTCGCCGCCGACGACCGCAAGGAGGCCGACGAGTACGCCGCGGCGATCGCGCTGGCCGCGGAGGGTGACGCCGAGGGCGGCCAGCACGTCGAGACGACCGTGGAGCCGGCCCGCGATCCGAGCGCGCCCGCCACCTGGCCGCGCGATCCCGAGGCAGACCTGCGCGCCCAACCCCCGGAGCTCCAGATCGACCTCGACGAGCCGTTGTACACGGCCAAGGACGCCGAGGCGTCGCTCGCGTCGTTCCGGCCCGTCGGCTATGGCGAGGAGGTCGAGGTCGCCCCCGGGATCCACGCGCTGTTCGTGGACGCCGGTCACATCCTGGGCTCGGCGATCATCCGGCTGCGAGTCGTGGACCAGCCCGGCGGGGAGGAGCGGGTCATCGTGTTCTCCGGGGATCTCGGTCGCCCGGGGACCCCGATCCTGCGCGATCCGACGCCGATGCCGGCCGCGGACTACGTCCTCGTCGAGTCCACGTACGGCGGACGCGAGCACGAGCCCGAGGCCGAGTCGATCCGCGTCCTCGCCGAGACGATCCGGATGGTCGCGGCCGCGGACGGCGTGCTGCTGGTGCCCTCGTTCGCGATCGGGCGGACGCAGGAGGTGGTCTGGGAACTCGACCGGCTCATCGAGCGCGGCGAGATCCCGCTGCTCCCGCTCTACCTCGACTCGCCGATGGCCTCGAAGGCCTCCGACATCTACCGGCACCACCCGGACTACTACGACGAGGAGACCGCGAAGCTCCTGCGGGACGGGGCGACGCCGCTCGACTACCCGAACCAGATCATCACGCAGAACGTGAAGGAATCGCAGGCGATCGCCCGGGCGCCGCGGCCGTACATGATCGTGGCCTCGAACGGGATGCTGACCGGCGGCCGCGTCGTCGGCCATCTGCGCAACCTCATCGACGACCCGGCGGCCACGATCCTCTTCGTCGGCTACCAGGGGGAGGGGACCCTCGGCTCGCACCTCCAGGCCGGCGCGAAGACGGTGAAGCTCGACGGCCAGGCTCGCGCCGTTCGCTGCCAGATCCGCTCGATCAGCGGGTTCTCGGCGCACGCCGACGAGAGCGAGCTGCTCGACTGGCTGCGTTCGTTCTCGGCGGGCAAGCACCCCGGTGACGCCGGCTATCCGCGCCGCGTGTTCCTCGTCCACGGCGATCCCGAGGCGCAGATCGCCCTGGAGCCGAAGGTGCGCGACCTCGGGTTCGCGACGCACGTCCCGCACTGGCACGAGCGCGTCACGCTCGACTGAGCGCGGTCCGCGCGACCGCCGGAAACCGATGGGACCCGACCGAGCGTAGTCGGGGGTGGGACGGCCAACCACCAGGAGGAACCATCGGGATGCGGACACACGCACGACTCATCGCCCTCGCCATCGGCCTGACGGCCGTCATCGCCGCCTGCTCGAGCTCGGGCGCGACCACAGCCCCGTCCGCGGCGGCCCCCAGCGCGGCAGCCCCGTCGGCCGCGGCGCCGAGTGCGGCCCCGGCGACCGGCGCGACCGTGGTCCTCGCGGACTCGGCGCTCGGCAAGATCCTCACGGACCCGAGCGGCAAGACGCTCTACATGTTCATGAAGGACCAGGGCGGCACGCCGTCCTGCTACAAGGACTGCGCGACGAACTGGCCCGCCTACACGGTGACCGGGTCGGCGTCAGCGGGTGACGGCGTCACCGCCGCGGTCGCGACCGTGGCCCGCACCGACGGCGGGAACCAGGTCAAGGCCGGCGAGTACCCGCTCTACTTCTTCGCCGCCGACAAGGCCGCCGGTGATACCAACGGCCAGGGGGTCGGTGGGATCTGGTTCGTCGTCGGGGCCGACGGCGAGCCCATCAAGTAGCCCGTTCCGCGGGAGCATCGAGGGCGGCTCGCCTGGCGAGCCGCCCTCGAACTGTGTCCGGCCTCGACGGGACGCTCAGGCGAGGCGCTTCGCCTTGGCGCGGTCCTTGAGGATCTGGCCGGCGGCCAGCTTGCCCGGTGCGCCCATCACGCAACCACCGGGGTGCGTGCCGGAGCCGCACTGGTAGTAGCCGTCGATCGGGGTCCGGTACTGCGACCAGCCGGGGGCCGGGCGGAAGAAGAACATCTGCGGGGCGAAGAACTCACCCGCGAAGATGTTGCCCTCGCTCAGGCCCACGGTCCGCTCGATGTGGAGCGGCGTGACCACCTCGCGCTGCAAGACCAGGTTGCCGAAGCCCGGGAAGAACTTCTCGAGCGTCCGCTGCACGGTGTCGCCGAGGTTGTCCTTCTCGGTGTCCCAGTCGCTCTCGCGCAGCTGGTACGGCGTGTACTGGATGAAGCACGACAGGACGTGCTTGCCGGGAGGCGCCATGTCGGCGTCGATCGTCGACTGGATCGCCATGTCGATGTACGGGTTCTGGCTGTACCAGCCGTACTTGGCGTCGTCGTAGGCGTGCTCGAGGTAGTCCATCGACGGCCCGATGTTCGTGAAGCCGCGGAACTGGCTGCCGTCGAGGTCGCCGTACTGCGGCAGCCCGTCGAGCGCGAAGTTGACCTTCGACGACGTGCCCTGGAACCGGAAGCGCTGGATGTTCTCGACGAGGTCGTCGGGGAGTTCCCGCGGGTTGACCAGCTCGAGGAAGGTGCGGCGCGGGTCGAGAGCGCTGACGACGGTGTCGGCGTAGTACTCGGTGCCGTCCTTGAGCGCGACGCCGGTCGCGCGGCCGTCCTTCGTGATGACCGAGTCCACCGGGGACTCGAGGACGATCTCGGCGCCGAACGACTCCGCCGCTCGCTTGAGCACCTGCGTGAAGCCGCCGTTGCCCTTCTTGTGGAAGGCCCACGCGCCGAACTCGCCGTCGTGCTCGCCGATCGAGTGGTACAGCAGGACGAGACCGGAGCCCTGCGAGCGCGGGCCGACCTTCGTGCCGATGATGCTCGACGAGGCGAGATACCCCTTGAGGAGCGGGTCCTCGAAGTAGTCGTCGAGGAAGTCGGCCGCGCTGCCGGTCAGCAGCCGGACCGCGTTGTGGAGCACCCGCTTGTCGAGCTTCTTGAAGCGCGAACCGAGCGATGCCAGCGCGATCAGCTCCTCGGGGTCGTCGCTGAAGATGTCGGGCGGGACCATGTCCATCAACGGCTTGATGGCCTGGCAGACCATCTCCATGTCGTGGCTGTACTGGTCGTACGCGTCGGCATCGTGCTTCGAGTGCCGAGCGATCTCCTTCAGGTTCTCGCCGTGGTCCTGGCCCATCAGGAGGTAGTCGCCCTCACCGTCGGGCGCGAACGTCGACGACATCAGCAGCGGCATGAAGCCGTGCTTGGTCAGCTCGAGGTCGTGGATGATCTCGGGTCGCAGCAGGCTCAGGGCGTACGAGAACGTCGTGAACCAGAAGCCGGGCCGGAGTTCCTCGGTGATCGCCGCACCACCGACGAGGTGGCGGCGCTCGATGATCAGCGTCTTGAGCCCGGCCTTGGCGAGATAGGCGCCGTTGACGAGGCCGTTGTGCCCGCCCCCGACGACGATGGCGTCGTAGGTGCGGTCGGCCTTCGACGTCGACTTCGTCGAGCGGGTCGAGGTGGACCGGTCGGCCTTGCCGGCGCCCTTCGCGGGCGACTTGGCCTTGCCGGCGGACTTGGTCTTCGGGGCAGTCATCGTCATCTCAGGCCGTCTTTCGCTCTGGGTTGTAGAGCGGCAGCCGGGCGACATGCGCTGCGACCCGCTCGTAATGGTGGTCGACGGTGAACTCCAGGTCCACCTTGGTGCCGAACGCCGCGAAGTCCGGTCGGACCCTCGCGATGGCGATGTGGCGCTGGAGCATCGGCGAGTACATGAAGCTCGTCGCGTACCCGACGCGCTCGTAGTCCTCGTCGTAGAGCATCCAGTCCTCGACGATCGGCGTGTGGTCCTTGGGCGGGATCAGCCCGGCCTCGTTGTAGACCCGGTCGTAATCCTTCCAGTCCACGATGAGCCCGCGCATCGCCCAGCGCGAGGTCTTGTTCGCGATCTCGTGCTCGAGCGCCTTGCGGCCGATGAAGGCGCGGTCGTCGTTCTTGAGGTCCCGGAACATCCACGCCCAGCCCAGCTCGATCGGCGTCGAGCGGTGGGCGTCGTTCCAGGCGAACCGGCTCGAGTCGAAGTCGGCGTCGAGGAGGAGCAGACCGGCCTCGATGCGGAGCATGTAGAGCGCCGCGAGCCCGAAGGGCAGGACGCCGTAGCCGTCCATGCTGTCCCACATCGTGTCCCAGACGTGGAGGGCGTCCGGCTCGTCGACCCAGACCTCGTAGCCGAGGTCGCCGCTGTAGCCGGTCCGGCTGACCGTGACCGCCGCCCCGCCGATCTCGCCGTGGGCCACCCCGAAGTAGGGGATGTGCTCCATCTGGGGGACCAGCCTCGCGAGGAGTGCCCGCGACCGCGGGCCCTGGAGCGCGAGCGTGCCGATATCCGAGCTGACCTCCTCGATCCCGACAGCCATCCGGCCGATGCGGTCCGCGAAGTACGCGAAGTTCGGCTCGGCCGACGTCAGCAGGTACTCGTCCGACCGCGGATGGAGGATGACCCCGTCCTCGATGACGAAGCCGCGATCGTCGAGCCAGCACGTGTACTGGGCGTTGCCGACCTCGCAGGACCGGATGTCCCGGGCGAGGATGCCGCTCAGGAACGCCTCGGCGTCCTTGCCGGTGATGCGGTACTTGTAGAGCGGGCTCGAGTCGAACAGCCCCGCCGCGTTGCGGACCGCGAAGTACTCGAACTTGTCCGACATCTGGTACCGGTCGGCGGCCAGCGTCCCTGACCAGTGACTCCACAGATGCGTCTTGTTGAGCGCCGAGGTGCGCTCGTGGAACGGGGTCGTCCGGATCATGCGCTCGCGCCTCTCCATCGGTGGCTACGCCGAGCGGCCACGATAGCCGTTGTTGGACGTGTGCGCAATATCGTTCTACCCTGCGGGCGTGACCGGCATCGCGACGCACACCCGAACCCGGATGGCCCCAGACCGACGACGCGACGCGATCGTCAGCGCCGCCCTGGACGTCGCGGTCCGCAAGGGCCTGGCGTCCACCACCGTGCGCGACGTCGCGGCCGAGATGGGCACGTCGAGCGGGCTGATCCACCACTACTTCGACTCCATGGACGAGGTCCTGGCTGCGGCGTTCGAGCGCGTCGCCCGGCAGGACCTCGCGATCTCGGCGCGGTCGATGGGGGAGGCGGGCGACCCGGTCGAGGCGCTGCGCCTCTTCTTCCAGACGTATACCCCGGCGGACAAGGACTGGGCGTTCCAGCTGTGGCTCGACGCCTGGGCGGAGGCCGCGCGGCGGCCGGCGATCCAGGCCATCTCTCGCACGCTCAACCTCGAGTGGCAGCGACTGCTCGAGGGGACGGTGCGGGACGGCGTCGCGACCGCGATGTTCCGGTGCAGCGACCCTGCCGGCGCGGCGTGGCGGATCCTGTCGTTGCTCGACGGGCTCGCGCTCCAGGTGGTCGCCCACGGCACGACGATCTCGCGCGCGGACGTGGTGGCCTGGGCGACCGGCGCGGCCGAGGTCGAGCTCGGCCTGGCGCCCGGCACCCTCGCGGTCGACTGAGCCCTGAAGGCCGATCCTTCGCCGATCCGGTGGGATCCTGCCATCTGCCAACCAGGACAGCCGGAGTCGCCGGCCCGGAGGCGCGTCCGTGCCGACGCCATCGAGTCCACGCTCAGGATCCGCGGGAAGGAGGCCTTGGTCGCGCAGGTCGGGCGTCGTTCCGCGTGATCCGAGACCGATCCGTTGCCGTTGGCCGGCCTGGTTGGCATCTGGCAGAGATCCGTCCGGGGTGGCTGCGAACGGCCATGGCCGCCCCCGAACCGTGGTCGACGACGTCGCGTCCGGTGCGATGGTGGTCCGCCTGATGGAACGTGAGAGGCAATAGGAATCCCATGCCCGACCATCGCGGAACCCAGCCAGGAGGTCGAACCGCGATGCCCGAGACCAACCCGACGCCCGTGACCACAGCCGCGTCCACCCTGTATTTCGGGCCGTGGTATCGGCGGTCGCCGTTCTTCGAGAAGACCCTCGAGGCCGGGTGCAGCGCGTACGACATCTACAACCACATGTACCTCCCGGGCTACTACGCGGACCCGGTCGAGGAGTACTGGGCGCTGCTCAACGACGTGACGGTCTGGGACGTCTCGGTCGAGCGCATCGTCGAGATCACCGGGCCCGACGCGTCGGCGTTCACGAACTCGCTGACCTCGCGCGACCTGACCAAGTGCGCGGTCGGCCAGGGCAAGTACATGCTGGTGACGGCCGAGGACGGCGGCATCGTCAACGACCCGGTCCTCCTGCGCATCGAGGAGAACCGCTGGTGGATGGCGCTGGCCGACTCCGACGCGGGCCTGTGGGCGCGCGGCGTCGCGGTCCATAGCGGCCTCGACGTGACGGTCCGTGAGCCCGAGGTCTACCCGATCCAGGTCCAGGGGCCGAAGTCCCGCGACACGATGCGGACGATCTTCGGCCCGGCCATCGACGAGATCAAGTACTACTGGACGCTCACGACCGAGGTCGACGGGATCCCCGTCGTCATCAGCCGAACCGGCTGGACCGGCGAGGTCGGCTACGAGATCTACCTGCGCGACCCGTCCCGTGGCGGCGACCTGTGGGACCGCGTCATGGAAGCCGGCAAACCGCACAAGATCCGCCCGATCGCGCCGTGCGAGGCGCGCCGCATCGAGGCCGGCATCTTCAACTACGGCTCGGACATCACCATCAAGGACACGCCGTTCCACGTCATGGGCCTCGAGCGGCTCGTCGAGACGCAGGACGCGGACTACATCGGCAAGGCGGCGCTCGAGGAGATCCGGGTCAAGGGCGTCGACCGCAAGCTCGTCGGCATCGAGGCCGAGGGAGACGCCTACCCGTTCGAGCTCTCTCGCAAGTGCGACGCGCTCCACGACGGCAAGCCGGTGGGCACCGTGACCGACCTCATCTGGTCGCCTCGGCTCAAGAAGAACATCGGCTACGTATGGCTGCCCATCGGCCTGGCCGAGCCGGGCACGCCCCTCGAGATCGTCGCCCCCGACGGCGGCCACTACCCGGCGCGCTCGGCGGCGATCCCGTTCCTCGACCCCAAGAAGGCCGTCCCGCTCGGCTGAAGCACCGACCCCCGGCTTCGGTGCCGGGGGTCAGACCGGAGGTTCCTCCCTTGACCCCGACCACGGGCGCCGCTGCGCCGATCACCACGGGCGCCGCTGCGCCGATCACCGCCGACGAGCTCGCGACCGTCCGGCGCGAGTACCGCGCCGCCTCGCTGCTGCCCAAGCGCACCTATCACGACCCGGCGATCTTCGACTGGGAGCGGCAGCACGTCCTGCGCCAGGACTGGGTGATGGTCGCCCGCGAGGAGGAGGTCCGGGATCCGGGGACCTACACCCTGGTCGAGCTCGACGGCGAGAACGTCATCGTCGTGCGCGGCCGCGACCAGGTGCTCCGGGCGTTCTTCAACGTCTGTCGGCACCGCGGCACCGCCGTCGCCGAGGAGGCGTGCGGCAAGGTCGTCCGGTTCCAGTGCCCGTACCACGCCTGGATCTACGACCTCGATGGCTCCCTGATCCGGGCCAAGCACACCGAGGACCTCGAGGACTTCTCGTTCGAGCAGTTCGGGCTCGCGCCCATCCGGCTCGAGACGTGGCAGGGGTTCATCTTCCTGAACCTCGATCCCGAGGCGGCACCGCTCGCGGCGCAGCTCGGCGACCTCGTCGACCTCTGGGACCGGTTCGATTTCACCTCGCTACGCTCGGCGAAGCGCGTCGAGTACGACGTCAAGGCGAACTGGAAGTTCATCGCCGAGAACTACTCCGAGTGCTACCACTGCCCGGGCGTCCATCCGCAGCTGAACCGCCTGACGCCGTACGACCTCGGGGGCGACTTCGACCCGAACGGGGCATGGCAGGGCGGCTGGAACGAGCTCGTGGAGACGGCCGAGACGATGTCGCTCGGTGCCGAGGCGGGCCACGGCTCGGCCAACGGCCGCCCGTCGATGCGCGGCATCACGCCGCTCGACGAGCGACGCATCTACTACTTCGTCCTGTGGCCGATGGCCTTCCTCTCGATCCACCCGGACTACCTGCTCGTCCACCGCCTCGTCCCGCAGGGCCCGGACCGGACGACCATCGTCTGCGACTGGCTCTTCGAGGCGTCGACCATCGCGATGCCGGGCTTCGACCCGTCGGACGCGATCGCGTTCTGGGACCTGACCAACCAGCAGGACTGGCACGTCTGCGAGCTCCAGCAGCAGGGGACGCGGTCGTCGTCATGGGTCGCCGGCCGGTACTCGAACCAGGAGTCCTCGGTCCACGCCTTCGACCAGATGGTCGCCGATCGCTACGCCGGCGAGTCGACCTGGAGCGAGCGCATCGTGCGCGAGCGCTACGATGGATCGCCGACGCCCGGTGAGGGCGATGACGTCGAGACCGAGGCGACGGCGAATGCGGCGCGCAAGGCCGCCCGCACGAAGGCGACCGCCGCGCGCTGACACCATCGAGGAGGGCGACCCGTGACCGACCGCCAGATCCGGGACGCCGTCCTCGTCGCCAGCGGCGACCTGCGCGAGACCGCCAATCGGCTTGGCTGGCCGGCGCAGGCCGAGCTGGAGGGCCACGTCGAGACGGCCTTCGCGCGCCACGGCGTCACCGTCCGGCGCGGGCATCCCGGTCGACGCGGCGACCGGCCACGGGTTCATCTCGAGCCAGCGGATGGGCATGGACGTGTTCGGCTCGATCGACCGGGACGCGCCGCTGATCGTCGCCGAGGCGGTCTGGCAGTACAGCCACCACGTGCTGCGCCGGCCTGCGTCGCCACCGCGGGCCGATCCTGACCGTCGCGAACTGGAGCGGCGAGTGGCCCGGCCTCGTCGGGATGCTCAACATCAACGCGTCGCTCACCAAGATGGGCCGCGCCTACAGCTCGATCTGGAGCGAGGACCTCACCGACGACTTCGCGGACGACGCGATCGGACCGCTGGATCCGCACCGGCACGATCGAGCACGACACGTCGCACGTCCGCGACCTCGGACGGCGCCGCCCTGCGATGCGGACGCGGCGGCGCTCGGGCGGCGCCTGGCCGGCGAGCTCGCGGCGGGTATGGCCATCCTCGGCGTCTTCGACGAAGGCTGCATGGGGATGTACAACGCGATCATCGACGACGAGTACCTCAACCCGATGGGCCTCTACAAGGAGCGGCTCAGCCAGTCCGCGCTCGTCGCCGAGATGCGGCTGGTCGAGCGACGGCGAGGCACGCGCCGCCTACCGGTGGCTGCTCGACCGCGGCATGACGTTCCGATTCGGGAAGGACGGCGCCACCGAGCTGACCGAGGACCAGGTGCTCGACCAGCTGCGGCTGTACACCGCCGCGGTGCGGATCGCGGACCGGTTCGGCTGCGACGCGATCGGCATCCAGTACCAGCAGGGCCTCAAGGACATGGCGCCGGCGTCGGACCTGGCCGAGGGCCTGCTCAACGACGCCGACCGGCCGCCGGTCCGCGCCGCCGACGGCGGCCGCGGTGCTGTACGAAGGCCGGCCGTTGCCGCACTTCAACGAGGTCGACGAGGGGTCCGCGGTGGACGCGCTGGTGACGAACCGCGTCTGGACGGCGCTTGGGTCTCGACCCGGCGACCACGCTCCACGACGTGCGCTGGGGCGCGCCGTACGGCGACGACTACGTGTGGGTGTTCGAGATCTCCGGCGCCGTCCCGCCGGCGCACCTCGTCGGCGGCTATGCCGGCGCCGTCAGCGAGCGCCAGCCGCCGATGTACTTCGGGCTCGGCGGCGGGACGATCAAGGGCGTCAGCCGGCCCGGCGAGATCGTCTGGAGCCGCGTCTTCGTCATGGACGGCGGGCTCCACGTCGACATCGGTCGGGGCACGGTCGTCGAGCTGCCGGCCGCCGAGACCGAGCGCCGCTGGCAGGCCACCACGCCGCAGTGGCCGATCATGCACGCCGTGCTCCACGGCATCACGCGCGACCAGATGATGGCCCGCCACCGGGCCAACCACATCCAGGTCGCGTACGCGGACGGTGCCGAGGCGGCGGCCGACCGCACTCGCCGCGAAGGCCGCGATGTTCGACGCGATGGGCGTCGCGGTCCACCTGTGCGGCGTCGACGAGGCCGGCGTCTCGCGCTGAGGCGTGGCCGGGGCGAGCTCGGCCGGGCCACGCCGCGTTCAGGCGGCGGGCGAGCCTTCTTCGGCTTCCCAGGGCTCCTCGGGCATCAGGGCGTCGAGGTCGAGCGGTTCGACGTGGCGCTCGCGGGTGGGTCGACCGAGCAGATAGCCCTGACCGGCAGTGATGCCCAGGTCGCGGATGACCGCGAGCTGCTCGCTGGTCTCGACGCCCTCCGCGATGATCGTCGCGCTCCAGCGGGCGGCGAGCTCCTGGAGCGCGCGGAGCACGCCGTGCGAGGGGTCATGCAGGATCCCGCCCTGCACCAGCGACAGGTCCACCTTGACGATGTCGAAGTGGATCTCGCTCAGGAGGCGAAGCCCCGCGTTGCCCGCCCCGACGTCGTCGGCGGCGAGGCGCATCCCGGCGCGCCGGCAGGCGGCGGCATTCCGTCGGAGCTGCTGGAGGTCCTGGACCTCCTCGCGCTCGGTGAGCTCGATCACGAGCTGCTCGGGCTTGATCCCGCGACGGCCGAAGATCGCGGTCAGCTCGATCGGGTGGAACTGGTCGGATTCGAGGGTGCGCGGCGACAGGTTCACGCTCAGGTAGACGCCGTCGTCGAGGCCGTTGAGGCCGTCCGCGACGACCGACAGGCAGGCCATGTCGAGCTCGACGGTCCGGTCGGCGCGTTCGGCGGCCGCGAACAGCGTGCTCGCATCGGCCATCGGTGACCCATCGGTGGGTCGGATGAGCCCTTCGTAGCCGATCACGGCGCCGGTCGTCATCGAGAAGATCGGCTGGTACACGGGCCGCAGCGACCGCTCCGCGAGGATGGTCCCGAGGGCCGCCGAGACGTCCTCGATCGACCGCTCGTCCGGTGAGACGCCGTGGCGGCCCGGGTCGTACGCGACCGCATTGGTCCGCCCGTGGCGCTTGCACCAGTACAAGGCGGCGTCGGCATGTCGATAGAGCAGGCCGCCCTGGGTGCTCGGCGTCGGGTACGCCGAGATCCCGATCGAGAGCGAGAACGGCTCGACGGGCCCGCCGCCGGCGTAGCCACCGTTCAAGGCGCTCGCGAGCATCCGGCGGGCGACGACGAGCCCCGTCTCGATGTCGGCGTTCGGGAGGATCACGGCGAACTCGTCGCCGCCCACACGGAAGGCGCGGTCGCCGCGCCGGATCGCGTTCGTGGTGATCCGCCCGAGACCGGCGAGCAGCTCGTCGCCGTTGGCATGACCGCGCTCGTCGTTGACCTTCTTGAGGTCGTCGACGTCGACGAGCAGGATCGAGAGCGTCGTGCCGTGGCGCGTCGCCTGTTCGAGCTGCCGGCTGAGCTCCTCCTGGAACGCGCGGTGGTTGCCGAGCCCGGTCAGGGCGTCGATGAGGGAGTCCTCTCGCGCGCGTCCGTACATGTCGACGAGGCGCGTGCGATCGTCCTCGAGCCGCTGGACGTCGCGCAGGATCGGCTCGGCGAGGCGCGCCATCACGATCGGCAGCACGATGGCCGCCGCGACGAGGAACACGATCGCCAGAAGGCGATCCGGGCCGCCCGGCCAGAATCCCTCGATCGCCGCGATGCCCATGAGCGCGACGAAGAGCACCGCGAGGACCCGGGTGGTCCGGCGGCGGATGCTCTCTGCGGTCGCGACGTCATGCGCCGGGACGGGTTCGGCGAGGTGATCGGGCACGGTCTGCCAAGTGCGGAGTCCGACTCGCCTGATGGTCGCCACAGGGGTGCCACCCCGCACCGAGACCAAAGTACCGGCCGCTCAGGCCATTGGGACCGAGGACGCCTGCGCGTGTATCGCCTACGGTCGAGCGGCACCCTCGGAGAGGACCTTTGACGAAGACCAGCGGACATCGACGAAGACTGGATCGCGCGGCAGCCCTGGCTGTCGCGTTCTCTGTGCTCGCGTTGCTGCCGCTGTTCGTGGTCCCGGTCCTGGCCGTCAGCTGCCCCGACAACGGCAGCCTGACCAACCCGAGCGTCTCACCCGGCTCGGGCACGACCACCACGAACTTCACGTTCTCGGTGACCTACCAGGACAACGCGGGGGATGTGCCGGACTCGATCCGCGTCTACTTCTCCGACGGGACGTCGCGGCGGCTCAATCCTGCCTCCGGCAACCTGACGACCGGCGCGGTGTACTCGCGGACGTTCACCCGGCCGGCGGGCACCTGGGCCGTGACCTTCCGGGTCACGCCGGGGACGCAGACCGTCACGCCGCCCCTGACCTGCGAGGTCTCCGGCGGCTCGATCACGGTGTCACCGCCGCCGACGCCGACACCGGTCCCGACCCCCACCCCTGTCCCGACGCCGACCCCGACGCCCAAGCCCACGCCGAGCCCCCACCCCCAAGCCGACACCGAAGCCGACGCCCAAACCCACCCCCAAGCCGACGGCGAAGGCGACACCGAAGCCGACGGCCAAGGCCACCGCCAGGCCGACGGTCAAGGCCACGCCGAAACCGACGGTGAAGGCCCTCTCGACGGTCCATCCGACGCCCACGTCCTCGCCGAGCACGGCGATCGTGGACGCGGCGTCCCCGAGCCCGTCCGCCACGGCCGAAGCGGTCGTGATCGTGCCCGTCGGTCCGACGTCATCCGATCCCGGCAGCGCGTCGCACCCCGATGGCTCGCCCTCGGCGGCCGGCGCGGCGACCACCGGTGGCGGTGACGACGGCAGCCCGGGCAACGGGTCGCCCACGGCCTCACTCGACCTCGGCTTCGTCACCAGCCCCAACCCGTTCCTCGCCTGGCTCATCGCCAGTGCTGGCGGGGTGCTGCTCTTCATGTTCCTGATGCGCCGGCAGCGCGACCGCGAGCCCGATGGCCAGGGTGCCCTCGCGTTGGCGGCACCGTTCCCGACCGGGGGCGGGGACGCGATGCGGATGCCGCCGACCGCACCTCCGACGGCGCCGAAGAACGCCCCGAAGCCGAAGAAGGCGGCCGCCGTCCCGAAGGCGCCGGCCGTCGAGACCGCGCCACCGCCCACGCCCATCGCGCCGGCCGTTGTCGCGGCCGCCGCCGCGGACGCTGATGCGAACCCGAAGAAGGCGAAGGGTGGCAAGCGCACCGCGAAGAGCACGATCGCCGCCGCGCCGCAAGCCATCGACGACGATGCGCCGCTGGCTGCCGTGACCACGGCCGCCGCCGCTCGTGCCGCCGCGACCGCGGCCTCGGCCTCCACCGCGACCGGGCCGGTCGTCTTCGACAAGCCGCCGGCGAAGGGCGTCGAACGCCTCAAGATGGGGTACCGCCGGGTCCGCCTCAGCGACGCCCCGGACGACGTGAGCTCACGCGAACTCGGTCGGCTCGACCGGGGCGACGAGGTGGAGCTGGTCGACTCCTACGAGGGCTTCCTGCAGGTCCGCACGCCCGACGGCACCGTCGGCTGGATCCCGCGCCACACGATCGCGTAGCGCCGGGCGCGCGCGCACTCTCGCCGCCTCGCCGACATCCGGCCCGCCGTCCCGAGCACCCGCCGTCCTGCTCCGCATCCTGCCTCGGCTTCCGGCCGTCGAGCCCTGGGGAGCGTCGAGGACGGCATCCGAGGTCGGCAGAACGCCTGATCGGCCGTTCGCGCGGTCCGCGACGTCACCCGAGTGACTGATCCGCGAAGCGTATCCGCGTCCGGTCGCCGCACACCGGGTCGACTGGTGACTACCGGCAGATGATCATGCCCGACCGCGACATGGGATGCCGTGCCGCGAGGTTCGCACCGCGTGACGAGACCAAGCCCGGCCGACGACCGTTCAGCGGCTGCGCGACGCGATCCGTGCGAGCGCCCCGTCCCAGTCGGGATCGAACGGTCGGCCCGGCTCGTCGAGGTCGATCGAGAGTGGCGCGTGGTCGGAGGGGACGGGCGGCCCCTTCCGTGCCTGGCGGTCGATCTCCGCGTCGACGACCCTTGCCTCGATCGCCGGCGTGACGAGCAGGTGGTCGATCCGCATCCCGAAGTTCTTGTGGAACATGCCGGCGCGGTAGTCCCACCACGTGAACCGTCGCGGCTCCTCGTGCCGAGCCCGGTAGGCGTCGGTCAGCCCGGCCGCGAGCAGTGCCCGGAAGGCCGCCCGCTCCGGCTCGGAGACGTGCGTGCCCCCGTGCGCGGCCTTCGGATCCCACACGTCCACATCGGTGGGCGCGACGTTGAGGTCCCCGCCGAGCACCATGGATCCACCGGCGCCGCCGGCGCCCGCAGCCAGATCGTCCCCGATCCACCGCGCGAGACGGGCGAACCAGGCGAGCTTGCCGGTGTAGAAGGGCGAATCGACGACCCGTCCGTTCGGCGCGTACAGGCTCACGACCCGGATGCCGCCGACGGTCGCCGCCAGCATCCGCGCCTCGTCGAACGGGTCGAAGTCGTCCTCGCCGCCGTCGGCCGCCGACGAGCCCGGCCCCGAGTCGCGGACCGGACCGTCGCCGAAGTTCGTGACCACGTCCGAGACCGGGAGGCCGTCCCGGACGGCGATCGCGACCCCGTTCCAGCGGCCCTCCCCGTGGTGGACGAGCTGATAGCCGGCCATCGCGAACGCCATGACCGGGGCGTCGTCGTCGGTGAGTTTGGTCTCCTGCATGAGCAGGATGTCCGGGGCGGCCCGCTCCAGCCAGCGTTCGACCGCCTCCTGCCGGGCCTTGAGGGAGTTGACGTTCCAGGTCGCGATGCGCATGGCCATGAGGGTACCCGGTCGATGGGGTGGCGGACCGCGCAAGGGGCTACGATGCGGCGATGACCGACCCCGACGCCCTGGTCGAGCTCATCCGCGACTCGGTGATCGGTGACGACGAGGCCGTGGCTGGCCCGTTCGGCATCCGGCGGGTCACGTACGCCGATTACACCGCGTCGGGCCGCGCCCTGTCGTTCATCGAGGACTACCTGCGCGACGCCGTCCTGCCGCTCTATGCGAACACGCACACCGAATCGTCCGGGACCGGGCTCCAGACGAGCCGCTTCCGCGAGGAGGCCAGGCGGATCATCCGCGATGCGGTCGGCGGCACCGCCGATCACGCCGTCATCTTCTGCGGCTCCGGGATGACGGCGGCGATCAACAAGTTGGTCGACGTCCTCAACCTGCGGATCCCCAACGACCTCGACGACCGGTACGCGCTCCGCTCGCACATCCCGCTCGACGAGCGCCCGCTCGTCTTCATCGGGCCGTACGAGCATCACAGCAACGAGCTGCCGTGGCGCGAGTCGATCGCGGACGTGGTCACGATCGGCGAGGACGCCGACGGGCGGATCGACCTCGCCCGACTCGAGCGGGCGCTCGAGGAGACCTCCGACCGCCGGCTCCGGATCGGGTCGTTCTCGGCCGCATCGAACGTGACCGGGATCCTCTCGGATACGCGCGCCATCTCGGTCCTGCTCCATCGGCACGGCGCCCTGTCGTTCTGGGACTTCGCCGCCGCCGGGCCGTACGTCGACATCGAGATGGCCCCGCACCGCCCGGGGCCGGACGCCGAGCTCGACTACAAGGACGCGATCGTGCTGAGCCCGCACAAGTTCATCGGCGGGACCGGCACGCCCGGCGTCCTCGTGGCCCGGCGCGAGCTGTTCCGCAACCGCGTGCCCGCGGCACCGGGCGGTGGCACGGTCGCCTACGTCAACCCGCTCGAGCACGTGTACCTCGCCGACCCGGAGCATCGCGAGGAGGGAGGGACGCCGGCCATCGTCGAATCGATCCGTGCCGGGCTCGCGTTCCAGCTCAAGGAGCGGGTCGGCAGCGAGACCATCCGCGAGCTCGAGGAAGCGTTCATCGGTCGGGCCATGGCCGCGTGGGCCGACGAGTCGGCGATCGGCCTCCTCGGGAACCCGGCGCTGCCACGACTCTCGATCGTGTCCTTCACGATCCGCCACGACGGCCGCTACCTGCACCACAACTTCGTCGTCGCGCTGCTCAACGACCTGTTCGGGATCCAGTCGCGCGGCGGCTGCTCGTGCGCCGGGCCGTACGGTCATCGCCTGCTCGGCATCGACATCGAGACGTCGCACGCCTTCGAGCGCGAGATCTCGCGCGGCTGCGAGGGGATCAAACCCGGCTGGATCCGGGTGAACTTCAACTACTTCATCAGTGAGGCGGTGTTCGACTTCCTCGTGCGCGCCGTCGCGCTCGTCGCCCGCGAGGGCTGGCGGCTCGTGCCGTGGTACCGCTTCGAGCCTGCCACCGGGCTGTGGCGCCATGCCGCGGGCTCCCCGGAGCCGCCGCTCTCCCTCGACGACATCACGTACGACGCGTCCGGATTGCACTACCCGGCGCACCGCCACCGTGAGCCGGAATCGAGCCTCGCGGGCTATCTCGCCGAGGCCGAGCGGATCATGGCCGACCCGGTCGCGGCGCTCGGCCCACCGCCGGCGCCCGAGCCGATGACCGTCGGCACGGACTTCGAGTCGCTGCGCTGGTTCTGGTTGCCCGAGGAGATCGCCGCCGGTCGCTGACGGGCGAGCCGCTGACCCGGCCCGCGCCCGCGGTCAGTACCGGCGGCCGCGCTGCCGCTCCAGGTCGAACGTGGCCGTGTCGGCCACCGCCATCACCGCCATCGTCCCGGCCTGGACCGGGTCCGAGATCACCAGGTCCACGTGCTCGGTGATCGAGCCGACCATGTTGAGCGCGATGATCGGGATCCCGACCGCGCGCAGCTCCTCGGCCGCGACGCTGATGTCGCCGCCCATGATCGAGCCCGCGAGGACCAGCAGCTTCGCTCGCGGCAGGTCGGCCACGGCCCGAACGGCCGCCGCGATGTGCGCCTCGCCGACGAGCGGGATCGTGTCCACCGAGATGCGCTCGCCGCGCAGGTTGTGGCGGTCGGCCTCGCTCACCGCGCCGAGCGCGACCTGGGCCACCTGCGCCCCGCCCCCGACCACGATGATCCGCTTCCCGAAGACGCTGCCCAGTGCCTGCGTCAGGTGGACGGCGTGCACGTCCTCGAGTCGGTCCAGCGCGGCGGCGAGCGCCTCCTCGGAGACGCCCTCCACCTCGAGCTCGATCTCGACGAGGGGCGGGTCGCCCTCGATGTGGCGGACGGTCGCGAGATTGCGGACGCGGCCGCCGAGCTCCGCGGCGGCGCGCGATGATCGTCGTGATGGCCGCGGCACGATCGACGGCATCGAAGCGGATGGCGGCCGTCTCGGCCGCGCGACGTCTGGGCACAGGGTCTGGCTAGGCGAGCGAACCGCGACCGGCGGCCCCGGGGCGCAGGTCGTCGACGGACAGCTGGCTCGGCTCGATCCCGCCGGTCGGGTCGTGCTCCTCGAACGCCAGACCCAGGCCGCCGAACGCGTCACGCGTCGCGGCCGCGTCGGAGGTGGTGAGCATGAGCGCGCCGTCGGTGTCCTCGGCCACGCCGACGATCCCGGTGATGTTCACGCCGCGCTCGGCGAGCGCGTTCGCGACGCGGGCGAGCGAACCCGGCCGATCGTCGAGCTGGACCGTGAACCAGACCGTCACGAGGCACCTCCTATGTCCCGCGATGGTACCCGGTCGTCGCGCTACCCTTCCGCCGATGCCCACACCGTTGCCACGACGGCTGCGCCACGATCGCTGGACCCGCGCCGGATCCGCGGAGGCGTCCTGACGTGCCGGCGCCGCTCGGCAAGGTCCCGACGAAGAAGATGCCCGACATCCAGGTCTTCGGGCGCGACGACTCGTCCGCGACGAGGGCCGCGCTCCGCTTCTTCCGGGAGCGCCGGATCGTCGTCCACTACGTCGACCTGCGGAAGCGCCCGATCGCGCCGGGCGAGCTCCGCCGGTTCACCGAGCGTCTGGGTGCCCGAGCCGTCCTCGACGACACGTCGAAGGCGTACTCGGATGCTGGTCTGGGCTACCTGAGCCTGGACGACCAGGGCGTCACGCAGCGGGTGCTCGCCGACGCCCGGCTCCTCCGCCTGCCCCTCGTCCGCCACGGCAACGCGGTGACCGTCGGTGTCGCGGAGGCGGTGTGGACCGCCTGGCTCAAACCCTCGAGCGGCGGATGACGGCGGACGCCCCGATCCCGGCGCCGACGAGGAAGACCACGAGCCCGATGATCGCCCAGCGCATGTCGTTGGTCATGAAGCCCGAGCCCGGGATCACGCCCGAGCCCTGTCCCATCCACACGAGCCCGATGACGATGAGCACACCCGCGATGATCAAGCGATTCCGCACAGCTACCTCCGCGGTGGCATCCTAGCCCCGATGGAACCGACACGCCCCGGGACGCGCCGCGCCGGACGCATGCGCGTCACGCCCGAGGCCGCCGAGCGGCTCGGACGCGACGGCGGCGCGACCGAGGACCAGCGGTTCCTCGAACGGCACCCTGCGCCCACCTTCCTCGACACCGATCCGTGGCGCGTGCTGCGCATCCTCTCGGAGTTCGTGGACGGCTTCGACGCGATGGCCGAGGTCGGCCCGGCGATCACGGTCTTCGGGTCCGCCCGGACCAAGCGCGAGGACCCGGGGTACGAGCTGGCGCGGACGATCGGCCGCAAGCTCGCCGAGGCCGGGTACGCCGTGATCACCGGCGGCGGGCCGGGGACGATGGAGGCGGCGAACCGCGGCTGCCAGGAGGGCGGCGGGCTGTCGGTCGGCTGCAACATCGAGCTGCCGCACGAGCAGTCCCTCAATCCGTACGTCGACCTCGGGGTCGAGTTCCGCTACTTCTTCGCGCGCAAGACGATGTTCGTGAAGTACGCGGACGGGTTCGTGATCCTGCCCGGCGGTTTCGGGACGCTCGACGAGCTGTTCGAGTCGCTGACGCTGATCCAGACGGGCAAGGTCCGGCACTTCCCGGTGGTCCTCGTCGGGCGAGCGTACTGGGCCGGGCTCCTCGACTGGATCCGCGACACGGCGCTGGCGGCCGGCGCCGTCTCGCCCGCGGACCTGGCCCTGATCCAGATCGCCGACGACCCCGACGAGATCGTGGCCCTCCTCCGGGCGCCGATCGCCGACGCGCGCGCCACGGAGCGCACCGTCCGCTGACGGGTCTGCGTCGCGGTCTCGTCGCGCTGGCCATGACCCTCTCGCTCGTCGCGGCATGTCAGGCCGGTGGCGGCGCCGGCGGCCCCAGGCCCCGCAGCCGTCGTTCCGAGCCCCGCGCCCACCGCAGGGCCGACCGATCGCTGCGGACGGCGACCGACGCCGCGACCGCCGTGGCCGGCACGCCGTTCCGCTCCGACCGCTACGGCTACGGCCTGACCGTTCCCGCGGGCTGGACCGTCACCGAGGTGCCCGGGCGCCGGCGGCCTCCACCCGAACGAGCCCGGTGTCGACACGTTCCAGGGCAAGGACGGGCGGATCCTCAGCGTCGTGAGCGAGACGTCTGGCGCCCGGGGCGACCCTCGACACGTGGTCGTGCGCGATCGGCCAGCATCTGGCGACCGACCATCAGACGACCGTCGAGTCCACGGACCTGCTGATGGTCGCGGGCAAGACCGCGCGGCTCACGCGCTACCACCTCCACATCGACCCGTACGTCATCCACTACCTGAACGTGGAGATCATCGACGGCGGCGAGGGCCTCACGCTCTCGATGGAGTCGACGGCGCACGACGACGCCGCCGACGAGGCGGTCCTTCGATCGCTGCTCGAGACGCTGACCCTGCCAACGTCGGACAGGAGCCGACGGCGTCAGAGCTCGCGAACCTCGTGCAGACGGTCAAGGCCGCCGGCGTCAAGGCCGTGTTCTCGGAGTCGCAGTTCAGCCCCAAGCTCGCCCAGACCCTCGCCGACGAGGCCGGGATCTCCAACGTCGTGACCACGCTGTTCAACGACACCGTCGGACCGGCGCCGTACGACAGCTACCTCTCGATGATGACCTGGAACGTCCAGGAGATCGTCCAGGCATTGCGATGACGGCCGCGGTCCGCCTGCAGGACGTCTCGGCGGGCTACGGCACGCGCGTCGCGCTGGCGGACCTGACCCTCAACGTGCCCGCCGGCTCCCTCCTCGCGGTCATCGGGCCGAACGGCGCGGGCAAGAGCACGCTCCTCAAGGTCGTCGCCGGGCTCCTCCGGCCCTTCAGCGGGTCGGTCGAGGTCCTCGGGGCGCCGCCGGGCCGACAGGCGAAGCGTGTGGCCTACGTCCCCCAGGCCGAAAACGTGGACTGGTCGTTCCCCGTGACGGTGGGCGAGGTCGTGATGATGGGCCGAGTGCCGCTCATCGGCCCGTTGCGGTCGCCGTCGTCGGCCGACAAGGCCGCTGTCGACGGGGCCCTCGCGACCGTCGGCATGCGCCACGCGATCGACCGGCAGGTCGGCGCGCTCTCCGGCGGGCAACGACGGCGGGTGTTCCTTGCCCGCGCCCTGGCGGCTGCGCCCGACCTCTACCTCCTCGACGAGCCCGTGACCGGGGTCGATGCCACCACCCAGGAGGAGCTGATGGACGTCCTCGAGCAGGAGGCGCGGTCAGGCCGGACCGTCATCGCGACGACGCACGACCTGGCATGCGCGGCGCAGCGGTTCCATCAGGCCGCCTTCGTGAACGGCCGCGTCATCGCCACGGGACCGGCGGCCATCGTGATGGACCGCGACCTCCTCTCGGCCACGTACGGCGGGCACGTGATCGTGCTGCCGACCGGCGACGGGACGGTGATCGACGACGCGCACCACCACGACGAAGCGCCGCCCGGGCAACGCCACTACCACGACGGCGGGGCGGGTCGATGATCGACCTTCTCGTCGACCCGATGACCTATGGCTTCATGCAGCGCGGCCTGGTCGCCACCGCCCTCGTCGGGGTCGTCTGCGCGGTCATGGGGGCGTTCGTCGTCCTGCGCGGCCTCGCGTTCATCGGCGACGCCGTCAGCCACGCGGCGTTCCCCGGTCTGGTGATCGCCTACATGCTCGGGATCCCGCTGTACATCGGCGCCTCCGTCGCCGCGGTGGCGACCGCTCTCGGGATCGCCGTCGTCGCCAGGCGTGGCGGCCTGCGCTTCGACACGGCGGTCGGCGTCCTGTTCGCCGGCATGTTCGCGCTCGGGATCGTGCTCTTCAGCTCGATCCACGGGTACGTGTCGGACCTGTTCAGCTACCTCCTCGGCAACGTGCTCGGGATCTCGCTCACCGACATCGTCCAGGTCGCCATCCTCGGCGGGATCGTGCTGCTCGTCGTCGCCGTCTTTCGCAAGGAGCTGTTGTACGCGTCATTCGACCCGGGCGCAGCGGCGGCCTCTGGCCTGCGCGTCGACCGCCTCGACGAGCTCCTCCTGATCCTGATCGGGATCACGATCGTCGTCAGCATCCAGGCCGTCGGCATCATCATGGTGGTCGCCATGCTGGTGACGCCCGCCGCGACCGGCCAGCTGCTGGTGGACCGGTTCTGGGATCTCGTGAGGGTCGCGATCGCCGTCTCGCTGGTCGCGGCGGTCACCGGCCTCTATCTCAGCTACTACCTCGACGTCGCGTCGGGCGCGTCGATCGTGCTCGTCGAGACGTTCTTGTTCGGGCTAGCCCTGCTGTTCTCGCCGAAAGCCGGCTGGCTCTGGAGGCGCGGCGGCGCGCAAGATGCCGGCACCGGCGGCATCGTCGAGGTCACGAACGACATCTGAGTCGTCGCCAAGGAACGAGGTCCGCGGAGATCCATCAGCCGTCGTGCGGCGGCAGGCAGCCCCAGACGACGGGAAGGCCGGATCCGACATCAGGCGGACCTGACGCGGACCCGGCCATCCGGCCGAACGGTGGACGAGCGACCCGAGGCCGCCCGCCCGAAGGCTCAGCTCGCCGGCGGGAGGAGGACGCCGTCGATGATGTAGACGGTGGCGTTCGCCGTCTGGACGTTGCCGCAGACGACCTTGGCGGTCCCGTTGACCGTGAAGTCCTCGCCGCTGCCCGTGACCGTCAGATCACCGCCCTGGAGGGTCTTGTGGGTGCCGGCGAGCTGCTCGGGCGAGAGCCGGCCGGGAACGACGTGATAGGTCAGGACGGCCGTGAGCAGGCCCTTCGGGTCGGCCAGGGCCGCCTTCAAGGTCGCCTGGTCCATCGCCGCGAAGGCGCCGTCGGCCGGGGCGAAGACGGTGATGTCGTCGGTGGTGTTCAGCGTGTCGCCGAGGCCGGCGGCCGTGACCGCGGTGACGAGCGTCTTGAGCGCCGGGTTGTTCGACGCGGCCGTCGCGACCGGGTCCTTGGCCATCCCCGACAGGCTTCCCGCGCCGTCAGTCGGGACCGACGCGCACGCGGGCCCGAAGGCGGCATCGGTCATCGCCGGGCTGGTCTCCGGGGCCATGGAGGGGGCCATGGACGGGGTCATGGACTCGGCGGCAGCCGACGGGGCGGCCGATGCCACGGCCGCGGACGGCGCCGAGCTCGCGGCGCTGTTGCTGCAGCCGACCACGACGACGGCGGTCAACGCGACGCCCGCGAGGGTCCTGGTGAGTCTGGAACCGATCATGCGTTGCTCCTGTGTTCCGGTCGCGCCCATCCGGACGCGACCTGGTGACGGGTCACCAAGGGTCTGCCCGGGTGATGGATCCGCGAGTGGGAGTTCACGCCACCGTCACGTCGACGGGTGCCGACCGGCGGCGTCGTCCAGACAGGAGTTCGGGACGGGGCCACGTTTGGATGGCATCGACGGTGTGCGTCGCACGCGCCGCGCTCAGGTGATGGCCGGCGTCGCCCCGGCCGACCAAGGCGTCCGGCTGCCTTAGGCGCCGGGGAACGCGACCTCGATACGGCCGTCCACGACGCGGACGGGGTAGTAGCGGAGTCGGCGGACGCGGGTGAGACGCCGCGCTTCGGCCTTCGTGCCGGGCGGGTCCACCTTGGGCTCCCGGCCCGCGGGCGACCACGTCGGGTGATACACGCCGTCGGCGTCGAGGCCGCCGGTCGTGGGCATCTGGACCGTGTCGCCCGAACAGAGGTCGAAGCGGCCCTCGTGCAGCGGACAGGACACGACGCACCCGTCGAGTCCCCCGATCGAGAGCGGGGCGCTCATGTGGGGACAGCGGTCCTCGGTCGCGACGACCCCCGCAGGCGTGTGGGCGAGCAGGACGTCGAGGTCGCCGCGGCTCACCCGGCGCATCGTGCCGAGCGGCAGGTCGGCCAGATCGAGCACCGCCTCGAAGGACGCGGGCTCGGTGCCGGGGGCCCGGAGGTGTGGCGGATACGGGGCGGGGTTGTCGGTCATGTCGGTCCCATCGTAGCGGCGGGACAGCGAACGACCCCGCCGGCGGAGCCGACGGGGTCGTCCAGGAGCGGAGGAGGAGCGGTGGTCAGTCGCCGGCCGCCGTGCTGGCGGAGACGGTGTCGGGCGTGCCCGAGGCGCCACCCGCCGCCTGGGCGACGGTCTGCGTGGGGATCGGCGCCTCGTTCGAGGTCCGGAGGGGGATCTCCTTGATCGCGACCGCGGCGACCATCGCGACGATCGCGCCCACGACACCAAGCCAGAACGTCTGGGCGGTCGCGAGGCTGAACGCCCCGTGGATCCCTTCGACCATGGCGCCGATGAACGGCTGGACCGCGGCCTGGAACTGTGCGGGGATGGCGGCCAGGAGAGCGGCGCCTTGGTCGCCGACGCCCGTCAGGGCGCTGAAGTCGAACGACCCGCTGCTGCTCGCCTGCGTGAACCCGTCGAGGACGGGCTGCGGCACCCCGGCGGCGGTCATCGACGGGACGAGGTTGTCCTGGAAGGACGTCGCGAAGATCGTGCCCACGAAGGCGAGCGAGATCGTGCCGCCGATCTGGCGGAAGAACGTCAGGTTCGACGTCGCCACGCCGAGTTGGCGGAACGGGACGGCGTTCTGGATCACGATCGTCGGGACCGAGAACGTCGGGCCGACGCCGAGGCCGGCGAGGAACATCCAGAACCACACGACGGGCACCGGGGTGTCGCTGGTGAGCTGGGTCATCAGCAAGACGGCGACGCCCATGACCGCGATCGAGCCGACGATGAGCCACTTGTAGCGGCCGGTCCTCGACACGATGAGTCCGGACACGATGGAGCTGAAGATCAGGCCCACCATGAGCGGGAGGGCGGCCAGGCCGGAGTTCGTCGGCGAGAAGCCCTCGACGACCTGGAACCAGCGCGGCAGGAACACGATCGCGCCGAAGAACGCGAAGGCCGCGAAGAACACCGCGACCATCGTCGCCGAGTAGGTCCGGCCCTTCCACAGGTCGAGCGGGACGATCGGCTCCTTGGCGCGCGACTCGGCCAGGATGAACAGCAGGGTCCCGACGAGGCCGATGATGATGAAACCACCGACGGTCGGTTCGGCCCATTCACCGAACTGCTTGTTCGTGAGCCCCACCAGCAGGAACACCATCGCGATGGTGAAGATGATCCCGCCGATCATGTCGAAGTTGCGGGTCGCCGACTTCGTCTTGACCGTCGGCAGCAGCCGCTGGATGACGATCAGGGCGACGATCCCGATCGGGATGTTGACGTAGAAGATCCAGTGCCAGCTGAGGTTCTCGGTCAGCCAGCCGCCGATGAGCGGGCCAGCGACGAACGCGATGCCGAAGACGGCCCCGAAGAGGCCCTGGTACTTGCCGCGCTCCTGGGGCGTGAACAGGTCACCGATGACCGCGAGGGCGACCGGGAACAGTGAACCGGCACCGACGCCTTGGATGCCTCGGAAGAGGATGAGCATCCCCATGTTCTGACTCAGGCCCGACAACGCGGAACCGATCAGGAAGATCACGATGCCGATCATGAAGATCGGCTTGCGGCCGTAGATGTCGGACAGCTTGCCCCAGAACGGCACGCTGATCGTGCTGGTCAGCAGGTAGATGGTGATGGCCCAGACGTAGTAGTCGTTGCCCGACAGCTGGGTCACGATGGTGGGGAGCGCCGGGCCGACGATCGTCTGGTCGAGCGCGCCCAGGAACAGGCCGAGCATGACGGCGAAGAGGATCTCCATCTTCGCCCGATGACTCAGGCCCAGTGCTGGGTCTTCGTCGAGGGTCGGGACGTATTCCTCGCCCGCGACCGGGAATGCTTCCATGTGGGGTCAATCCCTCCGTGCGTGGTGCTGGGCGTGGCCGACGCCCGCGATGGTGATCGGCGATCGTGGAGACGGCGTGGACGCGCCGTGGCGATCCGGGGTGCCGCCCGTGGCGGCCTCGACAGCCAGCCGAAGGTCGGCGACCGCGACCTCGATGCCGGCAAGCTGGGCTGCGTCGAGCCGGGCGAGGGTGGATCGCAGGAGCTCATCGCTCAGCGCATCCACCTCCTCCAGCAACTGGTTCCCGGTGGAGGTCAGCCGGACCATGACGATCCGACGGTCCTCGGGGACCCGGGTCCGCTCGACGAAGGCGCGTTCCTCCAGCCGGTCGATGAGCCCGGAGGCGTTCGACAGCGACACGTTCACGACATCGGCGAGCTGACTCATCGTCATCTCGCCGCTGCGCTGGAGCGTGTAGAGGATGTTGAGCTGCGCCATGCTCACCCCGAGGCGGAGCAGGCGCTCGCTCGATGCGCACTTCAGGCGCGTCATCGTCGCGCGGAAGTCGACGATGATGTTGTCGGTCACGTCCCGCTGGGGCGAGACGGCGGCGGCGTCCATCCGGGGCGCCACCGACGCTATAGTTCGTGTCACGTCAACTATCATAGCGTTGCGAACCATCCTGTCAACGTGAACGGTTCGCTCCCGATGCAGGAGTCGCCATGCGCTTCGCGCTGATGATCGAGCCGCAGCAGGGCCTGAGCTACGGGGACCAGGTCGCCATCGCCAAGCGGGCCGAGGCCAACGGCTTCGAGACGCTCTTCCGGTCGGACCACTTCGCGAGCTTCCCGGGGCCGTCCGGCCAGCCCACGACCGATGCCTGGGCCGTCCTCGCGGGCCTGGCTCGCGACACCGATCGGATCGGCCTGGGGGCGCTCGTCTCCCCGGTCACGTTCCGGCACCCCGGCGTCTTCGCCAAGGTGGTCACGACGGTCGACGAGATGAGCGGCGGGCGCATCGAGGTGGGTGTCGGCGCGGGCTGGAACGAGCTCGAGCATCGGCAGCTCGGGCTGGCCTTCCCGGCGCTCGGCGAGCGGATGGACGCGGTCGAGGACCAGCTCGCCGTCCTCCATGGCCTGTGGGGCGGTCCCGACGGGTGGTCGTACGACGGCAAGACGGTCCGCATCGAGGAGGCGATGTTCCACCCGAAGCCGGTGGCGGTCCCCGGCCGGCCGGTCGGTGCCGATGGCTCGCCGCGCCCGAACATCATCATCGGTGGCTCGGGGGCCCCTCGCGGGCTGCGCATGGCGGTGACCTGGGCCGACGAGTTCAACACGCTGTCATCCGGACCGACGGCCGTCGCCGAGACGTTCGCGAAGCTCGACGCCGCCTGCGCCGCGGCGGGCCGCGACCCCGGGTCCATCGTCCACTCGCTGATGGCCGGCGTCCTCGTCGGCCGGTCCGAGGCCGAGGTCCGCGACCGTGAGGCCGCGATCCTCACGGCCTTCGGCCAGGATGCCGACGTCGGTGAGGCGTGGCTCGACGAGCGCCGCGACCGCTGGGTGGCGGGCACGGGCGAGTCGGCTCGCGCGATGGTGCGGCGGTTCGCCGACGCCGGCGTGGAGCGGCTCATGCTCCAGGACTTCATCCCGTGGGACCTCGACCACATCGACGTGATGGGCGAACTCCTGATCGGACAGGTCTAGCGCCCGGACGCGCTCGAGCCGGGCGGGCGGTCAGCCCTCGGCGGCCTCGGCCGCGGCGCGGTAGCGCGGGTCGTCGCGCCGGATCGGGTCGGGGTCGGTGCCTCGAGCCCGGGCGAGCCGCTCGGTCAGCAGCTGGAGCGGCGTGGCGGTCGCGAACAGGGCCGCCACCGCGCCGGGCATACCGGGCGCCTCCGCGGCGACGAGTCGGCCGGCCGGCGTGAGGCTTGGGTCCAGCTCGGCATCGATGTCCGCGGCGACGATCGCCGCGGCGCGGATCCCCAGCTCGCGGGCGGCGGCCAGGGCGCCACGCGCCCGTGCCAGGCGCTCGGCGCGCGCCGCGCGTTCCGCGAGGAGTAGGACCAGCCCGGTGTCCGGGCCGGTGGCCGGCAGGTGGCCGTGCAGGAACGTCTCGAGGTCGCGGAAGGCGGACGGGAGCCACGAGGCCTCCTCGACCTTCAGGACGAGCTCGCGGCCGGCGGTCCGATCGGCACCGGAGGCGATGACGATGAGGTGGGCGGCGTCGGCCAGGTGCCCGGCGATGCGCTCGGCGCCGGTCTCGTCTCGCGCTCCCTCGGCGAGGATCCGGGCGACGGCCTCGGCGTCCAGCGCGTGGCCCGAGAGGTGCGCTCCCACCGCGGTGGCGGCCAGCATCGGGCTGACGTAGCCGATCGTGTGGCACCAGCTCTGGTCGAGCTCGGCGGTCTCGACGACGATGTCGGCGAGGGCAGCGCCCGGCGAGCGCCGGGTCACGGTGATGAGCGCGGTCCGGGCGCCGGCCGCCCGAGCCGCCGCGAGGGCCGCGTTGGTGGCCGCCGTCGCGCCCTCGTGCGAGATCCCGATGACGAGGCCGGACCGCGGCGGATCCAGCGACAGTTCGAACGCCTGCATGCTGACCGCGCCGACGCCGGGGAGGCCGGCCGTTGCCGCGGCCTCGCGCAGGATGTCGGCCACGCCGAGCGACGCGTGCTCGGACGTGCCGCAGCCCGTGACGATGATCGGCTGACCGGCCCTGGCCGTCGCGGCGATCGCCGCTGCCAGGGCCGCCGCGTCGCCCTCGTCGGCTGCGTGGCGCGCCAGGATCCGTCGGGCGAGGCCCGGCTCGGCCGCGATCATCTCGGTCATGTGATACGGCGGGCCGGCTCGATGGCTCGGGGTATCGGTCGAGGCCCACGGGTCCGGCGGGCCGGGGAGGGGAGCGGTCGGATCGAAGGCGTCGGCGGTCGTCATCGGTCGAGGATAGGCGCGCGCCGAGGGTCAGGGAAGGGCGACCCATGCCACGCGACGGCGTTCCGGAGCGTGCTCGGCGCGGAGGCGTCACCATGGACGACCCGTCAGGCGCGGGATGGTCGCAGGGACAGGAGGCACGGATGCAGGTCGGGTTGATGGCACCGCAGGGCTGGAAGGGCGAGTTCGACGGCTGGGCCGCCGATGAAGCGTGGGCCCGCACGGTCGCCCTCGCCGAGCAGGCGGAGTCGCTGGGCTTCGAGTCGCTGTGGGTCTTCGATCACTTCCACACCGTCCCGGCGCCGACCGACGAGATCACCTTCGAGGGATTCTCCGTCCTGACCGCGCTCGCGATGGCGACGTCGCGAGTCCGGCTGGGCCACATGGTCGTGTGCACCGGGTTCCGCAACCCGGCCCTCACCGCGAAGCTCTCGTCGACGATCGACGTCATCAGCGGCGGTCGCTTCGAGCTCGGCATCGGCGCCGGCTGGAAGGAGGAGGAGTGGCGCGCCTACGGGTATGGCTTCCCGACGCTCGATGAGCGGATGGGCGCGTTCGGCGACCACCTCGAGGTGATCAGCCGCATGTTCGCGCCCGGTCGGGCGGCGTACGAGGGTCCGTTCGCCCACGTCCGCGGCGCCATCAATGTCCCCAAGGGCCTCCAGCAGCCGCGCATCCCGATCATCGTCGGAGGCAACGGTGTCCGACGGACCGCCGGCTACGCGATCAAGTACGCCGACGAGCTGAACTACGTCTTCCTCGACGCCGAGGAGATCGCCGAGCGGATGGTCAGCGTCCGACAGCGCTGCGAGGCCGAAGGCCGTGACCCGTCGACCCTGCGCTTCTCGCTCTACACGCGGGACGAGGCGGTCCGTGACGCCGGCCCGGAGCGTGTGGCCTACCTCGCCGGACTGGCGGCCGTCGGCCTGGACCGGATCGTGTGCTTCCCGGCCCGTTGGAACCCGACCCTGGAGGGCCAGGCCGCGTTCGCCGACGACTGCCGCGCGGCCGGGATCGAGCTCGCGAGGAGCGCGACGCCGGCCTGAGACGACTCGGGCGGGCGCCCGACGCGGGCGCCGTCCACGGTCAACGGCCGGTCAGGACACCGCCTCGAGCGACCCGATGATCGCGTCGAAGTCCTTCTGGGCGTCGGCCGCACCGGCTTCGGAGGTGAACGAGATGATGAGCGTCGCCTTGGGCAGCTGCACGTAGTACTGCGTCGTCGCGACCGAGGTCGTGCTGCCGTCGGCCGCCGGCACCGTGAGCGCGTAGTCGAGGCGGAGCGCGTCGCCGGTCGGGAGCGTCACCGTCTTGCTGGTGATCTCGCCGATGCCCTTGAGCGTCCCCAGCTGGGCCTTCACGGTCGACTCCACCAGGGACAGGTCGAACGTGGTGGGGGGCTGGACGATGACGTTCATGTTCCGCGTGAAGCCGGCGGCATTCGTCTCCGGCCGGACGTCGAACGCCCAGAACCCGATGGCCTGCAGGGCCCCGGAGCCCATCTGCGATTCCAGCATGGTCCGCATCTCGGAGTCGGCGGGCAGGCTGTCCACCACGGCCTGGAGCGCGGCCGGGTCGACCGGCAGGCTCTGCCAGCCGTCGGGGAGCGTGACCCCGAAGCCCTTGTCGGCGACCATGATGTGGCCGGTCTGTGGACCGGTGGCGGCGGCGGACCCGCTCGCGGCCGGGGCCTCGCTCGCGGCGGTGGAGGCCGCCGGCGTGGGCGCGGCGGTCGCGGCCAGGACCGGCGTTCCGGACGGTGTGGACGTCGATCCGCATGCGGCGACGGCGAAGGCGAGGATCGCGAGACCGGCGAAGGCCGGTCGGGCGGGAAAGCGTGTCGGCACGGGGTGAGCCTCTTGCGTGACGGGCGCCGTGTGGCGCGGATGCACCACCGACCCTACCTTGGACGGTCGGACCGCGACCCTCCCCCGATGGTCCCGATGCGTCGGAGCGGCGCGTAGCGGAACCACGCCCGGCCCACGAGGAGATCGAGCGTGACGGGTCCGTACCGCCGGGAGTCGATCGGCTCCCCGAAGCCGGCCTCGGCGGTCACCTCGGCCGTGGCGTCGCTGAGGAGCCACGCCTCGTCCTCGGCAAGCTCGAGGAAGCCGTCCGCGAACGGGACGCGGTCGCCCGGCCGCCCGGCGATGCGCTTGACCGCGAGCTCGCCGCTGTCGGGTTCGCGGACGACCACGACCGCGCCCCGTCGGGGCCAGCGCGTGATGGTCGGGTCCACGAGCAGCCAGTCCCCGGCCTCGATGGCCGGCCGCATGCTGGCCTCGGCCACGGCGACCCGCCAGGGACCGCGAAGGCGCTCGACGAGCGTCGTCGAGCGCCTCGGACCGTCGATGTCGATGCCCGCGCGGGCGGGTCGGCCTACTTCTTGGTCGACCAGAAGATCTCGGAGAACTCCTTGACCGCCGCCTCGAGCTGGGCGGCCGCCTCGGCGTCGACGCTCTGCTTGTTCTTGCCGGCGAGCTTCAGGAGCTTCCAGACCTTGTCGTGGAGGTCCGGGTTCGCCTCGAGGTGCTCGGGCTTGAAGTAGTCGGACCAGATGACCTGGACCTCGTGCTTCACCTTCTCCGCGTGCTCCTCCTTGACGTGGACGCAGCGGACGAACTTGTTGCGGCTCTCGGTGTCGTTGCCGTCGAGGCCGTTGATCAGCTCGACCATCCGGGCGACGGTGCGCGCGGCGATCTCGGCCTCGTGCGGGTCGTAGATGCCGCACGGGATGTCGCAGTGGGCACGGGCGGTGGTGCTGGGGGCAAGCCAGCGGGTCAGTCGGGACATGGGCACTCCTTCACGCATCCGGTCGGGGGACGACCCTACCGCTCCACGGGGTGTCTCGAAGTGTCAGAGCGCCGCCCGAAGCGTGTCAAACGGGCCGCATCAGCGGACGCCGGCCCCGGCGGAGCGTCGGCGCCGGGTGACCCCGCCGGACCGCGGGTCCGCGACGTACGATGACGCCCGCACTCGGAGACCCCGCCCTTGAGCTTCGAAGACGCGCTCGACCTCGTCGTCAGGGGATTCGAGGCGTTCGGCGTCGGCATCCTCGTGGCCGGGTCGCTCATCGGCGTGGTCAGCTACGTCCGTGATGTGCGTCGGATGGATCGGACGCTCGCGTACACCAGGTTCCGCGGCAACATCGGCCGCACGATCCTCCTCGGCCTCGAGGTCCTGATCGTCGCCGATATCGTGCTGACCGTCGCGATCGACTCCACGATCGAGAGCGCGATCACGCTCGGCGTCATCGTCCTGGTCCGGACGTTCCTGAGCTTCTCCCTGGAGATCGAGCTCGAAGGGGTCGTCCCGTGGCATCGGCGCGCGACGGAGGCGGCCGAAGCCCCGGGTGCCGGAGCCGACGACCTGACGCCGCGCGCCTGACTCGGCGACGCCGGCTCGCCCGCGTTCGGGTACCGTTGGGCCTTCACCCCCCTGCTTCTCGGAGCACCGCCTGATGACCAGTCCGTTCAACGGCACGATCAACGTCGACATCCGCGATTCGGTCGAGGACTGGACGCCATTCGTGGCTCCGCAGCCACCGGACGGCGCCCCCAACGTCATCTACGTCGTGCTCGATGACGTCGGCTTCTCCGCGATGTCCTGCTACGGCGGCCCGATCGCGACACCGAACATCGACAAGATCGCGGCCGACGGCGTCCGCTACACGCAGTGGCACACGACGGCGCTGTGCTCACCGACACGATCCTGCCTGCTCACGGGCCGGAACCACACCCGCAACAGCATGGCCTGCATCACCGAGGGCGCCAGCGGGTTCCCCAACGCGAGCGGGACCATCCCGCCCGAGAACGGCATGCTGCCCGAGATCCTGGGCGAGCTGGGCTGGAACACCTACGCGGTCGGCAAGTGGCACCTCTGCCCGACCGTCGAGATGAACCTCGCCTCCACCCGGCGGAACTGGCCGACCGGGCGCGGCTTCGAGCGGTTCTATGGGTTCCTTGGCGCCGAGACGAGCCAGTGGTTCCCCGAGCTGATCTACGACAACCACCCGGTGGACCAGCCGAAGACACCCGACGAGGGCTACCACTTCGGTGAGGACATCACCGACAAGGCGATCGAATTCATCATGGACGCGAAGGCGGTCGCGCCCCACAAGCCGTTCTTCCTGTACTACGCGCCCGGCGCGGCGCATGCACCGCATCACTCGCCGAAGGCGTGGGCAGACAAGTACGCCGGCCAGTTCGACATGGGCTACGAGGCGATGCGCGAGGCGACACTCGCCCGGCAGAAGGCGATGGGCCTCGTCCCGCCGGAGACGGAGCTGCCCTCGGTCAACCCGATCGGGACCGCCGAGACGCGGACCGGCCCGGACGGGAAGCCGTTCCCGCTCATGGACACGACGCGACCGTGGGCGACCCTGTCCAGCGAGGAGCAGCGGCTGTTCGCCCGGATGGCCGAGGTCTATGCCGGGTTCCTGTCCCATGCCGACCACCAGGTCGGGCGCTTGCTCGACTACCTCGAGATGACGGGCCAGCGTGAGAACACGATGATCATCGTCGTGTCGGACAACGGCGCGAGTGGCGAGGGCGGGCCGGACGGCTCGGTGAACGAGATGTTGTTCGCGAACGGCATCCCGGACGACATCAAGGCCAATCTGGCCATGATCGACGAGCTCGGCAGCCCGAAGACCTACAACCACTATCCCAACGGCTGGGCGATGGCGTTCAACACGCCGTTCAAGATGTGGAAGCGCTACGAGTTCAACGGCGGGACCAGCGACCCGTGCGTCATCTCCTGGCCGGCCGGCATCAAGTCGAAGGGCGAGATCCGGACGCAATACCACCACGCGATCGATCTCGTCCCGACGGTGCTCGACGCGCTCGGGGTGGCCGCGCCGGAGAAGATCAAGGGCCACGCGCAGAGCCACTTCGACGGCGTGAGCATGCGCTACAGCTTCGACGACGCCGCCGCGCCCGGCGCCCGGCATACCCAGTTCTACTCGATGCTCGGCTCCCGCGGCATCTGGCACGAGGGCTGGAAGGCGATCACGACCCACCCGACGATCAGTGGCTGGAGCCATTTCAACGAGGATGCCTGGGAGCTCTACCACACGGACGTGGACCGCTCGGAGCTCCATGACCTTGCCGCCGAGCAGCCGGACAAGCTCCGCGAGATGGTGAACCTGTGGTACGCCGAGGCGGGCGCCAACGACGGTTTCCCGCTCGACGACCGATCGGCGCTGGAGATCTTCATCGCCCCACGGCCGCAGCTCTCGGCGCCTCGAGCCCGCTACGTGTACTTCCCGGAGCATGCCGAGGTGCCCGAGGCGCAGGCGGTCGTCGTGCGGGGTCGATCATTCGTCATCGGGGCGCTTGTGGATATCCCCGGACCGGGCGCACAAGGCGTGCTGTTCTCACAGGGGTCGCGTTTCGGCGGTCACTCCCTGTATGTGAAGGACGGCCGGCTCCACTACGTGAACAGCTTCGTCGGCATGTTCGAGCAGAAGGTGGTCGCCACCGTCGATGTGCCGACCGGCACGGATCTCATCCTGTCGGCATCGTTCGAGAAGGAGGGCACCGGGCCGTCCCCGGTCGCTGAAGGGGTCCTCACCCTGTACCACGGCGACAAGAAGGTCGGCGAGGGACGCATCAAGACCCAGCCCGGCGGTTACATGATCGCCGGCGAAGGCTTGGCCGTCGGCCGGGACGTCGGCGATCCTGTCACCCAGGACTATCCCGGCGAACGCCCATACACGTTCACCGGCGGGACGATCCGCCGGGTCGCCGTTGACGTGAGCGGCGAGCCGTACATCGACCTCGAGCGCGAGGCCGCCGGCATGCTGATGCGGGAGTAGGGATCGGCTTTCCGTGCCGGAGTGGCGCGGTCTGATCCCTCCCGGCTCGACCCAGTCGGCGCGCCGGGTATCATCGCCACGATGAGCGACCGAGGGACGCCCGGCACGGACGGGCCTCCGGCTTGCCCCTTCATCGCGTTCGAGGACGAGCGGGACGAGCGATCGTCGAGCCCTGACCATCGACATCGCTGTTTCGCGGAAGTCCAGCCGGCCCCGCGCGCCCTGGCGCACCAGGAGGCGTACTGCCTCTCGAGCGCGTTCCCGGTCTGCCCGACCTTCCAGGACTGGGCGCGCCGCGAGGCGGCGCAGGCACGCTCGAGCGGTCGTGCGGCGGCGGTGCCACCGGCGGCGGCGACCGCTGTGGACGGGCCGGATGAGGCGGAGGATCGTGCGGGCGGTCCGCCGGTCTACGAGACGCCGGCTGCTCCGGAGCCGTCATCCGGGGCCGTGACCGATGGCGACGACGATGACGACCTGTGGTCCTCGCCGCTCCCCGACAGCGACGAGCCCGTCCAACGCAATCCGCCCCGGGATTGGGCCGCACCCCCGCCGTGGGCGACCGGTGGTGGTGCCGGGACGACGAGCGGGGCGGGCGGCCCGGGCGGACGCTCGGGCAGTGGGACCGGCGACCGGCCCCCGGAGTTCCTGGCCAGCCGGTCGGCCGGTGCGGGTCTGGCGGGGAGCGCCGCGGACCGTCTTGCGTCGGGACAGCCGGTCGCCCCGGCCCCGGTCGCCGGGCCGGATGACGACCTCGCGGGCCTCGTCGCGCCGGCGGTCGTCGTCGGTGCGGCCGCGGCCGCCCCGACACCGATCAAGCGGCCGCCCAGCGGCGCCTACCCGACCACGACCACGTCCGGCCGGCGGCCGTCGGTCAGCTCCACGCGACCGCGGGATCGATCGCACGATCACGACGGGCCTGCCTGGGAGAGCGCGAAGCGTTACGAGGCCTATCCCACGATCAAGACGCGGACCGGGCTCCCGGGCATCCCCCGGATCGCCCTGATCGCGGCCGCCGTGCTGATCGCTGCGGTCGCGCTGTTCTTCCTGCCGGACCTGCTGCACATCGGCGGTGGCGACGACGGCGGTGGGGCCGGCGCCAGCGCGAGCCCGTCGTCCACGGCGTCCGTCACGGCCGAGCCGTCGGACACGCCCATCCCGGCGCCCACCCAACAGACCTACATCATCAAGAAGGGCGACACGCTGCTCAAGATCGCCAAGAAGAACGGGATCACGATCGAGCAGCTGCTCGCGGCGAACAAGGCCACGATCAAGAATGCCGACAAGATCAGGGTGGGCCAGGAGATCGTCATCCCGGCCAAGGTCCAGGACGAGATCACGGACCCGGGAGCGTCGTCCCCGTCGGCCGAGTCGGCGTCACCCGCGCCGTAGACCAGAAGGTCGTCCGCCGGCCGTCACGGCGGGCAGGTGCCGAGATGGCGCCGCGCCCGTCCTAGCGAGGCGCGATGTTGATCGCGGTGATCTTCCCGGCCTCGACGCGGAATGTGGCGTCGATGTGCTGTGTGGGCGCCCCGGGTCGAACGACCAGCAGGTCCGCCTCGTAGGTGTTGCCGGTATCGCGGATCCCGCCAGGGATCATCCGAAGCCCCGTGTCCCCACGGAGGAACCATCCGCCGACCCGCTCCACACCGCGGAGCGTCTGGACGCTGTCACCGACGTGCACGCGCATCTCGGTCATCTCATCCATGAGCGCGACGGCGCCCTCGCGGTCGCCCCCGTTCAGCTTCTCGAAGAACTCTTCCATCGTCTCGACAGCACCCATGGCCGGAGTGTAGCGTCGCGTGACCATGAGCGCCGACGACCCTGCCCGGACCGCTGAGGACGCCGCGACGGCCGCCTCGCCTCGGCCGAGCCTCGAGGATGTCTGGCCGCTCTTCGGACTCCGGATCCGCAGCGAGCGACTCGTGCTGCGCCTCCCGAGCGACGACGAGATCGCCGAGATGATCGGACTGGCGAAGGCCGGGATCCATCCGCCGGACGAGATGCCGTTCGGGGTCGCCTGGACCCGAACGCCGAGCCCCGAGTTCGAGCGGGGGTTCATCCAGTATCCACTGGGCGGGCCGCGCGACGTGGCAGCCGGACGCGTGGGCGCTCCACCTCGTCACGCTCCTCGATGACGAGCCCATCGGGACGCAGTCGCTCATGGCCACGCGGTTCGCGGTCCATCGGACCGTCAACACCGGGTCGTGGCTGGGTCAGGCGTTCCAGGGCCGCGGGTTCGGGAAGGAGATGCGGGCGGCCGTGCTCGCGTTCGCGTTCGACGGGCTCGGCGCGCGCGTCGCCGAGACCATGGCGTACCTCGACAACGCGGCGTCCAACGCCGTCTCCCGGTCGCTCGGCTACGTCGAGAACGGGCGCGACCGATCCGCGCCCGAGGGCGTCTCGCGCGAGATGCAGCGGTTCGACATGACGGACGTCCAGTGGCGCGCCAGGCCCCGCCCGCCGGTCACGATCGACGGCCTCGACGCGTGCCGGGAGCTCTTCGGCGCCTGATCCGGCAGCGCGAGTCGCGCCAGGTCGGCGCCGGTACTGCCGGTACCCGGATCGGGATAGCTCCCTCGAGGATCGGCGCGGTATCGACCGGTCGACGTCGTTTCGGGCCAGGGACCGCGCTCGGATATCGCGGAAGGGGTACTGGCAGTTGCCCGCCGACCAGCCGACCGCGGCACCCGGCTCTCGGGCTCGGCGACCCCCCTAGAAGCCGCCGCCCGCACCGCCTCCGCCACCGCCTCCGCCACCACCGCCGAACCCGCCACCGCCGCCACCGGACGAGGACGGCGAGTTCCCGATCGTCCCGAGCGCCGACATCATGCCGCCGAGATCCGGGATCGGTGAGTCGGAGAAGAGGCTCCCACCGCTCCCGCTCGCGATCCCGGACGCGAACGAGGAGCCGCTCGAGGTCGTGTACCACATCGGGAAGTACGGCAACCCACCGCCGGCATTCGAACCCTGTCGCACGTCCTCGAGGCTGCGCGCCAGGACGCCTTCGATCTCGCTCTGGAGACCGAGGGCCGTGCCCCAGACGACGGCCTGGTCGGGGGTCTCGAGCCACGTGAGCCCGGACTCCTTGACGACCTGCTCCATGGAGCGCGCCTGCTCCATGGTCTTCTGGAGGGTCCGCTTGTACGCGTGGAGCATCGCCCGGATGACGGCACCCGCCATCGTGACCGCGGGCATCGCGCCCGCGAACATGCAGACGACGATCCCGCCCGCGATCGCGGCCCCACCGAGAAGGACGAGGCCCGACGCCGGCACGTTCAGACCGACGATCAACGCGATGACCCCGGCGATGATCGCCAGGACGCCGCGGCCGACCCAGCGCGACACGACCTTGCTCGGCTTCTCGCCGAACCAGCCCTTGTCGACGACATGGTCCTCGAGCGCCTTGTCGAACGCGGCCACGCTCGTGCCGAACTTCGGCAGCTCGTCCGCGCTGATGTAGCCCTCCGTATCGCCGTGGCTGAGCGTCTCGAGCTTGCGGAGGGCGACGTCCTCGGCCGGGCCGGTGGGCCGGCGGCTGTTGAGTCGGCGCTGGGCCTCGACCGCGTCGTCGCCGGCCGGTGGCTCGACGTCGATGCCGACCTTGTGGCTCAGCAGCCCCTTCTCCTCGCGGAACGAGACGAGGCCGCGGCTCGCGAGGTCGAGCATGGCGGTCGTCAGCGCCCGTCGCGAGGTCTTGCCGTCCATGACCATCGCCCCCGAGGCGGCCGTGAGATCGGGCGGCGGCGCGGGCATCAGGATGGACGGGTCGTCGAGGTAGACCGGGTCCTTGCCGTAGCGGCGCCAGTTGAAGAACGCCCATCCCGACAGGCCGAGGAAGATGATCGGCGCCCCGACCAGACCCAGGACCGCGTTGGCCTGGCGTGCCTGGTCGAGCGCGGCGGCGTGCTCGGGCGTGGCTGCCGCGTCGATCTTCTCGAGCGCCACGGCGAGGGCGCCGTCGAAGTCGCCGTGGCCAAGGTACGGCAGCATGTCGTTCTCGTAGATCGCCTGCCGCTCGCTGTTGCTGAGGTAGGCCTTCTCGAATCCCGGCGCGGCGTACAGCTGGATCTGGCCGTGCTCGTTGGTCGGGTCCATGTCGAAGAAGATGACCATCCCGTCGTCGAAGCCCTTGCGGCCGATCCCCCACTGGTCGATGAGGGCCAGCGCGCGGGACGCGGTCACGTCGGTGTCGTTGGCGTAGGTCCCCGTCGGCTGCGTGTAGACGACCACCTCGGCGCCGGTCCGTGCCTCGATGGCGTCGATGGTCGTCTCGGCCTTCGCGATGGCGTCGGCGCTGAAGATCCCGGCCTGGTCGTAGACGGCCTGGTTGACGACCGGGTCCGGGAACGGTGGACCGGGCGGCTCGGGGCCGGCGGCGGCGATCGGCGCCGCGGCGACGAGCCAGAGGGCGATCACGGCGAGGATCCGCAGGACGCGGCCGGTGGTCATCGGGTGGCCTCCAGGGCGGGCGTGTGGCGGGCACGCAGTCGGCGGACCAGCTCGGCGGCCTGCTCGTAGCGGCCGAAGCTGGGCATGACGTAGGTCCCGGCGACGAGCGAGTCCACCTGCTCGAGCAGGTCGAGCGTCAGCTCGAGGCCCACCTCCGCCCCGCGCTCGCCGGCGTCGCGCAGCGCAGCGCGGGTCGCGTCCGGGATGGTGATCCCCGGGACCTCGTTGTGGAGGAACTCGGCGTGGCGGGTGCTCTGCAACGGCAGGACGCCGAGGAGGACCGGGATCGGGAAGCCGGCCGGCCCGAACCGTCGCCGGGACTCCCGGTCCATCGCCTCCACCTGGGCGACGTCATAGAGCGGCTGGGTCATCACGAGGTGCGCGCCCGCGGCGATCTTGCGCTCGAGCCGGTCCCATTCGGTGGCCGCGTCGACGGCGGTCGGGTCCAGCGCGCACGCGATGGTGAACCCGGCCGGCGCGCCGATCGGGCTGCCGGCCCCGTCCTCGCCGCGGTTGAGGCGGGCGAGGATCTCGACGAGTCCGATCGAGTCGACGTCCCAGACGCCCGTCCCCGACGGGTAGTCGCCGACGCGGGGCGGGTCGCCGGTCAGCGCCAGGATGTTGCGGACGCCGAGGGCGTGCGCCCCGAGGAGCTCGGACTCGAGCGCCATGAGGTTCCGGTCGCGGGTCGTCGTGTGGACGACGCACTCCAGGTCGAGGTCGTGCTGGATCCCGAACGCCACGGCCATCGCGCCCATCCGGACGCGGGCCATCGCCGAGTCGCTGATGTTGACGGCGTCGACGCCGGCCGACTGGAGGAGCCGGGCGGCCTCGATGGTCCGCTCGATGCGGACCGACCGCGGCGGGTCGATCTCCACGGAGATGACGAACCGCTCCGCCCGGAGGGCGCGGAGGAGGCCGGTGGGCGGCGGCGCATCGGGCGTCGCGGGGCCGTCGTGGCTGGCGACCGTCGCCGGCCGGCGGACGACGGTGGAGGTCGTGACGGCCTCTGACGCCCCGGCCGCGGGGCCGGCGCCCGCGGCCGTGCGCGACGGCATCGATGGCGGTCCGCATCGCCGCGATGTGCTCGGGCGTGGTCCCGCAGCAGCCGCCGATGATCGCGGCCCCGGCGTCCACGAAGCGCGGCGTCATGTCCGCGAGGTAGGCGGGCCCGGCGGCGTAGACGAACTGTCCTTCGACGCGCTGCGGCAGGCCGGCGTTCGGCAGGATCGCGTGGCCGGCGCCGCCCATCGCGACGAGCGCGTCGAGGCACCCGCGTGGACCGGCGCCGCAGTTGATGCCGACGACGTCCACCTCGAGCGACGCGAGCGCGGTGGCCGCGGCGCCGGGCGTCGTGCCGTCGGGCAGCTCCAGTTCCTCGCCGAACGTGAGCAAGGCCACGATCGGCAGGTCGGCCGCGGCCTTCGCTTCCTCGACCGCGATCCGGAGATGCTCCACGGACGAGAAGGTCTCGAACCAGAACAGGTCCACGCCGCCTTCGAGCAGGCCGTCGATGGTCTCGCGGAACGTGGCCCGCACGGTCGCGTCGTCGAGGTGGACCAGCTCCCGGGTGGGGGCGCCGAGCGGACCGACCGAGCCCGCGACGAGGACGTCGCGGCCGGCGACGTCGCGGGCCTCGCGGGCGAGCTGCGCGCCGCGCCGGGCCAGCTTGCCGGCCTGGTCGCCGAGTCCGAACGGCGCGAGACGGGCCCGGTTCGCCCCGAACGTGGCGGACTCGATGATGTCCGAGCCGGCCGTCAGGTACTCGCGATGGACGGCGCCGATGAGGTCGGGTCGTGTCGCGACCAGCTCGTCGAGGTTCGCACGCTGGGGGATGCCGCGCGAGAAGAGGAGCGTGCCCATCGCGCCGTCGCCCAGCAACGGGCCGTCCGGCCAGTCGCTCGCGGAACCGCTGCCTCGTCTCCATGCCCGAACGATAGCCGACGCGCGGTCGCGTCCACGAGCGCCCTCGAGGCCACGGTGCGTGGCGCAGGAGCTCAGACAGAGCGCCGCGCGCGACCGAGGATGAGCGTGCCGTCGGGCGCGAGGAGGACCTGGGGTGGCCGCGGCCGGCCGTTGTACGCGGACCCGAGCGACGCAGCGTAGGCGCCGGCGTCCGCGATGGCGACCAGGTCGCCGCGACGGAGCGGCGGCAGGTCGTGCACCCCGAGCGAGTCGGTGGACTCGCAGATCGGGACCCTCGACGCGCGTGGGGCCGACGTCGCCGTCCGGGGCCGCCCGGCGACCCCGGGACGGGGCCGCGACCAGCGCCCGGACCGGATGCCTTGCCCCGTACAGGGCGGGCCGGATCAGCTCGGTCATCCCGGCGTCGAGGACGACCTGGCGTCCGGCGCGCTCCCGCGCGTGGAGGACGCGGGCGACGAGCCAGCCGGCACGGGCGACGAGCGCCCGACCGGGCTCGATCGCCAGGCGGGTCGGCCGCCGATCGGCGGGGATGGCGTCGAGGAGCGCCGGCAGCTCGCGGGCGAATCGCTCCGGCGCCGGCGACGGCTCGCCGAGCGGACGGACCGGGAACCCGCCGCCGACGTCCAGCGTGTCGAACGTGTCGATCGAGCCCCGCCAGAGGGCCGTGACCGCGAGCGCGCGACGCACGGCGTCGCGCCACGCGTCCACCGCGCCCAGCTGGGACCCGACGTGCAGATGGATGCCGCGCGGCCGCAGCGGGCCGTCGGGGCCGCCGCTCGCCTCGATGGCCTCGGCGATCTCGGTCTCGGTCATCCCGAACTTGGACGTGCCGGCGCCCACGGCCAACTCGGCGAGGGTCTCGGGTGCGACGTCCGGGTTGAGCCGGTACAGGACGTCGAGTCGGAGGCCACCGCCCGCCCGGCGCACGAGCCTCGCGAGCGCCGCCGCCTCCTCCGGCGACTCGATCGCGACCCAGCGCAGCGGCGTGCCGGACGCCGCGGCCCGCACCGCCGCGCGCAGGTCGGCCGGCGTCTTGCCGATGCCCTCGAGCGAGATCCGGTCGTCCGCGATGCCCGCGCGCCGCGCGAGCGTCCATTCGCCGCGCGAGACGACGTTCGCGCCGAAGCCGCGCGTCGCGACGGCGCTGATGACCGCCGGCACGTCGTTGGCCTTGACCGAGTACTGCCGGACCCATGGATCCGGGAAGGCGTCCCGGACGGCGGACGCGGCCCCGTCGAGGGTCGCGAGGTCCGTCACGAAGACCGGCGTCCCGAACCGGCGCGCGGCCGCCCGGAGAGCCCCCTCGATGGCCGGCAGGCGATCGTGATCGCTCAGTCGTGGACCACCTGACCGACGATCGAGCCGACGATGCTGATGGCGACGCCACCGATGAACGCGATCTTGAGCGTCTCGAGCGTGAAGTCGGGCGGGAAGTCGGCGATCGTGAACGTGACCCCGATGAGGTCCGACAGCCAGGCGATGAGCAGCAGCAGCGCGGCGTTGATCACGAGCCCGAACAACCCGAGGGTCATGAGGTTCAACGGGAGCGACAGGATCTTGAGGATCGGCTTGAGCAGGCCGTTGACGACGCCGGCGATCAGGGAGACCACGAGCAGGCCGCCGATCTGGCCGCCGTAGTCGATCTGCGGGAGCACGTACGACACGATCGCGAAGGTGAGCGCCGTCGCGAGCGTCCCGATGATGAAGCCCTTCACGCGCGGTCCTCCGCTGCCTGGATGCCGGCGCCGGACGCCGGATCGGCCCCGAGCATATCGCGCTCCGTCGCCATCACGACCCGAGGCCAGCCTGCAGCCGGGCCTTCACCAGCGGCCACTCCGGCGGGATGATGCTGAACCACGCGGAGTCCCGCAATGACCCGTCGGGCATGATCACGTGCTGGCGGAACACGCCCTCGAACGTGGCGCCGATGCCCTTGAGCGCGTTGCGTGACCGCTCGTTGCGGGCGTGGGTCTTGAACTCCACGCGGTTCGCCTCGAGCGTCTCGAACGCGTGCGTCAGCTGGAGCAGCTTCGCCTCGCGGTTGATCCCCGTCCGCTGGTAGGCGACGCCGATCCAGGTCCAGCCGATCTCGAGGCGCTTGTGCTCGGGCGCGATCGACATGTACCGGGTGCTGCCGATCGCCCGCCCGGTGGCGAGGTCGATGGTCGCGAACGGCCGCTCCGTGCCGGCCTCCTGGTTCGCCAGGGCCGTATCGACCCAGCGCTGGAGACCCGCGTCGTCCTGCGGGCCCATGATCGTCCAGCGCCAGACCGGCTCGTCGAAGGCGACGGCCCGCAGGTCGTCGAGATGCCGGGCCTCGAGTGGCTCGAGCCGGACTCGCGACCCCTCGAGCACGACCGGTTCGACCCACGTCTGTGCTGGCATGGACGGATGGTAGCGGCCGGCCCGGCTACGATGCGGACGTGAACCGGAACCTCACCGTGGACCAGCTCGACGGGCTCCTCGACGAGCCGAACCTGGCCACGCTCGCGACGATGCGCGACGACGGCCTGGTCGCCCTCTCGCCCGTCTGGTTCGTGTGGGAGGACGGCGGATTCCTGATCGGGATCACCCACAAGGACGCGAAGCTCCGGCATCTGCGCCGCGACCCGCGCGTGACCGTGGTGGTCGCCGAGCGCGGGTTCCCGATGCGCGGTTTCGAGGCGAGGGGCACGGCCGAGCTCACCGACCGCCCGTACGGCGCGAACATCCGGCGGATCGCCGGACGGTACGTCGGCGATGCGGCGGCGGCGTTCTTCGACGATGACCGCCGCGGGATCATCGTCCGCATCGAGCCGACCGAGGCACGTGGCTGGGACTTCCGCGACGACCTCACCGCCATGGGGGTGTCCGGGTGAAGACCGCCTTCGAGACCGCGTTCGAGGCGTTCCTCGACGAGTTCCTGCGGGCCAACCCGGTGGCGGCCACCGCGGTCGGCGACCACCGGTTCGATGGGTCCTGGCCCGACGTGGCCGAGGCCGGCCGGGCGGGGCGCCTCGCCGACATCGACCGGTGGCAAGCCACGTTCGCGGCCCTGGACGGGCTGACGCCGGACGAGGCGATCGATCGCGACCTGCTGCTCGGCGAGTTCGAAGCCGAGCGGTTCGAGGCGACCGACCTTCGCGAGGAACGGTGGAACCCGCTCTGGTGGGTCTACCTGCTCGGCGATGGCCTTTTCACGCTCATCGCCCGTGAGTTCGCCCCGCTCGCCGACCGACTCGCCTCGGTCGCCGGACGGCTGGAGGGCATCCCGGCGGTCCTCGACGGCGCGACAGCGGCGCTCGTCGGGGTCGACGGACGGCCCGTGGGCCGGTTCCAGACCGAGACCGCGCTCTCGCAACTCCCCGGGATCCCCGAGATCATCGACGACGCGCTGACCCTGGCAGCCGATGCGGCCGCTGACCCGACCGTCGCGGCTGTCACGCCGCGACTGCTCGCCGCGGCAGAGGTCGCGCGCGCCGCCCTGGTTGCCTTCGAGAGCGCACCTCCGCGACGTCGTCCTGCCCGCCAGCGAGGGCGATGCGCGCCTCGGCGAGGCGATGTTCGCCCGCAAGATGCGCCACACGATCCGCTCCGAGGCCCTGACGCCCGACCGGATCCTGGCGGCGGCCGAGCGCGAGTTCACGGCGGTCCGCGCCGAGATGGTCCGGCTCTCGCGCGAGCTCTGGCCCGTGTGGTGCCCGGATCGCCCTCGCCCGGACGACGACGGGCGGCTCGTCCGCGGCGTCCTCGACGCGATCGCCGTGGAACACCCCGCGGCGGAGGACCTGCTCGACTGGTGCCGCGCCGAGACCGCCCGGATCGAGGCGTACTGCCGCGAGAACGACGTCATCGGGCTGGCCGACGAGCCGCTCGAGATCCGCTGGACCCCCACGTTCCTGCGGGCGTTCGGCTGGGCGATGCTGTCCACGCCGGGACCGCTGGACCGCGGCGAGACCGCGTTCTTCGCCATCACCCCGGTGCCCGACGACTGGACCGAGGCGCAGCGCGAGTCCCACCTTCGCGAGAACAACGCGCGGATGCTCCGCGTCCTGACGATCCACGAAGCGATCCCCGGCCACTACCTCCAGGGCGTCTACGCGAACCGGTGCCCGTCGATGGTCCGGTCGATCTTCGGCAGCGGCCTCTTCGCCGAGGGGTGGGCCGTCTACGTGACCCAGGTGATGATGGACGCGGGGTACGGCGCCGACGACCCGGCGCTCCTGCTCGCCCATTGGAAGTTCTACCTGCGCGCGGTCACCAACGCGATCATCGACCACCGGATCCACGTCGAGGACATGACCGAGGACGAGGCCGTCGCCTTCATGGTCGACGGCGGTTTCCAGGAGACGTCCGAGGCCACGGCCAAGTACAGCCGCGCGCGGCTGTCGTCGACGCAGCTCTCGACCTACTTCGTCGGGTCGATGGAGTTCTGGGACATCGAGCTCGAGGCGCGCCGACGGGCCGCCGGGGACCCCTCGCTCGACCCGCCGCGCGACCTGCCCGGCGGGTTCGGGGCGACGCCCGGGTTCCGGTATCGCGACCACCTCGAGACGGCCATCAGCCACGGGTCGCCGCCGACGGCCCTGCTCCGGCGGGCGCTGTTCGGCTGAGGCGTCAACGACCTCGCTTCGGTCCCGGGGAGCCCTTCGGTCGCCTGGCGAGCGGCGCGGACGCCTTCGCCGGGGATGTCGCGGCCGTCGAGAGCCGCTCTCGCAGGCGGCCGCACGTCATAGCCGACCGCCTCCGCGGCAGCCGTCAGGCGCTCGACGAGGCCGGGACCGGTGGCGCGTCCGCGATTCGCCACGCCCTCGATCGCGTCGAGGCGGACGGCCCAGCCGAGCAGGGCGGTGAACCGATCGCGGTCGATCCACTCGGCGCCCTCCCAGGTGTTGACCCCGATGGCGGTCCGGATGACGTCGTCGCCGAGCCATCGCTCCATCAGGCGCCCATCGGCGGTCCGCGACGGCCCTCCGATGGTCGACGGGCGGGGGAGGGTGAGCAGCACACGGACCTGATCGGCGACGGACCACGCCGCTCCTTCATCGAGCCCGGCATCCCGCAGGCCCGTGGCGAGCGGCGCCGGAAGTCGCAGTTCGTCGTACCAGGCGCGGCTCGTGGCGGCCCTGTCGGCGCCAGGAGCCAGTGCGCCCATGTCGGACAGCGTCAGCCAGGCGAGCAGGGCCGCCCGATCCGCCCGGTCCGCGGGTCGCTCGGGACCGGTCAGGGCAGCGACCGCCCGATGGCGCGCCGTCGCGGCCACGAGCGCGGGATCGCCGGTGACGCCGGTCGCCGCGGCCACGGCCGCAAGGAAGGTCGCGAACCGGCGTTCGAGGGTGTCAAGGTCGGCCACGGCAGCGCCGCCATCGAGGACGGTCGACACGAGCCCGTCGTGGAAGACCGCGCGGAGCGGGGCATGGACCGGCTCGAGCTGGAGCTCGCGGAGCGACCCCTCGAGCGACGGGACCGCGCCCTCGCCGAGGCGCTCCGCCAGCCGCGCCCACTGGCCGGCGCTCCCGTCGCGGAGCTCGCGCATCTCCCAGAACACGTGGTACTCGTACGCCTCGAGCGAGACGTGCAGGCCGTGCTCCCAGAGCGCCCGGCAGGAGCGCAGCGACTCGAGGCCGGTCCGCGCGTCCCGGAACGCCACGAACGCCGTCGGGTCGTTCGGCAACCCGAGGCCCTCGGCCAGCGATCGCCGGACGAGGCGCTTGGCGCCGCTCGCCGACTTGCGCACGTACGACGCGGACTCGCGGATCCACCCGCTCGTGGTCGCGAACCGGTCGTGGTAGACGACGAGCGAACGCTCGGGACCGGACCCGTTCGAGTACGCGAACACGTGCTCGTCGACCTCGCCGCCATCCGTGACGAGGTCGTACAGCAGGAAGTCGTGCGCCTCCGCGAACCACGCCCGGCGATGCAGCAGGGGGAAGATCTCGCGCTCGTGCCGTTCGACGAGCGACGGGTCCGGCCGCTCGTCGAGCGTCGCGCGGCGGAACTCCATGCCGTACTTCTCGCCGAACCCCTGGACCTGGCCGTGCCCCAGCATCGGTAGTCCGGGGAGCGTCGCCATCACCGTCGCGACCCCGAAGTACTTGTCGCCCTTGCCGAACTGCTCGAGCGCGGTCTTCTCGTCGGGGTTGCTCATGAAGTTGACGTAGCGCTTGAGGATCTCCGGGTCGAACTCGATGGTCTCCTTGATGACCTTGCGGTACCCGGGACCGTCCTCGTCGCGGAGCATGTGCATGAACGCGCTGTTGTAGACGCGGTGCATGCCGAGCGTCCGGACGAAGTAGCCCTCGAGCAGCCAGAACGCCTCCGCGAGCAGCAGCGTGTCCGGGACCTCGGCGGCCACGCGGTCCACCACCTCGCGCCAGAACTCGACGGGCATCCGCGCGTCGAACTCGGCCTTGGGGATCGCATGCTCGGCTCGCGACGGGATCCCGCCGCCCTGTCCTGGCTCCGGCCACCACAGTCGCTCGATGTGCTTCTTGGCCAGCACCATCGCCGCATCGAAGCGGATGACCGGGAAGCGCCGCGCGACGGCAAGGATCGTCTGGATCACCTGCTCGCGCACGACCGGGTTGAGGAAGTCGAGCTGCGCGGTGTCGTTCCAGGGAAAGCTGGTGCCGTCGTTGCCGTGATAGACGTAGCGCGCCTCGCCCGAGCGGCGATCGAAGCGCTTGAACACCACGGCCGCATCGCTGTCGTCCCAGTAGTGGTCCTCGAGCACGATGCCGACCCGCTCGTCCGACGAGAGATCCGCGCTCCCGAAGGTGTACGCCGGATACGGCGGCTCCGGGAGTGAGAGGAACCACTCGGGGTGGTCGACGACCCAGCTCGAGTCGATGCCCATGTGGTTGGGCACCATGTCGCTCGCCAGGCGGATCCCGCGCGCCCAGGCGCGGTCTCGAAGCGCCGCGTACGCGGCCTCGCCACCGATGTCATCCGCGATCCGGTAGTCGTCGAGCGAGTACGCCGAGGCGACGGCATCAACGTTGCCGCGCATCCGCTTGATCCGCTCCGACGCCCTCGAGCGCTCCCAGAGGCCGATCAGCCAGAGTCCGGTGACGCCCCAGCGCGCGAACGTGTCCAACTCCTCGTCCGGGATGGCGTCGAGGGTCCGGATCTCGCGGCCGTGCGCCCGCGAGAGCTGGTCGAGCCACACGTACGTGCTCTTCGCCATCAGCACCAGCCGCGGCATCCAGGCGGAATCCGACGAGAACGCCTCGACCTCGTCGGCCGCGCCGCTGAACGACGGCGCCTCGGTCGGCCCGGCGCCGGCACCGCCGAAGCGTAGATGGAGGGCTCGCTCCTCTTCGGCGATGACCCCGAGGGCGATCTCCAATCGCGCGATGAGCGTCGTCAGCGCGTCCCCGAGCATCCCGGCCCAGTGCTCCCGGATGTAGCGGAGCTGACCCGCGAGCGAGGTTGGCGAGCGGCGGGCCGGTGTCCGGAGGAGCTCGATGAGCGACTCGCCGGCCGGCCCGTACGCCGGCTCGCCCGCGAAGGCGATCTCGAGCCCGGCGATCGCCTCGCGATAGCGCGTCGCGCGTTCCAGCGGCCGGTCGTCGATGAGCTCGCGGAGCGGGCCAACGGCCGGGTTCTCGTTGGCGACCCGGATGAGGATCAGCTCCTCGAGACGGGCTGGCGGTGGTTCGGGCGTCGGCCCCCGTCCGGGGAACTCCTCGCCGAACCGGTCGAGCAGGCGCGTGGCATCGCGGCCAAGACGCTCGTCCAGCGACGCCACGGCCACGGCCATGGCGCCGGGCCGGCGGTCAGCCTCGTAGCGCGCGATGACGAGGTGGCCGATCTCATGGATGAGGCCGAGGGCGGCGATCTCACCGGCGGCGATCGACGGCGCGCCGGCGGGTCGTGCGGCGTTCATCCGGGCGGCCAGTCGGCGCATCGCGGCCGCATCGGCCGTGACCAGGTCGCCGCTCGCCCCGATGAGCGTCCGGTCGATCAGGTATCGCTCGCGAGCGGCCCGCTGGACATGGAACGCACGCATCACCGAAGCATGGCACGGCCGCATCCGCCCGGAGCGACCACGCGACGTCAGGCGGAGGCGACCTCGGCGGGGAGGGACGCCGAGTCGGCATGGCGGGTCGCGCTGGCGTTCTCGATCGCGCGACGGAGCAACTCGAGCCCGGACGGGTCGAATTCGTAGGTCCAGGAGCGGATCCGCTCGGGCCTGGAGAAGCGCTCAGCCAGCCCCGAGGCCTGCGCCTCGCGCGAGAGCAGGATGATGTCGGCGGTGCGGTCGACCAGCTCCAGCTCGTCCTCGCCGCCGATCAGCGCCGACACGATGTCGACGCCCTCGGTGCCCGACAGGGCCAGGGTCTCGAGCATGTTGTCCTTGCCGCGTTCCGACGCGCAGACGAGCCCGACGCGCGAGCCCCGCGGGCAGGCCGGCGATCTCGTGGACCATCTCCACGTAGCCCGGTCCGACGAGCATCGCCACCACGGGCACGCGGCCCGCCACCAGCGCCTGCGCCTCGTCGGCGTGGAACGTCGTCGTGGCGACGAGGTCGTAGTGGAACCGCTCGAGGCGCTCGGGCAGGTCGTCGAGCAGCGCGCCCTCGGCCTCGATCATGCCCGGGAAGGCGTCGACGAGCCGCTCGGCGTCGTAGCCCGCATCGGCATTCGTGCACTCGGTGAAGAGGACGTGGACGAGCGGTCCGGGCCGCTTGCGCTCGGTGGCGGCGGCGAAGGTGGCCGCGGCCAGTTCGTCCGAAGTGAAACCGGCATGGGCCGCACGACGAAGCATCTCGGAGACGATGCCCGCGAGCGCCTCGGTGCCGCGGCGCTGAGGTGGCCGGTCCGCGACGTGCGTGCCGGCACCGTGTCGGCTCGTGACGTACCCAGCGTCCGCCAGCCGCCGGTAGACCGCCCGGATCGTGTTCGGATTGACTCGCAGCGCGGCGCCCAGCTCCCGGACCGGGGGCAGGCGGGAGCCAGGCAGCAGGCGTCCGGAATCGATCTGATACGCGAGCTGCCAGTAGATCTGTGTGGAGATGGGGACGTCCGAGTCCCGCTCGACGTCGAGGGCGTTGCCCGATGTCGTCGAGGTGGGTCCTAGGGACGATTCGTCTGTTGACATAGTCCAATAGTCCAAGTAATCTTCGTCTTGGCCTAGTCCACTATAACAAGCAAGTAAGGCAGGTCCCAATGTCCGGGCTCATCATCCTCTTGATCATCATGGGCGCGCTGGCCCTTCTCGGCATCGCGGCGACCTACTGGGGCGTCGACAGCCGGGACGAGTCGTCGGATCCGCGACGGCCCTCGTACCCCGTCTCGCTCCGCTAGGGCGACCCACTCTTTCGAACACCGCGGGCGTCTCCCTGGACGCCCGCTCCTCTCGTCAGCCCGTGGCGCGCAGGCCGCGGGCTGACGGATTCCCGGGCCCGTCGAGGACATCCGACTCGAGCTGCGTGCCGGCGAGCTCGTCGATGCGACGCGCGGCGTATCGGGCGGCGCGGATGACGCCTTGCGTCTCCGGCCGCTCCGGGACGTCCCAGAACCAGCCACAGCTCGCGAACATCGCGAGCCGCCAGCGCTGCGCGTCCATGAGCTCCAGGAACGCGGAACGGTCTGCGGCGGGAGCCTCACGCCCGAGCCAGCGGTCCGCGAACGCCGCCCCGTCAAGCGCCCCGATGACGACATCGACGTAGTCGTCCCGGGCCGCCCAGGGATCGGGCGAGCCGGCCAGTCGGCGGGCGATCGCCTCGGTCTCGGTGTCGATCGCGGCCGCAAGCTGGTCCAGCGTCGCTCGCAGCGGCCGCTTCCAGGAACCATCGGGGACGCAGTCGCAGGCCGCGGCCCACCGCTCGATCCCGTGGTGGCAGCTCCACGACGTGCGCTCCATGAGCGTCGCCGGCGCGAGGTGCGGGTGATCCGCCCGGGCCACGTCGGCGAGCGGCACGACCTCGAAGCCGAAGTCGGCATGGTCGACGAGTCGCGCGAGGAAGTGATCGCGGAACGCCTGGTGATGGCCGTACAGCTCGCCATCGGTCGCGATGAGGACGAACGGCGGCGTGCATCGCCATCGGTGCTGTCGTGCCCGTCGGGACCCTCGTACAGGCGCGGCAGGATGCGTTCGCGCGCGAACCGGTCCGCATCGACCGTCGCATCGGACTCGAAGGAGACGGACGTCGAGAGCCCCGCGTCGTAGATGACCACGACCATGGATCGTCCGCCCTCGAGCTCGATCCGGTAGGGGCGTCGCGGGTCCGGGTCGCCGGCGAGCTGCCACGGCGCGAGGATCGTGTGCTCGACGCCGGCCTCGGCGAGGACCTGGAGCGTCGCCAGGTCCACCGCGGTCTCGGGCAGCCAGACGCCGGCAGCCCGCCGTCCGAACCGGACTTCGAAATCGCGCAGGCCCCAGCGGACCTCGGTCCGTCGGTCGGCGAGGGTCGCGAGCGGCAGGATCGTGTGGTGGTACGGCTGGGCGAGCCCGTTCTGGCCGCGGTCGCCGTCGACGAACCCGCGATACGCGACCGGGTCACCCGTCTCCATCCACGCCGACAGGGTCGGCCCGACGTCCCACGAGATCCGCGCGTAGTTGCCGAGGTCGGCGTTCGGCCGGTAGCAGTCGGCGGCGATGCGCCGGTTCCAGTCGCCCGCGTCACCGGCCGTGGGGTCGGGGGGCATGAGACCGGTCGCCGGGTCGATCCGCGATGGCTGGTAGAAGTGCCCGTGGACGACGAGGCGCGGCCGGGTCACGCCTCGGACGACCCGATCGGGGCCGACGGTCACGAGGTTGGCGACCGTCACGGCCCAGTGGGCCCCGGGTTCGAGGTGCAGCGGCCATGACAGCAGCATCCCGCTGCCCTGGTAGACGCGCTCGAACCCGCTTTCGGAATTCGACACGGTGTCGACCGGCGCCCACCACGCGTCGGCCGGCTCCGACACCGACGTGGCGATCCTGACACCGACGTACGAGTTGCCCTGCGAGAAGCCGCGAACGTCGCTGGCGGAGCCGCCCGAGTCGTGCGACGTCCGCGGCCCCGCCACCTCCCACCACGCGGCGGGGTTGCCGCCGCCGCCGAGCATCGTCGTCGTCGACTCGATGCCGAAGCGCGACACGACGGCCGTCGGCCCGGTGTTCTCGAGCTCGACGCGCAACTCGAGTGAGGGATCGGATCGGCCGCCGCCGAGTCGGATGGTCTTCGTGACCCGGACCCGGCCCTCGCCCGCCACCGTGGCGTCTCGCTGCACGACGGCGCGGCCGGGTGCGAGCTCGAGGAGGTCGAACGCGCGGTCCACCGCGTCGCCGAGTTCCAGGCCGGCGCCGTCGGGCCAGGCCTCGGGCGTGACGTCCGGGCGGAGGAAGCGCGTCAGGCCGGAGCGGCGTTCGTGGTCGTCGTAGCGCAACTTCTCGACGAGGCCCGGCTCCTTGACGCGCACGACGTCGTGGATCGACGCGGGCGACGCGGACCCTCCATCGGCGCCGTCCGCGGAGTCAGCCGCGGCCGTCGCCTCGGAGGCACGGAGCGTCTCGTGATAGGCCTCGGGTCGTCGGCGCAGGACGGCGTTCACGGCGTGTCGGGCGGCGCGGATATCCCAGGAACCGATCCCGGCGCCCTCGTTGAGGTCGACCGTCACGACCTGCCCGGGGGTCGGCGAGCCGGAGCTCCTCGAAGCCGTCCATGTCGAGGTCCAGCCGCTCGGCCGCGTCGAGTCGGCCGGCCGCGGTGTCGGCGAGATCCTCGGCGGCGATCAAGTGCTCGTACGTCGCGAGCCGCATATGGCTGATGTAGATCCCGCCGAAGAGGCCGTGCCAGTAGCAATCGTTCGACTGGCCGCGGTACAGGTGATCGACGGCCGTCTCGCGGTCAGGGCCCGCGGGCATCGCCGCGACCTTCTCGGAGGTCCGCAGCATCTGCTTGTGGAGGTCGTTGATCTCGCGGTACTTCACCTGGAAGTTGCGCCAGAACGCCCCACGCAGCCAGCGTGCCTCGGGCCGGCCCTCGGCCTGGGCACGGTGCAGCACATCGGCGTAGACGAGGCTCTCATCGGCCGGGAGGGCCCACTCGCCCATCTCGGCGTAGGAGCCGGTCGGGACGTAGACGCGGCCGATCGGGCGGTGGTCGGCCAGCCACGCGGACGGCGTGACCGTGGTCAGCCAATCGGCGTTGGCCTCGAGCGCCTCGAAGAACCGCTCGACCCAGCGGCCACCGCCCCAGCAGTGCTCGAACGTCGACGGCCACGCGCCGAACTTCTCGCCGTCGTCGCCCATCATCCCCACCCGCGACCCGTCTTCGGTGGCGTGGTCCCGCAGGTACCCGATCACGTCCTCGACGTCACGGAACGGGATCCGGTAGCGCAGCCCCTGTTCGGTGCCGAAGACATCGACCAGGTGACCCTGGTCCTCCGTGGAGTACGGGCCCCACAGGTCGGCTTCGGGGATCGCCGCCGCCCGGAAGTGCGCATCGTCGAGGATCGTCCAGCCGTAGCCGCCCGCGACGAGCGACGTCGGCAGGTCGGGCTCCCACACGCGTTCCGCGAGCCACGCGCCCTTCGGGCGGCGGCCGAACAGGGTCTCCAGCTCGTCGCCCATCCGGCGAAGCTGCCCGATCCGGTCGAGTTCGGGGAGCGATGCCAGGACCGGCTCGTAATAGCCGCCACCGAGGATCTCGACCTGCTCGCGCGACGCGATGGCGCGGAGTCGCTCGATGAATTCCGGGCGTTCGGCCTCGAGCCACTGGAGGAGCGGGCCGGTGTAGTGCAGCGAGACTCGGACGCTCGGGTGGCGCTCGAGCGCCTCGAGCATCGGCAGGTAGGCCTGCTCGTAGACGTCGGCGAACACCCAGCCGAAGTTCCCGACGGGCTGGTGGTTATGGAACGCGAGGGCCAGCGAGATCCGCGGTGCCAAGTCGCTCAGCCCGCCTCCGTGACCGCCGGGGCCTTGGTCGTCTCACGCACGGCGACACCGGCGGCCGGCAGGTACAGCCGCTCCGCGTACTCGTGGAGCATCCGGGTCGTGGAGAACGCCCAGAGCGAGGTCGCCATGGACTGGCGCATCACCTCGAGCCAGCGCGGCGGGGTGCCGTTCGCGTCGCGCTCGTAGTACCTCGGGATGATCTCCTCGTCGAGGATCCGGTAGAGGTCCTGCGCGTCCGCCCAGTCCTGGGCGGCCTCGTCGGGGTTCGTCTCGCGCCCGCCGATCGCCCAGCCGTTGTCGCCGGTGTAGCCCTCGTCCCACCAGCCATCGAGGACGCTGACGTTCGGCACGCCGTTCTGCGCGGCCTTCATGCCGGACGTGCCCGACGCCTCCAGCGGGCGGCGCGGGTTGTTCAGCCACACGTCGACGCCCTGGACGAGGAACCGCCCGACGCGCATGTCGTAGTCCTCGAGGATGTAGACGCGGCCGCGGAGCTGTGGCGAGCGCGAGCGCTGGAAGATCTCCTGGATGACCCGCTGGCCGGGCCGGTCGGCGGGGTGGGCCTTGCCGGCGAACACGATCTGGATGGGCCGGTCGGGGTCCCACAGCATCCGGCTCAACCGGTCGATGTCGGAGAAGAGCAGGCCGGCACGCTTGTACGTCGCGAACCGGCGGGCGAAGCCGATCGTGAGGACCTTGGGATCGAAGGCCTGGTCGAGCTCGGCGAGCACGGACGGGGCCTCGCCGTGCCGTGCGAACTGGCTGCGCAGCCGGCCCTGGGCGAAGTGGGCGAGTTCGCGCTTCTGGCGCAGGTGCGCCTCCCACAGGTCGCGGCCCGGGATGCGCTCCATCCGTTCCCAGAACCGGCCCTGCTGGCTGGTGGCATCGAGGTCGTCGAGGTCGGCGTCCAGGTAGCGCGCGAGGAGGTCCGTGATCGGCGTGCCCACCCAGCTCGGGCCGTGGATCCCATTGGTCAGGCCGAGGATCTCGTGGTCGCTGATCCCGGTCCAGGTCGCGTTCGCCGTGCGGCTGTGCAGGTGGCTCACCGCGTTGGCGCCGTTCGTCAGGCGCAGGCTGAAGGCCGTCATGTCGAACTGGCCGAGGTCGCCGTCCATGCCGACCCCGAGTTCGAGCACGCGATCCACGGGCACCTTCCCGCGGTCGAGGAGGGGGCCTGCCACGCGCCGCACCAGGTCCGCGTCGAAGCGCTCGTTGCCGGCGGAGACCGGTGTGTGGATCGTGAACACGCTGTCGCGCCGGACCGTGGACCAGGCGTCCGCCAGCTTGGTCCCGCCCTGCACGAGCTCGCGGGCGCGCTCGGCGAGCAGGAACGCGGAATGCCCCTCGTTGAGGTGCCACGCGGCTGGCGCGATGCCGAGGGCGCGGATCGCGCGGACGCCGCCGACGCCGAGCACGAGCTCCTGGTGGAGGCGCATCTCGCGACCGCGGACGTAGAGGATGTGCGTGATCGGGCGGTCCTGGTCGAGGTTCTCCGGAAGGTCCGTGTCGAGGAGCAGGACCGGGACGCGACCGACCTCGGCGAGCCACACCGCCACCACGAGGTCGCGGTCGGGCAGCTCCACGGTCACCGTCAGGGGCAGCCCGTTCTGGTCCTGGACTCGCGAGAGCGGCAGGCGCGAGAGGTCGTAGTCGGGGTAGTTGTGCTCCTGGTGCCCGTCCGCGTCGATGGACTGGCGGAAGTAGCCCTTCCGATAGAGCAGGCCGACACCGAGGAACGGCAGGGCCATGTCACTGGCCGTCTTCATGTGGTCGCCCGCGAGCACCCCGAGGCCCCCGGAGTAGATCCCGAGCGACTCGTGCAGGCCGTACTCGGCGCAGAAGTACGCGATCGGCCCGCTCAGGGCGTCGCCGTATCGGCGCTGGAACCAGCGATCGGTGCCGTTCGCCATGTACTGGTCGAATTCGGCGAGGACGTCGTGGTACTCCGCGAGGAACTTCGAGTCGTCGAGGAGCCGCGACCAGTCCACGGCGCCGCTGATGACCGGGATCGGGTTCCGATACCGATACCACGAGGTCCGGTCGATGAGCGACCACAGCCCGCGGGTGCGCGGATGCCAGGCCCAGTGGAGGTTGTACGCGAGGCGGCGAAGCCCCTCCAGCCGTGGCGGGAGCGGGAACCACGCAGCTGGGGTCGCGGGGACGTGGACGAGGTCCATGAGCGCGGATGATACGCGGTCGCCTCACGAGTGTGAACCGGTTTAGGCCCGGGCGGTGGCCGACGGCCGCCGTTAGGATGCCCGGCATGCCGCTCCGCATCGCCTTCCTCGCCGCCGAGTGCGAACCGTGGGCCAAGACCGGGGGACTGGCCGATGTCGTGGACGCGCTCGCCCGGGCGCTCGGACGCCTGCCCGCCGGGGCCGTGGACGCGCCGGTCGACGTCTTCCTGCCGCGCTATCGGACGGTGCCGTTCCCCGAACGCGTCATCGGGGAGTCCGTGGTCCGCGTCCCGGATCCGCGAGCCCCGGCCGGCGTCAGCGAGGTCAGCGTCATCGATGTCGCCGCCGACGGCTATCGACTGCGGCTGGTCGACCACCCCGCCGCCTTCGACCGCGAAGGCTTCTACGGCGATGCCGCCGGCGACTACGCCGACAACGCCTGGCGGTTCGGGATGTTCGGGCGGGCGGCGCTCGAGGCCCTCCGCGCGGACGGCCGCCCCGTCGACGTGCTGCATCTCCACGACTGGCATACCGGGCCGGCCGCGATCTTCCGCGACGCCCGCTACGCCGACGATCCGGTCGTGGGCGGCGCCGCGATCCTCATGACCCTCCACAACCTCGCGTATCACGGCTGGACGCCCCGGGCGAGGCTCGGCCAGCTCGGTCTGCGTCCGGGCGACGGGATCGTGGCCACCGACGCCGTCGGCATCGACCTCCTGGCGGCCGGCATCGAGCGAGCCGAGCTCGTCAACACCGTCTCGCCCGGGTTCGCGGCCGAGGCGCTGACGCCGGCGTTCGGGATGGGCCTCGACGGCCTGCTGCGGGCCAGGGGCGACCGGTTCGTCGGCATCCTCAACGGCCTCGACACCACGGTCTGGGATCCCGCCACGGACGGCGACCTCGCCGCGACCTATGCGCGCGGATCGCTCGGGGGCAAGGCCGCCTGCCGCGCGGACCTGCTGGAGCGGGTCGGGTTCGATCCGACCGATCCGCGGCCCGTGCTGGGACTCATCGGTCGGCTCGATCCGCAGAAGGGGTTCGACCTCGTCGCCGGAGCGGCGCCGGTGCTGTTGGCCCGGGGAGCCAGGATCGTGGTGCTCGGGAGCGGCCATCCGGAGCTCGCGGATCCGTTCCGGACGCTCGCGACCGCGCACCCGGACCGCGTCGCCCTGCTCGAGCGGTTCGATCGCGCGATGGCGCGGCGGATCTATGCCGGCAGCGATCTCTTCCTCATGCCGAGCCGGTTCGAACCGTGCGGGCAGGGCCAGATGATCGCCCTGCGGTACGGCACCCCGCCCATCGTCCACAGGACCGGCGGGCTGGCGGACACGGTCGTCGACCAGTCGCGGCATCCGGCTGCGGGCACCGGGTTCGTGTTCGACAACGACACGGTGGACGGGCTCGTGTGGGCGTGCGAGCAGGCGATGGCGATGCAGGCCGCCGGCGGGCCGTCCTGGTCGCGCCTGATCGACCGGGGCATGGCCGTCGACTTCGACTGGGTCACGGGGTCCGCGCCGCGCTACGTCGAGGCGTACGAGCGGGCCGCCGCGATCCGGCGGGAGGCGCGCACCGGGCCGGCCGCGACGGCGAAGCCGGACCGTCAGGCCCGGGACCCGTCGGCCTAGTCCGCGCCCAGCGCCTGCTCGAACGCGGCCACGGTCGCCTCGAGATCGGTCCGCTGCGGGCTGTGCGGCGCACCCGGGATCGTGATGACGTGGTCCGGCCCGTAGCGGGCCGCGTACGCCGTCGGCGGCCGGATCGAGCGTCAGGCCGCCCGCCCGAGGGTCGCCCCGGACGACCCAGACCGGGATGCCGGACGCCGCCGGGTCGGCCAGCGCCGCGAGGCCCGCGTCCCAGTCGCCGTTGTCGAGCACGATCGATCGCGCGGCCACCACGTCGACGGCCAGCATGGCGTCGGCCGCAGCGGCCACGTCGCCCGCGATCCACGTCGGGTTGGCGGCCGCGATCGCGGCGTTCGCCTCGATGGGCGTCGCGAACGTCCGCCAGGTCGGGTCGTTGGCCATCGAGCCGATCACGCTGACCGGGATCGCGGGCGGGTCGAGCAGGACGATCGTCGCCGGGCGGACCCCGGCCGACGGCAGGGCGGCCGCGACCATCGCCCCCCAGCTGTGGCCGATGACCTGGAGCCGCGCGTCATCGAGCCCGCAGGCATCGATGAAGGCCGCGACGTCCCGGGCGGTGTCGACGAACCGATGCCGCCCGGTCCAGTGGCCCGTCCGGCCGTGCCCGGGCAGGTCGACGGCGACCACCCGCCGCCCGCCGGCGGCCAGCCTCGGACCGACGCGCCACCAGATGGCCGCGGACGCGGTCACGCCGTGCACGAGGAGGAGCGGGCGGCCGCCGGGATCGCCCCAGCTCAGCGTGGAGAAGGGGATCCCCGCGGCGTCGACGGTGGCGCGGACGCCCGGATCGGTCGAGTCGGCCATCGGCCGGCACGCTAGCACAGCGGGGACCGCTAGAATCCCGGCATCCCAGTCGTCCTCGGAGGGTCGCATGGCCAACCAGTTCGTGGTCCAGCTGAAGAACGAGCCCGGGGCGATGGCGACGCTCGCTGAGTCCCTCGCCGCCCGCGGCGTCGACCTGCGCGCCATCGGCGGCGGGAGCATGGGCGACTCGGGTCACGTGATCATGACCACGGCCGACGACGCCGCGACGAAGGCCGTCCTCGACGACGGTGGCTACACCTACATCGAGGGCGAGTCGATCCTGACCGAGGTCGATGACCGGCCGGGTGGCATGGCCCGGCTGTCCCGCGCCCTCGCGGACGCGGGCGTCAACATCTACGGCCACCTGTTCCTGGGGCGCTGGGGCGACCGCGCGATGTTCGCGTTCGTCGTCGACAAGCCCGACATCGCGCGCCCGATCCTCGAACGCAAGGCCTGAGCGGCCGCCGCGCGGCCCGCGCTGCGCGGTCAGACGGTGGCGCCGACGAGCGGGTGATCGGCCTCGTCGGCCTCCGCCTCGGCCTTGGTCCTGTGGACCGTGCCCGGCGCGTGCGCCGGCGGTGCGTAGACCGTGTAGAGCCGCAGGTCCACCTCGCCGACGTTCGTCAGGTCGTGCCGCGTGCCCGCGGGGACCTGGATGAGCGTCCCGGGCAGGACCAGCCGGGTCTCCGCGTCGAGGACCACCGACCCGCGCCCTTCGACGATCACGAGGACCTGGTCGAGTTCGGTGTGCGTCTCGAGGCCGATGTCCGCGCCCGGCGGGATGCTCATCACCACGACCTGGCTGTGCGCCGCGGTCGCCACGACCTCGCGGAAGAAGGTGTTCCTGCGCGTGCGTTCGAGGATGTCTTCGGTGTAGGCCATGTGACCCTCCTTGTCGGCCCATCCTCATCCCGGGAGCCGCCTCCGGCCAGTGCCGAAGGGCAGGTTCTGCCGCGTCGTGTATGCTCAAGGCACATTCGTGCTCGATGAGGCGCTCCGGTCAGCGCCCCGGTCCACACCGTTTCGATCTCGATCCACCTACGCCCTGACCGGGCCCCGCCACCGCGCGGGAGGGCCTCGTCAGGAGTCGTTCCTTCATGTCATTCGATCAACTCGGGCTGTCGCCCGAGCTCCTTCGCGCCGTCGCCGATGAGGGCTACACGGTGCCGACCCCGGTCCAGGAACAGGCGATCCCGATCGTCCTGGCCGGTCGCGACCTCATGGCCGGCGCCCAGACCGGCACCGGCAAGACCGCCGCGTTCGTCCTCCCGATGCTCCAGCTGCTGCACGGCTCGCGCCGCGACGGCCAGCGCCGCATCCGGGCGCTGATCCTCGCCCCGACCCGCGAGCTCGCGCTCCAGGTCGAGGAGAGCGTCCGCACCTACGGGCGCTCGCGTCCGATCCGCTCGGTCGCCATCTACGGCGGCGTCGGCTTCGACGGCCAGGTTCGCTCGCTCCGGGCCGGCCCCGAGATCGTCGTCGCGACGCCCGGCCGGCTGCTCGACCACGTCGGCCAGCACACCATCGACCTGTCCGCGGTCGAGATCCTCGTCCTCGACGAGGCCGATCGCATGCTCGACATGGGCTTCATCCGCGACATCCGCAAGATCCTCGCCCTGCTGCCGGCCCGTCGACAGAACCTGCTCTTCTCGGCGACGTTCTCGAACGAGATCCGCGCGCTGGCGTCCGGGCTCCTGCACGACCCCGCGTCGGTCCAGGTCACCCCGCGCAACACGGCGTCCGAGCTCGTCGAGCAGGTCGTCTACCGCGTCGACCGCGAGCGCAAGCGCGAGCTGCTCAGCCACCTCGTCAAGACCAACGTCATCTACCAGGCCCTCGTGTTCACGCGCACCAAGCACGGGGCGAACCGCCTCGCGCAGCAGCTCGAGCGGGACGGCATCCCGTCCGCGGCGATCCACGGCAACAAGAGCCAGCCGCAGCGCGTCCGCGCCCTGGCCGACTTCAAGGCCAACCGCTACGCGATCCTCGTCGCCACCGAGGTCGCCGCACGCGGGCTGGACATCGATGCGCTCCCGCACGTCGTGAACTTCGAGCTCCCGATGGTCGCGGAGGACTACGTCCACCGCATCGGCCGGACGGGCCGCGCCGGTGTCGACGGCAAGGCCATCTCGCTCGTCTGCGTCGACGAGGAGCGGCTCCTGCGCGACATCGAGGGCGTGCTCGGCCATCCGATCCCGACCGAGACGATCGCCGGCTTCGAGCCCGACCCGCGCATCCGCCCCGAGCCGATCCTTCGCGGCGGCCTCGGTGGCGCCCGACCCGGTTCCGGCCCACGGCCGGGCGCCGGTCCACGCGTCGCCGGTGGGCACCGCCCGTCGTCCGGGTACGCCCCGGCACGCCGCTCGGAGCCCCGACAGCCGGGCGCGCATCCGGCCGGTCCGGGCCGAGCCCAGCCGGCCACGGGTCGTCCGCAGCACGCCGGTCGTCCGGCCCAACCGGGGCAGTGGCTCGGCCAGCGGCCCGCGCAGCCCGCGCGGCCGGGACAGCCCTCGCGACCGGTCCAGGGTGGCCGACCGATGCAGCCGGGTCGACCCACGCAGCCGGGACGACCGTCGTACGGGCACGCGCCTCGTCCGGCGCACGCGGCCGGTCCGCGGCCGACCCATCAGGGCGGCCAGCGCCCGGGTCCCGCCTCGCTGCCGGGTGAGCGCATCGCCCGCAACGGCGGCCGCGCCGACCGTTAGGACGGATCGGCCGACCGTTCAGGCCGGTCGCGGATCGGTGACCCTCGTGAGCCGGAGCGGCTCGTTGGGACCTCGCCGCAGGACCGCGACGACCAGGATCGCCACGATGACCGCCGAGAGGCCGGCGACGATCGCGACGACGGCGACGTCTCGCTCCTTCACCACGATCCCGGCATAGGCCCAGATGATCACCAGCCCGTAGGCGACGTCCCCGAACTCGGTCACGAACCTAGCGGCGATCGCGAGACCGAGCAGCAGCACGGCCGCGGCCACCCACTCGGGAGGCAGCCCGAACGGTTCGACGCCGAGCGCCGACCCGGTCTGGGCGACGTTGGCGATCGTCGCGACGGTGATCCAGCCGAGGTAGACAGAGAATGGCGCCCGAACGGCCCAATACGCGGGGCCGCGCAGGCGTTCGCGGTACTCCCAAAGGCGCAGGTGGATCGCGATGAGCGTCACGAGCAGCCCGATCATCACCGGGACCGTCAGGACGAAGCGTTCGTACTGGAAGAGCAGGACCCAAGCCGAATTGAGGACGCCGGTCAGCGCCGCGAGCCATCCGATCGACCGGATGACCGGGTCCTCGCGATGGGACGGCAGCGCCTGGTAGACGGTGAACACCGCCAACAGCACGTAGATCACGCCCCAGATCGAAAACACGTACCCGGCCGGGACCACGAACACGTGGAAGCGGTCGCTGATCTCGCCGGTCTGCTGCCCGTTGATGGGCAGGGCGTTGGCCGCCGCGTTGACGGTCACGGTCACCGCGAAGACGAGGACCGTGACGATCTGGCGGATGAGGTCGCGCATACCGACCCTTCGGCTGACGAGCCCTGTTGGATCGGCCCGCTCGTCAGCGGGGGCGGCCCTCGCGGAGGGTCGCCACCGACTTCTCGATGCGCCGCTGGCGCGTCTCGTCGGTCTTGGCGCCCACGACCTGGAGGACGTGCCAGGACTGGTTGCTGTACGAGAGGCCGTCGAAGGTGCGGCGCGCCTCCGGGACGGCATCGAGCGCGGCGGCGAAGTCTGCCGGGACCTCGACCTCACGCGGCGCCGTGTCGAGCTCGAGGTCGACATCGAGCTCCTGGCCGGGTTGGACGCCGCTCGCCTCGCGGCGCTCCGCCGAGACGCCGAGCATGAAGATGTCGCCGTAGACGGCGACCGTGCTTCGGTACGTGTAGCCGTTGATCGTGACCACGACGGGTGGCCGCTTCCCCTTCCCGAGCGCCTCGACCACCTCGGGCGGCACGTGGAACCCGCAGGTCGTCTTGCCGGTCAGCAGCAACGTGGTCCGAAATCGCATGACCCGAGTATGACGAGCCGGTCGTGCGCCGGGCTCGTCGTGGGCACATCATGCGTCGGAGTCGCCGCAGCCTCCCGGAGACATCGGTGCCCCAGATCGCTCTCGTCGCCCTGGTGATCCTCGCCTACACCCTGATCGCGGTCCGACTCGACCGGCTGTCGATCAGTGGTCCGATCATCCTCGTCACGGTCGGTGCGCTCGTCGGGCCGGCTGGCGTCGGGCTGGTCGTCGCGCCGGCGACGTCCGAGCCGTTCCGAGTGCTCGCCGAGTTGACCCTGGCCTTGCTCCTGTTCACGGATGCGTCGACGATCAGCCTCCGTGAGGCGGGCCGGATCGCCTGGCTCCCGGGTCGGCTGCTGGCGTTCGGGTTGCCGTTGACGATCGCCGCCGGGGCGCTCATCGGATGGCTGCTGTTCCCGGCACTCGGCGTCGGCTTCGCCCTGGTCATGGGATCCATCCTGGCGCCGACCGACGCGGCCCTCAGCTTGCCCGTGCTGCTCGATCGCGGCATCCCCGTCCGGGTCCGACGGACCTTCAACATCGAGAGCGGGCTGAACGACGGCATCGCGACGCCCTTCGTGACCCTGTCGCTGTCGCTGGCGGTCGCCGAGGAGTCAACCGGCAGTCAGGACTGGCTGGTGACGGCCATCGCCGAGATCGCCCTCGCGATCGTGGTCGCCGTGATCGTCGGTGGTCTCGGCGGCCGGATCGCGGCTGAGGCCCGCCGGCGCCGTTGGGCATCGCGAGGGTCCGAATCGCTCGCGGTCGTCGCCCTGGCTGTCCTCGCGTACGCGGGTGCGACCGCGATCGGCGGGAACGGCTTCGTCGCCGCGTTCGGGGCAGGGATCGCCTTCAGGACGGCGACGGCACGATCGGAGCCCTCCGTGGCATTCGCGGAGTCGATCGGGTCGGCCGCGTCGTATCTCGTCTGGCTGCTGTTCGGGGTCGTCCTCGCCGGTCCGGTCATCGCGTCCGGCTTCGACGTGAGGATCGTCGGCTACGCCCTGCTCAGCCTGACGGTCGTGCGGATGGGCCCGGTCGCCATCGCGCTGCTCGGGACGCGCCTCCGAGGGGACACGACCGCGTTGCTCGGCTGGTTCGGCCCGCGTGGCCTCGCGTCGGTGGTCTTCCTGCTCGTCGCCTTCGACGAACTCGGCCCGCTGCATCCCGCCACCGAAACACTGGTGCGAGTGGTGACGTGGACCGTCCTGCTCTCGGTGTTCCTCCATGGCCTGAGCGCGGGTCCGGTGGGTGCCTGGTACGGTCGACGGATCGCCCGGGCAGCACCTGACGCTTGGGAGCTCGGCGGCGCCGATGAGCCTCGCGTCAGCCATCGCCACTCGCTGGCCCGACCGCGGCTCGAAGCGGAGTAGATCCGGAGGTCACGAGCGCCCTCGGATCCGTCGCAGCCCGCCTCCGTGGTACGTTCTGGTCCGCATCGAGTCCGCGTCGCCCTCGGGCGGGAGTAGCTCAGTTGGCAGAGCGGCAGCCTTCCAAGCTGCATGTCGCGAGTTCGAACCTCGTCTCCCGCTCCAAACCCTCTCATCCGTGCATGAAGCGATGCGCATCCTGACGGTTCTGGCGGTCGGATCGCCGTCCTGATCGGTGCCATGCCTGGCGGTATTGGAACTCGGGACCCTTCTGGCCGCCGACGAACTCGTGGGAGGCGACGGAGAGTGGTTTGCAGTCGCCTCGTCGAGATCGCGCCGGTCAGACTGGGTCACGGAAGCGACGCCAGATCCAGCGCGCGACATACGTGGTCGGTGCGACGATGACGAATGAGCAGACAAGGACGAGGTAGACGCCCAGCCCGATCCAGCCACGTCCTTCGTCGTAGTACCCGTATCGCGCCGACGAGTCGACTGAGCTCCACGGGGACACGCCCCACAGGATGGGCCCCAGGATCATCATTCCTAGTGCGGCAGCGACGGCGCCGAGGACTCCGAACCGCCAGGTCGCCACGGCGAACGTCGCGGGCGCCACTGCCAGAGAACAGGCTCTGATGACGAGGAGCAGGTTCGAGTCATTGATCGATCCGATCGGGCCGAGTCCGCCCCCTGCGTCGTAGACGAGAAGGGCGCCCGCGAACGCGAAGTATCCCGCAAGCGACGCCAGGGCGAGCACCACTGCAAACGTTTGGGCGGCAGCAGCGACCCGCGGCGCCATCCTCTTCTCGGGCGACACCTTGGCCCGGCCTGCCCCGTCGGCGTCGGGCGACGCTGGTGATGGACTGGCGCTCACGGCATACCTCGACTCGACGGGTGAGCAGACGTTACTCCCCCTGTCTTCAGTGCCGACGCCGTGGCAGCGCGTTATGCCACGCAACGGCGCCAGGTCGTCAGAATGCCGGCATGCCAGCCGCTGATCGCTCGCATGCCCCGATGCGGATCCGCCTCTCGCCGGAACGCCGGTCGGCGCTGGTCGACGTGATCCAGCGGCACTTCGCCGACGAGTTCGACGAAACGCTGAGCGAGTTTCGGGCGGAGCGACTGCTTGACTTCTTCGTCGCTGAGCTCGGCCCACCGGTCTACAACCAGGGCGTCCGCGATGCGGCGGGCTACATCCAGGCCAAGCTGGTCGACATCGAAGGGGACGTGTTCGAGCGCGACACCCTCTAGGCTCGATGTCGCGAGCTCGATCTCGCCGCAGGCTCCGCTTCTCGGCGTTATCCCGTAGCGGCACCGAACCAGGTGGTGAGCGCGTCCTTGAGCCCCGGATGTGCCCGGTCGCCTGCCCAGGCCACGTACCCGTCGGGCCGCACCAGCACGGCCTCAGGTGCCGCGATCACCCCGAGCGCGGGAAGCTCCCACGCGCCGGCGAACGTGGCATCGACCACCTTGACGCGATCCGCCCACGGTCCGAAGTCGGAGCTGCCCGGCCCGCCGAAGTCGATGAGGACGGGCTGCGCGTCATGCAGCAGCGTGTAGGTCCGTCTCGGTCCGTGGCCGGTCTCGAGGTCGAGATCGGGCATGCGGCGGCCGAGCAGCGGATGCCCCTCGCCGAGGTCGTAGTGGATGTCGAGGCCGGCCATCGTCGCGGCGAAGGTCCTCCGCGGCTCGTCCATGCTCGAGGAGCTCGGCGATCGTGTCGCGCAGGGCCTTGGTGTGGTCGTCCTCGCGGCGCAGCGAGACGGCGGCCAACGTGTGGCGAAGCACGCGCGCGGCGACCGGGTGGCGCTCGGCGTGATAGGTATCGAGCAGGGTATCCGGCGACGTCCCCTTGACCACCTGGGCCAGCTTCCAGCCGAGGTTCACCGCGTCCTGCACACCCGTCTGGAGGCCCTGGCCGCCGTCCGGCGGATGGATGTGGGCCGCGTCGCCGGCCAGCAGCACCCGGCCCTTGCGGTAGGCCGCCGCCTGCCGTGCGGCATCGGTGAACCGCGTGATCGAGGTGGGGTCGTGGATGCCGTAGTCGGTCCCGTAGACCGAGATGAGCGCCTCGCGGAGATCGCCGAGGGTCGGTTCGGTCGTGGCGCCGACGTTCCGTTCGGTCACCATGACGCCGACCGGACCCTGATCGGCGTACACGATCCGGCCGTCGCGGATCTCGTACTCCACGCGACCGAGGGCATGGACCCCGAGCGCGTCGCGGCGGACGCCCCACTCGGGCGGATCCGTCGCCAGCTCGGCCTCGGCGATGATGCTGCTGGTGGTGGGCTCGGTCCCGGGGAACGGCGATCCCGGCGGCCTTGCGGACGAGGCTGCGCCCGCCGTCGCATCCGACCAGGTACATCGCACGGAGCGAACGGCCATCGCTGACGCGGACGTCGACTCCCGCGTCATCCTCGGCGAAGCCCGTCACCTCGGTGCCGCGATAGACGGGCACCCCGAGGTCCTCGACCCACGCGGCGAGGATCCGCTCGATGTGCTTCTGCCGCAGTCCGAGGAGGTACGGGTAGCGGGTCGGAAGGCCGCTGAGATCGAGCTGACACCCCGGCGAACCCGGTGGCCGGTGCCTTCTGCCCTTCGGCGAGGAACCGGTCGACGATGCCCCGCTGATCGAGGACCTCCAGGGTGCGCGCGTGGAGCCCCCCGGCACGCGAGCCGGCGATGCCCTGATCCGGGCGCCGCTCGACGATCGCGACGTCGACGCCCGCCAGCGCCAGTTCCCCGGCCAGCATCAGCCCCGTCGGGCCGCCCCCGGCGATCACCACGGCGTGCTCGGTCATCGCCCCGCCGAGGACGAGACCCACGACTCCAGCACCCGGCGGTGCCGGTCCTCGAGCTTGACCAGCGTCTCGCTTCGACCGCAACAGGTCGCGCACGGCGTCGAAGGTCATCCCTTCGGTCTTCATCAGGTAGGCGGCGAGCGACCGTCGCGGAGCGACCTCGTCCCTTCGCGCAGTGGATCAGCACCGTCCGGCCATCCCCGAGCTGGTCGTCGATCCAGGCGACGGCCTCCGTCAGGACGGCCTCGTCCGGCACGGTCACGTCCGGCACCAGGAACCGGCGGTGCGTGATGCCGTGGGCGTCGTAGAAGGCGTCGTCGGACCGTCGCTCCGCCCGGGTGTCCAGCACGGCGCTGATCCCGAACCCGAGGAGCGCCTCGTAGTCGCGCCGGTAGGTCGGCGCTCCGCCGAGCCAGAGTCGGGGCTCGATCTGCGAGAACCAGGCATGGCCCTGGAGCCGCTCGTACGTGAACCGGATCGCGGGGTACAGGCGGTCGAAGGCCCGGTGGAACGGGGACAGACCGGGTCGCGGCTCAGGCGACGACAACGGAGAGGGCCCCCGGCATGACGTCGACCGTCAGCGGGGTGCGTCCGACGTATTCGCCGTCCGTCCAGACGGGCTGGTCGGGGTCGCTCTCGATCCGGAGCGAGCGGCACTGCCGATGGAACTTCGTCAGACCCGACATCGGCAGGTCCAGGAAGCGGATCGCGGCCGCGGCGAGGGTCGCGTAGTCATGCTGGTCGATCCGGAAGCAGTCGAGCAGCCCGTCATCGACCGCGTAGGAATGGGTGATGCGGAGGCCCGTCCCCATCATCCCGGAGTTGACGACATAGACCTTCGTGGCATCGAATTCGATGGACTCGCCATCGAGCTCGGCGCGGTAGTGGACGACGGTCGTGTCCTTCGTGTGCCGGGTGGCGTTCACGAGGTAGGCGAAGACCCCGTACCGGTCCTTGAGCTCGCGACTCGTCTGCTCCTCGGGCTCGACCCCGACGTACAGCCGCTGGACGAAGTAGCGGTCGGCGACCGTCGCCTGCCCGAGCTCCCGGAGCCGGCCCACGTCGACGGCCCGCGTCCTCGAGCTGATGCAGATGTTCTCCAGCGCCTCGCGCAGGGTGTTGGGGACGCCCATCTCCCGAGCGAACCCGTTGCCGGTCCCGCCGGGCAGGATGCCCAGCGGCGTCTGCCGTCCCGTCTCGACGGCCGCCTCCACGAGCGCGTTGGCGATCTCGTGCTGGGTGCCATCCCCGCCGTACGCCGCGACGAGGTCGACGCCGTCCTCGATGGCCCGCCGGGCCTGGGCGGCGGCATCCCCGTACTTGTGGGTCACGCTGACGTCCCAGTCCACCTTGTGCTCGCGGAAGACGTCGTTGAGCACGTTGAGGATGGGCTCGTCCCCGCCCGACGCCGGGTTGACGATGACGTGCACGCGCTGGTACGGCGCCTTGGGGAGGGACATGCTCGAGGTCTGGTCAGCCATGTCGCAAGGATGATGCCTGACCCGAGGTTCCCATGTCACGAGTGCGAACCTCGGGTCTCCTTCCGGCCCTTCCACGCAACGATGCTCGCTTGCCGCGGGTTCCTCTCGGTAGGGACGGCATGTCCCCTGGGCGGGAGGTGGCGGTGGCGGACCGGGGGCAGGTCGGCGGGTCGGCGGCGGGCATCCTGGGCGGCTCATGGGCGTCGTCACCAGCCACGCGTCGCTCGATGCAGGGCAACCGCAGCCGCGACACCCGTCCTGAGGTCGCCCTCCGGTCCGCGGTCCACGCCCTCGGCCTGCGGTACCGCGTCGCGGCCCGACCCATCCTCGGGCTGCGTCGGACGGCGGATCTCGTCTTCCGGCCGTTGCGGATCGCGGTCTTCGTCGACGGGTGCTTCTGGCATGGCTGCCCGGTCCACTTCGCCGCGCCCCGCACGAACGCCGACTACTGGGCCGCCAAGATCGGACGGAACCGGGACCGCGACGCGGAGACCGACGCCATGCTCGCGGAGGCGGGTTGGCAGGTGGTCCGCCTCTGGGAGCACGACGACCCGGCGCTCGGAGCGCAGCGCGTGCGCGACACCCTGGACCGCCGGCGGCGGAACGGTCCGGACTGACCGCGTCGAGCGCTCGCGCGTCGACCCATACTTGGCGCGGCATGACGCGATCCCGCCGGTCCCTCGCCGCCCTTGCCGCCATGGTCCTCGTCCTGGGTGCCTGCGGCTCGTCCGAGTCCTCGCCGACCCCCGCCGCCAGCGAGGTCGCCCCGTCGGCGCCCGCCGACTGGCACGATGCCGCGCAGCCGATCGAGGCTCGCGTCGAGGCGCTGCTCGCCCAGATGACGACCGACGAGAAGATCGGCCAGATGACCCAGCTCGAGATCGGCTCGGTCACGCCGGCCGACGTGACGACCCTCATGCTCGGCTCGGTCCTGAGCGGCGGGGGCGGCGCGCCGCCGACCAACGACCCGGCGAGCTGGTACGCGATGGTCGACGCGCTCCAGCAGGCGGCGCTCGCGACCCGGCTCGGCATCCCGATGCTCTACGGCGTGGATGCCGTCCACGGCCACAACAACGTCGTCGGGGCCACGATCTTCCCGCAACAGGTGGGGCTCGGCGCCGCGAACGACCCGGACCTGATGCAGCGGATCGGACGGGCGACCGCCCGGGAGATGGCCGCGACCGGCATCCGATGGGACTTCGGGCCGGTGGTCGCCGTGCCCCAGGACGTGCGCTGGGGCCGGACGTACGAGGGCTACGGCGAGGACCCGCTGCTCGTCAGCGACATGGCGAGCGCGTTCATCCGCGGCCTCCAGGGCGACGATCCGACCGCGACCGACTCGGCGATGGCCACGGCCAAGCACTTCGCCGGCGACGGGGGCACGGCCTTCGGGTCGTCCACGACCCCGGGCTACCTCATCGACCAGGGTGTCACCGACCTGGATGAGGCCACCTTCCGGGCGATCCACCTCACCCCGTACGAGGCCGCCCTCGATGCCGGCGTCCGCATCGTCATGACGTCGTTCTCGAGCACGCAAGCGGGCAAGGTCACCGCGGACCCGCATCTGATCAGCGAGATCCTCAAGGGCGAGCTCGGGTTCACCGGCTTCGTCGTCTCGGACTGGGCCGCGATCGACCAGGTCGATCCCGACTACGACGCGGCCGTCGCCAAGGCCGTGTCCGCTGGCGTCGACATGGCGATGGTCCCGTACGACGGCCGGCGGTTCGCCGACGCGGTCCGTGCGGGGCTCACGAGCGGGAACATCCTCGAGAGCCGCGTCGATGACGCCGTCCGGCGCATCCTGCGGGTCAAGTTCGAGATGGGCCTGTTCGAGCACCCGATGCCGCCGGCCGGACAGAGCGCTGCCGTCGGGTCGGCGGACGACCGCGCGATCGCGCGCGAGGCGGTCGCCAAGTCCCAGGTCCTGCTCAAGACGGCGCCCGGTGTCCTGCCGATCGACGCAAAGGACGGGACCGGTGCTGCTCGCCGGCCGTGGCGCCGACGATATCGGGCTCCAGTCAGGTGGCTGGACGATCACCTGGCAGGGGAGCGAAGGCGCGACGACGCCCGGGACGACGATCGCGGACGCCCTCGGCGCACGCCTCGGCGATCACCTCGAGTACGAGGCCGGTGGGCATTTCCCGGCCGGGACCACGGCGAAGACCGGCATCGTCGTGGTCGCGGAGCCGCCCTACGCCGAGGGCGTCGGGGACTCGGCGACGCTGGCGCTGCCGGCGGCAGACCTCGCCGTCATCGGGCGGGTCCGTCGCCACGTCGACCGGCTCATCGTCGTCGTCCTCTCCGGGCGACCGGTCCTGCTCGACGAGATCCTGCCATCCGCGGACGCGGTGGTCGCGTCGTGGCTGCCCGGCACGGAAGGCGCCGGCGTGGCCGATGTCCTTCTCGGCGACAAGCCGTTCACGGCGACCACGCCGTACACGTGGCCGCTGACGCCCGCTGATGCCCCGCGGACCGCCAAGGAGCCGTGCGACGGGGCCCGCTTCCCGTTCGGCTACGGGCTGGACGCGACGGGCGCGCGGCTCGGCCCGGAAGCCTGCCCCGCACCCTGAAGGCCGGGTCGTGGCGCGCGCGTGGAGACGAACGGCACGCTGACGCGCGAGGTGTAGCATCCGGAGTCCGTCGAGTTCAGGCGCCCCCCAGACGCGCCGCCCGACGACCCGGAGGGTGACGCGATGCACAAGATCGTCAGTGCGGCGACGGTCGGGTCGGTCGGCGACCTGGGCCGGATCAGCCGGGCGCTCGCCGACGCGGGCTACAACATCGGCGCGATCGGCGGCGGCGAGGCGCCGGCACTCGGTCGCGAGGTCGGGATCATCTCCTTCGCCATCGAGGACGACGACGGTGACACCGGCCAGATCGTCGACCTGATCCGTGCCGTCGAACTCGGCGGCGGCCGGCGGGCGGTGAGCGTCGAGGAGCACCCCGCCCTGATGCTGGAACTGCAGGACATGCCGGGTCAGCTCGCCGATGCCGCGGAACTCATCGGCAGCGGAGACCACAACATCCTGGGCGTGCTCCTGATCGACATGTTCGACGGCGTCGCCCACGTGGGCCTCAGCTTCGAGGACGAAGACGAGCGCGACGTGGTCAAGGGCGTGCTCGTCGGTGCCGGGTTCACCGTGATCGAGGATCACGACCACGGGGGAACGATCCCTCGCTGATCAAGCGATCCGATCGCCGGCCGGTGGGTCATCCCCGTCGGCCGGCTCGTTCGCCCCGACACGGACGGCGATCGTCGCCGCCTCGACCCGGTTGTTGACCCCCAGCTTGTTGAGGATGTGGGTCACGTGGACGCTCGCCGTCTTCGGGCTGATGAAGAGTGCCTCGGCGATCTCGCCGTTCGAGCGCCCGGCGGCCACGAGCTCGAGGACCTCCCATTCCCGGGCGGACAAGCCGAGGATCTCGGCCGGACCGCGTGCCGCGACCTCGCTCGCGTCGTCTGATCGGGCCACCGCGGCGGCCGTCGCTCGATCGGTCAGGTCGATCCGCGCACGACCGGCGATCGATTCGATCTCGATCCGGAGGGGTTTCGCCTCGAGCGCCACGGCCTGGGCATGGGCCTGGCGCAGCAGGTCCGTCGCGGCGTCGCGCGGTCCCCGCACGAGGAGGATGGCCTCGCCAGCTCGTGCCCGAGCGCGCGCCGCCGGGTACGGCATCGGGACCGCCTCCCACGCGGCCGCCGCGGCGACCCAGGCAGCGACATCCGGCTCGCCCGCGAGCCGCGAGGCCTCAGCCTCGGCCGTGGCGATCGTGGCCTTGATCGACGGGGTCTCGGTCGGGGCGCCGGTGAACGCCCGGACCTGGGCGAGGAAGGCCTCGCCGGCGGTCACGGCGCGCACGACGCGTTCCTCGTCGCGGAACGCCCGCCCGTCATCCGCGAGGTCGGCCGCCGACATCATGCCAAGGAGGAGCAGCGGGGCGATGAGGAACGTCTCGTCGGACCCGGCGAACTCCTCCAGGGCTCGCTCGACGGCCTCCAGCGCCTCGCCAGGCTGCCCGTCGAGGACGGCGGCTTCGGCGCGGGCCTGGAGCGTGTAGGCCCGGACGTCCGGATCGATGTCACCCGCGGCTGCGGCCGTCACCGCCTCGAGCTCCGGGCCGAGCGCGTCGCGGTCGCCGCGGACCGCCAGCAGGATCGCGCGCGTAGCCCGCAGGTAGATCGAACCCGATCGGTCGTCGACGTCGAGGTCGAGGCCTTCACGGGTGATCCGGTCAGCCTCGTCCCAGCGTCCGCACCGCAGCAGGATGTCGCTCGCGCTCGCTCGGAGTCCGGCGCCGAAGCGCAGCTCCAGCCCGACCCGGCGAGCGGCCTCGAGACCGTCGAGGTCGACCTGGAGACCCTCCTCGAAGCGATCGGTCTGGGCCAGCACGAACGCGAGGTTGTGCTGGCAGGTCAGCATCGTGTCGGGCGGCCCGACCTCGCGGGCGATCGCGATCGCCGCGCGGAGCTGATCCAGTCCGGCCTCCGTCTCGCCGAGGCTCACGAGGTCGACGCCCTTGATCATGACCAGTCGGGCCTCGCCCTCGTGCGATCCGGTGGCTCGGAGGGTCGCGATGGCCGCCTCGCACAGGTCCAGGGACTCGCGGTACCGCCCCGTGGGCATCAGCGCCGAGGCCAGGCCGCCGACCACTCTGGCGCGCTCCACGCTCGGCGGGTCCTCCGGGATGAGGGCCATCGCGAGGCGAGCCTCGTCGACCAGTGCCTGCCGTTCCCCGAGCAGCCAGCGGTAATACCCGAGCCTCGCGTGCACGAGCCCGGCCCGGATCGGGTCGCGGGTCTCGTCCAGCAGCCCGAGCGCCCTCGTCACGAGCTCCACCGAACGGGCCGGCTCATTCGCGAAGTCGGCCGCGTCGGCCGTCTCCCGAAGCAGGTCGACCAGGTCCATGCCGATGACCGACTCGGGGTCCGTCACCCGGTCCCACGCATCGAGCGCTCGCTCCGCCTGACGATAGGCGTCGGCATAGGCGTGGAGCGCCGTCGCCGCCCTGGACGCCTGGACGGACGCGGCGAGCGCCTCACGGGCGTTCCCGGCCGCCGACCAGTGGTGCGCGAGCTCGGCCGGCGTGGCCGGCAGACCGCCGTCGGCGACGCGGTCGGGGTCGACGAGCCAGCGGGCTACCGCTTCATGCAGTCGCCGGCGCTCCCCGGGAAGGAGATCGGCCATGACCACTTCCGCGAGCAGCGCGTGCCGGAACCGGTAGCCGTCCGATCGCTGTTCGACCTCGAGGAAGTGGCGCGTGACCACCTCGCGCATGAGGTCGGCGACGCTGTCCGGTGGCAGGCCGGACAGGACCTCGATCGAGGCGTCGTCCGCTCGGGATCCGGCGATGGCGGCCACGCGGAGGATCCGCTGCGCGTCGGGGGACAGACCGGCGATGCGCCCGGCGAGGATGTCTCGCAGCGATGCCGGCACGCCGGGCGAAGCCTCGGCAGCGACCGGCTCCTCGACGGTGGGTGATCCCTCGGCGCTCGCCAGGAGCTCCTCGGCGAAGAACGGATTGCCTTCGGCCCGGGCATGGATCCGTTCGACCAGACCGCGAGGTGGCCGACGACCGAGGATCGCCGTCACTTGCGCCCGTTGCGCATCGAGCCCCAGCGGTGGCAGGTCGAGGCGCTCCACGTTCCGGTTCCGACCGAGCTCCGCCAGCCGCAGCAGCAGGGGATGACCTCGTTCGAGATCCTCGGCACGAACCGTGCCGATCACCAGGACTCGGCCGCGACGGAGATTGCGGACCACGAAGGCGAGCAGGTCGCCCGTCGCGGGGTCGCTCCAATGCAGGTCCTCCAGGACGAGGACGAGGGGACGGTCGAGGCCGAGCCGATCCAGCAGCGCGAGCGTCAGCTCGAAGAGCCTGGCCTGGTCGGCCGGCCCCGGCGGAAGCGCGGCCTGGTCGCGCGGCGCGGCGGGATCGAGCTGGGTCGGATCGCCGACGAACCGACCGAACCCGGGCGCCACCAGGGCCAACTCGCGTCCCGTGTCGCCGAGGATCTCGTCAAGCTCCTGTGGTGCCAGCTCCTCACCGAGGACGCGCAGCGCCTCGAGGAAGGGGCCGTACGGGATCCCCTCGCCATCGAGGTCGAGACAGGCTCCCGTGAGGACCCGGGCCCCCGCTTCGCGAGCTCGCGCCCCGAACTCGGCCACGAGGCGAGTCTTGCCGACCCCCGCGTCCCCGCTGATCAGGATGATGGATGGATCGCCATCCGCGGCGCGTGCCAGGGCATCGTCGAGCAGGGCGAGCTCGCTGGCTCGTCCGACGAGGACCGGGCTGGACCGCGGACCTGACATGCGGCCGAATGATAGGCCCGCACCGTTCGAGCGTGACCGTGGCACCCCCCTGTTCCGCGCTCGCCGTGGACGAGCGTCGCGACCCGGGTGCGGTCCCCGTGCACCCGAGTCGCGACGGAGGGTCGATCACGCGCTATGGGGTCGGAAGAGTACCCATCGCAGGTCGCGGATCCGGAACCGCTCGCGCGGCTCCTGATGCACGGCCATCGTCTCCACCCGGGAGACGCGCTCGCGCTTCGCCTGCTGTTCGTAATCGGCGCATCGGTCCTTGGCGAGCTGTCGCATCGCCTCGTGGTTCAACATCGTCTGGCCTCCGGTCCGTCACCGAGAACGTCTCGGCGTTGGGACCACCATGCGATCTGGCGACATCCATGCCATCCGGCGCTCGCCGCACGCGGTCACGGGTCGGTCCTCAATCTCGCCCGTCGCGGGGCCGCGGCTACCTTAGTGACGCTCAGGCCGGTTCCGCGGGAGTGGGCTATCGTCGGCCGCGTGACCGTGCGACCGGACCCATCCGACGCCGCTCCCGCCGACCGCGACCGCCTCGTCGCCGGTCGGTACCGTCTGGGCGAGGTCGTCGGCCGCGGCGGCATGGCGACGATCTACCGGGCCCAGGACCTGCGCAGCGGTCGGGTCGTCGCGATCAAGGTGCTGCGCCCGGAGATCGGCGCCGACCGCGACCTCGCCGACCGCTTCCGGCGCGAGGCGCTCGCCGCCACGGTGCTGCGGCACCGGAACATCGTCGGGTGCCTCGACACCGGCTCCGACGCGGCCGGCCCGTTCATGGTCATGGAGCTGATCGAGGGCGAGGACCTGGCCGCCCGCCTCCGACGCGACGGAGCCATGCTGCCCGGCGACGTCGCACGAGTCGGCCTCGACGTCGCCCGCGGCCTCGGGGCGGCACACCTTCGCGGGATCGTCCATCGCGACGTGAAGCCGAGCAACATCCTCCTCGCTCGCGACGGCCGCGCGATGATCACGGACTTCGGTATCGCGCGGCTCGCGGCGGACGCCGAGGCGGCGCTCCCCGGGACGACGCTCGGATCCGTGCAGTACTTCAGCCCGGAGCAGGCGCAGGGCACCACGACGACGCCGGCATCCGACGTGTACGGCCTCGGCCTGGTCCTCTACGAGGCCCTCACGGGACGGCGGCCCTGGCACGGCGACACATCCGCGCAACTCGCGTTGGCACGGGTCGGCGCCGCCGCGCCATCACCGCGCGACGCCCGCCCGGAGGTGCCGCTCGCGCTCGACGCGATCGTCACGCGCTCGCTCGCCGCCGATCCCGCGGCGCGCTTCGCGAGCGGCAACGCGCTCGCGACCGCGCTGGAGCCCCTGGTGGCCCCGTCCGAGACGGTCGAGGCCGAGCGGCCGTCCGTCACACGGGCCACCCCGCGCCCGCGCCGGATCACCCCCGTGCGCTCCGTCGGGATCGGCGCTCGGCGGCCGGCCCGACGTCTCGGTCGCGGCCGTGCGGTCGGCCTCGTGGCGGCGATCGCGCTGGTCGTCGGCGCGTTTTCGATGGTCGTGCTCGGCGCGGATCGCGGTGGCGCCGCGGTCGCCACGACTCGCCCGACGACCCACACGGCCACCGCCGAGGCCGTGGTCACGCACGTCCCGACGCCCGTGCCGACGCCGTCCCCGCCGCCGGTCGACATCTGCCGTCCGATCCTGGACGTCGCGTGCTCGCTCGGTGCGGGCCGGTACGCCCCTGCACGAATTCGCGACGCCCGTGGCGTTCACGCTCGGCGACGGCTGGTCGACGGCGATCGACACCCCCGACCTGCTCGTGCTGTCGCGGCCGGAGGGTCTGATGACCTACGCGAGCCGCGTCACGCCGCCCGGCGCAACCCACCGGCCGTTCGGTGACGGCACGGCCAAGGCGGTGATCGCCGGGATCGCGGGGACCAAGGACCTGAAGGCGACGAAGTCGGCGAGCGTCAAGATCGACGGGCACAAGGGACGCTCCACCGACGTCACCCCGATCGGGTCCGGCCGACGGGCGGTCTTCACCGCGGGGGGCAAGACGTTCTACGTCGAGGGCGGTCGGACGACTCGCATCGTCGCCCTCGACACGGAGGACGGGCCGCTCGTCCTGGTGATCGAGCCGGCCTCCGGCCACACGCTCCGCCAGGTCCTCGGGACCGCCGATGTCGTCGCGAGCACCCTGACCTTCCGCTGACGACCGGACGTCCGGGCGCACCGGTGGTCGATTTCGGCCCATCGACGCGGGAGGACCGACGGACCACGCTGCGATCGTGTGGAAGCACCGAGTGACTTCGCTCTTGCAGGTCGCGGACGTCGCCTTGCAGATGGCCAAGCGGGCCGGGCGCAATCAGATCGTCGCCGCCTGACCACGCCGACCGGGTAGGCTGTCGTCTCCATGCCCCTCATCGCCCTGCGCGGGCTCACCAAGCGCTATCCCGGCGGTGTGACCGCGCTCGACGGCCTGACGCTCGACCTCGAGCCCGGGATCATCGGCCTCGTCGGGGCGAACGGCGCGGGCAAGAGCACGATGCTCAAGATCCTGCTGGGCCTGCTGGAGCCGACCGACGGCACCGCCGAGGTCATGGACATGGACGTCCGCGGCCGAGGGACCGCGATCCGCCAGTTCGTCGGGTACATGCCCGAGTACGACTGCCTTCCGCCGGACGTCTCGGCGACGGACTTCGTGAGCCACATGGCGCAGATGTCCGGACTGCCCGGGTCGGCGGCCCGCGAGCGGACCGCCGAGGTGCTGCGCCACGTCGGCCTGTACGAGGAGCGGTACCGCGCGATCGGCGGGTACTCCACGGGGATGAAGCAGCGGGTCAAGCTCGCCCAGGCCCTCGTCCACGATCCGCGACTGCTGCTGCTCGACGAGCCGACCAACGGGCTCGACCCCGCCGGCCGGGACGAGATGCTCGCGCTCGTCCGACGGACCGGGGCCGAATTCGGCATCGCGGTCATCGTCGCGAGCCACCTCCTCGGCGAGATCGAGCGAGTGTGCGACTTCCTCGTCGCGATCGACGCCGGCCACCTGCTCCGCGCGGCCCCGCTGGGCAGCTTCACGGAACGGACCGGGTACCTCGCGGTGGAGGTCGAGGAGGGCGAGACGGCGCTCGCCGACGCATTGGCGGCGCGCGGCCTCCAGCCCGCGGTCGACGGCCGCACGGTCGTCGTGCCGATCAGCGATGACCGGCCGTACGACGTGGTCCGGGACGTCCTGGCGGATCTCGAGCTCTCGCTCGTCCGGCTCGAGCAGCGCCGCCGCGGCCTCGAAGACCTCTTCGCGCGACGCGCCGACCGCCGCCGGCCCGATGTCGACGCCGCCGCCCGCCGCCGGCCCGGCGGAGGGTCCCCGATGACCGACCCGATGCCGCCGCTCGCGCACGCCGCGACGGCGACCGCCACCGGTCGGGGCGGGAGCATCTACGACCTCGGGTACCAGCGGTACGGCGGCCCGCGTCTGGGACGTCGCTCAGCGGCGCTGGCCCTCCTCCGCAACACGGTCAAGTCCGCGTTCGGGATCGGCCGCGGCGGCCGCGCCAAGATCGCGCCGTTCACGCTCGCCGGGCTCGCGGTCCTCCCGGCGATCCTGGCGGTCGGCATCGCCGGACTGGCGGCCCAGGCCGGCGGGAGCGCCGTGCTCGAGCGCGCCTCGCCGGTCCGCTACGAGACCTACCACAGCCTCACCATCACCCTGCTCGTGCTGTTCTGCGCCGCGCAGGCGCCCGAGCTGTTCGGGCGGGACCAGCGATACGGGGTGCTGCCGCTGTACTTCTCGCGGGCGCTGACCCGGACCGACTACGCGCTCGCCCGCGTCGGCGGACTGATGCTGGCGCTGCTGATGGTCGACCTGCTCCCGCAGCTGATCCTGTTCACGGGACGAGTCCTCGTCGCGAGCGACCCGGTCACGGGGCTCTCGAACGAACTTCCCGCCGGTGCCACGGTTCGTCGGCCAGGCGCTGCTGACCGCCGGGGTCCTTGGCGGCATCTCCGCGCTGATCGCGGCCTGGACCCCCCGACGCGCCTACGCCACGGCCGGCATCATCGCGGTCTCGATCATCCCGCCGGTGGTGGTCGCGCTCCTCGACTCGCTGAGCGGCAGCGATACCGCGCGGTGGGTGATCTTCCTGAGTCCGAGCGACGTCCTCGACGGGGCGAACGCCTGGCTGTTCGGCGGCCTGTCCGACAATCCGGTCATCGTGAAGTCCGGCTTCCCGGGGCCGACGTACGCGGTGCGCGTCGATCGTCATCGCGAGCGGGGCGATCGGCCTCACGATCCGTCGCTACCTCCGGATCGCGGCATGACCGCACGACGGCTCGACGGCGGCCCTTGAGGTCCAGCACGTGTCGCGCTGGTACGGCAACGTCGTGGCGATCAACGACATCTCGTTCGCGCTCGGTCCGGGCGTGACGGGTCTGCTCGGTCCCAACGGGGCGGGCAAGTCGACGCTCCTGCACCTGATGGCCGGTCTCCTTCGGCCGTCGGCCGGGCAGGTCCTCGTCGAGGGGCGGACGGCGTGGGGGCGACCGGCGATGTACGCGCGCATCGGCCTCGTGCCCGAGCGCGAGACGGTCCACCCGTTCCTGACCGGCCACGAGTTCGCGACGCTCAACGCCCGGCTCCAGGGTCTGTCCGACCCGATGGCGGCGGCGGATCGGGCCATCGCGACGGTCGAGCTGACCGAGGCCGCGGGCCGCCCGATCGCGACGTACTCGAAGGGGATGCGTCAGCGCGCGAAGCTCGCCGGCGCCCTGGTCCACGACCCGCGCATCCTCCTGCTCGACGAGCCGTTCAACGGCATGGACCCGCGGCAGCGGCTGCACATGATGGGCCTGCTGCGGTCGATGGCCGCGGAGGGCCGCACGATCCTCTTCTCCTCGCACATCCTCGAGGAGGTGGAGCGACTGGCCGACTCGATCCTCGTCGTGTACGCAGGCCGGCTGGCCGCCGCGGGCGACTACCGGTCGATCCGTCGCCTCATGACCGACCGGCCGCACACCTTCCGGGTGCGATCGTCGGACGACCGCAGGCTCGCGGCCGCGCTCCTCGTCGACCCGACCGTGTTCGGCGCCGAGCTCACGGGCGAGCGCCTGTTCGTCCGCACGTCCGATTTCGCGGCCTTCACCCGGGTCCTGCCGCGGATCGCCCGCGACCAGGCCATCACCCTCTTCGAGGTCGGCCCGACCGACGACTCGCTCGAGAGCGTCTTCAGCTACCTGGTGCATCGATGAACGCGTTCGTCGCGATCATGGACGTCACCGTCCGCGGCCTGCTCGGCCGTCGTCGCCTGCTGCTGATGCTCCTGCTCGCGGCGATCCCGGTCATCCTCGGCGTCCTCGTCTACCTGCGCGGCGGGCGGGCCGATGCCGATCGCGTACTCGGGGTCCTGGTCGTCCAGACGGTCATGCCGCTGATCGCGCTCATCCTCGGCACGGCGGCCCTCGGCTCGGAGATCGAGGACGGGACGGTCGTGTTCCTCCTCACGAAGCCGATCCAGCGCTGGATCGTCGCGCTCGCCAAGCTCGCCGTCGCCGTGGCGGCGACCGTCGTCCTCGTCATCCCGATCACGCTCATCACCGGCCTCCTGATCGGCGGGTCGCGACCCGGCGCAACTCAAGACGACGCTCGCGTTCGCCATCGCGTGCGCCGCGGGCGGGGCTGCCTACGCGGCCGTCTTCGTCGCCTTGAGCTCGATGACGGCCCGAGCCCTCGTCGCCGGGCTCGTCTACGTCCTCATCTGGGAGGGTGCCCTCGGCGGCCTGCTCGAGGGGACGCGCTTCCTTTCGATCCGCCAGGCGACCCTCGGGCTGGTGGCCGGGCTCGGCGGCCAGTTCGACCGGGAACCGATCCAGGCCGGTGTGGCGGCCGCGGTCATCACGACGGCGATCCTCGCCTCACTCACGATCACGGCGTGGCGGCTGGCGCGCTTCGAGGTCCGCGGCGGCGACTGACGCTTGACCGGTCCCGCCATGTTGGCTAGCATCCGGGTGACAAGGCACCTTGCTATGTGAAGTCATGGCTTCTTGCGTGCCGGCGTCGACCGTCGTCGCACGAGGGACCGAGACCGTGACCGCTGCCTTCTTCATCACGCTCCGTGAAGGCCTCGAGGCCGCCCTGATCGTCGGGATCATCAGCGCGTATCTCGTCAACATCGACCGACGCGACGCGATGCGCGGCGTGTGGATCGGAGTCGGTGTCGCGCTGGCGCTATCGGTCGCCGTCGGTGCGATCGTGGTGGTGACCGTGGGTCGGCTGCCGCTGGTCGTGCAGGAGAGCGTCGAGGGGTTCGCCGCGGTCCTCGCGGTCGTCGTCCTCACCTGGATGCTGTTCTGGATGCGCCGACAGGGTCGGGCGTTGAAGGGTGAGCTCGAGCGCGGCGTCGACGTCGCGTTGGTGGCGGGCTCGATGACGGCCCTCGCCGGGCTGGCGTTCGTCTCCGTCGCGCGCGAGGGCCTCGAGACGGTCCTGTTCCTGTTCGCGATCGGTTCTTCCAGCGGACCGGCGGTCCCGACGTTGCTCGCCGCGCTTGCCGGCCTCGCCGTCGCCGTGGCCATCGGGTACGCGATCTTCGCGGCGGGCATCCGGATCGACCTGAGGCGCTTCTTCTCGATCACCGGGGTCGTCTTGATCTTCGTGTCCGCCGGCCTGGTCGCCTTCGCGGTCCACGAGTTCGGTGAGGCTGGCCTGATCGCGAACACGGGGACCGCCTTCGACCTTGGCGCGGTGCTGCCCGAATCGAGCCCGCTCGGGGCGGTCCTCGCCGGATTGTTCGGCTACCGCTCCACGCCGACGCCCCTTGAAGCGGTCGCGTACGTGGCATACCTCGTCCCGGTCCTGATCCTGTACGTGCGCCCGGGACGACGTCGCCTGCCGGGATCGGCCGCCGTCGCGACCGGCGTCGTCGTCGCGATCGCCGTGGTCGCGTGCTCCGGGTCCGGGACGACCTCGCCGTCTGCGTCGGCCGCGGTCGCTCCGGCCTCGGGCGCCGTGCAGGTCGAGGCGCGCGAATTCGCCTTCACCCCGTCGACCCTCACCGTGCCGGCTGGCGAGGTCACCTTCGAGGTGACGAACGCGGGGGCCGTTGAGCACGAGTTCGAGATCCTCAAGGACGACGCGACGGTCGACGAGGTCGAGGGCCTCGTCCCTGGGCTCTCACGGAGCTTGACGGTGTCGCTGGCGCCTGGCACGTACACGTTCGCCTGCAAGCTCGCGGGGCATGACCAGGCCGGCATGACGGGAACGATCACGGTGACCGGTTCCTGAGCGAAGACATCCGCTCCGTCCCGCCGTGCGAACCTGAGGCATGCACGGATCGTCCCGCCCCGTCCGTATCGAGCCTGGTCCCGGTCAGGAGTCGGTCTGGGACTACCCGCGGCCGCCTCGGGTCGAGCCCGTGCCCGAGCGGCTGCGCGTGGTGATCGGCGGCGAGGTGGTCGCCGACACGGTCCGCGGCTTCCGGGTCCTCGAGACCGCCGGTGCTCCCGTCTACTACCTCCCGCCCGAGGACGTCCGGATGGACCGCCTCGTCCCGAGTCCGCGTCGTACCGTCTGCGAGTGGAAGGGCGACGCCGGCTATCACACGTACGTCGGTCCGACGGGCCGCCGCATCGACGATGTCGCCTGGTCGTATGCGGCTCCCAAGCCCGGCTACGAGGCGATCCGCGGCTACCTGGCGTTCTATGCGAGCCGGGTCGATGAAGCGTGGGTCGGCGACGAGCGGGCCACGCCGCAACCCGGCGGCTTCTACGGCGGCTGGGTCACCAGCCGGATCGTGGGCCCGATCAAGGGCGAGCCCGGCAGCCTCGGCTGGTAGGCCAGCGGGTCGTCAGTCGCCCGTTGGCACGCCGACGATGTTGAACCCGCCATCGACGTACAGGGTCTCGCCGGTGACCGCGTTCGAGAGGTCCGATGCGAGGTAGACGGCCGTCCGGCCGACGTCCTCGGGCGTGATGTTCGCGCGCAGGGGCGCCACCTCGGCGAACCCGCGGTACATCCCCTTGAAGCCGGCGATGCCGGCCGCCGCCAGCGTGCGCACCGGCCCCGCGCTGATGGCGTTGACCCGGACGCCGTCCGGCCCGAGGTCGGCGGCGAGGTACCGCACGGACGCCTCGAGCGCGGCCTTGGCCACCCCCATCACGTTGTAGTTCGCCACGACCTTCTCGGCGCCGTAGTAGGACAGCGTCATCACCGACGATCCGCGCTGCAGGTACGGCCGAGCCTCACGGCTCAGCGCGACCAGCGAGTACGCCGAGACGTCGAGGGCGAGGGCGAAGCCCTCCCGCGAGGTGTCCACGAAGGTGCCCTCGAGGTCCTCGCGCTTCGCGAACGCCAGGGCGTGCACCAGGATGTCCAGCGAGGGGTGCGTCTCGCCCCACTTGGCGAACACCCGGGCGATGTCCGCGTCCGCGGTGACGTCGCACGGCTCGACGAAGGTGGACCCGATGGAGGTCGCCAGGGGCCGGACGCGCTTCTCGATGAGGCTCTCCACCGACGAGAAGCCGACCTCGGCGCCCTCGGCGTGCAGCGCTCGCGCGATGCCCCAGGCGATCGAGTGGTCGTTGGCGACGCCGAAGATCAGCGCCGTCTTCCCGTCCAGCAATCCCATCGCTCGCTCCTTCCGCTTCCGATACGCTGCCATCATGCCGGACCACGTCACCTCCGCGACCGATCTGCGTGCGGCGATGCACGGGATCGCCGGGTTCGTCCTCGACGCTGACGGAGTGCTCATCCTGAAGGGCCGGCCGATCGCGGGCGCCATCGACGCGCTCCGCACCCTGGAGGCGCGCGGCGTCCCGTTCCGCGTCGTGACGAACTTCTCGCTGGCGCACCGGACCACGCTCGCCCGCCGGTTCGCGGAAGCCGACGGTCTCATCCTCGACCCGGAACGGATCATCACGGCGAGCTCGGCCGCGGCCGTCCACACCGGGACGACCTACCCGGGTCGACCGATCTTCGTGCTGGCGGCGCCGGATGCCCGCCGAGAGTTCGCCGGACAGCACCTCCTGACGCCAGAGGAGGCCGCCACCGCCGCGCCGGGCTCGGTCGCGGCCGTCGTCATCGGCGACGCCGGCGACGAGCTGTCGTACCGGAACATGTCGATCGCCTTCCGGCTCGTGCGCGACGGGGCCGCCTTCCTGGCGATGCATCGGAACCCGTGGTGGTTCACGCCGGACGGCGTGACCCTCGACGCCGGCGGCTTCGTCGTCGGGCTCGAATACAGCCTCGGGCGGCGGGCGCTCATCCTGGGCAAGCCCTCGCCGGTCGTCTTCCGCCAGGCGCTCGAGGGGATCCGGCAAGATCTCGGCCGGCGCGTGACGGCACGATCGGTCGCGATGGTCGGCGACGACCCGTCGGCCGACGTGCGCGGCGCGCAGCGCGTGGGGTTGCGTGGCGTGCTGGTCCTGACCGGGAAAGTGGGAGCGGGAGACCTCGCGGGCCTGGCGTCCGGCCGGCGCCATCGACCGCCGGACGCGATCGCCCCGTCGCTGGCGGACGTCGTCGCCGCGCTAGACTGACCGCAACCTTCCGACAGCCCAGCGCGCCCGGCGCGCCGACACGAGGGATCAGCACGATGACCGCCGAGACGAGCCCGCGCATCAAGATCACCTACGCGACCCTGCGCGCCGACAACGAGGAGCTCCATGCCGGCTTCGAGGCGGCCGCGGAGCGCGTCCGGGCGGGTCTCGGGGCGTACCACCGCAACTACGTCGACGGCGCGTGGCGCGACGGCGACGGGACGTTCGAGGTGCTCACCCCGATCGACACCTCGGTCGTGCTCGGGACCTTCGCCCGCGGCACGGCCGCCGACGTCGACGCGGCGGTCGCCGCCGCGCGAGCGGCGCAGCCGGCATGGGCCAAGACCCCGTGGACGGAGCGCGTCGCGATCCTCCGCCGCGCCGCGGAGCTCATCAGCGACCGGTTGATGGACGAGTCGGCCGTCATGGCCTTCGAGGTCGGCAAGAACCGCATCGAGGCCCTCGGCGAGGTCGAGGAGTCGGCCGACCTCATCCGCTACTACGCCCAGACGGCCGAGGACAACGCGTTCTACGACCACCCGATGGGCAACCTCGGCGACGCGGCCGTCCATACCCGATCGATCCTGCGGCCGCACGGCGTGTTCGCGGTGGTCAGTCCGTTCAACTTCCCGATGGCCCTGTCGACCGGACCCTCGAGCGCGGCGATGCTCGCGGGGAATACCGTCGTGTTCAAGCCGTCGTCCGCCTCGCCGTTGTCGGCGGTCGGCCTCATGCAGGCCTATATCGATGCCGGCGTGCCGGCGGGCGTCGTGAACATGGTCATGGGTCCCGGCGAGACCGTCGGCCAGGCGCTCCAGGACCACCCCGGCATCGACGGGATCGTGTTCACTGGCTCGTACGAGGTCGGGATGCGGCTCTTCCACTCGTTCAGCCGGACGTGGCCACGGCCGTGCATCGTCGAGATGGGTGGCAAGAACCCGGCGATCGTCTCGCGGCACGCCGATCTCGACGAGGCCGCCGAGGGGATCATGCGGTCCGCGTTCGGGTTCGGCGGGCAGAAGTGCTCCGCGAATTCGCGCGTCTACGTCGAGCGCCCGGTCCACGATGAGCTGATCCGGCTCCTGGTGGAGAAGTCCGAGGCCCTCACGATCGGCGACCCCATCGTCCGGGCGAACTGGCTCGGACCGATCATCGACGAGCGCGCGGTCGGGCGGCACCAGGCCGCGGTCGCCGAGGCGCGCCGTGACGGCACGGTCTTCATCGGCGGCGAGCGGCTCTCGGACGGCGACCTGGCTCGGGGCTTCTACGTCGAGCCGACCGTCGTCGGCGGCCTGCCCGCCGACCACCGCCTGTTCCGCGACGAGCTGTTCGCGCCGCTGACCGCCGTGGCCGCGGTCGACTCGCTCGACGAGGCGATCTCGCTCGCCAACGACTCGGTGTACGGCCTGACAGCCGGCGTCTACTCGGAGAACGAGGCGGAGATCGAGCGGTTCTTCGACCGCATCGAGGCCGGCGTCCTGTACGTGAACCGCCGAGCCGGCGCGACGACCGGGGCGTGGCCGGGCATCCAGGCGTTCGGCGGCTGGAAGGGCAGCGGCTCGACCGGCAAGGCCGGCCTGTCGATGTACTACGTGGCGCAGTTCCTGCGCGAGCAGTCGCACACGGTCGTCGACTAGCCCCGACGGGGCCGGGCGGCGTGCCCGTCCGCCGCCGGATCCGTCAGCGACGCTGCTGGATGCGGATGAGGTTGCCCGCGGGATCGCGGACGGCACAATCGCGGACGCCGTACGCCTGGTCGACAGGCTCCTGGGCGATCTCGACCCCGCTGGCCGCCAACCGCTCGAAGAGGTCGTCCACGTTCGCCGTGGCCAGGACGAGGCGCGCGTAGCTGCCCTTGGCCATCATCTCCGCGATCGTGCGCCGCTCGTCCTCGGTGATCCCGGGGTCGGCGAAGGGCGGCTGCAGCACGATGGCCGTATCGGGCTGGTCGGCGGGACCGACCGTGATCCAGCGCATGCCGCCGTAGCCGACGTCGTCGCGGACCTCGAAGCCGAGGGTGTCGCGATAGAAGGCCAACGACGCGTCCGGGTCGTCGTGCGGCAGGAAGCTCATGTGGATCGTGATGTCCATGGCCGTCAGACTCGCTGCGGCTCAGGGAGCGGCGCTTCTCGATCCCTGACCGGTCTGGTCACCTGCTTCGCCACGCACGAGGGCATCCCCGCGGTGGCGAGCGCCTCGTCGCGTCGGTAGACACTCGGCGGCACGCCCACCAACTCGGTGAAGCGCGTGCTGAACGTGCCAAGCGATGAGCAGCCGACCATGAAGCAGACCTCGGTGACGCTGAGGTCGCCACGGCGCAGCAGCGCCATCGCGCGCTCGATGCGGCGCGTCATCAGGTAGCCATACGGCGACTCGCCGTACGCCGCCTTGAACTCGCGGCTGAAGTGGCCGGCCGACATGTGCGCGCCGCGGGCGAGCGCCTCCACGTCGAGGGGCTCGGCGTACTCGCGGTCGATCCGGTCACGGACGCGGCGCAGCCACACGAGGTCACGGAGCCGCTGATCGGACGAGGCCGGGCTGGTCATCGGCGACAGCGTGCCACAGACCACGGGTCGCAGCCAGTACAGGCACATAGGCGGCGTCCTCGGCTCGCGTCCACGACGACCGGGTCACGCGCCCACGTACGCCGCAAGATGCTGGCCGGTCAGGGTGGACCGGGTGGCGACGAGGTCGGCCGGGGTGCCCTCGAAGACGATGCGCCCGCCGTCGCGGCCGGCGCCGGGACCGAGGTCGATGATCCAGTCGGCGTGCGCCATCACGGCCTGGTGGTGCTCGATGACGATGACCGACTTGCCGGCATCGACCAATCGGTCGAGAAGGCCGAGCAACTGCCGGACGTCGGCCAGGTGGAGCCCGCTGGTCGGCTCGTCGAGGACGTAGATGCCGCCCTTCTCGCCCATGTGCGTGGCCAGCTTGAGCCGCTGCCGTTCGCCGCCGGACAGGGTCGGGAGCGGCTGGCCGAGCCGCAGGTAGCCGAGCCCCACGTCGATGAATCGCTGGAGGATCGCGTGCGCGGCCGGGGTCCGTGCCTCGCCGCTGGCGAAGAACGGCTCGGCCTCGCTCACCGACATCGCGAGCACCTCGCTGATATCCCGACCGCCGAGCCGGTACTCCAGCACGGACGCCTCGTACCGCTTGCCCTCGCAGTCCTCGCACGTGGTGGCGACCGTGTCCATGAACCCGAGCTCGGTGTAGATGACGCCCGCACCGTTGCACGCCGGACAGGCGCCCTCGGAATTGGCGCTGAACAACGCCGGCTTGACCCCGTTGGCCTTCGCGAACGCCGCACGGATCGGGTCGAGCAACCCGGTGTAGGTCGCCGGATTGCTCCGTCGCGAGCCCTTGATGCCGCCCTGGTCGATCGACACGACGCCGTCCCGGCCCGACACGGAGCCGTCGATGAGCGAGCTCTTGCCCGAGCCGGCGACGCCGCTCAGCACCACGAGCACGCCGAGCGGGATGTCGACATCGACGTCCTGCAGGTTGTTGGTCGTCGCGCCGCGCACCTCGAGCGTGCTCGATGGCGTCCGCACCGACGGCTTCACCGACGCGCGGTCGTCGAGGTGTCGCCCGGTCAGCGTGGCGCTGGCCCGGAGGCCCTCGAGCGTGCCCTCGAAGACCACCTCGCCCCCCTGGGTCCCGGCACCCGGGCCGAGATCGACCACGTGGTCGGCGATGGCGATGACCTCGGGCTTGTGCTCGACGACCAGCACGGTATTGCCCTTGTCGCGGAGCCGCCGCAGCAGGTCGTTCATCCGGGCGATGTCGTGCGGGTGCAGCCCGATCGTCGGCTCGTCGAAGACGTAGGTGACGTCGGTCAGCGACGATCCGAGGTGGCGGATCATCCGGGTGCGCTGGGATTCCCCGCCCGACAGCGTGCCCGACGGTCGATCGAGCGAGAGGTAGCCCAGGCCGATCTCGACGAACGAGTCGAACGTGTGCTGGAGCCCGGCGAGCAGCGGCGCGACCGACGGCTCGTCGAGGCCGCGCAGCCACTCGGCGAGGTCGTCGATCTGCATCGCGCAGGCGTCGGCGATGTTGACGCCGGCGATCTTCGAGGAACGGGCCGGCTCGTTGAGCCGCGTGCCGCCGCAGTCCGGGCACGCCGTGAAGGTCACCGCCCGCTCGACGAACGCCCGGATGTGGGGCTGGAGGGTGTCGATGTCCTTCGACAGCATCGACTTCTGGATCCTCGGGATGAGTCCCTCGTAGGTCAGGTTGATGCCGTCGACCTTGATCTTGGTCGGCTCCTTGTGGAGGAGGTCGTCCAGCTCTTTCTTCGAGTACTCGCCGATCGGCTTGTCCGGGTCGAAGAAGCCGCTCCCGATGTAGATCCGGCCGTACCAGCCGTCCATGCTGTAGCCCGGGATCGTGATCGCACCCTGGCTCAGCGACTTGCTCGCGTCGTACAGCTGGGTCAGGTCCATGTCGTTGATCGAGCCCATGCCCTCGCAGCGCGGGCACATGCCGCCGTGGTAGATCGCGTCGCGCACGACGATCCGCTCGCCCTTGCCTCGGTCGACGGTCATCGCCCCGCTCGCCTTGCGCTGTGGGACGTTGAACGAGTAGGCCGTGGGCGGACCCACATGGGGCGTGCCCAGGCGGCTGAAGAGCAGGCGCAGCAGGGCGTTCGCATCGGTCGCGGTCCCCACGGTCGAGCGGGCGTTGGCGCCCATCCGCTCCTGGTCGACGATGATCGCCGTCGTCAACCCGTCGAGCACGTCGACGTCCGGACGCGCGAGCGTCGGCATGAAGCCCTGCACGAAGGCGCTGTACGTCTCGTTGATGAGGCGCTGCGACTCCGCGGCGATCGTGCCGAACACCAGCGAGCTCTTGCCCGAGCCCGAGACACCGGTGAAGACCGTCAGCCGGCGCTTCGGGATCTCGACGCTGACGTCCTTGAGGTTGTTGACGCGCGCGCCCTGCACGCGGATCAGGTCGTGCTGGTCGGCGACGTGGGACGCGGACGACGGGCCGGACTTCGACATCGTGGTCATGCGGCCACTCTACCCGTGGACCCCCGACCGCCGCTTCTCGGTTCCTGACCGATCGGGCTTGGGCGATGCCCGGGCGTCCTGCGTGCGGACGGTCCGCTAGACGCTCACCACCCGGTCGCGGCCGGCACGCTTGGCCGCGAGGAGCGCGGAATCGGCCGCACGGAACAGTGCCCGGCCGTCCGCTTCGTCACCGAGTCGCGACGCGACGCCGGCCGAGATCGTCAGCGGGATCACGACGCCATCGATCGGCCGGCCCGCCTCGGCTGTGACGGCCGCGCGGACGCGCTCGGCGAGGGCCATGGCGTCATCGCGCGAGGAGCCGGGGGCGATGATCACGAACTCCTCGCCGCCGTACCGCGCGACGATGTCGCCGGTCCTCACGGCGTCGGTCATGGCCCGCGCGGCGCGCCGGAGGACGACATCGCCGACGGGGTGACCGTGCGCGTTGTTGACCTCGCTGAAGCGGTCGAGGTCCAGGACGATCAGGCTCAGGTCCGTGGCGTCGCGGCCCGCGCTCGCGAAGGCCACCTCGACGGCCTCGTCGAAGTAGCGTCGGTTGAGCAGGCCGGTCAGCGGGTCGCGGACGGCCGCCTCGCTGACCCGGGCATGCAGGTCGGCGTTGTGGATCGCCACCTCGATCTGGGTGACCAGCAGGTCGGCGATACGGAGCTCCAGCTCGCCGAACGGGCGGTCGAGCCGGTCGCGCGTGGCGGTCAGGACCGCGCTCAACGACCCGTCGAGCCGGATCGGCAGGCCCAGCCCCACGCGTCCCTCATCCCAGACGACGCGCTCGCTGCCGGCGAGGACCGCCCCGCTCAGCCCGACGCCGGCGACGACCTCGGTCCCGATCCGCTCGGGTGCCGCGCCGACGACCTGCTCGATCCGGAACGTGCCGTCCGTGCCGCGGCTCGCGAACTCGACGGCGTCGGCATCGAGCAGGTCTCGCGCCGCGTCGGTCACCGCGGCGGCGATCCGCGATCGGTCGAGGTCCGCGGCCAGCGCGCGACTGACGTCGAGGACCCGCTCGATGGCGTGGAGCCGCTGTCGCCGCTCCTCGTCGAGACGGGCCGAGCGCAGGGCCGCCGCCATGGAGCGGGCGAGCATCTCGGCGACGGCGATCTGCGACGGGGTGATCGGCTTCGCGTCGGTGCCCTCGAGGTTGACGATCCCGAGCAACTCATCGCCGTGGAGCACCGGGACGGCGAACTCGCTCCGGACGTCCGATCGCGCGGCCCGGTAGTCGGGGTCGGCGAGCACGTCCGCGGCGTAGATGGCCTCGTGCGTGGCGGCGGCCCGGCCGATGACCCCGACGCCGACCTGGATGACGTGGAACGGGCTGTCGTAGCCCGCGACGCCGACCATCGAGAGCCGACCGGATTCGTCGGGCAGGTACGCCGAGACGAGGGGCACCTCGAAGGTCGTCGACACGTCATCGACCACGTCCTGCATGACGACCGCGACGGGTCGCGACCCGTCGAAGCGTCGGACGATCCGCTGGAGGCCTTCCAGCTGGTCGGCGCGGGCGACCTTGCGTGCGGCGAGCCCTTCGGCGCGGCGGCGTTCGCGGCGCAGTCCGCGGTCGACGTAGTGCATCGCCGCGGCCGTCAGGAACGTCACCGAGACGCGCACGAGGAAGTCGACCGCGTGCTCGTCGAGCGGCGGATGGCCGGCGACCGCGGCGTGCTCGCCGAGGAGGATCACGGACGACAGCGCCACGATCCCCGCCGCCAGGGCGAAGCCCGGAGTCAGGGCCGCGTAGGTGAGCCCGAGGATGATCAGCGGCCGACCGACCGGGGCGGCCATCGTCTGCGGGTCGTATGGCCCCGCCGCCGCCAGGGCCACGAGGACCACCACGGGTCCGACGGCATGCCGGACCGCCGAGTGCTGCACGAACCGGGCGCCCGCCGGATGCCAGGCGACGACCGCGAGCATCGCGAACGCGATCCCCGTCACGAGCATGGCGTTGCCGTAGCCACCGGTCGGCCCCGTGAGGACGAACGCGGGCAACACGATCGCGAACATGACCGCGACCGTCAGGGCGGCCCAGCGGACCTCGGCTGTCGCCCGATCGAGCGGCCACATCGAGCGGTCCAGCCCGATCCCGAGCCGGAACGCGAGCGGCACCGAGTGCCGCCGGCGCCGGGCGCGATCGGGCGACCCGGGCGCGAGATCCTGCTGGGCGGTCGCCGACATGTCCCGCACCCTACGCGCGCGCAGGGGGACCGGCACCCACCCCTTGGGACTATCGAGGGCTCGCCATTCGGCGTCCATAGGCGTGGGATATACTCGGCATCCCGTATCCAGTCTGCATACTCGTTATGCATCAGTGCAACCATGAGGTGACCCTTGGCCACGGCCTCGTCGCGGCTCGCCGGCGACCGTCCCGTCCCGCACATCGTCACGGAGCTGCCCGGTCCCAAGGCCAGGGCGCACGTCGCGTTCGACGAGGCCTGGACCTCGCCGAGCCTGCCTCGGGCCTACCCGATCGTCCCGGTGCGCGGCGACGGGCTGACGGTCGAGGACATCGACGGGAACCTCTTCCTCGACTTCGCCGCCGGCATCGCCGTCAACTCGACCGGGCATTCGCACCCGCAGGTCGTGGCCGCGATCAAGGAGCAGGCCGCCGAGCTGATCCACTTCAGCGCGAGCGACTTCTACCTGCCCATCTACCCGGAGGTCTGCCGGCAGCTCGCGCGCCTCGCGCCGTTCAGCGACCGTGCCCGGGCGTATCTCGGCAACTCGGGCGCGGAGGTCGTGGAGGCGTCGATCAAGCTGGCGCGCTTCGCCACGAAGCGGCCCTACGTCGTGTCGTTCCTCGGCGCGTTCCACGGCCGCACGTACGGCGCCGTCTCGCTGACCGCGTCGAAGGCCAAGTACCACGCCGGGTTCGGACCGATGCTGCCCGGGCGTCTTCCACGCCCCCTACGGCCGCGTCGAGGACCTGCGCTGGTTCGACGAGGTCCTGTTCGAGAAGCTGGCGCCGGCGAGCGAGGTCGCCGCGATCATCGTCGAGCCGATCCAGGGCGAGGGCGGCTACATCGTCCCGGAGGACGGGTTCCTCGAGGGCCTGCGCCGGATCTGCGACGAGCACGGGATCCTCCTCATCGCCGACGAGATCCAGTCGGGCGCCGGTCGGACCGGCCGCATGTGGGCCATCGAGCACTGGGGCGTCCAGCCGGACATCCTGCTCACGGCGAAGGGCATCGCCTCGGGCATGCCGCTCGGGGCGATGATCGCGCGAGCCGAGCTCCTCGAGACCTGGGGCCCCGGCGCGCACGGTTCCACCTACGGTGGCAACCCGGTCGCCTGTGCCGCCGCCCTCGCGACGATCGACCTGCTCGAGGGCGGGTTGATCGAGAACGCCCGGCGTCGCGGCGACCAGGCACTGGCCGGCCTCGCGACGCTGGCGGCCTCGTTCCCGACCCTCGTCACCGACGTGCGCGGCAAGGGCCTCATGCTCGGGATCGAGTTCGACACGGCCGACCATGCCGAGGAGGTCCAGTGGGCCTGCTTCGAGCTGGGGCTCCTCGTGCTCGAATGCGGTCGGACGAGCGTCCGCATGTCGCCGGCCCTCACGGTGAGCGAGGACGAGATGACCACGGCGCTGCGGATCTTCGGCGAGGCCGTCGCTCGTGTCGCCGGACACGAGCCGGAGGTCCGTGCCGAAGCCGGCGCGCTCCACGAGGTCGAGGCCGCCGGCTAGCCGGCGCGACCCGCCTGGCCACCACATCGCCGACGGAGGGCCTGTGAGTCCGGTCTCCAAGGTCGCCACGATGCGCGACGCCGTCGCGGATCTCGTGCGTGACGGCGACACCGTCGCGATCGAGGGTTTCACGCACCTCATCTCGTTCGCTGCGGGGCACGAGATCATCCGCCAGCGCAAGCGCGAGTTGACCCTCGCCCGGCTGACGCCCGACGTGATCTACGACCAGATGATCGCGGCCGGTGTCGCCCGCAAGCTCGTGTTCTCGTGGCTCGGCAACCCGGGTGTCGGCGGCCTCGGCGCGATCCGGCGGCGCATCGAGGGCGAGATCCCCGAGCAGCCGCTCGAGGTGGAGGAGTACAGCCACTTCGGGATGGTCGGCCGCTACACGGCGGGAGCGATGAACCTGCCGTTCTTCCCGCTGCGGAGCTACTTCGAGACGGACCTGCCCGTCGCGAACCCGTTGATCCGTCCGATCTCCTCGCCGTACGGCGACGAGACCATCTACGCGGTCCCGCCGCTCCGGCCGGACGTCGCCATCGTCCATGCCCAGCGGGCGTCGGCGGGCGGCGACACGCAGGTCTGGGGCCTGCTCGGCTGCCAGAAGGAGGCGGCCTTCGCGGCCGATCGCGTCATCGTCGTCGTCGAGGAGCTGGTCGACGAGTCCATCGTGCGAGCCGACCCGAACCGGACGATCATCCCCGGGCTCATCGTCGACGCGGTCGTCGTGGAGCCGTGGGGCGCGCATCCCTCGTACGTCCAGGGGGCGTACGACCGCGACAACCGCTTCTACCTCGACTGGGATCCCATCACGCGCGACGAGTCCGCGACGCAGTCGTGGCTGCGCGAGTGGGTCTACGACCTCGACGGCCGCACGGCCTACCTCGACAAGCTCGGCGCCGGAGCGGGTGGCCTCGTTGCGGCCGGGCAGCGCGCCCTCGGGGATCGTCGACTACGGCGACTATCGATGAGCGACCCGCGCGCGGCCGCCACGGCCGCCTTCAGCAAGTCCGAGATGATGATCGTCGCGGCGGCGCGCGAACTCGCCGGGCAACGAGTCTGCTTCGTCGGGGTGGGCCTGCCGAACATCGCCGTGAACCTGGCGAAGCGGACCGTCGCGCCCGACCTCGAGCTGGTCTACGAGGCTGGCGTCTTCGGGGCGCGGCCGGCTCGGCTGCCGCTGTCCATCGGCGATCCGACCATCGTGACCGGGGCCACCGCGGTCGTGAGCATGCTCGAGCTGTTCGGGTACTACCTCCAGCGCGGGCTCATCGACGTCGGGTTCCTCGGGGCGGCGCAGATCGACCGGTTCGGCAACATCAACACCACGGTCATCGGGCCGTACGACCACCCGACGACGCGACTGCCGGGTTCGGGCGGCGCCTGCGAGATCGCGATCAACGCCCGCCAGGTCTTCGTGATCATGCGCCAGTCATCCCGCTCCTTCGTGGAGAAGATCGACTTCCGGACAAGTCCGGGCAACCTCGGCGGGGCCGAGCAGGCGGAACGCATCCGGCGCGAGGGCGGCTGGCTGGGCCGCGGGCCGACGGTGGTCGTCACGGACCTCGGCATCTACCACTTCGGCGACACCGGCGAGATGCGACTCGACTCGCTCCACCCTGGAGCGACGGTCGAGCAGGTCCGTCAGACGATCGGCTGGGACGTGGCCGTCTCCGGCGATCTCGCCGAGACGCCGGCGCCGACCGGCGCCGAGCTGGCCCTCATCCGCGAGGAGCTCGACCCGGGCGGCGTCTACACGAAGTAGCGCGGGGTGGGGGAGCGGTACCTCCGGGCCGCGAGGCCCTGACCACCGACCGCTTGGCGGGTCCCGGGTGCGTCGCGACGATGGCCCGGCCATGGACCTCGCCACCGCTCGCGTCGAGCCGATCCAGTACCTCGATGGCTCGACCACCGCCACCCCGCTCGCCCGCTCGCTCGTCGCCGCCCGACGCGCGGACCTGCGGGTGCTCGAGCGCGAGGCCATCCCCACCGCGCGCCTCCTCGCGTCACTCTCGACCGCGCTCGACCTGACGGAGGGCCAACTCCCCGGGCACGCGCTGCGGACCGGCTTCCTGGCGATGCGGCTCGCCGACCACCTCGGCCTCGATGCGGCGGATCGCGGCGCCCTGTTCTTCGCGGCCTTCCTCAAGGACGCCGGCTGCTCGTCCAATGCCGCGGCGATCACCCGGATCTTCGGCGCCGACGACATCGCGACCAAGGCCCGCCAGTCGACCATCGAGCGCTCGATCCTCTCGTATGCGGCCTTCTCGATCCGGACCGTCCCGTCCACGGAGCCGCTCCCGCGGCGTCTGCGACGGCTCATCGCGCTCGGGATCCGCGGTCGTCGCGAGCACCGTGAGATCGAGCAGCTCCGCTGCGAACGCGGCGCGGCGATCGCCCGCAAGGCCGGCTTCGACGATCGCGTCGCCGGCGCGATCCTCGACCTCCACGAGCATTGGGACGGCGGCGGCGACCCGCGCGGCCTGCGTGGGACGGAGATCCACCCCCTCTCGCGGATCCTCGCCGCGTGCCAGGGCCTCGATGTCTTCCTCTCGACGCAGGGGCGTCCGCGAGCCCTCGCGGTCCTCGCGGAGCGACTCGGCACCTGGTACGACCCCGACATCGCCGACGCCCTGCTCGACGCGTCCGCCCGCGGCCTGCTCGACGAGCTGGCGGCGCCGGACCTCATCGGTCGGACGATGACGCTCGAGCCGGGCGGCGACGTCCGCCTGTCGAACGACGCCGACGTCGACCGCATCGCCTCGGCGTTCGCCGACATCGTGGACGCGAAGAGCCCGTTCACCGGCTCGCATTCGAAGCGGGTCGCGGACATCGCGGAGGGACTCGCGGCCCGGCTCGGCCTCGCCGCGCCGGAGGTGGTCGACGTGCGACGTGCCGCGCTCCTCCACGACCTGGGCAAGCTTGGCGTGCCCAACACGGTCCTTGACAAGCCGGGTCGCCTCGACGCTTCCGAGCTCGAGGTGATCCGGCGCCATCCCGAACTGACCCTTCGGATCCTGGCGCCGGTGCCCACCTTCGCGCACGTCGCGGAGCTCGCGGCCTGCCACCACGAGCGCCTCGACGGGACCGGCTACTTCCGGGGCCTCACCGCGCCGGATCTGGCGCTCGGCGCGCGGATCGTCGCCGTCGCGGACGTCTTCGAGGCGATGACCGCCGACCGGCCGTATCGTGCCGCGATGCCGGTCGACCAGGCGTTCGCGCTGATGCGCGCGACCGCGGGCGAGCACCTGGCCGCGGACGTCGTCGACGCCCTCGCCGACACGGTGGCCTGACCGGGATCCCGCCCTCAGGACGGGCCGCGCACCACCACGACAGGACACGGGGCGTTCCGGACCACGTGATCGGACACGCTCCCGAAGAACGAGCGGCCCACGCCGCGGCGACCATGGCTGCCGAGCACGATGAGATCGACACCCTCGGCCCGGGCGGCGTCCACGATCGCCTCGCCGGGATCGCCTTCCCAGACCAGGAATTCGGTCGACACGCCGACGTCGTGGCCGCGCGCGACGAGGACCTGCGCGGCCTGTTCGCGTTCGTCGCGGACCTGGTCGACGCGGATCGCGTATCGGCCGCCGGGCAGCCGGAGGGTGCCGGGGTCGATGACGCTCACCGCGAGCAGGCGGGCGTGCAGACGTGCCGCGAGCCGCATGGCCTCCTCCTCGGCCGGGCCTGATGTCGGCGAGAGGTCCGTGGCGAGCAGCACCGCCCCGAACGGTCGCGTCAACGCCGGCCCGTTGCCGGCGTAGCCGGGATACCCGGGATAGCCGGGCGCGGTGGGATCCATGCGGGAAGGTTGGTCTCGCGATCCTCGGTCGAGGAAGTGACCATCGGCCCGGAACGGAGGGCCGAGTGTCCCACGAGCACGCCGGCCCCGGGCGTACCCTGCGCAGGTGACCTCCGAGACGAATGCGGCCCTGGCGATCGAGACGTTCGAGGCGCTCGACGAGGCGACGCGGGCGATCGCCGAGGTCCTCGACATCGAGACGGTCCTCCAGCTCATCGTGGACCGTGTCCGGGTGCTGGTGGATGCCCGCTACGCCGCGCTCGGCATCGCCGACGCCAAGGGCCATCTGGAACGGTTCATCACCGCGGGGATCACGCCCGAGGAACGCGCGCGGATCGGTCCGCCGCCGGAGGGGCACGGCCTCCTGGCGGTGATCATCCGCGAGGGTCGGGCGCTGCGGATCCCGGAGATCACCGCGCACCCGGACTCCGTCGGGTTCCCGCCCAACCACCCGCCGATGCGGTCGCTCCTGGGCGTCCCGATCCTGGTCCACGGCCGGCCGGTGGGCGACCTCTACCTGACCGACAAGCAGCACGGCGACTTCGACGGCGCGGACGAACGGCTCGTGGAGCTCTTCGCGCGGCACGCCGGCATCGCCATCGAGAACGCCCGGCTGCACGAGCGCGTCGCCACCCTCGCGGTCGTCGAGGAGCGCGACCGCATCGGGCGGGACCTGCACGACGGCATCATCCAGAGCCTCTACGGCGTCGGCCTCTCGCTGGAGGACGTCGAGCAGCTCATGGTCGACCAGCCGACCGAGGCGGCCGCCCGGGTCGATGCCGCGATCGATGCCATCCACATCGCGATCAGCGACATCCGGCACTTCATCATGGGTCTTCGCCCCAGCCTCGCCGGGACCCACGACCTCGTCGGCAGCCTCGCGGCGCTCGTCGAGTCGTCGCGGCTGGCGACGCTCATCGACCTCGAGTTCGAGACCACGGCCGAGATCGGGTCCGTCCGCGGCCTCGACGACGCCACGACCGTCCAGCTGATCCACCTCTCCCGTGAGGCGCTGAGCAACGTGATGCGCCACTCGAAGGCGTCACGGGCGTCGGTCCAGCTGGCCGTCGATCCGACGGAGGTCCACCTGGTCGTCGCCGACAACGGCGTGGGGTTCGTCCCTCGGGCGGACGGGCAGGCCGAGCACCAGGGGATCGCGAACATGCGCGAGCGAGCCGCCTCGCTGGGTGGCACGGTGCGCATCGAGAGCGAACCGACGGTCGGCACCCGTATCATCGTGGACGTGCCGAATCGACAGGAGGCCTCGCCATCGTGACGGACAGCGTCCCAGCGAAGATCCATCGCCTGCTCATCGTCGACGACCACGAGGTCGTCCGGCAGGGTCTGGTGGCGCTCCTGGACCGACGCGAGAACTTCCAGGTGGTCGCCGAGGCGGGCACCGCCGCCGAATCGATCGAGCAGGCGCGACGACATCGACCCGACATCGTGATCATGGACGTCCGGCTGCCGGACGGGTCGGGCGTGGAGGCGTGCCGCGAGATCCGGGCCGAATTCGAGGACACGCGCGTCGTGATGCTCACCTCGTACCCGGACGAGGAGGCCGTGCTCTCGGCGATCGTGGCCGGGGCGTCGGGCTACCTGCTCAAGCAGATCCGGGCCCGTGACCTCGTCACCGCCCTGGAAGCCGTCGGCCGCGGCGAGTCCCTGCTGGACCCCGCGGTCACGACGAAGGTGCTCGAGCGGATCCGGCGGATCGCGACCGGTTCGGAAGTCGACGAGATGGCGGCGCTGACCGCGCAGGAGCAGCGGATCCTGCTGCTCGTCGCCGAGGGCAAGACCAACAAGGAGATCGCCGCGGAGATCTTCCTGTCCGACAAGACGGTCAAGAACTACGTCAGCTCGATCCTCTCGAAGCTGAACCTCGAGCGCCGGGCCCAGGCGGCGGCCTTCGTCGCCAAGCACCGCCTGGACAGCGGCCGCTCGAGCTAGGCAACGCCGGGGTCGGGCCGGCGGGACTGCCCTCGGCCGCGCGTCGCGCCCGGCCTCAGGCCGGCGCGAACGCCACGAGGAACTCGAGGGCCCCCTGGTCGGCGATCGAGACGATGAACCCGCCGATGTTCGGGGCCGTGATCGAGTAGTCCGCCAGCGGGAAGGTGATCGCGCCGGCGACCTGGATCTGCCCGTCCTGGAGCTGCGCCTTGGCCGGGATCTGGACCGACTTCGTGACGCCGTGCAACGTGAGGTCGCCGGTCAGCGTGATGTCGGTCGCCGTTCCGGCCAGGGCCGCGGCAGGGATGTCGACGGGCTGGGTGATCGTGAACGTGGCGGTCGGGAACTGGTCCGTCTGGAGCCCCTCGGACCGCATCCGGTTGTCCCGCCGGCTCTCATCGGAGGCGATGGTCGTCGTGTTGACCGTGATGGTGCCGCCAGTGAGTTGCGCGCCGTCGCCGGCGGCGGCCAGGGTGATCGACCCGGACACGTCGCTGGTCCGTCCCACCGCATCCGATTCCGCCGGCAGGTTGGCGAGCTGCTCGCGGACGCGGTACCCGGCCTCGCTACCCGCCGTGACGTTCCAGGTGCCGGCGACCGAGCCATCCGTGACGGTGCCCGAGCTCGCCGAGGGGGCCGCCGCGTCGCTAGCTATCGGATCGGCGGAGGCCCCGGCGGCGACATCGGTCGCCGCGGCCGTGGCCGTCGCTCCGGCCGCGGTGGACGGCAGGGCCAGCGGAGCGACCGAGTCACCGCGCAGGACCTGGTCGTACGCGACATACAGGCCGACCGCACCGAGCAGGACGACGGCGCCGACGATGGCGATGGTTCGATTGCGGGTCATCGGGCGATCTCCAGGGCGATGCGGCACCGGCCGCGGGTCCTCACGATGTCCCAAGGGTCGCACGGATCCCTGAGAGCCGGCTGAGAGCGGCCCGCTCCCAGAGGCCCGACACCGAACGGCAAGGGTGGGGGCCGAAGGGCCCGCGGATGGCCCGGTCCGGGACCCGCGGCGGCATGACCCACGGCACTGATGCGCACATGCGCATGGGCCGATGCTCTGGTCATGGACGAGATCACGATCCTCCAGGCCGAGGTCCTCAAGACCCTCGCCAGCCCGCGTCGCCTCGAGATCCTGCACCGACTCTCGAGCGGCCCGAGCGAGGTGGGCCGCCTGGCCGGCGAACTCGGCCTCAGCCAGCCCAACGTGTCGCAGCACCTCGCGGTGCTCCGGACCGCCGGCATGGTGGAGGCCGAGCGCGACGGCCGGGAGGTCCGCTATCGGTTGTCCGACCCGGACGTGATGGTCGCGTGCGGGATCATGCGCGCGGTCCTCGAGCGACGCCTCACGAGGCTGGCCGCCCTTTCGGCCGCGTCCCCGACGGCCCCGAGCCCGCTGCCTGCGGCTCTGGCAGCCCCCTTCCCGAGGTGACCCCGTGGACGAACCCCTCAACCTGGTCCTCTTCTCCGGAACCGATGACAAGCTGCAGGCCGCCGCGGTGCTGACCGCCGGCGCCGCCGCACTCGGCAAGCCGGTGAACATCTTCCTGCAGTACTGGGCGCTCGATGCGTTCCGCGCCGACCGGATCGGTGGTGACCACGGCCTGGCGCCCGAGGCGGGTCCGGCGGGTCGCGCGGCCGTCGACGCGCTCGCGCGCGCCGGCCAGGCGAGCTGGGCCGAGACGCTGCGGCAGGCCAAGGACCTCGGCGGCGTCGACATCGAGGCGTGCTCGCTCTCGATGGACCTGCTCCATCTCGATGCCGGCGACCTCGACCCACTCGTGGACGGGGTCGAGGGTGTCACGGCCTTCTACCTGAATGCCGGCGACGGCCAGGTCGTCTTCATCTAGTCCGCAGGAAGGAGTCCGTCATGGGTGTCGTCGAGATCGATCAGCTGATCGACGCCCGAGGCCTCTCGTGCCCGATGCCGATCGTCAAGACCGCGCAGGCCGTCAAGGGCCTGACCGCCGGAAGCGTCGTCGAGCTGCTCGCGACCGACCCGGGTTCCATCAAGGATGTCGCCGCGTGGTGCCGATCCACGGGGAACGACCTCATCGAGCAGACATCGGACGGAGCCGTGTACCGCTTCGTCATCCGTCGGAATTGAGGCGATCGCGATGACCACCGCCACGTTGGACATCCCGACCGGGGTGCCCGCGACGATCCCTGCCGCGGCCTTCGAGGCCGAGGTGCAGGCACCCCCCAAGGACATCCTCATCATCGACTACAGCGGCGACCTCGAGAAGGTCTGGGCCACGATGATCCTCGCCTCCACGAGCGCCGCCATGGGCGTGAAGACGCGCGTCTTCGTCACGTTCTGGGGCCTCCAGGTCTTCGTCCGCGACGACGTCCGGATCACCGGCGAGAACTGGATGCAGAAGATGCTGTCCGCCATGCAGCGCCCGGGCATCAGCCACCGGAAGCTCTCGAAGATGAACTTCCTCGGGATGGGTCCCTGGATGATGCGCAAGCTCGCCAAGGAGTACCACGTCGCGAGCCCCAAGGAGCTCCTCGAGGCAGCCCAGGAGCTCGGTGTCGAGTTCATCCCGTGCCAGATGACCATGGACATGTTCGGCCTCAAGCCGGAGGACATGATCGAGGGCATGGGCGAGCCGGTCGGCGCCGCCACGGTCATCGGGATGATGACCGAGAACTCCGTCCCACTGTTCATCTAGGAAGGCGTGAACGCCATGACCGAGACCATCGCCACTGCCCCGGCCCCCACTCGTGTCGTCGACGCCCGCGGCAGCTTCTGCCCGGGTCCGCTGATGGAGCTCATCCGGGCGATCCGCGAGGGTGCCGTCGGAGACGTGATCAGCGTCTACTCCTCCGACCAAGGCTCGAAGACCGACATCCCCAAGTGGGTCGAGAAGGCCGGCCATCGCCTGGTCGCGCTCGAGGCGCGCGAGGGCTACGACGAGATCATCGTCGAGAAGCTGCGGTAGGTCGTCATGCAACGGATCCTCATCCTGGGCGGCGGTGTCGGCGGCACCCTGACCGCGAACCTGCTCTCGCGCAAGCTCAAGCACCGGATCGATGCCGGCGACGTCGAGGTCATGGTCGTGGACGCGACCGGGAACCACGTCTACCAGCCCGGCTTCATGTACATCGCGATGGGCGGCGAGCGAGCCGCGAACCTCACTCGACCCGAGCTGTCGCTGCTGGACAAGCGGGTGACGCTCGTCGTGGGGGCCGTCGCGTCGGTCGAGGAGGACCAGCACCGGGTGACCCTCGAGGACGGGCTCCAGATCGGTTACGAGTTCCTCGTGCTCGCGACCGGGTCGCGGATCGTCCCGGAGGCGATCGAGCACTTCGAGACCGAGGCCAACCACTTCTACACCGCCCGGGCCGCCCAGGAGCTCCGGACCGCGCTCGATCGCTTCGACGGCGGGCGCATCGTCATCGGGATCGCCGGGATGCCGTACAAGTGCCCTCCGGCGCCACTGGAGGTCGCGTTCCTCATCGAGTCCGAGATGCGCGAGCGAGGGCTTCGCGACCGGACGACGATCGACTTCTGCTCGCCGATCGGTCGCGCGTTCACGATCGAATCCGTCAGCGAGATGGCGACGCCCATCCTCGAGAGCAAAGGCATCGAGCTGCACACGTTCTTCAACGTCGAGGCCATCGATCCCGAGCACAAGCTCGTCCAGAGCCTCGAGGGCGAGGAGCTGCCGTACGACCTGCTCATCCTCGTGCCGCCGCACAAGGGCCAGCAGTTCCTGATGGACGCCGGGCTGGCGCCCGCGCCGGGCGGCTGGCTCCCGACGGACCGGCACACGCTCCAGGTCGGGGGTCGCCCGAACGTCTTCGCCCTCGGCGACGCGACCGACCTGCCGCTCTCGAAGGCGGGCTCGACCGCGCACTTCGAGGCGCCCGTGGTCGCCGAGCGGATCGTCGCGCTGGTGGAGGGCCGAGCGCCCTCAGGCAAGCACGCCGACTACGCGGGCAAGGTCATGTGCTTCTTCGAGATCGGCGACGGCAAGGGCACGTTGCTCCAGTTCGACTACGACCACCCGCCGCGGCCGCCGAAGCCGAATCAGCTCTGGCACCTGGGCAAGATCGTCTTCAACAAGACGTACTGGCACACGGTGCCGCGGGGACGGGTCTGACCTACCCTTCCGGGGCGGACCCGTCCCCCTTCATGCCCGGTCCGGGCCGCCGTTACTTCTTGACGACGATCCCGCCGGAGCCGATCGCGATCTGGCTCGACGCGGTGCCGACCTGGTGGTACAGGACGCCGGTCGATGTATAGGCGCTCATCGCGAACTTGTCGGTGGAACCGTCGGTCACGTCATACCGGCACGTGAAGTTCGTGCCGCCCAATCCGGACACCACCTTGCGTGTGGCCGGATTGATGACCGTCACCGCGCACTTGCTGCTGAACGACGCGGTGGTGGCGCTCGTCCCGAAGGAGAGGCCGCCGCCAGTCCAGCTCGTGGTGGTGAAGATGTAGTCGTAGCCGTCGTTGCCGCGGAACGAGTAGATCGCGATGCCCTGCGGCGTCGTGCCGGTCTTGTAGCTGACGGCGAACCCGAACGTGCCCTTGTTCTTGGTCGGAGAGACCTTGACCGGGATGTTGTTCGTGCTCGGGTCGATCACGTGGCCGGCACCGGTCGCGTACTTCGCGGCCGTGGTCTGGTACACGGTGACGACGACGGAGTCGGCGTCCGGGGCCGTGTAGTAGCCGTTCGTGGCCGGGATGGTCATCACGACGATCCAGTCGTCGAGGCCGAGTGCCTTGGTGCAGGTCGCGAGACCGGTGTCGTCGATGGTGCCGACGCAGTCGCCGGCCTTGACGGTCGGCGTCGCCGAGCTGAAGTACTGGAAGTCGACGACGTTGCTGGCCGGGAGCGTCCCGCCGACGGCGGGCGTGACCTGGCCGGTGAACAGGACGCTGGCCGTCGTGCCGGTGCCCGCGGACCAGAAGCGGTTCCCGGTGTAGCCGATCGTCGCGGCCTTCTTCGTGATCGCGTAGGGCGTGAGGGTCGCCGTGGACGTTCCATACGTGGTGTCGGTCAGGTCGATATGGACCGAACCGGGCTGGAGGGTCACCGGGCCGCCGAAGGAGGCGGCGATCGTGTACGACCCGGCGGGGAGCCCGATGACGCCGAGCTTCGCCTGGCCCAGGCTGCTCGTCAGCACGGATCGCGAGACGGCGTTGCCGCCGCCGTCGGTCACGACGAACCACACGGTCCGCCCGGCGATCGCCTTGTTGTTGGCGTCCTTGAGGGTCGCCACGACGCCGCTGTCCGTGCTCACCGGCCCGCTGGTCGCGCTGCCGGTGAAGGCGATGGTCGTGCCGAGCTTGTCGATCGTGAACGGCGTGACATCGGACGACGGGTCGTTGGCGGTGTCACCCTGGAAGACGCCCGTGACCGAGTAGGCCCCCGGCGTGGAGTTGAGCGCGAGCGTCGCCGACGCGTGCCCGCTGCTGTCGGTCGTGCCGGTCGCTGACGCGCCGCCGAGGCCGAACTGGATGGCCTTGCCGCTCATGTTCCCGGTCCCGCTGAGGTCGGCGGTCACGCTGACCGTCGAGCCGAAGACGCCATGGGTGGCCGCCGCGTGGACGGCCAGCGTCGTGGGATGCGTGACGGCGGTCGGCTGCGCGATGCCGTAGAAGGCACCGCCGTTGGCGTCGAGCGACACCATGCCGACGCCGTTGACCGACTGGATGACGTACTTCAGGCCAGCCGACGAATGCGTCAGCACGCCGCTCCAATGCGTCGGATCGGCGGGGTCGAGGGTGAGGTGGATCGAGTCCCATCGCGTCCCGAAGGTGTAGGCGATCCAGACGTCCTGGATGCCGGCCGCCGGGTCGACCGCGACATGCGCATCGAACCGGATCCCCCCGGCGCCGTTGTCGGTCGCGGTGGTGTCGAGGATGGACGGCGCGGCCGCGAGCGCGGGCCGGAAGTTGCCGACCGTGACAGCTGGGGTTCGTCGAGCTGTAGAAGAGCTGGAGGTCCAGTCCGTCGAAGATCCGCCGCGTGAAGGCGTTGCCACTCGACTGGTGCTGGACCGGCGTGACCTGCAGTCGCGTCGCCCCGTTGCCGAGCGCGTCGTAGTAGTTGGCCGTGGCCACCCGGGTCGGGTAGAGGTACGGACTCGAGAAGCTGGTCGGCGCGCCACCCAGTTCCGTCGCCGGCGAGCTGACGAGCGGGTTGACGGGGCTCTGGTCGTGATACGCGCCGCCCATGAACCCGACGCCGCGGAGCGTCAGGCCGGTGACCGACACGTCCTTCGAGATCAACGGGAGGACGGGCTCGTTGGGCTTGGTGTTGACCCCGCCCTTCGGCCCGACAAGGTACGTGGTGCCGCCGGAGCCGGTCTTCGACGTGAGCGCATCGGCGCCGGTCGGCGTCACGGTGAATGGGGACGTCCGGAGGCCCAGGGCCACGCCCGGCCCGGACGGGACGATCGTCGGCGCGACGACCTGCGAGGTGGTGGTCGTCACCGGGAGTCGGGTCCCCGGCATGTTGACGCTGATCATCGGCAGGCCGAAGAGGGTCGATTCGAGCAGGGCCTTGGTGTCGGTCCCGCCGATGTCGGGCGTCTGCCGCAGGTAGTCCTGCTTCGCCCGGATGAGCGCCTGGCCGACGGAGATCGCCCCGGTGCCCGTCCGCAGCTCGTCGGCGAAGTTCGCGTAGATCTGCTCGCTGTAGGCGACGAGGTCGGTGTCCCCGTACTGGAAGCCGGTGCCGCCGATCAGGGTCGCGCCCTTCTGGGCGAACGCCTGCGCCCAGTCGAGCTGGGCGGTGACGTTCGGGATGGCGTCGCCGTCGACGGTGTTGTAGCCGGAGTGGCAGCCCTGGCTGAAGACGATCGTGTTCGTGAAGCTGGTCGTCGAGGCCTTGAGCTGCGCCGTGGTCAGGACCGTGCTGAAGTCAGCGGCCAGCGCCGCGTCGGCGCTGAAGTGGCCGGCCAGGAACACGAGGTCGTGGCGCGAGCCAAGGAGCTTCGTGTTGAGGTCCGACGCGGTCCACGTGTTGTTGATCAGGGTGTCCTTGGTGGCGGTCGTGGCGAGTCCGCTCGCGAAGCTGCCCGCGACGTACGTCGCCGCCATCGGTCATGAAGTCATAGCCGGTCGTCAGGGATCGGGTCGGGGTGGGGACCGCACCGGTGCCGCTGGTCGTGCCGTTCAGATAGGCATCGATCACGGTGGCGGCATCCGAGGCGGTCTCGACAAGGCGCCCGACCGCCAGGTTCGGCACCGGGAAGCTGGCCACGCCGTGCACGACCTGCGTCGCCGCCCCGTACGCGTCCTGGCTCAGGACGTTGTTCAGGCGGAGGCTGGCCTCGGACGGGCTGGCCGGCTCGACCGGCGGGAAGAACGTCGACTCCGCGCCGAGGTCGGCCGTGTCCGGGTAGCGGAAGAACGGGATCGTGTTGTCGCCGCCGACCAGCACGACGTACTTCAGGTTCGGGTTGCCTGGCCGGTAGCGAATCGACGATCGCCTTGATGCCGTCGGCCAGGAGGTTCTTGGCATACGTGCAGTTCGGATGGGCGTCGGCCTGGGCGATGAGGTCCTGGATCCGCGGGCTCGCGGCTGATGTCCACGACCTTGCCGGCGACCTCGGGCCGGGCCGCCAGCGAGGTGAGCTTGGTCGGGAAGGTCGTCGCGCTGTACCCGTTGAGGAAGGCCGTCGTCGGGATTGCTGAGGATGATCGTGCTGAACTGCCGCGACGTGTCCACGGCCGGCAGCGCCTCGAGGTGGAAGTCGTTCGTCGCGTTGTCGCACGCCGTCGGCGACTCGGCGACGGTCAGGTGGAACAGGCTCGACGGGTCGAAGGCGCCGTTCGCGCCCGGAGATCCGGATGTAGAAGCTCGCCCGTGTCGTTGAACGTGTTGCCGACGAGCTGCTCTGGAGCGCGTCCCGTCCGCCGCGGAGAAGGCGATCAGCGAGCTCAGCTGCGCGCTCGAGTACGCCTCCGCCGAGTACTTCGGCTGGGTGCCGGTCCCGGAGAAGGACAAGTTCCCGCCCTTGCCGGAGAACACGAGGTTCCCGCCCTTGCCGGAGAACACGTCGCCCGAGAAGGACAGGTTCCCGCCCTTGCCGGAGAACGCGAGGTTCCCGCCCTTGCCGGAGAAGCCGAGGTTCCCGCCCTTGCCGGAGAACGCCAGGTTCCCGCCGCGGCCCGAGAAGGACAGGTTCCCGCCCTTGCCGGACGACTCGGCCGAGACCTTGGTCAGGTTCGACGACGTGAGGTCGTCGTAGGCGCTCGCGATGTCGGTGAAGAGGAGCAGGTCGTAGTCGGCCGGAAGGGCCGAGAGGTCGATCGTCACCTGCTGGTTCGGGACGACCGTGAACTTGTACCAGCGGGTCTGGCCGTCATACGTGATGGCGCCGTCCGCGGATCCGTCGTTGATGTCCGCCGCGCTCGGCCAGGAGTCGTTGCCCGACCCCAGGGCGACACACGTCGAGAACTCGGACGTGCCGTCCGGGGCGATGCCGCCGCCGGTCGGCGTGGCGATCGCGGAGACGTAGCCATGGTCCGGGAACGCCGGATCCGACGGCCCCGGCGTGAAGTTCGCCGTGAAGTCGACCGTGCCGGTGGTGTTGGACGTGACGTCGAGCGTGCCGAGGATGGTCGCGCCATCGCCCTGGTTCGACGGGTCGCAGACCTCGCTCCAGTAGAGCGTGATCCGCTGCGGGCCCGGCTTCGTGTCGAGGGTCCCGTTGACGACCCCGGTGCCGTCCGGGCGACGTTCGGCGTTGTAGATGAGCGGATGGTTCGAGAGGCCGTTGGCGCCGGTGTCCGTGTCGCCCGGGTCGTTGGCCGTCGGCGCCGTCGCCGCCGAGGTCGATGCCGAGGCCGTCGTTGTCGTAGATGAGGTTGCCGTCGAACTGGTCGCCGAACGTGTCGGCCGCTTCGACGTTGCTCTTGCGGAGCTGGATCCCGCCCTGACCGTTGTCGTGGATCTGGTTGCCGCCGTTACCGGTCCCGCCGATCGACGCGCCGCTCGTGTCCACCAGGTCGACGCCGTATCCGTTGTGGTCGAGGACGTCGCACTGGACGACGAGATTGCTGAGCACGGTGGGCACGTAGGTCGCCGCGATGGCGGCTCCGGCCCAGCCGGTGACGCGCAGGCCCTGGATCGTGCTCCCTTCGGAGCCGGCGACGAACGTGAGGCCGTTCGGGTGGCCTTCGTTGCCTGAGCCATCCAGCACGATCGGGCTGGTCGGGATCGCGCAGCCGCCTTCGACCGACGCCCCGCCATCGATGAAGACCGGGACGGTGATGGACGGCAGCGCACCCGAGAGCTGGATCGTCGTGCGAACCCGTCGCCGAGATCGAACGAGATGTTGCGCGTGCTGTCGCCAGAGGACGCATTGGCAGCGTCGATGGCCTCACGCAGCGTGCAGTCGCCCTGGGTGCAGCCGGTGTCGTCCTCGTGATCCGCGGTCGTGTTGACCGTGAGGCTGGCCGGGTCCTGCGCGCGGGTCCGTCGACGGCCACGGTCACGTGGATGTCGACGTGGTGGGTGTGGCGTCCCTTCGGTCGCGGTGACGGTCACGGTGTAGGGGCCGGAGCCGTCGTCGGGCTGGTCGCCGAGATCGTCAGATGCCGGAGGCGTTGGTGCCGCTCGGTGCGCGCGTCCTCGAGGAAAGTCGCCGGTCACGCCGCTATCCGCGGGGTTCGCGACGGTCCAGGCGCCGGATGTCCTGCGATCCATTGATCGGCAGTCGCTGTGACCGTCGTGGTGCGTGCTTTCGCCCGGGGCGAGTCGAGACGGACGTCGGGTCCGCGCCGATGGAGAAGTCGGGCTCGGGCGGTGCCGAGTCGAGCCGCAGGACCGGCATCACGACACGTCGTCGATGACGATGCCGCAGCCGTGGGCGGAGAGTCGGTGTTGGCGAAGTGAGCGCGTCGTGGTCGCTGGAGGCCGTGACGACGTAGGACGCGCGATCGCCACTCCATCGCGGACGTTGCTGTTGGTCGCGGCTGAAGGACGTCCGCCGCCGCCAACCTGAGCTGGCCGCCGAAGATCACGTCGCGACCCCGGGTTCGTGCCTCGGCAGGATGTGCCGCACTCCGCACGTCGGCCGGTCGAGATCAGCCGGTCCGGGTTCGCGGAGTACTTGAACGTGACCCGATACGACCTGCCGGCGACCGTCGGCGAGGTCTTGGATGGCACGACGCCCGTCGACGGTGGACGCCAGCCAACTCGAGCGAGCGCGCGCCATCCGCGGCCTCCCACCGAGTCCCGGTCCAGTCGACTGACCCGTCGCTAGCCCGCCGCCGGGCTCGACGGTCCAGCCGGTGCAGTGCGGTCGACCGCGGAGGTGAGCGTCGTCCTCGGCGGTCGGTGTCATCGTGCCCGAGCTCGAAGCTGCCGTTCGAGACGATGTTCGTGCCGACCTCGAGGGTGCCCTGAAGGATCGGGTTCGTAGTCGTCAGTTGTTCCCGCGCATGGCGAAGCCGTACGTCGTCGCCCGCCTGGACGTCGAGGTAGGTCGTGCCGGCGTACGCGAATCCGCCGCGATGGCTGGTGGCAGCGGATCGCAGTCGCGGGCCGCCGCTGTCGACCAACGTAGATCCGGGACCGCGACCGGGTTGCCGGCTCGTGTGATGAACACGGTCAGCCCGACGGTGACCTGGAAGTACGCGTGGAACCCGGAGTAGCGCCCAGTCGAGACGGACGTCGCCCTGCCGGATCCGGCCAGGGTGTTGAACGTCCAGGTCCGACCGGCACCCGGGCGGAGCTCGTGCCGGCGCAAGGTCGCGTTGTAGTGGAACTCCGCGAGGCCGCCGGTACCGGCTGTGTGACGTACCGTGATCGGTCCCGCCGGTCGCCGCTCGCCGGTCCAGACCCCGGCAACGGGTCCGCCGAGACCGGCGCCGCGCCCACGGGCGCGCCCTTGATCGAGACGGGCGCGAAGGTCGCGCCGAAGACGAACAGGACTGGCAGGAACGCGACCAGCGAGCGGCTGACGCGGCTCCGGGGCGGCGTCATCGACGGATCCGCCGCGAGGGCGTGCTGGACGGCCAAGGGGCATCGAAACACGCCGGATCTTCACGTTCCAAACCTCGGGCACGAAGGCAGTGGAGATGGGGCAGACGGGAGCTGTGGAGTGCAGGGTAGAGTACTGGCGTGTGGTTGCCGTCGCAAGCACGGAACGGCAACGAATGCGGTGCCGACAGGCACCGCGGAGCCCAGACGTCCTTAGGCGCGTCGGCGCCGGCTCGAACAGACCTCCAGCGGCCAGGGTGATCGCGGCGGCCTCGTCGAGGGACCGGCCGCGCTCCGACGCCTCGTGCGCCGCCTCCGGACCGAGGGCCTCCACGCTGGGGGCGAGCTTCTCGCCGTACTCCTCCTCGAGCGACTCCGACGCGACGGACCCGACGTCGGATCGCATCGCGTCAGCGGCCCCGACGAGCTCGACCGCGCGCCGGTGGTCGCCCGTCGCGGTCGCGAGCAGCGCGATGTCCTCGAGGGCCTCGGCGGTGGACACCGGGTCGTCGATGACGGCCAGGGCTTCCAGGCTCGCTCGGTACTGCACGCGCGCGCCTCGGGTAGTCGCCGAGGTCGCGAGCGGCGTTCCCGACCAGCACGCGCGTCGTGGCCGCGAACAGCGCGTCGCCGACCTCGATCATGAGTCGCAGCGCCTCCTCGACCGAGGCGCGACCCTCCTCGAGCTGGCCGTGTCGCATCGCGAGCGCGCCGAGGTTCATCCGCGTGACACCGATGCCCCATCTGGTCCCCGGCCTCGATGCGCGCCGCCAGCGCCATCTCGTTCAGTCGTCGAGCCTCGTCCGGCTGCGTCCTCGTACTCCGCGATGATCGCGAGGTTCGAGTACAGCGCGCCGACCTTGGCGAGGTCGCCGAGCCGTCGGCGGATCTCCAGGCTCCGTTCGTACCGCTGGCGCGCATCGTCGAAGCGGCCCATCTGCGCCGCGACCGTGCCGGCGACGTGGAGGGCCTGTCCGAGACCGGCTTCGTCGTCGGCGGCCTCGAAGCGTCGGGTCGCGGCGTCGAGGTGCGCGGTCGCCGACTCGAACTGCCCCTGCTTGCGGGCGAGCTCGGCCAGCGCGGCGTGCGCCCAACCTTCCGCGTCGACGTCGCCGATCGTCTCGGTCGCCGTCAGCGCCTCGTTCGCCGCGGTCTCGGCGCGCGGCCATTCGCCGATCAGCTCGAGCACCTTGCCGAGGTTGAGCAACGCGTCGATGCGCTCGCGCCCGTCGAGGAGCGGGCGTCAGGCGCTCGTAGTAGTCGATCGCGGCCGCGTTCGCGTAGCCGGCCTGGGCGGCGGCCGCCGCGGCGGTCAGGTAGAACCGCTTCTTCGTGTCGTCGTCGCTGTGCCAGTAGTGGTAGGCGAGCAGGTCGAGGGACCGCTCGATCGCGTCCTCGCCACCGGCCTCGAGGTCCTCGCCGACCCGTCGATGGAGCGTCGAGCGCAGGGCGAACGGCATGCTCTCGTACGCGACGGTCTGCGTGAGGATGTGCCGGAAGAGGTAGGCCTGCTCCGCCTCACGGTCGAGCGCGATGAGGTCGAGGCTGCGCAATTGGTCGAGCTGCTGCGTGACGGCGTCCAGCGACCCGATCTCCGGGTACACGCGTGGCAGGACCGGCGCGTTGAAGACTCGCCCGAGCACGCTGGCCACCTTGATCGTCCGTCGCGGCGCCTCGTCGAGCTGGTCGATGCGGCCGAGGATCAGGCTCTGGAGGCTGTCCGGCAGCTCGAGGTCGGCGAGCGCTCCCGGGTCGCCTGGGTCGACGCCGCGCGTGACGAGGTAGTTGAGCAACTCCTCGACGTAGAACGGGTTGCCCTGGGAGCGGGCCGTGATGAGCTCCACGAGCGACTCGGGGGTCGCGCGATCGCCGCCGATCAGCTGCGTGAGCTTGGAGCGGATGACCTGACGGGTCTCGTCGGCATCGAGCTCGCTGAGGACGATCTCATCGAACTGCGGCAACCGCTCCAGCCCGAGGTCGCCGCCGGGGGCCGACGCCGGGCGGTAGGCGAGGACGAAGCAGACCGGGAGCGCCGGCGACGCTCGAACGAGCGCCTCGAGCAGGTCGCGCGACAGCTCGTCGATCCAGTGGCAGTCCTCGAGGACGATCACCAGCGGTCGGGTCGCCAGGCTCGCGAGGCACCTCGAGAGCAGGTCCTCGAGCGACGCCTTGCGCAGCTTCGGGTCGAAGGCCGCGGTCAGGTCGTTGTCCGGGATCGGGACGCCGACCACCGATTCCAGCAGTGGTGCGCGGGCCAGCAGGGCCGGATCGATCGAGGTCAACGCCCGCTCGATGGCGTCGCGCTGCCGCTCCGGGTCGGCGCCGTCCTGGACGCCCAGCAGGGTCCGCCACACCTCGCGCCATGCCAGGTAGCTCGTCGTCGTCCCGAAGGCCTGGCACTCGCCGAAGGCCACCTGGAGGCCCGATCGCCGGGCGTTCCGGACGAACTCGGCGACGAGCCGGGACTTGCCCATGCCCGCCTCAGCGGCGATCGAGATGACGTGCCCGCGGCCGGACCGCGCGAGATCGAGCCGATCGTCGAGTCGTCGAAGCTCGGCTCGCCGGCCGACCAGCGGGAGCTCGTATCGCGTCTGGCGTCGCGACGTCCGCGCGACCGCGCCGCTCAGCGCGAACACCTCGACGGGCTCGCTCTTGCCCTTGACCGTCAGGTCCGCCAGCGACTCCCAGCGGAACGCGTCCCCGGCCGCATCGTGGACCGGCCGCGAGACGTAGATGCGACCTGGAGGGGCCGCCGACATGAGCCGTGCCGACAGGTTGACCGCGTCCCCGAGACACACGAACGTCCGACGCATCGCGTGCCCGTACGTGCCGCTCCGGAGTCGGCCGTGGGTGATCCCGATCTGGATGTCCGTGGCCGCTGTCGTGGACCCCAGATCCAGCAGCTCGAGGGCCGCGGCGGCGGCGCGTGCGGCGTCGTCCTCGTGGGCGAGTGGCGATCCGAAGACCCCGTACAGGTAGGCCCCCTTGTCGCCGAGGGTCAGCTGGAGGACGTTGCCGCCGTACCCGTCGAGGATCTCCTGGGCCTTGATGACGAAGGCGTCGAGCTTGACGTCGGCCTCGTCGTCGTCGTCGTAGTCGATGCCGCCGAATCGGAGGAAGAGCGGGTAGGCGGCGCGCAGCTCCGCGAGGAACTCGCCGCGACCGGTCCGCATCCGCTCGTAGACGGCCGGGAGCAGCCACTGGCGGACGATCGATTCGGGCAGCAGGGGCGGCTCCTCGACGGTCGCGCGCGGGACGTCCACCGTCAGCCGCCGCACGACCCCGAAGCGATGACCGGTCGCGTCGTCGACTCGCTCCTCGGCGAGCTCGACGCGGTCGCCCAGGGACGCCATGGCCGACGCGTCGAGCACGACATCGCCCTTGCCCGCGTGATGCTCGGCCTCGGCGAGGTCGTCGACGAGATGGCCCGCGAGGACGTCGATGAGCTGGACGCGCGGCACCCCGACGACGAAGCGACGCGCCGGACCCACCGCGATCGCCACCTTCATCGCGAGCGTCACCGTGTTCCCGCCCGGTGTCGCGATCTGGCCCACGCGGGCGATCGCGTCCTGCATCGCGAGCCCACAGGCCGTCGCCCGGGTCCCGTCGTCGCCGTCGAGCCAGCACGTGATCGCATCGCCCGAGAAATAGATGACGTCGCCGCCGAACCCGTCGAGTTCGCCGATCACCTCATGGAACACGCGGCCCAGCGCCGCGGTCAGCTCCTCGGCGCCTCGCTGCGGCCCGAGCTCCGCGGCCAGCGCCTCCGTGAGCGGGGTGAACCCGGAGATGTCGGCGAACAGGCCGGCCCCGTGGACCCGGTCGGGCATCGTCGTCCCGGCGGCGAGGGCGCGGCGGCGGTCGCGCGGGATGTACGCCTCCGGGTTGTCGCGCTGGAGCTCGAGCGTCGCCTCCGCCATGGCAGGCATTGTGCCGCCTCCGTGTCGACAGCGGCGTCGCGGGCGCGACGGGACGTAGAATCCGGCCGATGAGCGATCCCCGAACCGACCCGGCCGCGCCCGGGCGCGTCTTCCGCCGCTCGACCGTCGCCGAGCCGCCGGTGGCCGTCCGCGCGGAGGGATCCACGATCTGGGACGCGACCGGCCGCGACTACCTGGACGCCGCGGGCGGGGCGATCGTCGTCAACATCGGCCACGGCCGCGACCGGGTCGCGGCGGCGATGGCCGAGCAGGCGGCCCGTCTCTCCTACGCCCACGGCAGCGCGTTCACCACCGAGCCGCTCGAGGCGTACGCGATCGAGGTCGCGCGGCACCTGCCGGTCGACGAGCCCGCGATCTACCCGGTGTCCGGTGGGTCCGAGGCGATCGAGACGGCCCTCAAGCTCGCCCGGGCCTACCACCTGGCGCGCGGCGAGGCCGGTCGCGACATCGTCATCGCGCGGTGGGGGAGCTACCACGGCAACACCCTCGGCGCGCTGGACCTGTCCGGGCGGCCGCCACTCCGCCGGCCGTACGAGCCGTGGCTCGGGCCGCTTCTCGCACGTGTCCGCGGCGTATCCGTACGGGGCGGCGCGCCCCGGCTCGCATGCGCTTGCCGATGGCTCGGCCCTCGCCGCGGAGCTGGAGGCGGCGATCGTCGCCGCAGGCCCGGGACGCGTCGCGGCGTTCGTCGCGGAGCCGATCGTCGGCGCGACCCTTGCCGCCGCCGTGCCACCCGATGACTACTGGCCGGCCGTCGCGGACGTCTGCCGACGCCACGGCGTGCTCGTCATCGCCGATGAGGTGATGACGGGGTTCGGACGGACGGGCCGTTGGTTCGGCTCCGACCACTGGGGGCTCCGACCGGACCTGCTCGTCGCGGCGAAGGGCGCGACGTCGGGCTACTGGCCGTTCGGCTTCGTCGCCGCGTCGGGTGACATCCATGCCACCGTCACGGGGGCCGGCGGCTTCATCCACGGTTTCACGTTCTCGCACTCGCCGGTCGGGGCGGCGGTCGCCCGCGAGGTCCTTCGCACGTTGGAGTCGGAAGACCTCGTGACCGCGAGCGCCACCAAGGGCGACCGCCTCCAGGCGTTGCTTCACGGGTATCTCGACGAACAGCCGAACGTCGGCGACATCCGCGGGCGTGGGCTCATGGTCGGCGTGGAGCTGGTCGCGGACCGGACCACTCGGGCGCCGTACCCGCGCGCGGCCAGGCTGACCGAGGCCGTCGTCCGCGGCGCGCGCGAGCGGGGCGTCATGGTCTATTCCGGCACCGGTAACGCCGACGGCGCGAACGGCGACACGATCCTCCTCGGGCCACCGTTCGTCATCACCGACGCGGAGCTCGAGCGGATCGCCTCGACCCTGGCCGACGCGATCGACGCGGCGGTCGTCGAGGTCGGCGCTCCGCGCCTGATCGTCGGTCTCAGGCGGGTCCGGTCGGCTCCTGCGCCGCCTCGCCGGTCGGTTCCGCCGGGCTCGTCTGCTCGATCCGGCGTCGATAGATGACCGTGAGCATCGCGACGTAGAACGGCAGATAGACGAGCCCGCAGATCGAGAGCGCCACGGAGTAGGCGACGAGTCCGACGATCATCGACCCGGTCGCCACGCCGACCACGAGCCCCACAAGCAGTCCGACCAGCCCGACGACGATGCCGATGACGATCGTCCAGACGATCAGGATCAGGCCGATCTTGATCCGGACCCCGGCGGTCAGGGCCGAACTCCTGGCGAGTGACGCCCGGAACCCGAGTCCTTCGCCCACGACCGCCTGGAAGTACACGGACCAGCGCACGGCCAGGTAGACCGCCGCGACCTCGAGGATGAGCACGAGGAAGGAGAGCCCGGCGCTCAAGGCGGCGCCCCCCGGTGTGAACCCGACGGAGGTGAACCCCGCCTGGTTCAGGGTGAGGGGCGTCAGGACGAGGATGTAGCCGATCCCGAGCAAGAGGGCCGGCAGCACGAGCGCACTCAAGTGCTCCCCGATGGCCGAGAACGCGGCGCCGATGGAAGGTCGCCGTCCAGCGGATGCCTCGAGCGCCGCGGCCGACAGCGCCGCCACCCCGAGCATCATCACGATGAACGCAAGGCCGGTCCCGACCGTCCCGAGGACCGCCAGATCGGTCGATGGCTGCATGACCGCTCGCAGGTCGCGCTGGAGTGCCTCCGGGTCGTTGCGATACCGGGCCATATCGATCGTCGTCCAGAACGTGACCATCCCTTCGATCGACCGGCCGGCCGAGAGCCAGATCGGGACGACCATCAGGTCCAGGAGGACGACCGGGACCAGGGTGATGCCGGCGAACGCTCCGAGGTGGTCCCGGGTCAGCCGCCAGCCTTCCCGGCGGATCTCTCCGATGCCGAGGCCCTCGGGTTCGGTCGGGGCGACCCATCCGACGATCGGACCCGGACCCGCCGGCCCACCCGCCTGTGGCGGGGTCACCCAGCCCGACACGTCACACCCGCCCGCGCGCGGCGCCGCGGGCCAGGAGCAGGACCCCGAGGGCGATGAGGAGGATCGGCACGACGAGGCCGCCGAGCGTCGGGCTCGTCATGTTCACGCCGCCGAGGAGGGCCAGCAGTCCGCCGAACCACAGCTGCCAGCCCCAGCCGCCGCCGGTCGCGGCGCGAACCACCGCGATGAACAGGAAGGCGATCCCGAAGCAGAAGGTACCCAGGCCGTCGACGTCGATGCCGGCGGCGTTGAGGACGCCAGGCGCCGCGAGGGCGGTGATGATCGCACCCGCGTAGAGCGAGCCCGTGCCGCGGTCGAAGGCCCACTTGATCAGGAACGCAAGACCGACCGCGAGGACGATGACCGATCCCGCCGATCGTCCCTCCGGGTACGACTGCTGGATGAGCAGCAGGCCCCCGAACACGAGCAGGAAGATCCCGATCCACGGCAGGCCGGGTCGCCGGGCGTCGTCGGGCCCCCACTCCCAGTGGTAGACCTTCGGTTCGCCTTCGCCGGGCGCCCGGCCGCCGCTGTCCGGGCCGAGGTTCGTGACGGGCTCGGCTTGGTCGTCCATCGCGGTCGTCTCCTGCTGCTGTCTCGCGGACTAGGATGACACGAGGAGGGACGATGTCGGACGGTGTCTTGGGCCTGGTTCCGGGGCTGCAGGTCGCGCGCACCTACCAGCGCGCCTGGCTCACGAAGGACCTGGTCGCCGGTCTCGTGCTCACGGCGATCCTGGTGCCCGTCGGCATGGGGTACGCCGAGGCCGCCGGCCTGCCCGCGATCGCGGGTCTCTACGCGACGATCGTCCCGCTCCTCCTCTACGCGCTCTTCGGCCCGAGCCCGGTCCTGGTGCTCGGCCCGGACTCGTCGCTCGCCGCGATCATCGCGGCCACGATCGCGCCGCTCGTCCTCGGCGACAGCGCCCACGCGACGGACCTCGCCGCCGGTCTGGCCCTCATCTCCGGCGCGTTCTGTATCGCCTTCGGGGTCCTCCGGCTCGGCCTGCTCACGGACCTGCTCTCGAAGCCGATCCGGTTCGGCTACCTCAACGGCATCGCCCTGACGGTCTTCGTCGGGCAGCTGCCCAAGCTCTTCGGCTTCACGGTGGATGCCGACGGGGTCGTCGGCGAGATCCAGGCGTTCGTCCAGGGCGTCCTCGACGGCGAGACGAACACGACCGCTCTCGCCATCGGCCTGGTGTCGATCGGGGTCATCGTCGTGTGCCGGCGCCTGTGGCCGGCCGTGCCGGGCGTGCTCATCGCGGCCGTCGGCGCCACGATCGTGACCGGCGTGCTCGGCCTCGCCGCCTCCGCTGGCGTCCCGGTGGTCGGGCCGCTGCCGCAGGGCCTGCCGTCGTTCGGGATCCCGCAGGTGACCCTCCAGGAGATGGCCTCCATGGTGGCCGGTGGCCTCGCGATCGCGGTGGTCTCCATGGCCGACACGAGCGTGCTGTCGCGGACCTTCGCCGGCCGGTCGGGCTATCGCGTGGACCAGGACCAGGAGCTCCGCGCGCTCGGCGCCGCGAACATCGGCGCCGGCCTGTTCTCGGGGTTCGCGATCAGCGCGAGCGCGTCACGGACCCCGGTCGCCCAGCAGGCCGGGGCCAAGACCCAGCTGACGGGCGTCGTCGGGGCCCTCTCGATCGCTGCGCTCCTCCTGTTCTTCCCGGGCCTGACGACCAACCTGCCGCAGTCGGTCCTCGCCGCGATCGTGATGACGGCCTGCCTGTCCCTCGTCGAAGTCACCGGGCTGGTGCGGCTCTGGCGTCTCCGTCGATCGGAGTTCGCGCTCTCGATGATCTGCTTCCTCGGCGTCGCCGGGTTCGGGGTCGTCGCCGGCATCTTCATCGCCGTGGCGCTCTCGTTGGGCGCGTTCGTCTGGCGGGCGTGGCGACCGTACTCGGCGATCCTCGGCCGCGTCGACGGCGTCAAGGGGTATCACGACGTCACGCGGTATCCCGAGGCCCGGCGCGTCGACGGGCTGGTCATGTTCCGCTGGGATGCGCCGCTGTTCTTCGCGAACGCCGAGGTCTTCCGCGAGGAGATCGAGGCCGCCGTCGCCGACGCGCCCACGCCCACGCGGTGGGTCGTGGTCGCCGCCGAGCCCGTCACCGACGTGGACATGACCGCCGGGGACGTCCTCGGGGAACTGATCGCGAGCCTTGATGCGTCGGGCGTGAGCCTTCGCTTCGCCGAGCTCAAGGACCCGGCGAAGGATCGACTGAAGACGTACGGCCTCTTCGAGCGCCTCGGCGCCCACGCGTTCTTCCCCACGGTCGGGTCCGCGGTCGACGCGTACGTCGAGGAGACGGGGGTCGACTGGGTCGACTGGAGGCAGCCGGGCAAGGTCGTCGCGGCCCCGCGGATGCGCCCGGCCCGGCAGGGCGTAGCATCGCGCTCGATGCCGCACGTCCAGACCGTCCTCGGGCCGATCGACCCCGCCACGCTCGGGGTCACGCTGCCGCACGAGCACACGCAGATCGCCCTGTGGCACGTGCCGGACCGCTGGGACTACTGGCAGCTGACCCGCGACGAGCCGCTCATCCTCGAGGAGCTGGCGCGGTTCCGCGACGCCGGCGGCGGCGCGATCGTCGACCTGACGCCGACCGGCGTGGGGCGTGACCCGGATTGGCTCCGCGCCATCGCCACCGCGAGCGGCCTCCATGTCGTCATGGGCTGCGGGTGGTATCGCGAGGCCTACTACCCGGCCGAGGCCCTCATCGACCGGCGATCCGTCGACGCGCTCGCCGACGACCTCGTCCGGGAGGCGACCGAGGGCGTGGGGCAGACCGGCGTCAAGCCCGGCATCCTCGGCGAGATCGGGACCGACAAGCCATGGGTGTCCGCCCGCGAGGAACGAGTCCACCGCGCCGTGGGTCGCGCCGCCCGGCGGACGGGTCTGGCCATCACGACGCACGCGGTCCTGTCACCGGTCGGGCTGGATCAGCTCGACCTGTTCGAGGCCGAGGGCGCGGACCCCACCCGCATCGTCATCGGCCACGCCGATTCCTACCCGGTGCTGGCGCACTACCTCGCGATCGTGGAACGCGGGGCGAGCGTCGAGTTCGACTTCCTCGGGATGTCGTTCACGCCGCAGGAGCGCCATGGCGAGGACCGGGTCATCGAGCGCCTCTGCGAGCTGCTCGCCAAGGGGCACGTCGAGCGGGTCCTGCTGAGCCAGGACGTCTGCCACGACGCCCAGCTCGTCCGGTACGGGGGCAACGGCTATGCGTACCTGGCGCAGACGTTCCTGCCACGGCTCCGCGCCGCCGGCGTATCCGAGGCCGAGATCGAGACCATGACCGTCGCCAACCCGCGGCGACTCCTGACCCTCGGCTAGGCGCGTCACAACGCGGCGCACACTCGATTTCGGCCGGTCGCCTTGGCCTCGTAGAGCGCGCGGTCCGTCCGGGCGAACCAGTCCTCGTCGTTCAGCGCCAGGCTCCCGGCGTCGATGAGCGTCGCGCCGACGCTCACGGTCACGACGCCGTGCCCGACGTTCTCCGGGTGCTCGATGGCGAGCGCCTCCACGACGGCCCGCAGCCGCTCGGCGGCGGCGGTCAGCGCCTCGGGGGTCGGCACGGGCAGGATCACGACGAACTCCTCGCCGCCGTATCGGTAGACCGCGTCGGTCGCCCGCAGCGTGCCCTGGATGCTCTCGACGACCCGGCGCAGGACATCGTCGCCCGCGAGGTGGCCGAAATGGTCGTTGACGCCCTTGAAGTGGTCGAGGTCGATCTCGAGGAGGCCGTACGTCATGGACGACCGGTCGATGTGGGCGCGGACCGCCCGGAGGTCCTCGTCGAGTCGACGGCGGTTCCCGGCGCCGGTCAGGGCGTCGATGCGGGCCGTGAGCTCGAGGGCGTGATGGACCCGCTCGAGCTCGACCATGTCGGCATCCGCGCGCCGCCGCAGCGCCCGGATGCTCTCGATCTGGGCGAAGCTGCGGATCTGCGCGCGCTGGAGCAGGACGTGGCCCGCGAGGCTCGCCCCGAGCGCCACGAACAGCACGGTCACGAGGTCCCCGCGCTCGTCGGCGGAGAAGCGGCCGGTGACGCCGACGGCGAGATAGCCGACGGCCACGACCGTGAACGCGAGCAGCCACCGGAGGTGGACGCTCGTCCGCCACGGCAGCACGAGCGCGACGAGACCCGGCAACAGGAGCAGGTAGCCGACCGTCTGCACGGTCAGGTCGGGCGCCGCGAGGCCGGTGACCACCGTCGAGAGCGCGACCGCCATCGACACGACCCAGGCCGCGGCCTCGGGGACATGCCGCAGCGACCGCGCCAGGAGCCACCATCCGGCGACCGCCATGACCATGACCGCGACATCGAGCGCGACCGCCACCCCGGTCTCGAGACCGCCGCCGAGCCCGACGAGCGCGATGGCATCGAACCCGACCGCCGCCGCGACCACGAGGAACCCCGCCCGGCTGGCGATGCGCGTCCGACGTCGCTGGACGGCCCGGAAACGGCGGCTGCCGCCCACCGCGAGATAGTCGGTGGCACGCAACCGGGCCGGGACGGTACGGAGCTCGGCGAGGGCGGCGAGGAGCCGTCCGAGGATGGCTCGATCGCGGCGATCGACCGAGCGGTCGACAGCAGTCACGGGCCGATGCTAGTCAGCGAGCCGGGCGTGTCCCTGACCCGTTCGTCACAGGGACCGGGGCGTTCAGCCCTCGAGGGTGGCGGTCACGCTCAGCGCCACGTTGCCCGTGAGCGCCTGGCTGATCGGGCAGCCGTCCTTGGCCGCTTCGGCGTCCGCCGCGAACGCATCCGCCGAACTGCCGGGCACGATCCCGCGGACGGTGAGGGCGCTCGAGACCACGCGCCAGCCCGCCTCGAGCTTCTCGAAGGTGACGTCGGCGGTCACGTCGAGTCGCTCGGCCGGCGTGCCGGCTCGTCCGAGCCGGCCGGACAGCGCCATCGCGTAGCACGAGGCGTGCGCGGAGGCGAGGAGCTCCTCGGGGCTGGTCCGTCCGCCGTGGGCCTCCGTCCGGGCCGACCAGTCGATCGGGAGGGAGGTGAAGAGCCCGCTGGACACGGCACTCACGGACCCGGTCCCCTCGGCGAGTGTTCCGGACCAGGTGGCTTCTGCGCGACTGACGATGGCCACGGGCGACTCCTTGGGCTCGCATGGGTTCTGACCCGGTCATGGTCCCACAGGCCGAGGAAGCGTGGCCCGCACGCACCGATCCGTCGAGCGTGCACGTCGTCCGGCGCCCTCTCGTGAGGCCGTCGGCGGAGGTCTGCTCGCAGGCGGTGCGGTCCGGGGATGTGACCATCGTCCCGGGTGTCGTCAGGGGTCGGCGTCCATAGGATCGGGGCATGCGATCGCTTGCCCGCCGCCTCGGTCCGCTGGGCCTCGTGATGCTCCTCGCCGTGTCGCTGGCGCCCGTCGCGTCGGCGTCCGTCGCGATGCCGTCCGAGGCCTCGGTCTCGGCCGCGGAGACGAGCGCGCTGACCCGGATCAACGATCAGCGCGCGTCGCGTGGTCTCGTCAGGCTGCGCCTTGACAGCCGCCTGGCGGCCCTCGCTCGCGAGCGCGCCGTGTACATGGCGGAGAACGACCTCCTCAGTCACACCCACGCCGGCGGACAGGCCGTGTGGGACCTCATGAGCGCCCAGGGCATCGCGTGGTACGGCGCCGGGGAGATCATCGCGCTGAACTCGACCTCGGCCCTGACCTCGTCGGCAGCGACGGCGGTCAAGAGCTGGCTGGGCTCCGCGCCGCACAAGGCCATCATGCTGTCGACCCAGTACAACTACATCGGCATGGGCGTGGCCGTCTCGCCGACGACCGGTCGCCGGTACTGGGCAGGTGTCTTCATGAAGGGGCCGGATCGCACCGGAGCCTGGGTGAAGATCACCTCCGTCGCCAAGTCGGTGGCGAGCGCGAAGACCGCCAAGGTCGTGATCCGCTGGACCGGTGCGGACACGCGGCTCCAGGTCCTGACGTCCGGCCTGGCCCGGTACGAGACCCAGCGCCGCGTGGACGGCGGCGCATGGAGCGCGACGACGGTCACCGGGACGCGGTCGACCACGAAGTGGTGGGCACGCCACCACGTCTATCAGTTCCGCATCCGCGCCGTGGACAAGGCCGGCAACCCCGGCAGCTGGAAGGTCGTGACGGTCCGGACCTGATCGGCTGCCGGTCCATCGCGCGTCGGTCAGTGGTGGACGGCCAGCTCGACGATCACGATCGCGGCCCCGATGGCGGCAGACGCGACCACCCAGACGATGGTGCCCCGCGGGCTTGCGTGGGTCGCCCTCGCTGCCGCGAGACCGGCGCCGGCCATGACGGCGATGCCGGCGATGTTGGCCACGACGATGGCGGTCTCGAGTGGCCAGAGCCCCTGCGACGCGCCCACCGCGAGGATGGTGGCCGGGACCGCCGCCACCACGATGGGGAACGCCTCGCGCAGCGCCTGTACCACCTGCGACCGGTCCAGCGGTCGATCGCTCGCGGCGCGCTCCCCGAGCACGGTCGAGTAGGCGTGGGCGAACCAGGTCGCGACCGCGCTGACCGCGATGATCGCGCCGGCGGCGATCGGCTGACGGAGGCCGAGGCTCTCGAAACCGGCGAGTGCGATGAGCGTCGCGATGGTCCCGTAGACGAAGGTCTCGACGCGGCGAGCGCGATCCAGCGCCCTCCCGACGGGCGGACCCGGGGACGGATCAGGACGCCCGGTCATCGGGCGGCGGCGACCACCGGGCGCCTGTCCATCGCCGCTCGCACATCCGCCACGAACGGCTCGGTCGCGGACCGTCCTCGGCCAGACCACGCGCGTCGCTCCGCCGAACGCCGCGAGCGCGGCGACGGCGTCCGCGAACGCGTCGGCGAGCCCTGGCTCGGCCATCGGATCGATGCCGTCCTGCCACCAGACGGCGAGGATCCGCAGGGTCTTCGCCTTGCGATCGAACCGCGGTTCGATCCGTCCGATGAACCGGTCGCCGAACAGGATCGGCAGGACGTAGTACCCCCACCGGCGCTTGGCCTCGGGAACGTAGACCTCCCAGATGTAGTCGAAGTCCCAGAGCCGGCGAAGCAGCTCCCGATCCCACGCCAACGGGTCGAGCGGCGCGAGGAACGAGACGCCGGGCGTGGCACCTCCTGGGCTCCGGCCGTCGGCGAGTTCCGCTCGTGCGGCCGCGAGGCGGTCGAGGTCCTCGGCGACGATGTACCGCGGGCCTTTGACGCCTTCGACGTCGACCGGGATCAGCGTCCCCGCCTCCACGAGCTCCGCGTGGCGTGCCCGCCGTTCGGGCGCCTTCCCGAGCCCGAGGAAGATCTCCGCCTGGCCGCTGGTCCCGAGCAGGCCGTGGGCGCGGTACCGCGACAGCACCTTGTGCCGGCGCTGCTCGTCGTGCGGTCGCGTGGCCGCGAGGAGGTCGGCGGGGAAGAGCCGTTCCACCAGGTCGTAGATGCGGCGGTTCCCGTCGCGCCGCGACAACCCCAGGATCCCCGCTTCGGCGAGCGCTTCGAGGATCGCCCGGACCGGGTTCGTCGGCCGCCAGTACCAGTCGATCGCCGCCCGGGGCTCGAGATCGGTGGCCGACATCGGTCCGTCCCGCCGGATCCGGCCGAGCAGCTCGTCCACCAGGTCCGGATGCGCCTCGAAGGTGGCCGCGCCGTGACCCTCGCGGAACAGGTCCCACGTGATCCGGTACCAGGGCATCTCCGCGGTCGGGACCAGCGACAGGCCCTTGTTGTATGTCTCGTACAGGGTCCGGGCCTCGTAGAGCTGGCCGTCGGTCCATGGACGCCGGTAGCCGGCGATCCGTGCCAGGAGGACGAGGTCGTGATTGCGTCCCGCGATGTCGAGCGGGTCGAACTGGAGCGACCCGAGCCGGTCGACGACCGCTGAGGACGCTGGCCGGATCCGGCGGCAGGGACCTGGGCGGGGCGAGCATGTGGCGCAGGACGAGGAAGCGGCGCGCGGTCTCGCGGTCGAGGGTGGTCGTCGGGGTCACCCGGTCGATGGTACGGGAGTCGCCCGCCGACGGGCGGTCATCCGCACGGGATGATGCCGAGAGCGGATCCGTTCGCGATGCTTCACCATCGGGAGACCACGCACTGATGAAGGAGTCCTGATGCGCAAAGCCCTCTTGCTGATGGCCGTCGCCGCGATGTTCGCGGTCGCCGCCTGTGGCGGCAGCTCGTCGAGCCTGACCGGCCATTCCTGGCAGTGGACCGCCTCCACGGAGAAGGTCCCGGCGAGCCAGTCCGTCGTGCCGGACCCGCAGAACTACACGATCGAGTTCAAGTCGGATGGCACCTACGCCATGAAGGCGGACTGCAACTCGATCAGCGGGGCCTACACGACCAGCGGCAACTCGCTCACGCATCCAGCCGGGTGCCGGCACGCTCGTCGCGTGCGCTCCTGAGTCGATGGACCAGCTGTTCACGACGCAGATCTTCACGACCGTGAGCTACGCGATCACCGATAGCCAGCTGGTGCTGACGCAGGCCAACGAAGGCACGATGACCTTCAAGTAGGTCAGCCCTCGGGCCCCGAAGCCGGCGCCTCCGGGTGCCGGCTTCACGATTCCCGGCGACCTGATATGGTTCGGTCCTTCCCGATAGTACGGATGTGCCGAACTTTCCGATGAAGCCGAACGATCCGGCCGACGACGCCGCCACCGAGCGGATCGTCGAGGCCTTCCAGGCGATGATGCAGCGCGGCATGCGCCACCACGCGACCGAGCTCAACGAGCTCGACGTCACGATGGCGCAGGTCAAGGCGCTCTATGCGCTCGTCGCGGCGGGTGAGCTGCGCATGTCGCATCTCGCGCACGGCCTCGGGGTCACGTCGTCCACGGCCACCGGTCTCGTCGACCGGCTGGTCGAGCTCGGGTTCGCCGCCCGGCACGAGGACCCGAACGATCGGCGCCAGGTCGTCATCAGTGCGACGCCGGCCGGGCGATCCATCCTCGAGCGTTTTCGCGAGCTCAATGCCGCCCAGATCCGCCTCCTCCTTCGCCACATCGACGACGCCGACCTGCCCGTCATCGAGCGGGCCATCGATCTGATGCTCGCCGCGTCGGATCGGGCCGCCGACCGCCGAAGCCACCACCGCCGAACCCACCACCGCCGACGCCGATCACCACCGAGGGGAGCACTCGTGAGCCGACTCAGCCGACTGGCCGTCAACAAGCGGAGCGTCACGCTCCTCCTGGCCTTCGGGCTCTTCATCGCCGGCTTGTCCGCGTGGGGCAGCCTCAAGCAGGAGCTGCTCCCGGACATCGAGTTCCCGGTCATCACGGTCATCGCGCCGTATCCCGGCGCCGGCTCGTCGGACGTCGCCGACCAGGTCGCCAAGCCGATCGAGCAGGTCATCGCCGGGATCCCGCGGCTGGAGACGGTCCAGTCCACTTCGGCGAACTCGATCGCCCTCGTGATCGCCCAGTTCTCGTACGGGACGAACGTGAAAGAGGCGACCGCCGCCGTCCAGGAGGGGATCGCCAAGGCCGGGCTGCCGTCGACCGTGACCCCGAACGTGTCGGCCCTCAACATCAACGCCTCGCCGGTCATCATCGCGTCGATCGCGTCCACGACCCAGGACGGGCTGCCGAAGGCCGCCGACATCGCCCGGACCGAGATCGTCCCGGAGATCCAGGGGATCGAGGGCGTCGCCAGCGCCGACATCACCGGCGGTCTCGAGACGCGTCTCGTGGTCACGCTCGACCCGGACAAGCTCGCGGCGAACGGGGTCTCGGCCCAGCAGGTCGTGGGCGTCCTCCAGGCGAACAACCTGACGCTCCCGTCCGGTCAGCTCGTCGACGGCGGGACGCGGATCCCGGTGTCGACCATCGGGACCATCGACCCGGCCGGGATCTCGGACCTCGTCGTCGGCTACAAGGCCGCGCCGCTCCCGCCCGCATCGCCGGTGCCGGGCGCATCGGCGCAGCCGGCCGTCCAGCCGCCGGCGCCGTCGCCGATCACGATCGGCGACCTCGGGACCGTGGCGACCGATGCCGTCGCGACCACCGGCTTCGGCCGCACGAACGGCAACCCGTCGCTCAGCCTGTCGGTCACGAAGACCTCGGACGCGAACACGGTCGACGTGGCGGCGGCGGTCACGGCCAAACTCGACGAGATCTCGCAGCGACACGCCGACGTCCTGACCGTGACCATCGTCTCGGACCTGTCGGACTTCATCACGGAGTCGACGGACGGCCTGATCCGCGAGGGCGGCCTCGGCGCGCTCTTCGCGATCATCACGATCTTCCTGTTCCTGTTCAGCCTGCGCGCGACACTCGTGGCGGCCGTCAGCATCCCGCTCTCGATCCTGACGGCACTCGTGGTCATGCAGATCACGGGCATCAGCCTGAACATCATGACCCTCGGCGGTCTGGCGGTCGCGGTCGGACGCGTGGTGGACGACGCGATCGTCGTCCTCGAGAACATCTACCGGCACCGGGCGCTCGGCGAGGACCGCATGACCGCGTCCCTCAACGGCCCGAAGGAGGTCGCCGGGGCGATCACCGCGAGCACCCTGACGACCGTGGCGGTCTTCTTGCCGCTCGGGTTCGTCGGCGGACTGGTGAGCCAGTTCTTCCTGCCGTTCGCGCTCACGGTCACGTTCGCCCTCCTCGCGTCGCTGATCTGCGCGCTGACGGTCGTGCCGGTCCTGGCGTACTTCCTGATCGATAAGGTCAAGGTCGACGTCGACGAGGACGGCGAGCCGGTCCGGTCGATCTGGGTCCGGAGCTACACGCCGGCGATCACGTTCGCCCTGCGGTCGCGGGCCACGAAGTTCGGCGTCCTGGCCGTCGCGGGCATCCTCTTCGTGCTCGCCGTGTCCCTGGTCCCGCGCCTGCCGACGCAGTTCATCAACGCCGGCTCGGAGAAGATCCTCCAGGTCAGCATCGCGCCGCCATCGGGGACGTCGTCCGAGGCCGTGCTCGCGACCGCCATCAAGGCAGAGGCGATCCTCGACGCGGATCCGGACGTCCAGCTCATCCAGACGACGATCCCCGGTGAGGGCGATACCAGCTTCCAGACGCTGGTCGCGGCCCGCAGCGGTCGACCGGCGAACAGTGCGACGATCACCGTCCGGTTGGACCCGAAGGTCGACCTCGGCGACAAGACCACATCGATCGCCAGTTCGATGGCGCCGCTCAAGACCGACGGGTACGACGTCCAGGTCTCCGAGGCGGCCGGCTTCACGTCGAACGGCCTGAACATCATCGTGAGCGCCGAGGATCCGGCTCTCGTGGCCTCGACGACCGAGTCGGTCGTCACGGCCCTCAAGGACGAGCCGGATCTCGCCAACCTCCAGAGCGACCTCGTCAAGGCCACAGCCGAGATCCAGGTCACCGTGGACCCGGCCAAGGCGATCGCGGTCGGCCTGACCGCCGCGCAGGTCGCCAACGAGGTCCGCACGGCGCTGGTGCCGACCAACGCGACCCAGGTGACGCTCGAGGACGGGAAGACCGTCGACCTGCTCGTCCAGCTCGACCCGGCGAAGGTCACCTCGGTCGACTCGCTCAAGACGCTGCCCGTGGGCACGGTCGCGAAGGTGCCGCTCGGCCAGGTCGCCGACGTGGCGCAGGCCGACGTGCAGGGCAGCATCACCCGCATCGACCAGTCGCCGGCCTCCTCGATCACCGCCGAGATCACCAGCGACAACACGGGCGCGGTCTCGCAGTCCGTGTCGAAGCAGATCGACGCGATGAAGGCCTCGGGCGAGATCCCGGCGGGTGCCACCGTCGAGCTCGCGGGCGTGACCGCCCAGCAGAACGAGGCGTTCGGCGGCCTGTTCGCCTCGATGGGCGTGGCCATCCTGCTGGTCTACGTGATGATGGTCCTCACGTTCAACTCGCTCGTGACGCCGTTCATCATCCTGTTCAGCCTGCCGCTGGCCCTCATCGGCGCCTTCCCGGCCCTGTTCATCACCGGCCGGCCGATCGGCGTCAGCGCCCTGATCGGGTTCCTGATGCTCATCGGGATCGTCGTGACGAACGCGATCGTCCTGCTGGACCTCGTGGAGCGTCTGCGGCGCGAGGGCCGATCCACCCACGAGGCCCTCATCGAGGGTGGCCGTACCCGCGTCCGGCCGATCCTGATGACGGCCATCGCGACGATCCTCGCCCTGATCCCGCTCGCCGCGGGGTTCAACCAGGGGAGCATCATCGCGGCCGAGCTCGGCACGGTGGTCATCGGCGGCCTCTTCAGCTCGACGTTCCTGACGCTCCTCGTGATCCCCGTGCTCTACTCGCTGGTGGACGGGCTCAAGCGGCGCGTCCAGCGCTCGACGACGCCGACGCCCGCGTCATCGGCCACGCCGCCGCCCGCGCCGCTGGAGGGCACGCCCGCCTGAGGCCGCCTGCTATCGTGTCGGCCGCTCGCGCGGCCCGCGCGAGGCATCACAGAGGCGGCTCGATCGTCCGTGGACCTGGACTTGGCGTACGGCCTCGCGATCATCGTGACCCTGTGGGCCACGGCCATCGCGCTCGGAGCCTCGCATGACCTCCGCGCGGTGCGCGCCGCCGCCGGCCGCCGTGGCCGCTTCGCGCGGCTGGTCGCGCTCGATGTCCTACTCGTCCCACTCGTGGTCATCGCCTTCACGCGGTTGTTCGCCGTCCCGACCGAGGAGGCGATCGGCCTCGTCATCGTCGGGACCGCGTCGGCCGGCCCGCTCGGCCTGAAGGCGACCCAGCTCGCGCGCGGCGACCTGCCCCTGGCCATCGGACTGGTGATCGTGCTCGAGCTCGCGAACGTCGTCGCGATGCCAGTGTGGGCCGCGATCCTGACCCCCGGCGTCAGCGCCCTCCCCATCGGCGAGATCGCGCGGACCCTCGTCCTCGGGATCCTCGTGCCCCTGGGCCTCGGCTTCGCCATCGGTGGGCTGGCCCCGCGATCCGCTCCAGCGCTCTCCCGGCTGTCGACCTGGGTCTCGACGGCCGGTCTGGCCGCGGTGATCGGGATCGTGCTCGTTCGCGATGGCGGCGCCCTCGTCGACGCTGCCGGGTCGGGCGTCCCCGCAGTGGCGGTCGCCTCGATCGTCGTGTCGATGGCCCTCGGCTGGTGGCTCGGCGGCCCGGACGCCGCGTCACGGCGGACGGGGGCCCTCGTGTCGTCCGTACGGGCCAACATCACGGCGCTCGCCGTGGTGACGACGGCCTACGGCAGCGGCACGCCGGCGACCAGCGCCATCGTCGTGTTCGGGCTGTGCTCGCTGGTCATCGTCCCGGTCGTCGCGGTGGCCCTTGGGTCTGGTCGCGCCGGTTACGACGCGCTGGGGCTCGGGCCGAGGCGCTCGAGGTCCGCCGAGACGTCATAGCCGAGCGCGAGCGCCACCTTCGGCGCCGCGGAGACCAGGTGAGCCGACCCGACCGTCGACCCCACCGCGACCACGGCGTCGACGATCTCGTCGGCCGACGCTCCGGCCGCCATCGCGGCGGCGATCGCGTATTCGAAGGCGGACGCCGGGCCATCGAGGGCGACCAGCGCGGCCAGGCGGAGGAGCGCCCTGGTCTGCGGGTCGAGCTCGTCTGGTGTCCCGTCGTCGGCATGGCTCGTACTCATGCCCAGCACCTCCTCGAGGTACCGGCGGTCGCTGATCGAGAGTCGGCGGAGGCGCTCCTGGTACGTCGGGTCCGCAGGCATCGGGCACTCCCTCGAGCGGTACGGGAACCGTACGCGGCGTCGTCCTCTATCGGACCATGCGGCCCACGACCCGGCATCATCCGGTGCGGGTGAAACCCCCTGGGCGACGCGTCAGTCGCCGGATGACTCCCGCTCGCCGGCGTGACCGCCGATGAAGCCCATCTCGGTCGCGCGCGCGACCGCCTCGCTGCGTGAGGTCGCGTCGAGCTTCCGGTAGATCGAGATCGCCTGCGTCTTCACGGTGTTCTGCGAGACGAACAGGCGCTCGCCGATCTCGCGGAACGAGAGGTGCGTCGTCAGCAGCGGGAGGAGCCGAAGCTCGGCGAGGGTCAGGGTGGACGCGCCGGCGACGCCGCCGCGCATCGCGGCGACACGTTGCTCCAGCTCGGCGGTCTCGTCGACCAGCGTCCCCATGTCCGGGCGACGGGCGAGGATCTCGCGGACCTCCGTCAGCAGCGTGCGCGCGCCACCCGCGTCGCCGAGTCCGAGGTCGACATGGATGAGGTCGAGCCGGACTCGCAGGGCCAGCCACGGGATGGCCGTCGTGAGCTGGGCCCGGAGTCGCCTGGCGTGGATGGCGTCGGCTCGTGCCTGCTCCGTGGCGCCACGGTGGACGGCGATCCGCGCGCCGATCGCATCGACGGCGGCCGCGATCGCCTGCTCGTCGAGGCCTTGCGCGACGGTGACGGATCGCGCCCGCCGGGCGTGCCCGGCCGCCGTGGCCCAGTCCCCGCGATCGATGGCATGCTCGGCGAGGAACACGAGGCTCACGACCGCCGCGTAGTGGGCCATGCTGCCGCGCTCCCACTGGGCCACGACGTCCGAGAAGCCGGCGTCGGCCCGGACATGGTCGCCAGCCAGGCCCCTCGCCACCGCCTGGAGGGCGATCGCCGCGAGATGGTACGGATCGTCGACCGGCATCGTGGCCGCGGCGAAATCCGCGTCCTCCTGCATCCGGACGATGCCGTCGCGGTCGAGGAACGCGTGCATGTAGACGACGATCGGCACCGCGACGGCCGCGACATCCGCCGCGTCCGGGCCAGAGGCGGTGGCCATGTCGCGCCACCGCTCCGAGCTGGCGTCATCCCCACCGAGCGCGAACATCACCGCCGCGAGTGCCGCGACCCGCGGGTTCGCCTGGCCTGCACCGTGAGCTTCCAGCCACGCGAACCAGCGCGAGAGGGTCGTGGAGCGCCCCGCGTTGAGCGTCGCCTGGCCCAACCGCATCACGAGTCGCGTCGCCATCGAGACATCCTCGGCCGCCATCGCGTACTCGAGGGCCGGCTCGAGGAGGTCCTGCTGCTCGTGCCAGACCGCCGCCCGCCGACGGAGCTCCGTCGCCGCGCCCGGTTCGCGCCGAGCCAACTCGGATCGGAGGAGGTCGGCGAGCAGGTGGTGGAACCGGAACCATGTCCGGCCCTGGTCGAGCGGGATGAGGAAAAGGTTGGCGCGTTCGAGCCGATCGAGAGCGACCCCGGAGCCGGATCGTCCGAGGACCTCATCGCACAGCGGTCCGCTGATCCGATCGAAGACCGAGGCGCGGAGGAGCAGGTCCACGTCGTCCGCGGCGGTCGCCGCGAGCACCTCCATGCGCAGGTAGTCCTCGATCAGGCGGTCGCTCGACCCCATCGGCATCGCCAGTGGGTCGCTCGCGTCCTGTCGGCCGCGGGCCGCCAGGGCCGAGAGGTACACGCCGGCCGGCCAGCCCTCCGTCCGGTCGTACAGGACCGCGACCTCGTCGGTCGTCATGGTCACGCCAGCGGCGCCGATGACCGCGTGCGTCTCGCCGAGATCGAGCGCCATCGCCTCTCGCCCGACCGAGGCGATCTGGCCGCGCGACACGAGGCGGGCGATCGGGAAGTCGCCCGTCCCGCGTCCGGCGACGCCGAGCCTTGACCCGGGCCCGAGGTGTCCGGCGAGGGTGATCAGCACGTCCAGGGCTTCCTGGTCGCCGATCCGGTCCACGTCGTCCACGCACAGCGTGAATGGCGCGGCGGTCGCCATCGCCGCCCCCAGCCGCGGGATCGCGACCGACCAGACGGACGGACCCGGGGTGGCGACCCCGTCGATGACGGCGGCGTCAAGACCGATCGCGCGATCGAGGGCGGCCGCCACGCCGCGCACGAGGGTGGCCGGGTCGTTGTCGCGTTCATCGGCCGAGAGCCAGGCGACCGGACGTCGCGTCCGCTCCGCCCACTGCGCGAGCAGGGTCGACTTCCCGTAACCCGCCGGGGCGAGGAGGGCCACCATCGGCTCGTCGATCGTGTCGAGCCGGCCAAGCAGGCCGTGTCGCACCACGATGCCGCGCCGCGGGTACGGCGCCACCAGTTTGGTCTCGAGGACGGCGAGTCGGTCCGGAACGGATCCGGTCGTGCCGCCACGGGCGCGTCTCGCTCCGGGCGTTGCCAACGTCACGTGTGGAGGGACCCCCTGAGGTCTCCGGGGCGGGGACCCGGCGATGCGGCCGGGCGTCCTGTTCGGCCGTCGAGGATAGCACCGTCCGCCCGCTGCGCCCGCGTGCCCGCTCCCCGCGCGGACGTCTCCCCTAGGGCGACGGGCTCGCCGGAGTCGTCGATGCGGCCGCCGAGATCCGCAGCTCGACGCCCGACCCCGCGGCGACCTGCCGCCCGGCCGCCGGACTGGTCGCGACCACGGACCCGATCGGTACCGCGGATCGATCACCTCCGTCGTCGCTTCGACCCGCAGCCCGACGGCCGTGATCGCGACGACCGCCTCGGCCGCGGTCTTGCCGACGACATCGGGGACGACCACGAGGTCGCGACGGGTGGAGACGGTCGGCGTGACGACGGAATCCGTCGCGACGAGGGTGCCCGGCGTCGGCGACTGCGCCGTGACCGTGCCCTCCGGGAGCGCGGTCGTCTGGATCGTGACGTACTCGCCGAGCTCGAGGCCCTGCTTGTCGAGGGTCGCGGACGCGCGATCGACGGTCATGCCGACGATGTTCGGCACGGCGACGCTTCCGGCGGTCGGCACGTCGGAGCCGCGACCGGCGGTCAGCGCGGCCACCAGGCTGGCCACGACGGCGACCGCGACGAGGATGACGATCGCCGACGACCAGTGCCGCCGCTGGACCGGCTCGGCACGGCGGGTCATGTCATCGGAGGTGTCGGAGTCGTCGCTCGGAGGGTTGCACCGGCCGGGCCGGCCTCGGGCTCGATCGGACGCGCCACGTCCACATCCGCGATGACCTCGTCGAGGGTGCGTGGGAACGAGCCTTTCGGACCGGCCAGCTCCGTCAGTCCGAACCGACGAAGGAGGTCGCGGATCTTGCCCGTGGGTCGGGCGACCGCCAGCGTGACGTCGCGCGTCTCGAGGTCGCGTTCGAGGGCCCGGACCGCGTCCGCGGCGGTCAGGTCCAGGTCGACGATGCCCGACGCGTCGATCACGACGCGGCGGACGTCGGGACGGGCGTCGACGAGCGTGCGGACCTGGGTCCGGAACGCGGAGGCGGTCGCGAAGAAGAGTGGACCGGCATAGCGGACGATGAGGACGCCCGGGATCCGCTGTGCCGTCGGGTCGCGGACCAGGTCGGCGTACAGGCCGGACTCGGGCAGCCGGCCCAGCTCGTCGATCCGCGGCCGAGCGGCGCGTCGGAACACGTTGACCGCCGCGAGCAACGCCGCGATCCCGACGCCGACGAGCGTCCCGTACAGGATCACGCCGAGCATGGCGGCGATCGCGATCGCGCCCTCGACACGGACCGTCCGCCAGATCCGGACGATGCCGCGGATGTCGATGAACCGCAAGGCGGATGTCAGGACCACGGCGCCGATGGCCGGGATCGGCAGGTTCGTGAGATATCCGGCGAGGAAGACGAGGACGAGCGCGACGGCGACCGCGGCGATGACGCCGGCCAGCTGCGTGGTCGACCCCGTCGATCCCAGCGCCGCCGTCCGCGACGCGCTCGAGCTGATCGGGTACCCGCCGGTCAGGCTGGCGCCCAGGTCCGCGGCGCCCAGGGCCAGGAGCTCGCGGTCGGGGTCGGTCACTTCGCCGCCCTGCTCGGCGAAGCGTCGACCGGTCAGGGCCGTGTCCGCGAAGCTCAGGATCGCGATCCCGATCGCCCCGGGCAGCAGCGCCAGGGCTTCGTCCACCGAGACCAGTGGGAGGGCGATCGGTGGCAGTCCCGACGGCACGGGACCGAGCACCTGGACCCCCCGGGCCGGCAGGTCGAGCGCGACCGTCGCGACCAGCGCCGCGATGAGCGCAAGCAGGGCGACCGGGATCCCCGGCAGGAGCCGGTCACCGGCCAGCACCGCGATCAGGACGAGGCCGCCGACGACCACGGACGGGCCGTTGACGCCCGCGTGCCCGAGGGCGATCCCGACCGCCTCGAGGACGACCCGGAGATCGGCGTGGGCGAGGTCCACGCCGCCCAGCACCGCCAGGACGTCGGCGAACGGCTTGGCCCCGAGGATCTTGGGGATCTGGTTCACCGCGACCGTGATCCCGACGCCGGTCATGTACCCGACGAGGATCGGGCGCGACAGGAAGTCCGCGAGGAACCCGAGCGTGGCGAGTCGCATCGCGATGAAGATCGCCGCGACGATGAGGGCCAGGGCCGACGCGAGCCGGACGCGGTCGTCCGAGCCGACCGCGAGCGGCAGGATGGCCGCCGCGACGAGCGCGGCCGTGGCCGCATCCGGGCCGACGATCAGCCGGCGCGCGGAGCCGAAGACCGCGTACGCGAGCAGCGGCACCATCGACGCGTAGAGGCCCACCTCGGGCGGCAGCCCCGCCACCTGCGCGTAGCCGATGCTGAGCGGGACGATCAGGGCCGCGACCGTGAGCCCGCCGATCGCGTCGCCACGGAACTGGCCCCGTCGATAGCCACGGAGCGTCCATGCCAGAGGCTGGCCGCCGCCGGTCAGACGGGCGGCGACCCGGTCACCCGCGTGGCGGAGGCCGGCGCGCAGGTCCCGGCCCGGTGGAGCCCCGACACCGCCACCGCTCGCGCCCCCGTCCGTGGCCACTGATGATCCCTCCTGCGCCGCCGTCCGGAGCGCATGATGGCGGAACGGCCCGCGGTGCGAACGGCCGATCCGCGAGCGGCCGATGGACTACGCTCGGGGGGCCCGCGCTCGCGGGTCCAGGATCACCGGCAATGTTTGACGGTGGGGCTCGGGCCGGGGAGATCCTCCGGATCGGACGTCACACCGCGGGTGACCCGCTAGATGGAGGTTGGCATGACGGCCATCACGACGCTGCGCCAGACCATGGCGCGACCGGCGCTCCTGCTGCTCGGCTTGACCGCGCTGCTGGTCGCCGGGTGCAACCAGGTCGGCACGAACTCGTTCACCTTCTGGGACGCGTTCTGGTCGATGATCTGGTTCTTCTTCCTGTTCATGTTCCTGTTCATCTTCATCTCGCTGTTCGCCGACATCTTCCGGCGCAACGACATCTCGGGCGGCACGAAGGCCCTGTGGATCCTCTTCCTGGTGATCCTGCCCTTCCTCGGCTGCCTGATCTACATCGTCATGCGCCCGAAGGTCACGCCCCAGGACGTCCAGATGATGGCCCAGGCCGATGCGGCCAACAAGGCGGCCGCGGGCGTCTCCGTCGCCGACGAACTGGCCAAGCTGGACCAGCTCAAGGCCGCGGGCACGATCAACGAGCAGCAGTATCAGGACCTGAAGGCCAAGGCCCTCGCCAAGTAGGGCGCGTCGCCACCGCGCGGTGGCCGGACACGAACGAAACGGCGGCTCGGGCTGGTGCCCGGGTCGCCGTTCTGATTCCGGGTCGGGGTCGGGCGGGTCGGGTCAGTCGCCGTGCGTCGCGGCCGCGATCGGGTCGATGGCGACGGTCGCCGACTCGCCGGTCGCCGGCGCGGCGCCGGGCTGCTTCCCGAGCGGGATGCCGATGCCCTCCAGCCAGCGGCGGATCTGGCGGTAGACCGCCTCCGCGCCGACGATCGGCTCGTCGATCGTCCAGTCAGCCGGATGCAGGATGAACGGATGGGTCTGCGGCCCCCCGAGGCCGCCGTGGGACCCGATCAGCTCCTCGAACGCGGCCACCTCGTCGGTCTCCACGTCGAGCATGCTGATCGCGACGAGGTCGCCCGCATACTCCATCCCGTCGACGCGGCGCAGACCGGTGATCGCGTGCTCGCCGTACGGCGCGACCGGGTCGACGCCCTCGACGGTGCCGTCCCGGAGATACCGGATGCCGTCGCGGCCGAGCAGGACGGTCCCGCGCGTCGCCGTGCGAACCATCAGGAAGCCGACGCCCTCGTGCTGGGAGAGCGTCTCCACGAGGCCGGGCCACGACTCCTCGATCTGCTCGACGGTGGCCCGTCCCTCGAGACGCGGGAAGTAGATGAGCGCCAGGTTGCCCGAGGCGCAGACGACGAGCTCCGGCGGCCCGGCCTCCGGTGTCTCGTCGGCGCGCTCCTCGGCCGGCACGACATCGATCGTCCCGTCCTCGGTCTGGCCCTTGAACGCGGCCTTGGTGATCGCGGCCGTGGCGCCGTCGGCCTGGGCGGCCTCGGACAGCGCGGCGTTCAGCGTGCCCCACTGCTCGACGCTGCCGGTGCCATCCGCGACCGACACGCCGCCCATGAGCTCCGAGATGACGTCCTTGAGGCTCTTGCCGTAGCGCTGGAGGAACGTGGATCCGAGGCTCTGCCCGTGGTCGGAGAGCAGGATGAACTTGTAGGGCCGCGGGGCGTCGTCGGCCGCCTTCACGAGCGCCTCGATCGTCAGGTCGACGCCGTCGAGCGCGTCGAGGGTCTCACCGCGCTCGGGGCCGGAATGGTGGGCGATCTCGTCGTAGTCGGTGTAGTCGATGTAGACCACCGGCGTCCCGCGGTACATCTCCTCCATGACCAGGGCCGTCCCCAGCGAGCGCAGGGCGACGTTGGTGGCCGCACGGGCCACCGGGTACGGCATGCCGCGATGCATCGAGGGCTCGACGCCGCGGCGATGCGACCGCCGCGCCTGGTAGTACTCCTTGATGATCTCGGCGACGGTCAGGACGCCCGTCCGCAGGTAGTTGTCCGGGCTCACGAAGAACGAGTACCAGGCGCGGCTGTGGCCGAGGCCCTGGTCCGGGTCCTTGATCGTCGCCATCGTGATGTACGAGCGGACCGCGTCGCCGGACACGAGATTGCCGACGCTGGCGCCGTCGTTCGAGAGCAGGCCCTCGCCATCGGAGGCGCGTCGGACGATCTCCGCGGCGTCGGCGGGATGGTTCGACACCATCATGACCTGGCGGTCCTTCTCCCACCAGCGGAACGCGGGGATGAAGCTGTTGTTGCCGTGCAGGATCCCGGCCTGGCTGGCCGACGTCTGCGAGGGCAGCAGCGCGGTCCACTTGTCGAGCCGCATCTGGTGGCTGCGGACCCACTTCGCGATGAACGGGACGCGGCCGGCGCGGATCTGGTGCGACAGGATGGGGTGGGCCAGGCCGTCGATCTGGATGATCACCACGCCGGGCTGGTCGGTGACGATGCGGTCGGTGCGCTTGCTCGCCAGCTGCGCGACCAGTGCCCCGTAGTACGACTCGTCCTGGTTGACCGAGAGGATCGCCGACAGGATCGTGTTGAAGACCGCGAAGAAGATCGACCCGAACAGGGCCGCCGTGACCCGGTCGATGTGGAAGCCCGGAAGCAGCCACTCGACGAGGTAGAACACGAGGATCTGGAAGACGAACGTCGCGATGATCACCGCGATCGTCGAGATGCTCGCGAGGCCGAACAGGATGATCGGCCGCACGAGGGCATTGATCAGCGCGAACGCGATGACCGCGAGCGCCATCGTCGCCCAGTCGTCGACGTGCAGGCCCGGGATGATCCAGACCGTCAGCGACAGCGAGATGAACGCGACGACGAACGAGATGATCATGCGGCGGATCAACGCCCGGCGCCCGGGACGCCACTTCCACAGGATCTCCCCCTGGAGCCGGTAGAACTCCGCGATGTTCCGGAGGGCGGTCACGTGCGGGGACCCGTGGTCATTCGTCTGATCTCCTCACTCACTGGGGACGGGAGGGCACGATACAGGACGTCCATGCGCCCGTCGGGGACGAGAAGCGGCGCATCGCGGTGACCTAGAGGAGCCTCGAGACGCGGTCCATCGCGGCGTTCCAGGCTCGAGCCTTGGGGTCGGTCGGGATCTCGGCGGGCGCGGACATCCCGACGAGTTCCTCGAAGACCTGGCGCTCGGTCAGGTCCACGACCCGGGGATCCTCGAACAGGAGGTCGATCTCGTCGTTGCGGAAGAGCGACAGGTCGTCGAGGTTGCACCCGCCGATGAAGACGCGGTCGTCGATGATCAGGACCTTGGCGTGGGCCATGTCGGGGTGCAGCAGGATGGTCACCCCGGCGTCGAGCAGGCGCTCGTAGTGATGCTGGAACGCGGCCCCGGGGTAGGGGGGCGTCGGCTTGCCCGGCACGACCAGCTCGACCGAGACCCCCCGCTGCGCGGCCGCGAGGATGCCCGCGAGGATCGCGCGATTGCTGATGTACGGGTTGACGATGTGGATCCGCCGGGTAGCTGACGCGAGCGACGCCTCGATCGCGTCGCTGATCGGATGATGGCCCGTGCCCGGAACGTTCCACAGGATGGTCGTGGGCGCTTGCCAGGCGGCATCGGCCGGGACATCGAGGGCATCGGCGGGGAACCACCGGTCCAGCGCCTCGGGCTCGGAGGAGGCGTCGCCGCCGTCATGGCGCCAGGTCGCGAGGAAGACGAGCTGGAGCTGCGCCACGATCGGGCCGGTGACCCGGCACATGACGTCATAGAACCGCTCGTCGTTGTAGTGGTCTTCGATCCCGGTCCCGCCGACGTAGCCGATGCGGCCATCGATGACGGCCATCTTGCGATGGTTGAAATGGAGCGTGTTCTCGAAGCGGACGGCGGCTCGCCGCGCACCGATCTCCCCCTCGCGGAACACGACGATCCCGTCCGCGGCGACGACCTGGATGCCGGCCGCCACGAGGTCGCGGAACAGCGCCTTGCTGCCGAAATCGATCTCGCTGCCGATCGCGTCCACCGCGAGGCGGACCTCGACCCCGTCACGGACCTTGGCGGCCAGGACCTCGAGGAACGTCGTCCCGATCTCGCCCGGCTTGTAGCCATAGATCAGCAGGTGGACGTGGTCCGTCGCGGCCCTGATGTCGTCGAGCATCCTGGGGAAGTAGCGGCGCCCGTGCAGCAGCGGGTCGACCGACGTGGCGATCGCCGGCGCGAAGTCCATGGCCAGGTCGCGACGCCGGAGCGACGGCTGCTGGAGGAGCGTCGCCGCTCGGTCACGGGCCAGCTGGGGGGTGAGGGCATCCGGACCGGGCGGGAAGGCGGTGGCCCGCTTCGAGCGTCGCGCAAGGACCGTGGCGGACGCCGCGACGCCGGCTCCGGCCGCGAGGAATCGGCGTCGTCGGCTCACGGATCCCTCCAGATGCTGATCCTGCTTCGACCGTGACCGGTCGGTCCGTCGATCGTACCCGCATGGCACACCATCGTGGTCGCGGCGGCATCACCCCGACCGGATGAAACCCGCCACCGGCTCGGTTCGAGAGCCGGATGGCACGTCGGACGGGCCGGTTGCAAGGTCGCGCCGTGTGGTGTCGGGGGTATCCTTGACGCCACCACTCGAGGAGGGCTGCCATGCCTGAGCTGACCGTCAAGGAGATCCGGATCCCGGAGCTCCATCTCCCGGAACTGCAGCGCGACGAGATCGTCCGCGCCCTCTCGGAGATCCGCCTGCCTGAGGTCGAGATGCCGCGTCTCTCGGCCGATCCCAGCGAACTGACCCTGCCGCGGATCGACCTCGGGAAGGCCATCGCCGGCGTCGCCGCGACGCTCGGGGTCCTTCGCCCGATCCGTCGCCCGCGCTGGCCGATCGCGATGGGGATCGCCGCGCTGCTTGCCGTCGTCATCGTGGCGATCGTGCGGAACCCCGCCGTCCAGGAGCGAGCCGACCGGGCCGCCCGGGTCGCGCGCGAACGGGTCGACAGCATGCGGTCGTCGGCGTCCGACAGCGCGGATGAGATCGCCGACCCGGTACGCGAGGCCATGGCGGACGCTGCGGATCACGCGGCGTCCATCGTCGACGAGGTGCCGGCAGCCGTCCCCGCCTGACCCGGGATCGCTAGGGCATCGCCGCCAGTCGGGCCAGCGTTTCTCGCAGCTGGCCCGAGAACTGACGCGCGCCCCCGAGCGCCACGGCCACGCCGACCACCCGGCCGCGCAGGCTGACCGCGGTCCGCTGGAAGTCCACCGAGACGTGGCAGCCGCCACCGGGCCGATCCGTGATCCGGTAGTCGATCCGGGTGCCCGGCTTGAAGTCGACGGCTTCCACGAGCCTGAGGGTGACACGCCCTGGCTCCGACCAGTCGTAGTGCTCGCGCGCCCAGACGCCGCCGAGCACATCGGTCCCTTCGGTGACCTCGGCCCAAGAGTCGCCGAGCTCATGGAGCCGGAAGTACTTCGTGTCGAGATTCGGCCACAGCTCCGGGCGCCGCTCGCTGAAATCCGTCAGGGCCGCGATGAACCGCGCCGCCGGGATGTCGCCGTCCGCCTCGTAGTGGATCTTCGCCATGGCGGCATCGTACCGCGGCCTTCGCGGTACGGCGGGAAGACCGCTGGACCGACGGGGTCTAGGGCGTGCCGCCGGCCGGGGAGGTGTGCGGGGCCGTCGCCGGGCCGGACGAGTCCGTCGTCTGGAGGCGTCCGCCAGCCCGGGCGCGCTCCGGCCCCAGGTCGACCTCGCGGTACCGCGCCGAGCGCCCCGACGCCGTCGTGGCCGCGGCGCCCGTCTCGTGGAACTCGCGGAGGCCCGCGTGGTCGCGGCCCAGGACGATCGTGGCTCGTCCGGTCGCATCGACCGCGAGTTGCGGGTCCATGGCATCGAACGAGCCCTCGATCCGGGTGGTTGCCCAGCTGCCGCTTCGGTCGGTCACGAGGTACAGGCCGGGGTCGGCCGCCCAGTAGGCGCGGACCACGGCGACGTAGACATGCCCGGTCGCGTCGAGCGCGAGCGCCGGGGCGCCCTCGGCCGAGGTCCGCGTCAGGCGGGTCGTCACCCAGGACCCGGAGGCGTTGGTCGTGTAGTACGTGCCCTCGTCCGAGGTCGTCCGGCGCCACACGATGTGGACCTTGCCCGCGGCGTCGACCGCGATGCTCGGATCGGTCGCCTGCCGGCCGAGGCCCTTCTCGGTCCACGTGCCGTCGATGGACATGGCGGTCTCGTAGGCGAGGGTGTCGCCGGCGATGACCCAGTGGATCCGGCCGTCCGGCCCGATGGCGACGGCGCCGGAACCGGCGAACCCGAAGAATCCCTTGGCCGTCTCCCACGTCCCGGACCGGTCGGTCGCGATCATCGGGCGGTCGGGGCCTTCCTGATAGGCGAGCCAGGCATGCCCGTCCGGGCCGAGCGTCGCGCGAAGCCCGCTGCCGCCCAGGCCCAGCGTCGTGCGCGCCCAGGCACCGGTCGACTCGGTCAGCTCGAGGTCACCCGTGAAGATCCTGGCGTGCCACGCGTCGTCGACCACGACGCTCGGCGCGGAGGGGTCCTTCGACGCCGCCTCGAAGCGCCACGTCCCGGATGCCTGCTGTCCGGCTCGGATGCCGCGGTCGGGGCCGTCCGAGAGCCGCTTGAACGCGACCTGCGTCCCGCCGTCGGCGACCGTCAACGAGACGTCGCTATCGACCGTGGAGCCGGCGACCAGATCGAAGGACACCGAGTCCCCGACGTAGACGCCAGGGTTCGGGCCGATGTCGGCTTCAGCGAAGGCGACGTGCTCCTCGCCGGTCGCATCCAGCGCCAGCGACGGCCAGTCATCCGAGCGCCCCTGGCTCGTCAGCGCGTCGCCCGAGGACCACGACCCGGACGCGGACTGCCGGGCGACGAACAGCCCCAACGGGTCGCCCGTGCTGCTCGCCAGCGAATACACGATCGAGGCGCGTCCGTCGGCGCCCGCGGCCATGGACGGCCGGTCGTAGTAGCGCGCGCTGTCCACCGAGAGGGCGGTCGTCGTCCAGTCGCCGATCGCCGCGGTCGTCCGGGTCGCGACGTACAGGCCGCGCCCGGTCGACTGGAAGCGGATGAACGCCACGTCCACCTCGGCCGGGGACCGCACGGCGAGCGATGGCTCATCGTCGTAGGCCGTGGTCACGCGTTCGAGCGACCACGCGCCACCGACGGCCCTGGTGGAGGCGACGTAGATCCCGGGCGCCTCCGGCGCGTATCGGGCGAAGGCGATCCGCGACGTGCCGTCCGCGAGGACCACGATCGACGTCGAGCCGTCCAGGGGCGCCTGCGTGACCTGGCTCCGCACCCAGTCGCCCGTCGAGTCGTCGAAGGCGACGATCCCCGGGTCGAAGGAGCCGCTGGCGAACGCGATGTGGGCACGGCCGTCGGCATCGAGGGCGATGGACGGCGCGTCGGCGGGCTCGTCCGAAAGGCGGGTCACGATCCAGTCGCCCGTCCGATCCGTGGCGTAGTAGAGGCCGGCATCGGCGCCGTAGCGGACGAACGCGATGTGGTCGTGGCCGTCACCGTCGACGGCGATCGCCGGAGCCTCGTCCCGCGCCGTCGTCAGGCGCGTCGAGTCCCAGGAGCCGGACGCGTCCGTGGCGAAGAACAACCCCGGCCGATCGCCGTAGGCGATGTAAGCGACGTGGGCGTCGCCGTGCGCGTCGAGCGTCAGCGCGGGTTCGTCGAAATGCGTGTTCGAGGTGACCTCGGTCGACGTCCAGGTGGCCCGGGCGACGCCGGGGACCGCCGCGGCGAGCACGACCGCAAGAACCACGACGGTCCGGACCCGACGAACCATCGACATCGCGTCAGTGCCCCTGGCGGACGTACACGTCGCCCGCCGACCCGTTCACATCGTCGTAGAGCACCAGGACCTTGGTCGCGACGTCGACATCGACGGGGTAGTCGAAGCTGCGCTTGCGGACCGACACCGCGACCGCCTTCGACCAGGTGCTGCCTCCCGCGCTCCGGCGGTAGTAGACGGCGCTCCTCGAGCAGGCGTCAGACAGGCACTTCTCGAACGCGGCATGGAACGCCCCGGCGCGATAGGTGATCACGGGTGCTGAGCTGGGCGCCCCGGACCGCGCCGCCAGCGCACCCGCGGCGCCCCATCGGACGCCCTTGGTGCCGCTTCGGCGGACGACCGCCCACGCGTCCCCCCCGCTGGTCGCGGCATAGCCCACGACGACGGTCGAGCCGTGGGCGGCGACCGACAGCCCCTGTCCGGATGCGTTCGTCGCGAGCGTGACGGCCTTGCTCCAGTGGGCGCCGCCATCGGTCGAGCGGCGCAGTCGGATGGTCTTCGGGCCCGCCGCATACGCCGCGTAGATGACGCCGGTCCCGGACGCGAGCGTCGGGTAGGCCTCCGACAGGGATCGGTCCTTCAGCGGGTGGTTCGACGTCCGGGCCAGGACCTTCGCGGCACCGAACGAGGCCCCGCCGTTCGTGCTCGCGCGGACGGAGATGACGCCCGAGACCTCGTCGGTCCACGTGACGAGGACGCGTCCAGCCGGCCCGCGCAGGACTCGCGGCAGACCCGCGGAGCCGAGCGTCGGCGAGAGCTGGATCGGCGCCTTCCACGTCTTGCCGCCGTCGGTGCTTCGCCGGTACATCACGACCGAATCGAGGCCGCTGATGATCTTGTCGCCCTCGACCCAGACCGCGTCCACCTTGCTGCCGGCCGCATCGATCGACGGGGCGCCGGCCGCGCCGACGTTGCGTCGGGACAGCTGGATCGGCGTCCCCCACGTCGTCCCCGAGGTCGCGGACCGTCGGTAGAACACCACGAAGGCGCCGAGCACCTTCTGCTCGTACACGGCGTGCGCCACGGTCGGGGAGGAGACGGCGAGCCCGCCGCCATAGGCGTACGCACCGCCCGACGCCGTGAGGGCGCGGTCGCCGGTCCAGCTCAGGCCGACGACCTGCGCGGCGAGGAGCAGCACCAGCCCGATCGCGAGTGGTCCGACCGCCATGCGGCGGACCCGTGTGTCCCTCACTCGCGCCTCTTGCTCCGGTCGCCGCCCACCCGGCGGCCTGCCGGGTCGCGGGACATGGATGGCCCATCTGGTGCCGTCCGGGGACCCGATTGTAGGGTCGAGGTCCCGAATCACGCATGAAGATGGCCCGACGAGCGGTGCCAGCTGTCACCACGGCGCGGCGTCCTGACCCCCGTCGTTGACGGTCCGACCCGTAATCCCGATAATCTGACTCGGAATTCAAATCGCTGGCTGCAAGCCCGCCCGCGGCCACGAGCCGTGACCCTGAGGACCGAGGATCGAATGACCGCCGCCCGCGAGATCGTCACCGACCAGCGCGACCAGTTCGCCTTCCACGACGACATCGTCTACCTGCAGGAGACGAAGCGCGGCCTGACCCGTGAGACGGTCGAGGAGATCAGCCGGTTCAAGGAAGAGCCGGACTGGATGCTCCAGTACCGCCTCCGCGCGTACGACCATTTCCTGAAGCGTCCGCTGCCGACGTGGGGCGGCGACCTTTCGAAGATCGACTTCGGGAACATCGTCTACTACCGCAAGCCGTCCGAGCGGGAAGAGAAGTCGTGGGACGACGTCCCCGATCAGATCAAGGCGACGTTCGAGAAGCTCGGGATCCCCGAGGCGGAGCGCAAGTTCCTTGCCGGTGTCGGCGCGCAGTACGACTCCGAGGTGGTCTACCACTCGGTCAAGGAGGAACTCACCAAGCTCGGCGTGGTCTTCATGGGCACCGATCAGGCGCTCAAGGAATACCCCGAGATCTTCCGCAAGTACTTCGGCACCGTCGTCCCGGCCGAGGACAACAAGTTCTCCGCGCTCAACGCGGCCGTCTGGTCCGGTGGGTCGTTCGTCTACGTGCCCAAGGGTGTCGAGGTGCCGCTGCCGCTCCAGGCGTACTTCCGGATCAACGGGGAGAACACCGGGCAGTTCGAGCGGACGCTGATCGTCGTCGACGAGGGCGCCAAGGTCCACTACATCGAGGGCTGTACCGCCCCGATCTACGCGACCGAGTCCCTGCACGTCGCGGTCGTCGAGGTCATCGCCCTGCCGGGTTCCAAGGTCCGCTACACCACGATCCAGAACTGGTCGAACGACGTCTACAACCTCGTGACCAAGCGCGCCCACGCGCACGAGAACAGCACGGTCGAGTGGATCGACGCGAACACCGGCTCGCGGCTCACGATGAAGTACCCGGCCATCTACCTCCGCGGCGAGGGCGCCACGGCCGACATCATCAGCGTCGCCGTCGCGGGCAAGGGCCAGCATCAGGACACGGGGGCCAAGGCGGTCCACCTCGCCCCGAACACCCGCTCGCGGATCGTCAGCAAGTCCGTGTCCAAGGACGGCGGCCGGGCGACGTATCGCGGCTCGCTCAAGGTGGCGCCCGGCTCGACGAACGTCGTCGCGAGCGTGCGCTGCGACGCGCTCATGCTCGACGACCAGAGCCGCAGCGACACGTACCCCTACATCGACATCCAGGAAGACGACACGACGATGTCCCACGAGGCCACCGTCGGCAAGGTCAGCGCCGACCAGGTCTTCTACCTGATGAGCCGCGGGCTGACCGAGAACGAGGCGACGAACCTCATCGTGCAGGGCTTCCTCGAGGTCTTCACCAAGGAACTGCCGATGGAGTACGCCATCGAGTTCAACCGCCTCGTGAAGCTCGAGATGGAGGGGTCGCTCGGGTGAGCGCACCCGCCACCCGCGCTCGCCCGCCTCGCCGGACCCCCTCGGACCTCAGCTTCCAGCTCGACGACGGCCTCCTCGAGCGCTCCGCCGCGTCCGAGCCGGCGTGGCTGACCGACGATCGCCGAGCCGCGCTCGAGCGCTCGAACGCGCTCCCGGTCGAGTCCAACCGGCTCTACACGACCTACGTGGACCTGCGGGCGGCGGCGCTCGAGTCGGTCCGCGCCTACGAGGCGCCAGCCGTCGCAGCCGACGTCGACGGCGGGGCCGATCCCGAGCCCGGGACCGCCGGGTTGGCCTCCTTCCGCGAGGACGCGATCGCGGCCATGGCCCTCGACCCCGCGGTCGCGGCGGCCGGCGTCACCATCGAATCGCTGGGGGCCTTCATCGCCCGCGACCCGGGCGCGGCCCGACCGCTGCTTGCCGACGCCGGGGTCGCTGCCCGAGGACGATCGCCTCGCGCAGATGACCCGTGCCGGCTGGAACCAGGGCGTCGTGCTGCGCGTGCCCGCGGGCGTCCGCGTCGAGCGGCCGATCGTCATCCGCTGGGCCGTCGGCGCCCCGGACCGTGCACTGCTCACGCGGACCGTCATCGAGCTCGGCGACGGCGCGGAGGCGAGCCTCGTCGAGGAGCTCGTGCCATCGGGCGAGGCCGTGACCGGCCGCCAGAGCCTCATCACCGGGACGACCGAGGTCCGGCTCGGGGCCGGCGCGAAGCTCGCGATGGCCGGTCTCCAGGAGCTCGGCCCGGATGTGATCGCGTTCCAGCATCGGATCGCCCGGATCGGCGAGGGCGCGACGCTCCACTGGGCACTGGCCCAGCTCGGCGGCCGGCTGGTCCGCAGCCGGATCGACAACCGGCTCATCGGGGACCGGAGCGCGGTCGAGCAGGTCGAGATCGTCTTCGGCGGCGACGAGCAGCTCTTCGACCTCACCTCGTACACGACGCATGTCGGGCGAGACACGACCGGGAACCTGCTCTCGAAAGGCGCACTCCTCGATCGCGCGCGGACGTACATGAAGGGCCTCATCACCATCGAGAAGACCGCGGTCGGCACGGACAGCTTCCTCGGCGAGTTCGGGATGAACCTCTCGAAGGCGGCGCGGTCGGTGGCGATCCCGAGCCTCGAGATCGACCAGCCGGACTGCCGGCGTGCCGCGCACTCCAGCTCGGTCGGGCCGATCGACGAGACCCAGCTCTTCTACCTGGAGAGCCGCGGCATCCCGCCCGACGAAGCCCGCAAGTTCATCGTGCTCGGCTTCCTCGAGCCGGTCGTGGCGCGCGTCCCGCTCGGCGAGGCCCAGGATCGCCTGCGCGAGCTGCTCGAGTCGAAGTGGGCGGCCGGGACCGGCGCCGGGGACGGCACCGAGGCCGCCGCCTGATGCCCCCATCACCCGGGCGCCGGCCGCGATGAGGCGGATCGACCTCATCGCCGTCGACGAGGTGCCCGAGGGCACGATGAAGATGACGTTCGTGGACGGCACGGACCAGGTGCTGGTGGTGAACACGAACGGCGAGTTCCACGCCCTCCAGGGCGTCTGCTCGCACGAGTACTTCGAGCTCGACAAGGGGTTCCTGACGGCCGGGACGCTGACCTGCGCGCTCCACCTGTCGCGCTTCGACCTCGAGAACGGCGAGGCGCTCGACCCGCCGGCCGAGTCGCCGCTCGCCGTCTACCCGGTCGTCGTCGAGGACGGTCGCGTCCTGATCGAGGTCCCCGACGGCCCGCTCGAGATCAGCGAGTAGGGTCGCCCGCGCCCGTACGAAGGTCCGGTGGTCGCGCGGTGGCGCGCCGCGTACGGTGCCGAGACCATGCAAGGCGTCGACTTCCTCGCGTTCGGCGAGGACTGCACCATCTCGGCCAAGGTCACGATGTTCGGCGACCGCCTGACCGACTTCCTCAACGGACAGGCGCGGTTCCTGCTGCACACCGTCACGTTCGAGAGCCTCGACGACGGCCACCTCGTCGAGGTCGACTCCGTGTCCCTCGAGCGCAGTGACCTCCTCGTCGTGGTCGGCACCGGTCCCCGTGGCGCGGTCGAACAGCGCGTGGACCTCGCCATCGCCCGGATGGAGCTGCAGGTCGGCCCCTATCGGATCCTCGGCCAGCGCCATCTGCCGCCGGGGGTCGACCCGAGGACAGCGTCCGCAAGCGCGAGCCGATGGTGCCGCTCACGAACGCGACGATCGCCTACACCCTCGCGGGCAGCATCGTGGCGCGCGACGTCGGCACCGCGATCGTGAACCGCAGCCTGGTCGAGTGGATCGTCCCCACCGCCGACGAGGCCGTCAGCTTCCCCGAGGTCGAGGTACGGACGCCGGCCCCCATGCGAGTCGCCGCGCCAGTCTGAACAAGCCGTCGCGGCCCGGGCCGCGCGGCTGGGACCGCGCCACCGAGGCACGGTCGCCTACCAGTCCGACCAGCCCTCGACCATGCCGTCGGCTCCGGTCCGCATGTTCGGCTTCGAGATCCGCTCGTGACCGAGCCCGAACCGGGCCTCGTCATCGGTCGGGGCCGCCCCGGCCATCCGGGCGAGCAGGTACTCGCCGATGACGGGCCCGTGCTTGAACCCGTGGCCGGAACCACCGCCCGCGATCCACACGTTGTCGAAGTCCGGATGCCGGTCGAGGATGAAGTGCGTGTCCGGGGTGGTCTCGTACTGGCAGACGCGCGTCTGGATGATCGGCCCGTCCGCGATCGCGGGGAACCGCCTCGCCAGGTACCGCCGCGCCAGTCGCACCGACTCCGGGTCGACGATCCGCTCGCCATGGGACGGGTCGAAGACGGGCCCGTACCGGTCGGGCGCGAGCTTCATGCCGCCACCCTCGATCGCCGGCAGACCATAGAACGCGGCGTCGTAGTCCACCCAGCACGGCAGACGGTCCGGCCCGAACCGGCCGTCGCCGGCGTCGGGACCGACGAAGACGACGTCCTGCTTCGTCACGCGGATGCGGTCGCCGAGCAGGCCCGGGAAGAGCCGCGGGAGCCAGGGTCCGGCGGCGAACACGAACTCGTCGGCCGGGATGCGACCACCGTCCCCGAGGGCCACGTCCAGCAGTCGACGACCCTCGACCCGACCCGGCACGGCCCACGCGAGCTCCCGGCGGCCGCCGAGGTCGGCGAACCGCCTCGCCACCGCGGCGATGGCCTGCCGGGCGAGCAGCAGGCCGGCTTCGGGCTCATGGACGACGAACGCGAGGTCGTCGGTGACCATCGCCGGCCATCGCTCGGCCGCCTCCGCTGGCATGAGGCGCTCCACGGGGATCCCCAACGAGCGCATCGCGGCCTCCGACGCCGCCTCGAAGCCCCCGTCGCGGTGGGCGAGCCACAGCGCGCCCGTCGGCAGGAGGAACGTCTCCCCGACCTCCTCGTCGAAGGCGAGCCAGGCCTCCCGGGCGCGGCGCGACCACGCCGGGTACAGGCGGTCGTCGCCATGGGCGCTCCGGAGGATGCGGCTCTCGTCACCGGAGGTGGATCGGGGGTTCCCGGCGCCGAAGGCATCGATGAGCGTGGCGGCGGTCCCGGCGCGCCGCGCCGCGAGCGCCGTCCAGGCGCCCATCGTCCCGGCGCCGATGACGGCGACGTGGGTCGACGCCGACGGATGCGTCACGGGGTGAGCGTGAGCGTGGACACCGCCGACGCCGAGATCGCCGCGGGCGTGAACGGCAGCGGCACGGTCCCGCCGGTCCGCCAAGCCTCGATCATGTCCCCATAGTGCGCGTCGCCCGGGTTCCCGGACTGGCCGGTCGTGATGATGATCCGAGCGCCGTCGAGGTCGTGCATGTCGATGGCGAGTCGGTAGCTCGGCAGGTCGGTCACGTCGAACACGCCGCCGATGCCGGCCGGCACGTAGGAGGGGTCCGTCGGGTCCGGGTACGCACTCGAGGCGTTCCAGGAGGTGGCGTCCGGTGCTCCGTCGGCCCCGGCGACCGGGTAGGGCCCCTTGTCGAAGTACGCCTCCAGCGGCGCGATGCCGCTCGACCCGAGCGTCGGCTCCCGGAAGCTCACCGGATGGAGTCGCCCCCACGTCCAGGTGTCCGGCGACCCGAGAGCCGTCCGGAGTTCGGCGCCGGCCTCGTCCATCGCTCGCGCCACGATCTGATCGGCCGTCTCGACGACGCCGGGCGTGGCGGTGTCGTCCCACCACGGCGACGTCGGGTCCCCGAGCAGGTCCGCGAGCATCACCCAGGAAGCGCCGCTGCCCACGTAATCGCGCGCCACGGTCCCGAGGTCGTCGTCGAAGATGTCACGCAGGACGCGGTACTCCCAGCTCATGTAGGCGGCGCACCCGAGGCTCTCGGTGTCGCAGGCCCCGTCCCACTCGTCGATCCGCTGGCGGATGAGGGCGCCGTCCGCACTCGCCGGGGCGACGCCCCCGGTGCCCGGGTCCGTCATGTCGCTGAGGGCGAACCCGACGTCCCGCGCCCGGTCCGGCGCGCTGTCGGTCTGGATCGCCCCGAGCTCGTCGACCGTGACGCCGTCCTGGCCGTACTGGTTCAGCAGGTCGATGATCCGCTGGGCGCGATACCCGGGGTCCCACTCCGACCCGAGCGCATCGGGGTAGTTCGCGTCCACGGGGGCGTTGTTCGCGGTCACGATCCAGCCGGGCTCGGGGTCGAGCTGCCGGGGCAGGTCGTCATACGGGATGCGGCCGACCCACTCGTGGTGGCCGTCCGCGCCGTCCACGGGTCGCAGACCCGTATCGGCGGCATCGCCGCGGATCGGCATCGCGCCCGGGTACTGGTAGCCGATGTGCCCGTCGACGTCGGCATACACGAAGTTCTGCGCCGGCGCGCCGTAGAGCGAGAGCGCCGCCCGGAAGTCGTCGAAGTCCTTGATCGTCGACAGGGCGAGGATCGCCTCGAGCGTGTGATCCGGCCCCTGCAGCGCCGTCCAGCGGAGCGCCATCGGCGGGGCTCCGGCGAGCCGCGTGTCGACGTCCGTGATGATCGGCCCGTGCGCCGTCTCCCGGACGTCCAGGGCGACCGGCGTCGCGCCCTTCACGGCGATCTCCTCGTGCCGGATCGTGAACGGGACCGAGCCCTTCGGGGTGAGGTACGCCGCCGGGTTCGCGGGATCGACGGTCTCGACGACCAGGTCCTGGACGTCCGCGTAGATGTTCGTGGCGCCCCAGGCGGCGCGGGCGTCGTGCCCCAGGACGATGCCGGGCGCGCCGGGAAAGCTGACCCCGGCCACGTCGTACGGGCACGCGTCGCTGACGACCCGGCAGTGGAGCCCGTTGATGATCCAGATCGACGGCATCGAGACCCCGAGATGCGGGTCGTTCGCGAGGAGGGCGCCGCCCGTCGCCGACATGGCCGGGCCGACGACCCAGTTGTTCGAGCCGACCCCGCTGGTCCCCGCCAGCGGGCCATCGGTGCCGACGCCGCCGAGCCGGAGCAGGTCGCGGCCCAGCGCGGCCACGTGTCGCAGGCCGGCGATCTCGCGCGTCGGTCGGCGCCGCTCGACGCGCGGTCACGGGAGCCCGATCGACGGATGCGACGGGTGCTCGGTCGGCGCCGGCGCCGCCACTCCCGGGCAGGCCGCTCGGCGTGATGACCGGCGCGCCTTCGGGATAGGGCGGGAAGAGGGCGTCGGTCCGGGCCGGGTCGCCGAGCTTGGCGTCGGCGAGGTACCGGAACACCTCCGAGTCGAGGTCGTGGCCGAGGTCCCACGCCTGGACCTTGACCCAGGCGACCGTGTCGAGGTTCGTCCACGGCTCGGGTGTCGTCCCAGAGGCGAGGAAGGCGAGCCCGAGGGACCCACGGTGCGCGTCGAGCCAGGCATTCACGCCGGCCGTGTACGCGTCGAGGATCGCGATCGTGGCCGGGCTGAACGCCGCGAGGTCCTGCGCGGCGGCCTGGCGCCAGCCGAGGGTCCGGATGAACCGGTCCGTGTCGAGTTGGCTGGCCCCGAACATCTCGCTCAGTCGGCCCGCGGAGATGTGTCGCCAGACCTCCATCTGCCACATGCGTTCCTGGGCGTGGACGTAGCCCTGGGCCATGAAGAGGTCGTGCGGGGTGTCGGCGGTGATCTGCGCGATGCCGTTCGCGTCGCGGGCCACCGTGGCCGGCGCCGCGAGGCCTGGCACGGCGAGGTTCCCGCTCGTCTGCGGCAGGGCGCGGTTCGTGACCCAGGTCAGGAGCCCCGCGCCGGCGATCCCGATGACGAGCAGCACGATGAGGACGAGCGCGACGACGCGGATGACGAGGCGCACGGATCCTCCCCGACGGATGGCCTGATGCCTGTGTAGTCTGCCGCGACTCGGGTCGCAGCGTCGGCGTCAGCCCGGCAGCGCCGTCCCGAGGCCGAGCTCGATCGCCCGCCGCAGGATCGCCTCACCGAACACGACGTCTGCGAGTCCGACGCCCAGGTGCGTGACGACGACGCGGCCCGCGGCCGGCCGTTCGGTCCCGGCGAGCATCGCCTCCCCGATCGTCGCGCCGGGTTCCGGGTAGCCGTCGAACTGCCCGGCGGCCCGGTTGGCGAGGTACTGGCCGCGATCGTCCACCAGGAACAGCGCGGCCGTGGCGGCGACGTCGGCCGCCACCATGGTCGCGTAGTCGACCGGCACGACCAGCGACTGCGGGGCGAATGCCTCGGCGTGCAGGCGCTGTCGGCGCTCGGGCGAGGTGAACGACGCCGCACTGACGACGACGTCCGCGTCGCGGGTCGCGTCGAGGACATCGGCGCAGACCCGGACGCTCGCGATGCCCGCCGTCGCGGCGGCGGCCTCGGCGAGGACCGCGGCCCGTCCGGGATCACGGCCGTGGATCGCGAGCTCGACGCCGGGCAGGAGGTGCCCCAGGACGGGCAGATGGCTGTGCGCCTGCACGCCCGCCCCGATGATCGCGGCCCGCGGTGCTCGTCCGACGACGCGCGGCGCGTACCGGGCGATGGCGACGCCCGAGACCGCGGCGGTGCGCTCCGCGGTGATCGGGCCGCCATCGAGGATGGCGATCGGGACGCCGGTCGTCGCATCCGAGAGCACCACGATCGCGCTGATCGCCGGGATCCCACGCGCCGTGTTCCGGGCGCCGAACCCGGTCACCCACTTGATCCCGAGGCGGTCGTCGCCCCCGTCCGGGTCGAGTCCGCGCAGGAGGGCCGGCATCGCGTGGGCGAACGAGCCGTCGGGCCGTGGGTGGACGCCGATCTTCGGTGGTAGTTCCGCGTCCGCGACGAGCGCGGTCATGGTCCGTCCGGCCAGTTCGAGCCGGTCCTCGAGGGGCGGCATCGCCGCGCGGACGTCGGCCGCCGAGAGGTATCGCAGGGGGGCTGGGCTCCAGGTCGGCATGCCGGGTCAGTCTAGCGGCGAGGTCGGCTACCATCGAGCGGATGGCCCCCATCGACGTCCAGACGAGCCTCGACAACCTCAAGCTCGAACGCGATGCGATCGTGCTGTACGACGCGCTCGCCGACATCGAGCACGATCCGAACCGGGCCTCCGCGTTCCAGCGGATCGCGTCCAACGAGCGCCGCCACGCCGACGTCTGGGCGGGCAAGCTGACCGAGCTCGGGGTGACCGTCCCGCCGGCGGGACGGCCGCGGCTCCGGGTGCGGTTCATCGTGCTCGTGGCCCGGGTCTTCGGCACGAAGGCCGTGGCCGACCTCGTGAAGGCTCTCGAAGGGGACGAGGAGGCCGCCTACGACGCGCAGGGCGTCTCGCCGGAGGTCGCGGCGATCGCCGCCGATGAGCGGGAGCACGCGCAGATCTGGGACCGCCTGTCCACGGGACCGGCGGTCGACCCGACGCGCGACGGCGTCGCGGTCGCGCGCGCGGCGACGTCCGCATCCGAGATCGGCGAGCGCGAGCGATGGCACCGGACCGGCGGACGCTCCGGCACGCTCCGGGCGATGATCTTCGGCGTCTCGGACGGGCTCGTGAGCAATCTCTCGCTCGTCATGGGCGTCGCGGGCGCGTCCGCGGACAACCCGAGCTTCATCCTGCTGGCCGGCATCGCCGGGCTGCTCGCTGGCGCGTTCAGCATGGCGGCGGGCGAGTACATCTCGATGCAGAGCCAGCGTGAGCTGTTCGAGCGGCAGATCGCGCTCGAACGCGCCGAGATGGAGGCCATGCCCGAGGAGGAAGAGGCCGAATTGGCCGCCGCCTACCGGGCCAAGGGATTCGCGCCGGACGAGGCGGCCAGGATCGCGCACCGGATCTTCGCGGACCCGAAGACGGCGCTCGACACGCTCGTGCGCGAGGAGCTCGGCCTCGACCCCGACGAGCTGGGCTCGCCGCTCAAGGCGGCCGGGGGCTCGTTCCTCGCCTTCGCGGTCGGGGCGGCCGTGCCGGTCATCCCGTTCCTGATCCTGAGCGGCACGGCCGCGATCGCGGTGAGCCTCGGGATCAGCCTGGTCGCGCTGTTCGCCGTCGGTGCCGCGGTGAGCCTGCTGACCGGTCGCGGCATGATCTTCTCGGGCGCCCGCCAGTTGCTGATCGGCCTGGCCGCGGCGATCGTCACGTATGCGATCGGATCGATCATCGGCGTCTCGACGGCCGGCTAGGGGAGGGGGCCATGTCACGCGAGGACGCGCGGCTCACCGAGCGCCTGTGGGCCGAGGGCTGGCGCCCGTCGCCGTGGTCGAACGCTCCAGGAGACCAGTACCGCGCCCACGAGCACCCGTACGACAAGGTCCTCGTCGTGACGGCGGGTTCGATCCGGTTCGGGCTGCCCGACGACGGGTCCGCCGTCGACCTCGCGGTCGGCGACCGGCTCGACCTTCCGGCCGGGACCAGCCACGACGCGCTCGTCGGCGACGGCGGTGTGACCTGCCTGGAGGCGCATGCGCCGGCCGGCACGCTCGAGGCCCTCGTCCATCGCGTGGCCGGCGATTGGTGACGGCCCGGGAATCGAACGAGGCCCCGTGGGACGGGACCTCGTTGGCGGTAGGCTATCGAGCGCGGCGCGGCCGGTTAGCGACGGCTGAACCGCATGAGGTACGTGGCGTCGTGGCCCTGGCCGTGCTCGGCACTCGACTGGCGGGGTTCGTCGGTGCCCAGCAGGTAGCTGATCAGCGAGAACAGCGCCAGGAGGCCGATGACGATCGCGAGGATCATCGAGAGACTCCCTTCGCTGCATCGGACACCGCGGACCCGAGGGCCCGTCCGCCGGAGGCGGTCGGCCGGCGTCCAAGAGGAACAAACCGATATGCGGATAATAGCCTAACAAATCACGTCATGCAAGCGAGTACACCTAACAGATAGGGAGTACACCGATGCACGAGCCATCTGATGCCTGATCGGCCGAAGATCGACAAGACCGACGCCCGCCTCCTGACGCGCCTGCAGACCGACGGCCGTCGCCCGTATGCGGACCTGGGCGCGGATGTCGGGATCAGCGGGCCGTCGGCGCACGAGCGCGTGAAGAAGCTCGAAGCACGCGGGGTGATCCGCGGCTACGCCGCGACCGTCGACCCGACCGCGGCCGGGTACCTCGTCCTCGCGTTCACCTGGCTGACGCAGGCGCCGGGGACGGCCGGCGCGGACCTCACGGACGCCTTCGCGACCATCCCCGAGATCGAGGAGTGCCACCACATCGCCGGCGAGGCCGACTACCTCCTGAAGATCCGCGCGCGCGACACGCGCCATCTCGAAGAGGTGCTGGTCCGGCTCCAGATGACCCCGAACGTGTTCACGACCGAGACCGATGTCGTGCTCTCGAGCGGATTCGAGCGGCGGCCCCTGCACCTGGAGAGCCGTGAGTGAAACCGGTTCGACCTCCGGCTCGTATCGATGACTGAGGACCGACCAGGTCGTCCCGACGATGCCGCCCTCGTCCACGAGGTCGCGGGCGGCTCGTACGACGCCCTGGCGATGCTCTATGACCGGCATGCCGACGCGGTGTTCGCGGTGGCTCGCCGGCTGACATCGGATCGAGGCGTGGCCGAAGAGGTGGTCCAGGACACGTTCCTTGCCCTCTGGGATCGGGCGACGACGTTCGATCCGGCGATGGGCTCGCTCGCCGCGTGGCTCCACACGATCGCGCGGAACCGGACCGTGGACCGACTGCGTGCCGCCGGCCGGCGTCCGCAGGTCGTCGGGCCGTCGGGGGGTGGCGATCCGGAGGTCTCGGAGACGCAGCGGCTCGAACGGGCCGCCGCCTCCGGCACGATCGTCGCGGGCGCCGAGATGCCCATGGCGCCCGAGCCGGCGTACGCCTCCAAGGAGACACGGGCGGTCATCGGCGCGGCGCTCGACGGGATGCCCGACGAGGAGCGGATGGTCATCGTGCTGGCCTACCGCGAAGAGTTGAGCCAATCGGAGATCGCCGAGCGACTGGGTTGGCCGCTCGGGACCGTGAAGACACGAACGCGCCGAGCGCTCCGCCACCTGCGGGCGGCCCTCGAGCAGGATGCAGCCCAGCCGGTCGGTACCGGCGAGGACGGGTAAGGAGACGATGGATCACGAGACGGTCCTGGAGACCCTGGAGATCGCCGCGGCAGAGCCCGGCGGTCTGGATCGGCTGATGGCCGGCGACACCCCGACGGCCATGGCGGTCGCCGGGCACCTCGCGGGCTGCCCGTCGTGCACGCTCGAGCTGGAGCGGCTCCGTCGCGTCAGCGACGCGGTTCGCGCCGTGGTCGGCGACGCGCCGTCGCCGGAGCTCCGTGATCGCACGCTCGCGTACGTGCGGGCGCGCGGCATCCCTCGCGGAGCGGCGGCGGCACCCGGGGCGACCACGCTCGCCGCGACCACGCCCGCTGCGCCCGCGCCGGATCCGATCCCGATCGACCGGTCGGGCGTGCCGACGACCGCCTCCTCGCGCGGCAGTCGTCGCTCGGCCTTCGGCTGGATCGCGGCGGTCGCGGCGGCCGTGGTCCTGTCCGTCGTGGCCACGTCCGTGCTCGTCGGCGCCCGGGTGGACGACCGTCTCGCCGCGCAGGATCAGGCGATCGAGGACCTTGCGGCGGTGACCACCGCGACGCTCCACGTGACGTCCCAGCCGGATGTCGCGCGGGTCGGCCTCGAGAGCCCGTCCGGCGGTTCGACCAGCGGCACGCTCGTGTATTCGCCGTCGACGACGGACCTCGTGGTCGTCGCGACCGGGCTGACGGACCCGGGTCCCGGCAAGGAATACCGCTGCTGGGTCATCGTCGACGGGCAGCGGCAGGGCGTCGGGAAGATGTTCTTCGGGGGCGGACTCGCCTACTGGGTCGGGCCGTCGCCGGCGGTCGCGGGACTCGACGGCGCGCCCACGTTCGGCGTCTCGCTCGTGGATGTGCCCGGCGGGCCGATCGATGCGGACCCGGTGCTCGTCTCAGGCTCCTGAGCGCCCGGGCCGCGCGGCTCGTCCGGCGGCGGAGCGTCGAGATACGCCAGGTGGAGTTCGAGGAGCCGTTCGGCGGTCGATGGGCTGACATCGCGGCCCTCCTCCGCGAGGACGGCCGAGAGCCATAGGGCCTCGCGCGGGCGCTCGACCGCGCCGATCTCGCCGTCGCGGCGCCGCGAGTCGGCCACGACGAACCAGACCAGCCCGGCTCCGACGACGAGCCCGACGATGAGCAGCCACCAATTGAACTCGGCGTTCACCGTGGACGAGTATAGGGATGCATCGCGCAGGGGCCCAGGTGACGACCGAGCCGACCACCACGTGGCCCTCGTCGTCGTCGCCCGGGGTGGCCCGCTACACTTCCGCGGATGCCTGCCGACTTCCTGCCGAATGCGACGGCCCTCCAGCTCGGCCCCCTGACGATCGGCTGGTACGGGATCGGCTACGCCGTCGGCCTCGCGGCCGCCTACCTCGTCATGTCGCGCCTCGCCCGACGGGCCGGCGAGGACGTCGAGATCCTGGGCAACGGGATGATCATCGTCGCGGTCGCGGCCCTGATCGGCGGTCGTGCCTACCACGTCATCGACCAGTGGGACGCGCTGTACCGCGACCACATCGAACGCATCTTCCTGCCGCCGTACTCGGGTCTGGGCGTCTACGGCGGGATCGTCACCGGCGTGATCGCCGCGTACCTGTACGCGCGGTACAAGCGCGTGCCCTTCCTGCGCTGGGCGGACATCATCGCGCCCGGCCTGTTCACGATGCAGGCGATCGCTCGCTGGGGCAACTTCTTCAACCAGGAGCTGTACGGGTCGCCGACGACCGTGCCGTGGGGGATCCCGATCGACTGTGCCCACCGCATCGCCGACTACCCGTGTGCGGCATTCCCGCTGGAGACCACGCGCTTCCACCCGCTGTTCCTGTACGAGTCGCTGTCCGGCCTGATCGGCCTGCTCGTGCTCGTCTGGATCGGCTATCACCTCCGCCCGCGTCTCCGCCCGGGCGACCTGCTGCTCGTCTTCTTCATCTGGTACGGGCTGGTCCGGTTCCTGCTCGAGACGTTCCGCCACGACAACTGGACGTTCTTCGGCGTCCCGACGGCGCAGGTCGTCTCTGTGGCGTTCGTGATCCCGGCGGTGCTGATCCTGGCCTGGCGGCATCGGCCCGGACATCCCGACGACGACCCGCCGACCCACCCCGAGGGTGCGACCTGGGGCGCCGCCGGCCGGCCGGTCGAGCCGCCCGACGACGTCGAGGCGTCCGACGCGACCGAGGATCCGGCCGCGACCGACGACCCGGCTCGACTCGCCGCGCCGTCGCAGCCCGAGGTGCTCGCAGCCGGAGGCGTCGCCGGAGCTCGACGCCCCGCCCGCCTGACATGGCCGAGGCCGGGCACCCACCCGACGGTGACCGCCACCGGCCGCCGCCCGCCCGCGTCGCCCCCGAGGCCATGGCCGCCGCCCGCGGCGGCGCGGTCGAGGGCCTCGCCTGGCTCGGTCGACCACCCGAGGCCAGGGCGTCGCTGCTCTACCGGGTCCTGCGACTCGTCGCCCGCTTCGTCTGCTTCGTCGTGTTCCGATTCCGGATCCGGACCGACGGCCAGGCGAACCTGCCGGCTGGCGGCTACTTCCTCGTCGCGGCGGCGCACCGTGGCTGGATGGACCCGTTCGTGGTCATGCATGCGCTCCCGGCCGAGCCGCGGGCGTGGTTCCTGGGGAGTGCCCCATCGACGTTCACGTCGCGCTGGCGGGAGCGCCTGATCCACCGGCTCGGCGGGCTGCTGCCCGTCTGGCGCGGCGGCGTCGGGGTGGAGGCCCACGTGGCCTCGGCGCGCGCGGTCGTGGCGAACGGCGCGGTGTTCGTCCAGATGCCCGAGGGGACGGTCAGCGGGCCGGCCGGACGGATCGGTGCGTTCCGCAACGGCTGGGCGATCATCGCGCTCCGCACGGAAGCCCCGATCGTCCCGCTGGCGATGGCCGGGACCGAGGAGCTGTACCTCGGGCGGCGCCTGGCCTCGCGCGTCCTGCCGGCCACGACCGCGCGCGCGTTGGCCGGTCTCGGCCCGGACGAGCCGTTGCCGGAGGCCGGGGTCCCGCGAGGAGCTCGACACCGCCCGACGCATGAGCGTCGCCCTGGCTCGCGAGTCCTCGGACCGGTCGTGTCACGGCGCTGCATCCGTGGACCGTCGACCCGCCCGGCCGTCCCAGGCGGTTGCGTCGTCGACTGACCTGGTTGCTCCTTCGGCCGGGTCGCCTCGACCGCGACGGCTGACCACCGTCGGATGCGGAACCAGGATCGGCGTCGTCGCGACGGCGCTGCGCGATCCGACCTTGCGGCGTGTCGAGGCGGCCTATCTCGCGTTCACGGTCGCCGAGTGGGCGCAGTGGCTCGCCGTCGTCGTCTACGCGTTCGATCGGGGCGGGGCCGCCGAGGCCGGGCTGATCGCCTTCATCGAGTCCGTCCCGTCGATCATCGTCGCACCCGGCGCCGCCTCCCTCGGCGACCGCTTCCCGCGGGCCCGGGTCCTGTTCGGCTCGTACCTCCTTCAGGGCGTCGCGATGGCAGCGACCGCCGCGGCCCTGGTGCTGGGCGAGCCGCTCCTCGTGTACGCCCTCGACCACGGTCACCGCGACGAGCATCACGCTGACGCGGCCGGTCCAGTCGGCGTTCATCCCCGAGGTCGTCGACGGTCCCGACGAGATGACCGCCGCGAATGTCGCCACGGGGTCGTCGACGGCGCCGGCGCCCTCGGCGGACCCGCTCCTGGCCGGGCGTCCTGCTGGGCCTCGGTGGGCCGGCGCTCGTCTTCCTGGTGTGCGCGGTCGGGGTGCTCGGGGCGGCGCTGATCGTGTCGCCGCTGGCCGCCGCCTCGGTCGGTTCGGCCGGCGGTCCACGCGCCGGCGAGGCCGCGTGGAGATGCCGGCGACGACGGCGGCTTCGCGGCCGGGATCCGCGCTGTCCTGACGCGACGCGCCGCTTCGCTCGGTGACCATCCTCCTGGCCATGTCGATGGCCCTCGCCGGGAGCCATCGACATCTTCTACGCCGTCCTCGCGCTCGACGTCTTCGACATCGGCGACAGTGGCGTCGGTTTCCTGAGTGCGTCGACCGGTCTCGGGGCGCTCGTCGGGTCAGGCGTTGCCGTCGTCCTCGTCGGGCGTGAGCGGCTGGGTCGCCCGCTTGTCCAGGCGGCGGCGCTCTTCGGCGCGCGCGGTCGCGGCCGTGGCGGTGGCGCCGGGCGGGCTCGCCGCCGCCGGCCTCCTCGTCTTCGCGGGCATCGGCTCGTCGATGGTCGTATGTCGCGATCCAGACGCTGACGCAGCGCATGGCCGGGCGATGACGTCATGAGCCGGGTCTTCGGGGTCCAGGAGGCCGTCATGATGAGCGCCCAGTCGCTCGGCGTCGCTCGCCGTCCCGCTGCTGCTGGTCTGGCTGTCGCCGTCCGGGCGCTGGTCGTCGCCGGGCTGGCCCTCCCGGTCGCCGTCCTCCTCGTGACGCCCACGCTGCTGCGAGCCGACCGGGCCGGGTCCGGGCACGCCCGTCAGCTCGCGCGCTCTGCGACGAGTCCCGATGTTCATGCCGCTCTCGGCGCCGGTCCTCGAGCAGCTGGCGGCCGGGGCCGACCCTGCTGCACGCCACGGCGGGTGAGGTCATCGTCGCCGAGGGCGACCCTGGTGACGCGTTCTACGTGATCGAGACCGGCACCGTCGAGGTCTCGCAGCGCGGCACGTCATCGGCCGTGCCGAGGCGGGGGAGTCGTTCGGGGAGATCGCCCTCGTCCGCGACGTCCCGAGGACCGCCACGGTCCGGGCCGTCGGCATGGTGGACCTGGTCGTGCTCGCCCGAGAACCGTTCCTCGACGCGCTGACCGGCCAGCCGCGGAGCCACACCATCGCCGTCCGACTCGCCGACGAGCGAACGGGTCCGGCCGGCCGCGCTGGACTGAGCCCTCGCCACGGGCCGCCGACGCCGCCGACCCTATACTCGGCCGCGATGCAGTACGCCGAGTCCATCCTCGACCTCGTCGGGCACACGCCGCTCGTCCGGATCACCCGGGTCACCCGCGACCTGGGGCCCCTCGATCGCCAGCCGCTCCTGCTGGCCAAGCTGGAGATGCTCAATCCCGGGGGCTCGGTGAAGGACCGGATCGGGCTGCCGATGATCGAGGCCGCGGAGCGCGCCGGCCTGCTCAAACCGGGCGGGACCATCATCGAGCCGACATCGGGCAACACGGGCCATGGGCTGGCCATCGCCGCCGCGCTCAAGGGCTACCGCTGCATCTTCGTGATGGCCGACAAGCAGTCCGCCGAGAAGCAGCAGCTCCTGCGGGCGTACGGCGCCGAGGTGGTCCTGTGCCCGACCAACGTCGCGCCCGAGTCCCCGGAGAGCTACTACTCGGTGGCCGCACGGCTGGCGCGAGACATCCCCGGGGCGTTCAAGCCAGACCAGTACTGGAACGCCGAGAACCCTGACGCGCACGAGCGCACCACCGGCCCGGAGATCTGGGACGCCACCGATGGCCGGATCACGCACTTCGTCGCGAGCGTCGGGACCGGCGGGACGATCTCGGGAACCGCGCGCTACCTGAAGTCGAAGGCGCCGTCGATCCAGATCGTCGGCGCGGACCCGGAGGGGAGCGTCCTGTCCGGCGACACCGCCCGGCCGTACCTGACCGAGGGCGTGGGCGAGGACTTCCTGCCGGGGACGTACGACGCGTCCGTCGTGGATCGCTGGATCCGTGTCAGCGACCGCGACGCCTTCTCGATGGCTCGCCGGCTCACGCGCGAGGAGGGGATCCTGTCGGGCGGCTCGTGCGGCACGGCCGTGGTCGCCGCGCGCGAGGTCGTCCGCGAGCTGGCGGCGACGCCCGATGGCGCTTCGGCGGTCGTCGTCGTCCTGCTGCCCGACAGCGGCCGGAGCTACCTCTCGAAGATCTACAACGACGAGTGGATGCGCGCGAACGCCCTGATGGCCACGACCGGCGCGGTGGTCCGCGTCGGCGACCTGCTCGAGGACCGCCACCACGCCGGGCCGATCCCCGACCTCGTGCTCGCCCGGACGACGCAGCGCGTCGGCGACGCGATCGCCGTCCTCCAGGAGTACGGGATCAGCCAGCTCCCGGTCTCCGAGCACGCCGCGGGCGACGCGGTCGACGGCATCGTCGGCTCGATCACCGAGAAGGGCCTCCTCGACCGCGCGTTCCGCGACCCCACGACCGTGGAGCGGACCGTCGGCGAGGTGATGGACCGCCCGTTGCCGGTCGTCGATGTCGGCGCGAATCTCGACGAGGCCTTCGCGCTGCTGTCGGGTGTGCCCGCACTGATCGCCACAAGCGCCGGCCGGCCCGTCGGGGTCGTGACCAAGCTCGACGTCCTCGAGTACCTGGCCCATCGCCGCACCCCGAGTGCCTGACGCGCTCCGCCTGGTCACCGAGCGGCTGGTGCTGACGCCGTTCGACCGCGCGCGGGACTGGTCGGCGTTCGTCGCCGACCTCGTGCTCGATCCCGTCGTGACGCGGTACTGGGCGGACTTCGCCGACCCGGGCCTGACCGCGGCCGACAAGGAACGGCTGGCCGAGGCGGAATTCCTGCCCTGGTTCGAGGACGGCCGCGCCCGGGGACTGGTCGCCTGGGCGGTCCACACGCCGGACGGCGAGTTCGTCGGCGTGAGTGGGCTCACGATCCCGGGGCCGCCGGTCGGTGGTCCCGATCCGGAATTCGGCTGCATGCTGGCCACCCGCTGGCACGGCCAGGGGATCGCGACCGAGGCCGGCCGGGCGGTCCTGGCGGACGCCTGGTCGCGACTCGGCCTCGACCGCGTGATCACGGTCATGGACTCGCCGAACCCGGCCAGCCGGCGACTGGTCGACAAGCTCGGGTTCCGGTTCACCGAGGTCGTGTTCGACGAGGAGCGGCGGCCCTACATCCGGTTCGACGTGGAGCCGGACGTCACCGCGTGACGGGCTAGAGCCAGGGCAGCGTGACCGGCAGCAGCGCGTTCAGGAGCAGGCCGAGCGTCAGCAGGCCGCCGGCGCGCCGCGTGTGGATGAACGCCCAACCGACGAACCACAGCGGCCAGCCGCGTTCGGGGTAGCCGGGCGGCGGGCCGGCGGGCTTCGGCTTGGCGAAGACCTTCAGGACGTCGAGCAGGCGCGGGATCCCAAGGACCACGAGCAGCACCCACGGCCCGACCAGACCGACGACCACCAGCAGCAGGGTCAGCGGGTAGAACGAGATCATCAGCCAGGAGCCGACGCTGCGCGCCCGCGCCTCGCCGAGGATCACGGGAAGCGTCCGCACCCCGAGCTTGGTGTCCGCCTCGATCTTGTCGATGTGCTTGCCGAAGAGGACCGAGGTCACGATCAGCGCGTATGGCACCGACACGAGCAGCACCCACGCGGGGATGACCCCGGTCGCCGCCAGGAATGTCCCGCCGACCATCAGCGGACCCCACACGAGGAAGACCCCGGGCTCGCCGAGGCCGTGGTGCTTGAGCCGGATCGGCGGCGCGACGTAGAAGACCGAGATGAAGAGCCCGGCGAGCGCGAACGCGAGGATGAGCGGGCCGCGGACCGCGGTGAGATACAGCATCAGGCCCGCGTCGATGGCGTTGACCGCGAGGATCGCCGCGGCCAGCTGGCGCTTGGTCACCCAGCCGGCGAGGATCGGGTGCGGCGCGTACAGCGCCCGCACGTATCCCTCGGTGTCGATGCCGTTGGCGGTGTCGAAGTAGTCGTTGATCATGTTGTTCGCCGCATGCGCGAGCACGAGTCCGACGACGGAGATCGTCAGCAGCCAGTAGTCGACGGTGACGCCCAGGCTCCCGGCCGCCGCGACCGCGAGCAGCGCGCCGATCAGCCCGGACCAGATCGTCATCGGGAACACGGCGGCGCGGGTGATGACCAGCCACTTGCCGACCGTGTCCAGCGGCCGCGACTCGGGCGGGTTGGCGGTCTCGAGGATCTCCTTCCACGCGAGCAGCCGCTCGCGGATGGAGACCGGGACGGTGGTGTCGTGGGCGGCGGTGCTCATGGGACTCCTCGGTCGGGAAACGTGCGCTCGGAATGTATCACGTTCTGATCGGTGATACGACGACGAGACGCCGCCGGATGACCCGGGTGCGATGATGCGGCCCGTGCCCGAGGTCCCGCCCATCCCGACCCCGCGGTTCGTGCTCGAGAGCATGTCGGTGCCGTTCATGCGCGCCCTGCTCGAGCGCGACCTGGCGGCCGCGTCCCGCGAGATCGACGCCTCGGTGCCGTCGGACCTGGCCGATCGCCTCGACGGCTTCCTCCAGTTCCGGCTCGCCGACCTGGCGGCCGACCCGGACGCGCAGCCATGGCTCGGCCGGGCGATCGTCGCGACCGATGACGACGAGGCGGGACGGCGGTGGGTGATCGGTTCGGTCGGGTTCCACGCGCCGCCGGACGCCGACGGGCGGGTCGAGGTGGGCTACCACGTCGAGCCCGAGTATCGCCGGCAGGGCGTCGCCACCGAAGCCGTCGCCGCGCTGTTCGATTGGGCGGCCCGCGAGCACGGCATCTGCCGTTTCCGTGCCTCGATCGCCCCCGACAACGTCGCCTCGCTCGGCGTGGTGTCGCACTTCGGGTTCCGGCAGTCGGGCGTCCAGGTCGACGACATCGACGGCGTCGAGCTCGTCTTCGACCTCGATGGCTGGACCGTCACGAGCTGATCGCCCGGGTGCCATCATGGCCGCGATGCCACACCACGACGCCGACCGCCCGACCGCCCGACGCTCCGAGCTTCGACACGCTCGCCGTCCACGCCGGCGCCGAGCCGGACGAGCTGACGGGCGCGGTCTCGCCGCCGATCTACCAGACGAGCACCTACGCGCAGGACGCGGTCGGGCAGCCGCGCCGCGGCTACGAGTACGCCCGCTCGCAGAACCCCACCCGCGAACGACTGGAACGAGCGGTGGCCGCCCTCGAAGGCGGGTCGCATGGCATCGCGTTCGCCTCCGGGTCCGCGGTGACGGCGGCGATCGCCGAGCTCGCCGCGCCAGGCGAGGAGGTGGTCGTCGGCGACGACGTCTACGGCGGGACGTTCCGATACCTCGAGCGTGTCCGTCGCGGGAACGGCGTGGACGCCCGCTACGTGGACCTCGCGGCCGGGCCGGACGTGCTGTGGGAGGCGCTGACGGAACGGACGCGGCTGGTCTGGTTCGAGACGCCGTCCAACCCGCACCTCAAGGTCGTCGACATCGCGGCGGCCGTCGAGGTGGTCGCGCGGCGCGCCGCCGAGGGTGGTCGTCGGCCGCTCGTCGTCGTGGACAACACGTTCGCGTCACCCGCGCTCCAGCGGCCGCTGCTGGCGGGCGCGGACATCGTGTTCCACTCGGCGACCAAGTACCTCGCGGGGCACTCGGACACGATCCTCGGCGTGGCGGCCACCTCGGACGATGCCGTCGCCGAGCGGCTGCGGTTCCTCCAGAACGCGATGGGCGCGGTCCCCGGGCCACTCGACTGCTTCCTCGTCCTGCGCGGCCTGCGGACCCTGCATCTCCGGATGGAGCGCCACGGGGCCAATGCCGCGCGCGTCGTGGCGTTCCTGCGCGAGCGGCCGGACGTCGCGACCGTCCGCTACCCGGGCTTCGGCGGCATGGTCTCGTTCGTGCCCACGGACGGCGGCGCCCAGGGCCGGCGGGCCGCGGAACGGGCGATCGCGGTCGCCGAGGGGACCCGGCTCTTCACGCTCGCCGAGTCGCTCGGTGGCGTGGAGTCCCTCATCGAAGTCCCGGCCACGATGACCCACGCGTCCGTGGCGGGCTCGGCGCTGGAGGTGGACCCCGCGCTCGTCCGCCTGTCCGTGGGCATCGAGGGGGTCGACGACCTCATCGACGACCTGCGCCAGGCGCTCGACCTGGCCTGAGGGTCCGGCCCGGCGCTCGCGTCAGGCGAGCGCGAAGCGTTCGATCGCGGTCTCGGCCAGCATCCGCCCGATGGCCAGGCTCGAGGTCGCGGCCGGCGACGGCGCGTTCCGCACGTGGAGGAGCCGGCCGCTCCCGCCGAGGCTGAAGTCGTCGACGAGCGTCCCGTCGTGGGCGAGCGCCTGGGCCCGGACGCCGGACGGCCCGAAGCGGAGCTGGTCGCCGCGGATCGCGGGGATGTAGCGCTGCATCTCGCGGACGTACGCCCGCTTGGACACGTCCCGCCACATCTCGGCGGCGCCCATCCGCCAGAACTTCATCGCGACGCGGTGGAACCCTCGGTACGACAGCGTCTCGACGAGGTCCTGGACGTCGATGTCCGTCCGCTTGTAGCCCTCGCGAGCCAGCGCGAGCACCGCGTTCGGCCCGGCCCAGACGGCGCCGTCGTGGCGAGGGGTGAAGTGGACGCCGAGGAACGGGAACCGCGGGTCGGGGACCGGGTACAGGAGGCGGGTCACGAGGTGACGCGCGTCCGGGGTGAGCGTGTAGTAATCGCCACGGAAGGGCACGATGCGCGGGACGTCCGGCCCGGTCTCGCCGGTCAATGGCGGCCACGCGGTCGGCCTGGAGCCCGGCGCAGGCGATGACGTTGGCGGCTTCGAGGTCGCCGGCCGGTGTCGCGAGGACGACGCTGCTGCCTCGCTGCTCGATCCCGACGACCTCGCGCCCGAGATGGATCTGGACCCCGCGTTCGCGTAGGTCGGTCGCATAGGCGAGCGCCACGCGGCGGAAGTCGACGATCCCCGTGCGCGGCGACCAGAGTCCCCGGATCCCGGCGGCCTCCGGCTCCAGTTCGCGGATCCGCTCTGGCCCGACTTCCTCGAGGCCGTCGACCCCGTTGTCGGTGGCGCGCTCCCGGATGGCGTCGAGCCGCGGCAGCTCGTCCTCGGTGAGGGCCACGACGAGCTTTCCCGGGTATCGGATCGGGATGTCATGCGACGCTGCGTAGGCCTCCAGGGCGGTCTTGCCTTCGCGGCAGAGTCGTGCCTTGAGCGACCCCGGCGCGTAGTACAGGCCGGCGTGGACCACGCCCGAGTTGTGCCCGGATTGGTGCATGGCCAACCGGGTCTCCTTCTCGAGGACCGCGATCCGCAACCCGGGTCGGGCCTCGAGCAGGCGGAGGCCGGTCGCCAGCCCGACGATGCCGCCGCCGATGATGGCCAGGTCCACGCGCTCGCTCATGTGGACAACGGTAGACGAACGGGTCGGCGCGGGTCGGGCAGCGGCCTCGGTCAGCCGCCGGCCATCGCCGGCAGCAGGACGAGCGTGTCGCCGTCGCCCACGGGCGTATCGAGCGACTGAAGATGCCGGACATCGGTGTCGTTGAGGAACGCGTTGACGAATCGGTTGAGGTCGCCGTCCGGCGCGAGGAGCTGCGACCCGAGCGCGGGGTAGGCCGTCACCAGGCTCGTGACGACCTCGCGCACCGTGCCGCCCGGGACGTCGACCTGCTTGGCGCCACCGGTCGAGGCCCGCAGGGTCGGCGGGATGCGGACCGTGCTCATGCCACGCCGCTCTCGAGCCAGCGCTCGAAGGCGCTGAGGCTCGGCCGCAGCACCGGCGCGAGGCCGGGCTCGCCCGGTCGAGCGATGCCGTCACCGTGGCCCAGGGTCCGCGCGTCGGGCGTCTTGAGCCCGTTCCCCGTGAGGAGCGCGACGACCTCGTCGCCGGGGTGGATGACGCCGCGCCGTCGGGCGGCGGCGACCGCGGCCAGGGTCACGCCGCCGGCCGTCTCCGGGTAGATCCCCTCGAGGCGGGCGACGTCGCGGATCGCCGCGGCGGTCGTGAGGTCGTCGATCGCCTCGATGGAGCCGCCGCTCGCGACCGCCAGCTCGACCGCATAGCGGCCGTCGGCGGGATTGCCGATCGCCAGCGAGCGGACGATCGTGTCGGGCTCGCGGACGGGCTCGATGATGTCGGTGCCCCGCTCGAACGCGGTCGCCACCGGCGCGCACCCGGCCGCCTGACCGCCGACGAAGCGGATGGGCCTGGCCTCGATCAAGCCGAGTTCGACGAGCTCCTCGAACCCGCGGGCGAGCCGCGTGAACATGGCCCCCGAGGCGACCGGGGCGACCACCACGTCGGGCGACCGCCAGCCGAGGGATTCCGCGATCTCGTAGGCGAGCGTCTTGGATCCCTCCGCGTAGAACGGTCGGAGGTTGATGTTGACGAACCCCCAGCCGGTCTCATCCGCGACCTCGAGGCAGAGCCGGTTCACGTCGTCGTACGTCCCGGCGATGGGGACCACCGTCGCGCCGTAGGCGAGGGCGTGGTCGACCTTGGCCGGCTCGAGGTCCGCCGGGATGAAGACGTAGGCCGGCAGCCCCGCCGCCGCGGCCGCGGCGGCGGTCGCGCCCGCGAGGTTGCCCGTGGACGCGCAGGCGAGGGCCGGGACGCCGAACTCCACCGCCCGCGCCGCGGCGACGGCCACGGCCCGGTCCTTGAAGCTCAGCGACGGGTTGCGTGTGTCGTCCTTGATCCACAGGCGCTCCACCCCGAGCGTCGGGGCGAGGCGATCCGCGGCGAGCAGGGGCGTGGAACCGACCGGCAGGCTCCGCGACGGCGGGGTCTCGACCGGAAGGAGTTCGGCGTACCGCCAGATCCCTGGCGCACGGGCGGCGATCGCGGCGCGGGTCAACGTGCGACCGACGATCGCGTAGTCATAGGCGACCTCGAGTGGCCCGAAACAGGCGGGACACACGTAGGACAGGCCGATGGCCTCGGACCGGCCGCAATTGCGGCAGCGCATGCCCGTGATCCGCGCGTCGACGCGCGTCGTGGAGGGTGCGGTGCTCGCGGTCAGGGTCTCGATCGTCATCAGGTCGCTCCGGGAGGCTGGGGTTCGCCTCGGGACCGGGATGGGTAGCGACCGCTCGGCTGAGTCGAGGGGCTCCGAAGGGGAGGTCCCTTATCTCGCAGGAGGTCCTGCCCGGACTTGGCACCTTGCCGACTCGGTCGGTAGGTTGTCGTGGCGTCATCGGGCCGGTCCCTCAGCCAACTCTTGATAAGAGCTCTTCGGTTGTGCGCGGATGCTACGGGCCGGTCGCGTGAGCGTCAAGCCGGAGCGGGCGGGACGTCGGGTCGTCCGGGCCGGACATGGCGAGAGCGCCGCGATGATCGCGGCGCTCTCGCCCGTTACGAGGGTGGTGTCGGGACTAGCCGCTCTGGCCGTTCCCGCCGTCATCGACCGGGGGTGGATCCGCGACGGGCGGATCGGCCGGTGGCGGGCAGTCCGCCGACCAGCTCCGGGTGTGCAGGCGAAGGGTCCCGTGGCGCCAGTTGACCCAGGCGACCATGCGGACGCGCTTGCCGTTGAAGCGGACCGTGAACCAGTCGTGGTGCTTGCGCACCCGGGTCTCCGACCCGGCGGCCGAGTCGAACACGAGTCGACCGCGGTCGGTGACGTGGAAGGCCACGCTCAGGGCCGTGCCATCGCAGGCCGTCCCGGTCCACGTGTGGGCACCGAGGACGTCGGGCGGGATCGTCCGGTCGTGGTGGTTCTCGCGGGCCGCGACACTGACCGGAAAGGCCAGGGCCATCGCGACCAGCGCCATCCCCACGATGAGGGGGATGCGTCTCTTGCCGTTGTGCATGTGCGACCTCCCAGGAACGCGCGTCCGATGAGGGCTCGTCTCGAGTCATCGGCGGGTCGAGCGGTCCGGTCATCTCCGGTCCGCGATCGGCATCGCCGCTGCCTTGGACGCTAGACCTGCCTCGGGTCGGCCGAGCACGCCGGAGGTCCCGGGACCCGGGGCTCGATGGTCCCGTTCGTGGCGTCCGCGCACCCTTCCGTCGACCGGACGCAACGCGGCCCCGGATCCTGGGTCCTCGACGCCGGCGGTGGCGGCTCGTCGACCGTTGGCACCGGCACCGTCACGCAACCTTGCCGCTACCGGTCGGCAACGTGGTAGAGTCGCCGGCAACGCGACTGTGGAAGCCGACTCCGCTCCCTCCCGGGGGCGTCACGCGCGGCCGGTCGATCCGTGATGTGATCGCCCGCGCCGAGGAGTCCGAGTCGATGGCTACCACCACCCCCACCTCCGTCCGCCACGCCATAGGCCGGCGCGTGCGCGCCAACCTGCCGGCCGCCGAGCTGGTCGAGGACGCCGTGCGCCACGGCGAGGGCCTGATCGCCGCCGACGGCCCGCTCGTGGTCCGGACCGGCCGCCACACCGGGCGCTCGCCCGAGGACAAGTTCATCGTCGACGAGCCGGGCAGCCGCGACCACATCTGGTGGGGCCCCGTCAACCGGCCCATCAGCGAGGCGAACTACGAGCGCCTGCGGGCGCGCCTCGTCGCGTACTGCGCCGAGCGCGACCTGTACGCCCAGGACTGCCACATCGGCGCGCACCCCGGGCACCGGCGCTCGCTGCGCGTGTACACCGAGACGGCCTGGGCGAGCCTCTTCGCGCGCAACCTGTTCCGCCGCCCGGCGGCGGCCGACCTGGCCGCCTTCGCGCCGAACTTCACGATCATCTGCGTGCCCTCGTTCAAGGCGGACCCCGCCACCGAGGGCACCCGGACCGAGACGGCCATCCTGGTCCACCTGCGCCGGATGGAGGTGCTCATCGTCGGGACCGAGTACGCCGGCGAGATCAAGAAGAGCGCGTTCACGGTCATGAACGACCTGCTCCCGGACGAGGGCGTGCTGCCCATGCACAGCGCGGTCAACGTCGGCGCGGCCGGCGACTCGGTCATCTTCTTCGGGCTGTCGGGCACGGGCAAGACGACCCTCTCGGCGGACCCCGAGCGGCGCCTCATCGGCGACGACGAGCACGGCTGGGGCGACGACGGGGTGTTCAACTTCGAGGGCGGCTGCTACGCCAAGACGATCCGCCTGTCGCCGATGTACGAGCCCGACATCTTCGCCACCACGCGGCGCTTCGGGACGGTCCTCGAGAACGTCGACCTCGACCCGCGCACGCGCGAGCTCGACCTCGACTCGGACCGCCTGACCGAGAACACGCGCGGCGCCTACCCGCTCGAGTACATCGGCAACGCCGACCCGACCGGGCATGGCCGGCCAGCCGCGCAACGTGGTCTTCCTGACCGCCGACGCGTTCGGCGTCCTGCCGCCGGTGTCGCGCCTGACCCGCGCCCAGGCGGCGTACCACTTCATCAGCGGCTACACGGCCAAGCTGGCCGGCACCGAGGTCGGGGTCAAGGAGCCCAAGGCGACCTTCTCGGCGTGCTTCGGGGCGCCGTTCATGCCTCGCCACCCGGGCGAGTACGCCGCGATGCTCGTCGAGCGCCTCGAGCGCTGGGACGTGCCGGTCTGGCTGGTCAACACGGGCTGGACCGGGGGGCCGTACGGGACCGGCGCGCGGATGGACATCGGGCACACCCGGGCGATGGTCCGGGCGGCCCTCGGCGGGCAGCTCGACGGCGTCCCGACGCGGACCGACGCGCGCTTCGGGCTGGCCGTCCCGACGGCCTGCCCGGACGTGCCCGCGGCCTTCCTCGACCCGCGCTCGACGTGGGCCGACCCGGCCGCCTACGACGCCGCGGCCGACCGCCTGGCGCGCATGTTCGCCGACAACTTCGCGGCCTACGCCGACGGCGTGGACGACGAGGTCCGCGACGTCGGCCCGCGGCCGCTGGCCGACTAGACGTTCGAGCGGATCACGAGCTGCAGGTCGCTCGCCTCGTCGGTGGCGGCCATCGCGGCGACGGTGAGGCTGGCCGCGGCGAGCGCACCGAGGACCAGGACTGCCGGGACCACGAGGACCATCGCCGCGAAGATCACGACGGCGATCACGCGGGCACCCCTTCCACGGGGGCGACCGCGGCGCCGACCCGGCGGAGGCTGACGGCGACGATGATCGCGCCAACGATGAGCGGGGCGAGCATCAGGCCGAGCGGGATCGCCAGGAGGACCAGCAGGATCCCGAGGGTGGCGAGGGCATTGGTGGACATCGAGATGGCTCCGTTGGCGGCGTGGCGGTGATCGGCTCCAGCCTCGCCGACCGACCTCCCGGTCCACCATCGACGCCCGTCCATGACGGCCGTCGGCATCCGTCCTGTCTCCCGACACGCCGCGGCGCGCGCGGTACGATGCCCCTCCGTCATCGAGCGCATCCCGCGTCATAGGAGGCCGTCCGCCCCATGCCCCGCAACAAGGTCACCGTCATCGGCGCCGGGAACGTCGGCGCCACCACCGCGCAGCGGATCGCCGAGGCCGGCCTGGCCGACGTGGTCCTCGTCGACATCGTCGACGGCCTGCCGCAGGGCAAGGGCCTCGACCTCGCCGAGGCGGCGCCCGGTCGTCGGGCACGACGCGCGGATCACCGGGACCAACGACTACGCCGACACGGCCGGCTCGGACATCGTGGTCGTCACGTCGGGTCTGGCGCGCCAGCCCGGCATGAGCCGGGACGACCTCCTCGCGAAGAACGCGGGCATCGTCCGCGCGGTCGTCGAGCAGGCCGTCGCCCACTCGCCCGACGCGATCCTGATCATCGTCACCAACCCGCTCGACGCGATGTGCCACGTCGCCCTGGCGGCCTCCGGGTTCCCGAGGGAGCGTGTCCTGGGGATGGCCGGTGTGCTCGACTCCGCCCGGTTCCGCACGTTCATCGCGCAGGAGCTCGGCGTCAGCGTCGAGGACACCCACGCCTTCGTCCTGGGCGGCCACGGCGACACGATGGTCCCGCTGTCGCGGTACTCGACGGTGGCCGGCGTGCCGATCACGGAACTGCTGTCGCCCGAGCGGGTCAAGGCCCTCGAGGAGCGGACGGCGAACGGCGGCGCGGAGGTCGTGGCCCTGCTCAAGACCGGCTCGGCGTTCTACGCACCCGCCGCCAGCGCGTTCGAGATGGTCGAGTCGATCCTCCTGGACCGGAAGCGGGTCCTGCCGTGTGCCGTCCGGCTCGATGGGGAATTCGGCGTCGACGGCCTCGTCGTCGGCGTGCCGATCGTGCTCGGCTCGGGCGGCATGGAGCGCATCTTCGAGATCGAGCTGACGCCTGACGAGCGCGTCGCGTTCGACGCCTCCGCGGCCGCCGTGCGGGAGCTCGTCGACAAGCTGGCGTGACCCAGCCCGCCAGGAGCACCGCCCGCCACATCGCTCGTTGACCCGGCGTGTCGGGCGGGATTACGCTGTCGCGGCGTCCGGTCGGTTCGGGAGGCTCGACGGGCGGACTCAGCGGCTGACTCGCGCAGGCTCCACGACCGGATCCGCGTCGCCCCAGTGCCCCGGACCCCGTCCCCGTCGCCATGCGCGCGCGAGCCACATCTTGGAGAGCAGGCATCGCCTGACGGGAGGTCCATGAACCGCCGCATCCTGGTCGCCATCGCGGCCATCGCTGTGCTCCTGACCGGGGTGCTGCCCGGGGCCGTCCTTGCCCGGAACCCGGGCCCGGCGGCGCGCGCCCTGCCCGATTCGATCAAGTCGATGAAGCTCGACAAGACCGTCACGCGGGCCGACCTGAAGGGCAAGATCCATCAGGCGCTCGTCAGCGCCAAGGGCGACCAGCGCGTGCTGGTCCGCCTCAAGGCCGCGCCGTCCTCGACGTTCGCGACGGCCGGCCGGACCGCGGAGACGGCCCAGGTCGGGCGCATCAAGGTGCAGCAGAAGACGTTCATCGCGTCGGCCAAGCGTCTCGACAAGGGCGCCAAGGTCCTTGGCCAGACGTCGCGTGCGACGAACATCGTCGCCCTGCGCGTCAGCGCCTCGGTCCTCGACGACCTGGCGAAGGACCCCGACGTCGTCTCGATCCAACCGGTCGTCGACTACAAGAAGGCCCTCTCCGAGACGGTCCCGTACATCGGGGCGACCGCGGTCCAGGCGAAGGGCTTCGACGGCAAGGGGGTCCGTGTCGGCATCATCGACAGCGGCATCGATTACACGCATACCGAGTTCGGCGGCGCCGGCACCACCGAGGCCTACCAGGCCGCCTACGGCACCTCGCCCGACGATCCCAAGAACACCACGCTCGACGGCCTCTTCCCGACCGCCAAGGTCGTGGGCGGCTTCGACTTCGTCGGCGAGAGCTGGCCCAACGGCGACGGCATCGAGGATCCCGATCCCGATCCGATCGACCTCGAGGGCCACGGGACGCACGTCGCCGACATCGTCGGCGGCGCCCACGGCGTTGCGCCGAAGGCCCGCCTCTACGCGCTCAAGGTCTGCTCCGCCGTCGCCACCGCCTGCTCCGGCGTCGGCCTCATCGAGGCCCTCGACTGGGCGCTCGATCCCAACGGCGACGGCTGGACCACCGACCACCTCGACATCGTCAACATGTCGATCGGCAGCGACTACGGTGAGGCGTACGACGACGACCTGTCGCTGGCCATCGACCAGGCATCGAAGATCGGGGTCCTGACGGTCGCGGCCGCGGGGAACGGCGGCAACGTCCCGTACATCGCGGGCACGCCGGCGAACGCGAAGACGGCCTTCGCCGTCGCGCAGACCGAGGTGCCCAGCGCGGTCCGCTATCCGCTCGTGGTCACGGCCCCGCCGTCGATCGCGGGGACGTACTCCAACACCCAGGTCCTCGACTGGTCCGGCTTCCAGGCGGGGGTCGGATTCTCCGGTGACGTCGTGTACCTCGGGCAGGGCTGCCCGGCGGGCTCGATCGAGGACGGGAGCCCCGAGGACCCCTACCTCGCCGACCCGACCGGCAAGGTCGCGCTCATCGACCGCGGCGGCTGCTCGGTCAGTCTCAAGGTCGAGCGCGCCGCGCTGGCCGGGGCCACCGCGGTGATGATCGGGCTCGTCGCCCCCGGCGACGCGTACCCGTTCGCCAATGGCGGCGGGACGACGTTCGTCCCGGCGATCTCGATCCAGCAGGAGCTGAGCGAGGCGATCAAGTCGGCGCTCGACACCGACACGGTCCACGTGTCCATCGGCAGCGCCACGATCTCGCTCAAGGGCAGCATGGCGAACACCTCGTCGCGCGGCCCGTCGTCGCCCTACAACGAGATCAAGCCCGAGATCGGGGCACCAGGCGCGTCGGTCTCGGCCGTCGCCGGGTCCGGGACCGGCATGGCCGCGTTCGGCGGCACGTCCGGCGCCACGCCCATGATCACGGGCTCGGCCGCCCTGCTCCGGCAGGCGTACCCGAAGCGGTCGATCGCCGAGCTCAAGGCGCTCCTCATGAACACCGCGGAGACGCGGATCCAGAACGACATCCCGGGGGCGCCGGGCTACCCGGCGCCGATCTCGCGCATCGGCGGCGGCGAGGTCCGGGTCGACCGAGCCCTGAAGGCGCCGTCCGCGGCGTGGGACAAGGCGACCGGCCGCGCAGCCCTCTCGTTCTCGCTGCGCGACGTCACCCGCACGACCACGACGATCAAGAAGACGGTCGTCGTCCACAACTACAGCAGCAAGAAGCGCACCTACAAGATCAGTACGTCGTTCCGCTACGCGAACGACAGGTCGAACGGCGCCGTGAAGCTCTCGGTCCCGAGCAGCATCACCGTCGCCAAGCACAGCTCCGCGACCTTCAAGGTGACGATGACGATCACCGGCAAGAAGCTCCGGAGCTGGGGGATGGATGCGGGCTTCAACGCCTTGAACGCCTCCGTGCTCGACCTGCTCGAGTACGACGGCTACGTCTGGCTCAACGACACCTCCACGAAGGCCGACGACAAGGACCGCCTCCACCTCGCGTGGCACGTGCTGCCGCGCAAGTCGGCCGTCATCTCGGCACCGTCCCACGTGGCGATCGACACGGTCGTCCCGAGCGATCCGGACCCGATCCCGGCCGGCGTCTTCACGGTCAAGAACAGCGGCATCGGTGTCGGCGCCGTCGACACGTACTCGCTCGTCGGCACGAGCCCGAACCTGCCGACCGCGCGTCGCGGCACGAACACCCCGATCATCGACCTCAAGTCGGTCGGCGTCGAGACCTTCCCGGTCCCGGCGGACTATCTGCTCGGCCGATGAGTCATTCGTCTACGTCATCGCCATCAACACCTGGGAGCGGGCCAGCACCATCGGTGCGGTGCCCGGCGAGTACGACGTCCTGCTCGACACGAACCAGGACGGCACGCCCGACTACGTCATCTTCACGGCGCCGGCTGGCACGGATGACATCTCGGAGCTCGTGTACTCCTTCGACCTCAACGATCCCGACGCGGTCCCGGTGGCGTTCTTCTACGCGGACAACGGCACCAACGACGCGAACACCCTGCTCACCATCTGCGGCGAGCAGATCGGGATGAACGCGACGAACTTCTTCCAGCCGATGGACATGTCCGTCGGCGCCTTCGACAACTACTTCACCGGCAATCTCACGGACAGCATCGAGGGCATCACGGTCGCGCCGCTCGGCGAGCGCTACCTGGGCGTCTTCGATGTCGACACGTTCAACACGAGCGGCGACATCCCGAGCAACGGCTCGGCCGATGTCACGGTCCTGGACTTCAGCGGTTCCGGGTTCACGAACCCGAGCGAGACCGGGCTGCTGCTCGTCAACAACGCCGCGCGGGACTTCGGTGACTCCCACGGCGGTGCTCCCGCCGGTCGGGACGCCACCACCGTCCTCGTCGACACTCCCTAGTGACCGGGGCGCCGCCGGCGCCTCGTCGAACCGAAGATCGAAGGAGCCGAGGCACCCGCCTCGGCTCCTTCCTCGTTCTGCCCTGGCGCGACGGCATCCCTCATCCCGTCGCCCAGCGGTGTGTCAGCTCGCGGCCGGCTGGAGTCCCTCGCAGAGGCGGATCGACTGGCCCTCGCCGGCCACGCGGTAGTCGTAGTCGCGGCCGTTCTGCCGGAGCACCACCTGATAGCCCGGCGTGACCACCTGGACGTACATGACGCCGCGCTGCGGACAGCCCAGGGAGCCGTCGGGCCATTCGACCGCCTCGGCCTTGACGACCGTCGCGGTGGCCGGGTCGGTCCCGGTGTCGGTCGCGAGCTGGGCGTTCACCGCGTCCATCACCGCGGCCGGGACTTCACCGGTGACGGGCGACGCGGTCGTGGTGATCGTCGGGCGCGGTTCGACGGACGGTGCCGGCCGAAGGGATGCGGATGCGCCGGCGCTCGGTGTGCCGGCGCCCGGCGAGCCGCCGGTCGCGGCGGAGCAGGCGACGACCGTCATCCCGATGGCGGTCGCGGTGACGAGTCGGAGGATCGGCGTGGTCGTTCGTGGCATGGCGGCATCCTAGCGGGGATGGGCGTGACACCCCTCGAACGCCGCCGGGTCGATGGCGGTTCCCGGCTCGGGCCTCAGGGACCGACCGCGACGAGCGCCGGCCGGTGGTCCAGGCTCGCGAGGGCCACCTGCTCCATCGAGCGGCTGACGACGTCCCGCATCGCCTGACGGTACGCGGCCACGGTCTCCGCCAGCGGCGGCTCCCCGAGCTCGTGGGACAGCACGGCCTCCAGCCGCCGGTACTGGCGGACGACCTGTGATCGCGAACCGATCAGGCCCAGGACCGTGATGAGCACCGCGTGCGCCTCCTCGCGGATGGGATCGCGGGCGATCGCCTGCTCGGCGACGCGACGGGCACGCGACAGGTCGCCCTGGGCCAGGGCCTGCTGGGCCACCGTGACGAGGGCGTCCTCGTAACGGTCGGCGAGGCGCTCGCGCTCGGCGGCGAAGCAGTCGTGGCCGAGCGACTCGACGAGGTCGCCACGGTAGAGCTCGACGGCTCGCTCCGCCCCGCAATCCGGGCGGTCGAGGCAGGACTCGAACGCCTCGACGTCGACGTCGAGCGAGGCGTCCGGCCGGATCCCGATCGACTCTGGGCGGATGTCCAGGATCGAGACCGGATCGATGCCGACGCGAGCGAGCCCATGCCGGACGAGCCACAGCGCCTGGCGGAGCATGGCGGCGGAGGTGGCGTCCGCCTCGGGCCACAGGTCAGCCGCGATCGCCTCGCGCGAACGCGGCCGACGAGCCAGGACCAGGAGGGCGAACAGTGCCGGGGCGTGGCGACCGCCGAGGGAGATCGGGGCACCTCTGGCGGTGCGCACCTCGAGGGATCCGAGCAGGTCGACCCGGATCGTCGCGCGACGGGTGGCTTCGCGTCGTGGCATGTACGTCCCAGCCCTCGTGAGCCCCGACGCCCGGCCCGTCCCCCCATGGGCCGGGCGCCGGGATCGGGAACGGCGAGTCCCCCGACTCGCCGATCCTCACCGCCCCCGGCTGGTGGAAGCGCCCCCGTGCCCCACCGGCTTGGCACGATGTTGTCTGCCCGCCGACGCCCCGACGACCCGCTGGCTGACACGAGGGGTGTCGGCCAGCCGACACCTTCGCCTTCGATACACTGGTGGACACCGTGCCGACCGCCGTCATCGCGTTCGACTTCGACCCGCTGCTGCGCCTGACCGACGGCTTGGTCGTGCGCTGGCAGACGGTGGCGCTCGCCATCGTCATCGCCGCTGCCCTCATCGCCGCCGGTCTGATGGCCCGCCGGTCGGACCTGCGGCCGGACGATCTGCTGTTCATCGCCGTCGGGATCGTGCCCGGCGCGGTCATCGGGGGGCGCATCGGCTACGCGCTGCTCCACGTCGACTACTACGGCACGAGGATCAGCGAGATCGTCGACCCGGCCACGGGCGGGCTGGAACTCGGACTCGCCGTCGTGGGCGGCCTGCTCACGGGGGCGTACGTCGCTCGACTCCTCGGCGCCCCGATCGGACGCTGGATGCACCTCGCGGTCCTGCCGGCCCTCTTCGCGCTCGGCGCGGGCAAGCTCACGATGGCCCTCGGCGGCGCGGGGCAGGGCCAGCCCAGCGATGCGGGCTGGGCGACGGCGTACCTCGGTCCGGGCCCGTGGGGGTCGCTGGCGCCGGCCCTGCCGTCGGTGCCGTCGCAGATCCTCGAGGGCGCGGTGACCCTGCTCATCGCCCTGATCCTCGGCCTGGCGCTGACCATCGGCGCGTTCCGCACCAGGGACGGCCGGGTGCTCTTCGTGGGGCTCGCGGCGTGGGCCATCGGCCGTGCGGTCATCGCGACCACCTGGCGGGACCCGGCGGTCGTCGGCCCTCTCCCGATGGGCTCGGTCATCGCCCTCGCCATCGCGGTGGGCTGTGTCCTCGTGACGATCGTCATGACGGTCCGGCCGTCGCCGAGGGGCGACCCGCGGCCGGTGCCGATCGAAGGTGTCCCGATGACGGACCTCCAGTGGCCCGATCCCGCGGATCGGTCGTCGTCCTGAGGTCGCGTCGAACGCGACGCTGTATCGTGCAGGTACGTTCGAATCGGCTCGCCGCACCGGCGACCCACCACACGAGGTCATCGTCATGACGCAGGTCGCAGAACCGGGCGCGGCCCCGACGGCCGCCCCGACGCCGGGTCGGATCAGCCACTGGATCGGCGGGCGGACCGTCGCCGGGACGTCCGGTCGCGAAGGGGCCGTCTTTGACCCCGCCACGGGCCAGCTGACCAGGCACGTCGACTTCGCCTCCGCCGAGGAGATCGCCGCGGCGGTCGCCGCCGCGAACGCGGCCTTCCCGGCCTGGCGCGCGACGTCGCTCTCGAAGCGCACCGACATCATGTTCAAGATCCGGAACCTCGTCGAGACGCATCGCAAGGAGTTGGCCGCGCACCTGACCGCGGAGCACGGCAAGGTCCCGTCCGACGCCCTCGGCGAGATCGCGCGGGGACTCGAGAACCTCGAGTTCGCCTGCGGCATCCCCAACCTGCTCAAGGGCGGGTTCTCCGAGCAGGTCTCGGGCGGCGTGGACGTCTACCAGATCCGCCAGCCACTGGGCGTCGTCGCCGGCATCACGCCGTTCAACTTCCCGGCCATGGTGCCGATGTGGATGTTCGCGACAGCCATCGCGTGCGGCAACACGTTCATCCTCAAGCCCTCCGAGAAGGACCCGTCCGCCTCGAACTTCCTCGCGGAGCTGCTCGCGGAGGCGGGCGTGCCCGACGGGGTCTTCAACGTCGTCCACGGCGACAAGGTCGCGGTCGACGCGATCCTTGCGCACCCCGACATCGCCGCCGTCAGCTTCGTGGGCTCGACGCCGATCGCGCGCTACATCTACGAGACCGGCACGAAGGCGGGCAAGCGGGTCCAGGCGCTCGGTGGCGCCAAGAATCACATGATCGTGCTGCCGGATGCCGACATCGACATGGCCGCGGACGCCGCCGTCTCGGCCGGCTACGGCTCGTCCGGGGAGCGGTGCATGGCCATCGCGACGATCGTCGCGGTCGGGGACGTCGCCGACCCGCTCGTCCAGGCGATCTCGGTCCGGCTGCCCAAGGTCAAGGTCGGGCCCGGCTCCGATCCCACGGCTGAGATGGGTCCGCTGGTCACTCGGCAGCACCGTGACAAGGTCGCCTCGTATCTCGACTCCGGGCCGGCGCAGGGCGCGACCCTCGTCGCGGACGGGCGCGAGCACCCGCTGTACGCCGAGTCCGACGGGTTCTTCCTCGGGGCCTCCCTCATCGACCACGTCACCACGGACATGGACGCCTATCGCGACGAGATCTTCGGCCCGGTGCTGACGGTCATGCGCGTCAAGACGTACGAGGAAGCCGTCCGGCTGGTCAACGACAACCCATACGGCAATGGCACCGCGATCTTCACCCGCGACGGCGGGGCCGCGCGCCAGTTCCAGTTCGAGGTCAACGCCGGCATGGTCGGCATCAACGTGCCGATCCCGGTCCCCGTCGCCTACTACAGCTTCGGCGGCTGGAAGGCCTCGCTGTTCGGCGACCTGCACATGTACGGGCCTGAGGGGATCCAGTTCTACACGCGCGCCAAGATCGTGACGTCGCGCTGGCCGGACCCGGGCACGTCGAAGATCGACCTGGGCTTCCCCCGCACGAGGTAGCGCCCGCCCCGACCCGGCGGATCACGACGCCGCGAGGGGTGCGGCTGCGTACACTGCGGCGGATGTCTCGCGCCGCCCGCCGTCCGACGCTCGCGTGACGACGCTCCGACGGCTCCGCGAGCACCTCGCGCTGACGGGCAGCGTCGTGCGGTCCACGAGCCGAAGCCCGGCGTTGCGCCGGGTCCAGCTCGCCTTCCTGCTCTTCAACATCGTGGAGTTCGGCACGTGGATCGTCGTGCTGCTCTACGCCTACGACGCCACCGGCCCCGCAAGCGTCGGCCTGGTCGTGCTGATCCAGCTCATCCCGGCCGCCCTGCTCGCCCCATTCCTCGCGAGTCTCGCGGACCGGTTCCCGCGCGACCGCGTCCTGGCCGTGGGCTACCTCGCGATGGCCGCCGCGGCGGCGGCGACCGGCCTCGCGATGGCGTCGGGCGCCAGCCCGCTCGTCGTCTACGCCGCCGCCACGACGCTCGCCGTGGCGTTCCCGGTCGCGCGTCCCACGCAGGGCGCCCTGCTGCCCGGCCTCGCCCGGACGCCCGAGGAGCTCTGCGCCGCGAACGGTCTGTCCGGGACGGTCGAGGGGCTCGGCCTGATGCTCGGGCCGCTGGCCGCCGCGGCGATCCTCGCCGTGTCGACGCCGGCCGCCGTCTTCGCCGCCGCGACAGTCGCATCGGTCATCGCCGCCTTGCTCGTCGCCCGGCTGCCGCGGCCGATCGTGTTCGCCCGGAGCGCGCCGCCGATCGGTCGGAGCCGAACCACCGATGCCCCGGACGAGGCCGTGAGCCTCCTGGACGGCCTCCGGATGGTGGGCCGCGAGCCCAACACCCGGCTGGTCGTCATGATCCTGGGGCTGCGCATGGTCGTGGTCGGGGCCATGGACGTGCTGTTCGTCCTGCTCGCGCTCGAGCTCTTCGACGCCGGGGACTCGGCCGCGGGGCTGCTCAATGCCGCGCTGGGCGTCGGCACGATCGTCGGCGGGGCCATCACCTTCTCGCTCGTCGGGCGACAGCGCCTGGCCCCATCGCTTGCCGCGGCGGTGCTCGTCTGCGGCGTCGCCCTCGTCGTCCTCGGGGCGCTCGCGCTGCCCTGGCTGGCGCCCCCGCTCATCGCGATCGCCGGGATCGGCCTCGCCGCCAGCGACGTGGTCGGGCGGACGATCCTCCAGCGGGTCTCGCCCGACGCGCTGCTCGGGCGCATCCTGGGGGCGCTCGAGGGGATCGGCCTCGCCGGGCTCGCCGTCGGCGCGGTCTCCGTGTCCATCCTGGCCGACGTGTTCGGCGTCCGGGTGACCGCCGTCCTCGTCGGCCTGATCCTGCCGCTCGCCGTGGCCCTGTCGTGGGCCGGTCTCGCGCGCATGGACCGCGACGTGCTCGTCCCGGTCAGGGCCCTTGGCCTGCTCCGCCGCGTGGTCCTGTTCGCGCCGCTCCCGCCGCCCCAGCAAGAGTGCGTCGCCCGGGGGGCCCGCTGGATCACGGTCGAGCCGGGGGTGGCGATCATCCGCGAAGGCGACGTGGGCGACGCGTACTACGTGCTCGAGAGCGGCGAGATGGCGGTGAGCCGGGACGGGTCGCTCCTTCGCCTCGCCGGTGACCGCGCCGAGGGGTTCGGCGAGATCGCCCTCCTCCACGACGTTCGCCGCACGGCGACCGTCACGGCGACGGAGCCGTCGGTGCTCCTGAAGCTGGGTCGGGAGGCCTTCCTCGAGGCCGTGACCGGCCACGAACCGGCGCGGCTCGCCGCCGAACGTGTGGCGGCCAGCCGCGCCTGAACGTCGTCGCACGGGCCGGTCCAGGTCGGTCCACCGCGGCCGACGAACGGCCTCGGTGCCCTATCATCGGCCGACGATGACGCAGACCACCTCACGACCGAGCGACGTCGCCGCGGCCAAGGCGCACCTTCGCGGGCCCTGGCGCCCGCAGCCCACGCTTGCCGGCACCGACTACACCACCGAGACGGTGTTCGCCGAGGAGCGCGAACACGTCTGGTGGGGCGGCTGGGTGTGCGCGGGGCGAGCCGAGGAGATCCCGACCGCCGGCGACTACCTCGTCCGCGACATCGCCGGGGAGTCGATCTTCATCACGCGCAACCGCGACGGCGAGATCCGGGCCTTCTACAACGTCTGCGCCCATCGCGGGACGAAGCTGCTGGACGACGAGCCGGCCTGCGGGCACGTCAGCAAGGTCTTCAAGTGCCCGTACCACGCCTGGTCCTACGACCTCGACGGCCGCCTCGTCGGGACGCCGAACGTCGACGAGGACGAGGCCTTCCTCCGGGGGGACTACCCGCTCCACGCCGTCGCGGTGGACACCTACGGCGGGTTCCTCTTCGTCAACCTGACCGAGGGGACGCCACGGCCGCTCCTGGAGGATCTCCGCGACGGGACCGAGAGCATCACGAACTTCGACCGCTACCGGCTCGACGAGATGCGCATCGGCGTTCGCCTCGTCTACGAGGTCCAGGCCAACTGGAAGATCGTCGTCGAGAACTACAACGAGTGCCTGCACTGTCCGACGATCCATCCCGAGCTCGTGCAGGTGGTGCCGCTCTACCGGTTCGGCGAGGTCTGGGACGAGGAGACCCGCGACGACGGGAACTGGATGATCGAGGGGGCGACGTCCTTCACGAAGAGCGGGCAGTCGTCGCTTCCGAAGCTGCCCGACCTGCGGCCCGATGACTACGGCATGTACTACGGCACGTTCCAGTTCCCGAACCTGATGCTCAACCTGCACCCGGACTGCGCGATGTACTACATCGCCTACCCGAGTGGTGCCGGGCACACGACCGTGGTCTCCGAGTTCCTGTTCCGGCCCGAGACGATCGCCGCCGCGGACTTCGCGCCCGAGCCCGTGGTCGAGCTCTGGGACCTGATCTCCCAGCAGGACTGGGCCGTCTGCTCGCGGGCGCAGACCGGCGTGGGCTCGCGCTCGTACAAGCGCGGCGTCTACCCGCGCAAGGACCGCTTCCTGTTCGACTTCAACGAACAGTACCGGCGCCGGATGAGCCGCCCGACGATCGGCTAGGTCCTCGCCGGCGTCCCACCGCGACGATCGTCACGTCGTCGGCCGGCTCGGCATCCGCCTGGAACGCCACCACCGCGTCCCGGACGGCCGCCACGACGTCGTGGGCGGTGCCGCCACGGGCGGCCGCGAGCGTCGCGACCAGCCGCTCGTCGCCGAACCGCTCGCCCGTCGGCCCGACGGCGTCCGTCACCCCGTCGGTGTAGAACAGCAGGACGTCCCCGGGCTCGAGGATCGCCTCGGTCTCCGGGGCGTCGACCGACGCGAAGGCCCCGAGCAGCACCCCGGGATCCCCGACGGTGCGGAGGGGGCCGCCGTCGGCCGGGATGAGCCATGGCGGCTCGTGCCCGGCGTCGGCGATCCGGACCCGGCCGTGGCGCGGCTCGAGGACCGCGCAGAGCGCCGTGATGAACAGCGTGCCGCGCCGCTCCCCGACCAGCACGCGGTTGGTCCGTTCCAGGGCCTCCGCCGGTCCGCGGGCGCCCTCGAGGGCGCTGTGGATGACGGGCCTGGCGAACGCCATCAGCAGGGCCGCGTCGAGGCCCTTGCCCGTCACGTCGGCGATCACGATCCCGAGCGGGTGGCCGCGACGGGCGAGGCGGAACAGTTCGAAGAAGTCGCCCCCGATCTCGCGAGCGGCGGCGTAGTGGCTGGCCAGGTCGTAGCCCGGGACATCCGGCGCGACGAGGGACAGCAGGCTGCGCTGCTGCCGGCGACCCTTGGCCAGTTCGGCAGCGTCGGTCCCGAGCGTCTCAGCCGTCGTCGCGGCGCGCAGGTCGTCGAGGACGCGCTCCGTCGACCGATGGGCGTCGGCTTCCGACACGAGTTCGCCGACGGCGACCGCAAGGGACGCCATCGCCGCGCGGATCCGCGGATCGGCCACGGCGGGTCCGGTCGCGACCACCCGCGCGACCACGACGCCGTCGACGACCACGTCGGCGCGGATCGCGGGTGCGGATGCGAGGGGACCGCCCGGGGAGGCGTCGGCAGGGCCCGCGGCGCCAGCGATGACGGCGCCGCCCGGGTCCTCGATGGCCACGCTCGGACCGTCGCGATCGGACGCCCACGGCGCGAGGATCCGTTCGAGGCGGCGCGGCTCCAGCGAGCGTGCGGTGGTCACCGAGCCCGGCGCCCCACCGAGGTCAGAACGCCGCGATCGCCGAGGCGCGATCCGGGTGCGACGGGAAGAGATGGCCCATGCCCGTGCGATCGAGCACCTTCTGGACGCCGTCCTGCGTCCCGCACAGTCGCACGTTGGTCTGGGCCGCGCCGCTGTCGACCTCGTCACCGATCGCCCGGATCGCGGCCCAGCCGTATTCGGGGTCCGGCGGCGCCTCGCCCCGCATGAGCCGCAGGCTCGAGTGCAGCGCGACGAGGCCGGAGCTCGAGATGAACGACAGGTTCGTGAGGTCCAGGAGAAGATCACGGCCGCCCGCTTCGTACACGCCGCGGACCGTGTCGATGACGCCCTCGTAGCTGGTGGCGTCCAGTTCGCCGTCGAGCGCGACGATCGTGACGGGGACGCGGCCGTCGGCCTGCTCGACCGTCGTCTGCAATGCCATCTAGCCATCCTCCTTCGGTCGTGGGTCCAGCGATCGTGTGAGGGTCAGGACGTTGCCACCGCCGTCGCGTGGTCGATAGTCTAGGGTGTCGGTCGCCAGCCGCATGAGGTGGACGCCCATGCCGCCCGGACCCCGGACGAGCGCCGGGACGCGCATGTCCGGCTCGGGCACGGCCGTGGGATCGAAGGTCGGCGCGTCGTCCTCCAGCGTGACCACGACCCCCGGCCCGTCGACCTCGAGCGAGACCTCGAGCCACCCCGGGCGCCCGGCGAACCCGTGCACGATCGTGTTCGTGGCGGCCTCATCCACGGCCTGGACCAGGTCGTCGACGCTATCGGGCGCCGCCCCGGCGGCGTGTGCGGCTTCGCGGACCAGCGCGCGGACGTCCGCAAGACGGCCGAGGTCGGCCGGGATCCGGAGGCGGCGGACGGGTGACGTCATCCGGCGAGGGCCGGCGGTCAGTGGCTGCGAGCGTAGCCGGCCGGGGCGCGCTTGATGAACTTGCCGTGGCCCTTGCGGCCGGTGAACTCGCCGTCCCGGACGATGACGCTGCCGCGGCTCATCACGATGTCGCTGCCGCCCTGGACCGTGCGGCCCTCGTAGCACGAGTAGTCCACGTCCATGTGGTGCGTCGAGGCCGAGATCGTGTGCCGGCGGGCCGGGTCGTAGACCACGAGGTCCGCATCCGAGCCGACGGCGATGGCCCCCTTGGTCGGGTACATCCCGAAGAGCTTGGCCGGTGCGGTCGAGATGATCTCCACCCAGCGCTCGCGGGTGATCTTCCCGGCCACCACGCCGCCGTCGTGGAGCAGGTCCACGCGGTCCTCGACGCCGGGCAGGCCGTTGGGGATCTTGCGGAAGTCGCCGAGGCCCAGATCCTTCTGCCCGTGGAAGTCGAACGGGCAATGGTCGGTGGAGACGAGCTGGAGGTCGTCCTTCACGAGCCCGACCCACAGGTCGTCCCAGACCGCCTTCGGGCGGAGCGGCGGCGAGCAGACGAATTTCGCGCCTTCGAAGCCGTTGCCGAGGTCGTCGAGCGACAGGAACAGGTACTGCGGGCAGGTCTCGGCGAACGCCTGGGTCCCGCGGTCGCGCGCCGCCCGGACTTCCGCGAGGGCGTCGGGCGCCGACAGGTGGACGATATAGACGGGCACGCCGGCGGCCTCGGCCAGGCGGATGACCCGGTTCGTCGCCTCGCCTTCGAAGACGGCCTTGCGGGCGAGGCCGTGGCCGATCGGGTCGGTGGTGCCCGCGGCGACGGTCTGGGCCGCGACGACGTCGATGGCCATGCCGTTCTCCGCGTGCATCATGATCAGGCCGCCGTTCTTCGCGGTCTGCTGCATCGCCCGGAAGATCGCCCCGTCGTCGCTGTAGAAGACGCCCGGGTAGGCCGTGAAGAGCTTGAAGTCGGGGACGCCCTCGGCGACGAGCGTGTCCATCTCGGCGAGCGTGTCGTCGTTGACGTCGCTCATGATCATGTGGAACCCATAGTCGGCGACCGCGTTGCCCTCGGCCTTGGCGTGCCAGGCATCCAGGCCGGCCCGGAGCGACGCGCCACGCGATTGGACCGCGAAGTCGACGATCGAGGTGGTGCCGCCGAACGCCGCGGCCCTGGTCCCGGTCTCGAAGGTGTCCTTGGCGAAGGTCCCGCCGAACGGCAGTTCCATGTGCGTGTGGACGTCGATCCCACCGGGGATCACGTACTTGCCTGCGGCGTCGATCGTCTCGTCCGCGGTCGTGCCGTGTCCCGCCAGGTCGGCGCCGATCGCGTCGATGCGCTCGCCGTCCACGAGGACGTCCGCGTGGTACGTGCCATCGGCCGTGACGATCGAGCCGTTGGTGATGAGCGTGCGCATCGATCCCTCCTGGGCGACAGGCGTCGGTCGGTCAGGAGGTTGATGGTAGGCGAACCGCCGAGTCCGGCGGGGGTCGGTCGCTCAGGCGAGCCCGAGTTGGTGGGCGAGCGGCGCGAGCTGGCGCAGCCACACGGCGGCCACCAACCCGCAGGCGGCGATGGCCATCCCGACCGCGAACACGCTTTCGGCTTGCACGCGTCGACGCGTGCGCTTCGCCCCGGTCCCTTCGAGGCCCCACCAGGGGTCGCGGCCATCCCGTCGTCGGAGCATGCGACAACCTCCATCGATCCGCCCTCGGCCACGCCTCCACGCGTCGCCCGTCATGGTCGGACGGGCATCGTCCTCGGTCTCGGGTACCGGGCGCCAGCCTGACATCCGGGCCATCCGCGTCCGGCATCGTGCACGGCCACGGGGATGCCGCGTCGAACGGTGCGCCGCCGCACCACGTACGACCGTCTCAGACGACCTCCATCCCCTCGCTCGTCGGCGCGGCGGCTGTCGGTCCGGAGCGGTTGATGACGCGTCCCCGCCACCGCGGTGACCGCCCGATCACGTGGTCGACGAGACCGGCGAGCTGTCCGAGGAGCGTGAGGCCGATCGTCACGGGATGCCACAGGATCGTGGCGGCCGGCTGGCGTCGGGTGAACGCGAGGCTGACGCGCATCGCCAGCAACAGCAGCAACGGGACGAACGAGGCGACCAGCGTCCGGGATGCGACGCCGGAGACGAGGGCGATGACCGGCAGGAGGAACGGGACGACGTACGCCACGGTCTCGGCGAGGACCGTCGCGATCGCGAGCGCGAGGGACCCGCCGGCATAGGGCAGGAAGACCCGCCGCCAGTTGCCGATGACCGGCTCGGCATCGATGTCGTGCCGCGTCCAGCCGAGGTCCACCGCGTGGGCCGTGCCGACTCGCCGCCCGGCCCGCGCGAACCGTTGCGCCATGTCGATGTCGTCGCGAAGGGTCGCCGGCGCGGCCGCATGACCGCCGGTCGCCTCGTAGGCGTCGCGGCGCACCAGCATGAGCGGGCCATAGGCGAAGGCCGCGCCGACGAGCCGACCCCGGGTGAGGCCGGCGAGCCAGATCGGGACGAACCCGAACAGCAGCAGGGCGAACCCGGGGATCGACGCTCGGGCGCCTCTCGTCGGCATCGCGTCGCGCGTCAGGCCGGAGAGCAGGTCGAGCCGGCGAGCATGCAGCTGCTCGACCAGGATCCGCACGGCGACCGGCACCAGGGCCGTGTCCGCATCGATGAACAGGAGGAGGTCGCCGGTCGAGGCGTTCGCGCCGACCTGGCAGGCCCAGGCCTTGCCGGTCCAGCCGTCCGGTTTCGCCGGCGCGACCACCACCTGGCCGTCGCCACCCAGGAGCTCTGCGGCGATATCGGCCGTGCCGTCCGACGACCCGTCATCGACGACGAGGATCGTCGCGTCCGCGTAGGTCTGCGCGAGGAGCGACGCGATCGTTTCGTCCAGGTGACCGGCCTCGTCGCGACACGGGACGACGACCGTCAGGGCCTCGATCGCGTCGTCGTCGGCCGCCTTCCTGGCGCGCCGGCGGCGCGTCGCGACCCGGATGGCGATGACGTTGGCCAGCGTGTACGCCACGACCGCGGTCGTGGTCATGACCGCGATCTCCCATGACGAGAAGCCCAGCACATCCCAGTCGCGCAGGAACAGCAGACCGATCCACAGCCCGACCAGGACGTTGAGGCCGCGCAGACCCGCCCACGCCCGATGGGCGGCCGCGTCGATGGTCGCCGGCTCGTGTCGATCGGCGAGCAGGACCATCGCGGGCAGCAGGAGGTACAGGTCGAGCGCCAGGGCGACGAGCGCGCCGACCTGGCCGGACGTCGCGCTGACCGCGGCCGCGACGACGTACGCCACGAGGACGCCGAGGGCGGTCGCCCGTGCCCCGAAGGCCGTGGCGCTGGACACCCGCCCAGCGGCGAGATCAACGGTGCGCCGGGCGATCGTCCCGAGGGCCGAGGAAGCGAGGGCCCAGGCGAAGAACGCCAGCAGCGCGAGCCACGGGAGCGCGCCGACGGTCAGTCCCGCCACGAGGAAGCCGCAGGCGGCCGGCACGACGACGCGCGCGGCGTCGGTGACCACGTCGGCCACCGGACGCGCGTTCGTCCGCAGCGGCGGCGTCGTCGCCACGATCGCCACGAGGACGGCCAGCGCGAACCCGACGCCGGCCGCCGCTCCGCTCAAGAGCACGATCACGACGAGGAACGCCAGGTTCGTGGCGGCGATGGCGAGGCGGATGGTCCCTCGGCGATCCGACGGTGCCGCCGGCCCCCCGGCCGCATCACCCGCGACGCCGTCGCCCGGCCGGGCGTCGCTGGTGGGTTCGCGGCCGAGCTCGTCGAGGCCGTGCAGGAGCAGGCCGTACGGCCCGAGGAAGTAGACCGTCCCCAGGACGATCGCGACCGTCAGGCCGCGCTCGACCGCGAAGGCGGCCGCGAAGAAGGGGAGTCCCGTCTCGACCCACGATCGCGGGCGGCTCAGGGCGAGCAGCTCGCGCCAGCCGGTCATCCGGTCACCCGAGCCTGCGCCGGGCCGGACCACACGACGTCGATGACCCCGATCTCGATCGCTGACATCCGCTCCCCCCATGGGGTTCCCCTGCGGACAGTGTGCCCTAGGGCCGTATCGCCGGGATCACGTCGCGACCGTAGATCTCCAGCTGGGCCTCTTCGTCGCCGTTCATCAGGTAGAGGTTGAACTGGTCCACGCCGGCGTCGGCGAGCTCGTGGAGCTTGTCGACGTGCTCGGCGACCGAGCCGAGGATGCAGAAGCGATCGATGACCTCGTCGCCCACGAAACCGGCGTTGCTCGAGCCGACCTCGGCGTGATGTCGGTAGTCGTACCCCTCGCGGTCCGTGATGTACCCGGTCAACGACTCCGGCAGCTGGTCGCGCGGGTACTTGTTGACCAGGTCGACCACGTGGTTCGAGACGAGGGCGGGGAACCAGCGAGTCCGCGCGCGCCCGACGTCGCGCGGCCCGACGTGCGCCGGGGCCGCGGCCTGGACCTTGATCGATGCGGGATCGCGACCGGCGGCCGTGGCGGCGTCCCGCACCTGGCCCGTGAACCAGCGGATCAGGTCCGGGTCGGCGAGCTGGAGGATGATCCCGTCGGCGACGCGCCCCGTCATCGCGAGCGCCATCGGGCCGTAGCCCGCGACCCAGACGGGGAGCGTCCAGCCGGTGGTCCACGGGAACTCGAGCTCGGTTCCCTCGTACGTGACGGGCTCGCCCGCGACGAGCGCCCGGATGACCCGGATCGCCTCCTCCGTGTTGGCCATCGTGATGGGCGGCTTGCCGAGCACGCGCCGGGCGGAATCACCCCGGCCGATGCCGAGGTCCATCCGGCCGCCGGAGATCTCGTCGAGCGTCGCGAGCGACGACGCCGTGACCGTGGGCTCGCGGGTGCCCGGGTTCGTGACGCAGGTCCCGAGGCGCAGGCGTGTCGTCGCACCGGCCATGAGCGTGAGCAGCGGGTACGGATCCCGCCAGAGGACGTGCGAGTCGAAGAGCCAGCCGTAGTCGAAGCCCGCGGCCTCCGCCTGCCGGGTCAGCGCGAGCGTGCGCTCGATGGAGTGCTCCGGTTTGAGCGTGAATCCGAACTGCATCGGCGGTCGGCCTCCAGCCCTGGAACGAAGCGGCTCGGCCGTCCTCCTCCAGACGGCCGAGCCGGCGCGGATGATAGCGCGTTCTACGGGCGCGTGAGGTCCGAATATGCGTCAGGGCGGCGGTCCCGATAGAACTGCCAGGTGTTCCGGACCTCCATGATCTTGTCCATGTCGAGGTCGCGGACGATCAACTCCTCGTCGTGGGCCGAGCCGACGTCACCCACGAACTGCCCGCGCGGGTCGACGAAGTAGCTCTGGCCGTAGAAGTCGTCGTCGCCGTAGTCGGCCTCGACGCCGACCCGGTTGATCGTGCCGACGTAGTAGCCGTTCGCGACCGCGTGGCTCGGCTGCTCGATCCGCCACAGGTACTCCGACAGCCCGCGCGACGTCGCCGACGGGATGAAGACGATCTCGGCGCCATTGAGCCCGAGTGCCCGCGCCCCCTCGGGGAAGTGTCGGTCGTAGCAGATGTACACGCCGACCTTGCCGACGGCCGTCTCGAAGACCGGGTAGCCGAGGTTCCCGGGCCGGAAGTAGAACTTCTCCCAGAAGCCCTTGACGTGCGGGATGTGCGTCTTGCGGTACTTGCCGAGGTACTTGCCGTCGGCATCGATGATCGCGGCCGTGTTGTAGTAGATGCCGGAGGCTTGCTCGTCCTCCTCGTACATCGGCGCCACGACGACCATGCCGGTCTCCTTGGCGAGCGCCTGCATCCGCTTCGTCGTCGGGCCGTCGGGGATCAGCTCGGTGTAGCTGTAGTACTGCGCGTCCTGGACCTGGCAGAAGTACGGCCCGTAGAACAGCTCCTGGAACAGGACGACCTGGGCACCGGCCTTGGCCGCGTCGTGCGCGTAGGCCTCGTGCTTCTGGATCATCGATTCCTTGTCGCCGGTCCAGCTCGCCTGGACCAGCGCGCCTCGGACGATTCGCGCCATGGACGATCACCTCGCGGGGCTGGCTCGATGGGGTTTCGGGCGCTGAGGGTACACCGGGTGGAAGGCGCTCCGCGACCCGGGCCGGTCAGTCCGGGATGGCCTCCGGACGGCGCCGCATGTAGTACTCGGTGAACTCGCGGCAGCGGCCCTCGTCATCGAAGCGGCAGACGAAGATGTTGGCGAACTCGCGGTCCACGGCCTTGCGATCGTCGGTCAGGTAGCGGGTCCGCCCATGGGCGACGCACGCGTCGCCATCGATGGCGAGTACCTCGTAGTCCGCGGCCCACGACCCGGGCGCATCCGGGTCAGCGAGCCACGACGCGACGATCGCCGCTCGACCGGTGACCGCCTCCTCGAAGGGGTCGAAGGCGTAGCGGACGTCGGCGCTGAAGAGATCGCCGATGGCGACCGGATCGAGCAGCCGCCACGCATCGATATAGCGCTCGAGCCACCGTTGGAATGCCGCGTGATCCATGGCCGATGCTCCTCGTGGTCGGACCATCACGGTAGCACTTGGCGGTACCCTGAGCGCCTGCCACGTGGCCTGTTGCGAGCCCCCGGAGGTCCGATGCCTGACGATCCCGTCCCCGCCGACCTGCTGCGTCGGACGACCGAGCTCGCGACCGAGTACCTCGCGTCGCTCGACGACCGGCCGGTCGGCCGACCCGTCGACCTGCCGACGTTGCGGGCGGCCCTGGGCGGCCCGCTCCCGGATGACCCGACCGACCCCTCGGCCGTCCTCGAGTGGCTCGTGTCGAGCGCCGATGCGGGGCTCATCGCGAGCGCCGGGCCGCGGTACTTCGGCTTCGTCATCGGTGGCGCGGTGCCGGCGGCGCTCGCGGCGGACTGGATGACGAGCGCCTGGGACCAGAACGCCGGCCTCTATGCCATCTCGCCGGCCGCCGCCGTCGCGGAGGAAGTCGCGGCGGGCTGGCTCGTCGACCTGCTGGGTCTGCCCGCGGGCACGAGCGTCGGGTTCGTGACCGGTGCGACGATGGCGAACTTCACGGCGCTGGCGGCGGCGCGGCACGCGGTCATGGCGCGGGTCGGCTGGGACGTCGAGCGGCTCGGGCTCCAGGGCGCGCCGGATCTGACGGTCGTCACGCACGCGGGGACGCACGTGACCGTGTACGCCTCGCTCCAGATGCTGGGCATGGGACGGGAAGGGGACCGGGTCCGGATCGTCGCGGCGGACGACCAGGGACGGATGCGGCCGGATGCGCTCGCGGCCGAGCTCGACACCATCGATGGGCCGGTCATCGTCTGTGCGCAGGCCGGCAACGTGAACACCGGCGCCTACGACCCGTTCGAGACCATCGTCCCGATCGCCCATGCGCGCGGCGCCTGGGTGCACGTCGACGGCGCGTTCGGGATCTGGGCGGCGGCCGTGCCATCGATGCAGGACCGGATGGCCGGATCGCTCGAAGCGGATTCCTGGTCGACCGACGCGCACAAGTGGCTGAACGTGCCCTACGACTCGGGCCTCGTGTTCGTGCGCGACGCCGCGGCCCACCACGCGTCGATGACGCTCGGGGCGGCGTACTACGTCGAGACCACCGGCGGCGAGCGCGATCCCTACAACTGGGTCCCCGGAGTCGTCGCGACGAGCGCGCGGGTTCACGGTCCTCGCCGCCCTCCGCTCCATGGGACGGCAGCGGCGTCGTGGACCTGATCGAGCGCGACTGCGCGCTGGCGCGGCGCATCGCGGCTCGGCTCAGCGAGGCGCCGCGGGTCCGGGTCCTCAACGACGTCGTGCTGAACCAGGTCCTCGTCCGCTTCGACGGGGATGCCGCCGACCCGGACGGGACGGCCGGAGACGCACGGACTCGCGCCGTGGTGGACGGCGTGCAGCGCGACGGCACGTGCTGGCTGGGCGGGACCGTCTGGCAGGGCCGGGCCGCGATGCGCGTCTCGGTCTCCGGATGGCGGACGACCGAGGAAGACATCGACCGATCCGCCGAGGCGATCCTGCGGGTGCTCGCGGCCGTCGACGGCTAGACGGCCGCGCTCAGGGTCAGCTCGAGAGCTTCTTCCACATGCCGGTGTGGAGGTACGCCGTGAACCGGGCGGTCACCGCATGCACCCGGTGGATGCGGACGCCGGACGTCAGGGTGCTGATCGCCTTGCCCTTGCCGATGTAGATCCCGACGTGCGTGCCGCCGCCCCAGATGACGAGGTCGCCGATCTTGGGGTCGTGCCGGCTGGCCAGGCCACGGGCCTTGTACCAGCGATACAGCGCCCGGGCCGAGGCCAGGTGGCCACGCCCGACCGCCTTCGCGTCGCCGGCCTTCTTGAAGGCGTAGATCACGAGACCGGAGCAGTCGAACGATCGCGGGCCGCGGGCGCCGTGGCGCCATGGGTCGCCGATCTGGCGTCGGGCGATGGCGATGATCTGGCGTGCCTCGGTGGTCTTCGGTCGGACGACGGCCGGTGCCGGCACCGCAGCGGAGGCGACGTCTGCGGCGGGTGTCGCGTCAGGGGCGGGAGTCGGGTCCGTGGTCGGTGCCGGGTCGGCGGCGACGTCGGTCGTCGGCTCGGTCGCGGTCGGCGCCGGGGTCAAGACGGGCGCCTCGACGGAGGTCGACGGGTCGGTCGGCTCGGCCGCGATCATCGGGGACGCGGCGGCCACGGAGAAGAGGATCGCCCCGGTGAGGGCGGTGGTGATGAACGCTCGTGCGCCCAGCGGGCGGGTTCGCAATGGAGTTCCTTCCTGCCAGCGCGCCGCCCTGGGGGGCGACGGCGGTTTGATCGGAGCCCGCGGACGCGCACGGTGAAGGACGAACGGATCGAGGGAGGGGCGGGCTGGGGGGCCCGGGGTGGCATGTGGTCGATGCCGGAGACGACTCGCGGAGCCGTGCGTGGCGGGGCTCTTGAGTTGTCGATCCCATCTGACCTGGAGGCCGGTCGGCGCGGCGCAGTCTACCCGCGATGCCGGGATCGTGCTCATTTCGGCCCATCGACGCCCGGATCCGCGTCGACCCGTCTACGATCGCGGTGATGTCCAGCCTCACATTCCCGGACCCGGCCGATGCGGCCGCACCCCTCGTCATCGTCAACCCGCGAGCGGCCCGCCTCCACGATGCCGCCCGCCGGGCGGAGGTCGTCGACGCCGTCGCCCGCGCCGTCCGCGCGAGGACCGGCCGGGTGCCGCGCATCGAGTCGGGGTCGCTGGCCGACGCCCACACGGCCCTGGCGGCGGCCGTGGACGCAGCGCCCTTGATCGTCGCGGTCGGGGGCGACGGCACCATCCGCCAGGCGGCCGCCGCGTTGGCCGGGCGCCAGACGCCCCTGGCCGTGGTCCCCGGAGGGACGGGGAACGTGCTCGCCGGTTCCCTCGGCATCGGGGGCATCAAGCCGGCCCTCGAGGCGATCCGGCACGGCCAGCCTCGGACGATGGACCTCGGTGAAGCCCGCTGGGGGACGGTCGGCACAGCCGAGCCCGATGGCGAGACCGTGTTCCTCGTGGCCTGCGGCATGGGCCTGGACGCCCGGATCATGGCCGCCGCGGAGCACGAGTGGAAGCGCCGGATGCGGTTCGGGGCGTACGTGGGGGCAGCGGTCCGGGAGCTGACTCGCCTCACTCGGGCGGACTTCCACATCGTCGCGGACGGGGACCGGATCGACATGCCCGGCTACCTCGCGCTCGTGGCCAACGCCGGGGAGCTCGTCCCGGGCCGGATCGGCCCGCGTCGTCGGATCGACCCTGCCGACGGCCGCCTCGACCTGCTCGTCGTCGGCGGCGGCCATGCCCTGGCCGGACTGCACGGCGCGGCACGGCTGCTCTTCGAGACCGCGGACCTCAACGACAGCGTCGTGCGTCGGCCGGTCGAGGTCGTGCGCATCGAGGCCGATCCCGGCCAGCCCATCGAGGTCGACGGCGACCACCACCCGCCGGGGTGGCTCGAGGCGCGGGTCCGCCCGGGTGCGTTGCGGATCATCGGGCGCGCCGGATGAGGGCTCGGCGGCCGAGCAGCTCGCGCCCTAGCTGCGACGGATCTCCCGAACGTTGTCGAAGAGCGTCAGGGCCGCGAGGCCGATGATCGCCGCCATGACGAGTGGCGTCGTGAACTCGTAGAGCAGGATCAAGGCGCCGAACCCCGCCAGGACCAGGGTGGTCCGGAGGAGCATGGTGGTGAGTCGCCGCCGAAACGCCGCCTCCAGGACGGCGTAGACCACGAAGGCCGCGGCCAGGGCCATGTACCAGGGTACCGGGGTCAGCCACACGACGGCGACCGCCCCGACCAGGACCAGGCTGATGCTGATCGCGGCCCAGATCTCGACGACCCTCCCGTAACGGGTCATCTCGGGTGGGACCGGGTGATGGTCGCCATGGAGGTGGGCGCGCGGGTCGCCCAGGTCGCCGGCTCGCAACCGCTCGAGCTCGCGCCGACTAGCCAGGATCGTGTCCGAGAGGACCGCTTCGTTCGATCGTCCGGCGTTGACCACCGACTCGCGTTGCGCGAGCTCGGCCGCACGGGTCTGATGGATCGAGGCGAAGCTCTGATCGGTCGCGAGCGCCCGGACCTCGAGGTCGAACCCGTCGAGCGAAGCCGCCGCCGCGTCGTTCTCGGCCCGGAGCTTGGCGAGGTCCGCCTCGAGCTCGGTGAGGCGCGACTCGAGGGCGGCGGGCATCCGGTGCGGCGGTGCGGTCTTCGCCAGCCCGGCCCAACCGATCGGATCGTTCCAGGACTGGCGAGCCGTTCCGGAACGCGTGTACTTCGGCCCCGCCGGCGCCCGCTCGCCGGCGAACCGGTCGAAGGTGTCCAGACCCAGCAGGCCGCGGTAGCCGTCCACCCAGGGGACCGTATCGTCGATGAGGACGGGCGACCACTCCGCGTCGCTGTCGCCGCCGATGTGCAGCCCGTCGCCGCGGGCGTAGTCGATGAACGGGATGCTCAGCGCGCGCTCGAGCGAGGTCGCAAGGTCGCCCGGATCCGGCTGCCGAAGCGTGTCGCGCCAGAACGACCGTGCCGCCTCGAGGAGGCCACGCAATCGCCGCGCGGCCGGCAATGGCGCTGCGGTCATGTACTCGCCGGACTCGAAGTAGGCCGCGTGCGAGCCAGCGCCCGCGTGGATCACCGGGTGGTCGCCGACCCTGACCAGGTACGGGTCGTCCCAGCGACGGCGGAGCTGGTCACCGGAGTAATCGTGTGCCGCACAGGCGAACCAGACCGGGTGGACCCCGTCCGGCGCCTCCTCGAGGAAGACGAATGCCTGCTCGAGGTCCGACTCGTGATCATTCGCGCCGGAGAACGTGGAACGCCAGTCGTTCATGAAGTAGAAGTACATGTAGTGGAGGACGATCCAGCCATCTGACCGAAGGACGCGCCCGTGGTAGACATACCGCGGGTCGGTCTGCCGGACCTTCTCGTACTTGAGATGGGCGGCCGCCGTGGTCCCGCCCGGGACGGTGCCTCGGAGCAGGAGCGACGCCGTGAAGGCCGTGTCGACCAGGCGGGCGAAGATGCCGACGCGCGCCAGGCGGCTGGGTGCGTGGAATTCGGGGCGGTCCGGCCGCCGGTTCCAACGGGCGAGATCCAGGCCACCGAGCTGATTCTGGGCGAGCCGCATCGACAGGGTCTCGCCTGGCGGAGCGGTGTACGAGACGAGCCGCTCCTCGGTCAGTTCCCCGTACGGGACGAGGAGTCGTCGGTCCCGCTCGGATCGACCGACGAAGAGATCGCACTCGGGGATATACGACTCGACCGCCGCGGGGAAGAAGAGCTCGCCCTGGGTGTAGCGGACGACCGGCTCAAACGTTCGAAGCAGGTCGATGTCGGACGAGCTCGCGATCGCGCCGCCGTCGCGGTCCTCGGTCATCGCTGATCGTCCTCCTCGACCGCAAGCACGACGCTCTCCGGTTCCGCCGGCGCCTCAAGGAAGACCGACTTCACGTCGTGCTGGTTGAGGTAGAAGGCGGAGATCACGAAGATCGCCATGTTGACGAAGTTGGCGGTCGCCCAGATGTAGAACGCGATCTGGACCGTGAGCCCGAAGCCCGTCAGGAGCATGATCGTGTACCAGCCGAACCGCTGGAGACGCCACAGGCCGATCGCGCCGATGACCGTCAGCACGGCGACGGCGATGACCAGGCCGTTCACGATCGGGCTGTCGTGGCCCAGGACGGCGACGATACTGCCGGTCCGCGGCCCGAGGAGGCCGGCCGTGGCCAGCAGGGTCGCGGCGACGTTAAGGATCTGGAACCCGACCAGCAGGACGATCCCGAGCGGTCGGGCCCGGTCTCGCTCCGTCGGTACCGCTGGCTCAGCGTTATCGGCGCCGCTGGTCAAGGGTTCGGCTCCTTCGTTGTCTGTCGGGATGCGAGTGTAGAGCGTCGCCCGGCCGTCCATGCCGGCGCACGGAGGGTCGACCGCTCTCGCGACCGTTTCGGCACCCGGTCGTTGTGCTGTAATCCTCGGTACCGAGCCCCGACCCCGACCGTCCCCGCGCCCGTCCCGAGGTGATCCATGGGCACCAGCACCGCTCCCGGCACGATGACCAGCGCGGAGATCGCCGCGCTCGCCAAGCAGCACACGATCTTCTCCTGGTCCGTCCAGGCGGCCGTCGACCCGATCGCGATCGACCACGCCGAGGGGATCTACCTCTACACCCCCGAGGGCCAGCGGATCATCGACTTCAACAGCCAGCTGATGTCGGTCAACATCGGCCACGGCGACCGGCGCGTCATCGACGCGATCAACGAGCAGGCACTCAAGCTCCAGTACGTGCAGCCGGCGTTCGCGACCGAGATCCGCGCGAGGCTCGGGGCGAAGCTCGCCGAGATCCTGCCCGGCGACATGGACAAGGTCTTCTTCACGCTCGGCGGGGCCGAGGCCGTGGAGAACGCGATCAAGTTCGCGCGGCACGCGACCGGCCGGTACAAGGTCCTCGCCCGCTACCGCTCGTACCACGGGGCCACGCTCGGCGCGATGACGCTGACCGGCGACCCGCGCCGCTGGGCGAACGAGCCGGGGCTCGTCGGCGTCGTGCGCTACCCCGACACGCATCGCTGGGGTGAGGCCGAGCCGCGTCCCGTCGCGGAGAGCCTGGAGGGCCTCGAGGACGTCATCCGCTACGAGGGGCCCCACACGATCGCCGCGGTCTTCCTGGAGACGATCGTCGGCACGAACGGCATCCTCATCCCGCCCGACGGCTACCTCCAGGGCGTCCGCGAGATCTGCGACCGGCACGGGATCCTCATGGTCGCCGACGAGGTGATGGCCGGGTTCGGACGGACCGGGCGCTGGTTCGCGATCGACCACTGGGACGTCACACCGGACCTGATGACGATGGCGAAGGGCCTGACGTCGAGCTATCTCCCGCTCGGCGCGGTCGCGATGCGCCCGTCCGTGGCCGAGGTCTTCCAGGACAAGATGTTCTACGGCGGCCTCACCTACAGCAGTCACCCGGTCAGCCTGGCCGCCGCCCTGGCCACCATCGGCGTGTACGAGGAGGACGGCCTCATCGAGCACGCGGCCGCGCTCGGGCCCGTCATGCGCGCGCACCACGAGCGGCTGGCGGCGAAGCACCCGTCCGTGGGCGCCCATCGCAACCTGGGTCTGTTCGGGATCCTCGACCTCGTCCGCAGCCGCGATCCGTGGACCCCGCTCACGCCGTTCAACGGGACGTCGGACGAGATGAAGGCGATCGGCAAGGCGCTCCGCGAGGCCGGCCTGTACACGATGATCGCCAACAACTCCATCCACACGAACCCGCCGCTGTGCATCACCGAGGCGCAGCTCGCCGACGGCTTCGAGATCATCGATCGCGCGCTCGACATCGCGGACCAGGCGGTCGGGTAGCGGAGGCCTCGTCATGAACGACGACCCGGTCAGTCTCAAGGAGGTTCGGACGACCCTCGATGGTCGGTCCTTCCTCTACCGGACGAACGCGGAGCCGGCACCGCCAGCCGACGCGCCGGTCATGGTCCACATCCACGGGTTCGCGATCTCGGGGCGGTACCTCATGCCGACCGCCTGGCGGCTCGCGCCCGAGTTCCGGACCTATGTCCCGGACCTGCCAGGATTCGGCCGGAGTCAGCGGCCTCCCAAGCCGTACGACATCCCCGCACTGGCGGACGCGCTCGGCCGATTCCTCGATCACGTCGGCGTCGAGCGAGCCACCCTGCTCGGGAATTCCCTGGGCTGTCCGATCATCGGCGAATTCGTCGACCACTTTCCGGACCGAGTGGATCGGGCGATCTTCGTCGGGCCCGCTGGCGGCGAATACAACGTCCCGGTCCGACGCGGCGTACGCCAGTTGATCCTGGCGGCGATGCGTGAACCCTTGGGCATGGCGCCGATCGCGACCGAGGACTACTTCCGCTACGGGCCGATCGCCTCGATCGACCTGCTCAAGTCGATGCTCCACTACCCGACGGCACGGCGGTTGGCGGGCATGCGCATGCCGGTCCTCGCGGTGATGGGTTCTCGAGACCCCCTGATCAACGAGGCCTGGTTGCTGGAGAAGGCCTCGAACCTCCCGCACGTGACGGCCGTCGTCATCGATGGTGCCGCACACGCGATCAACTTCTCGCACCCGGACCAACTGGCCAACGTCGTGCGCTCGTGGATGGCTGACCGCCCGATCGTCGACGATCCCACCGCCAAGGGTCGCGTGCGGGTGTTGCTGACCGCGGGCGCGTAGCCGGTCGCACCGCGATCCCGACTCGCCACGGCCCGGTCGTTTCGCACGTCGCGGGGGAGGGTCCGCCACTGATCCTCCTCCACGGCCTCGCGGCGTCCTGGGCGTGGTGGCGAAAGAACATCCCGGCCCTGTCGACCGCATTCCGGGTCACGGCGATCGACCTGCCCGGATTCGGTGGGACCAGCCCGGATGCGCGGTTCGTGCTCGAGAACGTGCCGGCACAGGTCGTCGATCTCATGGACGAGGTGGGGATCGACCGAGCGCACCTCATCGGTCATTCGATGGGCGGCGTCGTGGCTGGCGGCATCGCCGCAGACCATCCCGATCGCGTCGATCGGCTCGTCCTGGTCGACGCCGGCTTCATCGCCCTCGACCCGTCATGGCGTCACCGGATCACCGGCGCGATCGCCACGCTGCCATGGAGCGCTCCGTCGATGGCCCCCGTACTGGTGCGTGATGTCTGGCGATCGGGGCTCATCCGCATGGCGGGCGCCACCGTCGAGGTGCTTGGGAACGATTGGCAGGCGAAACTCCCGTCGGTCGAGGCACCGACACTGGTGGTGTGGGGCGAGCATGACGGGATCTGCTCGCCGACGATCGGACGGCAGATCGCCGCACTGATCCCCGACGCATCCTTGACGATCATCCCCGGCGCCGGGCACAACCCCATGTGGGAGCGGGCCGAGGAGTTCGATCGCCGAGTCCTCGGCTTCCTCCGCTCGGATCACCCGCCGGCGTGAAAGCGGTTCTGCCACAATCGGCCCGCCAGCACGAAGGAGTCGGATCGACGGATGAGGACCTCCCGCCGCGCGCGTCCCGTCCTCGGGTTCCTCGGCGTCGTCGTCTTCATCCTGGTGACCTGGGAGCTGGCGAAGGTCCTCGCGGGTGACCCGTGGCGATCGGGCGAGCAGGTCGTGTGGCAGCCGCCGTTCTCGTGGAAGCCCGTCAACGACCTCAACCTGCCGCATCTCTGGACGATCGTCTCGGCGTTCTTCGGGGTCGACGCCGCCGGCGACACCTACGCCTCGTCGCTGGTCCGTGCCGGCCTGTTCACCCTCCGCGAGGCGTTCCTCGGGTTCTTCCTCGGCGTGACCGTCGGCCTCGGCCTGGCGATCGTACTGGTCCACGTCCGCGTCCTCGAACGCGGGCTCGTCCCGTTGCTCGTCGCCAGCCAGACCGTGCCGATCATCGCGATCGCCCCCGTGGTGGTCGTCGGTCTCAAGGCCGGCTGGTTCGGCGTCGCCATCGTCGCCACGTACCTGACGTTCTTCCCGGTCACGATCGCGGCGCTGCGCGGCATGCGATCGGCCGACCCGCGCGCGTTCGAGCTGATGCGCTCGTATGCGGCCGGCCGGCGCACGATCCTCACCAAGCTGCGGCTCCCGGCCTCGCCGCCGTATCTCTTCACCGCGTTCCGCATCGCCGCGACCGCCAGTGTCGTCGGAGCGATCGTCGGCGAATTCCCGGCCGGGATCCGTGAAGGCCTCGGCGGTTCGCTCCTCCAGGCGATGCAGTACTACGCGTTCTCGCCGGGCGATCTCTGGGCGGCGATCATGATGTGCGCCGTCGTCGGCATCATCGCCTTCGCCCTGGTCGTGATCGCCGAGCGACTGGTCCTTCGGAGCTACCATCGTGACGAGGAGTTCGCATGACCGTCGAGCCGACCGTGGACCCGGCTGAGGTCGTCGTCGACCTGCGCGATGTCGGCAAGTCGTTCGAGGCGCGCGGCAAGGGCGCGGCCACGGTCGAGGCGCTGCGCGGCATCGACCTCTCGATCGCGCGCGGCGAGTTCATCTCGCTCATCGGCCCGTCCGGGTGCGGCAAGAGCACGCTGCTGCGCATCGTGGCCGACCTCACGGGTGCCACGTCCGGGACCGTGACGGTCAACGGCAAGCCGGCGGGCCAGGCGCGGCAGGACCATGACTACGGCATGGTCTTCCAGGCGCCCGTGCTGTTCGACTGGCGGACGGTCCGGCGCAACGTCGAGCTGCCCCTCGAGATCATCGGCCGCGACAAGCGGGCGCGCGAGGCCAAGGCGCAGGAGATGCTCGACCTCGTCGAGCTCGGGGAGTTCGGCGAGCACCATCCGTGGCAGCTGTCCGGTGGCATGCAGCAGCGGGCGGCGATCGCCCGCGCGCTCGCCCTCGACCCGGCGCTGATCCTGATGGACGAGCCGTTCGGGGCGCTCGACGAGATGACCCGCGAGCGGATGAACCTCGAGCTGCTGCGGATCTGGGAGCGGACCGGGACGACGATCATCTTCGTCACCCACTCGATCCCCGAGGCGGTCTTCCTCTCGACGCGCGTCGTGGTCATGAGCCCGCGGCCCGGCCGCATCACGAAGGTCATCCCCATCGACCTGCCGCGGACCCGGGACGTGGAGACCCGCGAGATGGAGCGGTACTACGAGCTCGTCACCGAGGTGCGCGAAGCCCTTCGTGGGATCGAGGACGGTGGCGGCACCCCCCGCGGTGGCGGTGACGCCGGTGCGCGGCGGGTCGCGGCCGAGGGTCTCTCCGCATGAGGCGCCGACGGTGAGTGCCCCCGGCGCGCCGTTGCCGCCGCCGGGGTCCAGGGCGTCCGTCGCGAGCGACGCCGGACGGGCGATCCGCTCGTGGCTGCTGCCCATCGGCATCTTCGTGGGCGCCCTGGTGGTCTGGGACCTGCTCGTTCGGATCCTTGCCCTGCCCCAGTTCATCCTGCCGGCCCCGAGCGCCATCGCGAACGCGTGGGTCACATACCTGCCGGAGCTCTGGGCGTCGACGACCTACACCCTGGTCGAGATCCTCCTCGGGCTCGCGATCGGGTGCATCGGCGGGCTCATGTTCGGGACGGTGGCCGCGCGCTGGTCGGCGATGCGCGAATCGGTGCTGCCGTTCGCGATCGCGGTGAACGCGGTCCCGATCATCGCGTTCGCGCCGCTCATCAACAACTGGTTCGGGCTGGACTCGCAACTCTCCAAGGCGATGGTCGCGGCCATCCTGTGTTTCTTCCCGGTGATGATCAATACCGCACGGGGCTTGCTCCACGTGGAACCGGCCGCGCTCGAGCTGATGCGCTCCCTCGCCGCCTCGGACACGCAGACCTTCCGGGCCGTCCGCTGGCCGAGCGCGCTGCCGTTCATCTTCACGGCGCTCAAGGTCGCGACGACACTGGCGACCATCGGCGCGGTCATCGGGGAGTACTTCGGCGCCCCGAGCATCAGCCTCGGCCAGTACATCGTCCGCTACGCCGCGTACCTGAACCTCGAGCGGTCGTGGGCGGCGATCTCGTTCGCCTCGGCGATCGGGATCACGCTGTACGTCATGGTGGTGATCGTCGAACGGCTCGTGATGCCCTGGCACGCGTCGTACCGGACGACCTGGGAGGGCGAGTAGGCGACCGGGTCACGCCCGTCGTGCGTGTGGCGATCGGACCGTCCGGGACCGCGGCGGTCGCTAGACTTTCGGTCCGGAGGAACGGTCGGGACGAGACCCGACCGACGAGGAGGAGGAACGGATGAGGGTGCGAGGGATCGCCGCCGCATTGGCGCTCGTGGCGCTGGTGGTGGCCGCGTGTAGTTCCGGTGGTGGCGCAAGCGCCGGGGCGAGCAGCGGCGCGTTGACGCCGGTGAAGCTCCAGCTCCAGTGGTTCCCGCAGGCGCAGTTCTGCGGCTACTTCGCGGCGAAGGACAAGGGCTTCTTCAAGGACCAGGGCCTGGATGTCTCCATCCTCCCTGGCGGCGTCGACATCGTGCCGGCGACCGTCGTGGCCGGCGGGAACGCCGAGTTCGGCATCAGCTGGGTCCCGAAGCTGCTCGCGTCGCGCGAGTCCGGCGCGGACGTCCAGATCATCGGCATGCCGTTCCAGCGGTCCGGCACGCTCCAGATCGCGATGAAGGACAAGGCCATCACCAAGCCCGAGGACTGGAAGGGCAAGAAGGTCGGCACGTGGGGCTTCGGCAACGAGGCCGAGCTGTACGCCGCGATGCGCAAGGTGGGCATCGACCCGACCAAGCCGTCCGACGTGACCATCGTGCCGCAGGACTTCACGATGACCGCCTTCCTCAACGGCGAGATCGACGCCGCCCAGGCGATGATCTACAACGAGTACGCGCAGGTGCTCGAAGCCAAGAACCCGGCCACCGGCAAGCTCTACGCGCCGGAGGACATGGACGTCGTCTCGATGGAGTCGGCCGGCACCGCGATGCTCCAGGACGCGATCTTCGCGGACGAGTCCTGGCTCAAGGACGGCGACAACGGCGACACCGCGACCAAGTTCCTGACCGCGGCCTACAAGGGCTGGCAGTTCTGCCGGGACAACCCGGACGAAGCGGTCTCGATCGTGCTCGCGGCCGACGCCAAGCTGCCGAAGGGCCATCAGACCTGGCAGCTCAACGAGATCAACGGGCTCATCTGGCCGTCCCCGAACGGGATCGGCACGATGGACAAGGCCGCCTTCGACCGGACGGCCCAGGTCGCGCTCGATGGCGCGATCATCAAGGCCCTCCCGGACGCCACCGCCTGGACGAACGACTACACCGCCAAGGCCCTCGCGGCCCTCGACGGTGACAAGAACGGCACGTCCTGGCAGAAGAAGGCCGTCACCCTCACCGAGGGTGGCAAGTAGGGATCACCGCCGACACTTCCGTCGGTCGCAGACACGAAGGGCCGGCCCGCGAGGGCCGGCCCTTCGGAATTCGGGCCGGGTCACGGGGCGCACCCGCCAGAGCGTGCCCGCCGGGGCGCCAGAGCGTGCCCGCCGGGGCGTGCCCTCACCTCCGCCGAAGCCCCAGATCCCGTCCCCAGGAATCCCATTCCTACATCCCGGGTCTGACGGGCCACTCGCGCCATCCGTGCACGTTGCGGATGGCCGTCCGTGTGCGGACGACGCCTCGTCCTACGCGATTCGACGTCCCGGACTCGCCGCGGCACGCCATATCCGGCCCGATGGCCGAGTTGTAGGAACCACATTCCTGCGGCGTCGGCTGACTGCGGCGTCGACCGGCTGACCGCGGCCCGACCGGCTGACCGCGGCCCGACCGGCTCGCGCGCGGCGTCGGCGCCGACCGGCTCTGGCGCGGCGCCGACCGTCGCGACCATCGAGCGCGTGACGCGTAAGCGCAGGGTGATCCGTACGCGCGACCATCGACGAGTGGACGAGACCCCACGTCGCGACCGGCGAACCGAGAAGCAGCGTGACGCGGCTCGACGAACGACGTCGATCGCCCTGAGTCTCGGTGCCGAGGTGCGGCGCGCACGGTGTCGTGCCGATCTCTCGCAGCGAGACCTGGCAACCCAGGTCCGGCTCGACCAGACCCGGATCAGTCAGATCGAGCGAGGGCTGGGTGCCGGCCTACCGCTCGAGGCGTGGGTTTCCCTTGGCGTCGCGCTCGACCAGCCGCTCGCGATCTCCTTCACTCGGGCGCTAGGCGAGGGGCATCGGCTGGTCGATGCCGGGCATCTCGAGATGCAGGAGTTCCTGCTCGGGCTGGCCGCGGGGACGGGGCGACCGGCCACGGTCGAGCGGGCCTCGAACCCGCAGGACCCGTGGCATTCGACCGACGTCGCGATCGAGGACCGCGGGCAGCCGGACCCTCATCCTGGTCGAGGCGTGGAATACGTTCGGGGATGTCGGGGCCGCGATCCGGTCGACCCGCCGGAAGGAGGCGGAGGCGCGCCGGTCGCCCGGCATCGACCGAGAGGCGGAGGCCCGCCGGTCGCCCGGCATCGACCGAGGGCCGGAAGCCGACCGGCCGCCCGGCATCCACCGGGTCACGTCGGTCTGGGTGGTCCGGACCACGGCCTCGAACCGCACGATCATCGCGGCGTACCCCAACCTGTTCGCGACCGAGTTCGCGGGTTCGTCGAGAGGCTGGGTCCGGGCGCTGACGGAAGGCATGGCGCCACCTCGCGCTCCCGGGCTGGTCTGGTTCGACGCCTCGCGTCGGCGCCTCGTCGCGTGGCGACGGCGATGACGATGCGGCACGATGTCGGCATGACCGACGACGCCTTCGACTTCGGGCGGTTCGACGCCCTCACGTTCGACTGCTACGGGACGCTCATCGACTGGGAGGCCGGCCTCTCGGCGGCGCTCCGGGCGATCCTCGACCCACGCGGCGTGACGCCGAGCCACGAGCAGATGCTCGAGACGTACGCCGGCTTCGAGGCGACCGGTGAGCAGCCGCCATACCGGCGGTACCGCGACGTGCTCGCGACGGCCGCCCGTGCGACCTGCGCGACGTACGAGGTGGAGCCGTCGGCCGAGGAGCTGGCCGCGTTCGGCGGCTCCGTCGTCGACTGGCCGGCGTTCCCCGATTCGCACGACGCGCTGACGCGCCTCCAGCGCCGCTTCCGGCTCGGCGTGCTGACCAACTGCGACGACGACCTGTTCGCGGCCTCCAACGCCCGGCTCGACGTCCGCTTCGACTGGGTCGTCACGGCGCAGCAGGCGGGCGGCTACAAGCCGGCGATCCACAACTTCGAGGTGCTGTTCGAACGCGTCGGCCTCCCGCGCGAGCGCATCCTCCACGTCGCCCAGAGCCTGTTCCACGACCATGTGCCGGCCAAGTCGCTGGGCCTCCACACGGTGTGGATCGACCGCCGCCACGGCCAGGACGGGGCCGGAGCCACGCCGCCCGCCGACGCGACACCCGACCTGACGTTCCCGGACATGGCGTCGTTCGCGGCGGCCGCGGTCGACTGAGGCGGTGAGGCAAGCCGTCGCTGACCGCGGCCCGCGCTCGCCGCTAGACTCCCGGGATGGTCACCCGACGCCCCACCAAGGTCGCGATCGTCGGCGCCGGCAACGTCGGTGCGACCGCGGCGTACGCCCTGCTCCTGTCCGGGCTCGCCGCCGAGATCGTCCTGATCGACGCGAACACGAAACGGGCCGAAGGCGAGGCCATGGACCTCGCCCACGCGGTGCCGTTCTCGCGCCCGACGCACGTCTGGGCCGGCGACTACGGCGACTGTCTCGGTGCGCAGATCACGATCGTCGCCGCCGGGACCGCGCAGCGCCCGGGGGAGACGCGGATGGACCTCGTCCGGCGCAACGCCGCGATCTTCGGCGAGATCATCCCGAGGATCGCGCACGCGAACCCCGACGGCATCATCCTCGTCACGACGAACCCGGTCGACGTCCTCACGCACGAGACGTGGCGGATCGCGGGACTCCCGCCGGAGCGAGTCATCGGGTCCGGGACCACGCTCGACACGGGGCGGTTCCGCGCGGCGTTGGGCGACCACTTCGGCGTGGACCCGCGCAGCGTGCACGCGTTCATCGTGGGCGAGCACGGCGACTCGGAGGTCCCGGTGTGGTCGACGGCGAACGTCGCCGGCGTCCCGCTCGACGACCTCGCCGCGGCCCGGGGCGTGCCCTTCGGTCCGGAGGAGCGGGAGCGGATCTTCACCGGGACGCGGGACGCGGCCTACGCGATCATCGAGCGCAAGGGCGCCACCTACTACGCCGTGGCGGCGGCGCTCGTCCGGATCGTCGAGGCCATCGTCCGCGACCAGCGCACGGTGCTGTCGGTCTCGAGCGTGCTCGGCGGCGAGGCCTACGGCCTCGGCGACGTCTCGGTCAGCCTGCCGTCGGTCATCGGCGCCGGTGGCGTCCAGGGGATCCTGCGACTCCCGCTCTCGGCGGCGGAGTCCGCGGCGCTGCACGCCTCGGCGGAGGTCGTCCGCGCCGCCCAGGACCTGGTGCACCGACCGACCTGACGCCGCCGCCCCCGCGGCCCGGACATGCCGACGCCGGGCGCCACGTCGGTGGACACCCGGCGTTCGTCGGCCCGTCAGCGGCACTCCATCAACCGTCGGCGAGCATCGCCTCGAGCCGGTCCCACGTCTCGATCGCGCCCTTGGTCATGCCGGTCGCCAGAGCGCCGTCGATGACGTCGGGAGACCCGAAGTGGGAGACCGACCGCACGAGCGTCTTGCCATCGACGTCCTCGAACGTGTGCGTCTCGGGGCCGCCCTGCGGGCCGATCCCCGGGACGTCGAAGAGGAACGTCCACTCGAACCGCCGCAGGCGGGTCGATCGAGAGGTACTCCCCGTAGAACTCGACATCGTCGCGGTCGGGGGCGCGACTCACGTAGCGCCACGTGCCGCCGGGCCGGACGTCCATCTCGGCCACGACCGTCGTCGTCCCATGCGGGCCCCACCAGCGGGGGACCTGCGTCGGGTCGGTGAAGGCCTGCCAGACCCGCTCGCGCGGGGCGTCGAAGGTGCGCTCGAATACGAGGTCGCCGCCCTCGGAGTAGATCGTCGTCGTCGCGGTGCTACCGCGGTCGACCCGCGTCATCGTCATCTCGGTCTCCTGTCCCTTCCTGGTGCTCGGCCGCCTGGACCTCGCGGAGATACACGTCCAGGCGTTCGAAGCTCTCGTCCCAATGTCGGCGGTATTGCTCCACCCAGTCGGCGATGTCGCGCAGCGGGCCGGCCCTGCAGCCGTCGGGGCCGCCACTGCGCCTGTCGGCCCTGTTCGATGAGCCCGGCCCGCTCGAGCACCCGCAGATGCTTGGAGATGGCGGGCTGGGTCATGTCGAACGGCGCGGCGAGCTCCGTGACCGAGGCCTCGCCGCCGGCGAGCCGGGCGAGGATCGCCCGACGGGTCGGGTCGGCAAGGGCCGCGAACGTCGTGCTGAGCGGATCGGCTGGCTGCATACACAGTACCTAGTGGTTATATAACCTATCGGTACTGTACACGTGAACGGGCGGTTGTCAACCCCTGGAAACCAGCGCGCGCCGTGGTGCACTCTATCGGCGCACCCGACGCACCAAGGAGGCCGAGTCCATGCCCGACGCGCCGCACGACGCGCCCCTGACCCTGGATCCCGCGTGGACGGCCGACACCGTCGCGGTGCAGGCGGGCCGGCCCGCACGCGAGCCCGGTGCCCCGATGAACGCGCCGATCACGCTGAGCTCCACGTACGTCCACGACGCCACCATCGAGTACGGCCGGGACGGCAACGCCGGGTGGGTCGCGCTCGAGGCGGCGCTCGGCGCCCTCGACGGCGGCAGGGCCGTGACCTTCGCGTCGGGCCTCGCCGCGACCACCGCGATCGCCGATCTCGTGCCGGTCGGCGGGACGGTCGTGCTGTCGACGGTGACCTACTTCGGTGTCCGGAACATCTTCGAGCGGTTGGAGGCCCGCGGCCGCCTGCACCTTCGGATGACCCCGGCGGACGACACGGCCGCGGTCCTCGCCGCGGCCGATGGGGCCGACATGGTGTGGGTGGAGTCGATCGCCAACCCGCTCATGGTGGTGGCCGACGTCCCCGCGATCGCCGCGGGAGCGCGTATGCATGGCGCCATCACGGTCGTCGATGCGACGTTCGCGACGCCGCTCCGCCAGCGCCCGCTCGGCCTCGGCGCCGATATCGTCATGCACTCCGCCACGAAGCTCATCGCCGGCCACTCCGACCTGTTGCTGGGCGCGGTGGTGTGTCGGGACCCGGCGCATGCCGACTTCCTGACGACCCACCGTCACGACCATGGCGCCATCCCCGGCGGGCTCGAGGCGTTCCTCGCCCTGCGCGGCCTCCGGACGCTCGCCGTGCGGCTCGACCGGGCCGAAGCGTCGGCGGTCGAGCTGGCCGGTCGCCTGTCGTCGCATCCGCATGTCGCGGCCGTCAACTACCCGGGCTTGCCCGAGGACGCGCAGCACGAGCGCGCCTCCCGCGTCCTGCCGGACGGCTCGGGCTCGATGCTGTCCTTCGAGGTCGCCGGCACCGTGGACCAGACCGAGGCGGTCCTGGCGCGGCTGCGGCTGGTCACCCATGCGACGAGCCTGGGCGGCGTCGAGTCGTTGATCGAGCGTCGGGCGCGGTACGCCGGCGACGCCGCCATCGTCGGCCCGACGCTCTGTCGCCTGTCGGTCGGCATCGAGAACGTCGAGGACCTCTGGGCCGACCTCGACGGGGCCCTGCGGGCGGTCCTCGGCTAGACCGCGACTCCGGCATGCCACGACGTTGCCGCAGTCTGAGATGATGGTGGCAGTCGGCGCCATCGAACGGGCCTCGGCGCCGCCCGGGATGCACAGAGAGGGAGTCACCAGATGAAGAACCCGCCCATCCTGATCTCGATCATCGGCTTCTTCGCGGCCCTCGCCGGCTTCGGCTTCCTGTTCTTCGGCCTGCGCGTCATCGGCTTCGACTGGTTCGGCGTGCTCGGCGACCTCCCGGCCTTCGACCACGTCGGTCTGTGGGGCTGGCTCGCGGTCGCGACCGGGATCATCTGGCTCCTGGCCGCGCTCGGTCTCTGGACGCTCCAGCCGTGGGCCCGGTTCTTCGCCATGTTCATGGCGGGGTTCGGCCTGTTCGAAGCCGTCCTGGCGTTCTTCCAGTATCCGGGGACGGGTGTCGGGCTCGGGATGGCGATCATGCCGGCCCTGATCCTGTGGTACCTCAGCACGAGCGAAGTGAAGGCCGCGTTCGCCATGGATGAGCCGTCTGCGGCCGCCTGAACCAAGAGAAGGGGGATCTCACGATGACCGACGAGAACACGCCGCCCGCTGACGATGTCGTGGTCGTCGCGGCCGAGGTATCGGACGACAAGGGTGTCGTCGCCCAGGGTCTTGTCGCCACCGACGGTGACCATGCCCTGATCGTCGCGCGCTTCGCCGACGAGCAGTCCGCGATCGCGATCTACGACGACCTGCTGGCCTCCGAGATCGACGGCTCGCTCCACATCGACGCCGTGCTCGTGGCCAAGGGTGACGCGGACGGCAAGATCCACATCCAGAAGATGACCGAGCACAGCACCCGCAAGGGCCTCAAGTGGGGCATCGTCGGCGGTGTCGTGGCGGGGGTCTTCCTGCCGGCGACGATCGTCGCAGGCGCCGTCACGCTCGGCGTCGCCGGGGCCGCCGCCGGCAAGGCGCGCAACCTGTACCACCGGGTCGAGGCCGAGAAGGAACTCGCCGACGTCATCACCCCGGGCACGTCGGGCATCCTGTGCCTCGTCTCCGCGACGCAGGTCGAGGACGTCCGCCTGAAGATGCCGGCCGCCGAGGAGGTCAAGACCGTCCCGGTCGACGAGGCGACCGCCGGCGAGATCAAGGCCGCCGCGGCCGCCGCGGACGCTGCGGCTCCAGCCGCCGGCTGAACCCGGCTCCATCGGGGAGCCATCAACGGACTTCGAGGACGCCGGGCCACACGGTCCGGCGTCCTTGTTCGTCTCTCGGGCCTGTCGGCCCTAGACGTTGCCGGTGCCGAATTGCCGATCGCCGGCGTCACCGAGGCCCGGCTGGATGTACCCGCGCTCGTTGAGCCCGCGGTCCAGCGCGGCGCAGTGGATGTCGACGTCGGGATGGGCCGACGCCACGGCCTCGACGCCTTCCGGGGCGGCGATGAGGTTCACGAGCTTGATCCGGACCGCGCCCCACTTCTTGAGCACCTCGATGGCCGCCGTCGCCGAACCGCCGGTGGCGAGCATCGGGTCGAGGATCAGGCACAGGTCCACCGAGGCGGAGTCGGGGAGCTTGTTGTAGTACTCGACCGGCCGCAGCGTCCGCTCGTCCCGGAACAGGCCCAGATGCCAGACCTGCGCGGTCGGCATCAACTCGAGCATCGCGTCGACCATCCCCAGGCCCGCCCGGAGGATCGGCACGAACCCGACCCGCTCCGCCAGTTCGTGGGCGGTCATCGGCTCCATCGGCGTCCGGATCTCGATCGGCCTGACGCCGACATCGGCGAGGGCCTCGTAGCCGAGAAGCCATGACAGCTCGCGGACGATCTCGCGGAACTTCTTGGGCTCGGTCTTCTCGTCGCGGAGGATGGCCAGCTTGTGGAGGACCGCCGGATGCTGCGAGACATGGAGGGTCGGTGTGGGCACGGAGGCCTCCAGCGAGCGGGTTCCATCGGGAGCGGACGCGACCGGTCCCATCGGGGGCGGCGTCGTCGAACATCGTACTGACGCACGGCGCTCCCCGCCGCGGTATCCTCGCGTTCCTCGTGCCCGACCGAACAACCCGGAGACCGCTCGAATCGTGACCGCCCCCGCGGCTCCGCGTCCTCGTCGCCCCACGGCCCGCGCCGCGGGCCGCCGCAGCGCGACCACCCCGATCCTCGTCCGACAGATCCGCAACGGCATCGAGGAGAGCGTCCACCGCGGCGACATCGTCGAGTCCGACGCCTCCGGCGAGCTCATCCGCGTCCTGGGCGACCCGGACCGGCTGGTGACCCTGCGATCCACCGTGAAGCCGTTCGGGGCGGTGGCGCTCATCGAGGCCGGCGGCATCGAAGCGTTCGACCTCCAGCGCGACGAGATCGCGATCCTCGGGAGTTCGCATTCCGGCGAGGACGTCCACGTCCGGACGCTCCAGAGCATGTTCCGCCGAGCGGGGGTCAGCCAGGCCCATCTGGCCTGCGGCGCGGAGGGGATGCCGCTGGACGCCCTGACCGCCGCACGGCTCGCCCGCGACGGCGAGAAGGCCGGGCCGATCCGGCATATGTGCTCCGGCCAGCACGCCGTCTCGCTGTTGCTCTCGAAGCTCAAGGGCTGGGATCCGGTCGACTACTGGAAGCCGAGCCATCCGTCCCAGGTGGCGTACCGATCGGCCGTGGCCCGGGCCTACGGGACCACGCCCGACCGACTGCAGACCGCCATCGATGGGTGCGGCGTGGAGACGTACGCCTTCGCGCTCCGAGACGTCGCCAGGGCGTACGCGATGCTCGCCGACCCGGACGGCATCCCGCATCGGGACCCGCGCAGTGAGCTGGCGCCGTCGCTCCTGATCATGCGCGACGCGATGCTCGCCGAGCCGGAGATGATCGGCGGTCGCCACGATCGCCTGGACACGTCGGTCATGAAGGCCGCCCCGGGACGCCTGATCAGCAAGGCCGGGATGGAAGCGCTGCGGGCCATCGCCATCCTGGCCGGCCCGCGCGACGGCTCGGCGAGTACGGCGCCATCCGGGTTGGCCATCAAGATCGAGGACGGCGACGGCTACGATCGCGGCACGTGGGCCGCGTCGGTGGAGGCGCTCCGCCAGGCGGGCGTCCTCGACGGCGGGGCGATGCGTGCGCTCGCCCGGTACCACCGGCCCGCGTCGCTCGACCCGCACGGACGCATCGGAGCCGAGGCCGTGGCAGAGTTCGAGCTGGCGCCCGTGGGCGAGCTCATCGGCTGAGATCCGGGCTCGCCGGCTGACGCCGACCATGCCCAGGGCCCGCCCGGGCGTCTCCCGGGCCTGACCAGGCCCGACCGATCCGGAGCACCGAACCCGCTGATGTCGCCCGCCGCCGACCCGTATCGCACGCTGGGATTGCCTCGCGGCGCCTCGATGGCCGAGGTCAAGGCGGCCTACCGGCGGCTGGCCAAGGAGAACCACCCCGACGCCGCTGGCCCCGCCGCGCTCCCGCGGTTCCTCGCGATCCAGGCCGCCTATGAGCAGTTGATCGACGGCAAGGGCACGGCCGCGACCCGACCCCCCGCGTCCCGCGCCTCGGCGGCCGATCCGACACGGGCCGATGCGACGCATCGGGCGTATGGCGGCCGGGCTCGCCGGACGCGACCCGCCGGATCGGGCCAAAGCGCTGATGGCCGCACGCGGGCCAAAGGCGCGTCGGGCGCGGGGCCTTCGGGCAGGGCCGGGCAGGTCCCTCGGGCGGGGCGACCTCCGGAGCCGGTTCCTCGTCGGCAGGGGGCGGGACCCGTGGTGCCGGCGGGGAGCCGCGAAAGCGCGGCAAGGCCACCTTGGGCTCGACGTCCTACGACGGCGCCGACGCCACGCCGTTCGAGCCCGACTGGAGCGGCGCCAGCTGGTACGGGACGACGAGCGGCACGTACTGGACGATCAACCCGAAGGAGTACGCGGACCCGCGAAAGCACGGCCCGGAATACCAGGCCCGGGCGCGGCGGGCGGCTCGCGGGCGGGCTGGTGCCGAGGCCGACGACCAGGCGCGACCCGGCGGACCGGTCGACATCGGACTCGATGGCGATGTCGGCACCGAGCCGGCCGCCGAGCCGGCTGCTCCGGCCGCCGAGGCGGCCACGGGTGGCGCGTCGGAACCGTCGGCCGGCCCGAGACCAGAGCCGATCCACACGACGACGTCGTGGTGGGATGCCGCCGGGGACGGCCCGGAGCCGGAGACCGCCAGGCGCGATCCCGGCGTCGAGCCACGACCAGGCGCGTCGCCACGGCCCGGCGCCTCGTGGACGGCCGCGCCGCCGCCACCACCCCCGCCGGCGCCCGACATCGGCGCCGCCGCCACGGACCTGGGGCGGGCCCTGACCGACGAACGGTCGGCCCGCGGCCGATGGCGCGTCGCCCAGGCGATCGTCGGGTGGTTGCCGATCGCGGTCGGGCTCGGCTGGTTCGCCGGCGAGCTCACCGGGTGCGGCCGCGCCTCGGCGAGCTGTGACGGCGCCGACCCGCTGCTCGGACCGGTGCTCTCCCTCGTCGCGCTCGGGGTCCTGCTGCTGGTCCCTCGGCTCGCCGCCCTGGCCGCCGCGGCGGCCATCGGTGTCGCCATCGTCGCCGTCCCGGCGGCGGCCATCCTCTCGGCCACGAACGGCGGCGAGCCGCCACCGGATCGCAGCCTGGCCCTCGGCCTGGTCCTGCTCGCGGCCTGGCTGGGCGGCCTCGCGGTCGGGGTCGCACGACGCCTTCGAGTCAGGGCGTCGCCGGTCGGCCCCGGCGGTCCCGTATCCTGAAGCCATGCCACCCCGCCACGACCCGCACGATCTGTCCGCGGCCGCACAGCAATACCTGCTCGCACTGCGCGTGATGGCCGGTTCGGCCGAGGCCGGCCGCGTGACGGCCGCCCAGATCGCGCGACACCTCGGTGTGACCACCCAGGCCGCGAGCGAGATGTTCCGGCGCCTCGTCGCGGACGGCCTCGTGGCCCACGCCGACGGGCGCGAGCTGCACCTGACCGCCGCGGGCCGGACGGCGGCTGACGGGATCTTCCGGCGGCACGCCCTGCTCGAATGGCTCCTCACGACCGTCATCGGCCTCGGATGGGCGGAGTCCGACGACGAGGCGATGCGGCTCCAGGGCGCCATCTCCCCGCGGGTCGAAGCGCGGCTCGACGAGATGCTCGGCCATCCGGAGACCTGCCCGCACGGCAACCCGATCGATGCCGAGACCGCCAAGCGACGCCCCGCCGGGATCCGTCTGAGCGAGGTCGGCGCCGGGGAGAAGGCAACCGTGTATCGCATCACCGAGGAGGCCGAGGAGGACCCGGGCCTGCTGTCGTACCTCGAGGCCCGCGCGCTGATGCCCGGTGCCCACATCACGATCCTGGCGCGCTCGGAGTCGCTCGACTCGCTGACGCTCGACGGTCCGCGCGGCCGGGCGACGCTGGGCCTGCGGCCGGCGGCGCTCGTGCGGGTCCTCCCCGGCGAGGCGGACCCCGCGCTGTTCCACACCGTCCCCTCGTCCGCGGGGCGCTGACACCGGCCGTGGACCGCGTCCGGATCGCCCCCAGCCCGACCGGGCCGCTCCATATCGGCACGGCGCGCACGGCGCTGTTCAACTACCTGCACGCCCGGCACGTCGGCGGCACGTTCATCCTGCGGCTGGAGGACACGGACCAGGTCCGCAGCACGATCGCGTTCGAGAAGGACATCCTCGACGGGCTCCACTGGCTCGGCCTGCACTGGGACGAGGGCCCGGAGGTCGCCGGTGAGGCGGCCCGCGGGCCGTACGCGCCGTATCGGCAGATGCAGCGGCTCCCGAGCTACGCCGAGGCCGCCATCCAGCTGCTCGCCGAGGACCGCGCCTATCCCTGCTACTGCCTGCCGGAGGAGCTCGAGGCCGACCGGAAGGCCCAGGAGGCCGCGAAGCTGCCGCCCAAGTACGTCGGGCGATGCGCCACGCTCACCTCGGCGGACCGCGTCGCTCGCGAGGCCGAGGGCCGCCGCGGCGCCCTGCGCTTCCGCGTCGGGGAGGGCGTCGTCGCGTTCGACGACATCGTTCGCGGTCACGTCGAGATCGACGTCTCGAACCTCGGCGGTGACTTCGTGATCGTCCGCGCCGACGGCAACCCGCTCTACCACTTCACCGTGGTCGTCGACGATGCGGCGATGGCGATCACGCACGTGATCCGCGGCGAGGACCATCTCTCGAACACGCCCAAGCACATCCTGCTGTTCCGCGCGCTCGGTCATCCTGTGCCGGTCTTCGCGCACCTCCCGCTGATCCTCAACCCGGATCGATCGAAGATGAGCAAGCGCAAGAGCCAGACCGCGGTCGGCGACTACATCGCGCAGGGCTTCATCCGCGAGGCGATCGTCAACTATCTCGCGCTGCTGGGCTGGGCCACCGGGAGCGAGGAGGAGGTCCTGTCGCTCGACGAGATCGTCGAGCGGTTCGACATCCATGCCGTGCACAAGGGCGGCGCCGTCTTCGACCGCGAGCGGCTCGAGTGGCTGAACGGGCAGTGGATCCGACGCCTCGAGCCGGACGACCTCATCGACCGGCTTCGGCCGTTCGTGGAAGCCGAACTCATGGCCGGCCGGATCGACTGGATGCCCGAGGACGACGAGTTGCGGGCGCTGCTGCCGATCGTCCAGGAGCGCATCCCGACCCTGGGGGCGATCGGCGATCTCGTCGGCTTCCTCTGGGTCAAGGACCTGAGCCTCGACGCGACGACCCTCGTCCCGAAGCGCTGGGACGCGGCGACGACCCGCGAGGGGCTGGCTGCGGCCCGCGAGGTCATCGCCGAGTCGGACCCCGTCGCGTTCGAGGCGGACGAGCTCGAGCCGCCGCTCCGGGCGCTCGCCGAGGCCCGCGGCTGGAAGGCCGGCGACCTGTTCATGGCGATCCGGGTCGCGGTCACCGGTCGGACCGCCACGCCGCCGCTCTTCGACACGCTCGTGGCGCTCGGGCGGGATCGCGTCCTGGCCCGGCTCGACCAGGCCCTGGTCCTCCTCAGCGCCGCGTGAGCCCGGCGGTCCGACGCGTCGCCACGATCGCCGGGATCGGGCTGGCGACGGGGGTCCTCAGCCAGTTCGCGCAGGACCTCCTGCCCGATGCGTGGTCGCAGGTCGGCAATTCGATCTCGCCGTGGCTGCTGGTCGCCTTCCTCCTCGGCTCGACGATGCCGGACCGGCGCTGGGCCGTCGCGGCGGGCGTGGGCGCCCTGGCGCTCGCGGTCGTCGGCTTCTACGCCACGACCACGATCCGGTTCGGGATCGGCGGCGGGACCGCCTCGCTGGTCTTCTGGGGTCTCGGCGCGCTGGTCGGGGGCTCGGTCTTCGGCCTCGCCGGCTTCGGATGGCGCACGAGCCCGGACCGCCGGCTCCGGGCCCTGGCGATCGGTCTGCTCGGCGCGGTCTTCATCGCCGAGGGCGTGTACCAGCTCCGTGTCGTGCCGGCCTCGTCGGTCGGACCGGCGTACCTGCTCGTGGGGGCGGCGATCCCGCTCGTCGTCGGGCGGTCGTGGCCGGACCGCGTCGGCGGCTACGTCGCGGTGCTCCCGGCGCTCGCGCTCGGGGCGCTCGGATACCTCGCGTTCCAGGTCATCTACGACCGGATCACCGGGATCTGATCCGGTCAACATCTGGCACGTACGACCGCGACGATGGTCCCGACCCGCAATCGAAGGAGCACCGATGACCCACGACGACGTCCAGCGCTGGCTCGATCGCTACGTCGAGGCATGGCGGAGCTACGACGCCGACGCGATCGGCGAGCTGTTCTCCGTGGACGCGACCTATCGCTACCACCCGTACGACCAGCCACTCGCGGGCCGCGAGGCCATCGTGGCCGACTGGCTCGAGAACCAGGACGCGCCCGACAGCTGGGAGGCGCACTACGAGCCATACGCGCTCGAGGACGATCGCGCCGTCGCCCGCGGCGAGAGCCGGTATACCAACCCGGACGGCTCGCTGCGCGACCTGTACTACAACCTCTGGACGCTGCGCTTCGACGGCGACGGCCGATGCACGGACTTCGTCGAGTACTTCACGGCGCTGCCGGACTCGAAGAAGGGTTCCGCGTAGGCCGCCACCGCCCGCGCTTCCGATCCGCCGGGGTCCCATGAACGGCCCGTTAACACGGGTCCGTATCATCGGGGACGAATGGCACGAACGATCCTCGTCGTCGACGACGAGCCGACCCTGCGCGAGACGATCGTCGACGCGCTCGAGGCCGATGGATTCCGGGTCGTCGCGGCGGCGGACGGCCGAGAGGCGCTGACCGCGTTCCGCGCCGAGCGCCCGGACCTCGTCCTGCTCGACCTCATGCTCCCCGAACTCTCGGGCATCGAGGTCTGCCGGATCATCCGTGCCGAGTCGGGCGTGCCCATCGTGATGCTGACGGCGAAGGACTCCGAGCTCGACAAGGTCGTCGGCCTCGAGCTCGGCGCCGACGACTACGTCACGAAGCCGTTCAGCCTGCGCGAGCTGACGGCGCGCATCCGCGCGCTGTTCCGCCGCTCGGAGCAGAACGTGGCCGTCGAAGGTCCGCCGGCGGTCGTCGACCTCGGGCGCGTCCAGGCCGACCTCGGCGGGCACCGGCTCCTCCGCGACGGCGAGGTCCTGCCGGTGAAGCCCAAGGCCTTCGAGCTGCTCGCGTTCCTCATCCGGCACCCGGGCCAGGTGTTCACCCGCGACCAGCTCCTGGAGCACGTCTGGGGCTACGACTACGCGGGCGAGACCCGCACGGTCGACGTCCACGTGCACTGGCTGCGCTCGCAGATCGAGGAGGACCCCGGGCATCCGGCGTTCATCCACACGGTCCGCGGCGTCGGCTACGTGTTCCGGCGTCCGGCCTGAGTCATCGCGGAAGCGCGTCGACGGATCCGCACCGACCGCATCGTTGACACGGCGATAAGCCCCTGTTGATGACCCCGCCCCACGCTGCGGGCATGTCGATCGTCGCTCGTCCGCCCGCCGTCGATCCGCCGCGAGGGTCGCGTGGCGGCGACGAGCCGTCGATCGGCACCCTCCCGCCGCTCGGGGCACTCCTCCCCACGGGCGGCCCTCCCGCTCCTGCGCCAGCGCCGACGCCCCGACGGGCGTTGGCGCTGGATGCTCTGCAGGTGCTCCGTCGGGCCCGCGGCACGGTGGGGGCCGATGCCGCGTGGTCCGACCCGGCGTTCGTCCGGAAGGTCGAATCCGTCCGCCGCGAGCTCGCGCCGATCCACTCTCGGAGCGCGCTCGCGGCCTCCTTCGGTCGTGAGGCGTTCCACATCCGGCGGCCGGTCCTCATGCCGGACGGCTCGCCGACGGGCCCCATGGGTCCGGTCCGGCTCGCCTACGCGATCCGCTGGCTCGAGCTCGGCGACGGCGATGGCCGGCCGTCGTGGGACCCGGGCCTCAACGCCAACGGTCGAGGACGAGGGAGTCTGGCGTTGCCACGGCGCCGTCCCCCTGGGGGGTCCCGTCGAGGCTAGGTCGCCTTGTGGTACATCCGCTCGATGGCCTCGGCGGCATCCTCCGCCGCGTCGATGGCGTCCTCCATCTCGCGGTAGATGTCGCGCCACTTGATGACCTCGAGCGGGTCGGCGCCGCCACGGAAGAGCTTCGCGACCGCGGCGCGGGACAACGTGTCGGCTTGGTGCTCGAGGTCATGGACCTTGACCAGATGCGTGTCGACGCCCTTGAGCCCCTCAAGGCTCCGGAGCGCCTCGACGAGGTGGTCGGACTGCTGCTTGAGGATCCCGGCGAGCTGCCGCGACTCATCGGTGGGTTCGGTGATGCCGTAGATGACGAAGGTCTCGGCGGTGGCCTGGATCCCGTCGACGACGTCGTCGAGCCGGACCGTCAGCTCGTGGATGTCCTCGCGGTCGAACGGCGTGATGAACGCGTCCTCGAGTCGCTGCGAGATCTCCCGGTCGATCTCGTCGCCACGATGCTCCAGGACCTGGATCTCCGCCACCCGTTCGCTGAGTCGATCGTAGGTCGTGATCATCTCGTCGAGTCGGGTCGCGGCCGCCTGGAGGTTCTCGCCATCGGCGACGAAGAGCTCGAAGAACCGGACGTCCTTGGGGAGGAGTCGGAAGGTCATGGCACGTGCCTCCAGCGGTCGATGGCGGTGATGGGGACGGAGTCGCTCATGCGGCGCCGATCCCGAAGAAGTTCAGAACGACCCAGGTCAGGGCCGCGATGGTCCCCGAGGCGGGCAGCGTGACGACCCAGGCCAGCAGGATGGACCGGGCCACGCCCCAGCGGACGCCCTTGGCGCCGCGCGCAGAGCCGACGCCCATGATCGCGCTCGAGATGACGTGGGTGGTCGACACCGGCATGCCGAGGTGCGCCGTACCGATCAGGACGGTCGCGGCCGTCGTCTCGGCAGCGAAGCCGTGGATCGGCTCGAGCTCCGCGACCCGCTGGCCCATCGTGTGCATGATCCGCCAGCCACCGACCGCGGTTCCGAGGGAGATCGCGGTGGCCGACACGATGATGACCCACGGCGGGACGTCGTTCGTCGGGATCACCCCGGCCGAGAACAGGGCCAACGTGATGATGCCCATGGTCTTCTGGGCGTCGTTCGAGCCGTGGGCGAAGGCCATGTACCCGGCTGACACGACCTGGAGGCGGCGAAAGACGCGGGCCATCGGCTTGCGCTTGGACTTCCGGAAGATCCAGTACAGCGCGAGCATCAGCAGGAAGGCGCCGACGAACCCGATCACCGGGGACGTCAGGCTCGGGATGAGGACCTTGTTGATGATCCCCTGGACGTTCAGGGCGCCGGTCCCCGCGGCGATGATCGTCGCGCCGATGAGCCCGCCGATCAGGGCCTGCGAGCTCGAGCTCGGGACCGCGAAGTACCAGGTGATGAGGTCCCACGTGATCCCGCCGATGAGCGCGGCCATGATGATCGTGTCGGTGGTCGTCTGGTCGTCGACGAGGCCCGACCCGATGGTCTTGGCGACAGCCGTGCCCGCGAACGCCCCGATGAAGTTGAAGGTCGTCGCCATGAGGATGGCGTGGCTCGGGCGGAGCGCCCGGGTGGCGACGGACGTCGCGATCGCGTTGGCGGTGTCGTGGAATCCGTTGATGTAGTCGAAGATGACCGCCAGCACGACGATGGCGAGCAGCGAGAGCGTGACGCCTTCCACGGGGAGTCGGGGGACCTCCGGACAGGGAGCGCAGGGTGACGGGCAGCGTGATGGTAGCCGGTCGCGCTGCCGCGACGCCTCCCCCGGAACGGATGAGACCCGCGTTGGGTGATCCGGCGGCTATCCTTACCGGCCATGCGACTCTCCCACCTGTTCTTCGCCACGCTTCGGGACGACCCGGCCGATGCCGAGATGCCGTCCCACCGCCTCCTCCAGCGCGCCGGCTACGTGCGCCAGCTCGGCAGCGGCATCTACTCGCTGCTGCCGCTCGGCAAGCGGGTGAACGATCGCGTCGAGCAGATCATCCGCGAGGAGCAGGACCGGATCGGCGCCCAGGAGATGGAGATGCCGGTCGTCCACCCGGCCGACGTCTGGCGCGCCAGCGGGCGCTACGACGCGATCGGCCCCGAGCTCGGCCGGTTCAAGGACCGGAACGGGCGGGACATGGTGCTGGCGATGACCCACGAAGAGGTCGTCGGGTCGCTGCTCGCCGACATCGTCAAGTCGTACCGGCAGCTGCCGATGCAGCTCTACCACTTCCAGACCAAGTGGCGCGACGAGCCACGCGCGCGCGGCGGCCTCATCCGCGTCCGCGAGTTCGTCATGAAGGACGCGTACAGCTGCGACCGCGACGACGCCGGGCTGGACGTCTCGTACTGGGCGCAGCACGGCGCGTACGTTCGGACCTTCGAGCGGCTCGGGCTCGAGACCATCGCCGTCAGCTCGGACGTCGGGATGATGGGCGGCAGCCAGGCCCACGAGTTCATGGTCCTCAACCCCGCCGGCGAGGACGTCCTCGTCCTCTGCGAGGCCTGCGGCTACGCGGCCAACCGCCAGATCGCGATCGTCCCGAAGGCGTCGCCGCCCGACGAGGCCGCGCTCCCGATCGAGGAGATCGCGACACCGGGGACCACGACGATCGCGTCGCTCGCCGCGTTCCTCGGCGTCGGCGCCGACCGGACGGCCAAGGCCGCGTTCTTCAAGACGGGCGACGGCCGGCTCATCACCGCGATCGTGCGCGGTGACCACGAGGTCAACGAGACGAAGCTGGTCAACGCGGTCGCGGCGACCGGCGGGATCCGCCCCGCGCAGGTCGAGGAGATCACGGCCGCCGGCATGGAGGCTGGGTACGGCTCGCCGATCGGCGCCCACGATACGGTCGTCGTGGTGGACGACCTCGTGGCGCGCTCGCCCAACCTCGTGGCCGGCGCCAACAAGGTCGGCTACCACTACCGGAACGTGAACGTCGGTCGCGACTTCACGCCCGACGTCGTCACCGACATCACCAACGCCCAGGAAGGCGACGCGTGCCCGACGTGCGGCCAGCCGGTGATCCTCCGCAACGGCATCGAGGTCGGCAACATCTTCAAGCTCGGGACGAAGTACTCCGACGCCTTCGGGGCGACCTACCTTGGCGAGGATGGCGTCGCGCACCCGATCGTCATGGGCTCGTACGGCATCGGCGTGGGGCGGAACGTCGCGTGCATCGTCGAGGCGCACCACGACGACAAGGGCATCGTGTGGCCGGCCGAGGTCGCGCCGTACTTCGCGCATCTCGTGACGATCGGGTCGGCGAAGGACCCGCGCGTCGACGAGGTCGCCGGCCAGTTGCACGACCTCGCCGCGGCGTCCGGACCGCGCCACGAGATCCTCTGGGACGACCGTGAGGAGTCGCCGGGCGTCAAGTTCACCGACGCGGAGCTGCTGGGCATGCCCTGGATCCTGACGGTGAGCCCGCGGTCGCTCGCGGCGGGCGGTGTCGAGGTCGTGAATCGCGCGACCGGTGAGCGGACGACGCGATCGATCGAGGAGGTCGAGGCGATCCTCAGCGGCGGCTGAGCCGGCGCCGCGGCCGAGGCAGCGCCCGGCCCCGGGTAGGATGGCCCGGATGCCGCCCCGCCCAGCCCTGCCGGCCGACGACCTCTACGGCCGCCTCGACGTGCCCGTCGACGCCAGTCCCGAGGCGATCGAGCTCGCCTGGCGGGCGCTCCTGCGCCGCCACCATCCGGACGTGGCCGGCGACGACGGGCTCGAGATCGCCAAGCGCGTCAACGTCGCCCACGACTGGCTCAGCGACCCGGTGCTCCGGGCGCGCTACGACCGCGAGCGCGGGCTCCGTCATGCGGTCGGGCCCCGCGGCGATGCGCACGGCCGCAGCCTGGCGGGCTCGCGACGGCGCCGCCGGGTCCGCTCGCGCCGCGCGTGCCGCTCCGGCACCGCCGCCGCGACCGGTCGACCCGGCGACGCTCGCAGACCGGTTCATCGCCCGGGTCGCCGCGCTCACACCACCGAACTCGATCGTCTGGCGCTGGTCGACCCGCCGCCCATCGCCTTCGGGGCGACCATCCGCCGGTTCCTGCCGCCGGACCGCCTCGAGGCCCTCGAATTGATCGACGCGCGGATCGCGGCCGCCCTCCCGCCCGGCGCGGACCGGCCGCCGATCCGGGACACCATCGAGAGCTACGCGACCGAGCTCGTCCTCGGCACGTTCCTCGACGACCTGCTCAGCGAGCCCTTCCGTAGCCGGACCCAGGAACGACTCGTCCGTGGGTGGGAGGCGGCCGTCGGCCAACCACGGTACGGACCGAACGGCACGGCCGTCGAGCAGCTGCTCGGTCGGATCGCGGCCCTCGACCCGGCCGGCGTCCGGCATCTCGCGGCGACGGGGGCGGGCCTCGCCGGGAGCGAGCCGCCATGGCCGCCGTCGATCTCGCTCGAGGACGAGGACGGGCTGCGCATCTCGGCCCAGCTCGCCGCGCGCGACGCCGCGGCAGCCGTGCCAGGCGGCGTGGACGCGGCGACGCGGTCACGGGCGCGGAGTGCGGCCGGCCGGCCGGCGCACCTCCTCGCGCTGCGCCACGCGTTCACCGTCCATGTCTTCGACGAACTCGCCGCGCCGTGGCGTCCCTGGCTGATCGCGGCGAAGGCGCCGCCGCCGGTCCGCGACTCGGTCAGGCGTTCCGGAGGGCGATCCGCGCGATGACGTCCGCGACGTCCTCGTAGAGGTCGACCGCGGCCTCGAGGACCTGGTAGACCTTGCGCCACTTGATGATGTGGAGCGCGTCCTCTCCCTCGAACAGTGCCGCGACCGCCGCTCGACACACGCGCTCGCCCTCGTCCTGGAGCCGCTCGACCTCGGCGAGGAACGGGTCCAGGCCCTGGAAGGCCGGGAGCCGGATGAGCGCCTCGTGCAGTTGCTCGCCCTGGCGGACCAGGATCGCGGCGAGCTGGACGGCCGCCGCGGACGGCGCGTCGATCGCGTACAGGACGAACGTGTCGGCCGCCTCGTCGATGCGCTCGAGGACGTCGTCGAGACCGCGGAGCAGCGACTGGACGTCGGCGCGGTCGAACGGGGGCACGAACGTGGCATCGAGACGCTCGACGATCTCGCGGGAGATCTCGTCACCCCGGAGCGAGGCCTCGCGGATCTCCGCGGCACGGCGATCCAGCTCGTCATAGGAGCGGAGCATCGCGTCGAGGAACCGCGCGGCGCCGAGGACGTTCGCGGCATCCTCGACGAAGAGGTCGAAGAATTGCTCTTCCTTGGGGAGCAACCGGAGCTTCATCCGCGATAGGGTACCCGCTCTCCGACGAGGCGGCCGCAGGTCCCGAGGGTATGCGATGCTCGCGCCGTGGATCCCGCGGTCATCCTCTTCATCCTCGTGCTGGCGAGCCTGCTCGCACTGGCCATCGCCGTCGCGATCCAGCGCGGACGCGAGCTCGAGGAGATCCGCGACCAGACCGCCGACCGTGCGGCCGGCGACGACCTCCCCGGGCGGGTGCGGCGGCTCATCGAGGACGCCGACACCGCCCGGTTCCAGCTCGACGGCGCCCGTCGCGACCTCGCCTACCTGATCGAGCTGATCGGGATCGGCATCGTCCGACTCGACGACGACCGCCGGATCGAGCTGGCCAATGCCGCCGCCCATGCGTTCCTCGAGCGTGGCGCCGGCACGTTGAGCGGCATGTCCCTGACCGGGGCCTTCCTCGACGCCCGGATCGAGTCCATCGTCGAGGAGGCGCGCGAGACCGGTTCGGCGTCCGGCGAGGTGCGGCTGCGCTCGGACGGTCCGGTCCTGGTCGTCCGCGCCAGGCGGTCGCCGGTCCGCGGGCTGTGGCTCGTGCTCGAGGACGTCTCGGAGCTGCGTCGACTCCAGCAGATCCGGGCCGAGTTCATCGACAACCTCTCGCACGAGCTGCGCACGCCGTTGACCACGGTGAGCCTCCTCGCGGAGACGCTGACTCGCGAAGCCGATGCCGCCGGCGAGGCGATCCCGGCGAAGATGCGCGACCGGATCGGCAAGATCGAGGTCGAGACCGGCCATCTCGTCCAGATGGTCAACGAGCTGCTCGACCTGTCCCGGATCGAGACCGGCGGGCCGCCGATCCTGCTCGACGATGTCGACCTGATCCGCGTGGCGACGGCGACGACCGAACGGCTGCGGCTGTTCGCCGACCGCCAGGGCGTCACCCTCGCCGTCGAGGTCCCGATGGCGGTGCCCCTGGTCCGCGGCGACGAGTCGAGGCTCGGCCAGGTGCTGGTGAACCTGCTCCACAACGCCGTGAAGTTCAGCCCGGACGGCGGGGTGGTCACCGTCGGCGTCCGCGTCGCCGACGACGAGGTGGTCACGTCCGTGGCGGACCATGGAGTGGGGATCCCCAAGACCGCCCAGGTGCGCATCTTCGAGCGCTTCTACAAGGTCGATCGCGCCCGCGTCCGTGGCGAGGCGGGCGGGACGGGGCTCGGCCTGGCCATCGCCCGGCACGTCGTGGAACAGCACAATGGCCGGATCTGGGTCGAGTCGGATGAAGGCGCCGGGTCGACCTTCTCGTTCGCGCTGCCCATCCCCACGGAACCGGAGTGACCCGAAAGGAAGGTCCGATGGATCGCCTGCACGTCGCGACGCTCAACATCCTCAACCTCGCGGACCGCTGGTGGGAGCGGCTGCCGCTGATCCTCGGCGACATGGCCGCGCTCCAGCCGGACCTCCTCGGGCTGCAGGAGGTCGTGTACGTCATGGGGCAGGACCGCCTCATCGGTGCCGCGGGGGAGGGGAGCTACGCGGCGGTGCGCGGCTGGGCCGGACGGCCGGAGTACGGCAACAGCCTCCTCGTGAAGGCGCCGCTCGAGGCGACGGACGTGGAGCGCCTCGACCTCGGTCTCGGCCGGTCGGGGCATCGGGGTCTCGTCCGCCTGGCCGGCGGGTCGTCGGTCGTGGTCGCCGTGACCCACCTCCACCACGTCGTGGACGGCGCGGCGGAGCGCGACCGGCAGGCTGCGGCGCTGCTCGACTGGCTGGCTGCCGCTCCCACGGCCGACGCGACGATCGTCGTGGGCGACTTCAACGCCGACCCGCAGGAGCCGACGTACGCCCGGATGGGCGCGGCCGGCTTCCGGTCCGCCTACGCCGAGGCCAACGGCGGTGAGCCGGCCGTGACGTGGCCGTCCGGCCTGCAGGCACCCGCCATGGACACCGACGGCGACCCCGACTGCCTCGACTACATCTGGGTCCGCGGCGCCGTCCGGGTCGTCGACGCGCGGCTGGCGTGGGACCGACCCGACCCGACCGACCCGACCCTCTATGCCAGCGACCATCTGGGGATCAGCGCGCACCTCGAGATCGGGTAGCGCGATGGCGATGGCGACCCCGCCGGGACCGGCGACCCGCACGCTCCGACTCGCCCATCGGGGCGACTGGCGTCAGGCCCCGGAGAACACCTTGGGCGCGTTCGCGGCCGCCCTCGCGATCCCCGGCTGCGACGGCCTCGAGTTCGACGTGCGGCGTTCGCGCGATGGCGTCCCGGTCCTGCTCCACGACGAGACGCTCCAGCGGGTCCAGGGTCGCCCGGATCGGGTCGACGCCCTGACCGCCGACGAGTTGGAGGCGCACGGCATCCCGACCCTCGCGGACGCGCTCATCGCCATCGGCCGCCGGGCATTCCTCGACGTCGAGCTCAAGGGGGACCACGACCGAGCGGTGGTGGAAGTCCTCGCCTCGGGCCGCGGGGCGGACCTTCGCAACGCGGTCGTCTCGTCGTTCGCGACCGCGACCCTGGAGCGGGTCGCCGGGCTCGCGCCGGCCTGGCCGCGCTGGCTGAACAGCGAGACGCTCGATGCGCTCGACATCGCCTCCGCGACCGAGCTGGGCTGCCGCGGGATCGCGTCATGGTGGGAGGCCCTCCACCCCGATTCCATCCGGCAGGCGCACGCCGCGGGGCTCGAGGTCGCCGCCTGGACCATCCGGCGACGAACCACCTTCGACCGGTTGTCGCGCCTCGGCGTGGCCGCGGCGTGCGTGGAGGCTGCCGCGCTCGACGGGTAGTCACGACCCGGCGGGATGGCCGGACAGCGAGCCTCGGCGCGCGCTGCTCGCTTGGACGGAGCGAGCCTGCTCCTGGCGATTCGCATGGGCCGGCGAGCCCCCCCGACAGGGCCGGAAGACTCTGTCACACATCACGCGTTCGTGTGATGTTCATCGCGTGATGAGACGTTTCCGAGGTGTCGACATGATCTGCCATGAATGCGCCCGCGAAGGCCTGACGACGGCCGCCGTGAGCCATTGCCGCTTCTGCTTCGTCGGCCTGTGCAAGGACCACCTCGTCGCCTCGTTCCACGGCGACACGGTCCCGCAATACGGGTGCGATCACCACCCCGAACGGGTCTTCGCGCCGCAGCGCCGCTTGGCCGCCCGACCTGCCCCGGCGCAGGCGGCCGCGTGACCCGATGACTGCCCGCCTGCTCGCGAAGCTCGAGGACTTCCGCCCCCTGCCATTCTTCGTGCTGTCCAGCATGGCCATCGGCATCGTGATCGGGAATCTGCTGTCGGTGTCCGATTTCGCGCTGACCCCGCCGATCGACTCGATCAATGCCATCGCCGGGCAGGTGGCGTGATGGCCCTGCGGACGGAACTGCCGGTCCTGCCGGAGCTGCGCCTCCAGGTGGCGCCGCCAGAGGTCGCCGACGTGGCCGCGACAGCCGCCCTCCTGGGCGACCCCATCCGGGCCGGCATCATCGCCATCCTGGGTTCCGGCCCGCACTGCGTGTGCGAGATGGCCGCAGCCCTGGGTGAGCGCCAGAACAACGTCAGCAACCACCTCGCCAAGCTGCGCCGCGCAGGGATTGTCCGCGCCAGCCGCCACATGGTCGATGCGCGCTGGGTCTACTACGAGCGCGACGAGGCCGCGTGCGCGACGGCGCTTGCGTCGTTCCAGCGCCTCCTGCGATGACGACGATCGCTGCGCGGCGAACCCACGTGCCGTTCTGGCCGGCCGTCGGCCTGGCGGTCATGGCCTGGCTGATCGCGTGGTTCATCACGCTCCCTCTCGCGAACTGGATCGCCTACGACCTGCTCGGTCTGCAGGAGGGTTCGCAGCTCGGCGATGCGATCGCCTTCTTCCTGTACGACGTGCCCAAGGTCTTGCTGCTCCTGACCGGGATCGTCACGCTCGTCTCGTTCCTGCGCTCGTACGTGTCGCCCGAGCGCGTCCGATCGGCACTTGCCGGCCGTGGAGTGCTGCCCGGGACGATGGCCGCCGCGGGCTTTGGGGTCGTCACCCCCTTCTGCTCGTGCTCGGCGGTGCCCCTGTTCATCGGCTTCGTCGAGGTCGGTGTCCCGCTCGGGGTCACCTTTGCCTTCTTGATCGCCTCGCCGATGGTCAACGAGATCGCGATCGTCCTGCTGTGGGGCCTGTTCGGTCCGGCCGTCACCCTGATGTACATCGCCGCCGGGCTCGTCGTCGCGGTCGTGGCCGGACTGGTCATCGGCCGCCTCCGCCTCGAGCGCTATGTCGAGCCCTACGTCTGGGAGATCAAGGCAGCCGGCCCTGGGGCCATCGAGATGAAGCTCACGCTCGAGGACCGGGTGCGCGACGCGTGGACCTCCACGCGCAGCCTCGTCTGGAAGGTCCTGCCGTTCGTCCTCGTCGGGATCGGCATCGGCGCCGTCATCCACGGCTTCGTGCCGACGGACCTCGTCGTTTCGATCGGCGGCAGCCGCAACCCGCTCGCCGTCCCCGCGCTCGTGCTGCTCGGTGTCCCGCTGTACAGCAACGCCGCCGGGACCATCCCGATCATCGAGGTGCTCATCGCCAAGGGCTTGCCGATGGGTTCGGCGCTCGCGTTCATGATGGCCATCACGGCCCTGTCGTTCCCGGAGATGGTCATCCTCCGGCGGGTCATGAAGCCGCAGCTCATCGCGGTCTTCGCCGGCGTCGTCGCCGTCGGGATCCTGTTCGTCGGCTACCTGTTCAACGCCCTGTACGCCTGACATCAGCAGAAGGAACGGAGTTCAAGAACATGAAGAAGATCGAAGTCCTCGGACCCGGCTGCAACAACTGCGCGCGCCTGGAGAAGAACACCCGCGAGGCCATCGCGATGGCCGGGGTCGACGCGGAGATCGTCAAGGTGACCGACTACGGCCGAGATCATGAGCCTACGGGATCATGAGTACGCCCGGGCTGGTCATCGACGGCAAGGTCGTCAGCTACGGTCGGGTGCCCTCCGCCGGCGACATCGCCGCTTGGCTTGGCGACTGACACCCGCTCGTTATCGGCCAAGGTTTGGGAGAGCACGCGGCCGGCGCGCCCGGCGGTCAGCCGTCGGGCAGCAGGTCCGGCGGCAGGAGCCAGCGCAGCGTCCCGGCGCCGGTGCGCAGGTGACCGTCGATGTCGATCCGTGCGAGCGCGCCCTTCTTCATCGGGATCGCCGCCGCGCCGGCCAGCGACGAGAGGAGGTCGCTGAAGTCCGGATCGTGCCCCACGAGGATCGGCCGGGCCGGCGAGCCGGCGTCGGCAAGGATCGCCTCGACGTCCTCGAGGCTGAACGGACCGGCGAGGCGCGGGTCCGTGGTGACCGGCACGCCCAGATGGACCGCGACGATCTCGGCGGTCCGCGCGGCGCGCACCTTCGGCGACGTGATGACCGCGTCAGGGGCGAGCCCGATCAGCGCGAGATAGCGGCCCATCCGGTCGGCCTGCCGCTCGCCCTTCTCCGACAGTGGCCGGCTCGCGTCGGGGGCGAGCCAGGCGGCCGGGTCGCCGGCGTGGGCGTGGCGGAGCAGGTAGAGCTGGAGCGTCATCCTTGGAGCGTAACGCTCAATCGGCCGTCGCGGCAGCCATCTCGTCGCGCTGGCGCAGCGCGAGCGGGATGAAGAGCCCGATCCGTTCGGCGATCGCCGCGAACGTGTGCCGGTAGACGTCCATGATCTCGTCCTCGGTCCCGGTCGCCTCAGCCGGGTCCGGATAGCCCCAGTGGAGCGTGGTCCCGCCGCCCGGGAAGACCGGGCACACCTGGCGAGCCTGATCGCAGACGGTGACGACATAGTCGAACGACTCGCCGCGGAACTCGTCGACAGACTTGGATCGCGCCCACGACGCGTCGAGTCCGACCTCGTCGAGCAACCGCATCGTCCGCGCGTTCAGGCCCTTGGGATCGGTGCCGGCGCTGTGGACCTCGAAGGCCGCGCCGCCACGGTCGCGCAGGAGCGCCTCGGCCATGATGCTGCGGCACGAGTTGCCGGTGCAGACGAAGAGCAGCCGGATGGGTCGCGACGCGTTCATGGGTTGAGGTCCTCCACCTCGCCGCTGGCCAGGAAGACCACGTCCTCCGCGATATTGGTGACGCGGTCCCCGATGCGCTCGAGGTAGTGGGCCGCGAAGAGGATGCGCGTTCCGCGCTCGACGTTGTCCGGGTCCTCGCGCATGAGGTCCACGACCTCGGCGAAGGTCTTGTGGTACAGGTCGTCGATCTCGTCGTCGCGCGCGGCGACGGCGCGTGCCTCGACCTGGTCGATGTCCACGAGGGCCCGCAGGATCCCGTGGACGAGCTCGGCGGCGATCTCGCCCATCGCGGGCAGGTCGACGTAGTGCTTGAGCGGCGGCTCGGGCGCCAGCTTGCGAGCCTGCTTGGCCACGGACGCGGCATGGTCGCCGATCCGCTCGAGCTCGTAGGTGACGTGGTCCAGGGACAGGAGGAACCGCAGGTCGCGAGCGACCGGGGTCTGCGTGGCGATGGTCCGGGCGATGAGCGTGGACGCGTGTCGCTGCGCCTCGTTGATCCGGCCGTCCCCGATGATGACGGCGAGGGCGGCGTCGGCGTCGTGGCCGGTCAACGCCTTGATCGCCGCGCGGATCTGCTCCTCGACGAGCACGCCCATCCGCAGGACGCTGTCCTTGACCTCGCGGAGCTCGCGGTCGAGGATCTCGCGGACCGGGTGTGGTTCCGCGGAGGTCGCTGCCGCCTCCGAGCGCCCGATGATCTCGCTGAGCTGCTCGGACAGCGCGTCGCTCGCGGCCTGTCGTTCCTGGTCGGTCATGGTCGGCTCCTCGCGGCTCAACCGAACCGACCCGAGACATAGTCCTCGGTCAGCTGGTCCTTGGGGTTGGTGAAGATCGTCGCCGTGTCGTCCATCTCGACGAGATACCCCGCACGGTCCGGGCCCATCGTGAAGAAGGCCGTGGCGTCGCTGATCCGCGAGGCCTGCTGCATGTTGTGCGTGACGATGACGATCGTGTAGTCCGAGCGCAGCTCGGCCATCAGCTCCTCGATCCGCAGCGTCGCCACCGGGTCGAGCGCCGAGGCCGGCTCGTCCATGAGGATGACCTCGGGGTTGACGGCGAGGGCCCGGGCGATGCACAGGCGCTGCTGCTGCCCGCCCGAGAGCGACATCCCGTTGGCCTTGAGCTTGTCCTTCACCTCGTCCCACAGCGCCGCGCGTCGCAGCGACCGCTCGACGACCTCATCGAGGTCGGTCCTGGACTTGCGGCCGGTCAGGCGGAGGCCCGCCACGACGTTGTCGTAGATCGACATCGTCGGGAACGGGTTGGGCCGCTGGAAGACCATGCCGATGACCCGCCGGAGCTGGACCGGGTCGACGGCCGGATCGTAGATGTCGATGCCATCGAGGCGGATGTGGCCTTCGACCCGGGCACCGGGCACCACCTCGTGCATCCGGTTGATGGAGCGAAGGAACGTGCTCTTGCCGCAGCCCGACGGGCCGATGATCGCCGTGATCGCCTGCGGGCGGATCGTCAGCGAGATGTCCCGGACCGCCCGGAACGTGCCGTAGTAGACGTTCAGGGATTCGATGTCGAGCTGGCCCGAGTGCGCGACGACCGGCGGGGCGGCCGCGACGACGCCCGCTGAGGGGTCCGTGACGGCGGATGGCGCCCCTGGAGCCGGCGGGGTCGGCGCATCGGGCATCTCGGGCTTCTCTGGCGTCTCGACCGTCATGGGATCTGGACCTCTCACTTGGTGCGCCGGTTCGCGGATCGCATGCGGACGAACACGTTGATGCCGAGCACGAGGACGAGCAGCAGGAAGGCCGCGCCCCAAGCCTGCTCGTTCTGGCGCTCGAAGGGCTGTCGAGCATTGGAATAGATGAACAGCGGCAGGGCGTCCATCGGCTTGCTGAAGTCGCCGACGTTGACGAGGCGGCTCCCCAGAGCCGTGAACAGCAGGGGAGCGGTCTCGCCTGCGGCGCGCGCGACGGCGAGCATGATCCCGGTCAGGACGCCCGGGAGCGCCGTCCGGACGACGATCGACAGGGTCGTCCGCCAGCGCAGGACCCCGAGGGCGAGCGACGCCTCGCGGAGCGAGCTCGGGACGAGCTTGAGGATCTCCTCGGTCGTCCGCATGATCACCGGGATCATGATGATCGCGAGGGCCACCGAGCCGGCGAAGGCGTTGTACTGCTTGAACGGCAGGACCAGGAACGTGTAGACGAAGATCCCGATGAGGATCGACGGCACGCCGACGAGGACGTCAGCCGCGAACCGGATCGCCCGACCCGACCGTGCGGACCCGAACTCGTGGATGTAGACGCCGGCCAGCACCCCGAACGGGATGGCCATCAGCGCGGCGACCGGCACCATCTGGAGGGTGCCGAGGATGGCGGGCAGGGCGCCGCCGCCGATCCCCTGGGCGCGTGGCGGCTTGGTGAGGAGGTCGAGGTCCAGCGCCGCGAGGCCCTTGAGGGTGACGAAGGTCAGGACCGCCGCCAGCGGGATGATGCAGGAGACCGCCGCCACGAGCGCGAGTCCGCGCATGAACCGGTCGACGAAGGTCCGCCGGCCGCCGGCGCGGCTCGAGAGGATGGACGCGGTGCGCGTGGACGCCGGAGCGACGTTGACGGCCATCACTCGCCTCCGACCGGGCCGGCCACGCGCCAGACGAGCAAGCGCGCGACGATGTTGAGCAGGATCGTGATCACCAGGAGGATCAGGCCGAGGGCGATGAGGCTCGAGACCTGGAGGCCGGCGGTGGCTTCGTTGAAGGTCGTCGCGATCTTCGAGGCGATCGTCTGCGCCTGGTCGAAGAGCCGCGTCGGGACGTTCTGCCCGTTGCCGATGATCATCGTCACGGCCATCGTCTCGCCGAGGGCCCGCCCGAGCCCGAGGATGACCGCCCCGACGATCCCGGATCGCGCGAACGGCAGCACCGCCTTGGCGATGGTCTCCCAGCGCGTCGCACCGAGCGCGACCATCGCCTCGCGCTGCGAGTCGGGCACGCTGCGGATGACCTCGCGGGAGATCGAGATGATCGTCGGCAGGATCATGATCGCGAGGATGACCCCGGCGGAGAAGAGGCCGATCCCGTAGGTCGGCCCGGCCAGGAACGGGATCCACCCGAACGTATCGGCGATCCACGACTCGACCGTGTCGCGCAGGAACGGCGCGAGGACGAAGACGCCCCAGAGCCCGTAGACGACGCTCGGGATCGCGGCGAGCAGCTCGATCATGAAGATCAGCGGGGTGGCGAGCCGCCCCGGTGCCATCTCGGCGAGGAAGATCGCCGCCAGGATCCCGATCGGCGCCGCCATGAGCAGGGCGAGGAGCGACGAGAGGATCGTCCCGACGATGAACGGCCACGCCCCGTAGACGGCGGCGACCGGATCCCACGTCGTCCCGGTGACGAAGTCCGCGACGCCGAACGTCCGCCATGCCTCCATGGACTGCGCCAGCATCGTGACACCGAGGGCGAGGAGCAGGGCGACGACCGCGAGCGCGGCGACGCGCGTGACGACCACGAACAGCCGATCGGGCATGCGTCGGGTGCGGTGCGCGGTGAGCCAGCTCGTCGCCGGGATCGTCGTCATCGATGACCTCGTCTTGACCGTCGGCGCTCCGAAGCGCCCCTGAACGAGACTGAGCGGAGCGCCCCGATCCGAGCTTCGGGGCGCTCCGTCAGGAGGAGTGAGCGAGGGTTACGGCCAGATCGGCGCACCGCCGGTGGTGATCTGGTGGAGTTCCTCGATCGCCTTCTGCGCGACCGGGGCCGGCAGCGGGGCGTAGCCGAGGGTGTTCTCCGTGGCCTGACCGTCGGTCAGGGCCCAGTACATGAAGGCCACGAGGTCCTGGCCCTTCGTGGCGTCCTTCTGGTCCGTGCAGACCAGGAGGTAGGTGTACGAGGCGATGGGATAGGTCGTCGGACCGGCGCCGTTGATGATCGGCGCCTGGCGGAAGTCGGCCGGGAAGCTGGCGGCGGCGGTCTCGGCGGCGGCGGTCACGCCGTCCGTCGAGCCGGGCACGAACTGGCCGTCGGCGTTCTTGAGGTTCGCCGAGGTGAGCCCCGTCGTGGTCGCGTAGTTGAGCTCGACGTAGCCGACCGTGCCGGGCGTCTGCTTGACCGCGGTCGCGACGCCGTCATTGCCCTGGCCGCCGACGCCGACCGGCCAGTTGACTTCCTTGCCCTTGCCGACCTTCGTGTGCCAGTCGGGCGAGACCGTGTCGAGGTAGGTGGTGAACGCGTTGGTGGTCCCGGAGCCGTCCGAGCGATGGGCGACCAGGATGTCGGTGTCGGGGAGCGTCACGCCCGCGTTGTTCGCGGCGATCGCGGGATCGTTCCACTTCTTGATCGTGCCGAGATAGATCCCAGCGACGTTGTCGGCGTCGAGGTTGAGCGCCGTGACGCCCGGGCAGGTTGTAGATCACGACGACCGCGCCGAGGGCGGTCGGGACGTGCAGGACCTTGCAGTCGGCCGGCAGGGCGGCGATCTCCTCGTCCTTCATCGGAGCGTCCGAGGCGCCGAAGTCGACGGTACCGTCCGTGATGGCCTTGATGCCGCCACCGGATCCGATGGCCTGGTAGTCGAACTGGACCTGCGGGTTGGCTCCGGTATACGTCTGGAACCAGCTGTCATACAGCGGGGCCGGGAAGGTGGCGCCGGCGCCCTGGAGCGTGACGCTGCCGGCGGCGGGGGCCGGCGGGGTCATCGCCGCGGCGGACGCGGATGGGGCCGCTTCCGACGGGGTTGCAGCTGACGGGGCCGCGGCAGACGGCGCTGCGGCGGACGCGGCGGTCGACGGTGCGGCCGACGATCCGGAACTGGAGCACGCGCCGATCGCGAACATCGCCGCGAAGGCGAGCGCGCCGAGGCGCTTCGAGGTGGGGGTGATCACGGATCTGTTTCCTCCTGGTCGCCACACGGCTACGCGGGCGGTCGCTGGCTTTCGGGGCAGCCTTGGTCTCTACATCCCTGTCTGAGCGCTCTCACGGTCGAGCGGCGTGGTCAACGCGTGGTTTGCACTTCGTTAAGGCTCGGTTAACGGGAAGGGCGGATCGAGGCGGTAGCCGATCGATCGCAACGTGACCAGGTGCGCCGGATGCGCCGGATCCGCTTCCACCTTCGCGCGAAGCCATCGGACGTGGACGTCGACCGTCCGGGGATCCCCGCGGTAGCCGTTGCCCCACACCCGGTCGAGCAGCTGCCGTCGGGTGTAGGCACGACCTGGATGCGCCGCGAGGAGGGCCAGGAGGTCGAACTCCTTGGGTCGGAGGTGCACGGGCTGGCCGTCCCGGCGGAGTTCGTGGGCGACCAGGTCGAGTTCCACCCCCGCGCCGACGGCGACGCACGACGCGCTGCGGACGTGGGCAAGCTCATCGAGAAGCTCCAGTCTGCCGAGCAATTCGCTCGGGTCGATGCTCTTCGGGAGGGACGCGTCGAACCCCAGCCGAAGCGCCCGCAGCCGACCATCGATGTTCGCGTCGGCCGCGACGTGCACGATCCGCATGCGCGGTCGTCGCCGTCGCTGCTGTGTCAGGTGGTCGAGCAGGCCCGCGGATGCGGGCGGCTCACTGACGACGACGATCCTGGGCCGGACGTCGTCGATGAGCGCTCGGAAGGTCGCGGGATCCGAGACCGTCCGGATCGCGCCTCGGAGGGTCAGGATCGGACCGTCCGTCGCGAGGGCGACCCAGCTGTCGCCTTTCGGCGGTCGAGGCGGGATCCGGAGGTCCGTCATGCCCAGAGCCTCCGCGTCGGCGGATAACTCGGTGTTGGGCCGACGTTAACGTCGTGTTAGCGAGCCTGCGCGTCCCGGCGGATCATGAAGCGGCCCGGCTCGACCTCGGTGAAGCCGAACCGGGCGTACAGGGAGTGCGAGTAGCTCGTCCCGAGCAGCCAGCGCAGGCCCTGGAGCCGCGGGTGGCCGGTCACGACCGAGATGAGCCACTGGCCGCGACCGGCGCCGCGATGCTCGGGCTCGATGAACACATCGCACAGCCAGGCGAACGTCGCGTAGTCGGAGACGACCCGCGCCATCCCGACCTGGTGGTCGTCGTGGTACAGGCCGAACGTCAGCGATCCGTCGAGGGACCGGTCGATCACCTCGGTCGGGCGCTCGGCCGCCCAATAGGACGCGGCGAGGAATCGATGGACGGCGGCATGGTCGATCGCGCCAGGGTCGGTCGAGATCGTGTAGCCGTCGCGATGCCACGGGCCGAGCGCGTCGTCGCTGCCCTCCGGAGTCGTCGGGATGCCCGCGGTGGCGGTGGGCTCGGCGTCGTCCACGTCGGCGCTGGAGGTCAGTCGGCCGCCGACTGTCGGGCCAGTGCCGCGGTAGGCGAGCACCTCGACCTTTTCGAGCGTGATGAGCCCATCGCCGACGAGGGCGTCGATCTCGGGAAGGACCGCCCGCAGCCGCGCCTCTTCGTCGACCACCTCGATGAGGATGGGCAGGTCCTCCGACAATCGGAGCAGGCGCGTCGTGTGGAGGTGGGCGTTGGCCCCGAAGCCCTCGACGCCGCGCAGGACCGTCGCGCCGGCGATGCCGCGCGTCCGGAGCAGCTCGACGATGGCCTGGTACGTGGGCTTGCCGCCGGTGTGGTCAGCCTCGCCGATGTAGACGCGGACCAGCAGCGCCGGTCCCTCGATGTGTCTCACAGCGCCCTCCCGAGGGTCATCCCCGCGACGACGGCCACCAGGCCGAGCACGATCGATCCGCCGAGGTTGGCCAGGGCCGCCGCCCAGGCGCCGGTCTCGACGAGTCGCCACGACTCGAGCATGAACGTGGAGAACGTCGTGTAGGCGCCGAGGAAGCCGATCATCACCGGGCCGCGGATGTCGGCCGGCAGGATCGCTCGCTCGGCGGTCAGCGCGAACAGCAGGCCCAGGAGGAACGAACCGCTGACGTTGATGACGAGCGTGCCCCACGGGAACCCGCCGCCTGTCCGCTCGGCGACGGCGCCGTCCACGAGGTAGCGGGCGATGGCGCCGGCGAAGCCGCCGAGGCCGATCAGGACCAGTGGCATGGATCGTCTCCGCATCGCACACGGGGATGGTACGGTGCGCCGAGATGTCGGACCGAGCCGACCAGGGGAGTGACCATCCGATGGCGAAGAAGCGAGCGGTCCCGACCGACGGCGTGGTGGGCGCCGCGTCCGGGTTCGTGGGCGACGCACGCGACGTCGTGGTGCCGCTCTCCAGGAGTGCGGCCAAGGAACTCCGCAAGCTCGAGCAGCAGCTCATGGCCGCGACCGAGAAGGAAGCCAAGCGACTCAAGCAGCTCGCCGCGGCGCAGGCAGGCAAGGGCGGGAAGCAGGTCGAGAAGCGCCGCCGACAGGCTGGTGAAGCCGCCGCCGAGGTGGCGGCGCTCGCGCAGCGGATCGCGTCGATCGCGACGTCGGCCGTGGGCGGCGCGGCGGGTTCGGCGGGCGCGCGCGCCGGTCATGCCGCCGGTGCCGCGGCGGGCGCTGCGGGCCGTGCCGCTGGTGCTGCCGCCGGCGCTGCGGGTCATGCCGCTGGAGCCGCAGCCGGTGCGGCCGGTCATGCCGCCGGTGCGGCGGCCGGGGCGGCGGCGGGCGCGGCCAGCCAGGCCAGGAGCGCCGCGGGCGGCGCCGTGAAAGCCGGCGGGTCCGCCGCCGCGAAAGCGGTCGTCGCCGTTTCGCCGATCAAGACGTCCCCACCCGCGGTCGACGACGCGGACGCGCCGGCGGCCGAGCCGATCGCAAAGCCTCGGGCGAAGGCGAGTGCGCCAAAGAAGACAGCCGCCGCGAAGAAGCCGGCCGCCGCGAAGAAGCCGGCCGCCAAGACGTCGGCCGCGACGACGACCTCGGCCACGACCAAGGCCCCGGCCGCGAAGAAGCCGGCCGCGAAGAAGCCTGCTGCGGCGAAGAAGCCGCCCGCGGCGAACGCGTCGACCGCGAAACCGGCGTCGACCGCAAAGCCGGCGGCGACCAAGACGTCGACGACCAAGGCCGCGAAACCGGCCAGCGCCACGAAGGCCGCCACCCGCAAGACGCCGTCGGCGACCGCGGCGTCGAAGCCGCGGACGCCGGCCAAGCCCGCGCCCGGCGCCTGATCGCCCGCCGCTCGATGCCGCCCGTCGTCGGTGCGTCGATCGACGTCGGCTCGAACTCGGTCCATCTCCTCGTCGCGACGGTCACCAACCATCGGCTGACCACGCTCACGGACGAGTCCGTGTTCCTCGGGCTCGGTAAAGCCGTCGCCGAGCACGGCCTCCTGGGTCCGGAGGCTCGCCTCGGCCTGGCCGACGCCCTCGCGGTCTACGCGGAGGTCGCGCGTGGCCTCGGCGCCACGTCCGTGACGGTCGCGGGCACGGAGCCGATCCGCCGAGCGGGCGACGGCCCCGCCATCGTCCGTGATGTCGAGCGGCGCGCCGGACTCGCCTTGCACGTCCTGACACACGAGGAAGAGGCGCTGCTCACGGTGGTCGGGGTGATGGCCGGTCGGCCGGTCGCCCGCGAGACGCTCATCATCGACGTCGGCGGCGGAAGCTCGGAGTTCTCGTTCATCGGGCCAGGTTCACCGCCGCGCGCGACCGGGCTGCGGCTCGGCGCCGCCCGACTGACCGATCGCCACGTCACGCACGACCCGCCCACCGCCGAAGAACTCATGGCGATGCTCGAGGATGCCCGACGGGTCGTCGCGACCGCGCCGCCCGCCTCGCCGCAGGAGATCGTCGCGGTCGGCGGGACCGTCTCGAACCTCTTGAAGGTGATCCGCTTCGGGGCATCGAAGGGGACCTTGACCCGAGACAAGACGGCTCGCGCGATGGCCCTCCTGGCCGCCGAGCCAGCGGACCTCGCGGCGAAGCGCCACGGCCTTCGCGAAGCGCGAGCCCGCATCCTGCCGGCCGGCGCCGTCATCGTCGATGCGATCCTGCGCCAGTACGGCGCCGAGTCCCTTCGCGTGTCGGAGGCGGGGATCCGCGAGGGCCTCATCCTGGCGACGGCCCACGCCGGGATCGCCTGGCGCGATCGACTCCCGGAGCTCGCCCACGGCTGGCGAGCCTGACCCGAGCGGCCCCCGGGCGGCGTTGCCTGGTGAGCAACGTCCGCAGGCCGAAGCCGGGGCGCGCCCCACGATCCGGGCTCGCCAGCGCCAACCGTTGCCTGACGGGCAACATCGACGCGCTCAGTGGGGTCGAACGGGGCGGGAGATCGACCTTGGGCATGCTGCCGTCGTCTGGCAGGCAACGTTTCGGGGAGGGGGCGTCGCGATCGGGCCCCGTGCCAGAGCCAGACCCTGAATCCGTTGTCTGTGGGGCAACGGGCCGCGGTCGCGGGGACGCCGAGCCTGTCCGGATCGGCTAGAGGCCGGCGACCACTCGACCGAGGGCCCGACGGAACGCCAGGCTGTCCACGCCGCGCCACGTGGTGTTGAGCGTCCGGCGCAGGCGGGCGACCTCACGCTCGCGATTGACCAGGTAGCGGCCGATCGCGGCGCTCTCGAGCGAGGAGAGCTGCCCGGCGTGCTCGACGAGGAACGCCCTGGCCATCGACGCCGACACGTCGGCGTCGTGCATGAGCCCGAGGTGGTCCTGGAGCGCGGTGACGCGCGCGATGAGTGGCGCCGAATCCGGGCCGAGCGCCTCCTTCACGAATTCGAGCGTGTAGCGCAGCCACTTGCCGGCGATCCGCAGGTCGTGGAGCGTCTCGACATCGGCCCAGCGGAGGACGGGCTCGTAGCCGCGGACCTGCTCATAGGCGGTCCAGATCGCGGACGGCGCGGTGTCGCGGACCCGATGCGGTTCGACCGGACCCACCGGCAGGACGCCGGCGCCCTCGGTTCGCACGAAGTCCCGATAGTCGTCGACCCAGCGGCGGTATCCCTCCGAATCGAGCTCGCGCGCGAGCAGGACCCGGGCCCCCTCGCGATGGTTGCGCCAGTCGGCGAGGAGTGGCTCCAGCGCGCGCTGCTCCGTGACCGGGAGGTCGGCGCGGTAATGGTCGGCGGCCTCGAGCAGCACGTCCAGGTCGCGGACGGCTCCGAGACGAGCGGCGGTCTCGCGCAGGCCCTTGCGGAACTTCTTCGTCCTCGCGGTGCGGAACGACCCGCCGAACACCCGCCAGGCGGCGCGCTGCCGTCGCGTGGCGACGCGCATCGCGTGGAGCTCCTCGGGGTCCTTGCCGAGGCGCGTGCCGGCTTCGCGGGCCAGCATCCGCGCGAGGTGGAAGCGCATGACCTTGCGGCCCGCCTCCGCGATGTGGTCGTCCGCGGTGACGCCCGCGGTCTTGCTGATGGCGAGCGGCTCGCTCTCTGCCGCCGCCGCCTCGACGGCCTCGCTGACCACGTCCGACGTGGTCGGCACGTCCTCGGAGGTCGCGTGGACCTCGATGACCTCGGCATCCTCGTCGACGACCGCATCCACGGGCTCGGCCGCGTCGATCGCGGCGGCGTGGGCAGCGGCGATCGCCGCGAGATCCGCTTCGTGTTCCGCCGCGTCGGCCTCAGCGTCGGCTGCGGCCTCGGGATCGTGCTCGGGCTCCGGGACGTCGAGATCGATGACCGGCGGTTCGGCGGCCGCGATCGCCTCGATCGGGTCGATCGGCGGGGCCTCTGCGACCGGCTCGGCGACGGCGACCGCCTCGTCGGCTGCGGCCTCGGGAGCCTGCTGCTCGTTGGTCTCGGCGGCCTCGATGGCCTCGGTGGTCTCCATGGCGGCGGGCTCCGGCTCGGCGGCGAGCTCCTCGGGCATCGACGGCGTGTCGACCGCGGCCGGCGCCTCGACCGCGGTCGCCTCGACCGCCACGTCGTCATCCGGGGTGACGTCGGCCAGCGCCGCGAGCGCCGCCTCGAACTTGCTGGTCGGCGCCGGCCGCATCGCCGCGAGCGCCGCTTCGAACTTGCTCGTCATCGCCGGGCTCAGCGCGGGGTCGGCGCGGAAGACGGTCGCCAGCCCGTTGAGACGCGCCTCGTTGCCCTTCGTCAGCTCGGCTTCGAGCTCCACGAAGCGCGCCACCACTCGCTTGCTCGCCACGACGTCGACCTCGTCGAGGCTCAACTCGACGCGCGTGGACCCGTCACGGAGCTGGCGCTTGCGGCGGAGCTGCCGGATCGTCACGACTTCGACGAGTGGCGCATCGCCGGCGAGCTCGAGCACGAGCGAGCGGGCATCCGAGGCGGGCCAGTCCGACGGCCCCGCCGCGCGGATCGCCGGACCCTCGATCTCCTCGCGCCCGACGGACCCGCCGGCGCCCTCGCGCCGGCTCAGCGACTTGATCGAGACGATGACGCCGGTGCCGGACGAGCGGAGTCGGACCGCGAAGCCGGCACGCTCGAACGCCCGGTCCGCCGTGTCGACGTAGCGGTCCTCCATCTGGGTCGACCGCGCCTGGGACGCCCCGACGAACGCGCCGATGCTCGGCGCGACGAGATACCGCTCGGCGGCGGTCATGTCGAGCACGCGGTACTTGAGCTCGACCTCGACGGGGCGGAGGGTCTCGGTCATGCCCGCGGGTCCAGGGAGCCGACACCCGTCCCGGGTCGGCGCGGGATGTCGGCGACGTGACCTTGGGCCAGGGCCAGCTCCTTGAGCGTCTCGAACGTGTCGACGGTCCCTTCCCGGCCGTCGAGGACCTCGGTGCGAACCCAGGTCGTGTCCGACTGGAGCTGCCAGGAACGGCGGTCGTCCGCGAGCATGATGTCGACGATCGTCGCGAGGCGCGCCCGGGCGTCCGGGTCCTCCACCGGCACGATGGCCTCGACGCGGCGATCGAGGTTGCGGTCCATCAGATCGGCCGAGCCGATGTACCACTCGCGATCGCCCGCGTTCTCGAACGACCAGATCCGCGAGTGCTCGAGGAACTGCCCGATGATCGAGCGGACGTGGATGTTCTCCGAGATGCCCTCGAGGCCCGGCTGCAGCGAGCACGCGGCCCGCACGATCAGCTCGATCCGCACGCCGGCCTGCGACGCCTCGTAGAGCGCGTCGATGCTCGGGCCGTCGACGATGGCGTTGAGCTTGAGGATGATCCGGGCGTCGTGACCGTTGCGCGCGTGGCCGATCTCGCGCTCCACGAGCTGGAGGAACCGCGAGCGGAGGCTGTGCGGCGCGACGAGGAGTCGCCGGAACGTCCGCTGCCGGGAGAGTCCGGTCAGCACGTTGAAGAGGTCCGTGACGTCGGCGCCGATCTCGGGGCGGGCCGTGAGCAGGCCCAGGTCCACGTACAGCCGCGCGGTCTTGGGGTTGTAGTTGCCGGTCCCGATATGGACGTAGCGCCGGAGCCCGGACCCCTCGCGCCGGACCACCAGGGCGGTCTTCGAGTGCGTCTTGAGCCCGACCAGGCCGTACACGACGTGCGCGCCGGCACGTTCCAGCTTCCGAGCCCAGACGATGTTCGCCTCTTCGTCGAACCGTGCCTTGATCTCGACGAGGACCACCACCTGCTTGCCGCGCTCGGCCGCGCGGATGAGCGACTGGACGATGGGGGAGTCACCCGAGGTGCGGTACAGGGTCTGCTTGATCGAGAGGACGTCCGGGTCGTCGGCGGCCTGCGTGATGAACCGCTCGACGGAGGCGGCGAACGACTCGTACGGGTGGTGGACGAGGATGTCGCCCGCGCGGATCGCCGCGAACGTGTCGGCCGGCACGTCCTCGTCGGGCGGCAGCAATCGCGTCGGCGTGATCGGCGTCCAGGTCGGTCGCTGGAGGTCCGGCCGCGCGAGGTCCGCGATCTGGCCGAGCCCGGTCATGTCGAGCATGCCGCTGACTTCGTAGGAGTCCTCTTCCGCCAGACCGAGGCCTCGCTGGAGGATCACGCGCGTGTTGGCCGGCATCGAGCGCTCGACCTCGAGTCGCACGGCCTCGCCGAACCGCCGTCGCCGCAGCTCCTCCTCGATCGCGAGGAGGAGATCGTCCGCCTCGTCCTCCTCGATCGCGAGGTCGGCGTTCCGGGTGACCCGGAACAGGTGATGCTCGACGATCTGCATCCCGAGGAAGAGCTCGTCGAGGTTGGCCTCGATGACCTGGTCGATCAGGACGAAGCGCTCGGGGCCGACCTCGAGCAGCCGCGGCAGGATCTGCGGGACCTTCACGCGGGCGAAGCTGCGCTCCCCGGTCTCCGGGTCGACCAGGCCCACGGCGATCGAGAGGCTGAGCGTCGAGATGTACGGGAACGGGTGCCCCGGGTCCACCGCGAGCGGCGTCAGGACCGGGAAGATCTCGTCGAGGAATCGCTGGCGGAGCGCCTCGTGGTGCTCGGGGATGGCCGAGTAATCGACCAGCTCGACCCCTTCGACCGCCAGGGCGCGCCGGACGTCGACGAAGATCGCCGAGTGCTCCGCGACGAGCCCCAGGACGCGCTCGCGGGCGGCCGCGAGCTGCTCGGCCGCCGTCCGGCCGTCGCGGGAGCGGTGGACGCTGCCGGACTCGACCTGCTCGCGCAGGCCGGCGATCCGGACCTGGAAGAACTCGTCGAGGTTGCTCGCGAAGATCGTCAGGAAGCGGACTCGCTCCAGCAGGGGGTTGCGCGCGTCGCGCGCCTCATGGAGCACCCGGGCGTTGAATTCGAGCCAGGAGAGCTCGCGATTGAGGTAGGGGAGCTCCGCCTTCGGCTTCGTCGACCGTCGTGGGCGTGCCGGTGCCGCGGTCCGAGCGGATACACCTGGTTCGACGGCAGCCATGGCGGGTGATGGGCTCCTGGACGCTCAAGCCGGGGTGGAACGGGCCCGGCGGGCGAGGATAGCACGGCCCGACGACACTCCCGGACTCCCCGAAAGGGCTACGACGGTCACTCCTCGGCGCGGTACCGACGCTCTCCGCTGGCCGGATCGATCCAGACGCGCATGCGGGTCCCGGTCGTGGGGTCGACGAACCGCTCGTCGGTCCGCTGGAACCGCGACTCCATGGCCCGGTCGACCGGCTCGCCGCCACCCGGACCGGCCGGCGCCGCGGTCAGCTCGGCCGTCGCCGAGCGATAGCGCATCCGTTCCATGAGGGCGCCCACGATCATCACCGCGCCGAGCCCGATCAGGAACAACCCGGTGAAGATGGCCGGCGTCATCACGAGGGTCACGACCCCGAGCGCCGCGAGGAGGACCCCGCCGAGGACGACGATGGCTCGGGCGATCGTGACGCCCAGGCGCCGGTCCATCGGCTAGTCCGCCGCGGTCGAGGCGGACGGGTCGGCGGCGACGACGACCGCGGACCCGTAGGCGACGATCTCGCTCATCGTGCCCGACAGTTCCGAGCTGTCGAACCGCATCGAGAGGACCGCATTGGCGCCGAGCAGCGTGGCGTTCTGCACGAGCCGGTCGAGCGCTTGACGTCGGGTGTCCTCGAGCAGGCTCGTGTACTCGTGGATCTCCCCGCCGCCGAGGGAGCGGATGCTGGCCATGAGGTTGCCGCCGAGCCCTCGGCTCCGGACGACCAGCCCGAAGACCATCCCCTTCGATTCGACGACGCGGTGCCCCGACAGGTAGGGCGTGGTCACGACGATCATGCGGACTCCTTGTGGTGGTCGGCCATGCGCGAGGCCGTGCAGTCCGGACAGGGGCAGTGATGGCGCAGCAGGTCGAACGTGTAATAGCCGGTGTGGTGGCCGTCGCCCCAGGACGGGGCCAGCGCGTAGTTGCCGACGAGCTGCACGTCGACGATCCGCGTCTGGTCCGCCGTGAGCGTGGGGGCGCTGTCGAGCCAGCCCGGAAGGCCCGCCTCGCCCCGGCAGTAGGCGCACGGACAGAGCCAGCGCAGGGCGAGCGCGGTGTACGTCGTGTCGTGGCCGTCGTCCCAGCCGATCTGGAGCGTGCCGGCCTCGCGATCGGCGTGGATCCGAACGGGCGTGGTCACGCCCTCATTCTCGCACTTCCCGAGCGACCCGCCGCCGCACGGGACCGGCGGCACGGTCAGGACGGGCCGGACGGCTGCCGCGCGCCCGGAGGCGGCGGGCGATGATGAGGCCCATGCAGGCCCCGCCGTACGCGAGCACCGCCGAGGCGGTCGAGACGCTCCTCGGGGTCGACCCTCGAGTCGGACTCGCCCTCGACGAGGTCGAGCGCCGCGCTGCCGAGAGCGGCCGGAACGAGCTTGAGCCGGTCGAGCACGAGTCCGTGCTGCGGATGATCGTGGACGCCGCCACGGAGCCGTTCGTGCTGCTCCTGCTCGTCGCGGGCGGCGCCGCGATCCTGCTCGGCGAGGTCCGCGACGGGCTCCTCGTCCTGGCGGGTCTCCTGCCGATCGTCATCGCGGACGTCGTGACGGGGTATCGCGGGGAGCGCGCCCTCGAGGCGTTGCGCGAGGCGAGCGCGCCGATGGCCCGCGTCCGGCGGGGCGGCATCGTCGACGACGTGCCCGCGGCGACCATCGTGCCGGGTGACGTCGTCCTCCTCCGCGGCGGCGACATCGTCGCGGCGGACCTGCGCCTCGTCCGGGTCGATCGGCTGGTCGTCGACCGCAGCATCCTCACCGGGGAGTCGGTCCCCGAGCCCGGCGTCGTCGAGCCCGACCCGGAGGACGCCCCGCTCGCCGAGCGTCGCTCGCATCGCCTACGCGGGCACGAGCGTCGTCGGGGGACGCGGCGAAGGCGTGGTGGTCGCGATCGGGCAGGCCACCGAGGTCGGCAAGATCGCCGGCGGGCTCGGTCCACGCGGGCACCGCCGGTCGCCGCTGCAGGCCGAGCTCGATCGCCTCGTCAAGATCCTGCTGGTGGTCGCGATGGCCCTGATCGCCTTCGTGACCGGCATCGGGTTCCTGCGCGGCCAGACCGCCGGCCAGAACCTGCTCGCGGGCGTCTCCGCCGCGATCGCGGCGATCCCGGAGGAGCCGCCGATCCTGCTCGCGGTCATCCTCGGCCTCGGGGCGTACCGGCTGCTCAAGCGCGGCGTCCTCGTCCGCCGGCTCAACGCCCAGGAGACGCTCGGCGCGATCGATCTCATCGTGACCGACAAGACCGGGACCCTCACCCGGAACCGGCTCGACGTCGCCTCGATCCGGACCCTGGGCGGGCGCCTCGACGACCCAGGCGACCGGCTCGCGGTCCTGCTCGACGCCTTGCGCGCCGAGGACGATGCGTGGGCGACCACCGACGGGTCGGCGCCCGGGTCGTTCACGCGGTCGCTCATCCGCGCGATCACGGATGCCGGCGGCGATCCGACCCTTGACGCGGCCGAGCTCGTCGCGGCGGTGCCCGTGGCGGATGGCCGGCCCTACTCGTCGGCGGTCATCCGTCGCGGCGGGACGGAGGTCGGGCTCGCGATCGGCGCTCCGGAGGTCGTGCTGGCCCTCGTCGGACCTGAGCCCTCGACCAGGACCGCATGGGACGACCTCCTGACATCGAGCGCCTCGAGCGGCGAGCGGCTCGTCGGTCTCGCGTCGCGCGACGGTGCCGATCCGTGGGTCATGCGCGCGCTCATCGGGTTCGCCGACCCGCTCCGTGACGGGATCCGCGAGGCCCTCCAGACAGCCGGCGAGGCGGGGATCCAGACGATCGTGGTCACGGGCGACCATCCGTTGACGGCGGCGGCGATCGCCCGCGAGGCAGGGCTGGATGCGAACCACATCGTCGTCGGCGACGAGGTCGCCGGGTGGGACGACGCCCGCCTCGCCGAGGAGCTGCCGCGGATGCGAGTCGTGGCGCGATCCACGCCGGACCAGAAGGAGCGGCTCGTCCGCATCGCGCGGGATGGCCGCCGGACCGTGGCGGTGACCGGTGACGGGGTCAACGACGCCCCGGCCCTGAGTCGGGCCGACGTCGCCGTGGCGATGGGCTCCGGGACCGCGGTCGCGAAGGAGGCGGCCGACCTGGTCCTCGGCGACGACTCGTTCGCGACGCTGATGTACGGCCTGCGCGAGGGCCGCCGCATCGTCGACAACATGCAGAAGGGCCTCGTCTTCCTGATCTCGACCCACGTCGCGCTGCTCGGCTTCATCTTCATCGCGACCGCCGCCGGCTACGGTCAGCCGCTCCTGCCGATCCAGATCCTGTGGATGGAGCTCTTCATCGACCTGACGACCTCGGTCGCCTTCGAGCGCGAGCATCCCGAGCCGGACCTGATGCGACGGCCCCCGCGCGTGCACGGGCTGCCGCTCCTGACGGACGGGATCCTCGCACGGATCACGGTGGCGGGCGGGTTCAGCGCCGTGGCCGCGCTCCTGATCATGGAGTTCCATCCCGGCACGTTCGAGCACGCGCGCTGGCTGGCGTACACGTCCCTCGTGTGCGCGCAGGCGGTCCGGGCGTACGCGAACCGCAGCCTGCGGATCCCCTTGCACCGCCTCTCGATGAACGGGTTCCTGCTGACGGTCGCGATCGCCACGGTCGCCTTCCAGGCCCTGATCCCGCACGTGCCGGCGCTCCAGGAGATCTTCCGGGCCACGCCGCTCGACGCGTCCGATTGGGCGATCGTCGCCGTGGTCGCGCTGGCGCCGGCGGTTCTCGCCGAGATCGTGCGCACCGCTCGTGGACGGCTCTGGATCGCCTGAGGCGACGACACACCCCGGACCATCGAGCCAACGGCGACGCCGCCCGACCCCGGCTATCCTCGGGCCGTGACCCTGGAGATCGATCGCGTCACCAAGCGATTCGCCGCCACGCTCGCCCTCGACGGGCTCTCGTTCGACGTGCCCCGCGGCGAGATCTTCGGGTTCCTTGGCGCGAACGGTGCGGGCAAGACCACCACGATGCGGATCTGCCTCGGGATCCTCCACGCCGACGAGGGCGAGGTCCGCTGGGACGGGCGCCAGGTCGCGGAGCTGCCGCGCCGGATGTGGGGCTACCTCCCCGAGGAGCGCGGCCTGTACCCGCGGATGCCGGTGCTCGACCAGCTCGTGTACTTCGCCTCGCTCTACGGCGTCGAACCCGCGACCGCGAAGCGCGACGCGCTGGGCTGGCTCGAGCGGTTCCGGATCGCCGACGTCGCGCGGCGGCGCGCCGAGGAGCTCTCGAAGGGCAACCAGCAGAAGGTCCAGTTCATCGCCGCGGTCCTCCACGGGCCGTCGGTGCTGCTGATGGACGAGCCGTTCACGGGTCTCGACCCGGTCAACCTCGGCATCCTGCGCGAAGCGTTCCTCGAACTTCGGGACGACGGCCGGACACTCATCTTCTCCACGCACCAGATGGAGGCCGCGGAGGCGCTCTGCGAATCCGTCGCGATCGTCGATCGCGGACGGGTCGTGGCCGGCGGCACGCTCGCCGATCTCAAGCGGGCCAGCGGGCATCGGTCCATCCGGCTCGGGCTGGACGGGGAGGTCGCACCGGGGTGGCTCGCGGCGCTCACCGGTGTCGTGGCCGTGCGACCGGGGCCGGGCTACGTGGAGCTCGAGGTTGCCGCTGGGACGGAGCCCGCCGCGATCCTCGCGGCGGTCGTATCGCGCGGCGCCGCCGTCCGCCGGTTCGAAGTCACCGAGCCCAGCCTGGAAGCGCTGTTCATCCAGGTCGTCGGACGCTCGCCCGATGACGACGCGACCCTCGTGACCGACATCCGGCCGCAGCCGGCACCGGCCGGCGGAGCCGCCTGATGGCCACGCGCGACCGATTGCTGCCGAACGCGGGCATCGTGGCCCGGCGCGAGTACCGCGACCGGGTCCGGAGCCCGTTCTTCGTCGTGTCGACGATCGTGTTGATGACGCTCGCGGTCGGGGTGGCGTTCGCGCCCATCGCGATCAAGTACATGGACCGCCAGACCGTGACGCGGATCCTGGTCGTCGCCGACGAGCCGGAGCTCGGGCAGCGCGCGCTCGCGATCACCGACAGCATGCTGAACCTGCCGCCCGACGGCGTCGACAAGGCCGCGTGGCGGAAGCCCTTCTCCATCGAGACGGCGTCGGACGAGGCCGCGGCCGATGCGGCCCTCGCGGCCGGGAGCGCCGGCGGCGTGATGCTCATCCATCGCGGCACGGCGGGCCAGCTCGACATCGTGTACCGGACGCCGGGCCGACCGGACGGCGTGCGGAGCCAGCTCATGGGGTTCGCCGCGCTCGCGACGTCGATCATCGACTGGACGTCGGACCTGCCGGCCGGCGTGCAAGCGCGGCCGTTCCAGCAGCCATCGTTCCGCATCGACCAGATCAATGCCCCCATCGAGGGCGGGCAGGTCATCGACCCGACGGTGGTGGCCAGCCGGAGCTTCCTCGGCCTCGTGTTCGTGATCCTGCTGTTCCTGACCGTGATCATCTACGGCATGTGGGTGGCGATGGGCGTCGCCTCCGAGAAGAGCAGCCGCGTCATGGAGCTGATGATCAGCGCCGCGTCGCCGCGCCAGCTGCTGACCGGCAAGGTGGTCGGGATCGGCGCAGCCGGCCTCACGCAGTACGCCGCGATCGCGATCCCGGCGCTCGTCATCGTGGCGCTCCAGGACCGCATCGCCGAAGGTCTCATGGGGCCGGCCGGCGCCGGGTCCTCGATCGTCGGCCTCACGCCGGGTCTGCTCCTCGGGTACGGCGTGTTCTTCCTGCTGGGCTTCGCGTTGTTCGCGCTCATCTACGCCGCGATGGGCTCGTTCGTGAGCCGGCCCGACGACCTCCAGACGCTGTCCTTGCCGCTGAGCCTGGTCGCGATGTCCGGGTACCTCATCGCCTTGCTGGCCCTGACCGGGGGCGGCGGGCGGCTGACGACCCTCGCGTCGATGCTCCCGCCGTTCAGCCCGTTCGTGATGCTCGCTCGCCTGATGACCGAGGCGGTGCCGCCGTGGCAGCTCGCGCTGTCGATCGGGCTCTTGCTCGTGTCGATCGTGCTCGTCGCGGTGGTCGCCACCCGCATGTACGAGGCGGGCGTCCTTCTCTACGGACAGCGCCCGGGTCTGCGCCGGTTCATCGCGGCGGCGCGCCGCGCGGGGTAGCCGCGCGGCTACGTCTCGTCGTCGAGCGGGAGGCGGCTGATCAGCGCGAGGACCGGTGCCGAGGCGGCCGCCGTCACCTCGGCGTCGCCAGACGCCGCGTCGGGACTCGCGCCCGGCGTGGCCGCCACATACCGCCAGAGGCGGCTCCGCATCCCGGGCAGGTACGGGCTCATCCGCTGGCGGGCCAGGATCCCGGCGATGCCCTGGGCCACGGCCGCGTCGTACAGCGCTCGGCCTTCGGTCGCGATCGCCGGCACGGCCACGACCTCGTCGCCCGGTCGCAGGACGCGCCGCAAGCGCCTCGCGCCGCTTGACCAGCGGCTGCGAGATGAGCGTGCGGCCGTCGAGGTGGAGCAGGTCGAACGCGAGGAACGCCGCCGGTCGTCCGGGCGCCCCGCCGAGCCGCCCCTCGAGCGCGGCGGCGTCCGCTCGACCACTCGCGTCCACCACGACGAGTTCGCCGTCGAGGATCGCGGAGCGCGCGGCGATCCGGACGGCCATCCCGGCCAGCTCCGGGAATGCCGCGGAGAGGTCCGCCCCATCGGCGTCCACGATCCGCACGTCGCCCGTCCCGGGGAGGTCGCCGGGCCCGATCAGCACCAGGGCGCGGCGGCCACCCCACCACGGTTCGAAGAGGTGCTCGTCCGAATCGAACGCCTCCGGCAGTGGACGTGGCTGCATCGGCCGGAAGTCGGGCAGGTCCGGCAGGAGGTCGGTCTCGAGCCGCAGCGAGAGCTGGTCGGACATCGTGGGTCGATGGTATCCCGGTAGACTTCGGGCGTCCCCTTCAACGGAGGTCAGTGTTGCCCCGTCCGCCGCGCCCCGACGACCTGTACCGCCTGCGGATCCCCACCGGCCCGCGCCTGTCCCCGGACGGTCGCACCGTCGTCGTCACGGTGCAGACCGTGGCGCCCGGGTACGACGGGTATCGGAGCGCGCTCTGGCTGATCCCGACGGAGCCGATCGCCGACGCCACGCCCGCGGCCCCGCGACGGCTCACCCTCGGCGCCCGCCAGGACCACCATCCGCGGTTCTCGCCGGACGGTCGGACCCTGGCGTTCCTCTCGGATCGACGCGCGCTCGTCGAGGAGGAGCCGACCAGGCCGAAGGAGACCAAGGACCGCGAGGACATCCGACAGGTCTACCTCCTCCCGCTCGATGGGGGCGAGGCGCGCCGGCTGACCGACCTGCCGAGAGGCGTGGGGGACTTCGCGTGGTCGCCGGACGGGTCGCGGCTCGTCGTCACCTCGACCTCGCACGAGGCGACGCGCGATGACGACCTGCGCCGCCGGGGGCTTGACCGCCCGCGCGATCCGGGCGCGCCGCCGCCGTCCGACTACCGGTTCTTCGACCGGCTCCACTACATGTTCAACGGCGCGGGGTTCGTCGACGATCGCGTCGACCATCTGTGGCTCGTCGATGTCGCGTCGGGCGAGGCGACGCGACTGACCGACGGCCCGTGGGGCGACGAATCGCCGGCGTGGTCGCCCGACGGGACGCGGATCGCCTTCGCCTCGAACCGTCGACGCGACCACGACCTCTTCAACCGCCAGGACATCTGGGTCGTCGATGCCGCCACGCGCCAGGTGACGGCCATCACCGCCGGCCCGAAGTCCGTCTTCGGCTGGCCTGCCTGGCTGCCGGATGGCCGGTCGGTCCTGGCCTTCGGGAGCCGGCTCGAGGGTCGCGCCGGCAGCCGCAACGACCTGTGGGCCTTCGCCGCGGATGGGTCGGACGCCACGCCGACGGGCGGCCGGAACCTCTCGGGCCGGCACGACCTGATGCCGGTCTCGGGGATGGGCAGCGACGTCACGCCCGGCGAGGCGACGCCGCCGGCCGCGACCGCGGACGGCTCCGCCGTGCTGTTCAGCGCCCCGATCGACGGTTCGTACGAGCTCTGGCGGATCAGCGTCGCCGACAGCCGGCTCCAGCGCCTGACGACCGGCCAGCACTACATCTCCGGCTGGGATGCGATCGCGGGACCGCGCGGCCGGTCGCGCATCGCGTACATCCGCTCGACGCCGACCGAGACGCCGGACGTGTGGTTCCTCGACGGCGACGCGGAGCCGCGCCGGCTCACGGCGTTCAACGCCGACGTCCTCGGGGAGCTGACGCTGCGCGAGCCGGTCGAACGCCACGTGACCGTCGACGGCCTCGACATCCAGGGCTGGCTCATCCCCGCCGGCGACGGCGCGCAGCCGCTCGTCACCGAGATCCATGGCGGGCCGGCGACGCTCTACGGATGGGCGCCGGTCTGGGAGTTCCAGGTCCTCGTCGCCGCGGGCGTCAGCGTCTTCTACTGCAACCCGCGCGGCTCCGAGGGCTATGGCCAGGACTTCTGCGACGGCAACCACCGCGACTGGGGGCCCGGGCCGACGCGCGACGTGCTCGCCGGGGTCGACGCGCTCGTGGCCGACGGTCTTGCCGATCCCGAGCGCCTCGGCGTCACCGGCGGCTCGTACGGCGGCTACCTCACGACTCTGGATCGTCGGGCCACGATCAGCGGTTCAAGGCCGCGATGACGTGCCGCTCGGTCAGCGACATGGCGGTCGCTCTTCCTGACGGGCGACATCAGCGGCGTCGACTGGGCGCGCCAGATCTTCGATGTCACGCCGTGGGAGGACCCGGCGTACTATCGCGAGATCTCGCCGATCAGCGACGCCACGAACATCCGCACGCCGCTGCTCATCCAGCACTCCGAGCGCGACCTGCGCACGACGATCGGCCAGGCCGAGGCGCTGTTCACGACGCTGCGCTCGCTGCGGCGGCCGGTGCGCCTCCTTCGGGTCCCGGAGGACACGCACGAGCTGACGCGCTCGGGGACGCCGTTTCGGCGGGTCGAGAACCTCGGCGTCGTCGAGGGCTGGTTCCGCCACTTCCTGGTCGATGGGAAGCGCGGGATGCCACCGCTGCCGAAGGTGCGCGGGGGTCGCTAGGTCGGCCGGCCGGACTGCCGTGGGAGCGCCCGGCGGACCGTCGCCGGACCTCCCCCGGGTCGGGTGTATCCTGCGCGTCCCATGACGACCACTCGACGTCCGGAGACTCCCGCCCGCGACCGCGCGAACGCGCTCATCGCCGCGTGGGACGGGCGTCCAGGACCGCTCGGCAGCCTGCTCGGGCGTGTCACGACGGTGGACCAGGTCGGCGTCGAGCAGCGGGTCGACGCGCTCAAGCGCCGGTCGATCAAGAAGGCCTCCAAGATGTGGGCCCTCGACCTCGCCATCCGGATGATGGACCTGACCACCCTCGAGGGGAAGGACACGCCGGGCAAGGTCCACGCGATGTGCGTGAAGGCGATGCGCCCGCACCCGGGCGACCCGACGATCCCGTCCGTCGCCGCGGTCTGCGTCTATCCGGCGCTCGTCGCCGACGCGAAGGAGGCGCTTCGCGGGTCGACCGTCAAGGTCGCCTCGGTCGCGACGGGTTTCCCGTCCGGACAGACGTTCCGCGACATCAAGATCGCCGAGGTCCGCGCGGCGGCCGCGGCCGGCGCCGACGAGATCGACATGGTCATCGACCGCGGGGCGTTCCTGTCGGGCGACTACGCGACCGTGTTCGAGGAGATCGTCGAGGTCAAGGAGGCCGCCGGCGAGGCGCATCTCAAGGTGATCCTCGAGACCGGCGAGCTGGAGACCTACGACAACGTCCGCCGGGCCTCGGTGCTGGCGATGGCCGCCGGCGCCGACTTCATCAAGACGTCCACCGGCAAGGTCCAGCCGGCCGCGACGCTCCCCGTCACGCTCGTGATGCTGGAGGCGATCCGCGACTTCGAGCGGGCGACCGGCCGTCAGGTCGGGATGAAGCCCGCGGGCGGGATCCGCACGGCCAAGGAGGCGATCCAGTACCTCGTGGTCCTCTACGAGACGCTCGGACCGCGCTGGATGTCGCCGGACTGGTTCCGGTTCGGGGCGTCGTCGCTGCTGAACGACGTGCTGATGCAGATCGAGTTCCAGCGCACGGGCCGCTACCAGGACCCCGACCACTTCACGCTCGACTGACGGTGGCGCCCCCGGGATCCTCTGCCGCCCTCGCCGAGCTCGCCGCCGAGTACTGGCAGGCCGTGCTCGTCGCGAGCCCGCTCCTGGCCACGTCGCTCGGCGACCGCCGCTATGACGACCGGCTCGACGACCCGTCGCCGGATGCCGTCGCCCGCCATCGCGCCGAGGTCGCGGCATTCCAGGCACGGGCTGAGGCGCTCGATCCGGCCGGGCTGACCGCGGAGGACCGCGTGACCCGGGCCGCGCTGACGGCCCAGCTCGAGGGCGACGCGGCCCAGCTCGACGCCGACCTCGGCGCGTGGGCCGTCGATCCGATGGACGGCCCGCAGTCGATCGCGATCATGACCGAGTCGATCCAGCCGGTCGCGACGCCGGACCAAGGCGAGGCCGATGATCGGGCGGTGGCGGGCGTTCGGGCCGTGGTTCGAGGCCTATTCGGCCAACCTCCGGCGCGAGCTCGCGGCCGGGCGCATCGGGGTCCGGACGCCCGTCGACAAGGTCCTCGACCAGATCGACGGCCTGCTCGCGCAGCCCGATGACGACGGGCCGTTCCTGGCGCCGCTGAAGGTCGAGCATGCCGACTGGTCACCCGCCGATCGCGACCGGTTCGACACCGGGCTCCGCGCGGCGGTCCGCGAGGTGGTCCGGCCCGCACTCGCGGCGTACGCTGCCGTCGTCCGCGACGTGATCCGGCCGGTCGCGCGACCGGACGACCGGCCCGGCCTGTCGCACGTCCCGGGCGGCCTGGAGGCGTACGGCCACCTCGCCCGGATGCACACATCGCTGCCGTTGACGCCCGAGGCGATCCACGCCATCGGCCTCGAAGAGGTCGAGCGCATCGATGCGGAGCTCGCCGTGCTCGGCGAGCGCGTGCTCGGCACGGCGGACCTGCCGGCGATCCGGGCACGCCTGCGCGCCGACCCCGCCCTCCACTTCGAGACGGCGGTCGAGGTCTTCGGGACCGCCGAACGCTCGCTGGCCCGGGCCGCGGACGCGATCCCGGCCTGGTTCGGCATCCTCCCCAAGGCGCCGTGCGCGGTCGTCGAGATCGGCGAGCACGAGGCCAAGCACACGACCATCGCCTACTACCGCCAGCCGGCGCTCGACGGGTCGCGGCCCGGGCCAGTACTACATCAACACCTACGCCCCCGAGACGCGGCCCCGCTACGAGGCCGAGGCGCTCGCGTTCCACGAGTCGATCCCGGGCCACCACCTCCAGCTCGCGATCGGCCAGGAGCTCGCGGACCTGCCCGACTTCCGACGCCACCTCGGCCCGACGGCCTTCATCGAGGGCTGGGGCCTGTACACGGAGCGCCTGTCCGACGAGATGGGGCTCTACACCGGCGATCTCGACCGGATCGGCGTGCTCTCGTTCGACGGGTGGCGCGCCTGCCGCCTCGTCGTCGACACGGGGATGCACGCGCTCGGCTGGACGCGGCAGCAGGCCATCGACTTCATGGTCGAGCACACGGTGCTGGCCACGAGCAACATCACCAACGAGGTCGACCGCTACATCACGCTCCCCGGCCAGGCCCTCGCCTACAAGATCGGCCAACGGGAGATCCTTCGGCTCAGGGCCGAGGCGAAGACGGCCCTCGGCCCTCGGTTCGACATCCGGGGGTTCCACGACGCCGTGCTGGGTCACGGCGCGCTCGGCCTCGAGGCGCTCGGCGCGAACGTCCGCGAGTGGGTGGCCTCGGCGCGCTGAGGCCAGCGCGATGACGCCAGGCATGACGCCAGCGCCGCGAGGTACCGAGGCGTGGGTCCGCCGTCCTCACAGCCCGGGCAGGACCGCGGCATCTCGCGGCCCAGGCCCACGGTCTAGAACAGCACCCGCTTGAGCACGAAGAACCCGACCACGATCAGGAAGATGCCCGCCAGAAGCGCGGCCGGCGGCATCGTCGAGATCGTGTGGGCGGAGTCGTTGACGAACCGGCCGAGCGAGGCACCCATGTCCATCGAGCCGCCGCCGCCGCCCGACCCGCCGTTCGCGCGGCCGGCGACCTGACCGACGCCATTCCCGTATTCGACCATGTCGACTACTCCTGCTTCGGATCCCAGATCGTCGCGTCGACGACGTTCTTGAGCAGCCCGTTGCTCCATGCCGCGTTGAGGTCCGTCTCCCAGAACACCGACGACTCGAGCAGCAGTCGTGCCCAGTCGCTGTTCGGGTCCTTCATCGCGGCCGCGGCTGCGTCCATGGCGCCGTAGCTGTCGAGCTCCATCAGGACCTTGTACCCGCCGGCGTGCTTCTCGGACGAGAAGACCACCGTGAACGTGCCGAGATACGTCGTGCCAGCCGGCGCGGCCGCTCGCAGCGCGGCGTCGTTGTCGATCAGCCAGCGCTGGTGGGCCTCCTCCTGACCGAGGCGGACCGTGTACCCGATCTCCTGGATGAACCGCATGGGACCCTCCCTGGAGCGACCTTGCATGACCGGATGCCGGACGGTACACCTCTGGCGTTCTCGGCGTGCTCCCGCGGCGGGAGCCGGGGGAGCGGCCTCGCGATGGCTATGACCTTTACGTGAACGTCAAGGTTGTGCTAGCATCCGGGGGAGACATGACCGACTCGCCCGCCCGCGCCGCCTCGACGGCCCCCGCCACGCCCGAACCCCGCCTCCTCCGGATCAACGAGGTCGCGGCCGAACTCGGCCTGACGACTCGCTCGATCCGCTACTACGAGGAGGTCGGGCTGCTCGAGCCCGCCGCGCGATCCGACGGCGACTACCGCCTGTACGACCCCTCGGACATCGAGCGCCTGCGGTTCATCAAGGGCCTGCGCGACGACGCCGGGTTCAGCCTTGCCCAGATCGGCCAGCTCCTCGAGGACGACGCCGCGCGCGAACGCAACCGCGAGCGGCTCCGCCAGACGACCGACCCGGACGAGCGCCGGCGCTACTTCGAAGAAGCCCGAGAGCGCGTCGACCGCCAGATCGCGCTGCTCGAGGCCAAGGCCGAGCGTCTCGCGACGATGATCGCCGAGGCCCTGGAGCGTCAGGCGCACATCGACCGCCACCTCGGCGATCTCGGAGAGGCACCGGGACCCGTGGATCCCGAAGCTCGACCGACGACGCCGAAGCGGATCCAGCGATGACCGGATCCCGAGGCGTCAGCGCCTTCGCCCACCGCAACTACCGACTGTTCTTCACCGGCCAGGCGATCTCGCTGGTCGGGACCTGGATGCAGCAGGTCGCGCAGGCCTGGCTGGTGCTCCAGCTCACGCACGACCCGCTCTGGCTCGGCGTCGTCGCCGCGGCGCAGTTCATCCCCGTGATGATCTTCGGGCTGTTCGCCGGCGTCCTCGCCGACACCCTCCCGAAGCGCCCGACCCTCATCGTCGTGCAGACGGTGATGATGCTGCTGGCCCTCACGCTCGCCATCCTCACCGCGACCGGTCTCGTGACCGTCCCCATGATCGTCGGACTCGCCCTGCTGCTCGGTTGCGCTAACGCGGTCGACATGCCGGTGCGTCAGTCGTTCGCGCCGGAGATGGTCGATCGCGAGGACATCGGCAACGCCGTCGCCCTCAATTCGGCGATGTTCAACGGCGCGCGCATCGTCGGTCCGGCTGTGGCCGGCTTGACGATCGGGCTGATCGGCGTGGCTGCGGCGTTCGCGGTGAACGCCCTGAGCTTCCTGGCGGTGATCATCGGCCTGCTCGCGATGCGGGACTCGGAGCTGCGGCCCTCGCCGCGCATCGACCGCCCGCGGTCCGTGCACGGCGTGTTCGCCTACCTGCGCGAAGGATTCGTCTACGTGCGCGGCACACCGCTGGTCCTCCTCGCGGTGCTGATCGTCGGGCTCGTCAGCACGTTCGGCATGAACTTCGGCGTCGTCATCCCGACCCTGACCGAGGAGACGCTCGGCGGCGATGCCACGGCGTACGGGTTCCTCATGGCCGCCTCGGGCGTCGGTTCGCTGCTCGCGGCCCTGTGGCTCGCGTTCGGCGGCAGCCCGAAGCCCTCGCGGATGGCGTGGGGCGCGGCCATGCTCGGCATCGGCGAGGTGTTCCTGGCGATCTCGCGGTCCTACCCGCTGTCGATGCTGCTCATGGTCGGAGTCGGGTTCGGGGCCATCGCGATGGCCGCCACCGCGAACACCACGCTCCAGCTCTCCTCACCGGACCAGCTCCGCGGCCGCGTCATGAGCTTCTATACGACGATCTTCGCGGGCTCGACCCCGATCGGGGGGCTGCTGATGGGCGCGATCGCCTCGAGCCTGGGCATCGAGATCGCCATGGCCGTCGGCGGCATCCTCTCGCTGGCCGTCGGCGTGGTCGCCTTCGCGTGGATCCGCCGCAGGGCGCTTGATCGACCGATCCGTCCGACTGCGGCGAGCCCGGCCTCGGCCGGGGCGGCCGAGCTTCCGCGCGGACCGGCGGGTGCGCTCCCGGGGACGGCTCGCCCGAACTGACGCCGCTCCCGATCCTCGGGGCTTGGCACGATCTCGTGCCATCGGTCGGCCGGAGCGCCAGGATGGTCTGCTGGAGGGTCGCTCTGGCGTCGAATGGCACGATGTCCGTGCCGATCGTCGCCGGAAGGCCCGGACGTTCGTCCGACGGCACGGAACCGTGCCGCGGCCGCGCGGAGGATGGCCCGCGTCAGCCGTCCGGCGCCCCCAGGACGAGCGAGGCATTCAGGCCCCCGAATCCGAACGACGTCGAGAGGATCCGGTCGTACCGGCCGGCGCGCGGCTCGCGCAGGAGCCCCGGCAACAGCCCTGAGATCTCCGCGTCCGACGCCTCGAGGTTGACCGACGCGGGCGCCCAGCCATCGCGGATCGCCAGGGCACAGATCGCGGCCTCGATGGCGCCCGAGGCGCCCAGGGGATGACCGTAGAGGGCCTTGGTCCCGCTGACCGGCACCGTCGAGGCCCGCTCGCCGAGGGCCGTCGCGATCGCGCGCGCCTCGGCCGAATCGCCCAGGGGCGTCGATGAGGCATGGGCGTTCACGTAGTCGATCGCTCCCGGTTCGACCCCGGCGTCCTCCAGGGCGATCGTGGCCGCCCGAGCGGCCTCGCGGCCGTCGGCGCGTGGCTGGACCATGTGATGGGCATCGGACGTGGCGCCGTACCCGAGCACCTCCGCGTAGGGCATCACCCCGCGTCGAGCCGCGGCGCCGGCCTCCTCGAGCACGAGCAGGGCGGCGCCCTCGCCCATGACGAACCCGTCGCGACCGACATCGAACGGCCGTGCCGCCGTGCCGGGCGTCGCGTTGTGGCCGTCCGAGAGCGCCCGGATGATGTCGAACGCCCCGAACGCGAGCGGGCTCAGGGGGATCTCGCAACCGCCGGCGATGGCCGCATCGACCCGCCCCTCGCGAAGGTCGCCGAGGGCCTCGCCGAGCGCGACCGCGCCGGACGCGCACGAGTTGGCGGTCGAGAGGATCGGCCCGCGAACGTCGAGCGCGATGCCCAGGTTCGCCGGCGCCGCACCGCCGAACACGGCCAGCGCCAGGTTCGGGGCGACCTGGCGGATGCCCTTCTCGAGGTAGCGCTCGTGCTGTTCCTCGGCGTAGGCGATCCCGCCGAGCGCCGAGCCGAGGTAGATCCCGATCCGCTCCGGCGACGGATGGCCGGCCGCGCCGGGTGACAGGCCGGCGTCATCGAGCGCGAGCCGGCCCGCGACCAGCCCGAACTGGCTGAACCGGTCGAGCTGGCGGGCGGTCTTCGGCGGCATCCACGAGAGCGGGTCGAAGTCGTCGACCTGCGCGGCCACCTGCGAGCGGAACTGGCTCGGGTCGAAGCGGTCGATCCGTTTCACCGGCGACCGTCCGGCCCGGAGACCGGCACGGAAGGGGTCGACGCCCGTCCCGATGGCCGTGATGATCCCGATCCCCGTGATCCAGACCCGGCGCCGGTCGTTCATCGCGGCACCTCGGCGGTCGCGGGCTCGGCGGTCGCGGACTCGGCCAGCGCCTCGGCGAGCGCACGGAACGTCGCGAGGGTCCGGCCCGCGATCGGCCGGGTGAACCCGCGGTCCACTACCGCGGCGAACCCGGGGATCGTCGGGGCGAACGCGTGCTCGATCTCGACGCGACAACCGGCCGGGGTCGGCTCGATGCGCCACGTGACGTCCATGCCACGCGTGGCCCCGGCGACGTGGACGAACCGGAGGCGGTGCTCGTCCGGCTCCGACCACGTCCGCGCCCGCCAGACCACCGGCAGGCCGATCCCGAGGACGCCGATCAACGGCCGACGGGCGATGAAGTCGACCACGAGGGTCCCATCGGCCGCGCGCTCGCGGACCCGCGACCGTGCGTAGTGGGGGAGCAGCCGCTCCCAGCGCTCGACGTCACGCGCGAGCGCGAACACGAGCTCGGGTGGCGCCGCGATATCGATGCCGATCGTGCTGTGCATCGCGGCTACGGGGCCAGGAGCGCGGCGAGATACCGCGGATCGAGGGCACGGCCGGCGGGGACGAGATCGCCCATCACGAGACCCATCGTCGCACGGACCGTCTCGCGGTCGGCGACGCGCCGCGCGGCGTACTCGAAGAGCGCGGGTCGAGCGAGGAACGCCTGGACGAGCCACGACACCGCGTCCTTGGCGAGGAACCGGCGGGTCATGGTGCGGTCGTACGCCGCGAAACCGCGGTGACGGTCGCGGGCGGTGATGGCCGCCGCGGCCAGCTCGGCTGACACGAACGCCCGGTGCAGGCCTTCGCCGGTGAACGGGTCCAGGAACCCGGCCGCATCGCCCACGAGCAGCCAGCCCGGCCCGGCCCGCCGTGTCACGCGATGGCCGATCGGCCACGCCCCGGCGACGGCATCGATCGGGACGCCGTCGCGCCACACGGCCGGATCGTCGTCCGCAGGCGGGATCCCGGCCACGATCCCATCGGCGACGGCCCGGGCGCCGTCACGCTCGACCGCGCGACGCCACGACGAGCCCAGCACGATCCCGACGTTGACCCGCGAGCCCGGGACCGGCGCGATCCCGACGTACCCATCCGGAAGGAGGTGCATCCGGGCGTCCCGGCCGGGAGCCAGACTCGGATCGGCGAGGTGGTACGTGAGACCGAGCCGCGGCGACAGCCGCGCCGAGCGGGCGACGCCCGCGGCCCGCGCGACCATCGAGCGGAGGCCGTCCGCCCCGACCACGACCGCGGCCCGCAGCGTGAACGGGCCGGTCGGGCGACGCACCAGTCGAGCCGGCCGGTCTCGAGGTCGACCTGCGTCACCGTCCAGCCGCGGCAGACGCGCGCGCCGGCGGCCTCGGCCAGCTCCAGCAATCGGGGGTCGAGCCGCGACCGATCCAGCCCGACGGCCGACGGCCCACCCGTTTCCGTGCCGTAGGTGAGGCGGAAGGTCGTGCCGGCGAGCGTCTCGACCCGCATCGCCGGGATCGGCCAGGCGACCCGGGACAGGTCGTCCTCGCCCAGGCCGAGGCCGCGGAGCGCCGCGACGGTCGCCGGCGAGCAGAAGACCCCGCCGGCGCGCCAGCGCCAGGACGGCGCCCGCTCGAGGACCACGACATCCACGCCGACGCGCGCCAGTCGGTTCGCGAGCGCGGCGCCCGCCGGCCCGCCGCCGACGATCGCGACGTCGACCGAGGCGAGTGGCGTGGCCGGTCCCGGTCGCGGGGACACCGGGTCAGGCACGATCCAGGTCCCCGGCACCCAGGTCCCCGAAGGGCGTCCGGGCCACGGCCGCGATCGCATAGCGATGGCCGAGGCGGTCACGCACGGTCCGCACGGGTGCCAGGCCGGTGGAGCGGACGAGCGCGAGCGCCTCCTCGAGCCGGTACGCGCGGCGGACCGACAACGGCGCGTCGTGGCGCGTGTAGCGATTGCCGGTCAGGAGGTGGCCCAGCAGCCACGCGCCGATCCACGCGAGACGGCTTCGGTCCAGGTCGTTCACGACGATCCCGAGTCGCGCCACCCGGGTCATCTCACGAAGCAGCGCCACGACTTCCTCGCCGTCGAGGTGGTGCAACAGGAGCGAGGCGTGGACGACGTCGAACGCGCCATCCGGGAAGGGCAGGGACCGGCCGTCGCCGACTCGAAGCGTGAGTCCGTCGGTGGTGGCCACCGCCGGCAGCGCGATCGCGGCCGCGGCGAGGACCTCCGGACGGCTGTCGATGCCGACGACGTGGATCGTCCAGCCGCGGCTCGGGGCGTCGGCCAGCAGCGCCATCGGGATGTCCGCGCCGCCGGTGCCGACATCGAGGATCGAGAGGTCGCGACGATGCGCCGCGAGGGCCTCGATCGCCGTGGCGGTCAGCGTGACGCCGCCGAGCCAGCGATTGATCCGACGCAGGTCGCGCAGATTGCCCGCCAGCGCGGTCGGATCGTCCAACGGTCCATCGAGCAATTCCGGGACATCGGTCAGGCGGTCCATGGGGTGCACCGCAGGCTACACGACCCCTAGGATGGCTCGATGATCATCGTCGCGGGTGAGGCGCTCATCGACCTGATCGTCCACGAGGACGGGCAGCTCGACGCGGTCATGGGCGGGGGACCGTTCAACACGGCTCGGACGATCGCCCGGCTCGGCGGCGAGGTGGCATTCCTCGGACGCCTGTCGGCCGACCGGTTCGGCACGATGCTGCGGCGCGCCCTCGCCGCGGACGGCGTCGACGGTCGGTTCGAGGCGCGCACCGACGCCCCGACGACGCTCGCGGTGGCGGAGCTGGACGAGCACGGGACGGCGACCTATCGGTTCCACCTCGCCGAGACCTCCGCCCCTGGCCTCACGAGCGATGAGGTCCGGGCGGCGATCGGGACGGCGCCGGCGGCCCTGCACGTCGGCACGCTCGGGCTCGTGGCGGAGCCGATGGCCACGGCGATCGCGGCGGGCGTGGCGTCGGTCGGCGCGGACACGCTCGTGATGGTCGACCCGAACTGCCGTCCGCGGGTGATCCCCGACCGTGCCGCGTACCTCGAGCGGCTGCGCGGCGTCCTCGCCCGCGCCGACATCGCCAAGGTCAGCGCCGACGACCTCGCCTACCTGGCGCCGGACCGCTCAGCCGCTGAGGCGGCTCGCGGTCTCCTGGCGGACGGCGTCGGGCTCGTGCTCCTCTCGGATGGAGCGCGGGCGGTCCAGGTGGTCGCCCCGACGTTCGCGTCGAGGTCGCCGTCCCCACGGTCCCGGTCGTCGACACCGTCGGTGCCGGCGACGCGTTCGGCGGCGGGTTCCTCGCTCGGTGGGTCGAGCGCGGCCTCGGTCGCGGCGACCTCGCCGATCCGTCGCTCGTCCAGGACGCCGTCGAGGTCGCGATCGAGGTCGCCGGGCTGACCTGCGGACGCCCCGGCGCCGATCCGCCGCGCCGGGCCGAGGTGGTCTCGCTGGCGGGCTGAGGGCCTCGCGGCTACCCTCTGGCGCATGTCACGCCTCGTTCGACCGGTGCTGCTGGGCGCCCTCGCGCTCCTCGCCCTCGCCGCGACCGCGCCCACGGCGGCAGCCGCGACCCCGGGGCCGCGCTACCCCACCGTCGACCTCGGCGACCGCGGCACGGACGTCCAGGCGGTCCAGGGGCTCCTCTCGGCGCGCGGGTACCCGGTCAAGCCGGACGGCGTGTTCGGAGCCACGACCCGTGATGCGGTGATGGCCTGGCAGGCGGCGGTCGGCCTGCCGTCGGACGGCATCGTCGACGACGCTGCCTGGCAGAAGCTGGTGATCTGGCTGGGGCCAGGCGCCACCGGCCCCGCGGTCCAGGCGGCCCAGCGCGAGCTCCGCGCCAAGCGCCATCTCGACGTCGCGGCCGACGCGGTCTGGCGGGCGAGCACGACGGCCGCCGTCAAGGCGTTCCAGCGCCACGCCGGGATGGGCCAGACCGGCACGATGAACGGCGGCACGTGGCGGCGGCTCATCGCCCACTTCGAGCTGCCGACGTTCACGAAGACGTCGCTCTGCGACTACAGCGTCGGCAACGGCCCGGCGAACTGGGCGACGTCATCGGCCACGAACGCCCTCGAGGCCGCGGCTCGGCTCTTCGCCGCGTACGGGAGCGGGCGGGTGGCCGTCGGCGACGCCGGCCTCGAGCACGGCGGGAAGATCGCCGGGCACGACACGCACCGCCGCGGGCTCGACATCGACGTCCGGCTCATCCGCAAGGCGGACGACCAGTGCGCCCGCGGGACCACCTACCGGTCATCGGCGTACGACCGGACCGCGACGCGTCGCCTCATCCAGGCCATCCGGGCGACGGCGCCGGGCCACGTGCGGCTGATCTACTTCAACGACCCGGTCCTCATCAAGGAGGGTCTGACGACCCGGTTCACCGGGCACGACGACCATCTGCACATCCGGTACTGCGAGCCGGGATACCCGGTGGCGATGTACCGCTGCTAGGCAGGCGCCCTGCCGGGCGCCGTGCGGCCCGGCGCCGAGGCGTCCGGTCTAGACGTCGAGCGCGGGCACCAGCTCGGTCACGGCGTCCGCCGCGTCGCCGGCCGCATCCTTGACCGACGCGACCGTCTCCGGCAGGTCGATCTCGGCCTCGGGCTTCGACGAATCGACCGCGAAACCACCGAACGCGGCATACCCGTCGATGACGAGCCGCGGCGCATCCGCGGCGCGATCGCGGGCCTCGCGCGTGTCCGCGACGCCACCGAGGATCGGGTTCACGTGGAGCTCCACGTTCCACTCGTCGGGGACCAGGACGCGCCCGCCGCCGAACAGGACCTTCACCGTGAGCGTGGCGCCGGCCGGGTCGAGCGTGGCCTCGCGCAGGTCGATGTCGCCCCCGGCGTACCAGACGATGGCGCTGCCACCGCGGAAGGCCTTGGCGGTGCTCGTGAAGTCGAGCGCGTCGAAGATCGTGACGAGCGCGACCTCGTCGCTCTCGGGCTCGCCGACCGATGGGGTCCGGCTCTTGGTGACGAGCGCGGCGATCATGCCGCCGATCGTCGTGAGGACCAGACCACCGATGGTCCAGCGGATGAGTCGTCCGATCATGAGGTCCTCCTGTCGACCCGCGCCCGGCCGAGGCCCCATCCCGGGGCGGGCCGTGTCCGGGCGCTATGATGCCGTTCGATGGCCGATGACACCCGCGTCCCGATCGCGTCGACGACGTCGAGCGCGCCGTCCAGCTGGGGTCTGGGCGATGGCCAGGCGATCCCCTGGGAGTATGCGCCTGCGCCGGAAGCGCGTGACATCGTCACCATCAAGCCTCGCTACGGCCTCTTCATCGGTGGTCGCGAGGTCCCCGCGGCGGACGGAGCCGTCTTCACGACGATCGACCCCTCGACCGAGCAGCCGCTCGCGGAGGTCGCGCGCGCGTCGGCGGTCGACATCGACACCGCGGTCAAGGCCGCGCGCCGGGCGTCGGACAAGACCTGGAAGAAGCTGTCCGGCCGCGAGCGCGCCAAGTACCTGTTCCGGATCGCCCGGATCCTCCAGGAGCGGAGTCGCGAGTTCGCGGTGCTCGAGTCGATGGACTCCGGCAAGCCGATCAAGGAGAGCCGCGACGTCGACGTCCCGCTCGCCGCAGCGCACTTCTGGTACTACGCGGGCTGGGCCGACAAGCTCGACTACGCCTTCCCCGGCCGCCGGGCCACCCCGCTCGGCGTCGCCGCCCAGATCATCCCCTGGAACTTCCCGCTGCTGATGCTCGCCTGGAAGATCGCGCCGGCGCTGGCCGCCGGGAACACCGTCGTCCTGAAGCCGGCGTCCACCACGCCGCTCTCCGCCCTGCTCTTCGCCGAGGTGTGCCGCCAGGCCGACCTGCCGGACGGGGTCGTCAACATCGTCCCGGGTCCGGGCGAGGTGGGGATGTCGCTCGTCACGCACCCGGACGTCGACAAGGTGGCGTTCACCGGGTCGACCGAGATCGGCCGCAAGATCTTCCGCGGTGTCGCCGGCACGGACAAGGCGCTGACCCTCGAGCTCGGCGGCAAGGCCGCGAACATCGTCTTCGACGACGCCCCGCTCGACCAGGCCGTCGAGGGCATCGTCAACGGCATCTACTTCAACCAGGGCGAGGTCTGCTGCGCGGGATCGCGGCTGCTCGTCCAGGAGTCGATCGCGGACACGCTCATCGACAAGCTCAAGGACCGGCTCGCGACGATCCGCGTCGGCGACCCGCTCGACAAGAACACCGACGTCGGGGCGATCAACTCGAAGAGCCAGCTCGAGAAGATCACCGAGCTCGTCGCGTCCGGCGTGGCCGAGGGCGCCGAGCTCTACCAGCCCGCCTGCGACCTGCCCGAGCGTGGCTACTTCTTCCGCCCGACGCTCTTCACGAACGTGGCACAGAGCCATCGCATCGCCCGCGAGGAGATCTTCGGGCCGGTGCTGTCCGTGCTGACGTTCCGGACGCCCGACGAGGCCGTCGAGAAGGCCAACAACACCCCGTACGGGCTGTCGGCCGGGATCTGGACCGACAAGGGGTCGCGGATCCTCTCGATGGTCTCCAGGATGAAGGCGGGCGTCGTCTGGGCCAACACGTTCAACCGCTTCGACCCGACGTCGCCGTTCGGCGGCTACAAGGAGTCGGGCTTCGGCCGCGAGGGCGGCATGCACGGCCTGCACGCGTACGTCCGGCTCGAGGACCGCTGACATGGCCGACCGCCTCGAGGTGCGCAAGACCTACAAGCTCTACATCGGCGGGGCGTTCCCGCGGACCGAATCCGGGCGCTCCTACCTGGTCAGCGCCGCGGACGGCACGCCGCTCGCCAACGCCTGCCGCGCGTCGCGCAAGGACCTCCGCGACGCGGTGCGGGCCGCGCGCAAGGCGCAGCCGGGCTGGGCCGACAAGACCGCGATGAACCGCGGCCAGGTGCTGTACCGCGTCGCCGAGCTGATGGAGGGACGCCACGACCAGTTCGTCGGCGAGGTGGCCCAGGCCGAGGGCGTCCGCGACGCGAAGGCTCGCCAGATCGTGGACCGCGCCATCGACCGCTGGGTCTGGTACGCGGGCTGGGCCGACAAGATCGCCCAGGTGCTCGGGTCGTCCAACCCGGTCGCGGCGCCGTACTTCAACTTCACGATCCCCGAGGCGACCGGCGTCGTCGGGCGTGGTCGCGCCCGAGACCTCATCGCTGCTGGGGCTCGTGAGCCGGCTCGCGCCGCCGCTCGTGTCGGGGAATGCCGTCGTCCTCATCACGTCCGAGACCCGGCCGCTCCCCGCCGTGACGCTGAGCGAGGTGCTCGCCACGTCCGACGTGCCCGGCGGGGTCGTCAACGTGCTGACCGGGTTCAAGGCGGAACTCGTGTCCGTCCTGGCCGGGCACGTCGATGTCGACGCGCTCGACACGTGGGGCGTCCCCGATGCGATCGCGGCTGGAGACCGAGCTGCTGGCCGCCGACGACATCAAGCGGATCCTGCGACGTCCGACGACCGTCGACGAGGCCCGCTTCGACTGGCTCGACGACCGCGCCGCCGAGCGCCCCGAATGGATCGCCGCCTTCCTCGAGATGAAGACGGTCTGGCACCCGATCGGCGTCTAGGTCGTGGCCGTGCGTCCCGATCCCGAGGTGGGCTACCGACGGCCCGGCGACCATCGCCGCGCGGACGGCCGCGTCGAGCGTCGCGTCTTCGTCCAGGCCACGCCGCGGATCGTCTGGGCGACGCTGCACGACCCCGCCTGGAGCAGCGCCATCTATCCGGAGCTGCGGTTCGGCCCGGCGATGCCGAGCTGGCCGGCTGCGGCCACGACCCGCCCGGCCCGGACCCGGCTCGGGCTGCTCCGCGAGGACGCCCGCGTCGAGAGCCTCGAGGCGCGCCCGGACGCCAAGTTCCGGCTGCGGATCAGCGGGTCCGGCTTCGACAGCGAGTGGGGCTGGCAGCTCGAGGCGGTCGCCGGCGGCACGCGGGTCATCCACTCCGCCACGTTCGAGCCGTACGACCGATGGACCGGCCTCCTGGTCCGGCTGGGTCGCGGCTCGCTCGGCACGCGCGTCGAGGCGCACCTGCGGGCGCTCAAGGAACGCGCCGAGGCCGTGCAACGGACGTCCGACCGCGCGTCGTAACGATTCGGCGACGGTCGCCCTGCTACGGTCCGCTCCAGGACCCGTCGGTCCCGACAGCGGAAGGAGCGGCATGGACCCCGTCATCAGGACCGAGCGGCTGACCAAGCGCTACGGCGAGCATCGCGGGATCACCGATCTCGACCTCGAGGTCCAGCCCGGCGAGATCTTCGGGTTCCTCGGTCCGAACGGGGCCGGCAAGACCACGACGATGCGGGTGCTGCTCGACCTGATCCGGCCGACATCCGGGCGGGCGACGGTGTTCGGCATCGAGACGACGGCGGACCCGGTGGCGATCCATCGTCGCGTCGGATACCTCCCGGGTGAGTTCGACCTGTACGACCGCCTCACGGGCTCGGACACGATCGCGTACTTCGCGAACCTGCGAGGCGGCGTCGACGAGGCCTACGTCTCGAGCCTCATCGAGCGCTTCGACTTCGACCCGAGTCGCCGTTTCAAGGAGTACTCGAAGGGCAACAAGCAGAAGGTCGGGCTGATCGTCGCGCTCCAGCACAAGCCCGACCTGCTGATCCTCGACGAGCCGACGTCCGGTCTCGACCCGCTCATCCAGCAGCGCTTCTTCGAGCTCGTCCGCGAGGCCAGGGAAGAAGGCCGGACGATCTTCCTCTCGTCGCACATCATCGACGAGGTGGACCGGACCTGCGACCGCGTCGCGATCATCCGCGAGGGCCGGCTCGTCCAGGTCGACCGGATCGAGGCGATCCGCCAGCTGGCGTTCCACCACGTCGAACTGACGTTCCGTGACCCGGTATCCGCCGAGATCTTCGCGGGACTCGACGGCGTCAGCCAGGTGGAGGCGGAAGGGACCAGCATCCGGATGCGGGTCAACGGACCGGTCGGGGCGGTCATGGCCGCCGCGGCACCGCACGGCCTGGTGGACGTGGTGAGCCGCGAGCCGAACCTCGAGGACGTCTTCCTCGCGCAGTACGGGCAGGAGGCGGTCACGGTCAACGATGAGCGCTGAGGCGCCCGTCCGCGCGTGGCGGATGCCACGGTCGCGTCCGTGGTCGCGACTCATGGGGCTGCGCAGCGTCTATGCCAAGTCGGTCCGCGACGGCCGGCGCGCGGCGATCATCGTCGGCGTGGTCGCCGGGCTCTTCATGTTCGGGACAGGCGCGCCGTACGGCACGGCCCCGGAGTTCGCCACCATCGCGCTCCGCCAGCAGTTCGTGCAGGGGATCCTGTCGCTGCCGCTCGCGCTTCGCGGCCTGCTCGGCCAGCCGATCGACATCGAGCACCTCGGCGGGTTCCTGTCCTGGCGCATCGCGAACACGCTGCCGGTGATCTTCGGGATCTGGCCGGTCCTGGTGCTGTCCGGGACGCTCGCGGGCGAGGCGGCCAAGGGGAGCCTGGACCTGCTGGCCTCGACGCCGCACGCGCGCCGCTCGCTGGCCTTGCAGAAGGTCGGTGGACACGTCACGGCCCTCGCCGCGGCCGTCTCGATCTGGGCGGTCATGACCTGGCTCGTGGGGCAGCAGTTCGCGCTGCTGCCCGGTGACCGGATCCCCCTGGGGGCCGCGTTCGGCCAGGCCCTCCTGTTCGGTCTCTTGATGCTTGCGGCCGGGTCCGTCGCGTTCGCGACCGCGCCGTTCGTCGGTCGGACCCGCGCGGCCGCCTTCGGCCTCATCGCGCTGTTCGGCAGCAACCTCATCAACGCGTACTCCTCGATCGGGCCCGCCATCGAGGCGCTGCGGCCGTTGTCCTGGGATGCGTGGACCGCCGGGCACCGGCCGATGGCGGGCGTCACGGACTGGCCGTCCGTCGCCGTGCTGGCCGGCGTGTGCGTGGTCCTCCTCGGCGTCGGCGTCGCGGGCTTCGTGCGACGCGATGTCGGGAACGCCGCGGCGCTCGGCTGGCTTCGGCTCCCGTCGCTTCCCGCCGGCATCGGCGGCCCGTTCCGGCGGCAGCTCGCCGACCGCACGTCGATCGCCATCGCGTGGGGCCTGGCCATCGGGGCGTACGGCGCGCTCATCGTCGCGTCGGCGAAAGCGTTCGCCGAGAGCCTCGGCCAGATCCCGGGGATCGTGAACCTCGTGAAGCAGGTCTACCCCGACATCGACTTCTCGCAGCCGTCGGGCATCCTCCAGCTGACGTTCTACGGGTTCGCGTCGCTCGTGATGTGCCTCGCCGCGGCGAGCTTCGTCGCCGGCTGGGCCGGGGACGAGGGCGGTGGACGCCTGGCCGTCGTGATGGCGGTCCCGATCAGCCGAGTGCGCTGGATGCTCTCGAGCAGCGTCGGCGTCATGGCCGCGATCGCGGTGACGACACTCGTCGCGGCGGCCTGCGTGGCCCTCGCGGTGGCGACCCAGGCGGGCGACCTCGCCGGGCCGGTCGTCGGGACCGCGATCCTGGGTCTGGCCGCGGCCGCATTCGCCGGGATCGGCCTCGCCGTCGGCGGCCTTGTCAGCGCGTCATGGGCGGCACCGGCGACGGCGCTCCTCGCGATCGCGACGTTCACGCTGGACCTGCTCGGACCGGCCCTGAAGCTTCCCGATCCGGTCCTCCAGCTCAGCCTGTTCAAGCACCTCGGGCAGCCGATGGCCGGCGTGATCGATCCGACCGGGATCGTGGCTGCCGCCCTGCTCGCGATCGGCGGCGTGCTCGTCGGGGCGTGGGGACTGCGACGGCGCGACCTCGACCGCTAGCGTCTTGTAACGTCCGGGGGTGAGCCCCCTCATCATCGGCCTGGTCGCGTTCTCGGCCGTGCTCCACGTCGCGTGGAACGTCCGTCTCAAGACCGCCGGTGACCCGTTGCGCGCCGCGACGGTCGGGATGCTCACCGGCTCGCTGGTCATCGTCCCGGCCGGCCTGCTCTGGTGGTACGCGAGTGGGGCGGAGGCGCCGTCCACCGAGGGCGTGCTCCTCGGTCTGATCTCCGGCACGGTCGAGGCCGGGTACTTCATCCTGCTCTCCGCCGCGTATCGGCGGGGTGACCTCTCGGTCGTCTACCCGCTGGCCCGCGGGACCGCGCCGCTCGTGGCGGTCGTCATCGGCGTCGTGGTGCTGGGCGAGCGCCTCGGCGTCCCGGGCTCGATCGGGGTGGTCTTCCTGCTCGTCGGCTTCCTCTGGCTGCAACGGCCGTGGCGGTTCCTGCGGGGCGGCTCGGGCTTCGACGCCTCGATCGCCTTCGCCCTCGCGACGGGCGTGTCGATCGCGATCTACAGCGCGGTGGACACGGTGGGGACGAGGCTGATCGACCCGGTCCCGTACGCCGCGATCCTGTGGACGACGACGTGCGTGATGCTGGTGCTCTGGGTCACCCTGGTCGCGGGCGGCGGGATCTTCGCCGGCGGGCGGGAACAGGTGCGCCGGTCCGCGATCGGTGGCCTCCTGACGCTCGGCGCGTACCTGTGCATCCTGGTCGCCCTGAGCGTCGCGCCCCTGTCCGGCGTCGCGCCGCTGCGCGAGTCCGCGACGGTCTTCGCCGCGGCCTGGGGCTCGGTCAAGCTTGGCGAGGCCGCGAGCCGGGGCGAGGTCACCCGGCGCGTCGGGGCCTCCGTGTTGATCGTGACGGGTGCCCTGCTCCTGGCGGTGGGGTAGGGCTTCGGCCCGTCAAACCCGGACCACGCGCGCTCGGACGGTCCCCTCAGGTGGCCTCGATCGGCGGTACCCGTCCGAACACGCGTCGCCGACCGCGTCGGCTGTTGACCAGGCCGATGCCCGAGATGATCAGGGCCGTGCCGATGACGAGCCGGCCGTCGACCGGCTCGGCCAGCACGAGATAGCCCAGGACGATCCCCACCACCGGGATCAGGTACGCGACGAGCGTCGTCCGGGTCGCGCCCCAGTGCGAGAAGAGCCGGAACACGAACAGGTACGCGAGCCCCGACCCGAGGACGCCGAGCCAGATGATCGAGAAGATCGCCTGGGCGTCCGGCGTCACGGTCCACGGGTGCTCGAAGAGCAGCGCGAGGACGCCCGTGATGAGCAACGCGAAGGTCACCTGGAACACGGCCGGCACCATCGGCCGGAGACCGCGCACGTTCCGCCGGGCGTAGACCGCGCCGCACGCGTAGCTGATGGCCGCGCCGATCAGGGCGATCTCGCCGGTGGCCGACGACCCGGCGCCGGTCAGGCCGGGGCTGACGACGAGGATCACGCCGACGAACCCGACGGCGAGCCCGATCAGGCCGTTGACGCGCATCGGCTCGTCGGGGAGGAACAGTGCCGACAGCACGATCGCGAACAGCGGCACCGGCGAGGTCAGGATCGCCGCGAGCGACGACTCCACCGACTGCTCGGCCCAGGTGATGAGCAGGAACGGGATCGTGATGTTGATGACGGCCATGACGAACAGGTGGCCGTACATCCGCCGCTCGCGCGGCAGCTCCTGGCGCGCGGCGAGGACGACCGCCCACAGGAGCGCCGCACCGATGAACAGCCGCAGCGCGACGAGCGTGAACGTCCCGAAATCATCGACGGCGAGCTTGATGAAGAGGTAGCTCGAGCCCCAGATGAAGCCGAGCCCGAAGAAGATCAGCCAGTCGATCCGGTTGCCGCGGTCGCTCATCGGCGCATGATACCGGCCATTGGCCTATGAGGGTAGGCCAACTCGTGCGGGCCGAGCGACGACGTCATACCGACCAGAACGATCATCCGATGCGAACCGTTGCCGCGTCGGCGGCCGGCCGGCCAGGGAGTGGCCGGTAGCCCGCTACGATGCCGAGGTGCGACCGCTTCGTGTCCTCGCCCTGGCGCTTGGCGTCACCGTCGGGGTCTTCCTCCCGTTCGTGTCGGTCATCCTGGCGTCGTTCGGGTTCGAGCCGGGCGGCATCGGCCTCGTCGCGTCCCTTGGCGCCGTCGCGTTCACGATCGCCGTGCCCGCGTGGGGCCACCTCGCCGACGTGCGGTTGGGGCGGCCTCGAACGCTCCAGGTCGGCGTCCTCGGTGCGTCGGTCGCCCTGCTCCTGCTCCTCGGCGCCTGGCCGACGATCGTCGTCGCGGCCCTGTTCGTCGTCTTCTGGATCTTCGAGTCGTCCTGGCAGCCGCTCACCGACGCCATCACCGTCAACGCGATCCGCGGTCGGACGTCCGGCGGCAGCTATGCCCGCGTCCGGCTGCTCTCGAGCCTGGGGTTCGCGATGGCGGCGATCGGCGCCGGGTTCCTCTATGACCGGACGGGCTACGCCCCGGCGTTCGTCATCTGCACGGGCTCGGCGATGCTGATGGCGGTCGCCTCGACCCGGATCCCCGACGTCGGACGCGCCGACCTGGCGGCGCTCGACACGCGTCGCCACGCGGATCCGTCGACGCCGACCCGACACCGTTCCTGGCAGTTCGGTTCCGCCGGCGTCGCGCTGCGGGTCGCCCCACGACTCGGGCTGGTCCTGACGGCCGTGGCCCTGGTCCACATCGGGATGATCTCCGGGATCACGTTCCTGAGCCTTCGGCTCGTCGAGCTTGGCGGCGGGCCGTCGGACGTGGCGCTCTCGGCCGGTCTGTCGTCCATCGCGGAGATCCCCTCGATGCTCGTCATCGGCTGGGTGGTCATCCGGATCGGACTGCGCGGCGTCTTCGTCGCGAGCGCCTTGATCTACGCCGCGTGTTTCGCGACGTGGGCGGTCGTCGACGTTCCGGCGGTCATCATCCTGAGCCGGCTCTTCACCGGGATGGCCTTCGCCGGCGTCGTCGTCGGGGTCGTGATGACCATCGCCGTCCTCCTGCCGCCAGACCTCCAGGCCACCGGTCAGTCCCTCTTCCAGACGGTGGCCTTCGGGGTGGCGGCGGTGATCTCGAACCTCGTCGGCGGGATCCTGTACGCGTCGGTCGGGCCGGCCGCCGTCTTCGCGCTCGGGGCGGTCTTGGCGGTCGCAGCCGCCGCGGTCGGCTGGTTCGCCTTTCCGGTCCGAGCCCCTCGTCGCGTGCGACAATCCCGGTCGTGACCCACCCGTGGACGAGCCCGGAGCTGACCGGCCTGGGCCGGCTCCCGATGCACGCCGTCCGCCACGACGACCGGGTGTCGCTCGACGGCCCCTGGCGGTTCCAGCTGCTCCATCGCCCGACCGACGAACCTGCGCCCGACGGATGGCGCGAGATCGAGGTGCCGGGTTGCTGGACGCGGCAGGACACGTGGGACCTGCCGCACTACACCAACGTCCAGATGCCGTTCCCGGGCCTGCCGCCCGAGATCCCCGAGGTCAACCCGACCGGGCTCTACGAGCGGACGTTCGAGCTGCCGGCGGACTGGGTCGGCCGGCGCGTCGTCCTCCGCGTCGGGGCGGCGGAGAGCGTGCTGCTGGTGCGCGTCAACGGCCAGGACGTCGGGATCAGCAAGGACTCGCACCTTGCCGCCGAGTTCGACATCACCGCGCTGGTCCGGGCTGGCGCCAACGATGTCCGTCTGACCGTCGTCAAGTGGTCCGACGCGACCTACGTCGAGGACCAGGACCAGTGGTGGCACGGCGGGATCACCCGCTCGGTCGAGCTGTACGCCACCGGCCACGTCCACCTCGCCGACGTCGGGGCGATCGCGGGTCTCGCCGACGACCTGACGACCGGCACGCTCGAGCTGACCGTCGATGTCGCCTTCGCCGGTCGCCCGCCCGAGCCGGGCTGGACGGTCGAGGCCGCGATCCCCGGGACGCTGGACCCGGTCCGCGGCGAGACCGCGCCGATCCCCGGACCGGGGTCGTGGCCGTTCTCGGCGATCGTGCGCCGCCACATCATCGGCGGGCCGGCGGCGGTCGCCGACGAGCCCGACGCGTGGGACGCGGCCTTCGCCCGGGAAGCGCCGCCGCTGGTCGGACGAGTCCGCTGGGACCTCCGCGTCCCCGACGTCGCGCGCTGGACCGCGGAGACGCCCGAACCTGCACGACCTCGTCGTGACGCTTCGAGCGCCCGACGGCACGGCCGTCGAGACGACCACGGTGCGCGTCGGCTTCCGCCGGGTCGAGATCCGGGGCCTGGACCTCCTGATCAACGGGCAGCGGGTCTTCATCCGCGGCGTCAACCGCCACGACTTCGACCAGCACACCGGGCGCGTCATCTCGGCCGACTCGATGCGCGCCGATCTCATCGCGATGAAGCAGTTCGGCTTCAACGCCGTGCGGACCTCGCACTACCCGAACGATCCGGCGTTCCTCGACCTGACCGACGAGCTCGGGTTGTACGTGTTCGACGAGGCGGACATCGAGTCGCACGCCTTCCAGAGCACGCTCTGCGACGACCCGCGCTACCTCACCCAGTGGGTGAGCCGCGTCTCACGGATGGCGCAGCGCGACCGGAACCACGCCTCGGTCATCGTGTGGTCGCTCGGCAACGAGTCCGGGTACGGCGCGAACCACGACGCCGCCGCGGCCTGGCTGCGCCGCTTCGACCCGTCGCGCCCGCTCCACTACGAGGGGGCGATCCGCTGGGACTGGACGTCGGACCAGGGCGTCTCGGACCTGATCTGTCCGATGTACCCCGATCTCGCCGCCATCGTCGAGCACGCGCGGTCGGGGCGCCAGCGGCACCCGCTGATCATGTGCGAGTACTCGCACGCGATGGGCAACTCGAACGGCACGCTGTCCGACTACTGGGACGCGATCGAGTCGACCCCGGGGCTCCAGGGCGGGTTCATCTGGGAGTGGTGGGACCACGGGCTCGTCCAGACGCTCCCCGACGGGTCGACCCGCTGGGCGTACGGCGGCGACTTCGGCGACGCGCCCAACGATGGCAACTTCTGCACCGACGGCCTCGTCTGGCCCGACCGGACGCCGAAGCCCGCGCTCTGGGAGCACCGCGCGCTGGCGGCCCCGGTGGCGATCGCGTTCGAGCCGCGAGACGGTCGGCTGACGATCACGAACAAGCAGCACTTCACCGACCTGTCGTGGCTCCGCGCGACCTGGGAGGCGACGGTCGACGGCGAGGTCGTCGCGAGCGGGGAGCGTCGTCGTGCCGGCCGTCGGGCCTGGCGCGAGCGCGGACCGTGACGCTCGACGGGTTGCCGTACGACCTCCACGAGTTCGGCGACGCCTGGCTGACGACCCGCTGGATGACCGCGCGCGAGCTCCCCTGGGCACCAGCAAGGGTTCGAGGTGTGCGCCCTGCAGGTGTCGGTCGGGACCGGCCCGGACCAGGGCCTGACCTTCGAGCTCGAGGGGACCACCGAGGCCATCCTCGACGAGGACGGGAACATCCGACACCCGCTGCTGTCCGCATCGCCGGCGTTGTCGCTGTGGCGCGCGCCGACCGACAACGACCGCATCGGCGGGTTCGCGTCGGCCTGGGCATCGGCCGGGCTCGACCGGCTCGACCGCCGGCTCGTCTCGCTCGAGCGCGGCGAGTCGGAGACGACGGTCGTCGACGAGGTGTCGACCGGGGCCGGGATCGGCATCCGCCACGAGCGACGGATCGTCGCGATGCCCGCCGGCGGGATCCGATGTCACCGAGACGGTGACGATCCCCGACGAGATCCCCGATCTCCCGCGCATCGGGATCGTGCTCGAGACGGTGCCCGGCCTGGAGCACGTCGAGTGGTTCGGGACCGGGCCGCACGAGACGTACCCGGACCGCCGGCGCGGCGGGATCGTCGGCCGCCACCGCTCGACGGTCGCCGGGCAGACCGTGCCCTACATCCGGCCGCAGGAGAACGGCGGCCACGCCGACGTTCGCTGGCTGACCCTGACCGACGACGCCGGGCGTGGCCTCCGGCTGGCCTTCGGATCGCTCATGCAGGTCTCCGCCACCCACCACCGGGCCGCGGATCTCGCGGCCGCCACGCACGACGTCGAACTGCGGCCGCGTGCCGAGACGATCGTCCACCTCGACGTCGCCCATCGCGGCCTCGGCACCGCGTCGTGCGGCCCCGACACCCTCTCCGAGTATCTGGTCCGGCCCGGGACCTACGAGTGGTCGTGGACGCTCACGCCCGTGGAGCCCGCATGACCATCGAGTGGCGCGCGGACGACCGCCAGTTCCACCTGACCAACGAGCGGATCAGCCTCGTCCTGCGCGTGTACGAGGACGGGTCGCTCGGCCACCTCCACCTCGGCGCCCCGCTGCCGGCCGGCCGGTCGTACCGGCACCTCGGCCCGGACCCGTTCGCGGGCTTCGCGAACCGCGTCGGCGACCCCGTCCCCTTCGCGTATCCGACCCCGGGCGGCGGCGACTTCCGCGTCCCGGCGCTGGTCGCCGCCGGGGCGGACGGCGCGACCGCCCTCGCGCTCCGCTACCGCGACCACCGGATCAGCCAGGGCAAACCCGACCTCGACGGCCTCCCCTCGACCTACGCCGAGACCGACGACGAAGCCGAGACGCTCGAGGTCACCCTCGTCGACGAGCTCACCGGGCTCGAGGTCGACCTCCGCTTCACGATCTTCGCGGGCCGCTCGGCCATCGCCCGGAGCACGACCATCCGCGCGGGCGGCTCGGCCGCGGTCGACCTGCGAACCGCGATGAGCGTCTCGGTCGACCTGCCCGATGCCGGCTGGGTGATGGTCGGCCTGGCCGGCGCCTGGGCGCGCGAGACGCACGTCGTCGAGCGGGCGCTGGTGCCGGGCCGCCAGTCGTCCTCGAGCAGCCGTGGCGTCTCGAGCGCCCAGCACAACCCGTTCCTCGCGCTCCGCCGCCCGACGACGGACGAGGCGGCCGGCGAGGCGCTGGCCTTCAGCCTCGTCTACTCGGGCAACTTCCTCGCCGAGGCCGAGGTCGACGCCTTCGGGACCACCCGGGTCCGCCTCGGCATCGAGCCCGAGACGTTCGGCTGGCATCTCGAGCCCGGCGCGTCGTTCACGACCCCGGAGGCCATCGTCGCGTGGTCGGACGCCGGGCTCGGCGGCCTCTCGGAGACGCTCCACGGGCTCTTCCGCGAGCGACTGGCCCGCGGTCGCTGGCGCGACCGGCCCCGACCGATCCTGATCAACAACTGGGAGGCGACCTACTTCGACGTTCGATGCCGATCGGCTCGTCGCGATCGCCCGGTCGGCGCGGGAGCTCGGGATCGAGCTCTTCGTCCTCGACGACGGCTGGTTCGGGCATCGCGACCGCGACGACAGCTCGCTCGGCGACTGGGTCGTCGACCGGCGCAAGCTGCCGGAGGGTCTCGGCGGCCGTCGCCGAGCGCGTCACCGAGCTCGGGATGGGCTTCGGCCTGTGGATCGAGCCGGAGATGGTCTCCGCCGACAGCGACCTGTTCCGCGCCCACCCGGACTGGGCGATCGGCGTGCCCGGGCGGCCGCGGACCGAGAGCCGCCAGCAGCTCGTCCTCGACCTCGGCCGGCCCGAGGTGGTCGACCACCTGACCGAGGCGCTGACGCGCCGTCCTCGCCAGCGCGCCGATCACCTACGTCAAGTGGGACATGAACCGGTACGTCACCGAACCGTACGGGCTCGGACTGCCGCCGGAACGGCAGGGTGAGTTCTTCCACCGCTCCGTCCTCGGCGTGTACGAGCTGTACCGGCGTCTCACGGCGCGACTTCCCGGACATCCTGTTCGAGTCCTGTGCGAGCGGGGGCGGCCGCTTCGACCCCGGCATGCTCGCGTATCGCGCCGCAGGCCTGGACGAGCGACGACACCGACGCGGTCGAGCGGCTCCGGATCCAGTGGGGGACCTCGATGGCGTACCCGCTGGGCGCGATGGGCGCGCACGTCTCGGCCGTGCCGAACCATCAGACCGGCCGGGTCACGCCGATCGCGACCCGCGCCGCGGTCGCGTTCTTCGGCGTGTTCGGGTACGAGCTGGACCCGACGGCCCTGACCGCCCCCGAGCGCGAGGCCGTCGCCGCCCAGGTCGCGTTCTACGCCCGGCACCGCGACCTGTTCCAGCGCGGCCGTCTGCATCGGCTCGAGAGCCCGTTCGGGCCCGACCCGGACGCGGTGTCCTGGATGGTGGTCGACCCGGCGGGGGCGACCGCGGTCGTGGGCGTCTACCGGATCCTGAACCGGCCGACGCCCGAGAACCGCCGCGTCCGGCTCCGTGGCCTCGAGCCCGGCGGCGGTCTACCGGGTGTCGGGCTGGCCGGACCCGGACGACCTGCTGGTCCGGCGCCAACGCCGGCGAGCGCACCGGCGCCGAGCTCATGGCGGCCGGGTTCGCGCTCGACCTCGAGCGCCACGACGCGGCCAGGCTCGGGGACTTCTGGGCGCGCCTGTTCGTGCTCGAGCGTCGGCTCGGGCCGACCGGCCGACGCGCCCTTCCTAGCCCTTCGTCGACCCCAGCGTCAGGCCGCTGATGAACTGCTTCTGGGCGGCGAAGAACACGATCATGGTGGGCAGCGCCACGATGATCGCCCCCGCGGCGATCAGGTTGTTGTCCACGAAGAAGTTGCCCTTGAGGCTGTTGAGCGCCGAGGTGATCGGCATGCGCTCCCCGCTCTTCATCAGGAGCAGGGCCCAGAAGAAGTCGTTGTAGATCCAGGTCGTCTCGAGCACGACGAGGGCGGCGAACGCCGGTCGGACGAGCGGCATGATGACCTTGCGGTAGATCTGGAACACGCTGGCGCCGTCGACGACCGCGGCCTCCACCATCTCCTGGGGCAGCGTCTTCATGTAGTTGCTGAGCACGAAGGTGCAGAAGCCCAGCTGGAACGCGACGTGGATCGCGATCACGCCGAAGTACTGGTCGTACCAGATGCCGTTGTCGCTCAGGATCGGCGGCAGGGGCAGGAGCAGGAACATCCGGAAGAGCGGCGTGATGATGACCTGCTGCGGCAGCAGGTTGCCGGCGGTGAAGATCATCAGGAAGAGCAGGTTGGTCTTCCAGCTGTAGCGCGAGAGCACGAACGCCGCCATCGACGCGAGGAGCAGCGTCAGGAAGACGGCCGGCACCACCACGATCAGCGTGTTGAGGAAGTACGACGGGAGTTGCCCTGCCGTGAAGGCCTTGACGTAGTTGTCGAGGTTGTACGCCCCGCCGATCGAGAAGTACCCCAACTTGCCGGTGTCGGCATACGGCCGCAGCGACGTGTACAGCGCGTACAACAGCGGGAAGAGCCAGACCAGCGCCATCGTGAACAGGAAGAAGTGGAGCGCGACCCGACGCCATCGGATCCCGGTCTTCTTCTTGACGGTCGTCGTGGCGATCGGGCGACTCGTGGCGGTCATCGGGCCTCCTCGCGCAACGTCCGGGAGAGGTAGACGACGATCGGGCCGACCGCGACGACGAGCAGGATCACCGCGATCGCCGAGCCGAATCCGATCCGGCTGGCCTCGCCGATGATGTTGTTCGTGACGAGGACCGACAGCAGCTCGAGGCCGTTGAGCCCGCGGTTGATGATGAACGCGAGGTCGAACGCCCGGAGCGACTCGATGACGGTGATGACGAGCACGACGATGTTGATCGGTCGCATCACCGGGAAGACGACGCGGAAGAACGTCTGGACCTCCGTGGCGCCATCGACCTTGGCGGCCTCGCGAAGGGTGGGATCGACGCCCTTGAGGCCGGCCAGGTACAGGATCATCACGTAGCCCACCTGCCGCCAGCTCGCGAAGACGAGGATGGCCCACAGGTTCAGGCTGGAGTTCCCGAGCCAGTCGACGGGTTTGACGCCGAAGGCGCCCAACATCCCGTTGACCAGCCCCTGGTCGGTCGAGAGGAACAGCTGGGCGATGAACCCGATGATGGCCAGCGAGAGGACGACCGGCAGGTAGAGCGCGCCCTGGTAGAACCGCGTGCCGCGGATCTCCTTGTCGAGGAGCACGGCGAAGAAGATCCCGATCGGGGTCGCGATCAGCATGAAGACGCCGAGCCAGATGAGGTTGTGCTCGATCGCCGGCCAGAACGGCGGGTAGGTGGTGACGAGGACCCGGTAGTTGTCGATGCCGACGAACTTGATCTTGTCGAGGCCGCCGATGCCGTTCCACGACGTGAACGAGAGCACGACCGAGGCGAGCGTCGGGACCCAGACCAGGAAGACATGGATGAACAGGGGGATCCCGAGCAAGAGGCCCAGGACCCATTTGTCGCGACGTGAGAGGCGCATCCCGCCTTTCGGCTTGGAAGCGGCCGCAACCCCGACCACCGGAGTGGTCGGGGTTGCGGGATCGGCGACGTCGGACGTCACGATTCGATCAGCTGAGGGTCAGCGGATCACTGTGCCGGGAGCGAGTCGTAGACGCCCTGGACCTTGGCCGTGTAGGCGGCGAGGTCCTGGGACGGGTTCTTGATGAAGTCCTGCAGGAGGGCCTGCATCCCTTGCGCCCCGGCGAAGTCGGAGCGGGTATCGCGGTCGAGGAACTGGGCGACGCCACCGGACGCCCCGATGATCTCGGCCATCTTCTTCTGCTGCGGTGTGAACGAGCTGGTGTCGGTGACCTTCGCCGCGGGGATCTGGCTCTGGTCCTTGCCGAGGAACGCCAGCTGCGCTTCGGCGGTGCCGAAGCAGGCGAGCATCGCCTGATCGGCCGGCAGGTTCTTCGGGTCCTTGCTCAGGATCCAGGCGTCGACGGGGGCGTCGATGCCCAACTCGGAGTCGTATTGGGTCCCGAGGGTCGGGAACGGGAAGAAGTCGACGTCGGCCAGGTTCTCCGGCGGCACCTGCTGGGACGCGAACGTGCCCAGGAAGTACATGGCCGCCTTGTTGTTGGCCCACGTCTGGGCGCCTTCCTGCCAGGTCCGGCCGAGCGGGTCGGGCTGGGTGTAGGGAAGCAGCTCCGCCCACTTGGCGAAGACCGCCTGGACCTTCGGGTCGGTCCACTTCTCCTTGCCGGCCAGGAGGTCGGCGTGGAACTGATAGCCGTTCATGCGCATGTTCAGGATATCGAACGTGCCCATCGCGGGCCAGCCGTCCTTGTCCGCGAAGGCGAGCGGGATCAGGCCGTCGGCCTGGATCTTCTTGGCCAGGGTGATGAACTCGTCCCACGTCTTCGGGACCGTGTAGCCCTTCTCCGTGAAGAAGCTCTTCCGGTAGAGGACGACCCACGGATAGGAGACGATCGGCACCGCGTACTTCTTGCCGTCGTCGCCCTGCGAGGCCTTGGCCATGCCGTCGGAGTAGTTGGCGGCGATCGTCTGCCACACGTCGTCGATCGGCGTGAGCAGGCCGTTGCGGGCCGGGAACCGGAGCCGCTCGCCCGTGAACCACTTCACCAAGTCATCGGGCGTGGCCTGCATGAACGTGTTGAACTGGTCCTGGAAGTCGTTGTGGACGGTCGTGGAGACCGTGGCCGCGGCCCCGGTCTTGGCGGTGCAGTAGTCGACCATCGCCTTGACGGACGACGCCGGCACCGGCTCATGCTCGTTCGAGCGGATCGTGGTCGTGCCAAGGGTGCCGGCGGTGCCCGAGGTGTACTTCGGGGGCACTGCCACGGCACTCGCGGCAGCGGATGGGGCGGCGCTCGGCGCGCCCGAGGTGGTGCTACTCGAGCACGCGACCACGAGCACCGCGATCGTCGCCAGTCCGGCGAGCGTGCGCATCGATCGACCGCGCGGGCCGATTGGGTCCGACATGGCAACTCCTCCTACCCGACCTGCGACAAAATCAAACAGGTTCGCCCGGATTGTGACGCCGGGCGGGTTGCGATGTCAAGATTTCTCGACACCTTTCGGTGACACGTGTCGGATTACGTTGACTTTGTCGCATCCTGACCGCTATCGTTGTCGCGTCCGAACGGAAGGGAGTCGACGTGCCGAGTTGGACGGAGGACGCCGTCGGATCCATGGGAGTGGCGTGATGCTGGCCCGCCAGCGGCAGGCGAGGATCCTGGAGCGCGTACGCGAGGACGGGGCCGTCAAGGTCGCCGATCTCGTCCGCGAACTCGGCGTGTCCGACATGACCGTCCGGCGCGACCTCGAGATCCTCGATGAGCGCGGCCTCCTGGAAAAGGTCCATGGCGGCGCCACGGCACTCGAGGGCAACGCCCTCTTCGAGCCGACCTTCGCGGCGAAGTCCAGCCTGAACCAGTCGGAGAAGGACGCGATCGCCGACGCCGCCGCCTCGCTCGTCGAGCCCGGGATGGCCATCGGGGTCTCCGCGGGCACCACCACCTACGCCCTCGCGCAGCGGCTTGCCGAGATCCCCGGCATCACGGTCGTGACCAACTCGACGCGGGTCGCCGACGTGCTCCACCAGGTCGGCCGGAGCGACCAGACGATCATCCTGACCGGCGGCGAACGGACCCCGTCCGAGGCGCTCGTCGGCCCGTTCGCGGTCGCCGCCCTGCGGACCGTCCACATGGACCTGGTCTTCGTCGGCGTCCACGGCATGGACCCGCACACCGGATTCACGTGCCCGAACCTCCTGGAGGCCGAGACCGACCGCGCGCTCATCGAGGCCGGCCGCCGGCTCGTCGTGGTCGCCGACCACTCGAAGTGGGGCGTGATCGGCATCAGCTCGATCGCCCGCCTCGACCAGGCCGATGTCCTGATCACCGATTCGCGGATCGACCCCGAGGTGCGCGACATCCTCGAGGGTCACGTCCACCAGCTGCTCGTCGTCGAGCCGACCCTCGCGGAGAGCCAGGCCGACCATGCCAGCTGACCGTTCCTCGACCGACGGCGTCCTTCCGTCCGAGCTGGCCCGGGACCCGCACCGCCGGTACAACCCGCTCATCGATGAGTGGGTGCTCGTGTCCGCCGGCCGCACCCTGCGTCCCTGGCTGGGCGCCGAAGAGCCGGAGGTCGCGCACGAGCGGCCGACGTATGTCGCCGATTGCTACCTCTGCCCGGGGAACGTTCGAGCGAACGGGAACCGGAACCCGGAGTACGACACCACGTTCGTCTTCGACAACGACTTCGCGGCGCTTCGGGCGGACACGTCCGTGGCGACCGTGGAGCACGGCCTCCTCCGTGCCGAAGGCGAACGTGGTGTCTGCCGGGTCGTCTGCTTCTCCCCGCGGCACGACCTGACCCTCGGGGCGATGACGCCGGAGGCGATCGGGCGGGTCATCGATGTCTGGGCAGAGCAGACGAGCGAGCTCGGGTCGGCGTTCAGCTGGGTCCAGGTCTTCGAGAACCGCGGCGCGGCGATGGGTGCGTCGAACCCGCATCCACACGGGCAGATCTGGGCCGGGACGGCCTTGCCGGTCGAAGCCGTCCGCGAGTCCGCGAGCCAGGCGGCGTATGCGGCCTCCACCGGTCACCGGCTCCTCCTCGACTACGTCGACCAGGAATCCGGCGGCCCGCGCGTCGTGGTCGAGAACGACGAGTGGCTCGTGGTCGTGCCGTTCTGGGCGGCATGGCCGTTCGAGACCCTGCTCATCCCGCGTCGACCGGCGGCGCGGCTGCCCGAGCTCGACGCGTCGGCCCGGGCGGGTCTGGCGAGCGTGCTCGTGGACCTGCTCGGTCGGTACGACGGTGTCTTCCGCCGTCCGTTCCCGTACTCGATGGGCTGGCACCAGGCGCCGTTCCTCGGCGGGGGCGCGACCGATCCGGCGACGCCGGCCACCGGGTGGCAGGTGCACGGCCACTTCTACCCGCCGCTCCTCCGCGCGAACGTCCGCAAGTTCATGGTCGGGTACGAGCTCCTTGCCGAGACCCAGCGCGACCTCACGGCCGAGGACGCCGCCGAACGCCTGCGTGCCGTGGCCGCACCGAGTCGCGCCGCCCCGGCGCCGGTCGTGGGCTCCTAGCCGGTCCCCGGGCGAGGCGCCCGCTCGCCTCGATGCATCCCGTAGCATGGCCCGACACGGACAGGAGGCACGATGCGGCTCTGGGGCGGGCGGTTCAGCGAGGCGAACGACGCGCGGGTCGAGGCGTTCACGAACTCGATCGACATCGACCGCGAGCTCGCCGCCGACGACCTCGCCGGCTCGATCGCGCACGTCCGCGGCCTGGAGCGTGCCGGGCTGGTCACCGCAGATCAGGCCCAGGAGCTGATCGCCGGCCTGACCGGGCTGGCCGAGGACGTCGCCGCCGGCCGGTTCACGTGGGACCCGTCGCTCGAGGACGTCCACCTCAACCTCGAGTCGGCGCTGGCGGAGCGCATCGGGCCGGTCGCCGGACGGTTGCACACCGGCCGCTCGCGTAACGACCAGGTCGCGACGGACCTGCGCCTCTGGACGCGGCGGGCGATCGACGACCTCGATGCGGCCCTCGTCGCGTTCGAGCTCGCCCTCGTCGGCCTCGCCGAACGGGAGGGCACGGCCGTGCTCCCGGGCACGACCCACATCCAGCCGGCGCAGCCCGTCCTGTTCGCGCATCACCTGCTGGCGTACGTCGAGATGGCCGAGCGCGACCGCGCTCGGCTCGCCGATGCGCGCCGCCGCGTGAACGTGAGCCCGCTCGGCTCGGGCGCCCTCGCGGGCGCGGGCTATCCGCTTGACCGCGAGGCCACGGCCCGCGACCTCGGCTTCGACGGGGTCACAGCGAACTCGCTCGACGCGGTCAGCGACCGCGACTTCGTCGTCGAAGTCCTCGCGGCCACGGCCCTCGGGATGGTCCATCTGAGCCGGCTCGCGGAGGAGCTCGTGTGGTGGTCGAACCCGCGGTTCGGGTTCGTTCGCGCCTCGGACGCGTTCTCGACGGGCAGCTCGATCATGCCGAACAAGAAGAACCCGGATCCCGCGGAGCTGGTCCGCGGCCGCGCCGCCCGCGTCATCGGGGCGCTGACGGGCACGCTGGCCATGCTCAAGGGCCTGCCGCTCGCCTACCAGCGTGACCTCCAGGAGGACAAGGCGCCGCTGTTCGACGCGGTCGCGGTCTACGGGGCCTCGCTCGGGATCCTCGCGGGCATGCTCGACACGCTGACCGTGGACGCGGCGCGGATGCGCGCGGCCGCCGCCGAGGGCTACACGACCGCCACCGCGGTCGCGGACACGCTGGTCCGTCGCGGCATCCCGTTCCGTGCCGCCCACCACGTCGTGGGCTCGCTGGTGGCCGCGGCCGAGACCGCCGGCCTCGAGCTCGATGCGCTCGACGACGCGACGATCGCCGCGGCGCTGGCTGCGAGCGGCGACCCGGACGCGGCCGCGCTCGCCGCGACACCGGGGATCGGCGAGGACCTGCGGGCCGCGGCCGCCATCGACGGTGCGCTGGCCGCGTGCGACGTCATCGGCGGCACGGCGCCCGGACGCGTCGCCGCTGCGCTCGCCGCGGCCCGCGCCCGCCTCGACGCCGAGGCCGCCACCACGAACTCGTGACCGAGGAGATCCGGGCGCTCACGCGCGCCGAGCTCGCCGCCGAGGCCGATGTCCCGGCGGACCTCGTCGATCGCCTCGTCGAGCTCGGCCAGTTGCGGCCGCTCGCGGACGGCCGGTTCGACGCGCGGGACGGGGCCGTGCTAGCCACGGTCCGCGGCCTGCAGGGTGCCGGGATCGGCGAAGCGGACGTGGCCTGGCTCGTCGACAACCTCGGCGCGGGGCTGGGATCTGTCGCCCGGATGTTCTCGACGCCGTCGCCGCGCGACGCCCCGACGTATCGGGACCTTCAGGGTCAGCTGGGCGAGGCCGGCGACCGCCTGCCGTCGATCTACGCGGCCTTCGGGCTGTCGGAGCCGGAGCCGGACCGGCCGATGCGCGCCGACGAGGCGTCGATCGTCACGCGCTACCTTCGGGTCTGGGGCTCGGTCGATCCCGAGGGCGACGCCGACCGGCGCGTGGCGCGGTTCAGCGGCGAGTCGAGCCGACGCATCATCGAGACCTGGCTCGACGCCTGGGATGAGGCCGCCCGACCCGAACTCTCCACCCAGGGCGCGCCGAGCCATCGCGACCTCGCGGACGCGGCGGACCCGGCCGAGAACCCGGCGATCGGCGGTGCCGCGCTCATCCGCGAGCTCCTCGCGTGGCTCCAGGAACGCCACTTCGAGCAGGCGCTCAACGACCGGATCATCGGGGCGTTCGAGGGCGGGCTGATCCGATCGGGTCGGCTCCCGGAACGCCCGGAGATCCCCATCGCGGTGGCCTTCGTCGACCTGACCGGCTACACGACGCTGACGGAGCAGCTCGGCGACGAGGCCTCGGCCCTGACGGCCGCCCGGCTCGCCGCGCTCGCGGACGCGTGCGTGCAGGCCTTCGGCGGACGTGTGATGAAGCTCCTGGGCGACGGCGTGCTGCTCCGCTTCGACGACCCGACGACGGCCGTCCGCGCCGTCACGGACCTGATGCGCGAGATCGCGGCCTCGGGGCTTGCCGCCGGCCCACGCGGGCGTGGCGGCGGGCCGCGTCGTGACCCGGGACGGCGACATCTTCGGCCGGACGGTGATCCTCGCCTCGCGGATCGCGACCCACGCGACTGCCGGCCAGCTGCTCATCGAGGACGGCGTGCGGGCGCTGCTCCCCGATGACGCCGCCCCGGCCCGGTCGATCGGCCCGGTCGAGCTCCACGGGATCACGGAACCCGTCGAGTTGTGGGTCGTGTCGGCCTGACCGGTTCGCTACCATCGTCGATGATGACGAGTCCCGAGGTCTTCGTCCGCGCCCCCAAGGCGATGCTCCACGACCATCTCGATGGCGGGCTGCGGCCGGCCACGATCATCGACCTGGCGGCCGAGTACGGCTACACCGGTCTGCCGACGACCGACGTCGACGACCTGACGACGTGGTTCCGGCGCGGCGCCGACCAGAAGTCGCTCGAGCTCTACCTCGACACGTTCGAGCACACGTTCGGCGTCATGCAGGAGCGCGACGCGATCATCCGGGTCGCGGCCGAGTGCGCGGAGGACCTCGCGGCCGACGGCGTCGTCTACGCCGAGGTCCGCATGGCGCCCGAGCTGTGCACGGCACGCGGCCTGACGATCGACGAGGTCCAGGACGCGATCCTCACCGGCTACCGGCTCGGCGAGGCGCGCGCCGCCGAGGCCGGCCATCCGATCGTCATGCGCTCGCTCGTGACGGCGATGCGCCAGGCCGCGCGCTCCGTGGAGGTCGCGGAGTGCGCCGTGCGCTGGCGCGACGCCGGCGTGGTCGGCTTCGACATCGCCGGGCCGGAGGCCGGCTACCGGCCGACGCGGCACCTTGACGCGTTCGACCTCGTCCGCCGCGAGAACTTCCACATCACGATCCATGCCGGCGAGTCGTTCGGGCTGCCGTCGATCTGGGAGGCGCTCCAGTTCTGCGGGGCGGAGCGGCTCGGCCATGGCGTGCGGATCGTGGACGACATCACGGTCCACGCCGACGGCACGGTGGCGCTGGGTCGGCTGGCGGCGTTCGTCCGCGACCGTCGCGTGCCGCTCGAGATGTGCCCTACGTCCAATGTCCACACCGGGGCGGCCGCGTCGATCGGCGAGCACCCCATCGACCTGCTCCGTCGCCTGCGCTACCGCGTCACGGTCAACACCGACAACCGGCTGATGAGCGGCGTGTCGCTCTCGAGCGAGTTCGCGGCGCTGGACGAGGCGTTCGGCATCGGCCTCGGCGAGATGGAGTGGCTGACGATCAACGCGATGAAGAGCGCGTTCGCCCCGTTCGACGAGCGGCTGCGCATCATCAACGAGGTCGTGAAGCCCGGCTACGCGCACCTCCGAGCCGAGACGTCGCGGGTCGTCACCGCCGGGTGAGGCCGCGTCGGCCGGGCCGGAGTGCCGGCGCCGGCTCTCAGGCTGCGGCCGACGTCGTCGCCGACCGGACGCGCTCGCGGACGACGACCACGGCGAACCCGCCCCATGCCGCGAGTGCCAGCACGCCGCCGCCGGTCGTGACGGCGAACATCGCGAGGGCGCCGATCGCCGGCACGAACGTCAAGCGTCGGGCGGGGGTCGGCCAGAACATGGCGGCGACGAAGAGCAGTCCGAAGCCGCCGACGATGGCCCCCAGCACATAGAGGGTGCCCAGGTCCCGTATCCCGAGGCCATCCTCGAGCGCGTTCGCGATGCCGGCCGTGGCGCACCCGGCCGCGACGACGAGGATCGTCCTCAAGAGGAGACGGTCGGGCGGGCCGACCTCGCGAAGGATCAGGAGCGACACCGCCGTCAGCAGCCAGGCGGCGGTGTAGGCATAGACCGCGGCGAAGTCCGTCGTCGTGATCGGGTCCCAGTAGTCGGGGTGGAGCAACGCCAGCATGAGCGAGCTCACCGACCAGGCGACGCCGGTCAGGACGAGCACCAAGAGCCGGCCGGCGTGACCCAGGCCGCTCCAGCTCCGGACGACGACGGTCATGGCGCTTCCGTCCATCGATCGGTCGCTCAGCCGAGGCCGAGCGCTCCCGCGACCTCGGGGATGATCGTGGCCAACCCGATCGTGACCGCGACGAGCAGGGTGAGTCGGCCCGCGCGCCGGAGGCGGGTCGAGGGCACCGGGTTGCCGTGGAGCCGGTCGCCCCACGACACGATCGTGACCGCGCCGACAGCGAACAAGGCGATCCCGATGAGGACCGTCGGCACGTCTTTCGACGTCAGGTAGGCGAGGATGGTCATCGGGGCGATGAGCGCACACCCGATCACGGTGAGCAGGATGTAGATGGGCGTGGCCAGCCCGATCGGCCGCCGTCCTCGGCGAGCCTGCGGCAGGTGGCGGTCGAGCCAGTCGTCGACGACCGCGAACAGGAACCCGATGAGCGCGACGAGCCCGATCAGCGTCCACACCACGCGAGGATCGTGGCGAAGGACGAAGAAGTCCGGGTTGCTCCCGTCGACGAGACCGGCGGCCCCGAGCGCGACGGCGATCGGCGCGGTGACGAGCGCCCGCCGCATGCCACGACCGGGGATCCACGGCGAGATCGCCACCCAGACGGTCCCGGCCAGAAGGCCGACCAGGATCCCGCCGACGACCAGGAACAGCGACCCGTCCGCCGTGATCGTGCCGATGCGGTTGCCGTTCTCGGTGGTGGCGCCCGTCGCCTCCGGCACGAGCAGCGCCGCGAGTCGCATGACGAGGCGGGAGCCGATACCCATCGCCACGAGCCCGACGATCGCGCCGGTCAGGCCACCGCGGCTGATGTCGCGCAGGATCGTCCCAGCCGGCCAGTCGGCGGTGGCGGTGTCGCCGGTGGCGCCGTCCGCCAGCTCGGGGATGGCCGGGGCGGAGACAGCTGCGGTCGTCATGGCTGGGACGCGATCGATGTGGGATCGAGCGCCGCGACCGGATCCGCGTCGACGGTCCGGCGGAGCCGCTCGGGCACCCCGACCACGGCCGTCGCCACGCCCCAGACGATCCCGACGACGATGCCCTCGATGGCGTGGTGCGTCGACCACCCGACCGGCGTCTCCTCCCAGGGCAGGCCGAGCCATCGCGAGACGCCGCCAGCGGCCAGGAGCGCCACCGCCCACGCCGCCCCGATCACGAGGATCGGGGTCGGTCGCCGTTCCCCGAACGACCAGGCGTAGGCGGCGGCCATCGCCAGGCCGCTTAGGGACACGGTGGCGACGAGACCGAAGGCGTTCGGGGCTCCGTCGTGGAGCGCATGGGTGATCCCGATCCCGAGGCCCATCCACAGGAGGAGCCGGAGGCCGGAGCGGCGGGAGAGCAGGAGCGATCCCCACTGGACCAGACCGACGACGGCCCCGGAGACGAACCCGATGAGGCCGCCGAAGATGACCGCCACCAGGTCCCAGTCGTCCAGGCCGCCGAAGCTGCCCGGGAAATGGAAGACGAAGCCAGCGACGATCAGCCCGATCGTGGTGGCCGCGACCCAGGTGACGCCCCGACCGGTCATCGCTCGCCTCCATCGCATCACGGTATATCGTCGTGCGATATATACGCGTCAGGATGGGCCGTGTCAAGCGCCGCCCCGTCGCCCCGCCTGCCTGGCAACCGTCAGTACCCGATCTGCGACGAACCCCTCGTGGACCCGCGACGGATCGACACGAACCTGTCGAAATGCACCACGGATCACGCTCGGCTGTGCCGGAAGCGGTACTGACGGTTGCCTCCGGATGGGCGAGCCCGGCGCCCGCCCGCCGCCACGAACCTCGGTCAGCCGGCCGGCAGCGCCACCACGAAGCGGCTGCTGGCGAAGCCGTTCGGCTCGATGAAGATCCGGCCGCCCATGGCCGTCATCAACCGACGGGCCGCGAACAGGCCGATCCCCGACCCGCGCGACCGACCGCGTCCCTCGACCCGCACGAATGGCTCGAAGACGCTCTCCCAGTCCTCGATGGGGACGCCCGGCCCGTCGTCGGTCACGTAGACCTGGATCTCGCCTTCCACCCGCCAGATGCCGATGCTCACCCCTTCGTCGGTCGGCGCGTACTTCGACTCGTTCTCGAGGAGTTGCTCGAGCACTTGACGGAAGCGTGTCTCGTCGCCGATCGCGGTCATCGGGCCGTGCGGGCGCTCCCAGCGGATCGGGTGCGGCCGCAGGAGCAGGCGCAGCGTCTCCACCACGTCGTCGACGGCCTGGACCGCGTCGAACGGGGCGCGTGACAGTCCGGTCAGGCCGTCGCCGCGGACCGAGGCGAGGATCGAATCCACGAGCCGGTCGAGGCGCGACAGCTGGTCGTTGGCGGCCGTGCTCCACTCCCCGGCGATCGGGGACGCCTCGTCGGCCAGGGCTGCCTCGCTGAGCAGGTCGACGTACACGCGGACCACGGAGAGCGGCGTGCGCAACTCGTGCGTCACGACACTCAGGAGCTCGGATCGGGCGGCATCGAGCGCCGTGAGCTGCGCGAGCCGGCCCTCGACCTCGGCCGTCAGCCGGCCCTTCTCCACGATCCCCGCGAGGAGCGCCGCGATCGTCGTGAGGAAGTCGACCTCCTCGTCACTGAACGGGTGGATGTCGCGGGTCTGGACGTTCAGGACGCCGACGACGCCGTCATGCCAGACGAGCGGCACCGACAGCATCCCCGCGAGCGCCTCGACATCGAAGCCGCGGACCCACGAGAAGCGGCCGTCCTCGGTCACGTCGGCGACGGCGATGGGTTCGCGCGTCGCGGCCACGCGACCCGTGATGCCCTCGCCCCACGCGAGGCTGACCTTGCCGACCTGCGAGCGGTCGAGGCCGTTGGTCGCGGCGAGGGTCAGACGGGTCCGCTCGTGGTCGGGCAGGTAGAACGAGCACACCTCCACGTGCATCGCCGCGGTCGTGCCGTCCACGATCGCGTGCATCAGCTCGTCCCAGTCGCGCGCCTGCGTCGCGAGCTGGGCGATCTCGTGGAGGAACGCGAGTTCGCCCAGCTGGTCTCGGGTCGTCATGCCGCGTCGGGGTGGGGGATGGCCACGACCGTGAGTCCGTCGATGCCCTCGAAGTCACCGGGGTTGCAGGTGTAGAGCGGCAGCTCGTTCGCGATGGCGATCGCCGCGATCATCGCGTCGTAGGCACGTGCGGCCGTCTTGCGGCCCGAGCGTCGGAGGGATGCCGACACCTGCCCGAAGGCGCGCGCCGCGTCGGCATCGAACGGCAGGGGATCGAAGTCCGCCTCCGCCTGCTGGAGTTGTGCGAGGCGCGCGGCCCGGACGCTTTCGTCCGCAGTGACCAGCGGGCCCACCGAGAGCTCCGCGAGGGTGATCGCCGAGATGTGCGGTTCGGCCGGCAGGGCGGCGGGATCGCGGAGCCGGGGAAGCAGGATGACCGTGCTCGTGTCGAGGAGCCCCGCGGCCTCGGCCATCAGAGACTCGGGTCCACGACCGAGTCGAGATCGGCGCGCAAGGCCACCGCGTCGACCGCACGGAGCCTCCGCCAGCGTCGCAGCACCGCTCCGGCGGAGAGCGCCTGGCGGGAGATGGGTCGAAGCTCGGCGACGGGTCGGCCGTCGCGCGTCACGGTCAGGTGCTCGCCGGCGGCCACGCGATCGACGACATCGCCACCGCGGTTGCGCAGTTCCCGGATCGTGACCTCAGCCATGGACCGAGTGTATCACGCGTGAGACATGACCCTGCTGGCCGCGTCCGGCACGAGCCGCCCGCCACGACCGGCGACGGCCGGGAACCTAGACGGCGGCCGGCTCCGGATCGGTCACCAGCGTCGGCAGGTCCGCGAGCAGCGGGTCGGTCCAGGTCCAGGCGGCGCCGTGGTGCTTGCCGACCGCGCCGTGCCGTGCCGCCTCGACGCGGAGCGGCAGCCCGAAGATCTCGATGAAGCCCACGGCCGACGCGTGGTCGAAGGCATCGCCCTCGTCGTAGGTCGCGAGGCTCTTGTCGTACAGCGACAGCGGCGAGCGCCGCCCCGTGACCACGGCCTGGCCGTGATCGAGCCGGACCCGGACCTCGCCCGAGACCACGCGCTGGGACGACGCCACGTAGCCGCGCAGGTCGCGCGACAGCGCCGAGAACCACAGGCCGTCGTAGATGAGTCGGGCCAGCTCGTCCGCGACGAACCGGTTGAACCGGAGCGTGTCGCGCGACAGCGTCAACCCTTCGAGGGCGTGGTGCGCGGCGTGCAGGATCGTGGCCGCCGGCGTCTCGTAGATCTCGCGGCTCTTGATGCCGACGAGGCGGTCCTCGACGTGGTCGATGCGGCCGACGCCGTGGGCGCCGCCGAGCGCGTGCACCTTCTCGACCAGTTCCACGGCCCCGAGCCGCTCACCGTCGAGCGCGACCGGGATGCCGCCCTCGAACTCGATCGTGATCTCGACCGGCGCCGGGGCGTCGGACGGGGCGACCGTCCATTCGTAGGCGTCGGGCGGCGGCGTGACCCACGGGTCCTCGAGGACCCCGGTCTCGCAGGAGCGGCCCCAGAGGTTGACGTCGATCGAGTACGGCGACGCCTTCGTGATCGGGATCTCGATGCCGCGCTCGTTCGCGTAGTCGATCTCCTGGTCGCGCGAGAGGCCCATGCCGACGCGCATCGGCGCGATGACCTCGAGCCCCGGATCGAGCGCGTGCGTCGCGACGTCGAAGCGGACCTGGTCGTTGCCCTTGCCCGTGCAGCCGTGGGCGATCGCATCGGCGCCTTCGCGCGCGGCCACCTCGACGAGGAGCTGGGCGATCAGGGGACGCGCGAGCGCGGTGGCCAGCGGGTAGGCCCCTTGGTACAGCGCGTTGGCCTGGAGGTGCGGCCACACGAAGTCGGTGACGAACCGCTCGCGGGCGTCCACGACATAGGCACGGGTCGCGCCGGCGGACATCGCACGACGTTCGACGCCCTGGCGGAGCGAGCCGCCGCCGACGTCGACCGTGAGCGTCACGACCTCCGCGTCGTACTGCTCCTTGAGCCACGCGACGGCCACCGAGGTATCGAGGCCGCCCGAATAGGCGAGGACGACTTTCTTCACGAGATCGCGGACCTCCGGGTCGTGGGGACGGGGGATGGGCCGATCGCCCGGAACCGGGCCAGCCAGCGCTCGAGGCGCCGCTCATCGGCGAACAGGACGAGGAGCGTATTGTCGCCGGCGAGGGTGCCCTTCCTGCTCGTGCAGGGTGGACTCGTCGATGGCCTGGGCGATGATGCTGGCGGTGCCCGGCGTGCCGGTCAGGACGAGGATGAGCCCGCTCCGGCCCACCGCCACCGGGATGTCGGCCAGGATCCGCGCGAGCCGCTCGTCGGAGCCGATGGCGTGGCCGTTCGTGCCGGCGCCGACCGCCTCCGGGGCGACGTAGACGTGGCCGTCGGCGCGCGGGGCCTTCATGAGCCCGAGCTCGGTGATGTCGCGCGAGACCGTCGCCTGGGTGACGGCGAACCCCTGCTCCGTCAGCGCGTCGACGAGCTCGCGCTGGCTCCCCACCGGGCGCGTCACGACCAGCTCGCGGATCGCCCGCTGGCGGAGGCGCTTGAGCTCCTGGGTCGCCGTGGCCATCACGCGGCCCCCACACCCGCGGCGCGCGATGCGGTGATCCGGGTGCCGAAGGTCGGGTCGGACAGGGCGCGCGTCAGCGCGTTCGGCGCGGACGAGTCGGCGATGATCGCCTCGGCGCCGTCCCAGCCCAGCGCCCCGAGCGCGGCGCGGATCTTCGGCACCATGCCGCCGGCGATGACGCCGGTCTCGATGAGGTGCTCGGCCTCGGCGACGGTCAGGGTGTCGAGTCGGCGGCCGTCGGCGTCGCGGACGCCGTCGACATCGGTCAGCAGGACGAGCTGGCGGGCACCGAGCCCGGCCGCGATGCCCGCGGCCACGTCGTCGGCGTTCACGTTGCACACGATCCCGTCCGCATCGCGCGCCAGCGGCGCGACGACCGGCACCTGGCCGCCGACGAGGATCGCGTCGAGCAGGTCGCGGCGAAGGCCGACGACGCTCGCGACGAGTCCGAGCTCCGGGATGCGCTCGGCGATCAGGAGGCCGCCGTCGACGCCGGACAGCCCGACGGCATCCACCCCGAGATCGCGCAGACCGGCCACGAGCTCCGAGTTGACGACGCCGCGCAGGACGGCCGCGGCCACTTCGAGCGATGCCGCATCGGTGACGCGAAGCCCGCCCTCGAACTTGGAGGGGACGCCCAGCCGGTCGAGCCACTCGGTGATGCGCTTCCCGCCGCCATGGACCAGGACCACGGGACGACGACGCGCGACCGCGGCCACTTCGCCGAGCACCTGCGACTGGTCCGCGATGGTCGTGCCACCGAGCTTGATGACGAGTACCTCAGACATCGGTCGGCTCCTCGGCGGGCCATCCCGGCGTTGGCGGCTGCGCGCGATCGCTCACGCAGGAACCCTCGGACCGATGGCTAACGGAGCGTCGCCTCGGGCCTCGGGGGGTGGTGCGCTCGCTCTCGTGCTTACCGCCGCCTTGGCCTGACCTCGCCGAGATGCCGACGAGGCAGTTCGCGCTCATGTCGTGTACTCGCTGTTCTCGATCACGTACTGCTCGGTGAGGTCGCAGCCGAACGCCTCGCCCCGTCCGTCGCCCAGGCCGAGGTCGAGCGAGAGGACGACTTCGGCGGCGCCCATCGCCTTGCGGGCGGCCTTGCGGTCGAAGGTGAGGGGCCCGCCGGCCGAGCCGTCGAACACGGGATGGCCGGCGATGGCGATGCGGAGTCGCGCCGGGTCGAGCGTCACGGGCGTGCCGCCGCGGCGCGTGGCCTCGGCGAGGGACAGCCCGGCGGCCTCGAGGACCGCGGCATCGGCCAGTCGCGCGTTGCCGGCCGCACCCGCGATGCGGCCCCAGTTGGGGTCGCGGCCGTGGGCGGCCGCCTTGACCAGGCTGGACGAGATGACCGCTCGGGCCACGGCCCGGGCCTCGGCGTCGTCGAGCGCACCGGTCACATCGGCCGTGATGAGCGTCGCGGCCCCCTCGCCGTCGGCGGCCTGCTGCCGCGCGAGATCGCGCGCCACCGCTTCGATCGCGGCGCCGAGCACGGCCGCCTCGAGCGTCCCGGCCTCGGCCGGCGCCGCGGCACTCGCCCCCGATGCGAGCACGAACACCGTGTCGTTGGTCGAGGTGTCGCCGTCGACCGACAGCTGGTCCCACGTCCGAGCCGCCGCCGGCCGGAGCAGGCCCCACAGGGTCGGCGGCGTCACGGCCGCATCGGTCAGCACGACCGAGAGCATCGTGGCCATGTTCGGATGGATCATCCCGACGCCCTTCGCGATCCCGCTCACGGTCACCTTGACGGCTCGGCCGTCGGCGTCGGGCAGCACGATGGTCGTCGTCGCGGTCTTCGTCACCGAGTCGGTGGTCCGCAGGGCCTCCGCCATCGCCGCGAGGCCCTTGTTCGTGGCCGCGAGCTCCGGCACCAGCTGGGCCAGCCCGGCCCCCACCTTGTCCAACGGCAGTCGCGTGCCGATGATCCCGGTCGAGAGGTGGAGCGTGAGCTGCGTCGCGGCACCGGTCGCCTCCGCGAGGAGCCGGGCGATCTCCCGCTGGTCGTCGTCGCCTGCGTCGCCGGTCGCCGCATTGGCGGAGCCGCTCGTCGAGATGACGGCCTCGGCCCACCCGAACCCGCCGCGCGGGTCGCCGGACGAGGCCGCGAGGTGGCGCTTCGAGAGACGGACCGGCGCCGCCGCGAACGCGTTCGGCGTGAAGACGGCGGCCGCGGCGGCCGGACCCAGCGTCGTGACGGCGACGCCCAGGTCCGGCCGTCCGGAGGCCTTGATCCCGGCCGCAAGACCGCCGGCTTTGAAGCCGGCGGGCATCACGGCACGTCGTTCGACCGGCGGGAGGACGGTCGACGAGCCCGGGACCGGGGATGGTCGGGGACTGGTCGCGGTGGCGGTGGGCGGGGTCGGTGTGGCGGCGGCGGATCGGCCCTTCATGGCGCGAGCGGCAGCTGGTCCAGGCCCGCCGTCTCCGGCAGCGCGTGGACGAGGTTGAACGACTGGATCGCCTGTCCGGCGGCGCCCTTGACGAGGTTGTCCTCGACGCCGATCACGATGATCCGCCCGATCCGCTCGTCGAGCCGCACGAACAGCCGGACCTGGTTGCTGCCCGTCACGTGCTTCGTGGCGGGCGGGGTGGGCATGACCGAGACGAACGGCTCGTTCGCGTAGGCGTCGGCGTAGAGCTCGTCGAGCTCGCCCTGCGAGATCGGCCGCGTCGGCCGAACGTGGCTCGTGGAGAGGATGCCCCGCGTCATCGGCATCAGGTGCGGAAGGAAGTCGACCGCCACGGCCCCCGGGTTCGCGCCCGGGTCGACGCCCTCGATCGCCGCTGCCCACGCGAGTTCCTGCTCGATCTCGGCGACGTGCCGGTGGCCGCCGATGCCATACGCCGACACGCTCTCGTTGACCTCGCCGAACATCAGGTGCGCCTTGGACTCGCGGCCGGCGCCCGAGACGCCGCTCTTCGCGTCGACGACGAGATCCTCGATCAGGCCGGCGCGCGCGAGCGGCGCGAGCGCGAGGATCGTGGCGGTGGGGTAGCAGCCGGGCGACCCGACGATCGCGACGGGCTCGTCGACGAGGGCCTGGAGCTCGGCGCGGTGCAATTCCGGCAGGCCGTAGACCGCCTGCTCGAGCAGGTCGGGGCGCGGGTGCTCGAAGCCGTACCAGCGCGGGTAGTCGTCGGGGTCGCGCAGGCGGAAGTCGGGGCCGAGGTCGATGACCGCGGTGCCCGCATCGACGAACTCGCCGATCATCCCGGCCGCCGTCCCGTGCGGGAGCGCGAGGAAGACCGCGTCGACGTCGGGAAGCGTGCTGTTGACGGTGTGGCCGGTCGTCGCGAGGTGCGGGTGGATGCCTCCGAGCGGATCCTCGTCGCGGTCGCGACCCTGGAGCCCGACGAGCGCGACGTTCGGATGCCGCACAAGCAGCCGCACGAGTTCGGCGCCGACGTAGCCGGTCGCCCCGATGATCCCGACGCGGATCTTCCGGTCGGCGGCCGGGTCGTCGGCGACGCCACGCGCCGAGCGCGCGACGAACCCCGTCGCCCGCCCGTCCAGGATCTCGTCGGTGGTCGTCATCGTCGGATGACTATACAGGGATCTGCATAGTCATGCAAGCGCGGGTGACAAGCGCAGGCGAAGGGTCGCGCGTCGGCACCGGCCCCGCCGGCGCGGGCCCGTCCTACTTGTAGGAGATCGGGTCCACCTGGAGGCGGTTGGCCGAGCTCGCGCCGCGGGTCCAGATGCGGGTCACGAGGTCCGGCACCCACCAGCGCAGGAAGTACAGCCGGCAGCCGAGGCAGTAGCCGGTCGTCGCGAGCAGCGTCTGCAGCCCGGCGACCGCGAGCGCGAAGACCCAACCGAGTGTCGTCGCGCCGAGCGCGAACGCGATGAGCGACAGGATCAGCGCCACCGACCCGAGCACCTGCGCGAACCGCGGCGGGTACTCGTGCTCGGGCTCGGTCGGGCCGAGCTTGGCGACCTTGACGATGCGCCGCCAGATCGCGCCATAGACCGAGTACTTGAGCCCGAACGCGGCGCTGACGCCGATCGAGAGGAACACGAGAGCGACGAGCCACGGGGTCCCGGTCAGGAACGCGCCGATCAGCAGGATCGCGCTGACGCCGGCACCGAATCGATGGCCGCGCGGGTCGATCATCCGCGCCTTCGGCAGGCGGGCGGCGGCATCGGCGGGAACGGCGGACGGCATCGCGAGATACTCCTGTTGGTCTCGGGTGGGGACGAGTCGCCACGATACCACGACATATCCGACCGGTCTAGTAGGGATTGAGGAGCAGGACGCCACCACCCGCCCAGCGATGCATCAGAGCCTCATCGCGAATCCGGAGTGTGTTCCCGCGGCGTGCGGCGGCGGTGCGGTCCGGCCGCCAGTGGCGGCCCAGAGACCTCAGGCCGGGACGATGTCCGGGCGGGCGTACGGGCCGGTCGCGATGACTTCGCCGTCGGCGTCGTACGCCTTGGCCCCCGTGGAGTGGATCGCGTACCGGTGGTGCACGACCGTGGCTCCGGCCGACAGCATCGCGTTGACCGGGCAGTACTTGGTCGCCGAGAGCTCGATGCAGCGGCGGATCGCGGCCTCGGAGATGTCCGGGCCGGAGATCGAGTGGGTCACCGTGATCTCGGGGAACACCTGCGGGTACTCGTCTCGCTGGATGCCCTCGACGTGGACGCGGTAGTCGACGACGTCCTGGCGCTTCTTGAGCGCGATCGAGATGACGTCCATCGCGGAGCAGGCCGCGAGCGCCGCGAGCACGGTCTCGACCGGGCTGCCGCCCTGGTTCGAGCGCCGGTCGTCGAAGTCGATCTCGTGCCCCGAACTCGGGACGGCGTGGAAATGGCTGCCGCCGAGGAACTGCAGGTCGACGGTCTTGTGGGTGGCCATGGGGGAATGCTAGACCGCGGCGGCCGTCGCGGTCGGGCCGTCGGACCCGGCCAGGGCCGCGGCCTCGTCCGGGCGATCGGCCAGGAACTGCTCGCGGTACAGCCGCGCGTACAGGCCGCCCTGCGCGATGAGCTCGGTGTGCGTCCCGCGCTCGACGACGTGGCCCTTCTCGTAGACGAGGATCCGGTCGGCCCGCAGGATCGTGGACAGGCGGTGGGCGATCGCGATCGTGGTGCGGCCCTCCATGAGCCGCTCGAAGGCGGCCTGGATGAGCCGCTCGGACACCGTGTCGAGGGCCGAGGTCGCCTCGTCGAGGATCAGGATCCGCGGATCCTTGAGCACGACCCGGGCGATCGCGATGCGCTGCTTCTCCCCGCCCGACAGCTTGTAGCCACGCTCGCCGACGACCGTGTCGTAGCCCTCGGGGAGTTCCAGGATCCGCTCGTGGATGGCCGCGGCCGTCGTGGCCGCCACGAGATCGTCTTCCGAGGCTTCCGGGCGGGCGTACATCAGGTTGTCGCGCACCGAGGCATGGAACAGGTAGGTCTCCTGGGTCACCACGCCGATGATCCGCCCCAGCGAGGCGAGCTTGATCCGCCGCACGTCGATGCCGTCGATCTCGACGGCGCCCTTATCGACGTCGTACAGGCGCGGGATCAGGTAGGTGGTCGTGGTCTTGCCGCTGCCCGACGGGCCGACGAGCGCGACCAGCTCGCCGGGGAGTGCCTCGAAGTCGATGCCCTCGAGCGCGAACGTCGGGATCGTCTCGGCCTCGGGGATCGCCGGCATGTCGCCGAGCGGCTCGACGGTGTCGATGGTCTCGACGAGCCGTTCCATCGCCTGCTCGTCGACCGCGGCCGCGGCCACCATCGGGGCCATGTCGTCGGTGCCGCGGCTCGGTCCCGCGGGTTCGGCGCCCTGGTCCTCGCCCTGCGCCGCGGCGTTCTCGTGGGCCAGGGCCGAGGGCACGGCCACGGTCGGATAGCGGAACGAGGCATCACGCAACCGGACTCGGCCGCGGACCTGGGACGGCTCGAGCTCGACGGCGTCGGCCGCGTCCACGATCTCGGGATCCATCTCGAGGTACTCGAAGATCCGGTCGAAGAGCGCGAGCGAGCCCTGGATCTCGACCTGCACGTTGAGCAGCTGGCCGAGCGGGAAGAACAGTCGACTCTGGAGCGTCGTGAACGCCACGATCGCGCCCGCGCTCGCCGCGTCCGGGTTCCCGTTCGCGGCCATCGTGCCGGCGAGCCAGTACACGAACGCCGGCGTGATCGAGAAGATCGTGCCGATGATCATGAAGAACCAGCGCCCGACCATCGCCTGGCGGATCTGGAGCGTCGCCAGCTTCGCGTTGAGCGTGCGGAACTTCTTGATCTGGGCGTCCTGCTGCCCGAACGTCTTGGCGAGCAGCATGCCCGAGACCGACAGGGTCTCCTCGGTCGCGGCGCTCATCTCGGCGAGCGCCACCTGGGTCTCCCCGCTGACGTCGCGGCGGATCTTGCCGACCCGGTACGTCAGCAGCATGAAGAAGGGGAGCATCACCAACGAGAGGATCGCGAGCTCCCAGTTGAGCAGGAACATCGCCACGATCGTGCTGATCGAGATGGCCAGGTTGCTCGTCACCGAGCTGGCCGTGTCGGTGACGACGGCCTGGATGCCACCGACGTCGTTCGCGAGCCGGCTCTGGATCTCGCCCGTCCGCGTCTCGGTGAAGAACCGCAGCGGCATCCGCTGGAGGTGGGCGTAGAGCGCGCCCCGCAGGTCCTGCATGACGTTCTGGCCGATGACGTTGTTGAGGTACGACTGGCCGACGCCGATCAGCCCCGAGACGATCGGGATGATGATCATCAGCCCGACGTAGAGGTTGAGGTTGGTGTAGTCCTTGCCGACGATGACCTGGTCGATCAGCACGCCGAGCAGCAGCGGGTTGACCAGGCCGAGGAAGCTCGTGATGAGGATCGCGAACAGGACGACGAGGACCTTGAACCGGTAGGGCCGGAAGAACGCGATGATCCGGGCGATCGTCCGGCCGCGGCGCTCCTTCGGGACCGGGGTGAAGTCCGTGGTCGGGCCGCCGAACATGCCGCCCATCCGGCCTCGGCCGCCGCCACGGTTGCCGGCGCCCCCTCCGCCGCTGCCGCGCCCGGCCGCGCCGCCGGTCGCCTGGCGCGTCTGCCCTCTCGGAAAACTCATCGGCCGTTCCCGCCGACGTTCACGACCTTCACGCGGCCGACGCTACCACGAAGGTGGTTGCGGCGCCGCCGGAGTGCATCGGCGCCCGGCCGAACCGGCGTCCCGCGCACGCCCGGCCGAACCGGCGTCCCGCCGCACGCCGCCGGAAGACACTCCAGATTCGCGATGAGGCTCTGATGCATCACCTGCCGGAAGCGAGGGCGAGCAGATCGGCGGATGCGTCGCCGTTGGTCGACGGTGCATGGCTCGGTCGTATGGTCGAGACATGGGCTGGGAATCGTCGTGCGCCAGCCCTACCAGGCCGTCGCGGTCGCGTGTTCGGTGATGCCTTCGGTCTCGAGCCAGCGCTCGGCGTCGATCGCGGCCTTGCAGCCGTCGGCGGCCGCGGTGATGGCCTGGCGGTATCGATGGTCGTGGACGTCGCCCGCGATGAACACGCCGTCGATCTTCGAGCCGGTCTCGTCGTGCACGACCAGATACCCGGCCTCGTCGACGTCGAGCCAGTCGCGGAACGCCTCGGTGTTGGGTCGATAGCCGATCGCCACGAACAGCCCGTCGAGGGGAACGGTCCGCTCGTCGCCGCTCACGGTGTCGCGGAGGCGCAGGCCCTCGACCTTGGCGTCGCCGAGGACCTCCTCGATCGCGGTGTTCGGGTGGATCTCGATCTTGGGGTGGTTCGCGGCGCGGTCGACCATGATCTTCGAGGCACGGAACGTGTCGCGGCGATGGAACAGGTGGACCTTCGTCGCGAACCGCGTGAGGTAGGTCGCCTCCTCGAAGGCGGTGTCGCCGCCGCCGACCACGGCGATCTCGCGGTCGCGGAAGAAGAAGCCGTCGCAGGTCGCGCACGCGGAGACCCCGCGGCCGCGGAGCCGCGTCTCCGAGTCGAGGCCGAGCCACAGCGCCGACGCGCCGGTCGCCACGATCACGGACTGCGCCCGGTACTCGGTGCCGCGGGCCCAGATGCGGAACGGGCGCGACGAGAAGTCGACGCGGTCGATGTCGACGTCGAACAGGCGCGCACCGAAGCGTTCGGCCTGGGCGCGGAACGACGCCATCAGGTCGGGGCCCTGCGACGCCGTCGGGGAAGCCCGGGTAGTTCTCCACGTCCGAGGTGAGCATGAGCTGCCCACCGGGGGCGGAGCCGGCGATGACCACCGGCTCGAGGTTGGCCCGCGCGGCATAGATCGCGGCGGTCAGCCCGGCCGGGCCGGAGCCGACGATCACGACCTTGGCGTCGACGCGGCCTTCACCGCTCGCGACGGTCGATGGGCCGCCGGGGCGGACGACGGCCTCGCCACCGGCATCGGTCGGGGCATCGATGATCGAGATCGAGAGGCCACCGAATGGGTTCTCTGTCATGTCCTCAATGTAGCACGACCTGCATACCCCTGGGGAGTATGTCGAGCCACGGCGCGGGACCGGGCCACGCGACCGCGGGACCGAGCGCTACAGGTCACGGAGCTGGGGGATCACATCGCGACCCAACGTCTCGAGGTTCGCGGGCACGTGGTTGTCGCGGACGCCGAAGATGATGTGCTCGGCGCCGGCATCGGACAGCTCGCCGAAGCGGTCGACGACCTGGGCCGCGGACTCGCGGGCGAAGTCGATGTTCTGGAGCGTCGAGTGCTCGATCTCGCTCGGGTCGCGCCCGACCGCGGCGCAGTGCTCGGCGAGGATCGCGTACTTGCGGGCGATGCCCTCGGGGGAGCCGAAGACGTTCGTCGCGTCGGCGTACTGCGCCACGAGGCGCAGGGTCTTCTTCTCGCCGCCGCCCCCGATCATGATCGGCACCCTGGGGCGTGACAGCGACTGCGGGGAGTTGAGGAGGTGCTCCGCCTGGTAGTGCTTCCCGCGGTGCTCGCCCTCGGTGCCGCGCTCGCCGGTCCACATCGCGTGCGCGATCTGGAGGGTCTCCTCGAGCATCTCGAACCGCTCGCCCAGCGGCGGGAACGGGAACCCGAGCCCGCGCGACTCCTGCTCGTTCCACGCGGCCCCGATGCCGAGCCATGCCCGGCCGCCGGAGAGCACATCGAGCGTCGTCGTGGCCTTCACCCAGAGCGCCGGGTTGCGGTAGTGGACGCCGCCGACCATGAGGCCCAGGCGCGCGCGCGAGGAATGCGCGGCCATGAACCCGAGGGCCGTCATGCCCTCGAGCATCGGCTCCTCCGCGGGGCCGACGCTGCGGATCTGGAAGAAGTGGTCCATGACCCAGATCGAGTCGAGGCCGACGTCGTCCGCCTGGCGGACCACCTGGGCGAGCGTGGGGCCGATGGCCGGCGTGCCGCCGGGCCAGGAGAACGAGGAGATCTGGATGCCGAGCTTCATCCGCGGAGCGTAGCGGGTCGCCGCCGGATCGGCCCGGCGACAGGCCCCGGCCGTCGCCGGCCGCGCGCCGCGGTGGCCGGTCGATGAGCGGAAGCGCCTATGCTGGAGCCGTGCCCCTGACCACCCGCGACCTCGCCCCCGAACGGCTGCTCGACGACCTGAACGCGGCGCAGCGCGAGGCGGTCACCTCGGTCGAGGGTCCGGTCGTGATCCACGCCGGTGCGGGCACGGGCAAGACACGCGTCATCAGTCGGCGAGCCGCCTACGCGATCGCCACCGACGCGGTGCCCGCGGACCAGGTCCTGATCGTGACGTTCACGGACAAGGCCGCGACCGAGATGGTCGAGCGGCTCCGGGATCTCGGGCTTCCCGGGGTGACCGCCCGGACCTTCCACGCCCATGCGCTGAGCCAGCTCCGGCACTTCTGGCCGTCGCGCCACGAAGGCGACCCGATGCCCGACCTGCTCGACTCGAAGCTGCCGATCCTCGTGCCCCTGGTCCGGCAGTTACCGGGGCACTACCGGTTCACGCCCGCGAAGGACCTCGCGAGCGAGATCGAGTGGGCGAAGAGCCATCGACTGACACCGCAGACGTACGAGAAGGCGATCGAGGTCGCCGACGCCGGCGCGGTCGGAGGGGGTGCCACGTCCGCCGCGGGCGCGAGTCGCCGATCCCGGTCGACCTCTTCGTCCGCATCTTCGCCGGCTACGAGCGCGCCCGGACGCGGGCCGGACGCATCGATTTCGACGACCTCCTGATCGAGACCGTCGACCTGCTCGAACACGACGCCGACGCGGCGGCGATGGTCCGCGAGCGCAAGCGCTGGTTCAGCGTCGACGAGTACCAGGACACGAACCTGCTCCAGCAGCGGCTGCTCGAACTGTGGCTCGGAGAGCGGCGCGACGTGTGCGTGGTCGGCGACGAGGACCAGACCATCTACACGTTCACCGGCGCGAGCAGCGACCACCTGGTCGGGTTCGAGGCGCGGTGGCCGGGGGCACGGGTCGTGACGCTCGCGGAGAACTACCGGTCGAGCCCGCAGATCCTCGAGCTCGCGAACCGCCTGCTCGCGTCGACGGGGCGGACCAAGCGGCTCGAGACGACGCGGCCCGACGGCCCCGAGCCCGCGATCGTCCGGCACAACACCGAGGACGCGGAGATGGCCGCGCTCATCGCGTGGGTCCGGGCGCGGATCGCGGGCGGGACCGCGGCGTCGGAGATCGCGGTGCTCGTGCGGATGAACGCGCAGCTCGAGCCCGTCGAGGCCGCGATGACCCGCGCCGGGATCCCGTACCAGGTCCGCGGCCTGCGGTTCTACGACCGACCGGACGTGCGCGGGGCGATCGATCTCGTCCGTCGCGCGGCCACGGCCGGGAAGCTGGTCGCGACCGGTCCCGCGTTGCGTGGCGCCGTCCGCGACCTGTGGGCCAAGGAACTGGGCTACGACGCGGACGACGCCACGGCCTCGGCCGGTGACGAGGCCCGGGAGCGGACCGCGGCCCTCGACACGCTGATCGACATCCTCGGCACGCAACTCGGATCGGACGGCGGCCTGGAGGCTGCCGGGTACCTCGCCGAGCTGGACCGTCGACGCGCGGCGGAGCGCGCGGGCTCGGCCGATGGCGTGAACCTGCTGACCTATCACCGCGCGAAGGGCCTCGAATGGGACGCGGTCGCCCTGCCGATGCTCGAGGACGGCTCCCTCCCGATCCGCCAGGCGTTCGAGGACGACGCGCTGCTCGACGAGGAACGGCGGCTGCTCTACGTCGGGATCACGCGGGCGCGGGAGCATCTGCTGATCTCGTGGGCCGCAGAGCGCGAGGCGAAGGGACGGACCACGCGACGGCTGCCGAGCCGGTTCCTCGCCGACCTGCGGCCCCGGCCGGCGCAGCGGATCGTGCAGCACCCGGACCGGTTCGAGGCCGAACAACAGCGCCGGCGGTCAGTCCGTTCCGTGGCGAGTGCCGGGGCTGACCCCGCCGACGACGATCCCGTGATGGCCGCGCTCCGTGCCTGGCGCACGGCCCGTGCCCGCGAGGACGGGGTGCCCGCCTACATCATCCTGCACGACCAGACCCTCGCCGCGATCGCGGAGATCCGCCCGGTCAGCGCCGCGGGCCTGCGACGCGTGAAGGGCATCGGCCCGGGCAAGGTCGATTCCTACGGCGACGAGATCCTCGAGATCATCCGGGTCACGCGCCCCGCCTAGACCTCGGACGCCGGGCGGACCGGGCGTACGATGCCGGCATGCGATCCCGGCGCCTCGCTCTCGGTCTCGGGGGCCTCATCGTCCTGGGCATGGCGCTGGCGGCCTGCGGGCAGGTCCCGCCACCGACCCCGACCGGATCGCCGGTCCCGTCCGCCGCGGTCGGCCCGACCGCGGTCCCGAGCGATGCCGCCGCTTCAGTCCGAGCCGACACCCGAGGCGACCGCGTCGGCCTCCTCCAGCGCGACCGCGGCGCCGTCGGGCACGACACTCAAGCCCGGCGCCGATCGCGACGGTCGTCACGAACGACCTTCGCGTCCGTTCGAAGCCCTCGGTCGGCGCCGACTCGAACAAGCTCACGCCGCTCCTCGGCAAGGGCCGCGACGTCCTCGTCGTCAAGGGGCCGGTCGCCGGGTCCGGCTACACGTGGTACGAGGTCCAGCCCCTGCGCGCGCCGGGCGAGGGCGAGGGCTACTTCCCGTTCGGCTGGATCGCCGCGGCGGACAAGGACGGGACACCGTGGGTCAAGGCCGGCTCGTACCCGTGCCCCAAGCCGCCGACCAGCTTCGCGGCCTTCCAGGATCTCGAGCCCACGGCCGGCCTCGCCTGCTTCGGGCGCAAGACGCTGACGTTCCCCGCGCGGCTCGAGGCGCCCGAGGCGACGTGCGGCGTCGATATCGGCTGGACCATCGAGCCCGATTGGCTCGGCAGCACGTGCCCGCAGCCCAAGTTCCTCATCGCGAGCCCGAAGACGACCGACTCGTTCTTCTCGATCCTCAAGCCCGGGTTCAACGCCACGGGGCTCCACCCGGGCGTCGAGCCGAAGGACTGGATCGACGTCACGGTCACCGGCCACTTCGACGACAAGGCCGCGGCATCGTGCAAGGGCAAGTCCACGGACGGGACCACGAAGCCGCCGCTCAGCCGCGACGAGATCATCACGTCCTGCCGCGCGGCGTTCGTGATCACGAGCATCAAGAAGCGCACGTGAGCAGCGACGCGCGAGTCGTGGCGGCGCAGAATGGGCGCCCCGCCTGAGGAGCCCGCGATGGCCGACGAGCACGACCACGGTGAGCACGATCACGAGCACCACGACCACGGTGAGCACGACCACCACGAGCACGAGCTCTCGTATCCCGACGCGGTCGAGGCGTTCCGTGCCGACAAGGACCACTACTTCAAGCACGGCGACCACAGCCCGCTCCCGGTCGCGGAGCGCGAGGCCTTCGAGGGCTTGCCGTACTACCCGGTCGACGAGTCGCTGCGCTTCGAGGAGCTGACGCTCGAGCCGTACACCGGCGACGAGCCGTCGCACTTCCAGATCCCGACATCGGACGGGAAGCTGCGGCCGGCGCATCGAGGCGGCGTGTTCCGCTTCGACATCGGTGGCGAGCCGCGCCAGCTGACCGCCTACGTCCTCAACGACGGCGAACCGACGTCGCTCTTCGTGCCGTTCCTCGACGCGACCAGCGGCACCGAGACCTACGGCGCGGGGCGGTACATGGACCTCGAGCCCGAGGACGACGGCACGTACGCGCTCGACTTCAACCTCGCGTACCACCCGTCGTGCGTGTACGACGTGATCTTCTCGTGCCCGATCACGCCGCCCGAGAACCGGCTGGCGGTCCGCGTCGAAGCGGGGGAGCGGCTCGCGGCGGACCACGGTTGATCACGAGCGGGGACGCGCGTCCCGCCTGCTTCCTGATCGCCGACATCTCCGGGCTACACCGGCTACCTCGCCGACGTCGAGCTCGACCACGCCCAGGACATCCTCGCGGACCTCATCGGCGCGGTCGTCACGGCGCTGCGGCCCAACTTCCGGCTCGCGAAGCTCGAAGGCGACGCCGCCTTCACGTTCGCCGCTGCTCGAGCGGATCGACGGCTCGATGCTGCTCGACACCATCGAGCGCTGCTACTTCGGCTTCCGCCGGCGTCGGCGCGACGTCCGCCAGGCGACGTCCTGCGAATGCGGCGCGTGCTCGCGGATCCCGGACCTCGACCTCAAGTTCGTCGTCCACCACGGCGTCGCCATCCAGCAGAAGGTCGCCGGCCGCAGCGAGCTCCTCGGGTCGGACGTGATCGTCGTGCATCGGCTGCTCAAGAACGAGGTCGTCGAGCGGCTCGGGATCGGCGCGTACGCGCTGTTCAGCCAGGCGTGCATCGATGCCGTCGGACCTCGACCCGGCCGCCCTCGGCATGATCGCGAACACCGAGACGTACGACCGGATCGGCGACGTGCCGGGCTGGGTGCTCGACCTCGAGCGGCGCTGGCAGGAGGAGGAGGCCCGCGGCCGCGTCTTCGTGACCCCCGAGGCGGCGAGCGTCGTCGTGTCCATCCCGACGGACGTGCCGCCGCAGGTGGCGTGGGAGTTCCTGACGAAGCCCGGCCAGCGGATGTCGTGGCAGCCGTGGGTGACGCAGGTCGCGATCGAGGGGGCGACGGGCGGGCGGCGCGGCGTCGGGTCGTCGAACCACTGCATGCACGGCAAGGACGCGGTCGTCGAGGAGATCCTCGACTGGCGCCCGTACGACTACGTCAGCGACCGGACGATCCTCGACGCGCCGAGCGGGCCGATCAAGGTGCTCCACACGATCGAGTTCGAGCCGACGACGACCGGCACGACCATCCACATGCGGTTCGGGCCGCCGAAGACCAAGCGCGAGAAGGAGCTCATGTCGCACATCGGGCCGGCGTACGCGGATGCGCTCCGCTCGGGGATCCCGAGCCTGCTCGCGCAGCTCGACGAGGCGATGGCGGCACGCGAGGCGGGCCGCGAGCCCGAACCGGAGCTGGCGACGCCGAAGCCCGACGGACCGCTCGCGGGGATCCAGCCGCTCCAGATCCTGGGGTAGGGGACCGCGGGCCGGCGCGCCCGGCGCCGCGGCCGCTGGCGGGTCGCGCGGCGCTCAGCCGGGCGCCGACGCCACGTGCAGGTGCATCGCGCCCAGCGACGCCCTTGAGCTCGACCGGGCCGACGTCGTGGAACGACGACCCGCGCCGTCGCCGACGGCGTCGACGACCTCCTGGCTGACGACCACCTCGCCCGGTCGCGCGTAGTCGGCGATCCGTGACGCGACGTTCACCGTCTGGCCGTAGTAGTCGCCCTCCTGGAAGATCACCGGACCCGCGTGCAGGCCGACGTGCGCGGGCGGCAGCCCGGCCTCGGCCACGCCGGCGACCATCTCGAGCGCGGCCACCACGCCGAGCCCCGGGTCCGGGAAGTGCAGCATCACGCCGTCGCCGAGCCACTTCACCGGTCGGCCGCCGTGCCGGATCGACGTCCGCTGGACGATCGCCGCCGAGCTGCTCGGCCACCTGGACCGCCGCCGCGTCGCCGAGCTCCTGGGTCAGCCGCGTGTAGCCGGTGATGTCGAGGAAGCACATCGCCGGGGGATGGTCGAGCCGGCTGTGCAGCCCGGCCGCGGCCAGCTGGGCCTCGAGCCCTTCGATGATGTTGTTGCCTCCAGGCCCGCGTCTGCTGGAGGTGGTACATGCCGATGACCGCCTGCTCGGACAGCGCGCTCATCCGGTCGCCGAGGTCGTCGCCGAGGATCTCGTCCTGGTCGCATGCCGGCGGCCGATCGCCCGGGCGATGACCTCGGCCTGCCACATCGAGGCCTCCGTCTCCGCGATGCGTCGCAGGCCGTCGCCCTGGGCGCGCATGCAGCTGCTCGAGCGGCCCCGCCCGGATCCCGCCTTCGAGGCCCGGTCTGGACCAGTCGACGTACGGCAGTCTCCGCCTCGCGCAGCCGATCGGTCGGTTCGCGGCGCAGGGGAGCCGGCGGTCTCGCGGATCGACAGCAGGAGCTCGATCGGACACGCCCGCTCCGCTCGGCCAGCTCCGCGAACGTCGCGCCGCTGAGCGCCGAGAACCGGTCGAACGTCGGCGCGTCGAGGAAGTCGAGCGAGACCTGCCCGCTGCGGATCGCCGCCGCGAGCCCGTCGAGCGGGATGCCGGCGCCCGATCAGCCCCTTGACCAGCCCGGCGCGACGCAGATGGCCCGACGTGAATCGGCCGTTCGCGTCGGGGGTGATGATCCCGAGGTCGCACGAACTCGCCGGAGCGTCTCGGCGCTGACCCCGCTCCGCTGGGCCGCCTCGGCGAGGTCGTACGTCTCCACGGGCGCACTGTATCGCGGCTAGGCTTCGGCGATGACCGTCGATGCCGCCATCCGCGCCGCCCGTATCGCCGACGTCGAGCTGACCGTGCTGGGCGCCGACGGGGCCCCGCTCCCCGGCCAGGAGGTCACCGTCGCGCAGCGCAGCCACGCGTTCCGGTTCGGGTGCACCGGGTTCGAGGCGATCCCGCTCGCGAACGGCGAGCTGGACGCGCGACCCCGAGGCGCGGGCCACGACCGAACGCCTCTACGACGAGTGGCTGTCGGCTCTTCAACACCGCCACGCTGCCGTTCTACTGGGCTCGCTTCGAGCCCGAGCGCGGCCGGCCGGACACGGCGCGGCTCCTGGCGGCGGCGCGCTGGTTCGTCGATCGCGGGGTCTCGGTCAAGGGCCATCCGCTGTGCTGGCACACGCTGACCGCGCCGTGGCTCGTGGACCTGCCCGTCGACGAGGTCGAGGCGGTCCAGCGGGCGCGGATCACGCGCGACGTCACGGACTTCGCCGGGCTCATCGACACGTGGGACGTCCTCAACGAGGTCGTGATCATGCCGGTCTTCGCCAAGGAGCCGAACGGCATCACGCGGCTGTGCCAGAAGCTCGGCCGGGTCGAGACCGTGCGGATGATGATGGACACGACGCGGGCCGCGAACCCGGGCGCGACGCTGCTGCTCAACGACTTCGACATGTCGGCCGACTACGAGCACCTGATCGAGGACTGCCTCGAGGCCGGGATCCGGTTCGATGCGCTCGGGCTCCAGTCGCACATGCACCAGGGGTATTGGGGCGTCGAGAAGACGCTGTCGGTGCTGGAGCGGTTCGCGCGGTTCGGGCTGCCGATCCACTTCACCGAGAACACGCTCGTGTCGGGCGACCTGATGCCGCCCGAGATCGTGGACCTCAACGACTTCCAGGTCGACGAGTGGCCGTCGACGCCCGAGGGGCTGGCGCGCCAGGCCGAGGAGGTCGTCACGCACTACTCGACGCTGGTGTCGCACCCCGCGGTCGCGTCGATCACGTGGTGGGGCCTGCCGGACGGCGAGTGGCTGCACGCGCCCGGTGGCCTCGTGTACGCGGATGCGACGCCGAAGCCGGCGTTCGAGGCGCTGCGCGGGCTCGTCAAGGGCGACTGGTGGCTGCCGGAGACGCGGCTCGTCACCGACGACCAGGGGCGGGTCCGGTTCAGCGGGTTCCGCGGCGACTACTCGGTCGCGTGGGGCGGGTGGTCGCAGGTCGATCTCGATCGACTCGATCGGCGCGACGCGGATGGAGGTTCGGACCGTATGAGCGAGGAACCGCGGCGGCTGGTGCTCGACGTCTGGCCCGGCGCCGCCGATCCCGAGGCGGGCCGATGGCTGGCGGCCCTGGACCGCGTCCGGCGCGGGACGAACGAGCTGCTCGACGAGATCGACCCCGGGGCCGATCGACACCGATCCGGGCGACGGCGGCGACTCGCTCGGGACCGTGATCTACCACCTCGCGCTGGTCGAGGTCGACTGGGTCTACTCCGACATCCTCGATCGCGAGTCGGACATCTCGCGCGAGATGTTCCCGCACGACGACCGCGAGGTGGACGGCCGGCTGACGCCGGTGACCGGCGAGTCGATGGCCGAGCAGCGGGCTCGCCTCGACCGCGCGCGGTCGATGATCGTCGAGGTGGTCGCGGGTCTCTCGAGCGAGGAGTTCCTGCGCGTCCGCCCGCGTCCCTGGGGCGAGGCGTCGGCGGCGTGGATCGTGTTCCACCTGATCGACCACGAGCTGGACCACCGGCATCGGATCTCGCAGATCCGGGACGCGTTCCGAATGGGTGAAGGGGAGCGACCATGACGGACGACGAGCCGAGCACCGCCGACGAGACGCAGGTCACGCCTGCCGACGCGACCGAGGTCGTCGCGGTCCCGGCGGCGATCCCGGCAGCTCCACCTGCGGCTGCTCCGCCCGCGGCAGCTCCGCCCGCGGCGGCTCCACCCGCCCCTCCGCCGACCTACGTCGCCTACGCCCCGCCGCCACGAAGCCTGCTGCTCCGGGCGATCTGGTTCCTCCTCGTCGGCTGGTGGCTCAGCGGGGTCGCGATCACGGTCGCGTACTTCTTCTGCGTCACCATCATCGGCCTGCCCGTCGGGTTCTGGATCTTCAATCGACTGCCGCTGATCCTCACCCTCCGCGAGCGCACCGGGACCACGACGACGGAAGTCCGCGACGGCATCACCTACGTCGTCAACCGGAACGTCGAGCAGTACCCGATGGTGGCTCGGGCGCTCTGGTTCATCCTCGTCGGCTGGTGGCTCGGCGCGTTCTATCTCGCGCTGGCGTGGGGCCTCTGCGTGCTGATCATCACGCTCCCGATCGGCCTCTGGCTGTTCAACCGGGTCGGTGCCGTGATGACGCTGCTGCGGTACTAGGGCGGCTGGTCGCCGGCGCCGAGCTCGCCGCCGGAAGACACTCCGGATTCGCGATGAGGCTCTGATGCATCGGGGCTGCGGGTGATGCATGCCGCGGTGACCGAGTCTCATCGCCCTGGCGGCGTGCACGGCGCTCTTGACACCACTAGGACCATCGAGCCTCTTCGCTTCACAAGTGGCTGCCACAGAATCGTTGGAGCCCGCGCCACTAGCTCGAGGTCGCCCGCGACATGGAAAGACGAGACCAGGTCAGATCCTTCCTGAGAGCGATTTGGCTCGACGGTCGGAGATCTGTCCCGAACGAGCCCGGAGCCATCGAAACGACACTCGTTGATCGGATGCTCTCCGACCGCCACGCTCGGACCCTCGCGAACGCCGGGCCATGCGACTTCACCAGCTACGGCTTCGGGATGGCTGGGCCGTTTCTCGCGTCTTGTCGCCTGCGTGCCGGCCATGACTCGCCCCATGTCGTTCGTTCCGGAGGGTGCCTGCCGCCCTTCGAAGTCGAGGTCCCGCTCGACGCTCAGGGAATCGAGCGCACGGGTGAGGTGTGCACGGAAGGTCACCCGATGTTCATCGAGCCCGGGTCGGCTGGTCGGTTCCTCGTGTGTCAGGAACTCTCGCTGCACCACGAACGACGACCCCTCGGTGACGAGCAGCACGTCCGGGATGGGCGACCAAACTGCACCCCGTGGCAATCCATCGAGATCTGCCCGAAATGCGGCGACGGGGCCCTCATCAGCAAACGCGGTCGCTTCGGCCTGTTCTTCGGCTGCTCGCGGTACCCGGACTGCGACTACATCGGGCAAGACGCCCCGCCGCCCGACCCACTGGCGTTCGAAGTTGCGTGCCCGAGGAACGATGGTGGGCGCCTTCAGGCGCGTCGCGCGCGGCGCACCGGGAACGTCTTCTGGGGGTGCTCCAAGTACCCCAAGTGCGACTACACGACCAACGACGAGCCGCTGGGCGGGCTCCACGACGCCGACGACGGGCCGATCGGCCGCAAGGGCGAGAAGGCGATCTGCCTGGTCTGCGGGTCGGCGATCGAGGCGGAACCGGCGTCGATCGTCCCCGGCGAGCGCTATCCCGGCGGGCCGCCGGACCCGGCCGCGATCGCCCGACCCGAGCGGGCGCGACGCGGCCGTGAGGTGACGAAGCGAGAGCCTGCCGGTCGGCGCTAGCGGACGTGACGCAGGTGCCGCCTACGAGGACGGCCGACCCGACGAGTGCCGCCAGCTTGGCCCTTGCGGCCGCGATGCGGTCACGGAGGTCGGCCTCGTCCTCCGCGAACGGGTCCTCGCCCGCCAGCCACGCCTCGCGCGATGCGACGAACAGGTGCCACATCCGATCGTCATGGAGCGACTCCTGTAGCTGGGCTAGCTCGCTGAGCCGCGCTCGCACCTGGGCGATCTGGCGCAGGGTGCGGATCAGCCTGGCCCCGACGTCATCGGCCTCGACGGATCCCGGTCGTGTGCCCTCGCCGTCCAGGATCCGGCGGATCGCCTCTGCGTCCCCGCGTTCGTAGGCTTCATTGACAGCGGCCATCACCCGAGTACGGCGCTCGCGCTCCTCGTCGGAGCTCGCCATGTCGGGTGCACGACCTTGGCCGCTCGCCGGTACAGGTCGCGCATGTCCGCATCGACGGCCCGTGGCTCGTCGTCATCAACGATCTCGTTCTCATTCGGACGCGCCGCGCTGGCGGCCTCCTCGCTCTCCTCGGCTCTGGCGGCGGCCTCTTCAGCCCGTTGGTGGGCGACTGGCGTGTCCTCCTCGAGCGCTAGGAGGCGCGCGGTTTCGGCCTGCAGATGATCGAGTTCGCTGTAGAGCGGCGCGAACCTGTGGAGATACGCGGTTCGAAATCGAGCGAACTCGGCGGCCGACGTCGCGAACTCGGTTTCCGTCGTCGCCAACTGCTCGGTAAGTTCTGCCAGCAGGCGCTCCTGCTCGGCGAGGTGCTCATCCTCAGGCGTCCGGTGCACCGTGATGTCTGACATGACGACATCTTCCGACACGGCGGTTGCCGTGCGTTCGATCACTGAGAGACCTGGACGTGGTGCGCCCAAGCACCACTCGTGACAGGCGAGGTGACACGGCCGGAGCGCATGGTGGAGGGCGAACGGAGGTCGACCGGGACCTCCGGCAGGACAGGGTGAGGGGCCGTCCACGATGACGGATCAGATCCTGGTGTGCGCCACGTGCGGTCACGCCCTCGACGGCGACCCCGACGAGGACCCGACGGGCGACGCCGGCATGCCGATCTGCGGCGAGTGCGAGCGCAACCGCGACTTCGTCGCGCTCGACCTGCAGGACGGCGTCGAGGACGACGACTGGGATCCCGACCGATGACGGCCTCGCGACCGACGACGGGATCCGACGACCCGTCTGCTACGGTGACGCTGCCCATCGAGCACCCGACCGATCGACTGGGGGAGTCCCCGCTGACCGAGCGCGACATCATCGCGACCCGGGGCGAGGAGGCCGAGCGCCTCGTCGTCGCCCGTCTGCGTGCCGTGCTCCCGCCGGACGTCGCCGTCATCCCGCACGTCCGCTGGATGCTCCGCGACCACGGCTACGAGCGCGAGGGCGAGGCCGACGTCGTCATCGGCGACCCGGACCGCGGCATCCTGGCCATCGAGGTGAAGGCCGGCGAGATCCGCCGCGACGCCAACGGCGCGTGGTGGGCGGCCGACCGCCTCCCGCGATCGCCCGTTCGAGCAGGCGGCCGACAGCCGTCACTCGCTCGTCCGCAAGCTTCGCGAGTTGCCGGGTTGGCCGTCCGGCCTCAAGCCCGATCGCGGTCAGGCGGTCGCCTTCCCCGACGTCGAACTCGACACCATGCGCGGGCGGCTTGGCCTGCTCGGGCCGGACGTCGAGGTCGACCTGATCGCCGACCAGTCGACATTCCTCGACACCGACGACGGGCGCCGTGAGCTCCACGCCTTCGTCGATCGCGCCTTCGATGTCTGGAGCGGCCAGGCGGACACGCGGCCGCCCGGGCGCGCCGCCATCGACCTGCTGCGTCGCGACGATGACCGAGCCGCTCGAGCTGCACTCGATGCTGCGCAACGAGATCGCCGGCGGCGAGCGCGAGGTCGTGCGCCTGACCGAAGGTCAATTCGATCTCCTCAACACGCTCCGGGCGCAGCGGCGCGCCGCGATCGTCGGCGGGGCCGGGACCGGCAAGACGATGCTGGCGGCCGAGAAGGCGCGGCGGCTCGCGCGCGAGGGCTATCGGACGCTGCTGGTCTGCTTCAACTCGCCGCTGGCGGCGATGCTCGCGGACGAGGTCGGCGGGCAGTCGCCGGCGCGGCCGGGACTGCTCGATGTCAAGACGTTCCACCAGCTGTGCGAGGACCTCGGGCGCGAGGCCGGGCGTGCTGCCGCGAGCGACCCGCGCCGGTGCCGCAGGACTGGTGGGACCGGACGCTGCCGCGGGCGCTCGACGAGGCGGTCGAGCAGCTCGGGCCGCGGTACCACGCGATCGTCGTCGACGAGGGCCAGGACTTCGCGGCCGACTGGCTCGCTGTCGCTCGAGGCGCTGCTGTTCGACGGTCGCCAGGACGTCCTGTACGTCTTCCACGACCCGGCGCAGGCGATCTACCGCGACGACGTCATCGGGCAGTCTCGGACCTGCCGACGTTCCCGCTCGAGACGAACTGCCGGAACGCGCAGCCGATCCACGCGATCGTCGAGCGGCTGGCCGAGGGCGGGCTCGTCGGCGAGGCGCTGCGGACCGACGGCCGGCCGCCCGAGTTCATCGAGGCAGCCGACGGGCCGAGCGACCGTCGAGGCGCTGCGCAAGCTCCTGCATCGACTGCGGGTCGAGGAGGAGGTCAAGCCCTGGGACATCGCGGTGCTCACGGGCGTCGCGGCTCGAGGACTCGGCCGTGTGGAACGTGCCGGGGCGGCGGTTCGGCAACGAGGTCCTGGGCAATCCCGCCGTCGACGACGCCGGCCACCATCTCGGCCAGCCGCGCGCACCTCGTTCCGGACGCTGCCCGAGCGACGTGATCCTGTGCGACACGATCCGCCGCTTCAAGGGCCTCGAGCGGCCGGTCATCGTGCTCGTGGAGCTGCGGCCGGACGACGAGCGGCTGGACTCGGCTGCTCTACGTCGGGGCGTCGCGGGCGCGACAGCACCTGGTCTGCATCGGTTCGCCGGCCGTGCTGGAGGCCCTCCGATGACCCGCGCGCTACAGCCCCAGGACGAAGCGCAGCGCCGCATCGACGCGCTCGAGGGCGGCGGGGTCGAGTCGTCCGGCCCTTGGTCCGAGCAGGGTCGACGGGAGCGTCACGAGCTGATCGCACTTCACAAAGCCGTCGCGGTTCAGTCCGCAGTCACGTCCGAGGACCGCGACGAGGTACGGAGGCCGCTCAGGAGCCGACCGCGGGGCGCTGGTCATCGGCACCAGGGTTACGGTGCTCGACCCAAGCATCCGATCGTTCTGGACGATGACCGCCGGGTGCGGGCCACGCATCACGTGGCCACCGAGATCGGGAAAGTCCACGATATGGATGTCGCCCCGCGACGGACCGATCCTTGCGGGCGCACGACCGATGCCTACCACTCCAGCTCCGACCACAGCTTCGCGGCGATCGGAAGGTACGCCTCGGCCCAGGCGAGGTTCTCCTCGGCGTCCAGGGCGAGCGCCCGATCGAGCCGCTCCTGGTCGGCCTCCGCGAGCGTTCGTCGCAGCGACGCCCCGATGGTGGCGCTCATCGTCAGTCCGGCCTGGGACGCCGCCTCGCGAACCAGCTCGACGAGATCGCTCGGCAGGCTGATCGACAGCTTCGTGTGGGGCGCCCGCGAGTCGTCGCTGCCGTACGGCGCGACGGTCTCGGCGAAGCCCTTGGCGGAGTACGACCGTTGTTCATCCATGGTAGGAAGTACGGTAGCATGACCGGTAGGACGATGCCCATCGCCATCGGTCGAGCGATTTGCGAGTCCGTCGGCGCGCAAGGAAACTCTTGTGTGCGGCCGCCGATGCGACGAGACGCACGAGGCGCCATAGGGCCAGAAACGAGGAGGAACGGATGACGCAGCCCATTCCCATCAAGCACGTGGAGGCGGGCCAGGATTCCGACGCACTACAGAAGGTGGCTCGAGACGTCGCGAAGATCCTGACGCCCAACGAGGAGATTTCTACATCGCAGTGCAGGGCGCCACCGCCCTCTCGATCAGGAAAGACGCCGTAGTTATCACTTCGAACCGAATTACTCGGATTCTCCCCCGGCGTCCTGGGTCGCGTGAGCTTCCATGACTATCAGTGGCAGGACGTGCTTGACGTATCGATGAAGCAGGGGATGCTCAGTACTGAGATTGTGATCGAGACAGCGGCAGGCAAGCAGGAGATCGGCGCGATTGAGAAGGAGCAAGCGAGGCGCCTGTATGGCCTTGCGCAACAACTCGAGCAGGAGTGGCGAGAGAAGCGTCGGGTCCGGGAGATGGAGGAGGCGCGCGCGAAAGCTGGCGGTGTCTACATGGGCGATGCCGACCGCTCCCTCAGCCCCAGCTGTGGCTAGCCCTGAGGACCCCATGGCGAAGCTTGCAAAGGCAAAGGCGATGCTCGAGCAGGAACTCATCTCGGAGGCGGAGTACGAGACGCTCAAAGCCAAGGTGCTCGCGGACTTCTAGCTGAGGCGCGAGTGCATGGACGACGCGTTCAATCGCTGGCCCTGGCGGCCGGGATGTCGCGGAGCCCGCGGCTACATATAACCAGCCGACCCAGTCGTTGAAAGTCGAGCCTAGTCATCCGATGGACCGCCAACCTGCCACATCCCGCACCTTCGGCACGTCCGTGCTCGACGTCGTCGAAGGCGACATCACCAAGTTCCCGGCCGACGCCATCGTGAACGCCGCCAACAGCGCCTTCGCCAACGGCGGCGGCGTGGACGGCGCGATCTGGCGCGCGGCCGGGCCCGAGCTCTCGGGCGAGATGCGCCAGCGCTACCCCTCGGGCACGCCGACCGGCACCGCCGTGGCGACCGGCGCCTACGAGCTGCCGGCGCGCTGGGTCATCCACGCGGTCGGTCCCGTCTGGGGCTTCGGCGGGCAGGACAAGCTCGATCTCCTCGCCTCGGCCTATCGAAGCGTCATGCAGGTGGCGGACGAGCTCGGCGCGAGGAGCATCTGCTCGCCGGCCATCAGCGCGGGCACGTTCGGGTTCCCCATCGACACGGCCGCCGACGTCGCGCTGCGCACGGTCCGGGACCATCTCCTGGGCGAGACCGGCATCGAGCGGGTCACGTTCGTGCTCCGACCGAACGGGATCGACGCCTTCCGGCGCCGGCTGGCCGGGATCTGAGCGACGCCGGATGCCGAACGGCGGAGCCGACAACTGCATGAACTGCGGCTTCAACAGCGCCAACGAGGGACGCTGGCACGACCATGCCGAGGACCTGAGCGAGTCGAGCTGCATCATCCGCGACGGCATCCCGATCACCCATCCGGCCTGGACCTACTGCGAGAACCACGTGTCGGGCTCGACGGAGGCGATCGGACCGATCTACGCGTCGGGCCTCGACGTCAACGAAGGCCGCTTCGTCATCCGCCACACGCGGATCCCGTGGCATGGCGCGACCGAACCGCAGGTCAACGTGCCGGCGGTGTGCGTCATCTGCGGTCTCGCGACCGAGCACGGGATCACCATCGCGGCCGACCGGCGGACGATCGTCGGCGCCTGCTCGAACGACCACTACGCCCAGTGGCGGATGACCGTCCATCCCGACGAGCCGCTCCTGCCGCTGGTGGGGGAGGACCCGTGGGGCGAGTACGAGCCGGCGGCCGCCAGGGGTCCGGAGGAGCCAGCCCCGTAGCTCGGATCAGTTCGCCGGCGCCGCCGTCGACTCCCGGATGATCAGCTGCGGCGCCCGCAGCGTCACGCTGGGGTCGCGGGGGAACGCCGGGTTCCGGGCCAGCTCGATCGCGATGCGGACGCCTTCCTCCACGATCTCGGTCGTCGGCATGTGGAGCGTCGTCAGCGCCGGGATCGTATGACTGGCGAACAGGATGTCGTCGAAGCCGACGATCGAGAGGTCGCGTGGCACCACGATCCCTCGACCGTAGGCGGCGTGGAGCGCCCCCACCGCCAGCGTGTCCGTCGAGGTCATCAGCGCCGTCGGCGCTTCGCTGAGCGCCAGGAGGGCGCGCATGGCCGTGTCCCCACCGCTGGGCGTGTTCGAGACGTGCTGGACGTAGCCGTCGCGGATGCCGCCGAAGCGTTGCTCCATGTACGCGGCATACGCGGCTTCTCGCTCGCGGATGTCGCCGAACGGACGGCCGCTCACGAAGGCGATCCGTTCGTGGCCGAGCCCGACCAGGTGATCGAGCCCGGCCCGGACGCCGACCTCGTTGTCGACGTCGACGGTGGCCACCCCGATCGGGCTCGAGCCCTGCCACAGGCCGACGACCGGCACGATGAGATCGGCGAGATCGCCCGAGCAGTCGCGGCTGATCCTGGAGGTCGCCGAGCAGGACGATCGCGTCGCAGTGGCGGGTCTCGAGCACCGCGGTGAGCGCCAGGGCCTCATCCGCGCGGCCACGGGCGTGTCCGAGCACGAGGTTGTAGCCATGGGCCATCGCCGCGACCGACAGGGCCTCCACGGCACCCGCGAAGAATGGGTCGGTGATGTCGCGGACGACGGCACCGAGGAGCATCGTCGGCGCCCCGCGGAGGCCGCGCGCGAGCGGGTTCGGCCGATAGCCGAGCTTGCGAGCGGCGAGCGTGACGCGTTCGCGGGTCTCGGGGGCGATCGGCACCCGCGTCGGGACGTCGTTCAGGACCCGCGACACCGTGCTCTGCGAGACGCCGGCGACCGCGGCGATGTCCCGCATGGTCGGCGCGGCCCGCGGACGGCCGCCGCCGTTCGACCGTCCGTCCTGCTCCGCTCCCATGGATGAAGCGTAGCATCGGATGCATACATACGATTGCGCTCCGTGCGAGGCCGTCCCGGAACGGCCGTCGCGGGCTATGTCCCGGCGGTCTGGTCCTCGACCATCGGCTTCACGACGCCGATCAGCGACTCCATGGTCTCCATGTCATATGGCGCCGCCAGCTCGGCGATGAACGTGTGGAAACCCGCGCGCCGATAGTCGAGCATGGTGCCGGCGATCTGATCGGGCGTGCCGAGCCACACCGAGACGTCGCCCTCCATCCGGGAGACCGGCGTCCGGTTGTGCTCCAGCATGTCGAGGTACGCGCGCTCGGCCGCCTCAGGGGTAGACCTGATCACCGGCTTGAACCCCAGCGTCCGCTCGATCGCGTCGGGGTCGCGCCCGATCTCCTGGCAATGCGCCCGGAGCACGGCGTCCTTGTGGGCCACGGTCTCCGGCGTCCCGAAGACGTTCCACATGTCCGCGTACCGGGCGACGATCCGAAGCGTCTTCTTCTCCCCGGCGCCGCCGATCATGAGCGGCAGGTGCGCCTGGACCGGCAACGGGGTGATCCGGAGCTCGTCGAAGGCATACCGGCCACCCGGGTCACTGGTCACCTGGCCGCCGTCGAGCAGGGTCCGCACCGCCGACGCGGCTTCGTCGAGCCAGTCGAGACGTTGGCCGAACCCGGACCCGAAGTCGAACCCGAACGCCTGGTGCTCGCCTTCGAACCACGCGCCGCCGATCCCGAAGATCGCCCGGCCGGCACTGATGTGATCGATGGTGACGACCGACTTGGTCGCCAGGCCCGGGTTCCGGAACGTGTTCGCGCCGACGAAGAGCCCGAGCCGGATCCTCGACGTCGCCTGGGCGAGTGCGGCCAGCGCGGCGTAGCCTTCGTGGATCGGCTGATGGGGGTCGCCGAAGATCGCGTACAGGTGGTCCCACGTCCACAGGTGGTCGTAGCCGAGCTCCTCGGCCCGCTTCCCGGCGGCGAGGAACGACGGCCAGTCGCTCGCCTGGCTCCAGAGGTTGATGCCGAGTCTGAGGTCCGTCACGTGCCCCTCCATCGGGTGCGTCATCGTCGGATCGCGAGTCACTGCGCAATCGTGCAAACGAATGCACACACTCGATTGCGCCCGTGGTAGTGTACCGCTGGCCGGGCATCGGCCGCAGTGGGAAACGCGGCGGCCCGGTGAGTTCGACAGAGGAGGAGCACGGGATGAGGAGCCGTCTCAGGTTGCCCGCCCTCGCGTTCGTGGCGATCATGATGTTCGCCGCGTGTTCGTCGTCGACGGCATCGAGCGCGCCGTCCGGAGGGGGCACCGCCAGTTCCGCGCCAGCCCCGTCCGCAGCCGCTTCGGCGCCGGCCTCGGCCGCCGCCACCGAGAGTGCCGCCGCAGCGGCGCCGACACCCGAGCCTGCCAAGGCCTGCGCCCAGAGCACCGACCCGAATGCGATGCAGATGTGGGAGCGCTCGGGCGGCAACAAGGGGATGGTCGACATCCTCGTGTGTGCCTGGAACGCGGAGAACCCGACCAAGCCGATCAATCTGAGCTACATCGTCCACACGGACATGGTGGCGAAGATCGCCCAGGGCATCGCCTCGGGTGACGTCCCGGACCTGATGGGGATGGACCTCATCTACGCCCCGCAGTTCGAGAACGCGGGCCAGTTGGTCGACATCACCGATCAGACCAAGGACTGGGCGGAGTTGGCCGACGTCAGCCCCGGCCACAAGACCGTCGCGACGTTCAACGACCGCCTGTTCGGCGTGCCGCTCTACGCCGACGTGTCGGCGCTCTTCTACAACAAGGACCTGTTCAAGAAGGCCGGCCTGGACCCGAACAAGCCGCCGACCAGCCTCGCCGAGGTCCGGGCGTACGCCGACAAGATCACCGCGCTCGGTGACGGCGTCACCGGCTACTACCTGCCGGGCAACTGCGCCGGCTGCAACATCTTCACCGTCGGTCCGTTGATGTGGGCGTCCGGCGCCACCATCGAGGCCAACAAGTGCGGCGACGAGCCCCTCGTCGGCGACGGCGTCAAGCAGGTCGACCAGTGGGCGCGCGACATGGTCGCGGCCAAGAACGTCCCCGAGAGCGCTCGCGCCGAGACCGGTGCGACCTTCGCCGAGCAGTTCGGCACGGGCAAGCTCGGCATGATGGGGACGGGCAACTTCAACATCGTGCTCGCGCGCGACCAGATGAAGGACCACCCGTTCGACTTCGGGATCAGCCTGCTGCCGGGCATGGAGGCCGGCAAGTCCGCCTCGTTCATCGGCGGCGACCTGGTCGTCATCCCGAAGGGCAGCAAGCGCGTCGACGATGCGCTCGCGTTCATGCACTATCTATTGACCGACAAGAACCAGGTCGAGCTGTACGCCAAGGCGCTCAACCTGCCGACCCGGACCGATCCGAAGCTCGCCGACAACCAGTACTACAAGGCCGAACCGCTCATGGCGGACGTGGCCAAGGCCCTCAGCGTCGGCAAGACCCCCTACAGCCTGACGTTCTTCGAGCAGATCAACGATCCGGCTGGCCCCTGGCTGCAACAGCTCCAGCGGGCGTACTACACCAACGATGATCTCGACACGGTCATCAACGATGCCAAGACCGCCATGAAGGCGATCTCCTGCAAGTGACCCGATCGAGGTAGTCGACCCCGATACGGATGGCCGCGGCGCTTCGAGAGGAGCGCCGCGGCCGGTTCCACCCTTCACCATCGTGTGTCGTGGAGACCGAATGACCGCCAGACGACGTCGACGATTGACCGGACTGCTCTACGTGACCCCGGCGGTCGTCTTCGTGCTGCTCTTCACGGCCGTGCCACTGGCCGGGATGGTGGGCATGTCGTTCACCAACTGGTCCCTCATCACGCCGCCGAAGTTCACCGGGCTGACGAACTTCCAGCAGGTGCTCTCGGATTCGCAGTTCTGGAGCTCGCTCGGCTACACGCTGAAGTACACCCTCCTGATCACCCCGATCCTGATCATCGGCGGGTATCTGCTCGCCTTGCTGGTCTCGCCGAATACGCCGCTGCGTCGGACGACTCGGGCGATCATCTTCGTGCCGGTGGTCATCGGCCTCGGCGTGTCGAGCCTCCTGTGGGTCTGGCTGTTCGACCCGACATTCGGACTGATCAACAAGGCGCTGCTCGACCTCGGCCTGATCGACAAGCCGGTCCTCTGGCTCGGCGTGGACGCCGATCTGTCGACCTGGTCGATCATCACGTCGGTCGTCTGGAAGGTCCTCGGCTTCGGCATGATCCTCTTCGTTGCCGCGATCCAGTCCATCCCGAGCGAGATCAACGAGGCGACCATGGTCGATGGCGCGAGCTTCTGGCAGCGGACCCGACGGGTGACCGTGCCGCTGACCCGCCGCACGATCCTGCTCGTCACCCTGGTCAGCGCGATCGGCTCGCTGCTGGCGTTCGACCAGTTCTACATCATGACCGCCGGCCAACCCTTCAACCAGACCTCGACCGCGGTCTTCTTCATCTACAAGAACTCGTTCCCGTATCTGCATCTCGGCTACGGGGCCGCCCTGTCGCTGATCCTGGCGACGATCATCCTCGTCTTCACGGTCGTCCAGATGGCCCTGACGCGCCGGAGCGAGACATGACCGCCGTCACCGCCGGAGCGCCGGTCACCCGTGCCTGGTCACGGGTCTGGGCGGGCCGGAATCGCTACCTCGTGGGGGCGATCTGCCTGATCATCGGCGTGTTCATGCTCACGCCGATCGTCCTGTCGATGCTCGCGTCGGTCAAGACGACGGCCGAAGCCGCGGCGGTCCCGCCCACCTACATCCCGCACGAGCTCAGCCTGGAGTCGTACCAGCGACTGTGGTCGTACCAGGCGGGCCTGCCGACCTATCTCGGCAACAGCTTCGCGACGGCGTTCATGACGATCGCGTTCACGCTCGCGCTGACGATCCCCGCCGGCTATGGACTGGCCCGCTTCCCGGTGCCGGGCAAGGAGGGCATCTTCGTCTTCCTGCTGCTGGCCCTGATCATCCCGTACCAGGCGCTGCTGACGCCGATCTTCCTGATGTTCGCCCAGGTCAAGTTGACCAACACGCTGCTCGGGCTGGCCATCGTCCATACCGCGATCCAGCTGCCGTTCAGCCTCTACATCATGCGCAACAGCTTCGAATCGGTGCCGGTCGAGCTCGAGGAGGCAGCGCTCACTGACGGCGCGAACTCCTGGCAGATCCTCCGATCGATCTTCATCCCGGCCGTCGTGCCGGCGATCGTCACGGTGGCGCTGTTCGCCTTCGTCACGTCCTGGAACGAGTTCCTGGCGGCGCTGGTCCTGTTGAGCCGGGCCTCCACGTTCACGCTGCCGCTGATCCTGGCCACGGCTCGCGCCGAGACCAGCCTGGGCGGGACCGACTGGGGCATGCTTCAGGCCGGGATCACGATCGCGATGATCCCGTGCATCGCGATCTACCTGCTGCTGCAGCGGTACTACGTCTCCGGGTTCACGCAAGGAGCGCTCAAGTGATGGCATCGCATCGGAGCGGGAGGGGCGAACCGTGAAGCCGGTCCTGCAGGAGCTCGAGGCGTGGTTCGTCACGGGCAGCCAGCACCTCTACGGCGAGGCCGTCCTGCAACAGGTCGAGCAGAATGCCCGCCACATCGCGAGGCACCTCGACGGGGCCGCCAGCATCCCGGTCCGGATCGTGGCCAAACCGGTCGTGACGACGCCGGATTCCATCGCCGCCGTGCTCCGCGATGCGGATGCGTCTCCGTCCTGCATCGGCGTCATCGCCTGGATGCACACGTTCTCGCCGGCCAAGATGTGGATCGGCGGTCTGACCGACCTGCGCAAGCCGTTGGTCCACCTGCACACGCAGTTCAACCGCGACCTGCCCTGGTCGGACATCGACATGGATTTCATGAACCTGAACCAGGCCGCGCACGGCGACCGCGAGTTCGCGTTCATCCAGACGCGTCTCCGTCGCGGCCGGAAGACCATCGTCGGACACTGGGAGGACGAGGCCGTCCTCGGTCGGCTCGGCTGGTGGGCGCGCGCCGCCGCGGGCTGGCACGAATCCCATCGCCTGCGGATCGCCCGGTTCGGCGACAACATGCGCGAGGTCGCGGTCACCGAAGGCGACAAGGTCGAGGCCCAGGCGCGACTGGGGTTCTCCGTGAACGGCTACGGGGTCGACGAGCTGGTCGCCCGCGTCGAGGCCGTCTCGGACGCCGACGTGAGCGCCCTGGTCGAGGCGTACGAAGGGTCCTACCAGGTCGCACCCGCCCTCCGGACCGGTGGCGAGCGGCATGCCGAGCTCCGCACCGCCGCCCGGATCGAAGGTGGGCTGCGAGCGTTCCTCGAAGACGGCGGCTTCGGCGCCGTGACCGACACGTTCGAGGACCTCGGCGGCCTGGACCAGCTGCCCGGGATCGGCGTGCAGCGGTTGATGGCCGAAGGCTACGGGTTCGGCGCGGAGGGCGACTGGAAGGCCGCCGCGCTCGTCCGCATCCTCAAGGTCATGGCGGAGGGCCTGCCCGGCGGGACCTCGTTCATGGAGGACTACACGTACCACCTCGGCGACCCCGTTCCCGAGGTCCTCGGGGCGCACATGCTCGAGGTCTGCCCGAGCCTCGCGACGGGCAAGCCGTCGTGCGAGATCCATCCGTTGTCGATCGGCGGCAAGTCGGACCCCGTGCGGCTCGTGTTCGACGCGGCGACCGGGCCGGCGGTGATCCTCGGCCTCGCCGACCTCGGCGACCGGTTCCGCATGATCGCGAGCGAGGTCGACATCGTCGAGCCGGACGCGCCACTCCCGCGCCTGCCCGTCGCGCGGGCCGTCTGGCGGCCGCGGCCAGACCTGCAGACCGCGGCCGAGGCGTGGTTGACGGCCGGCGGGCCGCATCACACCGCGCTGACGAGCAGCCTGCCGATCGAGCCCATCATCGACTTCGCCGAGATCGCCGACATCGAGCTCGTCACGATCGATGCCCGCACGACGGCGGCCGAGTTCCGGCGCGAGCTCCGCTGGAACTCGGCGTTCTACTTCCTCAATCGCACGCCGTAGCGATGGTCCCTTCGCCCGCGACCACCCCGACGGCCGCCGCCGTCGTCCCGACGCCCGGATCGACGCGGCTGGTCCCGCTCAGCGCGACCGATGTGGCATTGACGGGCGGGTTCTGGGCGGCGCGTGCCGCGAACAACCGCGAGCGGACCATCCCTGCGGGCTACCGACAGCTCCAGGCGGCCGGGACGCTGGCCAACTTCGACCTCGCCGCGACCCGAGCCGGGACCGGGTACCGGGCGCTGGGGGTCATGTTCGACGGACCGTTCCCGTTCCTGGACTCCGACGTCTACAAATGGCTCGAGGCGACCGGCTGGGAGCTGGGTCGCTCGCCCGATCCGGCGATCCGCGCGATGGCCGACGAGGCGATCGGTCTGGTCGAGGCAGCCCAGCAGGCTGACGGCTACATCAACACGTTCGTCCAGGTGCTCAAGCCGGGAACGGCCTATGCCGACCTCCGCTGGGGCCACGAGCTCTACTGCATCGGCCATCTCATCCAGGCAGCCATCGCCTGGCACCGTGCGCTCGGCGACGACCGCCTCCTCCTCGTCGCCGAGCGTGCGGCTGCCTCCGTCGAGCGGGAACTCGGCCCGAACGGTCGGGCGGCCATCGACGGTCATCCCGAGATCGAGATGTCGTTGGTCGAATTGTTCCGGGTCACCGGCGACCGCCGGCATCTGGACCTTGCGGCAGCCTTCATCGAACGGCGCGGGCATGGGTCCCTCGGCAGTGGTCGGTTCGGACGCGGTTACTGGCAGGATCACCTGCCCGTCCGGGACGCCCCCGAGGTCGTCGGGCACGCGGTCCGCCAGCTGTATCTCGACTGTGGCGCCGTCGATGTGGCGGTCGAGCTTGGCGACCAGGGCCTGCTCGAGAGCGTCCAGCGCCGGTGGCGCGACATGGTGGCGACGCGGTCGTACCTGACGGGCGCGCTCGGCAGTCGTCACAAGGACGAGGCGTTCGGGGACCCATTCGAGTTGCCGCCCGACCGGGCGTATGCCGAGACCTGTGCGGCGATCGCCTCGGCGATGCTGGCGTGGCGCCTGCTGCTCGCGACCGGTGATCCGGACTGCGCGGATGTCCTGGAGCGGACCACCTACAACGCGATCCTGCCCGCGTTGTCCGCCGACGCCACCGAGTTCTTCTACGTCAACCCCCTCCAGCGGCGGACCCACCAGGCGTGGGCCGAGGCCGGCGAGGCGGCCCGGAAACCGTGGTACGCGTGTGCGTGCTGCCCGCCCAACCTCATGCGGTTCGTGAGCAGCTGGCAGCAACTCGTCGCGACCGGCAACAGCACCGGCGTGCAGTTGCACCAGTACGCGGCGTCGGACGTCGTCAGCGGCGACGTGCGACTGGCCATCGAGACCGAGTATCCGTGGGATGGACGGGTCGAGGTCCGGGTCGTCGCCACGCCGGAAGCGCCCTGGGAGCTGTCGCTCCGCATCCCGGGTTGGTGTCGGACGGCCTCGGTCCGTGTCTCCGGCGACGGGGGAGACGCGACCCCCGCGGCCGTCCCCGCCGGCGAGCGGACGGTGACGCTCGCGCGATCGTGGCGACCGGGCGACACGGTCGTCCTCGACCTCGACATGCCCGCCCGGATCACCCGTCCGGACGCGCGGATCGACGCGGTGCGGGGCTGTGTCGCCCTCGAACGGGGCCCGCTCGTCTACGCGCTCGAGACCGCCGACCTGCCGCAGGGTGTCGAGTTGGAGGACGTCGCGATCCCGGCGGCCGCGAGCCCGGTGCCGGTACCTCGCACGGACCTTGGGCGCCTCGGTGGTCGGGCTCGCGGTCCCGGTCTCGACGGCCGACCGTGCCCTCGACGTCACGGCGATCCCGTACCTGGCCTGGGCGAACCGTGGCGCTGGCGCGATGCGCGTCTGGATCCCCGAAGGGCCGGCCGCCGCCGAGGCGGGCGCGATCATGACGATCGACGACCTCCGGGTCCAGGTCGCCGAGGCCAACCGCGCGGTCGATCGCGCGGGGCTCGTCACGCTGGCCTTCGGCAACGTCTCGGGCGTGGACCGGGCGCGAGGCGTCCTCGTGATCAAGCCCAGCGGCCTGCCGTGCTCCACGATCGAGCCGGGCGACCTCGTCGAGGTCGCCCTCGATGACGGCCGCGTGCTCGGCGGTGACCGCCGGCCGTCGACCGACACGCCCACCCACCGCCGCCTCTATCTCGAGTACCCGGAGATCGGCGGGGTCGTGCACACGCACTCGACCTCGGCAGCCGCGTGGGCGCAGGCCGGCCGCGCGATCCCGGCGCTCGGGACGACCCACGCCGACTTCTTCCGCGGCCCCGTCCCGGTCAGCCGAGACCTTCGGGCGGACGAGATCGATGGTGACTACGAATGGGCCACCGGCGGTGTCATCATCGAAACGCTTCGCGCCGTGGAGCGGACCAGCGAGGATTCGCCGGCGGTCCTCGTTCGCGGCCACGGGCCGTTCACCTGGGGGGTGTCGCCGGCCGCGGCGGTCGAAGCCGCGGTGGCCCTGGAGACGATCGCGACGATGGCCTGGCGGACGCTGACGATCGACCCTGACGCGGCGGTGCTCGGCGATGCCCTGCTCCATCGACATTTCGACCGCAAGCACGGCACGACCGCCTACTACGGCCAGCGGAGCGACCGCGAGCGCCGGTCATGAAGACCGCGATCGGCGTCGACTTCGGGACCGGCTCGGGCCGCGCCATCCTCGTCGATCTCGCGACCGGCGCGGAGCTCGCCACGGCCGTGCACCCCTATGCCAACGGCGTGATCGACGCGCACCTGCCGTCGCCCGACGAGGACGTCGTCCTCGAGCACGACTGGGCCCTCCAGGACCCCGCCGACTACATCGAGACGCTCAAGTCGACGATCCCGCGGTTGCTCGCGGAGACGGGCGTTCCGCCGGAGGATGTCGTCGGCGTCGGGCATCGACTTCACCGCCTGCACGATGTTGCCGACCACCGCCGACGGCCGGCCACTCTGCGAGATCGACGGACTTCGCCGCGAACCGCACGCCTGGGTGAAGCTCTGGAAGCACCATGCGGCGCAGCCGGAGGCGGACCGGATCAACGCCGTCGCGGCGGCGCGCGGTGAGCCGTGGCTCCCGAGGTACGGCGGTCGCATCTCGTCGGAGTGGTTCTACTCGAAGAGCCTGCAGATCCTCGACGAGGCGCCGCGGGTCTATCAGGCCGCGGACCGGCTCATCGAGGGGGCCGACTGGGTGGTCTGGCAGCTGACCGGGACCGAGACCCGCAACTCCTGCACCGCGGGCTACAAGGCCATCTGGTCCAAGCGGGACGGCTTCCCGGATCGGGCGTACTTCGGGGCGCTGGATCCGGGCTTCGCCTCGGTGGTCGACGACAAGATGTCGCGCGACATCCGCTCGATCGGCGACTGCGCGGGCGTCCTGTCCGTGGAGGCGGCTCGTTGGACGGGCCTTCGCCCGGGGACGGCCGTGGCCATCGCCAACGTCGACGCGCACGTGTCGGTGCCGGCCGTGGGCGTCACCGCGCCCGGGACGATGGTCGCGGTCATGGGCACGAGCACCTGCCACCTGGTCCTCGGCGAGCGCCTCGTCGCGGCCGAGGGCATGTGCGGCGTGGTCGAGGACGGGATCATCCCCGGGTTCTTCGGCTACGAGGCCGGTCAGTCCGCCGTCGGTGACATCTTCGCCTGGTTCACGGCCCAGGCCGTCCCGCCCGACGTCCACGAGGCGGCACGGCGCGAGGGCCTGACGGTCCACCAGGCGCTGGAGCGCGATGCCAGCCAGCTGCTGCCGGGCGAGTCCGGACTCCTGGCGCTCGACTGGTGGAACGGCAACCGCTCGATCCTCGTCGATGTGGATCTCAGCGGCCTGTTGATCGGCGCGACCCTGGCGACCCGCCCGCCCGAGATCTACCGGGCGCTGCTCGAGGCGACCGCCTTCGGGACCCGCGCGATCATCGAGTCGCTCGATACGGCCGGTGTCGCCGTCGACCGGGTCGTCGCCTGCGGCGGACTCCCCGAGCGGAACGGCCTCCTGATGCAGCTCTCCGCCGACATCACCGGCCGACCGTTCGAGGTGGCGTCATCGAGCCAGGCACCGGCCCTCGGGTCGGCGATGTACGGGGCGGTGGCCGCGGGCGCCGCGGCCGGCGGCTACGCATCGATCGAGGCGGCGGCGGCGGCCATGGTCCGGCCGAGCGTCCGAACGTATCTGCCGAACGCGTCGGCGGGTCGGGTGTACGACCGGCTGTTCGCCGACTACATGACCTTGCACGACTACTTCGGCCGCGGCGGGAACGACGTGATGCGGCGCCTCCGGGCGGCCAGGTCGGCGAGCTCGATGCGATAGGGCGTCCCGGGCCGGACGCGTACAGTGCGCGTCATGCGAGCCTTGGTTGCCGGCCTGCTCATCGCGATCGCGGTGCTCGTCACGGCGTGCGGCGACGCGACGACGACCTCGTCGCCGCCCGCCGCGGTCGTCGCCTCGCCATCGCCGAGCCCGTCGCCGACCGCCCGCCCGACCCCACGGCCGACGCCCGCTCCCACGCCGACGCCCATCGCCACCCCGCAACCGAGCGCCTCGTCGACGACCACCTCGCCCGCGACCACCGACGCCGCCCAGACCGAGATCGATGCGACCAGGGTCCTCCACACCTTCAAGGTCTATGGGAGCTCGCCGCGGCAGTTGCTCGCGTCGACCGTCGCCAGGTCGAGGTCGCACTGCGGCACCTCCGACGCCCTGGCCTGCGTCCGCCAGAGCCGGATCGTGAACTGGGACACCGTGACGCCCGCCGGGACGACGGCGTGCCGCATCACCTCGGTGGCGGTGGCCCTCACGTCGACGGTCTGGCTGCCGAAGTGGGTCAAGCCCTCGAGCGCGCCGGGAGCACTCGCGACCTGGTGGCGCAAGATGTCGACCCACCTCGCCTGGCACGAGAACCAGCACATCGCGATCGAGAAGCGCTACGAGGCCAAGCTCGCCCCGCTCTTCATCGGCAAGGCCTGCAGCACCGCGCGCAAGACCCTCAAGAAGTGGGGCAAGACGGTGGATGCGGCCCAAGCCAAGTTCGACGCCAAAGAGCTGAAGTGGCAGTACCCGGCGTACCCGTGAGCTGATCGGCCCGCGGCGCCGGTACGACTTGACCGACCGGATATGAATCGATAGCCTCATCCCTACCATGTCCAGTCGAGTAGGCGAGCGCGGCCAGATCACCATCGAGAAGGCGATCCGCGAGGAGCTGGCCATCTACGCCGGCGATGAGACGGTCCAGCGCGTCGAGGATGGCCGCATCGTGATCGAGGTCATCCCGGGCCGGCACCGTCGATCGCTCGCCGGTGCGCTGCGCGACAAGGTCGGGCGGCAGCCGCCCGACGAGTCGTGGGACGTCCTCCGCCAGGCCGGCTGGGACACGCCGGACCCGGACCGCGCGAGGTGATCGGGGTCGATACCTCGGTCGTCGTCCGGTACCTGGTCGGGACGCCCGTCGCCCAGGCGCGACGCGCGGCGGCGCTCATCGACGACGACGCCACCGACGTCGGCGTCTCGCTCGTCGCCCTCGCCGAGTGCGCCCACGTCCTCCGGACGCAGTACGACGTGCCGTCGTCGGACATCATCGAGACGCTGATCGCGTTCATCCAGCGGGAGAACGTCCGCGTGCTCGGCACCCGGACCGACGTGGTCGTCGAGATGCTCGTTCGGGCCCGCTCGATGCCGGGCCGGCCCATCCCCGACGCCATGATCGTCGCCGCGTCGCTCGATGCCAACGCGGTGCCATTCGCCACCTTCGACCGCGCCCAAGGCCGCTACGGGATCGCGATCCGCGAGCCCTGACGCTCAGTCGTCGAGGGACCGCCGGTCAGCCGGCGGCAGCGGCCCGGCGTCGCTCGAGCCCGTCGAGGATCAGGTCCAGACCGAACGCGAACTCGACATCGTCGTCGCAGGCGCCCAGGACGCCCGTCGTGGCTGACCGACCCGGCGAGCTCCGCCACGTTCGGGTGCGTCGCGATGACTCGCGCGAGGGCCTCCGCCGTCTCCGGCGATGGCGGCTCACTCGGTGAATCCTCGAAGAGGTCCTGGCTGAACCCGAGGATCCGGCTCCCGAGGACGTGGAGCGAGTGGTGCGCGAGGTCGAGCGAGAAGCCGCCGCCGCGCAGGATCGTGAGGACCGTCTCGACGTAGCCGATCATCGCGACGCCGGCCGTCCCGCGCTCCTCGATGACCTGCCGCGCCCACGGATGCCGCAGCATCAGCCGCCGGGCGATCATGACCTGGTCGCGCAGCGAACCCTTCCAATCATCTGTCGGGTCCACGCGCTCGATCTGGCCGACGATGACGTCCACGATCCCGTCGAGCAGGTCGTCCTTGCTCCTGACGTGTCGGTAGAGCGCCATGGCATCGACCCCGAGCTCCTGCCCGAGCCGACGCATGCTCAAGCCCTCGGCGCCGTCCCGGTCGGCGACATCGATGGCGACCAGCATCACTCGGCTCCGAGTCAGCGGCGCCCGTGGCGCATCGGGGGCCGGGATCGCTCGGGTGCCCACGGTCGGTTTCGGTTCCTCCTGCGTTCCTGTCATCGACGCCTTGACGAGTGTACGTCGAGCCGGGTATGTTTACGGCGTAGTCTACACCGTAGACTCACGAGCGACCAGCCTGGAGGATCCACCGTGACCGAGATCGACCTCGACGCCCAGAAGGCGCCGCCCCATGTCCCGCGTTGGCTCGTCCGGACGATCTGGATCGGCCATCGAGCGCTGTATCGGGTCTCGGGCGGCCGGGTCGGCCTCCGACCCGCGACCGACCGGCAGTGGGGGATGCTCCGACTCCACACGGTCGGGCGCCGCTCGGGCACCGAACGGGTCGCGATCGTCGGCTACATCGAGGACGGCCCGAACCTCGTCACGCCGGCGATGAACGGCTGGGCCGACCCCGAGCCCGCGTGGTGGCTCAACCTCCAGGCGCACCCGCTCGCCACGGTCGAGCTGCCCGACGGCACGCGAGCCGTGACCGCCCGCGCCGCGGTGGGGGAGGAGCGAGCCCGACTGTGGGCGGCCTTCGTCGGCCTCGGCAGCTCGGCCTTCAACGACGCGAGCGCCGCGCAACGCTCGCGCGAGACGGCGCTCGTGATCCTGGAGCCGCGGTCCGAGTAGTCGAGCCGACGGCGTGGGCCTCCGTGCCGCCGGCGAGCGAGGGCTTACGGATTGACGATGAACTGGATGTCGACCGGGGTCGCGGCGGCGAAGACGGCGTTGCCGGCCTGGACGCCGTGGATCTTGCAGGTGCCGGTCTTCTTGAGCGTCACGGTGTTGCCGCTGACGGTGCAGATCGTCGTGCTCTGACTCGTCAGGGTGACCGTCAGGCCGGACGTCGATGACGGCGCCAGCACGACCGTCGGGGCCGTCAGCGACCGTGGCCCCGGGTTCGGGATCGTGATGGTCTGCGGAGCCTTGGTGACGCTGAACGTGCGACTCACCGGGCTCGCGGCCTTGTAGACGGTGGTCCCGGCCTGGCTCGCGGTGAGCGAGCAGTTGCCCGCGGCCAGCAGGCTGACCTGGAACCCGCGACGGTGCAGACGCCGGTCGTCGTGGACGTCAGCGTGACGGTCAGACCGGACGTGGCCGTCGCGCTGACCGTGAACGGCGTCTGGAGCAGCGTGTGGCTTGTCGGCGCCGCGAAGGTGATGGTCTGGGTCGCCTGGCTCACGGTGAACGGTACGAACGACAGCCGTGGCGGCCTTGACGTTCGCATTGCCGGGCTGCGTGGCCGTGATGGAGCACGTGCCGGCCGTGAGCAGCGCGATGTCGAAGCCGCTCACCGTGCAGATCGCGGTCGTCGTCGAGGTCAGGGTCACCGGCAGGCCCGAGCTCGACGTTGCCGTGCACCGTGATCGACGGTGTCGTCAGGACCTGGTTCGCGGGCTTCGCGAAGGTGATCGTCTGGCTCGCCTGGTCGACGGTGAACGCCCGCGTGACGGCCGTCGCCGCCTTGTAGGTCGCGTTGCCGCCCTGGGTTGCCGTCAGCGAGCACGATCCGACCGCGAGGAGGGCGACATCGAAGCCGCTCACGGTGCAGACCGACGGGGTCGTGGAGGCCACGGTGACCGGCAGACCGGCATCTGGACGTGGCCGTGACGGTGATCGTCGGGGTGGTCAGGAGCTGGTTCGCGGGCTTCGCGAACGTGATCGTCTGGGCGACCTGGCTGACCGTGAACGCGCGCGTGACGGGGTTGGCCGGCTTGTAGTCGGGGTTGCCGGGCTGCGTCGCCGTGATCGAGCACGATCCCGCGGCCACGAGGGTGACCTGGAGGCCGGAGGTCGTGCAGATGCTCGGCGTCGTGGACGTCAAGGTGACGGGCAGCCCAGAGCTGGCGGTCGCCGTTGCCGTGAACGGCGTCTGGAGCATCGTGTGGGCGCCCGGGCTGGCGAACGTGATGGTCTGGCTCGCCGGGACGGCCGGGGTGACGGCGTTCGACAGCGCCGACGCCGGCCCGGTCCCGATCGCGTTCGTGGCCGTGACGGAGAACCGATAGGACGTGCCGTTGGTGAGGCCGGTCACGGTCGCGACGTGTCACGCCGCCGCCGACCGTGGCGGTCTTGTTGCCGGGCGTCGAGGTGACGGTGTAGCCGGTGATCGTGCTGTGACCGTCGTTCGCCGGGGCCGTCCAGGTGACGGTCGCGTTCGTGTCGCCCTTCGTGGCGGCCACGCCGGTCGGCGCGTCGGGTACGGAGAAGGCCGGCGGCGGGCCGACGTTCCAGGCGCTGGCATGGCTGGTCAGGACCGTGATCTTCGCGTCCCCGTCGCTGCCGGGACCGCGACAGCGTGACGCGGCGCGCTGACGCACGGGTCCGGCGTCGCCGGGGCGTCCAGGGTCGAGGTGGTGCACTCCGCGACCGGAACGCCGTCACGGAGGATCGCGACGGTGGCGGCCGTCAGATCGGGTTCGGCAGCGGCGAGGGTCGCCGCGTCGATCGTGAGTTCGATGGTCAGCGGGTTCGCCGCGCTGGCCGCCGGGGCACTGATATCCAGCTGGCGCCCGAGGAAGGTGTAGCCGAGCGGCGGCGTTGCCGGGCGCGCTCTCGGTGATCGTCACCTGCCCGCCGTTCGGGCTGGTCACGGCCGCGATGACCGGGTGGGAGGGCGCGGCGACATCCCCGCTCGAAACGATGCCTCCGGCTGCCACGGCCTCCTGGGCACCGGGACGATCCGGCTGAGATAGACGTCCGCCGAGTTCACGGTGTTCGCGGGCTCGGTGTCGTCCGCGGTCAACCGATCGTTCGACCCGAGGGCCACGAACTGCCCGTCGTCGGACGCGCCGGCGAATGTCGTGCCCCAATCGCCGGCGAGGGTCGCGCCGGCCGAAACGAGCACGGGTGCGCCGGGATCGATCAGGTCGAACCGGTAGACGTCCGTGACGTTGTCGTGGTCGTCCGGGGTCAGCCGCGACGCGCCGAGGAAGCCGTAGTGGCCGTCCACGGAGTACTGGTAGAACTGGATGTCGTACCCGCCGTCGAACGGCGTCGTCAGACGGGCCGCTGCGTCGGTCGCGTCGTAGACGTCGAGCCGGGTGTCGGTGTCCGCAGGATCGATCGGTTGACTCGTCGAGACATAGAAGCGGTTGCCGACGAACTGGGACCAGGACAGTTGGTAGGCTCCGTCAGCCACCAGGCGGAACGACCCGCCCTTCGACATGTACAGATCGTTCTCGTCGTCGAGATCCTCGGGAACGAGGCGAGCCGTGCTGTAGAAGACGAAGGCCGATGCATCGGCGGAGACGAAGATCGGGGAGGGGAAGGTCGAGTCACCGGGGGCACCCGTCGAAACCAAGGAGGGGCCGCCCGTCGTGATCGCGTAGACGTCGTAGTCGGTGTTGTGATCGGCCGGGTCGAGCGCCGCGTCGGTGGCGAAGAGGACACGCGAACCGTCCGGCGCGGCCCCGATGAAGTAGGCGAACACGCCGTTCGTGCCGGGGTGGCGAGCCTGAGCGTTCCCTGGAACCACTCGTAGACGTCGAAATCGCTGTCCTGGTCGTCAGGCGTCAGGGCTTCGTACGTCTGGAAGTAGACGCGCGGACACCCGCAGCCGGGGTCGGTCTTCACCGCTCCGAGACTGGCTTCGCCAGGTACGTGTCATCGCTGCCGCCGGTCGGGCCGACGCTGAGGAGCGTGGTGGTCGTCCCGTCGCGCAGGTAGAGGTCGGTCCGGGTGTCGGTGTCGGCCGCAACGAGCGCGGCGGCGGTGCTGAAGACGACCTGCCGGGCGTCGCTCGACCACCATTGGGCGTACGACGGCGTCATCACGTTGCCGTCAGTCGGGCCTGTCGAGACCAGGGTCGTGGTGGTCCCTTCCCGGGCGTAGACGTCCTCGGTCGCCATCGGTATCGCCGGGCACGAGGGCACTCGTCGTCCTGAAGAGCACGCGGGAGCCGTCCGTCGACACGCCGACGAAGTCGGCGACGTGGGCCGGCCCGCCTGGACCGGTCGAGATGATCTTGGTGCCACCCGCCGTCCACTCGTACAGGACCTGGGTGTCGTTCGGGTTGTCATATCGGCGGTAGTAGATGTGCGAGCCGTCCGGGGTCATCCCGGCGAAGATCGCGTACTGGCCATCGGGCATCCCGGTCGAGATGTGCGTCAGGTCTCGATACGTGCTGATCGGGCTGATCGCATTGGAGTCGGCCGAATTCGGGACCGGTCCCGATGTCGTTCGACGCGCGGACGCGGAAGGTGTAGGTGCCGCCGTTGAGCAGGCCGTCAACGGAGGCAACGGTCTGCGCGGCGGGCACGGTCACCGTCCGTCCGCCCGGGCTCGCGGTCACGGTATAGGTGGTCAGGATGTTGCCGCCGTCGTCGGTCGGTGGGGACCATGTCACCAGCGCCTGGTGGTTGCCGGGCGTCGCGGACACGCCGTGTGGCGCGCCAGGAGCGGCAGCCGCCGGTCCGGAGCCCACGTTGAAGCGGCCGCTGTGGCTGGTCTCGATGACGAGTCGTGCGTCGCCTTCGTCGGATCCGCCGTGCAGGGTCTGACGCGCCGAGACACAGGGATCCGGTCGCGCGGGATCGTCGGACCCATCGAGCGTGCAGGCCTTGATCCGGACGCCGTCCAGGAACGCCGCGAGATCCTGCGCGGTCAGATCAGGCGTCGTCGAGGTGAGCGTGTCCTGGTCCACGGTCAGGGCGATCGTGAGCGGCATAGCCGCGCTCGCGGATGGTGCCGTGATGTCCAGCTGCGGATCGAGGTAGGCGGAGCCTGCCGGTGCGGGACCCGTCGCCGACCCTTCCTGGATGGCGACCAGGGCGGTCACCGGGCTCGAGACAGCGGCGATGAGCGGATGCGCGGCATCGGCGACCGGCCGGCTGGTCAGCGATCCTCCGGACAGCACCGCGGCGCGGACGATCGTCGGGTCGGGAGCGACCCCGGCCTCGACCTGCATCGCGCCCGTCATGAGCGACTGCTCAGTCATCGCCGGCGCCGCGAGACAATCGAACGGCAACGAGCTTCGATCGGCGTTCAGCCAGATCGTGTCCCCGCCCGCATTGTCCGGCGCGTCGTCCCGGATGAAGATCGAGGTGTAGATGTCGGGACCAGTCGGATGCGCCGGGTCCGGACCGTGGCCGATGATCGTCGTGCGATCCGGGCGGATGTCGAGGCAGTCGACGCTCCCGGCTCGCGACGTCGAGGGATCCTCGATGGCGTACGTCCCGCTGACGCTGCCGTCGGCCAGGCGAGTGGCATCGACCGCGACGGTGCGCATGACGCCGTTGCCGATGTGATAGGTGCCGTCGCCATGGACGAGACCGACCAGCGACGGCCCGTCCAGGACGGTGACCTGGCCGGCGAACGGCTGATGGCCGCCGAAGTCCCCGGCCGGCGAACAGTCCGCGGGCGTCGACTGGTTCGGGCTGCCGAACACGACGTCGTCCTGATAGCTCACCGGGCCACCGTCGGTCAGATACAACGTGAACCACGTCGGTCCGCCGCTCGTGGCGTCATCCCGGCCGCCGACGATGATGTCGTGCCCGTCGACATAGAGGCAGGTCACGGGTCCGGCGAGCGTGACGCCGCTCTCGGTCCGCGTGATCGTCCCGTCGGCGACGCCCTGGGCGTCGAGGACGGCCACGAACTCGAAGGTCCGCGGGCTGTTCTGGTTCAGGTTGTCCCCGTTGCCGACCACGGTGGTGGGCACGGGCACCCGCGGCGGGACGGTCCCGAACGTCCAGGTGCCGGCGTGGCTCCCGACGATCGAGAGCAGGACATCGCCGTCGTCCTCGCCCGCGCCGAGCGGATACCGAGTGGAGACGCACGGATCCGGCGTGGCGTTGGGATCCGAGTACGAGGGCGTGCACCGCCGGACCGGGACATCGTCGTAGAACACCGTGACGGTGTCCGCCGTGAGGTCGGGATCGGCGGCGGCCAGGACGGAGGCATCGACGTTGAACGTGAAGTAGATCGGCGAGGTCGTGGAGGCCGGCGGGGCGGCGACCGTGAGGCGACGCCCGAGATACGTGTACCCGGAACCGACGGGCGGGGTGCCGGGGTCCGACTCGACGATCGTCACCGGCCCGCCGGCCGGGCTGTAGACGAACCCGATGACCGGATGCGCCGCCGTGGCCGAATCGAGGGCCGTGAACTTGATCGCGACGTCGCGAGTGAAGTCCGGCAGGGTCACGGTGAGCGTGCCGCCGGACGGATAGACGACCTGGTCGCTCGTCGGGACGATGCCCCACGGGTCATGGACCTCGACGTCATAAGGGCGGAGTCACCGAGGTCGAACGCGACGGTGACCCCATGCATGGTGCGGCCCGCAAGATCGCCCGGCCGCGAACCGGTGCCGTACTCGTTGTCGGCGTCTCGGATCCAGGCGAAGCCCTTCGACGGCCCGTTCATCCCGATGGCGACGACGCCGGACGGCGCCGTGATCTGTGAGCGATGCAGGCTCATCCCCGCGAGGTCTTCGCCCGCGAAGAAGTCGCGGATCGGCGGGTTGATGCGCTCGTTGGCCGGGAACTCCGGCGACGTCCGGTGATACGACGGCGACGCCGCGATGTAGGCGCCCCACCACCACGACATCGCGCCCGTGCCGGACATCGCGGCGGCCCACTCGGCGTTGTGGAGGTGCGTGGCCTCGAGGAGATGCTCCTCGTCCGCGTCGAGTGGCGCGGACGCGACCGGATCGAAGTTGACTTCCTTGTCGCCGGCGATCCCGAACTCCGCGATGATCACGGGCTTGCCGTACGTGGCGTTGAGCGAGTCGACGTACCCGGCGAACCGCGTATCGCGCGTCGTCAGGGCTGGGTCGTAGTCGTGGACCTGGACCAGGTCGATGTTCGGGTCGGCCCAGATGTCCTTGAGGCTCGAATCGATGTCGGAGCTCGTGGTGATGAGGTGGTGGAACGGGTCGATCGAACGCAGGTAGGCCGCCATCTCGGCGTGCCACGCGACGATGTCGCCACGGACCTGGGCGCTGTTGCCCGGGTTGGCGCTGTCCGAACCGACGAACTGGACCTCGTTGAACAGCTCCCAGGCCAGCAGGTTGCGATAGGCGCCGTACCGAGCCACGAGATAGCGCAGCCGCTCCTTGAAGAGCCGCTTCGCCTCGGTGTTCGTGAAGAACTGCTCGGGGTGGGCGGCCGGGACCGGTCCGCCGTTGGCATCGCTATACGGGTTCTCGGCCCAGCGGCCGTCGCTCTGGCTCCGGACCTGGCCGTGATCGTCGATCACGAGTTGCACCTGGAGGCCATGCTGCGCCGCGACGTCGAGCTGCCGCTCGATGCGGAACGCCGACTGTCCGGCGTACTGCCCGACGCCGGTGTACCACCCAGCCCAGTGCGTCGATGACCACTCGAGGGCGTTGCGGTTGAAGTCGGTCATCCAGATGCGCGTCCAGTTCTGACCCGCGGCCTGCATCGAGGCGAAGAGCGGCTCGACGTAGTGCTCGCCGTCATTCCCGGCCGGCTCGCCCTGCTGGAAGCCGACGTTCTCGCCCATCGGGAGATAGGGCGTGCCGTCCGCATAGCGCAGGAAGCGGGCGTCGCGTCCGTCGCGCCCGACCTGGCCGTGCGCGCTGGACGCGGTCGCATCGAACGTGAGCGTGGCGGAGTCGACCGTGGCCTCCTGGCCCGAGATGAGATCGTGGGCGGTCAGCGTGTAGGTCCAGGTACCGACCTGGTCCGGTGAGAACCGGACGTGCCAGACGGCGTCCGGGGACCGCTCGAGGTAGGCCTCGAAGGAGCCGACGCCGGTGCCCGCCTGGACCTGGTAGTCCTTGCCGTACCAGGCCGGCACGACGACGTGCGCGCCGCTCGGCGCGACGAACGTGCCGATGACCGCGATCTTGGCGGGATCGTTGACGTCGCTCGAGCCGTAGGTCCGGCTGAGCTGGAAGGTCTTCTCGTAGATCGCGAGCTTCGCGACGGTCGCGGGGGCTGCGGGGCTCGTGTCGATCGCCAGGGGGCTGATCCCGGTCTCCTCCGACCCGACCGTCCAATCGCTGGCGTGGCTCGTGAGGACGGTGATGCGGGCGTCACCGGCGTCGCCACCACCGGACAGCGTCGTCCGATCCGAGACACACGGATCCGGCGATGCGGGGTCGTCGCCGGTGTCCGAGGTGCAGTCGTCGACCGCGACGCCATCGCGGAAGACCACGACCGTGGATGCCGTGAGAGCCGGGGTCGCCGAGGCCAGGGTGGCCGCATCGACCGTGAACACGAGATGCAGCGGCGCGGCTGTGTCCGCCGCAGGGGCGACGATGTGCAGCTGCTTCCCGACGAGCGTGTAGCCGGGCGGCGGGGGACCGGGGGTCGACTCGGTGACGGTGACGGGGCCGCCGTTCGGGCTGCTGACCGAGGCGATGACCGGGTGCGCCGGCGTCGCCGTCGTCGGACCGCTTCCGGGGCCGGTCACGGCGATGTCGCCGGACAGGAGCGGCGTGCCGGGGGTCTGCTGCGCCGCGAGACACCCGAACGACTCGATGCCCGCGTACTCGTTGGCGGACATGCGGTCCCCGATGCCCGAGGTGCCCCAGTCCTCGACGAAGAACGTGGCGTAGCGAGTCCCTCCGCCGCCGCCCATCGACGGCGTCCCGTGGCCGATGAGCATCGCCTGGTGCCCGTGGATCTCGAGGCAGTCGACCGACCCGGACAGCGCGAAGCCGGCGCCCTCGCTGACCGAGAAGGTCCCGGTGACCACGCCCGCCGCGTTGCGCGTCGCGTCGAACGCGAACGTCCGGGTGTAGCCATAGCCGAGGTCGCTCGTGCCCGAGCCGCTCACCTGGCCGGATTCGGACGGCTGGTCGAGGATCGTGACCTGGCCGTACCACAGCGTCTTCTGCGTGGGGCTGGTCGCGTCGCAGTCAGGTGGGCCGCCCATGCCCTGGCCGTTCGGGCCGTCGTACGCGAAGGTGTCCGTGGCGCCGTCGGGGCCGTTATCCGTGAAGAAGAGGGTGAAGGAGACGGCCGAGCCGCCCGGGCCGTTCATGTGGCCCTCGGCCCCGACGACGATCTCGTTGCCGGTGACCTTGAGGCACGTGACGGTCCCGTTGGCTCCGGATCCACCGCCGCCGAGTCGCAGGGTGCGGTGCCATCGACGACGCCGTTGCCGTCCACGACCGCGGCGACGTCGAAGGTGTCGGGGTTGAACTGGACGGCCGTTTCGATCGCGCCGCTGGCAGCGACGCGGATGCCATTCGGGCCCGAGGCCGTCAAGACGATGGGATCCGAACCGCCGACCGGACTGACGGTGGTCGCTGCGGCCACGGATGGGACGGTCGAGGCGACGGGCAGGACCAGGAGCGTCGGCGCGACGAGCACCGCCGCTCCAGCCGAGACCAGGAGTCGCCGAAGCACGCGCGCTCGACCGATCATCATCGATCCCTCACTCCTATTCGGATCCACCCGGAATGGGCACTTCGCGGGGGTCTGCGGGCGCTCGGTCGGACGGCGGGGCGAGCCGTCCAGCGCTTGCAGTCGCTCCACCATAGCGTGTGCCTCGACGTTTCCTGTCACGACCGACGATCGCGGCGCCGCTACGATTCCCGGATGCGGCTCACCACCCGTCAGCTCAACCGTGCGACCCTCGCCCGCCAGCTGTTGCTGCGGCGCGAGCCGGTCGATGTCGTGGAGGCGGTCCGCCGGATCGTCGCGATGCAGGCGCAGGAACCAGCCTCGCCGTACCTCGCGCTCTGGAATCGGGTCGCCGACTTCGATCCGGGCGACCTCGACGCCGCCTTCGCCGACCAGGCGGTGGTCAAGGCACAGCTCATGCGCGTCACGCTCCACGCGGTCGCCGCCGACGACTACCCGGGCTTCCACGAGGCGATGCAGCCGACGCTGCGGGCGGCTCGGCTCTACGACCGTCGGTTCGCGAACGAGGGCGTCTCGATCGCGGACACGGAGGCGCTCATGCCGGACCTGCTGGCCTTCGCCGCCGTGCCCAGGATCAACGCCGACGTGGAGCGCTGGCTCGAGGCGCGGTTCGGTGCGCCGAAGGCCTACCTCTGGTGGGCGCTCCGCCAGATCGGCCCGTTCGTGCACGCGGCGACGAGCCCGCCATGGTCGTTCGGGCCGCGGCCGTCGTACATCGGCGCCCGGGATCAGGCGCGTCCGGGTGATGTCACGACCTCGATGCGAACGTTCGTGCTTCGGTACCTCGAGGGGTTCGGGCCCGCGTCGATGCAGGACATCGCCCAGTTCGGGCCGATGCTACCGGCCGCCCGCCAAGGAGGCGCTCGCCGCCCTTGGTGACACCCTGGTCCGCCACGAGGGCCCGAACGGCGAGGAGCTGTTCGACGTGCCGGGTGGCCTCCTCCCGTCCGAGGACACGCCGGCGCCGCCGAGGCTGATGGCGATGTGGGACAGCACGCTCCTCGCCTACAAGGACCGGAGCCGGATCATCCCGCCGGACCATCGGCGACTGGCCATCCGCTCGAACGGCGACGTCCTGCCGACGCTGCTCGTCGACGGCTTCGTGGCCGGCGTCTGGCGTCCGGTCGAGGGCGGCATCGAGGCGACCGCGTTCCATCCCCTCGACGACGACACGTGGGCCGGGCTCGAGACGGAGGCCCGCGCCCTGATCGCGTTCCTCGCCGACCGGCAGCCGGACGTGTACCGCCGCTACGCCGCTGGTGGGCGGACCTGCCGAGCGCCGAAGTCCGCGTCCTCGGCGGCGCCTGACGCGGTCCGGGTCGCCCGCGTTCGTCGCCGGCGTTCCGCCCCGACGTACACTCGGCGCCATGTCGATCCGCCCGTTCTACGACCGCTGGCCGCAGTACGACCGCCGCCTCGTCGAGACCATCGCGCCGCTGACGGCCGACCAGCTCGCGCTGCGGGCGGCGCCCGAGCACTGGCCGGTCTGGGCGATCACCGCGCACATCGCGGGCTCTCGCGTGTACTGGCTGTGCGAGGTCATCGGCGAGCCCGGCATCGAGACCACGCCGTGGCCGAAGCCGTCCGACGAGGGCTGGGAGGACGACCTGTCGCACCCGCGGAGCGCCGCCGAGCTCGTCGGCGCCCTCGAGAGCAGCTTCGCGATCATCGACCGCCTGCTCGATGCCTGGACGCCCGAGATGCTCGCGGACCCGTTCGAGCGCACGATCTTCGACACCCCCCAGATCCATTCGCGCGGCTCGATCCTCCAGCGGCTCATGACCCACGAGGCGTACCACGGCGGCGAGCTCGCGATCGCGCTCGGCAGCCACGGCCTGGACCCGGTCTACATCTGGCGCGCGGACGACCCGCTCGATTCGTGACAGCTGCTGTCCGGTTCGCGGCCGACGATCGAGGGGCATGCGCACCCTGACGAGCCGCTCGATGGATAAGCCGCGACTCGCGACGCTCGGCCCGGACGACCTGACCGTCGTCCCGGCGAACGAGGCGTCGTGGCAGGACCTGCAGGCGGTCTTCGGCATGCGCGGCTACCCGGCCCACTGCCAGTGCCAGCGGTTCAAGACCGGGTACTACCAGTGGAGCAGCACGAGCCTGGTCGAGCGGATGCACGCCCTCGAGACCGAGACGCACTGCGGCTACCCCAGCGCCCGCACGACGAGTGGCCTCGTGGCGTACCTCGATGGCGAGCCCGTGGGCTGGTGCGCGGTGGAGCCTCGGACCGCCTATCCGGGCCTGCCGCGCCAGCGCACGGTGATGAAGGCCCGCGGCGAGGACCCGGCCGACCCGAGTGTCTGGGCAGTGACCTGCTTCGCGACGCGTGCCGGGTTCCGTCGACGAGGGGTCACGCGCGTCCTGGCCCGCGCCGCCGTCGACTTCGCCCGCGAGCGCGGCGCCCGCGCCCTCGAGGCCTACCCGATGATCACCACCCCTGGCGAGGAGATCACCTGGGGCGAGACCCACGTGGGCACGCGCAGCATCTTCGAGGCGGCCGGGCTGACCGAGGTGGCCCACCCCACGCTCCGCCGCGTCGTCATGCGGATCGAGTTCGCGGCAGATGCCGGGGCCGACGCGGCCGAACCCCAGCCCGCCAGCAAGGAGCCACGATGAGCGAATCCATCCTGCGCGACGCCATGGCGCACCACCTCTGGGCGACCGAGCGCCTCCTCGGGGTGCTCGGCACCCTGACGCCCGAGCAACTCGCTGAGCCGGCGCCCGGGACGTACGGCCCGATCCTCGACACCATCCGCCACCTCGTCGGGGCGGACGGCTGGTACCTGTCGTTCTTCCGACCGACGGAGGTCGTCGAGCTCGACGATGACGACCACTCGATCGGCCTCGACCGGATCCGCGAGACGTTCGCGGCGAACAGCCCGACCTGGACGGACGTGGTCGGCGCACCGGACCTCGACGTCGACGCGGACATGGTCGAGCACGGGAAGGGCTGGGACTTCCACGCGCCGGCCTCGCTGCGCCTCATGCAGGTCGTCCACCACGGCACGGACCATCGAAGCCAGATCTGCACGGCGCTCACGCACCTCGGCGTCGAGCCGCCGCTGATCGATGCGTGGGATTGGGGCGAGGCGACCGGCCGAACCCGAGGCGTGGAGCTCTAGTCGGAGAGGGACGGGGCTCGCTGGCGGAGTCGTTCGCTCAGGGCCATCACCAGGCCCAGCCGGACGGCCGGGTGCTTGTTCATCAGCTTGTCGAAGCCCTCGCGGTCGATGGTCAGCGCCTCGATCGCGTCGACGGCGGTGACCGTGGCGGTCCGTGGGCCGCCATCGATGAGCGAGATCTCGCCGAGGAAGTCGCCGTTGCCGAGTTCGCGGATGACCGTGCCGTCCTGATCGACCGAGGCGCGCCCGCTGACGATGATGATCAGCGTGTCGCCGAGGTCGCCCTGGCGCACGAGCTGCGCACCGGCCGGGAAGGTCGCGGGCCGGGCCAGGTCGGCGATCGCCTCGATGGCGCTCTCGGGCAAGCCCTGGAACAACGGGACGGTGTGGAGCAGGTCGGCGGTCTCGGTCACGTCGGTCCTCGTGGAGGTCATGGCGGTCCTCGTCAGGGCACTCGGTCAGCCGCGGGATCGTAGGTCTCGAGTGTCAACGGCTCGTTAACGTCGCGAGGACCGCCGCGGCCCGCGCACCCGCGGCGACTAGCCCGGCGAGCCGCTTGTACCGGATCCGGTGCGGCTGGTCGGCGGCCGTCCCGAGCTCGCGGTGGCGGAACTCCTCGTACTCGGTGAAGTTGCCGGGGAACCAGCGGACGACGCTGTCGCCCTCGAACGCGAGGACGTGCGTGGCGATCCGGTCGAGGAACCAGCGGTCGTGGCTGATGACCACGGCACAGCCCGGGAACGACTCCAGGCCCGCCTCGAGCGCCCGGAGCGTGTCGACGTCGAGGTCGTTCGTCGGTTCGTCGAGCAGCAGGACGTTCCCGCCGGAGCGCAGCAGCTTCGCGAGGTGGACGCGGTTCCGCTCGCCGCCACTGAGCTTGCCCACGACCTTCTGCTGATCCGTGCCGCGAAAGTTGAAGCTCGAGACGTAGGCGCGCGCCGGCAGCTCGCGTGCCCCGACCTTGATGAACTCGTCGCCGCCGGAGATCTCGTCGAAGACGGTCTTGTCCGCATCGAGGTCGTCGCGACTCTGGTCGACATAGCTGAGCTGGACCGTGTCGCCGATGGTGATGCGGCCCGCGTCCGACGGTTCCTGCCCCACCAGCATCCGGAACAGCGTGGTCTTGCCGGCGCCGTTCGCCCCGATGATCCCGACGATGCCCGCCTTCGGCAGCGAGAACGTCAGGTCGTCGATGAGGAGCTTGTCGCCGAAGGCCTTGCGCAGGTCCGTGACCTCGATGACCTGGTCGCCGAGCCGCGGTCCGGGCGGGATCGCGATCTCGAGCTCGCGCTCCGTCGCCTTGGCGTCGTTCGCCTCCTGGAGCAGCTGCTCGTAGGCCGTCAGGCGCGCCTTGCCCTTCGATTGGCGGGCGCGCGGCGAGAGGCGCACCCATTCGAGCTCGCGGCTCAGCGTGCGCTGGCGCGCGTCGACGGTCTTCTGCTCGCGCGACAGGCGATCGAGCTTCTGCTCGAGCCAGGACGAGTAGTTGCCCTCGAACGGGATGCCGCGCCCGCGGTCCAGCTCGAGGATCCACTGCGCCACGTTGTCGAGGAAGTACCGGTCGTGCGTGATCGCGACGACCGTGCCCGAGTACTCCTGCAGGAACCGCTCGAGCCAGTAGACCGACTCGGCGTCGAGGTGGTTCGTGGGCTCGTCGAGCAGCAGCAGGTCGGGGTGGCTGAGCAGGAGCCGGGCGAGGGCGACGCGGCGCTTCTCGCCGCCGGACAGCGTCGCGACGCTCGCGTCGTCGGGCGGGCAGCGGAGCGCGTCCATCGCGATGTCGACGTTGCGCTCGAGGCTCCACGCGTCGGTGGCGTTGATCTTGTCCTCGAGGGCGGCCTGTTCGGCGCCGATGGCGTCGTAGTCGGCGTCCGGGTCGGACCACTTGGCCATGACCGCGTTGTACGCGTCGATGAGGTCCTGGACGGGCCGGACGCCGTCGAGCACGTTGCCCTTGACGTCCTTGGCCGGGTCGAGCTCCGGCTCCTGGCTCAGGTAGCCGACGGTGAAGCCGGGCGTGAGGCGCGCCTCGCCCATGAAGCCGTCATCGAGCCCGGCCATGATCTTGAGCAGGCTCGACTTGCCCGCGCCGTTCGGCCCGATGACGCCGATCTTGGCGCCCGGATAGAACGAGAGCGAGATGTTCTCGAGCACGGTCCGGTCGGGCGGGTAGTGCCGCGCGAGCTTGTACGTCGTGTAGATGAATTCAGCAGGCATCCATCAAGCCTAGCCCGAGTCGGGCGTGGAGCGCTCGGGTCAGGCTCCCGCGCGGACCCCAGCGACGGCCCGGAAGGCCTCGAGGCCGCGGTCGACCATCTCGTCGCTCGCGGTCAGCGAGATCCGGAACCAGCCCGGGCTCTCGACGATCGTCCCGGGCAGGACCAACGCCCCGTGCTCGGCGAGGCGCTCGGCGAACGCCAAGTCGTCCGGGTCGGGCGAGCGGGCCATGATGTAGAACGTGCCCTCGGGCTTCGTCACGTCGTAGCCCATCTCGCGCAGGGCCGGCACCATGCGGTCGCGTCGAGCCTGGAGCGCGCCGATGTCGATCGAGAGCCCCTCGATATCCGAGATGGCGTGCTGGAGCAGCGCGTTCGGGAACCCCCAGCCGGACGCGATCTGGTGGACCGTGATCCGCTGCTCGTTCACGCGGCGGTCGGGGAACGTGGGCGACATCGCCGCGAACCCGATCCGCTGGCCCGGCGCCAGCGTCGTCTTGCCATAGGTGTAGATGGTCATCGTCGCGTCGTAGAAGCGCGCGGGGCTCTGGAACTCGATGCCGTCGAAGACGATCCGGTTGTACGACTCGTCCGAGATGAGGATGATCGGGCGCCCGTTCCGTGCCGAGGCCTCCTCGAGCACCCGGCCGAGCGCCGCCAGAGCCGGTTCGCGATAGATCCGCCCCGTCGGGTTGTTCGGGCTGTTGACGATGACGGCCCGGGTGCGCGGCGTGATCGCGGCGGCGATCGCTTCGGGGTCGAGGTCGAAGTCGGGCGGGGACAGCCGCACGCGAACGGGCGTGGCTCCCGCGGACGCGATGAGCATCTCGTAGAAGAACCACGGCGGCGACAGGAAGATCACCTCGTCGCCGACGTCGCAGAGCGCCCGGAGCGTGACCCCGAGCCCGCCGAAGGCCCCGGCGGTCAGCGCGATGTCCTCTGGCTCGAACGCGATGCCGGTCCGCCGGCGGAGCGACTCGGCGATGACGGCGCGCGGCTCGGCCTCGTTGAACTTGTAGGCGAACCAGTCCTTGTCCTTGGGCACCGCGTGACGCTGGAGCGCGTCGACCAGCCCGGGGAGCGGCAGTTCCTGGGGATTGCCCAGCGTGAAGTCCGCGATCCCCGGATCGAACCGGTGCTGGGTCCACGACCCGTTCGCCATCCACGAGAAGACATGGTCGACGCTCGCCACCATGCGCTCCGTCCGGTTTCCTGCGTCGACCATGCCGTTCACCTGTCCTGTGCGTGCGGGGATGCGAGGGCCGAGGGCCCTCCGATGATCGATCGTCGCCGACGGGTGCGTCCGCCGCCATCGACGAATGTCCACGAAACCGGTGACGAGCCGATGTCGATTCCGCGGAAGCCCGTTCGTCGTTGGTTCGAAGGGCAGCCGAGGCGTCGATGACCGAGGGCCCGCAGGAGGAACGGACCGATGACGGAAGCTCGCATCATCCACTTCGAAGTCACGGGCAAGGACCAGAAGGCCCTCCAGAGCTACTACGGCGACCTCTTCGGCTGGAAGCTCAACACCGACTTCCCGGGCGGCTACGGGATGACGGATCCCAGCCAGACCGGCCTGATCGTGGGCATCGGCGCGGCGCCGCAGGGCCCGGGCTTCGTGACGGGCTACGTCACGGTCGACGACATCAACGCGACCCTGGCCAAGGCCACCGAGCTCGGCGGCTCGGTCGTGATGCCCAAGTTCAGCCCCGACGGCACCGCGCAGCTCGCGCTCGTCGCCGATCCCGAGGGCCACGTCCTCGGCCTGACCGAGATGTAGGTCGCCCCTCGCGACCTCGTCGCGCACCCCAGCTCGCGATCCGGCCCGGCGCCCATCTCGGCGCCGGGCCTTCGTTCGTGGCCAGCGACCCAGCATACTGGTAAGATGGCACGATGAAAGTCACCATCGACCTCGACGAAGATCTCTACCGAGCCGTCAAGGTCGAGGCCGCGCGCAGCGATCGGAGCGTCCGCGAGATCGTCGACCAGGCCATCGCCGCATGGCTCGAGGCGGCCGAGGCCGCCGAAGACGCGGCTTCCGCTGAAGCGGCCCTCGCCGAGTACCGGCGCGATGGCGGCGAGGCGGCCGAGGCGTTCTTCGGGACCGCTCGCGGCCGAGACGCGCGCCGCCTACGGCGCCGACGAGGCGTGACGGACGATCCGATACCGCGTCGAGCTCGCGCCGGCGCGCGCAACGCACAGCTGCGTCGGCTCCCGCCGGGCGACAGCGGCCCGTCTCCGTGGGTCCGATCCTGGCGCTCGCCATCGACCCGCGGCCGCCGGGCGCCTCGAAGCTCGTCGGGACCGACGTCTGGCGGCTCCGTATCGGTGACTTGCGGAGTCGTCTACGTCATCGAGCGACGCCGCACGCCTCGTGATCGTCCTGAAGGTGGCGCGGCGCTCGGAGAGCACCTACCGCCGCGTGCGGATAGCGGACGGTCAGCCCGCGGGTCTGGCCTGGAACCCGATCTTGTGGACCGCGGCGTCCGCGCCGCCGGCGGCGATGCTGGCCGCGGCGGCGTCCACGTCCTGGGCCTCGAGGTCGCGCAGCTCGGCGGTGGAGATCTCCCCGTCGGCGAGGGCACGTGCCGCCATGTTCGCGTAGGCCCCCTCGAAGAGGGAACGCACGTAGCGCGCGTTGCCGAAGTCACGGGTCAGCGATGCCGCCGCGACCAGGGTCCCGACGCGCCCGGCGACCCCGTCCGCGAGCACCACGTCGGACGCGGCGGCGATGGCCACGAAGATCTCCACGAGCTCCGCCGGGGCGTAGTTCGGGAAGTGCACGTAGTGCGTGAACCGGCTCCGCAACCCCGGGTTCGAGTCGATGAAGGTCTTCATCTCGACGCTGTACCCGGCCACGATCACGGCCAGGTCGTCGCGATGCTCCTCCATCATCTGCACCAGGGTCGCGATCGCCTCGTCGCCGAAGTCCTCGACCCCCTCGGTGGCGAGCGCGTACGCCTCGTCGATGAACAGCACGCCGCCGAGGGCCTTGCGCACCGCCTCCTGCACCTTGAGCGCGGTCTGGCCGACATACCCGGCCACGAGGTCGGCCCGGCCGGTCTCGATGAGCTGGCCCTTCGAGACGACCCCGGTCGCCTTGTACAGCCGGGCGACGAGCTTGGCGACGGTCGTCTTGCCCGTGCCGGGATCGCCGGTGAACACCAGGTGCTTGCTCGGGTTGACGGTCGGCAGGCCGGCCGCGGCGCGAGCCTCGTTGAGGTGCTGGAGGGCGAGGAGCCGGCGGATCGTGGCCTTGACCTCGTCGAGGCCGATGAGGGCGTCGAGTTCGGCGAGCACCGAGGCCTCGGTGTCGGGCGCGGCCGCGGCCGGGGTCGCGGACGTCGTCCCGGTCGTCGCCTCGCCCCCGGCCGGGGTCGTCGCGGCCACGGCGTCGGCCGTGCTGGTCGACACGGTCGGGGCCGCGAGCAGTTCCGCGGCGAGCTGCCGCGCGAGCGCGATGGCCGAATCCGGGCCGACGATCGTCTTGAGCGCCGCGTCCGCCTCGGCCGACACGGTCGGCGTCTCGATGCTGTCCCCGGCGGGATCGAGCAACCGTCGCGCGGTCGCGAGCGGCACATCGGCCGGGGCCGCATCGCGCAGCGCCCGGAGGATCCCGTACAGGACGTGCCGCTTCTCGACGACCGGCTGCGACTGCGATTTGGCGGCCGCGATCGCCTCGTCGCGCGCCTGCTCCTCGAGGGCGGTCGTCACTCGTCCGTGTACCGCTTGCCGCCGAACTTGTCGTGGACGATGTCGTCGAGCTTGTCGGCCGTGAAATAGAGCATGCCCACCGCCGACTCGAGCTCCATCGGGTCGAGGAAGTCGCCCAGCAGCGTGTGCTCGAAGGTGACCAGCGCGGTCTTGCCGTCGTCGCCGGGCAGGACGCGGACGCTGCCGAAGTAGCTCGCCTGGCCGTCGGTCGCGGCCCACTGGTAGAGCTCCGGGGTGATCGTGACGTCGCGGCCGAGTGGCGCCCACATGTAGACGAGCGTCTGCTGCTCGCCCTTCGAGTCCGTGCCCCAGTCGCGGACCTCGATGATCACTTCCGTGCTGCCGTACGGGACCGCGAACCCGTCCTTGCGGAGCCGGACGTCGTTGAAGCCCGCGGCCAGCATCCGCTGGACCTTCGCCGACGTGGCGTCGACGGTCGCCATCAGTCCCTCCTCGATCGGTGGTGCGTCACCCGCGGAAGCCTAGCGCGCCGAGGTCCGTGTCGGCCGCGCCGTTCGCCCGCGCCGGCCGGCAGCTGGGCCCTCGCCCTTCAGGCCGCGCCCGCCTCGGACACCGTCCGCCACGTCACGCCCTGGAGCAGCTCGGGCACCGCGGCGGCGGGCACGGCCGGCGAGAAGAGGAAGCCCTGGGCGCGGTGGCAGCCGAGCGCCTCCAACCGCGCGAGCTGATCGGGTTCCTCGACGCCCTCGGCCGTGACGACGAGCCCGAGCGCCGAGGCGAACGAGATCGTCGCGGTCACGATCGCCGTGTCCTCGCGCGACCGCCCCAACCCGGCCACGAACGACTGGTCGATCTTCAGCCCCTGGACGCTGAACCGCTTGAAGTACTCGAGCGACGAGAACCCGGTCCCGAAGTCGTCGATCGCGAGGTGGACGCCGAGCTCGCGGAGCTGCCGTAGCGCGCCATCGCCCGACGCGGACTCGCGCAGCGTGAGCGACTCGGTGATCTCCATGACGAGGGCCGACGGCTCGAGCCGCGTCGAGCGGAGGATCTCACGGACCTCGGCCGCAAACCCGGATTCCACGGCCTGCCGCGCCGAGACGTTCACCGACACCGTGAGGTGGGCGAGATTGGCCCCCTCGTCGCGCCACGCGCGGAGCTGCCGGCACGCCTCCGTCATCACGAGTCGTCCGAGCGGGACGATCAGCCCAGTGGTCTCCGCGAGCGGGATGAACTCCCCGGGCGGCACGAGTCCCCGGTCCGGGTGTCGCCAGCGCACGAGCGCCTCGAACCCGACCACGCCGCGCCCGGGCAGCTCCACGATCGGCTGGTAGTGGAGCTCGAATTGTCGGTGCTCGATCGCGGCGCGCAGCTCGGCCTCCATCTCGAGGCGGCTCTGCGCGCGTCGCCGCATCGACGGATCGAACAGGACGTGCCGGCCCTTGCCGCCTTCCTTCGCCGCGTACATCGCGGCGTCGGCATGCGCGAGGAGGTCCCCGGCCACGATGTCCTTGCCGCGCGCGAGGGCGATGCCGATGCTGACCCCGACGACGAGCGGCCGTCCGTCGAGCTCGATCGGGCGGCCCAGCTCGGTCGCGATCCGCTCGGCCATGGCCACGGCCTCGCTCTCGTCGCGGACGCGCTCGATGAGCACCGTGAACTCGTCGCCACCCTGTCGCGCGGCGACGTCACCGGCCCGCACGACGCCCGACAGACGATGCGCGACCTCGACGAGCAATCGGTCGCCCGCGCCGTGCCCGAGCGAGTCGTTGACGACCTTGAAGTCGTCGATGTCGAGGAACAGGACGGCGACCGCGGTCCGGCGCCGCCGGGCACGCTCGAGCGTCCGGTCCAGGTGCTCGCGGAAGAGCGCGCGGTTGGCGAGGCCCGTGAGCGGGTCGTGGAACGCGTCGTGGAGGAGTTGCGCCTCGAGCCGTTTCTGCTCGGTCGTGTCGACCAGCAGGCCCTGGGACACGCGCCGGCCACCGGTCGACTCGTCGCGCATCGCGTAGGCCTCGTCGTGGACCCACACGATCGACCCGTCGGCCGCGATCATCCGGTAGTCGATGCGGAGCGGCAGCCCGGTCGTCCAATGGTCCTTGAGCGCGGTGACGGTCTTCGCGCGGTCATCGGGATGCGTGAGGCTGGGCCACAGCTCCGGGTCGGCGAGGAACGCCTGCGGCGGGTAGCCCAGGATCGACTCGATCTGGGGGCTGAGATAGGCGAGATGCCCGCCGTCGGTCACGTCGGGATCGGCGACATCGATGTAGACGGCGGCCGGGACCTTCTCGACGAGCGTCTGATAGCGCGAATCGGCCGCCGCGCGCTCGCGGAGCGCCTCGGTGAGCGCAGCGCTGGACTGGCGTGCCTGCGTCAGCAGCCGGCCCCGCTCACGGACGATGCGCGATTGCCGCAGACCGACGACCACGATGACCGCGAGTGCCCCGAGGTCGATGAGGCTGAAGCTGCCGCCGACGATCTGGTCGCTTGCGAGCAGCAGGGCGCTCGCGACGACGGCGGTGAACGGCAGGAGGTCGAGCGCGGCGCGAGTCGTGGCCGAATGGCCTCGCGACGAGGTCGCCGGCGCGGCCGCGTCCTCGTGCCGCTCAGTGTCCGGGCGTGCGTCGACGCCAGGATCGCGGGGCATGACTGCCTCGACGGTCCCGACCGCGGCGTGCTTCGCGCGGACGTCGTCCACCGAGCGAGGGTAGGGGAGTGACGTGGTGCGCCATACCACCACGATGCCCCATGGTCGTATAGGCCTTCTGCCGAGCACGTGGCCGGTCGGTCCTGGGCTCGGCCGACGGTCGGTCAGGGCGGCTCCTATGGAAAGAGGTCGTTCTCGGCGGGCATGACCAGGTCGGCGATCGCGCCTTCGCCGCGCAGGAACGAGGCGCCTCGGACGAGGGCGACGGGACGTGCCGCGGTCTTGCCGAGCGCCAGCTCGGCGGCGGAGGCGAGCTCGTCGGCGACGGCCCGCACCGTCGAGCGCATCACGCGGCCGTCGGCGTCCGGGACGCCGCGCAGGTCCTCGAGTGGCTGAAGACCGGAGACGCCGATCGCGACATCGACGATGCCCCACCGCCACGGCCGGCCGAACGAGTCCGACACGATGACCGGTACGTCGACGCCGAACCGGCCGCGAACGGCAGCACGGATGCGGCCCGCCGACGCATCGGGATCGCGTGGGAGCAGCGTGACGATCGAGCCGGAGCCCGGGCCGACGTTCGAGGCGTCGACACCGCCGTTGGCACAGACGAAGCCGTGGTGGGTCTCGGTGATCAGGACGCCACGGGCCATCCGGACGACGCGTCGTGCCTCGCGCAGGACGACTTCGATCTGGCGGGCATCGCGGTCATACGCCTCGGCGAAGGCGATCGCCTCGGGTCGCGGCTCGACCCCGGTCAGGTCCACGAACGCGCCTTCGGCCTTGGAGACGACCTTCTGGGTGACGACCAGGACGTCGTCGTCGCGCAGCGGGAGGGCGTCGGTGGTGGCCGCGATCGCCTCGGCGACGATCGTCGGGAGGTCGTCGCCGAGACGGATCTCCGGGATGCCGTCGATGGCGAGGACCGAGATCCCGTGCGACTCAGCCGACACCGAGGCGCTCCGGGGCCTTCGAGGCGACCAGTACCAGGTCCTCGGGCGTGTCGAGGTCCACGCTGAGCGGCGACTCGGCGATCTCGATATAGGAGGCCCCGACGGCTTCCGCCCGGTCGCGGTGTCGGGCGCGGCTGCCCGGGCCGAAGGCGACGTCGATCACGTCGGGCGGCCGCAGGACGAGGGCGTTGGTCCCCGTTCCGTGGCGGTCCGTGACGAGCACCACGATCGGCGGGACCGCGTCGGCGACGAGGGGCGCGAGCACGGCTCCGATGGCTGCGTCGCTGACGAACGGCAGGTCGATCGGGAGGACCAGGATCGCGTCGGCGCCACCGGCCATGGCATCGTCGCGGCCGTCGCGGACACCCGCGTTGAGGCCGCGCGACCGCTGGCGAAGGGTGCGTGCCCCGAGTTCGGCCGCGCGGGCCAGCACCTCACGGTCCGGGCTGACGACGAGGACGTCCTCGAGGCCCGGAGCGGCCAGGGCGGTCACCACGGTCCGTGCCATCAGCCCCGTGACGAGGTCATGCCGCTCCTCGGCATCGAGCGTCTCGCCGAGCCGGGTCTTGGCGCCTTCGAGGTTGGCGACCGGGATGATCGCGGCGATCCTCACGGCTCGGCGAGGGTGTCAGCGGGGGTGTCGGCGGGCGGCGGCGCGATGAAGTCGAGCACCTCGCGCGCCAGCCGCGCTCGCCCGTCATCGTCGCGCATGATCGTGTCGGTCACGAAGGTCCGCAGGCCCAGGGCCTCGATCTCGGGCGCCTGGTCCGCATCGATGGTGTCGAGCACGAACGCGTCAACGTGCGTGGCGAGCATCCCGGCCACGCCGCGGGCGCTCGACTCGTGGCCCATCGAGGTGAGCATCCGGTCCGCCGGCCCTTTCAGGGCCGCACCGCCGACGATGCCGCTCACCGCGACGACCGGGGTCCCGCGGGACCGTGCCCGCGCCAGCAGTTCGGCCATCGCCGGCACGGCAAGGATCGGCCCCAGTGACACCAGCGGGTTCGACGGCCCGATGACGATCACGTCGGCTGCGCCGATCGCGGCGCGGACCTGGGTGGTAGGCCGGGCGGCATCGATGCCGTCGAAGCGCACCTCGAAGACCTCGGGGCCCTGGTGCTGGTGGACGAAGTACTCCTGGAAGTCGAGCCAGCCCGCCTCGGTCCGTACCGAGGTCCGTACAGGCTCGTCGGCCATCGGCAGGATGGCGCTGGGGATCCCGAGGGCCGCCTGGAGCTCGAGGACGGCCTCGGTCGTCGTCAGGCCGCCGAGCAGACGGACGTTGCGTGCGATGTGCGTGCCGAAGTCCCGGTCGCCGAGCCCGAACCACGTGTCCTCGCCGTACCGCCCGAGCATGCCCATCGCGGCCCACGTCTCGTCGCGGATGCCCCAGCCGCGTTCGTCGTCGAACAACCCGGCGAGCATGTACATCACCGCGTCGTGATCGGGCATCACGAGCAGGCCGTGGCGGATGACGTCGTCGCCCGTGTTGACGATGACGCTGAGCTCACCCGGCTCGAGGACCTGCTGGAACCCGTGCGCGAGCTTCGCCCCGCCCGTGCCGCCGGCGAGGACCACGACGTTCATGTCGCGAGGAGTGCCTGGACCTCGGTCATCCGGTCGATGGTCTCGCGGTCGTACGGGGCGGGCGTCCGGACGATGACGGTCTCGAAGCCGAGGGCCCGTACGGGCGGATCGCATCGGCGACGAGTTCCGGCGGGCCGAGGAGCACCGGGCCGTGGCCCATGTCGGGCGTGCCGTTGGCCGCCAGCAGCTCCGCGTACCGGGCCTCGGCGGCGGCTGCCGTGGGTCGCAGGATGATCGGGAAGGAGATGGTCATCTCGAGCGTCGTGAGGTCGCGGCCGACGTCGGCGGCGTGCCCCTGGAGTGTCTCGAGCGTCTCGCGGACGGTCGCCACGTCGCCGGACGTGTTCCAGGCGTCGGCGCGCTCGGCGACGGTGCGCAAGGTCTTCCTGCGGCCGGACCCACCGACGAGGATCGGGAGGTGCGGCTGGACCGGACGGGGCGCGCAGAGCGCGTCGTGCATCGGGTAGGCCGGGCCGTCGTGGCTGAACCGCTCGCCGTCGAGGAGGCGGCGCATCAGCATCACGGCCTCGTCGAGGCGGTCGAGGCGCCAGCCGGGCGTCTCGCCGAAGGGGATCCCGAAGGCGTCATGCTCGCGCTCGAACCACGCGCCGCCGATGCCGAGGACCGCGCGGCCACCCGAGAGGTGATCGAGCGTGGTGGCGAGCTTGGCGGTATGGCCGGGGTTGCGGAACGTATTGGCGCCGACCATCAGGCCGAGGCGGACCCGACGGGTCAGCGGCGCGAGCCCGGACAGGACCATCCAGCCTTCGAAGATCGGCTGCTCCCACGGCCCGAAGATCGCGAGGAGGTGGTCCCACGTCCAGATCGAGTCCCAGCCGGCGTCCTCGGCCGCGAGGGCGGCGTCCCGGAAGCCCTGCCAGTCCGTCTGCTGGGACCACAGCTGGAGGCCGAAGCGCATCGTCGTCACCGTTCCGTGCTCCGTTCCATGCCTCGTTCCGTGCTCAGTCGAGGTGGTCGTGGACGGCCGAGGCGCGGACGCGGAACGAGATCCGCTCCTGCGACGAGAACCGGCGGATCTGCCGCGCGACGTCGTCCGGGTCGTCACCGTCGTAGTGGTGGGCCATCGCCGCGATATCGGCCTGCGCGGCCGCCTGGTCGCCGACCCGCTCGGCCGTCCCCGTGATCCCCACCCAGTGGTAGCCGTCGTCGCGGTCCGTGACGGCCACGTTGATCCGCGGGTCGCGCAGCAGGTTCGACGGCCAGCGCCGCCCGACGAGCGAGTTGATGATCACGTCATCGCCGTCCATCCGGTACCAGATGACCGCCTGGCGCGGGGCGCCGTCGGGGTCGATGGTCGCGATCGTCGCGAAGTGCCGGCCGGTGCTGAGGAACTCGCGGACGCGAGGGGAGAGCGCGGAGAGGGCTTTGGTCATGCCCTCGATGGTACGCGAGCGCCGGTCAGCGCGGTCGGGCGGAGCTCGTCGAGCCGGCGGTGCGCGTGACCTTCGCCACGCCGGCGGCCTTGGCGACACCGGCGACCCGCGCCACGCGCGGTTTCGGCGTGAGGTTGCGCGGCTTCATCGGCTCGGGCTTGGGCTTGCCGAGCAGGTAGCCCTGGCCGTAGTCCACGCCGAGCTCGCGCAGCTTCGCCAGGTCGGCGCGGTTCTCGATGCCCTCGGCGACGAGCTTGGCATCGATGCGCCGGCTGAAGAGGTAGAACGCCTCGACCAGCGCGTACTTCGCCTCGTCGCGGCTGATCCCGTACGTGATCTCGCGGTCGATCTTGATGATGCTGGGTCGCAGCGCGGCCACCAGGGCGAAGCTCGCGTACCCGGCCCCGGCGTCGTCGACGGCGAACCCGAACCCGAGCTTGCGGAGGGCCTTGACCTGACGCTTGAGCGCCTCGAGATCCGGCACCGACTGCTGCTCCGTGCACTCGATCGTGATGCGCGACGGCGACAGGCCGACGGCGCGAACCATGTCCGCGATCTGCGCCGCGCCGAAGCCCGGGTCGAGCAGGCTGGCCGGCGTCATGTTCACCGCGAACCGGCGGGGCTCCTTGCCGTTCTCGCGGGCGACGGCCTCCAGGCGACCGGCCTGGTCGAGGATCGTGTGGACGATGAACATGTCGAGTTCGACGGAGCGCTCGGTGTCGATGGCGGCGGCGACCACCGAGGCGATCGACTGGGGGAGCTGGGGCATCTGCGGGCGGAACATGCACTCGTATTCGTGCAGCTCGCCGGTCGCGAGGTCGACGATCGGCTGGAACGCGACGCTGTGGAGCGCGCGCAGGCTGAAGAAGTAGTCGAGCATCTTGGTCTGCACGACCTGCGAGGTCTGCGACATCCCGATGCGGTCCGCGAGACCCGAGACCTGGACCGCGGCTGACATCGCCAGCAGGTACCGTTCCGATTCCGACCGGCTCGGGTCGACCATCACGAGGCCGTACTCCGGGTGACGGGCATCGGCCGCGACGTCGGCGACGGCCTTCTCGGTCAGGATGTGGGCCGGCCCGATGACGACCGTGCCCGAGTCGAGCTCGAGCAGGCGCACGCCGTCGATGATCATCGCGATCCGGTTGATGAACCGGATGTCGCGAGACCACAGCAGGCGCTCGGGATCCACGCGCCGGGAGAAGATGCGCACGGATGCATCATCGACCGGCTGCGCGGCGGCGGCGGGCACCCGAGGGTCCGGGGGCGATGGGACGTTGGTCCCGCTCCGGGGCGGAACGGTGGGGTCTGGGGCGGTCCGGTCGGGTCGTGCCGGTGCGATCGTGCGCACGCGGTCCCACTCCTGCCCCGCGCCCTGTCGCTTCTCGCCTAGTCGCGAGCCGACCGCTACGCCGCGACTGGACCTCCCGAAGGGCCGCATCCGCGCCCTCTGCGGCCTGTTGTGATGCTCCGCCACGCATCAAACGGCGTCCATCGTCGATCGCGGATCAGCAGCGCACGGCCCCGGCCGTGACCACCCACGAAGTCAGGTCGTACTCGTGGAAGGGCCGAGTTCGCGCCGACCGCCAGCGTCAGCCGAGGCGGTAGCGGATCTCGTCGACGGGCGTGCCGTCGAAGTCGATCGTCGAACGCGCGCCGTCCGTGCGGAACCCGGCCGCCTCGTAGAAGCGGCGCCCGGCGGGGTTGGCCTCGAAGACCCACACCACGATCGGGTCGTAGCCGCGCGCCATGAGGTCGGCGACGGCGTGTCCGAAGAGCGCCCGGCCGTGCCCGCGACCGCGCGCCTCCGGGGCGAGGTAGATCGCATAGACCTCGCCCGCGCCGTCGGGCGGGGGAGCCGATTCGTCGCGGCCGGGTCCGGTATCCGCGAACCCGAGCACGCGCCCCTCTCCGACGACCACCCAGGTCCGGGCGGCATCCGTCGGCGTCACGGCGGCCAGCCGATCTCGCCACTGCGCGGTCCGTCGCTCGACGGAGAACCCCGCCAGGATCGAGTCCGGGACGAGCCCGCGGTACGCGGTGAGCCACCCGCGGACGTGGGCGTCGGCGATCGCGGCCGCGTCATCGGGCGTGGCGAGTCGGACCTCGTCGCCGGTGGGCACGAACGTCGCCCTCAGGCCATCGTCAGGCGAGCCGCTCACCCGCGCGGATCGGCAGGGCGAGGCGGTTCTCCGGCGGGGCGAGCGGGCACGCCCATCGCGGGTCGAAGGCACAGGACGGTTGCGTGGCGAAGTTGAAATCGAGGATCAGGGTGCCCGCGCTCGCATCGCCGCCGAGGTCGTGGCTCTTGGCCGCATCCACGAGGTAGCGGCCGGCGCCATACGTCTCGGTGCCGTTGGTCTCGTCGCGGAACGGGATGAAGAGGCCGCCCGCGTACCCCGCCATCCAGAACACCGAGAGCTGCCGCGGTTCCCCGGGGAGCGGCAGCGTCACCGTCCCGACTCGGCGGAACGAGAGCGTGTCCTCGCCGCTGTTCGGCAGCGCCAGGGCGAGCGCCCCGGGTGCCGGTGGCGGGGCGGGTTCGATCATGGCGACGAACCGCAGCGCGTGATCGAAGGCGAAATGCCGTGCCTCGAACGACGGGCGCTCGCCGGCCTTGACCGGGGACTGCGGATGTTCGCGGTAGAGCCATTCGCGGACCGCGCGCCAGTGGGCGTGAGCCGTCTCCGGATCGGTCGCGGCCATCGCGCGGACCTCGGCGTAGAGCGCCGCGACGCGCCGACGCCAGTCGGCGAGCCACAGGCGATCGGTCGGCGACCCGTCGCCCGGCTCCCACGCCGCTGCGTCGACCTACCTCGCCCCCCGTTCTCGCCGCCGCCCGGCACCGCCTCCCCGTTCAGCGTCGGTCTCGGCGGAACGCGCCGATCGAGGATGACGGCGCCCACGAGGATGAGGATCAGCGGCCAGAGCTGACTCCACCGGATGTTCGGCATGTCGAGGCCGAGCGTGCGGTCGGCGAAGAACCACAGCCCGAGCCCGAGCAGGATCAGCCCGGCGATGACGCCTGCCCATCGTCCGCCGCTGTCGTGCTGCCGCGGTGGTGCCCAGCTCGATGCGGTGGGCGGGGTCGTCGGGCTCGCCGGCGGGGCGACATACGTGGGCGGTCCCGGGTCGGGCGCGGAGGGCGCCATCGGCGCACCTGCAGGAGCGTAAGTGGGTGGGCTCGACGGGTCGTAGGCCGGCGGACTCGTCGGCTGGAAGGTCGAGCTGACGCCGCCCGTCCCGGGCGTGTCCATCCGCGTGGTCGGGTCCGGGGCGGGTTCGGGGAGTCGTCCATCGTGGCCTCGCATCGGCGTCGAACGAGTGTTCGCCCCCATCGTAGCCCCGTCCGCCTAGAATCGGTCGGCCCGGCCGCGGTCGCCGGATCGACAGCCGAGCGACGGCGACGATGGACAGGGAGGTCACACGTGACGGACACGGCGGAGATCGGCGTCTTCGGCGGCTCGGGGTTCTACTCGCTGCTCGAGGACGTCCGCGAGGTCAAGGTCGACACACCGTACGGGCCGCCGTCGGACTCGATCTTCCTCGCCGACGTGGCCGGACGACGGGTCGCGTTCCTCCCGCGGCACGGGCGCCGCCACACGATCCCGCCGCACAAGATCAACTACCGGGCGAACGTCTGGGCGATGCGATCGCTCGGCGTCAAGGCCGTGATCTCGCCATGCGCGGCCGGGTCGCTCCAGCTCGCCGTCAAGCCCGGCGACTTCGTCGTGTGCGACCAGTTCGTCGACCGCACCAGCGGCCGCACCGACACGTTCTTCGACGGGCCGATCGTCACGCACCTCTCGTCGGCCGAGACGTACGACCCGGTCCTGCGCCAGCTGGCGATCGACACGATCCGCGACCACGGCATCGAGGTCCACGAACGCGGCACCGTCGTCGTCATCCAGGGCCCGCGATTCTCGACGAAGGCCGAGTCGAAGTGGTTCAGCGACGCCGGCTGGGAGGTCATCAACATGACGCAGTACCCCGAGGCGTGGCTGTGCCGCGAGCTCGGGATCGCCGTCGTCAACATCAGCCTCATCACCGACTATGACGCCGGCGTCCACGAAGGCACCGAGGCGGTGAACGCCACCGATGTCCTCGAGGTCTTCACGGCGAACGCCGAGCGGATCCAGAAGGTCGTGCTCGACCTCATCGGGCGGTTCCCGGCTGACCTCGATGCGCTGGGCGCGCGCGCGGCGCTCGGGCCGACGCGCGGCGACGGCCACACGATCGCCGCGGAGGACATCCGCCTCTTCGAGACCGGCCTGTGACCGAGGCGGAGCCGGCGCCGGGGACGGCACCGCGGGAGGCGCCGGTGGGGGATGCCGGCCGGATCCCGCTCGGCGTCACGATCCGGACCATCCGCGCCGAGCCGACGTGGTGGCTCGAGAGCGCTCGGCGACTCGACGCGGCCGGCTATGCCCACATCTGGGCCTGGGACCACTTCATGGGCCGCGGCGACCTGACGGTCCCGGTCGTCGAGGGCTGGACCGCGCTCGCGGTGGCGGCCGGGGCGACCTCGCGGATCCAGGTCGGCTCGTTCGTGCTCAACGTCATGAACCGCGAGCCGACCGTGGTGGCGCGCATGGCGTCCACCCTCCAGATCATGAGCGGCGGGCGGCTCATCCTCGGCCTCGGGATCGGTGGGCACCCGCGAGAGCACGAGGCCTACGGGATCGATTTCCCGCCGGCCCCGGAGCGTGTCGCGCGGGCGGAGGAGGCCGTCGCGGTCATCCGAGCCCTGTGGACGGGTGGGCCGATCACCCGTGATTCGCCCTACTACCCGCTGAAGGCCGCGCACGCCTGGCCCAAGCCGGACCCGGCGCCGCGCATCGTGATCGGCGGCGAATCGGCGAACGGTGCGCGGCTGGCTGCTCGAGTCGGCGACGGCTGGACGGCGTTCGAGGACAACTTCGAGGCGAACCTCCCGATCTACCTCGACGCGCTCGCCGAGGCCGGCAAGCGACGCGAGGACCAGCAGGTGTTCGTCGGGTTCCAGGGGGAGTGGCTCGCGGACGAATCCATCGCGGACTCGCCGTGGATCACGGCGCCGCGCGAAACGTGGGCGCGCTGGCAGGCGGCCGGGGCCGACGGCGCGATCGTGCTGGCGAGGACGACCTCGGACATCGACGCGCTCGTGGAGGCCGCCGGTCGCTGGTAGGTCGGCTCCTGCGGTTCGTGTCACCATCGTCGCGTGACCACGCCTGACCTCGCGCCCGTGCCGGCCGTGCCCGGAGGCGCCCCGGCCGCGCCGGGACCGAAGCCGATGACGCACCCGTGCGTCCGGTGCGGCGCCCCGGTGCCGCTCGACGTCGGCCTGTGCGAGCGCTGCAACCCGCTCGGGCTTCGCGACTCGTCCGCGTCGCAGGTCCACGGGACGGTGTTCATCGCGGTCCTGGTCGGGATCATCGGGCTGGCCTTGCTGGCGCGACTCACGATCGCCGGGGTCGGCCCGTTCGACGCGACGATCGCGAACGTCGTGCCGTCCGCCGATGGCACCGGGCTCGCGATCACGCTGACGATCCACAACGCGGGGAGCGGCGCCGGACAGACGACCTGCCGGTTGACGGATCCGCTCGACCGGAACGGGAGCAAGGGCGCGTTCATCCTCAGCCCGCAGATCGACCCGGGCGCCACGCACACCTTCAGCCAGACGGTGACGGAGTTCGGCGCGACGCCACGCGACCTGGACGTCGAGTGCAGCCACCCGTGACCGCACCCGGGACGACGGACGCCGCCGCTTCGACGAGCCCCTCGGTCTACGCCGACGAACTCGCCTACGCCGTGTCGCTCGCGGTCCGTGCCGGCGAACTCCAGATGGATCGGTACGAGCGGCTGGAGCAGATCGACTACAAGAGCGCCCGCGACGTCGTGACCGAGGCGGACCATCTCTCGGAGGCGCTCATCCTCGACGCGGTCCGGGCGCGCTACCCGGGCGACGCGCTCCTCGCCGAGGAGACCGGCGGGCACGATGCGAAGGCCGGCGAGGCGCCGACGTCCGGGCGCGGCCGCGTCTGGATCGTCGACCCGCTCGACGGCACGATCAACTACGCGAACGGCATCCCGTTCTTCTGCGTGTCGATCGCGATGGTCGTGGACGGACGGCCCGCCGTCGGCGTCATCCACGATCCGTCGCGCCGCGAGACGTTCGCGGCCACGGCCGACGGCCCGGCCACGCTCGATGGTCGGCCGATCCACGCATCGGCCAAGGACAAGCTCTCCGACTTCGTCATCTCGATGTCGCTCAACGGGCGCTCGGTGGCGACCCGTTCGCGGAACGTCCAGAAGGCGATCCGGATCTCGCGCAACATGGGGTCCGCGGCCCTCGCGCTCGCCTACGTCGGCAACGGCCGCTTCGACGCGATGCTCCAGCAGGGCGGCCTGAACGCCTGGGACGTCGCGGCCGCCGGGCTGATCGCCGAGCGGGCCGGAGCCACGGTCACCTCGATGGACGGCGGCCCGTGGTTCGACGTCGCGTTCGCCCCCAAGTCGGTCGGCATCTTCGCGGCCCCGCCCGCGCACCACGAGACGTTGCTGAAACTCGTCCGGTAGGCGCTCGCCGGTCCCGCCGGCCCGTCTTCCGCCCGCGCCACGGTGGTCCTCTGGTCTCTGGCACGGGTGCCGCCCCATCAGACGGCGGAGCCCGCGCTCCAGTGTCGGCTGGCCAGCCGTTCGAGCCGATCGGCGGCCAAGGTCGGTCTCCAGGCCCACTCGTCGGTCGCTTGGCACGCGATCGTGCTGCGACGTGGAGCTGCCCGGACCCTTGGAGCCGGCACGGAACGAGGCCGTCCGCGGTTGTCCGCGGACGGCCTCGACTCGGCGGCGTCACCTGCGCGCGACGCCTGGAAAGCGTGGTTCGGGCGGGGGGTCGCCCCGCGATGGTCTTAGGGCTGGCGCTCCTCGGCGCGGAACTGGACCGCGTCGAAGGTCGGGGCGGCGGCTGCGGCGGCGCCGGCGCCGGCAGCGGCCGTGGATGCCGTGCTGGCGTGCGTGATGTTCGCGAGGCCGAGCCCCGCGGCGAAGGCGACGATCGCGATGATCACCACGAGCAACGGCGCGACGCGGGTGCGCGATGTGGCCGGGCGGGCAGTCGTCTGGACGGTCATGGCTGGATCTCCCCTCGGTAGCGGCATCTCGGGATCCCCGGATGCGGTGAGGACTGGCGTGCCGGCCGGCTTGCCCTTGTCGATGTCCAAGACGTCCCATCGTCCGCGATGTCACGGGGACGCGTGCCTGTGACAATGGCCCGGCAACCTTCGTCATGGGCTTGATGGACGTGCGACATCGCTGAGCTTCGAGACACCGATCCGCGCAGTCGGGCCGGTGCTCGCGGTCGTGTCGGTCGGTCCGCGTCCGAGTCGCGACGCGGCGTCGCCGGCCGGTGCCGTCATCCGCGTCATGCCCGAGTCGGATGGACGACATCGCGGACGTCTACGACGCCTGCCACCTGGGCCTCTTCTCGTACGCAGCATCGCTCACCCACGACCTGTCCGCGGCGGAGGACGTGGTCCACGAGGCGTTCGCCCGACTGGTCCGCGAACATGTCGCGGGCCGGGCGCCCGACGACCCCCGGGCGTGGCTCTATCGCGTCTGCACGAACCTCGCGTTCAGCCGGTCGCGACGGCGGGCGATCGTCGACCGATGGCAGCGGCTCGTCGCTGGCAGGGCCGTCGAAGAGGAGACCGACGAGGGCGCCGAGGAGACCGTGCTGCGGATGGAGCGCCATGCCGACCTGACGGCCGCCCTCGAGCGGTTGCCCAAGGACCACCGAGCGGCCCTGCTGCTCGCCGCACAGGGCTTCACCGGTCGCGAGATCGCAACGATCCTCCACAAGAGCGAGGGGGCCACGCGGAACATCCTGTGGCGGGCCCGCCTTCTCCTCAAGGACTTCCTCCAGGACGGAGACCTCGCATGACCACCCATCGACGCATGCTGATCCTCGCGGCGACCTCGATCGATTTCGGGCTGACGGCGGACGAGCGAACCGGGCTCGACGCCCACCTCGCTGACGTGCCCCGACTGCCGTCGCGACGTGCAGCGGGTCCGCTTGCAGGCCACCCGCCTCGTGGAGCAGCCTTGGGCGACACCGCACCCGGGCATGCGGGAGCGGGTCGAGGTCGAGTGGCGTCGGCGCATCCACCGAGGACCCGTCGCCTCCGTGCGCCGAGTCGCGTTCGCGGCGGCGGCGGTCGTGGCCATCATCGGGGTCGCTGTCGTCGGCGCCGGCTCGCGGCATGACGCCGTGGTGCTGCCGTCAGGGGTCGCCCTGCCGAGCGGGGCGCCGGCGGTCGTCGTGCCGACGTCGATCCCGATGGTCGCGGCGGTCGGCGACGTGCGGGCCCTGACCGGCCGTGCCAGGGTGGGTCGTTCGTCCGCGGACTGTGCCCTGATCGTCCTGAGCGACTGCGTGAGCAGCGTCACCGTGGCCGACGGCTCGGTCTGGGCCACGACGCGAGACGGCGTCATGCGCCTCGACCCCGCGACCGACGCGGTCATCACGGAGATCCAGGTCGGTTCGTATCCGCACCGACTGTGGTTCGCGGACGGCTCGATCTGGACGACGGTCCAGGATCCGGGCGCCCTCGTGCGGATCGACCCGACGACGAACACCGTCGCTGAGAAGGTCGACATCGGTGGCTCACCGGTCGGGATCGTCGATGCCGCCGGGAGCCTCTGGGTGGTCGACCAGACCGGCGACCGCGTCATGCGCATCGACCCACAGACGGACGGCGGCGGACAGCACTCTCGCCGGGCAAGCGGCTCCAGGCCACGATCCCGCTCGACGTTCATCCGTGGGGCGTCGCGGCGATGAACGGGTCGATCTGGGTCACGGACCGGCACGCGAGGACCCTCCTGCGGATCGACCCCGCCTCGAACACCGTCGTCGAGACGATCGACATCACGGCCGGCGATCCGGCGGACTCCGATGCGACCGCGGACGTGGGGGCGGGCTTCGGTCGGATCTGGGTCGCGGGCAGTCAGTCAGTGAAGTCGTACGACCCGGCGACCGGGCAGGTCGAGGCTCATCCGACGCAGACGTTCCCGAGGCTGGCGATCGGCTCCGACGCGGTCTGGGTCTCCGGGTCGTGGAACTACCTGATCCAACGCCTCGACCCCGCGACCGGCGACGTCACTGCGCAATCAGAACTGCCGGTCCCCGAGGAGGACGACGCGCCGACCGAGGCATCGGTCGCGGTCGCACCGGACGCCACCCTGTGGGTCGCGCTCAGTGAGGGCAACGACCTGATCCGGGTGACGCCGACGCCGTAGGGACCTGACCGAGCCTCGGACTCGGCACGGATCCGTGCCAACCGACCCCGGAGCGGGCGTTCCGGTGTCGATCGGCATGCCGTCGGGGCCGATCGACGGCCGAGCCCGGTCCTCGAGCCCGCTCCTTCGTCGCATGGCACGAGAACGTGCCGCGGGTGCGGATCCGGCGCGGGACCGGCGGAGGGCCTCAGCCCTCGGACAGCCAGCGATGGGGCCTGGAGCGGAGTCGCGGCAGGCCCCATTCCTCGCAGAAGGCCTCCCATTCGGCGCGCGGCGCGCCGTCCCAGCGCAGCTCGTCGACATCGGCCTGGCGGATCGGCACCCCGTCCTCGACGGTGCGCAGCCGCGCGAGATCGCGGTATAGAAGAGCCTCGTCCCAGTGGTCGCGGAGCGTGGCCGCGAGGGTCGCCGCGCGCGAGCCGCCCACGCCCGGCACCTCCCACGCCGACGCCTTCGGCGGGATGGCCTCGTAGTGGCCGTAGCGCAACAGGACCGCGGCCGCGGATTTCGCGCCCCACCCCGGCAGCCCTGGGAATCCGTCGGAGGAATCGCCGACGAGCCCGAGCCAGTCCGGGATCGAGGTCGGCGCCACGCCCCACTTCTCACGGACGCCCGCATCGTCGTACGTGATGTTCCGTCGCCGATCCCACAGGACCACGCGGTCGTCGCGGACGAGCTGGGCCATGTCCTTGTCGGGCGTGCACACGAAGATCCGCTCCACGCGCGGGTCCTCGGCGAAGCGGAAGGCCGCGGCCCCGATCGCATCGTCGGCCTCGAACTCGACCATCGGCCAAAGGACCGCGCCGAGCGCCTCGACCGCGGCCTCGGCGATGGGGAACTGCGCGAGCAGCTCGGGCGGCATCCCGGCCGATGACTTGTAGCCCGCATAGAGGTCGTTCCGGAACGACTCGATCACTCGATCCGTCGCGCACCCGATGTGCGTCGCGCCCTCGTCGCGGAGCAGGTAGAACAGCTGGTCGCACAGGCCAGAGACGCCCGAGAGGTTGATCCCATCCCGACCGAGCACCGGGGGCCGGGGCGCGTAGTGGGCCCGGAACAGCTCGTAGGTCGCGTCGACGAGGTGGACCTGCACGATGTCGGTCAGCCCTCGCCCGACTCGCCCGACTCGACGAGCTCGCGCAGCCGCACCAGGTCCGCCTGGAAGATCGCCCCGAGGATCGGCCGCTGCACGATGGCGCCGAGGAACGGGAACACCGGGCCGATGAGCGTCTCCTCCCAGCGCACGATGGTGGTGGTCCCGTCCACGCCCGACTCGAGGGTGATCAACCCGCGGCCCTTGAACGAGCCCTCGTGGCGGATCGCGAACCGGCTCGGCGGCGCGAACTCCGTGATGGTGACCGGGTCGGTGGTGCTGATGCCGAGGATGCGGACCGTCGCCTGACCCGTCGTCCCGACGCGGATCTGGCCCGGCGTCGTCAGTCGGATCGACTTCATGTCGAGCATCCAGCGGGGTTGGCCCTCGACGTCGGCGACGACCGCCCACACGCGCTCGATCGGCGCGTCGATGACGACGAGGCTCCGGATGGGATCGGGCTCGCCACCGGCGGCGCGGCGGCGCAGGAACTCGTCGGCGCCCATCGCCGCGATCACGCCAAGGATCCCGAGGCGGACGACGCTCCGCCTCATCGCATCACCGTCCGCCACATCGTCACGCCGGCGTCGGCCATCTCGGCGATCGCCCGGTCGCCGTCGCCCGGCGCCAGGTCGACCGCGGCGATCGCGTCGGTCAGCACCGAGGTCTCGAACCCGAGCCGGACGGCGTCGAGCGCCGTGGCTTTCACGCAGTAGTCGGTGGCGAGCCCGACGACCACGACGCGCTCGACGCCACGTTCGCGCAGGAGGGCGTCCAGCTCGGTCGGTCGCGTCTCCCCGGTGAGTGGGTCGCGCATCGTGAACCCCGAGTAGCCATCCTCGCCGTTGGCGCCCTTGCGAACACGCGGCGCGTCGTCGGGCGCGGTCAGCGCCGGGTGCAGCGCCGCGCCCCACGTGTCGGCGACACAGTGGACCGGCCAGATGCCGCCGTCCTTGGCGAAGTGCGGCGTCGAGGCCGGGTGCCAGTCCTGGGTCAGGACGACGAAGGCGCCGTTGCTCACGGCCATCGCGATCTCGCCGTCCACGGTCGGGACGATGGCGTCGCCGCCGGCCACGCTGAGCCCGCCGGCCGGGTCCGCGAAGTCGTTCTGGACGTCGACGACGATCAGGGCGGTCGTCGGGCCGTAGCGCTGCATGCCCGGAGCGTACCGCGCCCAGCCTGAGCGGACGCCGAGGTTCAGCCGATGAGCGCGGGATCCTCGGTGCGGTCGGCGTCGACGTCGGCGTTCGACGGCACGGTCGGCTGGGCCGGGTCGACGTCGAGGAGATAGCCGATCCCCTGGAATGTCTTGATGCGCCCGGGCTCACCGGGCTGGGCGCCGAGCTTGCGGCGCACCCGGGAGATCCAGACTCGCAGGTACTGCAGGTCGTCGCGATATTCGGGACCCCAGACCTTGGTCAGCAGTTCGGTGTGGAGGACGACCCTGCCCGCGTTGGCCGCGAGGTGCTGGAGGAGCAGCCACTCCGTGCGGGACAACTGCACGAGCTGCCCGTCTCGGGTGACCATCCGGCGCTCGAGGTCGATCTCGACGTCGTCGAATCGGAGGGTCCCCGAGCCGGGCTGCGCGCCGGCCGAGCGTCGGAGCACAGCGCGGACGCGGGCCGCAAGCTCATCGGGGTGGAACGGCTTGGCGATGTAGTCGTCGGCGCCCAGGTCCAGGCCCATGGCCTTGTCGGCCGTCGAGCCCTTCGCGGTCAGCAGGATGACGGCGACCGGTCGTCGCTCGCGGAGCTGGCGCATCACCTCGATGCCATCCAGGTCGGGCATGACGATGTCGAGCAGGACGATGTCCGGGCGGACTTCCTCGGCCCGCAGCAGGGCCTCCTCGCCGCTGGTCGCGGTGACCACGCGGAAGCCCTCTTCGCCGAGGGCGATCGAGACGAGTTTCGTGATCCTGGGCTCGTCGTCGGCGACGAGCACGAGTGGCTGGGTACTCACCCCGCACCTCCTGGGTCGGTCACATGGTGACGTACGCGCGCGCGGCGAGCGAACGGAACGCGGTTCGTTTCGGGCAGCATGGCGGCCGCCGGTCTCGCGCATGGTCTCCGGGCGTGGCTTCCGCATTGCAGGAGCATTGCAGTCGTCCGCGTGACGCGGCGTTCGGCACCGCGTCGCCACCTTCGTCCTGGAGCGAGATGGGCTACCCTGCGGGGCGACATGTACTTCGACCAGTTCAAGCATCAGCTGCCGGACATCGACCCCGACGAGACCGACGAATGGCTCTCCTCCCTCGACCAGGTCGTCGAGCAGGAAGGGGAGGTTCGGGCCCGCTTCCTCATCTACAAGCTGCTCAAGCGCGCGCGCCAGCTCCAGATCGGCCTGCCGCCCCTGACGCAGACCCGCTACATCAACACGATCAGCCCCGAGCAGGAGCCGGACTTCCCGGGCGACGAGGCCATCGAGCTCCGGATCCGCCGCATCATCCGCTGGAACGCGGTCGCGATGGTCCTGCGCGGCAACACCCGGTTCGCGGGCCTCGGCGGGCACCTCTCCACGTACGCCAGCTCCGCCAGCCTGTACGAGACCGGGTTCAACCACTTCTTCCGCGGCAAGGACGCGGAGGGTGGCGGCGACCAGATCTTCTACCAGGGTCACGCGGCGCCCGGGATGTACGCGCGAGCGTTCCTCGAGGGCCGTCTGACCGAGGACCAGCTCGACCACTTCCGCCGCGAGACGACGCCGGGCCGGGGCCTGTCGTCGTATCCGCATCCCCGGCTGATGCCCGAGTTCTGGGAGTACCCGACGGTCTCGATGGGCCTCGGGCCGATCAGCGCCATCTACCAGGCGCGGTTCAACCGTTACCTCCACAACCGCGGCATGCTCGATACCTCGAAGTCCCGGGTCTGGGCCTTCCTCGGCGACGGCGAGACCGACGAGCCCGAATCGCTCGGCGCGTTGTCGATCGCCGCGCGTGAGGGCCTCGACAACCTGACCTTCGTCATCAACTGCAACCTGCAGCGGCTGGACGGCCCGGTCCGGGGCAACGGCAAGATCATCCAGGAGCTGGAGGCGGTCTTCCGCGGCGCGGGGTGGAACGTCATCAAGGTGATCTGGGCCCGCGAGTGGGACGACCTGCTGGCCCGGGACGTGGACGGGCTGCTCGTGCAGCAGATGAACGACACGCTCGATGGCGAGTTCCAGAAGTTCTCGGTCGCCGGCGGCGCCTACATCCGCGAGCACTTCTTCGGCCCGGATCCGCGGCTGCGCCGGCTCGTCGAGCACCTGTCCGACGACGAGCTCGCCAAGCTCCGCCGAGGCGGCCACGACTACCGGAAGGTCTACGCGGCGTACAAGGCCGCGACCGAGTTCAAGGGCGCTCCCACGGTCATCCTCGCGAAGACCGTCAAGGGCTGGACGCTCGGCCCCGGCGTCGAGGCGCGGAACATCACCCACCAGGCCAAGAAGCTGTCCGAAGCCGAGCTCAGGATCTTCCGCGACCGGATCCACCTGCCGATCCCCGACGCCAAGCTCAAGGACGCCCCGTACTACCACCCCGGCCCCAAGTCCGAGGAGGTGGAGTACCTCATGGAGCGCCGCCGGGCGCTGGGTGGGCCGCTCCCCAAGCGCGTGGTCCGCTCGAAGCCGCTCCCGCCGCCGCCGCCCGCGATCGACGCGGAGTTCGCGGCCGGCAGCCCGACGCCGGTCTCGACGACGATGGTGTTCGCGCGGGTCCTGCGCAACCTCATCCGTGACAAGGAGCTCGGCTCGAGGATCGTGCCGATCATCCCGGACGAGGCCCGCACCTTCGGCCTGGACCCGCTGTTCAAGGAGGTCGGGATCTACTCCGCGCTCGGCCAGCGCTACGAGCCGGTCGACTCCGATCTCGTGCTGTCCTATCGCGAGGCGACCGACGGCCAGGTCCTCGAGGAAGGCATCACCGAGGCGGGCTCGATGGCCTCGTTCCAGGCGGCCGGCACGGCCTACGCGAGCCATGGCCTCGCGACCATCCCGTTCTACATCTTCTACTCGATGTTCGGGTTCCAGCGGACCGGCGACCAGATGTGGGCGTTCGCCGACGCCCGTGGGCGCGGCTTCCTCATGGGGGCGACGGCCGGGCGGACCACGCTGACCGGCGAGGGTCTCCAGCACGACGACGGGCAGACCCACATCCTCGCCTCGACGATCCCGAACATCCGGGCGTACGACCCGGCCTTCGCCTACGAGCTGGCGGCCGTGGTCCGCGACGGCATCGAGCGGATGTACGGCCCCAAGCCCGAGGACGTCTTCTACTACGTCACGCTCTACAACGAGAACTACGCGCAGCCGGCGCGCCCGGAGGGGATCACCAACGAGGACATCCTCCGCGGGATCTACCGGTTCGCCGCGGCGCCGGACACCGGACGCGGCAGCCACCCGGCGCGACTGATCGGCTCCGGCTCGATCCTCCAGCAGGTCCTCGCGGCCCGCGACCTCCTCGCGGAGCAGTACGGCGTCGCCGCGGAGGTCTACAGCGCGCCGTCGTTCCCGCTCCTGCGCCGCGAGGCGCTCCAGGCGGAGCGGGCGAACCGCTTCCAGCCCGACGCGAAGGCCCCGCGCGTCCCGGTCGTGAGCCAGGTCCTGCCATTCGACGGCGGCCCGATCGTGGCCGCGACGGACTGGATGAAGGCGTTGCCGGACATGGTCAGCCGGTGGCTGCCGCCGCACTACGTCGCCCTGGGCACGGACGGCTTCGGCCGGAGCGACACGCGGGAGGCCTTGCGGACGCTGTTCGAGATCGACCCGCCGCACATCGCCGCCGCCACGCTGTCCGCCCTCGCGCGCTGCGGGGCGATGGACGCCTCGAAGGCGGCCAAGGCGATCAGGACGCTCGGTGTCGACCCCGACAAGCTCGACCCGGCCGCCCTCTAGCCTGGAGCCCGGTACTCCCCGCCGCTGAGGCCGCGCTCAGCCGACGCGTTCGGCGATGGCCTCCGGCGCCCCGGTCGGGCTCGCGGCGAGTGTCTCGTCATCGGAGAGCACTCGCAGGCTGAACCCGAATTCCGACCCACCGTCGGGTCGCGGTCGCGCCCAGATCCTGCCGCCCATCGCCTCGGCGAGGCTGGCGCAGACGAAGAGGCCGATCCCGCTCCCGGCGACGGACCGAGCCCGGACGGGATCGCGGTAGAACAGCTCGAAGGCGTGATCCGCGGTCTCCGGGTCGATCCCGGGGCCGGCGTCGAGCACCCGGACGGCGACCTGGTCCTCCTGTCGCTCCGCGCGGACCACGACCTTGGTGCCGAGCGGGGTGTACTTGGCCGCGTTCGACAGCATGTTGCGCACGATCTGCTCGATGTAGATCTCCTCGCCGGCGACGACCGGGAGGTCGGGCGGGATGTCGGACTCGACGACGATCCCGGGAAGCCGGGCGGCCTCGCGCTCGACCACGCGCGTGAGGAGACGGCGCAACTCCACCGGCTCGGCCTCGATGGCGAACTCGCCGCGTTCCGCGCGGGTCAGCACCAACAGGTCCTCGACGAGGCGGTGCAGCCGCTCGGACTCCACGTTGATGTCGTCGATCAGCACCGCCTGCTCGGCCGGATCGGCGACCCGTCCCGGCCGGTTCAGGACATGCGTCAGGCCGAGGATCGTCGTGATGGGCGTGCGGAGCTCGTGCGAGATGACCTCCACGAAGGCCTCGCGGAACGTCCCAGCGCGTCGCTCCTCGGCCAGCAGGCGGTCGCGCTCCTCCGCAAGCCGCCGGCCCTCGGTGATGTCGGTGCCGGTGCCGACCATCCGGATCGGCGCGCCCCGCGCGTCGCGGAACACCCGGCCCACGCCGTGGGTCCAGTGGACGGAGTCGTCGGGCCACAGGAGGCGGAACTCGAGGCTGAACGACGTGCCGCCCGCCAGCGTCTCCTCGATGGTCGTCCGGAAGGTGTCGCGGTCGTCCGGGTGGATCGACCCGAGGTACTCCTCGAAGGTCGGGGCATGATCCGTGGGCTCGAGCCCGTGCTGGCGGTAGATCGCCTCGGACCACGTCAGGCTGCCGTCCCGGATGTCCCACTCCCAGAACCCGGTGCCCGACGCCCCGAGCACCAGCTCGAGGCGCTCGTCGCGACGCTCGAGGGCGGCGGCCATGGCGCCGACCTCGGTCAGCGACGTCGTGAGGCGGTCGCGCGACGACCGCAGGGAGGCGATCAGCAGCGAGACGATGACGCCGCCCAGGAGGAAGAGCGACAGGCGGGCGAGATCGAGGCCGGTCAGCGTGAAGGTCGGATCGGTCGATCCGACGAACAGCAGCGCGTTGGCGATCCCCGCGACCAGCGTCGCGCTCAGGCCGCCCGGTCGGCCGCCGACCCAGGCCGCGAGCACGACCGCACCGGTCAGGACGATGAACCCGGTCTCACCGCCGATGAGGGCGTTGACGAAGGCCTTGGTGACGATCCCGGCGAGCCCGATCACGATGCCGATGGCGATGGCCTGGCCCGGCGCTGGGTCGGATCCGTCCGAGACGCGGCAGGTCGTCCCCGGTCCGTCGAAGCGTCGCGCGGACATGCTTCGTGATGGCGCGCCGGTCGCCCGATGATGCCGTCAAGCGCGGACCTCCCGTGGCCGCCGAGCGCCGTTCGTCACTGTCATGCGACTGAGAGGCAGCTGGCTCGGCCGTGTGATGCGGCGACTGCGGGTCCGACCATACCGTAGGTTCGCTTCGCGGGCCATGGTGACCACCGGGGCTATCATCCGCAGAGGTATCGCCCCATGACCCACCCGCTCCGCATCGCCCAGGTCGCGCCCCCGTTCGAACGGGTCCCTCCGCGCGCGTACGGCGGGACCGAGCGGATCGTCTTCGAGCTCGTGCAGGAGCTCGACCGTCGTGGTCACGAGGTGACGACCTTCGCGAGCGGCGACTCCGCGGTCGCCGGTCGGCATGTCGCGACCGTACCCGAGGCCCTCCGGCCCATCGGCTACACCGGCGAATCCCTGCCCGTACTTCCTCTCGACGATCCACCAGGTGCTGGACCACGCCGCCGAGTTCGACGTCATCCACTCCCACCTCGAGTGGTCGAGCCTCCTGCTCGCGCGGGTCTCGCCCGTGCCGGTGGTCTCCACGTTCCACGGCCGGCTCGACCTCCCGTGGGCGCGTGGACGCCTTCCGCGACCCTCCGGACGGGCTCGTCGCGATCAGCCACGAACCAGGCGTCGACCCATCCCGAGGTGCCCTGGACGGTCGTCCACAACGGCCTGACCCTCACGGACGCCCCGTTCGAGCGGCGACGGAGCGACGCCCTGTGCTTCGTGGGGCGCGTGGCGCCCGAGAAGGGGATCGTGGAGGCGATCGAGATCGCCCAGAAGGCCGGGCGGCCCTTGCGGATCGCGGCGAAGATCGGACCCAACCCGCCGGAGCGGGACTACAACGACCGACGTGTTCCAGCCGGCCCTCCGGGCCGCCGGCTCGCGACGTCGAGTTCCTCGGCGAGCTCGACCAGGCGGACCGCGATCGCCTGTTCGCCGAGAGCTACGCGTCCCTGATGCCCGGCTCGTGGCCGGAGCCGTTCGGTCTCGTCGCGATCGAGGCGCTCGCCTGCGGGACGCCGGTCATCGCCCGGCGCATCGGCGGCCTCCCGGAGATCATCCGCGACGGCATCGACGGCTTCTTCGGCGACGACATCGGCCAGCTCGCCTTCAAGGTCGACGGCGTGGACGGCCTCGATCGCGCGGCGATCCGCGCGTCCGTCCTCGAGCGGTTCTCGGCGCAGCGCATGACCGACGGGTACGAGGCGGTGTACCAGACCATGGTCGGCGAGGGCAGCGGCACGCCGGACGATGGCGTCACGCGGCTCGCCGACGCCCGGGTCGGCGGACGCGCCGCCGACCGATCGCGAGGTGCTGGCCTCCGGCCAGTAGCCGGTCGGGGCCGGCTCGAGTCGACCGGGCGACGCGGCCGCGCCTCGGCGCCAGCGGACCCAGGAGCGAGCGGCTTGACGTCCGACGTCGCGCCCGCGACGCTACCGCCGAGACGCGATCCGGGTCGACGACCGCCGGGAGAGTGCGGGTCGCGTTCGTGGCTGATCTGAGGAGAGGGGCCCCTCGTGCCATACACGCCGCTGGTCGTCCGCGACGTCGCCTTGCTCTGCTTCCCGCCCGAGGACGTGCTGTTCGCCTCGCTCGTGCGGCAGACGTTCGATTCCGTGTCCGGGGACACGCCGGCCGCCCTCCAGCGCGCGCTTCGCCCGATCTTCCCGCGCGCGGTCGTCCGGCCGCAGGAGGCCCTCGCCTCGTTCGTCGGCGTCGCCTGGTACGTCTACCGCGACGGCCGGTTCAGCCCGTTCGGGCGCGGGCCGCATTGGTGGGAGGACCCGGCGACCGCCCGGGTCGTCGTCGACGACGACGGCCACTACGTCGAGGCGAACGGCGCGGCCTTACGGTTGCTGGGTGTGGACCTGCCCGGCTTGCGCGCCCGGGTGCCCGGCGACTTCACCGTCCCGGACTATGGGGCGGCGGTCCCGTGGATCCTGCAGCTGCTGCGCGACACCGGCGAGCTCCACAGCACGTCGATCGTGCGACCCGGCGACGGCGGCCCGGACCGCCCTGTCGAGTTCCGGCTCGTGAAGGACGGCGATGGGCCCGGGCGGCACGTCTCCTTCATCCGGCCCGTGCCCATGGAGGCCGCGGAACTCTCGGCGCCACGCCCGCCGACGCCCGAGCCTCGCTAGTTCGGGGACCGGGGCAGGGCGAACCCGAATTCCGCACCGCGCGGGTCTCGCCGCCGGGCCCAGACCCGCCCGCCCATCGCTTCGACCAGCCGGCCGATGACGAGCAGGCCCAGACCGCCGCCGGCGCGCTGGGCCTGGGTGGCCGTCGCGTCCGGGGGACAGCAAGAACGCCGCCGCGCCGCCCAGGCCGCCATCCCCGTGGTCGAGGACGCGGACCGAGACCTCGTGCTCCGTGCTCGCCACGACGACCTCGACGAGGTCGTGTGGGCGACTGGCCCGGAGCGCGTTGTCGAGCAGGTTTCGAACCACGTGCCGCACCAGGGCCGGATCGGCCGCGTCCGCGGCGAGGTCGCGTGGGCCCGTGTAGGAGATCCGTTGGTCGTGCGCGAGGGCGTCCTCGGCCGAGATGGCGTCGAGGGCGACCCGGCCCAGGGCGACCGGCAGCCGCTCCGGCTCCAGCGCGCCTCGCTCCAGCCGGCCGAGGACCAGGAGATCCTCCACGAGACGGTAGAGGCGCTCGACCTCGATGACGAGGTCGCCCGTCACCGCGCGGCGGTACCCGTCGGAGAGGTCCCGATCGGCCAGGAGGCGAGTCCCGACGTAGAGGGCTGTGATCGGCGTGCGGATCTCATGCGAGAGGATCTCGAGGAAGGTCCGGTCGGCGTCCATGCCCGTCGTCCCGTGGGCGCGCGATGAGCCCCGGGGGGAACCGGGGCTCATCATCGGATCGGGTCCGGTCAGCGCGGCGGCTGGGCGACGCGGTCGGTCTCCCGGCGCACGTCGTCGCCGGCGTTGCCGAGGTCCTTGCGGATCTCGTCCCCGGCGTTGCCGACCTTGTCGCCGAGATCCTCGTCGCCGTCGGAGCGGCGCCACGTCTCCTTCGCGTCCTGTTCGGTCTCGCGATAGGTCTTCTTGGCCTCGTCCATGGTGTGCTCCTCCGGTGGGGTGCCGCCCTGGATGGGTGGCGTGCCACGACCGTAGTCCTCGAGCCGTGTCGCGCCGGACGTCGTGGCGCCGTCCGCGCTATCAGCGGTATTGCAGCTGGTTCAGCGGGTGGTCGACCCGCGGCCCGCGGATACCCGCCGTCTCGCGGTCGATCAGGCGGAGTCCCATCGCGGCGGCCGGTGCCAGCGCGGCGGCCACGAGCAGCCGGCCGGCCCCACCGAGCAGGAGGCCCATCGCGAGGCCGAACGACAGCGCGGCGCCGATCGCGAGCATCTGGTCCGACCCGGTGCGCAGCCGCCGATCGGCTTCGACGAGGACGTCGCGTGTCGTGGACGCCGCTTCCGGCACTCGGGCGGCGACGCTGCCGGCGACCGAGCGAACGGTCTCGGCGGCGCCGTCGATGGGGCTGTTCGATGGTGTGGCGATCGTGGTGGTCATGATCCAGGTCCTCCTTGACCGGCCGCTTGCCGGAGATGACGGGTGGCGAGCGCTCCGTCAGAAGCGCTTCCCGTCGTTGGCAACGAGCAAGTCGGCCCCCGGAACCCCCAGTGGCACGGGGGCCGACGCCGCTCACCGTGCGGGTGGCGGGGCCTCGGTCAGGCTTCAGGGACGCGGCAGGACCTTGCAGAAGGATGCCGTTGTCGCCGACAGAGGAGGACACCCGCCCTGGGCCGGGGCGGGTGTCCCATGTGTTCGCGAGTGCAGGTGTTCGCGAGAGCTAGATCGACCCTCGGCCGACGCTCCGCCGCCCGGTGACCGCGCCGACGACGAGCACGACGATGACCGCACCGATGACCGACACGACGATCGAGCTGACGTCGAGGGCGCCATCGATCGGGTGCGAGTCGAAGAGGACGCTGGCAAGGAACCCGCCGACCAGGGCGCCGACGATGCCGAGCACGATGTGGCCGATGACCCCGAGACCCTCGTCACCCTTGACGAGGAAGCCGGCGATGTACCCGGCGATCGCCCCAAGGACGATCCACGCGATGATGCTCATATCCAACCTCCATCCCAGGTGGGTCACCCCACTGGTCGTGTGATGCCCCGGTATCGGGGCGGGTCATCAATCTCTGCGACCGGCGAGAGTCGGCGGGCTACAGGACCTCCCCGGGACATCACAATCGCCTGACAGCGCGACGCCGGGCCCGAGCCCCCGCCGCTCGTCTAGCTTCCGGCCTCCGCCACCCGCAGCAGCTCGCCGCTGCCCAGGTCGGTCATGTAGACCGCGCCGGTGCTGTCCTGCGCGATGGCGCTGATGGCGCGCCCGCTGTCGAGCACGAGCGTCGGATCCCGCAAGGCCGCGCCCCCCGTATCGATCACCCAGATGTTGCCGGTGCAGTCGTCCGAGAAGATGTAGCGCCCGTCGATCGTCGGCATCGTGTGGTCATGGACCACGACGCCGCCCACGATCGCGCACCCGAGATCGTGCCCGTACTCCGCGACGGGCAACGTGAGACCCGTCTGGTCGCAGCCCTGGGCGGGCTGGTAGCAGTGGGTCGCCTCCATGACGTTCCATCCCAGGTCGAGTCCACCGGTGCCCGCCCGGATCACGTCGACCTCCTCCCAGGCCGCCTGCCCGACGTCACCGACCCACAGGTCGCCGGTGGCCCCGTCGAACCGCATCCTCCACGGGTTGCGCAGCCCGCTCGCCCAGATCTCCGGTCGAGCGCCGTCCGCGCCGTCGGCGTACGGGTTGTCCTCGGGGATCGCGTAGGGGCCGTCGTTCCCGGCTGCCACGTCCACATCGATCCGCAGGATCTTGCCGAGCATCGTCCCGAGGTTCTGGCCGTTCCCTTGCGGGTCGCCGCCGGACCCGCCGTCACCCATCCCGATGTACAGCATCCCGTCGCCCCCGAACACGACCGAACCGCCGTTGTGGTTGGGGTAGGGCTGCTGGACCCGGAGCAGGACCTTCTCGGTGCCCGGATCGATGACGTCCGCGTCGAGCGACGTCTCGAACGAAGAGACCACCGTGTTGCCGTCCTTGTCCGTGTAGTCGACGAAGATCCGGCCGTCGCTGGGATAGTCCGGATGCAGCGCCATCCCGAGCAGGCCCCGCTCGCCGCCGGCGCTGATGCGGTCGCTGATGTCGAGGAACGGCGTCTGGTCGACGGTCCCGTCACGCACGATCCGGATCCGCCCGCCCTGCTCGACGACGAAGATCCGCCCGGTGCCGTCCTCCGGGACGGCGACATCGAGCGGCTGGTCGAAGCCCTCGGCGACCTTGTCGAGCCGGATGCTCGCCGGCGCGGCGGTCACGGTCGGGACCGGGGTGGTCGTGGCCGGCGGGGTCGGCGCCGGTGACGCACTGGGCGACGGTGGCGCGATCGTCGCGGACGGACGGACCGTCGACGAGGGCTCGACCAGCGTGCAGCCAGCCGCGAGGACGCGCGACGAGCATGACCGCAAGCCAACGGAATGGACGTCCCGTGGGTGGTCGCAAGGGCATCGGCATCGGCAGGATGCTACGGCAGGACGCCGTATCGAGCACCGATGGCGCCCTGCTACCCTCCCGGCGGAGGCACGATGATCGACCGCCTGATCTCCGGCGCCGGCGCCCTCGCCGACCGAGCGGACCGCTTCGCTCGACTGTTCACGCGCCGCTCCACCAGCGACCCGCTCGGCGTCCGGCCGGGGTCGATCGCGGTCGCGGCCGGGCTGGTGTTCCTCGCCGGGCTCCTGGTCAGCAGCGGGCTCGAAGCCGCCGATGCGCCGATCGCTCGCGTGCTCGGGCCGGCCGTCGGCGAGACCGACCTCGGGAACCACGCCTTCGCGGCGATGTCGGGCTCGGTGTCGAGCGGCTACGTCGAGACCTACTTCGACACCAACGCCAACGACGTCCGCGACGACGGCGAGGCGACGGCCGCCTGGTACTACTTCCTCGTCGACCCGACGACCCGTGCCGGCGTGACCGTGCGCTCGCAGCGTCCACCGACCGACGTGTTCCAGGTGCGCCGCGCGGGGCAGGTGCACGTGGATCCGACGTACGTCGCCGAGGATCGGCAGTACTTCTCCGACACGATCGCCGCGCTCGATATCGTGCTCGACGACCAGCGCTACGTCGACGCGACGGTGGGCGTCGCCACGCCGTCCACCTCGGCCGATCTTGCCGCGCTCCCCGGCGACGGCGCCCCGGTGACGATCGCCGGTGCCCAGTCCGCCGACTGGTACCCGGTCTGCTCCCACGACGCCGACGTCGACGGGACGTGCGACGACGCGGAGATCGACTCGTACGACGTCCTGGTCTACGACCCGACGACGTTGCGCGGGGTGGTCGTGGTCACGACCGAGTCACCGGAGTTCCTGCCGGCCACGTTCACGGGCGTCCTCCACCGCGACGAGCACTCCGTGAGCGAAGCCACGACGACGACCGGCCTCGACTTCGATGGCCTCGGCATCACGGTCAGCCCGCACTACGTCCTCGACGAGGGCGACGCGCCGCATGGCGCGGTGGCAGCGTTGGGCATCGCGGCCATCTGCGGGATCCTGGCCGGCGTCATCCTCGTCGGGGTCGCCGGGGGATACCTCATCTACCGCCGCGCCTCGCAGCCCGCTGCCAGAGCCGGCGAGGAGCCTGCCGGTGGACGGGCGGATCCCGTTGCGGGTCACGGGGATCCTGCGGACCGCCGCCGGCCCGCTCCACGTCCGCGAGGCCGCCGCCGACCTGCTGCGCTTCCAGACCGTCGTCACGGGCGTGGAGCCGGACTCCACCCTCATCATCGAACGTCAGGGCCGCCCCGAGGGCGTCGCCGTGGGCCTCGGGGAGCTCCGACGCCTGTCGTCGGGGGCGGTCTACCCACTCCGCGGCGCCCGACCGGCCCTCCGCCTCGTCGCCGGGACGGGCATGCTGCTCCTCGCATTCGACAGCGATGCCGACCGGGACCGCGCGGCGGCCGAACTCCTCGGCGAGTCGCCCGCGGCGGCGAACACCACCGCCATCGAGTCAGCAGGAGGGTTGATCCATGGAAGCCTGGGAGCTGGACGAGATCGAGCGACGACGCGTGGACCGCGGGGTGCTGTATGAGGAGTTCCTCCGCGTCCCCGACCTGTCGGCGGGCCTGTACGTGATCGAGGCCGGCGGGACGGACCCCCAGTCGCCGCACACGGAGGACGAGCTCTACTACGTCGCCCGCGGCGCCGCGACGGTCACCGTCGGCGACGAGGAGCGGACCGTGCGCGCCGGCTCCCTGGTGTTCGTGGCCGCCACCGTCCCGCATCGGTTCCACGACATCACGGAGCGCCTGGAACTCGTCGTGTTCTTCGGCCCGGCCGAGGGCGACCGCGCGAGGGGCTAGCGGTCGGAGCCGTGCGCCGTGGCGACGTCGCCGATGATCGCGGCGAGCTCGGCCGGCCGCGACCACATGGGCCAGTGGCTCGTGGGCAGGTCGATCCAGGTCGTGTCGCGCAGCTCGGGGATGCCGGCGAGGAACGCCCATTCCGGATGCTCCCTGGCGTACTGCTGGTACGCCTCGGCGGAGAACCCCGTGCAGATGAAGGTGCTCGGGATGTCGCGGCGGGCGTCGTTCGTCAGCTCGGCGCTCTCGCGGATCAGGCTGCCCGGCACCGGGACGGCCCGCTGGCGGAAGGTCTCCTTCTGCGCGTCGTCAGGCCGTCGAGGTTCTCCTCCGCCACGATGTCATCCCAGACCATCGGCTTCTCGACGTCTGCGAAGTCCGGGTCGAGCGCTCCCTTGCCTGGCGCCGTGTCGACGTAGACCATCGCGGCGATCCGCTCCGGCACGCGGTCGCTCGCGGCGTAGCCGCTGAACCCGCTCGCGCTGTGGACGGCCAGGACGACCGGCCGATCGGCGGCCTCGATGGCGTCGACGATCGCGTCGACGTGGTCGACGAGATGGATCGTCGAGCGGTCGACGTCGGCCGACTCCAGGCCGGGCAGGGTCAGGGCCGTCACGTCGTGGCCGGCGGCTCGAAGCGTGGCGCCGACCTCGTCCCACGCCCACGCACCGAGCCAGAACCCCGGGACCAGGATGATCGGTGCCGCCGTCATCGACCGATCGTAGCAGCGCGCACCGACCCGGCGCCACCCGCGACGCGCCCTCCCTCAGGCGCCCGGCGCCACATCCATGAGCCGTTCGGAGAGCTCGAGCGCCAGCTCGGGTCCGCGCCCGCTGTCGTCGTGGCGGAAGAACACGAAGGCATCGACGCCATCGGCGAGGAACGGCTCCAGACGGGCGGCCCACGCGGACAGCTCGGCCGCCGAATAGTCGTGGCGGCGCAACCGCAGATCGAGGAACCGCCCGATGCGGCGGATGGTCGGCGGCGTCTCGTCCTCGGGGAGCTCGGTCGTGGTCAGCGAGGCCCCGGCGGCGCTCAGGGCGGCGAACGTCTCGTCGACGTGCCAGCCCGGATCCTGGAACTCCATCGCCAGGGGCAGGTCGCGCGGCCACGCCGAGAGGAAGGCCGCGAGACGCGCGTCATCGCGGCGCGACCCGTCGGGCACGCGGAACAGGACGGCGCCCAGCCGTTCCCCGAAGGCGCGGTACGGGTCGGTCAGCCACGGCAGGCCGGGCGTCGGCTCGGCGAAGGAGCGATAGGTCCCGCCGCGCTGCGCCTTGACCACGAACCGGAAGGTCGTCGGAGTCGCGGCCAGCCAGGCGGCGACCTTGGCCGCGGACGGCTGCTGGTAGAACGTGTTGTTCAGTTCGACGGCGGACAGCCGCGACGCGTAGTGGGTCAGGAATCCGTCGCCGCGCAGACCGGCCGGATAGAAGCGCGGCGCCCAGCCGGGATACGCGAAGCCACTCGTCCCGACGTACAGGCGCCCGGGCACGACCGGTCAGCGCCGCGCGGCGACGTCCGGTGCGGCGGCGTCGGGCGCGCAGATGCCGGGGTCGGTCGGACCGGCGCCGGCTCGGTCGGCGACGGCCTGGAGGGCCTGCCCCACCACGTCGAGATCCGCGGGGTCGATGACGTCGAGGAAGTGGTCCTCGATGCCTCGGAGGTGGGTGCGGGACGCCGCCCGCAGACGCGCGAGTCCGGCCTCGGTCAGGACGGCTTCGGCACCGCGCGCGTCGGAGACGCACGCGCTGCGCTCCACGAGGCCATCCTCCACGAGCCGGTCGATCAGACGGGTGACGCCGCTCTTGCTCAGCACGACCCGGTCCGCGAGTTGGCTCATCCGGATCCGCCTGGCCGGTGCCTCGGCGATGTTGAGCAGCGCGTCGTACTCGGCGACCGACAGATCGTGCTCGGCGCGAAGCTCGTCATCGAGGCGCCGCGCCACTCGGGCATGCGCCTGGAGGAACGAGCGCCACGGCGCGAGGCGCGCGTCGTGGGCGGTGAGCCGGCGGTCGGCTGGTCTGGTGACGGTCATGGCGCTGAGATGCTACACCCTCGGACAGGGGATACCGGGTCGTTGACACCGCAACGATACCACGGGGCCCGACCGGCGAAGGTAGGGCCGGGCCGTCAGCTGGCAGAGATGCGGTTGACCGACCCGCCGAGGTCCGTCACGTAGATCTCGCCGCCCTCGTCCTCGCCGAAGGACGTGATCATCAGACCGGTCGAGAGCAGGACGTTGGACCGGGATCCGGTCGTCGCCGTTCGCGAGAGCGAGCGGATCTGCCCCGCGCAGAAGTCGCCGAAGATGTAGCGCCCGGCGAGTCCGGGCGACATCGTGCCGCGGTAGACATAGCCGCCGACGACCGAGCATCGACCGCTCGCATGCGAGTACTCGGAGATCGGCCGGACCTTGCCGGACCGGTTGCAGCCGGAGCTCGGGCGGTAGCAGTGGTTGCCTTCCATCACGCGCCAGCCGTAGTTCGCGCCCCGCCCGTTGCGTGTGGCGGTGGTCGTCCGCTTGCCTCGGTCGATCTCCTCGTAGCGGTTCTGCCCGACATCGCCGATCCAGATGTCGCCGGTCACGCGGTCGAACGAGAAGCGCCACGGGTTGCGGAGACCGTACGACCAGATCTCGTTCCGCCCGGCCCTGCCGACGAACGGGTTGGTCTTGGGGCTGGAGTAGTGCCGCGAGCCCCCGCCGTGATCGACATCGATGCGCAGGATCTTGCCAAGGAGGACGTCCTTGTTCTGCGCGCGGTTGCCGGGGTCACCGGCGCTCCCGCCGTCCCCGGTCCCGATGTACAGGTAGCCGTCCTTGCCGAACGCCAGCATCCCGCCGTTGTGGTTCCTCGCCGGGGGATGGTCGATCGTGATGATCCGGATCCCGCTGCCGGGCTCCACGACGTTCGGATCCGACGCCGACACCCGGTACTGGTTCACCGCGATGTCGCCGCGCACGTTCGTGAAATAGACGTAGAACTTGCGGTTGGTCGTGAACTTCGGGTGGAACGCCAGGCCGAGGAGGCCCTGTTCATCGCCCGACGCCACCGAGCTGCTGATGTCCAGCAACGGGGTCGGGAGGAGCGTGCCGCCGCTGTCGATGACCCGGACCCGGCCGGGCTGCTCGACGACGAAGAGGCGATCAGAGCCGTCATGAGCGTTCGTGACGAACACCGGGCGGTCGAGGCCGGAGGCGACCGGGACGAGGCTCGCGCCGACGGCGGCCGGGACCGCGGGAGCGGCACCCTGGACGGGGGCGCTGGCTGCCCCGGCCGGGACGACCGAGACGAGCAGCGCGAACACGGCGGCGACGGCGGAGAGGGCGGCCGCGCGACGTGGAGCGGTCTTCAGCGCCAGCTCTCCGGGTCGAACAGGAAGAACGTCGTCTGCGCCCAGGTCTCGGCGACAGCCGACCACCAGCCGGCGACGCGCTCGTCGATCGAGGTCCCGACGAGGTCCACGACCTCGGCCGTCGGGTGTCGATCGCTCGCGCTCGCGAGCTCGCCGTACGCGCGCGACGGCTCGGCTCGGTGGGGCCGGACGGGCTGGATGCGCATCGTCACGGCGTAGGCAGGCATGGGCGAAGGGTACAAGCCGCTCGTGATGCCCGCCAATGGGACTTCGAGCGGGTCCGTGGATGACCGTCGCCGGTCGTCGCTTCATGCCTTCCGCGGCTCGCTATCCTGCGTCGGTGACCACGACCGCCCGGACGTTCGGTGCCCAGAGCATGTCCGCGCCGCTGCGTGACGTGCTCGTGAAGCGGCCAGGGCCGGCCTTCGGGGCCGCGTTCGACGATCCGGCCCACGGGTTCCTGCACCCGGTCGACCTGGACGTGGCTCGTCGCGAGCACGATGCGTTCGTCGACCTGCTGGTCTCACTCGGGCCGACGGTCCACGTGCTCGAGGACGAGATCGCCAGTCCGGACCTCGTCTATACGTTCGACCCGCTGCTGGTCACCGACCGCGGGGCCATCCCGCTCCGACCCGGGAAGCCGAACCGCGCCATGGAGCCGGCGGCGCTGGAGGCCTGGACGCAAGCCGCGGGCATCCCGACCATCGGCCGGATCGAGGCGCCCGGCACGGTCGAGGGCGGCGACACGCTTTGGCTGCGTCCGGATCTCTTCTGTATCGGCCGGACGCTGCGCACCAACGATGCGGGAGCGCGCCAGCTCGCGGCGCTCGTGGGCGACGACGTGCGGATCTTCGACGTGCCGTACTGGCGCGGCCCGGCCGAGCTCATCCACCTGATGTCGGTCATCTCGCCCGTCGCCGACGACCTCGCCGTGGTCTTCCTGCCGCTGCTCCCGGTGGGCCTCTGGCAGTTGCTCGACGAGCTGGGGATCAGGCTCGTGACCGTGCCCGACGAGGAGTTCCCGACGCTCGGCTGCAACGTCCTGGCGGTCCGCCCGGGCGTGGTCATCCTGGCCGAGGGCAATCCGCACACCGCGGCGGCGCTCGCGGCGGCCGGGTGCGAGGTCCACACGTATCCGGCCACCGAGATCGGGATCAACGGGTCGGGCGGGCCGACCTGCATGACGCGACCGATCCTCCGTGGCTGACGTGGAGCGCCTGGCTGAAGGTGCGGCGTCCGTCGCCGGGTCGGTCGATCGCGGGCGACTGCTCGCCGACCTCCAGGCGCTGGTCCGGATCCCGAGCATCACCGGCTCCGAGGAGGCCGTCGCCGCCTGGGCCGCCGACGCCTTGCGCGACCTCGGCCTGGCGGTCGACGTGGTCGCACCGGACCCGGCATCGGTCCGCGCGGACCGGGACTGGCCGGGCGAGGAGATGGCCCGCACCGCGCTCCCTGTCGTCATCGGACGGGCCGGGGCCGTGGGTGGCCGCCGCCTGATCCTGTCGGGCCATCTCGACGTGGTGCCGCCAGGGGACCTTGCTACCTGGACCACGGGTCCGTGGGACGGCGACCTCCGCGACGGCCGCGTCTACGGACGGGGCGCCAACGACATGAAGGGCGGCGTGGCGGCGATCCTCGCGGCCGTTCGCGCCCTCGGTGCGTCCGGCGAGCTGGCGCGGCTCGCCGGCGAGCTCGTGGTCGCGCTGGTGCCCTCGGAGGAGGACGGCGGCCAGGGGACTCTGGCGGCGATCCGTGCGGGCGTCACCGGGGACCTCGCGATCATCCCGGAGCCCTCGAACCTCGACATCGTCGTGGCCCATGCCGGCGCGATCACGTTCCGATTGACCGTTCCGGGGCGAGCCGCCCACGCATCGCAGCGCCGCGAGGGTGTGTCCGCGCTCGACAAGCTGTTCACCCTCGTTCGCGCGCTCGAGGCGGACGAGACGCGACGCAACGCGGCCGAGACCGATCCGCTGATGACCGTCCTGGGGCTCCCGTACCCGACGATCGTCGGGATCGTGTCGGGCGGGGAGTGGGCGTCCACCGTCCTCGACCGGGTCGTGGCCGACGGACGGTACGGCGTGCGGCTCGGGCAGAGCGCCGCGGAGGCGGAAGCCGAGCTGCGGGCGGTCATCGCAGCCGCGTGCGCGGAGGACGACTTCCTTCGCGAGCATCCCGCCACCGTCGAGATCACCGGCGGCCGCTTCGGGTCCGCTCGGGTGCCGTCCGACCATCCGCTGCCCGTGGGTCTCGCCGCGATCGCCGAGGCCGTCACGGGCCGTCGCCCCGCGCTCCTCGGGGAGCCGTACGGCGCCGACATGCAGATGTTCGTCAACGTGGGCGGGACACCGTGTGTGATCTTCGGCCCCGGGGACGTGAAGGTGGCCCACAGCGCCGACGAGTACGTCCCGCTCCGCGAGGTCGAGGACTGCGCGCGGGTCCTCGCGGCGTGGGTCCAGCGGGAGATCGGCGGCGGCTGATCAGGTCGAGAGCGCCGCGCGGCGCGAGAGGATCAGCCACGCGGGCACGATGACCATCGCGGCGCCGATGAGCCCGAGCGTCGCGAAGCCCGCGGTCGCGAGGACGATGCCGGAGGTCAGGCTCGCCGCCGCGGCGGAGCTCCAGATCAGCGCGTCCGTGAAGCCCTGGACCCTCGTGCGCTCCGCCAGGCCGAGGCCGGTCGTCAGGAGGGTGGACCCCGCCACGTAGCCGAGGTTCCAGCCGTATCCGAGCAGGAAGAGCGCCAGGAAGAGGAGCAGGCCGCCGTCCGGCGGGGCGACCGCCGCCATCAGCGACGCGGCCGCGATCGTCCCGAGACCCGCGAACATGACCGGCGGGCTCCCGAACCGGTCGGTGAGCCGCCCGGAGATCGGCGAGAGCCCGAACATCCCGAAGGTGTGCCCGCTGATGACGATCCCCACGTCGCCGAGGCCGTGGCCGTGCATCGTCATGTGGATCGGGGTCATCGTCATGATCAGGGTCATCACGACCTGGCCGATGACCAGCGCCACGACGGCGACCGAGACGTGCGGACGCCGCAGGACCGAGGCCAGGGACGCCGCGTACGACCCGTGGGTCGCGGCGAGATCCTCGTGCGAGGACGTATCGGCGAGCTGGTACGGGTCGGGTCGCAGGAGGACGAAGCTCAGGATCGCGGCCGCGCCCACGAAGATGATCGGGACCAGGTACGGCCCGGCGAGCTCGGGCAGGCCGATCGACATCGCGAAGTCGCTCGACGGCGCGACGAGGTTCGGTCCGACCACGGCGCCGACGGTGGCGCCCCACACGACGAGGCCGATCGCCGAGGCTCGCCGGTGGTCGGGGTAGAGGTCCGCGGCCGTGTACCGCGACAGCTGGTTCGAGGCGTTGCCGAACCCGACGAGGACCGTCCCGACGAGCATGCCGGGCAGCGACCCGCCGACGATCGCCACGACCGCGATCAGCGCCCCGAGCACCCCGATCGAGTAGCCGAGGCTGAGCCCGAACCGGCGTCCGCGCCGGACCATGACGTTGGCGAGGCCGAAGGCGCCGCCGGCGGCCCCGAGGACCACGGCGGCCCCGGGCACGCCGGCCCAGATCGCCGAGCCGCCGAGGCTCTCGGCCGCGATCGACGACACGGTGACCGCGGCGATGTGCCCGGTGCTCCCGAGCGCGACGCCGGCCACGAGCGACCAGACCGTGCGACGGCGCAACGCCTGCAGGCGCGGCTCGGGAAGCGTGAGGATCCCTTCCATGGTCGCCGGATGATAGGCGCGGCCCCTGGCCGCTCGTCCGCTCGTCCCGCGCGGCTCAGTCGAGGCCGAGCGTCAGCACCTCGATGCCGCCAAGGGTGTCGCGCTCCTGAGAGGATGCCGTCTCGACGAGGCGGCACAGGGCGTCAACGAGCCGCATCTGCTCGGGCGTTCGGCAACTCGCGTCGAGGAGCGCCGGACTCGCGACCACCATCGCGACGCCACGAGCGCGCGAGACCGCAACGTTCAGGCGGTTGCGGCTGTACAGGAAGTCCATGTCCCTCGGCGCGTCGTCTCGGCTCGAGCTGGCCATCGAGTAGATCGCGACGGCGCCTTCCTGGCCCTGGAACTTGTCGACGGTCCCGACACGGGCGCGCCGCCGGCACCGAGGCGTGCCTCGACCGCCGCCGACGCTGGGCGTTGTAGGGCGCCACGACGATGATGTCGGCCAACGAGATGCGGCGCGGCGCGCCACGGCTCCTGTCCAGGTCTTGCCGACGAGGCGGGACACGACGTCCGCCACGTGGCGCGCCTCCTGCGCCGACGTCGACGAGTCTCGCTTCAGCACGACTGGCCACCCGACGAGCGGGTCCCGGCGCCGTCGAGGTCGTGACACCGGCCTCCAGGCGTTGGCGTCCGAGGTGGGATGGGTCACGAGCCGGCCGTCGTAGAAGACCTCGGACGTGAACGCGCAGACGGCCGGATGCAAGCCGCCAGGTCATCTCGAGGAACAGGCCGCGAGTCCGTCGGCATCGTCGTCGCGTCCCCGAGAAGGTGCTCGAGGGCGGAGCGCTCCGGCGCCATCGGGGTGCGACGCCCTGAGCGGCTGGTCGAGCTGCTGCGGGTCGCCGAGGAGCACGATGACTGCGCGCCGCCCGCGCCATCGCGATCACGTTCGCGAGCGAGATCTGGCCGGCCTCGTCGACGAAGAGGACGTCGACGGCTCCAGCCATGTCCGGCCGGGCGACCCAGAGCCATGACGTCCCGGCGGCGAGGTCGAACGCCGGCCGTCGTCGAGCGCCGCGCACATCGGCCGCGTTGTCCTTGGTCACGGTCACGACGTCGGGGTCGTCGAGCCGCGTCGTCCTGGCGCTCGCACTTCTGGATCGGCCGGACCGTCGTCCGCTCGTCGCTCGGCCGCCTCGCCAGATCTGCTGGAGCAGATTCGCGATCACCTTGTGGCTGGTCGCGGTGACGCCGACCCGCCGTCCTGCCTCGGACGAGCGCGACGATCATCCGCGCGCCGGTGTACGTCTTGCCGGTGCCGGGCGGTCCCTGGATCGGCGAGGATCGCTCGCATCCAGGGCCAAGGCACAGTCGGCGAGCCGCGTCGAGCGTCCGTCTCGTCGGGTCCGGCGAGGGTCGCCCGGCGGCCTGCCCCGGCGCGCGGCGGCCGGTCGCAGCAGAAGGTCGCGGGCAGCCGATACGGCCCGTCCGCCTCGATGCCCTGCGTCGAGCGACCGACTCCGCACCGGTCGAGCAGCGATGCCTGGCTCGGCCGACTGCCGATCGGCTTCGACGCGACGACCGCGCGTGGTGGTGGTACGCCTGTCGCTCGGACCGCGCGGAGGTCGATCGTCCCGTGGACGGTCGTCGATGGCGACGATCTCGCCGGCATCCTCGCCGAAGGGATCGCCGTGGGCGGCCTGTTCCGGCCGATCGATGGCGTGCTGCGCGACGCGGAACTTGTGGTCCTGTCGGTGAACCGATATCGCCGCACCCGCTCTTCCCTGCGCCACTCGTCGAGCCGGACGTCGGTTCGAAGCCGCCGATCGCGCGTTTCCTCGACGAGTCCTCCTCGGGCGTCTGCCGAAGCCGTGCCACACCCACCACATCGCCTTCTCGTCGCGCCGATGCCAACCGAGCAGCTGCGCCAGCAGCCAGCGTGCGTGCTGCCCCTCGGTGCGTTCGGCCGGGTCGATCGGCACGACCGCGGGTCGGCCCGTCGAACCACGCTGGATCTCCACCCGTGCCTGGGTCTGTGAGGTTCGTCCGGCAGGTCGGTCTGCCGCGGCCCCGGACGTGACCTCCTGTCCGGTCGCGGCCGCGAGCTCGACGCGGAGCGCCTCGAGCCAGTCGCGCAGCTCGCACGTGGCTCACGACAGTCGTCGTGGTTGTACGCGCCGATCCGGCGAGGTGGACTCCGCCGGCGCTCGCCGTCGCCGAGCTCGACCACTCCTCGAAGACCGACGATGCCGGCCCGCGTGGCGGAGGTCGATCTCGCGCCCGAACCCGTAGAACGTCTCGATCTGCTTGAGCGAGTAGCTCTCGACCGAGGCTCGGACGCGACTGGCGCACCGCTCGAAGCAGGTCGACGAGGGTGCCGCCCGGAGCAGGCGTCGACCTCGTCTCGCGCGTCCCGTGCGGCTCATGAGCCGCTTGAGGGCGGTCGGCTCGTATCCGCCGTAGTGGTAGAGGTGCAGGTCCGGGTGCGGCCTGGAGTCGCTCGACGACGAAGTCGATGAGCGCCTCGAAGGCAGCCGCTCGCCGGCGAGACTGACTCGCCGCCTGCATCGCGCGACCAGAAGGCATGGAACGTCCCGTCGACCTCGACGACGCCGAACAGGTAGTCGAGCGCCGTCGTCGAACGCGTACGGGTCGGCCTCGATGTCGAAGAACAGGTCGTCCGGCGACGGTGTCGGGAGCGACGCGAGGCCCCGTTCCGGGTCGATCGCGGCATCCCCCTCCGGGAGCAGGAGCTCGTAGTGGATCCGCCCGTCACGACGGCCTTCGAGCTGGATCGCGCCTGCTCGTGGACGCGTTCGAGCGCGCCGGTACTCGTCCCCTCGAGGCTGGGCTCCATCGGCAGGGTCAGGTCCCCGAGCGCCTCAGCGTCGGGACGCCGTGCTCGGTCAGGGCGCGCCGCTGCCGGGCCGAGATCCCCGGCGACGAGGCGAGATGGTCGTCCGCGCGCCGGCGGTGGAGCACTCCGCTGCCCAGCGGCAGACGTCGCAGTGGTCCACCGGCTCGGGGTACGTGCCGGTCGGCGGATCGGTGGGAGGCGCGCTGTCCGTCATCGTGGCGAGGAACCGCGCCTTGGCGCTGCCGGTAGTAGGCCATGAAGTCGGCGACGCGCAGTCGCTCGACGATCGAGCGCTTCCGCCGAGGGCGACGTGCATCCATCTCGGGACGAACGCCCTGGATCACGGTCGAACTGGTCCTGTAGCGCAGATCTGGAGGACCGCGCTCGCTTTCACATGGCGGGCGAGCTTCGTGTCCGCGACGTCGTAGCTGATACGGGCCCCAGATCGACGGCCTGGTCGCATCGTCGACGCGAAGCAGGAAGTCCGCATGACCGCGCCAGCGTCCCGTCGAAGAACGTGGCCTGGTAGACCACTGCAGCGCCGCCCGCCATCGCGTCGACCGTCTCCGCCGCGGCCGCCCGGAGTCGATCGCCCTGGTCCTCGATCGAGCCTCCTTTCGATCTCGACGATGTGGCGTCCTGGACTCCAGGTCGCCCAGATCCGCGCCTCGTGGTCGACGCCGCGCCTGCGGATGACGTCGAGGTCGGGGTCGTCGCGCATGTGGCCGCCGGATGAGGCCTGCCATGGCCGCACGTTCGAGCTGGGTCAGGTGGTCGCACGCCAGGTAGGCGACCAGATCCGTGGCCGCATAGACCGGGCGGCCATCGATCGTCTGCACACGACCACGATACCGACCGGGCGTGCCAGCTCGTCTGTCACGTCCGCGATACGCTATCGGCATGCCCGTGTACCGACGTGACGGCGAGGGGAATCGCGAGGTCGGCCCCTCGTGGGAGAGCCTCATCGAGCGGCAGATCCGCGAGGCGATGGAGTCCGGCGCGTTCGACGCGTTGCCCCATCAGGGCGAGCCCCTGCCGGACGACGGCGACGCGCTGGCCGGGAACATGGCGATGGCCAACCGCATGCTCCGGAGCGCGGGGTACGCCCCGCCGTGGATCGAGGCGGACAAGTCGGTCCGCACGCTCCTCGCCCAGCGCGATGCGGTCCTGGAACGCGCGCCTCGTGCGGCCGTCGAGAGCCGGGCACGCCTCCGTTCGGAGTTCGACCGGATCGTCCGCGAGACCAACCGCGCGATCGAGCACCTCAACACCGAGGCGCCCACCGACCGGCAGCACCGCATGCTGCTCGATCCCGCTGCCGAGTCTCGGCGCCTCGAGCGCGCCTTCGAGGGCGCTCGCTAGAGGGCTCAGTCCGCGAACAAGGCCGCGACCGCGGCGTCGAACACCTCGGTATGGCGGTCCACGTCGGCGGCCGTGGTCGCCGGCGACATCAGCGCCATGTTGTGGAACGGCGTCATGAGCACGCGGCGGTTCATCGCCCAGAGGTGGAGGAACTGCTCGAGGTCCGGGTCGGCATGGGCGGCCTGCTCGGCGCCGGTCCGCGGCGGCGACGGCATGAAGTGGTACTCGGCCCGTGCGCCGAGCCGCGTCACGTGCCACGGCACGTCATGCGCGCGCGAGCGCGGCGTTGACGCCCGCCTCCCAGCGGACGGCGAGCGGGATCATGCGCTCGAAGGCGTCCTCGGTCAGGACCTCGCCGAGCGTCGCCCGGGTGGCCGCGAGCGAGAGGGCGTACCCGGCCAGCGTCCCGCCGATGCCGCCGACGTCCGAATCGGCGACCTCGATGGAGCGGTGGACCCGTGCCGCGACCTCGGCGCTGAAGCCGTACGCCGCGGACGGGATGCCCCCGCCGATCGTCTTGCCGATGACGAGCATGTCCGGCTCGAGGCCCCAGGCGCGGGTCGCGCCGCCCGGGCCGGCGCAGATCGTGTGCGTCTCGTCGTTGATGAGCAGCGTCCCGGTGCGACGCGTGATCTCGCGCATCGCCTCGAGGTAGCCCGGCTCGGGGAGCACGATCCCGACGTTCGTCAGGGCCGGTTCCACGAGCACGGCCGCCACGTCGCCATCGGCGAGGGCCGCCTCGAGGCCGGCGATGTCGTTGAACTCGACGATCCGCGTGGTCTCCGCGACCGGGACGGCCGGCCCGACGGATCCCCAGACCGGGACGACGTGGCCCGTCGGCATCGAGCTCGCCGATCGCCTCGTCGACCGACCCGTGGTAGCAGTGGTCGTGCACGACGACCTTCGAGCGGCCGGTGATGTGCCGCGCCAGTCGCAGGGAGAAGCGGTTCGCGTCGGTCGCGGACAGGGCGAATTGCCAGGACGGGAGCCCGAACCGGCGCGTCAACTCCTCGCCGACCCAGGCGGCGTCCTCGGTCGGCAGCATGTGGGTGATCCCGCGCCGCATCTGGCGCTCCACGGCCGCGATGGTCGGCGCCGGGCCGTGGCCGGCCATCGCCCCGGTGTCGCCCAGGCAGAAGTCGACGTAGTCGTGACCGTCGACACAAGTGAAGGACGCGCCGGACGCGGACTCGACGAACAGCGGGAACGGGGAGGCCCATTTGGTCATCCACGGCATCGGGATGCCCTCGAGGAGCGAGCCCTTGGCTCGGTCGTGGAGCGCGGCGGACCGCGGGTGCTCGCGGGCGAACGTCGCCCGCTCGGCGGCGTGGAGCTCGGCCAGGCGCGCTCGGTCGAGGCGGCGTTCGGGGGTCATCGGCCTAGGATGGCAGCCCGGCGACGGTCCGGGCCGGTCATCCCGGCGGGCGATACGGGCCCGATCGGGCCGCGCGCGTCAGTGCGTGCGGCGCACGAACCCGCAGATGGGGCAGCGCTCGACCCCGGTCCCGGGATCGAGTTCGAGGAAGCTGGCGCAGCCGTTCGTCCCGCAATAGGAACGCTGGTTGGCGACAGCCCCGGAAGCGCGGCGGCGAAGCCGGCGCATGGCCGTGGCACGTCCGGCGACGGACGAGGTAGCGGTTCTTGACAACATGGTGTGACTGATCGTTCTTTCTGGGGCGTCTCGCTCGGCGTGATGGGCCGACGACGACGCGTCCGGTGCTGCACTCCACGGCGTGTTTCATCGCCGGAGTGGTTCTTGGTGGCCCGGGCGGCGAACCGGGAGCGTCCCTCTGTGAGGCGCTCGACCGGGGCCGTCGCTGCGGACCGGTGACCCCGTCATGATGCGCGACGACGGTCATCCCGTCAACCGACCCGGCCGGAAGGTTCAGGAGTCTTCACCTTCCGTTGGTTGAATCCACCCCGTTCCGCACCGCAGACTCCCGCCGTCTGTGTCGCTGACGGCGCACGCTTGATGGAGGAGGTACCGCTCGGGATGGCTCGGTTCGGACGCACCCTGGCCGCATTCGGCCTCGTCACGCTCTTGTCGTCGATCATCGGCGCGCCCCTCGTGTCGGCGGCCGATGCCGTGACCCTGACGACGCCCTATCCAGCGGTCGCCGTGGCGCCCGGGACCAAGGTCAGCTTCGACCTGGCCGTCGACACGCCGTCGCCCGCCCGCGTCGACCTTTCCGTGCGCGGCACGCCGACGGACTGGACGGCCTCGCTCTTCGGCGGCGGGTTCGTCGTCGACGGGGTCCAGACGACCTCGAAGGCCCCGACGGCCGTCCGCCTGGATGTCACCCCGCCCGCCACCGCCACCGCCAAGACCTACCGGATCGAGGTCGTCGCGACCACCTCCGGCGGTTCCACCGTGCTGCCGCTCGACATCCGGATCAACCCGCAGGCGGCCGGCGAAGTGAGCCTGACCACGGACTTCCCGCAGCTGAAGGGCCCCTCGACCAGCACGTTCACCTTCAACCTGACGCTCCACAACGACACGGCCGAGGACCTCACGTTCACCGGTGTCTCGACCGGCCCGGCCGGGTGGACGATCACGACGCAAGTGAGCTCCGAGAGCCAGGCCGCCAGCGCGATCGTCAAGGCCGGGAGCACGACGCCGGTCTCGGTGACGGCCACGGCGCCGGACGGCGTCACCGCCGGGGTCTACCCGATCGCCGTCGACGTGACCAGCGGCCAGCGGACCGCGCACCAGGACCTCGCGGTCGAGATCACGGGCTCCTACAAGCTCACGCTGACGACGCCCGACGGGCGGCTCAATGCCCAGGCATCGGCGGGGTCCGCGACCGCGGTCTCGCTCGTCGTCCAGAACGACGGCACGGCCGTCGTCGAGGGCGTGAAGATGACCGCGTCGACGCCGACCGGGTGGGACGTCACCTTCGACCAGCCGACCGTCAATGTCGCGCCCGGCCAGTCCGTGCAGGTGACCGCGACGCTGACGCCGTCGAGCCAGGCGATCGCGGGCGACTACGTCACGACGTTCAAGGCGACGGCCGACGCCGCGAGCTCCAGTGCCGACATCCGCGTGACCGTCGAGACCTCCCTGCTCTGGGGCGCGGTCGGGGTCGGGTTGATCGTGCTGGTCCTCATCGGACTCGGCTGGATCTTCCGCCGGTACGGCCGCCGATAGGCGCGGCGGCATCGGGACGGGAGGAGACGACATGGGCCGCGACGGACGCGACGAGCCGCTGATCCGGACCCGCCGCCTGACGAAGCGCTACGGCTCGCTGACCGCGGTCGACCACCTCGACCTCGAGGTCCGGCCGGGCGAGATCTTCGGGCTGCTCGGCCAGAACGGGGCGGGCAAGACGACGACGATCCTCATGCTCCTCGGGCTCACCGAGCCCACGAGCGGCGAGGCGATCGTGGCCGGGATGGACCCGGCGCGCCACCCGCGCGAGGTCAAGCGCCGGGTGGGGTACCTCCCCGACGCCGTGGGCTTCTACGGGGGCATGACCGGACGCCAGAACCTGCGCTACACGGCCCGTCTGAACGGCCTGCGCGGCCGCGAGGCGGAGGACGCGATGGTGGAGGTCCTCGACCAGGTGGGCCTGACCGACCGGGCGGATCGACCGCGTCGACACGTACTCGCGGGGCATGCGCCAGCGGCTCGGGATCGCCGACGCGCTCGTGAAGTCGCCCGACATCCTCATCCTCGACGAGCCGACGACCGCCATCGACCCGCTCGGCGTCGTCGAGATCCTCGACCTGCTCCGCGGGCTCGTGGAGGAGCGCGGCCTGGCGATCCTGCTCTCCAGCCACCTGCTGACGCAGGTCCAGTCGGTCTGCGACCGGATCGGGATCTTCGCCGCGGGCAAGCTCGTGGGCGAGGGGACCGTGGCCCGGCTCGCCAGCCTGTTCGGCGACGGCGCGGCCACCCTCGAGGTGGGCCTGGAGCTCGCGACACCCGCGGACATCGCCCGCGCCAAAGGCGTCCTCGGCGGGCTGCATGGCGTCGTGGCGGTCCAGCCGCCCGAGCCGCGGTCCGATGCGTGGCGGTTGACCGTGCGGCCGGCGGCCGAGGAGGGGAGCGTCCGGCAGGCCGTCCTCGCGGCCGCCGTCGAGCACGGCCTGCGACTCACGGCGATCCGGCCGATCGTGCCGTCGCTCGACGACATCTACCGCACGGCGCTCCATCGCCGCGGGGTCGCGGACCGGGCGATCGCCGCCGGCCCGACGACCGGGACGGCCGCATGAGCGCCGCGGCGACCCCGGTCGAGACGACGCCCGTCCCGTCGCCCGTGGAGGCGGCCCACGCCCGCCGCGTCCCGAGCGCCGGCTGGCGCGTCGTGGCGGCCAAGGAATTCGGCGATCACGTGACGAGTGTCCGGTTCGTCGTGCTGCTCGTGGTCCTGGGGCTGGCGGCGGCGATCCCGCTCTACTTCGCCGCGGACCGGATCCGGGCCGTGGCCGGCGCGGCGTCCGGCGTCCCGGCCGTCTTCCTGGCCCTCTTCACCCTCGGCCCACAGGACATCGCGATCCTGCGGGTCGACCAATTCGTGGCGATCGTGGCGCCGCTGCTCGGGCTGGCCTTCGCGTTCGACGCGGTCAACGGCGAGCGGTCGGAGGGGACGCTGCCGCGGCTCCTGGCCCAGCCGATCTACCGCGACGACGTGATCAACGGCAAGTTCGCGGCCGGCCTCGGCGTCATCGGCCTGGTCCTCGTCGCCGTCGTGACGTTCATCGCCGGCTTCGGGATGCTGCGCCTCGGGATCGTCCCGCATGGCCAGGAGATCCTGCGGCTCGCCGCCTGGGTCTTCGCCACGTTCCTGTACGTGGCCCTGTGGCTGTCATTCGGCCTGCTGCTGTCGGTGGTCATCCGCCGTGCGGCGACGTCGGCCCTCATCGGGTTCGGGGTCTGGCTGCTCGTGACGATCTTCGGCCAGCTGATCACGACGCTGGTGTCGGGCATCTTCGCACCCGCAGCCGGGGCCACGAACGACCAGATCCTGGGGAGCTACCAGACGCAGGAGTTCATCACGCGGCTCCTGCCGAGCACGCTGTACCAGGAGATGTCCGCGGTCATCCTGCAGCCGAACCTGACCCAGGTCTCCACGCCGGCGACGATCGGCCAGCTGGAGCAGGCACAACAGCAGATCCCGGGGCTCCTGACGCTCGACCAGAGCATGCTGCTGGTCTGGCCGCAGGCCGTGGCCCTCGTCGCGCTGACCGTCGTGTGCTTCGCGGCGGCGTATGCGCTCTTCATGCGCCAGGAGGTGCGTGCCTAGGGGGATCCGGTGCGCCGTCGCCCCCTGGACGCGCGGTTCGGGTCTATCCGTGCGGTCCGTTGACCCCTATGCTCACGCAGCATGGACGGGCAAGGGCCCCGTCGAGGAAGGGCATTGAGGTGGGTCGATGACTGAGAGCGGATCCCCCGGCGACCAAGGCACGCCATCCAGCGGCTGGTCCGCGCCACCGCCGCCGCCCGTGGCACCTGCGGCCGCTGGCCCGGCCGGGTTCGTCTATGCCGATGTCCCGAACCGCATCATCGCGCTGATCATCGACTCGATCATCCTGGGGGTCGTCAACCTGATCATCTTCGGGGTGATCAACGGGATCCTCGGGCTGAACATCATCGGTTTCCTGGCCACGGTCGTCGTCGGCCTGGCCATCAGCGCCGGGTACTTCACGTACATGTGGACCGCGCAGCGCGGCACCATCGGCATGAAGGCGCTGGGCATGCAGATCGGCAACGCCGGCGATGGGGCCACGCTCAAGCAGGAGCAGGCGATCCGTCGTTGGCTGATCATCTTCGGACCCCAGGTCATCTCCCAGGCCGCGCAGGTGTCGCTCGGGGTGACCATCGGACTGGTGATCGGACTGGCGGTCATCGCCTGGTACATCTTCCTGCTCAAGACGACCGCGGACAGCCCGACCAAGCAGGGCTACCAGGACGTCTTCGCGAACTCGATGGTCGTCAAGGCCGCCCGAACCGCGGGCTAGGCTTGCACCGTCAGCCCGGCTCCGGCGATGCGTCGGAGTTCGCGGTACAGCGGCCGCAGCCGGCCGTACATCGGGCGGTAGACCGCCCGGAACCACTCGTCATAGCGCGCATGGACCGCCGGATCCGGGTCACGGGTCTCGGCGGTCCTGACCATCCGGGCCGCCGCGGTGGGGACGTCCGGGTGGAAGCCGAGGCCGACCGAGGCGTCGATCGCCGCGCCCAGGGCCGATGTCTCGTGCGTGTGGGCGCGGCTCACGGGCATCCCGAACACATCCGCGGTGAGCTGGACCGCGGCCGGGCTCTGCGAGCCGCCGCCGGCGATGCGGATCGCGGTCAGTGGCACGCCGGTCCGCTTGGCCGTCCGCTCGGCCCCTTCGCGGAGCGCGTACGCGAGGCCCTCGATGATGGCGCGGTAGAGGTGCGCCCGGGTGTGGACCGCGTTGAAGCCGATGATGGCGCCGCGCGCCTCCGGCCCCGGGATCCGGACACCCGGCGACCAGTACGGCTGGAGCATCAGCCCGTCCGACCCCGGCGGCACCGAGCGGATGAGGTCGTCGAACAGCACCTCCGCCGCGATGCCGCGGATGTCCGCCTCGGCGATCTCGCGATCCCCGAACTCGCGCTTGAACCACTCCACCATCCAGTAGCCGCGGTAGACCTGGGTCTCGAGGTTCCAGCTCCCCGGGATGGCCGCCGGGAACGGCGGGATGAGCGGGATGGGTTCCACGTAGCGGGCACTCGTGACGTTCGCCGTCGCGGCCGTGCCGTACGACAACCCCAGCACGTCCGAGGTGACCGCCCCGGAGCCGAGGACCTCGCAGGCCTTGTCCGCCGCCGACGCGATCACCGGCAGGCCGACGGGCAGGCCCGTGTGCACGGCCGCCGCGGCCGACAACGCCCCCAGCGGCTCCGTCGGCGCGACCAGCTCGGGCAGCCACGCCGGGTCGAGCGGCGCGACGGTCCATTTCCAATCGCCGGGCTTCGCCCACCGGAGGGCCTTGTAGTCGAACGGGAGGTAGCCGACCTGGGCCGCGGTCGAAATCGACCCAGCGGCCGGTCAGCCGATGCGCGATGAACCCGGAGAGCCCCACGTAGTGGCGCACCGACCGCCACGCGTCCGGTTCCGCCTCGCGGAGCCAGTTCGCCTCGCAGTCGGCGGCGAACCCTTCGACGGTGTCGGTCAGGCCGGTCGCCCGGAAGACGAGGCCCATGGCGCCGCCGACCCTCGGCGGGTGGGCCGCACGGCATCCGTCGAGCCACACGATGGCCGGCCGGATCGGGTCCCCGGCCTCGTCGGTGACGATGACCGTGCCGCGCTGGGTCGTGAGGGTGACGCCGGCGATGGCGTCCGCCTCGACGGCCGGCTCCGCGAGGAGGCGACGCGTGGCCTCGCCGACCGAGCGCCAGTACAGCTCGGGGTCCTGCTCGGCGCAGCCGGGTCGCGGCGAGACGTATGGCTGGATCGGGATCCTGGCGCTGGCCAGCAACGACCCGGTCGGGTCGAAGGCGATCGCGCGGACGCTCTGCGTGCCGACATCGATGGCGACGATCGTGTCCGGCGCCTCGCTCACGCGGGAGCCTCCTGGAGGAGGACGCCCGGCGACATCACCCCATCCGGATCGAGGGCGTGCAGGGCGGCGCTCGTGGCCGCCATCCCGAGCGGGCCCTTCTCGGCGGCGAGGTACGGCGCGTGGTCGCGGCCGATCCCGTGCTGGTGGGTGATGGTCCCGCCGTGCGCCACGATCACCCCGGACGCGGCCGTCTTGAGCCGGCGCCATCGCTCGAGCGTGTCGTCCGGGTCGTCGGCCAGCCGGAAGACGTACGTGGTGTACAGGCTCGACCCGCTCGGGTACACGTGCGACAGGTGCGTGAAGGCATGGACCCGCTCGTCGAGGTCGTCGAGCCCGTGGCGGAGCGCCGGGCCGAGCGCGGCGGCCAGCGGCCCGATCCGCGTCCAGTCGGCCGCTGTCTCGAGGGTGTCCACGGCGTACCCGGCCTCCCACAGGGTGTTGCGAAGGTACGGCGCCGCGAACCGCTCCTTGTGCCAGGTGTGGCCGACCATCGGGGCGCCGACGCCGCCCTGGCCGCGGACGATCCGCGCGACCTCGCCGGCGGCGCTCGCCACCGCGGACCGGGTGCCCGTCAACGCCACGATCACGAGGCACCGGCCCACGTCCTGGCCTCGAAGGGCGAGATAGCGTTTGAGCCAGCGCACACCGCCGGGGTTCGAGCTCATGGCGAACGCCGTCGCGGTCTCGAGCGGCGTCGAGGCGCGGACCATCGAGATCGGCAGTCGCGACCGAGCGAGCGACCGGGCGAGCTCCATCGCGCGGCCCCAGTCGGCGACGACGAACGCGTCGAAGCGCTCGGTCGCCGGGATCGGCGTGGCACGGACGACCACGTCGGTCAGGATCCCGGCGCGTCCCTCCGAGCCGAGGACGAGTTGCCGGACGTCCGGCCCGGCGGCCGACGCCGGGAACGTCGGGAGGTCCAGCGGCCCGGCGGGGGTCTCGAGGTGGCCGCCCGCGAAGAGGGCCTCGATGCGGCCGTACCCGACCGACTGCTGTCCGGACGATCGCGTGACGACCCAGCCACCGACCGTCGAGTGCTCCCAGGACTGCGGGTAATGCCCGAGCGTCAGCCCGTGGTCCGCGAGGGCGGCCTCGACGGCCGGGCCGGTCGTGCCGGCCCCGAACGTCGCGAGGCCGCTGCGCTCGTCGATGGCCGTGATGCCCACGAGTCGGTCCAGCGCGACCGTGATGACGGGAGGGTCGCCCGGACCGATGTCCACGCCGCCCACGACGCTCGTCCCGCCGCCGTACGGGACCAGCGTGGCGCCCGCCGCGCGGGCGAGGTCCAGGACGCCTCGAACGGCTGCGGCGTCGACCGGATGCGCGACGGCGTCGGGGAGCCTGCCGACGCGGCCGGAGCGCAGGGCGATCCAGTCCGGCAGGCTCTGCCCCCGCGCGTGGCGGACGCGTGCCTCGGGATCGACGTCTATCGTCGCGTCATCGGTCAGGCGAGTCGGCGGCGCCGCGGCCACGACCTCGCGAAGGGTCGCGTCGTGCGGCCGTGTGCCCGGGCCGACCAGCTGGGTCAGGAGCTCCGCGGCGGCCGTCGGCAGGGGCGCGTCGATCGCGTCGTCGCCCCAGCCGTTCCATCGCCGCATCGCCACCTCCGGGACGTATCGTGCGCCACCGAGGCCGGCTGCGTCGGGTCTGGAGCGGCCTGGACCGGCCGCGTCACGCCTAGAACGGCGGCCAGGGGATGGCCGGCCAGTTCGGCGACGGCTGGGGGAACACCGGGTCCGCGAGGAGCGCCTCCACGCGGCGGCGGGTCGCGCGCACCTCGGCCGCCGACAGCAGCTCGCGCAGCCTGACCCCGAGGTCGCCGTCAAGCCCGTCCCGCACCCGCTCGAGGCCCGCGATCTCGTCCGGCGCCAGGGGTTCCCCGCGCCAGCCCCACAGCACGGTCCGGAGTTTCGGCACCGTCGAGAAGCACACGCCGTGGTCCACGCCGTGGATCCGTGACCCGCCATCGACCGGCAGGATGTGTCCGCCCTTGCGATCGGTGTTGTTCATCGCGGCATCGAGCGCGGCCATCCGGCGCAGCCGCGGGTCGTCGCCGAGCACCATCTCGACCACGTCCACGTCCGGGTCGGCCTCGACGAACGCCTGGACCATCCCCTCGCCGAACGGCCCGTCGCGCAGGATCGTCGGCGGCACGATGCCCCAACCCGTCGCCTCCGAGACATGCCACGCGGCGACTTCGCGACGGCACAGCGTCCCGTCCGGGAAGTCGTCGAGCGGGCGCTCCCCGATCGTCGGCTTGTAGATGGCGTCGACCACGATGGCCGGCTCCGGGTCCGGGCAGACCCGCGTGATCGTGACGAGCAGGGCGTTGTTGGACGAGCCGATGATCCGCCCGACGACCTCGATGTCGCCATCGCCGAGGACGGCGAGCGTCGCCGCTGGGTCGAGCACGGTCGGGTCCGGCGGCTAGTTGAGGTAGTGGCCGTTGCGACGGGGGCAGATGTGGCCGCTCGGGTCGAGCGGCGCCCCGCACAGGGGACACGGCAGCCGGCCGGCGGCCACGACGCGGTTCGCGCGCGCGACGAAGGCTCGGGCGGCGTCGGCGGTCAGCCGCACGCGCAGGAGGTCCGGCCCGTCCTCGTCCTCCTCGTCGTCATCGTCCGGGTCGACCGGCTCGCCGTCCTCGTCCTGCGCCCGCGCCTCGAGCAGGACCCGCTCGGCGTCGACATCCCAGCCGAGGGTCAGGGACCCGGCCCGGAACGCCTCGTTGAGCGGCTCGTCGAGGGGGGCGACGTCCTCGGCGGCGCCGACGGCCGCGGTGCTCGCCGCGGAGGCTGTGCCGCCACTCGCGGCCTCGGGGACCCCGCGCCGGTCGAGCTCGTCCAACAGGTCGCCGAGCCGCTCGGCGAGGACCGCGACCTGGACCTTCTCGAGGACGATGCTCACGATGCGCGCGCCGTCGCGCGCCTGGATGAAGAACGTCCGGTCGCCGGGCTCACCGATGGTGCCGGCGACGAACCGCTCCGGGGGGTCGAAGATGAAGCGACGTCGTGCCATGCCCCGACTCTATACCGAATTCGCCTTGGGCCGGGACTAGCCGATGTGGACCTGGATCGTGTGCCAGCCCCGCGCGCCGTCCGGGGCCGGCGGCGTCCGCTGGTCGGTCTGGACGGCGCCCGTGCCATCGGTGGCGCGGACCGCGATGACGTGGTCGCCGGGCGTCGCGTCCCAATAGGCGACCCACTGGACCCACGTCGCGTCGGAGATCGGGTGGGAGAGCTGGGCCTCGTGCCAGGTGTCGTCGATGCCGACCTCGACCTTGGTGACGCCACGGTCCGGGGCCCAGGCGATGCCGGCGATCGGGACACGGCCGGCGGGCAGCGTGATCCCGTAGGCCGGGGTGTCGATCCGTGACTGCGTCAGGATCGGCGCCTCCTTGGACCAGCCCAGCGGCACCCAGTAGCCGTCGAACGCCTCGAGCGTGGTCAGCTCGAGCTCCGAGAGCCACTTGGTGGCGGAGACGTAGCCGTAGAGGCCCGGCACGATGAGCCGCGCCGGGTAGCCGTGCTTCGGCGGCAGGGGCACGTCGTTCATCTTCACCGCGATCATCGGCTCGCGGTCCGGGTCCATCACCCAGGCCGTCGGCATGCCGGCGGTGAAACCGTCCACGGATCGGCCGACCAGTTGGGTGGCGCCGGCCTGCACGCCGGCGAGGTCGAGGACGTCCCGGAGGCGGACGCCGGTCCACTTCGCGTTGCCGACGAGGTCGCCGCCGACCTCGTTGCTCACGCAGGAGATCGTCACGTACTGCTCGAACATCGGCAGTCCGACGAGCTCCTCGAAGGTGAGCGTGGTCTCGCGGTCCACCATGCCATGCACGCGGAGCGACCAGGTGGTCGCGTCCACGGATGGCACGAGGAGCGCGGTGTCGATCCGGTAGAACCGGTCGTTGGGCATCACGATCGGGGTCAGGTCCGTCACGGAGGTGGACAGGTCCGCGTCCGGCCCGAGCGCCGGCACGGTCTCCGATGCCGGCGGGATCGCGACGGCTCCCGAGCTCGGGGCCACCTGTTGGCGCTCGAGGAGCGTCCGGCCCGCGTAGCCCGCGACGACCGCCGCAGCCGTGACCGACCCGGCGCGGATCATGAACGAGCGGCGCGACCAGTCCGGCATCCCATAGCGGTCGCGGACGGCGCCGCCCTGGATCAGCCAGCCGAGGACCCAGAGCGCGGCGCCGATGGAGACCGCCGCGGCCGTGATGACCATCGTCACCGTGGCGAGCGGGTCCGCCAGGGCGGCGAGGACGCCGACGACCCCGAACGCGATGAACGCGGCGGCCGCGGCCGCGAACCAGCGACGAGCGAGGAGCCCGAGCGCGGCACCGATCGCGAGCGCGATGGCCACGATCAGAAGCTCGAAGGCGAGCTTGTCGTTCTTGCCGAAGAGCGAGACGGCGACGTCCTTCGCCCCGGGCGGCTGCGCGTCGATCAGGACCTGGCCGACGGCGGCGACCAGCGACGTCGCGCCGGCGAGGAGGCCGGCCAGGAGTTCCGAGATGCCGAGGGCGACCGCGGTCGCGGCGATGCCGGCCGCGGCCGCGCGGGACGGCGTGGCCAGGTCCGAGGCGGACGCGGACGCGGTGGTGGTGGTGGTGCTCACGACTCGATGGTGGAGCGCGGTGTGTGACGGGCGCGTGTCGGCGGCCGGGTCGAGCCGCGCCCAGATGCGGCCGTCATGGTGCTCCACGATCAGCGGGATCCCGAGCGCGGCGGACAGCACGTCGGCGCGGACGACCTCCTCGATCGGGCCTTGGGCGACCGCCCGGCCCCCGGCGAGCACCAGCGCGCGATCGAAGCCGGGCGGGATCTCCTCGACGTGGTGCGACACGAGGACCATGGCGGCGGGTCGCGTCCCTCCGGCGAGGCGTGACAGGTCCGCGAGGAGCGTCTCGCGCGCGGCCAGGTCGAGGCTCGCCGCGGGCTCGTCGAGCAGGAGGAGGTCAGGATCCGGGCACGAGCGCCCGCGCGATCGAGACGCGTCGACGCTCGCCGGCCGAGAGCGTCCCGAACGGCTGGTCGGCCGCCGCCGCCAGCCCGAGACGAGCGAGGGCGGCACGGGCGCGCTGCCGGTCGTCCGCTCCGTACTCGTGCCACCAGGGTTCGGTCGCAGCGTTGATCGCGCTCATGACGAGGTCGGCCGGCGTGAGCCGGTCGAGCAACTCCTGCTCCACGGCGCTCGAGGCCGCCCCGATGCGTCGCCGAAGCTCGCGACTGTCGACCTTGCCGTATCGATGGCCGAGCACGTCGACGGTGCCTGACGTCGGCCACAGCGTGAGTCCCACCGCGGACAGCAGGGTCGTCTTGCCGGAGCCGTTCGCCCCGAGCACGACCCACCGTTCGCCCTCGGCGACCTGCCAGTCGATCGGGCCGAGGATCGTGCGGCCGCCACGACGGACGACCAGGCCCCGCACATCGATGATCACGGCGCGGATGCTAGACCAGCGTTACGGCGTGGGCGTGGGCGTCGGGGTCGGCGTGGGGGTCGGCGTGGGCGTGGGCGTCGGGGTCGGCGTGGGTGTCGGCGTGGGCTCGGGCGTGGGCGTCGGCGTCGGCGTCGGTTCCGGCGGAGGTGTCTCCGACGGCGGCGGCGTGTCGGACGGGACCTCGGACGGCGATGGGGTGGGGCAGGGGACGGCCGCGGCGAACGAGCCCGACGGCGTCGGCGTCGGCTCGATCGAGGGGATCACGCCGCTCGCGTCCGGGGTCGGCAGCGGGATGCACGATGGCGACGGCGTCGGTTGGCCGCAGCCGTGGCCGACGACCAGGGCACCCCACGATGAGCCGTACGGCTTGAAGACCCCGTTGTAGAAGTACGACGTGCGTGTCCCGTTGGTTCCGCCGCGCGTGCCTGGGCCCTTCTCGGCTCGGCCGATCCAGTTCTCGTTGGCCTTCATCCACGTGTCATGGCCGGTCTCGACGTTCACGATCCGGACCACATCGATGCCACAGGTGTCCGCCGGGACGCTGTCGCGCGGCGCGGTCCCCGCGATGTACCACTCGTTGATGGCCTTGCCGCCGCTCGTCGCGCGCAGCCCGGTGAAGGGATCGATCGCCGCGCGCTCGAGGCCGCCGGGCCGCTTGAAGGTCGTCACGGGCCACTTCCGGCTCGCCTCCTGGAGGAAGCCCTGCCAGACGAACGTGGCCACGTCGATCGAGAACACGGGCCTGGCCGGCGTCGAGACCGGGGTGTTATCGCTGTTGCCGTTCCAGACGCCGACGGCGAGCGCATACGCGCCGTCCGCGCGTCCGGCATCCGTCGGCGGGGCGATGTACCCGTACGCGTTGAGGTCCTTGGCGTCGTTGTTCGTCCCGGTCTTGAGCGTGGCGGGACGACGCGCGTTCGGACCCTCGATGGCGAACTTGCCCCAGAACGGGTTCACGTTCGGGTTGGTGTTGCCGGCGAGGATGTCCGTGACGATCCAGGCCGCCTGGGGGCTGACCGCGGCGGTGCCCTTCGCGGGGGTGTACGGCGGGAGGACATCCTTGCCCTGATCGTCCTGGACCGTGAGGATCGTGGTCTGGCCGATGTTCTTGCCACTGTTGGCGAGCGTGCTGTACGCGGCGATCAGGTCCACCGGGCGCACTTCCTGGACGCCGAGGCCGAGCGCGAAGCCCGCCTTCGACGTGTCGGACTGGAACTGCATCCCGAAGTCCTTGGCCTTCTGGAAGACGTGGTCGACGCCGTTGAGGGCCGTGGTCTTGACCGAGGGGATGTTCAGCGAGAACTGGAGGGCGTTGCGGACGCGGACCGGGCCGCGCTCGAGGTTGTCCGCGTCGCTGGGGCTGTACTTGCCGCCGAAGTCCGTCGCGCTGTCCATCAGCATCGACCCGGCCGTGAGCTTCTGGTCGTCGATGGCGACCGCGTAGTTGAACGGCTTGAACGCCGAGCCCGGCTGACGGAAGCCGTGACCGACGACGTCGTACTGCGGCTGGAACTTCTTGTTGCCGTTGGTCGCGTAGTAGTTGCCGGACCCGACGTACGCCACGATCTCGCCGGTCTGGTAGTCCTCGGCCACGAGCGCGCCGTTGCGCACGTTCTTGTTCTCGAGGTTGCGCATCCAGTCCTGGTAGCTCTTGAACCCGAGCGCCTTGGCGGCCGCCGCCGGGTCCTTCTTGTGCGGGACGATCGCCGCGGCGGCGACCCACTTCTCGGCGATGGCCTGGAGCCGGACGTCGAGGGTGGTCGTCACGCGCAGGCCGCCGCGCTCGAGTGGCGTGCACGTATCGGCGTCGGGGCCGCACAGATCGTGGGTCAGCTGGTCGCGGACCGCCCACACGAAGTGCGGCGCGATCCAGCGCGCGCTCGCCTGGCTCGTGAGGACGGCGGGCTCGTCCTTCGCGGCGAGGAAGTCCTGCGCGGTCCATTCGCTGCCGGAGATCGGGGTCCGGTCGCCCTGGGCGAGCAGGTCGAGGATGTCGTTCCGTCGCGCGATGATCGTCGAGTTCGGGTCGACGATCAGCTGCGACTTGCCGGCCGGGCAGTCGTCGCCTTCGGCGACGACGACCGTGCACTGCTCGATGGAGTTCCGGACGAGGTCGTAGTTCGAGGGCGACTTCGGGAGCGCGGCGATGAGCGCGGCCTCGCCCGGTGTCACGTTCTCCTTCGTGAACGGCTTGCCGAAGTACTGCTCGTACGCCGCCTTCACGCCGTAGCTCTGGTTGCCGTAGTAGTTCTGGTTGAGGTAGGCGGTGATGATCGCCTTCTTGCCGTCCTCGCCCTTGAACCACTGCGTGACCCGGATCGACTGGATGATCTCCTTGATCTTCCGCTCGGCGGTCCGATTCGGGTCCTGCACCAGGTCGGACGGCAGCAGGCGTGCGCGGACGAGCTGCTGGGTGATCGTGGACGCGCCGCGGCTGTTGCCGCGGAGCGAGTCGAGCGTGGCGGAGATGATCGCGACGGGGTCGAAGCCCGCGTTCTCCCAGAACGTCTTGTCCTCGACCGCGGTCGTCGCGTCGATGACGATCGGCGGGATCTCGTCGAACGTGACGACGTCGCGCTTCGCGTCGCCGAACCGGGCCAGCTCGATCTTGCCGGTCCGGTCGTAGATGATCGATTCCTGGGGCAGGACGACATCGTTCAGCGTCGCGGGTTCCGGGAGGTCGGCTCGAGGCGATCGCCGCGTACGCGCCCACGACCGCGATCGCTCCGATGGCCCCGATCCCCGCGAGGAAGAACAGGACGATCAGCCCGAGCCAGCCCGCGGTGGTGGGGCTGGTCCGGCGCGCACGGCGAGCGGCGGGGGGAGAGGCTTGTGACAAGGCGGACGGACTCCGGATGGGATCGTTCCGATCGAGTGGGGGCGGCGACAAGGATGCCGCATGTCGCCACTTCTCGCGGCCGACACCGTCTCAGGGACGGGTGACCGACCGTGGATGTGGCGGGCCCTCGGGCCGCCGCCGCCTCGCCCGGGTCAGCGCAGCCGGCCGGCGCCGGCGACGGCGTGGACCGGCAGGACGCGCGGCGTGAGACCGGTCCGGGCCGGGTAGTCCCGCTCGACGGCGAGGCGCAGGACCTCGACCGCCTCCGGCCGGACGAGGTTGACCGTGCAGCCGCCGAAGCCGGCCCCGGTCATCCGCGCGGCGACCACCCCGGGCACGGACGTGGCGATCTCGACCATCGCGTCGAGCTCCGGCGAGACCACCTCGAACCGGTCGCGCAGCGAGGCGTGGCTGGCGGCGAACGCGGCCCCGACCGTCGCGAGGTCGCCGTCCTCGAGCGCGGTGACGACCTCGGCGACGCGCTGGTTCTCGGTGACGACGTGCTCGGCCCGGCGGTACGCCACCGGGTCCATGCGCGACCGGGCGGCGGCGAGATGGAACGGCGTCACGTCGCGAAGGGACGTCGACGCTCGGGTCGTCTCGGGCGATCGCCGCGACGGCCGCCTCGCACTGCTCCCGCCGCTCGTTGTACGCGGACCCGTCGAGGTGGCGAGGCGAGCCGGTGTGGAGCACGACCAGCCGGACGTCGTCCGGGATCGGCACCGGCCGCCAGTCGAGCGAGCGGCAATCGAGGAGTACGGCGGAACCCGCCTCGCCGCAGGCCGCCGCGAACTGGTCCATCAGGCCACTGCGGACGCCGACATAGGTGTTCTCCGCCCGCTGGCAGATGCGGGCAAGGGTCATCGGGTCCACGTCGGCGGCCAGGTCGCCGAGCATCACCCAGGCCGAGGCGAGTTCCATCGCCGCCGAGGATGAGAGGCCGGCGTTCGGAGGCAGCGTGGCGCCGATGACGCCACGAAGGCCCCGGAGCGGGGCACCGGTCTCGGCCAGGGCCCAGGCCGTGGCGGCCACGTAGTCCAGCCACGACCCGTCCCGCGTCCGGCCATCCCCGAGACCGAACCCGTCGCGCGACCCATCGTCGAGCCGGGTGAGCTCGACGCGCCCATCGTCGGTCGGCACGTAGGCGATCCGGATCTCGAGGTCGATGGCGGCGGGCAGGACGTACCCAAGGTTGTAGTCGGTGTGCTCTCCGATGAGGTTGACGCGGCCGGGCGCCCGGATGACCCGGATCTCCGCCCGGCGCGACTCGGCCGCGGGCTCGGCCGCGATGAGCGCGGCAATGAGCGCATCGGGTTCGAATTGCGTCGCCGGCGGCATGAGGGGAGCGTACCGCCGTGGCACCATCACGACATGACGACTCGAATGACTGCGGACCTCGTCGTCGATGGGCGATGGGAGATCGGGGAAGGTCCGATCTGGGACGATGTGGCCGGCGAGTTGGTGTTCGTCGACATCCTGGGCCGGCAGGTGCTGCGACATCGGCCGGGCGAGGACCGCGCGTCCTCCCTCGCGACGCCGAGCGACGTCGGGGCCGTGGCCGTTCGACGTGGTGGGGGTCTCGTGGCCGCCCTCGCGGACGGCTTCTGGACGACCGAGCCGGGCGGCTCGCGGTGGACGAGGGTCGCGCCCGTCGAGGCGGACCTGCCGGACCGGCGGTTCAACGACGGCAAGTGCGATCCCGCGGGCCGCTTCCTCGCCGGGTCGATGGCCTATGACAAGCGCCGCGGCGCGGGCGGCTTCTACCGGCTGGACCCGGACGGGACGGTGGAGGCGCTCCTGGACGACATCACGATCTCGAACGGGCTGACCTGGTCGTCCGACGGGACCACGTTCTATTACATCGACACGCCGACGGGACGGATCGAGGCGTTCTCGTACGACCTCGCGACCGGGGGTCTGAGCCATCGGCGGACGCACATCACCCTGCCCGACGGCGAGCCTGGGTGCACTCGACGGGATGACCATCGACCGGGAAGGCGGCCTGTGGGTCGCGATGTGGGGCGGCTGGAAGGTCGTGCGGTTCGGGCTCGACGGGCGCATCGACGCGATCATCGAGGTGCCGGCCGCCCATGTGACGAGCTGCACGTTCGGTGGCGCCGACCTGGAGGACCTCTACATCACGTCCGCCTGGTCCGAGGTGCCCGACGCCGACCGGGCGGCCCAGCCGCACGCCGGCAGCCTGTTCGTGGCCCGGCCGGGCGTCCGCGGCCTGCCGCCGGACACGTTCGCCGGATAAGGCGGCCGGTGCCGGATGCGGCGTCCCGTCGCCGTAAGGTAGCCGGCCCCCGGCCGTCGTCATGATTGAGGCGGCTGACACGCCGCTGACACGGTCACCACCCGATGGCGACGGCGGCCGTGAGGACGAGTCTGCTCTCATCGAACCGAACGCGAGGAGCGCCGGTCGACGAAGGAGCAGGAGCAGACCGATGAACGCCCAGGACGAGAGCAGCACCCAGGCAACCACCTCGCGAGGCCCGTGCCTGGTCGATGGATGCCCATGCAAGGACGCGCGGATCGTGTCGCGCCGGAAGGCCGCCTACTTCGCCGCCCGGGCCCGGCTCGCCGGCCAGACCGCCGACCGCGTCATCGTCCCCGAGCGGGGCTGGCGGATCCCGGCGACGCCGGCGGTCGAGGTCATCCAGGCACCGACGGCCTAGGCGGCACCGTCCGCCGAGCCGGCCGCGCCGGACGCCGGTCCGACGACGTCCCGCAGGATCCCGCCGAGTCGCCACAGCTCGTGGAACGAGTTGTAGAGCGGGATCGGGGCCAGCCGGATGATGTCCGGGGCGCGGAAGTCGGCGATCACGCCGCGGCCCTCGAGCGCCGCGAGCACCGAGGTGGCGTCCGGGAAGCGCAGCGACAGCTGCGCGCCGCGTGACCCCGGGTCCGGCCGGGGTCAGGATCTCGACGCCGAGGCCCGCGAGGATCCCGGCGAGATAGCCGGTCAGCCGGATCGAGCGGTCGCGCAGCGCCGCCATCCCGACCTCGTCGAAGATCGCGAGCGACGCCGCGAGCGGCACCATGTTGAAGAGCGGCGCCGTCGACATCTTCCACGCGGCCGCACCCGTGTCCGCGACGAACGGTCCGCTCGGGTCGAAGCGGTGTTCGGGCGTCGCGCCCCACCAGCCCGTCAGCCGCGGCAGCGTGCTGTCCGCTCGAGTGTGCCGGTCGTGGACGAAGATCGACCCCACCGAGCCCGGGCCGCCGTTGAGGTACTTGTAGGTGCACCAAACCGCGAAGTCGACGTCGTCGTCGTGGAGGGCGAGCGGCAGGTTCCCCGCGGCGTGCGCGAGCTCCCAACCGACCATGGCCCCGACCTCGTGGGCCGCGGCCGTGAGGCGGCGGATCGGCAGGGCCTGGCCCGTCGCGAAGTTGACGCCGTCGAAGAGCGCCAACGCGATGGTCGGCCCGTGCTCGGCGATGGCCGCCTCGAGGTCCTCCAGGCGGACGAGGTCCTCGCCGGTCCGCGGGCCGACCACGATGAGGTCCGCCTCCGGGTCGAGGCCGCGGAAGGCCAGGTGGCTGCCGAGGGCGTGCCGGTCCGACGGGAAGAGCGGGGCGTCGGTCAGGATGCGCCGTCGGGCGCCGGACGGCTGGAAGAACGAGGCCAGCATCAGATGGAGGTTGACCGTCAGGGTGTTCAGGATCGCGACCTCGGACGGCGCGGCGCCGACGATCCGCGCCATCGGCGCGCGGAATCCCTCGTCGTAGGTGAACCACGGACCGTCCGGTGCGAAGTGCCCCTCGACGCCGAGATGGGCCCAGCGGTCGAGCTGGGCCTCCACCGCGGCACGCACGGTCGTTGGCTGGAGGCCCAGCGACTGGCCGGCGAGATAGATCGCGGGTGCGCCGGCCGGGCCACCCGGGCCATCCGGGAAGCAGGAACCGTTCGCGATAGGCGCTGAGCGGGTCCGCGGCGTCGAGCGCGAGCGCCTCGGCCTCGGCCTCCGCCGTGGTCGTCATCGCAGGGTGTCCGGGCCACCCGTGGCGAGCAGACGCTCGAGTTCGACCGCGTCGGGCAGCCCGGTGAGGTCGCCCATCGAGGCGACGGCCGCCGCACCGCACGCGTTCGCGGTCCGGAGCGCCGGGAGAAGGTCCGCGCCCGCGAGGCGAGCGGCGATGAACCCGGCCGAGAACGCGTCGCCGGCCCCGACCGGGTCCACGACCGACGGCACCGGGAGCGCCGGGACGCTGATCGGAGAACGGCCCTTCCGGATGCCGAGCGCGCCGTCGGCGCCGAGCTTGACGACCGCGTAGGTCGGTCCGAGGGCCAGGACGGCGCGGGCGAGGGCCGGGGGGTCGTCGGCGTCCGCGCCGGTCACGACGGCGAGCTCGTCCGGGCTGCCGAGCACGACGTCCGCCTGCTGCGCGAGGGACCGGACGATCGGGGCCGCCGCCTCGTCGGACCACAGACGCCGCCGGAGGTTGACGTCGAGGCTGATCGTCAGGTCCGCCTCGCGCGCGAGCTCGACCGCCCGCATGACCGCGTCACGGGCCGAACCCGACAGCGCCGGCGAGATCCCGGTCAGATGCAACCAGCGGGCCTCCCGGAACAGGCCGTCGGCCGCGGCCCGGTCCACGTCCTCCGCGGCGAGCCGCGACCCCGCCGAGCCGGTCCGCGCGTAGACGACCTGGGCCGGGCCGAGGACGCGGCGCTCGCGGAGCATCAGCCCGGTGGCCGCGCCGGTGTCGACCGTCAGGTGCCGCACGTCGACGCCCTCGGCGCGAAGGCGGCGCACGATCGCGACCCCGAACCCGTCGCTCCCGACGCGACCGATATACGCCACGGCCTGGCCGAGCCGCGCCAGCCCGACGGCGACGTTCGCCTCCGCCCCGGCGATGTGCCGCTCGAAGGTCGCCGCCTCCGCGAGGGGACCGGGCTCTGTCGCGACGAGCGAGATGAGGCACTCGCCGAGCGTCACGACCGTGGCGGTCACCGGCCGGCCCCCGACCGGGCCACCTGGACGACGCCGACCACCTGTCTCGCCCGTTCCGTCACGCCGGCCGGCCCGCCGTCGCCGACGAGCCAGCTGCCGAGGCCCACGGCGATCGCGCCCGCCGCGATGAACGCTCCCGCGTTCTCCGCCGACACGCCGCCCGTCGGGACGAGTGGGATCTCCGGGAACGGTCCGTGGACCTCGCGGACGAACGCCGGCCCGACCGCCGAGGCGGGGAAGACCTTCACCGCGGCCGCGCCGGCCCGCCAGCCCGCAAGCACTTCCGTCGGCGTGGCGGCGCCCGGGAACGCCGGGATGGCCCGTTCGGCCGCCCACGCCACGAGCTCGGGATCCGTGTGGGGCATCACGAGGAACGTCGCGCCGGCATCGATCGCCTCCTGCGCCGCGGCGATGGACAGCACGGTCCCGGCGCCGATGGCCAGGCCCGCGTCCGGACCGCCCGACGTCGCGACGTCCGCGGCGACCGCCTCGATGGCCCGAAGCGCCACGGCCCGGGGCTCGTTCAGCGTGATCTCGAAGGCGCGGACCCCGCCGGCCGCGAGCGCCCGGGCAACGGCCGGGGCCGACTCGACCGCCAGGCGGCGGGCGATGGCCACCACGCCGCCCTCGGTCAGGCCGGTCGGGATGGCGGGTCGGTCGACGCTCGTCGTCACCCCGACAGCGTAGCGCCGCGGATGGGTCGTCGGTGGTCCGTCGGAGGGGCCATGCAGACCTCGCCGAGACCCTCGCCATCCGCTAGCCTGTCGTCGTGGCGCCCTCGTACGAGACGTCCGAAGGCCGGCCGGTCCCCGGCCTCGAGCGGATCATCTTCTTCTCCGACGCGGTCTTCGCGATCGCGATCACGTTGCTGGCCATCGACGTGCGGCTGCCTGGACTCCCGCCTCACCTCACGAACGACGCGCTGTTGCGGGCGCTCGGCGACCTCCGGCCGGAGATCTTCGCGTTCGTGATCAGCTTCGTCGTGATCGCCGCGTTCTGGGTCGGGCACTACCGCACGTTCCGGGTCATCGTCCAGACGGACGGACGGCTGATCGCGATCAACCTCGCGTTCCTGTTCTGCATCGCCGCGCTGCCGTTCCCGACATCGGTCCTCGCCGGTCAGGGCGACCTGGTGGTGGCCGTCGTGTTCTACGCCGCGTTCGGTGTCGTCACCGGACTCGCGTCCACCGTGCTCTGGATCTACCCGGTCCGCGCCGGGTTGGTGTCGCCGGTGGTGACCCCGGATGTCGCGAGGCGGGTCACGTACCGAGCCCTGGTGGTGCCGGTGGTCTTCGCCGCCTCGATCCCGGTCGCGTTCATCGCGCCCTACGTCGCCGAACTCTTCTGGATCCTGATGGTCCCGGCGCAAGCGATCGTCAGTCAGCGTCTCGGGATCCGTCACGCCCTCGACAGCTCCCTGCACTCGGCGTGACCCTGGAGGCGTACCCTGCCGTCGCCGGGCCGCGAGCGCCCGATCGGAGGCTGTCATGTCCGACCTGAACACCCGCGATGTCGTCGAGCGATACGCACGCTCGATGGAGGCGCACGACATCGACGGGGTCCTGGCGACGCTCCACCAGGACTTCACCGAGGAGTACCCGCAATCGGGCGAGCGCATCCGCGGTCCGGAGGGACTGCGCGGCATCCTGGAGCACTACCCGGGCGGCGAGCCTCGGATGGCGGCGGTCGAGCGCCTCATCGGCACCGAGGACCAGTGGGTCATGTCGCCATCGTTCATCCCGATGCGCGTCGAGGGCTCGGGGGACCAGTACACCGCCGTCGCGCACGTCATCTACCCGGACGGCAGCGAGTGGCACGTCGTCCAGCTGATGCGCCTCAAGGACGGGAGGATCTACCGGATCGTCTCGTACTACGCCGCCCCGTTCGAGGCACCCGACTGGCGCGCCCCGTACGTCGACCGGATCCCGACCGAGGGCTGATCGGCGGGCTCGATGCCGGCCGGGCGGCGGGTGCCGGCCACGACGACCGGGACCGCGCCACCCGACCGACGACGTCACGCGCCCTGCGTGACGAGGTGCAGGGTCTGCGCCTCGAGGCCGTGGGCCTCTCGGTGGACGCGCGCCGCTGTCTCGCGATCGGGAGCGTCGACGAGGCAGAAGACCTTTCCGGCCTCCTCGTCGACCCAGTAGTGCTTGTACTCGACCCCGTAGGCACCCTGGACGCGGACGTCCGCCTCGTGGGCGCCGACGACGTCGCTGGCCTTGACGCCGGGCAGGTCGTGGATATCGATGTATGTGGGCACGTGAGGCTCCTTGCTCGTTGCCTGGATGGCACGTGGCGCACGGTCGCGCCACGTGTTCGGCTACGCCCGCGACCGGTGCCCGGTTTCGCCGTGAGCCACGTTCCATGAGGCAATCGGGCACTTCAAGACGAACGACCATGGGCACCTACGCCATTTGACTCGGTATCCGTCAGGCTGATGTCACCGAGCGGGCGGGTGGCCCGGTCGTCGTCCACCCCGCCGCTGACGCTCGCCCGTCCTGCGAGACTGCTCGGCGAGGCCGCGACCCACGGACCGCGGGCAGACGAGCCTCGATGGAGGGCACGAGATGCCGGACCGAACGAGCGCCGCGTACGTCCTGGCGCCGGGCGCCGGCCGTTCGATCGACCTCGGGAACTTCGCGATGTCCCTCAAGGCCGAGAGCGCCGAGACCGGCGGGGCCTTCGCGCTGCTCGAGGCGGCCGAGCCAGCCGGCTTCGGGCCGCCGATGCATATCCATCACGACGCGGCCGAGGCGTTCTACGTCCTTGAAGGCGAGTACCGGATCTTCATCGAGGAGCGGACGTTCACCTGTCCCGCCGGGTCCTTCGTCTTCATCCCGCCCGGCATCCCGCACGGCTTCCGGGTGGGCGATGAGGCGAGCCGCAAGCTCAACCTGTACACGCCGGCGGCGATGGTCGGCTACTTCGACGAGCTCAGCGCCGCGATCGCCACCGGCGACGCGGACCCTGAGCGGCTGGAGGGCATCGCCCGGCGCCACGGGATGGACGTCGTCGGGCCGGTCCCCGAGGGCTACCTCTAGCGCCGACCGACGCCCCGCTCAACCCTTCGGCTGGACGACCGCGAGGACGTTCCGGCTCGGGTCCACGAACCAGGCGGCCCACGAGTGGCCCATATCGGCGACGCCGTCGGTGGTGACCGGGTCGGGCGCCGTGTACTCCTCGACCGTGACGCCCCGGGCCCGCAGGTCGGCGACGGCCGCGTGGATGTCCGGGACCCGCCAGGCGAGCTGGGTCTGGGTGTCGGATGTGCCGACCGTGCTCAGCGTGACCGCGATCTGCGTCCCGGCCCCGCATCGGAACACGATCCGGTCGCCCGGGTCCTCGCGCAGGATCTCGAGCCCCAGCGTGTCGCGGTAGAACCGCCGGCTCGCGTCGAGGTCCGTCGACAGCAGGATGGGGAACACCAGGTGGTCGCTGAGCATCGGCCAAGCTCCTTCACTCGACAGCGGGCTCCGACGCCACCGTCGCTGCTGCTACATTGACGCGGATGCCCACATCCGTCCTCGCCGACGCCTTCGGCCACCATGTCTGGGCGACGATCCGCGTGCTCGATGCCTGCGCGGTGCTCGACGACGACCAGCTCGGCTCGGTGGTGCCCGGGACGTACGGCTCGATCATCGAGACGCTCCGCCACCTCGTCGGTGCCGACGTGTTCTACCTCGACATCCTCCGCGGCGGAGAGCCCGAGCCATTCGACGAGCCGGCGAGCGATATCCCGATGATGCGGACCGCCATGGCCGGTCACGAGGCGATGTGGCAGCGGCTGCTCGCCGGCGACCTCGACCCGACGCGTCGACGTGGTCGAGGTCGAGATCAGCGGCTACGAGACCCACGCACCCCTCGGGGTCCGGCTCGCCCAGGCGCTCCACCACGGCACCGACCACCGCAGCCAGGTCTGCACCGCGCTCACGAACCTCGGCATCGAGCCACCGTCGATCGACGTCTGGGACTTCGGCGCGCTCGACGGTCGCGTCTCGACGGTCGAGTCGCCGGCGGCGGCGACGCCGTCCGACTGACCGGGCCCGTCGCCCTGACCCGCCTGGTCGGGCCTTCCGGCTAGGCGGGGATCCCTCCGGGCGTCGGTTCGCCGAGCTCGAGGACTCGGCCCTCGATCGTCCCGGCGTCGCCGTAGGTCTCTTCGTGGGCGGTGCCGAGGCCCGGCAGCCCGAGCGCGGCGGCCGCGGCATCCGTGACGAACAGGTACGGGCGGTAGCCGATCCGGTCACGGATGGTGTTCTTCAGCAGGCGGTGGGCGACCGTGACCGCCGGGCCGAGCAAGTCGCTGCTCGTGCCGACCGACTGGCGCACCGTGTGACCTCGGTGCAGGATCACCTTGAGATCGAGGTGCGCGACGGCCGGGCACGCCGTGCAGATGTGGTCGTTGGCCGGGATCGCGGCCGTTCGCGCGGCGATGAACGCCTCATAGGTCGAGTGGATCGTGGCGAGGACGCGCTGCCCGTGGTCGTCAAGCGCCGCCGCCGGCGCGGCGGCGAACACCGCGTCGCCTTCGAGCTTGACGAGGGCGAAGTCCGGCTCGAGGCCGACGATCACAGCGTCCAGCAGGGCGCCGAGCACGGAGTAGGCCGCCGGGATGCCGGCGCTGAAGTCGACGCCGTGCTCCTGCTCGACGCCGGCCATGAAACCGGTGTAGCCGGAGATGTCGGCCAGGAGGAGGAAGCGCTCGCCGGCCGGCGGGTCGATCGCCGTCGGTGGCTCGATCCGTGTCGCGTCGTCCATGCACTCCCGCCGATCATCGTCCCGACCTGCGGTCGAGCGGCCGGCCCGATGGTACCGCGAAGCGGGTCGGCATTCGGCGTTGGTCGTTGCACGACGGCCCGGCGGGGCCTAGCATCATCGAGCGCCCGTCGGCGTCCTCGTCGAGTCCCCCGCATCGCTTCGCGGGGACCGATGCGGCAGGCATCCAGGAGGGAGGTGTCCGAAGGTTCGGTCAACGAGCGTCGTCGGATGCCTCCGCGCAGCGGACACCCGGAACACCGACGCGACCGACCTCCCGCCTCCCCGCGATCCACCCCGACGATCAGGTCCGGACCGGTTCGTGTTCGATGACCTGACGCCGCCTAGACGACCGGCCAGTAGGCTGGCGCACCCCGTCCCCAGATGAGAGGAGACCGGATCGATGACCGATGAATATGGCCAGACCCTCGCCGCGTTCGTGCTGGACTCGGGCAAGGCGGCGAAGCGCCTGCTGAAGCGGATCGAGGAGATCGACGACGTCGACGCCAACGTGAAGATCGTCGATGCCGCGATCGCCGACCGGACCCGGTTCCGGGTCAAGGTCCATCAGACCACGGACCGTGGTGGCGCCAAGGGGGCCGCCCGCGGCGCCGGGCTCGGTGTCATCGTCGGCGCGATCGTCCTCGGGCCGGCCGGCGCGGTCGTCGGCGGCGCGGCGGTCGGCGTCCTGAACGGGCTGCGCAACCGGCTGCACGATATCGGGATCGACGACAAGTTCATGCGCCAGGTGACGAAGGAGCTCGACCGCGGGAAGAGCGCGCTGTTCATCCTGTACGAAGGGAACTGGGCGGCCTCGATCGGGATGATCGAGCAGGCCATCACCACGCGAGAAGGCCCTCCTCATCTCGAGCACGTTGCCGCCCAAGACCGAGGCGGCCCTGAAGGCGCTCGTGGACCCGGCCGTCGAGGCCCTGGGCGGCGACGAAGTCGTGTCCGACTACGAGGTCGAGGTCGCCGAGGCGACTCCCGCCGAGGAGGCGGCACCGGCCGTGGTCGCCGCGGCGGCCGTCGAGGCGGCTCCGGCCGCGGCGACGCCGGACGACCTGACGCAGCTGACGGGCATCGGCCCCAAGGCCAGCGAGGCGCTGGCCGCCGCGGGGATCACGACGTACGCCGCGCTCGCCGAGGCGAACGAGCCACAGCTCCGACACGCCCTCCACGAGGCCGACATGGTGCCGCCCGCTAACGTGGCGTCGTGGCCGATGCAGGCCACGTATGCCGTGAAGGGCGACTGGCAGGGCCTGAACAAGTACAACAAGCGTGCGTCCGAGCCGGCCCACCACGCTGCGTCCAAGCCGAAGGCCGCGCCGGCCGCCGCGCCCGACGACCTGACCCAGCTCAACGGCATCGGACCCCGGATCTCCTCGATCCTGGCCGCCGGCGGCGTGACCACCTACGAGGAGCTCGAGCACACCGATCCATCGGCGCTGCGCAAGATCATCGCGCAAGGCGGGGCGCTGCCACCGTCGAGCCTCGACACGTGGCCGACCCAGGCGTCGTACGCGGTCCGTGGCGACTGGTCGGGTCTCGCGACGTACAACAGCCGCAAGTAGCGTTCCGTCGGGTGCGCCGGTCGGAGCCGGCCCACCGCCAGATACACAAGAGACCCTCCCGTTCCCGGGAGGGTCTCTTCGTACTCGGTGGGATCGTCAGGATCGACGGTCCGCCCGCGTCATCCGTCCCGGTGGCTCAGGCCCCGGTCTCGTTCGACTGGCCGATCGCGGCGATCAGCTGTCGCGCCTGATCGCGGTCCTTCTCGTTCGGGTGGTCGTGGTCGGCCATGATGCCGCAGTACACGTTGTGGATCGCGGCCGTCATCGTGTCTTCGTCGGCCATCCATACGCCCTGCTTGACGAGGGCGTTCATCACGCCGGCCGAGGTCTCGTGGTGCATGGCCTCTTCCAAGGCCGCCTGGACCGTCATAGGGACACCTCCGCCGGTAGCGTAGCGGGCGCCGGGATCGACGTCACCGTCTGCCGAATCCCGGACTCCGGGTTCGTGGGCGAGTCATCGCGATGCAGCGACCGCCCGTGTCCGTCCGTGGCCGGGATCAGGACTTTGGTGGGTTGTTCTGCTGCTGCGCGAGCTGCTTCTGGACTTCCTCGTCGATCTCGTTCTGCCGGCGCTGCCGGGTGCGCCTGACCAGGATCAGACCCATGATCCATGGCCAGATGAGCGCGACCACCAGGCCGACGAGGATCGCCAGTGCCCAGTTGGGCGTGGACGGTGTCGCCAATCCGCCAGAGAGCCAGTACACGATCAAGAAGGCCACCACGCCAAGGATGATGCCGGTGATCCGCCGAATCACTGCGAGCCCTCCGTCCCGTGGGCAGCACTCGCTCATGCGGCGGAGCGCCCTCGACCTGAGCCTATGCGCCGGGGCTCGGCCCGTCAACGCTTTCCTGTCGCTCCTCCCCTCCGCCGATCGGCCCCCCCGACGGGGCGGATCTGGCTCACACTGCTGGGGCGTACGATCGTCTGAACGTGCGTGCTTCGTCTAAGGGGGCCTGACACGATGCGCGCATTCGTGGCTGACAGCTCGGCTCCCGGCAGGATCGCCTTGCGCGACGTTGCGGAGCCGGTCGTGGCGCCCGGCGAGGTGCCCGTCGCCGTTCGTGCGTTCTCGATCAATCGCGGCGAGCTGGGGTTGCTCCGGCGAAAGCCGGATGGATGGCGTCCGGGATGGGACTTTGCGGGCACGCTCCAGGTCGACATCGACGGGGGTCTGCGAGCCGGTACGAGAGTCGTCGGGATCCGGCAAGGTGGCACGTGGGCGGAGCGCGTCGCGGTGGCGCCGGGCTCGATCGCCGAGCTGCCCGACGCCGTGTCCTTCGCCCAGGGGGCCGCGATCCCGACCGCCGGTCTGGCCGCGTTACGGATGCTCAGGCTCGGGACCCGCCATCCTCGGGCGACGCGTCCTCATCACGGGCGCCTCCGGCGGGGTGGGCCGGTTCGCGATCCAGCTGGCCCACCTGGGTGGCGCGGAGGTCACGGCACTGGTCAGCGAGGGTTCGGCGCGGTCGGCGGGCCTTCGGGACCTCGGGGCCGACGAGGTCGTGGCAGACATCGGGCAGCTCCGCGGCCGGTTCGACCTGATCCTTGAGTCGGTGGGAGGCGCGACGCTCGGCCGGCTCGTCACGATCGTCGACCCTGATGGGACGCTCGTCATGTTCGGCAACAGCTCCAGCGAGCCGACCACCTTCGACGTCAGGGACGTCTTCAACGACGGTCTCGTTCGCCTCCAGGGATTCGAACTGTTCTTCGGGGACGAGCCGTTCGGTCGCGACCTCGGATACCTCGCGACCCTCGTGGGCGAGGGCAAGCTGGATCCGCAACTGGCCGGGGCATCGCCGTGGGAGGAGATCGAGGGGGCCATGCAGCGGCTGCAGGACCGCGAGGTCGCCGGCAAGTTCGCTCTCACGCTTGGCGACTGATCCGGTCCCCGGACGGCAGCCTCTAAGCTCGACCTCCTGTCGTCCATCGCGGCAGACGACGTGACCACACGGAGGCGCGGATGGGCAGGCTGATCTACACCCTCAACGTTTCGCTTGACGGGTTCATCGAGACCACGGACCACTCGGTCGACTGGGGGGTCAACGACGACGAGCTCCTCACCTGGTTCACCGATCGGGCGCGCGGCCTCGCCGCTTCGCTCTATGGCCGCAGGTTGTACGAGCTGATGTCGGCGTACTGGCCGACGGCCCAGGACGACCCCGCCGCGACCGAGCCCATGCGCGAGTTCGGGCGCCTCTGGCTGGGCATCCCCAAGTTCGTCTTCTCATCCACGCTGACGTCGGTCGACTGGAACAGCCGGCTGGTCCGTGGCGACGTCGGTGAGGAGCTCGCACGGCTGCGCACCGAGCTCGACGGTGATTTCGAGGTCGGCGGTCCGACCCTGGCGTCCGCGTTCATCAGGCGGGGCCTGGTCGACCGGTACGAGCTGGTCGTGCACCCGGTCATCCTCGGGTCCGGGACGCCGTACCTCCCGCCCCTCGACGCGCCGATCCGCCTACGCCTCACCGACACCCGCACGTTCTCATCGGGCGTGACGTACCTGGGCTACGCCACCGAGTAAGAACCAGAGGGGACACGACGATGACCATCGATCACGACCGGATGCGCCAGGTCGCGGACGCGTACACCGCGGCGTGGAACTCAGGATCCGCCGAGGCTGTCGCGCAGTTCTATGCCCCGGACGGCGGGATCGTCATCAACCGCGGTCGCCTCTGGGAGGGTCGGACCGGGGTCGCAGAGATGGCTGCGGGCTTCTTCGCCGACGTGCCCGATCTCGCCCTCGTCTGCGACGGCCTGCGCATCGCCGGCGACCACGTCGCCTACCTGTGGACCTTCACCGGGACCGCCGTGACGACCGGCAACGCGCTACGGATCCCCGGCTGGGAAGAGTGGGACGTCGACGCGGAGTACCTGGTCAGGTCGTCCCGAGGCTGGTTCGACGCAGCTGACTACGCGCGCCAGGTCGGGCGACCACCCGCATAGGCCTACCCGACGTACGCCGCGGCGTCCGCCAGCAGATCGCTCACGCACGGATCCGGTCCTCAGCTACCCGGAGCAGACACGGCCGATGGCGCGGTACCCAGGAAGTCGGCGAGGATCGGGTTGACGATGGCCGGCCGACTGATATCGGGACGATGGCCCAGGCCGTCGAGTAGCACGAGGTCCGCGCCGGGGATCGACGACGCGACGGCCTTCACCGAGTCCACGTCTAGCGTCCGATCTGCGGTCCCATGGATCACGAGCGTCGGGCAGCGTACGTCCTTGAGACGACGCGGGGCCTCGTCCCAGTCGAGTTCCGTGCCTTGCTGGAGCAGCATCGCATGGTCGGCGCCCAGGGCGATCTTCACGATCTCCGCGATCGTCGTCTCCTGGCCAGGTTCCGGGAACGCCGTGGAGATGAACCAGTGAACGAACGCTGCGTAGTCGGTCCGCCAGTCGGGTTCGTCCTCCGTCTCCGTCGGCGCCACAAGCTGGTCGTCGGCCGGAACGTCGATCGCGGGTGCGACCAGGACCATGCGATGCACGCGATCGAGATGTCCGGTCGCGAGCAGGACCGCGACGTGTGTGCCTCTTGACGCCGCCACGACGGATGCGGCCGCCGTCTGGGTCGCGTCGAGCACCGCGAGCGCGTCCTCGAGGTGGTCTGCGAAGCGGTATCCGGCCGAGGGATGGTCGCTTTGGCCGGACCCGCGTGCGTCGTACGTCAGCACTCGGAATTGATCACGGAGCGCGTCCACCTGGTGGCGCTGGACGCGGGAGTCGACGAAGTTCCACGTCGGCAGGAGGAGGATCGTCTCGGGACCATCTCCATATCGGCGCCATGCGATGCGGATGCCACCGCTGTTCGCGAACGCGGTCTCGTCCGCCGCGGGATGAACCAGCAGTGATCCAGTCATCGGCCCTCCAGGGCGTCGACGGGCGAAGGACGCCGACGTTCGTCGACGCACCCGGGCACGCTCCCTGCATCTTCGCAGAGGCGCGTCCGGCGGACGGAGTGAACCTGGCGGATCAAGCCGCGAAGTTCACGGCCTGGCGTTGACCGCTGACGATCGGGCTCGACAGGATCGGGCGTTGGTCGACGTACTGCAGCGGCGTGACCCGAAGCCGTCCGGCAGCCGAACGCCCGTCGCGTGGTTGGGGCCGTAGCCGTTCGGATTCTCAGCGAGACTGCTGCCGGCGGGCTTTGTCATCTCCCTGATCCTGCTGCCAATTCGGCTTCGAGCTGAGTTGGATCGGGATGGTCTCGGTCAACGTACGCGACCGGATCATCGGCTCGGTGGTTGCTCGGTACTTCCGAAAGTGGGGCGACTCCAGGTGCCTGTCGTACGCCGCTTCGTCGGCGTAGATCTCGAAGAATCGCAGGCGGGACGGGTCGTCCTTCTCGGCTACGGCATAGAGGGCCAACACGCCCGGCTCGACTCGAACCGACTCGTCCATCTCTTCCTTGACCGCCGAGTTGAACGCCTCGCGCTGTGCCGGGTCGATGTCGATCTCGGCGAGGCGGACGAACGGTGTCGCTTTCATGTCCCCGAGTGTAGTGATGGGGGTCGACTAGTCCACGTACTGGAGCGGCGTCACCACGAAGTCATCGGGGAGCTTTACGCCGGTCGCGTGGTTGGGGCAGTAACCACGGGGATCCTCAGCGAGACTGCTGCCGGTGCCATTTCCGCCTACCGCGAAGGAACCGCTTGCCCGTTTGCGTCTTGGACGTCCCGCCCGGCGAGGTCGGCGGCGAGCAGGACCGTCAGGTCTTGAGCGGCCAGCTCGCCCGTGCCGGGGAGCGGGATCGGGCAGGGCCACGTCTCGACTTTGACCTGGACGACGGTGGGGGATTCCGCGACGTTGGTGACCCGCGTCCAGCTACACGGGGCGACGGCGACCTTCAGTGCGATGGTGCGCGCGTTGACCACGACGTAGGAGTCCACGTTCGGAACAAGAACCGTCGAGTTCTGCGCCAGAAGGAGGACACCGACGACAACCAGGCCGACCGCGAGCCAGAGCTTGCGGGGAAACCGTATCGACCGCTTCGCCTCCACTCGCAGCCCCCCTCATCCATTGTCACAGGCGGAAGGAGGTTGCTAGTCCACGTACTGGAGCGGTGTGACCGCGAAGTCGTCGGGTAGCTTTACGCCGGTTGCGTGGTTGGGGCAGTAACCCCGGGGATTCTTGTCGAGATACTGCTGGTGGTAGTCCTCGGCGTAGTAGAACGGGTTCGAGGCGGCGTCGACGATCTCAGTCTTGATCTGGCCGTAGCCCGCCTTCGTGAGCTGGTCCTGGAACATCGCCTTGGACGCCTCGGCGGCGGCCCGCTGCTCGTCGTCGGCGGTGAGGATGATCGACCTGTACTGCGTCCCGACGTCGTTGCCCTGGCGCATTCCCTGCGTCGGATCGTGGTGCTCCCAGAAGGTCTTCAGGAGCTGCTCATACGTGATCCGCGAGGGGTCGTACGCGACGAGGACGACCTCCGCATGGCCGGTCCGGCCGGTGCAGGTCTCGTTGTAGGTCGGATTGGGCGTCGTCCCGCCCGCATAGCCGACGGCCGTCGTCACGACACCGGGCAGCTGCCAGAAGTCCTTCTCGTCACCCCAGAAGCAGCCGAGGCCGAAGATCGCGGTCTTGGTGCCCTCGGGCCACGGACCGGCGAGGGGCGTGCCGAGGATCGTGTGGATGCCTGGCGTCATGATCGGCTCGGTTCGGCCGGGCAGCGTCTCGGCGGGGGAGGGGATGGACTTGGGGGTGGACTGGAAGAACCTCATGCCCGGAGTCTAGCCGTGGTTCGTGACGGGTCGGTGACGACCGGCAGGACCCGCCGCTACGAGCCGCGCGTCACTCGCACATCGTCGATCTCGACCTCGACGAGGTTCGAGGGTCCGCCGTCGGTCGCCACGAACCGGATGCGCACCGACTCGCCGGCGAAGGCGTCCATCGGGACGGACGCGGTCCGCCAGGCGCCATCGAGGTCGTGGGCGCTCCCGGCGACGCTCCACACCGTGGTGGTCGACCCGTCACCACGCTCGACGATCGCCTTGAGCCCGTCGGCCGAGGTCGATGCCGCGTCGTGCGCGAACACGTACCGGAAGGTCAGCCGCTGGCCCGTCGTCGCCGGGAGGGCGATGACCGGCGAGCGCACCGTCGTCCGCCCGTCGAGGTCGTGCGACTTCGGCGTGGACCCGGCCGGGGCGCCGGTGACGAACGCCTTCGAGCCGGACGTCGTCGTGCCGCGCTGCTTCGTCCCGGACGAGGTCGTCGTCGCGGGGTTCGCACGGACGAACCGTCCGGATGCGGGCGCCGTGTCGGTGCCGTCCGGGTTCACGGCCCACCCGCGCCCGACTTCGAGGTCGTCGTCGAACGCGCCGCACCGGGCTGTGCGCACCGTCGCCCCGAGGATGCCGAGCGGGCACCACGCCTGCTCCATGAACCAGAGCACCGCCTCCTTGTTCCGGCCGGTCTCGGTGGCGATCTTCGCGTCGCCCGGGTAATCCGTGACGGACAGCTCGACGGTGTACGAGAAGATCCGGTAGGTGCCGTACTCGAAGTCGCGCGTGGTCCCGGAGCTGACATACAGGTCGCTCGCCTGTTCGGGCCGGTAGCCGTTGGACGCGGCCATGTGCTTCGCGATCTTGGCCAGCGCCGCGTGATCGTCGACGGTCATGTCGGAGGGGATGTTCGTCAGCGTGTAGCCGTACGGCCACAGGATCAGTCGGCCGGACTCGTGGAACGAGAGGGCGGCACGGATCTGCTGGCGACCGCCGACGACCCGGCTGGCGAGGAAGTCGCGCATGGCGCGGGTCTCGGGCGACGAGAACGCCTTCGGGCCGCGGTACGTGATCGCCTGCGGGTTCGAGCTGGTCCGGCCGCCGCCGCCCCATCGATAGCCGAAGTTCCGGTTGAGGTCGGTCCCGATGGAGGTCGTGCCGGGGGTCGGCTGGCGGTTCTTGCGCCAGTAGTGGAACTTGCCGCCCGAGATGTCGTACTCGGCGCCGTCGGGGTTCACCATGAACACGATCCAGATCTCGCGGCTGTTCACGATGTTCGTGATGCGCGCGTCGGTGCCGTAGCCGTCGGCGAGCCAGTGCAGGATCCGCAGCGACATCTCGACGCCCATGTGCTCATCGGAATGGGTGCCGCCGTCGAACAGCACCTCGGGCTCGTTCTCGTCCGTCGCCACGTTGTCGGAGATCTTCGCGGCCCAGAGCTCTCGGCCCTTGTAGCTCTGGCCGATCGAGAACCGCTTGACGATATCTGGGTGGGCGGCCGCGACGGCCGCGACCTCGGTGCCCACCTCGGTGTACGTGTGGTACGCGGTATGGCCCGACGGGAACTCGTTCGCCGACACGCTCGCCGGCCAGATCAGCGCGGCGGCGAGCAGCCCGAGGATGAGGGAGGGCGGCGCGATCTTCGGGAGGCAGCCGGACGACACGTCGACATGGTGACGCCCCTGGGCAAGTCCGGCCACCCGACGGTCGGGCGGGTGGCCCTCGCCGGAGGTCCCGCTCGCGTTCGTCGCGCCGCGGGCCGGCCCGGGCCGCCGAGGCCGTCGACGCCGTCCTGCCGGTAGCATCCCGGTCATGACCGACCGGCTCGCAAGCGTCCTGGCCCGCGTCGACGACTGGGGTGCGACCCACGCGGCCGCCGCCGTGGTCGGCCCGGATGGTGTCGTGGCGCGTCACGGCGATCCTGGGCAGGTCTTCCGGCTCGCTTCATTGACCAAGCTCGTGACCGCGTGGAGCGTCCTGATGGCCGCCGACCGGGGCGAGCTCGATCTCGACGCGCCGGCCGGGCCGCCCGGGGCGACCGTGCGCCACCTGCTGGCCCACGCCTCGGGTCTGCCGTTCGAGGGCGAGACGCCGATCTCCGCACCGGGCCGTCGCCGGATCTACTCGAACCCGGGGTACGACGCCCTCGGTCGGCTCGTGGCGGAGTCGCGTGGCGAGGCGCCCGGATCGTTCGAGGCGATCGTCCGGTCCGACGTCCTCGAGCCGCTCGGGATGGGCCGGACCCGCCTGGTCGACCGGCCGTCGCAGGGCCTCGATGGGTCCGTGGACGACATGGCCGCCTTTGCGGGCGAGCTCCTGCGTCCCACCTTGCTGGCGCCGTCGACCGTCGTGGCGGCCACGACGGTCGCCTTCCCGGGACTCGCGGGGGTCGTGCCGGGTGTCGGCAACTTCGCCCCGTGCGACTGGGCGCTGGGACCCGAGCTCCATGGCGGCAAGTCGCCGCACTGGATGGGCGAGCGGGCAAGCCCGGCCACGTACGGCCACTTCGGCGGGGCCGGTACGTTCGTGTGGGCCGACCCGGAGGCGGATATCGCGCTCGTCGTCCTGACGGACCGCGAGTTCGGGCCATGGGCGCTGGACGCCTGGCCGGCGTTATCCGACGCGGTGCTCGACGCCCTGGGCTGAGTCCGCGTCGCCCTGGCTGGCGCGCTCCGCGGCCTCGACGAAGTGCGGGAGGAGGGTGGCCCATCCGCCGTGGTTGCGGTCGCGCCACGGCTCGCCCTCGGCGCCCAGGCGCTCCCAGCCGCTGTGGACGATCTCGACCGTCGTCGACCCGTCGCCCGCGTCGACGAACCGCACCTCGACATCGGTCGCATCCGCGCGGTCCCGTCGCAGGTGCCAGAGGTAGCCGAACCGCGTCGGCGGCTCCCAGACGGTCACCTCGCCCCACTCATACTCGTCGCCCGCGCCGGTCCGCTCGTAGATGCGACCGCCGGGCCGCGGCTCGAGGACGACGGCGAGCTCGTCCGCAGCCGTGACCGTGTGGTCGTGCGGCCACCACGTGTCGATCAGCGCCGTCCACGTCTCGAAGGCCTGCTCCGGCGGGCAGCGGACCTCGAAGGAGAGGCGGATCGGGTCGATCACGGTCGGCGCCGGTTCTCGGCGACCAGCCGGAACCGTCCGGCGGCGTCGCCCCAGACCCGCTCGAGGTACTCGCGGACCGCCTCCACGCCGGCGTCGTGCAGTCGGTAGATGCGGCGGGTCCCGCGGGGCTCCTCGACGACGAGCCCCGCGTCCTTCAGGAGCCGCAGATGGCGCGAGACGGCGGGCCGACTGATCGGCAGCGCGTCGGCGAGGTCCTGGACGGACCGCCCGCCGGGGCGGAGCAGCTCCACGATCGCTCGACGGTTCGGATCGCCGAGCGCATCGAACGGGTCGCCGCCAGCCCGGGTCGGCGATCCACCAGGCGATCGGGCCGGCGCGGGAGCCCGGCCTCGGGATCGGGCGGCGTTCGGCCGGGACATCAGATGGCGCGCATCCGGTTGTTCTTGGCGTCGTGCGTGAGTTCGGCGAGACCGAGCGCCTCGAGCAGCGGCGGCAGGTAGACGCCGAACCGGCCGCGGAGCCCCTTCTTCAGCCCGTACCACCCGCCGACCGGGTTCCCCTCGGCGCGCCCCCACGCCTCGACGCTGCCGTCGGGCGCCGGCTTCTGCTCGTCGGCGCCGCCCAGCGGCATCCAGTCGCCGTGCGCCTTGAGCATCGCGTGGAGGTCGTCGATGCAGCGGAGCTGGTAGCGGAGCTGCGTGCCGCCGACCTGACAGACGAGCGCCGGCGGGTCGGCGGCCTCGTCGCGCCACATCTGGTAGCCCGACGTCCCGGGCGCGGTCGTCAGGTCCCAGGGATCCTCGCGTGTGCCACTGCCGCTGGCCATGGTGGAGCCTCCTGTGTCGTCGCCGCGGTCGGTAACCGGATGGCTACGGTAACAGGATGATCACCGAAACGGAAGTCGCGCCGGGCGAAACGCGGTCCAGCGCGGGCGTCAGGCCTTCGGCGTCGTGCCGGCCAGCTCCTGGAGGCCGCGCCAGTTCAGGAGCCGGTCCTCCTGCGTCGCGAGGATCTCGGCGCGTCGGCGTCCCGTCGGGCCCGAAGTGCGGCGCGAACCGGCCCTCGGTCCTCGCGAAGGCGAGGAAGTCCACGGACGTCCCGTCGGGGAGCGCCGTCCAGTCCTCGCGCAGCGACGGGTTGCCCTGGAGGGACAGCCGCTCGTGCATCGATGGACCGCGGCGCGGGTCGTACGTGAAGAGCGGGAACGCGCGCGAGTCCACGGCGAGCTTCGCCTGGCGGTTCGACGCGTCGTCGGCGATCCCGTGCTCCGGCTGGCAGGGCGTGTACGCGATGATCACGGCCGGCCCGGGGTACGCGTTGGCGTCCATGATCGCCCGGTAGAAGTGGTTGATGTGGGCCGGTGTGGACTCGGCGACGTAGACATCGCCGTGGGCCATCAGGATGCGGCCGAGCTCCTTGCGCCGCTCGGGCCGGCCGTGCTGCGCCTTCCCGAACGCCGACAGCTTCGTCACCTGGCCGCCGAACGTGGCCGTCGACGCCTGCCCGCCGGTGTTCGAGTAGACCTGCGTGTCGAGCACGAGGACCTTGATGTCGGCGCCGGATGCGACCATCCGCGACAGCGCCTGGAAGCCGATGTCGTACATCGCGCCGTCGCCGCCGACGACCCACAGCCGTCGGTCGCGATGGCCTCCGGCGTCCCATCGGGCCCGGATCCCGAGCGCGACCGCCGGGGCGTTCTCGAAGAGCGAGTTCGTCCACGGGATCGAGGTACGGGTTGAACGGATACGTGCTGCCGTAGACCGTGTTGCAGCCGGTCGCGGCGACGATGCCCATCGATCTCGGGGCCGTGGACCTGGCGGGTGGCCGCGACGAGCATCCGGAGCGCCGTGGCCTCGCCGCAGCCGGAGCACGATCCGGCACCGCCGACGTAGCCCGAGCGCGTGCTCGCCGAGCATGATGTCGGCGAGAGCCTTCTCGTTGCGATACTCGATCGGGGTCGTGGGCAGGGTGCGGAAGAAGCGGATGTCGCGCTCGACGCGGTCCAGGACCCGCTCGCCACTCGGCTCGACCGCGGTCTTGTCGACCATCCGGAGCGCGTCGTACCCGAGCGCGTGGCAGACGGTCGACGCACTCCGACGCAGCCCTTGCAGTGGATCGGGTCGACGAAGATCCCGAACGACGCCGGCTCGAGGCCCTTGCGCGACGGCACCTCGGCGTACTTCTGCGTCCGTGAGAAGTGCGCCTCGATCGACGCGCGGGCCGCGTCTGGCGCCGGGGTGGCGGCGACGAACGCGGCGGTGCGCTCCTCGAGCGTGCCGCCCGGCAGGGCGATCCCCAGGATGGCGGTGTCCGGGCAGGCGCTGACGCAGGTCATGCAGCCGACGCAGGCCTCCCGGATGACGTCGGGGATGAGCGGCGCCAGCCCGCTGAAGTCGCGGACCGCCGCCGTCGCGGGCGGGATGATGCTGCGCGCGACGGCCCGGTCCGCCGGCAGGTCGCCATCGGCGACATTGCGCCGGTAGGCATCGATGACGGTGCTGTTGAAGTCGTCGACGTAGCCGTGGACGTCGAACGTCGTGGCGGTGCCGGCGAGCGTCGCCTGGTGGGCCTCCATGGGCTCGCCGACCGGCTTGCGCAGGGTCGTGTCCTCGGGCGTCAGCGGGCTCAGCAGGTCGGTCATGCCCGTCGTCCGGTCATGGCCCGCACGACGTCCGTCGTCGAGATGACGCCGATCGGCGTCCGCCCGTCATCGGCGACCACGACGAGCCGATGGACGTGCTCGGCCTCCATCCGATGGATGGCGTCCGTGATCGGCGTCTCCGCGGAGACCGTGAGCGCCGGGTGGGTCATGAGGTGGCGGGCCGCGAGACCGGGCCACCTCGACCAGAGGTCGTCCGTCGCGCGGACCTTCATCAGGTCGGTGCCGCTGATGACCCCGACCAGGGAGCCCGCGTCGTCGACGACCGGCACGCCGCTGATGTCGGACCGCTCGAGCAGCTCGGCCACCTCCGGCAGCGGGGTGTCGGCCGTGACCATGATCGGGTCGGCGGTCATGAGATCGCGGACCAGTTCTCGGGTGACGGTGGGATCCATCAGTCGGCCTCCTTCCCGGTCCCGACGGCGACCAGCTCGGCGGCGGGGCGGGGCACGAGACCGGTGACGGCCCCGGTGACATCGATGACGTGGTCGTAGGCGGCGGTCGACGACCGCGAGGTTGGCGTCGACGACGGCCCCGCCGCGCTTGCCGAAGAACCGGCCGAGCTGGACCCGGACGGCGCCGAGGAGCGCCTCGCGGTCGAAGCCGGCCTGCGAGGCGAACGGCGCGACCCGCAGGAAGACGCCCGACGAGCGCAACCCCCTGCATCCGGACGAGCAGCTCGGGTCGGGGCGCGTGGGCGCGGGCGAGCGCGGTCGTGTCGAGGGCGCCAGACGTGGATGCCGCGCGCGAGGATCTCGGCGCGCGCCTCGGCCGGGATGGCTGACCAGATCGCCTCCGGGTCGCTCGAGCGGGGTCTGGACGAAGACCGCCCCGCCATCGACCAGCCCGCTCAGCGGGTCGCCCTGCCGGAACGCGGCCACGTCGTGGAGCGGCACGAAGTCGACGTGGTCGAGCTCGGCGTGCGAGTGGATCGGCGCGTCCGCGATCATCAGGAAGTAGCTGGTCGGCAGGCCCTTCTTCTCCGAGCCGTACCGCGGGTAGGCCTGGACGTGCCGGCCGAACAGGTCGCCGACGAGCGGCCGCGACGAGCTTGTTGGTCGTGACCGACCCGAAGCCGCCGATCGAGTGGCCGCGCACGCGGTAGGCGCCCGGCGGGCGTCAGGTCGACCGTCCACGCGCTCGAGCGCGAGCGGATGACGGACGCCGAGCACGACGAACCGGCGGTCGTGGGCCTTGGGGTCGGCGAGCCAGTCGAAGCACGCGACGAGGTCGCCCGGCGTCACGTCGCGTGAGCCGAGACCCGCCGACGCGGACATGACGCGCGGCGCGGGCCAGCTGTCGGACGCGAGGTCGAACAGCGCCGCCTTGACCTCGCGGGTGAGCGGGTTGCTCGCCCGCCGCCGGATCGTCGGTGCGCTCGATGACGCCGATCGTCCGGGCGCGGTGCAGCGCTTCGGCGAGCGCCGTCGCGGGGAAGGGGCGGAACGCGGTGACCGCCACGCACCCGACGGCGCGGCCCCGGGCTCGCAGGTGATCGACGACCGCGGCCGCGGTGTCGGCGATGGTGCCCATCGCCACGACGATCTCGGTCGCGTCCTCGCAGCGGTAGGCATCGATCGGGCCGTACGGTCGGCCGGTCAGGCGTGTCCACTCCGCCATCGAAGCGGCCAGGGCTCCAGGGAGCCGGTCGTAGAACGCCCGTTGGCCGATGCGGCCCTTCATGTAGCTGTCCTGGTTCTGGACGACGCCGGTCATCAGGGCTTCGTCGGGGTCGAAGTAGCTCCGGATCCGCTCGCGCGGGTCGCCGACGAACGCCCGCAGCAGTTCGTCCTCGGGCAGCCGGAGGTCCTCGAGCGTATGCGTGGTCAGGAACCCGTCCTGGACCACGAAGACCGGCGTCTCGGTCTCCTCGGCGACGCGCCGGGCGATCGCCGTCAGGTCCGCGGCCTCCTGGGCGTTGCGGGCGATGAGCATGGCCCAGCCGGTGTCCGCGACACCCATGATGTCGTCGTGGCCGGCGTGGATGTTCAGCGCCTGGCTGGTCAGGGCGCGGGCCCCGACGTGGAAGACCGCGGGAAGTCGCTTTCCGGCGATCACGTACAGGACTTCCTTCATGAGGATCAGGCCCTGGCCAGCCGTGAAGTTGGTCACGCGACCGCCGGCGAGGGCGAACCCTTCGGCGGCCGACGCCGAGGAGTGCTCGGACTCCGGCTCGATGAACCGGAGCGGCGTGCCCCACAGGTTCGTGCGGCCGTCGGCGACGGCCGCCTGGTAGATCGCGGCCATCGTCGTCGACGGCGTGATCGGGTAGGCGCACGCCGCCTCGCTGATGCGCGTCTCGACCGACGCGATCGCTTCCGAACCGTCGACGATCGCGCGCGTCCCCGGGTAGCGGGGCGTGACCGGCGCCTGGTCGATCATCGTCGTCACCGGGACGACGGATAGACGAGGTCGCGCTCGGGCGCCGCGACGTGCCCGTCGTCGAAGGCCCAGGTGATCTTGGCATCGACCGCGATCACGCCCGGCACGGTGGCGACCAGGCGGTCGATCATCTCGGCGATCGAGCGGGTCTCGGCCTGGCCGGCGATGTGGACCACCCCGTCCTTGACCGTCAGCTCGAAGAGGACCGGGTTCACGAGCAGGTGACGGAGCAGGAGGTCGTAGCGGATGTACTCCGCGATCTGGTCGTCGCTGCGGACGTAGGCGCGGACGAGGTCGGCCCGCGACACGATCCCGACGAGGACGCCGAACTTGGTGACCGGCAGCCGGTTGACGGCTCGGTCCACCATGATCGCCGCGGCCGCTGGGAGCGACGCCTCGGGCTCGATCGTGATCGCCGGGGACGTCATGGCCTCACCGGCGGTCGTCGCCTTGACCTTGGCGAGCGCCGTGTGGTGGGTCCTGGACTCGCCGCGGATCCGGGCGCCGCGCCGATGCGGGATCGCCGTCGCCCCCTGCTCCTTGATGAGCAGGTCCGCCTCCGAGATGACGCCGAGGACGACGCCGTCGTCGTCGACCACGGGAAGGCCACTGATGCCGCGCTGGACGAGGATCCGTGCGACGTCCTTGAGCGTCGTCTCCGGGTGGACCGCCGTCACCTCGGAGGTCATGACGTTCTGGATGGTCATCATCGTGGTCACCGAGCCTTCCTGTGGCACGTGCTGGCGGGCGTCCGAGGGGACGCGTCGTGGTTCGTGCCCTGAGCTTCGGGCCCACATGCGGCGGTCGATAGGGTCGAAGGTCACGTTGGGACGGGCGATGCGGACGGGCCGACGCCCGTTCGGCACGGGCCGGACGGTCCCTTCGGCCCTCGCCGTGCCCGGTGGCCGTGCGAGGATGGGGTCATGGAGCTGACCGAGGCCGCGACGCGACTCGCCGAGTGGGGGTTCCTGGCCGAGCCGGACCTGCCCGACCGGCCGGGGCCCGCCTACCTGCTGGTCGCGCTCCGCGACCAGCCCACGCTCCGTCACTACGACCCCGAGGTCGTGGAGTACTGGGTCACCTCGGGCGGCCGCGGGACCCGTGCCACGCTGACCCACGCCGACCGGATGCCGGTCGCGGCCGACTTCTCCTGGGGCCTCATCCGGATCGTCGACCGGCTGTCCGTGTCGAACGAGTACCTGACGTTCGGCGGCCACCTGTCGGCCGGCTCGGTGGACGGCGTGACCGTCGCGGTCTTCACCTCGCCGGCCCCGCTGCTGCGGCGCGGCGGCCATTCGCAGGCCTGGGACATCGGGGCCCAGGACCTCGGCGCGTTCTTCGGCCGACTCATGGTCGCGGTGGACTACGCGCCCGGTTTCGAGACGAAGGTCGCCGACGCGGCTCCGGTGGTTCGGTATGCGGCGTTCGTCGCCGACGTCGCAGACCGATACCGGCACAGCGACCAGCTCCGGCTCGCCCGCGGCGACCTGTGGCGGCTCCTCCAGGTCGAGGAGGTCCGGCTGCGGCGCGACGTTCCCGACCTGTGGGCGGCCGGTCAGGCCCTGCGCGCGGCGGCGGGGATCTAGATCGTCTGGTTCGCGACCGCGAGGTTCCGGTCCGTGACCGCGGTCAGTCGCGCGACCTGTCGCGGCGCAAGCCGGCCGCACACCCGGTCCCAATGGACGGCCACGTCATCGCCGGGGAGGAGCACGTCCCCGTAGCCCTCGCCGTTCGGTGGCTCCAGCCGTTCGATCCGCGGCGCCCCCCACGCCAGGGCGCCATCCAGCATCTCGAGCGGCCGGAGCTCGACATCCAGCGACTCGGGCCCCACGGCGACGAGCCTCGCCGGCCGGACGAGGCAGCGCTCGAGGACGCGGGTCATGGCGGGCGGCAGGCCGCCCCGGATCAGGCCGATCCGCGGCAGGATCTCGAGCACGTGGAAGCTGTGGTGGACGACCGACGGGGATCCCGCCTTCGCTTCCAGCCACGGCCATTCGCGAAGGGCCGTTCGTGCCCGAAAACGTCCCGTGAGGTCGTCGTGGCGCGCCCGAGGGCCCACGCCGCCGAGCAGGTCGTTCCCGAGCCAATACGCCTCGACGACGCGCGGGTCGAGCGGATCCGCGAGGTCGTTCTCGGCCGCGATCATCTCGAGGTATGGGTACGCGCCCTCGAACCCTTGCGCGATGCGGCGCAGCTCTGGATCGATGCGGCCCGTGCGCACGAGCTCGGGAAGGGCCCCGCCGCTCTCCGGCCCGCAGAGGCCGAGCCGGTTCGGCGGGAACGCGAACCGGGCGAACAACAGGGGGCCTGGCAGCCACTGGCCGAGGGCGCCGCGCGGCGCCGGCTCGGACCCGGCCGGGACGGCTGCCGACGATGCCAGGTCGGTCATGCCACGACACGCGTCTGCCGCGATCGGGTGCCTGTCCACGCCACCATCGCGATCGCGACGGCCAGGAGGACGAGCCCGCCCTCGGCGGTCGGGGCGGGGAGCTCGCCGGTGCGGATCGAGGACAGCGCGGCGGTGATGAGGGCGCCCCCGACCAGCACCGCCGTGACGATGCTCGCGGGGGCTCGCTGCAGGGCGGCGTACCAGGTGGTCACGTACCCGAGCAGGAGCGCGCCGGTCGTCGCGACGATGGCCCATTGGTCGAGCGTGAAGGCGGCCACCGCGCCGATCCGGCCGGTGACCAGCAGGAACCCCGCGATGACGAGCGCGCCGAGGGCCATCCGCGATGCGGCCGCCAGGCGGACGCTGACGCCCTCGGACCCGAGCAGGCGCCGAGCCACGATCACCTCGACGGCCCAGAACAGGGTGGCGACCAGGATCATGAACTCCGCCGGCCCGGCGCCGGGGGCCGCACTCGGCCCGACGAGGATGACGCCCGCCAGGAGGGCGCCGAGCGCGAGGACCTGGGCGATCCCGAGTGACTCGCCGAGGAAGACCATCGCGAGGACGGCCACCCAGATGAACAGGGTCTTCTGGATGAACGCCGCGCCCGGGCCGGTAGCGGCCGCGAGGCCGCTGAAGAACAGGATGAACGGCACGCTGCCGCCGATGACCGCGAGGACGACCAGTCCGCCCGCCCGCCGCCGGTCGAGCGCGCGGACTTCGGCCAGACCCCCGGTCGCCAGCAGGATCGCCACGAGCACGAACCCGACCATGGCGTTGCGGGCTCCCGTGAGGGCGACCGGGTCCGGGAACGATTTCACGACGAGCCCGTTGACGAAGATGGAGACGCCGGAGATCACGGCGGTGGTGGCAGCGAGCCCCACCCCCCATCCGGTGGTTCGCGGGATCGACACGGTGTCCTCCTTGGGGGACTGATCAGACGGGGCCGGGGGCGCCCGGCTGGTTTGGCGGCGGGATGCGGTCGAGGGCGTCCAGGACGGCTCGATCGGCCGGTGCGACGCGGCCCAGGACCGTCCCGAGTCCGACGAGCACGAGCTCGCCCGGCTCCAGGTCGGGGACCATCAGCGCGATGGCGCGACGGGTGACCCCGTCGAGGTCGACGAGCGCGACCCCGTCCTCCACGGCGATGACGGCGCCGACGGTGGTGCGGCACATGTCACGCCTCCCCGCCGACGTGGTTGGCGGGATGGCGGTCAGCGGTCGTCTCGGTGTGGGCCGCCAGATGCAGCAACTCGGTCTCGATCGCGGTCCGATACGCCGGGATGGCCGCTCGGACGACGCGCGACAGTGGCGTCCCGTAGCCGAACCCGTGCCCAGCGAGACCGATGAACGTGCCCATGACCGGGCCGTTGCGCAGGATGCCGGCCAGGCCCAGGACCATGTCGATCGGGAGCTGGTGCGACGAACGGGGCGTGAAGGCCGGCCGTTCCGCGAGCTCCTCGAGCGTGATCTTGACGATCTCTCCGGGCTCGACGCCGATCACGGCATCGAGGATCAGGCACCACACATCGGCCGGCAGGTCGACGAGGTCCTCGACCCGCAACTCCATGCAGCGGCGCACCTCGAGCTTCTTGAGGAGGGGACGGGGGAGGGCGGGCAGGAGCGTCGCCACCGTCACGAGCGCGGCGCCGTCGTCGCCCCGGTCGGCGTTCCCGCAGACGACGATGCGGATCGTCGGGCTCGGGAGGACGCCGTTCATGGTGCCGCCTCCACGCGCAGGTCGAGGAAGTGCGTGGCGCACGAGATGCACGGGTCGTAGCTCCGGATCAGCATCTCGAGTCGCTTGACGGCGATGTCGTGCGGCTCGCCGAGGATCGAGGGGGCGAAGGCGGCCAGGTCGGCTTCGATGGCCGCCTGGTTCTGACTCGTCGGGGGGACGATCTTCGCGCTGGCGATCCGGCCGCGCGCATCGAGCTCGTAGTGGTGGAAGAGGAGACCGCGCGGCGCCTCGGTCGCCCACGCGGCGGTCCCGGGGCCGGGGACGTACGGCTCGGCGGCCCGGTCAGGCGGCGCGTAGCCGTCGATCACATCGAGGGCCTCGGCCACCGCGTGCACGAGCTCGACGGCCCGGGCCGCGATGCTCCAGTTCGGGTTGCGGGCGATCTCGCCGGCGAGCCCGGTCCGCTCGAGGGCCGTCCGCGCCTCCGGATGGAGTCGCTCGGGCGTCAGCGTGATCCGGGCCGCCGGTCCCAGCAGGTACGGCACGCGATCGGCCATGCGCGACTGGAGGGCGTGCGTCCAGGGGACGTGCTCCTCGGCGAACGCCTCCTCCCAGGCCGTCGGCGCCAGGTCGAGGCCGTCGGACGACACGATCCGGCCGTCACTCATCGGGTACTCGTCCGGATGGCGCAGGCAGACGAACCGCTCCTCGCGTTCGAAGTCGGGCGGCGAGAAGCCCGTCACCCAGTCGACGGTGGCGAGGGCCTGGTCGAGTGCCCGCTCGAGGTCCGGGCGCAGGACGGCCAGCTCGGCCCTGGTCGGGACACGGGAGAACCCGCCGACCCGCACGCTGACCGGGTGGATCGGTCGCCCGCCCAGCACGGAGACGATCCGGTTGCCGGCCTGCTTGAGCTGGAGGCCGCGCTCGACGGCCGCCCGGTCGAGCGCGGCGAGCTCGACCGCGTTCGCGCAGCCGAGGAAGTCCGGGGCGTGCAGCAGGTAGACGTGGAGGGCGTGGCTCTCGATCCACTCCCCGCAGTACAGCAGGCGTCGCAGGGCCCGCACCGCTGGATCGATGGCGATCCCCGCGAGGTCCTCGAAGGCATGGACGGCCGACATCTGGTAGGCGATCGGACAGATGCCGCAGATGCGGGCGACGATGTCGAGGACTTCGTCCGGCGTACGCCCGACGACCAGCTGCTCGAAGTAGCGCGGCGCCTCGAAGATCGCCAGCTGCGCCTCCTCGACCCGCCCGTCACGGACGACGAGGCGGAGCGACCCCTCGCCTTCGACGCGGGTGATCCCGGCGACCTCGAAACGGCGTTCCGTGGAGACGAGGTTGGTGCCGTGCATCAGGCGTCCTCCGGCTGCTTCGCCGCGACCGGGGGTCCACCCAGGCTGTCGATCACGTCGCGGAACGGCTTCGCGTAGGCGGTGAACCCGGAGAAGAGGCGGGCGGTGTCCTCGTCGGGCTGCCCGTCGCGCCCGAACCATCGGGCGAGGCTCGGCGCGTTCGCCCGCTCGCGCGGCCCGAAACAGCCGTAGCAGCCGCGCGCGAATGCCGGGCACAGGGCCCCGCAGCCGGTGTGGGTGACCGGCCCGAGACACGTGCCGACGCCCGTGACCAGCACGCACACCGTGCCGCGTCGCTTGCACTCGAGGCAGACGGCCTCGTCGGGCAGCTGCGGCCGGCGACCCACGGTCAACGATGTCAGGAGTTCGAGCAACTGACCCGGGTCGATCGGACACCCGCGCAGCTCGGCATCGACGGCGACGTGGTCGGCGATCGGTGTCGCCGTCGCGAGCGACTCGACGTATTCGGGATGCGCGTAGACCGCGGCCCGATACGCGTCGTGATCGGCCCAGTTGCGGAGGGCCTGGATGCCGCCGGCCGTGGCACACGCCCCGATGGTGACCAGGAGCGGCGTCTCCCGGCGGATCCGGACGATCTCCTCGGCCTGTTCCGGGGTACTGACCGAGCCTTCGACGAGCACGATGTCGTACGGCCCCGACGAGCGGTAGTCGGAGGCTTCCGCGAACTCGACCAGGTCGAAGCGACCCAGCAGGTCGAGCAGGTGGTCCTCGAGGTCCAGCAAGGTCAGCTGGCACCCGTCGCAGGACGCCATCTTCATGATCCCGAGACGCGGTCGTGGCGCGACGGTGGCTCGAGCGACCCCGGTCATCACAGCCCCTCCCGTCCGAAGTCCGGACCGAGCTCGGCGAGCGAGAACACCGGCCCGTCGCGGCACACGAACACCTTCCCGAGCTGGCAGTGGCCGCACAGGCCCACGCCGCACTCCATGTGGCGCTCGAGCGTCACCCAGATCCGGTCGTCGGTCATGCCGCGGTCCCGCAGGACCTCGACGGTGGCCTCGATCATCCGCTCGGGGCCGCAGATGAACGCCGTGGCGCGCGCGCCGTTCCATCGCGCCTGGTCGAACAGCTCGGTCACGACGCCGACGCGTCCGAGCCAATCCGGCCCGGCGCGGTCGACGGTCTGGCCGACGTCGAGGTCCTGGCGAGCGGTCAAGGCGGAAAGCTCGTCCACGAAGAGACGATCGCCGGGCGTCCGCGCGCCGTACATCAATCGGACCATCCCGAAGTGGTCGCGGTCGGCGAGCACGGCGTCGACGAGGGGTCGGAGCGGGGCGAGCCCGATCCCACCCGTCACGACGATCACGTCGCGGTCGTGCGCGACCTCGACCGGCCAGCCGCGACCGAGAGGCCCACGGACGCCGAGCGAGTCGCCGCGACGCAGGCCGCAGATCGCGCGCGTCGCCGCGCCCGCGGCACGGACGGAGAGCTCGATGCCGTCGGGGCGGAAGCGCGACACGGAGATGGGGGCGGCCGAGAACGCGGGAAGCGCCGCCATGACGAACTGCCCGGGTCGTCCCGCGAGGATCCCGGGGTCGTCGACCTCGAGCCGCAGCGTCACGACATCGTGGGTCTCGCGTCGGCGCTCGACGACGAAGGCCCGGGCGTACGTCGGCGACAACGCGTCGATGACTGGCAGCGGGCGGCCGACGGCGCGGAGAGCCGCCGAAGGAGCGACCGGCGACCGCTCGGCCGCGGGGGACCGGGCGATCGGGGAGGCCTCGATCCCGCCCAGAGCCGCGGGCGGCGCGACGGCCATCAGTTCCTCGCGGATGTCGATGCCGACCGGGCACCACGTGATGCACCGGCCACAGCCGACGCAGCCCGACGTCCCGAACTGGTCCCACCAGGTCCCGAACTTGTGCGTCAGCCATTGGCGGTACCGGTCCTGGGTGCGCGGCCGGAAGTTGCCGCCCGCGACCCGGGCGAACCCGACCGTGAAGCAGCTGTCCCACGACCGTTCGGCGATCGACTCCGCGCCGTCGAGGTCGGACACCTGGGTGACGCTGGTGCAGAAGCAGGTCGGGCACACGAGCGTGCAGTTGGCGCACGCGAGGCACCGCTCGGCGATCTCCGCCCAGCGCGGGCTGTCGGCCGCGGCGATCAGTCGGGCCGGGAGACCGGCCGTCGGGACCGGGTCGCCGATCCGCTCGCGGGCGGCCGCCACGGACGATCGGGCGGCGGCCTCGCGAGCCTCACCAGCGGGCCCCAGGTCGAGCCGGGCCAGCAGCCCTTCCCCGGCCTCCGACCCGGACCGCACGACGAATCCGTCGTCGAGTTCGGTCAGGGCGAGGTCGAAGCCGCTGGTCACTTCGGGACCGGTGCCCATCGAGGTGCAGAAGCAGGTGTCCGCCGGGACGGAGCATTCGACGGCGATGACCAGCGCGGCGGCTCGGCGGGCCACGTAGTCCCGGTCCACCGCGGGACCGGCGGCCAGGACCCGGTCCTGCGTCAGCAGGGCGGCGATCTCGCAACCGCGCACGCCCAGGAAGGCGACGGACGGCGGGTCGGGGACGACATCCTCGAAGGAGGACTGCCCGTCGACGCGGTGGCCGACCGTCATCGGCACGCGCGGCGGGAAGGTCTCGTGCTTCCAGGCCGCCGGCCCGACCGCGTAGTCGAAGGCACGCTCCGAGCCGGTCCGCCGCAGTCGATACGAGCCCGGGCCCTGGTCGGCGGTCCATCCGGCCGGGAGGTCGGCCGCCGACGCGATCTCGCCGTACACGACGGCGCCCTGGCTGATCGTCGGTCCGATCACCCGTCGGCCGTCGGCGTGCAGCAGCTCGAGCAGGCGGTCGAGATCCGGACGGGGGAGGAACGCGGGGGCGGGCGTCGCGATCACCACGGTTCGTCTCCGTGCTGCGAGAACAGGTCGAGCAGCTGCATCCGCGTCCCGCTGAGCCGATGCGCCAACGCCTCGAGGAGCGAGCGATAGACGGCGGCGCCCAGGACCGGGTCGGCGTCGAGCTCGGCGCGGAGCGTCGCGCCGTCGAGCAGCAGCAGGTCCGTGGGCATCAGGGCGACGACGGTCGAGGTCGCCCGGTGGGGCGGGATGACCGCGGACCAACCGATGATGTTGCCGGCCTCGACGGTCAGGATGGTCGTGGGCCCCCGTTCGGGGACCCGCAGGCGAAGCGCCACGCGCCCGCGGGCGACGACGCCCAACGAGGCGGTCGGCTCGCCCTCGCGGAGGATCTCGGCCCCGGCCGCGTACGACGCGGACCGGACGCGGGCCTCGAGCCGGGCGAGCGCGTCCTCCGGGAGCCGCGAGCCGAACCAGGTGTCCCGAAGCGTGACGGGTCCCGACGCGCCGATCATGGCGACCTCCTTGCGAGTCCCACCGTACGGAGTGGGCCCGGTCCGCCCGCGTGCCGTTCGGCCCGAACGGCGTGGCCAGACGTCACGGCGGGTCCGGGCGGGAGGGACGCCGGCGAGGCGTCAGATGTCGGCGGCGTCGACGAGCAGGGGCAGCAGGTCGCTGATCGACACCACGCCGATCGGCGTCGTGCCGTCCGCGGCGACGACCACCAGCCGGTGGATCCCGTGGCGCTCCAGGCGCCTCGCCGCCTCGACCAGGGGCGTGTCCTCGTGGGCGATGACCGGGTGGCGGCTCATGACGTGCCGCGCCGTATACCCGGTCCACGGACGCAGCCCGTGGCCGGACGACGCCGCGGCTCGGATCAGGTCCGTCTGGCTGACCACGCCGACGAGGACCCCGGAGGCGTCGACGACCGGGACGCCCGAGACGTCGTTCTCCGCCAGGAGTTCGGCGATCTCGTCGAGGGATGTGTCCACCCGCACGACGACAGGGAACGGGGTCATGACCGCGCCCACCGGGAGCGGCGCATCGATGCCGTGGGACCGCTCGACCGTCATCACGACCTCCTCCATGACCACATGCTCGTGACCCGCGATGGCTGTGGCATCGGTCCGGTGGCCCGTTCCGGGCGTGACGTTCGGCCCTTGTCGCTCACGCGCCGGGCGCGGGACGCTGCGAGCATGGGAACCGCCGCGACCTTGCCTGTCGGCATCACCATCCGGCCGATCGGTCCGGACGACCAGACCGCGCTCGCGGCGTTCTATGCCGGCCTCTCCGACGAGAGCCTCTGGTCGCGGTTCCACGGCGTCGCCCATGGCATCTCTGCCGGGACCGCGACGGTCTTCTGCGGCCCGGACCACGAGCACCGCGAGGGGTTCGTCGCGACCGCGACGGTCGGCCCGGCGACCGGCGCCGTGATCGTGGGCCATCTCTGCCTCGAGCCCGCCGGCGACGAGACCGTCGAGATGGCGGTCGCCGTGGCCGATCGCTGGCAGGGCCGGCATATCGGGACCGCCCTCCTGAACGCCGCGGTCGACTGGGCGGGCCGTCATCACGTCCGGCGCCTCCAGGCGTCGATGCTGACGACGAACAGCGCCATCCTCGGACTGCTGCGATCCGTCCGCGTCCCGACGCGCCTGTCGACGCCACGAGCCGGTGTCGTGACCGCGACGCTGGATCTGCCGCCGGTGCTCTCGACCGCCGCCTGAGGACCGGCCCCCATCCGGTGGGCCGGATGGCCCGTCGGGTCGTGACCTGGGGCCGGTGTGCTCGGACGCCGGTCGGACCACGCTCGACGCGGACACCGACACCCTGGTCGGTCCCGCCGGAAAGGAGCGGAGTCGCGATGCAGCGGATCCTGCTGGCCTATGACGGCGCCGAGCCCGCGCAGAAGGCGCTCGCCCTGGCGGCCGACCTGGCCAAGAAGTTCGAGGCGACCGTGACGGTCGTCAGTGTGGTCCCGATCCACCCGGGACGCGCCCCCATCGACCCCTGGGACGATACCGAGGTCCATAGCGCCCAGCTCAAGGAGGCGAGCGCCGCCCTCCATGCGCTCGGCATCGAAGCGGAGCTGCTCGAGCCCTCCGGGGCCCCTGGCCCGGTGATCGAGAAGGTCGCCAGCGAGGGCAAGTACGACGTCATCGTGATGGGCACCCGCGGGATGAGCGCCGTCGGGCGCGTGCTGCAGGGCAGCGTGTCCGAGCACGTCGCCACGCACGCCGACGCGACGGTCGTCATCGCGCGCTGACGCTTCGGAGGAGCGACTGGCCGTCCGCCCCGGCTCGCGTCGGACCGGACGGCCAGTCCGTTCCCCACGGGGTCCATCCCCGCCTGGGCGGACCCTCGGACAGGCTCCTAGGCCGATCCCCTGACGGGGACGCCGTCCCGCCGACGCGCTGGCGTCTCGATCGGCGGCGGACCGTCATCGATGCGACGCGGCGCCGCGTCGTCGTCCAGTTCGCGAAGGAACGCGATGAGCTGCCGGTCGGTCAGACGAGACGACCGGCGCCCGACCACCTCGCGCGGATCCCGGTGCTCGTGGTCCGCCGCCCGGATGAGCTTGGCGAGGTGGTCGTGGATCGAGCCCGGGCCGAGGATCGTGAGGTCCGTGGCCACGGGCACGTGGCGGAGGACGTCCTTCAGGAACCGGTGCAGGTACGCGTCTCGCCGCGTCGTCTCCGCCGCCTGGGAGCGACCGCCGCCATGGCGGACCGCCGGATCGTGGCGGACGTGACCCATCGACTTGTGCTGGTCCGGCACCTCGGAGGTCACGCGGACGATCCGGGCCTGCTCGTCCTCCCAGCGGACGACGATGGCCTCTCGCGTGTCCACCCAGATGAGGGCGCGGGGCCGTTCGTGCCCACGCGGAGCGCGGCGATCATCCATCGGATCGTGCCTCCTAGCGGCGTCATTCGCCTCCCGAGTCTCCGGCCGGGGGCGGGCAGCCGCATCGGCCATCGGGTGCGTTGCCGCGTGACGAACGGCCCGACCTCTCGCTCGAGCCGCCGCGACGGCCGCGGACGCGGGCACGGTGTTCGGTCCGAGCGGCCCGTGACGAGATGCCCCGCGGCCCTAGGGCTAGCGACCCCTGGTGTCCGAGACTCAGGGTGCGGCCGAGGGCCGCGAAGGAGGTGGGCGATGGCCAGGCCGATGCACGACGCGGTGGCGGAACGGGAATTCGTGGTGCACGAGCACCGGGAGCTGCTCCGGGGGTTCGATCGGCTCCACGACGTCGGTGCCTCCGTCGGCCATCACTCGGTCGGCGAGGTGTCGGTCGCCCTTCACCGGGTGATCCTCTGGCTCGAGCACGATCTCGAAGACCACGTGGCCTGGGAGGAGACGTGGCTCTACCCGGAGATCGACCAGCGCACCGACACCCCGTGGGCCACCAGGACGATGCGCTTCGAGCACCAGCAGATCCGGGCCGCTGTCCGGGGACTGGCGACCGAACAGGCCGCGCTGGGTCACGAGCTGACGCATCCGCAGGCCACCGAGCTGCGCTACCGGATCTTCGGGCTCGAGGGACTCCTCCGCGCCCACATGGAGTGCGAGGACCGCATGCTCCTGCCGATCCTCGCCGAGGGCTGACGCCCGCCGCCACGGGCCGGGTCGTGGCCGGCCGTCGCCGCCCGTACCATGGGAGGCGATGGCGACGCGGACGAGTGCAGGGATCCTCCTCTATCGGCAGCGCGACGGCCTCGAGGTCCTCCTCGCGCACCCGGGTGGCCCGATGTTCGCGAAGCGCGACGACGGCTCCTGGTCCATCCCGAAAGGGGAGCCCGACCACAGCGCCGAGCCGTTCCTCGAGGTAGCCCGCCGCGAGTTCGCCGAGGAGACCGGCCACCCCGTCCCGGATGGTCCCGTCATCGATCTCGGGTCCGTCACGCAGAAGGGTGGCAAGGTCGTCCACGCCTGGGCCGTCGAGGGCGACCTGGACCCGGCCCGGTCGATCTCGAACGAGTTCGAGATGGAGTGGCCACCGCACTCGGGGATCAGCACCCGGTTCCCGGAGATCGACCGCGTCGCCTGGTTCGACCCGGCGGCCGCGCGCCTGAAGATCAAGGACCGGCAGATCCCGCTCCTCGAGCGACTGGAGGCCGCCCTCGACGCGACAGGCTGATCCCGACGACGAGACACCGGGCGTCCCCACAGCCGGACCCGGTCGGCGCACACGGAGGGCCGATTTGGACACCTGGAAGTTCTACGACATCACGCATCGCGACCATCGGATCTGCAATCCGACGAGCCTGCGCAAGCTCGACGAGGTCATCGCGCTCATCGACCTGTCGCCGCGACCCACCGTGCTCGACATCGCGTGTGGCAAGGGCGAGTTCCTGCTGCGGCTCGCCGAAGCGCCGGCGGCGCGGTCGGGCGGCGGGTTCCACGGCGTGGGCGTCGACCTGTCGCCGTTCGCCATCGCGGAGCTCGAGGACGCGGCCCGGCGTCGCGTCCCCGCCTCCAGGTTCGAGCTCCACGAGATGGACGGCGCCGACTACCGCCCCGAGCCCGGCACGTTCGATCTCGCGAGTTGCATCGGGGCGAGTTGGACGTTCGGCGGGCACCGGCAGACGCTCAGCACCTTGCGTGACGCCGCCAGGCCCGGTGGCCAGGTCCTCGTCGGCGAGCCGTTCTGGCGCTCCGAGCCGGACCCGGCCTACCTCGAGTGGTCCGGCCTGCGCCGCGATGCGTTCGGGACGCACGCGTCGAACGTCGAGACCGGTGCGTCCGTCGGCCTGATCCCGCTCCTCGCGCTCGTGAGCAACGGCGACGATTGGGACCGCTACGAGACGCTCCAATGGCGAGCCGCCGCCCGATACGCCGCCGCGAACCCCGAGGACCCTGACGTTCCCGAAGTGCTGGAACGAGTCGCGCACTCGCGACACGAGTACCTCACGTGGGGGCGCGAGACGCTCGGGTGGTCCCTCTACCTGTTCGCCCGGCCGACGGCCGACTGACGGTCCTGGCTCAGGCCACCGACGCGGCCTCCGGGTCGGTCTGGCGTCGCCCCAGGGCGAGACCTGGAAGGCCGAGGCCCGCCCCCAGCAGGACGACCGCGGCCGGAAGGGCGACGACGGAGAGCAGCGCGCCGACCGCGGCGGGCGCCGCCAGCAGCGCCGCCGCGCGGAACGTCCCCGACAGGGCGAGCACGTCGCCCTGCTCGTCGGCCGTGGCCGCGAGACTCGCCATCGCGGGCGCGAGGGTCGTGATCGTGCCGCTGGCGACCCCGCCGACCACGAGCAGGATCGCGTAGCCGGCGAGCCCTTCCGGGATGACGGCCAGCCCGGCCAGGACCGCGGCGGCACCGTACGACCCGATCGCGACGGCCGCGCGGATCCGGCCCGCCGGGAGCCGCCGCAGGACGAGGATCCCGCCGATGGACGCCGCCTCCGAGAGCGTCACGAGCCAGCCGATCCCCGCCGCGCCGAGCCCGGCGCCCACGAGGATGACCGGGATGTAGGAGCCGAGCATCGCCCACCAGCCGCCGCCGACGACGCTCGCCCAGCAGGCGATGTCGACGCCGTCGCGGCGCAGGAGCCGCATCGTGCCCGCGGACCGGCGCCGGTCGTACGGCGGCAGGCGGCGCAGCAGGCCGGTGCCCGCGACCGCCACCAGCGCGCCGACGGCGGCCGCCCCGATCGCGACCGGCAGGCCGAACACGGCGAGCGTGCCCGCGATCACCGGCCCGATCAGCGTGCCCGCGTTGCCCGCCACGTTCACGTCGACCAGCCGGTCGACCGGCCGACCCACGCCGCGGACCGCGTGCGTCTGGCTGCTGGTCCAGAAGATGGCCCGCGCGGCACCCTGGAGGAGCTGCGAGGTGACGAAGACGGCGATCGCCGTCGAGACCAGCAGGCTCGCGAACGCCGCCACCATCAGCATCGCCGCGCCGGCGATGAGCGTGCGATCCGCGAACCGCCCGAACAGCCACGGCAGGCACAGCCGGAATCCGAGCTGGCTCGCGGCGGACGTCGCGGCGAGGAAGCCGATGGTCGCCGGGTCGTACCCGGCATCGAGCGCCAGGAGCGGGATCGCGATCGTCGCGACGCCCAGGCCGATCGAGAAGGCGAAGACGACGACCAGGCTGGCGACGCGATCGACCGTCACGGCGGACGCCATCGGTGGAACCTCGGTCCGGGTCGGTGGTGCGGCCCGCTCAGGCCAGGGTCATGACCCGGTCCGGGCGGAGGATGAACGGCGACAGGTAGGCCGGGATGTTCGAGAAGGGGAGAACGTCCGGGTGGAGCTCGATGCCGAGCGAGCCCGCCATGAACGCGCGGCGCGCCTGGATGCGCGTCCACGTCTCCGGGTAGCGTGCCGCGATGGTCGCGCGCAGACTCGCGTCGGCCAGCGCCAGGCCGTCCTCGATGTTGGTCGTGAAGTGGTCGGTCCCGGTGGCCGGGATGATGTCGACCTGCATGACCATCCCGGATCGCAGCTCGACCGTCGAGCCGGGACCGACCGGCGAGTTGACCCACTCGTCGAGATGGAGCTGGTGGCCCGGGTTCAGGAAGATCCCGAAGAACGGGTCGCCGAGGTGGCGGTCGATGATGGCCTGGAGCGTCCCGCCGGTCTGGCCGATGTGCAGCGCCGCGTACCACTCGGCCACGGCCGCGAAGTACGGACCCACCAGCCGCTCGACGTAGTCGGCGATGCCCGCGGGCAGCTCGGACGCGTCCTCCACCACGAACCCGGCGCGACAGTTCAGGGCGCCCCAGATCCCGAAGGCCACGGTGAACCGGTCGCCCCGCTCGATGCGACGGTCGCCCGGGCTGAGCAGCCCGAGCGAGGCGCGCGGCCCCGCGGTGAGCATCAGGTGGCACGAGAGCGGCGATCCGTCCCAGCGGAGCAGCCGCACGGCCTCCGACTCGCGCATGCCGGGCCGGACGCCGGTCAGCACGCCGCGCACGCCCGCGGAGGTCTGGCACGCCGCGTGTTCGAAGGCCGCGATCTGGTCGGCGTCGTTGACGATCCGCAGCCCGTCGGCCGCGCCGATGAGGAGGTCGCCGGCATTCTCGACCATCCCGCCTGGACCCACCAGCGTGCGCAGCTCGTCCACGATGAACGCCGGCACCTCGAGCGTCTCGCGCCGTGCGTAGGTCTTCCAGCCGATGACCCCGACGCGGCTGCCGGAGCCGACGCCCTCGCCGGCCAGGATCTCGCCGAGCGGCCGGGACCGGTCGCGCGGCTGGCTCGGCAGGCTGAAGTCCTGGAACCGGTGGCGTTCCATCGGCAGCGGCGCCGCACCGGCCATCCCCCAGCACTCATTGCCGACCAGGATCGCCGGGACGCCCACAGGCCCGACGATGAGCATCGCCTCCTCGAAGCGCGGGTCGAAGCCCGTGAGGAACGAGAGGTTGGCGCTGTGCTCGCGATCCGCGTAGACGACCACGCGGTCGTAGCCGCGCGCCTCGGCCCGATCGCGGAGTGCCTCCAGGCGGGCCGCGTAGGTCGCGGCCGGGATCAGCGGGCGTTCGTCGGGCACGCCGAACTCCGGGAGGGCGACCTCGGCCAGGCGGGGCGTCGTCATCGGCAGGCTCCTCGGTCGCTCACGGCTGGGTGGGGCTCCATGGCTGGACCTTCCCGTCACGGGACAGGATGACGAACTGGTCGGCGTCGATGGCGTGCCAGGCGCCGGTCCCGCCGTCCGGCCAGTGGACACGGACCTCCGCCTTGTCCGCGTCACCGAGGCCGAAGTGCGTCCACCCGAGCTGCCCGCCGGCGTGACCGCCCCCGACCGTCAGCTCGCGATTCGTGGTCTGGCTGCCGGCGACGACCTCGATCCAGGCCCCGATCGCGTCGCGGTTTGCGCCCGGTGACTCGAGGCGGACCGCGAGCCAGTTCCCCATGCTCCCGCCGGTCGCCCCGTCGCCCGAGCCCACGTTGCGCCACAGGTTCACGTTCTCGCGCCGGTTGACCTCGATGATGTCGAGCAGGCCGTCGAGGTTGAAGTCGGCGACGGCGGCGCCGCGGGCGCGGGCGTAGCTGACGATCCCCGCCGTCTCGGCACCTTCCACGAACGTGCCGTCGGCCTGGCCGATGAGGAGGTTGCTCGGGTCCTTGGCGGCGTAGTCCGGCATCGCCTCGACGTTGCCCTTCGTGACGAACAGGTCCATGTGGCCGTCGTTGTTGACGTCCTCGAACTGCGGGTGCCAGGCCGTCGAGGGCAGGCCCTCGTCGCCGATGTACGGCCGGGTGGCCGTGGCCCCACGAGACAGCGCGATGTCGCGGTAGTCAGGCCCGGTCGCGCCATCCACGAGGCTCTGCAGCTTGTTGTCCCCCTGGCTCGTCAGGAAGACCTCCGGCTTGCCGTCGCCGGTGAGGTCCTGGCTGGCGATCCCCATCCCCCAGATCTTGAGGGGCTGCCAGCCCTCCGCGGTGGTGTACGGCCGGGGCGGCTCGCCGGGCGTGACCTTCCAGAGCTGGTCGGATCCGTCCCGGTAGTAGTTGCGGTCGTTCGTCATCCGCAGGTCGTGCTGCCCGTTGCGGTCCCAGTCGCTGAAGAGCGCCGACAGCGTGCAGTAGCCGGGGGACAGCGGCGTCGGCGTCCCGTACCGGTCGCCTTGCGGGCGGATGAGCTCGCTGTCCGCGCAGTCCCCGGTCGCCTTGCCGTTCGCGTCGAGACCCTGGTAGTTCCCGATCGCCAGCGTCGGCAACGACCGCTGGTCCTCCCACGTCGCGCTGAAGGCATCGGTCCACGCCGCACCGCCGTCGAACCCCCAGGCCTCGTTCGCCCGCTCGAAGCGGCAGTCGCCGAGGCCACGCAGCAGGACGTTCTCACCGACGCGCAGCACCGCGAGGTCCGTCACCCCGTCGCCATCGATATCGATGGGATACGCGCCGGTCACGTCGGTCAGGTCCGTGACCGGGTCGTGGACGGCCTCGAACTTCAGGGCGCCACCGACCGGGCTCTCGTTCCGATAGAGCGTCGCCGGGTTGGTGCCGCCGGCGAGGTAGAGGTCCGGCGACCCGTTCGCGTCGCAGTCGAAGGCCGCGACCCCGCCGCCCTCGAAGAACTCGACGTCCCCGTCATAGACGTGGTCGATGCCGGCCGCCGAGGCCTCCGACACGAAGTGCGGCGCGGGGAGCGCGCTGGACCCAACGCGCGGCCCGAGGGTCCCGGTGGCGACCAGCCCGCCGAGGAGGCCGAGGGCGACGACCGCGACGACGCCGAGCCCCAGTGCCGTCCTTCGGGTCCTCCGGCTCATGCGTTCCACCGATCCTCCGGACCCGGTCCCGACCGACACGCGGCCCCCGGCGCGCGGCGCCTGACGACGCCGGGGCATTCAAGCACAAGTCCGCCGAACGAGCCGAGACCCGGGTCGTCAGCCAGCGTTCAGCCCGGCGTTCGCCCGCGCCAGACGGTCCAGTGCCGCGAGGGTGGCGACATTGCCGCGGCTCGACCCGAGCGTCAGGTGCGGGGCTCGACCATCGAGGATGACCGCGGTCAGGTCCTCGACCTCCAGGGCGTACTGGTCCACCGACGGCACGTCCACCGGCATGCCCTCGCCGTCCCGCCACATCGTCACGGTCGGCCGTGGACCGTCGGGCGCGCACAGGAACGGGGCGTCCAGGACGAGGGTCGCCTCGGACCCCACGATCTCGATCCGCTGGCGGTCCGGCGCCGCGAACCCGCTGTCGAACTGTGCGAGCAGGCCGCTCGGGAAGTGCAGCTGCCCGACGAACGTGCGATCGACGCCCCGCTCGTCGAAGCGGGCGGACGCGGCGAGCCTGTCGGGCTCCTCGCCGGCGACGCGGCGGGCCAGGCTGACGGGGTAGCAGCCCACGTCCCAGATCGACCCGCCGCCCATGGACGGCTCCGCGCGCGGGTCGCCCGGGTGGTCGAGGAAGAACGAGAACGACCCGAGGACGACCTGGAGGGTCCCGAGGGCGCCATCCCGCGCCAGCGCCACCGATCGGACGATCTGCGGGTGGTGGAGGTACATGAACGCCTCGGCTGCCGCCCGGCCCGACCGCTCGCTCGCGGCGATGATGGCGTCGACGTCCTCGGCCGCGAGCGCGAGCGGCTTCTCACACAGGACGTGCTTGCCGGCATCGAGGGCACGGACCGCCCAGGGCGCGTGCAGGTGGTTGGGCAGCGCGATGTAGACGACGTCGACCTCGGGGTCGTCGAGCAGCTCGGCATAGGAGCCGTAGGCCCGCGCGATCCCGTGGGTCGCCGCGAACGCGGACGCCCGGGCGAGATCCCGGCTGGCCACGGCGACGAGGTCGCCCCGGGGGCTCGCGGCCACCCCGCGGACCAGGCGAGGGGCGATGCGGCCGGGACCGAGGATGCCCCAGCGGAGGGTGGTCATCGGGTGGGCATGGTTGCGGTCACATCGGCCTCCAGGGGGTGGGGATGTCCCAGGCGACACCGAACGAGAACGTGGCTTGACACCGCCGAAGCCTTGGAACACCCTAGCACGGTCATTTATAAGAGAGGAACACAAACCCGGTGACGAAGGGTCGCGACGACATCGGCCAGCGCAGCGAGACCGTCCGGCGGGCGAACCTGAGCGCGCTCGTCCGAGAGCTCCACACGCGCGGCCCGCTGTCCCGATCGGAGCTGGTCGCTCGCACCGGTCTGACGCGCAGCGCCATCCGGAGCCTGATCGGCGAGCTGGCCTTCGGGGACCTCGTCACCGAGGAGCGGCCGACGCCGCTGGGCATCCCGGGCCGGCCCTCGCCGCTCGTCCGCCTCAACACCGACGGGGCGATGATCCTGGCGCTCGAAGTCGCGGTCGATTCGCTCGCCGCCGCGATCGTCGGGCTGGGCGGCGAGGTCGTCGAGCTGGTCCGGGTGGACCGGCCGCGCGGCCACTTCTCCGTCGAGGAGATCGCCGGCGACCTCGCCGAGCTCGCCCGTGGGCTCCAGGCGACGCGGCCCGACGACGACCGGATCATCGGCATCGGCGTCTCCGTGGTCGGCGTGGTCCGGCGCAGCGACGGGTTCGTCTCGATGGCTCCGAACCTGGGCTGGGTCGATGTCCCGCTCGGCGCGGAACTGGCCCGTGCGCTTGGCACGCGACTACCGGTCATGGTGGCCAACGATGCGGACCTCGGCGCGCTGATGGAGATGCGGCGCGGCGTCGCTCGCGGGGCCGACGACATCCTGTACGTGTCAGGCGAGGTCGGCGTCGGAGGTGGGCTGATCGTCGGCGGCGAGCCCCTGACCGGCGTGGCCGGATACAGCGGCGAGATCGGCCATCTGCCGTTCAACCCGGATGGCATCGCCTGCCGTTGCGGGTCCATCGGCTGCTGGGAGACCGAGGTGGGCGAAGGTGCCCTGTTGGCCCGGGCCGGCCGTGACGCCGGCGGTGGCCGAGCCGAGGTGGACGCCGTCATCGCGGAGGCCGCCGCAGGCTCGCCGGTCGCGCTCGCGGCGCTCGATCACGTGGGGCGCTGGCTCGGGATCGGCCTCGCGGGGCTCATCAACGTCTTCGACCCCCGGCTCATCGTCCTGGGCGGCTTCTTCAGCCGCATCCATCCGTACGTCGGCGCGACCGTCGAGGCCGAGCTCGATCGCCGGACCCTCGCCGCCCCGCGAGCTCTCGTCCGCGTCGTCCCGTCCTCGATCGGGGTGGACGCGCCGCTGCTCGGTGCCGCCGAGCTGGCGTTCGAGCCGCTCCTGGCGGACCCGGCCTCGTGGCTGGGGCCGAGAGCCGACCTCACGGCGCTCGCGAGCGCCTGAATCATGTGTGTGATGTCCCGTCTCCACGCTGACGACCTCGTCCCGCCCGAGCCCTCCTCCCTCGTGCCGGACGAGATGGTCCGCGTTGATGCGGCCGGATCCACCAAGCCGCATGCGAGCCCCGACGCTGAAATGGGCTGAGGAGGGTGCTACCGTAGAACGGTTCAGACGGGGAGTCATGAACGAATGGGGGGAAACATCGTCTTGAGGAGAGGAGCAACTATGTTCAATCGCCGTTTGGCGGCCCTTGGGTCGGCCGCCGTGATCCTGCTCGCTGCTTGTAGCAGCAGCGGGTCGTCTGCCGCCCCGAGCGCGGCCGCCCCGAGCGCCGCTGCGCCGAGCGCGGCTGCCCCGAGCGCTGCCGCTCCGTCGGAGTCGGCATCGGCCGCAGCCGCCGCCTGCAAGGTCGGCGTCTCGTGGAACAACTTCCAGGAGCCTCGCTGGGCCAAGTTCGACAAGCCGGCCATCCAGGCCGCCGTCGCGGCTGGTGGCGGGACCTACATCGAGAACGACGCCAAGTCGTCCGCTGAGACCCAGGCGACCAACGTCGAGAACCTGATCTCGCAGGGCGCGAACGTCGTGATCATCCTCGCGCAGGACGGCACGGCCATCAAGCCGTCCGTGGCTGCCGCCACCGCGGCTGGGATCCCGGTCATCGCGTATGACCGCCTGATCGAGGACCCGAACGCGCTGTACGTCACGTTCGACAACAAGCTCGTCGGTCACCTGCAGGCGCAGGCGATCTTCGACAAGGTGCCGAAGGGCACCTACGCGATCATCAAGGGCAACAAGGCCGACGCCAACGCCGACTTCCTGCGAGCCGGCATGGAAGAGGTCATCGGTGCCGCCGTGAAGGCCGGTGATATCAAGATCGCCGCCGAGCAGTACACCGACAACTGGGATCCGAAGAACGCGCAGACCGAGATGGAGCAGATCCTCACGGCTGCCAGCAACAAGATCGACGCCGTTCTCTCCGAGAACGACGGCATGGCTGGCGGCGTCATCGCCGCTCTCGCTGCCCAGGGCCTTGACGGCAAGGTGCCGGTCTCGGGCCAGGACGGCGACGCCCCGGCGCTGAACCGCGTCGCACTTGGCACGCAGACCGTGGACGTCTGGAAGGACGCTCGCGTGCTTGGCAAGGCGGCCGGTGATGCCGCGATCGCGCTGTGCGCCAACAAGGACGTCAAGTCCGTCCCCAGCACCGTGCAGTTCCAGAGCCCCGGTGGGAACAGCATGACCTCGGTCTTCCTCACCCCTGAGGCGATCACCCAGGCCAACCTGAAGGACGTCCTCGACGCCGGATGGATCGACGTGGCCACCCTGTGCCAGGGCGTCAAGGCGGGTTCCGTCCCCGTCTGCCCGTAGTCTCCCGCCGCTGAACCGATCCATGAAGCGCCCTGCGCCCGCGGTGACCCCGCGGCGCAGGGCGCAGTCCTATCCAGGGCTATGAGGCGTCACGATGGCTGAGGCATCCGTCGCGTCCGCTCGACCGAGCGATCAACCGCCGCGTTCGATCCGTTCGTTGCTGTTCTCCGCGGAGGTGGACACCCGCCTCCTCGGCATGATCCTCGCCCTCGTCGTCATCTGGCTCGTCTTCAACGTGATGTCAGGCGGCCTGTTCCTGACGCCGCGGAACCTCTGGAACCTCTCGGTCCAGAGCGCGTCCGTCGCGATCATGGCGACCGGCATGGTCCTGATCATCGTCTCGCGCAACATCGACCTGTCCGTCGGCTCGATCCTCGGGTTCACGGGCATGACGATGGCGCTGGTCCAGGCCGAATGGATCCCGCAGAACCTCGGCCTCGGCTTCGACCAGCCGTACACCTGGATCATCGCCGTCCTGATCGGCGTGACCCTCGGGGCCCTCATCGGCGGCCTCCAGGGGTTCCTGGTGGCCTTCATCGGCATCCCGTCATTCATCGTCACGCTCGGCGGACTGCTCGTCTGGCGCGGCCTGACCTTCGAGCTCGCGTCCGGGCGGACCATCGCCCCGATGGACGCCACCTACCAGTTGCTCGGCGGCGGCCCGAAGGGATCCGTCGGGGACACGGTGAGCTGGGTCCTGGGCATCCTTGCCTGCATCGGCATCGTCTACAGCCTCATCTCGAGCCGGCGTCGGCGCCATCACTTCGGGTTCCCGCTGCGGCCGATGTGGGCGGAGATGACGATCGGCATCCTGGGCTGCGTCGCGGTCATCGCGGCCGTCTGGGTCGCCAACAGCTACTTCTGGCCGGAGGAGCTCGCGAAGCAGTACGCCGCCGCCCACGGCATCGTCGCGCCGCCCGGTGGCCTCCAGATCCCGACCGGGATCGCGAACCCCGTCCTCATCTGCATCGGCGTCACGATCGTCATGACGATCCTCGCGACTCGACGGCGGTTCGGCCGCTACGTGTTCGCGATCGGCGGCAACCCCGAGGCCGCGGAACTCGGCGGCATCAACACCCGTCGCACGATCCTGCTGACGTTCGTGATCATGGGCTTCCTCGCCGCCCTGAGCGCCGCGGTCCAGACCGCCCGCCTCAACGCGGCGGTGACGGGCCTGGGCACCCAAGCCGAGCTCGCGGTCATCGCGGCCGCGGTCATCGGCGGGACGTCGTTCGCCGGCGGCATCGGGACGATCCCGGGCGCCGTGCTCGGCGCGGTCGTCATGCAGTCGCTGCAGTCGGGCATGGTCCTGATCAACGTCGACACCCCGATCCAGGACGTCGTCGTGGGCGTCGTCCTCGTCACGGCCGTCGGCCTCGACACCATCGCCCGCCGTCGGGCACGCTGAGCGACGGGAGGACGACGATGACCAGCGAGTTCAACCCTTCCGAAGGCCCCGACCCCGTGCCGGCATCGGCCATCTCGCCGTCCGGCGAGCCGGAACCGATCCCGGCCGAGGCGCTGGTGTCGACCGCGCCGCCACCGCCGAGCGTCACGTCCATGCCCGCGGGGCACGTCGCCAGGCGCGCGCCATCGACCGTGGAATCGGCCCTGACCGGGCGCCCGCCCCTCGCCGAGATGCGCAACATCCGGGTCTCGTTCGGCGGCGTCCACGCGGTCGACGGGGTCACCATCGACGTCTACCCGGGCGAGGTCATCGGCCTCGTCGGGGGCAACGGCGCCGGCAAGTCGACGCTCATCCGCGTGCTGTCGGGTGCCCACCAGGCCGACCAGGGAGAGATCCTGATCGACGGCCAGAAGGTCACGATCGGCAACCCTCGGGACGCGAAGGCGCACGGCATCGAGACCATCTACCAGACCCTCGCGCTGGCGGACAACATCGACGCCGCGGCGAACCTGTTCCTGGGCCGCGAGCTCACGACCCGGTTCGGGTCGCTCGACGACACCGCGATGGAATCGGCGACCCGCAACGTGATGGGCCGGCTCAACCCGAAGTTCAAGAACTTCAAGACCCCCGTGAAGTCCCTGTCCGGCGGCCAGCGGCAGTCCGTCGCGATCGCCCGGGCGGTGCACTTCAACGCGAAGATCCTGATCATGGACGAGCCCACCGCGGCGCTCGGCCCGGCGGAGACCGCCCAGGTCCGCGAGCTCGTGGCCCAGCTCAAGGAAGAGGGCATCGGGATCTTCCTGATCAGCCACGACATCCACGACGTCTTCGACCTCGCGGACCGGATCTCGCGTGATGCTCCAGGGCAAGCTCGTCGGCACCGTGGACAAGACCAAGGTGACCAAGGACGAGGTGCTCGCCATGATCATCATGGGCAAGCTCCCCGACGAGGTCTCCGAGAAGGAGCTCGAGATCCTGCACGGCTGACCAGCGTGCCGATCGTCCCGACGGCCCGGCCGTCGGGCGGTCACATCCGGCGGAACGCGGGCGCGAGCGCCGGGTAGAGGTCGCGGTAGATCGCATGCGCTTCGGCGTACCGGCTCGTGTCCGGTCCCGGACTCGCGACGGGCGTGGCCGTGACGAACGCTGCCGTCGCGGCGTCGACCGTCGGGAACCAGCCGGCGCCGACCGCCGCCAGCAGCCCGGCACCGTAGGCGGCGCCCTCGGCCGTATCGACCGTGGCGATCTCCGCGTCCAGCACGTCGGCGAGGATCTGCCGCCAGAGCGGACTCGCCGTGCCGCCGCCGGAGGCCCGGATCTGGTCGGGAGCCGGCATCCCGGCCGCCGTCATGAGGTCCAGTCCGTCGCGAAGCCCGAACGCGACCCCCTCGAGGACGGCGCGCGTCAGGTGCCGTCGATCGTGGGTCACGGTGAGCCCGACGAACGCGCCGCGCGCGAGCGGGTCCGGGTGCGGACTGCGCTCGCCGGTGAGGTAGGGGAGGAAGAGCAGGCCGTCGCTGCCCGCCGGGACGCCTCCGGCCTCGGCGACGAGGTCGCCGAACTCGACGCCAGGCGCCACCGTGTCGCGGAACCAGCGCAGGCTCCCGGCCGCGGAGAGCATCACCGACATCATGTGCCAGCGTCCCGGGACGGCATGGCAGAACGCATGGACGATGCCGCGCGGCTCGTGGATCGGTCGGTCCGTCGCGGCGAAGACCACGCCCGATGTGCCGAGCGAGAGGGCCATGGTGCCGGGTGACACGACGCCGACACCGACCGCGTTCGCGGCCTGGTCGCCGCCGCCCGCGACGACGGGCGTGCCGCTTCGAAGTCCCGTGGCCGCGGCAGCCGTGGCCGATACGGTGCCCGTGACCTCGGGGCCCTCGTAGGTCCGGGGCATCCAGGCCGGGTCGATCCGGAGCGCGGCGAGGACCTCGGGCGACCAGTCCCGGGCCGCGAGGTCGAAGAGGATCGTGCCTGCGCCATCGGCCTTGTCGAGGGCGTACTCGCCGGTGAGGCGCAGCCGCACGAAGTCCTTGGGCAGCAGCACGTGCGCGATCCGACGCCACACGTCGGGCTCGTTGTCGCGGACCCAGACCAGCTTGGGGGCGGTGAAACCCGTCAGGGCGTCGTTGCCGGTGATCTCGATGAGGCGCTCCGGCCCGACGGCCTCGCGGATGGCATCGCAGGCGGCGGCCGTCCGCTGGTCGTTCCAGAGGATCGCGGGCCGGAGGATCGCGCCGCCGGCGTCGAGCAGGACCGCCCCGTGCATCTGACCGGTCAGACCTACGGCGACCACGTCGTCGCCGGGGACGCCGGTCGAGGCGAGCACGGAGCGGATGGACGCCACCGCGCCGTCCCACCACAGGTCCGGCGACTGCTCGCTCCACAGCGGGTGTGGGACCTCGAAGCCGTATTCGGTGATGCCCACGCCGACGACCGCCCCGCGGTCGTCGATCAGGACGGCCTTGGTCGCGGTGGTGGAGGCGTCGATCCCGATGACGTGGGCCATCGGCGTCAGCGCTCGGTGCCGACCTTCGCGCGGGCTCCGCCGGTCGCCCAGACCGATCGATTGACGAGGTTCTCGAGGCGCTCCTGGCCGCCGGAAACGCGCGTCGGGGCGATCTTGCCGGCGGCGACCTTGGCCTCGAGCGATTCGAGCGACTCGGTCCCGTCGGCGATGGCCTTGCCCAGGGGGCCGTCCCACCCGGCGTAGCGCTCCGCCTTCAAGGCGGCCAGCTCGCCACGCTCCACGAGGTCCGCCGCGACCAGCAGGGCCTGGGCGATGGTGTCGAGACCGCCGATGTGGGCGTGGAACAGGTCCGTCCGGTGGGTGCTCTGGCGGCGCAGCTTCGCATCGAAGTTGAACCCGCCCGGGGCGATGCCTCCGCTCTGGAGGATCTCGTAGATCGGCAGTGCCAGGTCCTCGACCGAGTTCGGGAACTGGTCGGTGTCCCACCCGTTCTGCGGGTCGCCGCGGTTGGCGTCGATGCTGCCCAGCATCCCGTTGGCGGTCGCGTACGCCACCTCGTGGTGGAAGCTGTGCCCGGCGAGGGTCGCGTGGTTCGCCTCGATGTTGGCGCGGAACTCGCCCTCGAGGCCGTGCTTCACCAGGAAGCCGTGGACGGTCGAGGTGTCGTAGTCGTACTGGTGCTTGGTCGGCTCCATCGGCTTGGGCTCGATGAGGAGCTGGCCGGCGAAGCCGATCTTGTGCTTGTGCTCGACGACGAGGTGCAGGAACCGGGCGAGCTGGTCGCCCTCGCGTCGGAGGTCGGTGTTGAGGAGCGTGTCGTAGCCCTCGCGGCCGCCCCACAGGACGTAGTTCTCGCCACCGAGTCGCAGTGTGACGTCGAGCATGTGCTTGACCTGCGCCGCGGCGAAGGCGAACACCTCGGGGTCGGGATTGGTGGCGGCGCCGGCCTGGTAGCGCGGGTGCGTGAAGAGGTTGGCCGTCCCCCACAGGAGCCGGACGCCCGTGCGCTCCTGGTAGCCGGCCGCGTCGTCGACGAGCGCGTCGAGATTCGCGCGGAACTCGGCGTAGGAGTCGCCTTCCGGCGCCACGTCGCGGTCGTGGAAGCAGTAGTAGGGGATGCCGATCTTCGTGAAGAACTCGAAGGCGACCGCCATCTTCGCGCGGGCGGCGGCCATCTCGTCGGCGGCACCGATCCACGGGCGGTCCATGGTCCCGACGCCGAACATGTCGGTGCCCGGCCACGCGAACGAGTGCCAGAAGCAGACACCGGGGCGGAGGTGATCCTCCATCCGCTTGCCGAGGACCAGACGGTCGGGCTCGTAGACCTTGAACGTCAACGGGTCGTCCGAAGCGAGCCCGCCGAAGGGGATGGGCCCCGATACCTCGGTGAAGAACTCCTCGCCCATGACCCGTCCCTCCTGCCCCGCCACCCGATCGACACCGGTCGCGCGCCCGGCCGCAACCATCTGCCCGAGTGTAGCGCAGTTTGTGCGGGACGAACACAAACCGAGCGCCGCTGACGGCACCGGAGGGCCGCCCTGCGAGCCCGACGGGTGACCTGCCGTTTGACGGATTCGAGCCGCGGCCCGATGGTGGGGGTCAGGTCGCAGGCGCCGGGCTCGCAGCTCGTCGGTCCGAAGCGCGCGACCGGATCGGATCCCCACCCATGGCTCGCACCGCGTTCGCCCAGCCCGAGGCGAACATCGTCGTCAGCACGGACGGCTACTTCGACGTCTATCCGACCACCGCCCGAGTGAACGGCGACAAGCCCGCGTACCGCGGCCGGCTGGCCGAACTCGGCCCCGGCATCCGCGGCCTCGACGACCGCCTGGCGGTCCGCCCCGGGTCCGTGGCGCTGGCCGATGCGGTCAGCACCTGGTCCATCGCCAACGGTGCGGCCGCCGTGAGCGGCGACCTCGGCAGTGGCCGGGACGGGAACGAATCGGTCGCCTGACCCGGTCGGGGCGGCCTGCGCCTGAGCGCCGGGCCGCCTAGGTCGCGGAAGCGGCGTCCCGCCGACGGTACGCTCTCACGTGCGCGACGATCGCCAGGGCGACGAGCGCGCTCGACCAGATCGGGGTCGTGCGGGCGACCGCGTCCGGCAGGAAGATGTCGGACACCGAGCCCCGCGCCGCCCCGAGCCGTTCGGTGAGCGGCGTCAGCGGGCAGACGCCGCCGTTCGCCAGGAAGACCGCCACCTCGCCGGCCACGGCGGCCGCGGCGAGGCCGACGCTCCGGTCGCGACGCCCCGCGAGGCCCGTCACCAGGAGCCAGGCGATCGCGGCCAGCTCCGTGAGGAACACGGCGGTGTGGACGACCTTGACGGCCGCGACCTCCACCGGATGCCCACCGTCTGGCTGCGCGGTCCGGGGAGCCGGACTGTCCGTCATCGTCGACCTCCATCCGCACGAAGGACCGGCGGACCCTTGGGGATCCGCCGGTCGATGTCGTCCGGGTCGCGGCCCGGCTGGAAGGTGAGCCGGGACGCTATCCGAGCAGGTAGTGGAGCGCCGGCCGATGGGCGACGAACTCGCTCTTCTCGATGACCGCATCGATGCCGTAGGCGAGCCCGGCCTCGGCATAGGCGAGGTAGAGGGCGACCACCGCGTACAGGACCGTCTCGTTGATCGGGCCGAAGCCGAAGTCCCAGGCCGCGACGGTGATGAGACCCATGAGGATGGCGCCCATCACGCCCGCGAAGCGGGTCGCGAAGCCGAGGATCAGCGCGACGCCGATCGCCAGCTCGCCGAACACGACGAGGAAGTTCATCGCATCGATCATGGCCGTGTTGCCGGCCAGGGCGATCCAGAAGTCGTGGGTCGGGTTGACCACCGCGTCCTGGGCGGACCCGGGCAGCGTGCCGGCCGTGCCGAACTTGAGGAAGCCGGCCGCGCTGAACGCCTTGCCGGAGGCGGTGAAGTCGAAGACCTTCTCGAGCCCGGCATAGAGGAAGCCGATGCCCATGACGATCCGCAGTGCGGCGAGACCCTTCGCCTTTTCCATGATCCGTTCCTTCCGCTTGAGCCCGGTGCGCCGTCCTGATGTGGTCCGGTCGTCGAACTCGAGTCGATCGTGCGCGGAAGGGGTCGTCGCGCCTAGGGGCCGGTCGACCTGTGCTGCGGGCCGTTCTGCCCCTCCGCCGGGGGCCGTGCGGCCCGTCGAACGTCCCGAGGTCGAGTCACGGCGGCATCGCAGGGTCGGTACGCTGTCGAGCTGCGACCCTCGCCGGTCCTAGGCTCAGGCTCCCGCCTGCGCGACGATGCGATCGGCGGCTGGGCGTGACGGGAGGAAGACTCGATGCATCACATCATCGGCGTCGTGATCGGGGCGGTGGCGACGTACGTCCTGCTGATCATCATGGTCGGCAGCCAGTTCTCGGACAAGTACCTGCCGGCCGTGGTCATCGGGGCCATCATCGCGCTGCTGTGGCCCTGGTTCATCGGGCTGATGCTCGCCCGCCGCGTCAAGAATCGACGCGACGCACAGATCCAGGCCGAGGTCGACAAGCAGATGAACGCCAAGAGCTGATCGCGCGGGCCCTTGCTCCCTCAGCGGGCGGTCCAGCCTGGACCGCCCGTCGTAATTCAGCGGGGGGCTGCCCCGGCGGCGACCGGCGGGGCGCTGTAGCCGTTCTCGGCGATCTCGCCGGCGCGCGCGAGATACATCTCCGTGCTCGGCGCCGTCCCGGCGCGGAAGCCGTCGACCATGCGGTTGTACATCGAGAACCCGGCCGCGATCAGCACGGCGAGCTGGACGTCGGCATCCGCGGCGCCGGCCGCCGTGGCGGCGGCGACATCGTCGGCGGTCAGCTCCCGCGGGGCACGGCCGACCGTCCGGGCGACGTGCAGCAAGGCCGCCATCTTGTCGCCGACGCCCTCGGAGGAGCCCAGCTTGAGCTCGTCGAGGAGCGGCACGAGCTCCGTCGAACCGGTCCGCTCGAGCAGCGCGGTCGCGTGCGCCGCGTGCGAGTCCATGCAGAAGAAGCAGTCGTTCTGCGCGGAGACGGCCGTCGCGAGCATCTCGCGCTCGGCGCGGGTGATCGTGGCGCCCGGGAAGTCGTTGACGAGCAACTCGTCGGCGAGGCCGCGCATGTGGACCCCGAGGCCCGGCGTCAGGCGCATCGCCACCACGATCCCCGGCACGTCGGGGAGGCCCCCGACGATCGGGCGCTCCTGGGCTCGCTCGAGTCGTTCCGCGTCACGGGTCATGAAGGGTCATCTCCGTCGGTAGGGTGCCATTCGCCACGATCATGCGTAGCATGCGGACATGACCATACCAACAGAGCCCATCGGCAGCATCCCCCGACCCCAGGCCCTCATCGACGGCATGCACGCGGCCGCCGCCGGGACCCTCTCGGCAGCGGCCCTCGACGCCCTGTACGACGACGCCGTGCTCGACACGCTCCAGCGGTTCGAGGCGACCGGATCGCCGGTCATCACCGACGGCGAGCAGCGCAAGCCCAGCTTCGCGACGTACCCGGTCGCCGGCCTGACCGACCTCGCACCGGGCGGGGTGACCATCCCCTTCGAGGACGGCCACACGCGGCAGCTGCCGGTCATCACCTCCGGCCCGTTCCGGTACTCGACCAAGGCGTGGTCCTACCTCGACGGCGCCCGCGCGCACACGGCGGCTCGCATGAAGCAGGCCGTGATCTCGGCGTCCGCACTCAGCCTCCTGTACCCCGCCGACGGCATCGCCGGCTACCCACGCGAGGCCTTCATCGAGGACCTCGTGACCGAGGCCGTCGACGAGATCCGGGGCTGCATCGAGCGCGGCGCCATCGTCCAGATCGACTTCACCGAGGCCCGCCTGTCGCTCAAGCTCGATCCGTCCGGCGGGCTGCTCGACGCGTTCGTCGACGTGAACAACCAGGTGCTCGACCGGCTGACGGACGCCGAGCGGGCGCAGGTCGGCGTCCACACGTGCCCCGGCGGCGACCAGGACTCGACCCACAGCGCCGACGTCGACTACCACCACCTGCTGCCCGGGCTCTTCAAGCTGCATGTGCCCAACTTCTATGTCCAGCTGGCGAGCGAGCCCGACCGGGAGCACGTGCTGGGCATCCTCGGGGAGCAGGCCACGGGCGACCGGCGCATCTTCGTGGGCGTCATCGACCCGTTGGACCCGCGAGTCGAGACAGCCGACGACGTCCGCGTCCGGGTGCTCGAGGCCGCGCGGTTCATCGATCCATCGCACCTTGGGACGACCGACGACTGCGGTTTCTCGCCGTTCGGCGACGACACCTCCACGTCGCGTGACACGGCGTTCGCCAAGATCCGGGCACGGGTCGAGGGGACCGCGCTGGCGTCGAGCGAACTCGGGGTCTAGCGGTCGGCTCCCGGGCCGCTCGGCGGCGTGCGCGGGGCCGTTCCGCGGCCGGCGATCATCAGCCGCCGGCGGGCAGCGCCGCCACGTTGAGCCAGCGGTCGCCGGTCGCGCGGCGGACCACGAAGGTCTTGGCGAATGGCGCGGTCGTGCTCGACTGGAGGTTCCCGGCCGCGTCGTAGGTCTCCTCGGTCACGGTCCCGCTGCTGTCCAGGCCGATGCTGAGGCCGTCCTGGCGCCCGAACGGCTGCAGCAGCCGCATGTCGATGCGGTCGAAGTGATATCGCGGGACCACCACCGTCCCGGCGGTCCCGGCCGCCTGGAGCCGGCCCTGCATCTCGAGGAGCCGGTCGCCGTGGTCCACGGCCGGCAGGATGCTCGGGTCGCGACGCCGGAGGGCCTGGGCCTCCACCTCGAGGTTCTGGGCCATCGTCAAGACGATCGCCTCGGCACCCGGCCCGACGATCGTGTGGTCCCAGTCGGTCACGTCCTGTCCGACCGTGATCGCGGGGAACGTCGACGCGTCCACCTGGTGGGGGACGCGGGCCAGGATCTCGGCCGTGTCCGGCGGGACCGAGCCGCGCGCGGGCGTGCCGGCGGCGACGATCCCGACGCCGATCCCGAGCACGGCCACGGCGATGACGGCCAGACGCGCGGCCCCGCGGAGCGCACCGGCGCCTGACCCCTCACCGCGGACGAGGCGTGACGCGAAGAGCCGGATGTCGTCGGCGGACGAGCGAGGCTCGGGGAGGATGCGGTCGAGCAGCGGGCGTGCGGCGCAGATGACGACGAGGCCCGCGAGCAGCCCCACCTTCGTGCCGAACTCGTTGGTCTGCGGCGCCATCAGGAGCGTGCTCGCCACCGCGACGAGGAACCCGAACACGATGCGCCCGACCTGGCCGCCCGGGGTGGTCTTGGGGTCCGTGATCATGAAGAACAGGAAGATCAGCACCTCGGGCGAGGTCACGATGACGCGCCAGAAGTCGAACCCACAGACCGGCGCGAAGGCCCAGTTCGCGACCATGCAGTGGCCCGAGTCCGCAAGCAGGCCGACCCCGATCGCCAACGTCACCCAGAACGTCGCGGCCAGCGCCAGGAGGTGCAGGCGTCGCGTGATGAGCAGTCCGCCGGTCAGGATGACGGCGTACGCCGCGGCCATCGGCCCGGCGAGCGGCGCCCACCAGAAGTCGAGCGGCTCGATCCGCGTGCTCCCGAGCACGACGAACGCCACGACCAGCCCGATGTTGGACGGGTTGAAGACGTGCGTGCCGCGGTACTTGATGAGGTACTTCGTGGCGAGCGAGAACGCCGCGACGCCCGCGAAGATGTACCAGCCGTAGGTCGTCCACGGATCGTTCGGCGGCGTCCCCACGACCCGGAGGATCAGGGCGACGCCACTGCCGGTGAGCATCGCGCTGGCCGGCCACACGAACGACCTGGTCGCTCGGAACGTGAGCGCGACCTCGATGATCGCGCACGTCAGGATGGCCGCCAGGATCTGCGGGACGCTGACCCGGAACGCCAGCACGGTCTGCCCGAGGATGTGGATCGTGATGATCACGGCCGCGACGTGGAGCCGCGGGTCCCGGATGTTGGGCAGGATGACCGGGTACGTGCTGGCGCCGAGGGTCAGTGTCCGAGTGGTCACGTCAACTCCCGACGCAGGTCCGCTGGCTCGCTCCGGAGGCCGGAGGCCGCATGAAGGTACCCGATTTCCGAGGCAGGGACGTCCCTCACGCCTCCGCCGGCCGCGTGCCTGAGGCCGCCAGCCGCTCTGCCGACGGGATGACGTAGTACGCGCCGGTCAGCGCCCGCGTCGACCGCGTCAGCTCGTCGCGGGGCCCGCCGCGGCCGACCATGCTGTCGAGCATCGCGGCCAGGACCCCCTGGTGGGCGCTGAAGCCCACGAAGACCGTCCCGTGCGTCGTGAGCGACCCGTAGGCGATGTTCCGACGGAAGATGCGGCCGAACGAGTCCTGGTCCGTGCGGGCGACGTGCGACGACGCCGGCCTCGGGTCGAGTTCCACGCTGTCCGTCTTGCGCCGGCCGATGGCCGCCTCCTGTCGATCCGTCGGCAGCGCCTCCCACGACGCCGCGTCGTGCTCCCACTGCTGGAGCAGCAGGATCGAACCGCCCTCGCCCGGGTCGCCGGCCGGGACGAGCACCTCGCTCGTGGCCTCGACGATGGACGGGTTCTCGGTGCCGTCCATGAAGCCCGTGAGGTCGAGGTCGTGGTGGTACGGCCAGCCGACCATCTCGTGCGCGAGGCGCAACTTCCCCGCGAGCGCGCTCGCCACGGCCCGCGAGAGGTCGAACACCACGTCGTACCCGGACCCGGTCAGCCAGATGACCGCGTCGTGCTGGGTCGCCGCCATGGCGTAGCCGTCGGGGCCGGTCACCGGTCGGTCGAAGTCCCGGGCATCGGGCGGGGCCGCGTCGGGTGCGGCGGCGGCCCACAGCGACGGCCGGAACCCGGCGACGAGGTTGACCCCGCCGATCGTCGTCCTCGGCTCGCGCAGCGAGGCCACGGCCGCGACGGCCGTCGCCGGGTCGACGGAGGGCTCGAGGTCGAACTCGAGCCAGGCGTGCGACGAGGTCCCGAGCGCGAAGATGCCGGTCTGGGGCGAGGCCATGGGTCGGTGGATCCTCCGTGCTCGGTGTCGTCACGGAGACGATAATCGGTCGGCCATGGATCAACCGCGACCCAGCGCCGCCCTCGGCACGGAGCCGATCCGCACGATCGGCCGCGACGAGCTCAAGGCCAAGCTCGATCGCGGCGACGACGTGACGTTGATCATGGCCCTGAACCGCTGGGCCTTCGAGGCCAAGCACATCCCCGGTTCGGTGCATTTCGACACGCCGGAGGCGCTCTACGCCGCGGTCCACCCGGACGATGAGGTCGTGGTGTACTGCTCGCATGTCGACTGCCTCTCGAGCGTCGCGGTGTACCGCGACCTCGTGCGCCGAGGCTACCGGAACGTCCGCCGCTACTCGGGCGGCCTGCTCGATTGGGAGGATGCCGGGCTCCCGCTGGTGGGCGACATGGTGGGGTCGCCGTGACCGACGAGGGGCCGACGCCGCCCGAGTCGCCACGCCCTTACGCCGTCGAGCTCGAGGCGGAGCGGGTCGGCTGGTATGACATCGCGGCCCTCGTGCGCTCATTGACCCCCGACGAGTGCCTCATCCCCGGTTATTACACGGACCCGGACTGGACGGTCCGCGACGTCGTGGCGCACCTGGGGACGTGGCTCGCCGAAGGCCAGGCGCAGCTCGAGCGGATCACTGCGGGCACGTACGAGGGCCACGACGTCGACATCGACCGCCTCAACGCCACCTTCCTCGAGGCGATGGCCGGGCACCCGTGGGAGGTCGCCTGGGTCCAGGCGAACGCGGGGCGCTCGCGGATGGTCGACGAGTGGTCCCACCTCGCCGCCCCGAGCGACGAGGCGGCGTGGTGGATCCGGAAGTCCGGGTGCGACCACTACACGGAGCATCTCGACCGCCTGCGGGCGTGGGTGGCGGAACTCGTCGGGCGACGCGAGGGCTAGCGGCGCGGTGCTACGGCACAGACGGGTGGAATTCGAAACTCTCGATGACCGGCATCGCCTTGGCGACCTGCGCCTCGAACGACGATCCGGCTGCAGACGACGAGGACGGTACGGGATCGAAGATCACCGCGGCCATCGTCCGGCCGCCACCCAGGTCGAGCAGGATGAGCCGGATCGGATGGTCCGGGTCGATGCCCGCCGCGGGCCCGTTCGCCGAACCCGCTTGCAGGAGGATCGGGATCCCCCTCGTCAGCCCGTCCGGTGCGAGGCAACCGCTCGTCGACGACGCCGCGACGCGGAGGTCGAGCACCTGGCCGTCATAGCCGCCGATGGTCACGGGCGCCGACGTGGATTCCACGCCGGGTCGGGTCGTGATCGCTGCCACGATGTCAGCGACGCTGTGGCCGATGCCCGGTGCGTCGGCGAACGGGCCGCAGACCACCCCGGCTTTGGGCTCCGCGGCCACGGCGGGCCGCGCGATGAGGGCGATGAACGGTTCGTGCGATGGCTGGCTTCCGGAGGTGTCCTCTAGGCGACGGAGTGTGACCGACCCGGCTGCGTCCTCCTCGAGGGACCAGCCCGCTGGCACGGTATAGGAGAGCCGGCCGGCCGTCGCCGCGCCGCCGAACGGGTCGAAGCTCGACGTCTCGTTCGGTCCCGGTTGCAGCGGGGTCCTAGAGTCCGGCACGGGTGGCAGATCGGAGCGCACCCAGTCGCCGGCGAGGGCGGTCTGCCGGGCCGCGCACGCATCGGTCCCGCTCGGCGTCAGCGTCAGGACCGTGTCTTTCGAGTCCACCGACCAGTGGTAGGCGCCCTGGTCGCCGGTCGCGCAACCTCGGGTCTCCGTGGTCGCCACCGCGTCTATGGTGCTTGCACCCGCCGTCGAGACCGTGGACCGCGACGTTTCGGCGACCGGCCCGGGCCCGACCTCAAGGAGGTCGCTCGTCAGCCGAAGGGACGCGGTGGGCCATCGGTCCAGGCCGGGCGTGACGGCATACGGCCGTTCCCACGAGTGGATGAGGTCGTCGGGGATCGGGCCGCCGGCCGCGGCGGCAGCACTCGTGGCCGACGCGGACGAGGTCGGCTGCGGGCCGACCACGGCGTGCGGCTGCCCGAGGAGGCCGACCGCGACGACGCCGACCAGGACGACGCCGAGGGCGATGGCGGCGAACCGCGCGCCACCGATCCGCAGACCGCGCCGATCGCCCATCAGGCGCTCAGGCCAGCCGACGTTCCGCGCGGACGTCATCGCGGTCCGTGAGGTTGCCGACGCATCGAACGGCCGCACGGTCGCGACCTCGGTGTACGCGTGGACGCGATCGGCGAACCTCGCCTCGAACAGCTCGCTGTCGGTTCGCTCAGTCATCGCCGAGGTCCTTTCGCAATCGTTCGAGGAGTCGGTGGAGGCGTACGCGTACGCCCGTCGCGGTCATGCCCATCGCCTGCCCGATCTCGGCTGACTCGAAGCCACCGATGAATCGCAGCCCGACGATCGCCCGGTCCGTCGGGTCGAGTCGACCAAGGGCGTCCGCGAGGTCGATCATCGCGGCGTGGTCGACATCGGCCGGCCGCGTCGGATCCGCGACGGCGAGCTCCCGCACGGCGCGTCGTCGCCGGCTGCGGGCGATCTGCCGCGCCTCGTTCGCCGCGACCGACATCAGCCACGGGCGCAGGCGCTCCGGGTCCCGCAGGTCCTTCAGGCGCCGGTAGGCGACCGCCCAGGCCGATTGCTCGGCCTCCTCCGCGACATCGAGGTCGCCGCAGACGAAGTAGGCGATGCGCGCCATGTCGCCGTGGTGCGCCGCCACGATCCGGGCGAACGCCACCTCATCGCCGGCGATCGCCCGCTCGACGATGGACCGCTGTGGCTCCGCCTCCGCGATCACGCTGCCGATCATGCGCTACAGATGCCACCGCGAGCGGACTCGTTACACGTCAACCGCGCAATCCATGGTCGCCGGGGAGACGTACCGCCTCTTGTGACACGACTACGCTCACGCGAACCGCAACAGGAGCTCGAACGATGCGATCCATCCGTCCCGCCGCCCTCGCGTCGCGGCCATCCTGACGCTCGTCGCGTGTGGCGGCGGCTCGAGCGCCACAGCCTCGCCGGCCGCGAGCGCGCCACCCGCGGCGACGTCTGCGACCTCCGGGAACACCGTCTCGATCGCGAACCTGAGCTTCCAGCCGGGGTCCATCACCGTCCCGGTCGGGACCACCATCACGTGGACCAACAACGACAGCACCGGGCACACGGTGACCGCGGACGATGGCTCGTTCGACAGCAAGACGATCGCGACTGGCTCGACGTTCACGCAGACGTTCGCGACGGCCGGCACCTTTGCCTATCACTGTGCGATCCACTCGTCGATGAAGGCGACAGTCATCGTCCAGTGAGCTGGACCAGCGACCCCGACGCCATCATGGCCCTGCAAGCCGGCACAGCTTGCGGCCAGGCGTAGCATCGGGTCACGAGGATCATCAGCCGTCCAGGTCGCGGGCCAACCCGCGGGATCGCTCCGGTCGTCGATGGAGGCTTCGTGGGCATCATCTCGTGGATCGTCCTTGGGGCGATCGCCGGCTTCAACCACCGCGCGCTCCTGGGCCGTCGCGCGGAGGCCTGACGGATGCGCAAGCGCCTCTTCCTCCCGGTCACGGCCTTCCTCGCAGGCATCATCGTGGCCCTGGCCAAGATCAGGCAGACTCGGGGTCCTGGCCGGAGCGGCGACCGAGACGCCTAGGGCGATCGCCTTTCGGACCCTCGGTGCGGGTCAGGGCCGGACCGGCGCCGCAGCGGGGGTCGATCGTTCGGCCGGCGCGGTGCTGTCACCGATCGACATATAAAGGTCCTCCTCCTGCGCCTGATGCAAGCGAAGGATCGCTTCCAGGCCGTAGAGGAGGCGCTGGAGATCCGTCCGGTCATCGCCACTCGGACCCTCCCGCGGAAGGTCGCGGACCAGGCGATCGAGCTGCCGCGCGAGTCGGAAGATCTCCTGATGCGTCCGGTGCATCGACGCGGTCGCGTCGTCGGTGCCCATCGCGTTGGCGAGCATCGGATAGATCGTCCGGTCCTCCATCTCCTCGTGCGGGAGGAGATCATCCGACACGAACGTGCGGACCTCCTCGAGAGCGGCCGACGCGGCCGCTGCGGACAGGCTGTCGAGGACATCGGCCGTCGCGCGGATCCGGACGATGGACGGTTCCAGTTCGATGTGCGCCGCGCGCAGGCGTGCGCTTGTCTCGGTCCAGCCGGCGATCCGAACCGGGACCTCCACACCGCCTCGCAGAGCGCGGAGTGCATTGAGGATCACGATGACATCGATCGCCTCCTGGAGGATGGCCCCGGCGACGACCGGAAGGAGGCCAAGCGCCGCGGCAGCCATCGCGACGATCGACATCCCCATCCCGAGGACGACGCTCTGCACGGCGATCGAGCGTGCTCGTCGCGCGATCTGGACGGCCTCGGTCAGGCGATCGAGTCGGTCGACGGCGATCACGATATCGGCTGCCTCCGAGGACGCACTCGCCCCCCGCGCACCCATCGCCACGCCGACATCGGCGAGGGCCAGGGCGGGCGCGTCATTGAGCCCGTCGCCGACCATCACGATCGGCCCGGCGGCGTCCGACCGTTCGGCGTTGACGGCATCGACCTTTTCCGAGGGCACCCGGTCGGCGAGCACCGCGTCGACGCCGATGGCCGACCCGATGATGTCGGCGACTGCCGCGTTGTCGCCCGTGACCATCACGATCCGGGTGAAGCCGATCCGCCGAAGTGAGCGGATCGCCCGTGGGGTCTCGGGCCGGAGTGGGTCGTCGAGAACAAGCGCGCCGCGGACCACATCGTCGATCCGGATGAACGCACACGTCGAACCCTCGAACGCGGCTCTGCGTCGCACCTCGCGGGCCCATCGGGGCAGCCCGCCGTCGCCGGCGCAGAACTCCGCCGTCCCGACGGCGACCCGTTGGCCGTCGACGAGTCCGGCCACGCCCGCGCCCGGCGTCTCCACGACGTCGACTGGCATCGACAGCTCGAGGCCCCGTTCCCGGGCCCCATGCACGATCGAACCGGCGAGCACGTGCGGCGACAGTTGCTCGACCGAGGCCGCCAACCGCAGGACCTCGCCCTGATCGAAGCTGGTCGGCTCGGTTGCCGGGCCGACATCGATCGTAGCGAGCCGGGGCCGGCCGGCGGTGAGCGTCCCTGTCTTGTCGAACAGCACGACCCGCGAGCGAGCCAAGGTCTCGAGCGGACCGCCGCCCTTGACGATCACCCCTCGCCGGGCCGCACGTGAGATCCCGGCGACGATCGCGATCGGAGCGGCGAGCAGGAGCGGGCACGGTGTCGCCACCACCAGGACCGCCAGGGCGCGAACCGGATCGCCGGACACGAGCCAGGCCGCCCCGGCAATGGCCAAGGTGAACGGCACGAAGATAAGGGCATACCGATCCGCGAGACGGACGAATGGCGCCTTGCTGTGCTGTGCCTCCTGGACGAGACGGACGATGCCGGCGTAAGCGCTGTCGGCGGCGGTCGCCACGGTCCGGAGGTCGAACGAGGAGCCGGCGTTGACTGTGCCGGAGCTGACCGCATCGCCTTCCTCGCGTGTCATCAGCCGCGACTCGCCGGTGAGCGCGGATTCGTCGAGGATGGCCGGGCTCCCGACGACCATCCCATCGACTGGCACGACATCGCCAGGGCGGATCGCGAGCAGGTCGCCTGGGATGACGGCCTCGATCGGCGTCGTCTCCAGTCGGCCATCGACGTATCGCTGAACGTTGCGAGGGGCGCGTCCAAGGAGGGCGGTCAGCTCTCGATGAGCGCGTCCCTGCGCATAGCGTTCCAGCGCCTCGCCGGTCGCCAGCATGACACCGATGACCGCGGCCGCGAACGGCTCGCCAAGCAGGAGCGCACCGACGATGGCCAGGATCGCGATGAGGTCCACACCGAGCTCGCCGTGCACCAGGTCACGCACGATCGCCCACGCGAGGCGAACGGCCACCACGACCGCAGGGACGGTCCAGGCGACCACCGCCGCGTCCTCGTTGCCTGCCCAGATGAACGCCAGCCCGGCCACGAGACCCACGACGGTCATCGGCAGGATCGCGCGGTCGACCAGATCGCGGGCCAGGTCGATCGGGTTCGTCGGTGGCTCGGTCGCCCCGTTCGGGGGCGTGACGGCAGGTCGGGCGATGGCGCTCATCGATCGAGTCTACGGCTGGGGTCCGCGATGCGCCCCCGGCCGGATCGCCCCACCGGGGGGGCCATCGAGCCCCTTGCGGATCGTATGCGTTGCGCGGGAGGGGACGGCGTGAGGGGTGACCACGTCCGGCCCAAGTCGCGCTTGACGAGGATCACCGGGCGGCTCGGGATCGCAGCGGCCCTGGGAGTCGCCTCCGGGGGCCGTGTCGTGTTCAGGAGGATGGCTGGCGAGGAAGGATTCGAACCTTCGATCTCCTGATCCAGAGTCAGGCGCCTTACCGCTTGGCCACTCGCCAGTGGAGCGGCCGCGATGATACCGCATCGTCGGCGGGCAGCCGCCCGACGGCCGCGATAGGGCCTCGCCGGACGCCTCCGGTGCCATCTGCTGGTACCCTGCGCCGGTGCCGAACCCACCCGCGGGCCCGCTGACGTCCGCTGAACCGTCTCGCCGCGGTCGCTATGTACCGGCCATCCTCGACGCCATCATCCCCGGCGTCGGGCACCTGTTCGCCGGACGCCGCAACCGCGGCCTGCTCTTCCTGACGCCGATCCTCATCGCGCTCGCCGCGGCGGTCTTCATCGGCCTGACGAGTTCGCCCACGCGGATCGCCGCGAGCCTCCTCGACTCGGGCGTCCTGTGGGGGCTGATGGCCTTCCAGGCCTTCCTGCTCATCTGGCGGCTGCTCGCCGTCGGGTCGAGCCTCACGGCGCCCGGGCTCCCCAGGCTGCGCGCGTTCGATGCGCTCCCGATCGTGCTCCTGCTCTTCGTCGTGATCGCCCCGCAGGCCTATGCCGCGTACGGCACCGAGATCACCCGCGAGACCGCCGACGAGGTCTTCCAGGACGAGCCATCGCCGGTGGTGGCGGCCGGCCCGTCCGTCGCGCCCGAGCCCGACCCGAGCTTCCTCATCCCGGCCGACCCGAGCGCGAGCGCCGACCCCGGCGCCTCGGTCTCGCCGTCGCCGACCCCGGTCGACCAGCGGATCAACGCCCTCGTCGTCGGCGCCGATGCCGGCGTGGGCCGCAGCACCTACCTCACGGACACGATGATCGTCGTCTCGCTCGACCCGAACACGGGCACGGTCTCGATGGTGTCGGTCCCGCGCGACATGGTGGACGTCCCGCTCGCCGACGGCCGCAAGTACAGCGCCAAGATCAACGGGCTCGTCGCCTACGCGCGGCACCATCCCAAGCAGTTCCCGGGCTCGAGCGGCAAGGGCTTCGACGTCCTTCAGGGCGCGCTCGGGAAGCTGCTCGGCCTCGACATCCCGTACTACGCCGCGGTGGACCTCGGCGGGTTCGTGAGCATCGTCAACACGCTCGGCGGCGTCGACGTCAACGTGGAGCGCTCATTCTGCGACCCGCACTACAAGGAGTACGGCTACAAGCACGGCTTCTCGATCACGGCCGGTCGCCACCACCTCAACGGCAACCAGGCACTGGCCTACGCCCGCGTCCGAAAGCCCAACGGCGAGAGCGACTTCACCCGCGCCGCCCGCCAGCAGGAAGTGCTGACCGGGATGCGCGACACCATCGAGCGCGGCGGGTTCCTCAACGACCCGATCGGGCTGCTCAAGGCGATCGGCAAGACCGTCTCGACGAACATCCCGCGCAAGAAGCTCCCGGACCTCGCGGACGCGGCCGCCAAGGTGGACCGCTCGCACATCTACCGCGCGGTCATCACGCACCCGCTCGTGAAGTCCGGCTTCGACCGCCGCGGGTCCATCCAGTTGCCGGTCATCAAGTCGATCCGCCGGCTCGCCGACGACCTGTTCCCGGTGGACGGCTCGCTCCCGAAGCGCTCGTACCAGGCGCCCAAGAGCTCGACCAAGCGCGCCTCGACGAGCGGGGTGAGCGGCTGCGCCCCGGCGCCGACGAGGAAGCCGACACCGAAGCCGACGAAGAAGCCGACCGCGAAGCCGACGGCGACGGCAAGCACCGAAGCGACGCCGACGCCGACGCCCGTGGAACCGACCCCGACGCCCGTCGGGCCCTAGACGGTCCGCCTCGGCAGGTCGCCGACCCGCTGGTACGTTCGGGGGAGGTGCCGGCGACGGCGTATCGGGGTAGCCTCTGGGCATGCTGACCCGGCGGCCGCGTGGTCGGATCCTGCTCGTCGTGCTGGCGGTCCTGCTCGTCTCCGGGCTCCCGGCCACGGTCACGGCGTACGCGCCGCTGCCCGCCTGTGCGGTCGCGGACAAGCTCACGGCGCACCGCAAGCTCACCGACTGGCCCCGCGCGTTGCTCGACACGACGTATCGCCTGACGAACGCCCACGCCCCCACGGACCTGCGGTCCACGTCGACGGCCGGGCTGAACGGCGGCATCAAGGTGCGGCGCCTGGTCATCACCGATCTTCGGGCGATGGCGGCGGCCGCCAAGCGAGCCAAGGCGCGATTCTCGGTGCAGTCGGGGTATCGCAGCTACGCCACGCAGCGCTCGACGTTCGCCTACTGGGTCAAGCTGCACGGGTACGCGTACGCGCTGACCGAGAGCGCCCGCGCCGGGCACAGCGAGCACCAGCTGGGCACGGCGCTCGACCTGCGCAGTTACAAAGGTGCGGCGCCGTGGGACCTCTCGGACTGGGGCAACTCCAAGGCCGGGACGTGGCTCCGCAAGAACGCCTGGAAGTACGGCTTCGTGATGAGCTACCCGAAGGGTCAGGACGCGGTCACCTGCTACATGTACGAGCCGTGGCACTTCCGCTACGTCGGGCGGGCGAACGCGAAGCGGGTCCACGACAGCGGGTTGACGCTGCGCGAATACCTGTGGCGGCGCCAGACGGCCGGCACGCCGACGGCCACCCCCACGCCCACGCCGACCCCGGAGCCCACCCCGACGCCGACGCCCACGCCTGTTCCGACACCGGTCGGCTAGCTCCGCACGTCGCTGGGACCGGCTGACTGGCTTCGCGGCTCGCCGGCCGACCGGGGCACACGCCGAATGACCCACTCGACCCGTGACTCCCGGCCCTTGCGGACGGTCCAGGTCGCGCCCAGCCTCCCTTGATCGCACGGCGCGGTCGCCACCGCCAGCCGCTGGGATCGTGACCGGCGAAGGAGGGCGCGGCCATGGTCAAGGTGCTCGTCGTCGATCACGACGTGGATCTGGCGGACATGAAGGTTGACACGCTTCGGCGCGCCGGGTTCGAGGTCGACCAATGCGGTGGGCCGACCCATGCCCTCACGGCCTGCCCCGTCCTCCGCGGGATGCCGTGTTGGCAGGTGGAATGGGCGGACGTCCTCGTGTACGACGTCTGGGCCTCCGGAACGGGTGAGGACGAACTGACCCAGGACCTCATCGACCAGTACCCGGGCAAGGCCATCGTCCTCACATCGCAGGGGATGGACGTGGGCTGGGCCCAGGCGGATGCCGGTGCCGTCGTCTCCGGCTCCAACCGGCCGGAGGCGCTGGCGGGGGCCGTCAAGGCGGCCTACGCGGCCCTCGACCGCCCCGCCTCAACCGCCGAGGGCCTCCCCCAATAGCGAGGTGAGCTGGTCCCACTCGACGAGGAAGGCGTCGTGGCCCTTCGTCGAGCGGATCTCCCGATACCGGGCGTCCGCGCCGGCCGCTGCGGCCGCGGCCACGAGCTCGCGGACCTGCCGCGGGCCGTAGAGGATGTCGTCCTCGATCCCGATCCCGGTGACGGCCGTGCCGGCGGTCGCCAGCGCCGCGAACGCCGTCACGAGCCCGCCTCGCCCCGCGCCGACATCGTGACCATCCATCGCCTGCGCGAGGAGCCGGTACGTCGTCGGGTCGAAGCGCTCGACGAGCTTCTGGCCCTGGTGGTCGAGGTAGCTGACGATCGACGGCCGCCCGTCGGGTTCGACAGCGCGCCCGAAGCGCTCGGCGAAGTCGGCCTCGCTGCGGTACGTCGTCATCGCGAGCTCGCGCGCGAGCGCGAGGCCGTCGAGGCCGAGTCGCTCGATGAGCGTGACCTGGAGGTGGTTCCACGCGATCGCCATCGGGCCGGTGGCGGCCGGCGCGGCGATCGGGGCCACGTGGTCAACGGCGTCCGGGCCGCGCGAGCGCCACCTCGAGCGCGACCATCCCGCCGAGCGAGCCGCCGACCGCGAGCGCGACCCGCTCGATCCCGAGCGCGTCGAGCAACCGCCACTGCGCTCTCGCCTGGTCGCGCGTCGAGACGCCCGGGAACGCCGGCCCGTACGGTCGGCCGGTCGCCGGGTCGAGGGACACCGGCCCGGTCGTGCCGTACCGGCCGCCGAGCAGGTTCGCGCACAGGACGCCGTACCGGTCGGTGTCGAGCGCCCGGCCCGGACCGATCAGCGGCTCCCACCAGTCGCCGGCCGCGTCGGCCGACCCGGTGAGGGCGTGGAGGACGAGGACCTGCGGACCGTCGACCGGGGCGACGCCCGTCGTGGCGGTACGCGACGGTCAGATCGGGCAGGACGCGGCCGCCGTCGAGCTCGAACGACCCGAGTCGCACCGACTCGAGCCGCCCGGTCCCGAAGGCGGGCCGTGGCCGGGCGGGCGCCGCATCCGCGACGCCCGCCGCCACATCGGTCATCCGGCAGCGCCCACGAGGGCGCCGTCCTGGGGCGCCTCGGCGGTCGCGATCTCGAGGGCCTGCGCCAGGTCGGCGATGAGGTCGTCGACGTGCTCGAGGCCCACCGACAGGCGGATGAGGTCCGGCGTGACGCCGGTCGACACCTGCTCCTCGGGCTCCAGCTGCGAGTGCGTGGTGGATGCCGGATGGATGATCAGCGACTTCGCGTCACCCACGTTCGCGAGCAGCGAGAAGATCTGGACGTTGTCGATCAGCCGTCGGCCGGCCTCGACGCCGCCCTTCACCCCGAACGTCACGATGCCGCCGAACCCGCCGGTCAGATAGCGCGTGGCGAGCTTGTGCGACGGGTGCGACTCGAGGCCCGGGTACGAGACCCAGGTCACCTCCGGACGCGTCTCCAGCCAGCGGGCGACCGCGAGGGCGTTCTCGCTGTGGCGCGTGATCCGCAGCGGCAGGGTCTCGAGGCCCTGGAGGAACAGGAACGCGTTGAACGGGCTGAGCGCGGCCCCGACGTCGCGGAGCCCCTGGACGCGCAGCTTGAGGATGAAGGCCAGGTTGCCGAACGCGCCCGTGTAGCTGATCCCGTGGTAGCTGGGATCGGGGTCGACGAAGTCCTCCTTGAACCGCTCGGACGCGGCCCAGTCGAACGTGCCGCCGTCCACGACGACGCCGCCGATGGCCGTGCCGTGCCCGCCGATCCACTTGGTCGCCGAGTGGATGACGATGTCCGCGCCGTGCTTGATCGGCTGGGCGAGCAGTGGCGCGAACGTGTTGTCGACGATGACCGGCACGCCGCGGGCATGGGCCACGTCCGCGATGGACGCGAGGTCGTGCACGTCGAGGCGTGGGTTCCCGATGAGCTCGAGGAACACGGCCTTGGTCTTCTCGTTGATCGCGCGGCCGAACGCCGACGGGTCGGTCCCGTCCACGTAGGTCGTCGTGATGCCGATCTTCGGCAGCGTGTGGGTGAAGAGGTTGTACGTCCCGCCGTACAGCGACGACGAGGAGACGATGTTGTCCCCGGCCCGGGCCAGGTTCAGGATCGAGAGCGTCTCGGCCGCCTGGCCGGAGGCGACCCCCAGGGCCGCCACGCCACCCTCGAGTGCGGCGACGCGCTGCTCGAAGACGTCGGTGGTCGGGTTCATGATCCGGGTGTAGATGTTCCCGAACTCCTGGAGCCCGAAGAGCCGCGCCGCGTGCGCGGCGTCATCGAAGACGTAGCTCGTGGTCGCATAGATGGGGACGGCGCGGGCGTTCGTCGCCGGGTCCGGCTTCTGGCCGGCGTGGAGTGCCCGCGTCTCGGGGCGGAAGGTGGTCGGATCGAGTTCGGCCATGGGTGCTGCCTCCTGGATGTCCTGGGCAAACAAAAAGACCGCGGCTCCTCTGGTGGGAGTCGCGGCCCCGGGACCTGGTCTGTGGTCCCGCTCCTACGTCATCTCGTACGTGCGCGGGACGTCAGACCCGGACCTCTCGGTGGGGCCGCCTGCGCATACACATGTTCGCGGTGACGAGGATCGTGTTCACGGTCCGCCGATGGTGCCGGAGTCGCGCGACGGTCGTCAACGGACGCCACCCAAACGCAACGTTGCCGCCGCGAGAGTCGGCGCCGCGCTAGGCTTCGACCATGACCGCCATCCCCGCCACGTTCCGCGCCTTCGTGGCCGAGAAGCTCGAGACCGACGGGGCCGCGGCCGTCCGCCGCGGGGTCGTCCCCTTCGCTGAGAGCGATCTGCCGCCGGGCGAGGTGGAGGTCCGCGTCGCGTGGTCGAGCGTCAACTACAAGGACGGCCTCGCGACGCGGGCGGACGGCAAGGTCGCGCGCATCAGCCCGCTCATCCCGGGGATCGACCTGGCCGGCGAGGTGGTGTCGAGCGAGGACCCGGCGATCACTGTCGGGTCGGCCGTGCTGGCGCACGGCTACGAGCTCGGCGTCTCGCGGCATGGCGGCTACAGCGAATACCAGCGTGTGCCGGCCGGCTGGGTCGTGCCGCTCGAGCCCGGGCTGTCGCCGCGGGACGCGATGGCGATCGGGACCGCGGGCTTCACGGCGGCGATGTCCGTCGTCGCGCTCGAAGAGCGCGGGCTGGAGCCCGCGAACGGTCCGGTCCTCGTGACCGGGGCGAGCGGGGGTGTCGGCGGAACGGCGCTCGCGATCCTCGCGGACCGCGGCTACGAGGTGTGGGCGGCGACCGGCAAGGCGGACGAGGCCGCGAGGCTGACGGCCCTTGGCGCGGCCGGGATCCTGGCTCGGGACGAAGTGACCGGCGAAGGCCGGCCACTCGAATCGGAACGATGGGCCGGGGCGATCGACGCGGTCGGCGGGGCGACGCTCCCGTACATCCTTCGGACGCTCCGGACTGGCGGGGCCGTGGCGGCCAGCGGGAACGCCGGCGGGCCGAAGCTCGACACCACGGTCTTCCCGTTCATCCTGCGGGGCGTCGCGCTGCTGGGCATGGACTCGGTCAACGTCCCGATCGAGCGCCGTCGCCACATCTGGGACCGGCTCGCGACAGACCTGCGGCCGCGCGACCTCGGCGCACACGCGACCGAGGTCACCCTCGACACGCTCGACGAGGCCCTCGACGGGATCGTCGCCGGCGCGGCCCGCGGCCGCTGGATCGTCCGGGTGGACGAGCGCGCCTAGCGCGCCTCGCCGCGCAGCTGCGCGAGCGCTCGCATGAGCGGCCGGCCGGCGTCCTCTGGCGGGTACTCCGGGAACGGGTGCGCCGCCAGGGCGTCCTCGACCGTCAGCTCGCCGTGGTGGACGCGCGTGGCCAACGCCGCCAACGCCGCGAACGCCGTGGCCTGGCGCTCCGCGAAGTCCCGCCCGGCGTGGTCGCCGTGGCCTGGCACGACCACGCCATCGCCGACCAGCGGCACGATCGCGGCGGCCGTCGCGGCCCAATCGATCGGGTAGCCGTCCCCGAAGAACGGGACGGCACCGTTCTCGAGCATGTCGCCCGCGAACAGGACGTCCGTTCCGGGCACGCTGATGACGATGTCGTGGTCCGTGTGGGCGCGGCCGATGTAGCGCAGGTCGACCGATCGCCCGCCGACCTCGATCGTGGCGGCCTCGGCGAACGTCCGGTCCGGCGGGTCGATGACGACCTCGGCCAGGTCCGCGGCGAGGTCCGGCTCCTCGCGGGCGATCTCGGAGCGGCGCGCCTCGCCGGTCCGCTCGATGAAGGTCACGCACCGCTCGTGGCCCCAGATGGTGGCCGGCCGGAAGACGTGGTTCCCGTAGGCGTGGTCGAAGTGGCCGTGCGTGTCCACGACGACCGTGACCGGGTCGCGCGTCAGCTCGCGGAGGTCGTCCAGGATCTCCCGACCCTGCACGTGCGTGCTGCGGGTGTCGATGACGAGCGCCTCGCCGCCGCCCAGGATCACGCCGATGTTCTGGTCGTAGAACGCGTACCGGCGCACGAACACGCGGTCCCCGAGCTCGACCCAGCCGTCTGCGACGCCCATCGGCGCATGGTATCGGCGGCGTGTCATGACGGGCGGTGCGGTCGCGTACGCTGGACCCATGCCATCGATCGTCAGCCACGTGTCCGCTGCCGACGGCACCGATCTCCTGGTCCGGCACTGGCCGGCGGACGAAGCAGAGGCCGGCGGCGCCTGGGCCGGGCCGCCGTGGGGCTCCGTGCTGCTGGTCCACGGCGTCGGCGAGCACTCCGGCCGGTACGAGCACGTCGGCGACCAGCTCGCCGCCGCGGGGCTCGAGGCCTACGCGTACGACCACCGCGGGATGGGCGGGTCAGGCGGACGGCCCGGCGACGTCGCGCACTGGTCGCAGTACCACGACGATCTCGCCGAGCGGCTGAGGGTCGTCCGAGGCGCGGCGTCCGGGCGTCCCGTCGTGCTGTACGGCCATTCGCTCGGCGGGCTGATCGCGGCCGGGTATCTCCTGACCGACCGCCCGAAGCCCGATCTCGCGGTCCTCTCGTCGCCGGCGCTCGACTCGGCCCTGCCGGGCTGGAAGAAGCGGCTCGCGCCGGTGCTCGCCGTGGTGGCCCCGACGACGTCGATCCCGAACGGGATCAAGGGCGACACGATCTCGCGAGACCCGTCCGTCGCGGCGAAGACCGTCGACGACCCGTTCTGCGTCAAGACCAGCACCGCCAGGTTCGGCGCCGAGGCCCTGACCGAGCAGGCGCGCGTGCGCGGTCTTGCGGCGCGCGGGTTCGGCCTGCCGACGCTCGTCCTCCACGGCGAGGACGACGGCCTCGTGCCCGCGAGCGCCTCCGAGGTCCTTGCGACGGCACCCGGCGTGGAGCGCCGCACCTATCCGGGCCTCCGCCACGAGCTCCACAACGAGCCCGAAGGCCCCGCCATCGTCGACGAGATCATCGCCTGGCTCCGCGCCCACATCCCGAGCTGAGAATCGTCTCCGAGGACGTGGTCAGTCCAAGGCGGCGAGGAGCACGTGAGCGAGCGCACCTGGAGGTGCGTGAGCGAGGGGCGCACGAGCCAACGCAGGGATGGGCCGTCCGCGGAGACGCCGTGCTACGCTGACTCGTAATTAAAGAAGCCTCCGGGGAGCGCGTGGTGCGCTGAGAGTGTGGCAACCGCCACAGACCCGCCGAACCTGATCCGGCTCGTACCGGCGAAGGAAGCAGGCCATTCGAATCGATGACGCCGTCCCCGGCATCGGGAGACGGCGTCTTGTTGTTCCGCATCGCAGCGTCATTGCTCATCGCCGCATCGACCCTGGCCGGTTGCGGCCAGGCCGCAGCCACCCCGCCTCCACCGTCGGCACCGCCGTCGACCGGGCCGACCGGCGCCCCAACGGTCGCGCCGTCTCCGCCGCCCAGCCCATCGGGGCCACCGGCCAAGGTCCGTCTTGCCCTCGACTGGACGCCGAACACCAACCACACCGGGTTCTTCGTCGCCGACGAGGCCGGGTGGTACGACCAGGCCGGCATCGACCTCGAGATCCTCCCGTATGCCACGACGGCCCCCGAGGCCCTGATCGCCGCCGGCCAGGCCGAGTGCGGGATCAGCTTCCAGGACTCGATGACGTTCGCCGCCGCTGCCGGCGCGCCGCTCGTCTCGGTGATGGCGATCCTCCAGCACACCGGCCAGGAGATCGCGGTCCTCGGTGCGTCCGATATCACGCGGCCGCGCGACCTCGACGGTCGAACGTATGCCGGTTTCGGCTACCCGAACGAGGTGCCGACGCTGCAGTCCGTGATCAAGGCCGATGGCGGGACCGGCGACTTCACCACGGTCACGCTCGACACTGCGGCGTACGAGGCGCTCTACGCCAAGCGTGCGGACTTCGTCATCACGTTCAGCGCGTGGGAGGGTCTCGAGGCGGCCGAGCGCGGCATCGATCTTCGGACCTTCAAGTTCACGGACTACGGGTTCCCGGACTTCTACCAGGTCGTGCTCGCCTGCGACAAGCGCTGGCTTGACCGCGAACCGGAGGCGGCCAAGGCGTTCGTGGCCGCCACGGCGCGCGGCTTCGAGGTCGCGGCCACGGATCCGGCGGCTGCTGCGGCCACGCTCGTGCAGGCGAATCCGGGCGTCTTCGACGCGAACCCGGATCTGCCCCTGAAGAGTCAGGCGTTCCTCGCCCGCAACGGCTTCCTTCGCGACGAGGCCGGGATCGTCGGGCGCCAGACGCTCGAGCGTTGGCAGGGCTACTCCGGGTTCCTCTATGACCAGGGCCTGCTCGTCGGGCCGGACGGCAAGGCGCTGACGGCGCCACCGGACTACGCGAGCCTGTTCACGAACGACTTCCTGCCGTGACGGCCCGGAGGTGATCCGCCGCCTCGGGCCGCCGGTCGCGCTCCTCGTCGCGCTGGTCCTGCTCTGGGAGCTCTATGTGCGGCTCGCGGGGCTTGACCCCGTGACCCTGCCGGCGCCCTCGCGGATCCTCGGCGCCCTGTGGGACTTCCGGGGAGCCGCGGCCGGGCATCTCGTCCCGACCCTCGTCGAGACGCTCGTGGGGATGGCCGTGTCGGTGGGGCTGGCGATCGCCGCCGCGGTGGCGCTCGACCGTTGGACGCCGGTCCGTCGGGCCGTGGAGCCGCTGCTCGTCGCGAGCCAGACCATCCCGATCGTGGCCATCGCCCCGCTCTTCGTGATCTGGTTCGGGTTCGGGCTGCTGCCGAAGGTCTCGATCGTCGTGCTCGTGACGTTCTTCCCGGTCACGATCGTGCTCCTCGACGGGTTCGGGCGGGTCGCCCCGGAGGCGTCGGACCTGATGCGCTCGATCGGCGCGACGCCCGGTCAGGCGTTCCGGATGCTGCGCTGGCCGGCGGCACTGCCGTACCTCTTCACCGGGCTCCGGATCAGCGTGGTCTACGCGGTCATCGGGGCGATCTTCGGCGAGTACGTCGGGGCGACGCAGGGCCTCGGGATCTGGATGCAGCTGTCGCAGAACAGCTTCCGGACGGATCTCGTGTTCGGCGCGATCCTGCTGACCTCGATCGTGTCCCTGTGCTCTACGGGCTCGTCGGTGTGCTGGAACGCCTGGTCGTGCCGTGGTCGAGGACGGCCCGTGACACCGGGGGAGCGACCGTCAGCGCGTGACCCTGGTCGACGCGTGGGCTTTGCGCCATGCCGCCGACGGCGTACGCTCCCACGCACCGTCGACGCGAAGGAGGGCCGCCATGCCGGACATCGGGATCCCCGAGATCCTCGTCATCGTCGCCGAGGCCGCGTTGCTGATCGCCCTCCCTGTCGCGGTGATCCTGCTGGTCGCGAGGCTCTGGGACCAGGCACGGCGCCCGTCATCCGGTGCCACCGCGATGCCACGGGACCCGGCCATCGACGCGATCCGAACGAGATTCGCCAAGGGCGACATCGACCAGGCGGAGTACGAGCGGCTTCGTTCCGTCCTGCAACGACGCTGAGCGGATCGCCCGGCCGTTGCGCCATGATCGACGCCTGACCCGTCGGGCGAAGGCTCGCCGGTGAGCATCGATCCGCCAGGAGGACGCGCGTGACCGACGCCCGGACGATCGTGTTCTTCCCCGAGGGGGCGTTCGGCCCGACGAACAACTGCGTCGGCATCGGCAACGTCCTCCGCGCCCGCGGCCATCGGGTCGTCTTCATCGTGGAGGAGTCGTTCGCCGGCACGCTCGAGGCCAAGGGCTTCGAGGAGCGCCTCATGCGCCTCGGGCCGCCGCCCGAGGTCCCGGAGGTCCCCGGCCAGTTCTGGATCGACTTCATCCGGGACACGGCGCCCGTCTTCCGCAAGAGCGACGCTCGAGCAGCTCGGCGAGTTCATGGCGCCGACGTGGCAGGCGCTCATCGACGGCTCGAAGTACGTGGACCAGCGGCTGCGCGAGATCTTCGACGAGCTCGCGCCGGACGTGATCGTCGAGGACAACGTCGTCGGGTTCCCGGCCATCGCCGTCGAGCGGGCGGCCGTGGGTCCGCATCGTCTCGTGCAACCCGGCGGAGATGAAAGACCCGGCGATCGCCCCGTTCTCGAGCGGCTACCCGGTCGCGGACCGGCACGCCTGGCCGGCGTTCCTCGAGGAGGTCCGGCGGACGCACGGGGACCTGTGGGCCGACTTCGACGCGTTCTGCCGCGAGCGCGGCGACGGCGGACTCTCGTACGGCGACCTCGGGCCGGAGTTCATCGCCGAGTCGCCGTTCCTCAACCTCTACTCGTTCCCGGCCGAGGCCGACTACGCCCGTGAGCGCCCGCTCGGGCCGACCTGGCACCGGCTCGACTCGACCGTCCGTGCCGCCGACACGACCTGGGAGCTGCCGGCCCACCTGCGCGAGCGCGACGGGGCGCTCATCTACCTCTCGCTCGGCAGCCTCGGGTCCGCGGACGTCGGGCTGATGCAGCGGCTCGTCGACCTGCTCGCCACGACCGAGCACCGGGTCATCGTCTCGAAGGGCCCGCTCGCCGACGAGATCCGGCTCCACGACAACAGACCGGCGAGGGCTTCCTGCCGCAGCCGGCGATCCTGCCGCAGGTCGACCTCGTCATCACGCACGGCGGGCAACAACACCGTCACCGAGGCCTTCCACCACGGCAAGCCGATGATCGTGCTGCCGCTCTTCTGGGACCAGGTCGACAACGCCCAGCGGGTCGACGAGACCGGGTTCGGCCGGCGGCTCTCCACCTACGACTTCCGCGACGAGGAGCTGACCGACGCCATCGACGAGCTGCTCGACGACGGGACGCTCGCGGCGCGCCTGGCCACGATGTCGTCGCGCATCAAGGCATCGTCCGGCACGGTCCGCGCCGCGGACCTCATCGAGCGCGTCGGCCTGCCGTGATCCCGCCCTCGCGCGCACGTGGTGGGACGGACTACCCGGGGCGGTCTACGATGGCCGCACCATCCCGAGTCGCTGACACGACACCGTCACCTTGCAGGAGGTACCCCCGATGACCGACGTCGCCGAGCGCGTCAAGACCTACCAGCAGTTCATCGGGGGCGAGTGGGTCGACTCCGCCTCGGGGCAGACCCTCGACGTCGAGAACCCCGCCGACGGCCAGGTGATCGCCAAGGTCCAGGCCTCGAGCGCCGAGGACGTGGACCGCGCGGCGAACGCCGCCGAGGCCGCGTTCGACACCTGGGGCAAGACGACCCCGCAGGAGCGCAGCATCGCGCTCCTCAAGCTCGCGGACGCCATCGAGAGCCGCGCCGAGGAGCTCGGTCGCCTCGAGTCGAAGAACGCTGGCAAGCCGGTCGGCGCCGCCATCGATGAGATCCCGGTCGTGGTCGACAACCTGCGCTTCTTCGCCGGGGCCGCGCGCCTGCTCGAGGGCAAGGCCGCCAACGAATACATGGCCGACCACACGTCGTTCATCCGCCGTGAGCCCGTGGGGGTCGTGGCCTCCATCGCGCCGTGGAACTACCCGATCATGATGGCCGGCTGGAAGATCGGCCCCGCGCTCGCGGCCGGCAACACGGTCATCCTCAAGCCGTCGGCGCGGACGCCGCTGACCGCCCTCGTGCTGGCCGAGCTGGCCGCCGACATCCTCCCCCCGGGCGTGCTCAACGTCATCACGGGCACCGGCGCCGGCATCGGCGACGACTTGGTCGGGCATCCGAAGGTCGGCATGGTCTCGGTCACCGGCGACACGGACACCGGCAAGCACATCGCCAGGGTCGCTGCGGAGAAGGTCAAGCGCTTGCATCTCGAGCTCGGCGGCAAGGCCCCGGTCATCATCTTCGACGACGCGGACTCGGCCGCGGTCGCGGAGGCCCTCAAGCTGTGGGGCTACTGGAACGCGGGCCAGGACTGCACCGCGGCGACGCGCGTCATCGCCGGCCCGAAGATCTACGACAAGTTCGTCGCCGATCTCAGCCGCGAGGTCAAGACGATCAAGTGGGGCAACCCGGCCGAGGGCGACGACATCGAGATGGGCTCGCTCATCGCGAAGAGCCAGGCCGACAAGGTCGAGGGCATGGTGGACCGGGCTCGCGCCGGGGCCGAAGTGACCGCGGGCGGCCATCGGCCCGACCGACCGGGCGCCTACTACGAGCCGACCGTCATCGCCGGGCCGGACCAGAAGAGCGAGATCGTGCAGGACGAGGTCTTCGGGCCGGTCGTCACCGTGCAGCGGTTCTCGGACGAGGACCAGGCCATCAAGTGGGCGAACGACGTCCGCTTCGGGCTCGCGGCCTCCGTCTGGACCGCCGACGCGGGACGCGGGATGCGCGTCGCCAAGGCGATCCAGTTCGGGACCGTCTGGATCAACGACCACTTCATGCTCGTCAGCGAGATGCCGCACGGCGGCTTCAAGGAGTCCGGCTACGGCAAGGACCAGTCGATGTACGCCGTCGAGGACTACACGGTCGTCAAGCACGTGATGCTCAAGATCTGAGCACGCCCGACCGCGAGGCCGTGGAGGTCGCCCTTCACGGCCTCGACCGTGACGCCCTCGCCGCGGCTCGCTGGTACGGCGAGAAGGGCCAGGCGATCGCCTCGGTCGAGCTCGTCGAGGCGTTCCTCCTCGACGTCGACGCGCCGCATGTGCTGGCGCTCGCCGCATTCCGGACGACCGGCGAACCGACGAGATACCTGCTCGCCCTGACCGGACAGCCATTGCGGCTCGCCGAGGCCGGCGACGGCGCCTGGCGCGCGCTCGCGGTGGCCATGGCGGAGGGCCGGGCGATCGCCTCGCTCCGGTCGGTCTCGCCGGATGCCTCGGGTGGGGCCAGCCTCGTCGTCGGCCCGATCACCGCGGCCCTCGTCTGCCGTCCGGGTCCGGCCATGCCCGCCGGCATCGATGCCGCGCCGGAGCGCGACCTCGGTGCGGACCAGTCCAACACGTCCGTCGTGCTCGGCGAGGCGGTGCTCGTCAAGGCCTATCGTCGCATCCGCCCCGGCCTGAACCCCGAGCTGGAGCTCGTCGCCTACCTCTCGGAGCAGGGTGGGTTCGCGGCCGTGCCGCCGCTCGCGGGGTACGCCGAGATCGTGTCCGCGGACGGCGAGGCGACGACCGTGGCGATCGCGCAGGCGTTCGTCGCGGATGCCGACGACGCGTACGAGGCCATCGCCGAGTCGCTGACGGCGTGGCTCCTGGCGCCCGGCCAGGTCAGCGTCGAGTTCGCGACGGAGGTGGCCGCGGACCTGGGCACGCTGACGGCCGCGATGCACGCTGCGCTTGCGGCGGCCGGCGACACGCCCGGGTTCGAGACGCGCGAGGCGTCGCGCGACGACCTTCGGCGATGGGGGACCGAGGCTCGAGATCAGCTCGAGCGTGCCACTCGAGGTCACGCCGCCCCGACGCGGAAGATCGTCCGCGACCTGGCGCCCCGCATCGCGGAGGAGCTGACCGTCTTCGACGCCCTCACGACGTCGCCGCTCCTGACGAGGATCCACGCGGACTACCACCTGGGACAGGTCCTGCTCGCCGCTGACGGGCTGCGCGTGGTCGACTTCGAGGGCGAGCCGTTCCGGTCCGAGGCGGATCGTCGCGCGCCACGTTCGCCGCTGCGCGACGTCGCCTCGATGCTCCGATCGATCGACCACGTCGGCGGCAGCGCCGGCCGTCGCGCGCAGGCGCGCAATGGCGGCCCGCTCGACACGCCGGGGCTCGACCTCGAGGGCTGGCGCCGCCGCGCCCGGGAGCGATTCCTGGCGGCGTACCGGGCCGGTCTCCGAGAAGCCGGATCACCGATCGCCGTCGACCCGGTCCTCGTGCGCGCCTTCGAGATCGAGAAGGAGTGCTACGAGTTCGTCTATGCGAGCACGTATCTCCCGAGCTGGCTCTGGGCGCCGACCGAGGGGATGCTGGGGCTGCTCGACGAGGCGCGGGCGTGACCCCGGACCGGCCGCGCCGGATGCTCGACGACATCGTGGGGTGGCCGGCGGCGCTGTCGTCGCTGCTCGACGCGTACGAGCGACCGGACGGGCCGTTGCGCGGCCTCGACGGGCTGGTCGTGCCGCGCATCCTGGTCACGGGGCTGGGCAGCTCGCGGTACGCGGGGCTGACCGTGGTCGCGCATCTGCGCGCCTCGGGCATGACGGCGTGGACCGAGACCGCCTCGTCGGACGCGCCGACTCGACCGTCCCCTGACGCGCTCGTGTTCGCGGTGTCGGCGAGTGGCCGCACGGCCGAAGTGGTCGAGGCGGTCCGTCGACATCGCCACACGGGCGCCGTCGTCGCGGTCACGAACGACCCGGGTTCGCCCGTGGCCGACGGCGCGGACACGGTGCTCCCACTCCTGGCCGGCGCCGAGACCTCGGGCGTGTCGTGCCGGACGTACGGCGCGACCCTGGCCGTGCTCGGGCTCGCGGTGGCCCGGCTCGGCGCCCAGGGGCCCACCGTCGCCCAGCTTCGCGAGGCGGTGCCGGCGTTGCGCAAGGTCCTCGGCCAGCGCGGCCTCTGGCTCCGGCGGGCCGCCGACCTCCTCGACGGCGCCCCGTCGATCGATGTCGTGAGCGGCTCCCGCCGCCCGGGCTCCGCGCGCCAGGGGGCGCTGATGCTGCGCGAAGGGCCTCGTCTGGCGGCGTCGCACCAGGACGGGTCGGACTGGGCGCACGTGGCCATCTACACGGCGCTCCCCGGCCATCGCGTCATCGTGTTCGACGGCACGCCCGGCGCCGCCGAGATGGTCCGGATCGTGGCCGCCCGGGGCGGACAGAGCCTCGCCGTCGGGGCGCCGGTCGATGGGGCCGCGATCACGATCCCGGTCCCGCTGCCGGCCGATGCGCACCCGATCACCCGGGCCATCGTCGAGATCGCGGTCGTGGACCTGCTGGCCGCCGAGCTCTGGCGGCGCGCGGACGCCGAAGGCTGACCCGCCGGCGCCGTCCTCAGCCGGTCGACGCCCCTTCGGTCTCGAGAGCCGCGAGCGCGGCTCGGACCTCGCCGATCCGGGCGATCGACTCATGGTCGACCGGCGAGCGGAACACGAAGACCACTTCCGAGATCCCGATCCGCCGATACGCGTCCAGGTAGGCCGCGACCTCGGCAGGCGAGCCGCCGATGGTCAATCCGCGGTCGGACCCGTCCGAGCCGGCTTTGCCGGTCAGGCCGTTCATCCTCGCCGTCTCGGCCCAGACTTCCTCGGCCTCGGGCTTCGTGTCGCGGATCACCCCGTGGACGGTCACCGTGCGCTCGATGGCGTCGAACGGCCGGCCGATCTCGGCGCATCGCTCGCGCAGGACCTCGCTCGTGGCGGCGATCCGTTCCGGCGACCCGTAGCCGTTCCACAGGTCGGCGTACCTGGCGGTGGTCCGCAGCGTCTTCGTCGGGCCGGAGCCGCCGATCAGGATCGGCAGCCGTGCCTGGACCGGCCGCGGCTCGCAGACCGCGTCATGCATGGCGTAGACGTGTCCCTCGTGGGTGACGCGTTCGCCGTCGAGGAGTCGCCGGATCAGCCCGACCGCCTCGTCGAGCCGGTCGAGCCGCTCACCGAACCCGGCGCCGAAGTCGAACCCGAACGTCTCGTGCTCCAGGCCGAACCAGCCCCCGCCAAGACCGAGCACCGACCGGCCGCCGAGAGGTGGTCGATCGTGGTCGCGAGCTTCGCCGTGACGCCCGGCGGCCGGAACGTGTTGGCGGCCACGAGCAGTCCGAGTCGGACCCGCTCGGTCAGGACCGCGAGCGCCGCGAGCGTCGCCCAGCCTTCCAGCTTCGGGTCGCCGGGGTCGCCCTCGTCGGCGAGCAGGTGGTCGTCGATCCACAGCCCGTCCCACCCGGCTTCCTCTACCTCGAGGCATGCCTCGCGCAGGACCGGCCAATCGAGCCGGTTGATCCAGAACGCCGCCCCGAAGCGCATCCGCCGGGCAGTCACGCCCGGATCGTGTCGAGGAACCGGAAGACGGGCATCCCGGCGGCATACGCGTCGGCGATGGTGTCCGGCAGGGCCGGGGACAGGACCTCCTTGTCGGACATCGGGCGGCCGAAGACCACGTCCTTGTAGCGCAGCAGGTCCGCCATCGGGTGGTCCGCCGGGAAGCCGGGTGGGACCCGCTTGAGGTGCTCGTGGGCCGTGACCGGTCCGAAGGCCGCCAGGAACGCCGGCTCCTCGAGCGCGGCCCGGACCCGGTCGGGATCGTCGACGACGACGCGCCGGAACGCGTCAAGTCGCGCCTTTTCCGGCATCCACATCCCGCCGCCCACGTACATCTCGCCGGGCTGGAAGTTGAAGTAGCCGCCGTTCGCGTGGCTCATGCCGTCCGCGACCTCGAAGCCGGTGGCTGTCCGCTCCATCCACGGGAAGCTCGCCGCGGCATGGGTCTTGTAGGGCGACTTGTCCTTGGAGAACCGGGTGTCGCGGTAGATCCGGAACACCGACCGCTTCGGGTCGGCGAGCAGTGGGATCCCTCGAGCCTCGAATCGCTCGGCCAGCGCGGCCACGAGCGCCTCGAACGGGGCCTTCAGTAGCCGCTCGTAGTCCGCCTTGCGTGGCTGGAACCACTCCCGGTCGTTGTGCTCGGCGAGGTCGACGAGGAATTGGATCGCGTCGGGGCTGAAGCCCGTGAACGGCGGCGCGGCGATGGCCATGGCGGCGACTCCCTGCATCGGTCCAGCCGTGACTGTACGACGGACCGCTCACCCCGCGATCAACGGTCGCTGCACGCCCACGTATCCTGCGGTCGTGGTCCCGTCGACGCCCTCGCTCGTCCCGCCGGCGCTCCGCGACGCCGTCCTCGACTGGTACGCGCGCGAGGCACGGCCGCTGGCGTTCCGGCGTACCACCGACCCGTACGCGGTGCTCGTGTCCGAGGCGATGGCCCAGCAGACGCAGGCGGCCCGTGCCGCCGAACGCTGGGAGCGGTTCATGGCACGGTTCCCGACGGTCGATGACCTTGCCGCGGCCACGCCCGCAGACGTCCTTCGCGAGTGGCAGGGCCTGGGTTACGACCGGCGCGGGATGAACCTGTGGCGTGCCGCCCGCGAGATCGTGGCGACGCACGGCGGCCGGGTGCCATCAGACGTCGCGGCCCTCGAGCGGCTGCCCGGGGTCGGCCCGTACACGGCCAGGGCCGTCGCCGCGATCGCGTTCGGCGTCCAGGTCGGCGCCGTGGACACGAACGTCCGACGCGTGCTCGGCCGTATCGTCGACGGAGATCCCGGCGCGCGCTCGGCGCGGGAGATGCAGGCGCTCGCGGACGCCTCGGTGCCGGCCGACCGGGCCGCGATGTGGACGCACGCCCTCATGGATCTAGGCGCGACGACCTGTCGAGCGGCCACGGCCGACTGCCCGGCCTGCCCCGCCCGCCCGTGGTGCCGGTTCGCCGCGGACGGCGCCATCGTGCGCCGTCGACCGAGGGCCACCAGGGAACGCGCCGCGACGTTCGCCTCGACCAACCGATGGCTGCGCGGCCGCGTCCTCGACCGCCTGCGGGCCGCCCCCGACGCGGCATGGGTGCCGGTCGACGCCCCGATCGGCGAGCACGACCGGGCGGCGGTGGACCGGGCGCTCGCGGCGCTCGCGTCGGACGGGCTCATCGAGCTCGACGACCACCACCGGGCGCGCCTCCGGATGGGCTGACCGGCGTTCGGCTAGTCTTGCCGGGCGATGCCCACGACCGTCGAGCCGGAGCAGCTGCTCCCGGCCAACGACCCCTCGATCTTCGAGCTCGACCTGCGCGGCCTGCGCCGGCGATGGTCCGCGCCGGCGTCGCTCCCGGCGATCTCGGCCGAGGCCATGACGGGGGCCGATCGCCGCGCGCAGGTCCTCGGGATCCCAGAAGAGCGACTCATGGAGCATGCCGGGACGGCCGTGGCCGCGGCGGTCAAGGCGCTCGCGACCGACCTCGGCCGATGGGGGACTGGCCCGATCGTCGTGCTGTGCGGTCCGGGCAACAACGGCGGGGATGGCTTCGTGGCGGCGCGGCGCCTCGCGCTCGCGGGCGCGACCGTCGTCGTCGCGCTCGTGTCGTCGGACGCGCGGCCGGCCGGCGTGACGTCGGCACGGAACTGGGACCGAGTCGCCCGCGACACCGGCATCACGAAACTGCACCTGGCGGTCCCGCGCGACGTCGCGATGTTCGGCGGCGGCATCGATCGAGTCGCGGTCATCGTCGACGCGCTCCTGGGCACCGGTGTCCGCGGTGTCCTCCGCGAGCCGATCCGGTCCGCGGTGGACCTCGTGAACCGTGCCGCGGCGAGTGGCGTTCCCATCGTATCGGTCGACACGCCGACGGCAGTCGACCTCTCGAGCGGCGAGCCGTCAGACCCCGTCGTCCGAGCCGATCTGACCGTCACGTTCCACCGTCCCAAGACCGGCCTGCTGACCAAGCGCGGCGCGGTCCAGGCGGGCAAGGTCCTCGTCGCCCCGATCGGTATCCCCTTGGATGCCGACCGTGTCTGAGGGGGCCCCGCAGGACCGACAGCCGGGTGTCCGACAGGTGGCCGTGGTCGCCCTCGTCGTCGTCGCGGTCGTGCTCGGCGCGGCCGTCCTGACCAGCGTCCTGCCGACATCGATGCAGGAGGTCGTCTTCCACACCCCGCTCGCCATCGTCGTCCTGATCGTCGGGACCGGCTGGCTGTTGTGGCGGATCTCGACCCGCCGGCCCTCGGCGCCTCGCTGACGCTGACCGCCGCATGACCCTGGACCCGGACGCGCTCATCGCCCCGGTACCGGCCGACGTCCCCACGCCGGCAGACGCGCGCCGCGCCGCGCTCGAGGCCCTCGAGACCGAGCGCTGGGACCTGGTCATCGTCGGCGGCGGGATCGTCGGCTGCGGGGCCCTGCTCGATGCAGTCTCGCGCGGGATGCGGGCGGTCCTCATCGAGCAGGACGACATCGCGTCCGGGACGTCGTCGCGCTCGTCGCGGCTCATCCACGGCGGTCTGCGCTACCTGGAGCAGTTCCGGATCTCCCTGGTACGCGAGGCGCTGGCCGAGCGCTCGCGGTTGCTGCACCTCGCGCCGCACCTCGTCCGGATCGAGCCGCTCCTGTTCCCGATCTATGGGATCCCGTTCGCGTCGAAGGCGTTCTACGACGCTGGCCTGACCCTGTACGACATCCTCGGCGCCCGCCATGACGGCGGGTGGCACCGCCGCCTCTCGCGCGCCGCGACGCTGGACCTTGCCCCCACGCTGCGGCACGAGGGTCTGCGCGGTGGTCTCGTGTACCACGACGGCGTCGAGGACGACGCCCGCTACACGCTCGCCGTCGCCCGGACGGCCGTCGCCGACGGCGCGGTCGTCCTGACGCGGGTCCAGGCGACGGGGCTCCGCTCGGACCCGGCGTACGGCACGATGGAGGCGGTCCGGGCGCGCGACCTGCTGACGGGCGCCGACTTCGAGATCCGGACTCGGGCGGTGCTCGACGCGACCGGCGTCTGGGAGGCCGAGGCGGACCATCCGTTCGGCGGCAGCAGCCTCAGGATCCTGCCGAGCCGTGGCGCGCACCTCGTCGTGCCGCGTGCGCGGATCCCGAACAAGGCCGGGCTCACGATCCGGGTCCCGGGCAAGATCGTGTTCCTCGTGCCATGGCCGGACCACTGGCTGATCGGGACGACCGACGCGCCGTACGAAGGCTCCTTCGACCACCCGGCCGCGGACGACTGGGAGATCCAGAAGCTGCTCGACACGGTCAACGCGACGATGGACGTCGACCTGACGCGCGACGACGTGGTCGGGACCTTCGCCGGACTACGGCCGCTGATCGCGCCGTCGGGCGGTTCCACGGTGAAGGCCTCACGCGAACACCGGGTCACGGTGGAGCCGAACGGCGTCGTCCGCATCGGCGGCGGCAAGTACACGACGTACCGCGTGATGGCGCGGGACGCGATCGACGCGGTGCTCGGCAAGGCCGAGGCCCGGACGCGGCCGAGCCAGACCGCCGAACGGCGCCTGGTGGGTGCGGCCGACCACGATGCGCTCGACCGGATCGCCGCGGAGTTGGCCTCCATCCCGGCCATCGGGGCGCTGGATGGGGCGGTGGCGGCCCGCCTCGTCGCCCGGCACGGGACCGAGGCCCCCGGGGTGGTGAGCCTCGGTGGGGAACTCGGCCTCATCCAGCGCCTCACGCCCGGTCGCCCGTTCCTCGAGGCCGAGGTGACCTGGGCGGTCCGCCACGAGATGGCGCTGACGCTCGACGACGTCCTGGCACGTCGCCTCCGCCTGGCGCAGGAGTTGCCCGATCGAGGCGCCGCCATCGCCCCGCGCGTGGCCGAGCTGCTCGGCGACGAGCTCGGATGGGGTGAGACCCGGCGCGCGCGCGAGGTCGAGGCCTACCTCGAGGTCGCTCGTCGTGAGTTCTCCGTGACGGGGGCCTCACCGGCGACGTAGGCGGCCCGCCTCGGCGGAGGCCTCCATCCAGGGTCATCGAACTGTCACGTGCGCCCGCCAAGGTACGGCGATGGACGACCTGGACGATCTGTGGTCCTCGCTGACCGCGGAGCTGTACGACCACCGGATCGCGCTCGCCGTCGCATCGGCGGCCGGCGTGATCGCCCTCGCGATCCTGGCTCGCCGCATGGGATGGCTCTCGGCGGCGCGGCGGCATCCGGGACGCTCGACGGCCGGGTCCGTGGCAGTCCTCCTGGTCGCGCTGCCGTTGCTCTGGTACGTGGCCTCGCCCTTGTTCATCCGTACGGCGCTCGTGGAACCGCCGCCCGTCGACGCCGCTTCGGGACCGAGTGTCGTTCCGGCGCCCACGCCTGACGTGATCGTCGCCCCGACGCCGAGTGATGCGCAGCCCACCGTGGCAGCCACCGCGCTCGAAACGTCGACCCCATTCGCGCCGGCGACGCTCGCTCGTGGTGCGTTCCACGGCTCGGATGATTTCCACTTCGGCCGGGGCCGCGCGACCGTGATCGAGGTATCGCCCGGCCGCTATCACCTGCGGCTTGACGACTTCAGCGTCCGCAACGGGCCGGACCTGTACGTGTACCTCTCCCCATCCGCCAACGGCTTCGCGAAGGGTGCCCTCGAACTCGGCAAGCTCAAGGCGACCGATGGTTCATTCGGGTACGACATCCCACCGGACGCCGACCCAGCGTCATTCGAGAGCGCGGTCATCTGGTGCAAGCAGTTCCGCCACCTCTTCGCCACCGCGCCGTTCGAACCAGCGTGATCGGCGGTCTCGTGCTCCCGTTGGCTCAGGCGGGCGTCGGGTCGATCGCCGCGAGGCTGGCCGGATCCGGACCGTCGACCGCGCCGCCACCGGCCGCGGCATCGTCCTCGGCGCGGAGCAGGACGTCGCGCTTGCGCAGGTAGTCGGTCACCGCGAGGATCGCGGCCGCGGTCGGGATCGCGAAGATCGCGCCGACGATCCCGGCGATCGACGTGCCGAGGATGACGACCACGAACACGGCGACGGGCTTCATGCTGACGGCACCGGCCATGACGAACGGCGTCACGACCACCTGGATCGCCACCGCCCCGAGGATGCTCACGATCGCGCACTGGGCGACGACATCGGGCGCGAGGAGCATCGCGAACGCCGGGAGCACCGCCCAGCCGATCAACGGCCCGATCCACGGGATGAAGACGATGAGGCCGGCGATCACGGCGATGAGCGGGGCGTACGGCACGCCGAACACCACCGCCACGATCCCGGTGAACGCGCCGTAGATGCCGCCGATCAACAGACGACCACGGACGAACCCGCCGAACGACACCGCGATCGCCTGCTCGAGCTCGCTCAGGTCGCGGTACGTGCTCGTCGGCAGGAACCGCCGCAGCCAGCCAAGGAGCGAGACCTGGCCGACGGCGAGCCCGATCGAGATGAAGACCGCGGTGATGAGGCCGGCCACCACGATGACCGCGTTGTGCACCGCGAGGGCGACGGCGTCCGCCAGCTGTCCGGCGTTCTGGGCGACCCAGTCCTGGACGGCGGTCGTCAGGCTCGCGCCGGACGGCAACTGCAGGCCGAGCCCGTCGAGGATCGGCCCAAGGACCGCCTTGATCCGGGCCAGGATCTCGGGCAGGTTGTCGACGAACTGGATCGCCGCGTTCAGGATGGCCACGCCGGCTCCCAGCAGCACGACCGTGGCCACGACGAAGGTGATCAGGTACGTGATCAGGACGGAGGGACCGCGGCCCTTGAAGGGCAGGTGCCGGTGCAGGAATGCCACCGCGGGTTCGAGCACGTACGCCATCAGCCAGGCCACGAACAGGATCAGCGCGGGACCCGCGAACAGGCTCGTGAACTCGGCGCCGAGATGGGCGATGACGAGCACCAGCGCGATGACGACGAGCCAGAAGACGAGGCGCGCTTCGCGACGCGAAACGACGCCCTGGAGCGAGCTCGTGGCGGGTGGTCGTTCCATGCTCCGCGGACTCTACCGCACGCTCAGCGACGACCGGTCGTCGCCTCGCGGGAATGGTCGAAAGTCAGGGCTATGCAACGACCGGACGACGTCGTACCATCCCGCCGCATAAACGCCATGGAAGCGTCCGTGGCCAGAACGTAGCTCGACGCACACTCGGACTCCTCTCACGGCTGACGCGAGAAACCCGACGGGCTCGCGCCGGCTACCGAGAGGAGTTTCGTTTTCGTGTACAGCGACAAGAACCTGACCTGCGCGGACTGTGGACAGGAATTCGTGTTCACCGCCTCGGAGCAGGACTTCTACGCGCAGCGTGGGTTCACCGAGCCGCGCCGTTGCCCGTCGTGCCGAGCCAGCCGCAAGGCCGCCCGGAACGCCGAGGGTGGCGGCAGCTCGTATGGTGGCTATGGTGCCGGTGGTGGCTATTCCGCCGGCGGCTCGAGCTACGGTGGTGGTGGCGGTGGTGGCTACGGCTCCCGCGATCGCGGCCCGCGTGAGATGTTCACCGCGACCTGCTCCAACTGCGGCAAGGACGCCCAGGTGCCCTTCCGCCCGACGAGCGGCAAGCCCGTCTACTGCAGCGACTGCTTCCGGAGCATGCGCGGCGGCTGACCCCGTCCTCTCGGTGCGGGCCGACTGGCGGCCCGCCGAACCAGCGTCGAACCGCGACCCGGGTCGTCAGCCGACCCGGGTCGAACAATTCCCGGGCCGCGCGGCGCGACGGCCGAATGGGTCGCTCAGCTGCTCGGGCGTTTGCCGGCGAGCAGGCCCAGGTCGAACTTGCGCTCCGTGCCGTGGAGCAGCCGGTCGATGTTGTCCGCGTGGGCCAGCCAGATGAGCGCCGCGCCCACCGCGGAGTACAGGACGTACGGCAGGGGCGTGGTCGGCACGACGAGGAGCACGAGGAGCATGGCCGGGAACATCGCGGCCGACCCGAGGAGCGAGCCGAGCGACACGTAGCGCGTCAGCAGGATCACGCCGACGAACACCGGCGTCGCGAGGAGGACCGCGACGGGCTGGATGACGAGCATCGTCCCGACGCCGGTCCCGACGCCGCGGCCGCTGCGGAACCCCGCGAACACCGACCAGATCGCCCCGGACACGGCCGCGGCGCCGCACAGCACCTCGGTGATGGGGTCGCCGCCGGTCACGTACCGGGCGAGGATGACCGGCAGGGCGCCCTTGAGCAGGTCGCCGATCACCACGAAGGCGGCCCACTTGCGTCCCAGCGCGCGCAGGGCGTTCGTGCCGCCGGTCCGACCGGACCCGATCGTCCGCGGATCCGGCCCGCCCGACAGCCGGGCCGCGAGGATCCCCATGGGGATCGACCCCGCGAGGTAGGCGATGAGCGTCAGACCGACCGTCTGGAGGATGGTGGGGCCCATCGATTCGCTCCTGCGTCCGGGCAGTCGCCCGAAGGCGCGAGTCTAGCATCCGGACTCTGCGATGACGGCCGGCCGGCCCGGTTGCGGGAGTCTCGGCGCCGCGCGTACCATCGACCCGATGACCCATCCGCCCGCCCGGCGCGCCGACCTCTCCTCGCGGTCGCCGAAGCGCAGGCTCCCCGAGGCACCCTGACCCATGGCCGTCGGCTCGTCCAATGACTTCGACCTCGTCGTGCTCGGCGCGGGCACCGGCGGCTACGCCGCGGCATTCCGTGCGTCCCAGCTCGGCCTACGGGTCGCCCTCGTCGACGAGGACAAGCTCGGCGGCACGTGCCTCCACCGCGGCTGCATCCCGACGAAGGCGCTCCTCGAGTCGGCCGCGTTCGTCGAGCGGGTGCGGCACGCGAAGGACTTCGGGATCATCCTGCCCGGCGAGCCCACGGTCGACTACGCGGCGATGGCGGCCCGTCGCGACGCGGTCGTCAAGCGCATGTGGACCGGGCTGAAGACCCTCGTCACCAAGTACCAGGTGACGTGGATCGAAGGCCGTGGCCGCCTCGACGGTCCGCAGCGGGTCCGCGTCAGCCAGCCCGGCGAGGACGGGACGCCCGGGGCCGGCGGCGAGCGCGTGCTCCAGGCGACCGACGTCATCCTCGCGACCGGGTCGCGGGTCAAGTCGCTCCCGGGCCTGACTCCGGACGGGACGCGCATCGTCACGAGCGACGACGTGCTGCGGATGGACGCGCTGCCCAAGGACATCATCGTCGTCGGCGCGGGCGCGGTCGGCGTCGAGTTCGCGTCCATGTTCCACGACGTCGGGGTCAAGGTGACGGTCCTGGAGTACCTGCCGCAGATCGTGCCGCTCGAGGACGGCGAGGTCAGCAAGACACTCGAGCGCAGCTTCACCAAGCGCGGGATCGAGGTGATGACCAACGCCCGGTTCGATGCCGCCTCCGTGAAGGCCGGCAAGGACGGCGTGACCGTGACGGTCGGTCCCGAGGGCAAGGACCCCACCGAGCTCCATGCCGAGCTGATGCTCGTGGCCACCGGTCGCGCGGCCAACATCGAGGACATCGGCCTCGAGACGACGAAGGTCGAGACCGACCGGGGCATCATCAAGGTCGACGGGCACATGCGGACGAAGGAGCCGCACGTGTACGCGATCGGTGACATCGTGGGCGGGCTGTGGCTCGCGCACACGGCGGCGCACGAGGGCATAACGGCGGCTCATACGATCGCCGGCGAGTCGGATGTCCACGCGATGGACTACACGAGTCAGCCGCGGGCCACGTACTGCCGCCCGGAGATCGCCTCGATCGGGCTCACCGAGGAGCAGGTCAAGGCAGCCGGCACGGACTACAAGGTGGGCAAGATGCCGTTCCAGGCCGTTGCCAAGGCCATCATCGGCGGCGAGTACGAGGGGTTCGCGAAGGTCATCGCGGACAAGGGCAACGACGACACGCTCGGCGTCCACATCATCGGGCCGCACGCGACCGACCTCATCGCCGAGGCGAGCCTCGGGTTCACGCTCGAGGTCGCGGCGTGGGAGATCGGCGCCGCCACGCACGCCCACCCGACGCTCTCCGAGGTCATCGGCGAAGCCGCCATGGCGGTCGACGGCCACGGCATCAACATCTAGCGCGGGATCCACCGGGCCGGCGCCCGGGCCACGAGGGAGGCAGGACGGCTCGATGGCAGCGACCAGGAGCGACTCCCACCTCGGCGACGCCGTCGGCCTCTCGGATGCCGACCTCATCGAGATGTACCGGCTCGTCGCGCTCGCGCGTGCGGTCGACGAGCGGATGTGGATCCTCAACCGTGCGGGACGGATCCCGTTCGTCATCAGCGGGCAGGGCCACGAGGGCGCGCAGGTGGGGATCGCGTGGGCGTTCGAGCGGGGTCACGACTGGATCGCCCCGTTCTACCGCTCGATCGCGACGTGCCTGACGTTCGGGATGAGCCCGCGCGACATCATGACCGCGCAGTACGCGACGGCGAACGACGCGTCGTCGGGCGGCCGCCAGATGCCCGGCCACTACGGGAGCCGGGAGCACAACCTCGTCTCGGTCAGCTCGCCAGTGGCCACGCAGCTCCTGCACGCGGTCGGCATCGCGCTCGCGGCCAAGATCCGGCGGACCGGTCAGGTGGCGATGGCCAGCATGGGCGAGGGGTCGTCCAACCAGGGCGACGTCCACGAGGGCCTCAACTTCGCGGCGATCCACAAGCTGCCGTTCGTCTTCGTCGTCGAGAACAACGGGTATGCGATCAGCGTGCCGGCCTCGATGGAGGTGTCGGTCGAGGACGTCGCCGACCGGGCGTCCGGCTACGGGATCCCGGGCGTCGTCGTCGACGGGGAGGACGTGCTCGCGTGCTACGCGGCGGCACGGGACGCGGTCGCGCGGGCTCGCGCGGGCGAGGGCCCGACCCTGATCGAGGCCAAGGTCACGCGACTCACCGCGCACTCGTCGGACGACCAGCAGACCAAGTACCGCACCGAGGACGACCTCGCCGCCGGCCGCGAGCGCGACGCCCTGCCGCATTTCCGCGACCGGCTGCGCGCGGCGGGCGTCCTGACCGACGAGATCGAGGCGCGGCTGGCCGCCGAGATCAAGGCCGCCGTCGACGACGCGACCGACTTCGCGGAGGCCCAGCCCGACCCCACCGTCGAGAGCGCGATGCGCTACGTGTACGCCGAGGACGTCGACTGATGCCGACCCGGACGTTCATCGACGCCATCCGCGAGACGCTCGCCGACGAGATGCGCCGGGACGACGCGATCATCGTGCTCGGCGAGGACGTCGGGAAGAAGGGCGGCGTCTTCCTGGCCACCGACGGGCTCTGGGCGGAGTTCGGCGACGAGCGCGTCATCGACACGCCGCTCAGCGAATCGATGATCGTCGGGGCGTCGATCGGCGCCGCGGTGAACGGGCTCCGGCCGGTCTGCGAGATCCAGTTCGCGGACTTCATCCACCCCGCGTTCAACCAGATCGTGTCCGAGGCCGCGCGGATGCGGTACCGCTCGAACAACGGGTACTCGGTCCCGATGACGATCCGCGCGCCCTACGGCGGCGGCGTCCATGGCGCGCTGTACCACTCGCAGAGCGTCGAGGCGTTCTTCACGCACGTGCCGGGCCTCAAGGTGGTGGTGCCGTCCACGCCGTACGACGCGCGCGGGCTGTTGCGGGCCGCGATCCGCGACGACGACCCGGTCCTGTTCTTCGAGCACAAGAAGATGTACCGCTCGGTCCGCGGCGACGTCCCGGACACGGACTACGTCGTGCCACTGGGCCGCGCGGCGGTGACCCATCCCGGGTCGCAGGTGACGGTCATCGCCTACGGCCTGATGGCGCACTACGCGCTCGAGGCGGCCGACCGCGTCGCCGAGGACGGGATCAGCGTCGAGGTGATCGACCTGCGGACCCTGCGGCCGCTCGACAAGGAGACCGTGCTCGACTCGGTCCGAAAGACCGGCAAGTGCCTGATCGTCTACGAGGACAACCGGTTCGGCGGCTACGGCGCCGAGGTGGCGGCGATCGTCGCGGAGGAGGCCTTCGACTACCTCGACGGTCCGGTGACCCGCATCGCCGGTCCCGAGGTCCCCGGCGTCCCGTACAACCACGTGCTCGAGGACTGGTTCATGGTCTCGCCCGAGAAGATCGCCGACGGGATCCGCCAGCTCGCGGCCTACTGAGCCGGAGCCACACCGGGCGGGCCGCCCCGCGGGCTCAACCTGGCGGCGCATCCTCGGCCATCGCCACGACCAGGGCCACGGCTTCGTCGATCGTCAGTCGTCGGCCGCTCTCGTACAAGCTCGCGTACGACTCGGGCGTCAAGGCCTCCCGTATCCGCCCGAAGGGATCGAGTCGTCCGATGAACAGCGCCAACGCGGCGGGCGGCCGGACGCCGTAACGCTCGCAGAGGCCGTCGAAGGCCCCCGACAGGCGGGCGCCATCCTCGACCTTGCCCAGGACCGAGGCCATGAGCACACCGACGTGGAGCGAGATCGTCGTCGTCGCCACGTCGTGGAGGGCGTTGGTCTCCACCAGCGATCGGACCGCGCATCGCATCGCCGTCGGGATGTCCCCAAGGCTGAACGCGGCCCAGCCGATGCTGGCCGTCGCCATGGCGTGGTACTGGAGGTCACCGAGCGAATCGAAGATCGGGAGCAGGCTCTCGAAGATCCGGATCGCTTCCTCGGCTCGGCCGTCCTGCATCGCGATCGTGCCTTCGGACCAGGCGATCCGGGCGACCGCCCGTTCGTCGCCGAGATCGCGGTACCGCTGTCGGACCTCGTCGGCCCATGCGAGCTTCGGTTCGGCGTCGGCGTTCTCGACGAACATGATGTGGGCGAGGTTGAACATGGCATCCGCCACGATCGTCTCGTCGTCGAGGGCCTTGGCCAGCGCGAGCTGCTCCTCGTACCAGCGTCGGGCGGCGACGACATCGGCCTGCCAGTAGGCGATGCTGCCGGCCGAGCCCGTCGCCCAGGCGCGGGCGGTGGTCGTCGGCTCGGCGCCGGACATGGTGAGGGCCGCCTCGGCGAGCGTGCGCCCTTCGCTCAGGTGTCCGTCCGACTGCCAGAAGCGCCAAAGCGCGGCCACCAGTCGTAGCGCGATCTCGGCCTCGCCCGCGTCGATGGCCCATCGGACGGCCGTTCGCAGGTTCGCCGAAATCGACGGCGAGCCGATCGAGCCGCGATGCCTGGAGCCGCGTCCCGAACTGTGCGGCGACGTCCTCCGCCAGGGCGAGGAAGGCTTGCGCATGCCGTCGTCGGGTCGCCGCTTCGCGGCCGCTCTCGCGAAGCCTGGTGATCGCGAAGTCCTGGATCGTCCGAAGGAGGCGGAACCGAACCCCCTCGCCATCCGGGCGGTCGCGCATCACGAGGCTCTGGTCGGCCAGCTGTGCGAGGTCGTCGAGGACGTCCGAGGTCAGGCCGTGGTCCACGACGGACGACGCCTGCTCGACATCGAACCCGTCCTCGAAGACCGCCACGTCGTGCAGGACTGCCTGCACGGTCGGCGGCAGGAGGTCGTGGCTCCACGCGACCGTGCGCTTCGAGTGTCCGCTGACGGTCTGGGGCGTCGCGCTGCCCAGACCCGGGCAGCGGGAGACGCGCAGCGAGTCGATCGCGGATCGCCGCCACGGGCAGGAGCGAGACGCGCGCCGCCGCGAGCTCGATCCCGAGCGGCAGGCCATCGAGCAACATGCAGATCTCGTCGACGACCGCCACGTCGTCGCCCGGGTCCCAGCCCGGACGGACGGCGTTGGCGCGTTCCATGAACAGCCCGCGGCCGCCGTCGAGCGGCGGAACCGGGTATTCCTGCTCGCCGCCGACGCGGAGCGGCGCGCGGCTGGTGACCAGGACGTGCGACGCCGGCGACGCGCGCAGGATCGCGGCGACCTCGTCCGACGCCCCCAGGACCTGTTCGAAGTTGTCGAGGAGGAGCAGCACGGCGCGCTCGGCGAGGTATGGCAGAAGCGCGTCGGCGGCCGACCGCTCAGACCCATCGAAGAGGCCGATCGCCCGGGCGATGGTCGCCTTGACGGCCGACGGATCGTCCACCGCGGACAGGGCGACGAACCACGCGCCATCGCGGAACCCGGCGCGCGCTCGCTCGTGCCGCCTCCACCGCGAGGCTGGACTTGCCGATGCCGCCGGGGCCGGTCAGGGTCACCAGGCGTCCGGCGGCGATCAGCGTCCTCCAGCTCCTGGAGTTCGCGTGACCTCCCGAGGAAGCTCGTGAGCCGTTCCGGGAGATCGCCGACGGTCGGGCTCGTCGCCCGGAGGGGCGGGAAGTCGGTCGACAGGCCGGCGATGTCGAGCTGGGTCAGTCGTTCCGGTCGTGGGACGTCCTTGAGGACGTAGAGGCCCAGGTCGCGGAGCTGCGACGCCCGACGGCAGACCGTCCGCGACCAGCGCGGCCGTCGTGCTCGACAGGACGACCTGGCCGCCATGGCCGGTCGCCGCGACGCGCGCCGCACGGTTCACGTCGAACCCGCCGTAGTCGTCACCGGCGAGATGGGCCTCCCCAGAGTGCAGCCCGATCCGGACCCGGACCGGGCCTCCGTCCGGCCAGCGATGGGCGGTGAGCGCCTGTTGGACGGCCACGGCCGCCGCGACCGCCGCCCCGGCCTCGGGGAAGACGGCGAAGGCGGCGTCGCCCTCGGTGCGGACGACGACACCACCGTGATCGGTCACGGCGGCACGAACCAGGGCCAGATGCTCGGCATTCAGGTCGTCCCACCGCGGCCCGAGCGCGCGAGCCAGGGCCATCGAACCCTCGACGTCGGTCCGCAGGAACGTGACCGTGCCGGTGGGGAGGGCGCGGCCTTGTGGATCAGGCACGGGGGCGGCGTGCGTCACTGCATGCTGATCCGCTCCGCGAGCGTCGCCAGCATCGCCATCGCGGCGTCCGGGCGCTCCCGGAGGATCGCGGTGAGCGCATCGCCGCCGATGACGAGCGTTCGGACGCTCCCGCCGTCCGCGACGACGGTCGCGACCCGTGGCCGCTCCCGCAGGACCGCGAGCTCCCCGATGTGGTCGCCAGCTTCGTACGAGCGGATCACGCGTTCGCTGCCGTCCTCCTCGCGTCGTCGGACGAGGACGCGCCCCTCGAGGATCACGAAGAGCTCGTCGCCGATGTCGCCCTGCGTGACGAGGGCATCGCCCGGCTCGAACCATCGCTCCGTGGCGACGGCGGCCACCCGCTCCAGATCCTCGGGCGCGAGACCCTCGAAGAGCGGGACGACGCGGAGCCGCCGCATGGTCTCGAAGGTGCTCTGCGAGGTCGGGACGTCGGCCATATCGTCTCCGTCGGAGCGGATCCATCGGGCCAGACCCCGGATCCACGCGTCCGCATCATCGCAAAGCGCGCCGATGACCGCGTCTCGGGGGACGGGGTCGGGCGTCGGCGCGGACTCGACGAGTCTCGCGATCGCGGCCCCGAGTCGCCGATCGCCGACCGAGTCGAGGGCCTCGATGGCCTGGGCCCGCACATCCGGGTCGCCGGACCGGAGGCTGCGCCGGATGACGCCCCGCGCCGCCGGAGCGCCGAGCACGGCCATCGCCGCGAGCGCGAGGTCGCGGTATCGCTGCGTGCGCCCCTCGAGGACGCCCGTGAGGAACGCCAGCTCGGACGCCGGCGGCCCCGACGCGGCCACGAGCGCCGTGCGCGCTCCCTGGACCGCCAGGGCGCGACCTACCTGGACGTCCGCCCAGGCGACGACCTCGGGTCGGACGGCGTCTCCGTGCCCCTCGAGGGCCGCGATCGCGGCCATCTGGGTCTCGATGGTCGGCCCGTCGAGGAGCGCGATCACGCCCGGGGCGACGGCATCGCGGGCCATGAGCGCGGACGAGGCTGCGCTCCGAACGATCGATGCCGGATCGGAGAGACCGGCGACCAGGACGCCCGTCGCGGCATCGTCCGGGGCGTCGCCGAGGAGTGCCATCGCCGCTGCGCGGACCGCGGGCGCGGGATCGGCAAGCGCCGCCGCCCTTGCCGCCGGCGTGAGGTCGCGGCGCAAGGCGCGAGTGGCCTGCAGCCCCGCCACCGCGGCGGCCGCATCGCCGGCGAGGAGCTGGACGAGCACCTGCTCGGCGCGATCGGCGTCGGCCGCGGACACCGCGCCGCCGACCCCGCCCACCACCTGGTCCGAGAGGACCGCCGTGACGGCCGCGCCGCGGACGCGTGGGTCCGGATCGCCCAGCGCCCCGACCAGCGCGCGGCAGGCGTCCGGTGCCGGCGACCGGGCCAGCATCGCCGCCGCCATCGCGCGGACGCCGGCATCCGGGTCGGCGAGGGTCGCGATGATGGCGCCGCGCACGTCGGGCGTGTCGACGAGGTCGCCGAGGCCCCGTCCGCCTTCGAGGATCTGCTCGCCGGTCCCGGCGCGAAGCGTTCGCAGCAAGGCGTCCGCGTAGCGGCGTCGGATCGCCACGACCACCGTCGTGCACACGAGCGCGGTCGCGAGCCCGAGCCAGAACACCTGCTCGGGCGCGAGGAAACGGCCGGCGGTCAGGAGCAGGACACCCGAGAGCATGATGCCGAGCTGCCCCGGCACCCCGTCGTTGAACGCCAGCGCCTGGGCGCGCCGTCTCGATGGGACGACGTTGTAGAAGGCGCTCCAGGCGGCATTGGAGAGGCCGCGCTGGGTCACCTGTTGGACCACCAGGACCGCGGCGGCCGTCACGAACGTGAACTGGACGATCCAGACCGAGAAGCCGACCAGGTAGATCACCGGGAGGATGAGCGCGGCCGCGGCGACCCCGAATCGACGGTAGAAGCGCTTGGCGACGACGAGCGAGACGACGAACGATGTCGCCGTGACGACCGCGCCGATGAGCCCGAGCGCCCCCGCGAGCGCGGCCTCGCTCGGGAACGTGGCCCTCGCCGCGAGGAAGAACGGGAACGAGACCGAGAACAGCAGGACCGCGAACAGGACGTAGGCGACGGCGACGAGCCGCAGGAGCGGCGAGGCCCGGACCTCGTCGAATCCGCTCCGCAGGTCGTCGACGACCGTTCGGCTGCTCGTTGGGCGGGGGTCCCCAGGCGGGAGCCCCGGAGCGGCTCGCCAGCCGGCCGATGAGCACGGCGGCCACGACGAACAGGCCACCCTCGAGCCCGACGAGCGCGTTGGCCCCGGCCGCCTTCGTCACCGGGCCGGCGGCGAGACTGCCGACGAAGTTGCCGGCGATCGCGGCGGCCGTGCAGATCGGGAAGAGCCGCTTCGCCTGGCGGGCGTCGAGGGTGGACGTCGCCACCGTCCAGCCGATCGTCACCGCGATGGCCCCAGCGGCCATGACCGTGAGCCACGCGACCGGCACCGCGTCCGGCAGGCCGCCGAGCGCGATCCACTCGATCGCGAGGAGCGTGCCGATGCCGGTCAGGGCGAACGCCATGAGCCGCGATCGCCGGACGCGGCCGAGGGCGCCGCCGAACGCCACGGCCACGACGAGCGAGATCACGCCGAGCGGGATGTACAGCCACGGGAGCGCATCACTGGGGAGTCGGCTCAACACGAGGGTATTGACCCCGACCTCGCCCAGGCCTCGCCCCGCCTCCAGCGTCGCGAAGACCGCCGCGATCAAGCCGACGACGACGGCCTCGTCGTCGCGGATGCCGGCCGCACGGGTCAGGCGCGTGGCGGTCGCCACGGATCGCTCACGTCAGATCGGGTCGGACTCGGCCAGGGGCGGACCGGCGACCTCCATCGCCTGGTCGTGGGCGATCGCCCGATAGGTCGCGGGGTCGACGGGTCCGTCGGGGAGCGCGGCGATGTCCTCGAAGAACCGCTCCATCCCGGCCGGGGAGAACATCACCAGGATCCGGGCCGGGCCATCGCCGATGTTCTGGAACGCATGGCGCGTCCCGCGTGGCACGTAGACGAACGACCCGGCCGGCGCCTCCAGCAGTCGGTCGTCGGCACGGAAGCGGAAGCGCCCTTCGAGGACGTACCACATCTCGTCCTCGCGACCATGGACGTGGAGCGGCGGGCCCTGGAGCGGCGGGATCACGTTCTCGAGCATGGTGAACGCACCGCCGGTCGTCTCGGCGCGCGCCAGGATCGTCGTCGGTCCGCCGACCGGTCCGCGGATCGGGCCGACGGCCCCGGGCGCGATCACGAAGGCGGTCGGGCGCAGATCGGGCATGGGTGGGAGTCTACGGTCCGAGTCGAACGGGCTGCCGGCCTCGACGACGCCGCTCGACCCGCAACGCGCAGATAGGTGACACTAGGCGGCACACAGCGACCCAGCGGAGGATCTGCGAACGTGGCGAAGGTGACGATGCCCCAGCTCGGTGAGAGCGTCGCCGAGGGCACGATCGGCAAATGGCTCAAGCAGCCGGGCGACCACGTCGACAAGTACGAGCCGCTGCTCGAGGTCATCACCGACAAGGTCAACGCCGAAGTGCCGTCGCCGTTCGAGGGCGTCCTCAAGGAGATCCTCGCCCAGGAGGGCGACACCGTCCCCAACGACGCCGAGATCGCCATCATCGACACCGGCGACGATGCCGCGACCCCCGCGGCCGACGGACCCGTCGCCACCAGCGCGGCGGCGCCGGCCGACGGGCCAGCGGGCTCCGACGAGCGACCGGTCGCACCGGCACCCGCGCCGATCGCGACGCCCGCCGTCGCGACGGCCACCTCCGCGCCGGCCACCGCCACACTGGCGCCGGCCGCGACGCTGGCGGCCACGGGCGACCCCGACGCCCGCATGACGCCGGCCGTCCGGCGACTGCTCCGCGAGCACGGCCTGAGCCCGGATCAGATCCAGGGGACGGGCGGCGGGGGTCGGATCACCCGCGACGACGTCCTCGCCGTGGTCGAGATCATCCGGACCGGCGGCAGCGCCCCGGTCGCGGTGATGACCGCCGCACCCGGACCGGCGAGCATGCCGAGCGCGCCCGCGCCCGTGGCCAAGGGCCCCGCCGGTGGCGCGATCGCGTTCCCCGACGGCGTCGACGAGCTCCTGCTGCCGATGACCCAGATGCGCAAGGGCATCGCGGCGCAGATGACGCGGGCGCTCGCCGTGCCGCACGCCTACGTGCACATGGAGGTCGACGCGAGCGGGCTCGTACGGGCTCGCGAGGCCGCGAAGCGCGGCTACCAGGAGCGCGAGGGCATCTCGCTCAGCTATGTGCCGTTCGTCATCAAGGCGGCCGTCGAGGCGCTCAAGCAGTTCCCGACGTTCAACGCGCACTGGACCGATGCCGGCATCCTCGCCAAGCGGCGCATCCACATGGGCGTCGCGGTCGCCGTGGACGACGGGCTGCTGGTCCCGGCCGTCCGCGACGTCGACCAGCTCTCGATCAGCGGGCTGAACCGCGCGATCGCCGAGGTGGCCGCCCGGGCGCGAGCCGGCAAGCTCCGCCTCGACGACTTCGGCGGGACCACGTTCACGATCGACAACACCGGCTGGTTCGGGTCGAACCTGACGATGCCGATCATCAACGTCCCGGAGGTCGCGATCCTCACGATGGAGGCGATCATCAAGCGGCCCGTGGTCCGCGAGACGCCCGAGGGCGATGTGATCGCCATCCGCCCGGTCATGAACGTCGTCATGGCGATCGACCACCGAGCCAACGACGGTGCCCAGGCGGCGGCCTTCCTGCGGGTCGTCAAGGCCGCTCTCGAGGCGGTCGGGCCGGACACGCCTGTCTACTGATCCGGGCTCCGTCACCCCAACGCCCGGCGCCCCGGTCGACGCCGGCGACGAGATCGATGTCCCGCGTCCGACCATCGACGAGCGGCGCGCGCGCCGCGCCGAGCTGGAAGACCAGGGGCGGGATCGATACGACCGGCTCCTCCGGCACCTCCAGGCCGGTCGTGAGCTGCCCGTCCAGCCGCGCCAGCGATCCTTCCGGCCGACGGTGGACGTCCATCGCGTCGGCCCGCGGATCGTCATCATCGCCGTGGTCGTGCTCGCGGTCTGGGTCGGGGCGGTCGTCGTCACCGACCGACTGAAGTCCGACCGTGTCGACACGTGGTCCGGTCCCGACGCGACGGTCCAGTCCGGGATCCACCTCGATGGCTGTGACATCCCGGGGTTCGTGGAGGACAGCGTCTTTCCCGGGTGGATCAGGTTCGGCGGTCAGGTCTACCGCTGGGCGGACCTCTCGGCGCCGATCTCGAACGGGAGCATCCCCACGCTCTACTCGCCCACCGGGTACGAGCTTGGTGCCTTGAAGATGTACCTCATCAACGACTCGACGGCCGGCAAGGACCGGGAGCGGATCCTGGTCCGCAACGGCGACGCCGACGCCGGCGGGGTCTATCTCCTCATGCCGGAGTGCCACTGACCGTGGCGGGCTACACTCCGGCCATGTCCCGCGAGCTCCCGATCTACGAGCCGGCCCCGGCGGCCGGCGCGACGCCGCACCACCGGCCGGACCTGCCGATCGCCCTCGGCGGCGGCGCGGCCGGGCTGCCCGCGGCGCGACGGCTCGCTCGCCCCCCGCCGGCATCCCGACTGGATCCGCTCGCGGATGCCCTCGGGCGACAACTACCACGACCTCAAGGGCCTGCTCCGCGGCCTGTCGCTCAACACGGTCTGCGAGGAGGCGCACTGCCCCAACATCGGGGAGTGCTGGGACCAGCGCACGGCCACGATCATGATCCTCGGCGACACGTGCACCCGGGCCTGCGGGTTCTGCGCCGTCAAGACCGGCCGGCCGACCTGGTTCGACGACGACGAGCCGCGCCGTGTGGCCGAGGCGGTCGCGGTCATGCAGCTCGAGCACGTCGTGGTCACGAGCGTCGCCCGCGACGACCTGCCCGACGGCGGGTCGCGCATCTTCGCCGAGACCATCACCGCGATGCGCGAGCGTTCGCCGGGCATGGGCATCGAGGTCCTCATCCCCGACTTCGACGGCAGCGACGAGCGGCTGCGCACGGTCATGGACGCGCGCCCGGACATCCTCAACCACAACCTCGAGACCGTGCGCCGGCTCCAGAAGCCGGTCCGCAAGCGCGCCCGCTGGGAGCGCTCGCTGTACGTCCTGCGCGCGGGCCAAGGAGATGGCCGCCGACATCGGCTACGCCGTCCACACCAAGTCGAGCCTGATGGTCGGCCTCGGCGAGACCCGCGCCCGAGCTGAGCGAGGCGTTCGCCGCCCTGCGCGAGGCCGACGTCGACATCCTGACCGTCGGCCAGTACCTGCGGCCCTCGCTCCAGCACCTCGAGCTCGTGCGCTACTACCACCCCGACGAGTTCGCCGAGATGAAGGCCGAGGCGCTCGCGCTCGGGTTCAAGCACGTCGAGTCCGCGCCGCTCGTGCGCTCGAGCTACCACGCCCGCGACCAGGTCCCCGGCGCCGAGCTCAAGCGCGCGCGCCGCCAGGCGACCATCGACGCCGAGGGCCGGATCGTCCCGCTCGCAGGCTGACGGAGCGGCTCCGGGGCCGAGGCGCCGGCGGCGTCGCGGAGCGCACCTGCGGGCATCCCGTGCCACGATGCGCCGGTGAGCATCGGCGATCCCCAGGGCAGCGTCGAATTCGAGCGAGCACCGATCGGGCCGCGTCGGCCTCGCCTCGATCCGGTCCGTATCGGCGTCGCGATCGTCGTCGTCGCGCTCCTCGTCGCGATCGTCAAGCCATGGGAGCGCCCGACGCCGGGCGAGGGCGCCGTGTCGTCGGATGCCGCCGCATCGGCCTCGGCGGCCGTGCCGTCCTCGGATGCCGCCGTGTCTGCCTCGCCGATCGACTCCGGGGCGCCCGGGCCCCCTGACGACGCCGCGTCGATCGCCGGGATCGCGGCCGCGATGCGGCCGCACGACGCCTGGGGGATCCGGGCGATCGTCGCGACCCCGGCCGACGAGGAACGCTGGGTCCCGGTGGACCCCGGCTCGGCCGATGGGCGATCCGGCGAGATCGGCTCGCGGGACGAGCCCATCACGGCCCTCGGCGTGACCACGCCCCGTGCCCAGACGCCGCTCGACGTCCGGGTCTGGCGACCGACCGACGACGGCGATGTCGAGTGGCTCGACGTCCGCCCCATCCCGCCCGAGCTCGTCGGCGGCGAGCTGCTCCTCTGGCCGCCGGGCAGCGACGGGAGCCAGTCGGTCTCGTGGCCCGCCGGGCGCTATCGGATCGACCTCCTGATGGGGACGACCATCCAGCGCGTCGACGTGGCGATCCCCGGGCGGTTCGAGCGCGTCCCGGCAGACCCGGCGCCCAGCATCCCGACGGGGCTCGTGCCGGCGGCCGGTGTCGTCCCGGCCGATCTCCCCACGGGTGGCTTCATGGTCGTGGACGGGATCGCGAAGGCGTTCGCGCCCGTCCCCGGCCCGTCGATCGACCCCGCCACCGCCTGGCTCCGCCCGACGTTCCTCACCGGCGACGGCGGCTCCTGGAAGACGCCGTCGATCCGCGAGTCGCGGGCCGCGGGCCTCGGCGTCCGGTTCCCGGTCGCGTCGCACGTGCTCGATGCGGCGCTCACGCGGATCGCGCCGGGACCCCTCACCGTCGCGGCGGCCCCGGTCGTGGGGGCCATCGACGATCCGGCCGGCACCATCCCGTTCGTGACCTTCGCGGCACCTGAGGGTCGCGCCTGGGCCCCCGGCGACTACGCGATCACGGCGACCTGGGCGGATGCCAACGGACCGCACACCGACGACTGGGTGCTCGAGCTGCGTCCTGGAGGGATCAACGTGTCGTCGGTCCTCGTCGGCGCGGCGCAGGCGTTCGCGTCGGCGGCCGACGTGTCGACGACCACGCTCCGCGCGGATGTCTGGACGCCCGCCGGCATCGGTGGCACGAGTTGCGACGACGCGCGCGGCGAGACGCGCTTCGGTGAGGAACCGACGGTCCTCGGGATCTCGCATCCGGTCGACACGATCGTGTCCGATGTGACCGCGAGCCTTGCGCTCCCGGGCGGACAGTCGCGGGACATCCCGCTCCGGGTCGTGCCGGAGGCCCTTCCTGGCGTGACGTTGGTCGAAGCCGTGAGCGGAGGGTCGCTGCCGCCCGGCCAGTACCGGCTGCGGGTCCAGGAGACCGGCGGCCCGCAGCGGCTCACGATCTGCCTCGGGAGCGGGCCGTTCGACGGTTGAGCGTCGGGTATCCTGCCCGCATGGCCCGTCCGCTCTCCCGGAAGATCCCGCTGGCGGAGCTCCACTGCCATCTCGGCGGTGCGGTCACCCCGGCGATCATGTGGGGGATCGCCCACTCCCAGGGCATCAAGCTGCCGACCAAGGACTACTGGGAGTTCCGCGACATGATCACGGTCTCCGCCCGGCGGAACCGGTCGTTCGACGGCTACCTGCAGCTCTTCCACTGGACCGAGCTCATCCAGAGCTCGCCGCTCGCGGTCGAGCGCAGCGTGTACGAAGTGGTGGGTGGCGCCTACCGCAAGAACAACGTCACGACCATGGAGCTCCGCTTCAACCCGATGAAGCGAAACCGCGGCGGGGAGCAGGACCTCGACCACATCATCGCGGCGGCCGTCCGCGGCATGGACCGCGCGACGCTGGAGTACCCGATCAAGCCGGGTCTCATCTTCTGCCTCGACCGCGCATTCCCGTTCGAGCTCAACGAGATCATCGCGGAGAAGGCCATCGCCTGGCGTGACCGCGGCGTCGTCGGCGTGGATATCGCCGGACCCGAGTCGGCCACGTTCCGCGTCGCCGACTATCGGCGGCTCTTCCGCCGCGCCCGCCAGTTCGGCCTCGGGATCACGGTCCACACCGGCGAGTCCGGACCGGTCGAGGAGGTCGCGCGAGTCGTCGAGCTGCTCGAGCCGGATCGCATCGGCCACGGCGTCAAGGCGGCCTACGACCCCCGGGCGATGGCGATGATCCGCGACCGGGGGATCGTCCTCGAGATCTGCCCCACGTCGAACCTCAACACCCGGGTCGTGTCCGGCTGGGAGGAGTTCCGCTGGATCTTCGACACGCTCCGGCGCAACGAGGTCCGCTTCACGATCAACACCGACGGCCCCGAGATGCTCAAGACCTACATCCGCGACGAGATGGCGCAGCTCGGCCGGCTCGGGATCCTGTCCGTGGCGGACCAGGAGGTCGCGGCCGCGACGTCGCTCGCGGCGTCGTTCGTGCCCAACGTGTCGGACGTCCCGCCGCCGCGCCTCGAGCCCGCCCCCCGCGAGGTCGTGGAGCGCGAGGAGGCCTGAGGCTAGGCCGCCTCGCGGCGTCAGCGTCGCGCGGCTCGACCCGTCCCACAGCGGGCGCGCGGCTCGACCCGTCCCAAAGCGGGCGCGCAGGAATTGGGTTCCTATGCCGGGGACTTGCAGGGCGCGAACGTGCTTGACCGGCGCCGTGCCCCGGCACGTGATGCGGCGCGCCTGCACGGACTGGTCGTGGGTTGCCGCGACGCACCCGCCGTCGGTGCGTCATGGCCCTCCGAATGCCGGTCTGTAGGAGTGGGATTCCTGCCGGGCGGCCGAACGCCGGACCGGGCGCGTCACCGCCGCGCTCACGACCGAGAGCCTTCGCCCGCGCTCGACAGGCCGATGTGGCTCGCGGCGTATGTCGTCGGGTGGGGCCCCGGCTCCATCGCGCGCACGATCTTGCCGTCGGATGCCGCGCCACGGACCTCAGTTCCCGGCGCGCTCCTCGATGCGATAGGAGCAGCAGCGGTCGCCCGCGGCGATGTGGCTCTCGCGGACGACGTCCGCGCCGAGGACCTCGCGGAACAGCTGCAGCTCGGCGGTGCAGGCGGCCGGCGTGCTCTTGGCGACGTGGTAGATGGCGCAGTTGTGCTCGCGGAGCCGGATCGCGCCGTCCGCGTCGACGAGTGCCTCGGCGAGATAGCCCTGCGCGGCCTGGATCTCGGCGAGCTCCCTGACCCGGTCCGCGAGGGGTGCGTCGCCCGGGACCTGCTCGGCGAGCCGCTCGCGGACGCGGTCGCCCAGCTGCCGACGACGGGCCGCGAAGACCTCCTCGAGCAGCTCGTCGCCGCCGACCGCGCCGATCGCGGCGAGCAGTCCGGCCGCGAGCACGTCGTACGTCGCGGGAAAGAGGTCCTGCGCGTCCGGCGTGACGTCGTAGAGGTGCCGGGGCCGGCCGACGCCGTGCTTGACGGTCTGCCGGCTCACGAGCTCGGCCGCCTCGAGCGCCCGGAGCTGCTGGAGCACGCCGGTGCGGCTCGCGCCGACGCGCACGGCCAGTTGGTCCGGCGACGACGGGCCGTCGAGGCGCAGGCGGAGCAGCAGGTCGCGGCGCAGGCTCGACGGGCCGCCGACGGCGCCGGCATGGGGGCTCGCCACGGGGCCGCTGGGGGCTCCGACCGACGTGGTGGGCTCGGGCATCCGTGAAGGCTAGCACCGAGGCCCGCAGGGCGCTGTCGCGGTGCTACGCTCGCCGGCGATGGACCTCGACCTCTCGCCCGAGCACACGCTGCTGCGCGAGACGATCCGCGACTTCATGCTCACCGAGGTCGCGCCGGTCGTCGACGAGCACGAGCGCGAGCGTCGGTTCCCGAGCGAGATCGTCCGGCGGATCGGCGAGCTCGGCTGGCTCGGGATCCCGATCCCCGAGGACGAGGGCGGTGCCGGCCTCGACACGCTCGCCTACGCGATCGCCGTCGAGGAGATCGGCCGCGTCTGGGGGTCGCTCGGCCTGATCGTGGCCGCACACACGAGCCTCGGGTGCGGGCCGCTGCACCTGGCCGGCTCGAAGGACCAGCAGCAGCGCTTCCTTGTGCCCATGGCCCAGGGCCGGGTCATCGGGGCGTACGGCCTCACGGAGCCCGGCGCGGGCAGCGACTCGGGCGGCACGCGGACGACGGCACGCCACGAGGACGGCCCCGACGGCGGCAGCTGGGTCATCGACGGCGGCAAGCGGTTCATCACGAACGCCGGCCAGGCGGGCACGTACATCGTCACCGCGCGCACCGGGACGCGCGACGACGGCAACCCGGAGATCAGCGCCTTCATCGTCCCCGCCGCGACGCCCGGGTTCAGCGTCGGCCGGCTCGAGGACAAGCTCGGACTGCACGCGTCTGCGACGGGTGAGCTGCACTTCGAAGGCGCGCGCGTGCCCGCGGCGAACCTCCTCGGGGAGCAGGGGAGCGGCTTCAAGACGTTCCTTGCGATCCTCGACGGCGGGCGCATCAGCATCGGCGCGCTCGCGGTCGGGCTCGCACAGGCAGCGCTCGACGCCTCCATCCCGTACGCAAAGACGCGCGAGCAGTTCGGGCGGCCGATCGGGTCGTTCCAGGGGGTGGCGTTCATGATCGCCGACATGGCGACCGAGATCGATGCGGCCCGGGCGCTCGTCTGGCGCGCGGCGTGGCTCAAGGACCAGGGTCGCGACTTCGGGCTCGCGGCGGCCGAGGCGAAGCTGTTCGCGTCGGAGGTCAGCTCGCGGGCGACCAACGATGCGATCCAGATCCACGGTGGCTACGGGTATGTCACGGACTACCCGGTCGAGCGCTATATGCGGGACGCGAAGCTCACCGAGATCGGCGAGGGGACGAGCCAGGTCCAGCGGCTCGTGATCGCACGGCGGATCCTGGGGCTGCGCGTCGTCTGACGGGCCGCCCGATCCGGCCTCAGTCGAGCCGGTCCAGCCGGACGATCAGGCGGTACTGGCTGGCGGCCCCGACGCACGTCTGGAGCGTGAGGCTCGGGCGCGACAGGCCCTGATAGGCCCAGGTGCCCTTGGTGGGCGTCGTGACCTTCCACCAGGAGACCTTGTACGCGTGGACCGTGCCCGAGCCGTCCGCATAGAAGAGCTTCATGCCCTTTCGCAGCCGGCCGTGGACGTACGCGTCGTGCAGGGGCCGGAACACGCTGCCGGCGTGGCCGAAGAGATAGACGTTGTTGCTGCCGGCGCAGCCCCATCGGTACACGCGGTTTCCGGGGTACGACGCGTTCGAGCAGGCATACGACGCGACCGAGCGGTCGATCCCTAGCGCGGGCATCCAGACGTGGTCGCGCCCCTGGTGGCCGGACGCGGCGTCGGATCCGCCGTCGCCCGCCGCGGCCGCCACGGCGACGTGGATCGGTGGCGTCGGGGCGCTGCGGAGCCCGGTGGACGAGCCCACCGGTGCGGCTCGGCCGTCGTAGCGGGGATCCGGCTCCGGGTCGACCCAGGCGTTCCCCTCGAACGCCGCCTGGACCTGACCCGCGACCGGTCCGAGCGCGACCCGGCCGGCCGCATCGGGGTGCGAGGTCGGTCCCGAAGCGTCGCGTCCGACCGCGCCAGCGACCGTGCCCACCGCAAGGATGAAGGCGAACAGCGTGGAGCGGAGCAGGGGACGACGGGCGCTTGCCAGGACCATGTCCGGAGCGTCGCCGGTGCGACCCCGTCCGGACCGTCACCCGGACGTCCCATCGGTCATGGGAAGGTCTGCGGTGGTCGACCCTACCGGACCTGATCTGACCCCAACGGACCGCACCCGACCCGTTGCGCACCCGCGCCGGCCACGCCGCCGTTACGGGCTGTCGCCGCCCCCGTACCCGCTGGTGCCGCCATCACCGGCGGCCGTCGCCAGGCCGCCCCGGATCGTGGCCTCGAACTCGGTGCCCCACGGTCCCTGGCCCGTCAACACGTAGGGGGACTGGTCGATCGACTCGAACGTCTCGGCGTCGGTCACGTAGGCCTCGGCGCAGGTGTCGACGGTCTGGCGCTTCTTTTCGAACACGTCGGCGTTCCGGAAGACGTAGAGGTAGAGCTTCACGGTCTCGGCCTGGTCGAGCCCGTGGGCCTCGAAGGAGATGGCCGTCGGCACGAGGTTCGGGTCCGAGCAGCCGGCGTCGCCAGACACCACGTGATCGATCTTGATCCCCTGGAGGGCGAGCTTGCCGGCGAGATCCGGGAAGTCGGCCGGCGTCGGCGCGGGCGGCGTCGTCGAGACGACCCCACAACCGGCGACGACGAGCACGCTCAGTGACAGGCCGAGGACGATCCGGCGGACCGATGACATCGGCCGAAGGCTACCACCGGGACGTCCGGACGGCCTCCGACGGCGCGCCGGCTGCCCGGCGTCCGGACGTGCATCTGACGCGAGGTGATCACGCTCGAGCGCGAGGATCGGCTCGCTAGCGGTCCCGAGCGCGCCGCTTGGCCTCGCGGAGGCGGGCCATGGTGTCCGTCGCATCCGCGGTCGGCGCATCCGCGGTCGGCGGAGCCGGCGGGGATACGACCGTGGCGTTCACCGGCGGAGCGGGCGCGGCCGGTGGTCGGGCCGGCTCGGGGGTCGCCGCCGCGGCCGTCATCGCGGTCGCCGCCGAGGCGCCCTCGGTCGGCGTGGGCGTCCGCAACGCCGCACGCGATGATGACCCGGCCGCCCGTTCGCGGGCCGCGAACAGGTTCTCGCTCGTCGCCGTTCGTGGTGCCGCGACCCGGCGCCGGCCACCGAATCCTGCAACCCACCCCCGGGCGGCGGCCATCTCACGGCGGCCGATCGAGACGCGCCGCAGGGCGATATCCAGCGGCCACAGGAGCAGGGCGATGAGGAGCAGCAGCGGCCAGAGGTCGGTGAAGTGGTTCGTCGCCGTCAGGTCGTGGACCCACGGGTCCTCGGCGGTCTCCACGACCGCGCCGCCCGTGACGGAACGGAGCGACGCCAGGAACCCCTCGTCCGCGCCAAGCAGCCGGTACTCCGCCGCGGTCGGCGCGACCAGGCCGATCGTGCGGCCCAGCGGGCTGGATCCCGGGCCGCGTCTGCGTCACCCGGATCGCGTACGCCCCGGGGTCGACGTCGCCGAGCGGCGCCTCGTAGACGCCCGGCGCGGTCTGGACGAGGTTGACCGCGACCGGCTCGAGGCTCGGCCCCACGACCGATGCCGTCGTCGAGTAGAAGTCCCGTGGCGAGCCGTCGGCCTCGACGCTCTCGACGTGCAGCGACGTCTTCCCGTTGACGGCGTCGAACCGGGCCTCGATCCCGTCGGTCTCCTCGCCCGGGAACGTCCAGCTCACGAGCTGCGAGAAGAACCGGTCGAACCCGCTCCAGCCGATCCAGTCCTTGGCCCAGCGGCCGGTCGTGTCCGACGTCCACGCCACGGACCGGCCGAGGCCGTACTGCCACTGGGCGAGGAGCGGGTCGTCGCGCGACGTGACGAGGACCGTCTGCGCCGCGGACTTGGCCGTGGTGCCGTTGTACCCGAGGAGCTTCGGGAGGCCCTGGTCGAGGCCGCGCAGGATCGGCGACGACGAGGTCAGGATCGGGAAGAACGGCTCCTCCACGATCTGCTGCCCCGAGACCTGCTGGGTCTCCTTGAGGAAGATGTCCGGGATGCTCGCCGGGTTCGCTGCCGCGTAGAACCGCCCGCCGCCCTCCTTGGCGAGCTGCTCGAGGAACGGGTTGGCCCCGCCGCCGGCGCCCACCGTCGACAGCGTGATCCCGTCGGCCTTCATCTTCGCGAGGATGTCGTCGTACTGCCCGGAGGTCGACCAGCCGTCGGTGAGCAGGATGATGTGGCGGCGCGTGGCCGTCGTGCCTTCGAGCGACTGGACGGCCTGGTCGAGGCCCGAGTAGATGTTCGTCTGGCCGTCGGCCCGGATGCCGGCGATGTCGCCCTGGAGGTCGGCGATGTTCCCGAGCGGCTGCGTCTTCACGACCCAGTGCGCCGCCTCGTTGAACGCCACGACGCCGAGCTCGTCGCGCGCGGTCATCGCCGCCGCCGCCCGCAGGATCGCCTCCTTGCCGATGTCGACCTTCTGGACGCCCGCGATCCCCGAGCCGCTGTTGCGGTCGAACGTGTTGCAGTGACAGGCCGCCATCGAGCCCGACTTGTCGATCACGACGACGAGCGCGATGTCCGGCTCCTTCTGCCGGTCGCGCACGCCCATGTCGACCGGCAGCGACTCCTCGAGCGGCGTCTTCTGGTAGCCGCCGGCGCCGAAGCTCTCCGGCCCGCCCACCATGACGAGGCCCTTGCCCAGGTCGCGGACATAGACCTGGAGCGCGGCGAGCTGCTTGTCCGAGAGCCGGATCCGCGGGACGTCGACGAGGACGATGCTGTCGTAGGTCGCCAGCCCGGCGAAGTCGGTCGGCAGCGCCTCCGGCACGAGCTTGTCCACGATCTGCCGCTGGCTCTTGAGCGCGGCGATCAGCTCGGTGGCGACCGCGTCGTCGCCGGCGAGGATCAGCGTCCGGGGCTCGCCCTTCACGATCGTGTTCGAGTCGGCCCGGTCGTTCTGGCTGAACGTGTCCCGGGCCGCCTCCACGACCGCCCGGAACGTGTGGAACCCGGCCTCGGTGGGCTTCGTGTCGAACGTGACCCTCGTGGAGCCGGCGACGAGCTGGACCGGTTGCGTGGCGACCAGGGCGCCGTCGGCGAAGAGCCGGACCGTCGCGGGCTGCGCCACCGAGGACCGGATGTCCGCCACGGCTTCCACGGACTCGCCGAGTCGAGCGGTCGACGGCGTCGTGAGGCGCTCGACGAGGACCTCGTCGGCGTCGCCGAGCCCGATCATCCTGGTCTCGATCTGCACGCCACGGCTCGCGGCGAGGGCCGCCTCGGCCTGACCGCTACCGGTGGTGTCGTTGCCGTCGCTGAGGAGCACGATCCGCTTCTGGGCGTCGTCGGGGAAGAGCGCGGTCGCGAGCCGCAGCGCGGCGCCGATATCGGTCGCAGAGCGGACCGGCGCCGAGGCGATGCGCTCGATGTCATCGACCTCGGACGGCAGGCGCTCGACCAGCGCCTCCTTGCCGAAGGCGACGATGCCGGCGACGTCGCCCGTCGGCTTCTCCTTGAGCGTCTCCCGCAGGAACGCGAGGGCGTCCTCGTGGCCGGCGTTGCCCGACCGAATCGGACAGGTCGACCACGAAGACCGTGGCCAGCCGGTCGACCGGGAGGACCAGCTGGAAGCCGGCGATCGCGAAGACCAGGGCCGAGAGGAGCAACGTCCGCACGACCAGGGCGACGCGCCGCCGGCCCGCGCCCATGCGTCGCCGCGCGGCCAGGTGCAGGGCGAGCGTGATCGCCAGGACGGGGATGAGCGCGAGCAGCCAGAGCGGGGTCTCGAACGAGATGCCCATCTACGCGCTCCCGCCCGACGGCTGCCGGCCGAACCGCGCGGTGATGGATCGACGGATCCGGATGAGCGCGTCGCGGTGGTACACGGCCCACTCGATGCACAGCCCGATCAGCACGATGAGCACGATCGGCAGCCACAGTTCGTCGCGGGCCGTCGGGCGCTCGACGGGCGCGTCGGTGCCACCCGGGGCGGGGGACGCGACCGGTGCGGTCCCGAGCGCCTCGATGGCGGCCGCCGACCCGGGTGCGATCGTCGACTCGCCGACGTCGAAGAGGTCGACCGCGAATCGCACCGGAGCGGCGGCGTCGATCGGATGACCGCTGGCGCCGGCGGATGCCCCCGGCGCCGTGGCGGTCCCGGCCGGTGAGGCGACGACGCCGGCGCCTGCGCCGCTGCCGGACGGTCCCGCGGATGCCTCTGGAGCGAGGACCGGGGTGACCGTGTAGATGCCCGGCAGGTCCGTGGCGGCGTACGTGAGCGACGAGCCGCCGGCCGCCGTGGCCACGAGACTCGTCGTGGTGCCGTCGGGCCGGGTGATCGTCACGCCCGTCGCGTTCGCCGGGACCACGAGGGTCACCGGGTCGCCGGGCGCCACGGCGTCGGTCGGAGCGGCGGATCCGCCCAGCAGCTCGCCGGTCAGGTTGGCGAGCAGGATCGGAAAGGCCACCTGCAGCGGCAGGTCCGAGCGCCGCGGCTCGAAGGCCAGGACCGCGGCGGGCCGGCCGCCCGCGTCCCCGAGTAGAGGAGCGGCGCGCCCTTGGGCCCCGGGATGACGGTCCGGGCCCAGGACGGCGTCGTGAGTCGCTGCGCCTCGGAGATGTGCGTGGTCGAGAGGTCGACGTAGCGGAGGATCGGCTCGTCCGGGCTCAGCGCGCCGATCCCCGGATCCTTGACCGTGCCGCTCACCTCGCCGAGGTCGCTCGTGCGCGGCGGGGCGATGGCGAGGATCGGGGCGTCCGGCAGCGTGGCGGGCAGGTTCGACTCGAAGATCACGAGGTCCCACGGGCGGCCGTCGGTCCGCTGGGTCGCCGGGCCGTACTCGGCGGGCGTGACCCCGTAGAGCTCGACGTTCGGCAGGTAGGAGAGCGCGGTCTCGAGATACGGGTCGCCATCGCCGACGAGCAGCACGAGCTTCGTCTCGGCCGACGGGAGCACCGCCCAGGCGCGATCGTCGATCGCGAGGTGGTCCGGGGCCGCCGTCGAGGTCGCGTCCGCGCCGACCAGGCGGACCTCCACGACGCCGACGTCGCGCGGGATGTCGTCGATGACCACGTCCGACCGCGCCTGCGCATCGAGCGCGACATCACGCGCCTCGAGCAGGTGGTCGTCGCCCCAGACCTCGAGCCGTCGCTGCGCGCTCTCGATGTCGAGGTTCGCGACGCTGACGAAGACCGAGCGCGTCACCGACGACGGCGCCGCGCGGACCGCGAGCGCGACGATCGCCTGGTTCTTCCGGTCCCGGCCGACCGGGAGCACCTTGATCGGTGCCCCGACCTTGGTCGTGATCGGCGCGGCCACGGCGGCGTCCGTGGCCACGAGGATCTGCGCGTCGCCCGACCGCGCCGCGAGTTTGGATGCCAGCTCGAGCGCGTCGCCGAGGTCGCCGCTCGTCGACGATGGCTCCAGGGCGTCGAGCGCGGCGCGCACCCGGCTGATGTCGGTCGTCTCGTTCACGACGATCCGCGCGCTCCGGTCCGCGGCGATGACGCTCACGTGCCCGCCGGTCGGCAGGTCGGCGAGGGCCGCGAGGGCCGCGTCGCGTGCGGCGGCCAGCCGGTTCGGCGCCACGTCGGTCGCGGCCATGCTCGCGGAGGTGTCCATCACGAGCACGACGTCGCGGGCGAGTCCGGCGGGCCGCTCGAGGAACGGCCGCGCGGCGAGCAGCACGAGCAGCACGACCAGGAGCAGCTGGAGGAGCAGCAGGAGGCTCCGCCGGAGGCGCTGCCACGGCGCGTTCGCCTCGACGTCCGTCGAGAGGCGGCTCCAGAGCAGCGTGGACGGCACGACGGTCTCGTCCCGGCGCAGCTTCAGCAGGTACATCGCGACGACGAGCGGGATGAAGACGAGGCCGGCGAGCGCCAGCGGCGTGACGAAGGGCATCGGTCAGCCCAGGACCTGGCGCCGTCGCAGCTCGGCGAACATCAGGTCCGCGAGGTTCACGTCCGAAGCGAGGTCCACGTAGCTCGCGCGTCGTTTCGCGGCCAGATCGGCGAACCCGGCCTTCCACGCCGTGACCCGGGCCTTGTACGCGTCGATGGTGGCGAGATCGACGGTGACGTCGATGCCCTCGCCGGTCTCGCTGTCGACGAGCCGCAGGTCGCCTTCGAGCGGCGGGTCGAGCTCCTGGGGCGACAGGATGTGCAGGATGACCAATTCAGAACCCGTTGCAGCGAGGTCGCGGATGACGCGGTCCGCCGACGGGTCGAGGAGGTCGGACAGCAGGATCACGACCCCGCGACCGTGGAGTTGCGCGGCCGCGTGCCGGACCGCGGCGAGCAGGTCGGTCGGACCCTCGGCGGGTTCGATCGCCGACAGGTCGGCGAGCAACCGGAACACGCGGCCAGAGCCGCGCATCGCGTTCCGCCGCCGCGCCGTGCGGCCGGCCAGTGCCGTCACGGCGACCCGGTCCTCGCTGCCGAGACCGATGTAGCCGAGCGCCGCCGCGGCGCGCTTCGCGAACAGCAGCTTCGACGGGTCACCGACTGCCATCGACGCCGACGCGTCGACGAGCAGCGTGACGGTGACGTCCTCCTCCTCGACGAACAGCTTGACGAACAGCTTCTCCAGCCGCGCGTAGACGTTCCAGTCGAGCTGCCGCAGGTCGTCGCCGAGCGCGTAGTCGCGGTAGTCCGCGAACTCGACCGACTGGCCGCGCTTGACGCTCCGTCGGCCGCCCTTGAGCCCGCCCCGGACCGGAGCGCGCATGAGCAGCATCAGCCGTTCGAGCTGGCGCAGGAACGTCTCGTCGAAGACGGTCGGGTCGACCTCGCTCGGCAGGAACGCCCCGCGCGTGCTCCCGCCTGCCGGCCGGGCCGAGCCCTCGGCGGTGTCGGGCGGCCCGATCTGCGGTCCGGTCACGTCGCTCCGTCCGGGTCCGTGGACCCGCTACTCGACGGTCGGCGGCGTGACCGCGTCGAGGATCGTGCGGACGACGGCCTCGGTCGTGATGCCCTCGGCCTCGCCCTCGAAGTTGAGGATGATCCGGTGGCGCAGCGACGGCAGGGCGACCGCGCGGATGTCGTCGATCGAGACGTTGAAGCGGCCGTCGAGCAGCGCGTAGATCTTGCCGGCGGACACGAGCGCCTGGGCGCCGCGAGGAGAGCCGCCGTAGCGGACGTACTCGCGGACGAGCTCCGGCGCCCTGGGCTGGTCCGGGTGCGTCGCCGAGAGCAGGCTCACCGCGTAGGCGGTGACGTGCGGGGCGATCGGCACGGCCCGCGCGAGCCGCTGCATCTCGACGATCTCGGCCGCGGTGCAGACCTTGTCGGCGGTCACGGACTCGGCGCCGGTCGTCCGGTCCATGATCGTGATGAGGTCCTCCTCGGACGGGAACGGGACCATGACCTTGAAGAGGAAGCGGTCCAGCTGGGCCTCGGGGAGCGGGTACGTGCCCTCCATCTCGAGCGGGTTCTGCGTGGCGAGGACGAAGAACGGCGGCTCGAGCGGGTATCGCTGGCGGGCGACCGTGACCTGGTGCTCCTGCATCGCCTCGAGCAGGCTCGACTGCGTCTTGGGGGTCGCGCGGTTGATCTCGTCGGCCAGGACGAGGTTCGCGAAGATCGGACCCGGCTGGAACCGGAAGACGCGCTGGCCGCCCTCCTCCACGAGGATGTTCGTCCCGGTGATGTCGGCCGGCATCAGGTCCGGCGTGAACTGGATCCGGTTGAACGAGCAGTCGATGACGTCCGCGATGGTCCGGACGAGCATGGTCTTGCCCAGCCCGGGCACGCCTTCGAGCAGCACGTGGCTGTTGGCGAGCAGGCCTGTCAGGGTCTGACGCACGAGGTCGCGCTGGCCGACGATGACGCGACCGACCTCGCGCTCGATCGTCTGGGCGCGTTCGGCGAACGCCTCTGGCGCGAGTCGGGGCGCGGTCGAGGCGGCGGTCTGGCTCTCCATGGGTGCCTCCGTTGGGTCGGCCGCCGGTCGCTCGGCGCCGGTCGTCATCGCTTGGGGTCGAGTGAGCTGAAGTAGTCCCGGACGTAGTCCTTCACCGAGATCGGGACATAGCCGCGTTCGAGCGACGTCTGCGCGTACTGCTCGAAGTCGGCGTAGACCTGCTGATACGGGGTCAGCGCCCCGTTGTTCGTGCCGGTCCCGGTGCCGTTGCCCTGCTGGGTCTGGCCGTCGCCGCCCGTGCCGGCGATGTACGACGGGTCGCCGGGCTTGCCCAGACGGTCGAACGGCGCGTAGACGGATGACAGGTCCGCGCCGAGCTGGGATGGCCGGTTCGGGTTGGTCGGCCCGGCGGGTCGGCCGTTCCCGCCCATGCCGTTGCCGAGCGAGCGGGCGTTCGAGCCGCCGCCGCCGATGGCGCCCTGGCCTTGCCCTGCCCCTGACCTTGCCCCTGCCCCTGCCGCCCTGCCCCTGGCCCTGACCCTGCCCCTGCCCCTGACCTTGCCCCTGCCCCTGACCTTGCCCCTGGCCCTGACCTTGCCCCTGGCCCTGCCCTTGACCCTGCCCCTGCCCCTGCCCCTGCCCTTGGCCTGTGCCCGGGCTGCCCTGCGCCTGCCCCTGGCCCGTCCCCGGGCTGCCACTCGGTCGCGGGCTGCCCTGCGCCTGACCCTGCCCCTGCCCTTGCTGTCCCTGCGCGGTCTGGCGCCCGGCGTCGGCGAGGTCGCGGCGCGCGTCCTGGAGCTGCGAGGCCGCGCCGGCGAGGTCGCGGTTCGTGGCGACTTGCTGGTTCGTCCCCGTCAGCGCGTCACCCAATCGGTTCAGGGCGGCCTTGGCTCCGGCCGTGTCGCCCTGCGACAGACTCTGCGCGGCGTCATGGAGCGCCTGCGACGCCGCGCCGTCCGTGCCGGACGCGGTCGCCTCCTGCTCGGCGAGTTGCCGCGCGAGATCGGCGAGCTCCTGCGGCGTCTTGTCGCCGAGCTGGTCCCCGAGCCGGGCGAGATCCTCCTGGGTCTGGCGCGGGTCGCCGTCACGGTTGGCGTCGGGCTTGCCGGTGGCGGCCCTCGACAGGGCGCGGCTCAGTGACGTCATCGACGCCGCGCGCTGCTCGGTCGCCGGGTCGACCTGTGCTCGGACATCGCTCTCGACCGACCCGAGCCGGGCGAGGTTCACGTCCAGCTGATCCGGCCGGTCGCGAAGCTGTCGGGCCAGGTCGCGGAGCTGCTGGGCCAGCCGTGTTCGGGGATCATCGGCGTTCGCCCCCTTGGTCTCGAGCTCGTGGGCCAGCTGGTCCAGCCGCTCGGCCTGACGGTCGGCGGCGTCGCGCACCTGCCGCTGTTGGGCGACGACCGCGTCCTGCGGGTTCGGGATCACCAGGACCGGGACGAGCAGCAGCGTCGCGGCGGCGAGGGCGATCGCGGGCTGCCGCGACAAGCGAGGGCGGAACAGGTTGGTCGGCGCGGCTCGCAGCGCGGCGAGGGCATCGGCTCGTTGTCGACGGACGAACCGATCGGCCTGGGCGGCGTCACCGAGCGTGGTGTCCCCGTCGGCCTCGGTGACGGCGGTCGCATCCGGGTCGACGGGGCGCGCGGAGTCCGGGAAGCTGACGGCGAGTTCCAGCGCGCTCGAGACGCGATCGCCGAGGTGCGCCTCCGCGTCGACGGCGAGGGCCGCTTCGCCGAGCGAAGGCCGCGCCTGGGCGACGGCCACGAGGAGGGCGACCGCCCCGATCATCGGGATCGCCACCGCCACTTGGGCGGTCCACTCGATCGGCACGAAGCGGGCGACGGTCCACAGCACGAGCTCGGCGACCATCACGGCCGCGAGCGCCAGCCAGGTCCGGCGCACGATCCGCCGGACCCACAAGCGACGTCGATCGGCGCGGAGCGCCGCGCGGATCGCCAGCAACGCCGGATCGAGCGGGCCCTCGATCGCCAGGCGCGGGTCCTCGGGCACGATGGCGGGGCCGTCGATCGAGGGCGGCCGTCGGCGCCGCCACGGCACGGTCGGGCGGGTCATGCCGGCGGTGCCTTGGGGCGACGTCTCGGGAGATGCGGACGCCAGCGCCGTGTCGGCGAAACGAGCTGGATCGACAACAGGATCATCACGACCGCGGCGACGAGCCACGCGACGACGGTCTTGGGCCAGAACGCATCACGGGACACGCCGAAGGCGGTGATGGTCGACGGCTGGGCGAACCCGCCGCCCGTGGTGTCGCTCCCGACCACGAACCCGGGTGCCGGCACCGGCGCCCCGATCACTGGACCGCCGCCGTTGGTGCCGTCGCCGGTGAAGATGATCCCGTTCTGGCCGCCCATGATCTGGGCGTAGCGGTCGCACCAGGCGCCGTACGTGGTCTGGGTCCCGCAGATGATGTCGGCCTGGGCGAGGAACGGATTGAGGTAGGCGATGACCTCGGGTGCCCGGCCCTTGATCGGCCCGAGGCCCTGCTGCCCGCTCGTCGAGAGGCTCGCCATCACGTTCCAGAAGTACAGGATGAAGATCGAGCCGAGGGTCATCGCGAGGACGCCGAACACCGTGATGACGGTGGCCGCCTGCGTCCGCTTCACGATCGACGAGCAGAACAGGCCGAAGGCTCCCAGGCCCAGCGCCGTGGCGATGAGCACGATGTAGCCGCGGATGACGTCGTCCGGCGCGACCCCGCCGAAGACGAACACGATCGCCGTGATCGGGATCGAGGCGCCGATGAGGATGAAGACGTAGGTCAGTGCGCTGAGCAGCTTGCCGATCACGATCGCGAACGAGGAGATCGGGGTCGTCACCAGCATGTCGAGCGTCTGCTTCTCCCGCTCCAGGCTGATCGCCCCGGCCGTGAACGCCGGGGCGAGGAAGACGACCAGCAGCGTGATGAGGATCAGCAGGCCACCGAAGATCTCCTGCCCGATGAGGGCCGAGGCGAAGGCCGCGGACCCGCCGACGCCCACGCTGACCTGAGCGGCGAGGATCAGCTCGTACATCCACGCGAACCCGCCGAGGAGCAGCAGGTACAGGGTGAGGATCACGAAGGCGCGTCGGCCGCGCATGCGGCCGCGAAGCTCCTTCGCGCCGACCGCGCTGATCCCGCCGAACGTGCGTCGGACGGCGCGGAACGGGTGGCGGCCGCCGCTCGGGACCGCGGTCGTCTCGGTCATGCCAGCAGCACCGGCGCCGCGTCCGTCGCGGTCACCTGCAGGAAGAGCTCCTCCAGGTCGCTGGCGGCCCGCGCGAAGGTCACGATCCGCAGGCCGCTCGCCACGGCGCCGGCGAGGAGCCTCGCCGCGGCGTCGTCGTCGCCGCGGAACGCCAGCTCGATCGTGTCGTCCTCGAGACGCGTCGCGGAGGCCACGTCCGGGTCGGCGGCGAAGTGGGCCACAGCCGCCACATGGCCGGCATCGTCCGCGAGGACCCGCACGCGCAGGACCGCCCCGAAGCGGAGCCGCTGCTCGATGTCGGCGACGCGGCCCTGGGCCAGCACCTGGCCTCGATCGACGATCGCGACGCTCGTGCACAGCTCCTCGAGCTCCGGGAAGGATGTGACTGCTGATGACGATGGTCTTGCCGAGCGCCCGCAGCTCCCGCAGCAGCTCGCGCAGCTCCACGCGCGCTCGCGGGTCGAGCCCGGACGCGGGCTCGTCGAGCAGCAGGATCTGCGGGTCGTGGACGAGGGCGTGCGCCAGGCACAACCGCTGCTGCATCCCGCGGGAGAGGGTCTGGACGTAGGCGTCGCGCTTGTCGCCAAGGTCCACGAGCTCGAGCAGGTCGCCGATCATCCGGCGCCGCCCCGCCGCCGGGATCCCGTAACAGCGGGCGAAGAAGTCGAGGTACTCCCAGACCTTCATGTCGTCGTAGACCCCGAAGACGTCCGGCATGAACCCGAGGACGCGACGGACCTCATCCGGGTTCCGGGTGACCGACCAGCCGGCGATCTCCGCGTCGCCGCTCGAGGGCCGCAGGAGGGTCGCGAGGATCCGCATCGTCGTGGTCTTCCCGGCGCCGTTCGGCCCGACCAGGCCGAAGATCTCGCCTGGCTCGACCGAGAGGTCCACGCCCGCGACGGCGAGCGTGCCGTCGTAGCGCTTGACGAGGCCGTCGGTGCGGACGATCGCGCTCATCGGATGTCCCCCGTCAGTGACACGTCGAAGCTGAAGCCTACGCTGTCGCCACGGTCGTTGACGAAGCGGACCAGGACCGTCCCCGTGGCCGGGTCGACGTACCGGGCGGGCTCCCCGAGCGCGTACCGACTGCCTCCCGTCAGGTGCGGGAGGCGGACCCAGTCGGCGGCCGTGAGGTCGAAGACCTCCACCTCGGGCATGCCGTCCCAGTTGAGCTGCGAGCACTCCGGCTTGGTCGTGTCGGTGCAGGGTGGCGGGATGGCCGGGAGCGGCGCGATCGCCTGCGGCTTGTCCGGGACCGGCTGGTCGCCCGCCCAGTTCATGCCCAGCGACAGCTGGCTCGGCGCGATCGTGCCGTCGAAGGCCAGAGGCCGATACGCGACGGTGGCGGTGCCGCGGCCGAAGCTCATGCTGTACGGATCCTTGCCGAAGAACGGCGCGTCGGTCTCGATGACGTCGGAGCGCATCAGGTCGCCACGGAACGTGGTCTTGCCGCTGACCGTCACGTTCGCCGGCAGGTAGTAGAGGATGTTCCCCGACGCCTGCGGCTTCTGGCCGGCGATCTCGACCGGCAGCAGGCTGCCGCTGCCCCAGCCGAGGATGACCGCGCCGTCGGCGGTGAGCTGGTTGGTCGTGCCCCAATTCGGGTCGAACGTGAGCTGGTCGACCATGGTGTGGCGGATGTAGCGGTTCATCATGTCCGGGGTCGCGCTGCCCGGGTCGTTGAAGAACGACGAGCCGACGACCCGGTCCGACAACGGCTGCCCGAAGGCGACCTGGACGATCGGCTGGTCGACCTTCGCCGTCGCCCCGGCGGGGAGGTCGTCGAGCGTCACCACGGTCGACCCGAGGACGACGGCCGGCTGCTCCAGCGTCACCTCGGACGCGTTCTTGATGGTCCCGGTCAGGCGGCCGTCGACGACGTGCAGGTCCGATTCGACGAGCGGCACCTTGGCCGGGGTCTCGGCACGGATCGCCCGCAGCGACCCGAAGCTGACCGCCAGGTCCCGGACGCGGGCCGGGTCGCCCTGGAGGATGTCGAGCGCCGACCCGTTGCCGTCACCGCCGAAGACATCGCCGGAGATCGGCGCCGAGAGCAGCGCGCCGCCGGGGATCTGGACCTGGTAGGTGCCGCGCGACGGGGAGAACACCCCGACGTAGACCTGCGCGGCGCCGTCGGTGGTGCCCGTGGCGCCGCGGACGATGGCGACCTGGTTGACGAGGACATCGCTCCCGCGGAGGAGCGAGCCGAACGCGTAGGCACCCACGGCGAACACCAGGATGAGCACCGGCATCGTGATCCACGCCCACTCGCGCCGATCGAGCCGCTTGAGGACCAGGTAGTTCACGGGACCGACGAGGAGGATGTAGGCGCCGAGGAGGGCGATCAGGCCGCCGATCGGCGGCAGGGCGACCTGCGGCAACTGCGAGACGGCGCTGAGCAGCTGGTTGTCGTCGCCGACGATGCTGCCCGTCGAGGTCCGCGTCGGGAGGACCCGCCGCCACAGGTCCTTGACCGTGCCCGCATCGGCGAGCGTGCGTGTGGTGGGGTCGAAGCCGATGATGGTCACGCCGCCGTTGCCGTACGGGCGGTCGGCGGCGACGACCCGGTCGCCGCTCGTCACCAGGGCCCGGCCGCCCGAGCGTGAGCGACCCGCCCAGGGCCGGGATGTCCGGCGTGCCGGCGGGCGTCGTGCCGAGGAGCGACGACAGCGAGCTCGCGGCGACGTCGACCGTCGCGGTCGGGCGGTAGGGGAGCAGCGTGTCCGGGAAGGCCGACAGGGTGTTCGGGCCGGTCGTGCCGCCGACGATGACGAGCCGGCCCCCGCCGGCGAGCCAACCCTGGAGGGCCGCCAGTTGCGCTGGGGTAAGGCGGTTCGAATCGACGTCCTGCCAGATGATGCGGTCGACGCCGCCCCACGCCTCGACCCGTTCGGGCAGGTCCTCGGGCGTGAGCTGGATGACGACCGGCGTGACCTGGTTCTGGTTCGGGACGAGATCGATGCCGCTCACGATGTCGCCGGGCCGCTCGGCGATGACGGCGATGGTCATCTGCCCGGCGTCGTGGATCGCGTACTTCGTGCGCGTCGTGTCGAGCTCCTGGTCGCCCGAGAAGAGCGCGATGTCCATCTGCTGCCCGAACGCCGGCGGCTGGGCGTACAGCACGTACGTCTTGTCGGACTGCGTCGGCAGGTCGACCACCGTGCCGAATCGCGTCTTGCCCTGGGAACCGCCGACCAACCGGAGCTCACCCTGGATCGGCGGCCCGTCGTTCTTGAGGTGGACCGCGATGGCCATCCACGACCCGACCCGGGCATGGCCGCCGAGCATCGTGTGGGCCTCCATCGTGAGGCCGTCCAGGGCGGACACGGGGGTCGCCGCCGCACCCAGCGACAGGAGGAGCAGCGCGGCGGCGGCGAGGATTCGTAGACGCACGAAGACTCCGAGCAGTCGGTCCGGCGGGGGTATGGTCGGAGCAAGGACGCCTCGCCCCGAGGGAAAGTTGCGTCGAACGCCCCGGCGTCCATCAGGGTCCCCGGGATGGACGGTCGCGCGGCGGCGGCCGCTATCGTACGATGCGGTCGTCCCGCAGCCTGTCGGCACCCCGATGCCGCGCCCGTGAAGGTCCCTGTGCCCGAGATCCGACCCTTCCGCGCCCTCCGGTTCGAGCCGTCGACCGTCGGCGACCTCGCCGACGTGGTCGCGCCGCCGTACGACGTGATCGATGCCGCCGCCCGGGTGCGCTTGCTCGACCGCCACCCGGACAACGTCGTGCGGCTGGACCTGCCGACCGAGGCCGACGGCGACGAGCCCGACGACCGCTATCGGCGTGCGGCGCGGACCCTGGCTGCCTGGCGATCCGGTGGCGTGCTGCACAAGGACCCGCATCCGTCGGTCTACGTGTACCAGCAGGACTACCGCGTCCCCGGCACGACGGTCGAGCGCTCGCAGCGCGGGTTCTTCGCCCGCCTGCGACTGGAGCCATTCGGGCCGGGCGCCGGCGTGCTGCCGCACGAGCGCACGATGTCCGCGCCCAAGGAGGACCGCTACAAGCTCCTCCGAGCGACCGGCGTGAACACGAGCCCGGTCGTCGGACTGTTCGACGACGCGGCCGGGACGGCGGCTCGGCTGCTGCAGGCGCGCACGACCGGTCCGGCCGACATCGATGTCACCGACGACGACGGCGTCCGGCATCGCCTGTGGGCCGTGCCCGCGGATGGCGACCTCGCGGAGGACGTGGCCGCGCTCACGGCTGCCGCCGGTGCCGCGCCCGTGACGATCGCCGACGGCCACCATCGGTACGAGACGGCGCTGCGGTATCGCGACGAGCGGCGGATGAGCCGGTCCTGCGAGGAGGACCCGGCGTTCGACTACGTGCTGATGCTCCTCCTGCCGACCGGCCGAGACGCGCTCACCGTCCTGCCGACCCACAGGATCGTCCGAGACCTCGATGCCGACGCGGCCGAACGACTCCTCGGGTCGGCGTCCGACCTGTTCGACGTCGAGCGCGACGTGTCCGCCGACGCTCTCCGGTACAGGTTCGATGCCGCCGGGCTGGCCGAGGGCGGTGGCGGCCGGTTCGGCCTGTGGACGCGGGCCGGTGGTGCCTCGCTGACGGCCCGCCGTTCGGCCTTCGAGCCGTACCTGCCCGTCGGGCGGCGCGGCCCTGCGCGACCTGGACGTCGTCCTGCTGGGCGTCGCCCTCGAGCGGCTCCTCGGGATCGGTCCGGACGCCGTCGCGGCCGGCGCGGTCGAGTACACGAAGTCCGCCGCCGACGCGATCCAGCGCGTCGACGACGCCAACGACGGGGCCGGTGCCGCGTTCCTGCTCGAGCCCACGCCGGTGGCCTCGATCATCGGCAGTCGCCGCCGACGGCGACGTGATGCCGCAGAAGTCCACCTACTTCTACCCGAAGGCCCTGACCGGCCTCGTCATCAACCCGCACGAATGGTGAGCCCGTTGCCCGACCAGACCCCCGACGCCATCCTCGCGCAGGCGCAGCTCCCGCCGATCAACGGCCGACCCGTCCGGAAGGACGAGATCGAGCTGCACGAGCGGGGCCTCTACATCGAGTCGTGGCTGCCCGAGCGCCGCTCGCGGCGCAAGCCGCTGCTGTTCCTCCACGGCGAGCTGACCGGGTCGTGGCTCTGGGAGCGCTACCTCGGGTACTTCGCCGGCCGCGGGTGGGAAGGGCACGCCCTCAACCTGCGCAACCACTACTGGTCGCAGACGGCCGACCCGGCGCAGCTCTCGTTCGACACGTACACCGAGGACGTCGTCGCGGCGCTGGAGCGGCTCGGGGCCAACACGGTCGTGGTCGGCCATGGGATGGGCGGCCTGCTCGCCCTCAAGGCCGCCGAGCGGATGCCGATCGCCGGCCTGGTCCTGCTCAGCCCGGAGATGCCGCGTGAGCTCCGCCTGCCGGTCCGGCCGTACGAGCTGCGCGAGATCCCCGAGGTCTACGGCCGGTCGGTGATCGGCTGGGAGACGCTCCCCGAGCGACTGTTGCGGGACCATCGGGACCTGACGCTCGCCGACGTCCTGCGTGTCCAGCACCTGCTCGGCCAGAAGCCGCACGAGGCCGGCGCCGCGCGCCGCCAGATGCTGGCCGGCGTGTCGGTCGACCGGCGCGGCGTGGAGGCCGTGCCGCGCCTCGTCATCAGTGCCGGGCTCGATCGCACGGTCGACGGCCGATGACGCCGAGCGTCTCGCGGAATGGCTCGACGCAGAGTACGAGCCGTTCGGGGCGCACTCGCACTACGGACTGATCGTCGGCGAGTCGAGCTACCAGCAGGTGGCCGACGCGATCCGCGGGTTCCTCGAGACGCACCGGCTGTAGCCGCCGGTCCGAGCTGGCCGCCGAGCCGGGCTCGGGGCACCATCTGGTATCATCCCGACCGCCCGGCGGTCCCACCGCTGCGATGCCTGCCGCATTCGTCTAGAGGCCTAGGACACCGCCCTCTCAAGGCGGAGATCATCGGTTCGAATCCGATATGCGGTACCAACCTCGACCATTCCAACGCCCTCGGCACGTCCCGGGGGCGTCGTCGTTTCCGTAGACTCCCGGGATGCGACCCTCCGACCGCCGCCGCCTCGTCATCCTCACCGAAGGCCAGTTCGGCGACCACCACGCCAAGACCGCCTACGGGGTCATCCGCTACGGCCGCGACGACGTGGTCGCGGTCCTGGACTCCAGCCAGGCCGGGCGCAACGTCGACGAGTTCCTGCCCGGGCACGACATCCCGATCGTCGCGACGCTCGACGAGGCGCTCGCGCGGCCGATGCGCCCCGACGCGCTCCTCATCGGGATCGCCCCGACCGGCGGAAAGCTGCCGCCCGAGTGGCGGACCACGATCCTGGCGGCTATCTCGGCCGGCCTGGATGTGCTGTCCGGGCTCCACACGTTCATCGGCGACGACGCCGAGTTCGCGGCGGCCGCGGCCGCACGGGGCACGACCATCGTCGACTACCGGCGACCGCCGGAGCGGATGGAGACGGCCGTCGGCCGACGGCACGGTCCCGGCAAGCGGGTGATCCTCACGGTGGCCACCGACTGCGCCATCGGCAAGATGTCCGTCGCCCTCGAGATGCGCAAGTCCGCCCTCGCGGCCGGACAGTCGGCGGTGTTCGTGCCGACAGGCCAGACGGGGATGATGATCGAGGGCTGGGGGGTCGCTGTCGACCGGCTCATCAGCGACTTCACACAGGGCACCGTCGAGTGGCTCGTCGAGCAGGGCGAGGACCTGGGAGACTGGGTGCTCGTCGAGGGCCAGGGATCGCTGGACCACCCAGCCTACTCGTCGGTCACGCTCGGGCTGATCCATGGCGCCACGCCGCAGGCCATGGTCATGGTCTACAAGCCCGGCATGACGGACCACGACTTCGACCACCTGCCCGGCGTCACGTTCCCGATCGCGCCGCTCCCCGACTTCATCCGGCTGCACGAGCAGGTCGCGGGTCTCGTCGCGCCGTCCAAGGTCGTGGCGATCGCCCTCAACACCTCGCTGTACGCGGACGAGGCCGATGCCCGCCGACTCATCGCGGAGACCGAGGCGCTGACCGGGCTTCCCGCCGACGATCCCGTGCGGTTCGGGGCGGACCGGCTGTGGGCCGCGGTGCGCGACGGCGTGGACGCGCTGCCGTGGGTGGCGGAGGCGTGACGCTCGCCCTGTCGAGCGAGGTCCTCCGGCTGGCCCTCCGTGACCCCTTCCGGATCGCCCGGACGGACCACCTGACGGGGGACGGTGTCACGACCGTGATCGTGGAGCTGCGCGACCCGCGGTTCCCGGGGATCGTCGGCGTCGGCGAGGGCTACCCGGACCGCTTCTACGGCGAGACGACGGAGACGATGGCGGTCGTCATGCCGATGCTGATCGACGTGGTGGGCGAGGTCGAGCCGAACCCCGAGGGCCTTCGGGCGGCCGGGGCCGCCATGGACGGCGCGATCCGCGGACACGGGGCGGCGAAGTGTGCGATCGACATCGCCCTGCACGACCTCGTCGGCAAGGTCCTCGGGCGACCGGTGGTCGACCTCATCGGACTGAGCGCGGCCATCCCGCCCACCGACTTCACCATCGGCATCGACGAGCCCGACGTCGTGGCCCAGCGAGCGGCGCGAGCCGCCCACTTCCCGGCCCTCAAGATCAAGGTGGGCGGGCCCGGCGACCTGGCCACGCTCGAGGCCGTGCGCGGCGTCTTCGACGGGCCGATCCGGGTCGACGCCAACACCGGCTGGACCCCCGAGGGAGCGCTCGCCCTGCTCCCTGACCTGGAGCGTCTGGGCGTGGAGCTCATCGAGCAGCCCTTCCCGGCCAGACGCCTCGACCAGCTCCGCTGGCTCCAGGAGCGCTCATCGCTCCCGATCGTCGCCGACGAGAGCTGCGTGTTCCCCGAGGACATCGATGGGCTCGTCGGCGTGGTCGCGGGCGTCAACGTCAAGCTTGCGAAGTGCGGCGGCATCGAGCCGGCCAAGGCGATGCTCGCGCGGGCGCACGAGCTCGGCCTGCGGACGTTCCTCGGGTGCATGGAGGAGACGAGCGTCGGGATCGCAGGATCGGCGGCCGTCGCCTCGCTTGCGGACTGGGTCGACCTCGACGGCTGCCTGCTCCTCGCCGACGACCCATTCGACGGCCTCGACCTCGACGCCGAACACCGTTGGGTGCTGACGGACCGACACGGCCTGGGGCTCTCGCGGCCCGGCCACTGAACCGGTCGCCGGACCGGTTCACGCGTGATGGGAACGGGTGTTCGCCGAACGCCCGTTCTTGTGGATAACTTGGTGGACGAAGTCGTGGACAAGCCCCCTTCCCGGCTCACCCGGCGCGGCCTACGATGGCGGGTACCGGCCGCCGAGACCAGGGGAGGGGAGGCCGGCACACCGGGAGACCACCCATCCGGCGGGCGGATCGAACACGCCGATCCCGTCGGTCCGAGCTTCGTATTGCCTCCGCGCTCCGGCCGTAGCCGGACCGGAGGCCGCCTGAGGGAGGGCACGCCATCGATGGAATCGCGCACCGCCGGCCCCGTCATCACTGATCCGGACGCGACCGAGTTCGTCCGGTTCTGCTATCGCCGACGGCGCGTCGGCTGGCCGGAGCTCTACGACGAGATGTGCGCGGTGGCGGCCCGGGGCCTGTTCCGGGGCATGGGGCCCGACGAGCTCGCGGGCCTCGGGGTCGGGTTCAGCCTCTTCGACATGCCGGCGCTCGCGGTGCTCTCCGCGACGGTCATCGCCGAGGAGCAGGCACGACGGCGGCCTGTGGCGGTCGCGATCGTGGCCGAGCCGGTGGCGTTCGAGATCGAGGTCGGCCCGGCGCTCGACGAGGCGGCGGTGGCGGACCAGGTCGTCGCCGACGTGGAGGCCCACGTGTTCGTCGCGGAGCGGCTCGTGGAGCCCGTGGAGCGATCCGTGGACCGCGGGATCGATGTGCCGATCCGCCTCGCGACGGTGCCGGCGGGCGCCTGACGGGTCAGGCGCGGATGCGGCGCCTCGCCATCTCGCCCTCGATCTGGCGCTCCGCCTCGACGTAGCGGTCGATCTGCTCGCGGAGCTGGTTCGCCTCGGGCGTGTAGAGGTGGACCTGCTGCTGGAGGATGTACGACAGTCGGCGGCTCGTCATGCGGACGTGGTCGAGGTTCTTCATCAGGACCAGCGGATCCATCGAGGCGAGGTCCGACGGGTGGTACATCTGCTGCATGGCGGCATTCTAGAGGGCGCGCAGGGTCCTCGGCGGCCATGACCAGTCGATGTCGACGCCCGCGCCCGCGAGCGCGCGACGTCGCCCGGCCTCCGTCGCGCCCAGGACGAGGATCCGGTCGGTCTTCGTCGCGCGCCCAGCCTCGTCGCCCCACAGCTTGGTCATCTTGCGGACGGCGGCGACGTCGTCGAGCGCGACCCCGGCCAGCCGGTAGCCCTCGGGCTCGGCCGCCTGCTCCCAGGCCCGCTCCGCTAGCCCGATGCCGCCCTGGATCCGGCGTCCTCGGTCCGTCTCCACGTCCCCGATGACGAGGACGACGACCGCGTCGTCGGTCAGGGCAGGCCGGAGCCCGGCCAGGACGTCCCGCAGGAACGCGAGATACGGCTCGCGATGGTGGGCGTCGTCGAGCGTCGCGTCGATCTCGTGGGCATCGAACCCGAGGAACCACGTTCGCAGCCAGTTGTAGTAGCCGTACTTGACCACGCGCAGGTAGGGCGGCGACGTCACGACGAGGCGAGCCCGGTCCGGGCGTCCGCGCGCCCGCAGCGCGGCGCGGGTCCGCGGTGCGACGTCCCGGGCGTCGCCGAGGAGGGCGATGCCCTCCGTGAGCGGCGGCGCCTCGCGGAACAGGCGGTCGAGCTTCTTGCCCAGGCCGTCGAAGACGTCGCGGTCGGGCGAGGCGAACTCGGTCCGGCGGGCGAAGTCGCGGACGTAGCGCGGCGCCATGCTGAAGGTGTTCGGCATGAGCTCGGAGAGGTACGACGCGCTCTTGCCGTGGAGGATCCCGGTGATCGCCGCGGCCAGGAACCGGTCGGTGCGGTCGTCGAGGCGGAGCGTCGTGCGCACGAACAGGAGCTGGCCGAGGGTCCGCGGGTGGAAGGCCAGGGCCACCTCGAGCGGGACGGTCTCGCGGGCGTCCTCCGGTCCGGCACCGGACCCGGCGACCGGGACGCGAACGCCGGTCGCGCCCGCGTCCTTGGCGAGGCGATCGGCGAGCTCGAGCCACGCGGCCGAGTCCGCGTTCCAGGCGAGGCGAAGCGCCGCCAGCCGGGTCGCGGCCTGGGCCCGCGTCGCCGGCTCGACCTTGGCGGCGGTCAGCAGGTGCGCGAACGGATTGAGGTCGTTGCCGACGCCGATCCGACCTTCCGCGCACGCCTGGAGCGGGGTGGTGCCACGCCCGGAGAACGGGTCGAGGACGACGTCGCCAGGCCGCGAGTAGCGCGCGATGAATGCGTGCGAGAGCGCGGCCGGGAAGCTCGCCAGGTACGAGCACATCGGGTGGAACGGGTGGCCCCAGAGCCGCTGCTGGTCCTTCCACTCGGGCGCGATCTCGATCGGCGGCAGCTCGAGCGGCAGCTCGAGGGCGAGCTGGCCCGCGGTCGGAGCGCGCGTCGGACGTGCCGACATGGGCGGTCGGATCCTCCCTGACCCCGCCGCCCGATCGCAGGTCGGGCCGATGGGTCGCGGAGTGTAGCACGGCCGAATCCGTGTTCCGGGACGCCCCTGACGGTAGACTCGGCGCGCGTCCCCGTAGCTCAGTGGACAGAGCAACCGCCTTCTAAGCGGAAGGTCGCAGGTTCGAATCCTGCCGGGGGCGCCACCCGACCCGCGACCGCAGGCAGACCCGCGAGCGCGGCCCGGCCGGCTCCGGGCACGACCGTCGTCCCGCCGAGAACGGGCCGCCTGACCCTGTCGATCGCGCGACCTGCGGCCGCACCCTTGGGTCGGAGGTCGAACCCATGGATCGCGCCGCTCCCGCCACTCGCCCCGTCGTCGTCCTGCTCGCGCTCGTCGCCGGGCTGGTCGCCATCGCCAGCGCCTCGGGGGTCTTCCTGCGCGGCGATCTCGCCACCACGCCGTTCACGACCGTCCGCGGCGACGTCGTCGAATCCCTCATCGGTGGGATCTATCGCTTCAACGGCAAGGCCGTCGCGGCCGAAGGTGTCGGCTGGGACCTCGTCACGCTGTTCCTGGTCGTGCCCGCCCTGCTGGTGACCCTGCCGTACGTCCGTCGGCGCTCGCTCCGCGCCACCCTGCTCACCATGGGGGTCCTGGCCTACTTCCTCTATCAGTACGTCGAGTACGCCGTGTTCCTGGCCTACGGTCCGATGTTCCCGGTCTACGTGGCGATCGTCGCGCTGAGCGTCTCCGGGCTGGGGCTCCTCCTGGGCGAGGTCGACGTGGCCGCGCTGCCGTCCCGCTTCTCGGAGCGGTTCCCTCGCCGGGCGGCGATCGGGTTCGGGGTGTTCATGGCCGTGCTGCTGCTCGGGTTGTGGTTGCCGCTGATCGCCCGGACATGGGGGGCGACCCAGGTCCCGCAGCTCGAGGGCGGGGTCACGTTCGTGATCCAGGCGTTCGACCTGGGTCTGCTCGTCCCGCTCGGGATCTTCACGGCGGCGACGGTCTACCGGCGGTTGCCTGTCGGGTACCTGCTGGCGTCGATCGTCATCGTCAAGGGCATGGCCATGGGGGCCGGGATCGCCGCGATGCTGCTCGTAGAGGCGGCGGCCACCGGCGAGGTGCAGGTCGTCCCGATCGGGATCTTCGCCCTCACCTCTGCGGTCGGCGCCGCCATCGCGTGGCGGCTCTACGGGAGCATCGAGCCTGCGGAGACCGACCGCGGTACCGTTGCCGCATGGGCCAGATCATCGGGCTGATCCCCGCATACCAGGAAGGCCCGCGGATCGGGCCGGTCGTGGTCGCGGCCGCCCGCCACCTCCCGGTCGTCGTCGTCGACGACGGCTCGACCGACGACACCGCCGCCCAGGCCGAGGCGGCCGGCGCCACGGTCCTCCGTCAGCGCCCGAACGCCGGCAAGGGCGCGGCGCTCCGCGCGGGCTTCCGCTACGCCATCGAGCACGACGCCGACGCGGTCGTGACGCTCGACGCGGACGGCCAGCACGACCCCGACGAGATCCCCGCGTTCCTCGACGCGTTCGCGGTCGACCGGCCGGAGCTGATCATCGGGCGACGCGACTTCCGCGAGATGCCGCCGGTCCGACGTGTGTCCAACCAACTCGGCGGTTGGCTGCTGTCCGCATCGCTCGGCCGGCACGTGCCCGACAACCAGTCCGGCTACCGGTTGATCGGCCGGCAGTTGACGCGGGCGCTCCTGACCTCGCAGGAGGACGGGTTCGAGTTCGAGGTCGAGATGATCGCCCGCTGCATCGCCCTCGGACTTCCGATCGCCTGGGTGCCCGATCCGGACGATCTACGCCGGCGAGCCGAGCCACATCCGACCGTGGCGCCACTTCACCGAGTTCGTCCGGGTCAGCCGCGACGCCCGGCGCATCGCCCGCGGACGGGACCGGTGACCGCCGCTCCGGACGCCTCTCCGCGCCGGTCGTCCGCGGCGATCCGCCGTCGACTCCGCCGGCTGATCCCGACCGTCGCGGTCATCGCCATCGCGTTGCTGCTCGGGGCCATCGTCATCGGGGCGCTGGAGGCGTACGGGCTCAACGACGCGTCCTCGACCTATCTCCTGGCCGTCGTGGCCGTGGCCGTGCTCCGCGGCACCGGCCCGGCGATCGTCACCGCCGTCGGCGCGTTCCTCGTCTACGACTTCTTCTTCATCGCCCCGACGTTGACGTTCACGGTCCGTGATCCCGCCGAATGGCTCAACCTCCTGCTGCTCCTGGTCATCGGCGTCGTCGTCGGGCGGCTCGCAGGACGCGAGCGCGACCGAGCGGAGGCCGCGATCGAGGGCGAACGGGAGGCCTCCGCGATGTTCGATGTCACGTTCCGGCTCGCGACCGAGCGCGACACGTCGTCGGCCCTGGCCCCGGTCGCGGCGATCCTCAGGACCGAGACGCAGGCACGCCGCGTGTGGATCACCGTGGCCGACGCCCTCGCGGCCGACACGGGGTCCGACGGCGGGCACCCGCCGGTCGCGCCCGCGGTCCACGACGTGCTCCGCCGCCGGCCCGGTGACGAACCGGCGGACTGGGTTCGCGTGCACGCACCCGGACGTGCCGGCAAGTCCGGCCAGCCGTCCGACGAGTACGCCTACCGCGTCGGGATCGCCGCGGGCGAGCAGACGTTCGGGTCCGTGTGGGTGGTCCGGCCCCGGGACCTGGGCGCTCCTGACCCGGGCGACACTCGCGTCATCGCTGCCGCCGCCGATCAGATCGGCGGCGCACTACAGCGAGACCGCCTGCGCCGCGATGCCACCTCCGCCGAGATCTCGCGTCGGAGCGAGGCCCTCAAGTCCGCCCTGCTGGACTCGGTCTCGCACGACCTGCGGACGCCGCTCGCGTCGATCCGTGCCGCCGCCGGCACGCTCATGGATCCCGATGTCGAATGGCCCGCCGACCAGCGGCGCGAGATCGCCGCCTCGATCGACCGCGAGGCCGAGTGGCTGAACCGCCTCGTCACGAACCTGCTCGACATGAGCCGCGTCGAGGCGGGCGAGCTTCGGCCGACCCTCGCGGCCTTCGCGTTGTCGGACCTGGTCGTCCAGGCCGTCGAGCGGACCGGCGTGGCGAACGGCGACCGCGTCGTCACGGTCGAGGTGCCGCCGGACCTGCCGCCCGTCCTGGTCGACGAAGTGCTCATCGGCCAGGTCCTCACCAACACCCTCGACAACGCGGCCAAATATGCCGGACCGAGCGCGCCCATCCGGATCTCGGCGGACCTGACGCCGGACCGCCGCGTCCGCCTGACCATCGAGGATGGTGGGCCGGGCGTCCCGCCGGACGCGCTGCCGCGACTGTTCGAGAAGTTCTATCGGGTCACGCGGAAGGGCGAGGGGTCGCGGCGCGGGACCGGGATCGGCCTCGCAGTCGTCCGCGGCCTCGTGGAGGCCATGGGTGGGCAGGTGACCGCGCGGGCGAGCGACCTCGGTGGTCTGGCCATCACGTTCGACGTCGCGATCGCCGCCCCGGAGCCCGACGAGGAACCCGTCCCGTGAAGCCGGGCGCCGCGCCCCGAGGGTCGGGCGACGCGGGCGACGGTGCGGCGATCCTCCTCGTCGAGGACGACGAGGCGACCCGGCACGCCATCGCGACCTTCCTCCGCGGGCACGACCACCTCGTCGAGGAGGCCGGGGACGCGGCGACGGCGACGGCGGCCTGGGGCCGTCAGCGGCCCGACCTCATCGTCCTTGACCTCGGCCTTCCGGACGAGGACGGTCTCGTCGTCATCCGGCACGTCCGACGCGAAGGGACGACGCCGATCCTGGTCCTGTCCGCGCGCGACCGGGAAGCCGACAAGGTCGCCGCCCTCGACCAGGGCGCCGACGACTACGTGACGAAGCCGTTCGGCATGGTCGAGCTGCGAGCACGGATCGACGCCTTGCTCCGGCGAGCGGCCGGTCCGGCGGCCGATGCCGAGCGGCGAGATCCGGGTCGGGTCGCTCGCCATGGACATCGGCCGGCGGCTCGTCACCGTGGGTGGCACGTCCATCCACCTCACGCCGCGCGAGTACGAGGTGCTCAAGGTCCTGCTGGCCCACGCGGGCCGCCTCGTCACGCACGGCCGGCTGCTCCGAGCCGTGTGGGGCACGGCATACAGCGACGAGGCGCACTACGTCCATGTCTACGTCAGCCAGATCCGCCGCAAGATCGACGCGGCCGACGTCGACGGGACGCTTCGCGGCCTGATCGTGGCGGAGCCAGGCGTGGGGTACCGCATCGTCGCCCCCTGATCGAGGCGACTTGAGCGGTCCTTGAGCGCGGGCGGGCCCCGCCGGGTCGCTGGCCTCTTGGCGGCCAGTGCCATGGTCAAGGCATGGATCACCCGACCAGGTCCGACCTGGACGTCCAGCACGCGATCGACCGCGAGGTGGCGCTCGTCATGAGCGCCGTCGACCTCGTCTCGTCCGGTGGCGCGCCATCGACCATGGTCTTCGGCCTCCGGCTCACGGACTCCGTCCTGGAGATCGTCGAGCCGGTCGCCAGCCAGCGTGGGGTGGTCGTCGAACCCATCTGGGGTCCGGACGAAGTCACCAGGGACATCCGGGTCCGGCGGGCGAGCGCGCCATGACGAGTGGGTCACACCTCCTGCTGGTCGAGGACGACGAGCCGCTGTCGCGGCTGCTGGCGGCCCATCTCGACGCGCACGGCTATCTCGTGACGGTCGCGCCGACGGCCGAGGCGGCCATGGCGCGACTCGCCGACGGACCTCGCCCGGACCTGCTTCTCCTCGATATCAATCTGCCGGGCGACACCGGCTGGTCGGTCCTGCGGAGCCAGGCCTACGAGGACGCCGGCCGACCGCCGGTGGTCGTCGCGAGCGCGATGTCCGTGAGCTCCGCCCGGCTTCGAGAGTTCGACGTCGCCGGCTACCTGCCCAAGCCCTTCGCCCTCGACACCCTGCGATCCACGATCGATCGCCTGATCAACAAGGAGCCCTCGGAAGCATGACCGATCTCCAGATCCTTCTGATCCTCGTCGTCTGCGTCCTCCTGCTGGGCAGCTACATCGCGCTGTGCGACCGGGTCGGCCGATGAACGCGCTCGAGGTCCTGACCGCGCTCCTGGTCGTCTTCCTCTTCGTCTACCTGCTGTGGGCGCTGCTGCGCCCGGAGGACCTCTAGGCGTGCCCATCTCCGATCTTCCTGACCCTCGTCGTCTTCTTCGGCGCGGTCATCCTGATCACGCCGTTCCTCGGGGGCTACATCGCTCGCGTCATGGAGGGCGAGCGCACGATCCTCAGTCCGGTCCTCCGCCCGCTCGAGCGAGGGATCTACCGCGTCGCTCGGATCGACGAGACGGTCGAGCAGGGCTGGAAGGGCTACGCGGTGTCGGTCGTCCTCATGGCCGTCATCGCGATCGTCGTCGGCTACGTGATGCTGCGGCTGCAGGACGTCCTCCCGCTGAACCCCGGGGCGGCCGCCGCGCAATCGCCCGACCTGGCCTTCAACACCTCGATCAGCTTCGAGACGAACACCAACTGGCAGAACTACAGCGGCGAGACGGGCGCCAGCTATCTCACCCAGATGGCGATGCTCGCGGTCCGCAACTTCACATCCGCGGCGACCGGTCTGGCCGTCGCGATCGCCCTCGTCCGCGGCCTCACGCGCCGCACCTCGTCGACGATCGGCAACTACTGGGTCGACCTGACGCGCGGCATCCTCTACATCCTCCTGCCGATCTCGGTCGTGGTGGCCCTGATCTTCGTCTGGCAGGGCGTCCCGCAGACCTTCGAAGGACCCGCCAACGTCACGACCCTGCAGGGCATCGAGCAGATCATCGCCCGAGGCCCGATCGCGACCCAGGAAGTCATCAAGGAACTCGGCAACAACGGTGGCGGCTTCCTCAACGCCAACTCGTCTCACCCGTTCGAAAACCCGACCCCACTGACGAACCTCTTCGAGATGATCCTGATGTTCGCGGTGCCCTTCTCCCTGACGTTCACGTTCGGCCGGTACGCGAAGGACCAGCGTCAGGGCTGGGTCATCTTCGGCGCGATGGCCCTCGTCTTCCTGGTCGGCGCGGTCGTCGCGATCCACGCGGAGACCACCCCGAACCCGCTCTACCCGACGGGCCTCGACCAGTCCCTCGGCAACATGGAGGGGAAGGAGCTCAAGTTCGGTGCCGGCGTCGGCGCCCTGTTCGCGGCGATCACGACGAGCACGAGCACGGGCGCGATCAACGCCTGGCACGACAGCTTCCAGCCGATCGGCGGGCTCGTTCCCCTGTTCAACATCGAACTGGGCGAGATCACGCCGGGCGGCATCGGCGCCGGGCTGTACGGCATGCTCGTGATCGGCGCCATCCTGGCCGTGTTCATCGCTGGCCTGATGGTCGGGCGGACCCCGGAGTACCTCGGCAAGAAGGTCGAAGCCTTCGAGATGAAGATGACGATGCTCGTCGTCCTGGTCCTCGGGGCGAGCATCCTCGGCTTCACCGCGCTCGCCTCGGTGACCCCCGAGGGCCTGGCCGGTCCGCTCAACCCCGGCCCGCATGGGTTCAGCGAGATCCTGTACGCGTTCAGCAGCCAGACCGGCAACAACGGATCCGCGTTTGCCGGCCTGACCGGCAACACCCCCTTCTACAACCTCACGGGCGCTTTCGCGATGCTGCTCGGCCGCTACGGGATGATCATCCCGGTCCTGGCCCTCGCGGGATCCATGGCGGCCAAGCGACGCGTCGCCCCATCGCTCGGGACATTCCCGACGACCGGCCCGCTCTTCGTCGTGCTCCTCATCGGCGTGATCCTCATCGTCGGCGCGTTGACGTTCTTCCCGGCCCTCGCGCTGGGTCCGATCGTGGAGCAGCTCATGCAGAACGCCGGAGGGCCCTCCTGACCATGACGCTCTTCTCCGTCGACCTCGGACGCGGCACACGCCGCTTCCAGCGATCCATCTCCCTCGGGGGCGCGAAACCCAGTGGCGAACCGCCGAAGCCGCGTGGCGTCTTCGATCCGGACCTGCTCCGGGCCGCCCTGCCCCAGTCGATCCGCAAGCTCGATCCGCGGCAGCTCATCCGGAACCCGGTCATGTTCGTCGTCGAGCTCACGGCCGCGCTGGTGACGATCATCGCGATCGCGAACGTGACCGGTCTCCAGCCGGTGACGCGGGCCCGATGGCCTCGGCTTCCAGGTCCAGATCGCCGCGTGGCTGTGGTTCACGGTCCTGTTCGCCACGTATGCCGAGGCCGTCGCCGAGGCGCGCGGCCGGGCGCAGGCCGCGACGCTTCGTCGGACTCGGTCCGAGACGACAGCCCACCGCCGCGCGCCGACGGCACGATCGAGGACATCGGCTCCTCGGAGCTGCGCAAGGGCGACATCGTCGTCGTGCGCGAGCCCGAGACGATCCCCGGCGACGGGGACGTCATCGAGGGCGTCGCCTACGTCAACGAGTCCGCGATCACCGGCGAATCCGCCCCCGTCCTCAAGGAGCCGGGCACGGATATCCGCAGCTCGGTGACGGGCGGCACCCAGCTCACGAGTGACTCGCTGGTCATCCGGATCACCGCCGATCCGGGCGAGACCTTCCTCGACCGGATGATCGCCCTCGTCGAGGGCGCGAAGCGTCAGCGGACGCCCAACGAGATCGCCCTGGCCATCCTGTTGTCGGGCCTCACGATCGTCTTCCTGATGGCCACGGTGACGTTGCGGCCGTTCGGGCTGTACGCCGGCGCCACCGTGGACACGGTCGCTCTCATCGCCCTCCTCGTCTGCCTCATCCCGACCACGATCGGCGGGCTGCTCTCGGCGATCGGGATCGCCGGGATGGACCGCGTCGCGCGCTTCAACGTCCTGGCCATGAGCGGGCGGGCCGTCGAGGCATCGGGCGACGTCGACGTGATCCTCCTCGACAAGACCGGCACGATCACGTTCGGCAATCGGCTCGCGTCGCGCATCGTCCCGATGCCCGGCGCGGACGAGGCCGAGGTCGTGACGGCCGCCTTGCAGGCCTCGCTGGACGACGAGACCCCCGAGGGCCGGTCGATCGTGACCCTCGCCCATGCGCGGCTCGCCGAGCTCGGCGGCTCCGTCGACGACGCGGCGCTCAAGAACGCCATCGTCGAGTCGATCCCGTTCACCGCGGAGGCGCGCGCCAGCGGCGTCCGGCTCGACGACGGCAGCACGATCCTCAAGGGCGCGGTCGACGCGATCGTCGCCGGCCTGACGGTCGCGCCCCCGCCCGAGCTGGGCGCCGTCAGCGACGAGGTCGCCGGTCTCGGGGCGACACCGCTCGCGATCAGCCGCCACGGTCGAGCGCTCGGCGTCATCGAGCTCAAGGACACCGTGAAGCCGGGGCTCGCGGAGCGTTTCGCGGAGCTCCGCCGGATGGGCATCCGCACGATCATGATCACCGGCGACAACCCGCTGACCGCGAAGACGATCGCCGCCGAGGCCGGCGTCGACGACTTCGTGGCCGAGGCCAAGCCCGAGGACAAGATCGCCATCATCCGCCGCGAGCAGGCGGACGGGCACCTCGTCGCGATGACCGGTGACGGCACGAACGACGCGCCGGCGCTCGCGCAGGCCGACGTGGGGCTCGCGATGAACAGCGGCACCTCGGCCTCGAAGGAAGCGGCCAACATGGTCGACCTCGACTCGGACCCCACCAAGCTCATCGAGGTCATCGCGATCGGGAAGCAGCTCCTGATCACGCGCGGGGCGATCACCACGTTCTCGATCGCGAACGATCTCGCGAAGTACTTCGCGATCATCCCGGCGATCTTCGTCACGGTCTACCCGGAGCTGAACGCGCTCAACGTCATGGGGCTCTCGACACCCCAGAGCGCGATCCTGGCCGCCGTGATCTTCAACGCCCTGATCATCGTGGCACTCATCCCATTGGCCCTTCGCGGCGTCGCCTTCCGGGCCGCGCCCGCGAGCGCGCTGCTCCAGCGCAACCTGCTGATCTACGGGCTCGGCGGCATCCTCGCTCCGTTCGTGGGGATCAAGCTGATCGACATGCTCCTCACCGCCTTGAACATCGCCTAGGACGACCGACGAATGACCACCTTCCTCCGCCACCAGCTCTACCCGGCCGCGGCCCTGCTGCTGCTCATCACCCTCCTCGTCGGGATCGTCTACCCCGTCGTCATCACGGGGCTGGCCCAGGTCGCGTTCCCGCACCAGGCCAACGGCTCGTTGATCGTGGTCGACGGAACGGCGATCGGGTCCACCCTGATCGGTCAGGCCTTCGACGACCCGAAGTACTTCTCCGGGCGCCTGTCCGCGGCCGGGAGCGACGGCTACGACGCGAACGCGTCAGCCGGCTCGAACCTCGGTCCGACCAACCAGGACCTGATCGACCGGATCCAGACGTCCATCGACGACTTCCGGGCCGCGAACGGCGACGCCCCGATCCCGGTCGACCTCGTGACGACGTCCGCCTCCGGGCTCGACGCGGACATCAGCCCGGCCGGCGCCGAGTACCAGGTGGCCCGCGTCGCGAAGACGCGAGGGATCAGCGAGGACGACGTTCGCGCCGCCGTGGCGCGACACACGACCCAGCCGCTCCTGGGGTTCCTGGGGCAGCCCCGGGTCAACGTCCTGGAGCTGAATCTCGACCTGGACGGGCTCCTGCGATGACCGAGCGCGACCGCTCGGACCGGTCCGACGGCGACCGACGTCCGACCGCCGACGAGATGCTCGCCCGAACGAGGGGCGCGGAACGACAGGCCGACGGTCGCGGTCGACTGCGCGTCTACCTCGGGATGGCCCCCGGCGTCGGCAAGACGTACCGGATGCTCGAGGAGGGCCACCGGAGGACGGCGCGCGGGACGGACCTGGTCGTCGGCTTCGTGGAGTCCCACGGTCGGCCCGAGACCGCGAGACTGCTGGACGGACTCGAGATCGTCCCGCGCCGCCGCGTGGAGTACCGCGGCGTCGTCGTCGAGGAGATGGACACCGACGCCGTGATCGTGCGACGTCCGACCGTGGCCCTGGTGGACGAGCTCGCCCACACGAACGCGCCTGGCTCGGCGCGCGACAAGCGCTGGGAGGATGTCGGCGTGCTCCTCGACGCCGGGATCGACGTCGTGAGCACCTGCAACATCCAGCATCTCGAGTCGGTCGCCGACGCGGTGGCGACGATCACCGGCGCGCCGGTCAACGAGCGCATCCCGGACGAGGTGCTCGCGGCAGCGGACGAGGTCGAGCTCGTCGACATGAGCCCGTTCGCCCTTCGCCAGCGGATGCGCCACGGGAACGTGTATCCCGAGGACCGGGCCAGGATCGCCCTCGACCGGTTCTTCACCGAAGGCAATCTGACGGCCCTGCGGGAGCTGGCCCTGCGGTTCGTTGCGGGCCGGGTCGACGCCCAGCTCGAGGACATCGGCAGCGAGCGGCTGCTCCAGACGGTCAGCGAGCGTGTCCTGGTCCTCGTGGACTCGTCGCCCGCGACACCGCGGGCGCTTCGCCGGGCCGCCGCGACCGCGGCCATCCTTCGGGCGCCCCTCCTCGCGGTCCTCGTGGAGACGCCGGCCGACGCCGGCGCGCCATCCGAGCGGACCCGGCGGTTGCGCGAGTTTCGCGACGACGCGACGGACCTCGGGGCCGAGATCGTCACGGTCGAGTCGGCCGATGTCGCCGACGGGATCGTCATGGTGGCCCGCAGCCGACGCGTCACGCGGCTGGTCATGCCGCATCGGACGTCGAGCGCGCTGGACCGGATGCGGCGCTCGTCGCTGGCCGACCGGATCCTGGAGCGGCTCCCGACGATCGAGATCACGATCGTCGCGGACGCGCCGGATACCACGGATGCGTACCCGGTAGGGAGAGGCGACGGCGGCTGAGCGGGACCCACGGTCGGCGGGCGGGAGACCACACCGGACCCGACCGTGGTACTCGCGGGTACTCCAAAGTACGGCTTGGCGGTGCACCCACCGCACTCCTACGCTCTGCCTCGCAGCGGGCCGAACCCTACCCCTGGCCACCCCAGGGGTCCGGAACCGCCGAGAAGTGCGCAGAACTGAGGCAACGACCGTATGGCATCGATGGCCGTCAACGAACTTGGACCGATGCTCACTGCGACCGAAGTCGCCGAGATGCTCCACCTCCACGTCAATACCGTGAAGCGTCTAGGCGATCGTGGCGAGCTGCCGTTCTATCGCGTCTGCAAGCGCGGGGACCGCCGGTTCCGGCTCGATGACGTGATGAAGTTCCTGTCGCAGAACCGCTGACCGTTTCGGGTCGGACCCTGGTCCGATCCGTCGTCGACGTTCCGCGCACGCCGAGCGCCCGACCCGCGTGGGTACGGGCGCTCGTTCGCGTCCCGAGCCGTGACGCCGGCGCGCGGCGGCCGAAGACCCTTAGCGCAACCGCGAGAGGGTGTCCCCGAAGATCTCGACCGCCTCGGCGATCTTCGGCCGCGCTGACATCGAGCGGCGGGATCCAGCGGATCGTCTCGTGCTGGGACCCGCACGTGAGCACGAGCAGGCCGGCATCGGCGCAGGCGGCCATCAGACGGTCCGGCAGGTCGCCATCGCGCTCCCGGGTCGCCCGGTCGCGGACGAATTCCACGCCGACCATCAGACCTGGTCCGCGGATGTCGCCGATCCGCTCGTCCTCGGCCGCGATCGCGGCGAGTCCCGCGCTCAGCTCGGCGCCGCGGATCGCGGCGTTCGCGATGAGCCCTTCGCCCTGGATGGTCTCGAGGACGGCGAGGCCGGCGGCACAGGCGACCGGGTTGCCGCCATACGTGGAGCCGTGCGCGCCTCGGCCCCATCGCTCCTGGAGCTCGCGTGACGACACGATGGCCGACAACGGCAGGCCGTTCGCGATGGCCTTGGCCACCGTCACGATGTCCGGGACGATCGCGGCGTGCTCGAAGGCCCACATCCGCCCGGTCCGCCCGTAGCCCGACTGGATCTCGTCGGCGATCAGCAGGATCCCGTGCTCGTCGCAGAGCGCTCGCAGGCCCTGGAGGAAGGCCGCCGGCGCCGGGATGAAGCCGCCCTCGCCCTGGATGGGCTCGATGAGGATCGCCGCCACCTTCGACGGCGCGATGATCGTCTCCAGCAGCGATCGAAGGATCGAGAGGCACGTCTCGCTGGCCTGGGCGTCGTCGCCCGCGAAGTCGTCGTACGCGTTCGGGAACGGGGCGAAGTAGACGCCAGGGAGCAGCGGCTCGTAGCCGGTCCGGTAGTTCAGGTTCGACGTGGTGACGCTCGTGGCCCCGAAGGTCCGGCCGTGGAACCCGCCACGGAACGCGATGATCCCGGGCCGGCCGGTCACCCGCCGCGCCAGCTTGAGCGCCCCGTCGATGGCCTCGGACCCGGAGTTGAGGAACATCACGGAATCCAGTGGCTCCGGGAACGTCGCCGCGAGCTCGGTCGCGAGGCGCGAGACCGGCTCCGCGAAGCCCAGGGCGTTGATCGGGCCGATGAGCCGGTCGACCTGTGCATGGATCGCGGCCGTCACCTTCGGGTGGACGTGCCCCAGCGCCGAGACGGCGATCCCGTTGGCGAAGTCGAGGTACGCGCGCCCGTCCGTGTCATACAGGCGATGTCCGGACCCGTGGCTCCAGTCGCGTTGGTAGTAGCGCCCCAGGACGGGCGTCAGGTTCGAGGACGATGCGGTGCCGGGGGTCGACATCGGTGCGTGACTCCGAGATGGCTGGGCGGGGGACCGAGTATACGGTTCGAGCCCGGCCGCCTATCCTCGGGGCATGCCCATGACGACGATCCCGGACCTCGTGGCGGCGTCGGCCGAGCGCGATCCGGGCGGAGCCGCCCTCCTGGCGCCCGGCCTGCCGCCCACCTCGTTCACCCGACTCGCCGATATCGTCGGCGACGTGGCGGCGAGTCTTGCGGCCGCCGGGGCGGGCCGCACGGATCGCGTGGCCCTCGTCACGGGCAATGGCCCGGAGGCCGCCGTGGCCTTCCTCGGGATCACCGCCGCGGCCGTCGCGGCGCCGTTGAACCCCGCCTACCGTCGCGACGAGCTCGCGTTCTATCTCGACGATCTCCACGCGTCGATGGTCATCGTCCAGGATGGGCTCGAGAGCGCGGCACCGGAGGTCGCCGCGGGTCTCGGCATCCCCGTGCTGGCCATGGCCCGCGAACCTGGCGGCACGGCAGGCGCCGTCTCCATCCGCCCGATGACCGCGGTCACGATGCCGGCGGCACCGGCACAGCCGTCGACGCCACCCTCGCCGAACGACGTCGCGCTGCTGCTCCATACCTCGGGGACGACCGCCCGACCCAAGCTCGTGCCGCTCACCCATGGGCGGCTGGCGGCCTCCGCGAGCAGCGTCGCGGACGGCCTGGGCCTGACCCCGGCGGACCGCTGCCTCAACGTGATGCCGCTCTTCCACATCCACGGCCTGGTCGCCGCGTGGCTCGCGACGATCGCGTCGGGGGGCAGCCTGGTCGCGGCGCCCGGCTTCGTCGCCACCGAGTTCTTCGAGTGGCTCGACCACGAACGACCCACCTGGTACACGGCCGTCCCCACGATCCACCAGGGCGTGCTGGCTCGGGCGCCAGCCCATCGCGAGGTCATCGACCGTCGGCCGCTCCGGTTCATCCGGTCGTCGTCGGCGTCGCTGCCGATCGCGACCCTGGAGGCGCTCGAGGCGACCTTCGCGACGCCCGTCGTCGAGGCCTACGGGATGACCGAGGCCAGCCACCAGATGGCGACGAACCCGATCCCCCCGGGCGTTCGCAAGCCCGGCTCCGTCGGCCGGGCGAGTGGCATCGATCTCGCGATCCTCGACCCGACGGGCGCCGTCCTGGAGCCGGGGGCGCTCGGCGAGGTGGGCATCCGCGGCGCGACGGTCTTCGACGGCTACGACGCCAACCCCGAGGCGAACGCGACCGCGTTCGTGAACGGGTGGTTCCGCACCGGCGACCAGGGCACGCTCGACGACGAGGGGTATCTCTTCCTGCGCGGCCGGCTCAAGGAGCTCATCAACCGCGGCGGCGAGAAGGTCGCGCCGGTCGAGGTCGAGGAGGCGCTGCTCGCGATCCCCGGTGTGGCGCAAGCGGTGGTCTTCGCCATGCCGGATGCGCGTCTGGGCGAGGAGGTCGCCGCGGCCGTGGTCCCGCGAGACGGGACCACCCTGACCGAGCAGGCGCTGCAGGCGGATCTCGCGGAGCGGCTCGCCGACTTCAAGGTCCCGCGGGCGATCCGGATCGTGCACGAGATCCCGAAGGGACCGACGGGCAAGGTCCAGCGCATCGGCCTGGCGGCACGCCTCGGCCTCGCGAAGGACGACGGCACGGCGACGGGCGCCGGTGCTGCGGGACCGCCCCGAGCCGCGGCCCCCAGGGTCGCGCCGCGCACCGCGACAGAGGTCGAGCTCGCGAGTATCTGGTCGGATGTGCTCGGCCTCGACGCCGTCGGGGTCCTTGACGACTTCTTCGAGGTCGGCGGCGACTCGATGCTCGCCGCGATGATCGTCGTCCGGATCGGGGAACGGCTCGGCACCAAGGACCTCCCGCTGGCGACCTTCCTCTGGGCGCCGACGATCGAGCGCTATGCGCGCGGCCTCGACACCGGCTCGTGGCAGGCGCCCACGTCCGCCCTGCTCCCGATCCAGCCCGAGGGTGCCCGCCCGCCGTTCTTCTTCGTGCACATCGACGACGGGATCATCGGGCCCGCGGCCTTGCGACGGACGCTCGACCCGGAGCAGCCGCTCTACGGGTTGCGCGCGATGAACGTCGACGGCGGCAACCTGCCGCCGTCGATCGACGGGCTCGCCGATGCCTTTCTGGCGGAAGTTCGGACGGTCCAGCCGGAAGGCCCCTACTACATCGGCGGCTACTGCTCGGGTGGACGCGTTGCGATCGAGATGGCCCGTCGTCTCGGTTCCGATGGCGAGGCGGTCGGCCTGCTCGGGCTCGTCGACCCGCGCGTCGACCGGCCGCGCGACTGGCGCTGGTACGCCGGCCGACCGGCGTACTTCGGGCGACGAGCCGTCTTCCACCTGCGGCGTCGCGGGTTTCGGACCGCGGCCCGCGGCCTCGGCCGACTCGTCGTGCAACGCTTGACGCCACCCCCGGAGGGCCTCCCCCTCGACCATGACCGCTACCTCGACGAACTCGCTCGCGCTCGGCGCGGCCACGCCCTGATGCCGTATGACGGCGACTTCGTCGTGTTCACGTCGCGCGATTACGACGTTCCGCGGACGTTCTGGGAGGGCCTCGCCGAGCATGTGACGTGGGAGCCGCTGCCGGTCGACCACGAGACGATCTTCCAGGGCGACCACGGGGCGATCTTCGCGGCCTCGCTCAGCCGGACCCTCCGGGCGGCCGAAGGCCCGCCGTGAGCGCGGCCGCCATCCCGCTGGTCGTCGTCGGCGTCGGGCGCGTCGACCGTGGGACGGATCCGATGGGAGCCGGATGGTCGACGCTCGATGCGGCCGAACAGCGGCGCGCCAGGTCGTTCCGTCGACCCGAGGACGCGCGACGCTTCGTCGTCGCGCACGCCACGCTTCGATCGATGGTCGCCCATCTTGTCGGGTGTCGCCCGGTGGAGATCGGCGTGGAGCCGGATGCCCACGGGCGCCCGTGGATCCTCACCCCGGATGGTGGCCGCTGGCGCGCCAGCCTCTCGCATGCCGGGACGGTCGCGATCGCGGCCGTCGCGGACGCGATCGATGTCGGCGTCGACGTGGAGCCGGTGGACCGCCGACGATCCGACCCGGCCGTCGCCGACCGCTACCTCTGCCCGGCCGGGCTGCCGGGTCGGATCGGCCCGTCGTCGCCTGCCTGGCCATCGGCGTTCGCCACGGCGTGGACGGGACTCGAGGCCGAGGCGAAGGGCCGCGGGGTCTCGCTGGACGCCTTGGCCGGTCGGCCGAGGACCGGGGTCCTGCCAGTCGCTCGACGTCGGCGCGGGGCACGTGGCGACGGTCTGGACGCCCGGGCCGGCCCGGGTCGATCGCGCCCTGCTAGCATCGCTCGCCTAGCCGCCCGAGCAGGAGGCCCCTTGGTCGACTTCGCCCTCACCGACGAGCACAAGCTGGTCCGCGACAGCGTTCGCGCCTTCGCCGAAGCCGAGATCCTGCCGAACATCCGGGCATGGGACGAGACCGGCGAGGTCCACCGCGAGGTGTTCGCGGCGATGGGCGAGCTGGGATTCCTCGGCGCCCCGATCCCCGAGGCCTACGGCGGCGCGGGGATGGACTACATCAGCTTCGCGCTCCTGTGCGAGGAGCTCGAGCGGGCCGACACCGCCTTCCGCGTGGTCCAGAGCGTCCACGTCGGGCTCAACTCGCTCGCCCTCCTCCAGTGGGGGACCGAGGCGCAGCGGCAGCGCTGGCTGGTCCCGCAGGCTCGCGGCGAGAAGCTCGCGACGTTCGGGCTCACGGAGCCCGGTGTCGGCACCGATGCCGGGAACCTCGCGACCACGGCCCGCCGGCAGGGCGACACCTACCGGCTGAACGGCCAGAAGATGTGGATCAGCCTCGCGGACATCGCCGACCACTTCCTCGTCTTCGCCTCGGTCGACCGCGCGAAGAAGCACAAGGGCGTGACCGCGTTCATGCTCGAGCGCGGGATGCCCGGCCTGACGACCGGCACGCTGCACGGCAAGCTCGGGATCCGCGCCGGCAATACCGGGATGATCAACCTGGACGACGTCGCGGTGCCGCTCGAGAACCGGATCGGCGAGGAGGGCGAGGGGTTCCTCGTCGCGATGAGCGCGATCGACCAGGGCCGGTACACCGTCGCCGCCGGCGCCGTGGGGCTCGCCCAGGCGTGCCTCGACGCCTCCGTCCGATACGCCCACGAGCGGCACACGTTCGGGCAGGAGATCGGCGAGCACCAGCTCGTGAAGCAGATGATCGCCAACATGGCGAAGGGCATCGAGATCGGCCGGCTCCTCGTCTGGCGCGCCGGCTGGCTGAAGAACCAGGGCGTCCGCAACACGCGCGAGACCAGCCTCGCCAAGTGGCACGCGACCGAGCACGCGGTCCAGAGCGCGCTCGACGCCATCCAGGTCCACGGCGCGAACGGCTACTCGAACGAGTTCCCGGTGGAGCGCTATCTGCGCAACTCGAAGGCGGCGGTCATCTACGAGGGCACGAGCCAGCTCCACACGCTCATCCAGGCCGACTACGCGCTCGGCTATCGCGAGGACCGCCCGTTGCGCTGCGAGCCGTGGCCCGCGCAGGGCTGGGAGCGACCGGGCGCCTGAGGATCGGCCCGCGCCGGATCAGTCGACCGCCACCGCGAGCTCGTCGGTCAGCCGCCGGGCGGTGCCGCCCACGATCCGCAGCAGGTTCGAGAGGATGACCGCGGCGATGTGCGGCTCGTCGGCCAGGAGCGCCTCGAACGCCCCGGCCTCGAGGACCAGGCACTCGACCATGGTGTCCGCGTGCACGTCCGCGGTGCGCCGGTCGCGCGCGACGAACGCCAGCTCCCCGAACACCATGCCGCCCGAGAGCGTCGTGAGGCGGCGGCTGATGCCGTCCGGCCGGTCGACGGTGACGCTCAGCCGCCCCGAGACCACGAGGAACAGCTCGGTCGCCTCGTCGCCGCGCCGGACGACGACCGAGCCCGGGGCGTAGAGCCGGCGTTCGAAGCGGTGCTGGAGCGCCGTTCGCTCGGCCGCCGAGAGCCCGCCGAACAACGCCTCGTCGTCCGACAGCGGGTCGTGGTCGGGAAGCCCGGGGCTCGAGGCGGCCGCGTCGTCGAGGATCGACTCCTCGCCCCACTCCCGGGCGCGGTCGCCGTCGGGGAACCGTCGGACGACCGGCTGCCCGGTCGCGGCGAGACGGGCGTCCAGCGCGTCCAGCGCCTCGAGATGGGCGGACCCGCTGGCGACGGCGAGGTCGCGGCCGTCCGCCCGCATCGCGACGACGAGGTCCGCGAGGAGCCCGATCGCGCCGGGCTCGATGTCCGTCGTGCGGCCGAGGTCGAGGGCCACCCAGCGTGGACCTCCGGTCGGGTCCTCCAGGCCTCGGATCGCCCGTTCGGCGGCGAGGAACGTCAGGTCGCCCTGGAGCTGGCGCACCTCGGCCTGCCAGGCGCCGCGGGCGATGACGGTCCGCTCCGACGGCGTCCGGCCGCGCTTGGAACCGAGGCGTCCGACCGTGTGCCTGGCGCGCAGCGGCGGCACCGACGCCGGCCCGCGTCCGAGCAGGTGCAGGTCGAGCTCGCGCACGAGGTCGCGGCACACCTCGACGCCGCGCACGCTGTTGCCCTGCGCATCGAGCGGTGGCGAGAAGATCGCGATCCCGAGCTCGCCGGGCACCACCGCGAGGACGCCCCCGGCGACGCCGCTCTTCGCCGGGAGCCCGACCGTGTAGAGCCACTCCCCGGCGGCGTCGTACATGCCGCAGGTCGCCATGACGCTCAGGACCGAGCGGACCGTGCCGGCCGCGAGCACGCGCTCCCCGCTGACCGGGTTCACGCCGCCGTTCGCGAGGGTCGCGGCCATCGTGGCGAGCGCGACCGCGTCCACGGTGATCGAGCACTGGGCGAAGTAGCGGTCGAGCGCCGCCTCGGGGTCATCGTCGAGCGCGCGTGACGCTCGCAACAGATGGCCGATGGCGCGGTTGCGGTGCCCCGTGTCGCGTTCCGACCGATGGACGGCGTCGTCGATCCCGAGGCGGCGTCCCGCGGCGGCCGAGAAGCGCTCGACGACGTGCGAGAGGGGGTCGACGCCCGGGATCATCGCGACCATGGCCGCCGCGGTGATCGCGCCGGCGTTCACCATCGGGTTGAGCGGGATCCCGCTCCCGGGCGCAAGCGTGATCGAGTTGAAGGCGTCCCCGGTCGGTTCGACGCCGATCCGTCGGCGGACCTCCGGCTCGCCGAGGGCGTCGAGGACGAGGCCATAGGTGAACGGCTTCGAGATCGACTGGATCGTGAACGGCTGACGGCTGTCGCCGACGTCGTAGCCGGTCCCGTCGACCGTCATCAGCGCGACGCCGAACCACGACGAGTCGGCGGCCGCGAGGGCGGGGATATACGTCGCGACCGTGCCGTCGGTGCGGTCGCGGTGCCGCTCGTGGACCCGCTCGAGGAAGGTCGCGACCGGGGAGGCCGATCCGTGGCCGGTCGCGGTCGGTGCCGGGGGTGCCGCCGGTGTCAACGGCGCGAGGGCCGCGGCGGGCATCGCCCGACCTGATCGTCCCGGCGCGACGGCGTCCATGCCCGAGGCTAGCCAGCCCGGCAGCCTCCCGACAAGGGGTCGGGGCCGCGTGCGGCCGAAGCGGACCGCGAGCGACCCGCGGACGCCACCGCCGCGACCTTGGTCCGTATCGAACGTGGTCCGCGCGACCCCGTCCCGTAACCCAGCGATGCGTCCGCCCGCGCGGTCATACTCCGGCCGAGCCCGGAGGACCCGTTGACCGAGACCGCCGATCGAGAGCTGGCGACGCTGACGGCGCTGGCCGAGACCTTCGTCGCCCACGACCCGGCCCGCCGAGCGCGGCTCGCCGCCGACGGCCTCGCGGTCGCGGCCGATCCCGCACAGCGGGCGCAGTTGTCGCTGGTGCTCCGGCTGATGGAGTCCCGGGCCGCGAACCTTGCCCTGTGCGGCCGGGCGTCCGGCTTCAGCGCGATGCCGCTCGACGCCCGCGAACGCTATCTCCTGGGCTGGGGCACCTCGCGCCTGCCGATGCGCCGCTCCGCGTTCCAGGCGCTCCGCAAGCTCCTCACGTTCCTGGCGTATGCCGATCCCGGCAACGGCGGCCCGAACCCGCTCCATGCCCTCATCGACTACCGGCCGGACTCGCCGCCGGTGACGTCCGACCGGGCGCCCATCACGCCGTTCGTGCCCGTGGGTGGCGGGGATGGCGCCGACGCCTGCGTCGCCGATCGTGCTCGACGCGGACGTCGTGGTCGTCGGGTCCGGGGCCGGCGGCGGGGTCATCGCGGCCGCGCTGGCCGAGGCCGGCCGGTCCGTCGTCGTCCTCGAGGCCGGGGAGTTCGTCGGACGAGTCGACGATGCCGACCGACGAGCTCGCCGCCTTCGACCGGCTCTACCTCGACCACGGGCTGCTGACCACGTGGGACGGCTCGGTGACGATGCTGTCGGGGCGCGGCGTCGGCGGCGGCACGCTCGTGAACTGGATGACCTGCATCGAGGCCCCGGCCGACGTCCGGGCCGACTGGGCATCCGACCACGGGCTGGAGGGCGTCGAGGACGGATCCGCCTGGACCGACGATGTCGCCGCCGTCGAGGCCGACCTCGGCGTCGCCGAGGCGACCCACATCCCGCCCAAGGACGCCGTCATCCTGCGCGGCGCCCGCGCACTCGGCTGGGAGGCCGCCCCGATGCGCCGGAACGCGACCGCGTGCGGCGACTGCGGGAGCTGCCCCTTCGGCTGCCGTCGTGGGGCGAAGCAGTCCGGGATCCGCGTCCACCTGGCTCGGGCGGCGATGGCCGGTGCCCGGATCGTCGCGGGCGCGGACGTCCAGCGGGTCATCGTCGAGGGCGGCCGTGCGGTCGGCGTCGAGGCGACCGTCGCGAACGGCCGGCCGCTCGAGGTGCGTGCGGCGACCGTCGTGCTGGCCGCGGGGGCCCTGCGGACCCCGGCGATCCTCCAGCGGACCGGTATCGACCACCCGGCGACCGGGAGGAACCTCCGGCTGCACCCCGTGTCGGTCATCGCGGGCCGTTTCAGCGAACCGATCGAGATGTGGCGCGGCACGATGCAGGGGGCCCGCTCCCTGGAGTTCGGTGCGGGCGCACCCGGGCGCAACGGGTACGTGATCGAGTCGGCGCCCGGGCACCCGGGACTGATGGCGCTGGCCCTCCCGTGGGAGGGTCGGGCCGCCCATGCCGAGGTGATGGCCGGCGCGTCCCGCATCGCGCCGTTGATCGCGGTGACGCGCGACGGCGGCGAGGGCCGCCTGACCCTGACGAAGGCCGGGCGCGTGCGCATCGACTACCGCCTCGATGCGACCGGGGTCGCGACCCTCCGGCACGGCCTGGTCCGGATGGCACGCCTCGTCCGCGCGGCGGGCGCGAACGACATCGTCGCCCTCGGGACGCCGCCGCGCTGGCACCGACGCGCGGGCCTCGAACCGGGCGCCGAGACGGCGGCGTTCGCCGCGTTCGAGGCGGCCCTGGAGGCCTTCGACTTCGCGCCGAACCGCGGCACGGTGTTCTCGGCCCACCAGATGGGGTCGGTACGGATGGGCGCGGACGCGCGGACCCACGCCTGCGATCCGTGGGGCCGTGTGCGGGTCGGGACGGGCGGTGCCGGCTCGGCGGACCGGGTCGTTCGGGGCCTGTACGTCGGTGACGGCTCGCTCTTCCCGACCGGGATCGGCGTCAACCCGATGGTCACGGTCATGGCGCTCGCGCGACGCGTCTCGCGGACGATCCTCGCGGAGGGGTGACCGGGACTACGCGCTGGTGGCGGGCCGGACGGCCGCGGGCGCGGCCTCGATGCCGACGTCCGCGGGCTCCGCGATGGTCCGCGGCCGCGCCATCCGACCGCGCGCGGTCACGATGAGCGCCACCCCGGCGATGATGATCGCGCCCGCGACGAGGGTCCTCGGCTCGATGGGCTCGTGCAGCACGAGCGCCCCGAGCGCGACGGCGACGATCGGGTTCACATACGCGTAGGTCGCGATGAGCGGCAGCGGCGCCTTGCGAAGGAGCCAGCCGTACGTCGTGAAGGCGAGCAGGCTGCCGATGATCGTCAGGTACAGGAACGCGGTGATCGACTCGCTCGACACCTGGGCGGGATCGAACCGCCCGAACTCGCCCGCCGCGAGGCCCATGATCGCCAGCACCGCGCCGCCTGTCAGCATCTGCGCGCTCGTCGCCATCAGCGGCTGGCGGGGCAGCGTCGCGCGGTGCGAGGCGAAGAGCGACCCGAGCGACCAGCAGATCGGCGAGAGCAGCACGGCCACGAGCCCGAGTGGGCTCCAGCGCGCCGGTCCCGCCGAACGCCGACGGGCCGGCCAGGACGGCGACACCGACGAACCCGATCGCGATGCCGATCACCGCCAGCCGCGGGAGCCGCTCGCCGAGCAGGACGGCCCCGAACACCGCGACCCAGACGGGCATCAGGGCGATGAGGAGGGCGGTGATGCCGGACGGGATCGTCTGCTCGCCGAACGCCACCATGCCCATGCCGCCGCCGAGCAGGAGCGCGCCGACGATCGCCGAGTCCCGCCACTCGCGCCGCGACGGCCAGGCGAAGCGTCCCGCGGTCGCGGGCGAGCGACCAGAGCAGCAGGACCAGGCCCGCGAGCGCGAACCTCGCGGCCGCCATCACGAACGGCGGGATCGTGTCCACCGCGACCGCGATCCCGAGATAGGTCGAGCCCCACACGAGGTAGAGCACGAGCATCCCGAGCCAGATCCCCGGCCCCTGGTTCGGGCGGGCAGGCGGCGCCGTTGGCATAGGTGGTTGGTCCAAGATCAGGGCAGTGTACGCGGGCCGGTTGGCCTAGTCCAGTAGGACAACAGGGTGACCGGGTCGGCTGCCCTAGGCGGCGACGGATCCCGCGCCGGACGCGGGCCGGCAGACCTTGCACGGCCGGTAGCCGGCGTCCGCGGCGGCCGCGAGAGACCGGAACGGCCGTCGGTTCTTCGGCAGCATGTGCCGGCCGGTCCGACACGTGGGCCAGCACACGATGCCCGTCGACGCGCAGCCGATGAGCCGCTCTCCGCGCCGCGCGGCGGCCTCCATCGCGTCGGGGTCGAGGCCTTCGGACGCGAGGATCGTCCGCTTGTTCTCGGGGCCGCCGAGGGAGTACTGCCCGATCGTGCCGTCGGTGCGGACCACCCGGTGGCACGGCACGATGAGCGGCACGGGGTTGTGCCCCAGGGCCGTCCCGACCGCACGGACGGCCTTCGGCCGGCCGATCTCGCCCGCGATCCAGCCGTACGGCCGGACCTCGCCGCGCGGGATGTCGAGGGCCTTGCGCCAGACGTCGCGCTCGAAGTCGCTGTGGCCGCGCAGGTCGAGGTCGATCCGCACGTGCGCGCTCGCCGGCGAGGCGGCGGTGGATCGCGGCCGCGAGGTCCGGCGGCAGCGCGTCCACCGGGGTACACGCGACGCCCGGTCCGCGCGGCGTGGGTGGCCGCGAACTCCTCGGACTCCACCGCGCTCACGCCGAGCCCGTTCCAGGCGACGTACAGCGGCCCGATCACCGAGTCCATGCGGGCCATGTGGTCGGCCAGGCCCACGGCGACGAGCGTGTTCGAGGCGAGCGTCGGCGGCGCGGTGGTCGCCAGGTCGGCCATGGCGGCCTCCAGCGTGCGGTCGTCGAGGGTCATGCGGTCATCTCCTGGCAGGCGACGCGGTCCGCCGCCTCGTAGGCCGTGCGCAACATCGCCAGGCCCCGGTGGACCTGGGCCTTGACAGTGCCTTCGGGTCGGTCGAGGGCTCGGGCGAGGTCGGGATAGGACAGGCCGTCCACGTGACGCAGGACGACGGCGGCCCGGTACGCCGGCGGCAATCCGGCCAGGAGGGCGGCCCACTCGTCCCGTTCGGCGCGGCGGTCGAGGACGGCCGTCGGCGATGCCGACGCATCGGTCGCGACCGGCTCCGGGAGCGTCGAGCCCTCGAGGTCGAGCGAGAGCGGCTCGCGGCCCGCCGTCCGCCGCCGGGCCAGCCGCGTGCGGCAGAGGTTGAGGACGATCGTGGCCAGCCAGGGCCGCAGGCGAAGCTCGCGGATCCGTGCCGGCTCGTACGTGCCGAGCGCTCGGTACGCGCGGACGAGTGCGTCCTGCGCCGCCTCCTCCGCCGCACCGGGGTCGCCGAGCATCCGCAGGGCGATCGAGTAGCAGCGGTCCTGATGCGCGAGCACGAGGGCCTCGAACGTGCCATCCAGGTCGCTCGCGAGGGCGTCGACGAGCTGGTTGTCGGTGTCCATCACCTCGTAGAACCGTCGCGCCCTCGGGACCGTTGCATCGGCCATAAGGTACCCGGCCCCGGCGTGCCCCGGAGATTGAGGCGGCACCCGGTGGACGGGTAGGGACCGGGCCCGATGGCGGCATCAAGGCCCGAGCCGAGCATGGCGGCATCGCCACGGACGCTCGATCGGATGTCCCGACCGACGTTCCGGAACGAACCAAGGAGAAGGACGAATGTCCGCCACCATCAGCCAGCCCGCCGCCGGGCAGTCCACCAAGTCCGCCGCCCCGTTCGGTGCGGTGGCCCTCGTCGCCGGCGCCCTCGCGCTCGGCGCCATCGGGATCGCGTTCGGCCAGGGCATCAAGGCGGCACCCGCCGCCGGCGCCGTTCCGGCCGACGTCCAGCACGCGCTCCTCGTCCAGCGGATGGGCGAGAAGGCCCCGTTGTTCCCGGCTCGGGACGACCGCCTGATCCAGCACCAGGGTGAGCTCGCCGACGCCGCCGCCGCGGCCGCGACCACCGACGGGATCCTCATCCAGCACCAGGGCGAGCTCCGCGACCGGATGGCCGCCGCCGCCGTGGCAGCTCGCGGTTCGGACATGACGTCCGACGGCCGCATCATCGACAGCCGCGACGCGACCGCCCCCGTGACCACGTGGGTCGCCCCGAACGGGCGCGTCCTCCAGCTGCATCGCAACCAGATCACCCCGAGCGGCACGTTCCCGATCTCGGGCGCCGGCCCCAAGACGGCCGCGCAGAAGGGTCTCGTCCCGTTCGCGCCGGCCACCACGTACTCCGGCAAGGTCTTCGATCCGAGCATGCCCCTCGAGACGCTCACGCGCCCGTTCCCCGGCAAGGCCGTGGACGACGCGGTCGTCATCAGCGACCCGTACGCCGGCAAGACGGCGGACGACGTGGCCCTCGCGGCTGGCACCGCCGACCGCTGGACCGTCCTCGCGGCCAACCCGTACTCGCAGGGTCTGCTCTCGCGGACCGTCCACGCCCCGATCGCCTACGCCACGGGCGGCGTTCGGCTCAACGACCGCTGACCCGATGGTGCCGCGACGGCACCGGATCGCCACCGACGCAGGACACCGTCCGACTCCTCCGGACGGTGTCCTGCTGTCCGGGCCATGCGACAATCGGTGCCCAGATGCACCTCGACGACCGGTTCGACGACCTCGTGACCAGCCTCGCCGGTTTCCACCGCACGTGGCTGGTCTATCTCGGCGTGGAGCTCGGTCTCTTCGAGGCCCTGCGGTGCTGCGGGGCCCGGCCGGCCTCACGACGCTCGAGCTCGCGACCGCCACGGGCTGCCAGGCGGACGCGATCGCGACCTGGGCCTGGGCCGCCGACGCGCACGGGCTCGCGGACCTCGATGACGACGCCCGGCTCTCGATCGACGACGCGACGGCCGTCGTCCTGCTGGACGACCAGCGGCCCGAGTTCCTCGGCGGACAGTTCGCCCACACCGTCGTCGCCTCGCTCGACTGGGGCGGGATGCTCGACTTCTTCCGCACCGGGACGACGGTCGCCGCCCGCCCGGACCGGTACCGCGAGTCCATCGAGCGGCTGACCGTGCAGGACGTCGCGGTCTTCTTCCAGGAGGCCCTCGCCGCGCTTCCGCAGCTCGTCGCCGACCTGGCGCGTGGCGGGGACGTGGTCGATATCCACTGCGGCGGCGGCCGTTGGCTCATCGCGATGGCGCGCCGCTTCCCCGAGCTCCGGCTCGTCGGCGTCGAGTCCGAGCCGGACTCCGTGGCCCGCGCGCGGGCCAACGTCGAGGCGGCCGGGCTGAGCGACCGGATCTCGATCCGGCAGGCGGACGTCGGCAGGCCGGGCCCGGAGGCCGCCTACACCCTCGCGTATTTCCAGTACGCGCTCCACCAGCTGGCCGACCCGGCCGGCGCCCTCCGCGCCGCCTGGTCGGCGCTCCGACCCGGCGGCCGGATCGTCGTGCTCGACTGGCCGCTGCCGTCGGGCTCGGACGAGTTCCGGACCCGCCACGGGGAGCTCATCGCCGGCGTCCAGCTCGACGAGCTCTACCAGGGGACCGCGCTCGCCACCCGCGACGGGTTCCGGTCGTGGTTCGCGGCGGCCGGCCTGCCCGAGCCGACGCTCGTCGACCTGCCCTCGGGCGCCACGATCCTCGTCCTGGAGCGACCGACCGCCGGCTGAACCGCGCCCGGGCCGGCCTGACCCGCGCCGGGTATCGTTCGAGCATGCAGGAGGCCCGACCGAACGACCGGCTGCGCCGCGTCATCGACGCGAAGACGATGCGTCGCCTCCTCGTGCACGAGGCGCGCGTCCACGCCATGCCCGATCGCGAGCTGCGCGACCTCGGCGACGCCATCCTGCTGCACGACCCCAGGGACCCGGAGCCGTTCTGGAACCGTCTCGAGGCGATCCACTGGCCCGCCGACCCGGAGGCGTTCGACACGCGGCTGGCGGAGATCCTCGTGCTGTTCACGTCGCTGCGCCGCCAACCCCACATCTGGCCGTCGCCGGCGCACGATGCCCCCGCGGACCTCGTGGCGCGCCTCGAGGCCAACGGGTTCCGCGACATGGGCATGGGCTGCGTGATGGCGCTGGTCGACGCGGAGCCGTCGCGCCGCGGCCCGCGCCACCCGCTGGGTCCGTCGGTCAGCCTCGAGCGCCTCAGCGGCACGTCCGGCGATCAGGCCACGGCCGCACTCGCCGCGGTCACGCCGGTCCTGTGCGACGCCTTCGACGTCGAGGACGAGCGGCGGTCCGGCGTCGAGGCCGAGACGGCCGCCTCGCTCGCGAACCCCGCCTTCATGCACTACCTGGTCCGCGTCGATGGCCGGCCCGCGGCCGTCGCGCGTCGCGCCACCTTCGAGGGGGCCAGCTACCTCTCGTCGATCGGGACGGCGGCGTGGGCGCGCGGTCGCGGGCTCGGCGAGCTCGTCACCCTGGCAGCGACGGCGGATGCCATCGCCGCCGGAAGCGACTGGACCTACCTCGGCGTGTTCGCCGACAACGAGCCGGCGATCCGCCTGTACCGCAACGCGGGCTTCGAGATGGTGGGCGAGCCGGCCCCGGACCTGCTGCTCGTCGGGTGACCCCGTCCATCGGGGCCGCCGTGGACACCGCGGTCGCGGCGGCGCGGGCGACGCTGCCAGCCGGGGCGCGGCTCATCGGCGTGGGCTGGGTCACCGTCGACCTCGAGCGCGCCGAAGCGGAGATCGGCCTGGACCTCGCGGATGCGGACGACGACGTCGCGCTCGGCGCCCGGTGCCGGATGGCGGTGCTCCCGGACGGGGTCCGGTTCGTGTTGCTCGAGCCGTCCACGGAGGGCCGTCTGACGGCCACACTGGCCCGTCACGGGGAGGGCCCGCAGGTGACATGGTGGGAGGTCGCCGCCCTCGACGCGATCCCGGCGCTCCCGGCGACCCCCGGTCCGCTCGGGCCGTTCCGTCTGCGATCGTGGCGGGGCTCCCCAGGGGCCATGGCGGTTCCTGCGTGTCCGGCGGCCCGCTACCATCACCGCATGACCGACCCCGCCACGGACCGCCCGCCCATCGTCCTCCGCGCCGCCATCGCGGCCGACGCCGACCAGATCGCCCAGCTCTTCACCGACGAGGGCTACCCCGCCGGCACCAGCGACATCGTCGAGCGGCTCGAGCGGTTCGCCTCCCCGCACTCGCGGGTGATCGTCGCGGAGCACGACGGGGCCATGCTCGGGTTCATCGCGGTGCACGCCCTGCCCAGGTTCGAGCACGACGACCGGATCCTGCGGATCCTCGCGCTGGTCGTGGACGCCGGGCGCCCGCGAGCGCGGCGTCGGCCGGGCGCTGATGGCCGAGGCCGAGCGCGTCGGCGCCGAGCTCGGCGCGGCGTTCGTCGAGATCACCGCGGGTCATCACCGCCCGGAGGCGCGCCACCTGTACGAATTGCTCGGGTACGACGCCTCGGTGACCGCGTACCTGCGCAAGAAGCTCTGATCCACGCTGGACGCCGCCGACATCGCGGGCGGGTTCCCCCGGCTCCGACTCCGGGACAGCGCCGGAGCGCTGCTCGACCTGCCATGGGAGCGGCCGCTCGCCGACTGGTCGACGGACGACCTGCAGTTCCGCGAGCTCGCGGTCGGGCCGTCGCGGCACCTCGTGCGGTTCCTCGTCCACGAGGGGCGGACCTACGCGTTGAAGGAGGAGCCGCGCCGCGTCGCCCAGGCGGAGTTCGAGGTGCTGCGGCACCTGGAGGAAGCGGACCTTCCCGCGGTGACGGCGGTGGCGCTGGCAGCGAGCCCGGACCGCGATGCCGCCATCCTCATGACCGAGTACCTCGCGTTCTCGATCCAGTACCGCCGCCTCCTGATGCGGTTCCCGCTCGGCCCCGGTCCGTACCGGGAGCGGCTGCTCGACGCCATGGCCTGGCTGCTCGTGGACCTGCACCGAGCCGGGCGTCTTCTGGGGTGATTGCTCGCTCGCGAACACGCTGTTCCGGCGCGACGGCGACAAGATCCAGGCGTTCCTGGTCGACGCCGAGACCAGCGAGATCCACCCGACCCTGAGCGACGGCCAGCGCGCGTACGACCTCGACATCCTCGTCGAGAACGTCGCCTACGGCCTCGCCGACGTCGCCGCGCTGCAGGGTCGGCTCGAGGACTTCGACGATGCCGTCGCGGCCGCGGAGATGGTCCGGACGACCTACACCTCGGTGTGGGCGGAGCTCCACCACGAGCCGGAGTTCGCGGACTACGACCGCCACGCCATCCGGGCCCGGATCCGTCGGCTGAACGACCTCGGGTTCGCCGTGGACGAGATCCGGCTGGAGCCGTCGCGGGGGATCGGCCAGGGCGCCGGTGGCGTCCGGCTCGACGTGGCCGTGGCGAACCGCCGCTTCCACGGCCGCCGTCTCGAACGCCTGACGGGCCTCGTCGCGCTCGAAGGGCAAGCGCGCCTGTTGCTGAACGACATCCGCGAGTACCGCGCGTGGCTCGAGTTCTACGACAAGCGACCCGTCGAGGAGGGGGAGGCCGCCGAACGCTGGCTCAGGGAGGTGTTCGAGCCCACGCTTGCGGTCCTGGCGCCGGCCGTCGGCGAGGGGCGCGACCTGGTCCAGGCGTACTGCGACGTGCTCGAGGAGAAGTGGATCCTCTCCGAGATGGTCGGCAAGGACGTCGGCCTCGAGGCGGCGCTTGACGCCTACCTTGGCCTCGGGGCTCCGGCGCCCGAGGACGACCGGACCGCGGCCGAGTCGGGGACGATCCTCGACATCGACTGGTCCGGCGGCCTCGACGTCCCCGATGCCGATGCCGAGGCCGAGGCGGATGCCGCCGACGGCGTGGACGACGACGAGGACGACCGTGCGGGCCTGAAGGCCACGAAGCCCGCGGACATGGAACGGGCCCGACCGATGGGATCGGCCGGGCCCGGGTGAGCCGAGGGGAGGGAGCCTAGAAGGCGTTGCGTCCGTCCGGGGTGACCTTCACCCCGAAGCCGGGCGCTGGACCCGACCGGGCTGAGGAAGCCGACGGCCCAGACCGTGAGCGCACGGCCCTTCGGCAGCTTGACGTCGTTCAGCTTGAGGACGACAGTGTCCGTCCCGGCCGCGACGATCCGGATGTCCCACTTGATCGCCTGGTGCGTGAACGGGTTCCGTGCCGGGAGCGGCAGGTACGGCGAGGTCTCACCGAAGGCGAGGTCCTGGACCACCGGGATCCAGCGATGGCCGAAGCGCACCTGGACGTCCACCGCCGGAGCGTCCGGGCTCGTGTGTGCCACGCGGACCAGGGACCAGTTCCCATCGATGCCCTTGCGGTCGCGGAGGACCTTGAGCTGGAGCGGGGCGCCGTCGCCGGCGAGCGAGCCGATGGCGGCGACGGTGACCGGCTTGACGCCGACGCGGACCGTGGCCGAGAGCGCCGCCGGGTCGCCGGCGGTGGACGGGGCGACCTTGACCTCGACGAGGTAGTCGCCGCGAGGGACGCGCAGGTACTTGCTGACCGTGCCGTACGTGACGGCGGTCAGTGCCGGGGCGCCGTTGACCCAGATGTCGACCGCCGGCGTGTCCGGGCTGTCGTGGAAGGCGCGGATCGTGCCGGTCGGGGCCGCTGCCGATGTGGCGGCCGGCAGGGCGATGGCCATCACCAACAGGGCGAGGAGCCCGGTCATGGCCAGTCGAGAACGTCGTCGCATCGCGATACCTCCGTGTCGATGCTGCGGGGCTGGGGGACGATCTCTCTTCGGGAGGACGTGCCGGGCGGATGTTTCTGGCACCATCGACGCGTGCAGTCCGACATCGCCTCGACGCCTGTCGTCCCCTCGGCGGCCCAGCCCGTGATCGAGGTTCGCGGCCTCGTGAAGCGCTACGGCGACCTGGTCGCCGTCGACGGCATCGACTTCGAGGTCGGCGCCGGGGAGGTCTTCGGGCTGCTCGGGCCGAACGGCGCTGGCAAGACCACCACGGTCGAGATCCTCGAGGGCCTGCGGGCACCCGACGCCGGGCGGGCGACGGTGCTCGGGGTCGACGTCGCGACCGGGGCGGATCGGCTGAAGCCCCGGATCGGCGTGAGCCTCCAGACCGCCGCGCTCTACCCCAAGCTGACGGTCACCGAGCTCATCGACCTGTTCGGCAGCTTCTATCCGAAGGCTCGCCCGACGAACGAGCTCATCGACCTGCTCGAGCTGGGCGAGCGCGCGGAAGGCCCGGACGCAGGAGCTATCGGGCGGGCAACGCCAACGGCTCTCCATCGCGCTCGCCCTGGTCAACGACCCGGAGCTGGTCTTCCTCGACGAACCCACGACCGGCCTCGACCCGGCCGCCCGGCGGGCGCTCTGGGACCTGGTCGGCGGGCTGAGGACGCAGGGGAAGACGGTCCTCCTCACCACGCACTACATGGAGGAGGCGGAGGTCCTGTGCGACCGCCTGGCGATCATGGACCACGGGCACATCCTCGAGATGGACACCGTCGACGGGCTCATCTCGAAGCGGTTCCACGAGCGCGCCGTGCGGTTCGACGCGGTGGACGCGCTCACGGACACCGACCTGGGCGCGCTGCCCGCGGTGGTCTCGGTCAAGCGCGATCCTGACGAGATCCTCCTGTACTCGAGCGACGTCGGGGCGACCATCGGCGCGCTGCTCGTCCTGGCGGACACGCGGAGCGTCGAGCTCCAGGACCTCCTGGTCCGGCGCCCCACGCTCGAGGATGTCTTCCTCGACCTGACCGGCCGGGCGCTGCGTGACTGACGGGAGCGCCGCACGATGAACGCCCTCTCCCGGCTCACCGTCGCGAACATCCGGAGCTACGTCCGCGACCGGGCGGCGGTCTTCTGGACGCTGGCGTTCCCGTTGATCTTCATCTTCATGTTCGGGTTCATCTTCCAGGGCGGCGGCACCTCCGCGGTGACCCTCGCCTGGGTCGACGAGGACGGCTCGGCGGCGTCCGGGCAACTGCACGCGGCCTTCGCGGCCGCCGACGGCGTCAAGCTCACTGACGGCGGCGCGCGTGCCTCGGCCGAGACCTCGATGAAGACCGGCGACGTCGACGCCATCGTCGTGGTCCCGGCCGGGTATGGCGCGGCACTCACGGCGGCCTCGACCGGCTCGGGTGCCCCGGCCACCGTCACGCTCGTCGTCGACCCCTCCCGGTCGGCGCTCATCGCCTCGGTGGACCAGGCGGTCGGGAGCATCCTCGGCGTCGTGAACCTGGGCGGTCGGGCGCCGCTCGTGCTGCCGAAGGCCGAGACGATCCAGACCGCGAATCTCTCGTTCATCAGCTACTTCGTCCCGAGCATCCTCGGGATGTCGATCATGCAGCTCGGGATCTTCGCGGCCGTGCCGCTCGTGGCGGACCGCGAGAAGGGGATCCTGAAGCGCCTGGCGGCGACCCCGCTCCGCCGTTCGCAGCTCGTCGGGTCGAACACGCTGATGCGCCTGCTCATCGCGCTCGTGCAGTCGGTGATCATCGTCGGCGTCGGCGTGGCGGTGTTCGGCGTCGAGATCACGGGCTCGCTGCTCCTCGCCGCGGCCTTCATCGTGCTCGGGGCCGTCACGTTCCTGTCCCTCGGCTACGTGCTCGCCTCGTTCACCAAGACCGAGGACGCGGCGAACGGCGTGACCCAGGTCGTCCAGTTCCCGATGATGTTCCTGTCGGGCGTGTTCTTCCCGATCGCCGCGATGCCGCCGTTCCTGCAGTCGATCGCGCGCCTGATCCCGCTCACGTACCTCGCCGACGCCCTGCGCCAGGTGATGGTCGGCGGCTCGGCCTTCGCGCCGCTGACGGTGTGTGCCGGGGTCCTCGCCGTCTGGCTGGTCGTGTGCTTCGCGATCGCGTCGCGGAAGTTCAGCTGGCAGTAGGGACCGGTCGAACGTCGCGACCGGGTGGTCGTCCGCCCGGGTGAGGCTACCAGCGCTCCTCGTGGACGAGCGCGGCCAGGGGCTCCCGACCGCCCGACTTCGGCGGACGGGTGAGGTCGGCGGGATCCGCCGGGTAGCCGAACGACAGCAGGTACTCGACGTGCTGGTCGTCGGGATGGCCGAGGAGCCGCCGGGCGAGATCCTGGTCGTACACGGTGGCCGGCACGCTGCCGATCCCGAGCTCCCAGGCCGCGAGCATCATGTTCTGCGCGGCCTGCCCGAGGTCGAACATCACCGACAGCGGGGCGTCGGCGGCGGCCGGATCCGGGGTCACGAGGGCGATCCCGACGGCGGCGCCGGCGAGATGCGCGGCCCACGGGCCGACCACCGACAGCTCGCGGAGGTGCTCGCGGTCCCGGCACACGATGAAGGCCCACCGCTGGAGGTTCTTGGAGCTCCCGCTGCGCCGGCCGGCGTGCAGGATGCGGTCGAGGTGGGCGGCTTCCATCGGACGATCCGCGAACCGGCGGATGGCCCGACGCGTTCGGATGGCGTCCCACACGGGCTCCGCCGCCGTCACGCGTCGATCGTCCCGGCCGAGACGACGTCGACGTCGTCGGGGGCGGCACCCTCGCCGGCCGGTTCGCCATCGAGCCGGATCGGGCGCGTCGCTCCCGGCAGCACCACCTTGAGCAGCGTCCGGGCACCGCTGTGCACGTCCTCGGCCGCCGCGAACCGGACCTCGCCGTCGGGGATCCGCTCGGCGGCGGTCGCGGCCGCGATGTCCCCGGCGGCTTCGGGCGAGAGCGGCCCGCCCAGGGCCGAGGCGGCCGCGTGCGCGACGGCGCGGCGATAGTCGGCGATCTCGTACAGCCAGGAGTGCTGGCCTTCCGGCACGAGCAGCGTTTCGACCGGCGGATCCCCGGGTCCTCGGCCGGCTCGGGCCGCCGCCGCGAGGCGGTCCAGATGGCTGGGTGGCACGACGGTGTCCTCGGCCCCGTGGGCGAGGAGGATCGGGCCGGCGTACCGGGCGATCGCCTGCGACGCGTCGATGTCGCGGACGACATGGCCGCGCGGCCGGACGTACACGCGGGTCGTCAGCCACGCCAGGGGGTAGGCGATGGGATCCGGGATCGGCAGCCGGGCCAGGCGGAAGGTCTGGCGGGTCAGCCGGTATGGGTCGGCGGGCGATGACGAGGCGATGAGGACGCCGACCCGGGGGTCGGCCGCGGCCGCGAGGATGGCCCCGATGCCGCCCATCGAGTGGCCGCTGATGCCGCCGACCGTGACCTCCGGGCGGGCCAGCAGCGACCGGAACGCCGCGAGCGCGTCCGTGCCGAACTCCCCGGCGCTGATCGGGTCGGTCTCCGGCGGGTTGGTGCCGTGCCCGCGGACGTCGAACGTGAGGCAGTGGAAGCCCGCGGCGTGCAGGAAGACGGCCATCGGCAGCGTCCGGTCCCGACCGGACTCCCACCCGTGGACCAGGACGATCCCGGGTCCCGGCGCGCCGCCGCGGGCGGGGATGAACCAGGCCGGGAAGCGCGAGGTCGTCCGAGTGGACGGTCGTGGACTCGTACGGCAGGCCGAGGGCGTCCGGCGTGATCCTCGGCGGGCTTCGCCGCGGGTAGCCGGCGCGGACGCGGTAGGCGAGCGCGAAGCGGTAGGCCAGCCCGCTGGTGGCAGCCGCGGCCGCCGCGAGCACCCCGGCGCGACGGATCTTCCCCATGCGACAAGGGGACGCCAGCACCGGCCGACCTGTCAAGCGTGCCGCCGACAGTACACTTCGACCGTGGCCAAACGCGACCCGCACGTCGTCCTGGGTGTCCCGCCGGGGGCGACCCCGACCGAGATCAAGGCGGCATGGCGCCGTCTGGCGCGGTCGCACCACCCGGACCTGACCGGCGACGACCCGGCGGCATCGCGCGTCGCGACCCGCCAGATGGCCGAGATCAACGACGCCTACGCCGCGCTGACCCGCGTCGACGGCGAGGGGCGGGGTCGGGCATCGGGCGAGTCGGCCGGCGAGGGGTCGGCCTACACCGGGGAGCCGAGCCAGCGACGCGGCGGCCCGCCCAGACCCAAACCGACCCGGCCGGTCACCGGTCGCGTGGACACGAGCTCGACGTACCAGCCTCGCAACGAGGTCGCCGGCGGGCGCGTCCGACGTGCCCCGATCCTGCCCGGCCAGCCTCCGTACCGGGGCGAGACCGTGGATCGCGAGCCGCCGCGAGCCTCGACGCCGACCGGCGCTCCGGTCCGTGGCCGGCTGCGGCACTTCCGACGCCCGGCGCCGCCGTCGTTCGACCAGGCGTCGGCGCACGTGATCGAGTTCGGCAAGTTCCACGGCCATACGCTCGGACAGATCGCCTCGTTCGAGCCGTCGTACGTGGACTGGCTCGCCGGGACCGTCACCCGCGACCCGGACCTCGTGGCGGCCGCACGCGTCGTGCAGGCCGATCTCGACCGACGAGGGATCCTCCGCCGCGCCCGCCCGGTCCAGGTCCGGCCCGGCCGCTCGGCCTGAGGGCCCTGCGCCGCGATTGCGGCGCGGTCGCCCGACACAGGCGTGCGCCGCCCCACTGGTACTGCCAGTGGCGATCTGGCCACAGCCGAGCGTGGACAAGGCGATGGATCGACGCTCGGATGTCGTCCTGGTGTCCATCCACGAGGCGTTCATGCGCCGGGCGGTACTGGCAGTACCGCGGGCCGGCGACCCGGCGCCCGTACCGCGGGCCGGCGACCCGGCGCCCGTACCGCGGGCCGGCGACCCGGCGCCCGTACCGCGGCCGGCGACCCGGCGCCCGTACCGCGGGCCGGCGGCCCCGCCGCCGCGATCCCGGATCGTCGCCGGACGCGAAGACGCCCCCCGATACCGGAGGGCGTCCATGTCGCGAAGATCGATGAAGCGGATGAGCGCTGCCGTCCCGACGGTCCATCAGGCCTGTTGGCCGAAGCACCAGTTATTCGGCTCGTGAGCTGGGTCCGGGATCATCGACTCGGACCATCCCCGTGTCGACGTCCGTTCCCTGCCCCGTGACCGACGCCCCAGGTGACTCCTGATCCGATCGCGGGTCGGCGTAGGCAGAACACTAGGGACGGGCCGCCCGCCGGGCAATGTGACCCTCGTCCCGAAGTCGCTGGGCCCTTCGGTCGGGCGCACGCGCGCACCGGACCCGGACGGTGGTACCAGGTGCCCGGACGCACCGACCCGGTCCACGCACGACCGCGCCACCTTGGCTACCCTGTGCGACATGACCCCACGATCCGCCCGGCGTGCGGCCGCGCCGCTGCTGGCGTTCGCGCTCGTCCTGTCCGGGCTCCTGGCCGCGTGCGCGGGCGGCGCCGCCGCGTCGTTCGACCCGACCGGCCCGTGCAAGGGCGACGGTTCGGCGCCTGGCGCCTACCCGGCTCTCGAGGCGCTGATCCCGACCAAGTACCACGACGCCGCGCCCGAGCGGCTCGACTCCGGCCGGAACTGCTCGCCGGAGAATCTCGGGTCGCTGGCCGCGGCCGGGATCACGGAAGTCGACTTCGCCGGTGGCACCTGGACGTTCGGTGACCCGGCCGTCGTGCTGGCGGTCTTCACCGCGCCCGGCCTGACGGCCGACCTCCTTGCCGACTTCTATGCCAACAGTGCCAGCGCGAACGGGCGGACGCAGATCGTCGGCCAGTCGTCGCCCACGATCGCCGGGCGGCAGGGCCGGCGCCTCGACACGAAGACCGGCGATCGCGAGCAGACCGTGGTCGTCTGGCCGTCGGCGACGGCGGACCGGGTCAACGTCGTCATCACGCACGACATGCCCGAGCCGCGGATCACCGAGGGGATCGACGCCTTCGGGGCTGACTGAGCGGCCGGCGCGGCCCCAGCGCACCTCCCGCCATCGCGCCCGACCGGGTGCTAGAGTCGCGGCCATGACGCGTCGGGCCGAGGACTGGGCCAGCCGCCGCCTCGCCTGGGGCCGCGACCGCGAGCGGCCCGCGCTCGAGCGGGCCCCGGAACGCAAGCCTCGCTTCGCCACGCTCGGCGACATGACCGTCGACGGGCTGTACGGGCCATGGTCGCTCGACGACCGCGAGATCGATCCGGTCCGCGACATCGGGCTGCCCGGCGAGCCGCCCTTCACGCGCGGGATCCACCCCACGGGCTATCGCAGCCGGCTCTGGACGATGCGGATGTTCGCGGGGTTCGGCGCGGCCGAGGATACCAACGCCCGGTTCCGCCAGCTTCTCGACGCCGGCCAGACCGGCCTGTCGATCGCCTACGACATGCCGACGCTCTACGGCTACGACACCGACGACCCCGAGGCCGAGGGCGAGTTCGGGACGTGCGGGGTCGCGGTCAGCAGCCTCGCGGACATGGAAGTGCTCCTCGCGGGGCTGCCGCTCGACCAGGTCTCGACCTCGATGACGATCAACTCGCCGGCCGCGCCGATCTGGGCGATGTACATCGTCGCGGCCGAGGCGACCGGCGTCCCGCGCGCCCGGCTCGAGGGCACGACCCAGAACGACATCCTCAAGGAGTTCATCGCGCAGAAGGAGTACCTGTTCCCGCCCGCGCCGTCGATGCGCCTGGTGACGGACACCATCGAGTTCGGGACGCGCGAGATGCCACGCTGGAACACGGTCTCGATCAGCGGCTATCACATCCGCGAGGCCGGGTCGACGGCCGTCCAGGAACTCGCCTTCACGATCGCCGACGGGATGGCCTACGTCGAGGACGCGCTGGCGCGCGGGCTGCGCATCGACGACTTCGCGCCGCGGCTCAGCTTCTTCTTCAATTCGCACTCCGACTTCTTCGAGGAGATCGCCAAGTTCCGGGCCTCGCGCCGGATCTGGCACCGGCTGATGACCGAGCGCTACGGTGCGGAGAACGAGCGGTCGGCGTGGATGCGGTTCCACACGCAGACCGCCGGGGTGTCGCTGACGCCCCAACAGCCGCTCAACAACTTCACGCGCGTGGCCATCCAGGCCCTCGCCGCGGTCCTCGGCGGCACGCAGTCGCTCCACACGGACGCGCACGACGAGGCCCTCGCGGTGCCGACCGCCGAGGCGGCGCTGCTCGCGCTGCGCCAGCAGCAGGTCATCGCGGAGGAGACGGGGGTCGACGCCACGATCGACCCGCTCGGCGGCTCGTGGTTCGTCGAGTCGCTGACCACCGAGGTGGAACGGGCGGCGTGGCGGTATATCGAGGAGATCGACCGACGCGGCGGCATGGTCGCCGCCGTCACCGAGGGCTATCCGCAGCGCGAGATCGCCGACGCGGCCTATCGGTATCAGCGCGAGTTCGACGCCGGCGAGCGCCGGGTCGTGGGTGTCAACGCCTACGTCGACGAGACCGAGGTCACCGAGGTGCCGGTCCTGCAGGTGCCGCCGGGCTCCTTCGAGGCCCACATGGCGCGCCTCGAGCGCACTCGCCGCGATCGCGACCCCGAGGCCGTGGGGGCCGCCCTGGCCGGCCTTCGCGCCGCCGCGACTCGCCCCGGGAGCAGCGAGACCAACCTCATGCCGCACTTCCTCCGCTGCGCGGCGGCATATGCGACGCTCGGCGAGCAATGCGCGGTGTTGCGCGAGGTCTTCGGGGAATACCGGGAGCCGGTCGCGGTCTAGGGGCGGCCGCCCGGCTCAGCCGTGGAACGGGTGTGCGGCCCAGACCAGGGTCCCGGCCACGGCCGCGACGGCGATCGCCAGCACCATCGGGATCCCGAGGCCGAACGTGCCAAGGACCAGCCCGGCGAGTCCGCCGACGAGCGCGATCGACTGTGCCGCGGCCTTGGACCGGTCGGGGAGCGTCGGGACCTCGGGAAGCATCGCGCGTCGCTCGCGGACGTCCCAGTCGTGCCATCGGCCGGTGCCGATCTTGGCCAGCACGTAGAACAGCACGACGGTGAAGGCGACCGCGACGAGCGAGGGGCCGAACGATGCGAGCCAGGCGACCTGGTCGCCGAGGCCGACGGCGTCGGCGAGGCCCTGGACGAGCGCGCCGATGCCGTCGATCGGGCCGGAGATGATCTGGTGGCCCGGGATGAGCGACCACGCCGCGGCCAGGGCGTTGCCGGCGTTCGCGAGCCGCGGCTCGCCGAGGATGCCGAGGATCACCAGGGCCGCGACGGTGGCCGCCGCCGCCAGCGAGCACAGCCAGCCCCAGGCCGCGAGGGCGGCGACCCGTTGCCGTCGCCAGACGATGCGCCGCGTCCGGAGCGCCGGGTCCCGGTAGAACCGCGACGCCACGGCGTCGCCTCGCGCGGCGTCGATGTGCCGGACGAGCGGGACGAGGAACCCCTCGGGGTTCGCCCAGTACCCGCCATGGTCGGTGAGGACGTTCATCTCGTTCGTGACCGGTCGGCTCTCGACGATGATCCGCTTCGCGCCCGGATCGAGCGCGGACGCCTCGACGAAGGCGGCGACCGTGTCGTCCGAAGTCCGCGCCTCTTTGCGGATGAGCCACGGTTCCTCGCCGGGCTGCCCGGTGTCCACGATCGCGGCGGACTCATCCGCCGACTCGAACAGGCCGCTCCGCGTCGGGAGCGGACCGGCCGGGGCCGGGTCGTAGGAAGCCCACACATCCACCCAGCGCAGGTCCGGCCGGACCGCGGCCAGGTCGCCGACGAGCCGGCTCCCGGGCGGGATCTCGTGGACCTCGGGGTCCGCGGCGAGCCGCCACGCGAGCCCCAGGCCCTGGCCAAGGGTCACGAGCTTGTCGACCCGCAGGTCCGCGTAGGCGGGGTCCAGCAGCGTCTCGAAGCTGACGAGGGCCCCACCGGAGTGGGCGACGAGGACGATGGCATCGCACCCGTCGTCGCGAAGCCGCCGGATGGCGCCGGCGAGGCGGGCGCGGACGTTCGCGCTCTGGACCGGATCGTCGATGAGGACGGGCAGGTCGCCGAACCAGTCCACGAGGAAGTTGTCGACCATCTTGCGGACGGCGAAGTCCTGGAGGGCGCCGATCGGGATCCGCCGGAGCAGGTCGTACCCGATCAGCGCGGCCGTGCCGGCGCCGGCGATCGCCCAGCCGATCGGGCGCGCGCCGAAGGCCATGGCCTGCGCCTGGTCGAGTCGCTCGATGAGCCGCCACGACCGAGGGAGCTGCGCGGCGTCGACCAGGGCGGCGTCATTCGCCATCCCGAGGAGGCGTGGCGCCCGCTCGCGGTACCCGGTCACGATCCCGGTCACCAGCGTGTTCATGCGTCGGCGCAGGTAGTCGATGACCCGCCCGATGTCGGGCGGGCGGATGTCGGAGGCCCACCACGCCTCCGTGACGACCCACGTCGATGCGGCGATGTCCCCATCCGCCGGGATCGAGAGCTCCAGATAGGGCTGTGACGCTGCGTTGAAGCTGAATTCGGCCCGTCGCACCGGGTCGGACAGTCCGGCGGCCGGTGGCGCGCCGGACGTCGCGTCGCGCGCGGTCCGCCAGTCGGTCAGCAGCTCGACGATCGGCGCGGACCAGTCGAGGAAGGTCTCGGCGGGGCCCTGCGTCCCGATCCCGTGCACGAACACCACGCCGGTCCGGGCCGCGATCGGCGGCGGCTCGCCGTCCGGAGCCGCGCCCGCCGCCACCGCCGGGGTCGGCTGGGCCGGGGCGACCGCGTCGGCGGCCGCCTCCTGGACGGGCGTCCGTCGGGCGTCGTCCGAGATCGGGGTCGACTGGTAGTCGCCGGGCGGCTTCACGAACGCGACTCTAGACCGGTGCCGTCGCGACTACCATGCGGTCATGTACCTAGACGCGATGGAATTCCTCGAGGAGGAGCATGAGGGGTGGGTGCCCTTCCAGGCGCTCGCGGACCTCTCCGACGCCGCACTCGAGCAGGTGGTGGACGGTGCCCACGGCTGGACCGGCCGGGATCTGATGGCGCACCTGGCGGCCTGCCAGGCGCTCTCGCTCGATGCGGCGCGCGAACTCGCCGTGGGGGAGACGAGCCCGACGATCGCCCGGGTCGACGCCGATTGGGAAGCGCGCGGCGGCGACGTCGTGAACGCGGAGATCCAGGCGACATGGGCGGCGATGCCGCTCGACGAGCTCCGGGCGACGTTCCGGTCCTTGCCCGGCGAGCTGCGCGGCACGCTCACGGTCGTCCCCGAGGCGCGCTGGGTCAAGCATCCGACCTACATGGCCTGGTTCGACGGCGAGACCGTGGACCACTACCGCGAGCACGTCGCGGATCTGCGGGTCATCCTCGCGGCGGCCCGCGAGTGACCCTGGGCGACCTGCTCGACGACGCGGCCGACGAGCTCGACGGCGTCAGGACGGTCCGGGACGGTGCCGGTGCCACCTTCCGGGTCGGCGACACGGTGATCGCCGTCGTCACGTCGGAGGGCGCCGCCGAATTCCGGCTGGACCCGGCCGTCGCCGCGGCCGCACGCCGGACGCCGGACACGTCGCCTTCGGACCGCGGCCCGGACTGGGTGCGGTTCGCGCCCGAGGAGCTCGACGAGCACGCCGCGGACCGGGCGGTCGCCTGGCTGGGCTCGGCCGCGAGGCGCGCCGCCGCCCGCTGACCGCCGATCTCCCGCGCAGGGGCGCCGGGAATCGAACGGCCCCGATCCTTGCGGACCGGGGCCGTCGCGGGAGGAGGAGGACCGGGTCAGTCGGCCTTGACGGCCGCGAACTCGCTGAGGTTGAACTGCTGCTCGAGCTGCTCGAGCGGTCGGAAGCCGACCACGCCCTGCGGCTGGGCGCCGGGCTTGAAGAACGCGATGGTCGGGATGCTCAGGATGTTGAAGGCCTGGGACAGCCGCGGGTTCGCGTCGACGTCGACCTTGACGACATCGACCGCCCCGTCGTACTTCTCGGCGAGCTTCTCCATCTCGGGGGCGACCATCTTGCAGGGGCCGCACCAGGCGGCCCAGAAGTCGACCACGACCGGCCGCTCAGCCTTGAGGACGAGCTCCTCGAAATTCGCGTCCGTCGCGACCTTGATCTCCGCCATTCGGATGGATCCTTTCTCCCGTCTCGCCCTTAGCGGGCGATGTCCTGGATGAGTCGATAGGCCTCGAGGACGCGTGCGTCCGCGAGGCGGTAGAGGATGGTGCTGCCCTCGCGCCGGCTGGTGACCAGCCCGGCGTTGCGCAGCACGGCCAGATGCTGGCTCATGTTGGGCACCTGGCAGCCGACCCTCGTGCTGAGGTCGCTGACCGAGAGCTCGCCGATGGCGAGCGACTCGAGGACGCACAGGCGCTTGGGGTCCGCGAGGGCCCGGCCGATGGCGGCGTACCGCTCCCGGTCGACCTCGGCGGAGACTGGCAGGTAGTCCAACACAACCCGAAATCTATCACTATTTGCGCAAACACGCAAGTCAGCTGGGCGCGTATCGGGTGCGATACTCCGCCGCATGTCACCGACCGTGGATGCCGCTGATGTCACCCTCGCCGAGATCGAGGCCGCGCGTGCCCGGATCGCCGGGCTGGTCCATCGGACCCCGCTGCTGACGTCCACGACGGCTGCCCGCTGGATCGCGGCCGCCTCCGGCGTCGAGATCGGCGACGGCCGCCTCCATCTCAAGGCCGAGCAACTCCAGAAGACCGGCTCGTTCAAGGCCCGGGGCATGTCGAACCGGATCGCGACCCTGACCGAGGCGGCCCGTGCGCGCGGCGTGATCACGCTGTCCGCCGGCAACGCCGGGCAGGCGTACGCCTGGGCCGGTCGCGCCGCGGGCGTCCCGGTGACGGTGACGATGCCGGCGGGTGCCGTTCGGTCCAAGGTGGACGCCTGTCTCGGGTACGGCGCACGGGTCGTCCTCTATGGCGAGCACGTCGGCGAGACCCTCGCGGAGCTGGAGCGCCTCCGGGACGAGGAGGGCCTCACGTTCGTGCACCCGTTCGACGATGCCGCGGTCGTCGCGGGGAACGGCTCGGTCGGGCTGGAGATCGTCGAGGACGTCCCGGATGTGGACGTCGTGGTGGTCGGCGTCGGCGGCGGGGGACTGATCTCCGGCGTGGCCGCGGCCGTGAAGGGCCGTCGGCCCTCCGCGCGCGTCTTTGGCGTCGAGCCGGAGGGGTCGAACGCCGTATCGCTCGCGATGGCCCGCGGCGAGGTCGTGCGGATCCAGCCCGTGAGCGTGGCGGACGGGCTGGGCGCGCCGTTCGCCGGGGAGCTGACGCTCGCGATGGCGAACCGCTGGCTCGACGGGATCGTCCTGCTCGACGATGCCACGATCCTGGCCGGGCTCCGCTTCGCGCTCGAACGGCTCAAGCAGGTCGTGGAACCTGCCGGGGCGGCCGCGCTCGCGGCGGTCCTCGCGGGCCGGATCCCGCTCCGCGACGGCGACCGCGTCGCGGTCGTCCTGTCGGGCGGCAACGTGGAGGTGAGCCGGCTCGGTGCCCTCCTCGCGGAGGCTGCGACCCTCCCGGGCGCCTCGACATGACCGAGGGGATCGTCGCCCCTGTGTCGACGACGCCTCGCCTGGAGACGACGAGACACCTCATCGGGGCGAGTTTCGACCTGCTCGCCCAGGCGACCGAGGAGACCCGTCGGGCGTCGTTCTACATCGGCGCGATCGTGCTGGGACTCGTCGCGCCGTTCGCGCTCGCGACGTGGGTCATCCAGGTGCGCACGATCCATCTCACGGTCGCCCAGACCACGGCGCTCACGACGTCCGCGGCCGGCGCCTGGGACGACGTCCTCGCGTGGCCGATGGTCCTCGGCCTCGCGATCGCGGCCATCGAGAGCCGTCTCGTCGCCATCGCGCTGCTCGGCGGCCGTCTCGCCGGGCGCCCCATCAGCGTCCACCAGGCCATCGCGCGGTCGCGCATGGTGTTCTGGCGAGCCATCGTGGGCGGGATCGTGGCGGGGATCCCCCTCGCCGTGGTCCAAGGGGTCTTCACCGCGATGCTTGCCGGGGCGGTGCCGCTCGGCGGCGAGGGCTCGTTCCTCGCGATCATCCTCGCCACCGCGCTCGTCGGCGCGCCGTTCACCTACGTCCAGAGCGGGATCGTGCTCGGCGACGTCGATGCCATCGAGGCGACCCGGCGGTCGTTCCGCGTCTACCGCGCGCGCAAGGTCGCGGCCGTCGTCGTCGCGCTCTTCGAGACCGCGGCGCTCCTGCTGATCCTCCTGGGGCTGAGCGCCGGGCTCGACATCGCCCTGCGGGTCTTCGACGGCCTCGGTCTCGGACCCGACTCGGGTCCTGCGGGCCTCGTGCTGATCACCGCGGGGATCGTCGTCGCGACGTTCGCGTTCGGCACGCTCCTGTTCACGGTCACCGCCCTGTCGCTGGCCCCGCAGGTCGTGATGTTCGTGGGGCTGACGCACGCGACGCTCGGTCTGGACCATGTGCGCGTGGGCCGGGACCACGATCCCGGCGTGGTGCTGGCGGGACGGCGGCGGTTCCGGGTCATCACGCGATCGATGTGGCTGGGCATCGTCGTGGCCTGGCTCGTGCTGCTGCTCATCGTGGCGCTCATCGCCGGCGTGAGCGCCTGACCGGGCGGTCGACCGTCCGTCAGTCGACGCCGAGTTCGGCCAGGCGGTCGTCGTCGATGCCCAAGTGGTGGGCCAACTCATGGACGACGGTGATCCAGACCTCGTCGGCGAGGTCGTCGGGGTCCGGGAAGTCCGCCTCCAACGGCAGCCGGAACAGGATGATCCGGTCCGGGATGGCGACGCCATCGGCTCCCCAGTCGGTCCGCGGGACGCCCTCGTACAGCCCGTAGAGCGTGTCATCCCCCTCGAGCCCGTTCTCGCGGCGCTGGTCCGGCGTCGGCTCGTCGGCGATGACGACCGCGACTTCGTCGAGCGCGGTCGCGAACGGCATCGGGATCGACGCCAGCGCGCGGTCGACGAGGACCTCGAACGGCCGGTGCTGCGACCGGCGGATGGCGGACCGGGAGCCGCGGCGGCGCTTGGCCATGACCCCCGTATCCTACGGGCGATGGATCGACCGCTGGACGCCGTGCCGAGCCCGGACCGTTCCGCCGAGCCCGAGGGGTTCGTCGTGGTCGTCGACCCCGGCGACCGGATCCACTTCCTCGATTGGGGCGGCGGGTCGGGACCGCCCGGCGCCGCGGACGATGTGGGTGTGCTGCTCGTCCACGGGCTGGCGGGGACGGGCTGGATCTGGACACCGGTCGCGCGCCGACTGCGGCCCGTGCGACGTGTCGTCGCCATGGACCTCCGCGGGCACGGGCTGTCCGATGCGCCGACCGAGGCCGGCGCCTACGACCTCGCGGTGCTCGCCGAGGACGCCGTCGCGGTCGCGGAGGGGTCGGGACTCGTGGACGACCTCGACGACCGCGTGGTCATGGCCGGGCACGGCTTCGGGGCGATCGTCGCCGCGGCCGCCGCGGCCCGCCTCGGCCCACGGTGCGCCGGGCTGGTCCTCGTCGACGGCGGGTGGGAGCGGCTCCAGACGTCGACCGGCCTCGATGTCGAGGACTTCCTCCGGACGCTCGACGAGCCACCCGAGGTGCTCCGCTCGATGACGGCCTATCTGGCCGACCGGCGGGCGTTCGACCCGTCGAGCTGGGACGCGGACCAGGAGCGTGCCGCGCGGGCGACGGTCGTCGAGACCCACGCCGGGAAGGTCGTGCCGGTCGCCCGCCCGCATGTGCTCGAGGCGAGTGTGCGCACGATGTTCGACTACGACCCGGTGGCGACCCTGGCAGCGGTCACCGCGCCGGTGGTGGCCCTCGCCGCTGCGCCGTCCGGCGATGACACGCCAGGGGCGCGCGCTCGGGCCCTCGCGGCCGCCAGCGACGCGCGGCTCGCGGCCGGCCGGACACCGATCCGCGACGTGTCGTTCGGGCACGACGGGCACAACCTGATGCGCTACCGTCCCGATGCGGTCGCGGCGGCCATCCTCTCGGTCGCCGGCGAGCCCGCCACGATCGGGGAGTCCTAGGACACGATGCAGGTCGTCTACACGCCGTCGCATCTCGGCCACGACGTCACCGTCGAGACCTTCATGGGCGTCGCCGTCCCCGCGAACGAGGTCGCCGAGCGCGCCGAGATCATCCGCGAGACCCTCGACGCCGACGGCGGGTTCGCCCGCGTCGCGCCGACCGAGCACGGCGACGACCCGATCACGGCGGTCCACGACCCGGGCCTGCTCCGGTTCCTCGAGGTCGCGTGGAGCGAGACCCGCCGCCAGGCGATCGACCGCCCGTTCCTGTCGGCGGACACGTACCCGAACCGCGCGATGTTCGAGGGCATGAGCCCGGACGCGGTCAGGGACCTCGTCCGCGAGCCGGAGCATGCGGGCGGCCGTGCCGGCTACTGGGGTCTGGACTCCGCCGCGCCCCTGGTCGCCGGCACGTACGTGGCCGCGCGTGGCGCCGTCGACGTCGCCCTGACGACCGTGGACCTCGTGCTCGGCGGTGCGACGGCCGCGTACGGCCTGTGCCGGCCGCCGGGCCATCACGCGGCGCGCGCCATGTACGGCGGCTACTGCTTCTTCAACAACGCCGCGATCGCGGCGGAGGCCATCACGCGGGCCACGGGCGAGCGCGTGGCCGTCCTCGATGTGGACTACCACCACGGGAACGGCACGCAGCAGATCTTCTGGCGCCGCGGGGACGTCCGGTACGTCTCGATCCACGCGGACCCGGAACGTGCCTACCCGTACTTCCTCGGCCGGGCCGACGAGGTGGGGGAGGGGCCGGGCGCCGGAGAGAACCTCAATCTCCCGCTGCGTGGCGGTGCGACGAACGAGGACTACCTCGAGGCGACCGATCGCGCGGTCGAGGCGATCGCGCGCGGTGCCGGGTTCGGTGGTCGTCGTCTCGCTCGGGTTCGACACCTACGGACTCGATCCGATCGGCGACTTCGCGCTCACGACCGACGTCTATCACGAGGTCGGCCGGCGGGTCGGGGCGCTCGGACGGCGGCTGGTGATCCTCCAGGAGGGCGGCTACCACCGACCGTCGCTGGGCGAGAACGCCCGGGCCTGGCTGCGCGGCGCCGAGGGCCGCCCCTTCGACCCGCTCCCGGCACGTGGCTTCGCGGCCGGCGGCTCGGTCGTCTGAGGCGGATGCCGGCCGCGCTCGACCGACGCTCGCTCGCTCGCGCCGTCGCGGAGCTCGGCGCCCGCGACCCTGACCTCGGGGCGATCGTCGGCCGCTACGGCCCGCCGCCGCTCTGGGATCGTGCGCCGGGGTTTCCGACGCTGCTCCATATCGTGCTCGAGCAGCAGGTCTCGCTCGCCTCGGCCAAGGCGGCCTTCGACCGCCTGCGAGTCGCTGCCGACCCGCTGACCCCGGACCGGTTCCTGGCCCTCACCGATCCCGAGCTGCTGGCGATCGGTTTCAGCCGCCAGAAGGCGCGCTACGGTCGAGCTCTCGCCGGCTCGGTCGCGAGCGGCGCGCTCGATCTCGACGGGCTCCCGTCGCTCGACGACGGCGAGGTCCGGGCCGCCCTCGAGGCCGTGCCCGGGATCGGGCCGTGGACGTCGACCATCTATCTGCTGATGGTGCTCGGGCGGCCCGACGTGTGGCCCGTCGGGGACATCGCGCTCGCCCAGGCCGTCGCGGAGGTCAAGGGCCACGACCGGCGGCCCACGCCGGTCGAGATGGAGGCCATCGGCGAGCCGTGGCGGCCCTGGCGTTCCGTGGCGGCTCGATTGCTCTGGCACGACTACCTTCGGCGGCGCGGCCGACCGGGTTGACGCGATCGCCGGAGCCGGCGCCGCGGGTCAGGGCTCCCGGCGGTAGGGCGCGTGCGCCTCGATGTCGCCGACGAACTGGGCGAGCCGACGGTGGCCCAGGATCTGCCGCACCGCGGACGCTTCGCCGATGTGGCTCCAGTAGTGGTACGTGATGCGCTGGAGTTGCGATCCCGCGGCCGGCGGGTTCGACCGGCCGTCGTGCGGCAGCGGCACCAGCAGGTCGTCGGTGGTGAGCGTGTCGAGGTAGACGTCCGCGGCCTCGGTGACCCGTCGCCAGGCCGCCCACATCGAGCGCAGCGTCGGCGTCGAGGCCGGCGCCCCGTTCGCGACCGTGTCGAGCACCGGTTCGACCCGGAGGCCCTGCCCGCGCTCCATCGAGATGAGCCGTTCGTGCCAGGCGAGGTGCCCGACCATCCACGAGATGGAGTTCATCGGCTCCAGGCGGCGCTGCGCATCGGCCTCGCCGAGCCCACGCAGGCCGCGGACCCACTCGGCGCGCGCGAATCGGAGCTGCTCGACGCGAGGGTGTGGCATGTCGAGGCGCAGCCTAGCAGCGTCCGACGTACCATCGCCGCCTGCATCAGGAGCCCGGAGCCCATGTCCGACACGCCCGCCCTGCCGAGCCACGTCCAGGCCATCGTCGATGAGATCGAGACCGAGATCGGCGAGGACCCGACCGCCGCCGGGACGCGCATCGAAGGCGCCGGACGCCATGCCGGGAACGGGCGGGTCGAGGCCGCCGTCCGCGAGATCCTGACCGAGATCGGCGAGGACGCCGACCGCCAGGGCCTCGTCGGGACGCCCGAGCGGGTCCACCGGATGTACACCGAGCTGACCGCGGGCTACCACGTCGACCCGGAGCGCCTCATCAACGGCGCCGTCTTCGACGTCGCCTACAGCGAGATGGTGATCGTCAAGGACATCCCGTTCTACTCGCTCTGCGAGCACCACCTGCTGCCGTTCTTCGGGACCGCCGCCGTGGCGTACATCCCGCGCGGCCGCGTGATCGGGCTCTCGAAGATCCCGCGGATCGTCGAGATGTACGCGCGCCGACTCCAGGTCCAGGAACGGCTGACGCAGCAGGTCGCGGAGTTCCTCCAGGACCGGCTCGCCCCGCAGGGCGTCGGCGTCGTCATCGAGGCGACGCACCTGTGCGCGGTGATGCGCGGCGTCCGCAAGCCGGGCACGATCATGACGACCTCGTCGGTCCTCGGGCTGTTCCGGACGCGCGACCGCACCCGTGCCGAGTTCCTGGACCATCTCGCGCGGCGTCCGCCCGAGGCGTGACCGTTCGCGGTCAGTGCCGCTCGACGATCGTGATGGCCTTCGAGCCGCCGATGACCTCGAGCGAGTAGCGCTCGCGCGCTGTCGCCCACTCGGGCGGCTCGATGACCGTGTCGCCGCCCCGGTTGCCGTACGAGTGCTCGTCGATCACGACGCCGCCGCTGCCGTACACCCGGAGGCGGACGGGGACGCCGGCTGGTCGCTCGAGCCGGATCGTCTTGGCGCCGCCGGTCAGCTTGATCGGGACGTCGCCGCGCGGCGGTCCGAGCTCGATCTGGGTCCGATCCGAGCCACCGGTGATCTCGAGCCGGCGCAGCATGATCTCGCGCAGGTCGGCCTCGATGCGGGAGATCCCGCCCACGACCTCGATGGCCCACGGGATCGTCGGGTTGAGGGCCATCGTTGCGGTCCGCTTTCGCCAGTCGAACGGGATCCCCCGGTACTGGACGAGGACGCGGCCGTCGCGGACGCGCACCTGCGGCGTGGCCCCGTCGAAGCGGCCGCGGTAGAGGTCACCGGAAGGAGCGCCCGCGCGCAGTCGCAGGTCCTGCGCGCCTGAACGGAACGTGAGCCGGGCGCTCGTCAGGCCGCCGAGCGGGGCGGCGTGCTCCGACGGCCCGCTCGACACCGTGGGGTCCTCGGTCGTCGTCCGGAGCCGCGTGGCCTCGCTCTGCGTCAGGTCGGCCATCCGGCCGAGGAACTCGCTGATCAGGGCCAGCTGCTCGGGGGAGTAGCGGTCCGCCTCGTCGGCGGCGGCCCGCTCGAGTGACGCCATCATCGATTCGAGCGTCGTCATCTTCTCCGGGACGATCTCGACCACGACGCGCCGGCGGTCGGCCGGGTCCGAGACGCGTCGCACGTAGCCGGCCTGCTCGAGGCGGTCGATCACGCGGGTCACGGCGCCCGTCGTGAGGCCCATGAGCTCGGCGAGCTTGCCGGCCGTGGCGGCGCCCGTGTCGAGCAGCAGTTCGAGGGCGTCCACGTCGGACTCGGACAGGCCGAGCCGGATGGCCACGGACTGCCCGAAGATCGACCCCTGGAAGTTCACGCGCCGGAGCGCGCGAACCACGCTCTCGACTCCTTGTCGGCGTTCCATGTTGACAGGTGCTCCTGTATGGGTAACTATCTGCGCGGTGCAGATAATGTCCCAGATTGCTGAACGGCGCAAGTGACCCGTCCAGCATAGGGCAGACGGGAGACCACCGATGCCGATGATCGAGACGCACGACCTGCGTCGCACCTTCAAGTCCCGTGGGGGCGCCGTGGAGGCCGTCCGAGGCGTGGACCTCACGGTCGAAGCCGGGGAGATCTTCGGGTTCCTCGGGCCGAACGGCGCCGGGAAGACCACGACCCTGCGGATGCTCGCGACGCTGCTCAAGCCGACCGGTGGCCGCGCCACGGTCGCGGGCGTGGACCTGGCCAGCCAGCCGGAGGAGGTCCGACGCCGGATCGGGTACGTGCCGCAGGGCGGTTCGACGGACCCGGCCGAGACCGGCCGCGGCGAGCTCGTGCTCCAGGCGCGCCTCTACGGCCTCGACAAGCCGCGAGCCCAGGCCCGCGCCCGCGAAGTCCTCGCCGCACTCGACCTCGAGGCGGCCGCCGACCGGCCGACCGGCACGTACTCGGGCGGCATGCGCCGCCGGCTCGATGTCGGCCTCGGGATCGTGCACCGGCCGCGCGTCCTGTTCCTCGACGAGCCGACGACCGGTCTTGACCCGCAGGCCCGCGCGCGGATGTGGGACGAGGTCCGCGGGCTGCGCGAGGCGGGCACCACCGTGTTCCTCACCACGCACTACCTCGAGGAGGCCGACGCACTCGCGGACCGCCTCGCGATCATCGACCACGGGCAGATCGTCGCGGAGGGCACGGCCGACGAGCTCAAGCGCCAGGTCGCCGGCGACGTCGTCACGCTCGGCGTCGACGGGGATCGCGACCAGGTCCTGGCCACCGTCCGCGACCAGCCGTTCGTCCGGGAGGCCAGCAGCGAGGACGACCTGATCCGGCTGTACGTGGACCAGGGCGAGACCGCGGTCCCGCAGCTCCTGCGGATCCTCGACGGCGCCGGCCTGCAGGCGCGCTCGATCACGCTCGCGCGCCCGAGCCTCGACGACGTCTTCCTGCGCCAGACCGGCCGGTCGCTGCGCGAGGAGCCGGCGGCATGAGCACCTCGGCCTCCACCACCGTCCATGACACCCCGACGACCTACGTGAGGAACCCGTTCATGCAGACCGCCCGCGACACCTGGCTGATCTTCCACCGGTCGCTCTGGCTGACCATCCGGCAGCCGGTCTGGATCCTCTTCGGCATGATGCTGCCGCTGCTGTACCTGTTCCTCTTCGGCCCGCTCCTCGAGGGCGCCACCCAGGCGGCCGGCACGAGCACGAACGCGTTCAACTGGTTCGTCCCCGGGCTGATCATCCAGATCGCGATCTTCGGCACGGCCTTCGGTGGGTTCGGGCTCATCGCCGAGCTGCGCAGCGGCGTCATCGAGCGGATGCGTGTGACCCCGATGAGCCGGACGGCGATGCTGCTCGGGCGCTCCCTGCGCGACATCGTGATCCTGCAGGTCCAGGCGCTCATCCTGATCGTGCTGGCCGTCCCGCTCGGGCTCAAGATCGACCCCGCCGGCATCCCGGTCGTCATGCTGCTGCTCGTGCTCATCGGCCTTGTCTCGGCGCCGTTGTCGTACGCCGCGGCGCTGACGCTCAAGAGCGAGGACGCCTTCGCCCCGCTGGTCAACAGCGTCGCGATGCCGCTGCTCCTCCTGTCGGGGATCCTCCTGCCGATGGCGCTGGCTCCCGCCTGGCTCCAGTTCCTGAGCAACGTCAACCCGCTGACCCACACCGTGGATGCGGCCCGGGCGCTGTTCAACGGGCAGTGGGGTTCGCCGGAGATCCCGATCGGCGTCGGCGTGACGGCGATCCTGGCGGTGATCTCCGTGTGGCTTGCGGCGCGGACGTTCAGCCGCGCCAACGCGTAGGTCGTCGCCGTCGACCTTCGTCCGAAAAGGCGGTGCCGGCGTGCACCGCCGTGCAGGGGTCTCCGGTGCTCGCAGGCGACACGTTGGGTATGGTGGGCTTCCGCCGGGATAGTCCGATCGATGGATCGGGAGGAGGTCCAGATGCATCGTGCCCGACGATGGGCTCTGGCAATGGTCGCCCTGGTCGTGCTCGCGGCAGGGTTCGCGGTCCCAGCCGCCGCACACGGCTCGAAACCCCACGTCAAGGTCCTGGCCTCGGGGCTTGACGACCCACGCGGCATCTCGGTCGACGGCAAGGGCCGCGTCCTGGTCGCCGTGGCGGGTCGCGGCGGACCCGCGCAGGGCTACGGCACGAGCGGCAAGATCCTGCGGATCACCGGCAACACGGTCCGGACGCTGAGGAGCGGCCTGCCCTCGGCGATCTCGCCCGAAGGCGAGGTCACGGGCCCGGTCAACGTCGCCATGGGCTCGGACGGCAAGGCGATCGCGGTGGTCGGTGGCGGCCCGCAGGTCGTCGATCCGCGCTTCGACAGCGTTCTCAAGGTGTGGAAGGGCGGCGACAAGGTCCTCGCGAACATCCAGGCGTTCCGGAACGCGAACCCGGACCCGACCGATCTCGACCAGCCGCCGAATCCGACGGACTCCAACGCGTATGGTCTGGCGGCCCTCAAGCACGGGAAGAAGCTCGTGACGGACGCGGCCGGCAACGACCTCCTGCTCGTCAACGCCAGGGGCGGCGTCCGCGAAGTGGCGCGCTTCCCGAACGAGATCGTGTCCACGGCACATCTCGGGCCGGACTCAGGCCTGCCCTCGGAGATCCCCGCCGAGGCGGTCCCCACGACGGTGGCGGTCGGCCCGGACGGCTACTGGTACGTCGGCGAACTGAAGGGCTTCCCGTTCACCCCGGGGACGTCTCGCATCTGGCGGGTCGCTCCGTGGGCCCACGGAGCGCTCTGCGACCCTGCCGCCACGCACGGTGCCTGCACCCTGTACGCCGACGGGTTCACCTCGATCATCGACCTGCAGTTCGGGCCGCGCGGCGACCTCTACGTGCTCGAGATCGCCAAGGCCGGAGTGCTCAACGTGTTCACGCCCGGTGGCGATACGACCGGAGCGCTCTGGCGTGTCCATCACGGCGTGAAGACCGAGATCGTCCCGGGTCGCCTGGATACGCCTGGCGGTTTCGCGATCACCCGTGACGGCACGATCTACGTGACCAACCACAGCACCACGGTCGGTGGCGGGGAGGTCCTGCGGATCCGCCACTGATCGTCCACGCTCCCAGCCTTCCTGCGCTCGGGTGGGGCCACCGGCTCCGCCCGAGCGCGGTACGATCGGCGGCATGACGGATCGCCCGCTCAAGGTGCTGATCGCGAAGCCCGGGCTCGACGGCCACGACCGGGGGGCCAAGGTGCTCGCCCGGGGCCTCCGGGACGAGGGCTTCGAGGTCGTCTACACCGGCCTGCGACAGACGCCCGAGATGGTCGCCACGGCGGCCCTCCAGGAGGACGTCGACGTCGTCGGGCTGTCGATCCTGTCCGGCGCGCACATGACGCTGGTGCCACGGATCACGAAGCTGCTCGACGAGCAGGGCATGGGCGATGTGCTCGTCACGGTCGGCGGCATCATCCCGGACGACGACGTCGCCGCGCTCAAGTCCGCCGGCGTCTCCGCCGTGTTCGGGCCGGGCACGACCATCGCCCAGGTCGCGGACTACCTGCGCTCGAACGCGCGACCGCGCGAGTAGGGTGGGGGACGCCCCGGACTCCCGGGCCGAGCGCCTCGTCGAGGCCGCCGTCGCCGGGGACCGCCTCGCGACCGCGCGGCTCCTGACCGCGGTCGAGAACCGGACGCCGACCGCCGAGGCCGCGATGCGGCGGCTCTATCCATTGGCGGGCGGCGCGCATCTCGTCGGGATCACGGGGCCGCCCGGTGCGGGCAAGTCCACGCTCGTCGCCGCCCTGATCGCCGAGGTCCGGCGAGCCGGGCGGACGGTGGGGGTCATCGCGGTCGACCCATCGAGCCCGATCACCGGGGGCGCGCTCCTCGGCGACCGCGTTCGCATGCAGGCCTACGCGGGAGACCGCGACGTGTTCATCCGCTCGATGGCGTCGCGCGGGCACGCCGGCGGCCTCGCCTCGACGTCGAGCGCGGCCGCAGCGGTCCTCGATGCCTGCGGGTTCGACCTGCTCCTCATCGAGACGGTCGGCACCGGCCAGAGCGAGGTCGAGGTGGCCGCCGCCGCGGACACGACCGTCGTGCTCGAGGCGCCCGAGATGGGCGACGAGGTCCAGGCGATCAAGGCGGGTCTCCTCGAAGTCGCCGATCTCGTGGTCGTCAACAAGGGCGACAAGCCCGGCGCGATGCGGACGGCCGCGCAACTCCGCGCGATGCTCGTGCCCACGACGGGGCGGAGGGGCGGCGGTCCGACGGGGGACGGTGAGGCGCCGCCGCGGGCCGCTCCGAAGCGCCCCGTGGTCCTGGTCACCACCGCCGCGACCGGCGAGGGCGTGCCGGAGCTCCTCGCCGCCCTGGACCGCCATCGAGCGGCCGGCCGCGAGGCATCCGTCGCGCCGGCCGCGCGCCTCGCTCGCGCGGAAGCGCAGGTCTGGGCGATCCTCGGCGACCGGCTGCGCGCGTCCCTGCTCGGCGCGTCGCATGCGGCCGAGACCCGGGAGATCCTCGCCGAGGTCGCCGACCACCGGCTCGACCCGTACGCCGCGGCCGACCGGCTGCTGGCGGACCTTCGCCCGCCGCGTTGAGCGCTGCGCCGACCCGGCTGCTGACCCCGGCGTTCGTCGCCCTCTTCGTGGCCGCGCTCGCGTTCTTCACGGCGGGCAGCACGGTGCTCCCTGTCGCGTCGCGGTTCGCGGCGGGTCCGCTCGGCGCCGACGCGATCGGGGTCGGCGTGGCCATCGGAGCGTTCTCCATCGCGGCGCTCGTGATGCGGCCGGTGGTCGGCTGGGCGTCGGACCGGTTCGGTCGCCGGCCACTCCTCCTCGGCGGCGGCCTTCTGACGATCGCGGCGCTGGCGTTGCACCTGGTCGTGACGTCGCTGCCCATGTTCGTCATCGTCCGGTCGATCTTCGGGATCGCGGAGGCGTTCTTCTTCGTCGCGGCGCTCGCGGCGATCAGCGACCTGGCGCCCGAGGAGCGTCGGGGCGAGGCGATCAACCTCGGGTCGCTGTCGGTCTACCTCGGCCTCGGGATCGGACCGATCGTCGGCGAGTCGATCCTGTCGTCCTGGGGTTACGCAGCGGTCTGGGTCGCCGCGGCCGGTCTTGCCACCGTCGCCACGATCCTGACCTGGTTCGTGCCGGAGACCGCGCCGACCGTGGTGGCGCCGCACGCCCCCGGCGGCCCGCGACCCAGGGCGCGGCTCATCCATCCGGCCGGCGTCTTCCCGGGGTTCCTGATCCTGACCGGCGCCTGGGGCATGGCTGGGTTCTTCGCCTTCATCCCGCTCCACGCCACCGATATCGGGATGGACGGCGCGAGCTCCGCGCTGGCCCTGTACGCGCTCATCGTGGTCGTCCTGCGGATCGTGTTCGCGAAGCTTCCCGACCAGATGGGCGCGGCGCGGTTGTCCGGGGCCGCGCTGGTCGTGACCGCGATCGGGCTTGCCGTCATCGCGGTGGCCGGCGAGCCCGCCGGCCTGCTCGCGGGCACCGCCGTGTTCGCCTGTGGGGTCGCGTTCATGTTCCCCGGACTGATGTCGCTCGCCGTCTCGAGGGTGGACGAGACCGAGCGCGGTTCGGTGGTGGGCACGGCCAGTGCGTTCCTCGACCTGTCGTTCGGCCTGTCGCCGGCCCTGCTCGGCCTGGTCGTCGGTGTGAGCGGCTTCGCCGTCGCCTTCGGCCTCTCGGCGGGGGTGGCGCTCCTCGGGGCCGTGCTGCTGTTCGTCCGCCGCGACGCCGTCGCCCGGCCGTCGCTGGCCTCAGGCGGTAGGCTGCCGACATGACCATCGAGCGGGTCTTCGTCGCGGGCGCGGGCCTCATGGGCCACGGCATCGCGCAGGTCCATGCCGCGATCGGCAAGACCGTGGTGCTGTACGAGCCGGACATCGCCCGGGCCGAGGCCGGGCGCGACCGCATCGCCGGCAACCTCGACCGGGCGGTGACGAAGGGCAAGCTGGCGGCCGACGACCGCGAGGCGACCCTCGCGCGGGTGACCGCGACCGCGGACCTGGCCGCCGTCGGGACCGCCGACCTCGCGATCGAGGCGGTCTTCGAGGACCTCGACGTCAAGCGCGACCTCTGGCGCGAGCTGGATCGGCACGCCCCAGCGAGCGCCATCTTCGCCTCGAACACGAGCTCGATCGCGATCCACCGCCTCGCGGAGGCGGTCAGCGCGGATCGCCGCAGCCGGTTCGTTGGCATGCACTTCTTCAGCCCGGTGCCCGTGATGCCGCTCGTGGAGCTGATCCGGACGCCCGTGACGACCGAGGAGACGGTCGCCGCGATCCGCGACCTGTCCGCGGAGCTCGGCAAGCAGGTCATCGTGTCCGAGGATCGCCCCGGGTTCATCGTCAACCGGATCCTGATGCCCTACCTCGCCGAGTCGATGCGGACCTTCGAGCAGGGCGTCGGGACCGCCGAGGACATCGATGCCGGCGCCCGGGTCGGGCTCAACCATCCGATGGGGCCGCTCGAGCTCGCGGACTTCATCGGCCTCGACGTGTGCCTCCAGATCATGCGCGTCCTCGAGGACGGCCTGGCCCTCGAGCACGTCCATCCGCCGCGCGTGCTGCAGGAGCTGGTGAAGGCCGGCCACCTCGGCCAGAAGACCGGCCAGGGCTTCTACACGTACCCGCGGCCGCCTCGCTGAGGACCTCGCGGCGACCGGTCCGCGGCCGCCGACGGCCGAGGCCGTGTAGATTCGGCCGATGACCGACGCTCCCAGCGGCCCGAACGGCCACGTCTACCTCGTCAGCGCCGCCCGGACGCCGATCGGCCGGTTCGGCGGGGCGCTGAGCACGGTCCCGGCCACCGAGCTGGGCGGCGTCGCGATCCGCGCGGCCGTCGATCGCGCCGGTCTCGACCCGTCGACCGCCGCGTTCGACGAGGTCCTGATGGGCCAGGTGCTCCAGGCCGGCGTCGGACAGGCGCCCGCCCGACAGGCCCTGCTCCGCGCCGGCCTCCCGGACGGCACCAGCGCCACGACCATCAACCGCGTCTGCGGCTCGGGCCTCAAGGCGATCATGCTCGCGGCGGCGGAGATCCGGGCCGGTGACGCCGAGATGGTCGTCGCGGGCGGCATGGAATCGATGAACCAGGCGCCGTACCTCCTGCCGGGGGCGAGGTTCGGGCTGCGCCTCGGCAACGGCGAGCTGATCGACGCCACCGTGCACGACGGCCTCTGGTGCGCCATCGAGGACTGCCACATGGGCACGCACGCCGAGCGGGTGGCGATCAAGGAGGCCGTGAGCCGCGAGGACCAGGATGCCTTCGCGCTCGCCAGCCACGAGCGGGCGATCGCGGCCATCGATGCCGGACGCTTCGATGCCGAGATGGCGCCGGTGACCGTCCGGGACGCGAAGGGCCGCGAGACCGTGGTCTCGGTCGACGAGGGACCCCGCCGCGACTCGACCCTCGAGGCGCTCGCGCGGCTCAAGCCCGCATTCGCGCTGCCCGACGGCGAGGACCGCGGCTCGGCCACGATCGGGACGGTGACCGCCGGGAACGCGCCGGGGATCACGGACGGCGCCGCGGCGACCGTGGTGGCGAGCGAACGGGCGGTCGAGCGGCTCGGCCTTCGGCCGCTGGCGCGGATCGTCGGCTACGCCCAGGCCGAGGTGGCGCCCAAGTGGCTGTTCCTCGCCCCGATCGAGGGCGTCCGCCGCCTGCTCGACCGCATCGAACTCCCGATCGAGGCCTTCGACCTCATCGAGATCAACGAGGCATTTGCCGCCCAGACGCTTGCCGACGGGCGGGCGCTCGGGTTCGACTGGGACAAGGTCAACGTGAACGGCGGGGCGATCGCGCTCGGGCATCCGATCGGGGCGAGCGGCGCCCGGATCGTCGCCACGCTGCTCCACGAGCTGGCCCGCCGCGACGGCCGCTACGGCCTCGCGACGTTGTGCCTCGGCGGGGGCGGATCGGTCGCCATGGCCGTGGAACGCGTCTGACATGGCCGAGTCGTCGAAGGCCCAGTCGAAGACCCGGGGCGAACCGTGGACCGTCCGGGTGGCCTCGTGGAGCGCCCGACACCGCTGGCCCGTCGCCGCGCTCTGGTTCGTCCTCACGATCGGGCTGTTCGCGACCAACCTCGCCCTCGGCGGGTCGAAGACCGCTGATGCGGTGGCCTCCAATGGCCGGCAGGAGACCGCGTTCGAGTCGTCCAAGGCCTACGACGTGTTCAACGCCTCGGGGACGGCCGAGACGGCCCATCAGACGCTGTTCCTCGTCAACAGCAGCACCGGCACGCTCGACGACCCCGCGTTCGGCGCCGCCCTGGATGACATCCTCGCGAAGCTGAAAGCACAGACCTCCACCGTCGACGGCGCGACGGTCGCCACCTTCGACCAGGTCGTCGACCCGCGCCTCGCCCCGGCCGAGGCCGGCCTGATCTCTCCGGACCGGACGACGGTCCGCATCCCCGCCGAGATCCGCGGCGAGGGCGACGTCGTCAAGCAGCACCTGGGACCCGTGCCGGCCCTCCTCGTCGCGCTGCGGGCCGCCCACCCCGAGCTGGCGATCCACTCCCTCGACGGCGTCCTGGCCAACCAGGACATCCAGGAGCTCGTCAACGGCGGTCTCGACGCGTCGCTGCGCCTCACGATCCCGCTGACGTTCCTGATCCTGCTGATCGCGTTCGGGGCCGTCGTCGCTGCGGTGGTGCCGCTCGTCCTGGCGATCACGGCCCTGCTGGCGGCATTCGGGATCCTGGGCCTCTACAGCCAGGTCGTGGCGCCGGTCAGCGCCTACGCCACCCAGCTGGTCGTGCTCATCGGGCTGGCCGTGGCGGTCGACTACTCCCTGTTCATGATCACGCGGTTCCGCACCGAACGGCGCCACGGCCGCGCGAAGCCCGACGCGATCCGGGTCGCCTCGGCCACCGCCGGGCGGGCCGTGTTCTTCTCCGGGCTCGCGGTGATGTTCTCGATCGGCGGCCTGTTCCTGCTCGATGACGTGCTCTTCCGCTCGATGGCCGTCGGGACCATCGCGGTCGTGCTCATCGCGGTCATCGGGTCGCTGACGTTCCTCCCGGCCACGCTGGCGATCCTCGGCGACGGCGTGAACCGCCTCCGCGTGCCGTACATCGGCCGGCCGCGACCCGAGGGCAGCGGCCTGTGGGCCGTCGTCGTGCGAGCCGTCATGCGCCGCCCGGTCATCGCGTTCGTCGCCGCGGCCGGCCTGCTGCTCGTGATGGCCGTCCCGGCCTTGCGCCTGCACATGGGCCAGTCGGACTTCGCCTCGTTCCCCGACCGGATCGACGCCGTCCAGGGCGTGAACCTGCTCAACGAGAAATGGCCGCAGGGCTCGACCCTCGCCCTGCAGGTCGTCGTCACCAAGGCCGACGAAGCGCCGACCAAGGCCGCGATCGAGGAGATGTCGAAGCGGATCCTCGCCATCGACGGCGTCCACCCGCCGGCCGAGACCACGATGTCCAAGGACGGCACGGTCGCGCTGGTCTCGTACGTCATGGCCGGCGGCCAGAACGACGAGTCGAACCGCGCGATCGTGCGCGAGGTCCGCCGGGACGTGATCCCCGCGACCGTCGGGGCGGTCCCCGGCGTCGCCGGCTACGTCACGGGCGACGTCGCGTTCACCCTCGACACGGTCGACTTCTACGCGAACGGCATGCCGATGGTGATGGCCTTCGTGCTCGGCCTCTCGTTCCTGCTGCTGCTCGTCGCCTTCCGGTCACTGGTCATCCCGATCAAGGCGATCCTCCTGAACCTGCTCTCGACCGGCGCGGCGTTCGGTCTGCTGGTCCTCGTCTTCCAGGACGGGCACGGCGCCGAGCTGCTCGGGTTCAAGCCGGGTCCGATCGAGGCGTTCGTCCCGGTCTTCATCTTCACGATCCTGTTCGGCCTCTCGATGGACTACCACGTGTTCATCCTCACCCGCATCAAGGAGGCCCGCGACCACGGCCTGTCGTCGAACGAGGCGGTCGCCCGGGGCATCTCCATCACCTCGGGGACCATCACGAGCGCGGCCGCGATCATGGTCGTGGTCTTCAGCGTCTTCGTGACCCTCGAGCTCGTCATCATCAAGCAGCTCGGGTTCGGGCTGGCGGTCGCGGTGTTCCTCGACGCCACCATCGTGCGCAGCATCCTGCTCCCGGCCACGATGCGCCTCCTCGGCGACCGGAACTGGTGGCTGCCGTCATGGCTCGAGTGGCTGCCGCGCGTCACGATCGAGGGCGACGTCGACGACGCCCCGGACGGCGCGACCGACGCGACGGTCGAGGATGCCGATCCGGCCCCGACCGGGACCGAGGCCGAGGGCGGCGCCGTACACTCCCCGGCATGACCGAGACGACCGCCGAGACCCCGACCTACCGCCACTTCATCGCCGGGCAGTGGTGCGACTCCACCAGCGGGCAGACCTTCGAGAGCCGCAACCCGGCGGACACGCGCGACATCGTCGGGCAGTTCCAGCAGGGGACGAAGGCCGACGTCGCGATGGCGATCAAGGCGGCCGAGACCGCCCTCCCGATGTGGCGCCGGACGCCGGCCCCGAAGCGTGGCGAGATCCTCTACGCCTTCGGCGCGCTGATGGCGCAGCACAAGGAGCGCCTCGCCCGGGCGATGACCCGTGAGATGGGCAAGGTGCTATCCGAGGCGCGCGGCGACGTGCAGGAGGGCATCGACATCGCCTTCCTGATGGCGGGGGAGGGCCGTCGGATGTTCGGCGACACGACGCCGTCGGAGCTGCCCGACAAGTGGGCGATGAGCATCCGCCAGCCGATCGGCATCGCCGGGATCATCACGCCCTGGAACTTTCCGATGGCGATCCCGTGCTGGAAGATCATGCCGGCGCTCGTGACGGGGAACACCGTGGTGTTCAAGCCCGCGAGCGACACGCCGCACTGCGCGACGCTGCTCGTCGAGCTCATGGCCGAGGCCGGCGTGCCCGCGGGCGTCGTCAACCTCGTGACCGGGACCGGCGGCGAGGTGGGCGACGCGATCGTCGAGAGCCCGGACGTCCACGTGATCTCGTTCACCGGCAGCTCCGCCACCGGCAAGGCGATCGCGGTCAAGGCCGGCGCGCGCCTCAAGCGCCTCGCGATGGAGCTCGGCGGCAAGAACGGGGTCGTCGTCCTGGCCGACGCCGACCTGGACCTCGCCACCGACGGGATCCTCTGGTCGGCGTTCGGGACGACCGGACAACGCTGCACGGCGTGTTCGCGCGTCATCGTCGAGCGGTCCGTCGCGGATGCGCTGGTGCAGCGGCTCGAGACGCGGGCACGGACGTTGCGCCTCGGGTCGGGCCTGGACGACGCCACCGACGTCGGCCCGCTCATCAATGGCGGCGCCGTGGACAAGGTCGAGTCGTACGTCGGGATCGGCCGGGGCGAGGGCGAGCTCGTGGTCGGCGGCGGCCGGGCGACGTCCGGCGACCTGGCCAACGGCCACTTCTTCGAGCCGACGATCTTCGCCGGCGTGGGTCCGATGGACCGCATCGGGCAGGAGGAGATCTTCGGGCCGGTCCTCTCGGTCATCCCGGTCGCCGACTACGGCGAGGCCATGCTCGCCCTGAACCAGACCGCCTACGGGCTCTCGTCGAGCATCTTCACACGTGACGTGAACCAGGCGTTCCGCGCGATGCGCGACTTCGAGACCGGCATCGTCTACGTGAACGCCGGCACGACCGGCGCCGAGACCCACCTGCCGTTCGGCGGGTGGAAGCAGACCGGCAACGGGCACCGCGAGGCCGGGCACGCGGCCCTCGACACGTTCACCGAGTGGAAGTCGATCTACGTCGACTTCAGCGGCCGGTTGCAGCGCGCCCAGATCGACAACCAGCCGACGTGACCGACGGGGCCGATCTGCCTGACCACGTCCAGCGGAACCGGACCTCGTGGGACGAATGGGCGGCCGAGTTCGTCGGCCCGGGTGAGCGAGCGTGGCGGCTCGCGCCCGGCGAGGAGACCTGGGGCATCTGGAACATCCCCGAAGTGTCGTTGCGGCTGCTGCCGGACGATCTCGACGGCCGCGACACCATCGAGCTCGGCTGCGGCACCGGGTATGTGTCCGCGTGGCTCGCGCGACGCGGCGCGCGGCCGGTGGGCATCGACAACTCGGAGGCGCAGATCGCGACCGCTCGCCGCTTGCAGGTCGAGCACGGCATCGACTTCCCGATCCTGTTCGGCAACGCCGAGGCTGTGCCGTACCCGGACTCGAGCTTCGACCTCGCGATCAGCGAGTACGGCGCCAGCATCTGGGCCGACCCGTACCGCTGGATCCCCGAGGCGTCGCGCCTCCTCCGTCCGGGCGGCGAGCTGGTCTTCCTCGTCAACGGGCTGATCCTGGCGCTGTGCATGAAGGAGGAGGACGACGTCCCGGCCACGCACGAGCTTCTGCGGCCGTCCTTCGGCATCCACCGCAAGGACTGGTCCGACGGGAGCACGAACTTCTTCCTCAGCTACGGGTCGTGGATCCGACTGCTCCACGAGAACGGGTTCGAGGTGGAGGACCTGATCGAGCTCCAGGCACCGCCCGAGGCGACGACCGACTACCCGTTCGTGACGGCGGCGTGGGCGAACCGCTGGCCCAGCGAAGAGGTCTGGAAGGCGCGCAAGCGCGGCTGACCCACGTGTCGCGCGTGCGCGATGGGAGCCGAACCTGACGCCATTCGGCCCTTGCCTCCACGTGCATGTCGGCGCAGCATCGAGCCGACCGACCCGGGGGAACGAGGCAGACGATGGATCGACGGCGGCGCCGACGCCAAGAGCGGAATGCCGGGGCGTTCCTTGGCCCGGATATCCTCATCGCGGCGCCCACCCGGACGCTGAGCGACGAGTACCGCGACGTCCCAGCTGAGCCGGAGGACGATCACGTGCCGGAGTCCGAGCCGCCGAGCGTCCTGAGCCGCCTCGGCGCCTGGCTTGCCCATCGACTGCAGGCTGGCCCGCCGGGCGAGTGAGGCCGGAGCCTCCCACGTGTCGCGCATCGTCACGGGGCGCCGGCCGCCGGTGGGTCATAGACGTACCGTCCCATCGTCTGACCCTTCGGCAGCTCGATCGGGTACCTCTCGACGAGGCGGAATCCAAGCGTCGCCCATCGGTCCGCCGCGCTGCCATCCGCGTAGGAGAAGAGGGACGTCGCCCGGCCTTCCTGGAAGAACCGCACGACCGCCGCTTGGTATTCGGACATCGACATCCCGTACGGGTATCCCTCGAGCACGGGTCGGCCGGTGTTGTAGAGCTGCATCGCGAACGAGAGGCCGCCGGCGGTGACTTGCCCATCGACCGTGTCTCCCGCCTTGACCATCGCGTCTCGATAGGTGGTCGAGACGTTGGTGAAGACGTGCACCGTGTCGAGATAGATCAGGGGCAGCAGCATCGACGTCAGAAGGACGACGCCCGCGACGCGAGCCGCGACTCGTCGTCGCCACGCAACGACCAGGGTCACGGCGGCGGCGGTGCCCACGATCGCGCCAAGCGCGATCAGGGTGCCGCCAAGTCCCTCCCGGTAGGAGATCGTGCTCGCGATCGGCAGGCGCAGGAGCCGAACGAGGGCGGACCAGTGGGTCAAGCTCGGGGGCAGGATCAGCAACAGCGTTCCGATCACGATGCCTGCCGTCCAGATGACCGCGAAGATCGCTCGCCATCGACGCGCGGCCACCCGATCGGTCCACGCGCCGAGCCGGAGGATCCCGCCGGCCGCGATCGGCATGGCGAAGGCCATCACGAGGAGCATCTTCCGCTCGGGATAGTCCGACTGGATGGCGCACTGCGCCAGGAATGTCGCCGCAAGGGACAGGGTGATGATCCCGATCGAGTCCGCTGTTCGACGTGTCCATGACACGAACGACGGCAAGGCCAGCAACGTCACGACCATGAGCGGTCGATCGAGTCGGAAGATATTGCCGGCCAGGACCGTCCAGATCCCCGGCAGGTCGAACGAATCCGCCCGCCCGCTCTCCCGATACAAGGCCAGCCACGTCTGATACCACTCGGTGGGCCCGTGGCCGTAGACGAGGTAGACGACCGCGAAGTAGGCGAGCGTCGACGCGGCGATCCCCGCAAGGGACAGGGCCACGTGGCGAAGGACGTCACGACCGGTGCCACCCCGGGCCGCCCACAGGGCCACCGCGAGGACTGCGCCTGGGATCAGGAACGCGTTGTAGACGTAGACGAACCAGACCGCGGCACCGACGAGGGATCCGAAGACCACCGTCCTGGCGGAGGAACGCTCGCGGCCCAGGAAGGTGCCCCTGGCGACCAACCAGATCAGCACCGTGACGACCGCAAGGCGAGCGATCGTCGCCTCGACGATCCGACCGGCGATGAGGAAGGAGAAGTCGACCAACAGCAGGAGGCCAGCCCCGACCAGGATCCAATCCGGGTCGAATGGCAGATCGACCTGGTCCCGGCGTGCCCTCCGAACCAGCTGGCGGACGGTCGCAAGCATCGCGGCGAACGCGACGAGCGCGAAGAGGACCGAGGATGCGCGGAAACCCCAGTACGTCCAGTCAAGGTCCAGGGTCGCGCCCGTGACGAGGCTTTCGAGGATGTTCATCGGCGAGCCTTCACGCGGCACGTACGGGACCTCCTGGTGCGTCCAGGTCCCGTAGTGATGGAGGTTGAGCGCCGGGATCGTGTAGCCGAACTCGTCGATCGGCTGGTACTCCGCCAGGTTCCAGGGCGGGACATCGCGATCAAGGAACGCGAGGCGCGTCACCACGAACAGTGTGACCGCGATGACCAGCGCGACCTGGCCCACCCGCTTGCGACGCGTCCCGGTCACCGGGGCTGTCGACGGCTGCTCGCCGGATCCACCAGCCGCACGCATGCCGCTCACGCTAGCGGTCGGAGCCGGCCGTTTCGACATCGAGGGCCGGCGTCCGGGGGACCGCCTCAGCGGACATGTCGGCGTCCTCGAGGATCGCCGGCTCCGGTGATCCTTCTGGTCTCGGCCGCGGTGGGCATCGGGCCGGAGCCTCCGCCGACCGCTCCGGCGATCGCCCCACCGACGGCTCCAGCCGCGGTCGCCGCGCCACTGGCCACGGCCCCGGCAGCACCCAGGGCACCGGAGGCGGCCTTCGTCGTGACCGCCATCGCGCCCGACGCGCCTCCGGCCGCCATGCTGGCGACGCTGCCCACGGTCCGCGTGGCGGCGCCGACCGCGGCGCCGGCCACCGCGCTGCCGATCGCGGTCAGCCCGTGATCGACCGCAGGGTCGGTCCCGGCGTTCTCGTCCGGGGTCACCGTCACGCTCCCGGCGACCATCGAGGCGTGGTGGAGCAGCTCGCCGAGGCCGGCTCGGGTCGCGGCGACGACCACCTCCTCGCCGGCGTCGAGGACCTCGTCGATCGGGTAGTCCCAACGAGCCTCCTCGGAGCCCGGATCGGCGACAGCGAGCAGCTTCAGGGCGCCGGGCGTGTCGAGGGTCGAGGCCAGACGGCCCTCGAGCATCGATCCTGCCGGAACGCGCAGGCGCGCGAACAGCACGACCCGCCGGTCGCCCACCGGCACCGTCGCGACCACCTCGGAGCCGACCGCCGCTGCCGCGAACGCCGGCGCCGCAAGGTGCGACACGCTCCGCGTGAAGCGGATGTGGAAGCCGTGCTGCACTCGGATCGCGAAGTCCGGGTCGTAGACGCGGACGACCACGCGCAGGTCCGGACGGACGGCACGCGCGTTGAGGGCGACGGATAGGTTCACGAGGTCGTCGCTCGTCGCGGCGACGAGCGCCCGAGCGGACCCAAGTCGCAGCTCGTCGAGCACCTCGCGGTGTCGGGCGTCGCCGACGAAGACCGGGATGCCCGCTGCCCGTGCCGGCGAGACGAACCGGCTGTCGTCGCTCACCTCGACGATGACGACCGGGACCCCGCGGGCACGCAGGCCGAGCGCCACCCGATACCCGATCGAACCGAGGCCCGCCACGATGACGTGGTCCCGGATGTTGCCCGGGACCGTGCGACGGCCGAGCGTCTGGAGCAGCCGGGACCGGATGAGGGCGTCGGTGATGAACGCGTAGACGACCGCGACGATCGCGGCCCCGACCAGGCTGAGCAGGATCGCGTAGATCCGCAAGGGGACGTTGGTCGCGGCCGAGGCGATGTCAGTCGGCAGGGAGGCGCCCGTCAGGAGTGTGATCGCGTAGGAAACGGCATCGAGCGGACCGAGTCCCGCGACCACGTAGAAGAAGATCGCCGACGCGAGGGCGAGGCCCAGGAGGATCGCCGCGAAGCGCACGAAGCGCCGCTCCGGGCTCGACAGCCGAGCCCGGACGTCCGCCACACGGCCGCGCAGCCGGGCGATCACGCCGGGGTCCCGGTGCATGGCATCGGCCGGTGCCTCGAGGTCCGGCGCGTCGGCACCGGCGACATCGATCAGGATCAGGTCGGGCGCACCGGGGTCGGCATCGGGGAACAACTCCACCGAGCGGTCGGCGCGCAGTCGAGCGATCGGGATGCTGACCGGCCCGGCCGCGGTGTCGCCCGAGCGCCGCGACGTGAGGACGCGGCCGGCCAGCCGGAAGCGGGATCCGGTCTCGCCGTCGATGGCGGCCGAGACGAACCCCGGGGCCGCGACCGCGGAAGACGAAAGCGCCACGGCGTCGGGGAACAGCTCTGGGATATGGGCGCCGAGCTCCTGGTCGAACATCCGGATGACCACGCGGATCCCCGGGTTGATCTCGGCGGCGGCGAGCGCCGTGTTCAGGTTGCCGAGGTCGTCGTCGCCGGTGAGGACCAGCACGGACGCGCTCGCGGCCCCGGCCTCGCGCAGCACGCGCGGCAGTCGGTGGTCCCCTACGACGAGCCGGACGCCGAGCTCGCCGAGGTGCTCGGCAGCCTCGTCCGTCTCGCCGATGGCCACCACGGTCTCGTCGCGGAGACGCAGCTCGTCGACCGTTCGCAGCCCGAGGTGGTCGAGCCCGCAGACGATGGCGTGGCCGGACGTAAGCATCGCCGAAGTCTACGGGCCCGGATGGGCGTCGGCCGCCGCGCCAGGACATGGCGCCGGTGGCTCGATGGCGACCGGCGCGCTAGAATGCGGGCCGCTGGTCGGTGCCGTCGCCGTCACTTGGCTCCTTCATTCGGCTCTGTGACAGGAACTGATCATCGGCTGTTCGAGCGGCGTCGCTCGGCACCGCGCCAGCTCTCTCGCTCCTCGGAGCGCGAAACCGTGGGCCCGTAGCTCAATGGCAGAGCAAGTGACTCTTAATCACTGGGTTGAAGGTTCAAGTCCTTCCGGGCTCACCACCAGACGATCCGAGACGAAGTCGACGAGCTCGGCGTCGGCGCAAGCGTAGGCAAAGCGAACTCGGTCGCGATCGCATCTCGCAACGCGAGGAGTCTGCCGATCGCCGTCGACTGATCTCCTCCTGCGGCCACCGTGTCCAACATCTTCGTGAGCTCATCGACGTACGACTCGAGCGTTCCACCTTGGTCGAGGAGGGACGACATGTTCTCGGTGACCCAGGCAGACTCGTCGATGGCCCATTGCGCCGTCTGAAGGTCGTCATCCGTGACGGCGAGCGTTGCCAATCCATCAAGGCGACCGATGATGTGCGTGGCAAGTGAGGCACCTCCTGCCGGAGGCGGCGCGTCTGATGCCGACCCATCGGACGTGACGTCAAATCCGTCACTCGCCGGCGGCATCTGGCTCGGGCTGATCGCATACGTCACGCGGTAGTGCCCCACATCAAGGTCCGGCAGCGTCCCGAACAGGCACGGCGCCGGTTCCTTCACCGTGATCGTCTGTGGGGCCTCGAGTTCGGCGCCGTCCTTCTCCACGGTGACCGTGATGGTGCCGCCGGTCGGCAGGGCCGGAGAGAGCGTCAGCATCGTACGGACTGGAACCCCCACTGGGAAGGAGGACGCGGTGCCTTCGAGGGTGCAGCCAGTTCCGCCTGTGCCGAACCCGACAGACACGAACTCCGGGCCGCCTTGGTCCGACACTGAAGCTGACGCCGCGTCGCCGGGGGTCGTGCTCGGCGTCGAGGGTGCGAGGCTCGTCGTGGCACCCTGGCACGCGGCGACGAGGAGGGCGATCGCCAGCAATCGCTTCACGCGTGCACCCTACACCCGCCCGGGACGGCGACTCTGCCGCGACGGGTCATTCGCACGGTCATCATGACGGCGGCTACCATCGGCATGGTGAGCCGATCTCTCGCGATCCTCGTCGCCGGTCCGTACCGTTCCGGGACGGGTGACGACCCGGATCTGATCCAGGCGAACGTCGACGCGATGACCGCCGCGTCGCTCGAGCTGTTCCGCCGAGGGCACCTGCCCGTCATGGGGGAGTGGTTCGCCCTGCCGCTCATCGAGGCGGCCGGCTCCGAGCAGGTCGGCGACGCGATCTTCGAGGAGATCTTCCACCCGGTCGCCGAGCGGCTCCTGTCCCACTGCGACGGCTGCCTGCGGATCGGCGGCGCGTCCGCCGGGGCCGACCGGATGGTGACCGTCGCCCGATCCCTCGGGAAGGCCATCTACCACGACATCGGCGAGATCCCGCCGGCCGACTGACGCCCGATCGCGACCCGGTCCGGTCGCTCCGGCGCCCCGCTGACGCCGCGCGCCGGGCCCCGGGATGCTACCCTGAGCGGGTCCTTTCAAGGCCGGTCCTGTGAGGCTGGCGTACCGGTCCCGTGAGGCCGGCGAAGGAGGCTGGATGTCTGCGCACGCCCTCGCCCACCGAGCCCCCGCGGCCGGTGGGTTCGTCGTATCCGGGGCCTGGTGACCGCCCCATTGCTCCTTCCGCCGCCCCCGCGGGCGAGTGCCGTCGTCGACCCGAGGATCGGCGACCTCGGGCCGGCGTTGCTGGCCCTCGAGGACGGCACCGTCTTCCCGGGCGTCGCGTTCGGCGCCCCCGTCGCCGCTGGCGGCGACCTCGTCGTCAACACCAGCCAGACCGGCTACCAGGAGGTCTGCACGGACCCCTCGTATGCCGGCCAGGTCGTCGTCATGACCTACCCGCTGATCGGCAATTACGGCCGGCTCGTCGCGGACGACCAGTCGGTCCAGCCGTGGCTCCGGGCGCTCGTCGTCGCGAACGCGACGGCCGCGGTCCTCGACGACGCCCGCCAGCTTGCCGCACTCCTGCGCGACCACGCGATCCCCGCGATCGCCGGGGTGGACACGCGTGCGCTGGCGCGGCACCTCCGCGCGAACGGCTGTCTCCGCGGGATCGTGACGGCGCCCGGGCGGATGGACCTCGACGCGGCCCGCGCGGCCGCCGCCGCCGTCCCGCGCTGGGAGGACCAGGACTTCGTGGGCCAGGTCTCGCCGCCCTCGATCACCGAGGTCGAGGCTCCCGGGGACACCGGGCCGCGGATCGGGATCGTGGACCTCGGCCTGAAGAACAACATCGTCCGGGCGATGCGCTTCCGCGGGGCCCGAGTCCGCGTCTTCCCGCACACCGCATCGGTCGCCGATGTCCTGTCCGCCGATATCGACGGCGTCATCCTGTCGCCCGGGCCCGGGGATCCGGCCCGCCTCGAGGCCCAGGTGGCCCTCGCCCGCGCGGTCATCGATGACGGGCGACCGCTGCTCGGCATCTGCCTTGGCCACCAGATCGTCGGGCGGGCGGCCGGCGCCGACACCCGCCGCCTCCGGTTCGGCCACCACGGGGCGAACCACCCGGTCCAGGACCTCGAGCTCGGGCTCGTCCAGGTCACGGCGCAGAACCACGAGGTCCAGGTCGTCGGGGACTCGCTGCCGCCCAGGTCGGGGTTCCGCGTGAGCCAGGTCAACCTCAACGACGGCTCCGTCGAGGGCCTGCGCCACCGCGAGCTGCCGATCGAGACGGTCCAGTACCACCCGGAGGGGGCGCCGGGTCCCCTCGACGCGCTCGCGGTCTTCGACCGGTTCGTGGCGGCCGCGGGCGGGTCGCGGTGACGGTGCCGCCCGGCCGGCCGGCATCCGTCCTCATCCTCGGCTCCGGCCCGGTCGTCATCGGCCAGGCGGCCGAGTTCGACTACGCCGGCACACAGGCCTGCCGCGCCCTCCGCGCCGAGGGCGTCCGCACGATCCTGGTCAACTCGAACCCGGCCACGATCATGACCGACCCCCAGGTCGCGGACGCGATCTACCTCGAGCCGCTGACCGTGGAGGCGGTGGAGGCGGTCATCGCCAAGGAGCAGCCCGAGGGCCTGCTCGCGGGCCTCGGCGGGCAGACCGCGCTGAACCTGACCGCCGCCCTGGCCGAGGCCGGCGTCTTCGACCGCTACCCGATCCGGATCCTGGGCACGCCCCTCGAGGCCATCCGCATGGCCGAGGACCGCGAGGCCTTCCGCGACCTGCTCGACCGTCTCGGCCAGCCGTACGCCCCGAGCTGGATCGTGGAGACGGCCGAGGACGTCGAGCGGGCCCTCCAGGAGATCGGTCTCCCGGCCATCGTCCGACCCGCGTTCACGCTCGGCGGCACGGGCGGCGGCATCGTCGAGACCGAGGCGGCGTACCGCGAGCGGATCCGCGCCGGTCTGCGGGCCAGCCCGATCGACCAGGTGATGGTCGAGAAGTGCCTCGTCGGCTGGCAGGAGATCGAGTACGAGGTCATGCGCGACGCCGACGACACGTGCATCGCCGTCTGCTCGATGGAGAACGTCGACCCGCTCGGGGTCCACACCGGCGACTCGATCGTCGTCGCGCCGGTCCAGACCCTGACCGACGCGGTCCACCAGCGGCTGCGCAGCGCGGCCCTCGCGATCATCCGGGCGCTCGGCGTGGAGGGCGGCTGCAACGTCCAGTTCGCGCTCTCGCCGGACTCGACCGAGTACGCGGTGATCGAGGTCAATCCGAGGGTCTCGCGCTCGTCCGCGCTCGCCTCGAAGGCGACGGGCTACCCGATCGCGCGGGTCGCGGCACAGATCGCCATCGGCCGACGGCTCGCCGAGATCCCGAACGTCGTCACCGGGACGACCGTCGCGGCGTTCGAGCCGGCGCTCGACTACGTCGTGGTCAAGCTGCCGCGCTTCCCGTTCGACAAGTTCCCGGGCGCCGACCGGACGCTGGGCAGCCAGATGAAGGCGACCGGCGAGGTCATGGCGATCGACCGCACGTTCGGGTCGGCGCTCAACAAGGCCCTGCGCGGCCTCGAACAGGCCGGCGTCGGGCCGCTCGCCGAGGACGCGAGCTGGACGCCCACGTTCGACTATCTGGCCGGGGTCTATGCCGGCGACCCGGAGGCCGACGAGCCCATCCGGTGGGTCGACGAGGCGGGACAGGCCTGCGAGTCCACCCGCCACGCCCAGCGGACCGCGGCCCCGATCGTCCTCAAGCGCTTCCTCGAGCCGTCCGACAGCCGGCTGTGGCGGCTGCTCGGCCTGCTCCGGCGGGGCGTGCCCGAGGCGACCGTGGGGGAGGCGACCGGCATCTCGGCGTGGTTCCTCGCGGAGATGGGCCGGAACGTCGCGCTGGAGGCCGAGGTGACGGCGACGGGCCCACGCCTCGCCGACCCGACGGACGCGGAGGCGGCGACGCTCCTCGCGACCGTCAAGCGGGCCGGGTTCGGCGACCGCGAGCTCGCGGGACTCGCCGGCACGACCGGCGACGCGCTCCGGGCCGCGCGGCTGGCCCTCGGGATCCGCCCGGGCTACGCGATGGTCGACACGTGCGCCGCCGAGTTCGCCGCCGAGACGCCGTACTTCTACGCGACCTACGCCGCCGCCGGATCCGCCCCCGAGGCGCCGCCGGTGGAGCGGCCCGCGGCGCTCGTGATCGGCTCCGGGCCGGTGCGGATCGGGCAGGGGATCGAGTTCGACTACTGCGCGGTCCAGGCCGCGGACACGCTCCGCCGCGCCGGCTGGCGCGCGGTGATGATCAACTCGAACCCGGAGACCGTCTCGACCGACTTCGACGCGTCGTCTCGCCTGTACTTCGAGCCGCTCGACCCCGAGAGCGTCATGAGCGTCATCGACGCCGAATCGCCCGACGGCGTCCCGCTGCTGCCGGCCGTGGTCGCGTTCGGCGGCCAGACGCCGCTCAACCTCGCCGCGCCGCTGGCCGCCGCCGGCGTCCCGCTGCTCGGCTCGGACCTGGAGGCCATCGACCAGGCCGAGGAGCGCACGCGCTTCTCCGCGCTGCTCGACCGGCTCGGCATCCCGCAGCCCGAGGGCGGCATGGCGCACAGCGTGGACGAGGCCCTCACCCTCGCGGAGCGCATCGGCTACCCGGTCATCGTCCGGCCATCGTTCGTGATCGGCGGCCTCGCGATCGACTTCTGCTACTCGCCCGAGGACCTCGAGCGCCAGCTCGCGATGGCGACCGTCGTGGATCCCGACCGGCCGGTGCGGATCGACCGGTACCTCGAGGGCGTCGAGGTCGACGTCGATGCGGTCTCGGACGGCGAGCTGGTGCTCATCCCGGGCCTTCTGGAGCACGTCGAGCGGGCCGGCGTCCACTCGGGCGACTCGGTCGGCCTGTTCCCGCCACAGAACGTGTCCGCGGGCGACCAGGCGCTCATCGTCGCCACGATGGAGCGCATCGTGCTCGCGCTCGGCGCGCGCGGCCTGGTCAACGCCCAGTTCATCGTCCGCGACGACGGCGTGTACCTCATCGAGGTCAACCCACGCGCCTCCCGGACGGTCCCGTTCCTGTCCAAGGTCACGGGTGTGCCGATGGTCGAGCTGGCCGTGCGGATCTCGCTCGGGGCCACGCTTCCGGAGCTCGGCTGGGCGGGCGGCCTCCGCCCCGAGCCGGACTTCGTCGCGGTGAAGGCCCCGGCGTTCTCGACGGCCAAGCTCCGCGGCGTCGACCCGTCGGTCGGGCCGGGCATGCAGTCCACGGGCGAGGTCATCGGCCTGCACACGGACCCTCGCGTCGCCCTCGCGAAGGCGCTCCTCGGGGCGGCACTGGTGCCACCGCGACCGGGAGCGGGCGGCGCGCTCGCGCTGCTCTCGATCGCGGATCGCGACAAGGCGAGCCTCGGCCGGCTCGCGGCCGCGCTCGCGGCGGCGGGCTACCGGATGGCGGCGACGCCCGGGACGCGTGCGGCCCTCGCCGCGGCCGGCTACGAGGCCCGGCCGGTGGCGAAGCTCGGCGAAGCCGCCGACGAGGCCCTCGGCGAGACCGCGATCCTCGAGCTCATCGCGAGCGGCGAGGTCCGGCTCGTCGTGAACACCCCGACGCCGCGCTCGGGGGCCGTCCGCGATGCCGCGGAGATCCGGCTCGCGGCCACCGCCGAGGGGATCCTGTGCCTCACGGCGATGGAGACCGCGGTCGCGGCGGCCGAGGCGCTGGACCCGGAGATCGCGGCCCGCCTCTCAGACGTGCGCTCGCTCGACGAGTGGGTCCCGGGCGGCATCGCGGTGCACGCCTAGGTCGATCAGTCCGGCCGGTGCCGCAGCAGGCGCGGATGCAGCCGGCGCCTGGACCACGAGGGCCTGGCCGAGCGACCACAGCGTCAGCGTGGTCAGGGCGACCATCACGACCGCCAGCGGGATCTCGCGCCGCGTGAGACGCCGCGCGTCGAGGCCAGGCGGGGCGTGCTCGGCGGCGTTCACGTGGCCGGCCCACGCCCCGAGCATGTGCCCGCCCACGACGGCGGCGAGCTGCACGGTCCACACGAGCCCTGGGGGCAACCACGCCCCCGTTGGCTCGTGGAACGCCGTCCCGAACAGGTCCTGGCCCCGCTGCAACGGGTCGGAGATCGCCACGAGGATGCCCTGGCCGTCGATGAGCAGGTACGTCAGGTAGTGGGCGATCAGATAGCCGACGGCGATCGGGAGCAGCCCGGCGCCGGTCGCCTCGATGCCCACGTAGCGCGTCAGGAGCATCGCGGCCGCGACGAGCAGACCCAGCCACGCGAACAGCAGGAGCGTGCTGACGGCCATCCCCGGCGCCCCGAAACGGTCGAAGTAGAACTGCGTCTGGGACAGGCCGTCGAAGAGGATCGAGCCGACCCCGAGCGCGGCGAGGGCCGCGTCCGCCCGACTCCAGCCCGGCTCGAGGAGGCCCGCGGCGAACGGCCGGCGGCGCACCTGGCCGGTCTCGTCGGCCAGGGCGTACGCGGCCAACCGGCCGAGCAGGCGGAACCACACGGTGAACACCTCGCCGTGCGACCGCCAGGCGTCGCGCCCGAACTGCGCCATCATCGCGAGCGTGAACGCCGTATAGCCCATCAGCACGAGGAAGAGCGTCGCGGTCCCGCCGCCGGCGTCGACGAGCTCGAGCCACACGAACACCGTGAAGGCGATGCAGGCGGGCCACCGCCCGGCGCGCTCGGGGTAGGCCGCGGGCGTCCACGATCCCACGCCGACCCGGCGCAGCAGCCACGCGCCGCCGTCGTGGAGCGTGGAGAACGGGTCGAGGAAGTGCCAGGCCGGCCCGATGAACGCCGACACGATGGCGAGGCCGACCCAGCCGTAGATCCACAGGAAGAGCGGTGCGACGGCGCCCGAGCTCGACCCGCCGGCGATGCCCTGGGCCACGATCCAGAGCCAGCCGAGGATACCGATCGCGCGCAGCAGGCCGCGGAGCGCGGCCGGCGGCAGGTGTGCCGGTGCGGTCGTCGCCGCGGGCCGGGCCCGGACATCCCGAGCGAGGACGAAGGCGAACGAGAGGCCGACCGTCACGGCGGCGCCGGTGAGGTAGACCGCCAGCGGGAGCCGGCTCGTGTACGTCGCGTTGAGCTGATGCCCCAGCACGGCCTCCGGGGCGATCGCCGCGACGCCGAGCGTGATGCCGAGCGCGGAGGCGACCCGGGCCGGACGACGCCCGAGGCGCCGGGGCGTCATGGCGGGGTGGGCGTGGATCGATCGCGACGGGTGAACAGGATGCCGCCGATGACGGCCACGATGACGAGCGCGGCCAGGATCGGCAGCAGGACGTCCGAGCCGCCGCTCGCGCTGCCGCCCGTGTCGGCGCTGGCCGCCGGAGCGTCGGGGCCACGCTCGGGGCGGCGGTCGCGGCGCTGGCGGCCGGGCTCGGGCTGGGCGGCACGGTCGGGGCCACCGAAGCGTCGGTCTGGACGGGGGTCGGCGCCGGCGTCGCGGTCGGCGTCGGCTCGGGCGACGCGCTCGGCGCCGCGACCACCGTGAAGGACCAGCTCTTGCGGTCGATGTCGCCGTCGGCGGCCGACACCGTCGTGGACTTGACCAGGTACGTGCCCGGCGCGAGGTCCGGGACCGGGTCGATCGCCATCTTCGTGTCATCGCCGGCGACGACACCGCCGCTCGCGATCTCGTCGCCGGCGGCATCGACGAGCTTCAGGGAGCTGCCGTCCGCCGTCATCGGCTCGCTGTAGGTGCCGCTGATCTCCGGCGGCGACCCCTCCACCGTGGCGCCGTCGGCCGGCGTGGCCGTCTCCAGCTCGGCGTGGGCATCCACGACCGCCGCGCCGACGAAGAGGGAGATGAGGACCGCGAGCATGAGGGCGCCGGAGCGACGCATCGAGAACGTGACGCATCATGGCCGCGAGTCTACGAGGAACACGCCGAGCGCGCCGTCGAGCGCGCCGGCCGAGGTGAACGTGCAGCAGATCCAGTACCCCGCAGTCCCGGAGCGCTATCAGCCCGGCGTCTGCAACATCGGACCCGAGGAGATCACCCGCCGCCGGCGATCCGGCCTGTTCGGCCTCGCCATCGCCGCCGTGATCGCGGTCGTCCTCGTGGCCGTTGGTGCACCGGCGTGGACGCGCCTGCTGGTGTTCCCGTTCCTGGCCGGCGGCATCGTCAGCCTCGAGCAGGCCCGCCGGCACTTCTGCGCCGGCTTCGCGATGGCCGGGATCCGGAACTTCGGGCCGCTCGGCCAGCGCGAGACCGTGGTCGAATCGGCGGCCCTCGCGGCGGACCGACGTGCCGCCTTGATCATGTTCGGCTACTCGGCGGCGATCGGTGGCGTGATCACGCTGCTTTTCGTGCTGCTCCCCGTCTAGGGCGACGGCGACGGGCGTCAGGCCGCGTGTGCGCCCTTCGCCCCGTCGCACGGCGTCTCCGTCCGCCGGATCGCCGCGGTCGGCCGCGGGCGCTCGATGGCCCGAGTCGCCTCGGGCTTGACCGGCTCCGCGGGCTCCCGGAGCGTCACGCTCCCGATGGATCCCATCGGCCGCCCCTTGCAGCTCGCTGCGCCGGTAGTCGATCCGGTGCGTCAACTCGATCATCGTTTCCTTCCTCCTGTAAGACATCTATCTAACCCTGAGGGCTGCGCGATGGCCGTCGCGCCGGTGGTGGGGCCGCGGACGTGGTCGTCGCGGCGGGGGAGTCGGTCAGCCGACCCCGGGCGTCAGCCCAGGAGGAACCGTTTGATCTCGCTCGACGCATCGTCGAGACGCGCCGGCCTGAGGCTGTAGTAGATGACGGTGCCGGCCTCCGTGACCGTCACGAGGCCGGCCGACCGGAGGAGCGCCAGGTGGTGCTTGATCGTCGGCTTCGAGAGGTCCAGCTGCTGGGCGATCTCGGTGAGGTAGAGGTCGCGGTCGCGGAGCAGCCGCAGGATCCGTAGCCGCGTCTCGTCGCCGAGGGCTCGGTGCAGGCGGACGACCGCCGGCGGCGGCGCGAAGCGGGTCGGCGCCGTCGATCGCCTCATCGGAGATCGGATAGCCGAACACGCGCCAGTCGGCACTGCCCAAGAGGAAGTTGTACGGCCGGGCGAAGTAGGACGGGGCGAGGATCACCCGCCGCACGCCGGGCTCGGACAGCCAGCGGATGCCGCCGGTCGTCTGCTCGATGAGCTCGAACGACCCGAGCGTGGCCCGGTCGCCGGCGCGGAGCTCGACGTCGCGAGCGATCATCGCGGCCACCCGGCCCTCGACCGTCTGGAAGATCGGCAGCCAGGCGGACAGGACCGCCACGGCCGGGTCGATGACCGAGCGCGGGTCGCGGTAGATCTCCGAGTACCACTGCTTCTTCTCATGGCCGAGGTGCGCGACGAAGCGCTCCATCATCACGTCGATGGCGGCCTCGTCGCCCGCGATCGCGCGCTCGGCGATCTCGGCTCGCTCCGGGTCGCGCAGGTCCTCGCCCAGGATCAGGCGGACGATGGTCTCGTCGGGGATCGAGCGGAGCAGCGTGACCAGGCTCGCGGCGTCGCGTGACCTCGGGCCGGTCCACCGCGAGGCCCGCGAGGACCACGCACAGCTCCTTGCCGTACAGCTCGGTGGCATCGCCCAGCTCGAGGCGAAGGCCCGCCTTCGCCTCGGCCAGCCACGCCCGGTCGGCGGAGGGCAGGTCGTCGGTCGAACCGGCGTCGTCGGACAGCGAGAAGACGAAGTCGTAGGCGGTGCGAACGTCCCACTCGACGGACGGCCCGGCACTGGGCATTCGCAGGTCGCGGACTCGCGGACTCGGCGTCGCGCCGGCGTCGCGGGCAGCGCTGGTCTTCGCGGTTCGTGTGGCGGGGCGGGCGGCCATCAGGTGTCGTCGAACTCCTAACTCGTGTTAGACATGTATCTAACATCATCGGTCCGGGCCGTGTCAAGGGGTTCGTCGGATCGCCCGGGCCGCGGAGGCGCTACGATCGTCCGCACTCGCCCGAGACCCGGCGGCGCCGCCGCCCGAACCCAGGAGCCTGTGCGTGCCCACTCGTGTCCCGACGGTCGCCTTCAGCGACGACCGCCTGCCCAACGGCCTTCGCGTGATCATCGCCGAGGACCACCTCGCCCCGGTCGTCGCGGTCAACCTCTGGTACGACGTCGGCTCCAAGCACGAGCAGCCGGGTCGGACCGGGTTCGCCCACCTGTTCGAGCACGTGATGTTCCAGGGCTCGAAGCATGTCGGCAAGGCCGAGCACATCGCGATCATCCAGGCGGCCGGCGGGACCATGAACGGGTCGACGTGGCTCGACCGCACGAACTACTACGAGACGCTGCCGGCGCATCAGCTGGAGCTGGCGCTCTGGCTCGAGGCCGACCGGATGGCGACGCTGCCCGACGCGATCAGCCAGGAGAACCTCGACAACCAGCGCGAGGTGGTGAAGAACGAGAAGCGCTCCTCCTACGACAACCGTCCGTACGGCTCGTGGCAGGAGAAGCTCCAGGGGCACCTCTTCCCGCCGGAGCACCCGTACCACCACTCGACGATCGGCTCGATGGCCGACCTCGACGCGGCCTCGCTCGAGGACGTCATCGCGTTCTTCCGGACCTACTACGCCCCGAACAACGCGGTCATCTCGATCGTCGGGGACGTGGACACGGCCGGCGCGCTCGCGGCGGTGGAACGGTACTTCGGCGAGATCCCGGCGAACCCCTCGATCCCGCCGCTGGGCGACCTGTCCCTGCCGTTGACCCTTGGCGGAGAGCGGCGAGAGACGGTGTACGACCGCGTCCCGCTTCCGCGCGTCTACATCGCGTTCCGGGCCCCGGCCTACGGCGACCCGCGCCTGGACGCGCTCGACATCGCCAGCCAGATCCTCGCGGGCGGGAAGGGGAGCCGGCTCGACCGGCGCCTCGTCCGGACCGAGCGGCTCGCCCAGGACGTCGCGCTGTTCAGCCTCGGCTTCATCGGCGGCGCGTCGATCTGCGCCGGCTGGGCGACGGTGCGACCGGGCGTGGACGTCGCGAGGGTCGAGGCGGCCTTCCACGAGGAGCTCGAGCGCCTGGCGACCGAGCCGGTGACCGACGACGAGCTCGCCCGCGCGCACGCCCTGGTCGAGGCGGACGAACTCGGGGCGCTCCAGCGCGTCGACGAGCGTGCCGACCGGCTCTCGATGTACACGACGCTCTTCGACGACCCCGGCCTCATCAACCGGATGCTGCCGCGGTACCTGGCGGTGACGCCCGAGGCGATCCGCGCGGCGGCCGCCGACGTCTTCCGGCCCGACAATCGCCTCGTCCTGACCTACCTGCCCGAGGGGCCGGCCGCCGACTCGGACGCCCTCACGGACGACGACACCGCGAGCGAGACCGACGAGGTGGCGGCATGAGCCCGACGCAGGACGCCGACGCGCCACGCCGCGACGGCTACGTCATCGCCGACCGACCGGCGGTCGGCGCGCCGCGGCCCTACGACTTCCCGACGGTCGGCGACCATCGGCTGGCCAACGGCCTCCGGGTCCTCGTGGCGGACCTGCCGGGCCGGCCGCTCGTCTCGGCGTCGCTGGTCCTCCCGACCGGGGCCGTGGACGAGCCCGCCGGCGAGGCAGGGGCCACGGTCCTTGCCGCCCGCGCCCTCTCGGAGGGCACCGAGCACTACGACGCGATCGCCCTGATCGAGGCGTCCGAGCGGCTCGGGGCCTCGCTCCACGCCGAGGCTGGCTGGGACGCCTTCACCGCGGGCGTCGATGTGCCCGCGGAACGGCTTCCGGCGGCCCTCGGATTGCTCGCCGAGCTCGTCCTGCGGCCCACGTTCCCGGCCGCGGACGTCGAGCGGCTCCGTGACGAGCGTCTGAACGACCTCCTCCAGGCCAAGGCCGACCCGCGTCGGCGCGCGGAGGAGACCTTCATCGGCACGATCTACGCCGCGTCGGCGCCGTACCACCGGCCCGCCGGCGGCACCCAAGAGACCGTGGAGGGCCTGACACCCGAGACGCTTCGGCGCGCGTGGGCGGCCGGGCTCGACCCGCGGCGGGCGACGCTCGTCGTCGGCGGTGACCTCGGCGGCCAGGACGTGCCGGCGATGGTCTCGCGGCTGTTCGAGGATTGGGGCGACGGCTCGGGTATCCGGCCGGTCGCGGCGATCGACGACGCGCCGTCGTCGTCCGGCCGCCTCGTCCGCGTGGTCCACCGGCCGGGGTCCGTCCAGACCGAGATCCGGATCGGGCATCGCGGTCTTCGCCGCCGGATCCCGGACTTCCACGCCCTCTCGGTGATGGGCGCGATCCTCGGCGGCCTGTTCAACTCGCGCCTGAACATGAAGCTCCGTGAGGAGAAGGGCTACACGTACGGCGCCAGTGCCGGGTTCGACCTGCGCCGCGCCGTCGGGCCCGTTCGCGGCGCGGGCCGCGGTCAACACCGAAGTCGACCGTGCCGGCCATCCTCGACACACTCGCCGAGCTCGAGCGGATGCGCGACACCACGGTCAGCGCCTCCGAGCTCGACGCGGCCCGCGACTTCCTGATCGGCGTGTTCCCGCTGCGCTTCGAGACCGCCTCGGCGGTCGTCGGGGCCCTGACCGGCCTCGTCGTCCACGGGTTGCCGGTCGACGAGCTGATCGGGTACCGCTCCCGGATCGAGGCGGTCGGCATCGATGCGGTCGCGGCCGCCGCGCGCGACCACGTCGACGTGGATGGCGCGGCGATCGTCCTCGTGGGCGATGTCGACGCATTCGGCGCCGCGCTCGAGGCCGAAGGGCTGGGGACGATGGTCATCGAGCCCGACGACGTGACCGGGGCGGCGGGGCCGGCACCCGCCGCCGCTGCCGACGGCGTCGAGGCCGGCGCCGGATCCGATGCCGTGGATGCCGGGTCGGAGACCGGACCGACGGCAGGCGCGGAGGAGCCGTCGCTGCCCGGAACGTCGGATGAGCCGGTGACCGCGGACACCACCTCCGCCGAGGTGGACTGAAACCTTCTCTCCCGCGCGTGTCTCAGTCGCGTAGAGGTCGGTCACGAGACCGGCCGAGACGGGAGTCAAGACACGATGCGCAACGATGCTCGATGGATCCGCGGCCTTGGGGTCGCGTTGGTGTCCACCTTCCTGGTGGTCGGCGGGGCCTTCGCGGCTGACGGGCTGGTACGGACGAGTGGGAGCGACGATGGGACGCGCGTCGTGACCGGGGCCGCGCCGACCGCGACGGACGCGGCGACCGAGCCGGAAGCCACCGAGACGGCCGAGCCGACGGCCACCGACGAGGCAGCCGAGACGGCCGAGCCGGCCGAGACCGCCGAGCCGGCCGAGACGGCCGAGTCGGCCGAGACCAAGCACACCAGCCACGCCACTGGCCAGGCCGAGGACGCCAACGACGACCACGGCACGACGAGCGGCAAGGACAGCGCCGGGGACGCCAACGACGACCACGGCACGGACCAGGGCGAGCAGGCCGACGATCACGGCTCGAACAGCGGCCACGACGGTGCCGAGGATGCCAACGACGACCACGGCGGCGACAGCGGCCAGGGCGGCGGCGGCGACGGGGGCAGCGACGACTAGCCGGATCGCGAACCCGACGGACCTGGGTGGACGATCGTGTCCCTCGATGGGCCGGCCCCTTCCAAGGCACACTTGGAGCGGGCCGGCCGGTCACGTCCGATGCCTGGCCAGACCCTGATCCCGGGAGCCCGCCCATCAGCGCTTCTCGACCCGCGCCGCCAGATCGGTCGCTCGAGGCCGGCGGAGACCGAGCGACGGTCGATGCCGTCCTTGGCGGGGATCGGGAGGCCTTCCGGGTCCTCGTGGACCGGGAGGGTGCCCACGTCGTCCGGGCCTGCCATCGGGTCCTGGGCGACCTGCACGACGCCGAGGACGCCGCCCAGGAGGCCTTCGTGACGGCGTATCGATCGCTTGCCAGCTGGCGGGGAGACGGCCCGTTCGGTGCGTGGCTGACCCGCATCGCGGTCCGGATCGCCCTGCGCAAGGCTGGCCAGCGACGGACCGTGGCCTGGCGCGACCCGTTCGGGCGCGAGGACGGGTCCGAGACCGACCCGATCACGAAAGCCATGGACCAGGTGTCGTTCGAGTCGATGCCCACGACCGACCCGTCGTCGCTCGCGCTCCGAGGGGAACGCGCGACCGACGTCCGGGCCGCGGTCGCGGGCCTCCCCGAGCCGTACCGCGAGGTCGTGACGCTCCGTTTCTTCGGCGAGCTCAGCCTCGACGAGATCGCGGCCCAGACCGGGCGCCCGCTCGGGACCGTGAAGACGCACCTCCATCGAGGGCTGCTGCGGTTGCGCGCGGCGCTGGCCGAGGGGGCCGACCGATGACCGGGCCGGGACGCCGGTTCGATCCCGGCGAACTTCGTCCGGACGAGGGCCCGGGGCCGTCGGACGCGGAGCTGGCCCAGGCGTATGCCGCCGCACGCGAGCTCGAGGCTTTCAGCGTGCGCGACCAGATCAGCCCGACGGTGGGCTTCGAGGACCGCGTCATGGCGGCGATCGCCGCCGAAGCCCCACCCAAGCTGGTGGTGCGGCCCGCGAGCCCCGGGTTCGGCGGGCGGCTCGTCGCGTTCGCCGCATCGGTCAGGGCCGCCTGGCGCGTGGGGACGAGCGGCGGCCGACCGGTCGCGGTCCGCGCCCAGGCGCTGGCGTTCGTCCTGCTGGTCGTGCTCGCGACGGGCTCACTGGCCTCCGTCGCGGCGATCGGTGCCGTGAACGTCCTGACCTCGCCGAGCGGCCCGGATCGGCCGGCGGTGCCGGTCATCCCGGTCAGCCCGACGCCCCTGGAAACCACGCCCAGGCTGCCGCAGCCCACGCAGTCGCCCGAGGTGTCGCCCGACCAGCCCGAGTCCTCCCCGGATCCGTCCGGGACCGCCGAGCCGGGCGCCACGGACGATCACGGCGCCGGGTCGGCCGAGCCGACCGACGATCACGGCGGGTCGAAGACCGCGGAGCCGACCAGGACGCCGCGGCCCACCAGGACCCCGCGACCCACCGGGACGCCGGACGGGCACGAGACGCCGGAGCCGAACGAGACGCCCGAGCCCAGCGAGACGCCCGACAGCGACACCACCAACGACGGCGGGCACGGCCCGGGCTGATCGAGGCCGCGGGTGTCGACCGTCGCCTCTCGGTCGCTGCGGGACGCTACGCTGGGGGCATGATCGTCGTCGTCGACCCCTCCGGCTGGCCGATGGCGGCATCGATCGCCGTGGCAGCCGCGGCGGCGAACGGGACGGTCGAATTCGTCGGCAAGATCGCCGACGACGCCGATGGCGATCGGCGGCTGCACGCGCTTTCGGCTGCCGGTGTCGCCCACGTCGCGACCCTGCGAGGGCCCGCCGGCGCCGGGGCGTCCACGCTCGACCCGTCCGACATCGATCTGGCGCTTCGCTATCTGTCCGATGCCACCACGATCGTCATGACCGATCCCCTCGACGCCCGGACCGTCCAGCCGGCGGCGGACGCGGCGAGCTGGGGTCGCGGCAGCCTCGTCCTCGTCCTCGCCGCGGGGAAGGGCGTCCCCGAGTGGCTGCCGGAGCCATCCATCGTCCTGGAGGCGCCGGCGGCGGACCCGGAGGACGCCTTCGCGATGCTCGTCGGCACGTTCGCCGTCGGTCTCGACGCCGGTGTCGACCCGGGGTCGGCGTTCGCCGAGGCGGTCGCGTCTCGCGCGGGCTGGACGCCCGTCGACCCCGCCGACTAGCTCGAGGCGGCCGGCAACTCCCCGAAGACGACCTGCGGGCCGGGTTCGCCGGTGGACCCGCCCGCCGGCTCGAGGGTCACCATCGCGGCGGCCGAGCCGGACAGGTCCACGCCGAACGGCGCGACGAACGTCCCGTTCCCATCGAACGTGAAGGTGCCGAGCGGGTGGACGCCCGCGGCATCCGCGGACCACAGCTGGTAGACCTTGCCAGTCGGGGTCGCGGCGAGGCCGGTCGCCATGACGTACGACTCGGTCGTGTCGGGCACGTAGACGGCCATCGCGGTGGCGGTGGAGCCGTTCTCCGGGGCGAGCGGGGCCACGACGTGGTTCGGGTCCGCAAGGACCGCGATCGCGGCGTCCTGGGTGGCCACGGTCGACCGAAGGTCGCGCAACTGCGTCGCCAGCGAGGCGCCGACGATCACGAGGACGAGGGCGACGGCCGTCGCGCCGACGGCGGCGACGGCCCATCGATCCCGGAAGGCGCTCCATCGGCTCCTGGGTTCGTCGACGCGCGCCGGTACCGGGGTCATCGCCGCCGCCGTCGCTGCGGCCGTCATCGCCGCCGCCGTCGCCATCTCGGCCGACGGTGAGGTCCGAGGCTCGGCGGCGACGGCCGCCATGATCCGTGCCTCGAGTCCGGCCGGCGCCGGCCGCTGCGGGACCGCGACCGCCAGGGCGACGAGCGTGTCGTCGAGGTCAGCGGCGGTCTCGGCGCAGATCGCGCAGCCGTCGCGGTGGGCGGAGAGTCGGGCGACCTCGGTCGGGTCGAGGTCGTCGAGCGCCTCGCCGGCCAGCAGCTCCAGATACGCCTGATGATCCATCTCGCCGATCATGGCGCGACCTCGCTGACCGAGTCGCCGAGCAGGTCGCGCAGCCGCAAGCAGGCCGGACCGGATGCGCGTCTTGGCCGTGCCGAGCGGGATCCCGAGCCGCTCGGCCACTTCGACGTGCGTGAGGCCCGCGAAGAATGCCAGCTCGACGGCTTCGCGCTGCGCCTCCGGCAGCGCGCTCAGGCCCTCGAGGGTCCGGTCGCGTCGGATGCCCAGCCACGCTTCGTGCTCGACGTCCTCGGCGGCCGGTTCGAGCGTCAGGTCGACATCGACGCTTCGAGAGCGAGCCGTCGTCTCGCGGCGAAGCAGGTCGATCGCCTTGTGCCGGGCCAGCGAGAAGAGCCACCCGGCCGGCGAGCCCTTGGCGGGGTCGAAGCGGCCGGCGCTCCGCCAGACCGCCATGAAGACCTCCTGGACGATGTCCTCCGCCGCCCCGGCGTCGCGGACGACCTGATACGCCAGGGAGTAGAGGGGACTGCCGAACCTGGCGTACAGATCGGACAGCGCGGCCGCGTCACCGTCCCGGATGCGGCCGAGCAGAGCGACGTCGATGGCGCGTTGTTCCGCCGATGGCGGCTCGCGAACGGGCAACGTGGGCTCCTGGCGGGTGAGACGTGGATTCTGCCACACGTTCCCGACATCCACGGCGAGGGCGGTCATGCTGGTCCCTACGGACGGGCGGGTGCGGCGGATGGTGTCTCGGGGCGTCGTCGCCGTGTGGCTCAGCCGGCGTCGGTCCCGGGCTCGGTCGCCTCCAGCGGTTCGATGAGCGCCGGCCCATCCTTCCGGACGTCGTTGACGAGCGTGGGGACTGCATAGATATCCAGTTCGACGTCGTCGGACGGCTCGAGGATCGCGAGCAATTCGCCGGCATCGTCCGGGTCGGCGCTGAGCCATCGATCCCAGGACCGGCGTGGGACGATGACGGGCATCCGATCGTGCAGGTCGTGCAGGGCCTCGTTCGGACGGGACGTGATGATGGTGAACGTGCGGCGCACCGTCTCGGTCGCCGGGTCGCGCCATCCGGCCCACAGCCCGGCGAGGGCGAGCGGGGCCCGGTCGTCTCGGACGACGCGGTACGGCTGACGGACCGTGCCCTCGCGCTTCCACTCGTAGAACGAGTCCACCGGGACCAGGCAGCGCTTTCGTTTGAAGGCGTCGCGGAAGGCGGGGCTCGAGGTGAGGGTCTCGGCGCGGGCGTTGAACATCCTGGAGCCGACCTTGGCGTCGTCCGCCCAGTGCGGGATCAGGCCCCAGCGATACGCGGTGATGGCCCGTCGTTCCTCGCGCTGGACGACCACGAGCGCCTCATCGGTCGGGGCCACGTTGTACCGGGCGCCCGGGTCGTCGACGAGCGGCTCCGCGCCGAAGATCTCGGCGAGCTCGGACGCGGGTCGCTCCTGGGTGAACCTGCCGCACATGCCCCGAGTCTAGCGGCGCCCCGAGCTACGGAAGGACGAGGTGGACCGGGTTGCCGCGGATGCTCACCTGCCAGGTCGTCGTGTCGTTGCCGCCGCCGACCTGGTACTCGATCTTCCACCAGCCGTCCTCGGTCTCGCCGGATGGGCGCAGGCCGCCGCTGCCGTAACTCGACGGGAGCGCGATCTGGATCGTGAGGACCGAGTTGTTGTAGTAACTCGTCCCGCTGGCAGCGGTCTGGACCTGCGTGACGTTGGTGCCGGAGCGCCCGTTGTCCGCCACGTACGAGAACGTCGCGTAGTTGTAGGCATTCCCATCGGGACTCAGGATCCTGAGGTAGCCGTCGCCGCTGATGTCACCCGGGTCGAACAATTCGATGACCATCGTCTTGCCGGCATGGACCGCGGCGATCTGGGCCAGGTAGAACCGCTGCGTGCCGGCCTCGAGGTTGTTGTAGGCCGCCATGCGGCCGCCGCCATAGACGCGGGGCTTGCTCCCGCCGGAGACCCAGAGCGACCACATGTTCTCGGCGCTGGTGGTGTTGTTCCCGGCGTCGCTGGTGGTGACGTTGAGGCGGTACGTGCCGGCGGCGAGCCCGGTCGCCATCGGCCACCAGGTGTTGTGATAGGGATTGGTCGCACAGTTCGTGTACGTGCCCGAACCGACGGCGGAGAAGCCGGCCGGCTGCCCGTAATTGCCGCTGTAGTCCGCCTGCGTCTCGTTCGCGAACATCGAACCGGACGAGGTGATGGCGATGTCGTCGGTCGTGTCCAGGGGTGTGTTGTTGATGCCGTAGAGCGTGAACACCGTCGTCACCGGGCGTCCGGCCGTGCCGATCCAGTGATCGCCCGCGCCGTACGATCCGCCGGACGTGTTGTTGCCGGTCGCGCAGAACGTCGGGTCGTAGATCGACACCTTGCCGCTGACGCCGACCTCGATCGTGTAGTCGTAGCCGCGCGCGTCGTACTCCGCGTTGGCGCTCCCGCCGTTGTTCGCCGGGCTGTACCGGTCGCCGTTGCCGCGGTCGCCGCCCTTCGTGATCACCGCGCCCCAGAAGCCCTGAGAGGTGAGCGCGCTGCCCGTCGCGGGGTCGTTGACGTTGCGGGCCGTCGGGTCGGGGTCGACCGTCGTGGTCGTCGTCGGGTTGTCCGTCGTGTACCACGCCTGGACCTGGAGCTGGTCGAGCCGAAGCTGCGTCCCGGCGGTCGCACAGCCTTTGAGGCCGGTCAGGCGGACACGGAAGTTGGCGTCGCTGATGTCGGCCGCGGTCCACGTCGTGTGCCCCGTCCAGAAGCTCGTCGCCGTGCTGGTGCCGAACGTCGTGTTGGCGGTGGTCGTGGTCAGGTTGGCGGTCTGCGCGGTCACGGTCGTCCACGAGGAGCCGCCATCCCAGGACAGGGCGACGCCGATCTTCGTGGTCGCGCACGCGGCCGACACGGAGGCCTTCGTCAGCGTGACCTGGAGACCGGTGATGTTGCCGCTGATGGCCTCGCCGGCCGGGAGCCCGGTGTTCAGCCCGAACCCGCCGAACTGCTGGGTGGCGTTGTTCGTCGTGGTGTAGTCGTACGCCGTGTTCGAGCTGTTGACGGCCGCGACGAGCGTGCCGGTGCTCGCCACCCACGGGGTCCCCGCCGGCGAGCTCGTCGCCACGTCGAGGCCGGAGTTCCGGCTGTTGTAGTTGTGCGTGGTCGACGTGTTGACCGTCGTGCCTTTGAGCGTCCCGACGCCGTAGTAGTTCTGCGGACTGCCCATCGGCACCGGGAGCACGAAGTCCGCCTTGGCGTCGCGGGCGGCCGGCCACGAGTTGATGCCGAGGACCTTGGCGAAGTACGTTCCGATCGGCCCGCTCACCGTGACCTTGAGACGGCGGGAGTTCGTCGGATCCTGGACCGGCGTGACGGCCACACCGCCCACGCCGTTGGCGTAGCCGTTCTTCGTGGCCTCGGCCCGCGCGGTGGAGATGGCGAGCGAGGGGTTGCCGGGCAGGTAGACGACGCCGGCGAGCGCCGCCGCATCCGCGGCGCGCTGCATCCGAAGCGTATTTGCCCAGTACCACGAGACGTCGATGACGACCGCGGCAAGCCCGACGAACACGATGATCGCGCCGGCGAACAGGATGACGATCTGGCCGCGGGATGCGCGTCGCTTCGGATCGGCCTTGTGCGGGTGTCGCGAGAAGAAGGTCATCGGTCAGTTCCCTGGATTGAGCGCCATGATGGTTCGGTCGCTCATCGGGATCGTCGTAGGCCCGGCGCCGCCGCCGAAGAAGCCCATGACGGCCGAGAGCGGGGTGACGAGCTGGTAGTTGTAGGCGACGCTGACGCCGATCGAATCGGGCGTCCCGCCGTTGTCCCGGGAGCACGCGGCCCATCCGGTCGACTGGTTCTTGAAGTCGAGGACCTTGCCGTCGACCGTCGGGCCGCCGCCGGCCTGGTAGATCCAGACGTTCGCGGCGCCGCCCGTCTCGTTGCCCGCGCTGTCCGCCTTGTAGATCCGGATGGACGAGACCCGGCTCGGGACCACCTGCGACCCAGGCGACGTGAGGACACGCTGGACGGCCGCGACGATCTGGGGGTCGACCGTCGCCGCATTCGGCGACTGACCGGCGCCGCACCCGACGATCCCGCCGCCGTTGGCGAGCGCGGAGCCCGAGCGCGCCCCTTCGCGCGAGGCGTACTCGAGCGTGAGGTGATGGTCGAAGACGAACCCGAACTCGAGCAGGCCGAGCAGGAAGAGCATCACGACGGTCACGACCATGGCGAACTCGACCAGGCTCTGGCCTGCCACGTCGCGACCTTCTCGAGTCGCCCGTCGCAGGCTCACAGCACCGGCTCCATGCGCATCACGTTGCCGCGGTCGAAGGACATCGTCCCGCCGGCACCGAGGAAGGTCTTCACGGGCGTCACGTAGACGTGCGTGTAGTAGATGCGCACGCCCACGTAGTCCACCGTCGTGTGGCCGCCGATCGGGCAGCCCCCGATGACGTTGCAGCGGTTGGCGGTCGGATAGCCGTTCGATGTCAGCGTGTAGGGCAGGGTCGAGGTCGTTCCGTCCGGGAAGGTGCAGGCGGTCGAGCCGGACCGGGTCCAGGTCGTGATCTCCGGTGGGGCGTAGGCATCGCCGGTCTGGGTCGCGCGATACACCTCGACCTTGTTGACCCTGGCGTGGTCGGCCGGGGCGGTGATGTCGCGTTCGATCCCGGAGAGGACCACGCAGTCCGCACCGGCGGCGTTGCCGGCCTCGGCCGCGGCGAGAGCCGCGTTGCGCGAGGCGAAGGTCACCGAGAGGATGGCGTTGAAGGTGAAGGAGAACTCCACGACGCCCATGAACAGCGTGAAGAACAGCGGGAACACGAGGGCGAACTCGACAAGCGTCTGCCCGCGGCGACGCTCGCGATGGTGTCGGGAGTCACGGATTCGGATCACGACCCGAGACTACGGTGCGGTCCGGGGCCCTCCTAGGGGCGAGGTCGTTCGCGCCGGGTTCGCCAAAGGTCCTGATTCGGGCCCGCCGAATGTAAGGTCCGCCGCAAGGTCGGCGTTCCCGGGCTACCCTGCCGCCGCCGCCCGAGGAACGAGTCGACCCCCTCCCGCGAACGGTGAGGGGGTCGTGGCTCGGTGCTTCGGCCCGAAGTGGGCGACGGTCTACGGAAGGACGAGGTGCACCGGGTTGCCGCGGATCTGGACCTGCCAGGTGGTGAGGTCGAAGGCGCTCGCGGAGCCGCTGCCCATGTTGTAGCGGATCTTCCACCACCCGGGTTCGGCCTCGCCGGGCGGCGTGGGTGCGGTGTAGGTGGCCGGGATCGGGATGAGGATCGTGACCCAGCAGCCCGCCGAACTTCTGGCCGCCCGAACCGCCCGTATTGGTCGGGATGTTGGACGCGCCGGTGACGTTCGTGCTGCCGCAGGAACTGGCATTCGTGTTCGTGGTCCCGACGGCGGCGGTGTAGTTCAAGCTCGCGGCCGTGTACCCGGCGGAGTCGGGATCATCGATCTGGAGGTTCGCCGAGAGGCTGTTCGTGTCACCCGGGTCCCAGAGCTTGATCTCCATCGTCTTGCCGGCGTGTTCGGCGCCGATCTGGGCGAGGTAGAACTCGGCGCTGGTGCTCGGGTCGAGCGGCGTGTACGCCTCCATGGCGCCCAGGCCGTGGACCTTGGGCGTGCCGCCTGTGGCCTTCGTCCAGATCGCGAAGCTGTTCTGGCCGTTCATGTTCTTCTGCGCGTTGACGTTGCTCGGGTCGGTCGACTGCGTGTGGACGCGGTACGTCGTCCCGCCCGCGAGGCCGCCGGCGAGCTGCCACCAGCGGTTGTGGTAGTAGTACGGGCTGGCCGTGTTGTCGCCGATCGTCGCGTCCGAGCAGTCGTTGAGGTTGGTCATCGAGAAGGAGCCGGGGCTCGCCATCATCGAGGTGTCGGCGCCGTTCATGTTCGCGAATGGCTGCCGCTCGTGGCCACGACGTGTCGTCCGTCGAGTCGTACAGCGTGTTCTTCGTGTCGTACAGCGAATAGTACGCGCTGATCCCGTTCGAGCCGCGGTGTTGGTGTTGCCGAAGTACCGGTCGCCGGTGCCCTCATCCGAGTCGACCGCGCAGAAGCCGGGGTCGTAGATCCAGACCTCGCCGCTGCTCGAGCCGGCCGGCATCTCGACGGCGTAGTCGTAGTAGGTGGTCGGGTCGAAGTTGGGTTGTTGTGCTGGTGCGCGTGTCGTAGAACGGCGAGTAAGCGTCGCCGTTGATGGACTCGGCGCCCTCGGTCAGCATCGTTCCCCAGAAGCCGCGAGGCGTCAGGGCCGCGCCGTATGGGCTCGCGACGTTGACGTCCGGGATGAAGGTGGACGTCGTCGTCGTGTAGTCGTACGTCACGCGGACACGCAGGTGGTCGATCCGGTGCAGGGTCGCGCTGGGGCAGACGGTCGCGGTGACGGCTTGATCGTCCGGGCGCGGATCTGGAAGTTGGCGTTCGTGAGGTCACCTGTCGACCAGGTGACCGGTTCCAGGTGTCGGTCGCGTTGCCCATCGACGTCGTACGTGTCCGTGGTCGTCGAGCGCCGCGCGTCGTCTTGACGCCTCCGGACCCGGTCGTGTACGTGCCGCCCGTTGTTCCAGGACAGCTCGTACTGGATCTGTGCAGGTCGTGCCCGTGCCGGCCCGGCTGCTGACTTCGGCGCTGACTTCGATCCCGTCGATGTTCGTCACCGTGCCGGCCAGGGTGATTCCGAAGTTGCCCCATTGCTGGTACTGGTTGGCGGTCGCCGAGGTCGCCCAGACATCGTTGCTCGTGTAGGTGTTCCCGGGGTGTCGTCCACCGGGTCGTGCCCTTCGACGACGCCGCGCTAAACCATGCCGTCGTGACGTTGTTGAAGGTGTTCGTCGTGACTTGGGTGATGCCGCCGCCGGGGTGCCGGATCTTGCCGAAGACGCCGTAGTAGTTCTCCGGACTCCCCATCGGGACCGGGAGGACATAGTCGGCCTTCGCCTGGGCGAACCCGGGGAACGAGTTGATCCCGATCACGCGGGCGAAGAAGGTCCCGATCGGTCCGCTGATCGTGACGCGCAGGCGTCGGGAGTTGGTCGGGTCCTGCCACGGCGTGACCACGACACCGCCGGTGCCGTCGGTGAAGCCGTTCTTGGCCGACTCGGCCCTGGCGAGGTCGATCGCGCCGGCCTCGTTCCCGGGCAGGTCGACGACGCCCGCGAGCGCCGCCGCGTCGGCGGCACGCTGCATCCGCAGGCTGTTCGCCCAGAACCACGACACGTCGACGACGATCGCCATCAAGGCGACGAACACGATCGACGCGGCGGCGAAGATCACGACGATCTGCCCGCGCGAGCGCCCGCGTCGGGGGGTCTGACCGGATCGGGTGCGAATTCATGGTCGGCATCTCATTAACTCGGGTTGAGGGCCATGACGGTCTTGTCAGAGATGGGGATCGTGCTGGCACCGGCGCCGCCGAAGAACCCGATCACCGCCGCCAGGGGCGTGACCATCTGGTAGGTGTAGGTGATGCTCACGCCGATGGAATCGGGCGTCGCGCCGTTGTCCCGCGAACAGGCTGCGTACCCGCTGGAGCCGGACTGCTTGAAGTCCAGCGCCTTCCCGTCGACGACCGGTCCGCCGCCGGCCTGGTAGATCCAGGTGTTGTACGAGGTGCCCGAAGGTGCCCCCGTGGAGTCCGACTTGTAGATGCGGACCTGGCCGATCCGGCTCTCGACGATCGGCGAACCCGGCGACGCCACGACGCGCTGGACCGCGGCGATGATCTGCTGGTCCACCGTCGCCGCGTTCGGCGATTGCCCGGTGCCGCAGCCGACGGTGCCGCCGCCGTTCGAGAGCGCGGCGGCGACACGGGCGCCCTCGCGGGTGGCGTACTCGAGCGACAGGTGATGGTCGAAGATGAATCCGAACTCCAGCATGCCGAGCAGCATCAGCATCGCCACCGTGACGATCATCGAGAACTCGACGAGGCTCTGGCCGTCTTCGCGGCGCTGACGACGGAGGCGCATCACAGGTTCGGCTCCAGACGCATGACGTTGGCCCGGTCGAACTGGATGCTGCTACCGGTCCCGACGAAGTTGCTCAATGGGGTCACGTAGGGGTGCGTGTAGTAGATGCGGACCCCGACGTGGTCGACACCCGTATGCGTCCCGCCGCAGCCGGCCAGGATGTTGCACCGAGCGGACTCGGGATAGCCGTTGCCGGTCCGGGTGTAGGGGACGGTCTGGGTCGTCAGGTCCGGGAAGGTGCAGGTCAGCGAGCCCGTCCGGGTGAAGGTCGTGATCTCACTGGTCGAGTACTGGTCGCCGTTGGACTTGGCGCGGTAGATCTCGATCTTGGTGATGTTCTTGGCGTTGGCCGGCGCGCTGACGTCGCGCTCGATGGCGGCGAGGATCACGCAGTCGGCGCCGGCCGTGTTCCCGGCCTCGGACGCATAGAGGCTCGCGTTCCGCGAGGCGAAGTTGACCGACAGGATCGCGTTGAAGGCGAACGCGAACTCGACCATCCCCATGAACATCACGAAGAAGATCGGGAACACCAGGGCGAACTCGACGAGCGTCTGGCCGCGGGTGCGGCCGGCTCGCCGACGGATCGGCAGGCGGATCATGCCCGGTGGTTCCCGAGGGCGACGGCCGTGCGATGGGTGATCGGGGCATGCCAGACGCGGCCGGTCTGCTGCGACTCGGCGGGACCCTGGCACGCGGAGACGGCCAGGACGGCGAGGGCGGCAACGGCCAGAAGGCGTCGATGCGAGACGTTGGTGCGAGGGTTCGCCACGATGGTGCTACCCCGATGAGGGTGGAGTCCGACGTGCACGATCGTAGGTGTGGCCCTCGCCGTTCCAAGAGGCCCGGTCGTTCGCGCGCGGTTCGGCGATGGTCCTGATGGCGGCCCGCTGGATGTAAGGTGGGCTGAAAGGTCGTGTTCAGGTGGTGCGTCCGAGCACGGATCGGGCCCGGCTGCCCCGGTGCGTGCGCGCTCCTGTACAGTCGCGCCGATGGACGAGCCCGGACCTGCGGACGCGCCCCTGCTCCCGCCGATCGGACGCCTGTCGCGCGAGGCGGCGCTCGATCTCCTCGCGCGGGCCGACGAGATGCTGGCGGCCGGGGAGTACGCCAAGGCGGCCGCGTACTACCAGCGGGTCGTCGGCTTCGACGACTCGGCCGTGACCGCCGCCGCGCTCCTTGGCCTCGGTGAGGCCAGGTACCGCATGGACGACGAGGACGGTGCGGTCGAGACCTGGAAAGCGGTCCTCGAGCTCGGCGAGACACCCTCCACCTATCCGGTCTGGCGCAATCTTGCCGCCGCGTACGTCCGTGCCGGGGAGCTTGGGCCGGCGATGCGCGCCTATCGCGAAGCGGACCGGCGCGCCCCCGAGTCGGACAAGGCCGAGATCGCGTCGCGGCTCGGCTGGCTCGCCAAGGAGACCGGCGACACGGGCACCGCCAAGAAGTACTTCGCCCGGGCGCGTGGCGACGGCCCGCTGATCCCGTTCTCCACGATCATCATCGCGGCCACCGTGATCGTGTCGCTGACGGTCATGTTCACGGCCGAGGGCGAGAACCTCATGCGGGTCCTCTGGTTCGATCCCGTCGCGGTCGCCAACGGGGAGTACTGGCGGCTCTGGACCGTGACCCTGGTCCACTCGACCTCCGACGTGATCCCGTTCCACCTGATCTTCAACATGTGGGCCCTCTGGCTGGCCGGTCCGGTCGTCGAGCGCTGGTACGGGTCGTGGACGTTCCTCGCCTTCTATCTGATCTGTGCCGCCGGCGGGTCCATCGGCAGTCTCGTCTTCGGCGGCGACGGGCCGGCGGTCGGGGCGTCGGGCGCCATCTTCGGGCTCTTCGGGGTCCTGCTCGCCGCGAGCTATCTCCACCACCCGATCGACCGGGCGAGCCGCGGCCTCATCGGGCAGCTCGGGTTCCTCGTGGTCATCAACCTCGTCTTCGGCTTCGCCTCCGGCGGCAACATCGACAACGCCGCGCACCTCGGCGGCTTCGCGACCGGCCTCTGGCTCGGCGCCGTCCTGCGGCCGACGCGCGTCCCGACGTTGTCCTCCCTGTGGCAGCGGCCGGGGGAGCCACCCGGTGTCGGCGGCCGACTGCGGCCACCGCGGTACCTCGGCGTCATCGCGTACGGCGTGGTGGCGGTCGTGCTCGTCGTCGGGCTGATGATCGGCAGCGATGCCCGGCGCGGCGTGGCCGAGACGACGCCGACGACGCACGTCGTCGCCGTAGCCGCCGCCGCGCCGTCCTTCAGGCCCACGCCGCCCTCGACGACCTGAGGCCGTGTTCGCGACCCTGCTCGGTGGGCTGCCACGGCCACCGCTGCCGGCGGGCGCCGCGACCGGGGCGATCCTCGAGGCGATCGTCGCGGCGCAGGTGGACCGAGGGCTCGAGCCGCTGACCGACGGCGGATGGGCATCCGATCCCGACGATCCGGTCGCCTCGTGGCGATCGGTCGTCGCGTCGGCCGGCGCGACGGTCGTCAAGGCGGTGGTGGTCGGTCCGTACACGGGCGGCGTGGTCCACGCCGGCGCTATCGAAGCCTGGCGCTCGAGCATCGAGCGCCTCGCCGACGCCGGCTGTCCGTACGTCGAGGTCCATGAACCGGCCGCCGCCGCGATCGGTGCCGACGTGGCTGAGCAGTCCCAATTCCGGGACCTCCACGACCGTCTGCTGGACGGCCTGCACGAGATGCCCGGGCTCCACCTCTCGCTCGCCGTCACCGGGGGGAGCGCCGACACCGCCGGGACGGAGACGATCCTCACGCCGCCATACGCCAGTCTGGCCGTGGACCTCATCGCGGGACCCGACAACTGGCGTCTCGTGCGCGCCCTCCCGCGCGAGCGCGGCGTCGTGTGCGGGGCGCTGTCGCCGGTGGCCGGCTCCGACGACGGCCCCGAGACGCTCGTGTGGGCGGCTGGGTACGCCGCCTCGAGCGCGGGCCGCGGCCTCGATCGGGTCGGCCTCGCGACCGCGTCGTCGCTGGCCGCCCTCGATTGGGCGACCGCCCTCGGCAAGCTGGACCGCCTCATGGACGCCGCCCGGATCGCGGTCCTGCCCGGGGACCAGCTCGCGGCCGCCCTCGATCCGCGTGCCGTCGACGCGCGGAGCGCCGCCTTGGGGCGGTACGAGCCTCGCCCACCGAGGGCATCCGGGCGGCCGCGGCCGGGTCGCGACTGAGCGACGGGCCACGCCCCAGTACCCCGGCGCGTATCCGACTTGATTCCGAATCGCTCCGGTGCCACCATCGACCGACCTCGCCCGACCCGGTCCGGTCGTCGCGGGGACCCGGATGCTCCAAGGGGCGGCGCGGCCATCTCCGCGCCAGGCAGCACATGCCGGAGGAGGTCTTGTCCGTGGGCGAACACATCCACCTGACGGTGAACGGGACGGAACGCGAGCTCGACGTCGAGCCGAGACGCCTCCTGGTCCAGGCCCTTCGCGAAGACCTCGACCTGACCGGCACGCACGTCGGCTGCGACACCAGCCAGTGCGGCGCCTGCACGGTCCACGTCGACGGCAAGGCCGTGAAGAGCTGCACGATGCTCGCCGTCCAGGCGGACGGCGCGAGCGTGAAGACGATCGAGGGGATGGCGCCGGACGACGGGCTGCACCCGCTCCAGAACGCGTTCTGGGAGAAGCACGGCCTCCAGTGCGGGTTCTGCACGCCCGGGATGATCATGGCCGCGGCCGACCTCCTCTCGCACAACGCGGATCCCACGGACGACGAGATCCGGCACGCGATCGAAGGCAACATCTGCCGCTGCACCGGGTACCAGAACATCGTGGCGGCCATCCGCCTCGCGGCGGCGACGATGCGCGACGGGGCCGCTGCCCCGGTCGGCGCGTAGCGGAAGGGACCGACGATGACCGACGTGCTCGACGCCCCGACCGGCAACCCGTTCGGCAAGCGCATCAAGCGGGTCGAGGACCCGCGCTTCATCACCGGCGAGGGCAACTACCTCGACGACATCAAGCTGGCCTCGATGGCCCACATGGCCATCCTGCGCAGCCCCTACGCGCACGCCAACATCCGCTCGATCGACACGTCCGCGGCCAAGGCCGCCCCCGGTGTCCTCGGGGTCTGGGTCGGCGCGGACATCCCGTACAACCCGCTCCCGATGGCCTGGCCGGCCGGCGGCAGCGCCGGGCTCCGGAACAACGTCAACACGCCGCGGGTCCTCGCGACCGACGACGTGAAGTGGACCGGCGAGGGCGTGGCCGTCGTGGTCGCCGAGACCGAGGCGCAGGCCTTCGACGCGCTCGACCTCATCGTCGTCGACTGGGAGCCGCTCCCGACGGTCGTGGACGCCGAGAAGGCGACCCAGCCGGGTGCACCGCAACTCCACGAGAACGCCCCGAACAACGTCGTCTTCGAGTGGAGCGTCGGCGACAAGGCCGGCACGGACTCCGCCATCGACGACGCGGAGGTCGTCGTCCGCCAGCGGATCGTCAATCAGCGGCTGATCCCCAACTCGATGGAGACTCGCGGCGACATCGGCTGGTACAACCCGGGCACCGACGAGTACACCGTCTGGATGTCGAGCCAGACGCCGCACATCCAGCGGCTGCTGCTGACGGCCTTCGTGACGGGCATCCCGGAACACAAGGTCCGCTGCATCAGCCCGGACGTCGGCGGCGCCTTCGGCAGCAAGATCTTCTGCTACGCCGACATGGCGCTCACGATGTTCACCAGCAAGGCCCTCGGCGGCGTGCCCGTCAAGTGGGTCGAAGGTCGCCGCGAGAACTACCAGAGCACGATCCACGGCCGCGACCACATCACGTACCTCGAGATCGCCGGCAAGCGCGACGGCGAGATCACCGGGCTCCGCGTCAAGACGTTCGCGAACCTCGGCGGCCGGCTCTCCACGATCGGCCCAGGCATCCCGACCACCCTCTACGCCCGCGTCCTGTCGGGCTGCTACAAGATCCCGAACGTCTACGCCGAAGTGACCGGGGTCTACACGAACACCACGTTCGTCGACGCGTACCGCGGCGCCGGCCGCCCGGAGGCGACCTACGTCATCGAGCGCGCGATGGACCTGTTCGCCGCCGAGATCGGCATGGACCGCGCCGAGATCCGGCGCCGGAACTTCATCGCCCCGGACAAGTTCCCGTACGAGAACCCGTCCGGCCTCGGGACCGCGTCGGGCGGCGCCAAGATCTACATCGACTCCGGCAACTACGAGCCGGCGATGGACAAGGCGCTCGCCACGGTCGGGTACGCCGACCTCGCGGCGAAGAAGGCCGAGGCGAAGGGCCGCGGCAAGCTGCTCGGGCTCGGCCTCAGCACCTACATCGAGGTCTGCGGCGTCGCCCCGTCCAAGTGGATCGGCGCCGTCGGCGAGGGCTGGGGCGCGGCGATGTGGGAGTCGTCCAACATCCGCGTCCACCTGACCGGCAAGGTCGTCGTCACGATGGGCACCCAGCCGCAGGGCCAGGGCCACGAGACCACGTACGCGCAGGTCGTCGCCCAGGAGCTCGGCGTCCCGATGGAGGACATCGTCGTCCAGCACTCGGACACGCAGGGCACGCCGTTCGGCTACGGGTCGTACGGCAGCCGGACGTCGTCCGTCGGCATGACCGCGGCCATCAAGGCCGCGGGCAAGGTCCGCGAGAAGGCCCGCCGGTACGCGGCGCACATGCTCGAGGCCTCGCCCGAGGACATCGAGGTCGACGGCGCCGAACTACCGCGTCAAGGGCAGCCCGGACAAGGTGAAGACCATCCAGGAGATCGCCTTCGCGCTGGACCTCGCCTTCGACACGCCCGAGGGCATGGAGCCGTACCTCGACGAGACGGCCTACTACGACACGCCGAACTGCACCTGGCCGTTCGGGACCCACATCGCGATCGTCGAGATCGACGAGGAGACCGGCCACGTCGAGCTGGTCCGATACGTCGCGGTCGACGACGTCGGCAAGAAGATCAACCCGATGATCGTGGACGGGCAGCTCCACGGCGGCATCGCCCAGGGCGTCGGCCAGGCCCTCTGGGAGGGCGCCGTCTACAGCGACGAGGGCCAGCTCCTCACCGGCTCGATGCTCGACTACGCCCTCCCGCGGGCCGCGTGGTTCCCGAACATCGAGCTCGACGAGACCGTCACCCCGTCGCCGGTCAACCCGATCGGCGTGAAGGGTGTCGGCGAGGCCGGGGCCATCGCCAGCACGGCGGCCGTCGCCAACGCGGTCGTGGACGCGCTCAGCCCGCTCGGGATCCGCCATCTCGACATGCCGTACTCGAACCAGACCGTGTGGCGGGCCATCCAGTCCGCGAAGGGAGGCCAGGCATGATCCCGGCGTCGTTCTCGTACGAGCGTCCGGCGACCCTGGACGCGGCGCTCTCGGCGCTCGCGGCGTCGGGGGGCTCGGCCAAGGTCATCGCCGGCGGGATGAGCCTGCTGCCGCTCATGAAGCTGCGGCTGGCGCATGCCGACACGCTCATCGACATCGGACGCCTGTCCGAGCTCAAGGGCGCCACGGCCACCGCCGACGGCGGCTTCGAGATGGGCGCGCTGTCGACCTACGCCGAGGTCATCGAGTCGACGACGCTCGGGTTCGCCCGTGACTGCCTGCTCGACATCGGCGACGTCCAGGTCCGCAACCGCGGCACCGTCGGCGGCTCGATCGCGCACTGCGATCCGGCGTCCGACGCCCCGGCGCTGGCCCTCGCGCTCGACTACTCGGCGGTGCTCCGGTCCTCGCGCGGCGAACGGGTCGTGCCGCTCGACGGGTTCTTCGAAGGGCCGTTCCAGACGGCCATGGAGTCGGACGAGATCCTCGTCTCGCTGCGGCGCGGCCCGTTGCCGGCCGGAGCCGAAGGCGCGTACCGCAAGCTCAAGCAGCCCGCGTCGGGCTACTCGATCGTCGGGGTCGCGGCCGTCGTCGCGTCGAGCGGCGGCGTCGTGACCCACGCCCGCGTCGCGCTGACCGGGGTCGGGGAGCACCCGTACCGTGCGAAGGCGGTCGAGACGGCCCTGCTCGGCAGCGACGGGTCCGCCGCCGCGGTCGCGGCGGCGGCCGCCCACGCCACCGACAGCGTCGCGGTCAACAGCGACATCCACGCGGACCGGGCGTATCGGACGCAGATGGCCGCGGTCTACACCCGTCGCGCGATCGACGCCGCGCTCGGCCGCTCCGCCTGACGGCCCCGGCGTCCCCGCGTGCGCGTCGAGCAGGTCACGCCTGGTCGGCGCGCCCCGGGCCGCCTCGAAGGGGCCGTCCTCGCCCGTGACCTGCGGGTCGGCGACGCCCGCTGGGTCAAGGGTCGCCGGCTGAGCGGCGACGACCTGCTCGCCCTCGCGACCGCGGATCCCGGTCCGCCCGTGACGGTGCTCATCGCCGAGGCCGGCGAGCTGCACGAGGACGACGCCGCGGTCCGGCTGGCCAAGGCGGTCGCCGGGTCGGGGCTCGAGGTGCGTGGCCCGAACCAGAGCCGGATCGACCTGGTCGCCGCGACGGCCGGGGTCGTCAACGTCCGCGTCGTGGAACTCGAGCGGATCAACCGCCTGGACCCGCTCGAGGTCTTCACGGTCTTCGACGGGCAGATCGTCGACCGCGGCGACCTCGTCGCGAGCATCAAGGTGGCGCCGCACGTCGTGGAAGCCGCGATCGTGGACGAGGGCGTGCGCATCACGGACTTCGGCTCGCACCCCATCGTGTGGGTCGCGCCGTTCGTGCCGTCGCGCGTCGGCGTGATCGTCAAGGAGTCCGTGCGCGCCACCGCGCGTGAACGGTTCGAGGCCAGCGTGCGCGCCAAGGTCGAGGGGCTCGGCTCGATCATCGTCGCGATCGACTACGTCGAGGACGACGCCGACGCCGTCGAGGAATCGCTGGCGCGGTTCACGAGCAACGGCGACCCCGTCGACCTCGTGCTGACCGCCGGTGCGGCGAGCACGGACCCGCGGGACCCGGTCTTCACGGCGATCGCCACGCTCGGTGGTCGGGTGATCCGGCGCGGCGTCCCCGCGCACCCTGGATCGATGCTGTGGCTCGCCCGCGTCGGCCGGACGGCGATCCTGGGCCTGCCCACCTGCGGCGCGTATTCCAAGGCCACGGCCGCGGACCTGCTGCTGCCGCGGTTGCTCTCCGGCGAGCCCGCCTCGGAGCGGACGGTCGCCAAGCTCGGGTACGGCGGCATCCTCACCCGCTCGCAGCGGTTCCGGTTCCCGGCGTACGCCCGCGAGCTGGATGCCCCCGATGGCTGAGGCCGTGTAGATTCCGCCGATGACCGACCGAGACACCCGCCCCGAGGGGACCCGCTCCATCGAGGCCATCCAGTCCGACTTCCGCGACCGCGACTACATCGCCGACCGCTCGCTCGCGACGGCCGTCTTCCTGGCGCTCGAGCTCGGGTCGGCCGCTCCTGCTCGAGGGCGAGGCCGGCGTCGGCAAGACGGAGCTGGCCAAGGTCCTCTCGGCATCGCTCGGCGCCAAGCTCATCCGGCTCCAGTGCTACGAAGGCCTCGACGTCAACACGGCCGTGTACGAGTGGAACTACCCGCGCCAGATGCTCGAGATCCGGCTGCTCGAGGCGCGCGGCGAGGCCGACCAGGCCAGTGCGCACGACATCTTCGGCTCGGACTTCCTCATCCGCCGGCCGCTCCTCCAGGCGCTCGAGGTCCACGACGGGGTGGCGCCGGTCCTGCTCATCGACGAGATCGACCGCGCCGACGAGGAGTTCGAGGCGTACCTGCTCGAGATCCTGTCGGACTTCCAGGTCACGGTCCCCGAGATCGGCACGATCAAGGCGGAGCTGCCGCCTCGGGTGATCCTGACCTCGAACCGCACGCGCGAGGTCCACGACGCGCTCAAGCGCCGCTGCCTGTACCACTGGATCGACTACCCGACCGCCCAGAAGGAGTACGAGATCGTGCTCGCGAAGGTGCCCGGCGCCCCGGAGCAGCTCGCGCACGAGGTGGTCGGGTTCGTCCACCGGCTCCGCGAGGCCGACCTGACGAAGGTGCCGGGGATCGCCGAGACGCTCGACTGGGCGGCGGCGCTGCTGTCGCTCGGCGCGCGCGAGCTGGCGCCGGAACTCGTCGACGAAACGCTCGGCGTCGTCCTCAAGTACGAGGAGGACATCCGCCAGGTCCGCGGCGACAACGCCCGGCGCATCCTGTCCGAGGTCGCCGCCGGCGGCTGAGCGGAGACGACCGATGACCGACCCCGCCATCGTCCAGGCGCCCTTCGGGCCCGAAGTCGACGGGCGCCGCCTCCTCAACGAGGCCGTCGGGTTCGGGCGGGCCCTGCGGGCGGCGCGGCTGGCCATCGACATCGGCGCCGCCGTGGACTTCGCCCGGGCCCTGACCCTCGTCGACATCGGCGACCGCGAGCAGGTCCGCGGGGCCGGCGAGGCCATCTTCGTGCGTCGGCGTGACGACCGCGCGGTCTACGACGCGGTCTTCGACCGCTGGTGGCGCCGGCGGAACGCGCGGATGCCGGGGGCCTTCGAACCGCCGCCGATCGCCGCCCCGAACGCCCCGGCCGACGCCGACGCGGACGGGACCGGGGAGCCGCAACCTGGCACCGAGGGCACCGATGCCCAGGCCGACGAGCACGGCGTCCCGATGCCGTCGACCGGCGAGGACGAGGCGGACGACGACGCGGAGATCGAGGGCATCGTCATCTCGCCCGACGCGTACAGCCAGGGCGAGGTGCTGCGCCACCGCGAGTTCGACCGGATGACGCCCGCCGAGCTGCGGGAGGCGGAGCGCCTCGTGGACCGGCTCGTGCCGCGGCTCGAACAGCGGCGGACGCGTCGGCAGGAGCTGCACTCGCACGGACGCCGTCTCGCGCCGCGCGCGATGTTCCGCAGGAACCTCGGGACGGGTGGGCAGCTGATGTCGTGGGTCTGGCGGCGGCCGATCCGCGAGCCGCGCTCGCTCGTCGTCATCTGCGACATCTCGGGATCGATGGAGCGCCACTCGCGGCTGCTGCTGCGGTTCGTCCAGGCACTCTCGGCCGCGTCCGAGGTCCGCACCGAGTCCTTCGTCTTCGGGACGCGGCTGACGCGCGTCACTCGGCTGCTGCGCGACCGCGACCGGGACCGCGCGCTGGCCCGCGTCTCCGAGGCCGTGAACGACTGGGCGGGCGGCACGCGGATCGGCGAGTCGTTCCGGACGTTCAACCAGCACTGGGCACGACGCACGCTCCGGACGTCCGGCGTGGTGATCGTGGTCTCCGACGGCTGGGACCGCGGCGACCCGGCGCTCGTGGCGACCGAGACGGCCCGCCTGCGCCGCAACTGCCACCGGCTGGTCTGGCTCAACCCGCTGGCCGGCACGCCCGGGTACCAGCCGCTCGCCGGCGGGATGCGGGCGGCCTACCCCTACATCGACGACTTCCTCGCCGCGGGGACGGTGGCCAACCTCGAGCGCCTGGGCGAGATCCTCGGCGGCGTCCGTGCCGGCGACACGCGCCGCGGCAGCGAGGCCGCCGCGCACGCCGCCCTGCCGACCGCCGCCGCTGTCCCGGCCGTGACCGCGCCCCCGAACGTCGTCGGCGGGATGCCGACCGATCCATCCGCACCGAGGCCGATCCGATGAAGGAACTGCTCGAGACGCTCGATTCCTGGTCCGGCGACGGGGTCGCCGTGGGTCGTGCCGTCGTGGTGCGGACGTTCGGGTCCGCGCCACGCCCCGAGGGGGCCGTGCTGCTCTACGCCGCCGACGGCCGGATCGCGGGCTCGGTCAGCGGCGGTTGCGTCGAGGGGGCCGCGGCCGAGGAGATCGACCACGCCCGCGCCTCCGGCAACGCTCGCGTCATCCGCTACGGCATCAGCGACGAGCAGGCGTGGGACGTGGGCCTCGCCTGCGGGGGCACGATCGACGTCCTCATCGAGCCGGCCCTGCCGGCGCCCGTGGCCGCCGCGGCCCGTGCGTCGCTCGGCGCGGGCGGGCACGGGTCGGCGGTCGTCACGCCACTCCCCGCCGATTCTCCGCCCGGGGCCTTCGGGCCGCACGAGCCAGGGACCGGGGCGCCGCCCGTGCCGGAGCTCGTCTATCACGACGGTGGCCAGCTGGACGGCTCCACGGGATCGCCAGACGTTGACGCGGCGTTGTCCGCCGCCGCCGCTGAGGCGCTCCGGCGCGGCCTATCACGGACCGCGGACCTCGAGGGGCGCGGGTACTTCATCGAGGTCTTCCCGGTCCGGCCGCGCCTCGTGGTCGTCGGCGCCGTGGAGGTCGCGCGCTCGCTCGTGCGGTTGGCGCGTGAGCTCGGCTTCGAGACGATCGTGATCGACGGCCGGGCCAGCTTCGCCACCCCGGAGCGGTTCCCCGATGTCGACGAGCTCATCGTCGGCTGGCCCGATGAGGTCGCCGACGAGATCGGCCTCGGGCCGAACGACGCCGTCGCGGTGCTCACCCACGACGTCAAGTTCGACGAGCCGGCCATCGTGGAGGCGTTGCGACGCGGCTGCCGGTACGTGGGGGCTGTCGGCTCCAAGAAGACCCAGGGGGATCGACGAGCCCGGCTACTCGAAGCCGGCGTGACGGCCGATGAGCTCGCGCAGCTCCGTGGGCCGGTCGGGCTGGACCTGGGCGGCCGAGCCCCGGCCGAGACGGCCCTCGCGATCCTCGCGGAGGTCGTCGCGGAACGGTACGGCGGGTCCGGGGTCCCGTTGCGCCAGCGCGCGGTGGCCTGACGCCGTGGGCGGCGAGCGCGTCGCCGCGGTCGTTCTCGCGGCCGGCGCCGGATCGCGGTTCGGCGGCGGGAAGCTGCTCGCCCCCATCGACGGACGTCCCGTGCTCCAGCACGTCCTCGACCGGCTCGTCGAAGGCGGGGTGGGGGAGATCCTCGTGGTGGTCGGCGATGACGCCGAGGCGCTCGAGTCGGCGATCGCGTGGGGTGGCGCCACGCGGGTGCGGAACCCCGATCCCTCGCGCGGGTTGTCAAGCTCGCTCGCCGTCGGGATCGCCGCGCTCGACGAGGCCGTGACGGCTGCCCTGATCGTGCTGGGGGACCAGCCGAGGCTGCCGGTGGAGGCGGTCCGGTCGCTCCTCGCCGCCAAGCCGGCCGGAGGCGGGCCGCCGATCGTGGTCCCCGTGTACCCGGAGGATCGCGGTCGCAACCCGGTCCTGCTCGGACGCGCGGCCTTCGGCCTGGTCGCGGAGGCCACCGGCGACCGCGGGCTCGGGCCGGTGATCGCGTCGCATCCGGACCTCGTCCGCGAGGTCGTGGTCGACGGAGCCAATCCCGACATCGACACGCCCGCCGACCTGGTCGCGCTGCTGGAGGCCGCCTGGGCCGCGCGCGTCCGCGACAACCGCGAGCAGGTGGACCGGGTCAGGGAGGTCCCGGACGGCGCCGACTTCTACGCGCCCGTGACCAGCCTGTTCCGCGCCGACCCGACCCGTACGGACGAGCCGGCCCTCGAGGTCCTGCGCGACCACGTCCGCCACGGCGAGACGTGGCTCGACATCGGCGCTGGCGCGGGCCGGTACGCGCTGCCGATCGCGGCCGCCCTCGAGCCGAGCGGCGGCTCGGTCGTCGCCCTCGACCCGTCGCGCGGGATGCTCGAGGCGCTCGGGGAGATCGCGGAGGACCACGCGATCGAGAACGTCCGTGTCGTCGTCGACCGGTGGCCGCCGCGGGACGTCGGGGCGTTCGATGTCGACGTCTCGCTCATCGCTCACGTTGGGTACGACATCGAGGCGATCGGGCCCTTCGTGGCCGCGATGGAGGCGGCCACCCGACGGCGCTGTCTCGCCGTGCTGATGGAGCGTCAGCCGTCCTCGATCGCCGACGTGTTCTGGCCACCTGTCCACGGTGAGGCACGGATCGCGCTTCCGGCGCTGCCGGAGTTCGTGGAGCTGCTCCAGGCGATGGGGCGCGACCCCGAGGTCCGACGCCTCGAGCGCGAGCCGCGCCGGTTCGGCGACCGGGCCGAGCTCGAGGGGTTCCTCCGTCGCCAGCTCTGGATCGAACCGGGCGGCGAGAAGGACCACCGGTTCACGGCGGCGCTCGATGATCTCGTCGAGGTCGACGACGCCGGGCGGGTCGGCCTGCGCGGCCAGCACCCGCTGCCGATCGGCATCGTCTCGTGGACGCCGCCGTCCTAGTCGGCTGGGGCCGCCTCGCGTTCGAGCCGCAGGAACCCCTGCTCGGCCGCGGACAGGCGGGCGATCCGGACGCACTCGAGGATCAGGATCGTGGCGGCAGCGGCGTCCACTCGCTCGCCGGGCGTATACGTCAGCCAGCGGGCGCGCTTCGTGATGCCGCGGCCCTCCAGGCGTCGCTCCGGGTCCTCCATCAGCATCCCGCGCTCGAATCCCAGGTGGACGTGCTCGAACTGCGGCCACACCCAGAGGCAGAACCTCGTCCCGCGGCCGACCGGCAGGTCGTACCCGATCAGGCGCCAGCCTGGCCGGACCCGCTCGATCGCCTCGGGCACGGTGCGCCGGACCAGCGCGCGCAGCACCTCGGCGGTCTGCCGGATCTCGTCCGGGTAGCCCGCAAGCAGCGCCTCGGGCGGGAGCGGGTCGTGCATGGACGACATCATCGCGCCGCCACGTGTCGGGAGACGTCAGGTATCTCTGGGCGCGTGCACTCCCGGTGGTCCCGTACCATCGATGCGTGGCCTGGCAACCGATGTCGCTCGCCATCGAGACCGAGCGGCTGACCCTGCGGCTCCGCGACGAGGGCGACGCCGCCTGGTACCGAGAGCTGCTCGTGGAACGCGGGGAGGACTCCCCGACGCTCGAGGACTCGAGGGCGCGCCTCGCGCGGTTCCGGGATCTGACGCTCGAGACCGGCATCGGTGCGCTCGCGATCAGGCGCCGCGCGGAAGGCGACGCGATCGGCTATGGCGCCCTGGTCGTGGGGCGTTGCAGCCTGGACGAACCGGAGCTCGCCTACGAGCTGTTGCAGCGGTTCCACGGTCACGGCTATGCGACGGAGGCGGCGCACGCGCTGGTCGATGCGGCCGCGGCGACGGGTCGGCACCGGCTCTGGTCGACCGTGCGGCCGTGGAACGCGGCGTCGCTCCGGGTGCTCCAGAAGACCGGGTTCCGCCACGACCGCACCGGCATGGACGAACGAGGCGACGTCCTCTACCTGGTCCGCGACCTCTAGCGCGCCCCGATGGTCGCCGCGCAAGGCCGCACCGCTGGTCTACGTTGACGTGCGAACGACCCCGGCGCGATACTCCGCGGTAACGTCCCCGCAACCCGGTGACCACGTCGACTCGAACGCGACGAGCCGATCCCGCCGGTCCGCGAACGTCGCCAACAGCTCTGCGCCCGTCCGGGGCCGGACGGGTCGACCGTATCGCCCCCGCGCGAGCGGGGAGGAGGGTAGCGGCGCGATGATTCCCGGCCAGTTCGACTACGTTCGCCCGGCGAACCTCGACGAGGTGTTGCGGATCCTGAAGGACCGCGAAGGGGAGGCGAAGATCCTCTCGGGCGGCTACAGCCTCATCCCCCTGATCAAGCTGCGTCTGGCGCAGCCGGCGCTCCTGGTGGACCTCCGCGACATCGACGGCATGGACACCATCGTCGAGACCGACGACGACCTGCGCATCGGCGCCCGGGCCACCCATCGGCAGATCCACGAGAACGCCATCGTCCGCGACCACTACCCGATGCTCGAGGACGCGACGGCCCTCATCGGCGACCCGCAGGTGCGCAACTGGGGCACGATCGGCGGTTCGGTCGCGCACGCGGACCCGGCGTCGGACTGGCCGGCGATCCTCATCGCCACGCGAGCCTCCGTCGTGTGCCGCAACGGGACCGGCGAGCGCGTCATCGCGGCCCGGGACTTCTTCCTCGACACCTTCTCCACCGCGATCGAGCCGACCGAGGTCCTCACCGAGATCCATATCCCGCGTCGACCGCACCATGCGGCCGGCTCCTACCAGAAGCTCGAGCGCAAGGTCGGCGACTTCGCCACGGCCGGCGTGTCGGTCATGATCCGGCTCGGGGCCGACGGACGCATCGAGAACGCCGGCGTCGGCGTCACCGGTGTGGCCGAGACCCCGTTCGCCGCCACCGACGCCGAGGCGATCCTCATCGGCAACGCCCCCGGCGACGACCTCTACCGCCAGGCCGGCGCGGCCGCCGGCGCCCAGGCTCGGCCGGGCGCGGACGTGCGTGGTCCGATCGAATACAAGCGCGCGATGGTCGCGGAGCTCACCCTTCGGGCGCTCCGGGTCGCCGTCGAACGCGCCGTCGCATACGCGTAGGAGGCCAGCGACCACGATGACCACCCAGCACATCTCGGTCACCGTCAACGGCGCGGCCCACGAAGCCGATGTCGAGCCGCGGCTCCTGCTCGTCCACTTCCTGCGCGACTCGCTCGGGCTGACCGGCACGCACGTCGGCTGCGACACGAGCAACTGCGGCGCCTGCACCGTCCACGTGGACGGCGAGAGCGCCAAGTCGTGCACGATGCTGGCGGTCCAGGCCGACGGCCGGAGCATCAAGACCATCGAGGGGATGGCGGACGGGGCGACGCTCCATCCGCTCCAGCAGGCCTTCTGGGACCAGCACGGCCTCCAGTGCGGCTTCTGCACGCCGGGCATGATCATGCAGGCCGCGTGGCTGCTCGGCGAGAACCCGGACCCCACCGAGGAGGAGATCCGATGGGGCATCAGCGGCAACCTGTGCCGCTGTACGGGGTACGTGAACATCGTCAAGGCCATCGAGCAGGCGGCCGCCGAGATGGCAGCCGCCGCGGACACCCAGGCCGGCGCCACGCCGGTCGCGGCCGGTTGAGCGGGGAGTGACGAGATGACCACCGAAGCGGAGCCCCGCACCAGTGCCGAGATCGGGGGCATGGGCCACTCGGTCAAGCGCAAGGAGGACCCGCGGTTCATCCGCGGCGCCGGCGAGTACATCGACGACGTCAATCTGCCGGGTCAGCTCTGGCTCGACATCGTCCGCAGCCCGTATGCCCACGCCACGATCAAGGGCATCGACACATCCGAGGCGATGAAGGTCCCGGGCGTCCTCGCCGTCATCGATGGCAAGGCCCTCGAGGGCTACAAGCTCCACTGGATGCCGACCCTGGCCGGCGACATGCAGATGGTGCTGCCGACCGATACGGTCATGTACCAGTCGCAGGAAGTCGCGGCGGTCATCGCGACCTCGCGCTACGCGGCGGCCGACGGCGTCGCGGCGGTCCTCGTCGACTACGAGCCGCTGCCGGTCGTCATCGACCCGCACAAGGCGATGGAGCCCGACGCCTTCGTCCTCCGGCCGGACCGCGGCCCGGACAAGGCGAACAACCACATCTGGCACTGGGAGTCCGGCGACGAGGCCGCGACCGACACGGCCATGGCCGGCGCCGAGGTACGGGTGTCCGAGGACATCTACATCCCGCGGATCCACGTCGCCTCGATCGAGACCTGTGGCTGCGTGGCCGATTGGGACCCGATCCGCCAGCAGCTCACCCTGCACATGACGACCCAGGCACCGCACGCGATCCGGACGGTGATCGCGCTCGTGGCCGCCGGAGCCGGCCTGCCGATCAGCGAGCAGAACATCCGCGTCAAGACCCACGACATCGGCGGCGGGTTCGGCGGCAAGGTCCCGGTCTACCCGGGCTACGTGCTGGCGGTCGCGGCGTCCTTCCTCATCGGCAAGCCCGTGAAGTGGATCGAGGACCGCTCGGAGAACCTCCAGGCGGACTCGTTCGCTCGCGACTATCACATCCACGCGGAGATGGGCGCGACCAAGGACGGCCGGATCACGAGCCTCAAGGTCAAGACCCTCGCCGATCACGGCTACACGGACGCGGCCGCCGACCCGTCCAAGTTCCCGGCCGGCCTGTTCAACGTCATCACCGGCTCCTACGACTTCGCGAACGCCTTCGTCGAGGTCGACGGCGTCTACACGAACAAGCCGCCCGGAGGCGTGGCCTATCGCTGCTCCTTCCGCGTGACCGAGGCCGTCCACGCCATCGAGCGGATGGTCGACATCCTCGCCCACGAGATCGGCAAGGACCCGGCGCAGCTCCGGATGGAGAACTTCATCCAGCCCGACCAGTTCCCGTATCAGACGCCCACGGGGTGGTCGTACGACTCCGGGAACTACCCGGCGGCCCTCCAGAAGGCCATGGACATGATCGACTACGCCGGGCTCCGCAAGGAGCAGGCGGAGAAGCGCGCCCGTGGCGAGCTCATGGGCATCGGCATCAGCAGCTTCACCGAGATCGTGGGCGCCGGCCCGTCGCACGACTTCGACATCCTGGGCATCAAGATGTTCGACAGCTGCGAGATCCGCGTCCATCCGACCGGCAAGGTGCTCGCCCGGCTCGGCGTCCAGTCGCAGGGCCAGGGTCACGAGACCACGTTCGCCCAGATCATCGCCGAGGAGCTCGGCTTCCCGGTCGCGGACATCAAGATCGAGGAAGGCGACACGGACACCGCGCCGTACGGGCTCGGCACGTACGCGTCGCGCTCCACCCCGGTCGCCGGCGCCGCCACGGCGGTCGCTGCCCGCAAGATCCGCGACAAGGCCCGCAAGATCGCCGCCCACCTGCTGGAAGCCAACGAGGACGACCTCGAGTGGGAGCCCGGCAAGTTCAGCGTCAAGGGCTCGCCCGACCGCTTCAAGACCATCCAGGAGATCGCCTTTGCGGCCTACACGAACCATCCCGCCGGGATGGAGGCGGGCCTGGAGGCGGTCGACTACTACGACCCGCCGAACCTGACGTTCCCCTTCGGCAGCTACATCTGCGTCGTCGACATCGACAAGGGCACCGGCCAGGTGCACGTCCGTCGGTTCGTCGCCGTGGACGACTGCGGCAACATCATCAACCCGATGATCGTCGACGGGCAGATCCACGGCGGCCTGACCATGGGTCTCGCGCCGGCGCTGTACGAGCAGATCACCTACGACGAGCTCGGCAACAACATGGCCGGGACGTTCATGGACTACCTCCTCCCGACGGCCGTCGAGACGCCGGCCTGGGAGACGGGCAAGACCATCACTCCCTCGCCGCACCACCCGATCGGCGCCAAGGGCGTCGGGGAGTCGGCCACGGTCGGCGCCCCGCCGGCCATCGCCAACGCGGTCGTCGACGCGATGTGGCACCTCGGCGTCCGCAACATCGACATCCCGATCACGCCGCAGAAGGTGTGGGCGATCCTGCACGAGAAGGGGATCTCGTGAGCACCGGTCGCCGCTGATCCGCGCGCGATGACCGGTCGATCGATCTTCGCGCGCGCCGCCGAGCTCGAGGCGGCGGGTCGGCCGTTCGCGGTCGCCACGGTCGTGGCGGTCCAGCGGCCGACCTCGGCGCGCCCCGGGGCGAGCGGCATCGTCCATCCCGACGGCACGATCGAGGGCTGGGTCGGCGGGAGCTGCGCCCAGCCCGTGGTCGTCCGCGAAGCCCTGCGGGCGCTCGTGGACGGCCAGCCCCGACTGCTTCGCCTCTCGAAGGACGCCCCGGCCGAAGGCCGGCGAGGTGACGGCGTCATCGAGCTCGTCATGACCTGCCACTCCGGTGGGACCCTGGAGATCTACGTGGAACCGCGACTTCCCGCTCCCGTCCTGTGGGTCGCCGGGACGACCCCGATCGCCGGGGCGCTCGTCGCCCTCGGCGCCGCGGCCGGCTGGCGCGTGACGGTCATCGACCCGATCGCCGACGCCGACGCGTTCCCGTCTGCCGAGCGTGTGCTCGCGACGGCCGACCTCAAACGCCTCGATCCGGAGCTGGCGCCGTACGTGATCGTCGCGACCCAGGGGGTATGGGACGAGGAGGCCACGGCCGCGGCCCTCGCGCGGGACGCTTCCTACGTCGGGCTCGTGGCCTCCCCGACGCGGGCCAACGTCGTCCGGTCATGGTTGCGCGACGACGCGGGCATCGCCGAGGAGCGCCTCGCCGCGCTTCGAGCACCGGCGGGCATGGACATCGGCGCGGAAGGGGCCGAGGAGGTCGCCCTCTCGATCCTCGCGGAGCTGGTCCAGGTCCGACGCGGCCGGGCCGACTTCGTCGCGTCGCCCGGACCGGCGACCATGGCGGGCGCGCCGGTCGAACCGATCGAGCTCCAGCCGGTGGTCGACGACATCGTGCTGCTGGACCCGGTCTGCGGCATGACCGTGGATCGCGCCCATGCCCGGCACCTCGCCGAGCACGACGGGGTCGTGTACGCGTTCTGCTCGATCGGCTGTCGGACTCGCTTCATCCGCGAGCCGTCGGCCTACGTGCCGGCATCGATCCCCGCGTCGGACTGACCGGCGCCCTCGCCCACCCCGAAACCTCGCCCGGAGGCGCTGCATGCATTTCGAAGGCTCCGTTCCGATCAAGGCCAGCCGCGAGAAGGTCTGGGCCTTCGTCATCGACCCGAACCAGGTCGGCCAGTGCGGCCCGGGCGTGGAGAAGATCGACGTCGTCGATGACACGCATTTCAAGGTCCTGGCCAAGGTCGGCATCGGGTTCATCAGCGCGCGGTTCAACGTCGACATGACCTTCGCGGAGCTCGTGGCGCCGGACAAGGCGGTCATCAAGGCCCACGGCCAGGCGCCCGGCAGCGCGGTCGACGCCGACGCCCAGATGGCCCTCTCCGACGGGCCGGACGGGACGACCGTCATGGACTGGAACGCCGAGGTCAACCTCTCGGGCACGCTGGCGAGCGTCGGCGCGCGCCTGATCGAGGGCACCGCGAACAAGATGATCGGCCAGACCTTCGACTGCATGCGGCAGAAGCTCGAGGGCGCCGACTGACGGTCGTCGCGGCGGTCCTCAAGGCGGCTGACCTGCCAGACTCCGCGGATGGAGCGGCTGAGCCGGGTCGTCGGCCCGATCGGGACGAACGTCCACATCCTCGCCGACCCGGTGACCGGGGAAGCGATCGCGCTCGATACCGCGACGCCATCCCTCGCCTGGATCGCCGACGAGCTCGCGGCCCGCGCCTGGACCCTGAAACTCATCGTCTCGACCCACGGCCATTGGGACCACATCGGGGACAACGCGGCGGTGGCGTCGCACACCGGCGCGGAGATCGCGGTCCATCCGCTCGATCGCGAGCGCCTGACCGACCCGCAGCCGCTGTGGGCGCCGTTCGAGATCCCGCCGTCGGTCCCGGCGGTCGAGCTCGCCGAGGGAGGACTCGTGCGGTTCGGCTCGATCCGTCTCCGCGTCCTGCACACGCCGGGCCATACCGAGGGCTCGGTCTGCCTCCTCGCGGAGGAGGACGGGCTGCTCTACAGCGGCGACACCCTGTTCGCCGGCGGCTGGGGCCGGGTCGACCTCCCCGGCGGCGACCCTGACGCGATGGTCGCGTCCCTGGCGCGGCTGACCGGCCTGGAGGACCACGTCGCGGTCTTTCCCGGCCATGGCTCCGCGACGACGATCGGCCGCGAACGAGCCTGGCTCGAACTGGTACGCGACGGCGGCCGATTGTTCGCGTGAGCGCGGGTGGGCCGCGGCCGCCATGCAAGGTTCCGACGCGCCGGCGCGTAGAGATGCCGTGACCGACCAGGAACTGCGCCGAGAGGCCGTCGACCGGGCGTACCGCGACCATGCGGATGACGTCTACCGGGTGGCGTACGCGATCCTGCGGGACACGGAGGCCGCGGTGGACGCCACGCACGACACCTTCGCCCGCGCGTTCGAGCGCTGGGACCAGTACGACAGCCACCGCTCGCTCCGGGCCTGGCTCCACGGGATCGTCAGCCACGCCGCGCTCGACGACCTCCGACGACGGCGAGTCCGCCGTCTCGCGGTGCCGCAGGTCGCCCAGGTCGGCTCGGTGTCGGCCGGTGGGGCAGGCAGGTTCGGGGCCGACCCGTCGCGTGGGGTCGCGGACCGCGACCTTGTCGAGCGTGCGATGGCCGACCTGAAGCCCGATGTCCGGGCCGCCCTCGTCCTCCGCCACTACTACGGCTACGACTACAGCGAGATCGCCGGGTTCCTCGGGACCAGTCCGGGGAATGTCGGCTCCATCCTGAGCCGCGCCCACGCGGCCCTCCGCGATCGACTCGCCACGGACCCGTCCGTCGCCGCCGAGCGCCCGACCCCGAAGCGAGCCGTCCGATGACCCGAGGTGTCCCGATGGATCCGGACCGCGACACGAGCGCGCCGCCCGAGCCGATCGACGACGCCGCGCTCGCGGCGATCGTCCGCGACGTCGCGGACGACTGGCGGCTGCCACCGCAACGCCTGGACGAGGTGACGTGGCGCGACCGCGTCGGCCGGGTCCGCGGCTCGGGTGGCGGTGGTCGCGGCGTGCACTGGACGCGGCGCCTCTTCGGGGCGGCCGCCGTGGCGGTCGCGGCCACGGTCATCCTCTCCTTCGGTGCCGTCTGGCTCACCGCGCCGCGCCGCGACCAGGGTGCTGTCGGGGCCTCCCCGAGCGCCTCGGCATCGGCGACCGCCGTCCCGTCGGCGAGCGGCCTGCCCACTGGGTCGCCGCTGCCGCAGCTCGTCCGCAACGGCGCACTGCCGACGCCCTCGACCGTGATGCTCCAGACCGAGAATGGCTATCAGCTGGCCGACCTCTCGACCGGCGTCCTGGGGTCGCCCGTCATCGAGCCGCGGACCGGGCCCGGTGCCGTGTACGCTCGCCCGGGTGGCGGCTGGGTGTGCATCTGCGGCACCTGGACGCAGATGGCGGCCGGCAGCCCGAACGGCCTCCGGCTGGACCTGCAGCCCGTCGGGGCCGACGGCACGGCCGGCGCGACACAGACCCTGAAGGAACTCTCCGGCACGTACGACCCCACGGCGCCTGCTGCCGATCAGCCGCAGCTGGTCGACGCGACGATCGTCGCGTCCCCGGACGGCCGCTATGCCCTCATCGGCTGGAGCGAGCGGCACGGTGCGGCGGGTTGGGTCATCGGCGTCGACACGCTCGACCTGGCGACGCTCGCGGTCGTGGACTCCGCGTCGGTCACGCTGTCGGAGCCGATGGTGCAGGACGGACGCGCGCGCGTGCGCGTCGCGCCGACCGCCTCGCTGTCGCCGCGTGGCGATGCCCTCATGCTCACGAGCTTCTGGTACCTCGACGATCCGAATACCGCGTCGCCGCCGACCGGGACGGACCACTGGGTGGCGCCGTTCCAGGACGGGACCATCGCCACGTTCGCCGCGATCCCTTCCGCGTCGACCCGCCCCGCCCAGACCGCGACCGCATGTACCGAGTTCGACGCGGGCCTGATCGACGCGACGAGCTACTACACGTACTGTCGGACGATCGGGAACCGGTGGGAGTTGAGCCGGATCACCACGTCCGGCAATGTGCTCGGCACCACCGAGCTGCCGCCGACCGTCAACACGGACGGCCTCGCGCTGACCACCCGGACGGACGATGCGCTCTTCATCTGGAGTCCGTTGTCGCGATCGATGACCCGGGTGGACCTCGGGACCGGGCGAGGTCACGTCGGGCCAGGGCGAGGCGGCGGCGGCCCCGGACGGGGTGATCGACCGGCTCGCCGGGCTCGGTCGCCAGGTCGGGCGCCTGCTCGCCCCGACGGCCCTGGCCAAGGTCCTCATCGAGCCTGGCGTCGTGGCGCATCAGGACACGCACCGGATCTTCGGGCTCGGTGTCGGCGGCGAGGACGGGACGGGCGGCTCGACCGGCGTCTATGCCTTCGACACGGACACCCTGGCACCCGTCGGCCATTGGGCGCCGACGGCGGACTTCTCGTCGATCGCGATCAACGGGGACGGCTCGTCGGTCTACGCGGCCTCCATGGGCGGCGTCGCCGCCGACGGCTCCGAGTTCCCCGGCAACGGGGCCTCGGTGACGGTCTTCGACAGCGCCGGCGGCCAGGTCCAGGTGCTGGCCGGCAAGCTCGGCACGGGCGGCATCCTGTTCACCGAGCCCGTGCTCCGCTAGGCGCGCTCGGACAGCTCGTACGCGGCGGCCCGGGTGAAGATCTCGAAGCCGAGGCCCTCGTAGAGCCCGAGCGCCCCGTTCGGGTTCTCCGAGTCGACGCCGAGCATCGCTTCGTCCATCCCGGCCGCCCGCAGGCGGACCATGGCGGCCGCCGAGATCGCCCGAGCGAGCCCTCGGCGCCGCCATGGCCGGCGGACGCTGATGTGCTCGAGCCAGCCTCGCTTGACGCCGAGCCGCTCGTTCTCCTCGGGCCAGATCCAGGTCTGGACGACGCCGGCCACCTGGTCGCCGTCCCAGGCGACGACCCACAGGTCGGTGTCGAGCTCCTCGCGGGCGTAGGTCGTGCGGAAGTCGTCGTCGGTCCAGTCGCGGTTCCCCCAGTGATCCTGGAACGCCTCCGCCTCGGCGTCGAAGACCGCCCGGTGCTGGTCGGGCGTCATCGGGCGCAGCTCCAGGCCGTCGGGCAGGGCCATCTCGGGCACGGTCGCGAGGTCCGGCCGGCGCATCAGGAAGAAGTGCCGGATCGCGACGAACCCGCGGCGATCCAGCAGGCGGCGGCTCGCGGCCTCGCCCTGGTCGGCGAAGGCCCGGATCGCGGTCGCGGTGCCGACCGGTTCGAGCGCCGCCCGTTCCTCGGCGCGCCGGAGGTTCTCCGTGAGCAGCGCCGCGCCGATGCCACGACCGCGGACGTCGGGCGCGACGAAGCCGATGACCTCGAACACGACCTGGTCGGGGCGCACGACCCGCCAGACCTCGGTCATCGCGACCGCCCGGCCGTCGAGCTCGACGATGACCACGTCGTCCGCCGGGACGATGCGCTCGTTGCCCGCCATCTCGACGGCGAGATTGCCCGCGGTCGGCATCCATGGGACGTCGTCCTGCTGGTTGGCCGCCCGCATGACCTCGGCCATGCGCTCGAAGTCGTCGGCGTCGCGGAAGCGCCGGGCGCGGAGCCCGTCGACGGCGGGCATGCCGGGCAGCTCGAGCCAGCGGGTCTCGGTCACGGTGGTCATGGTGCCTCCTCGATGGGCGTCGCGTCGCGCGGCACCGGCTTGGCCCAGTCGGTCTCGCTGGTGTGGATCCGGAAGCCCAGGGACTCGTACAGATCGAGGGCCTGGTTCGGGTTGAGGCCGTCCACGCCGAGATGCGCGCTGGTCATGCCGCGCTCGCGGAGCAGCACCAGCACGCGGGCGAGCAGCGCTCTGGCGAGGCCGCGCCGCCGGTACGGCCGACGCGTCCAGACGCCCGCGATGAGGCCCTGCTGGACGCCGAGGTGGGCGTTCTCGTCGGGGTCGATGCGGCCATGGACCCCGCCCGCGACCTCGTCGCCGAAGAACGCGACGGCCCAGAGCGTCGGGTCGCGGTACGGGTCGCCGATATGGCGCTGCCAGTCTCCCTCGTCCCAGGCGCCCTCCCCGCGCTCGTCGCGGAACGCCTCGGCGGACGCGTCCCACACGCGTCGGTCGTCGGCCGGCCCGACGAGGCGGATCTCGAAGTGGTCCGGCAGCGGCACGTCGGGGATGTCGTCGAGGGTCGGGCGGACCATCTCGTAGCCGCGCCCCTGCGGCGTCCATCCCCGACGCTCGAAGAGCGCGCTCGCCCCGGCATCGGTGTCCCAGGTCCAAGCGCGCATCGCGGCTTGCGTGTCGCCCGGCAGCGAGGCCGCGATCGCGAGCATCCGACGCTCCTCCCAGGCCAGCATCGCGCCGCCGATCCCCCGACGGCGGTGGGCGGGGTGCAGGAGGCAGATGGCGTTGAGGTAGCGCGGCCCCTCGATCGCCTCGCGCCACTCGACGCGGGCGTACCCGATGATCGTGGTGTCGAGCTCGACGATCAGGAGGTCGTCGTGCGTGTCGCTGTTGACGAGGGTGGCGTACTGGAGCGCCATGCTGGCCTCGTTGACGACGTCCAGCGAGCCTGCAGCGTCCCGGGCGGCCTGATTCGCCTCGGCCATGCCCCGGTAGTCAGACGGGCCGCGGAAGTGGCGGAAGCGCAGACCCGGGATGTCGGGGCGTCCCGGGACCTCGATCTCGGTCTCGTCCATCGATGGCGTGGTCATCGGTCGGCTCCGTACTTGCGGTCCATGTGCTGGTTGACGGCCTTGTGGATGAGGCGCCACTCGCGCTTGTGCGCCGCCCGCGCCCGCGGGTCCTCCTTGCGCTCGGCGTGCGCGAGCTCGCGTTCGAGCTTGTCGTGGCTGCGCAGTCGCTCCTCCGAGAGGCGACCGTCGGCGAGCGCCTCCCGGATCGCGCACCCGGGCTCGCCGGCATGGCGGCAGTCGCTGAACCGACAGTCCGCGGCGATCGCCGCCACGTCCTCGAACGCGGCATCGACGCCCTCGTCCGCACCGGCGACCTCCAGCGAGCGGATCCCCGGGGTATCGATGAGGAGCGCGCCGCCGGGGAGGCGGAACAGCTCGCGATGCGTCGTCGTGTGGCGGCCGCGCGAGTCGTCGTCGCGGACCGCGGCGACGGCCTGCCGAGCGTCGCCGAGCAGCGTGTTCACGAGGGTCGACTTCCCGACGCCGGACGACCCGAGCACGACGGCGGTCCGGCCCGGCCAGAGGTGATCCGACAGGTCGGCCACGTGGTCGCCGGTCAGGGCCGAGAGCGTCAGGATCGGCACGCCCGGCGCGATGGCCTCGATCGCGAGACGCCGGCCTTCGACATCGCGGCCGATGTCGGCCTTGTTGAGCACGACGACCGGCGTCACACCGCTCGACCAGGCGACGGCCAGGTAGCGCTCCTGCCGACGGAGGTTGAAGTCGCCGTCGAGGCCGGCCACGAGCAAGGCCAGGTCCACGTTCGAGGCCATGACCTGCTCGTCGGCGAGGAGTCCGGACGTGCGGCGACTCGCGTCGGCGGCGCTGCGCCGGAACGCGGAACGGCGCGGCAGCACGGCCGCGATCACGGCCTGGTCACCGTCCGTGGGATGGTCCGCGACCGCGTCCGGTTCGAGGGCGACCCAGTCACCGACCGAGGGGTAGTCCGACGAGGCGAGCGCCTCGAACCGGAAGCGTCCCGAGACGCCCGCACTCCGGGAGCGACCGGTGGCGTCGGCCACGATCGAGGTCTCCTTGTGGACGGCGAGGACGCGCGCGGGCCGACGCCCCGTGGCCGCGAACGGCGCGAAGGCGTCGGCCCAGCCGGCGTCCCAGCCGAGATCGGTGAGGCCCGGGTCGGTGTGGTCGATCGGCGTCGTCATCGCTCAGCCCACTCGCTTGAGCTTGCCGGTGCGCTTCGCATAGCGCTCGGCCCGCCCGAAGGCCCACAGGCCGAACGGGATCAGCACGATCCCCATCACGATCAGCGGCCAGACGTCGTGCATCAGGTCGCTGACGGGGACGCCGTCGATGAGGCCGGCCCGCACCCCGTCGAGCACGTACGTCGCGGGCGACAGGCGGGACAGCACCTGCATCCACGGCGGCAGGATGTCGACCGAGTAGTACACGCCGCTGACGAGCAGCAGGCACGACTGGAGGACGAACGTCATCTGCGCGCCGCGCTCGACGTAGAGCAGCGGCAGGATGGCGGCGATCATCCCGATCCCGACGAAGCTGAACGAGCCGAGCAGCATGAACGTGACCGTCGTGGCGGGGTTCGCCCCCGACAGGTCCAGCTGGCGGAAGAACACCATCAGGACGACGAAGATCACCGCCGTGTGGACCAGGCCGTACAGCATCGCGTAGGACACCTGGCCGAAGAGCTGGGACCAGCGGCGCACGGGGGCCATGAACGTGTACTCGAGGGTCCCTTCCCAGCGCTCGACGGACACGGTCTCGGCGATCCAGCTGAACACCACCGAGAGGTAGTTCCAGAAGATCGCCCCGATCATCAGCGAGAGCAGCAGCTCCGTGCTGCCCTGCTGGACGCCGATGAGCGAGATCGAGAGCGCGCCCGCCACCGAATAGACCAGGAACGCGAGTTCCCAGCCCCAGTAGCGTCGTGTGAGATTGAAGTTGCGCTCCATGAAGGCGTACGAGGCCTTCAGCTCATGGGCGATCATCGGATGTCTCCTGGCGGGAGAGCCGGCCCGGCCCCTCAGCGGGACCGAGCCAGCTCGAGTGATGGCTCCGCCGCGACGCGGGCACCGATCGCGATGATCCGGTGACCCACGGCCCGGCGAAGGGACGTGGCGGGGAGGCCGTGCCGTCGCTGTCGGGCGACGTGATCGACTTCCCGCTGGTGGCGCTCATGCACGAGCAAGAGGGCCAGCCATGGCTGCTGTGATTGCATCTGTTCTCACCTCCTTTCAGTCGTCATCGGGATCCGACTCGTCCTCGTCGAGGTCCTCGTCGAGGGAGCGGCCCGTGTAGGTCATGAACACGTCTTCGAGGGTGGCCGGCCGGCCGAGTCGCTGGGCGACCAGGGCCTTGAGGCCATCCGGTGTGTCCTCGGCGACGACGCGGCCGCCGTCGAGGACGGTGATGTGGCGGCAGAGGCGCTCCGCCTCCGCGAGGTCATGCGTGGTCAGGACGATCGTGGTGTCGTGGGTGACCCGGAGCTCCTCGATGAAGCTCTGGACGTCCAACTTCGAGCGCGGGTCGAGGCCGGTCGTGGGCTCGTCGAGGAGCAGCAGCGTCGGGCTCGTCAGCAGGGCTCGCGCGATGGCGACCTTCTGCTGCATCCCCCGGCTCATCTGCTCGATCGGCCGGTCGACGCGCTTCGCCCCGATACCCAGCCGTTCGAGGATGGCCAGGGCGTCGCGCTTGGCGGCATGACCGTCGAGCCCGTAGATCCGGGCCGCGAACATCAGGTTCTCCATCGGGCTGAGCTTCTTGAAGAAGGCGGCGTCGACGCTGACCCGGTTGATCAGGCGCTTGACCGCCATCTCCTCGCGCTCGATGTCGTGGCCGAAGACCTCCACCCGGCCCTCGTCGAGGGTCAGCAGACCCGAGATGAGGCGGATGAGGGTCGACTTCCCCGACCCGTTGGCCCCGAGGATGCCGTGGATGTCCCCGCGCTCCAGGCGCAGCGAGACGTTCGTGATGGCGGCGACGGGCTTCTTCGCCCGGCCGACCACGAAGCGCTTGCTGACGCCCTCGATGAGGAGCGCCGGGACGCCCGCGACCACCGGCCACGCGGCCGGCTGCACCGCCGGTGCCTCGTTCTGCAGTTGATCGATGAGCGTGGTCACGGTGGACTCCAAGTGGGTGGAGAGGGCTGGACATGGGACGAGCCGCGGGCCTCGATCCGACGGTTCGTCGGGTGGGCCTCGCGGCTCGTGGTGTCCTTGGAGTCCATGTCCGGACGGACAGGGAAGGGCATCAAAAAAGCCGGGGGCCCGATCTGGCCCACGGCTCGTGGTCTGTCCGGAAGGCGGTGGTACCGCCGGCGGCTAGCTCGAGATGGGCGCAGATCTCCCGTCAACGACGGCGCCGATCGGCGCGGTCGTGCGTCGGAGAAGGTGGTTCATCTTCATCCTGGAGCCGCCTCCTGATGAGCTAGACGAGAGCGGGCGACATGCACGCCGGCCGGGAGTCTATGCCGGTCGCGGGACCGGTGTCAACCCCGACGGACGACTCGGACCAGGCTGCGTCGGATGACGTAGACGTCGCCCTACAGCGCCAGGCGGACGATCGGTCGCACCGGGCTGGCGGCGTTGGCCTGCCGGCGCTCGACGACCTCGAAGCCGGCTCGTTCGAACATCGACAGCGTGCCGTGGTAGACGTTCGCGGACGGGATCCGGGCGCCCTCGGCGACGTCCACGGGGTAGGCCTCCAGCGTCGTGGCGCCCTGGTCCCGGGCATAGTCGACGGCTGCGTCGAGGAGCGCCGCGGCGACGCCCTGGCCGCGGGAGCGCCGGCCGACCACGAAGCACACGATCGACCAGACGGGCGTGGCATCGACGGGTGCCAGGACCTTGGAGAAGGCGAGCCGCTCGTAGTCCTCGCGCGGCCCCACGCTCGTCCAGCCGACGGCCTCGGTCCCGACATAGGCGACGAGGCCGGGTGCGCGGCCCGCCGTCGCGTCCGTGCTGACCGCGCCTTCGAGGACCTCGCGGTTGTCCGCCGCCGTCGAGTTCGTCCAGTCCCGGCCGCGCACCCGGAAGTACGCGCACCAGCACCACTTGGGGTCGCCGCCCTGGCCGAACAGGTCGGCAAGGTCGGCGACGCGGTCGGGCGTCAGGGGCAGGATTCTCCAGGGTCGGACGGGTGGCGGCCACGCCGGGATGCTACCCCTCGGACTTGCCGGGTCGCGACATGGATCGGGCGGCGGCGCGCCGCTCCGTCGTCAGGGCGTCGGCTCGGGCGTCGGCTCGGGCGTGGGCTCCGGGGTCGGATCCGGCGTCGGCACTGGCGTCGGCTTCGGCGTGGGCTTGGGCGTCGCGAAGCCTGTGCCGCCGGTCGCGGTGGTCTCGCGCGGTTTCGGCGTCGCCTTCGCGCCACCCTGGCTCGAGCCGCCGCCCGAAGAGCCCTTCGTCGAGGGCTTCGAGTCGGCCTTCGTCGTGTTCCGCGGCTTCGCGGTGGCCGGGACAGGGGTCACGACCGGGGCCGTCGGTGCGGCCGTGATCATCGGCGTCGGCTCCTCGATCGCGGGCTGGACCTCGACACGTCCGACCGGCAACCGGCCGAGCGCGGCCAGGGAGATGCCGGCGACCCCGAAGAGCGCCACGACGACCACGAGAAACCCGAGGAGGCTCGCGAACCGACCGGGCCGTGTCGACCGGCCCGTCCCAGCAGGCTTGATGGCGGCCGTGGCGGCGGCGGGAGCGACGGGCGCGGGCGCGGGCGCCGGCGTCGCCGGGAGCGGCCGGGGGGCGACCTCGGGCATCCCCGGTCGGGTCTGCCACTCGACGGATCGATCGGGCCACTCGACCGCGGCGACCGGGGCGACGGCCGCGGCGGCCTTGCGCCGGCCCGGGAGGGACGGTGTCTTGACCGTCGGCGCCTTGGCCGGCCGGGGTTTGGCGACGGCCGCGACAACGACCGCCGGCGGCGTGTCGGCACCGGTGCCGACGACCGGTCCTGGGTCGGGCGGTCCCGCGGACGCGGCCACGGCACTTGCCGTCACGACGGTTTCCACCGCCGGAGCCTTGGCCTTGCCGCGGCGGACCCGCTTCTCCTTGGCCGGCGGCTCGGTCGCGGCCGCCTCGGCCGCGACGACCGGTGCGATCGCGGCGACGGGCTCGCTGATCGGCAGCACGAAGGGCGTGCAGCGCAGGCATGTCTTGCCGACGAGGTTCCAGCAGTTCGGGCAGACGACGCGTCCGCACGACCCGCATTCGCGCAAGGGGGCCACGCTCTCGTCGCCGAGCTGGTCGCGGTGCAGGCCGCACTGCTCGCAGAACTGGGCGCCAAGGGTGCCGTATGGGTCCACGAAAACCTCGACCTCCAAGACATGGGCACCCGACCACCTCACGGTAGGGGCGGCTGGTCCGGGGCGGACCGGGAAACTCGTACGGTTCCCCGCCGTCCGGAGGTCCGGGGTCGGCCGGCGCAGATGGCTGTTTGACGGTCCTCAGGCCCCGCCGTACGCTGGCCGCCCCGAACCGCGAAACCCTCTTTTCGGAGCCTCCTGTGGCCGAAGCGTCCCCGCCTGGGGGCGGGTGGGCCTTCCGCCCGATCCCGCCCGAGCCGCGATCCATCGTCGCGTCGATCCGCGATGGGACGATCGACGCCGAGCTGGCGGCCACGGTCTGGGTCCTGCTCGAAGGCCGCGTCCCCATCATCGTCACCGGGGCGGGACCGGGCGTCGGTCGCACGACGTTGCTGACCGGCCTGCTGGACTTCGTCCCTCCCGGGCTCCGGGTCGTCGAACTGGCCGGTTCGGGCGAGACCTTCGACTGGCTGCCCCAGGCGTCGGAGCTGGGATGGTCGACAGGCCGTCGCCTGGCGCGATCGGATACGCCACCGGTCCGCCCGGACTCGACCGTGCTCCTTGCCGCCGACCTCGCGGAGGGCCTGCCCTCGTCCACGTGGGGCGATTCGGCCCGGCTCGCCGTCCGGGCGGCATCGGTGGGGTATGGGCTTGCGGCCACGACGGAGGGCGACTCGCTCGACGACGTGTTCGCCGCGCTCCGCCGGGCTCCGGTCGGTCTCGCGGACGACGAGCTGTCGTGGCTCGGGGTGGTGCTCGTGCTGCGGCAGGTCGGCGATGGGCGTCGACGCGTCGTCGCGGCCCACTACGTCCGGCCGATGGCCCGCGACGTCCACGGGCATCTCCAACGGCTCGGGCCGGCGGTCCTCGCGACCTGGGACCCGGGCACCGACGCCTTCGAACAGTTCGGCTGGGCGATCGCCCCCGAGCTCGCGGTCCGGATCGGCGTCCGCGCCGGCGACCTCGAGCTCGACATCGAGCGCCGCAGGGCCTACCTGGCCGGTCTCGCCGCTGCAGGCATCGTCGAACCCGACGACGTCCGACGAGCGATCCACGGCTTCCGACATCCCGTCGAGGAGCCCGCCCCCGCATCCACCGTGACCCCCGCGACGAACCGAGGATCGACATGAGCGACACCCGCCCCGCCACGATCGGCGAACTCCGCGCCTCCGGGTGGCGGTCGCGGTCGGTCAAGGACGAACTCCGCGAGAACCTGCTGGCCCGGCTGGCGTCCGGCGCCGAGGTCCTGCCCGGGATCGTCGGCTACGCGGACTCGGTCGTCCCGGCGATCGAGAACGCCATCCTCGCGGGCCAGGACCTCGTGTTCCTCGGCGAGCGCGGTCAGGCCAAGACCCGGATGGCGCGAGCCCTCGTGGGCCTGTTGGACGAGTGGACGCCCGTGGTGCGCGGCGGCGAGCTCAACGACGACCCGTACGCCCCGATCAGCCCCGCGGCGAAGGCCATCGTGGCGCTCGAAGGCGACGAAGCCCCGATCGACTGGCTGGCGCGCGACCGGCGATACGCCGAGAAGCTCGCGACGCCCGACATCACGATCGCCGACCTCATCGGCGAAGTGGACCCGATCAAGGTGGCCGAGGGCCGCTATCTGTCGGACGAGCTCACGCTTCATTACGGGCTGATCCCGCGCGCGAACCGCGGCATCGTCGCCATCAACGAGCTCCCCGACCTCGCCGAGCGGATCCAGGTCGGCCTGCTCAACATCCTCGAGGAACGCGACGTCCAGATCCGCGGGTTCATCGTGCGGCTGCCGCTCGACCTGTTCGTCGTCGCCTCGGCCAACCCGGAGGACTACACCTCCCGAGGTCGCATCATCACGCCGCTCAAGGACCGGCTCGGGTCGCAGATCCGGACCCACTACCCGCGGACGCTGGAGGGCGAGATGGCCATCGTCCGCCAGGAGAAGCGACGCTTCGACCCCGTCGACGGCGTGCCCGCGGTCGTCGTGCCGCCGTTCATGGAGGAGCTGGTGGCGGAGCTCACGCACCTCGCCCGGCGCTCCCCGGAGATCAGCCAACGGTCGGGCGTCAGCGTGCGCGTGTCCGTGGCGAACACCGAAGTGCTCGAGGCGGCCGCGCTCAAGCGGGCCGTCCGGCTCGGCGAGCCCCTCGGGTCGCCGCGGGTCTCCGACCTCGGCGCGGTCGTGGCGTCGACCGTCGGCAAGGTCGAGCTCGAGTCGGTCGGTGACGAGGCGCCCGAGGAGCGGATCGTCGAGCGGCTCATCACCAAGGCCCTGTACGCCACGTTCACGCGACACGTGGACCTCGACGCGCTCGAGCCGGTCGTCGAGGCGTTCGACGACGGGTTCATCGTCGAGACCGGCGACCGGACGCCGTCACGAGACTACGTCGCGTGGATGCGGGAGGTCCCGGGTCTGGCCGTCGCCGTGGACCGACTCGGGACGTACGACGTGACCGACGGCGCGGAAGAGCCGGCCGTCGTCGCCTCGGCGGTCGAGTTCCTGCTGGAGGGCCTGCACCTCGCCCGGCGGATCAACAAGGAGCGCGTGGCGGGCGGCACGGTGTACCACCGATGACGAGACCCGGGTGACCGCGTACTCGCCGGATCCGGGTCACCTGACCGCCGGGATCCGCGACGACCGAGGAGGCGGATCCGGGCCGACCGGCCGGGCGCGCTACTCCCGCTGGGACGGGACGCAGGAGGTCCCGGACCTCGGCGCCGACGAGATCATGGACGCGCTCGCCGACGACGTGATGGCCGAGGGCGACCTGGCCGAGGCACTCCGGCGGCTGATGGAACGTGGCTGGCGATCCGACGATCCGACCCGCACGGACCTGGCCGGTCTCCGCGACCTGATGGACCGCCTTGAGCGGCGCCGCGAGGAGGCGCTCGAGCGCTACGGGCTCGGCGACGTCCTCGGGGACATCCGCCGGGAACTCGATGACATCGTGGCCGACGAGCGGGTGGGCGTGGAGCGCCGATTGGACGAGGCGTCCCGCGCCGATCCGGAGGCCGCCGACCCCGCCCTCCGCGAGATGCTGCGGGACGTGGCGGCTCGCCGGCTCGACCAGCTCGACGGGCTGCCGGCCGATGTCGGCGAGCGGCTGCGCGGCCTCCAGGACTACGACTTCATGGAGCCGGACGCCCGCGGCCGCTTCGACGAGCTCCTGACGCGGCTTCGCGGCCAGATGCTCGACCAGTACGTGTCCGGGATGTCGGACGCGATCCGCTCGATGCGGCCCGAGGACCTCGCGGCCAACCGCGAGATGGTCCGTGACCTCAACGAGCTCATCCGCGAGCGGATCGGCGGCGGGGACCCGGACGCCAGCGAGTTCCTCGCCAAGCACGGCCGGTTCTTCCCGGGTGCGCAGACCTTCGACGACGTCATCGACCAGCTGGCCGCGCGGATGGCCGCGATGCAGTCGCTCCTGCGCTCGATGTCGCCGGAGCAGCGGGCCGAGCTCGAGTCGATGATGGACGCGCTCCTCCAGGACGACCGGCTGCGCGTCGACCTCGCCCAGCTCGCGAGCAACCTCGACCTCCTGCTGCCGGGCGGGCTCGGCGACCGCGTCCCGTTCGGGGGTGACGAGCCGCTCGGCCTCGAAGGCGCGCTCGCCCAGATCGAGCGGCTCGCGGCGATGGACCGGCTCGAGGACGCGCTCTCGGACGTGGAAGGGCCGGGAGACCTCGGATCGCTCGACCGGGACATGGTCCACGACCTGCTCGGCGATGACGGGCTGCGCGACCTCGATGCCCTCGACGACCTCGCCAGACGCCTGGAGGCGGCCGGCTACCTGACCCGCGACGGCGAGCGCCTCGAACTGACACCCCGAGGCAGCCGCCGGATCGGCCAGAAGGTCCTCGACGACCTGTTCGGACGGCTCCAGCGGGACGCGTTCGGCGGGCACCGGATCGAGCGGGCCGGCCGGGGAGGGGAGCGCGAGGAGACGAGCAAGCCGTACGAGTTCGGCGACCCGTTCCACCTCGACCTGCGGGCGACGCTGACCAACGCGCTCGGGCGCGAGGAGAACGCCCCGCTCGCCCGGCAGGCCCGCGGCGAGCGCGCGGTGAGGCTCGCCCCGACGGACTTCGAGGTGTTCCGCACCGAGCAGCTGACCCGGACCGCGACGGTCCTGCTCGTGGACATGAGCCGCTCGATGCTGCTCCGCGGCTGCTTCCTCGCGGCCAAGCAGGTCGCGGTGGCGCTCGACACGCTCATCCGCACGCAGTATCCGCACGACCACCTGTCGGTGATCGGGTTCGCGTACTACGCCCGCGAGATCCGTCCCGGATCACTCGCCGAGCTCAGCTGGCACGGGTACGAGTACGGGACGAACCTCCAGCACGGGCTGCTCCTGGCCCGCCGGATCCTCGAGCGCCAGGCGGCGGCCAATCGCGAGATCGTCGTCATCACCGACGGCGAGCCGACCGCCCACTTCGAGGACGGCCAGGTCGAGTTCAACTATCCGCCGACGCGCCGGACGATCACCGAGACCCTCCTCGAGGTCCAGCGCTGTACGAAGGCCGGGATCACGATCAACACGTTCATGCTCGAGCGCTCGCGCGCCCTCGCGGAGTTCGTGGCGCACATGACGAAGCTCAACCGCGGGCGCGCCTTCTACGCGGAACCCGAGCATCTCGGCGAGTACGTCCTCGTCGACTTCGTCGGACGCCGCACGAAGCGCTCCGCGTAGGCCTATCCTCCGCGAGTCGTGGGGGACAAGGTCACGTTCGAGATGAAGAGGACGCCGATGCAAGCCGCGCAGTTGGTCCCGTACCTGCTCTTCCTGCACGTCATGGGCGCGATCATCGCGTTCGGGCCGACCTTCGCGTATTCGATCATGGGCGCGGCGGCCGCCCGCGAGCCGCAACATGCCAACTTCAGCTCGCGACAAGTCGCCTCCATCGGCAACAAGCTGGTCTATCCGCTCGCCATCTTCCAGGGGATCACCGGGGTGCTGCTGATCTGGGCCGCCGGGTTCAACGTGATGGGGAACCTCTGGCTGGGGCTCGGGATCATCCTGTACCTCATCACCCTGACCTACGCCCTCACGATCCAGCGGAACACGCTGCACCACCTGATCGAGCTCGGCGCCACGCCGCCACCCCCGGGTACGCCGCCCGGTCCGCCGCCGCCCGAGGTGGTCGCCACGGTCAAGAAGATCCAGCGCGGCGGGATGTTCCTTGGTCTGATGATCGTCATCATCGTGTTCCTGATGGTGGTCAAGCCGACGCTCTGAGCCGCATCGTCATCCGTCGGGACACTGGTCCCGCTGGGAGCGTCACCGGACTCGACGTCGCGCGGCGCGATGCGTCGGACGTACCATGGCGGTGAACCCCGAACCCCAGGAGATCACCCCACCATGCCGCACGTCGCGAGCTCGCCCGCCGACCTTCTGACCGCCATCCGACCGGCCGCCCACCTCGATGGCGACCTCCTCGTCATCGACGACGAGGCGGCCTTCCGGAACGAGGCCATCCGCGACCTCGCCTGGACGGCCGCGTTCACGGAGGACGAGGCGACCACGCTGGCGGCGCAATGGATCGTCTGGGAGGCCAGCCAGGTGCTCGGCGCGCCGTCGGCGAGCATCCAGGAGCTCTACAGCGCCCGCGCGCGCGGCGAGGTCACCGGGTTCACGGTCCCCGCGATCAACCTGCGGGCCCAGGTGTTCGACATGGCCCGGACCGTCTACGAGACGGCCGCCGCGGCCGATGTGGGCGCGGTCATCCTCGAGCTCGCCCGGAGCGAGCAGACGTACACGTTCCAGCGGCCGATCGACTACGCGACGGCCGTGCTCGCCGGGGCGATCGCCGCGGGATGGCGTGCCCCGGTGTTCATCCAGGGCGACCACTACCAGTTCAACGCGAAGAAGTACGCCGCCGACCCCGAGGCGATGACCGAGGAGATCCGGCGCGCCTGCCGGCTGGCCATCGACGCCGGCTACCGGAACATCGACATCGACTCGTCGACGCTCGTCGACCTCTCGAAGCCGACGGTGGAGGCCCAGCAGCACGAGAACTACCGGCGTGCCGCCGAGCTGACCGCCCTGATCCGGACGCTCGAGGCCGACGGGGTCACCGTGAGCGTCGGCGGCGAGATCGGCGAGGTCGGGACGAAGAACTCCACGGTCGAGGAGCTGCGCGCCTATCTCGACGGCTACCGCCGCGAGCTCGACGCCCGCGCACCCGGGCGCTGCCGGGATCTCCAAGGTCAGCGTCCAGACGGGCACCAGCCACGGCGGCGTGCCGCTCCCCGGCGGCGGGGTGGCGGAGGTCAAGCTCGACTTCGAGGTCCTCCGGGAGCTCGGGGTCGTGGCCCGTGAGTACGGGCTTGCAGGGGCCGTCCAGCACGGCGCGTCCACGCTGCCCGACGAGCTGTTCCACCACTTCCCGGCCGTGGACACCGCCGAGATCCACCTCGCGACCGGGTTCCAGAACGCCCTGTACGAGCACCCGGCGTTCCCGGAGTCGATGCACCGGGAGATCGAGGCGTGGTGCTACGCGAACGCCCTCGACGAGCGCAAGCCGGGCCAGACGGACCAGCAGTTCGTCTACACGACCCGCAAGAAGGCCATCGGGCCGTTCAAGCGCCAGCTCTGGGACCTGCCCGAGAAAGACGAGATCCTGGCTGCGCAGCGGCGCAAGATCTCGTTCCTCTTCACGGAACTCGGCGTGAATGGGTCCCGCGACATGATCGCCGCGTACATCCGGCCGGTGGAGCTCCATCGCCCGATGCCGGACGTCCTGCGCGAGGTCGTCGCCGCCGGCTGATCGGAAGGGAGGGACGCGATGTCGACGAACGCCGTGGAGGCGGCCGAGGCGAGGCGCGACGCGCTCAGCGCGCGCATCTTCGAAGGGATCCTCGGGTCGCTCGATGTCCAGGTCATGTACCTGGGCGAACGGCTCGGTCTGTACCGGGCGCTCGCTGACGGCGGTCCCGCGACCGCCGCGGAGCTCGCGGGCCGAGCCGCGATCGACGCCCGCTACGCGCGCGAGTGGCTCGAACACCAGGCGGTCGGCGGCGTCCTCGATGTCGACGATGTCGATGCCGATCCGGATGCCCGGCGCTACACGCTCCCCGAAGGGCATGCCGAGGTCCTCCTCGACCCGGAGAGCACGGCCCTCCTCGCGCCGCTGACCCGGTTCATGGTCGGCACGACGCAGCGACTGCCCGAGGTCATGGACGCGTTCCGGACCGGCGCCGGCATCGACTGGGCCGACTACGGCTCGGACGTGATCGAGGCGCAGGAGGCGATGAACCGCCCGCACTTCCGCCAGTACGTCGGGTCGTGGATCGATGACCTGCCGGACGTCGCGGCCCGACTCCGTGCCGGCACGGGCCGCGTGGCCGACGTCGCGTGCGGGACCGGCTGGTCGTCGATCGCCATCGCCCAGCACTTCCCGGGCGTGTCCGTCGACGGCATCGACATCGACCCCGGGTCGATCGAGCGGGCGCGGGTGCACGCCGCCGCCGAGGGCGTCGCCGACCGCGTGAGCTTCCTGACGGCCGATGCGGCCGCCGCCGACGGTGCGGGTCGATACGCCCTGGTGACGATCTTCGAGGCCCTGCACGACATGTCCCGCCCGGTGGAGGTCCTCGAGGCGGCGGCCCGGCTCCTCGCCCCGGGCGGTGCCATCCTCGTGGCCGACGAGCGCGTCGCCGAGCGGTTCACGGCGCCGGGCGACGAGGTCGAGCGGCTCTTCTACGGGTTCAGCGTGGTCGGCTGCCTGCCCAACGGCCGGTTCGACCAGCCGTCCGTCGCGACCGGCACGGTCCTGCGGCCGTCCGCGGTCGAGGCGATCGCGCGTGAGGCCGGGTTCACGGGCTTCACGGTGCTGCCGACCGAGCACCCGAACTTCCGGTTCTACCGCCTGGACCCCTAGCCCGCGATCCGCACGAATCCCGCATCGACCCGCCCTACACGGCGCGAAATACGTCGTTGACGGGCGCAGCGGCGGTGCTATCCTCGCCCGCAACTCGACCGGCTTGAGGGAGTCCGGTGGGGTCCGGTGCCCTTCAGTCCTCGCGTCTCTCCCCAGAGGTCAGTCTCGCCCGGGTCGGGCGGCGGTAGGAGGAGGAGATCGTGGCGGAGTCGAGTAGCCCCCAGGACGTCGCCGCGCGCGACGACGCGCAACTCCGCGCCCTGGGCATCAAGCCGGAGCTGAAGCGGACCCTCGGGTTCCTGTCCAACTTCGCGATCGCCTTCGCGTTCATCAGTGTCTCGACCGGTTCGTACGGGAACTTCGGCGTCGGGATCGGGCTGGGCGGTCCGGCGTTCTTCTGGAGCTGGCCGATCGTCATCGTCGGTCAGCTGCTCGTCGCGCTGGTGTTCGCCGAACTGGCCAGCCACTTCCCGGTCGCGGGCTCGATCTACCAGTGGTCGAAGCGCCTGTCCAACCGCGGGCTTGGCTGGTTCACGGGCTGGTTCTACTTCTGGGCGCAGGTCGTGACCGTCAGCGCGGTCGCCGTCATCGTCGCGTTCGTGATCGACGGGATCCACAGCGCGGCCTACGGCGCGCGGCGAGGTCGCGTTCCTCGACTCGCCGGATCCCGCTCGGCATCACCACGATGTTCACGTTCATCTCGCTATTACGGTCCTCATCGTCACGACGCTCATCAACGCGTACGGCGTGCGCCTGCTGTCGATCCTCAACAACATCGGCGTCGCGACCGAGATCCTCGGCATGTTCGTCTTCGCGCTGATCCTGCTGATCTTCGCGCACGTGCAGCCGCCATCCGTCCTGGTCGACACCGGGGGAGCGCAGGATGCCACGGGCGGCGACTACCTGCCGGCATTCGCCCTGGGCATGTTCATGTCGCTGTTCATCGTGTACGGGTTCGACACGGCCGGGACCTTCGGCGAGGAGACGCTCGACGCGACCCGACAGGCGCCCAAGGGCGTCCTGTCGTCGCTCCTGGTCTCGGGGCTGGTCGGGGCGGTGTTCCTCGTCGCCGTGATCCTCGCGATCCCGAGCATCCCGGACGCGATGGCCGAGGGCCAGGCGGGCGGCTTCCCGATCGCGACCACCATCACCGATGCGCTGAACACGGCGATCGTCGGTACGGTCTGACGGTCGGCGAGATCTACCTGTTCGTCATCCTCGCCTCGGTCTTCGTGTGCACGCTGGCCATCCAGGGCGCGGCGACGCGGCTGATGTTCTCGATGGGACGCGACAACCACCTGCCGCTCGGTCGTGCTCTGGGGCCATGTGAGCCCGCGGTTCCAGACCCCGGCGAATGCGGCCATCGCCGTCGGGGTCCTCGCCGCGATCCCGATCCTGGTCATCGGGCCGCTTGGCGGGTTCTTCCTGTCGATCGCCGCGACCGGGTCTGATCTACCTCAGCTACTTCCTGTGCAACCTCGGCGTCATGAACGCGCGTCGCAAGGGCTGGCCGCGCGCAGCGCGGCCTGGTTCAACCTCGGTCGATGGGGCATGCCGGTCAACATCGTGGCCGCCCTCGTCTGGGGCGGCCTGATGCTCATCAACATCGGCCTCTGGAATCGATCCCGGGCTATTCGGCAACTTCGGTGGCGACGGGCCGCCTCACCACCAATCCGTTCATCAACTCGTTCTTGAAGCCGTTCGGACAGGAGATCTCAGGGCTGCCCGCGTGGCCGACGTTCGAGACGATGATCGGCGATCGTCGTCATCGTCGGGATCGTCTACTACCTCCTCGGTGTCCGCGGCTCGGCCCACGACGTCGAATCCGCCGCGGATGCGGCGACCGGTCACACGACCATCGGCTAGGTGTCGGAGGCACCCCTCCGGGGTGAGCTGCGTGACACGCTCGTCGACGCGCTCGGCCGGCTGCCGGAGCTGGCCGGGCGCGACCTGACCCTGGTCGCCGCTCTCGGGCGGGATCACGAACCGAAACTTCCTCGTCAGCGCGAGCGGGACGGACGACCGCTGGGTCATCCGGCTGGCCGGCAACGACACCCACCTGCTCGGGATCAGCCGGGAGGTCGAGCACGCGGCGACCGTGGCGGCCGCGGGGGTCGGCGTCGGCCCGGAGGTCGCCGCGTTCATCCGGCCGGAGGGCTACCTCGTCACGCGCTTCATCGAGGGCTCGCCGGTCAGCGATGCGGCCGTCCACCAGCCCGAGACCTTGCGCCGCGTCGCCGACTCGTTGCGTCGCATCCATGACGGGCCCGCCATCCCCGGGCTGTTCGTGCCGCTCCGGATCTGCGAGGCCTATCGCGCGCTCGCCCTCGCGCGCGGGGTGCCGATCCCGGCCGAGTACGACCTCGCGGCCGCGATCGGCCGACGGATCGAGCTGGCGTGCCTCGCCTCGCCGGTCGAGCTGCGGCCCTGCCACAACGACCTGCTCAACGCGAACTTCATCGATGACGGCACGCGGATCCGGATCGTCGACTGGGAGTACGCGGGGATGGGCGACCCCTTCTTCGACCTCGGCAACTTCAGCATCAACCACGAGCTCACGCCGGCGGAGGACGCGATCCTGCTTGGCGCCTACGACGGCGAGGTCCGGCCCGCACGGGCGGCGCGGCTCACGCTCATGCGGATCGTCTCGGACTTCCGCGAAGCGATGTGGGGCGTGCTCCAGCAGGGGATCAGCACGCTCGACGTCGACTTCGTGGCGTACGCCGCCGAGCACTTCGACCGGCTGCTCGCGAACGCGAGCGAGCCGGCCTTCGAGCACGCCCTTCACGAGGCGGCCGGGGACTGACCGGTCGCGTCAGTGGCACGGCCCCGAGCCAGCGTCGCCGACGTCAGTCGCGGTCGGGATGAACTGCCAGTCGTAGCCGTCGGCCTTGAGCGTCAGCTTCAGGACCCCATTGACGCCGGCGATCCGGAGTTCGCTGTTCGGCGCGGGGTCGCGAAACGACCGGAGCTCGGCGCCACCGGTCCCGACCACGAACTCGCGGATCCCCCGGACTCGGTCCTCGTTCCCGTTCGCATCCTGGGGGGCGAACCGCTCGTAGTCGTGCTCGTGCCCGTTGATGACGAGGTCCGCGCCGGCGGCGTAGAGCGCCCGCCAGAACGGCTCGACCGTTCCGGTCGTCGCCGGTGGAATCCCGGAGCTCCATCGTGGTCGATGCCAGATCGCCAGCGTGCAGTCGAGCGCGTCGATGCGGCCAGGTCGGCGGCCAGCCAGCGGCCCTCCGGCGACGCGGCGTCACAGCCGCCGATCTTCGAGCACTCGGAATCGAGCATGACGATGTGCCAGGCCCCGAGGTCGAAGGCGTACCAGGTCTTGCCGTCCCTCGCCCCGTGGGTCCCGAAGTAGGCGAGGTAGCCGGCGAGGTCCTTCGTCTGCCAGTCGTGGTTGCCGGGGACGGCGACCGTTCGGTCGAGGAAGCGGCCCCACGTCGGGTCGTAGCAATCGCGGAAGTTCGCGGGACTGCCGTCCTGGTACGCGTTGTCCCCGGCCGCGAAGACCGTGCCGGGGATACCCTCGATCAGCGTCGCCGTCGCCGCGTCACCCGCGAGGTCGCAGTTCGCGATGTCCCCGGCGCCGACGAGGACCGGGTCGCCGCCCGGTGACGGACTCGCGCCGGGAGCGGCGTTCGAGCCCGACGGCGCGGAGTCCACCCGATCCCGACGGGCCGGCCGACCCGGTGCCCACCGGCGACCGCGCCGGGGAGGCGCTGCCCGGCGACCCCGGCGAGCCTGCGGCCGCCCCGATCGGCTCCCCGTTGACGGTGACCTCCACGGGCAGCGTCGAGACGTACGACAGAAGGCCGAACAGCAGGATGAGGACGGCGGCGAAGACCACGGCGACGAGAGCGACGTGGCGGGTCTTCGCCGGCGAGCGGGACTCGGCGGGACGCTCGTCGCCTGGGTCGGTCACGGCGCGATCGTAGCGGAGGGGATCGGAACCTGCGCCCGAGGCCCCACGGAGGGGATGCGTCGTCGTACCGTTGGCGCCGATGGGAGCCGACACCGCCCGAGTCGTCGTCATCGGCGGCGGGATCACCGGTTGCAGCGTCGCGCTGCACCTCGCGGAGGCGGGCTGGACGGATGTCCTGCTCGTCGAGAAGGCGACGCTGACCGCCGGCTCGACCTGCCATGCGGCGGGACTGGTCACGGCGTTCAACCCGTCGGCCACGATGATGGGCTTCCGTCGCTACAGCATCGAGCTGTACGAGCGCCTCGGGGTGTTCGATCGCGTCGGGAGCCTGCGGCTCGCCTCGAGCCCGGACCAGCTCCGGGAGCTCGAGCGGACCGCGAGCCGGGCACGCGGGATCGGGCTGGAGGCCGAGGTCATCGGTGCGGACGAGGCGCGTGGCCTGATGCCGGCCATCTCGCCGGCGTCTCTCTTCGGCGCGGTCCACATCGCGAGCGATGGCCACCTCGACCCGCACACCGCGACCCACGCCGTCGCCGACGCGGCGCGCGCCCTCGGGGTCCGGATCCGGACGGGCGTCCGTGTCACGGGGTTCGAGCTGACGGCCCGTCGCGAGATCCGTCGCGTGCTGACCGACGACGTCCCGATCGACACGGATATCGTCGTCAACGCGGCCGGGATATGGGCGCCGCAGGTCGCCGCGATGGTCGGGGCGTTCATCCCGTCGACACCCGTCGACCATCAGCACATCGCCCTGAAGGCCGTGCCTGGATCGGAGCTGCCGCGGGACATGCCGTGCTTCCGCGACCCGGACAACCTCGTCTACGGGAAGAGCGAGCACGGTGGGATGGTCTTCGGCGGGTACGAGACCGACCCGGTGTCGCGCTGGGAGGATGGCGTGCCGTGGGATCACGCCGCCCGAGCCTTGGCGCCCGACTACGAGCGCTTCGCCCCGCTGATGGCCGGAGCGATCCGACGATTCCCGTTCCTCGCCGACGCCGAGGCGATCCGGCTCGTCTGCCACCCCGATGCGATGACCCCCGACGCGAACCCGCTCCTGGGGCCGGTCCCCGGCGTGCGCGGGTTCTGGGTGGCGGCCGGGCTGTCGCTCAATGGGTTCGGCGGTGGTGGCGGGATCGGTCGGGCGATCGCCGGCTGGATCACGGCCGGCGACCCGGGTGTCGACATCGGCCCGTACCGCGCGTGGCGGTTCTCCGACACCTACCGCGATCCGGGTTTCGCCGCGGGCCTCGCGCGCGAGACGTACGCCGACTACTACCGACTCCGCTATCCGTATGACGCGGACGTCGCGGGCCGTCCGAAGCGGCTCTCCGCGCTGCACGGGCGGCTCCAGGAGGCCGGGGCGGTCTTCGGGACGCGGGCGGGATGGGAGCGCGCCGATCATCACGAGCCCGGCCGGCCGTGGCGGCGGGCCGGTCGTGACCAGCGTGCGTGGGGTTGGGGGCCGCCGCCCTGGTTCGACCGCGTCGTCGCGGAGGCGCGCGCGGTCCGAGACCGCGCCGGGATCATCGACCTCAGCTCGTTCGGCAAGATCGAGGTCAGTGGGCCCGGGGCCCTCGGCCTCCTCCAGCGCGTCGCGGCCAACGACGTCGACCGCCCGGTCGGGAGCATCGTCTACAGCCCGTTCCTCGACGAACGCGGTGGGTGCGTCGCCGACGTGACGATCACGCGGTTGGCTGCGGATCGGTTCCGCGTCGTGACGGGGTCCGGCTTCGTCGCGTCCGACCTTGCCTGGCTGCGCGCCAACGTCGCGGATGACGACGCGGTCTCCCTCCGCGACGCCAGTGCGGAGATCGCCACGATCGGGCTGTGGGGGCCGCGAGCACGGGACGTCCTGGCGGGCGCGACGCTCGAGGCGGTCGACGATGCGGCGCTGCCCCCGCGCCGCGCGATCACGATCGCCGTGGCCGAGACCGACGTCCTCGCCTCGAGGATCAGCTATGCCGGCGAGCTCGGCTGGGAGCTGAGCGTCTCGGTGGATGGCGCCGTCCTCGTGTGGGACGCCCTGCGCCGATCGGGCGCCGATCGCGGGCTCGAGCCATTCGGATATCGCGCGCTCGACTCCCTGCGGGTGGAGAAGGGGTACCGCTACTTCGGAACGGACATGACGATGCTCGACACGCCCGATGAGGCGGGCCTCGGGGCGTTCGTCCGGCCCGGCAAGGGCGAGTTCATCGGTCGGGCCGCGCTCGTCGACCGCCGTGCAGCGAGCCCAGCCGGACCAGGACGGCGGTTGCGGACCGTCGTGATCGGCGACGCGCCGGGCTACCAGCCCGTCTTCGGTGGCGAGGCCGTGCGCATCGACGGCGAGGTGGTCGGCCGGCTGCGCAGCGTGGCGTACGGCGCGACCGTGGAGCGCGTGGTCGGGTACGTCTACCTGCCGGCGGACACCGCAGAAGGGGCGCCCGTCACCGTCGACGTCTTCGGTGAACGGCTGGCCGGGGCCGTCGCGGCGGACGTCCTCGTGGACCCGACCGGCGCCCGGATGCGCGCCTGACGGGTCAGCCGGCCGCGACGGCCATCAGCCAGCCCTCGAACTCGGGGCCGTCGAGCATCGCGCTCGCCCGCGCCCAGCGCTCCTCGGCCCAGGCCGTGAAGTCGTAGTCGATCGTGGAGATCCGCGCCTGGATCGCCGCCCAGAGCGTCCAGCCGACGTCCGACATGATCATCTGGAGCCGCATCCTGGCCAGCAGGGCGGGGGAGGCCTCGCCGAAGTACGCCGCGCACAGCTCGCGGACCTGCGCCTCGTCGAAGCCGAGCTCCTGCGCGGTGTTCCCGAGCTCGAACGTCGGGTCATCGTTGCCGCTGTACTCGAAGTCCACGATCCACAGCTGCTCGCCGTCATCGAGGTAGTTCTCGGCGAGCAGGTCGTTGTGGCATGGGACCGTCGCCAGCGGATGGACGGCGAGGGCCGCCTCGATCCTCGGGATCCGGTCCAGGCGCTCCCGATAGCCGGTCGGGACGGCGAACCCGCGCTCGTCGACCAGCGCGAGGTAGCGCTCCGACAGGCGGAACATGTCGAAGTCGTCGCGGAACCGAGGGCCGGCATGGAGCCGCCGCAGCGCGCCCGCGATGCGCGTCGGCATGCCTGACGCCGCGAAGGCCGCGTTCGACATCGTCCGCCCGTTGACCCATTCGAGCACGAAGGCGTCCCACTCGGGCAGCGCGTGGACGACCCGCGGTGACACGCCGGCCTTGGCGGCGGCGCGCGTGTTGTGCAACTCGTTGCCACGGTCCACGGCGAGCAGCTCGGTGGCCGCGCCGGGGATCCGCACGAACATCGGCGTCCCGTCGACGGTCACGCGGTAGTTGGTGTTGGTCAGGCCCGCCGGGATCGGCTCGGCCGTCACCGCGCGTCCCGACCATTCGGGGATCGCCGCGATGACATCGTCGATGGTCGGGCGTGCTCGTCTGGCCATGTCACCACAAGCGTATCCACCCCGTCGCCGTCACGGCGTACCGGCTAGGCTTTCGGGGCAGTCGGGGACATCGGACGAGGGAGCAGCGAGCGGTGGAGCACGCACGGGCGGTCATCATCGGCGGCGGGGTCGGCGGGACGTCGATCGCCTACCACCTGACCGAGCTCGGGTGGACCGACGTCGTGCTCGTCGACCGCGCGGAGCTGACGTCCGGGTCCACGTTCCATTCGGCCGGGCTCGTCGGGCAACTGCGCAGCACCGTGACCCTGACGAAGATGATGATGTACGGCGCCGCCCTCTACCGGCGCCTGGCGGCCGAGACCGGGACGGACCCGTCGTGGCATGAGGTCGGATCCCTCCGACTTGCCTCGACGCCCGAACGCTTCGAGGAACTGCGTCGGCAGGCCGGCTGGGCGAAGACGTTCGGACTCCCGCTGGACCTGATCTCGGCGAAGGAGGCGCAGGACCGTTTCCCGCTGATGTCGACGGAGGGCGTGCTCGGGGCCGTCTGGCTCCCGACCGACGGCTGGCTCGACCCGTCCGGGCTCGCGCAGGCGCTCGCGGCCGGCGCCCGCCAGCGCGGCGCGACGATCCGGCAGCACACGAAGGTCGTCGCGATCGGCACGGAGCGCGGCCGAGTCACCGGCGTGACGGTCGAGCATCGCGGCGAGCGGCAGGAGATCGCCACGGACGTCGTGGTGAACGCCGGAGGCATGTTCGCGAACGAGATCGGCGGGCTGGTCGGCGTCAACGTCCCGATCATCCCGATGGCCCACCAGTACCTCTTCACGGAGGCCATCGACGGCGTCCACGCCGGCCTGCCGCAGCTCCGCGACCCGGACAACCTCGTCTACTTCCGCGAGGAGGTGGGCGGGCTGTGCATGGGCGGCTACGAGCACGACCCGGCGCCGTGGGGCCTCGACGGCATCCCCGCGGACTTCAACGGCAAACTGCTCGCCCCGGACATGCCCCGGTTCGAATCGATCATGGAAGGCGCCATCCGGCGCGTGCCGGCCATGGAGGAGGCACGGGTCAGCCGCGTGATCAACGGCCCGGAGGCGTTCACGCCGGACAACGAGTTCATCCTCGGCGAATCGGCGGTCGGCGGGTTCTTCGTCGCGGCCGGGTTCTCCGCACATGGCATCGCCGGTGCCGGCGGGATCGGCCGGCAGATGGCGACCTGGATCGTGGACGGCCAGCCGGAGCTCGACCTGTGGAAGATGGACATCCGCCGGTTCGGGCCCGCCTATCGGTCGCAGCGCTACACGCTGGCGAGATCGATCGAGAACTACGCCACCTACTACGACATCCACTACCCGAACGAGGAGCGCCAGTCCGGCCGCCCGCTCCGCACCTCGCCGACATACGAGACATTGCAGGGCCTCGGGGCCGTCTTCGGCGAGAAGTCAGGCTGGGAGCGGCCCAACTGGTTCGAGTCCAATGCGGCGGCCGGCGACGCTGGGCTCCGGCCACGCGGCTGGGCGGGCGAGCACTGGTCGCCCGCGATCGGCGCGGAGGCGCTGGCGACGCGCCACGCGGCGGGCCTCTTCGACGAGACGTCCTTCGCCAAGCTCGAGGTCAGCGGGCTCAGGGGCGGTGGCGTTCCTCGAGCGCATGTGCGCCAACGTCATCGACCGTCCCGTCGGCTCGATCGTCTACACGCAGCTGCTCGATCGGCGAGGCGGCATCCAGGCGGACCTCACGGTCACGCGGACCGAGCCCGAGACGTTCCTGCTCGTGACCGGCACGGCCGTCGGGAACCACGACGCGGCGTGGCTTCGGGAGCACCTGCCCGACGACGGGAGCGTCGCCCTGCGTGACATCACCGCGTCCCGGGTCTGCTTCGGGCTCTGGGGTCCGCGGGCGCGCGACATCCTCGCCCCGCTCACGCGCGACGACGTCTCCGACGAGGGCTTCCCGTACCTGACCGCGCGCGAGATCACGGTGGGCAACGTCCCGGTGCTGGCATTGCGGGTGACCTACGTCGGCGAGCTCGGCTGGGAGCTCTACGCCCCCACGGAGTACGGCCGGGCGCTCTGGGACACGCTCTGGGAGGCTGGCGCCGCGCACGGGCTCGCCGCGGGCGGCTACCGGGCCATCGACGCCCTCCGGCTCGAGAAGGGCTACCGCGTGTGGTCCAGCGACATCACCCCGGACGAGACGCCGTTCGAGGCAGGGCTCGGGTTCGCCGTGGCCCTCGACAAGGCCGCCGACTTCCTGGGCCGCGACGCCCTCGTCGCCGCCAAGGCCGCCGGCCCGCGCAAGCGCCTGCGCTGCCTCGTCCTCGACGACCCGCGGTCGGTGTGCCTCGGGAACGAGCCCGTCCGGGTCGATGGCGAGATCGTCGGCCGGGTGACCTCCGGCGGCTACGGCTTCGCCGTCGAGCGCTCGATCGCGTATGCGTACCTCCCGCCGACGGCGCCGATCGGCACGCGCGGCGAAGTGGAGGTCTTCGGCGACTGGGTCGGGTTCGAAGTCATGCGCGAGCCGCTGTGGGACCCCGCCAGCGAGCGGATCCGCGCATGAGCGAGCGGCCGTACGGGACCGAGTGGTCCGCCGAGCGTCGACGTGGCACGGACGCCGAGCTGCGCGGCTGGCTCGACGTGGCCATGGCGGCGTGCGACGAGGCCGACGGCATCGCGCGCGAGCACTTCCGACGCGACCTGACCATCGAGACCAAGCCGGACCGGACGTTCGTCACCCAGGCGGACACCGCGATCGAACGCATGATCCGCGGCCGGCTGCTGGACGCGTTCCCGGACCACGGTCTGGTCGGCGAGGAATACGGCACCGAGGCCGGCGATGCCTCGGTCCGCTGGTACATCGACCCGATCGACGGGACGCACAACTACATCCGCGGCGTGCCGTTGTTCGGGACGCTGCTCGCCGTCGAGCGTGACGGGGAGTTGCAGGCCGCCGTGCTGTCGGCGCCGGCGCTCGACGAGCGCTGGTGGGCCTGGCGCGCCGGCGGGGCGTGGGCGAGCCACCGCGGCGAGCCACCGCGGCGCATCCGGGTGTCCCGGGTCGCGGCACTCGAGGACGCCCAGGTGCTCTACGGCTCGGCCCGCGACATCGCCGCGTCCGGTCGCGCCCCCGGGTTCACGCGGCCTGCTCGACGACGTCTGGCGCGAGCGCGGATTCGGCGACTTCTGGGGCTACGCGCTCGTCGCGGAGGGCGCGGCCGAGGCCATGGTCGAGGTCGGGCTGAAGTCGTGGGACGCCGCCGCGCCGCTGGTCCTCGTCGAGGAGGCCGGCGGGCGTGTCACGGACCTCGACGGCCGTCGCGCGATCGACAGCGGCTCCTTCCTGACCTCGAACGGCCTGCTCCACGACACGGTCCGAGACCGGCTGCTGGCTGGGTAGGTTCGGGACCGTGAACCTGCCGCTCGGACCCTCGGACCGGGCCATCCGGCCGTGTGGACGCCCCGCGCCGCACCGGCATGCTGGGTTCGCGATGACGTCCCTCATGAACCTCCTGTCACGATCTCGACCGGTGCCGGATGCGAATCGTCGCCCCTGACGAGGCCGTCGCCGGGATCCGTTCCGGCGACCAGGTCTATGTCCAATGCGCGGCCGCGGCGCCGAGCGTCCTGCTCGACGCGCTCGTGGCGCGCGCGCCAGAGTTGCGCGACGTGGGGATGGTCCACCTGCACACGGAAGGTCCGGGCCCGCACCTCGCGCCGGAGATGGCCGGGCACTTCCGGCACCGGGCCCTGTTCGTGGGGCCGAACGCCCGGGCGGCGATCCGCGAGGGCCGTGCGGACTATGTCCCGGTCTTCCTCTCGGACGTGCCGCGGCTGTTCGAATCCGGGGCGGTCCCGCTCGATGCCGTCCTCGTGAACGTGACCCCGCCGGACGCCCACGGCTTCTGCTCGCTGAACGTCTCGGTGGAGGCGATGCATGCGGCGATCCGCGCGGCGACGACCGTCATCGCCCAGCTCAACCCCGCGCTCCCGCGCACGCTCGGCGAGAGCTTCATCCACGTCGACGACATCGACCTCGCGATCGAAGTCGACATCCCCCCGTACGCCCGGCCGGTCGGCCCGATCGGCGACATCGAGCGCCGGATCGGCCAGTACGTCGCCGAGCTCGTGCCGGACGGCGCCACGATCCAGCTGGGGATCGGGGCCATCCCGGCCGCGACGGCCCTGGCGCTTCGCGACCACCGCGACCTCGGTGTCCACACCGAGATGTTCACCGACAGCGTGGTCGACCTCGTGGAGGCGGGCGTCATCACGGGAGCGCGCAAGGAGCGCAACCGCGGGAAGATCGTGACGGCGTTCATGATGGGCAGCGACCGGCTGTACCGGTTCGTCCACGACAACCCGATGATCGAGATGCGCTCGGTCGATTTCACGAACGACACGCACGTCATCCGCTCGTTCAGCCGGATGACGGCGATCAACTCCGCCATCGAGGTCGACCTGACCGGCCAGGTCGTCGCCGACTCCATCGGATCGCATGTGTACAGCGGTGTCGGCGGCCAGATGGACTTCATCCGTGGCGCCGCGCTGGCTTCGGAGGGCCGCGCGATCATCGCCCTGCCGTCGACCGCCGCCGGCGGATCGATGTCCCGGATCGTGGCCACGCTCAAGGAGGGCGCCGGCGTCGTGACCACCCGTGCCCATGCCCGGACGATCGTCACCGAGTATGGCGTCGCCGAGCTCTTCGGCCGGTCCCTGCGCGAGCGGGCCGCCTCCCTCATCGGGATCGCGCACCCGGACCACCGCGACGCCTTGACCCGCGAGGCTCGCGAGGTCGGGCTGGTCTAGCCGGCCGTGACGGCCGCCTCGGTCAGGTCGAGGCGCATGAGGATCCGCGGCCGCCCGGCGCTATGGGCGTTCGTCTCGGCCACCCTTCGGAACCCGGCCGCCTCGAACATCGAGGTGAAGCCGACGAACGAGAACGACACGTCGAGGCGCCGGCCCCCCGCGTCGATGGGGTAGGCCTCGAGCGCCGGGGCCCCCGAACCGCTCGCGAAGTCCACGGCCCCAGCCAGCAGCGCCCGCGCGACGCCCTTGCGGCGATGGCCGGGCAGGACCTTGAAGCACACGATCGACCAGACGGGCACGTCGTCGATCCGCGGGATCGTCCTCGACCGGACGAGCCGCCCGATGCCGTCACGCGGTCCGAGCCGGATCCAGCCTGACGGGACGCCATCGTCGTAGGCGAGCAGACCGGGCGGCGTCGGGTCCGTCTCGACCTGGGTCCGCAGGTTCCGCTCGCCGGAGCCGTCACCCTGCGCTGGCGGGATGGGGCTGAGCGTGCGCCAGACGTGGCACCAGCAGCCCTTGGGCCCGTCGCCGGCGAACACGGCCGCGACGTCGTCCCACCGCTCGGGCGTCGCAGGAAGGACGACGACGGTCACGCCCCGGCGGCGGCCAGCGCCTCGTCGAGGATGCCGAGCGCCTGGTCGACCTCGGCGGCCGTCGTGACCAGGGGCGGGATGATCCGGACCACGTTCACGTAGGTGCCGGCGGTCAGCACGATCAGCTTGCGGGCGAGGGCCTCGGCCTGGATCCGTTTCGTGAGGTCCGGGTCCGGCGTGCGGCCGTCGCCGATCCCCGGCTTGACCAGCTCGATCGCGACCATCAGCCCGAGGCCGCGCACGTCGCCGATCGACCCGTACTTGCCGGCCAGGGTCCTGAGACCGTCGAGGAACTGGCGGCCACGCTCCCGCGCATTGGCCACGAGTCCCTCGTCCTCGATGACGTCGAGGGTCGCGTTCGCGGCCGCGCATGACACCACATTGCCGCCGTACGTGCCGCCGTGCGTCCCGGGTTTCCAGGCGGCCATGAGGTCCTGGCGCGCGAGGATGCCCGACAGCGGGAGGCCCGACGCGATGCCCTTGGCCATCACGAGGATGTCGGGCTCGACGCCCCAATGCTGGACGGCGAACATCTCGCCGGTCCGGCCGAAGCCCGTCTGGACCTCGTCGGCGATCAGCAGGATCCCGTGCTCGCGGGTGATCTCGCGGAGCCGCGGCAGGAACCCGGTCGGCGGGACGAGATACCCGCCTTCGCCCAGGACGGGCTCGATGATGATCGCCGCCACGCGGTCCGGGTAGATGAACTGGTGGAACGTCAGGTCGAGCTGCTCCTCCCAATCGCAGGTACACGCGTCGATCGGATGGGGACCGCCCGCGGCCCGGTAGCAGTACGGGTAGGGCGTGTGGTACACGGACCCCGGCAGCGGCTCGAAAGCCGCCCGGTAGACGTCCTTCGCGGTCGTCAGGGCCATCGTCTGGGCGGTCCGGCCGTGATAGCCGTAACGGAACGCCATGATCGCCGGGCGGCCCGTGGCGGCGCGGGCCAGCTTCACCGACGCCTCGACCGCCTCCGCGCCCGAGTTCGACAGGAACGCCTGCCACGGCCCGCCGGGCAGCACGTGCCGCAACCGGTCGTAGAGCCGCAACCCGGGCTCGTGGTAGAGGATGTTCTGCTGCCCGTGGAGCAGCTTCGTCGCCTGTGCCGCGACGGCGGCCGCCACCCGTGGGTGGGCGTGGCCCGTGTTCGTGACCCCGATCCCCGACGAATAGTCGAGGTAGCGATCCCCGTCGCGGGTGATCAGCCAGGATCCCTCGCCGCGATCGACGTCGAGGTTGGTGATGCGGCCCCAGACGGGCGGGACCACGGCGTGGTCGGGGAGGGGAGCCCCGGCGGCGCGAGCGGGTGCGTCGGCGGTGTCGACCATGCGAGAAGCCTCCGGATGGCGGTCGTCGTCAGACGATGCCGCTGTTGTACTCCCTCGCGGCCACCCGACGCTGCCAGAGCGTCGTCATGAGGACGAACATGACCGCCACCACGAAGATGATGGTGCCGATGACATTCACCTGGACGGGGATGCCGCGCAGCTGGGAACCGTAGATGAAGAGCGGGAAGGTCTGGGTCTGGCCGGCCGTGAAGCTCGTCACCACGTAGTCGTCGATCGACAGGCTGAACGCGAGCAGCCCCGCGGCCGCGATGCCCGGGAGGATGAGCGGGAACGTCACCTTCCAGAAGGTCGTCCATTCGTTGGCGCCGAGGTCCATGGCCGCCTCCTCGAGGTGCCTCGGGAACCCCTGCAACCGGGCCTTCACGGTGACGACCACGAAGCTGATGCAGAACATGATGTGGGCGATGACGATCGTGGTGATGCTGAGCGGATAGACGATCCCCTGGGGGATGAACGGCAGCTTGACCGACGCCACGAACGTCGTCAGGAGCGAGGCTCCGAGCACGATCTCCGGCGTCGACATCGGGAGGAAGATCAGCAGGTTCGTCCCGGATCGGCCCCGGAAGGAGTACCGGACGAGCGCCAGCGCGATCAGCGTCCCGAGCATCGTCGCGACGATCGTCGACAGGAAGGCGATGAGGAGGCTGTTCCGGACCGCCTCGGGGAGGCCCGGGCGCCCGAGCGGGTTCATCCAGGCGTCGAGCGAGAAGCCACGCCACTGGAGGTTGGACCGGCCGGCCGGGTCGTTGAAGCTGAACGCGATCATCACGAGGACCGGCAGGATCAGGTACAGGGTCACGCCCACGACGTAGATCGGCAGGAGCCACCGATCGGCAGCCCGGTGGAGCCGGTCGCCAAGGGACGCGGGACGGGTGGAGGCCACGGTCGCGACAGCCATCAGACCAGCTCCTCGGTCCCGAGGAGTCGGGTGTAGATGAGGACGCCGACGAGGATCGCGGCCATGAGGATGAACGACAGCGCCGACGCGGTCGGATAGTCCGTCACCTTGAGGTACCGCGCCTGGATGACGTTGCCGATCATCAGGGACTGCGGGTTGCCGAGCAGCTCCGCGTTGATGTAGTCGCCGACCGCCGGGATGAACACCAGCAGCGAGCCGGCGAAGATGCCAGGCAAGGCGAGCGGGAGCGTGACCCGGATGAAGGCCTCGCTGATCAGGAACGTCCCGACGAGCATGCCGAGGATCAGCCCGGGGATGCCGAGCGAGAGCGGGCCGTAGTCCATGACGATGCCGACGATGGCGCCGAGGACGCCGCCGACGATGGCCCCGACGATGGTGCCGCGCGGGCGCCACGGCCCGGCGTACAGGTCGGACGCCGCCTCCAGCAGCCGCCGGTCGATCTTCTCGAGGGCGACGTACAGCGGCAGCGTCATGAACGGCAGGAAGTTGTACGTGATCCCGGCGATCACGGCCGCTGGCGTCGCGAGCAGCTGGAAGTCGGCCGGGATGATCCCGATCGTCTTGAGCGGTCCGAGGAAGATCCCGTCGTCCGAGAGGATGATCTTCCAGGAGATCGTCCGCAGCAGGAAGCTCGTGAAGAACGGCGCGATGACCATGAACAGCAGCAGGTTCTTGTAGGCGCCGCCGCGGAACGCGATCGCGTACGCGAGCGGGAAGCCCAGCGAGAACGCCAGGATCGTGGCGAGGCCGCCATACACGATGGAGCGGCCGATCCAGGGCCAGTACTCGGAGAACGCCTCCGGGTAGATGCCCCAGTTCCACGTCTGCGTGAACCCGGTCGAGATGGACCCGGTCCACAGCGACACGAGGAACATCTGGATGGCCGGGTAGACGAAGAAGATCGCGAGCCAGAGGAGGCCCGGCAGCAGCAGGGCATATGGGGCGATGGTGCGGAAGCTCACCGCGCGTCGCATGGTGGCTAGAGCCCCATGACCTTCGTGAACGCCTCGCTCCACGCCTGCTCTTCCTCGGCCGTGGTCGAGCGGAACTGGTGGAGCCGGGCGACGTAGTCGGGCGGCGGGAAGATGAGCGGGTTGTTCGCCAGGTCAGGGTCGATCGTCAGCATCACGTCGCGGGCGCCCTTGACCGGGCACACGTAGTTGACGTACGCCTCGATCGTCGCCGCATTGATCGGGTCGTAGTAGAAGTCGATCCACTTCTGGGCGAGGACCTTGTTCGGCGAGCCCTTCGGCACGGCCATGTTGTCGGTCCAGAGCATCCCGCCTTCCTTGGCGAGCACCCATTGGAAGTCCTGGTCCTTCGTCTGGTCCGGGACGAGCAGGGTCAGGACGTCGCCAGACCAGGCCATGGCCATGACCGCATCACCCGACGCCATGGTGTTGACGTAGGAGTTGCCCTCGACCTGTCGGACGTACCCGGCCTTGACGGCCTTGTCGACCTCGGCGAGAGCCGCCGCGAACTGGTCGGCGGTGATCGTCGCGGGGTCGACGCCGAGGCGGAGGGCCGACAGGCCGACCGTGTCGCGCATCTCCGTGAGATACGTGAGCTTCTTTGCGAACTGGTCGGAGAAGAGCACTTCGAGCGAGTCCTGCGGCCCGGTCTTCTTGAGGTTGAACCCCAGCCCGGTCATCCCGGACTGCCACGGCGCCGCGAAATGCGTGTCCGGGTCGAACGAGCGGCCGACGTAGAGCGGCAGGAGGTTCGCGACGAAGTTCGGCATGGCGTCGCGGTCGAGCGCCTCGAGCCAGCCGAGCCGCACCAACCGGTCGATCATCCAGTCGGTCATGACGATGAGGTCCCAGGCCGTCGGCAGCCCCGCCTGGAGCGGGTCCTTGAGGTTGCTGGTGAAGAACTCCTCGTTGCCGTCGATCGACTCGACGTAGTTGACCTGGATCCCCGTCTCCTTGGTGAACTTCTCGATCGTCGGGTGTGTGCCGGTGGCCTCGTCGATGTCGATATAGCCGATCCAGTTCGCCCACTGGAGCGGGCCGGTCGGGTTCGGGGGCGGGACCTCGGACGCGATGGCCGAGGCGCCGGCCGAGGCCGGGACCGACGGTTCCGGCGGCGCCGAGGAGGCGCCGGCGGCCGCACTCTCGGATGCCGCGGGCGCGCCGCCGCCCGACGTGGAGGCGAGGAAGGCGCCGAGCCCGACGGCCGCGACCGCGATGGCGCCGCCGATGAGGAACTTGCGCCGCGAGACGCCGGGGGCGGGTGGCGGCACCGGGACGCCGCCGTCGTCACCCGCGACGAGGGGGATCCCCGGGTCCTGTGGCGGCGGCGTGCCGCCCGCCTGGACGGCGAAGGTGTGGTCGGGCGACCAGGTGAGACGGACATCCTCGCCCGGGGTCCACAGCTCGGCGCGCGTGGCGCGCTCGACGTTCTGCTCGTAGACCGTGACGCGGCCACCGGCCTTGGTCTCGACGATGTAGCTCGTCGAGACGCCGAGGTACGAGGCGTCGACGACGGTGCCGGTCATCTGGTTCTGGCCGTCTGGCACGGCGTCGGTCAGCTCGCGCAGGCGGATCTTCTCGGGGCGGACGCCGATCTCGTACTGGTCGAAGCCCTCGGTGAGCGTGGTCGGGACGCGGATCGTCGACCCGTCCGCCAGGCTCGCCACCGAATACGCACCGTCGGTGCCCTGGGACGTCGTCGGCAGGAGGTTGCTCACGCCCAGGAACCCGGCGACGAACCGCGTCCGCGGCCGCTCGTACAGGCTGGCGGGATCGGCCAGCTGCTCGTACTTGCCGTGGTTCATCACCGCGATGCGATCCGACATCGTCATCGCTTCTTCCTGGTCGTGGGTCACGAAGATGAACGTGATCCCCACTTCCTGCTGGATGCGCTTGAGCTCGACCTGCATCTGCTTGCGCAGCTTGAGGTCGAGGGCACCGAGCGGTTCGTCAAGGAGCAGGACCGACGGCCGGTTGATGAGCGCCCGCGCCAGGGCGACGCGCTGCGCCTGCCCACCGGAGATCTGCGTCGGCTTGCGACCCTCGAACCCGGGGAGCTCGACGAGCTTGAGCATCTCGGTGACGCGCGACTTGACGTCGGCATCGGGCACCTTGGAGCGCCGAAGGCCGAAGGCCACGTTCTCGTACACGGTCAGGTGCGGGAACAGCGCGTAGTTCTGGAAGACGGTGTTGACGTGGCGCTTGTACGGCGGCAGCCACGTGACGTCCTCGCCCTTGAGCTCGATCAGGCCGGAGGTGGGCGCCTCGAACCCGCCGATCATCCGCAGGGTGGTGGTCTTGCCGCAGCCGGACGGTCCGAGGAGGCTGAAGAACTCCCCCGTCTGGACTTCGAGGTTGATGTGGTCGACGGCATAGTTCTCGCCGTACTTCTTGACCACGTCGACGAGCCGGACGTCCACGGTGGGCACGGTCGCAGGCACTCCTAGGGGGGTCGGATGGGCGCGAGGATAGGGTTGCGCGTGGCAGCGTGTCAATCGAACGCGCGTCGCCGCGCACGTTCTGCGAGATTCGTACGAATCAGCGGTCGGGTGCGACGAAGTTCGTGGGTCGGCGTCGGCCTGGTCGGCCGCCGTCGGGCGGCCGACAGCGGGCCTTCGCGGGCCGGTTCCGGGCGGCGCGGTAGGATATCGACGCTTCGACCGTCAGAACGGCCCACGACCACGCCGCGAAGGGACCCACCACCGATGCCCACCCTCACCGAGCACGACGTCATCGAGGCGCTCCGCGCCGTCCAGGAGCCCGAGCTCGGACGCGACATCGTCACCCTCGACATGGTCAAGGACGTGGCCATCGACGGCACCGCCATCGCCTTCACCATCGAGCTGACGACGCCCGCCTGCCCGCTCAAGGATGAGATCGAGGGCAACGCGCGGGCCGTCCTCGGCGGGATCGGCGCGGAACGGATCGACATCACGTGGGGCGCGATGGTCCGGCGGGCGCAGCCGCGCCAGGCGGAGCAGCTGCTGCCGGGGGTCAAGAACGTCCTGGCCGTGGCCTCGGGCAAGGGTGGCGTCGGGAAGAGCACCGTCAGCGTCAACCTCGCGGTCGCCCTCGCGCAGGCGGGCGCCTCGGTCGGCCTCCTCGATGCGGACATCACGGGTCCGAACATCCCGATGATGATGGGCATCGACGGGCAGCCGAAGGCGACCGAGGCGAACAAGATCGCCCCGCTCGAGCGGCACGGCGTCAAGACGATCTCGATCCAGTTCTTCGTCCCGGAGGGCCAGCCGATCGTGTGGCGCGGTCCGCTCATCGGCGGGGCCATCCAGCAGTTCCTCCGCGATGTCGACTGGGGCGAGCTCGACTACCTGGTCATCGACCTCCCGCCCGGCACCTCCGACGCGCAGCTCACGCTCGCGCAGGCTGTGCCGATCTCGGGAGCGGTGCTGGTGACGACGCCCCAGGAGGTCGCCCTCTCGGACGTCGCCAAGGCGCTCGCGATGTTCAAGCGGATGAGCGTCCCGGTCCTCGGGCTCGTGGAGAACATGACGGCGTTCGCGTGCCCGCACTGCGGCGAGCTGACCGAGATCTTCGGCCGCGGTGGCGGCGAGCGGTTCGCCGCGGAGCACGGGATCGAGTTCCTGGGCGGGGTCCCGCTCGACATCACGGTCCGCCAGGGTGGCGACGTCGGCGTCCCGGCGGTCGCGCAGCGCGAGCCCGGTCCGGCCGCGCGCGCCCTGACCGCGGTCGCCGGTGCGGTCGCGGCCCGCATGAGCGTCCGCGCCGCCCAGGCGGCCGACCGCCCGATCCTCACCGTTTCCTGACCACGCCCGGCCGTCCCCGGGACGGCCGCTTGACACTCGCCGGCGGGACCTAGACTGTCGCGCACCGAGCGTGCGACAGACGGAGGTTGCCCAGCCCCGCGATGCGATGCGACGCCTGCGGCGCCGATGCCGCGAACGGTGCGCGATTCTGCGACCGCTGCGGATCCCCGGTCCCGGCCGCGGGGACGGGGCGTGCCGCGGCTGACCCGGGCGAGGCCGGCGACCGGCGGGTCGTCACCGCGCTGTTCGCCGACCTCGTCGGGTATGTGCGGATGGTGGCCGAGCACGACCCGGAGGATGTCCGGCAGCGCGTCCGAGTCGCCCTCAGCGCGATGGCCGACGTCATCGAGCGGTTCGGGGGCACCCGCGAGAAGTTCATCGGCGACGCGGTCTTCGCCGTGTTCGGGTGGCCGCAGGCCCACGACGACGATGCCATCCGCGCCGCCCTCGCCGGGCTCGGGATCCGCTCGGCCCTGGCGGACATCCACGACGACGGCGAGCCCCTCGAGGTCCGGATCGGCATCGCGACCGGCGAGGTCGTCACCACCCGGCGGTCGACATCGACGCCTGACGACCTCGCGTTGACCGGCGGGGCGATCACGACGGCCGCGCGCATCCAGTCGCTGGCGCGGCCCGGCGAGATCCTCCTCGACGCGGCGACGCTGTCGGCGGCCCGTGGACGACTCGTGGTCGCCGACCGCGGCTCCGTCGTCCTGCGCGGCCAGTCCGAGGCGGTCGCGATCCACGCCCTCGGGGGCGAGCTGGGCCTCGGCGGGTACGGCCTGCCTCGACCGCGGTCGCCGGGACGCCTCATCGGCCGGGCCGCGGAACTCGACCGGATCGGGGCGATGCTCGACCGCCTCGCCGACAGCGGGACGGGCGGGGTCATCCTGGTGGTGGGCGAAGCCGGGATCGGGAAGACCCGACTGCTCGCCGAGGTCGAGGCCGACGTGCGCCAGCGCGGGTTCGGCTGGACGTGGACCGAGAACACGTCGTACGGCCAGTCGGAGCCGTACCGGTTCGCCCGCTTGTTCGCCCAGATCGTGGCCGACGAGCACGAGATGGACTCGGGCAGCTTCGCCCGACAGATGCTGTTCACGCCCGACACCAGCGAAGAGGATGCACGTCGATTCGGCGGTGCGGTGGCGGCGATCGCCCGCGATGCCGCCTTCAGCGGCTGGGAGGCGGAGGCGTTCCACACCCCGGCGGACCCGAGCGCGGTGATCGTGGCCCTCATCGAGGTCGCCGGCCGCTACATCGACCGGATCGCGGAGACGGCCGGACCACGGGTCGTGGTCATCGACGACCTGCACTGGATGGATCCCTCGAGTGTCGGGCTCGTCGAGATCCTCGTCGACCGGACCGCGCGGCGACCACTGGTCGTGCTCGCGGGGATGCGCCCCGGCCCCGCCCCGTACTGGGCCGACCTGCCGTGGGTCGAACGGATCAGCCTCGGCGGGCTGGCGATGCCCGAGACCGCGCAACTCGCGACGGAGGTCGCGCGCGCCGCGGTCGATGCCGACGACGCCCGCCGGATCCACGAGCGCACGGCGGGCAATCCGTTGTTCGTCACGGAAACCGTCCTCGCGTATCTGGACGACGGCACGCTCGCCTGGCACGACGGCCGCGTGACGCTCGCGGACGTCCCCATCACCACGGTGCCGTTGACGCTCCGGGCCGTGCTCGGCGCCCGGATCGACGCGCTGCCGCCCGACGCCCGTACGACCATCGGCGTCGCGTCGGTCGTCGGCATGGCCTTCAGCGAGACGTCGGTCGAAGGGCTCATGGGCGCCGCGATCGACGCCGGGACGATCGACCGCCTCGTGGACGCCGGGTTGATCCTGCCCGGGGACGACGACGGCTGGCGGTTCGGGCACCCGCTCATCCACGATGCGGCCTACGCGGGCCTGCTCACGTCGCGCCGACGGCAGCTCCATGCCGCGCTCGCGGACCAGCTCGAGGCATCCGGGGACCCGACCAAGATCACCCTCATCGCGGTCCACCGCGCGGCATCCGGGGACTCGGCGCGGGCGATCCCCCTGCTGGACGAGGCAGGCGCGGCCGCGCTGGCCATGGGGGCCGCGTCGGAGGCGGCCGCGTTCTGGCGCACGGCCGCGGAGCTGTCCGGGGACCCGGTGACGGCGGCGGACTACCGCTCGCGGGCTGCGGCCGCGCTCGAGGGGGTCCGCGCCTCGTAGGCCGCCCGGTCGTCGATCGCCGGCCGGCTGACCGTGACCGTGAGGCCGGCGACGGCCGGCTTGATCCACGGGCCCGCCGCCTGGCACAGGGTCTCGAACTCGTGCCGTCGAGCCGGGGCGTAGTGCACGAGCAGGGCGGACCGGGCGCCGGAGCGCGTCGCCATGTCGATCGCCTCCTCGGCGGTGAGGTGGCCGCGCTCGGGATCGTCGTGGCTCGGCAGGCGGAGGGCGGCCTCGATGAGCAGCAGATCCGCATCACGCATCGCCTCGACCACCGAGTCGCTCGGGCCGGTATCGCCGGTGTACGCGAGCCGGCTGCCGTCGGGTGCCTCGATGACGACCCCCCAGGCGGGCACGTAGTGGCGACCGCGGACGAACCGGATCGTGAGCGGCCCGATGGCGAGCGGGCGCTCCGGGTCGTACTCGACGGCGTCGAAGGCGGCATCGAAGAACCGCTCACGCTCCGAGATGGCCGTGGCGAGCGCATCGAGTCGGGTTCGTCCACCCGGTGGCAGGTGGACGGGCAAGGCTCGAGGCGCGGCCTCGCCCCAGGGGAAGAGATAGCGCAGGCCGACGACATCGAGGTAGTGGTCGGCGTGCATGTGTCCGACCACCAGGGCGTCGAGGTGCGTGGGGTCCATCAGCCGCTGGAGGCGTCGGATGGTCCCTTGTCCCGCGTCGAGCATGATGGTCGTCCCGCCCCAGTCCACGAGGAACCCGGCGGCCGGCCAGTCCTCGTGCGGGGCCGCCGTGCTGCAGCCGAGCACGGTCAGTCGCAGGCGTCCGGCGGACGTCGGAGGGGTCATGGCCGCCCATCCTACTCGGGACGATGGGTGCCTGGCGACGCCGGACCGACGTGGAGCCTGTCGGCCCGCGGACAGCATCGTTCGAGCCGGGTCGAGCGGCTAGGATGGGCGGCGATGTCCGTCGACCATCGTCTCGCCGAATCCCTCGCGTCGATCCCGTTCTTCTCGGGACTCGGCGCGGACGCCCTCGAACGCGTCGCGGCCGGCATGCGGAGCCGCCGCTTCCGGCGTGGCGAGGTGATCTTCCACCTTGGCGACCCGGGGGACGCGCTCTTCATCATCGTGGCCGGCGAGGTGAAGATCTCCCTCCCGTCCGAGAGCGGCGACGAGGCCATCCTCGTGCGTCTCCAGCAAGGGGACGTCTTCGGCGAGCTCGCGCTCCTCGACGGCGCGCCCCGCTCCGCCACGGCGACCGCCCTCGGGGTCGTGGAGGCGGTCGTCCTCCCCCGGGCGAGGTTCCGTGAGCTCATCGCCGAGGAGCCGGTCGTCCGCGACGCGCTGCTCGCCTCATTGGCCGGCGAGCTCCGGCGGCTGACGACGCAGGTCGAGGAGCTGCACTTCCTCGACATCACCGGGCGCCTCGCGGCCTGCCTCGTCCGCATGGCCGACGGCGGGACGGCCCTCGACGACGGCGCCATCCGCCTTCGCACCTCGCTCACGCAAGGCGACCTCGCCGCGATGGTGGGCAGCACGCGGCAGAGCGTGAACAAGCTGCTCGGCCAGTTCACCAGCGACGGCTACCTGCGCCTCGAGCGCGACGCGATCGTGGTCACCGACATCGACGGCCTCGCCCGGGCCTCCCGCCGCTAGGTCGCCCCTGTCGGGCCCTCGGACGGGCCGTCGGCCGGGATCCCGCCGGTCCCGAGCACCTCGAACAGGATCATCGCGGTCGTCAGCGCGGAACGCGTCCGACCGTTGGCGCCGTCCAGGAAGACGAGCCTCCGCTGATGGCTGGTCGAGGTCGGGGTCACCACGGCCACCGAGACCACCGTGTCGCCGGTCCGGGGCATCGCCCGGACGGCGACGCCGACCTCGCTCCCTCCCAGGTCACGGCCGCGGCGTGCGAAGGCCTCGAGGGCGGCTTCGCTCTCCGGATCGTCGAGGCTCGTCGCGCCCGTGGCCCCGTGCACGGTCGCGGCCGGCGAACCCGCGGCGAGCGTCTCGTCGAAGCGGAGCCACGGCACGTCCCCGAGCAGGGCGGCCACCTGCCCGGCCGTGCCGATCTCCACGATCGAGAGCGTCCAGCCGAGCGACTCCAGCCGCGCGCCGATCGCCTGCGACCATGTCGTCTCGCCGGTCGCCCAGACGAACGAGCCGAGGGCGTCGAGCACGGTCGTCGCAGCCGCCTCGACCAGGTCTTCGGCCGCGGCCGACTCGTCGCGCACTGCCGAGATCCGCACGTCGACGGCCTCCGCCCGGGCATACGTCGCGACGACGGGGTTCGTGCGGCGGAGGAAGGCGTCGCCGAGGAGATCCGCGACCTGGGACTCGCCGATCCCCGACAGCCGGTACGTGCGTGTGGCGGTCTCGGCCCCCAGCCCCATCGCCTCGAGGCGCGGCAGCACGTGCTCGGACCACATCGGCCGCATCTCCCGCGGCGGACCGGGCAGTGCGACGATCACCCGGCCGTCCGGGCGCCGGACGAACCACCCGGGAGCGGTCCCGTTCGGGTTCGGGAGCGCCTCCGCGGCGGGGATGCGCCATGCCTGCTTGAGGTTGATCTCCGGGAACGGCAGGTCGCGCCGCCGCCAGATGTCCCGGAGCCAGGCTTCCAGGGAAGGGTCGACGGTCGGCGTCTCGCCGCACGCCGCGGCGATGGCCTCACGCGTCAGGTCGTCGGGCGTCGGGCCGAGCCCGCCGGTCGAGATCACGAGGTCCGCGCGGGCCAGCCCGTCGACGAACGCGTCGCGGACGTCGCCAAGGTGGTCGGGCAAGGCCGTGATCCGGCGGATCGCCACGCCGCGCGCCGTCAAGGCCCTCGCGAGCTCGCCGGAGTTGGTATCGCGCGTGTCGCCGACCGTGAGCTCACTCCCGACACTCACGAGCGTCGCGCTCAGGATGCGGCGGGGTCGCGTCGCGCCATCGTCGGGGACATCGGCCATCGAGGGAGCGTAGCGAACGCATCCGCTTCGTGCGACCTCGGAAGGGGACCGGTGCGCTGCTATCATCGAGTCAACCCCGCGAGACTCGCCCGCCACCGGAGCCACCGCCCTGGACGACCCGACCCCCGACCCGAACCCGCCCGGCGATCCGAACCCGGACCCCGCGGCCGGCGTCCCCGGACCGGACCCCACGCCCGACCCCGACCCGACGACGAAGGGCCCTGTCGACGCAGGCATGCCGAGCACGCCGCCGAGCGCGTCGGGCAGTCCCGGCACGCCGCCGGGCGCATCCACCGGTGACTCGGGCACGCCCCCAGGTCGCGCGGGGAGCGCGGGCAGCGCGGGCAGCGGCAGCGGCGAGCCTCCGGGCCCGCCTCCCGGAGCTCGTCCCGGCACCCCGCCCGGGGGCGGCGGCCCGAAGGGTCCCAAGTCCAAGCGCCCCGGCCTCCGCGAGCAGTTCGGCAAGACTCGCGACGCGGCCGTGCGGCTGGTGGTCGCCCACATCGACCTCGCCAAGGCCGAGGCCTCGGAGATCGGTGGTCAGGTCGCGCAGGCCGCCGCCCTGGTCGCGATCGCGATCGTCCTGGCGATCGGTGCTGTCACGCTCTTCGTCCTCGGTACCTCATTGTTCCTCGGTGAATGGCTCCTGGGGTCGATGGGCTGGGGGATCGTGAACGGCATGGAGGCCAGCCTGGCCGTCGCGATGACCTGCGTCTTCGTCGCCCTGGGGATCTCGGCGCGCCGCCTCGTCCGCGCGTTCGCGATCGGCGTCGTCGCCGGGGTGGTCGTCGGCCTCGTCCTGGGGTTCAACCTGCCGAACCGCCTGTACGCCGCCGTCCGCGAGGCCACCGGCGTGGCCGTCGATCCGGCGTCGGCGCCGCTCATCGCGGGCGCGGTCCTCATCGGCCTCATCGGCCTGATCGCCGGGATCATCCTCGCCGCACGCCGTCCGGCCAGTGCCGGGACGCGCGTGGGCATCGTCCTCGGCCTGACGCTGCTCGGCGCCGCGCTCGGGGCCTTCACGGCCATCACCTTCAACCCGCAGGTCGCCGCCGGCATCGGCATCACGGTCGGGTACGCCGTGTGGATGGTCGCCATGGCGATGGACGTGGCGCGGACCGGCATCGATACGGAGGCGCTCAAGCGCCGATTCACGCCGACCCAGACGATCGAGACCAGCAAGGAGACACTCGAGTGGCTACAGAGACGGATGCCGCCCGGGATCGGGTGATCGCGGCTCGAGCCGACTTCGGGACCGAGCTCGAGCATCTCGAAGCGTCGGCCCGCGCCGCCATCGACATCCCCGCGAAGGTCAAGCGCAGCCCCGCGAAGGCCGCGGCGGTCGCGGGCGGGGTCGGGTTCGTGGCGCTCAAGGGACCCCAGCGCCTCTTCCGGGCCGGCAAGCGCGTCGTCCGCGGCCCCACGAAGCCGCTGCCCAAGTCGATGCTGCCCGAGGAGATCGAGAAGTCCCTGCGGGCGCTCGGCAGCGACGGCGACCAGGTCCGCGGCACGATCGAACGCGACTTCGCGCGCTACGCGAAGCAGGCCGCACGCGACCGGAGCGGGACGCGCAACATCCTGTTGCTGTCACTCGCCCGGCCGCTGCTCGAACGTGCCGGCAAACGGGCGGGGGAGTGGCTGCTCGGCGTGGACGAGGTCGGGTTCGCCGACCGCCTCGAACATGTCCGCGGCCGGGCCGAACGGCAACTCGCCGACCGCGACAAGGCCCGCGGCGCCAAGGGCGGTCCGGACGAGGAGCCGCCGACGGGCGTCTGACGCAGACCGGGCGCCTCGGAGGACCGGCTACACTCGCGGCGGGCGAGTGGCGGAATGGCAGACGCGCCGGCCTTAGGAGCCGGTGCCGCGTGAGCGGCGTGTCGGTTCGACCCCGACCTCGCCTACCACCTCGCACCGGTCCGCCCGGCGGGTCGACTGATCGCGCGACCGGGCCGCCACGCCCCCCGTCCGGCCGGGGACCGGCCTCCGCCCTATACTGCCCCGGCGATGCAGATCACCACGACGCCAGGCCCCAACTCCACCCTCGACCTCGAGATCGAGGTCCCGCCAGATCGCCTCGACCGCGCGATCCGCGACGCCGTGCAGCACCTGTCCAAGCGTACGCGCGTGCCCGGGTTCCGCCCCGGGAAGGCGCCGCGCCCCGTGCTCGAGCGGGCGCTCGGACCCGGCGCGGTGCTCGACGATGCCGTCGAGCATCTCGTCGAAACGGCGTACCGCGAGGCGCTCGTCGAGAAGGACATCGTCCCGCTCACGAACGCTGACGTCGAGGTCGTCCAGGCCGAGGAAGGCAAGCCGCTGATCTTCAAGGCGTCGGTCCAGGTCCGGCCCGAGGTCACGCTCGGCGACTACAAGCATTTCAACTTCGCGCCCGAGATCGAGACGATCGACGACGCCCGTATCGACCAGGTCGTCGAGGAACTGCGCGACCAGAACGCGACGCTCGCCGCGGTCGAGGACCGCGGCGCGAAGGACGGCGATTACGCCGTGATCGCGTTCGTCGGCACGCGGGACGGCGAGCCCTTCGAGGGCGGCACGACCGAGCGCATGCCCCTGATCCTCGGCCAGGAGCGGCTCGTCCCCGGCTTCGAGACCCACCTCCTGGGGTTGACGCCGGGCGAGTCGACCGCATTCGACATCACCTTCCCCGACGACTACGGGGAGCCGGAACTCGCCGGCAAGGAGGTCCAGTTCGCGGTCGACCTCAAGGAGTTGCGCGAGAAGGTCCAGCCGGACCTCGACGACGAGTTCATCCACCAGCTCGGCGATTTCGCCGACCTCCCGGCACTCCGGGCCGACATCCGGCAGCGTCTCGAGGGCAACGCCATCGACCGCGCCCGGCACGAGTTCGCCGACAAGATCATCGAGTACGCCGTGTCCAACGCCACGCTCGACCTGCCGGAGATCCTGGTCGACCAGGAGGTCGAGGTCATGCACGACGAGTTCCGCGGCTCGCTGGCGCGACAGGGCATCACGGAGGAGGCGTACCTCAAGGTCGTCGACAAGACCGAGGCCGATCTCCACACCGACTTCCGGCCCGGCGCCGAGAAGCGGGTCAAGACCCTGCTCGTGCTCTCGAAGGTGGCCGACGCCGAAGGGATCGAGGTCCCGGAGGCCGAGATCCAGGCCGAGGTGGCTCGAGGCCGCGAACGATACGCGGGCGACCCGAAGCTCATCGACTACTTCGAATCCGACCGCGGTCGAGCGTTCATCCGAAGCACGATCCGTCGCAGCCGCGTCGTCGAGACCCTGGTCGACGGCTGGCTGGCCGACCACCCCGAGCATCCACCACTCCCCCATCTCGAGGACGCCCAGCCGTCGGTCATCGACGGGGACGGCGCGGAGGCCAACGCGGCGATCGGGGCGACCGACCCGGGCTCGATCCTCGAGGACGAACCGGCCGTCGCGGGCTGACCGCTTCCCCAGACCAGCGAACACGATGGAGAGACCCAAGATGCTCGTCCCGATGGTCATCGAGTCCAGCAGTCGTGGCGAACGCGCCTACGACATCTACTCGCGGCTCCTGCGCGAGCGGATCATCTTCCTCGGCGACGCGATCGAGGACCACCTCGCGAACCTCGTGATCGCCCAGCTGCTCTTCCTCGAGTCCGAGGACCCGGAGAAGGACATCAGCCTGTACATCAACTCGCCAGGCGGCCAGGTCACGTCGGGCCTCGCGATCTACGACACCATGCAGTACCTGCGCGCCCCCGTCAGCACGATCTGCATCGGCCTCGCCGCATCGATGGCGGCCGTGCTGCTCTCCGCCGGGGCGAAGGGCAAGCGCTACGCGCTGCCGAACAGCCGGATCATGATCCACCAGGGCTCCGGCGGCTTCCGCGGCAATGCGCCCGACGCCGTGATCCAGATGCGCGAGTGGGAGCATCTGGTCAAGGTCAACAACGGGATCCTGGCCCGTCACACCGGTCAGCCGCTCGACAAGGTCGAGAAGGACACGGACCGGGACCATTTCATGTCTCCCGAGGATGCGAAGGACTATGGCATCATCGACGCGGTCTACGCGGTCGAGAGCAGTTCGCTCATCGCGCAGGCACACGACGCCGGTCTGACCGGCGGCGAAGGCTCGGCCGTCGCGGAGACGCCCGAGCCGGCGCCGAAGAAGTCGAAGGACTAGGAGCAAGACGGGCACGTGACGACGAGCAGCAGCACCAAGGGACCCAAGGTCCCGTACCGGTGCTCCTTCTGCGGGAAGAGCCAGGAGCAGGTCCGCAAACTCATCGCGGGTCAGGGCGTCTACATCTGCGACGAGTGCATCAACCTGTGCCAGGAGATCATCGAGGAGGAGCTTCTCGAGACGCCGCGCCCGAAGTCCGCGGCGGCCAAGCTCCCGAACCCGCATCAGATCAAGGACGCGCTCGACCAGTACGTCATCAGCCAGGACCGCGCCAAGAAGGTCCTCTCGGTCGCGGTCTACAACCACTACAAGCGCGTGAACGCCGGCCACCAGGTCGACGAGGTCGAGCTCCAGAAGTCGAACGTGCTGCTCGTCGGGCCGACCGGGTCGGGCAAGACGCTGCTCGCCCAGACGCTCGCGCGGGTGCTCGATGTGCCGTTCTGCATCGCGGACGCGACGTCGCTCACCGAGGCCGGCTACGTCGGCGAGGACGTCGAGAACATCCTCCTGCGCCTGATCCAGGCGGCCGATTTCGACGTCGCCCGCGCCCAGCGGGGGATCATCTACATCGACGAGATCGACAAGATCGCGCGCAAGGCGGACAACCCCTCGATCACCCGCGACGTCTCGGGAGAGGGCGTCCAGCAGGCCCTGCTCAAGATCCTCGAGGGGACGGTCGCCAACGTCCCGCCGCAGGGCGGTCGCAAGCACCCGCACCAGGACTTCATCCAGATCGACACCACGAACGTGCTGTTCATCTGCGGCGGTGCCTTCGACGGTCTCGAGAAGATCGTCGAGGAGCGGATCGGCCGCCGATCGATCGGGTTCGGGTCGGAATCCGGGATCGTGAAGTCGGACCGAGCGCGCATCCTCGACAAGCTGATGCCGGAGGACCTCCTGAAGTTCGGGCTGATCCCGGAGTTCATCGGACGGCTGCCCGTCATGGTGACGCTGTCCGCCCTGACGGCGGATGACCTGGTCCGGGTCCTGACCGAGCCGAAGAACGCGGTCGCCCGCCAGTTCGAGCGCTTCCTGGCGCTCGACAAGGTGGAGCTGGTCTTCACCGAGGGTGCCCTGCGGGCAGCGGCCGAGGTGGCGCTGGACCGCAAGACCGGCGCCCGGGCGCTGCGCTCGATCGTCGAGGAGTCGCTCCTCGAGGTGATGTACGACATCCCGGAGCGGACCGAGATCCGCAAGTGCATCATCACCGAGGAGACCATCCGCGACGGGCGGCTCCCGCTCCTCCTGACGAAGACCGATGTCGAGGGCGGCGTGGACGAGACCAACTACGCGGAGTGGCTCGCCGAGCGGGGCGAGACCGCCTGACCGCTCGGCGAACCGGTCGTCCGATCGGTCAGGAGACCTCGATCGGGACCTCGTAGACCTGGGGCGTCGGGTGCCCGGCCTTCTCGTGCACGCGCATCACGGCCTCCTTCGACGGCCCGGTCGCCAGGCAGAAGACCTTGCCCGATTCCGGATCGAGCCAAGCGTGCTCGTAGTGGACGCCCTCGTCACCCTCGAGGTCGAGGTCGCGCTGATGCGCCTCGGCGAGCTGCTGCGCCGACACGCCGAAGAACCCGTCGTGCACGTCCATGAACTTCGCCATCTGGCCGTCCTCCTTGTTCGTGTACCGGTCTCACGTGAGTCTGGTGCTCGATACGGTAACGGCTGGGGGGCCGTCGGGCATCGGTCGTTCGACGGATGATCCCATCCGGCCGGCTTGGATCGCCGTCTTGGGGGCTGGAGACCGCGTGCTACACTCCCGGCCTCACGGTGACGACCGAGAAGAGTAGCGTCGGGACGGGCCCCCGAGCGAGTGCGGGACGGTGCGAGCCGCACGGGAAACCCCTGACGTGAAGGTCGCTCGCGAGCCGTGACGGTCGACGCCCGATAGCGCGTCGAGAGGGTGCCAGGAACCGCCGGCCGCGATGAGCGGTCCGACCCGGGCACCGAACCAGCAGGTGGTACCACGACCCGTTCGTCCGCTGGACGAGCGGGCGTTTTGCATCCCAGGGGCGGAGCGACGATGGCACCCAAGGCGATACTCGAGAAGACCTACACGCCGAGCGAGGTCGAAGGCGCGATCTACGAGCGCTGGATGGCCGCGGACGTCTTCGCGCCCGACGGCGCCGGCTCGACCGCCGACGCCGCCCTGCCGAGCTTCACCGTCATCCAGCCGCCGCCCAACGTGACCGGCTCGCTCCACCTCGGCCACGCGCAGCGGACCGCGGTGGAGGACCTGATGATCCGGCACGCCCGGATGCGCGGACACCGGACGCTGTTCCTGCCCGGGCTCGACCACGCGAGCATCGCCGCGCAGTTCGTCCTCGACGGGATCCTCGCCAGGGAAGGCGAGAGCCGGGCGTCGCTGGGACGCGAGCGCTATCTCGAGCGGATGCGCGCCTTCAGCGATTCCACGAAGCCGGTGATGCTCGGCCAGCAACGCCGCGTCGGCGCATCCGCCGACTGGGGCCGTCTCCGCTACACGATGGACGACGGGTCGGCGAAGGCCGTCCGCGTCGCCTTCGAGCGGCTGTACCGCGACGGCCTCGCGTTCCGGACCGAAGCGCTCGTCAACTGGTGCCCCGGCTGCATGACGAGCGTCAGCGACCTCGAGGTCATCGCGACGCCGGAGACCGGCACGATCTGGTCGATCCGCTATCACCTCATCGACGAGACGACCGGCCGGCCCGATCCCGACGCGACGATCACCGTCGCCACCACCCGGCCGGAGACGATCCTCGGTGACACGGCGGTGGCGGTCCACCCCGAGGATCCGCGCTACGCCGCCTTCGTGGGCCGGCGCGTCCGGATCCCGTTCGTCGATCGCGACGTGCCGATCATCGCGGACGCGGTCGTCGACCGGGCATTCGGCACCGGCGCGCTCAAGATCACCCCCGCCCACGACCACGACGACCACGCGACCGGCGGGAGGCACGGGCTGGCCTCGATCACGATCCTGGCCGACGACGCCACGATCGCCGGGACCGGCACGGTCTACGACGGCCTCGATCGCTACGAGGCCCGTCGCCGGATGGTCGCGGACCTCGAGGCGATGGGCGACCTGGTGGGCAGCGCGCCGCACGAGATGGTCATCGGGCGCTGCCAGCGCAGCGACGACGTCGTCGAGCCGCGGCTCAAGACGCAATGGTTCATCCGGACGGCGCCGCTCGCGGCCCGGGCCCTGGACGCCACCCGGTCCGGGCGGATCCGGATCCTCCCCGAGCGGTTCGAGAAGACGTGGGAGCACTGGCTGACGAACATCCGCGACTGGAACGTGAGCCGTCAGCTGTGGTGGGGTCACCGGATCCCCGCGTGGTATTGCCCCGACGGGCATGTCACGGTCTCGGCTGAGGCGACCGGCCCGACCGCGTGCGAGGCCTGCGGCCGACCGGCATCGGAGCTCCAGCAGGACCCGGACATCTTCGACACGTGGTTCAGCTCGGGGCTCTGGCCGTTCTCGACCCTCGGATGGCCGGACGAGACGCCGGACCTCGCGACGTACTACCCGACCTCGGTCATGGAGACCGGCTACGACATCATCTTCTTCTGGGTCGCCCGGATGGTGATGCTGGGCCTGCACCTGACCGACCGCGAGCCGTTCCACACCGTCTACCTGTCCGGGCTCATCCGCGATCCGTTCGGCAAGAAGATGTCCAAGACCACGGGCAACACCGTGGACCCGCTCGGCGTGATCGACGAGTCGGGCGCCGACGCGCTGCGCTTCGCGCTCATCCACGGGACGACGCCGGGCAACGACCAGCGGTTCGGGGCGGCCAAGCTCGACAACGCCCGGAACTTCGCGAACAAGCTCTGGAATGCGACGCGGTTCGTCGTCGGGGCGCGGCCCGACACGATCGCCGACGACGCTGAGCGACGGCTGCCGGACCGCGCCCATCTCGGACCGGCCGACCGATGGCTGCTGTCCCGGGCCGCGGCGACGACCGCGGCCGTGGACGCCGCCATGGCGGACCACGCCTACGGGGAGGTCACGCGACTCCTGTACGACGCGATCTGGAACGAGTACTGCGATTGGGGCGTGGAATTCGCCAAGGTGCGGCTCTCCGACGAGGCCACGCCGGCAGCCGATCGCGAGGCGACCTGGTGGACCATGGTCGAGGTCCTCGACACGTACCTGCGGCTGCTCCACCCGGTGATGCCGTTCATCACCGAGGCCCTCTGGGACGCGCTGCCGCACCGTGCGACCGACCCGGGTCTCCTCATCGTGGCGCGCTGGCCCGCGGTGGGCGAGCGGGACGACGCGGCCGAACGCGACCTGGCCGACGTCATCGCGTTGATCACCGAGATCCGGAATGCGCGGACCACCGCGAAGGTGCCGGCGGGCGACTGGCTGGAGACCCGCGTCTACGTCCCGTCCGACATCGGCCCGTCGTTCGAGGCGTTGCGACCGGGGATCGAGCGGCTCGCGCGCGCCAGGCCGCTCGAGCGCACGCTGACGTCGGAAGCCCTTCACGCGGCCGCCGCGGCGGACGACCTCGCGGTCATCGTCCCGGGCGGGGACATCGAGGCGCGCATCCGGCCGACCCAGGCCGGCGAGGACTCGGTCGCCCTCGAGCGGACGCGTCTCGAGCGCGATCTCGCCGAGGCCGAGGGCTGGCTGACCGCGGCCCGGGCGCGCCTCGCCAACGAGGCCTTCACCTCCAAGGCCCCGCCGGCCGTCGTGGACGGCGCACGGGCCCGCGAGGCCGAGCTGGCGGACCAGGTCGCGCGCCTGCGGGATCGCCTCGAGCGCTGACCGGGCCGCGGCCTGCCGGGTCGCCCACCCGTCTCTGACGATCAGCCCTTGACCGCGCCGCCCGTGATGCCGCGGACGAAGTACCGCTGGAGCGCGAAGAACACGATCAGCGGCAGCGCCATGGAGATGAACGCGGCCGCCATGAGGAGTTGCCAGTCGCCGCCGAGCGAGGTCGACAGATTCGCGATCGCCATCGTCAACGGGAGGTTCGCCGCGTTCTGCGCGCCGATGAACATCAGCGCGACGAGCAGGTCGTTCCACACGAACAGGAACTGGAAGATCGCGAGCGCCGCGATCACCGGGATGCTCATCGGCATCGCGAGCCGGAAGAACATCGAGGCGTGGCCCGCCCCGTCGATCGCCGCCGACTCGAAGACCTCCCGCGGCAGCCCGCGCATGTAGCCGCGTGATCAGGAAGATCGCGAACGGCAGACCGTACCCGGTATGGGCGAGCCAGACCGCGACGAAGGCGCCCGGCCGGCGCCAAGGAGGTGGATGCCCTTCGGCCCGAGCATCGTGAGCAGCGGCACGAACGTCGTCTGGAGTGGGATGACCAGCAGCGCCACGACGATCACGAAGAGCCCAGTCCCGCCCGGGGAACGTCATCCACGAGAAGGCGTAGGCCGCGAACGAGCCGACCGCGATCGGGATGATCGTCGCCGGGATCGTGATGAGCAGGCTGTTGACGAACGCCTGCGCCGATCCCGTTCTTGGCGAGGACCTGAGCGTAGTTGTCGAGCGTGAAGTCCCACGGCGGCAGGAACGACGTCCACCAGCCGGTACCGGGCGACGTCGATCGGCGTCCGGAATCGAGTTGATGAACAGCCCGATCGTCGGCAGCAGCCAGATGATGATCAGCACGACGATCGAGGCGTGGAGGAGGAGCGCGGCCCCAGTTCCGCCGGCCGGCGGCGCGGCTTGGCCGCGGCCACGTCGCGGTCGGTGGTGGCTGCGACGGTCATCGGATCGCCTCCTGCTGCCGGAACCGCCGGATGTTGATGAACATCACCGGGACGATGAGGACGAGGAGCACCACGGCGATCGCGCTGGCCGCGTCCGGGCTGGCCGTTCGTGAACAGCTCCTTGTACATCTGGTTCGCGACCACGTTCGTGTCGAAGTTGCCGCTCGTCATGACGTAGACGATGTCGAACGCCTTGAGCGCCGTGATGACCATCGTCGTGGCGACGACGGCGATCGCCGGCAGGAGGAGCGGGAACGTGATCCGGCGGAAGACCTGCAGCTCGTTGGCGCCGTCCACGCGGGCGGCCTCCATCAGCTCCGCGCTGATGCTCTTGAGCGCGGCCGAGAGGATGACCATGCAGAAGCCGGTCCAGATCCAGACGGCCACGATGATCAGGGCGATCGTGTTGGTCGGGGCGTCCTGGAGCCAGGTCTGCGGCGGGAGCCCGGCCGCCGTGACCGCGGCGTTGAGCGAGACCGGTCTGCGGCTCATCCCGAGGGCGCGTAGTCGTAGACGAACCGCCAGATGATCCCGGCGCCGACGAAGCTGATCGCCAGCGGCAGGAAGATGACCGACTTGGCGGCCGGTTCGTAGCGGACCCGGTCGACGAGCACCGCGATCAGGAGGCCGAGCCCGACCGCGAGCGCCGTCAGCAGGACCAGCCAGATGACGTTGTTGCGCAGCGACGACGAGCGTGTCGGGGCTGCTGAAGAAGTAGCTGGTAGTTCGCCAGGCCGACGAACGTCTTCGAGAACTTGTCCTGCAGGCTGAGCAGGATCGTGTTGAACGTCGGGTAGACGAGGAAGAAGCCGAGGAACGACAGCGCCGGCGCGATCCAGAGCCACGGCCGGAGCCGCCGCTTGCCAGCGGCCGGGAAGCAGCCGGAGCAGCGGCCTCGATGAGCAGGATGTAGCCGATCAACAGGGCGGGAAGGCCGACGACGATGAGGATCGCCGCCACGAGCCGGGTATCCATCACGCCTCCGCGTCGAGGTGGGCGCCGGCAGGACGGCGCCGATGCCGCCCCGCCGGCGATCGCTGGCTACAGGGCGTGTAGGAGCTCGCCTGGACGCTATCGAGGTTGGCCAGGATCGAGTCCAGCTTGGACGGATCCTGGGCGTAGCTGACGATGGCCTTGAAGAACGCGTCGTTCATGGCCTGGGGCATGTTGTCCGCCGCCGTCGAACCGGAAGGTCGTCGCGCTCGACGAGTGCCGCCGCGGCCTTCTTCAGGATGTCGTTCGGGTAGTTCGGTGACCTGCTTGTTGGCCGACAGCGCGCCGCCTCGACCGACCCAGATCGACTGGGCTTCCGGCGTGGTGAGGTAGGCGATGAGCGACTTGGCCTGCGGCGTGTCGTTGAACATGCCGAACAGGTCGCCCGCGCCCTCGACCGCCCCCGCGTAGGCCGGGTTGATCGTCGGGAAGGGGATGAAGTCGAACTGGCCGTCCGTCGCCCCACCGGTCTTCTTGAACGCGTCGGTGATGAACGTCGCCGTGGTTGACGAAGACGCAGCCAGGCGGGTTCGAGAAGAGCTTGTCGCCGGAGGCGACGAAGTTGGTGGCGTTGGCGTTCTTGCCGCCGCCGAAGGTGTTGGCGATGACGTTGCCGAATGCCTCGAAGGCCTGCTTGATCTCGGGCGATGTCCACTTCTGCTGCCCGGCGACCCACTTGTCGTAGACATCGGGGCCGCTCTGGTTGAGCACGAACTGCTCGACCCAGTCGGAGCCCGGCCAGCCGCTAGCCGCCCCGGATTCCAGGCCGACGCAGAAGGTCTTGGCATCGCCGCCGATCCCGTCGGCGGTCTGCTTGCCCTTCGCGAGCAGGTCGTCGTAGGTCGACGGGCGCGCCCGCCTTGTAGACGCCGGTGTTGTACCAGAACAGTCCCTTGATGTCGGCCTTGATGAAGATCGCCGTAGAGCTTGTCGTTCACCGTGCCGAGCGTCGACGAGGCCGGGCGCCGTGTCGGCCGTGTACGCCGTCATGTCGATGACGTCGTTCAGCGGCTTGAGGGCGCCAGCCTGGACGTACTCCGCGCATCTGGCCGGGGCCGGGCAGGCCGGCGAGGTCGGGCAGCAGGCCGGACTGCGATGCCGGTCGAGAGGATCGCGTTGATGTCGCGCGTGCCGGTGTAGTGGACCTTGGCGCCGGTCTGGTCCTCCCAGGGCTTGACCATCGCCATGAACGACTCCTGCTCGGCGCCGGTCCAGGTCCCGATGACCGAGACCGAGCCGCCGAGCTGGCCGCCGACGACGCGGCCGGCGACTCGCCAGCGGACGCGGCCGTCGTCGGCGCGCTCGATGCGCCGCGGACGTCGGCAGCCGCAGGGCGCGGAGCTCGAGCGTCGCTCGATGCAGCACGCCGCCAGGACGATCGCCGCTGCCGCCGAGCAGCGCGATCATCCGGCGCTGGCGGTCTGACGCCGATGTGCATGCGGTGTCACTCCTTTCCCGGCGACGACGATCTCGTCGTGCGCCTTCCTCCGGGCGTGGACGCCGTGGTCCGACGCCGGCCTCCTCCAGTGACCGGGTCGTCCCGGTCGGTCGCGTTCCGCGCCGCGGTGGCGTGGCGTGTCGACGACCGGATGACGAGCTCGGTCGGCAGCAGCGTCCGCTCCGGTACCGGTCGGTCGTAGATCCGGTCGATGAGGGACCGTCCGGCAGCCTGGCCGAGCTCGAAGGCCGGCAGGCGCACGGTGGTAAGAGGGGGATCGAAGTACCCCGCGAGCGGGATGTCGTCGAAGCCGACGATCGAAACGTCATCAGGGACCCGCCGCCCGGCCTCGCGCAGGGCACCGATCGCGCCCAGCGCGACGACATCGCTCGCGACGAACGCGGCATCGAAGGAGCGTGGTCGCGAGGAGGCCGGCCATCGCGGTGTGGCCGCTCGGCGGCGTCGAAGGCCGCCCTCCGCGACGAGGGCCGGGTCGAGCGTCGATACCGGCGGCCTTGAGCGCCTCGCGGTACCCCGCGAGCCGGTCGCGGGCCGCCGTGTAGACGAGCGGCGCGTTGGTGATGCAGGCGATCCTGCGATGCCCGAGGGCGATCAGGTGCTCCACCGCACCCCGGGAGCCGGCGACGTTGTCGACGTCGACGCTCGACACCGCCACGTCGGGCAGCGACCCCTGCAGCACGATCGGGAAGCCATCGCGCACCAGCTCCAGGAGGGATCGGTCGTCGATACGCGGTCCGGACACGACGAGGCCGTCGGCGTGCTGGGCGCGAAGCAGGTCCGTGTACGTGGAGTGCGGGCCGTCGGGTGCCAGGGGCTCGACCATGACCCGGAAGCCCCTGCCGCACGCGCGGCCGACGCGAAGCCACGCAGCGTCTCGGCCAGGACGGCGTCGCCGGCGACCTGCTCGGGCGTCTGGTGCAGGACGAGTGCGACGATGTGCGAGCGTCCGCCGGCGAGCTGGCGGGCGGGCGCATGCGGGTGGTACCCGAGCTCGTTCCGCCGCCGCCAGGACTCGCTCGCGGGTCTCGAGCGGGATCTTCACGTCCTGACGACCGTTCAGCACGAACGAGACGGTCGTCCGCGACACCCCGGCGGCCAGCGCCACATCCGCGCTCGTCGGTCGTTTCGGCATGGGTCGATCCGACTCCTCCACTTGACGCCGCGGTGTCGTCGTGGTCGACTAACGCGTGTCAGTAACGCGTATCAATGACGCCTGCGCGCTACATTGTCAAGACCGAATCGCTACGCTCGCTTCGCGGCCCGATGCCGGAGCGTGACAGTCGAGTGACAGATCTTCGACACGAGAGGTCGGCATTGACGGAGCCGGGACGGGTCCTGGAGCGGACCGCGACCTTCGGGCCGGACGATTGGTGGCGTCGCGGGGTGATCTACCAGATCTACCCGCGGAGCTTCTCGGACGCCGACGGCGACGGCGTGGGCGACCTTCCGGGGATCATCGATCACCTCGATCACCTCGGCCCGAGCGGCCTCGGCGTGGACGCCATCTGGCTCTCGCCGATCTATCCGTCTCCCGGGAAGGACGGCGGATACGACGTCAGCGACCACGCGCGCGTCGACCCGCGGTTCGGGACCGAGGCCGACTTCGACCGGCTCGTGTCAGAAGCGCATCACCGCGGGATCCGCATCGTCCTCGATCTCGTCATGAACCACACGAGTGACGAACACCCGTGGTTCGCGGCGTCGCGCGCTTCGCGGACGGGACCGCATTCGCCGGACTACCTCTGGGCAGACCCCAAGGGCATCGACGGGGCCGGCCGACCCATCCCGCCGAACAACTGGGTCTCGTGGTTCGGCGGGCCTGCGTGGACCTTCGAGCCGCGCCGCGGACAGTTCTACCACCACACCTTCCTCGCCGAGCAACCGGAGATCGACTGGCGAGTGCCTGCGGTGGAGGCAGCGCAGTTCGACATGGTCCGGGGCTGGCTCGACCGCGGGGTGGACGGACTCAGGCTCGACACCTTCAACGTGTTCCTCAAGGACCCTGGTCTGCGCTCGAACCCGGTTCGCCGCGGCGACTCGGCCTGGACGCGTCAGGTGCATCGTGTACGACATCGACCAGCCGGACCTGCCCGCGTTGCTCACGAGGTTCCGGGCGCTCGTCGACGAGTATCGCGGTCGCATGTCGGTCGGCGAGCTCTTCGTCGGCACGACCGAGGGCGCCGCGGCACTGACGACGGACCGACACCTGGTCTTCGACTGGGAGCTGCTCACCCGGCCGTGGTCTGCAGCGTCGTTCGCGTCCGCGATCCGTCGCCGCGAGCGGGCGTTCGGACCGGACCGGTGGCCGACCGTCGTCCTGTCGAACCACGACCAGCCGCGGCAGGCATCACGTCTCGTCGCCTCGGCCGGGCTGCCTGCCTCGGATCGGGACGCCGTCGCGAAGGCGGCGGCCGTGGTCCTGCTCACACTTCGAGGGACGCCGTTCCTCTACTACGGCGAGGAGATCGGGATGGGCGATGTCGCCATCCCGCCCGCCGAGAGCGTCGACCCCCCGGCGGCGCGCGTGGGTCCGGATTTCCCATGGTGGGACCGCTCGCAGGCGCGGACGCCGCTGCCATGGGGCGACGGTCCGAATGGCGGATTCAGCGCAAGCCCGCCATGGCTGCGGCTCGGCGACGATGTCGCCCGACGAAACGTGGCGACCCAGGCTGCCGATCCGGATTCCGTGCTGTCGTGCTATCGGCGACTGCTGACGGCGCGGCGGACGCTGCGCTCGCTCCAGGAGGGCCGACTTCGCCTGGTCCATGTCGAAGATCCCACGGTCCTGGCCTTCATCCGGGACGACCCCGGTCCGGCCTCCGTGGTCATGGTGGCCTTCGGCCGTGATGGCGCGGAAGTCGCGGTGCCGGGTCGGGCCGGCCAGCCTTGGCGACCGGTCGCCGGGACGCACGGCGACCCCCCGGATCGCCTCGTCGGCGGCGCCCGCGTCGCCCTCCGGCCGTTCGAAGGCATCGTGTCGGTGGTCGAAGCGGGCTGAGTCGGGCTGCTACCATGCCGTGGGAGCCAGTCGCTCATCGGGGAGATGCCACGTGCCGCTCGAGTTCCTGAAGAAACGCGGTAACACCGACGTGCCGGTCGAGGCCGCCGCGGCGCCCGCGAGCGCGTCCGGGCTGACGATGCCCGAAGAGGTCGTCGCGCAGGACCACCAGCTCAAGCTGTACTACGCCGGCAAGAGCAGCGAAGGGGTCCGGATGAAGTCGGGGCCGAAAGCCCTGGCGGAGCTGCCGGGCATGCTCGCTGGTCTCGCGAAGTCCGAGATCGAGGTCGTCGAGCCCCTCCCGATCGAGTTCAGCCAGGCCGCCCCGACGATCGCCCGACCGTCGGAGGCCATGCAGTGGCTCAACGCCCATCACGTGCACTCCCCGATCACCCGCCACGCCTTGGTCGTCCTCGAATCGATCGATGCGGTCGACCTGGCGTTCGACACCTTCGCCTGCGCGCTGCTCGACGGCGAGGTGGACACGGCCGGCTACCCCGAGTACAACGCCATCCTGGGCGGCGTCGCCTCGCACTGGGATGAGGCCACCGGCGACATGATCTGCCGGGCGGTCGTGGGCTGGGGCGGTCGAGGCGTCCGGGGCGACACGGACCGCATCGGGGCCAAGCTGCTGGCCGGCATCCTCACGAACATCCTGGCGAGCCAGTACGCCCAGGGCATCGCGGCGATCGAGCGACCGGTCCCGGCCGCCGGCCGCGGCGGCCTCGTCTGCGCCCACTGCGGCTTCGCCTCGGCGCACGAGCGGGCGTTCTACTGCCCGAAGTGCGGTATGCGCCTCCTTCGCGGCTAGGCGGGCGAACCGGGGTCGTGCCGCTCTACGACTACGACTGCGCGAACTGCGGCCGGCGATTCGAGGTCATCCACGGCGTCCATGCCGACAGCCCCACGACCTGCCCGCTCTGCGGCGGCGGACCCGTTCGCAAGGCCATCACCGCGCCCGCGGTCCACTACAAGGGTTCCGGCTGGGCCAAGAAGGAGCGCCGCGCGACCGCATCCCCGGGCTCGTCCAAGTCGACCGCGGAAGGCACGAGCAGCTCGGAAGGTGGTGCCGGTGGCGGTTCCGACGGTGGCGGATCGTCCAAGGGCGACTCGGCCTCCCAGAAGGGCGACGCCAAGCCCGACCCGAAGCCGGAGGCGAAGAGCGGCGCCTCCGCGACCGACTGACGATGCCTGCCGCGGCTGACTGGATCACCCTGGCCGAGGCCGCCGAGATCCTCGCCGCCGCGAACGTCCACTTCACGCCCTCCACGATCGGCGGGTGGGCGCGTGCCGGGCGCCTCCAGAGCATCAAGCTGGGCGGCCGCCGCTACGTCCGGCGGGGCGAGATCAGGGCGCTGATCGCCGCGCCGCGGCGGGTCCGCTCTGCCGACCTCCAGCCCGTCCTCTTCGAGGACCTGGACCGCTGAGGCCCGACGCGACGGACGTGACGGCCGTCCTCGAGCGGTTCCTGGATCGACCTCGGGTCGCGTTCGTGCGGGCGGTCCTGGACACCTACGGCCGGGCCGCGGGCGGGTTGCTCGCCAACGGGCTGGCCTTCTCGGCGCTCTTCGCGGTCATCCCGACCGTGCTGCTCGTGCTGGGTCTTGCCGGCTGGCTGGCCGGGGACGCGGCGGTCCAGCAGGCACTCGTCGACGCGCTCGCGGCGGCCTTCCCGCCGTTGCGCGAACTGCTCGACGCCATCCTCGCGTCGATCACGGACGCGGCGGCCCTCACCTCGATCGTCGGCCTCATCGGCCTCGTGTGGACGGTGAGCCAGTTCCAGGGGGCGCTCGATGTCGCGTTCGCGCGGATCTTCTCCGATCACCCGGAGCGCGACATCGTCCGTCGAACGGCACGCGGCTTCCTGTGGGTCGCGATCCTGCTGGGGGTGGTCGTCGTGCTCCTCGTGCTCGGCGCACTCGCGACGGTGTTCGACTCGCTGATCCCCACCACGATGCCGGTCGCGAGCCGGATCTCGGCGATCGCCACCTCGCCCGCTGGCGCTGACGATCTTCTCGGTCTCGACCGTGATGTTCCTCTACCGGGTGATGCCGCCCGAAGCGCCGACGTGGCAGGCGATCCGGGTCCCGGCGGTGGTCGTCGGTCTCGCGATCGTCGTGCTGGCGCAGATCTTCACGTTCCTGGTCCCGAGGCTCGTCGGCTCGGTGGTGCTGGCGGGATCGCTCGCGGCGGCCTTCATCGCGCTGGCCTGGCTGTCATTCACCTTCCAGACGCTGCTCTATGGGGCCGCGTGGGTGCACGTCCGGAACGACGCCGCCTCAGGCGTGCTGGGCGGTCCCGCAGCGCCGGCAGAAGCGGGCGGTGGCGGAGAGTGACAGGCCGCAGCTGACGCAGGCCTGCACCACCGCGGGAGCGCGATCGTTGCCGGGAGTGGCGGTGACCGCCTGATCGGAGGCGGCCCACAGGGCATCGACGCCGCCGGTCGGGACAGCGGGCCGCCCGAGGAACGGCAGGCCGGGCGACGTCTTCTGCGACGGCCACTGTGGTGTCGTCGGCCATTCCGGCTCGGCCGTCGGCGCGGGTGCGGCGGCGCCGTTGGTCGCGGTCGGATCGGGCGCGACGATCGTCCATGTCGGCTGGGCGACGACGTCCGCGGCCGGTGCCGCGACGCCGGGCTCGGTCGCGAGCGTGGCCGCGATGGGCTCGACGGCGGGCGCGGCGACCGGGGACTCCGCCGTGACCACCGCGGGCTCCGGCGCGACCACCGGGGGCTCCGGCACGACCACCGGGGGCTCCGGCGCGACAAGGAGTTCCGCGGCGACGAGCGGCGCGATCGCGGCCACCGGCTCGGGCTCGGCGGCGACCGGCTCAGGCTCGTTCGCGACGGGCTCCGCAGCGACGGGTTCGGGCTCCGGTCCCGCGATGGGGACGACCAGCGCCGGATCCGCGGCGACGGCCTCGAGCTCCACCGCTTCGACGACGGGTTCGGGCGCCGCTTCGGGCCCCAGGACCGGCTCCGGCTCCGCGGCGGCGACGACCGGCCCGGGCTCTGGGGCGGACGCGGCCACCGGGAGGTCGACGTCGGCGGTCCCGATCACGGGTTCGGGTTCGGCAGCGAGCATCTCCAGCTCGGTCGCGACGGGGAGGTCGCTCAGCGGCTCCGAGGACGCCTCCGTCGGCTCCGACGTCGGCTCGTCTCGCTCGTAGGCATCGATCGCGTCGTCGAGGCTCTGCCCGGGTCGCAGGCCTGCGAACATGGCGCTCGTCGCTGCGGCCGCGGCGGCCGCGCGCGCATCCGTCCCGTCCTGGTCCAGGTCGGGTGCCTGGGTGGCGACGACGAAGGGTTCCACCTCGGTGGTCTGGACCGTGGCCGCGGGCGCGGCGTCCGGCGTCAGGTCGAGGACGACCTCCTCGATGGCGTTGTCGGTCGGCGGGACGATCCCGCTGAGATCGGCTTCGAACACGAGGTCGTCGAGCGGCTCGATGACCGGCTCCGTGACGGCGTCGGCCCCGACCACTTCGACGACCGGTTCGGCGACGGTGGCCTCGACCACGGCTTCCGGGACCGCGGCTTCCGGGACCGCCGTCTCGGCGACCGGCGACTCGGTGGCGACGGGCCCCGCGACCGTCGGCGATGGCGGCGATCGGCTCGGGCGCGGCGTCGTCGACGACGGGCTCCGCGACGGCGTCGACGGTCGGCTCGGACAGCGCCACATCGGCGATCGGCTCGTCGGCGATCTGCGCGACCGGCGGTTCGACGACGATCGACGGCGAAACGACCGGTTCCGCGACAGGTTCGGCCGCGACGATCGGCTCGTCGGCGATGGCCAGGACGGTCGGCTCATCGACCTCGGTGGCCGCGACCGGCTCGGACGCGACGACCGGCTCGTCCGCGACGACCGGGGCGGTGTAGCCGGACAGCGCGTCCAGGCGGGCGATCGCGTCGAGGCCGTACAGGCCGTCATCGGGCGCATGGCCGTTGGTGCCGTTCGTGCCGTTCGTGGCTGTGCCATTGGAACCGGCGGCGCCGTTCGCCGACGCGGCGGGGGTCCCGAGCGCCCCGTTCGTCGCGATCGCGGCGGCGCCCAGGCCGTTGGCCGGCTGGAGATCGGGGAACGGGGCCGGGAGGATCTCCCGGCTCAGGTTGGGCGCACACGTGAGGCAGCGACCCTCCTCCTCGTTCCAGCAGTTCGGGCACGTGTACTGCCGGCACTGCATGCAGAAGTTGAAGGTCTTGTGGAACGCGTCGAGCTGCGAGGACGTGACCGCTCGGTCCGTGTCGCTCCGGGCGGCCGCCATCGCCTCGTCCATGGACGTCTTGTCGTCCAGCACGAACGTCTTCAGACCGCGCGAAAGCACCTTGACTTTCCGCAGACGGTCTTTGGGGACCGCGGACTCGAACGTGTAGCGTGAGCCACATCGTTCGCAGAAGGATTCGGTCAGGATCTCGGTCATGGTGCCCCGGTGCGCGTCGGACATGCAAGGACGATCGGGACCGTCCGAACAGGGCCGAGAGTATATCCCAGGGGTTCCAGCGTTCCCCCGACGGGGGTACCGGGCCATATCGCGGATGGTCCCGGGGCGCACCACCTTCTTGGCCGGGTATTTCGCGGCCCTGTGGTAGCCTCCGCCACCGACCATGCCGCCGCTAGCCGCCATCGAGCGGTTCTTCGAACGCCTCTTCGAGCGCCCGTCCGCCCGGCTGTTCCGGACCCGACTCCAGCCCGTCCAGGTACAACGTCGCATCGAGCGCGCGATGGAGGCCGAACGACTGGCGGCGTCGGACCGGACGCTCGTGCCGAACCGGTTCGTGGTGCACCTCCACCCGTCCGATCTGGCCGGGTTCGAGGACATCGAGCGATCGCTCGCCACCGAGCTCGCGGATGCCGCGCTGCTGTTCGCGCGGGCGCATCACTACACGCTGGTCGACCGCCCTCGGGTCGACCTGCTCGCGGATCCCGCCGTCGAGCGGTCGGATATCCGCGTCGACGCGCGATTCGCCGACCCGATCGGCGGCCGCGTCCGACCGCCGGAGGACAGCAGCGCGGGGGTCGAGGCCCCGGGTGACCTGACCGACCCGCTCGCGACCATGGTCTTCGCGGTGCCGCGGCCGAGCGCGCCGCGCGCGCGCCTCCGCGTGACGGACGGGTCCGGCGCGACGCGCGAAGTGGGGATCGGGGCGGGCGTCACCATCGGACGCGCCACCGACAACGACCTCGTGCTCCGCGACGAGCGCGTCTCTCGGCACCACGGACGGATCGCCGGCCGACGCGGCACGCTGGTCTACAGCGACCTCGAGAGCACGAACGGATCCGAGGTCAACGGCCATCGCGTGACCGAGGTCGTGCTGGGGGCCGGCGACCGCATCCACGTCGGTTCCACGACACTCGAGGTCGAGGTGGACGAGGCCCCGTCCTGATGGACGGGATCCTCATCGTCCTTTGGCTGCTCCGGATCCTCTTCCTCGGACTCCTCTACGTCTTCCTCTACCGCGTCGTCCGGGCCCTGCTGCGGGACCTGGGTGCCGCGACGCGCGAGCGCGCCTCGGAGCTCGGGCGGCTCGTGGTCGTCGCCTCGCCAGACGGTGAGCCGCCCGCCGGTTCGGCGATCTCGCTCGATGCCATCACCACGCTCGGGCGCGACGTGAACAACTCGATCGTCGTCGACGACCCGTTCGCGTCCGCCGAGCACGCGATCCTGACGTTCCGAGGTCGCGGCTGGTACCTGGAGGATCTCGGCAGCACGAACGGCTCCTTCATCAACGGCTCGCCGGTCGAGGGCGTGTCGCCGCTGACGTTCGGCGACGAGATCCAGATCGGGCAGGTCCGCCTGCGCCTCGAGCGGGCGCGCCGATGACGGCGGCGACACCCGAGGCGACGCCACGGCGCACGACGCCAGCCCTGCCCCGAGCGCTGAGCCGGATCCGCCCACGGCCGCGCGGGGAGGAAGGGCGGCTCCTCATCCTGGTCGGGATCACCCTGGTGGTCGGGAGCCTGTCGCTGGGAACGACCGTCGAGGGGAGACTCGCGCTCGCGGACCCGGCGGCGATGGCCGTCTACCTCGGGGCGCTGGCGGCCTCGCATCTCGCGCAGGTGCTCGCCGGACGCCGGACCGACCAGGTCCTCCTGCCGGTGGTGGGGCTGCTCGGCGGGATCTCCCTCCTGTTGATGGAGCGGCTGCCGCAGGACCTGGTCACACAGACCTGGTTCGGCCAGACCGTCGGGCTCGCCCAGGTCCAGCTCGTGTGGCTGCTCCTCGCCATCGCCATCGCGACGACCCTCGGCATCGTCGTTCGGTCCGATGCGTGGCTGCGCCGCTACAAGTACACGTGGGCCGCCGCCGGCGTCGGCCTCCTGCTGCTCACGTTCGTCCTCGGGACCGAGATCAACGGGACGCGCCTCACGCTCCAGGTCGGCCCGTTGGGCGGCCAGCCGTCGGAGCTCCTCAAGGTGATCCTCGTCGTCTTCCTCGCCGGGTACCTCTCGGAGAACCGCCCGCTCCTGGTGGAGCAGGACACCCGTGTGGGGCCGCTGCGGCTGCCGCCGCTGCCGTACCTCGCCCCGATGGTGGCGATGTGGGCGATCGCCCTGCTCATCGTGGTGGTCCAGCGCGACCTCGGCGCGGCCCTGCTGTTCTTCGGCGTCTTCCTCGCGCTCGTCTATGTCGCGACCGGTCGCGTGAGCCTCGTCATCATCGGCCTCGTCCTGTTCGTGCTCGGCAGCTTCCTCATGGCCCAGCTGTTCGAGCACGTCCGCGTGCGGATCGACGTCTGGCTCGACCCGTTCGCCGACCCGCTGGGAACCGGGTACCAGGTCGTCCAGGCGCTCCATGCGTTCGCGCGCGGCGGCCTCCTCGGGGTCGGGTTCGGTGCCGGCCTGCCCGAGGTCAGCGGCAACCTCCCGATCCCCGAGATCCACACGGACTTCCCGCTGGCCGCGCTCGGTGAGGAACTCGGGATCGTGGGGGTGCTGGCGATCCTGGGGCTGTTCCTCGTCGTCGTGGAGCGAGGCCTGCGCATCGGAGCGGCCGCGGCGGACGACTTCCGGGCGCTGCTCGCGATCGGGTTGTCGCTCGTCATCGGGATCCAGGCCTTCATCATCGCGGCCGGGAACCTCAAGGTCCTGCCGCTGACCGGCGTGACGCTTCCGTTCATCAGCTACGGCGGCTCGTCGCTGCTGGCGAATGCCCTCGTCATCGGGCTCCTGCTCGCCCTGTCCGACAAGGGGGTCGAGCCACCGCCACCGCCCGCCGCTCCTCGACGCTGGCGACGCTTCGGTCGCCGGGCTGCCGCATGACGCGAACCATCGAGACCACCCGGCGTCCGCTCGGTCGCGGGATCATGCACGTCGCGATCGTCCTGTCCCTCGGCTTCGGGACCCTGGCGGCGGCCCTCGGCTATTGGGGCGTCGTGCGCGCGCCGGAACTCGTCCGGTCGCCCTACGACCCGGCGGTGGTCGCGGCCGCGCGCACCGTGCCGCGCGGCCGGATCCTCGACCGGGACGGCAAGGTCCTCGCACGGAACGAGAAGGATGCGAACGGCGAGTACTACCGGGTCTACGCCGGCGATGCGATCAGCCAGGTCGTGGGGTATGCGTCGCGGCGGTACGGTCGGGCCGGGCTCGAGCGCTCGTACGACGCGGAGCTCGCCGGTCTGGCCGGCGATCCGGTCGCCGACGCGCTGCGCAAGTTCGGGGCCACGCCGTACGACCCGAAGTCCCTGACGCTCTCGCTGTCGCTCGACCTCCAGCGCGCCGCCGTGCGGGCCCTCGGCAAGCACAAGGGCGCCGTCGTGATGCTCGACCCGCGGACGGGCGAGATCCTCGCCCTCGCGTCGACGCCGACGTACGACGCCTCGGCCATCGCCGATCCGACGACGTCGGTGAAGACGTTCGAGGGGCTCATCGACGATCCGGACCAGCCGCTCCTGCCGCGCGCCACCATCGGCCGGTATGTGCCCGGGTCGGTGTTCAAGATCGTCACCGCGATCGCGGGCATCGGCTCGGGCGCGGTCACGCCCGCGACGACGTACAAGGAACAGCCCAAGGCTGAGAAGACCGGCCTGTTGGTCGATGGCTTCCGGGTCCGCGACGGCCATCACCCGGAGACCGGCTCGACCGCGCTCGACTTCCTCCACGCGACGGAGGTCTCGTGCAACATCTGGTACGCGCTGACGGGACTCAAGACGGGCGGCGCGGAGCTCGTCCGGTACGCTGAGCGCATGGGCTTCGATGCGCCGATCCCGTTCGATCTCCCGACCTCGGTCTCGCAGGTGACCGGCGGCGACGGCCCCGAGCCCGGCGGCTTCACCGATGACGTGGAGCTCGCCAATGCGGCCTACGGGCAGGCGGAGACCTTCGTGACACCGCTCCAGATGGCGCTCGTCGCGTCCACGGTCGCGGATGACGGGGTCCTCATGAGCCCGCACCTCGTGACCGGGCTGACCGGCAAGCAGAGCGGCACACGGACGATCTCGCCAAGCCGGATGGCCGAGGTCTTGCCCGCAGCCGAGGCCCGCGAGATCAACGCGGCGATGGTCCAGGCGGTGGAGGGCCCGCTCGGTGGCCGGTTCACGTCCGGCGCCAAGGTCCCGGGGGTGACCACCGCGGGCAAGTCCGGGACGGCCGAGCTGGGCGGGACCGGCGAACCGCATTCGTGGTTCATCGGGTTCGCCCCGGCCGAGGCGCCGACCGTCGCCATCGCCGTCATCGTCGAGCAGGCGGGACGTGGCGGCGAGGTCGCTGCCCCGATCGCCGGCGACCTCATGACCCGCTACCTGCGGGGCGACTGAGTGGGTGACGAGCCGGCGCCGACCGCGCCTGACACCCCCGCGCCGGCAAGCGCCTGCGCACGCGCCTTGAGGCGACCGCGCCCCAGCCCACGCCGAAGGAGCCTCGGCCGATGCTCGAGCGGATCGGTCTGGCCGCCATCGCGCTCGTGCTCGCGATCATGTTCGGCGGTGTCGCCCTGGCGTCGTGGGTCGGCGGCGAGCCGTTCCTCGCGGTGATGGGCGGGGTCGGCTGCCTCATGACCCTATGGGTCGGGACGCTGACGCTCCTGCGCGGTTGAACGCGTCTGAGACGCCGATGAGAAACCATTGAACGATTCCGGTGCCGGATGGCATCTATACGGTAGGACCGGAGGAAGGGCCCGGGAACCGTTTTGGATGGAAGGACGTACTATCCTGCGACGACACACGAGCCGACTCGAGCTCGTCGCACCCCTGACCCCCGCCCGCCCGTGGCGTCCCCTTCGACGCCCAACCCGCGAGAGAGGCCGATGAGCAAGATCCAGGAGACCGGCGACCGAGTCCTCGCCAACGTCGAGCGCGTCATCGTCGGCAAGCATCACGAAGTCCGTCTCGCCCTGGTCGCGCTGCTGTGCCGCGGCCACCTGCTGATCGAGGACGTGCCGGGGACCGGCAAGACCGTCCTCGCGAAAGCGATCGCCCGCAGCCTCGGCTGCTCGTTCCGGCGCATCCAGTTCACGCCGGACCTGCTCCCGTCGGACGTCTCGGGGCTCTCGATCTACAACCAGAAGACCCAGGAGTTCGAGTTCCGGCCCGGGCCGATCATGAGCCAGGTCGTCCTCGCGGACGAGATCAACCGCGCGACGCCCAAGACGCAGTCCTCCCTGCTCGAGTGCATGGAGGAGCGGCAGGCGACCATCGACGGCACGACCTACCAGATGCCGGATCCCTTCCTCGTCATCGCGACGCAGAACCCGATCGAGTACGAGGGCACGTTCGCGCTCCCCGAGGCGCAGCTGGACCGCTTCATGCTCCGCATCCGCCTCGGCTACCCGCAGCCGCTCGAGGAGATCATGATCCTCGACGAGCAGAAGCGGAGCCACCCGCTCGAGGATATCGAGGAAGTCCTCACGGTCGACGACCTGCGCGAGCTGCAGGACTCGGTCCGGGAGATCTACGTGGACCCGAGCGTCTCGGACTACATCGTGCGCCTCGTGAACTCGACGCGGAACCATCCCGACGTCTACCTCGGCGCCTCGCCCCGCGGGTCGATCGCGCTGTATCGCGCCGGGCAGGCGCTCGCCGGGCTCCTCGGCCGCGACTACGTGATCCCGGACGACATCAAGGCCCTCGCGGAGCCCGCCCTGGCCCACCGGCTGATCATCAAGACCAGCTCGTCGATCCACGACGTCCAGGCCGGCCAGGTCGTCCGCGAGCTGCTCGAGACGACGTCCATCGACGGCATCCGGCCGACCGGGACCGGAGGCCCGACCGGCCTGCGGGACGCGACCGGCTCGACGGCGGTCCCGGGCGCGTAGGGACAGGATCGACCCAGCGATGCCGCGCGGAGGCCTGAGCGCGTGATCCGCCGCCTCGAAGTGCTGATCGTCGCCACGGTCCTCGTGGTCGCCGCGTTCTCGACGGGGCAGCCGTTCCTCTTCTACCTGCTCTACCTCGCGATCCTCGTCATCGGCGGCTCCTACGTCCTCGTGCGCCTCGGGCTCACCGATCTGGAGGCCGGGTACGCGGTGAGCCAGCTCCACGGCCACGTCGGCGACCGGATGCGGGTCACGTACACGCTCCGCAACGGCAGTCGGCTGCCGAAGCTCTGGCTGGAGATCCACAACCCCACGACCCTGCCGGGCGGTCTCCCGGGTCGCGCCATCACGCTGCCCGGTCACAACGAGCGGTCGTGGCTGATCCGCGTGCCCCTCACGCGGCGCGGCCACTTCCGCATCGAGCCGCTCCATATCCGGACCGGCGACCCGTTCGGGTTCTTCGAGGCCGCGGCGACCGTCGGCCAGGGGGTCTCGGTGGTCGTCTATCCGCGGCTCGAGCCGATCCCGGCGTGGCGTCTGCCGTCGGCCATCCTCGAGGGCAGCCACGCCGCTCCGGTGCGAACCCTCCAGACGACGCCGCTGGCCACGACCGTGCGCCCCTACGCCCCGGGCGACAGCATGAATCGCATCCACTGGAAGACGACGGCCCGGCATGGCGAGATCCAGGTCAAGGAGTTCGACCTCGAGCAGACCGCCGACGCGTGGATCATCCTGGATCTCCAGCGCGGGATCGCGGGCGGTCGCGGCGACGAATCGACGACCGAGGCGGCGATCCGCGCCGCCGCCGCCATCTCGGACAAGGCGATCGCCGAGAACCGCGCCGTCGGCATGACGGTCAACGCCGGTCGGACCGCGTTCCTGCCCGCCGATCGCGGCGGCCGGCAGCATCAGAAGATCATGCAACTCCTCGCGGCCGTGGAGGCCGACGGCCCGTCGCCACTCGTCGAGACCCTGGTGGGCTCGGTCGGCCGGCTCCGGCGAGGCATGACCGCCGTCGTGATCACCTCGTCGCTCGACCCGTCCTGGGTCCGGCCGCTGGCGAGCCTGCGCTCCCGCGGCGTCTCGTGCGTCGCCATCACGCTCGACGCGTCCGCCTATGACAAGGCGGCCCGCGAGGCCACCGCCGCCGTCACCGGCGAGCGGTCCACCGTCGACCCGGCGGTCGAGGAGGCCAACGCCAAACGAGTGCGCGCGCTGCGCCACGCCCTCGCGGAGTACGAGCTCCCCTCGTACGCGATCACGCCCGGGCGCCCGCTCGGCGAGATCCTGACCCGATGAATCGCCGCATCCCGCTCGCACCCGCGGAGGGCTGGATCACGCTCGGGCTCGTCATGGTCCTGTGCCTGACGATGGCGTGGTCCATCGATGACGTCGCCCTCGTCCTGGGGAACGGCGCCTTCACCGACTTCCTGGCGCCGGTCGCGGTCATGGGCGTCCTGTTCGGGTTCGTCGGGCCGAAAGTCGGGTGGGGCCGCTGGCTGACGTACCTGGTCGGGGCCTGCTTCGCTGCCTTGATCGTGCCACTCATCGTCGGGGCGCAGTTGCCGGACGTCGAGCCGTCCCTCACGGCCGCGTTCGACGCGACGGCGACCTCGATGGTCCAGGCGGTCATCGACCTCGTCGTCATCGGGCTGCCGCTGACCAACGAGTACGCCCACTACATGCTGTTCCTCGGGCTTCTCGTGTGGGCCACGTCGATGTTCGCGTCGTACGCGGTCTTCGGGCACCACCGGCCGCTCAACGCGATCGTCGTCGTCGGGCTGCTGCTGCTCGTCAACATGTCGCTGTCGCTGAGCGACCAGCTCGTCTACCTGGTGCTGTTCACCCTCGCCTCGATGTTCCTGCTCGTCCGCTTCCACGTCCTCGACGAGCAGACCGAGTGGGTGCGGCGACGGATCGGCGATCCCGCCTCGATCTCCGGCGTGTACCTGCGGGGCGGCTCGATCTTCATCGCCGTCGCCGTGGTGGGGTCGCTGCTCCTGACCAACGTCGCTCGGTCCGCGCCCCTCGAAGGCTCGTGGTCGGGGTTCAGCAACACGTTCGCGGACCTGTCCCGCTATATCGAGCGGTTCGTGCCGACCGGCGGCAACACGCGCCCGTTCGGGAGCGATTTCGATGCCAGCTCGACCAGCATCCGGGGCAAGTGGCAGCCCAACAACGTCGACATCGCGACCGTCAAGGTCCCGGTGACCGACAAGCGTCACTACTACTGGCGGGTCGTCACGTATGACAAGTTCGTCATGAACGGCTGGGTCCCCAGCGAGCAGGCGACGAAGGTCGATATCGCCGCTGGCGACCCATTGCTCGCGACGGCCGCGATGGAGACGGCCGACCAGGTCGCCGATGGGCTCGTGACCGAGAAGATCGAGGTCACCCCGGCCGCCGGCGCGGGGTCATTCCTCCTGTCCCCGCTGACGCCGATCGCGGTCGACACGCCGACGTCCGCCAGCGTCGTCGGGGACGACGGCTATCTCAACATCGCCAACCGACGATCGGGCGATCCCTACACCGTGACTGCCCGGATCCGACCGGAGGGCAACGACCCCGGCGAGCTCAACGTCGCCGCCCTCGAGGCCGCGGGAACGAACTACCCGCCGGAGATCGAGAGCCTCTACACGGCCGTGCCCGACGGGGCGATGGGCCCGAATGCCACGGCGCTCTACCAGCAGCTCGTGACCGAGGCCAAGGACCTGACGACGCCCTACGACTTCGCCGACTACCTGCGCCGGCGCTTCGTCCAGTCCCAGAAGGACGGCGGGTTCTTCGACTATCAGACCGATGTCAACTACCTCCTCGCCGGGGAGTGCAAGGACATCTCCGTGGTCGAGTGCTTCTCGACGTACCGCGTGGGCTTCTGCCAGTGGTACGCCTCGACCATGGCCATCTTCCTGCGGGAGAAGGGGATCCCGGCCCGGGTCGTCGAGGGCTTCCTGCCCGGGACGCGCAACCCCCAGGGCCTGGAGGTCATCAAGGGCGGCAGCCGGCACCAATGGGTGGAGGTCTACTTCCCCGGGTACGGGTGGTATGGCTTCGACCCCACCGGGGGCAGCGTCTCGAAACAGGAAGTGCTGCCGCCCGGCGTCGCCGGGGCGACACTCCCGCCGATCGGCTCGCGACCGCCGGTCGCGGCGCCGACCCGCCCTCGTGAGTCGGAGTTCGATCCGAACAACAACACCTCGACGGCCAAGCGCGGCTTCCCGATCGGGTCGTTCATCGCCATCGGCCTGCTCCTCGCCGCGATCGTCGGGGGGCTCGCGTTCATCGCGTGGCAGCGCGGGCCGCGGTCAGGGACGACCGCCGACCACGCCTACCGCACCGTGACGCGCCTGGCGGCCCGGTTCGGCTTCGGCCCGCGGCCCGACCAGACCGTATACGAGTACTCGGGCGTCCTCGGCGACGTCCTGCCGATCATGAGACCCGAGCTGGAGACCGTCGCCACGGCGAAGGTCGAGACCGCCTACGGGCGCGGCATCCTGGGCGACGACCGGATCCGGGCGCTGCGGCTCGCCGAGCGCCGGCTGCGGCTGAACCTGCTGCGCCTCGCGTTCCGTCGCCGGGACCGCAAGCGCCGCTAGCGACCGGCGCCGGCCACCCGCCGGTCGGCCGCCATCCAGGTCAGAGCGCGCCGGTCGCCTCGCGTGCCTGTCGTTCCGCCAGGGCCGCCGCGTCCTGCTGTGGCGCCAGGTGTTCGGTCAGGTTGTGGGCCCGGAGCACCGGACGTCCCGCCCGGATGTCCACGACGGTGATCCCGCACAGGTCGAAGCTCCACATCCAGAACCGGTCGAGCGGCAGGTCGAAGAGGGTCAGCATCGCGACCTTGAAGACCCCATCGTGCGCGACGAGGATGCTCCACGGGCCGGTGGCCCGCGCCCCGGCATAGCCGGCGACAGGGTCGGCGGTCACGGCGGCCGGTCGGCTCGCGAGCCCGGCCAGGATCGTGGCGAGGGCGGGCCGGACGCGTGTGGCCACGTCCGCGAGCAATTCGCCGCCCGGTGCCCAGACGGCAGTCGGACGCTGGCGCCAGCCCGCGAGCTCGGTGGCATACCGCGCGGTGATCTCGTCTCGGTGGAGGCCCTCCCATTCGCCCTGGCCGATCTCGGCGAAGCCGGCGTCAGGACGGGTCGGCACGGCCTCGGGCTGCGCCGAGGCGACGGCCGTGGCCGTCTCGGCCGCCCGTCCGAGCGGCGAGTGGGCGATCTCGACGGGGTTCCCGGCCGGGATCGGCAGGGCAGGGGAGCGCCACGGATCGGCGAGTCGCGCCGCCACCAGCCCCGCCTGCGCCCGTCCCGCAGCCGAGAGCGGGCTGTCCGCCTGGCCCTGGAAACGGCCCTCGACGATGAACTCGCTCTCGCCGTGCCGGACGAGGACGAGCGTCGCGTCCAGGCCCTCCGGGATCGGCGAGCCGCTCAGTGCTCGCCGCCCAGTCGGATCGTCCAGAGCTCGGTCACGTTCTCGTGGGCCCGGATCGCGTCGCCGACACCGGCCGGAACGTCATCGTCGAGCGCCAGGATCATCAGCGCATCCTCGCGCGGCCGGCTCCTCGCCAGGTGCATCGCGCTGATGTTCACGTCCGCCTCGCCGAGGAGGATGCCGATCCGACCGACCGTGCCGGGCCGGTCCATGTGCCGAGTGATGAGCATCACCTCGGACGGCGCCATGTCGAGCCGGTAGTCGTCCAGCCTCGTGATCCGCGGCTCGCCACCGGCGACGGTGCCGGCGACCGACGTCGCGTGCCCCCGGCCCTCGCTCGAGAGCGTGAGTTGCGCCGCGAACGCGCCGGCGTCAGGCGTCTTGCGCTCGATCAGGGTGATCCCGCGAGCCTTCGCCAGAGCGCCGGCGTTGACGAGGTTGACCCGCTCTGTCGTGGTCGTCTCGAGAAGACCCCGCAGGACCGCCGCGGTGAGTGGCGTCCCATCGAATTCGGCGAGGTCACCCGCGATCTCGAGGGTCAGGGTCTTGACCCCGCCGCGCGAGAACTGCGCGAAGAACCGCCCGAGGATCTCCGCGAGGGGCAGGTAGGGCGCGATCGCCCGGGCCGTCTCCGGCGTGAGGAGCGGGGCGTTGACCGCATAGCGGGCGCTGCGCCCGTCGAGCACGTCGAGGACCTGCGCGGCGACCTCCTCGGACACGAGGATCTGCGCTTCCGCCGTCGAGGCGCCGAGATGCGGCGTCAGGAGCGTGTTCGGGGCATCGAGCAACGGCGACCCGACCGGCGGCTCCGTCTCGAAGACATCCACCCCCGCGCCGCCGAGCCGGCCGTCGCGCAGCGCGTCCGCCACCGCAGCCTCGTCGAGCACCCCGCCGCGGGCCACGTTGAGCACGATCGCGCCCGGCTTCATCTTCGCGATCGCGTCCTTGCCGATCAGTCCGCGGGTCGCGCGGTTCAGCGGCACGTGGACACTGACGACATCGGCGCGGCGGAGCAGTTCGTCCAGCTCGACGAGCTCGACGCCGTGGTTCGCCGCGCCTTCTGCGGTCACGAACGGGTCGACGCCCAGCACGGTCATCTCCATCGCTCGTGCGCGGAGCGCGATGGCCTGGCCGATCTTCCCGAGGCCGACGATCCCGAGGGTGCGCCCGCGAAGCTCCAGGCCGGTGAACTGGCTGCGCTTCCACTCGCCCCGCCGGACCGAGGCGTCCGCCGGCGCGACGCGGCGGGCCAGTCCGTAGAGGAGCGCGAGCGTGTGCTCGGCCGCGGCGATGGTGTTGCCGGTCGGGGCGTTGACGACCGTGATGCCGGCACGGGTCGCGGCGTCCAGGTCGACGTTGTCGACACCCACGCCGGCTCGCCCGATGACGACCAGGCGCGTCCCTGCGGCGATCAGGCCCGCGTCGACCTGGACCTGGCTCCGGACGATGAGCGCGTCGTACTCGGGCAGGATCGCGCAGAGCTCGTCCCGGCTGAGGCCGTGGCGCTCGTCCACGTCGTGCTGGGCGCGGAGGAGCTCGACGCCCTCCTCGGCGACGGGTTCGGCGACGAGGATCCTCACGCGCCGGCGACCGTCAGAGCGGCGATGCCCTGCGCCGCGAGGGCCGCACGCTGGGCGGCCGCGACGGCGGAGCCGGGCTCGACGGGTCGCCCGGTCGTCAGCGAGACGATCTCGAGCGTGCTGATCGCGCCGAGGATCTCCTCGAGCGTGACCGACCCCAGGTGGCCGAGCCGGAAGATCTTGCCGGTGAGCTTGCCCTGGCCGCCGGCGAGGACGACGCCGCGGCGCTTGACCTCGCCGTTGAACGCCTTCCAGTCGAGGCCCTCGGGCACCCACGCGGCGGTCACGGTCCGCGAGGCTACCGCCGGGTCGGCGAAGAGCTCGAAGCCGAGGGCCGCGAGGCCGGCACGCGACGCCGCGGCACAGACCTCGTGCCGGGCGAAGACCGCGTCCTGGCCCTCCTCGGCCATCAGCCGCAGGCCTTCGTCGACCTGGTAGACGACGGCGATCGCCGGGGTGAACGGCGTCTGGCCGTTCGCGGCCGCATCGCGATGCGCGCGCAGGTCCAGGTAGAACCGCGGCATCGTCGCGGTCTCCATCGCCGACCACGCCCGCGGCGACGCCGCGATCATCGCGAGGCCCGGCGCGGACATCCAGGCCTTCTGCGACCCGGTGACGACGACGTCGACGCCCCAGGCGTCCATCTCGAACGGCACGGCGCCCAGGGCCGAGACGCTGTCGACGAGGATGAGCGCGTCGGGCGCCTCCTCGCGGATGGCCGCGGCCAGCTCGGGGATCGGGTTCATGACGCCGGTCGAGGTCTCGTTGTGGGTCAGCAGGACGGCCTTGACGCCGGGTGTGGCGCGGAGGCGTTCGCGGACCTCCTCGGGCGCCGCGGCAAAGCCCCACTCGGCGTCGACCTTCGTGACGTCCGCGCCGTAGATGCCGGCGATCTTGGCGAACCGGTCCCCGAACGAGCCGATCGAGACGCCCAGGACCTTGTCGCCGGGGGACAGCACGTTGACGACGGCCGCCTCGAGGCCGCCCGAGCCCGCGGTCGTGATGACCGCGATGTCCGACGTCGTCCCGAAATACGGGCGCATCCCCGACAGGATCCGCTCGAGCATCGCGGCGAACTCCGGGCCGCGGTGGTTGATCATCTGGCGTCCGCCGGCGACCCGGACGGACGGCGGCAGGGCGGTGGGGCCGGGGATGCGGAGATTGGGTTCGAAGCGGTCCACGAGCAGGCCTCCGGGGGTGCGGATGTGGCGGGATGGTCGCACGGCTTGACCGTTCGCCGCCACCGTGTCATATATGCCGTCATATGGCGATCAAACGCACCACGATCCTGGCCGACGCGGACCTGCTCGACCGCGTCGCGAGGCTCGCGTCGCACGCCCGGACGACGAAGACGGCGGTGATCACCGCGGCCCTCGAGGCGTACCTGGCCGAGCGCGAGGCGGCCCCCGAGTTGCCGTTCGTCGCCATCGGGCGCAGCCAGCACGGTCGCCTGTCGCTCGACGGACGCTCGATCACGCGCCGCGAAGCCGGGCGTCGCCCGACCGGGTCGCGCTGACCCGCCCGTGGCGATCCTGCTCGACACGAGCGCGATCCTGGCGGCGGCCGACCAGGCGGACCTCAATCATGCGGCGGCCGTGGCGTGGTTCGCGCGGGCGGACGAGCCGCTCCTGCTCGGGGCCTTGTCGCTCGCCGAGCTGGACGCGCTGCTCCAGCGCGAGCTCGGGCTCGAGGCGACGCTCGCGCTCGTCCGGAGCATCACGGGCGGCGGCATCCGGCTCGTCGCCCCGACGGACGCGGACCTGGACCGAGCCGCCGAGCATCTGGTCGAGGCTGGCGAGCATCGGCCCCGGCTCGCCGACGCCGTGCTCGTCGCGACCGCGGAACGGCTCGGCGTGCGGCGCATCGCGACGTTCGATCGCCGGCCGATCGCCGTCTTCCGACCGGTCCACGTCCGGACGTTCGACCTCGAGCCATGACGCCGGGACGAGCGGCGGCGCGGCACCACCACCGTGGGGTCCGGCGTCGCATCTCCACGGCCTCCGTCGTCGTTCCGCCGTAGAGTGACCCGCGGAAGGACCCGATCGCCCATGGACCGTCGCTCGCGCCGCACGCAGTTCGTCGCCGTCTTCCTCGTCGTGTTCCTGCTCGGGCTGGCGCTCGGGGCGGGCGCGGTCGGGGTGAACGCGTTCGGGGCGGGGGACCGGTTCGAGCGGCTCGTCGCGAAGATCGACCGGTTCATCGCCGGCCCGCCGCCCGACCGCCCGACGGTGGCCACGATCGAGGTCCAGGACCCGACCGACACCGAGACCGACGACGAGGACGGGACCGCCGCGGCCACCCCGACGCCGGTCCCGACGCCGACGCCGGTCCCCACGCCGACCCCGTCGCTCGAGCCGGGCGAGACACCCCCGCCGACGCCCGTCCCGACCCCGACCCCCACGCCCGCCCCGGTCCGCAAGGCCGTGGACGTCAACATCGTCAAGCACCCGAAGAAGGTCTTCGCCTCCGAGGTCGACAAGGACTGGTGCGCCCCGGCCGGCGTCCAGATGGCGCTGGCGGTGCTCGGGCTCGTGGACACCTCCGACCACACGCAGGCCGAGATCAACAGCAAGGTCCGCCGCTGGGAGAGCTACTCGGACAGTCACAACGGGCAATGGGGGCCGGCCGCGATGGTCCTCGCCCTGAAGGCGTACGGCGCCCCGGGCTACGAAGTCCGGGCGTACAACTCGCGGCAGGGCGCCCTCCGCGGCGCCGCCAAGGCGATCAAGACGACCGGGTCGCCCGCGCTCCTCATGGCGTGGCGCGGTGCGCACACGTGGGTCATGACGGGCTACCGGGCTGACGCGGACCCCGCGATCTTCAAGGACGCGCACATCGACGGCACGTACATCCTCGATCCCTGGTACCCGCGAGTCTCGAGCATCTGGGGCCCGTCCGACCCGCCCGGGACGTTCCAGGATGGGAGCGAGATGATCCGCAATTTCCTCAAGTGGAAGCGGCCCGAGGGCAACTACGCCGCGCGTGACGGCAAGTACATCGTGGTCGTGCCGACGGTCAAGGCGTCGGCATCGGCGGCGTCGTGACCGGCCAGGCCCGGCGCATCCGGGTCATGAGGAAGACCGCGAGCAGCGCGTCCTTGGCGGCCATCCCCACGGCGTAGCCGAGCGGGATCGCGAGGATCCCGACCACCGGCACGAGGAGCTGCGACGCGAGCACGACCGTGCCGAGTCCCGCGAACGAGGCGACGACCTGTCGGGCCGTGTCGTGGGTGGCGAACAGGCCGCGCGAGAGCGGGTAGGCGAGCGCGTCGAACGGGATCGAGATGGCGAAGGCGGCGACGACGGCCGATGTCCGCGCGACATCCTCGGCATCGAATGCGCCGCCACCCAGCAGGACCTCGACGAGCTTGCCGGACAGGACGAAGAGCGCCACGGCCGCGAGGCTGGTGAGCGCGGCGATGACGACCAGGTTCCGCCGGAGCAGGGCCGTGAACCGGCTGCGTTCCCCGTCCGCGTACGCCGCCGACAACGTCGGGAAGATCGCGAGCGAGAACGACACGCCGATGAGACTCACCGGGACGACCTGGTAGTCCGCGGCGAAGTTGACCGAGGAGACGCTCCCGACGCCGATGCTCGCCGCGAGGACGGTGAAGTACGTGAAGATCAGCGGCTCGACCGGCGAGCTGATCATCCGCGGGATCATCAGGCGGACGAACTCGCGGAACGCGGGCGTGCGGACGCGGAACATCGGCCGGATCCGGAACGAGGTCCGGAGGGTGCCGATGGCCCGGACGGCGAGGTGCGCCACGGCGCCGGCCACCGCACCCCAGGCGGTCGCCACGATCCCGTAGGTGGACGCGAACAGCACGGTCCCGAGGATGATCCCGGTCGTGTAGAGGATCGGGGCGAGCGCGTAGAAGACGAACCGGCGGTTCGCGACGAGGATCTCGCCGAGCGCGATGGACGCGGCGAAGGTCAGCTGGGCCAGGCAGTTGATCCGCAACAGCTCGACGTAGAGCGCCTGGGTCGCCGCGTCGAAGCTCGCACCGATGACCCCCGCCAGCCACGGCGCCGCGACGAAGAGGATCGCCGACGCGACCGCCATCACCGCGACCGCGGCGGTCAGGACCGTCCGTCCGAAGTCGTTCGCGGCCTCCTCGGCGTCGCGCCGGAGCGTGCTGAAGATCGGGACGAACGGCGCCGTCAGACCGGCCGCCACGAGGACGTCGAGCAGGATCTCGGGGACGCGGAACGCCGCGTTGTAGGCGTCGAGCTCGGCGCCGGCGCCGTAGGTGTTCGCGAAGACCCGGTTGCGGATGACGCCCATCGCGAAGTAGCCGAGGCTGAACAGGGACAGGACGATCGCGCCGCGCGGCACGAACCGCTCGAAGAGGCCGACGACGGCGGCGCCGCCAGGCAGGGTGCGGGCTCGGTCGACGGTTCCCACTGCCCGATGATGACGGACGCGGTGACGCCGATGCGTCGTCCGTCACGGCGGGGTCCGCGGCGCCAGGTGGGCCGGCCGCGTTCGTCGGCGTTCCTAGCCGGCGTCGCCCGCGTCGCGTTTCTCCGTGTCCGCGAGCTTCTTGCGGTTCGCCTCGCGCGTCTTGAGGATGCCGTCGCCGGCGTGCGGCGTGACCGTGGGCGCCGGTGTCCGGGTGCGCGGCGTCTTGCCGGCGGCCTTCGCCGCCGAGCGGGCCTCCACCCTGGCGGCCATCCGGGCCGCGAGCGTCGCCTCATACCCCTGGTCGGTGGGCAGGTAGTAGCGACGGTCGGCGAGGAGATCAGGCAGGTACTGCTGTTCGATGTCGGCGCCGTCGAAGTCGTGCGTGTAGCGATATCCGACGCCGATGCCGTGCTGCTTCATCCCCCGATGCGCGGCGTTGCGAAGGTGCAGCGGGACGGGCAGGGATCCACGGGCCTCGACATCGGACACGGCCGCCCAGTACGCGGCCCCCGACCGGTTCGATTTCGGGGCGGTCGCGACATACGTCGTCGCCTGGGCCAGGGCGTACTGGGCCTCGGGCAGCCCGATCCAGTCGAGCGCCTGGGCCGCCGCGACGGCCACCTGGAGCGCGCGCGGGTCGGCGTTCCCCACGTCCTCGGACGCGCTGATGATCAGCCGGCGCGCGATGAACTTCGGGTCCTCACCGGCGGCGACCATGGCCGCGAGCCAGTACAGCGCGGCATCCGGGTCATTGCCGCGGAGGCTCTTGATGAACGCCGACACCGTGTCGTAGTGGCCGTCGCCGGCCCGGTCGTAGGCGAGGACCCGCTGCTGGGCGGCCGCCTCGACGTCCTCGAGGCGCGGCGAGACGCGGCCCTGCTGGTCGCGGATCCCTTCGTCCTCCGCCAGCGCGGCTGCGCCTTCGAGCACGTTCAGGGCCGTTCGCGCGTCCCCGCCCGCCAGGGATACGAGATGCTCGAAGGCCGCCTCGGACAGGTCGACGCCGCCCTCGGGCCCGAGCGGGCCGGCCAGGCCTCGCTCGGCATCGGTCAACGCCCGCCGGACCACGGTCCCGACCTCGTCGTCGGTCAGCGCCTCGAGTCGCCAGACGCGCATCCGGGACAGGAGCGCGGCGTTCACCTCGAAATACGGGTTCTCGGTCGTCGCGCCGATCAGCGTGACGGTGCCGTCCTCGACGTGCGGGAGCAGGGCGTCCTGCTGGGCCTTGTTGAAGCGGTGGATCTCATCGAGGAACAGGACGGTCCGCGCGCCGTGGAGGGCCAGTCGCTCCTGCGCCTCCGCGATGGTCGAGCGGACCTCGACCACGCCCGACATGACGGCCGAGAGGGAGACGAAGTGCGCTCCGATGGCGTTGGCAAGCAGGCGCGCGAGGCTGGTCTTCCCGGTGCCCGGCGGTCCCCACAACAGGGTGGAGGAGAGGTGACCACGGGCGACGCTGCGGCGAAGGGGCCCGCGCTCGCCGACGAGGTGCGCCTGCCCCTCGAACTCCTCGAGGTCGCGCGGGCGCATGCGCGCGGCCAGCGGCTGTCGCTCGGGCGGTGGCTGGAAGAGCGGCTCGGGTCGAGCGCCGGCGGGACGTCGCGCGGTGGGCATGACGCGATGGTAGCGCCCCTCGGACGCGGGACTCCCGGCTCAGATCGGGCCGGCGCCGCTCACGTGCGAGACGATCGAGAGGACGATGAGGAAGGTGATCAGCGAGCCGCCGATGACGGCGATCCGGCGGACGTCCCGGCCGACGTAGGCGTATTCCTCGGCCGCGCTGATCGCGAGCGAGGCGCGCGGGGCGGCCTCGACGGGGCTCGGCTCCCGTCGGCGACCGGAGCGACGGCGGGCGTCGTCCGCAGCGCGCTCCTCGGCCACGATCTGGGCCTCGAGCTCCGCCGCGCGGGCCTCCTCCTGTTCGGTCAGGGTCGCGGGCTTCGGCGTGGCGGTCGCCGCGGTCGCGGACGTCGCCGCGGGTTTCGGAGTGACGGTCGCCTTCTGGAGCGGCGGTCGCTGGCCGGGTCTGTGGCTGCCGCGCGCGCGTTTGGCCATGGTCGGGCGTGGTCCTCGGTTCAGGTGGCGGGCGTCGATGTCGGCGGAGAGGATAGCACCGCGTCGCCCGACCGCTGGATCCCGGCCGAGCCAGTCGACCCGCGCTCGACGTGATGAGGACGACCGCGAGCGCCTCCCGGAGCCCACCCGGGCGACGTTCTGGACGACCGTTCTGGACAACGTCTCGTTGCGCTGCGCATCATCAGGGTGACGGTCGTCCGGACTCGGACCGGCCGCACATGGAGGACCGTCCCATCGATCTCGGTAGCTCGACCACCGGCGTGATCGTCGCCATCCTCGCGGTCACCACCATCGTCCTGCTCGCGCTCGCCGTCTGGCTGGCGCGTCGCATGGCGCGGCTCGAGGCGCGGCTGAGCGACATGACCCGAGGCGCCGAAGGGCGGAGTCTCGAGGCGGTGCTCGACGCGCACCTCGAGCAGGTCCATTCGCTGGCCCGCCAGGTCGATGACCTGACCAGTCGGACCGCGATCCTCGAAGCCGCATCGCGCCGCGCGTTCTCGCGGGTCGGACTCGTGCGGTACAACCCGTTCGAGGAGACCGGCGGCAACCAGAGCTTCGCGCTCGCCCTGTTGGACGCGAACGGCGACGGCTGGGTGCTCTCGAGCCTGCACGCGCGGCAAGGAACGAGGGTCTATGCGAAGGCCATCGGCGCGGGTCGCTCCGACGCGGCCCTGTCCGAGGAAGAGGCCGCGGCCATCAAGCAGGCCACGGCCTGACAGGCTAGCTGGCACGGCGGTCGGCGATGGTGCGGGCATGGCCCCCACGACGACCGACACGCCCCGCCCGATCCCCGCGACCTCGGTCGCCGAAGCCAGTCTCCCTCCGGCGGTGACCAGGACCCGCGTCCGACGCCGTCGCGAGCCCGCGATACTGGACCAGCTGCCGGCATGGAACGATCTGGTGCCGGTCATGGACCCGGCGCTCACCACCGAAGTCGAGCCAGGGCTCGAAGCCCTGCTGGGCGGGTTGAACGCCGACCAGCGGCGGGCCGTGACGCATGAGGACGGCCCGCTCCTGGTCGTCGCGGGCGCCGGCACCGGCAAGACGCAGGTCATCACCCGCCGGATCGCCTGGCTGATCGCCACGCGGCGCGCCCGGCCGTCCGAGATCCTCGCGCTGACGTTCACCGACAAGGCCGCCGAGGAGATGGCCGTCCGGGTGGACCAGCTCGTCCCGTACGGGTACACGGATACCGCCATCTCGACGTTCCATGCGTTCGGGGACGGGCTCATCCGCCAGTACGCGCTGGAGCTCGGCCTGCCGTCGGACGTGCGTGTCCTGACCCGGCCCGAGGTCGTGATCTTCCTGCGCGAGCACCTCTTCGAGCTCGGGCTCGACCTGTATCGGCCGCTCGGCGACCCCACGCGGTTCCTCGATGCCCTGGCGACCCTCTTCAGCCGGTGCAAGGACGAGGACATCGCGCCGTCGGCCTACACGACCTATGCCGAGCGCGTCGCCGCCGAGGCCGCGGCACTCGCCGAGACCGTGGCGGCGGCCGGCTCCGACGCGGCCGAGACGGCGCGCGACGCGGCGTCGGCCGCCGCGGAGTCCGCCCGGCGCCAGGCGGAGCTGGCCCGTGCGTACGGGATCTATCAGCGGCTGCTGTCGACCAGCGGCTGCATCGACTTCGGCGACCAGGTGGCGCTCGCCCTGCGGCTGGTCCGAACCTCGCCGGCCGCGAGGGCGGAGATCGCGTCGCGGTTCCGGTACGTGCTCGTCGACGAGTTCCAGGACACGAACCGCGCGCAGGCCGAGCTGGTCGGGTTGCTCGCCGAGGCGCACCGCAACGTCACTGTCGTGGGCGACGACGACCAGGCGATCTATGCCTTCCGCGGGGCGGCGATCGACAACATCCTCGGGTTCCGGGACCGGTACCCGGGGAGTCGGACCGTCGTGCTGCGACGCAACTACCGGTCGAAGGCGCCGATCCTCGACGCGGCCTATCGCCTCGTCCGGTTCAATGATCCCGACCGCCTCGAGGTCCGCGCCGGCGTCGGCAAGCGCTTGCGCGCCGAGCGCCTGGACCCGGCGCCGCCTCCGGTCCGACTGGAGGCGTTCGCGACCGGCTCGGACGAAGCCGACTGGATCGCGGCCGAGATCGGCCGTCGCATCGAGGCCGGCGCCGCGCCGCGCGACCACGCGGTCCTCGTCCGGGCCAACGGGCACGCCGACCCGTTCCTCCGGGCGCTCAACATGGCCGGCATCCCGTGGCGGTTCTCAGGGACGTCGGGGCTGTACGCCCGCCCCGAGGTCCGGCTGCTGCTCGCCTTCCTTCGCGTCGTCGCGGACCCGGAGTCCAGCGTCGACCTCTATGCGCTGGCCGCGTCGGAGGTGTACGGCCTGGGCGGCGAGGACCTCACCGCGATCGTCAACAGCGCCCGGCGCCGGAATCGGTCCGTCTGGGCGGTGCTCGTCGAGCTCGATGCCCAACCCGGGATCCTGCGAGTCGAGGCTGGGACGCGCGCCACGGTCCACAAGCTCGTGACCGACCTGACGCGCTACGGCGACATCGCGCACGACCGTCCGACCGGGGAGCTGCTCTACGGGTTCCTGCGGGGCAGCGGGATCCTGGCACGGCTCGCGGCGACGGCCTCGGTCGCGTCCGAGGAGGCCCTCTCGAACATCGCCCGGTTCTTCGAGATCGTGCGGGCGCAGTCCGCGTTGCTGACCGAGGACCGCGCGGTGTTCCTGGCGCCGCACCTCCAGACGCTCATCGACGCGGGCGACGACCCGGCCACCGCGGAGCTCGATCCCGATACCGACGCGGTCGCGGTCCTCACGATCCACAAGGCGAAGGGCCTCGAGTTCCCGGTGGTGTTCCTGCCCGGGCTGGTCGCCGGCCGGTTCCCGTCGACGAATCGGACCGACCCGCTCGAGCCTGCCGGCCGACCTGGGGCGTGGCCTGGCGCCGAGTGCCGAGCTCGCGCTCGCCGAGGAGCGGCGCCTCTGCTACGTCGCGATGACGCGGGCGAGGGACGAGCTGATCCTGACGCACGCAGCCGACTACGGCGGCGCCCGGGCGCGACGCGTGTCCCCGTTCGTCCTGGAAGCCCTCGACCTTCCGGCCGGGGCGGCCGTACCCGGCGCCGGCGCCGGGACGCCGTCCCCGACGGATCGCCTCGCGGCCTTCGAGGCGGCCGCGGCACGCCCGGAGGTCAGCCGCGGGCCGATCGATGAGCCGCTCTCGCTGAGCTTCTACCAGATCGACGACTACCTCACCTGCCCGCTCAAGTACAAGTACGCACACGTGCTCCGGATCCCGCTCGCGCCGCACCACGCGATCATCTACGGCGCGGCCCTTCACAAGGCCGTCCAGCTGTTCCACCAGCGACATGCCCGCGGCGAGGTGATGTCCGAGGCGGAGCTCGACGCCGTCTTCGAGTCGGCGTGGTCGAACGTCGGGTTCGTCAGCCGGGAGCACGAGGAAGCGCGGCTCGAGGCCGGGCGGCAGGCGCTCCGTCGGTTCCGCCAGGCGCAGATCGAGCCGGGGGCCGTGATCCCGACCTACGTCGAGCGCGAGTTCAGCTTCACGCTCGATGGCGACCGGGTCCGCGGCCGGTGGGACCGCGTCGACATCGAGCCCATCGTCGCGGGCACGGGCGAGCCCCAGGTCCAGCCGGCGGACGTCGGCGTCGGATCGGCCGACGTCCTGTCGCCGACCCTCGGGATCATGGGTCCGGAGCGCGTGACGATCACGGACTACAAGTCCTCGGATGTGCGCGACCCGGTCAAGGCGCGACAGCGGGCCCGTGACTCGCTCCAGCTCCAGATCTATGCGATGGGCTATGAGGCGATGACCGGCCGGCTGCCGGACGCCGTCGCGCTACATTTTCTGGAGTCCGGGCTGGTCGGCCGCGTCGAGGTGGACCCGAAACGACTCGCGAAGGCGAAGGACAAGATCGCGACGGCCGCGGCGGGCATGCGGGCCCGGGATTACACGCCGCGACCGGACTACCTCGCCTGCACCTACTGCGCCTTCCGGGACATCTGCCCGGCGAGCGCGGCCAAGTAGGGTCGCCGTGGGGATGCGCGTGAGAGGCGCCGGCTGCGACCATGTCGCGACCGGCCGGCAAGCGGGCGTTCGCGAGTGAGGAGACGACGGTGGGTGACTCGAGATCGAGCGCCGAGGTGACGATCGACGCGACGCTCGCGGCGCTGCCCCCGGCGCAGCGCGCGGCGATGCAGGACGTGCGCGCGATCATCGCGCGGGTCGCCGTCGGCGCCGAGGAGGCGATCAGCTACGGGGCCCCCGCCTTCCGGTATCAGGGCCGGGCGCTCGTCGCCTACGCGGCGTCGAAGCACCATTGCTCGTTCTTCCCGATGAGCCCGGAGCTGATCGAGCGGCACGCGGACGAGCTGGCCGGGTACGACACGGCGAAAGGCACGATCCGCTTCACCCCCGACCACCCCATCCCGCCTGCCCTCATCGAGCAGATCGTCCGAGAACGCCTGGTCCAGATCGACGCGATGTAGCCCACCTCACCGACACGGCCTGCGGGGGTCGGTGCCAGGAGGGCGGAGGTCGGCAGCGAGCGCCGACATCGAGAGCGAGCGCCACCACCAGCAACCCGGCCTGCGGGTGCCGGCGTGCGGCGGAGGGCGAAGGTCGGCAGCCGCGCCGATATCGAGAGCGAGCGCCACGCAGCGCGAGCGATCGTGAGAGGCGCGCAGGCCGACCTTCGCCCTCCGCCCTCCGCTCCCCTAGACTCGCACCGGATGGAGTCACGCGACCGCCTCGCCAACCTCGGGATCTTCGCGGCCGCCGCCGTCGTGTGGGTGCTCGTCGGGCTCGTCGTCACCACCCGGGACCCGGTCCTCGAGCCAGGGGCCGGGTTCGTCGGCGCGGCCCTGATGGGCCTCGCCGTCGGACTCACGCTGATCCCCGTCTTCTGGCTCGTGGTGTTCGCCCGCCATCGCCGGATCGCCTATCGCGGCGACTGGGTCCGCGCCGTCCGTCGCGGGGCGTGGGTCGGGGTCCTCGTGACCGTGCTCGTCGTCCTGCGGATCCAGGACCTCCTGGAGTGGCCGATCGCCCTGTTCATGATCGCCCTCGCGGTGGTCGCGGAGTCGACCCTCTCGGCGGAGCGCTGACGCGGAGCGCGCACGGGCCGGGACGAGGCCGCGGCCTTCATCGGCGGGCGATAGGCTTTGCCACCCACCCGCCTAGCCACCACCCAGGAGGGTCGCCTTGCCCTCGCTCACGACGACGCGCCCCGCGGAACCCCACGCCGACGCCAAGGCTCGCCTGGCCGCGAGCGTCGAAGCCGCGCGCGCCGAGATCCTCGACCTGTCGCATCGGATCCACGCGGATCCCGAGCCGGCGTTCGAGGAACATCACGCGGCCGCCGCGATCGCCGAGGCGCTCAGCCGGCACGGCTTCGAGGTGGAGTTCCCCGCGGGCAGCCTCGCGACGGCGATCCGGGCGGTGCGGCGGGGCGGGCGGGCCGGCGACGGCCCGAGGATCGGGATCCTCGCGGAGTACGACGCCCTGCCGGGGCTCGGGCACGGATGCGGGCACAACACGATGGCGGCCAGCGGCGTCGGCGCGGCCATCGCGCTCGCGTCGATCGCCGACGAGCTGCCGGGCGAGATCGTCTTCCTGGGCACGCCGGCCGAGGAGCGGGGGAGCGGCAAGGCCATCATGATCGAGGAGGGCCTCTTCGACGGTCTGGATGCCGCGCTGCTCTACCACCCGTGCGACCGCAACCACGTTCGCAGCTGGCCGCTGGCGTCCGAGGACGTCGACGTCGTGTACCACGGTCTCGAGGCGCACGCGTCGTCGGACCCGTGGAAGGGGCGTAACGCCCTCGATGCGCTGATCCTGCTCTTCACGTCCGTCGGCCTGTGGAGGCAGCAGCTCCACCCGAACGCTCGCGTGCATGGGATCGTGCGCGAGGGCGGCGACGCGGCGAACGTCATCCCGGAACGCGTCTCGGCCTGGTTCATGATCCGCAGCGACGACGAGGCCTACTACGAGACGATGCGGACCCGGTTCCGCGAGATGTGCGAGGCCGCGGCCCTCGCCACCGGCACCACCGTCGACGTCACGTTCTCCGGGCGCGCCTCGACGATGAAGAACAACGAGGTCCTCGCGGGACGATTCCAGGCGAACATGCGTGCCTACGGGATCGAGGACCAGGGCGACGACCCCAACGCGGGCAGCACCGACATGGGCAACGTCAGCTGGGTCTGCCCGACGATCCACCCGGACCTCGCGATCGCGCCGGAGGGCACGCCAGGGCACTCGATCCTCTTCCGCGACGCCGCGGCCACGCCGCGGGCGGACGAGACGACGCTCCTGGCGGCGGCCCTGGTCGCCCAGACGGCCTACGACCTCTACGCGGATCCGGCCCTCGTCGAGGCGGCCTGGCGCGAGTTCCGGGGCGACTGAGGGAACGGGCCGGCGGAGCACCGCCCGAGCGGTGCTACCATCCCGGGACGCGCCCCGCTGGACGACGGATTCGAACCGGCGGCGCCCCCAGCGAGACGGCGGAACCCACCGCGGCGAGCGAGCCGTGTCCGTCTCCCGGAGGGACCCGTGGCCAAGCGCCCCGACGATCAGGCGGCCGCATCGGCATACGCCGCGCGAAACGGCTGGGATCAGCCGTACGAGACCTACGCCGACTTCGACCTGCCGACCTATGTCGGCCCCGTGTCCTTCTCGAAGCTGCCGTGGGTCACGGATCCCGAGGAGCTCCGCCGCCGCGAAGTCGACGTCGCCATCATCGGTGCCCCATTCGACGACGCCGTGAGCCACCGACCCGGCGCGCGGTTCGGTCCGCGCGCGATCCGCGAGGCGCAGTACACCTCGGGCTCGATCAATTCCCTCCAGCTCGACGTCGAGCCGTTCGAGGTCCTGACCGTCGTCGATGCGGGTGACGCGAACATCGTCCCATCCTGGATCGAACGTGCGCACGCCCTGATCTACCGCAAGGTGCTCGAGGTCGCGGAGACCGGGGCGATCCCGATCGTGCTCGGTGGCGACCACTCCATCACGTGGCCGAGCGCGACCGCGATCGCCGAAGTCCGGCATCCCGGCAGCATCGGCATCGTGCACTTCGATGCGCACGCGGACACCGCGGCGGACGACTGGGGCGTCCTGGCCGGCCACGGGACCCCGATGCGGCGACTGATCGAATCCGGGGCCGTCAAGGGCAAGAACTTCGTGCAGGTGGGGCTGCGCGGCTACTGGCCGCCCGTCGAGACGTTCGAATGGATGAAGGAGCAGGGGCTGCGCTACCACTTCATGCGCGAGATCGAGGAGCGCGGCGCGGAGGCGGTCATCGCGCAGGCCATCGACGAGGCGCTGGACGGTCCCGACCACGTCTACCTGAGCCTCGACATCGACGTGATCGACCCGGGCATGGCTCCCGGCACCGGGACGCCCGAGCCCGGCGGGATGCTCACCCGCGAGGTGCTCCGGGCCATCCGTCAGATCGTCGGTGCCGTGGACCTCGCCGGCATGGACATCGTGGAGGTGTCGCCGCCGTACGACCACGCCGAGACCACGGCGATGGCCGCCAATCGCGCCGCGCTGGAAGCCATCAGCGCGCTGGCGGTCCGGCGCCGCGACGGCCATCCCGTCCGTTGGGCCGGTCGGGCCGCCCGTGCGGACCGATGGCCGGCGGCCACGTCCGAACGCCACGAGTACCCGGGCTGACGCCCACGATGCTCGATCGACCCGACTCGGAGACCGCCGCGGTCCTGGCACGCCTCTACGACCTCGACCTGCTGAGCGACCCCGGGGACCTCGACCTGTACCTCGCGCTCGCCGAGCGGACGGGCGGGCCCATCCTCGAGTTGGCGGTCGGGACCGGCCGACTCGCCGTGCCGCTGGCCGCCGGTGGCGACCGCGTCACCGGCGTCGACCTGGACCCCGCGATGCTCGACCGGGCGCGCCGGCTCGCGACGGCGGCCGGTCCCGAGGCCGCGGAGCGGCTGACGCTGATCGAAGCCGACATCGTCGGGCTGCGTCTGCCGGATGCGGGTCGCTACGGTCTCGCCTTCATCGGTCTGAACTCGTTGATGGTGCTCGAGTCACGGGCCGCGCAACGCGCCGCTGTCCAGGTGATGGCCGACCATCTCGCCGCGGGCGGCGTCGCCGTCGCCGACGTCTGGCTCCCCGACGCCGAGGACCTCGCGAGGTTCGACGGCCGCGTGATCCTGGAATGGCCGCGGACCGACGTCGAGACCGGCGAGATGGTCACCAAGGCGGGTTCGGCGCAGCACGACGCGGCCACCGGGACCGTCACCTTGACCACGATCTTCGAGGCGTCGACGCAGGGTGGCCCGGTCCGCCGCTGGGTCCGTCGGGACCGGATGCGACTCGTCTCCGCCGATGAGCTTCGTTCGTTCGCCGAGGACGCGGGCCTGGTGGTGGAGCTGCTCGCCGGCAGCTACGACCTGGGGGCATTCGGGGAGGGGAGCGAGCGCGCGATCCTGATCGCCGTCAAGCCGTAAGGGGGGACTCCCGGGGTCACCCCCCGACGGGACCTCCGTATGACTTCGCGACACGGGCCGCGTGGTATCGTCGAGCGAATGGCATCGAGTGACCAGACACGGCTGCTGATCGTCGAGGACGTGCCGCAAGTCGCCCAGTACATCCGCGGCCTGCTCAACGCCCAGGCCAAGGTGAAACTGCTCGACGTGATCACCGACGGCGGCAAGGCCCTCGGACAGATCCAGGAGCTGCGACCGGACGTCGTCATGGTCGACGCCCTGCTCCAGGGCCGCGTCAAGGGCCTCAGCCTCGTCGAACAGATCCACAAGTCGGATCTGGGGGTACCCGGTCATCGTCATGACGGTGCCCCAGAACCCCGTCGAGCCGGAGCCGGACCGCGGGATCCACGGCGTGCTGTCGATGCCGTTCTCCGGGTTCGACCTGATCAACCGGATCGGCGCCGTCCGCAAGGCGTTCGAGGCCGAGCAGGTCAGCGCCGGGACGAAGATCTTCGCCGTCTTCGCCCCCAAGGGTGGCGTCGGCAAGACCACGATCGCCTTCAATCTCGCGGTCTCGCTCGGCCAGATGGACCAGCGCACCGTGCTGATCGACGGCAGCCTCCAGTTCGGCGACCTCCGGGCCCTCCTGAAGGTGCCGACCGATGCGCCCTCCATCCTCGATCTGCCGACCGACCGGATCGCCGAATCCGACCTCGGCGACGTCCTCTGGCGGGACCCCTCGGGGATCGACATCCTGCTGGCGCCGCCGCGGATCGAGATGGCCGAGATGGTCACGCCCCGCGACGTCGAGAAGGTCCTCTCGCTCCTGCGCCGCGTGTACGGCGCGATCGTCATCGACATGTCGAGCTACCTGAGCGACGTCAACCTCGCCCTGCTCGACGCCGCCGACACGATCGTCGAGATCGTCACCTACGACTCGACGACGATCCACAACACGGTCGCGATGGCGGACACGTTCCGGGCCATCGGATACCCGGCGACGAAGGTCCGCTACCTCGTCAACCGCGCGGACAGCGCCGGCGGCATCGACGCCGCGACGCTCCAGCGGGCGATCGGCCGAGTCCCCGAACACAGCGTGGTGTCGGACGGCCTCCTCGTCGTGCAGTCGAACAACGAGGGCGTGCCGTTCGTCCTGGCGAACCCCGACGCGCCGATCTCCCAGGACCTCGCGCGGCTGGCGAGCGAGCTGCTCGGGTCGGTGCGGGCGCCGGCTGCCGCGCTGCGCTAGGCGGGCCTGATGTCCGATCCCCGGCCGATCGGGGTGTTCGACTCCGGCGTCGGCGGGTTGACGGTCCTCCAGGAGATCCTGCGCCGCTCCCCGGCGGAATCCACCATCTACCTCGGGGACAACGCGCGAGCGCCCTACGGCGTCCGTCCCGACGACGAGGTGCGCACGTTCTCGACGCAGGCGCTCGACGCGCTCGTGGAGCGCGACGTCAAGGCCCTGGTCGTGGCCTGCAACACCTCGACCGCGGTCGGCATCGAGGCGTTCCGCCGCCGCTACGACCTGCCGGTCCTCGGCGTCATCCGGCCCGGGGCGTCGGCGGCGGCCCTCGCGACGCGCAACCGGCGGGTCGGGGTCATCGCGACACCCGCGACCATCCGGTCCCACGCGTACTTCGCCGCCATCAAGGACGAGAACCCCGCGATCGAGGTCTACGAGCACGCCACGCCGGCCCTGGTGCCGCTCGTCGAGGCCGGCGAGCTCCAGGGCCCGGGCGCCGAAGCCACGATCGCGCACGCGCTCGCGCCGCTGTTCGGCGAGCGCGACGCGGACGGCGAGTCGATCTTCCCGCGGCCGCCCGGCGCGACCGTCGACACGCTGCTCCTCGGCTGCACCCACTACCCGCTGCTCCGGCCGCTCATCGCCGCGGCCGCCGGGGAGCGCGTCGCGATCGTCGATTCCGCCACCGCGACGGCGTCCGCGCTCGCCCAGCTCCTGACCATCAACGCGCTCGAGGCGCCCGGGTCCACACGCGGGACGGCCGCCGATGCCGGGGCCGCGGGCCACGACCGACCGGATGAGACGGCCGCGACGGCCGTCCACCTCCAGCTCACGACCGGCGACGTCGACCGATTCCGCTCGATCGCCGAGCGGATGTTCGGCGCCGCGTTCCCGGACGTCGAGCCGGTCGATCTCGCCGTGGCGGCCCGATGACCGGCCCCGCGGGCCGTCGCTCTGCCTGGCGCGATGACCGGGTCTGGCAGGCCGGGTTCCTGATCGGCTCGGCCCTCGGTGCCGCGGCCACCGTCGTCGGCCGGCACGCGGAGCGGTCCGCGCGCCGCGGGCTCGTCGACTGGCCCGCCGTCGAGCGGATCGCCATCGCCCGTCTCGAAAAGGCGCCCGGCACGCTCAGCGCGGCCGAGCTGGCCGCCACGGAACCGGCCTATGCCGCCGCCATGACCGAGATCGTCCCAGCGCTCTCGTCGGCCCTCGGGACCGAGCTGCCGGGCGTCGTCGAACGGTCCGGCGTCGTCGACCGTGCCGGCTGGGTCCGGGCCAACACCGAGACCTTCGCCTCGCTCATCGGCAAGCTCGAGGTCGAGCTGCTCGACCAGGTCGTCCCGCCCGGCGGCGGCCTCGCCAAGGCCACGATGGCGCTCGCGAACCGCTGGGTCACGACCCGCCAGCTCGGATTCCTGCTCGGGTTCATGGGCGCGCGCGTCCTCGGCCAGTACGACCTGGCCCTCCTCTCGGCCGAGCAGGCGCCGGGTCGCCTGCTGTTCGTCGAGGAGAACATCCGGGCGACGGCGGCGAGCCTGCGCGTCCCGCTCGGGCCGTTCCGAACGTGGATCGCCCTCCACGAGACGACCCACGCGTTCGAGTTCGAGGCGCATCCGTGGCTCCGGCCGTACCTCGCCTCGCGCCTGGAACGGCAGCTGACGCTGTTCAGCCGCGATGCCAGGGACCTGGGACGCGAGGCGCTCCGCGGCCTCGGGCGGACGCTGCGCGGCGAGTCCGACGGCGGGCACTGGATGGAGCGGCTGATGGGACCGGAGCAGCGGCAGCTCTTCCGCGAGACCCAGGCCGTGATGAGCCTGCTCGAGGGGTTCAGCGACTACGTCATGGACGAAGTGGGCCGTGACCTCGTCCCCGACGTGGAGAGGATCAGCGCCCGGTTCCACGATCGGCGCTCGCGTCGGACCGCGTTCGAGCGCTCGATGCTCCGCTTGACGGGCATGGACCTCAAGATGGAGCAGTACAAGAAGGGGGAGCGCTTCGTCCGCATGATCGCGGAGGCGCGCGGGCCGTCGGCGCTCACCCGGCTCTGGGACGGCCCGGAGACGCTGCCCCGCGACGGCGAGATCGAGACGCCCGAACGGTGGATCGCCCGCGTGATGGACGCCACGCCAGCCCTGCTTCCGGGACCGGAGGCGCCCGGATGAGCGAGCCCGCCGACATCGTCCGCCGCGCCGGCCCCGGCAGCGGTCCCGGTGGGGCGCCGACGGCGATCGCCCTGAGCCCGATCCTCTCCGCCCGCTACCGGTCGCGCGACCTCGAGCGGATCCGGGCCGCCGCGCCGGGCGCGCGCCTCGTCACGGTGTCCGTGGAGGGCCTCGCGGACGGCCCGCTCGAGGACGTCGAGGTGATGCTGCGCGGCTGGCTCGGACCCGACGCCTTCGACCGACTCCTCGTGCGGGCGCCGCGGCTCTCCTGGGTCCACTCGGCCACATCGGGAGTGGAGCGGGCACTCACGCCGGCCGCCCGCCAGCGCGGCCTCGTGGTCACCAACGCTCGCGGCGTCTTCAGTCGGCCCATCGCCGAGTACGTGCTGATGATGATCCTGGCGGTCAGCCGGCGATTGCCGCAGCTCCTCGAACTCCAGCGCGAGCGGACGTGGCAGCCCCTCGAGGGCGCGGAGCTGCGCGACGTGACGGTCGGGATCGTGGGGCTCGGGTCGCTCGGGCGGGCCGTCGGCGGGTTGGCGACGGCCTTCGGCTGCCGGGTGATCGCGGTCCGGCGCCACGGCGATGGCCCGGACGGGTCCGCGTCGACCGGCGCGGCCACCGCCACGAGCGCCGCGGCCGACGGACGGTCGACGGGCGACGACGGGTTCGGCGAGGTCACGCTCGACCGTGTCGGAGGACCGGAGACGTTGCCCGAGCTGCTCGCGGAGTCGGACTTCATCGTGCTCGCGGCCCCGCTGACGCCCGAGACCGAGGAGATGATCAACGACCGCACCCTGGCGATGGTCAAGCCCGGAGCGTGGCTCATCAACGTGGCCCGCGGTCGGCTGGTGGACGAGCGAGCGCTGCTGCGGGCCCTGCGCGACGGGCCACTGGGGGGCGCCGTGCTCGACACCTTCCACGACGAGCCGCTCCCGCCGATGTCGTCCTTCTACGACCTGCCGAACGTCATCGTGACGCCCCATACGGCGTGGTCGAGCGGGCGCGTCCTCGACCGCAGCGTCGAGCTGTTCTGCGAGAACCTGCGGCGGTTCGCGGCCGGCGAGACGCTCCTGAACGTGGTGGATCCGACCGCCGGCTACTGACCGTCGGCGCGCGGCGCCCGGCGCCGCTACGCTGCTCACCATGCAGATCGCCATCGTCGGTCTTGCCGGATCGGGCAAGACGACCGTCTTCAACACGCTCACCCGCGGCCACGCCGAGACCGGCGGCTTCGGTGGCGTCACGCTCAACGTCGGCGTCGTGAAGGTCCCGGACGCCCGGCTCGACCGCCTGGCCGAGATCTTCAAGCCGAAGAAGATCATCCATGCGGATGTGACGTACGTGGACCTGCCGGCCCCGCCTGCCTCGACCGAGGGGCACGTCGGGACCGAGGAGCTGCCCGCCGACCACCTCGCGCGGCTCCGGGACTCCGACGCGTTGCTCCACGTCGTCCGCGCGTTCGAGAACGCCGCGCATCCGCACCCCGACGGCAGCGTCGACCCGGCCCGGGACCTCGAGCGTCTCGATCTGGAGTTCGTGCTCGCCGACCTCGCCATGACCGAGCGGCGGCTCGAACGCCTGGAGGGGAGCGGCCGTCACGGGACACCCGCCGAACGCGAAGCCGCCGAGCGTGAAGGGGTCGTCCTCGCGCGGATCCACGAGGGCCTGCAGACGGGTCGGCCGATCCGCGACCTCGCGCTCGATGCCGACGAGGAGAAGGCGATCCGCGGCTTCCGATTCCTCTCGCAGAAGCCCGTGCTCGTGCTCCTCAACGTCGGCGAGGGCGACCTCGCGACCGCGGCGAGCCTCATCTCGCGCATCTCGGCGGGCTACGAGCACCAGGACGCGATCGTCGACGCGCTGTCCGCCCGGATCGAGATGGAGCTCGGCGAGCTCGAACCCGACGAGGCAGCCGTGTTCATGGAAGAGCTCGGCATCGCCGAGTCCGGGCTCGACCGCGTGATCGCCCTGTCGTATCGCCTGCTCGGGCTCATCTCGTTCCTCACGGCCGGGCCCGACGAGGTGCGAGCCTGGCCGATCCGCGACGGCTCCACGGCCGTGGACGCGGCCGGCGCGATCCACACGGACCTCGCCAAGGGGTTCATCCGCGCCGAGACCGTGTCGTACGAGGACCTCGTCACGCTCGGGTCGATGGCCGAGGCGCGCAAGCACGGGAGGCTGCGCTCCGAGGGCAAGACCTACCACGTGCACGACGGCGACGTCGTGGAGATCCTCTTCAGCAAGTAGGGTCCGGCGCTCGCCAGGGGCCTGGCGCTCGCGATCGTCTGGGCCCCGGCCGCGTGGCGCGTCCCGGCGACCCGGCTAGTTCAGCCGGCCGCCCGGGTCGAAGTCGACGAGGATCGCCTTGTAGTCGGCATCGGTGCCGCCCGGGTCGTCGTCCTCGTCGTCCTCTTCGCGGTCCGCGAGGTCGACCTCGAGTTCGGCGAGGAAGTTCTCGGCCTCGACCGTCGAGACGTTGACCGCGGCGACGAGACGGTCGTCGCTGACGTAGACGAAGTCGTGGTCGCGCTCGAGTTCGACGGCGATCGACTCGATGAGGGTATCGTGCTCGAACGAGTCCTGGATCTTGCGCCGGATGGTCTGGACGAGCTCGAAGAACTCGTCAGCCTCCCACTCGGATTCGCTCATGACGAGGACGTCCGAGTAGACCTCGGTATCGCCTTCATGGAGTTCGTAGAAGAACACGGCCTGGCTCCAGGATCGGTGTGATGGGGCCGGCAGTATACGCCCGGAGGTGCCATGCCCCGCTCCCGCGTCGAGGTGGTCCACGTCGGCTCCGCCTGCCGCGACGTCGCGCCTGACGACCCGCGCGGCTGGAGGCTGGGCGGGGGCGTCACGTACGCGGCGCTGACGACGGCGCGGCTCGGGCTGCGGACGGCGGCCGTCATCGGCGTGGACGCGGAGGCGAGCGTCGCCGACGAACTCGGGATCCTGCGGGACGCCGGCGTCGACATCCTGCGCGTGCCGTTGCCCGAGGGGCCGATCTACCACAACGTCGAAACCGAAGCGGGCCGCGTCCAGACATGTGTCCAGGTCGGCGTTCCGCTTCCGATCCCGGCCCTGCCGGACGCCTGGCTCGCCGCTCGGGGGTGGTCCATGGTGCCGGTCGCGGGTGAGATCGCCGACGAGTGGGCGGCCGTCATCCCGGCCGACGCCTACGTCGGGGTCGCCTGGCAGGGGTTCCTTCGCGACCTCGCTCCGGGCCGGCTGGTGACCCGTCGCGTCCCCCAGGGGTCGCCGATCCTGCAGCGTGCAGACCTGGTCGGCGTGAGCCATCACGATGTCGCTCCCGAGACGCCGGTCGCCGAGCTGTGGCAGCTGCTCCATCCCGGCGCGGACCTGCTCGTGACCCGTGGCGCGGACGGAGGGCTCCTGATCCACGTCGGCGACGACGGCCCGACCGAGACGCTGCGCTACCTTCCGACCACGACGGACCGCGAGGTCGACCCGACCGGGGCCGGCGACACGTTCCTCGCCGCGCTCCACGCCTCGGTGCTGCGTCCGGCCATCGTCGGCCGCCGCCGGACGCGGTATCGCCTCGACCTGCGGTTCGCCGCGGCCGCGGGCTCGCTCGCCGTCGAGGGCCGCGGGCTCGCCGGTGTCCCGGACCGGGCGGCCGTGCTGTTGCGGCGCGCCCGAGAGCGGGTCAGGCGGGCGATCGTGCCGACGACGGCCGGACAGGTCGGCGCGATCCCGGGACCGGACTGATCGACGCGGCCCCAGCAGTCGGCTGGGCGCGTGCCAGGATGGCGCGCCGTCGCAGCCGCGCCGCGCGACGGCAGAGGTCGGCCTCGAGCCGAGGTTCCGGGCGGCCGATGTGCCGCCGCCGCTCCGCGAGCGTCAGTCCGCTCACGACGGTCGCGAGCGCCGCGGCGACGTCCCGGCGCCGGTGTTCGTGCAGCTTGGCCAGCTCGACCGCCGCGACGATCGCGACGCGGCCCGGTCCGGCCGCCAGCGAGGCCCAGGCGTCCGCGGCGTCCTCCCAGCGGCCGAGTCGGCGAAGGAGATGCGCGTGCTCGACGGCGATCCGCTCGGTCGTCCACGGCGCGGCGAAGGCCGCGACACGGTCCGGCCGGTCCCGACGCCACGCGGCGGTCGGGCGTCCGCCGAAGTCCGCCGGAACCGCGGCGGACCACCACGGGGTCGCCGGTTGCGGCGGCACCGCGATGGGCACCGCGAGCGCTCGAGCCTCATCGTGCGGTGCGCCCGACGCAGCCGCGTCCATCGCGTCGGCATAGCAGCCGAGCGCGTCGTCGAGGCGTCCGTCCCGGGCATAGGCGCGCGCCAGTCCCGCGAGGTCGCCGGGCGGCGCGGTCCGCCGCACGTCGGGCTCGACATACCCGGTCTCGAGGTGCACGAGCAACCGGGCCAGCGACCGGACGTCCTGGTCGTTGTGTCGGACGATGTCCACGACGGGTCCGACCGGACCGCCGCGCAGGAACCCGAGGTACCGGCGGGGGATCTCCCAGCCCTCGACATCGCCGTGGCGCTGGATCCCGAGCACGCCGTCCTCGACCGAGCGGAGACGCGCGTCCTCGAGCCGATGGCGGAAGAGCCGGCGGGCGATGGGCAGGAGGTCCAGGTGTCCGCCGTGTGCCGGCGCCGGCTGGCGGGCCATCCGATACCGCGTCTCGAGCAACGGCCAGTCGAACCCGCGGCCGTTGTAGGTCACGAGCCAGCCGCTCCCGGGGATCGTGGCCCGAAGGACGTCGAGCAGGGCGCGTTCTTCGCCATGGTCGGGCAGCAGGAGCTGGACCTGGCGGAACCGGTCGGCCTCCCACCAGCCCAGGCCGATGAGGAAGGCGACGGTCCCGGCGGCCGTCGCCAGGCCGGTGGTCTCCGTGTCCAGGCAGAGGAGCGGCACATCGGCCGCCGGCTGGCCGGGGAGCCGGGCGAGCCGGTCCCGATCGAGCGGGATCGAGCGGGACGGCCCTTCCGCGCGGACGACGAGTCCGAGGGAGGTCCGCAGGATCTCGCCGTCGACCGCCGCCGCGAGCCGCTCCGCGAGGACCGGGGCACCGAGCGCGCGGCTCGCCTCGACGACGGTCGGTCCCTCGGCCGGGTCCGTCGCCAGACCGCGGGTAGCCGCCCGGAACCGCTCGAGCCGCCGAGCGAGGCCATCGGCACGGTCGGGCGCCTCGATGGTCATCCGCGGGCTGCCGCTGCGCTCACCGGCCGTCCGGCGCCGAGCTCGCCAAGCAGCCGAAGGGCGAGCCCGCGAGCATCGATGCCCGGTTCGGGCCGTGGTCCGGTGCAGGCCGGACAGCCGTCGGTGCAACCGCAGGTCGCGATGAGGTCCGCAGCCCCCGCGATGAGCTCGTCGTGGCGCTGCCAAAGCCGCTCGGCCAGCCCGATCCCACCCGGCACCGATTCATAGAGGTAGATCACCGGCTCCTCGGCATGCGGCGAGCGGACCTGCGTCACGAGCCCGAGGTCGTGCGGATCGCCCATCAGCAGGACCGACGCGATCGTCTGGATGGCTCGTCCTGCGCCCAGCAGGGCGATATCGAGCTCGTCGTGCCGCCATCGGTCGCGGGCGTGGTCGGCGGTCAGCCAGTAGGCCGTGGTCTGGAGCTCGAGCTCCGGCAGGTCGATCGGCCCCCAGCCGACGTTCTCGTCGGTCAGGAACTTGAGCTTCTTGAAGAGGGTGACGAGGCTCGCGACCATGACCTCGCCGTGGATCCGTCGCCCACCGGTCGCGGGTGCCTCCGCGAACACCTCCAGCGGCTTGAGGGTGACCGCCCGGTTGGCGTAGGTGTAGTGGTCGACGTCCACCCGATGGACGTAGGCCTTGCGCTCGCCCCACTCGAGGCGGTCCACGTAGTACTGGACCGATTCGTGGATGTAGATCGCCCGTTCATGGACGAGGACCTGGGCGCTGAAGAGGTCGACCTCGCCGAGGACACGCGGGCGATCGGGCGTCGTGTCGATGATGACCACGTTCTCCGGCGCGGCGGTCCGCAGCGAGATCTCCGATGCGGGAAAGTTCTCGCTCGCCCAGTACCAGCGGAGATCGTCGGCCTGTCGGACGTGCCCGGATTCCTGGAGGAACGCCAGCAGGTCGTCGGCCGGCCCCGGGCCGAAGACCTCGCCCGGCTCGAACGGCAGCTCGAACGTGGCCGCGCGCAGGTGCGCGAGCAGCACGTGCAGGTTGTCCGGGTCGAGCCGGGCCTCCTCCGGCGTCCCCTCGAGCAGGAACTCCGGGTGGTGGATGACGTACTGGTCGACCGGGGCGCCCGACGCGACCAGGACCGCGACGCTCGTGCCCTGCCGCCGTCCGGCCCGGCCGAACTGCTGCCACGTGGCTGCGACCGAGCCCGGGTAGCCCGCGAGGATCGACGCGTCCAGCCGGCCGATGTCCACGCCCAGCTCGAGCGCGTTCGTGGCGACGACCCCGAGGATCTCGCCGTCGCGGAGGCCGCGCTCGATCGCGCGGCGCTCGGTCGGGAGGTAGCCGCCGCGATAGCCGCGGACGCGGCTCCGCGGGCCGTAGCTCTCGCGGAGCGACTCGCGCAACCCGGTGAGCAGGATCTCGACGGCCACCCGGGAGCGGCCGAACACGATCGTCTGCCGGCCGGCCCGCAGGAACGGAAGGGCCCATCGCTGGGCCAGCGTGGCGGCAGACCCACGGGCCCCGCTCGCCGGCTCGATCACCGGCGGGTCCACGAGCAGGATGTGGCGCTCGCCGGTGGGTGCCCCGGTCCGGTCCACGACCCGCGTCGGCCGACCGGTCAAGGCCGTGGCGAGCTCCCCGGGGTTCCCGATCGTCGCCGAGCAGCACACGATGACCGGGTGGCTCCCGTAATGGGCGCAGATCCGGAGCAGGCGGCGCAGGACGTTGGCGACGTGTCCGCCGAACACCCCGCGATACGAGTGCAGCTCGTCGATGACGATGATCCGGAGTTGCTCGAAGAGCTGGAACCACTTCGTGTGGTGGGGGAGGATCGCCGAGTGCAGCATGTCGGGGTTGGTCACCACGACCTGCCCCGCGGCCCGGATCGCCGAGCGGATGGGGGCGGGCGTGTCCCCGTCGTAGGTCGAGGTCATGATCGACAGCCCCGCGGCCGCCGCCAGCTCGCCGAACTCGGTGACCTGGTCCTGCCCGAGGGCCTTGGTCGGGAAGAGGAACAGGGCACGGGCCGCTGGGTCGTCCGCGATCGCCTGGAGTGTCGGGACCGCATAACAGAGCGTCTTGCCCGACGCGGTCGGCGTGACGATGACCACGTCCTCGCCCGCATGGACCGCCTCGATGGCCTCGGCCTGGTGCGTGTACGGGCGATGGATGTCGCGTGAGGCGAGACCGGCGACGATCCTCGGGTCCAGCCAGGACGGGAACTCGCCGTGGACGGCCGCTCGCGGTGGCAGCACCGCATGGTGGACGACCCCGCGAGCGATCGACGGCTCCTCGAGCAGGTCGGCGAGGACGGCTTCCGGGCCCGCGGGCGCGTACGTTCGCATGCTGGCGACCTCGAATAGCACGGATGTTCGAAAGGCGGGAGTGTAGCAGCACGGTCGACCACCGGCGTGACAGCTCGGTTGTCACGGTTGCGAGGGTTGACACGGCAGCTACCGCTTAGCTACCCTCGCTCGGATGGTTCGCCGGCACGCTTCAACGCCGCCCGACGACGAGCGCGATCCCGCCGCAGTCCCCGAGGCGCCGAGCGACCGACGGACCACGGCCGACGTCGCTCGTGAGCTGCCCGACCTCTCGAGCCTGCCCATCGCCGGGCTGACCCGTCGCCGGCTCGCCGGGATCATCGGCGCATTGCTGGCCGTGTGGATCGTGGTCGTGTTCGCCCGCCAGGTCGGTGAGGCGTCGGCGGCGGCCGCTCGCGTCGAGCAGATGGGCGTCGACAACTCCGCGCTCTCGAAGGTCGTCACCGGGCTCTCCCGCGAGCTCGACCTCATCAAGCGCGAGCAGTACATCGAGCTGGAAGCGCGAGCGCACGGGCTCGGGACGTCGAAAGAGATCGCCTTCACGCTGGCCGAGGACGCGCCGCCGCTGCCCGCCGACGCTCCCGGTTCGGCGAGTGTCCGGCTTGGTGCGAAGGCCGCCCAGGTGAGTCCCCTGGATCGCTGGCTGAGCCTCCTGTTCGGCCCGGGCGACTGACCCTGCCGCCGCCGGACCGGATCGAGCCCCGCCCCACCATGGACCGCCCCGAGACCCGGAGCCCCGAGTACGCCCGCCTCCTCTCGGAGAATGCGCGCTACACGGAGGCGTTCGACCGGTCGGCGCTGACGGCGGCGCCGCTGCGCGGGCTGACCATCGTCGCGTGCATGGATGCCCGGCTCGACGTCGAGGAGACCCTCGGCCTGCGGACCGGCGACGCACACATCATCCGGAACGCCGGTGGGCTCGTGACCGACGACGTGATCCGGTCGCTCGTCGTCAGCCAGCAGGTCCTCGGCACGACCGAGGTCATCGTCATCGAGCACACGCGATGCGGTCTCCACGGCGCCGACGAGGCCGCCCTGCGCGCGCTCCTGCCGTCGTCGGGCGACGACCCCGCACCGGGGATGGTCTTCGGGGCGTTCCCCGATCTCGAGGCCAACCTGCTGGCCCAGGTGGCGCGCATCCGCGAGCACCCGTGGCTGCGGGCCGTGCCGGTCCACGGCCTCATCTTCGAGGTCGAGACGGGCCGCCTGCGCGAGGTCAGCTAGCGAGCCGAACCATCGGCTTGGACCGTCCCGCGAATCGGATGATGCAGCGAGGGGCCCGAGCGGGCATCATTGACGGTCTGCAAGCCGTATAGGAGGTCCACCCGTGGCCATCGGACCGGTCGAATACATCGCCATCGCCTTCCCGGGCAACAAGTTCTCCGGGCAGATCGTCCCGGCACTCCAGGAGCTCGTGGATACCGGGACCATCAAGATCCTCGACCTGGTGATCATCCACAAGGATGCCGCCGGCAACGTCGACGCGGTGGAGCTCAACGACGCGATCGCCGAGGAGGCCGCTGCGCTGTCCGTCCTGGGGATCGAGGGGACGAAGCTGCTCGGCATGGAAGACGTCGAGGACATCGGCGACGCGCTCGACGACAACAGCTCGTGCGCGCTGATGATCTGGGAGAACGTCTGGGCGGAGCGGTTCGCGACCTCGCTCCGGAATGCCGATGGGATCCTCATCGCCAACGGCCGCATCCCGGCGGCGCTCGTCGAAGAGGCGATGGCCGACATCCCCGTCGGCTGACCTCACCCTCGTCCCAACGACACCAAGAAGGAGAACCATCCGATGATGCGACGCCGAGGCGGGATCGTCCGCATGGCTGCCACGACCGCCGTCGTGGCCGGGACGGCTGGAGCCGTCAGTCACCATCAGCAGCAGAAGTACGCGAACCAGGACGCCCAGGCCCAAGCCCAGGCCGCCGCGGCTGCGCCGGCCCCCGAGCCGCAGGTCGTCTACGCGGCCCCGCCGCCAGCGGCTCCCGCGGTCGACCCGGTGACGGCCCAGCTCGAGAACCTCGCGAACCTCCACAACCAGGGCATCCTGAGCGATGAGGAGTTCGCGGCGGCCAAGGCCAAGGCGCTCGGCATCTAGGTTCGCTTCCGCTCACGACGCCCCGGTCGTCTCGGACGCCGGGGCGTCTTCGCGTCCCGCGGCGATGGCGATCAGGTCGCGGCCGGCACGCGGACCCGCTCGTCATGGTGGTCGTAGACCGTCGTGAGCGGATCCCGACGGCCGATGGCGACGAGGGCGATCAGCCCGCCCGCGATCGCGACGGCGCCACTGACGAGGAAGACGGTCTGGAGTCCGGCGGCATACGCCGCGACGTAGGGCTGGAGGTCGACCGCGTTCACGGCCGAGGCGACCTGGCTGAAGTCGGGCGTCCCGATGGCGACCAGGAGGTCGCGGAACTTCGCGATCGCCTGGGCCGCGTCGGCGGCCGGGAGTCCGGCGACCGACGCCGTGTAGGTGGCCAGCGCCACTTCCGTCACGACCGAGGTCACCAGCACGATGCCGATGCGCGCCCCGACCGACAGGGAAGACTCGTTCAGTGCGGCGGCGGTGGCCGGCAGGCCCCGCGGGACGGCGGCGAAGATGATCGCGGTTCGAACGGTGGTCGCGACCACGAACCCGCCGCCGACCAGCAGGCACGGCAGGATGAACGCCAGGTAGCTCGCGCCGGCGGTCGTGACCAGCCCGAGGATCAGGTTCCCCACGCCGAGCGTGATCACGCCCCCACCCACCAGCCACCGTGGCGAGACGCGGCTGATGAGGATCCCCGCGATCGGCCCCGCCAGGATCAGCGCGGCGAACAGCGGTCCGACCGCGACCATCGCGAGCACCGAGCCGTACCGCAGCACAAGGTGGAAGTAGAGGGGCAGCTCCATCATGGCCGCCGTCTGCGAGATGCCGAGCACCACGCCGACGACGATCGCGATCGCGACCGGCCGACGATCGATGCTTACCGGGCCGGTCGGCTGCGCGCGTCGTCGTCGGTCGTTCGCGAGCGCAAGCCCGAGGATCACGATGCCGCCGAGGATGAGCGACCAGCGGAACGGGTTGTCGATGCCGCCGCCGATCCACGTCAGGCCGACCGTGAGCGTGATGATGCCGAAGGCCCAGATCGCCGTCCCGATGACGTACGGTCGCTCGGCCGTCGTCGGCTTCGCGAGCGACGTCACGCGGGCTGCGCGCCACCCAGATGGCGACCGCACAGGCCGCGATCGCGGCCAGGAACCCCGGCCATCGCTGGTCGGGGAGGACCTGCAGGAGGATCGGCGCGGCGGCCCCGGCGGCCCCGTACGCGCCATAGGCGATGCCGATCGCGGTCGCCCGAGCCACGCCCTCGTAGCTCGTCGCGACGAGGGCGATCGAGACCGGGATGACGAAGGCTGACCCGGCATGGCCGAGGAACCGCGCGGCCACGAAGACCGGGCCGTCCGGGACGAGGACGCTGACAACGGCCGCGATGAGCTCGACGGTCAGGCCGCCGAGGATGATCGGCCTGGCGCGTGCCGAGTCGCCGATCGCGCCGCCAAGCAGCAGAAGGGCGGACGCCGCCACCGCGCTGAAGAGGACGAGTGTCTCGAGCTGCGGGTGGTCGCGGACCGCGGCCTGCACGGACGGCAGTGACGGACCGAGGACACGCGGATCCAATGCCGCGGCGAAGAGGGCCACGGATCCGGCAAGCAACGCGTCGCGGGCGCGCGGATCGACGAACAGCCCGGCGATGAGCGGCGGCAGGCCCGGGCGTCTCACAGCGGCGATGCTAGCAGCGGCGATGCCTCGAGCGGTGGTCCCCCGAGCGAGTCCGGTCTCGTGGCAATCGACCCCGGGCTACGCTAGAATCCGCCGTCGCGGCGGAGTAGCTCAGTGGTAGAGCAGGGGACTCATAAGCCCTTGGTCGCAAGTTCGACTCTTGCCTCCGCTACCAACCCTTCGAGCACGAAACGACCCGCCGGCATGGCCGGCGGGTCGTTCTACTTGGTGTCCGACCCTCAGGGTCAGGAAAGGGACAGCCCTACTTCACGACGTCCCAGAGCCCTTTGATGCGATCCCATTGGATGACCACGAAGAGGCAGGCGAGCAACGTCACGCAGACCGGGACCGCCAACGACGGGATGACGAGCAACATGAACATGGCCACGGCGACCGGCACGGCCAGCGCCAGGATGGCGGTCATCACCTGCCCCGGTTCACGCAGGTCCTGGATCCGGCTTCCGATCCTTGTCAACCGCTTCACCGCGGCATCCCACGCAGCGACGGCGCCGATGCCGAGCAGGAAAGCCGTGACCGGGACGGCAACGAGGATCAGCCAGTCATCGGCAGCCTTCAGAGCTGCGTCGTCGGTCACGAAGCCGACCACGCCGCCGATGACGGTGCCGACGATCGCGCCGACGATCGCGAAACAGCCCAGCACCTGGCCCGTGCCGCCATCGTCGTCCGGCCACATGTCCCGTGTGTCGCGTGGCGTCACGCCCTTGTCGCGTGGTCCTGGACCGTCCACATTGACCCCCTGGGTCGCAACGAATGGCTCGGGCTCGAGACGCACCTCGTCGCGAGCCGCTCTTCAGGCCAGGGCGAGCCCCTCGGCCGCGCCCGATGAGACCGGATCCGGCTGACGCATCATCCGGAGCGAGTCCAGCAGCCCGAGCAGGCTCGCCAGGATCGGGATCAGGAGCGCCACCTGCAGCGCGAAGGGTCGGGCTTCGGTGTTGATCCGGATCATCTCGGCCTGGACCGCCGGAGGCTGATCGACCAGCAGCAGTTCGAGGTCCGTGTTGGTCATGACCTGCGCGTCGTGTTCGAGCCCATCGGCGACGGCCTGCTGCTGCGCCGGATCGAGGACCACGCTCGATTCCGCCAGGTTCGTGAAGCTGAAGGCCAGGGTCGCCAGCATGATGGCGCCGGCGAACGCCAGGCCGAAGGACAGACCGAACGACCCGGCGGCCGAGTTCACGCCGGCGGCTTCGCTCACGCGCTCCTCGACGACCGGCGCCAGCGTGTAGTTGTTCAGCTGGGACACCAGGAGGCCGAGGCCGACGCCAGCGATCGCGAGCGGGATCGCCAGGTACCAACCCGCATCCGCGCGCGGGATGATCGGGATCAACAGCAGCATGCCGATCAAGAGCAGACCGAAGCCAGCCCGGATGATGCTGCTCGGCCGCCGGTTGCCACTGCGCTTGCCGGCGAGGATCGCCGCCCCGAACATGCTGAGCGAGAGTGGCGCCAGCGACAGGCCAGCCTGCAGGGCGTTGTACTCGAGGACCATCTGCAGGTAGATCGGGATCGTGATCATGGCGCCGCCCAGCGCGATGTTCTGGAGCATCTGCCCGGAGATCCCCAGCCGGAACAGCCGGGAGATGAACAGATCGGGATCGATCAGGGTCGGCTTCGCCGCCCGCTTGCGACGCACCAGCCATGAGGCCAGGGCGACGAGCGAGATCGCGCCGATGGCCAGGAGCAGGAGCACCGCTTCGCCGCCCTCCTGCCACGCGAGGATGCCCAGCACGAGGCCGCCCATGCCGAGGACCGAGAGGACCGAGCCGACGATGTCGACGTCTCGAGGACCGGTGTATGGCACGTCGCGGACGAGTCGGCTGCCGACAAGGACGATCGCGATGACGCCGGCCTCGAGCAGGAAGGCCACGCGGTAGGACAGGAAGGTCGTGATGAAGCCGCCGATCAGCGGTCCGATCGCGGCGGCGATCGCCGCCGCGGCGCCGACCAGCGCATACGTCTTCTTCTGCGCGGCGCCCTCGAAGTTGCCGTGGATGAGCGATTGCATGGCGGGGAGCAGCAGCGATGCGCCGAGGCCGCCGATGACGGCCCAGAAGATGATGATCGCGGTCACGCTCTGTGCCAGGGCCATCGCGATGGCACCGATCGCGTACGCGATCAGGCCCAGCACATACGCCCGCTTGCGCCCGAACAGGTCGCCGATCTTGCTGCCGATGAGGATGAACGCGGCCGAGACCAGGGCTTCCAGCGCGATGGCGGACTGGATCGCGCTGACGGTCGTCCCGAGATCCGTGACGACCGCCGAGATCGACACGTTCATGATCGACGTATCCACGACGAGCACGAACATGGCCATCGCCAGGAGGATCGGGAGCCGTCGGTCGGTCGACCCCTGGCCCGCGGCGGCCGGCGCGGCTGCGGTCATGACCCGCTCACGGCTACATCCCGGCGCCCGCGCCGTCGGTCCAGGCGATGATGCGATCGGGACATCGGCCGTTCATCCCCCTCGGTGGGCCGCCCTCGCGTCGCGACGACGAAGAGGCTTTCGCTGCCATGACCGCCTCGACGGACGGTGAACGACAGGCAGCATAGCGGTCCGATCCACCGGTCGGCGTTCGCCGAGACACCCTTGCGCCGCGCGCTAGGCTGCGGAGCATGAAACGGCGAACCCCGATCCAGCACGCGATGGACAGGTTCACGTCGGATCCGGCGTCCGTCAGGAATGCCGCCTACGTGATGATCGCCATCACCGTCGGGATCGTGCTGGTCGGCGGGGTCGTCATCTGGGTCTTCGACCATCAGGACTTCCCGGACCTTGGTGACGCCGTCTGGTACGCGCTCCAGACCGTCACGACCGTCGGCTACGGCGACAAGGTGCCGACCGCAGGGCTCGGGCGACTCGTCGGAGCGGCCGTGATGGTCGTCGCCGTGGCGCTCATCGCGATCCTGACCGCCGCCATCACGTCCACGTTCGTCGAGGCGGCCCAACGTCGACGTCGCGCCGCCGACGATGCCCAGGAGCGCGACTCGGCACAAGCCATCCACGGGCAGCTCGAAGACGTGATCGCCAGACTGGCCGCGATCGAGGCGGCGATGGCGGCACGGGGTCCAGACGACCGGTAGATCGGAGCACGGACCGACTCCCAGGCGGTCATCGGGCTCTTCGGTCTGATCAGTGGGCGGACCGAGGTCGTTGTGATTCCTTAGTGTCCGGTCACGCCACCATCCGCGCTTCGGCAGCGTCCGAAGGAGATGAAGGGACCAGGACATCCGTCATAGGGTGGTCACGGTTCCCGGCGCTATACTCGCGACACGGCGGTGCATCGGCGCCGTCATACCCCGGAGGCTCCCTCGTTGAACCCCAAGTTCTTCCGCAACGGCATCGTGATGATCGTGCTCGTCCTTGGCACGGCCGCCCTGCTGTTCACGTGGATCAATGCCAGCTCGCCAGCCACCCCCACCGGCTACTCGGACTTCCTGAGTAACGTCGCCGCGGGCCACGTCAAGACCGTCGTCCAGGAGGGCGAGACGCTGACGGTGACGCCCAACGATGGCCCCGTGTACACGGTCATCGTCCCGACCAGCGTCCTGACCAAGGTCTATCCCGACGACATGCAGGCCGCCGCCAAGTCCGGTGGTCAGACCCTCCCGAGCGGTGTCTACCGCGCCACCCCGACGCCCGACACCTCGTGGCTCGGGCTCCTCCTGACGGGCCTCCTGCCGCTCCTCGTGATCGGCGGCTTCATCTTCTTCATGATGCGCCAGGCCCAGGGCACGAACAACCAGGCCCTCAGCTTCGGGAAGAGTCGCGCCCGGATGTTCCTCGGCAACAAGACGGTCGTCACCTTCAACGACGTGGCCGGCGTCGACGAGGCCAAGACGGAGCTCCAGGAAGTCGTCGAGTTCCTCAAGTACCCGGAGAAGTTCAACTCGCTCGGCGCGCGCATCCCGCGCGGCGTGCTCCTGGTCGGGCCTCCCGGCACCGGCAAGACGCTGATGGCCCGCGCCGTCGCGGGTGAGGCCGGCGTGCCGTTCTTCAGCATCTCCGGCTCGGAGTTCGTCGAGATGTTCGTCGGCGTCGGCGCGAGCCGCGTCCGCGACCTCTTCGACCAGGCCAAGCGCAACTCGCCGTGCATCGTCTTCGTCGACGAGATCGACGCGGTCGGCCGCCAGCGCGGCGCCGGCCTTGGCGGCTCGCACGACGAGCGCGAGCAGACCCTCAACCAGATCCTCGTCGAGATGGACGGCTTCGACACGAACACGAACGTGATCGTGGTGGCGGCCACCAACCGCCCCGACGTCCTCGACCCGGCGCTCCTGCGGCCCGGCCGCTTCGACCGCCAGGTCATCCTCGACCGCCCGGACATGCGCGGCCGGACCGAGATCCTTCGCGTCCACACCAAGGGCAAGCCGCTCGACAAGGGCGTCGACGTCGAAGGCGTCGCGCGCCAGTCGCCGGGCTTCTCCGGCGCGGATCTCGCCAACCTCGTCAACGAGGCGGCGATCCTCTCGGCTCGCCGCAACAAGAAGGTCATCGGGATGTCCGAGTTCCAGGAAGCCCTGGAGCGGATCGTCGCGGGACCGGAGCGCAAGTCGCGCCTCATCTCGGACGCCGAGAAGGCGATCATCGCCTACCACGAGGGCGGCCACGCGGTCGTCCAGCGGATCCTGCCCAAGTGCGACCCGGTCGCCAAGGTCACGATCATCAGCCGCGGCATGGCCCTCGGCTACACGATGGCGCTCCCGCAGGAGGATCGCTACCTCCAGTCCAAGACCGAGTTCGAGGACAAGATCGCGGGCCTGCTCGGCGGCAACGTCGCCGAGAAGCTGATCTTCGGCGATACCACGACCGGTGCCAGCAACGACATCGAGAAGGCCACGGACCTGGCCCGCCGGATGGTCACCGAGTTCGGGATGAGCGACAAGCTCGGCCCGCTCTCCTTCGGGAAGCGCGACGAGATGGTCTTCCTGGGCCGCTCCATGGGCGAGCAGCGCGACTACAGCGACGAGGTCGCCAGGACCATCGACGAAGAGGTCCGCGCGATCATCGACAAGGCCTACGAGCGGGCGACCGACGTGCTGGTCCAGCACAAGGACAAGCTCGTGGCCCTGGCCGAGAAGCTGGTGGCCGAGGAGACGGTCGATGCGGAGGGCTTCGAGAGCCTCTTCAGCGACCTGCCGCCGAAGGAGCTCCGCCAGGCCCCATCGGTGATCGTGGCCCCGGGCCAGCCGATCCCGGACGTGAACCCGCAGCCGGCCTGAAAACCCGGCGGGCGATCCGCCTTCTGACGCGAACCACGAGCGGGCCGGCGACGGCCCGCTCGTCCTATGTCAGGGCCGCGTCGGGCGGGGCGGCGGGAAGGCCGACCGACGGCGCCGGGCCGTCGGTGGTCGGGGTGGCATCGGCCTCTGGATCCGGCAGGCTGGGCGGGATCTCGCCGATCGCCGCGAGGACGTGCCGCCAGACGGCGCCGGCGATGCCGACGACCGGCACCGCGAGGAACATCCCGAGGACGCCGGCGAGCGTGAAGCCGGCGGGGATGACGATCAGCACGACCGCCGGGTGGAGGCTGACCGCGCGGCCGTACACGAGCGGCGCGATGACGCTGCCCTGGACGATGTTGAAGACCGCCGTCCACAGCGCCATGAAGATGATGTCCTGGGTCGTGCCGAAGGCGACCGTGATGAGGAACGCGATCGCGCTCGTCACGAACTGGCCGATGTACGGGATGAACCCCCCGAAGAAGGACAGCACCGCGACCGGCAGGGCGAAGGGGATCCCCAGCAGCGTCATGATCACGAAGCCCGTGACGGCGTTGAAGGCGCCGAGCACGCCCGTCGCGATCATGTAGCCACCGAGCATCACCACGGCGCGATCCCCGGCGGCCCGGATCTCCCGCTCGCGCCACCCGCCGATCCGCCCCGTCATCCAGGCCCAGGCCTTGCTGCCATCGCGCAACAGGAAGTACGCCATGAGCGCCGAGAGGATCAGGAACAGGACGAAGAAGGCGATGCTCGAGACGAGGGAGGCGAGCGCTGAGAGGACCCCGCTCCCGACGGCGTTCGAGAGGCTCGAGACCGTGCCGGACACGTCGGTCGGCAGGGACCCGCCGCCGGTCGTGGCCCCGGTCTGCGCGGCCGTGATCGACCCCTGGACCGAGTCGACCGCCGGGCCGACGAGGGCTCCGACCGACAGGATCGTGACGATCGCGACGGTCACCCAGAGCACGATGCTGATGACGAGCGAAGCCCGGGCACGCGACCAGCCGCGTCGCTCCTCGAGGATCCGGGCGGCCGGCAGGAACGTCGCCGCCAGGGTGATGGCGACGACGATCGGCCCGATGACGGCCGGGATCTGCCCGGCGATCACCACGAACAGGAGGATGAACGCCCCGCCCACGAGGAGCCGCCAGCTCCATTGCGCGAGCCGGTCGAGCCAATCCGGGATGTCGGCGGCTTGCAGGGCCTTCTCATCGGCGTCGCGCTCGCCGAGGGCGTCGATGATGGCCCCGGACACCTCGGTGATGACGGCGAACGTCGGGACGGCCACGAACATCCCGACGATGCCGCCCATCGTGAAGCCGACGAGCAGGGCGATGAGGACCACGGCGGGATGCAGGTCGAGGGTCCGCCCGTAGACCGACGGGCCGAGGAAGCGGTGCTCGGCGATGTTCATCACCAGGATCAGGCCGACCAGGATCAGGGCCGTCGTGAATCCGCCGCTGGCGTACCCGGAGAGCACGACCACGGCGCTCGCGAAGACGCCGCCGATGTACGGGACGAAGCCCGCCACGAGGACGATGGCGGCCAAGGGCCCGGCGAGCGGCACGCCGAGGACGGTCAGGAAGACGAAGGCGGCCACGGCGTCGACCGAGGCGATCATCGCGGTGCCGCGGATGTACCCGCCGGCCCGGCGCATCGCGTCGTCGCCGGCGGTGCGGATCCGGACCTGTCGCCACTCGCGCAGGTCCCGCAAGCCGACGTCCCAGCCCTTCTGGCCGTCGAGCAGGAAGTAGAACGTGAGGAACAGGCCGAGCATGACGATGGTTGCGATGCTCGCGATCGCGCTGACCAGGGACGTGGCCTCGGCCCCGACCCAGGCCTGGACCTGTCCGACCACCGTGTCGATCGTCGTCGCGAGCTGGGACGGGAACCCGTTCGTCGACATGTCGGCGTCGAGCCTGGCCACGCCCGCCTGGACGTTCTGCGCCAGCTCGACGAGCGACGGCACCACGGCCAGGAGGATGAGCACGAGCGCCACGATCACGACGGCCACGGCGATGAGCAGCGCGCTGGCCGACGCCTTGGCGCGACCCCAGCCGCGCGCGAGGAGCCGCTCCTGCAGCGGGCCGAGCGTCGCGACCGCGATCACCCCGAAGAGGATGGACAGGGTGACGGTCGAGAGGTAGACCGCCAGCCCGAAGATGACGATGCCGAGCGCGACCGTCACGAGGACGCGCCACCCGATCGCCGCCAGCCGGTTCAGCCAGCTCGGGACCTGGGCGCTGCCCAGATGCTTGGGGTCACCCGCCGCGATGTCCACGCACGCTCCTCGTATGGGGCTCGGACGCCCAGGTGCGCCATCGTACTCGGTGGGGAAACCTACAATGACCACCCATCCGAACAGACGCCACCCCGAGGACCCATGACCGAGCCGTACGCCGCCCTCGACGCCCACCTCGACGCGACCCATGACGAGCGGATCGCCTCGTACCAGGCGTTCCTGCGGATCCCGAGCATCTCCGCGCTCCCCGCGCACGCGGAGGACTGCCGTCGCGCGGCCGGCTGGCTCGCCGACGCGCTGCGGACGGCGGGCGTCGAGCACGTCGAGGTCGCCGAGACCGGCGGGCATCCCGTCGTCTACGGCGACTGGCTCCATGCCGCGGACGCCCCGACGGTGCTCGTCTACGGCCACTACGACGTCCAGCCGGTGGATCCGCTCGACGAGTGGACCACGCCGCCGTTCGAGCCGGTCATCGACGGCGACCGGATGCTGGGGCGCGGCTCTGCCGACGACAAGGGCCAGATCCACGCCCACGTGATGGCCGCGGCCGCGCTCATGGCGACCCGCGGGGCGTTCCCGGTGAACGTGAAGTACCTCTTCGAGGGCGAGGAGGAATCCAGCTCGATCCACCTGGAGCGCTGGCTCGAGGCCAATCGTGAGCGGCTGACCGCCGATGTGGCGGTGATCAGCGACACGGGCTTCTTCGAGGGCAACCTGCCGGCGATCACGATCGGCCTTCGCGGGCTGATGTATGCCCAGATCGACGTCGTCGGGAGCACGGTGGACCTGCACTCGGGCGGGTTCGGCGGCGTCGTCGAGAATCCGGCCAATGCCCTGGCCAGGATCATCGCCGGGCTCAAGGGGCCCGACGGCCGGGTCCTCATCCCGGGCTTCTACGACGACGTCATCGCGCTCACCGAGGCCGACCGCGCGGCGTTCGCGGCCCTGCCCTTCGACGAGGCGGCGCACGCGGCCACCATCGGCGTCCCATCGCTCGTCGGCGAGGTGGGGTACGAGGTGCTCGAGCGCCGAGGCGGCCGGCCGACTCTCGACGTGAACGGGATCTGGGGCGGGTTCCAGGGCGACGGGGCCAAGACCATCATCCCGGCCCGGGCCCACGCCAAGATCAGCTGCCGGCTCGTCCCGGACCAGGACCCGGACCGGATCTTCGAGGCGTTCCGCGCGTATGTCGAGGCGATCGCCCCGCCCGGCGTGACGACGACCGTCACCTCCCTCGGCGGCGGCCGAGCCAGCCTGACCCCCATCGACCACCCGGCGACGCAGGCCGCCGCCCGGGCCCTCGAGGCCACGTTCGGACGAGCCCCCGTCTTCATCCGGGAGGGCGGCAGCATCCCGGTGACGGCGAGTTTCGAGTCTGTCCTGGGGCTGCCGGTCGTCCTGCTCGGCTTCGTCCAGCCGAACGACAACGCCCACGCGCCGGACGAGTGGATGGACCTGCGCAACTACGAATCCGCGATCCGCGCCATCGTGCGGACCTGGGACGAGATCGCCGCCCTGCCGCGCTGAGCCAGCGGCCCGGCCGCCCTGAGCCAGCGGCCCCGGCCGCGCCGCCGGTGCGCGGGCCGCCGCGGTTCGCACCACCCTGTGCGGTTCCGGGGGGTCCGGGTGGGTGATTCGGGCCTATCCGGGTGCTACCCTTTGCGTCACCGCACCACCCGGGGAGGTCCGCGCCGACGTGAGCACCGAAGCTACCGATACGAAGCCGAAAGCCGCTGCGCCGGCGTCCTGGCGACTCGACACCGCGAACGGCAGCATGGCGCCGCGATCGGCTCTCGACGTCCTCGTCGACCTCAACGAGAAGGTCGTCGGCGGACAGGTCGGGGAGTACCAGCCGGTCCCGCTCGGGTTCACCCCGCTCGACAAGACGATCGGCGGCGGCCTGCGGGCCGGCGAGCTCCTGCTGATCGGCGGGGCGCAGGGCACGGGCAAGACGACGATGGCCCTCCAGATGGCGCGCAACATCGCGTCCGGCGGCCAGGCGAACGTCCTGTACATCTGCTTCGAGCACGACGAGCCGTACCTGCTCAACCGGCTCATCGCCATGGAATCCGCCCTGGCCCACCTCCCGCACAAGACCGGCGCGATCAAGATCGTCGACGTCCGCAAGGAGATCCTGGGCACGTGGATGGCCGACGGCGGCGGCGGCGGCACGGGAGCCCAGCTCGCGAACAACCCGCGGCTGCGCCCCTCGCTCGACCGCATCGCCCGCTACGGGCAGAACCTGTTCCTGCTCCGCGGGTCGCAGACGGCGAGCACGATCGAGAACATCCGGACCCTGGTCCAGCAGCACCGCGTGCTGTCGGGCGACCGGCGGCTGGTCGTCTTCGTGGACTACATGCAGAAGGTGCCGCAGATCCCGGAGCCCGAGAACGAGACCGAGAAGGTCACGTACATCGTCAACGGCCTCAAGGACATCGCGCTGGCCGAGGACGTGCCGATGGTCAGCATCGTGGCCGCCGACAAGGAGGGCCTGAAGGCCTCGCGCCTGCGCAACTTCCACCTGCGCGGCAGCTCGGCGATCAACTACGAGGCCGACATCATCGTCATCCTCAACGAGAAGTACCACATCGTCGCCAAGGTCAACATCGAGTTCAACCCGTACCAGGCGCAGCGGTTCCGCGACTGGGTCATCGTGTCGGTCGAGAAGAACCGTGGCGGCCAGGACAACGTGGACCTCGAGTACGAGAAGCACTTCGAGTTCTCCTGCTTCGACCCGAACGGTCGGACGGTGCAGGAGAAGCTCATCGAGGAGCGTCTCTACAACGATTAGCCGGCGCTGATCCGCCGCCATCGCGGCGTTGTCGGCTGCGCTCGCTCGCTCACGCACCGTCGAGTGCGCTCGCTCGTGAGCTCGCCTCCGCCTTGCGCTGACGGCGGCTGAACGCCGGCTTCGCTCTCAACGTCTGGCTTCTGCCCCCGCCTCGGGTAGCATTCGGGCATGAAGAGTCCCGGGGCATTCCCTGACGTCGTCGAGATCGTGGTCGAGATCCCGCGTGGGTCCCGCAACAAGTACGAGTACGACGAGGAGGCCGGCGTCTACCGGCTGGACCGGGTCCTCTCGAGCGCCGTCTTCTACAACTTCGACTACGGGTTCATCGAGGGCACGCGCGCCGGCGACGGCGACCACACCGACGCCCTGCTGATCATCGACGAGCCCACCTTCACCGGGTGTCACGTCTGGGCGCGCCCCATCGGCGGGCTCGAGATGCGCGACGAGAAGGGCTTCGACTTCAAGGTCCTGTGCGTCGCGATCGGCGACGCCCACCAGCAGCACATCGAACGGCTCGAGCAGGTCCGGCCGCATCGGCTGGTCGAGATCGAGCACTTCTTCCAGACGTACAAGGCCCTCGAGGACAAGACCGTCAAGATGCGCGGCTGGCGCGAGCGCGATCGCGCCCTCGAGGTCCTGAGCGCCGATCGCGAGCTCTGGGAGCGCGAGACGGGCCAGACCGGCTCCCGATGACCGGCCCGCGTGAGCGGACCTGGCCCGGCAAGGACCTGCCCGGGCGGCGGATCTTCGTCGCCGTGCCACTGCCCGCGGCGACCGTCGCGGCCGTCACCGACCTCGTGGAGCGCGTCCGCTCGCTCGGCGTGCCCGGAGGTGGGCGGGACGTCCGCTGGGTGCGTCTCGACGGCCTGCACCTGACCCTCCGGTTCCTCGGCCCGACGCTCGACGACCGGATCGAGCCCACGCTGGAGGCCATCCGGAAGGCCGCGACCGAGATCGCGCCGTTCGACCTCGTGCTCGGCGGTGCCGGGTCCTTTCCGGAAGGCCGTCGGCCGCGGGCCCTCTGGCTCGGCGTGCGCGACGGGGCGACCGCGCTGGCCGACGCCGCCGCGACGACCGACGCGGCCCTCGTCGCGGCCGGATGGCCGCCCGAGACGCGGCCGTATCGGGCCCATCTGACCCTCGCCCGGTCCGACGGCGTGCCCGCCGGCGCGGCGATCGCGGACAGCCTCATCGAGGCGGCGGCCGACCTCAGTCTCGCGGCCACGGTGGACCGGATCGGGGTGTTCGAGAGCCTGACCGGTGGTGGCCCGGCCCGCTACGAGCCGTTGGAGCTACAGCCCCTGGGATGACCGGTGCGTGGCGTCCTCGGAGCCGTGGCGCGCACCGGTTGCGCACCGGCCGTCGGGCGCGCTAGGCTCGCGTCCCCGGTGTGGTGCGCCTCCCGTGCGCCGCAGGCCCGGTCAGGAGGGGCAAGATGTCGCCAGTGGACCCGCGTCAGACGAAGTTCGTCCTCGATGAATTGCGGATCCCGCGGAGCTGGTACAACATCGCCGCCGACCTCCCGGTCCCGCCGTCGCCCCCGCTCCACCCGGCCACGCACCAGCCCCTCGGCCCCGACGATCTCGCGCCGCTGTTCCCGATGGCCCTCATCGGCCAGGAGGTCTCGGCCGAGCGCGAGATCGAGATCCCGGAGCCGGTGCGCGACGCCTACCGCCTGTACCGGCCGAGCCCGCTCTACCGGGCACATCGACTCGAGCGCGCGCTCGATACGCCGGCCCACATCTACTACAAGTACGAGGGCGTGAGCCCGGCCGGCAGCCACAAGCCCAACACCGCGATCCCGCAGGCCTTCTACAACCAGCAGGAAGGCGTGAAGCGGATCGCGACCGAGACCGGCGCCGGCCAGTGGGGGAGTGCCATGGCCTTCGCCGGGGCGCTGTTCGGCCTCGAGGTCAAGGTCTACATGGTCAGGGCCAGCTACGACCAGAAGCCGTACCGGCGGATCCTCATGGAGACGTATGGCGCGCAGGTCGTCGCCAGTCCGTCGCTGACGACGAACTACGGCCGCTCGGTGCTCGCCGAGACGCCGGACAGCCCGGGCTCGCTGGGGATGGCCATCAGCGAGGCGGTCGAGGACGCCGCGACCCGCGACGACACGAAGTACGCGCTCGGGAGCGTGCTCAACCACGTCCTGCTGCATCAGACGGTCATCGGCCAGGAGGCCATCGAGCAGATGGGGATGGCCGGCGAGTCGCCCGACGTGATCATCGGCTGCGCCGGCGGGGGATCCAACTTCGCCGGGCTCACGTTCCCCTTCCTCGGCCGCAACTTCCGCGAGGGCGCCAAGCACCGGATCATCGCGGTGGAGCCCGAGGCCGCGCCGAGCCTGACCCGCGGCGTGTACGCGTACGACTTCGGCGACACCGGCAAGATGGCGCCGATCGTGAAGATGCACACCCTCGGCGCGGACTTCATCCCGGACCCGATCCACGCCGGCGGGCTCCGCTATCACGGGATGTCGCCCCTCGTCAGCCTCCTCAAGGAGCACGGCGACATCGAGGCCCGAAGCGTCCACCAGCGCGCCAGCTTCGAGGCGGGCGTCCGGTTCGCCCGGGCCGAGGGGATCCTGCCGGCGCCCGAGCCGACCCACGCGATCCGCGTGGCGATGGACGAGGCCCTCGAAGCCCGCGAGGCCGGCGAGGCCCGGGTGATCCTGTTCAACCTCTGCGGGCACGGCCACTTCGACCTCGCCTCGTATGAGCGATACCTGTCCGGTGACCTCGAGGACTACGAGTACCCGGCGGAAAAGGTCGAGGCAGCCTTGGCCTCGTTGCCGGTCATCTGATGCCGAGACTCGCGTGCCGGGCATGCGGCCGGCAGATCTACACCGTCGCGCCCCTCGAGTCGCTCTTCTCGGAGGAGCGTCGATGCCCCCGCTGCGGCGCGTCGCTCAACGAGGAACGCCGCGACACCGACCGGCGACTGCACCACCGGCGGCAGAACCCGCCGGATGACCCCGGCCCGCCAGACATCGAGGGCGAGCGACGCATCGGCGATCGGCGCCAGCATCGCCGCCGGGGCGGCGGCGGCTCGTCCGGCAGCCCAGGCGGCGGCAGCGCCGGCTGGGTCGACTGACCGGGTCGCCCGGCCCGACGGCCGGACCGCTCGTGCGCGTCGCGATCCTCGGCTTCGGCCTCATCGGCGGGTCGGTCGCGCGCGCCCTGCACCAAGGCCCGACGTCGCGGTCGTGGCAGGTCACGGCCTGGAGCCCCTCGGGCCACGGTCCGGCCGCTGCCCTCGCGGAGGGGGTCATCGCGGTCGCCGCGGACCGACCGGCGGCGGCGATCGCCGACGCGGACCTGATCGTGCTGGCTGCGCCGGCAACCGAGTGTCTCGGGCTGCTCGACCAGCTGGCGGGGCCGTGGGCGACGGCGATGCGACCGGGCGCGGTCGTGACCGACGTCGCGAGTACGAAAGCCGCCGTGCTCGACCGTGCGCGGTCGCTCGGGCTCCGCTACGTGGGCGGGCATCCGATGGCCGGTCTGGAGACCTCGGGCTATGACGCCGCCGTGCCCGGACTGTTCGAGGGACGGCCGTGGGTCGTGGTCCCCGGCGACGCCGCCGCGATCGGCGACGCGGCCGCGGTGGCGGCCGTCACCGCCCTCGCCGAGGCCTGCGGGGCTCGCCCGGTCGTGATGACCGCCGCGGCGCACGACGCGGCCGTGGCCGGGATCAGCCATCTCCCGCTCGTCCTCTCGGCCGCGCTCGTGGAGGCCGTCGCCGGGGCCCCGCACGGACCCGCGCGTGACGACTGGCCGGACGCCGCAGCCCTCGCGGCGGGCTCGTGGCGCGACATGACCCGGGTCGCGCGCGGTGACCCGGCGATGGGCGCCGCGATCGCTGCGACGAACGCGCCTGCGATCGCCGCGCGACTGCATGACCTGCGCGATGCCATCGACTCGTGGCTCGAGGCCCTGGAGCGGCCCGGTGGGCCGGACGAGGGCGCGATCGAGGCACGACTCCGGTCGGCGCGCGCACGGCTCGAGCCGCCGACCGATGGATGAGCTCGTGCTGGTCGTCCCGAGGACGGTCCTGCCGGATCACGCGACGTGGCATGGCCTCCGCGCGGACGTCCTCGAGGGGTTCGAGGACCTCGTCGCCACGCACGGGCGCTTCGAGCCGCGCGGGGCCATGGAGGTCGACCCGGGCCACAAGCAGGTCATCCCGTACCTCGTGCTCCGTGACGGCGATCGGATCTTCCTGATGCGACGGACGCGCGCCGGCGCCGATGCGCGCCTCCACGACCGGTACTCGATCGGCGTTGGCGGCCACCTCAATCCGGGGGACGGCGACCTGCTTGGCGGCCTTCGCCGCGAGTGGGCCGAGGAGCTGGTGGCAGGCTTCGAGCCGGCGTTCCACCTCGTCGCGCTCCTCAACGACGACACGACCGAGGTCGGCTCGGTGCACCTCGGTGCCGTCTACGTGGCCGATGCCGGCGGGCGGCCCGTGACCGTTCGCGAGACGGACAAGCTCGAGGGCGGATTCGCCTCCGTCGACGAGGTCGGGGCCGTCGTCGACCGCCTGGAGACATGGAGCCGCCTGGTCTTCGAGGCGATGCCGTTCGCGGAGGTGGGCGAGATGGTGACGGGTCGAGCGGACCGCAGCCTATAATCGCGGCGCCGGGGGCCCAGGCCGGCGATACCGTCCCACCCATCCCGCGCGGAGGACCGATGGCGGCCAAGATCCTCGTCGTCGATGACGACCCCAATGTCCAGCGTCTTCTGCAGTACACGCTGAAGCAGGAGGGGTACGAGGTCATCGTCGCGGCGGACGGCGCCGAAGGATTCCGCCTGTGGGGCGCCGAGGCTCCGGACCTCATCCTCCTCGACGTCGCCCTGCCCAAGCTCGACGGGTACCAGGTCGCGACGAAGATCCGCACGGAAGAAGGCTCGTCGAGCCACGTCCCGATCATCATGCTCACCGCCGAGCGCGAGGTGGAGCAAAAGGTCCGCGGCCTCAAGGCCGGCGCCGACGACTATCTGATCAAGCCGTTCCACCCGGCCGAGCTGATGGCGCGCATCAAGAGCCTGCTCGCCCGGTTCGCGCCCAAGGACGTCATGCTCTCGCGGCCGCCACTCGGCCGGATCCTCGCGTTCTACGGTGCCAAGGGCGGCGTCGGCACGACCACGATCGCCATCAACGCGGCCATCGCTCTCAATCGCGAGCTCGGGCGGAAGGTCTGCCTGATCGACGGCAACCTCCAGTTCGGCGACCATCGCGTCTTCCTCGACCTCGGCCTCGACCGCAAGAGCATCGTCGACGTCGTGACGGCATCCTCGATCGACGTCGACCTCATCAAGAGCGTGCTCGTCAAGCACGACTCAGGGGTGGACCTGCTGCTCGCGCCGCCGTCGCCGGAGACGGCCGAGCTCGTCAGCCCCGAGCACCTCCCGATGATCGCCGAGCTGCTGATGTCGACCTACGACTACGTCGTCGTCGACATCGACAAGCGTCTCGACGACGTCAACCTGGGCGTCTTCGAGGTCGCGGACTCGATCTTCGTGGTGATGACCGCGGATCTCTCGTGCCTGAAGAACGTGCGGCTGATCCTCGAGACCGTCGACCACCTGGGCTACCCGCCGAACAAGGTCCAGCTCGTCCTCAACCGATCGAACGCCTTCACCGGCATCAATGTGAAGAACGCCGAGGGCGCCCTGCGCCGGACGATCGACCACCAGATCGTCAACGAGTACCGCGGCGCCATCAGCGCCCTGAACTCCGGGGCGCCGTTCATGTTCATGAAGGCGGACTCGGCGCTCGGCGGATCGCTGCTCCACTTCGCCCGCGGGGTCGACAAGCCGGCCGCCGTGGCCGCCACAGGGGCCGTCCCCGCCCGCTGACGCCGCGACGGGTGATGGGCGGGTTGCCGGCCGGTGAGTCGCGGGTGAGCCACCCGGCCTAGGGTGGGGCGGTGCTGGCCATCGTCCCTTCCGCGACCTTGCTCGGGCTCGACGGGCGGTTCATCCGCGTCGAGGTCGACGTCGCGCCCGGCCTGCCGGGGTTCACGATCGTCGGGCTGGCCGACACGGCCCTCCAGGAGGCGCGAGAGCGCATCCGCGGGGCGTTGCGCAACACGGGATACGTCCATCCGCCTCGACGGATCACCGTGAACCTCGCGCCCGCGGACCTCAGGAAGGCGGGAGCGTCGCTGGACCTGGCGATGGCGATGGGGATCCTGCTCGGCTCCGAGCAGGTCCGGCCGGGCCGCGACGCCATCGGGCTGATCGGCGAGCTGTCGCTCGGCGGCGAGGTGCGGCCCGTTCCGGGGATCCTCCCGATGGTCGCCGCGCTCGAACGACGCGGGATCCGTCGCGTCGGTGTCGCCGCGGCCGCTGTCGAGGAGGCGGCGCTGGTCGCCGGGGTCGAGGTCGTCGGGCTCGAGTCGCTCGGCGACGCCATCGAGGCGATCCGGTCGGCGCGATCGCGACGACGGACCTCGCCCTCGGCACGGATCGAGTTCAGGGGGGAGGCCATGTCGTCGACGGCGTCCGTCGCGGGGGCGCCGGGGAGCGTCGTCGAGCCGACGACCGCCTCTCCGGACCTCGGCGACGTCCGCGGGCAGGCCCAGGCGCGCCGTGGGCTGGAGATCGCCCTCGCGGGCGGGCACGGCCTGCTCATGACCGGCCCTCCCGGGGTCGGCAAGACCCTGCTGGCGCGGACCGTCCCGAGCCTCCTGCCGGGTTTGGATGATGCGGCCGCGCTCGCGGTGACGATCGTGGCCTCGGCGGCAGGCGAAGGGCCGATCACGAGCCTCATCCGACGCCCCCCGTTCCGGGCGCCGCATCACACGATCTCCTATGCCGCGATGGTCGGAGGCGGCCCTCGGCTGTCGCCGGGCGAGGTCACCCTCGCCGATCACGGCGTGCTGTTCCTCGACGAGCTGCCGGAGTTCGGCCGCGATGTCCTCGAGGCGCTCCGCCAGCCGCTCGAGGAAGGTCGTGTCGCGATCGCCCGCGCCGGCCGAGCCACCACGTTCCCCGCGCGCTTCCAGCTGCTCGCGGCCATGAACCCGTGCCCGTGCGGCTACGCCGGCACCGACGATGGCCAGTGCCGCTGCCTGCCCGGGCTGGTGCAGCGGTACGAGCGGCGCGTCTCCGGACCGCTTCGCGACCGCATCGACCTGTGGATCTCGATGCCACGTGTCCGCCCGGCGGTCATCGTCGGCGGGCCGGACCCCGAACGATCAGCGGTCGTCGCTGCCCGCATCGCCGCGGCCCGCGCTATCGCTGCCCGGCGTCTCGGCGGCCGGCCTGCGCCGATGTCGAACGCCCGGCTGACGGGGGACGCCCTCCGCGAGGCGTGCTCGATGGATGCCCGGACCCGGCGGCGCGCCGTCGCCCTCGCGGACCAGGAGCGGGCGAGCGGCCGCGGGACCGAGCGACTGCTGCGGGTGGCGCGGACCATCGCGGATCTCACGGGCGACGACCGCGTGCAGGCCGCGCACCTCGACGAGGCCGCCTGGTTCCGGCAGCAAGGCGGCGAACACGTCAGCTCGTTGGCGGTCTGAGATGCTCGGTGTGGGACTGGGCGGTCCGACCGGGGATCGGGATCCGGCCAGCGTCGCCCTGGCGACGGCCGCGGACGACCCAGGGTCCTCGTCGGGGACGTCCCGCGCCGCGGAACGGGACGCGTGGGCGATCCTCGCCGGCGTCGAGGGTCTCGGACCGGTGGCGTTCGCGAGCCTGCTCCGTCGGATCGGGAGCGGGCGGTCCGTCCTCGAGATCGCCGCTCGCCCCGGCGGCGTCCTGGCCCTGGTCGCCGCCGCGAACGAGTACGGCCGGGACGTCGAGGCCGACGACCGTGCGTCCCCGGTGCTGACCCATGAGCTCGCCACGACGATCGCGCAGGCGGCGCAGGATGGACCCAGGACGGTCGAGCGCATCCGCGAGCTCGGGCTCGTCGTGGTCACGCTCGACGACCCGGCTTACCCGCCGCGCCTCGCGACGGTCGACCTTCCGCCGCATGTCCTCTTCGTCCACGGGACCGTCAGTGCGATGCACACGGCGCACGCCGTCGCCGTCGTCGGGACGCGCCGAGCGACCACGGGTGGCCGACTGCTCGCCAGCCGGATCGCCGGGGCGCTCGTGGCGTCGAGTGCCTCGGTCATCTCGGGGCTCGCGGTGGGCATCGACGGCGCGGCCCACGCGGCGACGCTCGAGGCGGGCGGCACCACGGTCGCGGTCATCGGCGGTGGCCACGCGCGGCTCTTCCCGCGCGCCCATACGCGCCTCGCGGCCGCGATCGTCGACGGCGGCGGCGCCATCGTCTCCGAGCTGGGGCCGGACGCCACCCCGCTCAAATGGACGTTCCCCCGGCGGAACCGGCTGATCAGCGGCCTCGCGGACGCGACCGTGGTCGTCGAGGCGCCGGCGAGGAGTGGCGCCCTCCTGACCGCCTCCTGGTCGCTGGAGCAGGGCCGCGACTGCTTCCTCGTCCCGGGTCCGATCGACGCGATCCCGAGCGCGGGCTGCCTCTCGTTCCTGCGCGACTTCCCGGGGAGCGCCCGGATCGTCTCCGGCGTCCCGCAGCTGATCGAGGACCTGGGACTGGCGACGCCGCCGCCCGTCCGCGGCGCCACCGCGCTCGCCGGGGCGACCCTGACCGAGCTCGGCGGTACGGCGGCGCGAGTCGGCCAGGAGCTCGTCGCGGGCCGGGTCACCGTCGACGAATTGGTGGCCGTCACGGACCTCCCGGTGGCCACGGTCCTCGCCACCCTGACGCTGCTCGAGCGTCGCGGGCTCGTCGTCGGCACCTTCGGACGGTACCGCCCGGCCGGGACGCTCGCGGCCGTCGACCGGCGGGGTCGGACGGCCAGACCGAGGCGTGCCGGCACCACTCGCTGAACGGGACGGTGCCTCCACGGTTGCCGCCTCGGTCCGACCGATGCTACCCTCAGGCGAGGTCTCGATCCCAACGCGACCTGCGCGTGCCCGATCCCGGGCCCACCTCCTGCCCCAGCACGGAGCGTCGTCTATTGCGAAAGCTGGCCATCGCGCTGCTGGCCGTCCCGGTCCTGGCTGTCGTCTACCTGAGCACCCTCGTCGGTCGCTCGATGGTGGCGCGGTCAGCCTTGGCCGTGGGTCTGGGAGCGTTGATCGGCCTCGGCGTCATCGCCTTGGTGCGACCGACGCCGGCCACGGCGACGCCCGTCGCGGCCGACCTGCCGCTGACTGCCGCGAACTTCCAGACGGTCGTGGCCACGGACCGTGCCCTCGACGAGCCGGTGACGATCGAGTTCAGCGCACCGATGGACCAGCGCTCGGTCGCGGCGTCCCTCAAGGTCCAGCCGCCGGTGGCCGTCGACCTCCGCTGGGACGCGACCGGACGCGTCCTCACGATCGCGCCGAGCCACCGATGGGCCTCCGGGACCTACCACACGATCACGGTCGATGCCGGCGCCCTCGCGAAGTCCGGCGCTCCCATGGCCAGCCCGGCCCGCGCCGCGTTCCTGACCCGCGACGAGGGCGGCGTCCGGATCTCGCCGACGGAGCGTTCCGGCAAACGGATCGCCGTCGGGAGCGCCTTCCTCTTCACGTTCGACCGTCCGGTCGACCCGACGACCGTCGCCCCTTCGGTGCATCTCGAGCCGGCCGCCAAGGGTTCCGTGACGGCGACCCAGGCCGGTGAGGGTCTGACGACCTACACCTTCACGCCGTCGAAGGCGCTCAGGGCGAACACCCGCTACCGCCTCGTGATCGACGGGGTCCGAGACGCGGACGGGATCCGGATCGCGCGCGGCGAGACCACGTTCAGGACGATCGCCTCGGCCGGGGTCGTCCGCTTCCGGCCGCGTGACACCACGGCCGATATCCCGCGGGATGCCGCCATCTCCGTCCGGTTCACGTCCCCGATGGCGCACGCGGCCACGGCGGCGGCGTTCAAGGTGAGTGCGGCCGGCAAGCCGATCGCCGGCAAGATCTCGTTCGCGGAGAACGGGCTCGTCCTGGTGTTCGTGCCGGCGAAGGCCCTGCCATACGGCGCCAAGGTCGTCATGGAGGTGGGTGCGAATGCCGAGACCGCCGACGGCTCGACGCTCGGCGCCTCGACCAGCGGCTGGTTCAAGACGGCCCCGAAGCCCAAAGCCAAGCCGGCCGTGAAGTCGCGTCCGCCGAGCAGCGGCGGTGGCTCGACCGGTCCGGGGCGCGCCGTCGGTGGCGGCAGTTGGGGCTCCGTGGAGACGTACTACCTCGGGCTCATGAACTGCACCCGAACCGGCGGCTGGGTCACCTCGTCGGGCAAGTGCTCCAGCCCGGGCGGTCGGAACGTGGCCGCGCTCAAGCTCGATCGCGGGATCAGCGCCCACGTGTCTCGACCGTACGCCAGGAAGCTGGCGATCGGCGCGGACTGCAGCCACTTCATCGGCGGCAACCCTGGAGACCGTCTGCGCCGGGCGGGCTACTCCAGCTATCGATGGGCCGAGAACATCGGCTGCCGGTCGGGCAACCCGCGAGGCGCGGTCCTCGGGTCGCACCGCTTCTTCCAGAGCGAGCGCTCGTACAGCGGCGGCCACTACGTCAACCTGATGAACGCCAAGTACGATCGCGTCGGGATCGGCGTCTGGGTGTCGCACGGTCGGGTGCGACTGGTCATCGACTTCTACCACCCCTGACCGGACCAAAGTCACACTGACGTCCGGCTTCCGCGCGCCCAAGATGACGCGGTGATCAACGACGCCGTCATCCACATCAACAACGAGCAGCCGCTCGTCGCGGACCTGTTCGAGATCCCCTCGCCGAGCGACCTGACCCTGCGCTGCACGAACCTGCGCACCCTCGACCGGAAGCGCCCCGTCTTCGCCGACGACATGCACTCGGTCTTCATCTTCGCGTGGGTCAACATCCGGTTCATCGAGATCCTGCCGACCTCCGCCACGGGGACCGGCGACCGGCCGATGGTGGTCGTCTCGAACGTCCGCCCGGGCTTCGGGCCGGATGGTGCGACCGAGGACGACGAGCCGGACCTCGAGATCGACGAGGACTTCCTCCGGCGCATCCGCGAAGTCTGACCGTCGGACGCCCGCCAAGGGTCCGTGCAGGACCCGGTGCTACACTCCCGGCCGTGCCGAAGAACCTCGTGATCGTGGAGTCGCCTGCGAAGGCGCGCACGATCGAACGCTACCTGGGCGCCGACTACAAGGTCCTCGCCTCCTACGGACATGTCCGAGACCTGCCCGAGAACCCGGGGAAGGGCAAGTTCGGCGTGGACGTCGACCACGACTTCGCCCCCGAGTACGTCATCTCCGAGGACCGGCGCAAGCAGGTCAGCGACATCGAGAAGGCGGCCCGCGGCTCGGACATGGTCTACCTGGCCACCGACCTGGACCGCGAGGGCGAGGCGATCGCCTGGCATGTCGCCGAGGCCGCGCACGTCCCCGCGGACAAGACCCGCCGGGTCACGTTCAGCGAGATCACCGAGCCGGCGATCCGGGAGGCCTTCGCGAACCCGCGCGATATCGACCAGGACCTCGTCGACGCGCAGCAGACGCGCCGCATCGTCGACCGCCTCGTCGGCTACACGCTGAGCCCGCTGATCGGCCGGAAGGTCCAGCGCGGGCTGTCGGCCGGACGCGTCCAGTCCGTCGCGGTCCGGCTCGTGGTGGAACGGGAACGGGAGATCGGCGCCTTCACGGCGCGCGAGTACTGGACGATCGAGGCCGTCCTGGAGACGGCCGCTGGGGAGCGGTTCACTGCCGAGCTGGTGCGGATCGACGCCGAGGCGCTCGACATCAAGGACGAGGCCACCGCGACCGCGCACATCGAGGCGCTGGCCCAGCGGCACCCCGTCGTGCGCAAGATCGGGACGCGCACCCAGAAGCGGTCGCCCGCGGCGCCCTTCACGACCTCGACCCTCCAGCAGGAGGCCAGTCGTCGGCTCGGGTTCAGCCCGAAGCGCACGATGTCCGTGGCGCAACGCCTCTACGAGGGCGTCGACATCGGTGGCGGCCAGGTCGGCCTCATCACGTACATGCGGACCAATTCGACCGCGATCGCCGGCATCGCGATGGGCGAGGCGCGCGAGGTCATCGGCGACCGGTTCGGCGCGACGTACACCATGCCCAAGGGCCGCGTCTACAAGACCAAGTCGAAGGGTGCCCAGGAGGCGCACGAGTCGATCCGGCCGACGAGCTTCCGTCGTGACCCCGATTCCCTCGCGGGCCACCTGAAGGCCGACGAGCTGCGCCTGTATCGCCTGATCTGGCAGCGCGCGCTCGCGTCCCAGATGGCGCCGAAGGAGCTCGAGACCACATCGATCGAGCTTGCCGATGGACCGTACGAGCTCCGGGCCTCCTCCACGAAGGTCCTCTTCGACGGCTTCGCCCGCGTCTACACCGAGGGCCGCGACGACGATGCCGCCGACGACGACGACGAAGGCAACCGGCTCCCGGGCCTGAAGGAGGGCGACGTCACCAGCGTGGCCGAGGTCACGCCGACGCAGCACTTCACCGAGCCGCCGCCGCGGTTCACCGAGGCGACGCTGATCAAGGCGCTCGAGGAGCTCGGCATCGGGCGCCCGTCCACGTATGCGGCCACGATCTCGACGATCACGGACCGGGGCTACGTCCGCATCGAGGAGCGTCGCCTGTATCCGGAGCTCGTGGCCGAGGTGGTCACGGACCTGCTCGTCGAGCACTTCGGCGACTACGTGGACCTCGGGTTCACGGCGCGCATGGAAGAGGAGCTCGATGAGGTCGCCCGCGGCGAGCGCGCGTGGGTGCCCCTGCTCCGGGCCTTCTACGGGCCGCTCGACGATGCCGTGCGGGCCGGTGGCGACATCCCGGCATGGACGCGTCCGACGGACCAGGTCTGCTCACTCGGCCACCCGATGGTGCTCCGGTTCGGCCGCAACGGGCCGTTCGTGGCGTGCTCGCTGTATCCCGAGCACAAGGAGACGCGGCCCTGGCCGATCGTCGACGACGAGCCCGTGGGCACCGGTGAGGTCTGCCCCGAGTGCGGCCAGGGCCACCTCGTGAGCAAGACCGGCAGGTTCGGCCCGTTCGTGGGCTGCGACCGCTATCCGGAGTGCAAGTTCATCAAGAAGGACGGCCCGCCGCCGCCGGACCCGCTCCCGTTCGAGGTCATCTGTCCCAAGAACCAGGACGGCCATCTCGTCCCGCGTCGCGCGCGGCGCACCGGGAACGTCTTCTGGGGGTGCTCCAAGTACCCCAAGTGCGACTACACGACCAACGACGAGCCGCTGGGCGGGCTCCACGACGCCGACGACGGGCCGATCGGCCGCAAGGGCGAGAAGGCGATCTGCCTGGTCTGCGGGTCGGCGATCGAGGCGGAACCGGCGTCGATCGTCCCCGGCGAGCGCTATCCCGGCGGGCCGCCGGACCCGGCCGCGATCGCCCGACCCGAGCGGGCGCGACGCGGCGGGACGGGTGGATCCAGCACCGGGCGTGGCGGCGGTCGTGGCCGTGGCGGCGCGCGACCGACGGGACGCGCGTCGTCGCGTCGGACCAGACCCGCCGAACCGGCCGCCGACGCGTGAGCGGGGTCGCGTCCGACCCCGCGATCCCTCCTGCCCTCGAGCGCTTCCTCCGGACCCTCGCCGCGCGCGACGCCTCCCCGCATACCCGGCGGTCGTACCGCAGCTCGATCGCGGCCTACCTCGGTTGGCTCGACGCCCGCGGCGTCGACTGGCGGCAGCCGGCGCGTGCGGACCTGCGGGCCTATCTCGCGACCCTGACCACCGGGCATGCCCGCTCGTCGGTCGCGCAGCGCCTTGCCGCGATCCGCTCCTTCCATCGCTGGGCGGCGCGAGACGGTCTCGCGCCCGGTGACCCGTGGGGCGCCATCGCGACCCCGCGCCAGCCCGGCCGCCTCCCGAGGGTCCTCGAGATCGCCGAGGTCGACGCGATGCTCGACGTCGTGACCGCGGACCTGGAGGCGGCCCACCGCGCCGGCACGCCGTCGCACACCGCGCCGGCCGTCGCCATCGCGCTGCGTGACCGGGCCCTCGTCGAGACCGCCTACGCGGCCGGTCTCCGGATCAGTGAGCTCGCCGAGGCAGAGCTCGGCGAGCTCGACCTTCGTCGCGGCGAGCTGCGTGTCATCGGCAAGGGGCGAAAGCAACGGATCGGGCTGCTCGGCGGCCCGGCGCGCTCGGCGCTGGAGGCGTACCTCGCCGAAGGGCGCTCGGTCCTCCTCGCGGGTCGCACGGACGAGGCCGCCCCGCCGACCCAGGTCTTCCTGAACCACCGTGGGGCGCCCCTGGGGGTCCGGGGGCTCCGATACCGCCTGGACCGGATCCGTCGGCGGGCGGGCCTGCCGGACGGCGTCTCGCCGCACACACTGCGGCACTCGTTCGCGACGCACCTGCTCGACGGGGGGGCGGATCTTCGGGTCGTCCAGGAACTCCTCGGGCACGAGAGCCTCGCGACGACGCAGATCTACACGCACGTGTCGCCGACGCGGCTCCGGTCGGCGTACCGGGAGGCGCACCCTCGGGCGCGACGCGACCCAGCGCCGTGAGCGCGACCCGGACCCTGGCGCGCGCCGGCCTCGTGGTCTCGGGCGCGTTCCTGATCTCGCGGATCCTCGGGTACGTCCGGATCTTCGTCATCGCCGACACGTTCCGCGTCGGCCCGGAGCTCGACGCGTTCTTCGCCGCGTTCCGCATCCCGGACCTGATCTTCCAGCTCGTGGCGGCCGGCGCGTTGTCGTCCGCGCTCATCCCGATCGTCTCGGGGCTGTTCACATCCAACGAGCAGCAGCGTGCCTGGCGGGTCGTCTCGACCGTGGTCAACCTGATGTTGATCGCGCTGGTGACCCTGGCCGTCGTCCTGTTCGTCCTCGCGCCGCAGGTCATGGGCTTCATCACGCCCGGATTCGGGCCAGCCGAGCTCGACAAGACCGTCCAGCTGACGCGGATCATGTTGCTGAGCCCGATCTTCCTCGCACTCGGGGCGGTCGCGACGAGTGTCCTCAACTCGGGGGGCCGGTTCGCCGCCTCAGCCGTGGCGCCGATCGTCTACAACCTCGTGATCATCGTGGCCGCCAAGACCCTCGGCGTCTCGCTCGGCATCGAGGGTTTGGCGATCGGCGTCGTCCTCGGGTCGCTCGGCCATCTCCTCGTCCAGCTCCGCCCGATGGCCCGCCTCGGGTTCCGCTATCAGCCGCGCATCGACACCGCGGACCCGCAGGCCCGGCGCGCCCTCGTGCTGATGGCGCCGCGGGCCTTCGGGCTCGGCGTGACCCAGATCACCTTCATCGTCGTGACCGCGCTCGCGAGCGGCCTCGGCGTGGGGGCCGTGTCGGACTTCAACTTCGCGTTCGCCCTGCTCCAGATCCCTCTCGGGATCATCGGTGTGCCGCTCGGGATCGTCCTGCTGCCCTCCCTGTCGCGCGAAGCCGCGGTCGGGCGCGAGATCGCTTACGTCGACCTGTTGACCCGGGCTTTGCGGCTCCTCGTCTACGTGATGGTGCCGATCGCCATCGCGACCGGGGTCCTGCGGACGCAGGTGGTCGAGATCCTGTTCGGGTCGGAGCGGGTCAGCCCCGCTGACCTCGACCTGATCGCGACCACGCTGCTGTGCTTCATGATCGGGCTCACCGCCCACGCGCTCATCGCGGTCCTGGCCCGGGCGTTCTATGCCCGCCAGGACACGCTCACGCCGGTCCTGGCGGCCGTCGCCGCCGTGGCGATCAACTGCACGTTGGCCGTGGTCCTCGTGGATCCGTACGGGCTCGCCGGCATCGCCATCGCGATCGCGGTAGCGGCCTGGATCGAGGCTTTGGCGCTGCTCGTGATCCTGCACCGGCGTCTGTTCCACTTCACGGCGCAGGGCCTGCTCCGGGTCGGCCTCGAGTCGATCGCGGCGGGCATCGTGGCGGGCGCGGTGGGCTACGTGGTCCTCGGGGCCGTCGAAGGCGTGCTCGGCGCCGATCCGGGCCGGCTCGTGGTGATCGTCGAGGCGACCATCGTGAGCGTGGCGTTCGGCCTGGCCTACGCCGGCGTCTCGCTCGTGTTGCGGATCCCGGAACTGCCGTCTATCGTCGGGGTCATGGTCGACGTGCTCCGCCGCCCGCGACGGTCGTGACGTCGCCCGCCGACGAATCGGCCTGGGACGACCTCGTCGCCGCGAGCGAGCCCGGTTCGTACCTGCAGCTGTCCGCCTGGGCCCGCGTCAAGGCCGTGAACGGCTGGACCGCCCACCGGATCGAGACCGACCCCGCGCAGCCGCGCATCGGCGCGCAGATCCTCGTCCGCCGGCCGCGCCCCATGCCGTGGGGGTTCGCCTATGCGCCGCGCGGACCGGTGGCCGCCACCTGGGACCCCGACGCCGTGTCGGCATTCACGGAGGCCTGCCGGACGGACCTGCCGCGGGTCGCGGGACGCGTGAGCCACCTCCGCGTCGATCCCGAGATCGAATCCGAGGGCCCGCTCGACCCGGATCGCGCCGCCCAGCTGGCGTTCCGCGTCGCCGGTTGGCGGCCGGCACCGGCGGTCCAGCCGAGCTCGACGCGGATCATCGACCTCCACGCCGACGAGGCCGCGCTCTGGGGCGACCTTCGCAAGAAGTGGCGCCAGTACGTGAACAAGGCCCGGTCCGGCGGGATCGTGGTGGTGGACGCGGAAGGCGACCGTCTCGGGGAGTTCTACCGGATCTACCGCGAGACCGCCGATCGGGCCGGCTTCCTCATCCGGACGGAGGCGGCGTATCGCGACGTGTGGGAGGCCTACCGGCCGGCCGGGAACGCCCGACTGCTCTTCGCCCAGACCGCGGACGGTGATCCCGTGGCGACGCTCTTCCTCGTCCGGTGCGGTCCGCGGGTCGTCGAACCGTACGGCGGGATGACGGCCGCCGGCGCCGAATCGCGGGCGAACTACCTGCTCAAGTGGGAGGCGATCCGGTCCTCGCGGGAGGCCGGCGCCACGAGCTACGACCTGTGGGGTCTGGCCACCGGCGGCATCGCCCACTTCAAGACCGGGTTCGGCGGACGCGAGGTCCGCTACATCGGGGCGTGGGACCTGGTGCTCGATCCGCTGGGTCGGCAGGCCTACGAGGCCGCTGGCAAGGCGCGCGTCCGTTGGGCACGCCGCCGGCATGGCGTCGCCGGCGCGACCGGGGCGGCGGGCTTCGGGGGCGCCGATTGACCACGCACGACGCCACCGAGGCGGACCTGGCGGCCTGGGACGCCGTCGCCGTCGACGCACCGGGTGGGCACGTCTACCAATCGCGGGCCTGGGCCGCGCACCGCGAAGCCTCTGGCTGGACGCCGCGGTTCCTTGCGATGGACGACGGCGGGCGGGTGCTCGCGCTCGAACGCCGCTGGGCGCTCATCGGCGGCGGGAGTGCCTACATCCCGCGCGGCCCGGCAGGCATGGGCGCTGACGGCGCGGTGCTCGCCACCCGACAGGTCGAGGCGGCCGAGGCGCTCGCCATGGGCGGGATCGACGTCGTGGCGGCCGACCCGGAGGTCCCGGCCGATGACACAGCCTTCGCGACCACGATCCAGGGGGCCGGCTTCCATCCGATCGAGGAGATCCAGCCGTCGCGGCATCGGATCCGCCTGCCGCTGGAGGCGGGCGTCGACGAGATGCTGGCCTTCGGGCACATCGCGAAGTCGACGCGGCAGCGGATCCGCGCCGCCGAGGCGTCGGACCTGGTCGTGATCCGCCATGACGTCCGCCTTGCACCCGATGGGGCAGGGGACGGGTTCACCGGCGCGCCCGCAGGTTCGACGGCCGTCGCCCTGGACGGTTTCTACGACCTCCTGCTCGCGACCGGGGAGCGGCGTCACTTCACGTTCGGGCCGCGCGACAGCTTCACGGGCTGGTGGCGGCGCGCCCATGCCGCTGGCCATCTCGTCTACCTCGAGGTCGTCGACGCGGCCGCGCCCGACCCCATCGCCGGCCTCGTCCTGTACCGCCATGGCGACCGCCTGTCCACGGTCCACTCCGGCGACCGGGCCGAGACCCGGCGGCAGCATCCCGGCGCCCTCCACCTCGCCCGATGGCGCGCGATCCAGCTCGCGATCCGCGAGGACCGGCGCGAGATGGACCTCGGCGGTGCCGACGTCGCCGGCGCCCGCCGCCGACCCGTCGAGGGTGAGCCGATGTGGGGCCTGTACCAGCACAAGCTCTCGTTCGGCGGGCAGTGGCTGGAGCTGGCCGGTGCGCACGAGCGCGTGTTCCGGCCACGTCGCTACGCGGCCGGTCGCGCGATCGCCCGAGCGGCACGGATGGTCGGCCGGTGACGGACCCCGACGCCGCAGCCGCGGCCGACGCCACAGCCGCGGCCGAGTCCGCGGCGCACGTCCGCGCTGGCCATCCGCGACCTCCTCGCGGCGGTCGAGCCGGGCGATCCCGCGGCGCTCGCCGGGCTGATCGACCGTCTGACGGCCGAGGGCCGGCTGCGAGGCGCCAGGCTCGACGGGCGGGCGATCGGCCCGCACGGCCTCGCCGGGATCGAGGTCCGTGGCGTCACCGACGACTCGCGCGCCGTACGTCCCGGGTCCTTGTTCGTGGCGATCCCCGGCGCGCATGTCGACGGGCACGACTTCGTCGAGCGAGCGATCGCGGCCGGAGCGTCCGCCGTGATCGTCGAACGGGCCCTCCGCGAGTCCCCGACGGCCCAGCTCATCGTCGAGCGCAGCCAGGCCGCGCTCGCGACCGCCGCCGCGTGGCGGTACGGCGACCCGAGCCGCGAACTCGCGGTCCTCGGGATCACCGGCACGGACGGCAAGACCACGACCTCGTTCCTGGCACGGGCCGCGCTGGAGGCGGCGGGCGTGCGGGCCGGGATGATCGGCACCGCGGCGACGCGCATCGGCGGGCACGAGGCGCCCAACGAGGCCCATGCCACGACGCCGGACGCGCCGCACCTCCAGGCGGCTCTTCGTGCGATGGTCGCCGCGGGGGATCGGGCGGTCGTCCTCGAGACCACGTCGCACGGTCTCGCGCTCGATCGCGTCGGCTCGGTGGCCTACGACGTCGCGATCCTCACCAACGTCACCCATGAGCACCTCGAGTTCCACGGCACCTGGGAGGCATATCGCACGGCGAAGCTGTCGCTGTTCGAACGACTCGGGGCGGGGGTCCGCGGCGCCGCCGCCGCGCACGCCGTCGCCGAGAAGCCGCAGGACCGGCGATGGCCGAAGACCGGGATCGTCAATGCCGACGATCCCTCCGCCGGTCTGTTCGTCGGGGTGACGCAGGAGGCGGGCGCCCGCGTCCTCACCTACGGGACGGATCCGTCCGCCGACGTCCGTGCCACCCGCGTCGAGGAGGATTCGGATGGCCTGCGCGTGGCCTACGGGGCGCCGAGTGGGGACGGCATCCTCCGCCTGCAGCTCGCCGGTCGCTTCAACGTCCACAACGCGCTGGCGGTCGTCGCGCTCGGGGAGGCCGTCGGCCTCGACCCGGCTGCCGTCCGGGCGGGGCTCGAGGGCGTGCGGTCGGTGCCGGGACGGATGGAGCGCGTGGATCGCGGACAGCCGTTCGGGGTCGTCGTGGACTACGCCCACAGCCCGGCCTCGCTCCAGACGGTCCTGGACCTCCTGGCGCCCGTGGCCGCGGCCCGCGGCGGCGGGGTGATCGCCCTGTTCGGGTCGGCCGGTGAGCGCGACACGGCCAAGCGGCCGCTGATGGGTCGGATCGCGGGCGAGCGTGCACGGCTCGTCGTCGTGACCGACGAGGACCCGCGCCTGGAGGACCGCGATGCCATCCTCGAGGCCATCGCGCACGGCGCGGAGGCCGCGGGCAAGCGACGCGGCCACGACCTGCTGGTCATCGCCGACCGCCGGACCGCCATCGCGGCCGCGTTCGAGCGCGCCAGGCCGGGCGACGTCGTGCTCCTCGCGGGCAAGGGCCACGAGCGCTCGATCATCGGCCCGGAGGGCCCGCTGCCCTGGGACGAGCGCGCCGAGGCCGAGGCGGCCCTCCGGGACCTCGGGTTCGGCTGACCGGCACCTTCGGCCGATCGGCGGGGCCGGGACCCGCTGCTATCCTTGCGGCCGATGTCGACCACTCCGCCACGCACGAAGCCCGATCACGAGGGCGCCGCCGGCGCCCGGCGTGGGCCTCGGCGCGCACCGGCCATCCCGAAGGGCCCCGCCGGCGGCGACGCGGACCTCGGCGTGCTCAGGACGTCGCTCTTCGCCTCCATCGCCGACCGATACCCCGACGCGGACCTGACGGCGGTCAACGAGGCGTTCGACCTCGCGGTCGAGGCGCACGAGGGGCAGCGACGCGCCACCGGCGAGCCCTACGTGACGCACCCCATCGCGTCGGCGCAGATCCTCGCGGAGCTCGGCGTCGATCCGATCGCGATCATGGCCGCGCTCCTGCACGACGTCCCGGAGGACACCGAGTACAGCCTCACCGATGTCGAGGAGCGGTTCGGACCCGAGGTCGCGCAGCTCGTCGACGGCGTCACGAAGCTCTCGAAGTTCAGCACCCACAGCCACGAGCAGCAGCAGGCCGAGAACATCCGCAAGATGCTCCTCGCGATGGCCCAGGACATCCGGGTCGTCCTGATCAAGCTCGCCGACCGCCTCCACAACATGCGGACCCTGTACGGCCTCCCCAGCGAGAAGCAGCAGCGGATCGCCCGCCAGACGATGGAGATCTACGCCCCGCTCGCCGAGCGGCTCGGGATCTGGCAGATGAAGTGGGAGCTCGAGGACCTCGCCTTCAAGGCGCTGGAGCCGGAGCGGTTCCGCGAGCTCGCCAAGCTCCTCGACACGCGCCGCAAGGGCCGCGAGACGTACATCGAGCGGGCCATCGCCGAGCTCCGGCCGCGGCTCGACGCCGCCGGGATCGTCGCGGACATCGAGGGCCGGCCGAAGCACATCTACAGCATCTGGAAGAAGATGCAGCGCAAGGGCGCGGAGTTCGGCGAGATCTACGACGTCTACGCCATCCGCCTGCTCGTCGACGAGGTCCGCGACTGCTACGCGGCGCTCGGCATCGTCCACTCGCTGTGGCGCCCGATCCCCGGGCAGTTCGACGACTACATCGCGGTCCCCAAGAACAACCGGTACCAGTCGCTGCACACGGCCGTCATCGCCATCGACGGCAAGCCCCTCGAGATCCAGATCCGCACCCACCAGATGCACCAGGTCTCCGAGGTGGGCATCGCGGCGCACTGGCGGTACAAGGAAGGGACCAAGTCCGACCGCGAGTACGACGCCAAGCTCGCCTGGCTCCGCCAGCTCATGGACTGGCAGCGCGACGTGTCCGACTCGGATGCGACCGAGTTCGTCGAGGGCATCAAGCTCGACATCTTCCAGGACCAGGTCTTCGTCTTCACGCCCAAGGGCGACATCAAGGACCTGCCGGCCGGCGCGACACCGCTCGACTTCGCCTATCGCATCCACACCGACGTCGGCCACCGCACGATCGGGGCGAAGGTCAACAACCGCCTCGTCCCGCTCGACTATCGCCTCAAGAACGGCGACATCGTCGAGATCGTGACCACCAAGGGCGAGCACGGTCCCTCGCGCGACTGGCTGAACGTCGTCCGCACGAGCCACGCGCGCGAGAAGATCCGCCAATGGTTCAAGCGCAAGGACCGCGACGAGAACATCGTCCACGGGCGCGAGTCGCTCGAGCGTGAGCTCCGCCGGCTCGCGCGGACCTCCATCGCGACGGTCGGCGTGGACCGCATCGCCGAGGTCGCCAAGGCGTACAACCACGACACGGTCGACGACTTCTACGCGGCGATCGGCTACGGCGCCATCAGCGCCCAGACCGTGGTCATGCGCCTCGGGGTCGTGGATGACGGGCAGAGCACGCTGCCCACGGTCGCGCCGGCCAACCAGGTCGCACGGACGGGTGGCGTGCGCGTCAAGGGCGTCGGTGACCTGCTCGTCCGCTTCGCGAAGTGCTGCCACCCGATCCCGGGCGACCCGATCGTGGGCTTCATCACCCGCGGCAAGGGCGTGACCGTCCATCTGCAGTCGTGCCCGACGGTCATCAACGAGCGCGAGGTCAGCCGCCTGATCGAGGTGGAGTGGGAGGCCGAGCCCACCCAGACCTATCCGATCGCCATCCGCGTCGAGGCCTACGACCGCACTGGCCTGCTGTCGGACATCACGCAGGTGGTGGCGGAGAACAAGGTCAACATCGTGGCCGCCCACGTCGGGGTGACGCCCGACCACACGGCCGTCGTGACCGCCACGCTCCAGGTCCACTCCGTGTCGCAGCTGGCGCGGGTCATGGGCCGCATCGAGAATCTCAAGGATGTCATCAACGTCCAGCGCGATCTCGGGTAGGCCGGGGTCCTCCCCGGGGCGGCCGGCGGGGATACACTCCGTTCGAGCGTCGGACTCGACGAGGTGGAGGTGGTGATGGGCATCCGCGACAGGATCAACAAGCTCCTCGGCGGCGAGGCCGTGGGCGGCTTCGCGCCGGACAAGGAGTCGGGCAAGGACGGCGACGAGCTCGACAGTGAACTCGCCCAGAACGACCTCCGGGCGGACATCGAGGCCAACAAGCTCGCCGCCTTCGACCGGCTCTCCGATGCCGACAATTCGCGCAATGAGGCCGACTACCGCTGAGCCTCGGGCAGCGCGCGGGTAGACTTCGCCGCGATGCCCAGCTTTCGAGCGCCGCGTGGCACGCGCGACCTCCTCCCGACCGAGACCCCGACGTGGACCCGCCTCGAGCGGCTCGCCGCGGACCTGGCGGCCCGGTACGGCTACCGGCGAGTCGAGACGCCGCTGTTCGAGCTGACCGACGTCTTCGAGCGCGGGATCGGCGAGGTCACCGACGTCGTCGAGAAGGAGCTCTTCCGCCTGGCGCCGCGGACCGAGGAGTCGGAGTCATGGGCGCTCCGTCCCGAGCCCACGGCCGGCATCGTCCGCGCCTATGTCCAGCACGGCATGCAGACGTGGCCGCAGCCCGTGAAGCTCACCGAGACCGGGCCGATGTTCCGGTACGACCGACCGCAGGCTGGGCGGTACCGGCAGTTCTGGCAGTTCGACGTCGAGGCCATCGGGGACCCGGGGCCCGCGATCGACGCGGAGATCATCGAGCTCGGTGCCCGGTTCTTCCGCGACGCGGGCCTCGACGGCGTCGAGGTCCACCTCAACTCCATCGGCGACCCGGTCTGCCGTCCCGCGTATATCGAGACGCTGACCGCGTACTTCCGTGGGCACACCGCCGTGCTCCCGGCCCTGGAGCGCGACCGGCTGGACCGCAACGTCCTCCGCCTGCTCGATTCGAAGGACCCCGCGATGGCGGCGCTCAACGCGGGCGCGCCGCGCATCACCGACCACTTGTGCGACGCCTGCGCGGAGCACTTCGCGGCGGTCCGGACGCATCTCGACGCGGTCGGGGTGCCGTACCGGCTGGATCCAGGGCTCGTCCGGGGCCTCGACTACTACACCCGCACCGCGTTCGAGTTCTTCGTGGCCGGCCGGGAAGGCCAGCAGCAGGCGGTCGGCGGCGGCGGCCGGTACGACGGCCTGGTCGAGCTGCTCGGCGGCCGCCCGACGCCGGGGATCGGCTTCGGGATCGGCCTGGACCGCGTCGTCCTGGCCCTCCAGGAGGCCGGGGCCGCGGCGCCGCCGGACCCGGCACCGGTCGTGGTCGTCGTGGGCGCGGACCCGGACGACACGGCGGGGCGCTTCCGTGTGGCGACGGACCTCCGGGCTGCGGGGCTGGTCGCTCGCGCGGAGCTCGGCCGCCGCAAGCTCGGGAAGCAGCTCGAGGCCGCCGCACGCGACGGCGCGCATTTCGCGGTGATCCTCGGCGACGAGCTCGCCCACGGCGAGGTCCAGGTGCGCGACCTGCCGGCCGGCACGCAGAAGGTCGTGGCGCTGGCCGACCTCGCCCGCGAGCTGACGCGGGCACACGGCGCCCACCACCATGGCTGAGTGGATCTCCTTCATCCACCCGCCGCGCGACGACTTCGCCGCCACCATGACCGACGAGGAGATCATGGACGAGGACCCCGTCATCGCTGGCGGTTTCGCCCGCGGCGAGTTGCGCCCGTTCCGGGTGTCGCTGCTCCGCGGCCGCGACTGAGCGATGCCGGGTCGGCGTGTGCCCGTGATCCTGGCCGCCCTCCTGGCGGGGCTCGTGGCTTGCGGGTGTGGCGCCTCGGTCATCTCGAGTGCGTCGGCCCCGACGACGGTCCCGACGAGGTTTCCGAGCACGGCCCCAGCCACCCTGACCCGCGCGGAGGCCGTGGCCGCGGCACGGCTCGCCGCCCTTCGGTCTGGCGCGGACGACGTCCTTGCGGCCGTACTGACCCGGTACGGCGACCTCGACGACTACGTGGCACCCGGTGCCACGCCACCGGCATCACCAGACGACCTGGTGTGGCAGATCAACCTCGGGACCAACCCGGGGCCGCTGATGGGTCAGGGCGAGATCATCGTGCTGGACGCGTTCGACGGCCACTTGATCCGCCGCTATGACTGGGTCTCCTGAGGGCACGATGACGACTGATCGCTGGTCCGGCGGGCACGACTACGAGGCCTACGTCGGACGCTGGAGCCGCCTGGTCGCGCGGTCGTTCATCCCGGCGCTCGGCGTCGAGGCCGGTGCCGGGTGGCTCGATGTCGGCTGCGGGACCGGCGCCTTGTCCGCGACGATCCTCGACGTCGCCGACCCGGCGAGTGTCGTCGGCGTGGACCCGTCGGCCGACTTCGTGGCCGCGGCCCGCATCGCGGTCCCCGATGAGCGTGCGACGTTCGAGGTCGGCGACGCGGCGTCGCTGCCGGTCGAGCCCGGCCGTGCCGACGCCCTCGTGGCCGGACTCGTCCTGAACTTCATCCCGGAGCTTCCCGCCGGCCTCGGGTCGATGCGCCGGGCGACCCGACCCGCGGGCCGCGTGGCCGCCTACGTCTGGGACTATGCGGACCGGATGGAGCTGATCCGCCGCTTCTTCGACGCCGCCATCGCCATCGATCCGCGAGCCTCGGACGAGGACGAGGGCGCCCGGTTCCCGCTCTGTTCGCCCGACGGCCTGCGGGCTGCGTTCGAGGCGGCCGGGTTCGACTCGGTCGTCACGTGGTCGATCGACGTTCCCACCGTCTTCGTCGACTTCGATGACTACTGGCGGCCCTTCGAGTCCGGGGTCGGTGCAGCACCGGCCTACGCGATGCGACTCCCGGTCGATCAGCGGGACGCGATCCGTGATCGGCTTCGGGCGACGCTGCCGACCGCCGCCGACGGATCCATCTCCTTGGTCGCCCGGGCCTGGGCCGTCCGGGGCGAGGTCTGACCCTGGACCGGCTGCGCGGCCATCCGTGCTAGTAGGTCAGCGCGCGGTCCGCAGCGAAGGTGAGCTCCACGAGCTTGTCCGGTGGAGCCAGCGTGACGGGCAAGCCGCCGAGGGAGTCCAAGGTCAACCCTCGCGCCTTGCTCGACATCCCGGACGCGTACAGCGTGGCACCGCCGGCGACGAGCGCATCGATGTGCTCGCGAAACGCGCCGGTCCCGATGCCGTGCGCCGCGTCGAGGGTCTCCGGACGCAGGATGCCCACGCCATCGCCGGCGATGAAGAGATCGACGTCGTGACCGGCGCCCAGCGCGGTCCGGGCGATCAGCAGGCCGAGCGCCGCCCGCGTCGGGTTCTCGGGTCCGGTCGCGATGTGGACGAGCAGACGTCCCATGAGGTCCTCCTTCTCAGACCGGCTCGCTGAACTCGATCACGGCGAGCAGGTTCTGCTGTGGGTCCTTGAACCAGGCGGCGCGGCCTGGCCCGATCGTGGCGATCCCGCCGTCGGTCTTCGGGGACTCGTACGTCTCGAAGACCACGCCGCGTGCCCGGAGCTCGGCCACGGCGGCCTCGACGTCCGGCACCGTGAAGGCCATCTGCGTGTGCGAGCCGGCTGCCGGCACGCCCGAGCGGGAGATCGCGAAGAGGCTGCCCGCGCCGGCGTCGTACAGCACGGCGCCGGGCAGCACGGCCCGCGGCGTGAACCCGAGCACGTCCTCGTAGAACGGCCGCAGCGCCTCGATGTCCGAAGTCGGCAAAGTGGTGTGCGCGCGTCGGTCGGCTAGCACGGGCGTCTCCGCTTCGACTCGGGGCAGGGGTCGGTTCGACTACGATAGCGCCCGCCATGACCGAACCCCAGCCCAGCCTCGCCACGCCCTACCGCACCCATACCTGCGGTCAGCTCCGTGCCGCGGACGCGGGCGCGACCGTCCGTCTGTCCGGCTGGGTCCATCGGCGCCGGGACCATGGCCAGCTCATCTTCCTCGACCTCCGGGACCGCTACGGCCTGACCCAGGTCGTGATCGACAAGGCGGACGCGCCGGCCGCCCACGAGGAGGCCAGCCGGATCCGGACCGAGTTCGTCGTCGCGGTCGTCGGGCACGTCGAGCGCCGGCTCGCCGGGACCGAGAACCCGCGCCTGCCGACCGGCGAGATCGAGGTCCAGGCGACCGAGGTCCGGATCCTGTCCGAGGCGAAGACGCCGCCCTTCTACATCAACGAGCCGGACGCCCCGGTCGACGAGATCCTGCGGCTCAAGCACCGCTATCTCGACATCCGTCGCCAGCCGATGGCCGACCGCCTCCTGCTGCGCTCGCGCATGGTCCAGGCGATCCGCGAGGTCCACCACGCGAACGGGTTCGTCGAGGTCGAGACGCCCACGCTCATCAAGAGCACGCCGGAAGGCGCGCGCGACTTCATCGTCCCGAGCCGGCTCCAGCCCGGGAGCGTGTACGCGCTGCCCGCAGAGCCCTCAGCAGCTCAAGCAGCTGCTGATGGTCGCGGGCGTCGACCGCTACTTCCAGATCGCCCGCTGCTACCGCGACGAGGACCTCCGCGGCGACCGGCAGCCCGAATTCACCCAGCTGGACCTCGAGATGAGCTTCGTGGACGAGGCGACCGTGACCGGGTTCGTGGAATCCATGGCCATCGAGGTGAGCCACGCCACGGCGCCGGAGCGCCCGATCCTCCAGGTCCCGTTCCCGCGGTTCACGTACGAGGAGGCGATCGAGCGCTTCGGGTCCGACAAGCCCGACATCCGGTTCGGCATGGAACTCGTGGACCTCGGACCGGCGCTCGTCGGACCGGACGGCGCCGGCGTTTCCGGGTTCACGGTCTTCGATGGCGCGCTCGCGGCCGGCGGGCGGGTCAAGGCGATCGTCGCGCCCGGGATGGCCGGCGTCACGCGCCGCGAGATCGACGAGCTCACGGAGCGCGCGAAGCGCTTCGGTGCCCGCGGCCTCGCCCACCTCGCGCTCGAGGCCGGTGGCGAGGTCAAGGGCCCGATCGTCAAGTTCCTCGGTGATGCGACGATCCGGGCCATCATCGAGCGCACCATGGCGGCGGAAGGCGACCTCATCCTGATCGTGGCCGACGCGCCCGCGCTGACCGCCGACGTGCTCGGACGCTTGCGCGTGGAGCTGGGCGACCGCCTCGGCCTTGCCGACCCGGCCGTCCTGGCCTATGTCTGGGTCACGCGCTTCCCGATGTACCAGTGGGACGAGGAGAACCGGCGCTGGGACGCCACGCATAACCCGTTCAGTGGCGTCCTTCCGGAGGATGAAGCGCTCCTGGTGACCGCCTCGGGCGACCCGGCGGACCCGTCACCGGAGGACCCGGCGGGCCGCGCTCGCGCGCTCCAATACGACGTGGCCCTCAACGGCTGGGAGCTCGGCGGCGGCTCGATCCGGATCCATCGCCGCGACCTGCTGGAACAGAGTTTCCGGCTGCAGGGGCAGTCGCTCGAGAGCATGCACGAGAAGTTCGGGGCGATCCTCGACGCCTTCGAGTACGGTGCTCCGCCGCACGGCGGGATCGCCCTGGGCATCGACCGCTGGGCGATGATCTTCGCCAGTCAGACGAACATCCGCGAGGTCATGGCCTTCCCGAAGACGCAATCGGGCACCGACCCGATGCTGGAGGCGCCGTCCCCGCCCGAGCCGACCCAGTACGCGGAACTCGGCCTGCAGTTCGTCGGCATCCCCGAGCGGCGCGCGGACTGACCGCTCGATGGCGGTCGGGATCCGCCGGCTGACCGCCGGCGACATCGACGGCCTGGCGATGCTCGTCGCGGCCGCCCGCGAGCGAGGCGACCTCGCCGCCAGCTCGGATCCCGAGGCGGCCTTGCTGCTGCGCATCACCCGGGCCGAGGTCGGGACCGTGGCCGTCGCCGAGGCCGACGGCTCGCTCGTCGGTTTCATCTCGCCCGGATTCAAGATGGTCGTCGTCGAGCCGGCGTGGCGTCGCCAGGGGATCGCAAGCGGGCTGGTCGACGAGGGTCTGGTGATCGAGTCGGCCCGCGGCCTCGCGTCGCTGATCCTCGGTGTCGCGCCCGGATGACGCGGAGGCTGCCGCGTTCCTGCGGTCGACGGGTTTCGCGTATCACTCGACGCTGTGGGACCTGGACCTGCCGGCCGAGCGGGCGATGCCCAGGCCCGTGTGGCCGGCCGGCATCGTCCCGACGCCATTCCGGCGCGACGTCGACCTCGAGCGGTGGGTCGCGCTGTTCAACGCGGCGTTCGCCGACCACGCGACGCCCCTGCAGCTCGACGTGGACATGATGCGGGCGAGCGAGGTCGACCAAGACGGCCGCGACGAGGACCTCCTGCTGATCGCCGACGCGGCCGACCCGGACCGGCTGGTCGGGTTCGCCGCGTGCGAGCCACGCTTCACGGCGGACGGCGTCGAGCCGACGGCCGAGATCTGGACGATCGGCATCGATCCGGCAGTGGCAGGGCCGCGGCCTCGGTCGTCAGCTGCTCCGCCGGGGCGTAGCCCACCTGCGCGGGCTGGGCGTGTACGACGGTCACGCTCTCGGTCAACGGCCGCAACGAGCGGGCGCTGGGTCTCTACGAGTCCGAGGGGTTCGTCCGGACCCACACCCGTGATCGGTGGGCCCGCCCGGTCCCGGTCGGCGAGGCGTGAACCCGCTCCGGACGGCCGCCGGATTCCCACGCTCCGCGGCGCTCCTTGGCGCGTTCTGCATCGCCTTCTCCGGCATCTTCTACCGCTGGTCCGGGGTCAGTCCGTCGACCGGGGTGGTCTTCCGATGCCTGTACGGGCTGCCGCTCCTGGCGCTCGCCGCGTGGTTCGAGTACCGAGAACGCGGGCGGATGAGCGCCCGCACGATCTGGCTGTCCGGGCTGGCGGGGCTCTTCTTCGCGGCGGACCTGCTGACGTTCCACTACGTCGTGGACAACATGGGCGCGGGGCTCGCCACGGTCATGGGCAACCTCCAGGTCGTCGTGGTCGCGATCCTCGCCTGGCTCCTGTGGGGGGAGCGCCCGCGCCGCGAGGTCCTCGTCGCCCTCCCGATCATGCTGTTCGGCGTCGTCCTGATCTCGGGGATCCTCGGGGGCGGGGCGTACGGCGAGAACGCCCCGATCGGCGTGGCCATCGGGCTCATCACCGCGTGCGCGTACGCCGGCTACCTCCTGGTCATCCGTCGCGCGAGCCCCGACGCCCGCCCGGCCGGGCCGGTCACGATCGCGACGGCGACCTGCATGGTCGCCGCGGGCGTGTTCGGGTTGGCGGTCCACGACCTGGACCTGTCGCTGACGTGGCCGGCGCAGGCGTACCTCATCGCCTACGGCGTGACGAGCCAGTCGATCGGCTACCTGCTGATCCAGGTCTCGCTGCCGCGGCTCCCCGCGGTGCTCACCTCGGCGATCCTGCTCGCGCAGCCGGTCATGACCGTCGTCTTCGCGATCATCCTGCTGGGCGAGGCACCGTCCGTTGGCCAGGTCGGCGGCGTCCTGTTGGTGGTGGTCGGACTGGCCCTCGCCACGGGCACGATCGCGAGGCTCCGCGACGGCGTCCGGCCCTCGGCGATCCACGCCGGCTGACCGTGGTCAGCGGTCGGGCGCGGCCCGCCGCCCGCCGAGCGCCCCCACGTGCGGTCAGGCGGCCGCGAGCTCCGCATCGGCCCCGCCCGAGACCTGCTCGAGCAGGTCGACGCTCGCCGCCACCAGTCGGGCCTGCTGCTCCGCACGGTCGATCGCGGCCGGCGGGTCGTTCGGCTGGCCGGTGTACCAGCCCATCTGCTCATGGTTGCCGCCGTCGATGACCGTCGTCGTCACGTTCGCGCCGAGCTTGGCGAGGTTCGCGGGATCCGAGAACGAGGTCCTGCCGCCATCGAGCGAGCCGTAGACCGACGCCACGGCGAGATCCTGCGCCGAGACGTCCGCCGACGAGTACGCCGCCCAGAGGAGGAGCCCGTCCACGACGTCCGGGTGGGAGCTCGCGAACTGGGCGGCCATGACACCGCCAAGGGAGTGACCACCCACGACCCAGTGGTCGATCTCGGGATGGTCCGCGATGACGGCCGCGGCGGCGTCGATGCCGAAGACCGCGAGGTTGAACGGGACCGGGACGATCGAGACGAGATAGCCGTGCTCGGCGATCGCTCGCGCCGCCGGCGCATAGGCAGCGGGCGGGACCTTGCCGCCCGGATACAGGATCAGGCCCGTCGTCGGGGCCGTTCCGGTCGGCGTGAAGGTGAGCCGGCCGTCCGCTCCCTGTTCGAATGTCGCACCCTCGGTCGACGCGAGGGCGGCCGTCGCTTCGGGAAGGAGGGGCTGCGGCTGCGCATACCAGAGGAAGCCGATGGTGCCGGCGACCACGAGCGCGACGAGGACGACGGCGAGGACCTTGAGGACGCGGGAGCGGGTCATGTCCTCGGTTCGTGAGGGACGGGCCGGCGGATGGCGGTCGTCCTTCGGGTCACGCCTCGTCCGGTGCCGGGAGGCCGGCTTCGGCGGCGACGTCCTCGCCCCATTCGTGAGTGTGGCCGGCGGGCGGGTCGGGCGGGCCTTCGTACGCCGGCAGGTCGATCTGCGGCGTGTCGACGTCGTGTGTGACGCCCGGGTCGCCGAGCTCCACGAGACGGGTCGGGAGTTCCGCGGCCAGGGCCTCGATGATCACGGGCGGCATCCGGTCCGGCGGCGTCGCCTGCAGGGCGGCGAGATGCACGATGGGGAGGAGGACGGGCCATCCTGGCTCGCCGTGCCATGTCGGCCGCAGCATCGCGACCACGTCCGTCCCGTGCGCCTCGATGAGCGAGGTGACCGTCTCCGGGCCGACCCACACCATCCGCGACGGCCAGATCAGGGCGGCGGAGATATCGCGGACCTCGGACGCCGCGACCTCGATGCCGCGTGCCATCTGGCCCGCCGGTCCGTCAGCGTCGGGCGCCGGCAGCCCGTGCACCGCCTCGGTGCCGGCGAGTGCGGCCGCAACGGCGCCATCGGGGTCCGGCGAGATCACCACGATCGGCAGGGCGCCGCCGGCCCAGGCGAGGTCGGCGAGGCGGCGGACGCGGGGCTGTCCGGCCGTATCGGCGACGGCGCCATCGGCGGTGGCGGACAGGATCACGGCGGCGACGGTCATGCCCGGAGCGTAGCAGGGGAAGGATGCGCATGGCATCCTGCCTCGTGCCGAGTCCAGCGCGGAGTGCCGCCTCTCGCCGCGTCGCCGCGCGGCAGCTGGCTCGCCGCGTAGGCGCGCGGCACTCGCCGCGCGGCAGCTGGCTCGCCGCGTAGGAACCTCGTTCCTACACCTGCGATACCGAGGGCAACAACGTGTACCGGCGCCCAGCCTCGCAGGCCGTTCGATGCAGCGGGATGCATGAACGTCGAGGCCGGGAGGTCTGTGGAGGTCGTTGGTGGTCGTCTTGCCCACGATCTAGGAATGGGATTCCTGCAGGAGCGCGGAAGTTGCCGAGGCCTCGACTCGCGGACTCACGTCGGCTGTCCGGCGAGTATGTGTCGCCGACCCGATCCCGCGCCCTCGCCGTCATCCACCAGCCCGGGTGGTACGGGACGATCGGAAGGGCCGCCGGATCGTCGATCGGTTCGTCACGGAGCAGTACGAGTGGTAGGCGCCGACGAATCAAGCGAATCCCGCGCGTTTCGGGCCGACCGGGCACACCCGCCCCGTCCCGCACCACCCCGACTCGTATCCGAGGATCAGGTCGGGCGCAGCAGCGGACCCGAGCCGCCACCGCGAAACCCCGGCCCGCGCCGACCGCGCCGAATCGGTCGATGTGCGACACTGCGGCCCGCCCATGACCGACATCCACGTCTCCAGCCCCACCGCGCCCGTCGCAGTCCGATCGGACCTGCGCAACGTGGCGATCGTCGCGCACGTCGACCACGGCAAGACCACGCTCGTGGACGCGATGCTGCGCCAGACCGGCACGTTTCGCGCGAACCAGGCCGTCGTGGACCGGGTCATGGACTCGGGCGACCTGGAGCGCGAGAAGGGCATCACGATCCTCGCCAAGCAGACGACCGTCGACCACGGCGGCGTCCGGCTGAACATCGTCGACACGCCGGGCCACGCCGACTTCGGCGGCGAGGTGGAGCGGTCGCTCCTGATGGTGGACTCGGTGCTGCTCCTCGTGGACGCCGCTGAGGGGCCGCTCCCGCAGACGCGCTACGTGCTCCAGAAGGCGATGGCGCGGCACCTGCCGGTCGTCGTCGCGATCAACAAGATCGACCGCGGCGACGCTCGCCCCGCGGTCGTCCTCGACGACATCTACGAGCTCTTCCTCGATCTCGGCGCCGACGAGCATCAGATCGAATTCCCGATCGTCTACACCAACGCGAAGGCTGGTACGGCCACGCGTGACATCGCTGAGCCCGGCACGGATCTGCGGCCGCTCCTCGACCTGCTGGTCGAGGTGACGCCGCCGCCGACCTATACGCCCGACCATCCCCTCCAGTTGCTCGTCACCAACCTCTCGGCGAACGAGTATGTCGGGCGCATGGCGGTCGGTCGCATCTGGAACGGCCGCATCCGGACCGGACAGCGGATCACGGTCCTGCGCGAGGAGGCCGACGACACGGCCGGCGTCGTGGAGCCCGGCCGGACGGTCGCCCTGAGCGGCACCGTCACGAGTCTGCAGACGGCCCACGGCATCGACCGGATCGACATCGACGAGGCCGGCCCGGGCGACATCGTCAGCGTGGCGGGACTGCCGGAGGTGACGATCGGCGACACCCTCACGGATCCTGCCGACCCGCGCCCGCTGCCGCGCCTCGACGTGGACGCCCCGACCCTGCGGATGACGTTCGGCGTGAACAGCTCCCCGCTCGCCGGTCGGGAAGGGAAGTACGTCACCAGTCGCCAGATCAAGGCACGCCTCGAGAAGGAGGTCCTCGGGAACGTCTCGATCGAGGTTCGCCCGGCCGAGTCGAGCGAGGCGTTCGAGGTCCGCGGCCGCGGCGAGCTCCAGTTGGCCGTCCTCATCGAGCAGATGCGGCGCGAGGGCTACGAGCTGACCGCCTCGCGTCCCGAGGTCCTGCTCCGCGAGGTCGACGGGCGCACCCAGGAGCCCTACGAGCGCATCACCATCGACATCCCGCCCGAATTCATCGGCGAGATCCAGACCGCGATGGCGGGCCGCAAGGGCCGCCTCGACCAGATGTCCACCGACACCGACGGTCGCGTCCGGATGGAGTTCGTGCTACCGGTCCGCGGGCTCATCGGCTATCGCGGGCAGCTGCTGACCGACACCCGCGGCACGGCACTGCTGCATCAGATCGGGGAGGGCTATGGCCCCTGGGCCGGGGATGTGACGCATCGGACCAACGGCGTGCTCGTGAGCGACCGGGCCGGGGTCTCGAACGCCTATGGGCTGTTCAATCTCGAGCAGCGCGCCGAGCTGTTCATCGGCGCCGGTGTCGAGGTCTACGAGGGGATGATCGTCGGCGAGAACAGCCGATCGGGCGACATGGACGTCAACCCGACCAAGGAGAAGAAGCTCACGAACATCCGGACGCACTCGCACGACGAGTCGCTGCGGTTGACGCCGCCGCGGCCGTTGACGCTGGAGAGCGCCCTCGAGTTCATCGCGGGCGACGAGCTCGTCGAAGTGACCCCCGCGTCGATCCGGCTGCGCAAGCGCCTGCTCGTGAAGACGGACCGCGAGCGGGAGCGGGGCAAGGCCGCCGCCGGCTAGGCGCCATACGCTCGGCTAGGCGCCGTACGCGCGGTAGGTCGGCGTGAACCTGACCTGGCTGCCCCGATAGCTGGGGTCATGGAGGGTCTCGAAGGTCAGGCCGGCCAGGATGACCGGGACGAGGACCGCGGCGAGGATGAGCAGCAGCATCGGGTGACTCCTGTGTGGGTCGATGGACCCGATCGTCGGCCCACGAGGGGTCCGCGACCACCGGCCGATGACGACGCCCGGCATGGACGAACGACGGTCGCTCCGGGGCTCACCCGATCCCGGCGGTGTACGATCGCGGCGATGCCGATCTACCTCGATCACGCGGCCACGACCCCGCTGCGCCGCGAGGTCCTCGACGCCATGCTGCCGTACCTGACGGGCACGTTCGGGAACCCGAGTTCGGCCCATACCTACGGTCGCGCGGCCCGCGCCGCCCTCGACGACGCGCACCTGCGCATCGCGCGACGGCTCGGCGCCGAAGCCCGCGAGATCGTGCTCACCTCCGGCGGGACCGAGGCGAACAACCTCGCGCTCAAGGGCGCGGCGTGGGCCGGCAAGGCCCGCGGCCACCGGATCGTGACGTCGTCGGTGGAGCACCACGCGGTCGGGCACACGCTTCGCTACCTCGAGAAGTTCGGCTTCGAGGTCGTCGAGGTGCCGGTCGACCGCTATGGGCGCGTCGATCCCGACCAGGTCGACGCGGCGATCACCGATCGCACGACCCTCGTGTCCGTGATGCTCGCCAACAACGAGGTGGGGACGATCCAGCCGGTCGCGGAGATCGCCAAGCGGGTGCGGGCACACAAGGGCGTCGTGCTCCACGTCGACGCCGTCCAGGCGGCCCCATACCTCGACCTCGACGTCGACGAGCTCGGCGTGGACCTCCTGTCGATCAGCGCGCACAAGTTCGAGGGTCCCAAGGGGGTCGGGGCGCTGTACGTGCGGCACGGGACGCACATCCTCGCGCAGCAGCAGGGCGGCACCCAGGAGCGGCACCGCCGGGCCGGCACCGAGGACGTGGCCGGCGCCGTCGGGCTCGCGATGGCGTTCGAGCTCGCGGGCGCCGAGCGCCCGGAGACCGCCGCGCGTCTGCGAAGGCTTCGCGATCGCCTCGCCAAGGCCGTCCTGGCCATCCCCGGCACCGAGTGGACCGGCCACCCGAAGGATCGCCTGCCCGGCCACTTCTCCATGGTCGCGCGCGACATCGACGGCTCGGCGGTCGCGCTCTCGCTTGACCTCGAGGGCATCGCCGCCTCGGTCGGCAGCGCCTGCACGACGGGCTCGACCGAAGTGAGCCACGTCCTGACGGCGATGGGCTACCCCGACGAAGAGGCGCGCGGCGCCCTCCGTCTCTCACTCGGCCGGACGACGACCGAGGAGGACATCGCCACCGCGTGCGAGATCGTGCCGCGGGTCGTCGCCTCGATGCGGGTCGGCGCCGCGATGGTCGCCGCGGACCCGCTCGGGCAGGGCGTCCCCGCGTGAGCCGGGTCCTCGTGGCGATGTCGGGCGGGGTGGACTCCTCGGTCGCGGCGGCGCTGCTGCACGAGCAGGGGCACGAGGTGGTCGGCGTCTGGATGCGCCTCCACGACGTCGCCGACACGTACTCCGAGTTCAAGAAGAGCTGCTGCTCGCTCGACGCCGCCGACGACGCCCGGCGCGTCGCCGCACAGCTCGGCATCCCGTTCTACGTCATGAACCTCGAGCGCGAGTTCGACGCCGGCGTCCTCCAGCCGTTCCTCGACGCGTATCTCGACGGGCGGACGCCGAGCCCGTGCGTCGACTGCAACACGTACGTGAAGTTCGGGGCGCTGCTCGGCCGCGCTCGGCACCTCTACGAGTGCGAGGCGGTCGCGACCGGCCACTACGCGCGCCGCGACGATCGGCGACGACGGCCGGGCGAGGCTCCTGCCGAGCCCGTCGACGAGGACAAGGACCAGACCTACTTCCTGTACGGCCTGCGGCAGGACCAGCTGGAGCACGCGCGGTTCCCGCTCGGCGAGCTCACCAAGCCCGAGGTCCGCGCGGTCGCCCGCGACCTGGGCCTGGCCACGGCCGACAAGCCCGAGAGCCAGGAGATCTGCTTCGTCCCGGGCGGCGACTACCGCGACGCGCTCCGCGAGCGAGCCGGATGGGTGCGCGGAGCCCGGACCGCTCCTCGACGTCGACGGCGAACGGGTCGGCGAGCACCACGGCGCGGCCGGCTACACGGTCGGCCAGCGGCAGGGTCTCGGCGTGGCCCTCGGCGAGCCGCGCTACGTCAGTCGGATCGACCCGCTGACGAACACCATCCAGCTCGGCCGCCGGGAGGACCTCGAGACGCACACCGTCGAGCTCGAACGCGCGTCGTTCGTCGCGGGCGATGCGCCCGCGGCCGCGACGTTCCGCGCCGGGTCCGGATCCGCCACCGCGGCGATCCCGGTCCCGGCCACCGTGGACCGGCCGCCGGTGACCATCGCGATGGACGGTCACCACGGACGCGCCGGTGTGGGCCGTGGCGCCGGGCCAGGCGGCGGTCCTCTACGACGGCGACCAGGTGCTCGGTGGCGGCCGGATCGCCCGCGACCCGGCCCTCGCGGCGTCGGCGTGAGTGTCGGGCCGGCGCTGGTGCTGGCGGATCCTGGTGGGGGTCGCGAACGCCGCCCTCTGGCTGGTGATCCGCGGGACGGGCGGCGGGCGGCTGCCGCTCATCGTCGCCGCGGCCATCCTCGGGGCGTGGGCCGGTGACACGCTGGGCGACCGCCTCGGGCTGACGATCGGCTCCGATCGGCGACTTCCGCCTGGTCGCGGCGATCGGTCGTGGCCTGGATCGGCATCGCTCGTCGTCAGCGTCGTCTCGGTGCTCGGGCCGTCGGAGAACCGTGGTCGTGAGCGCGGACGACGAAGCTCGCGACCAGCCGCCACGTTCCTGCGCGGACTGACCATCGGCGCCCTCGTGGGCGCGGTGCTCGCCGGGTCGTCCATGTGGTCGCGCCGCCGCCACCGTGCCGGCCGGCCGCCCGTCGGCCCCGGTCCGTGCCCGACGCCCCCGTCGTCAAGCCGAAGGACGTCGCGACGCCCGACTAGATCGCCCCGACTGCCCCATCGTGGCCGTGGCCGGTCGCCCGTTCGGTACCATTGCGCGCGATGCCGTCCCCGACCGCCCAGCACGACCCCCGGATCACGTCCCGGTCCGCCGCCGAGATCCGCCGCCGTTTCGTCGAGTTCTTCGAGGAGCGCGGCCACGCCCACGTCGCGAGCGCCAGCCTCGTCCCGGCCGGCGACCAGACGCTGCTCTTCACGAACTCCGGGATGGTCCAGTTCAAGGAGGTCCTGACCGGGTCGGAGACGCGCTCGTATACCCGGGCGGTGGACTACCAGCGGGTCCTGCGAGTCGCCGGCAAGCACAACGACTTCGAGGAGGTCGGCCGGACCACGCGCCACAACACGTTCTTCGAGATGCTCGGCAACTGGAGCTTCGGCGACTACTTCAAGCGCGAGGCGATCCATTTCGCGTGGGACTTCCTGACCAAGGACCTGGGCATCCCCGAAGAGCGGCTTGCCGCCACCACGTACACCGACGACGACGTCGCCTGGGCGGTCTGGCGCGACGAGATCGGCCTGCCGCCGGACCGGATGGCGCGCTGGGGCGATGTCGACGCGGGCGACGACAACAACTTCTGGCGGATGGCCGACACCGGCCCGTGCGGGCCGTGCAGCGAGATCCACTTCGACCGCGGCGCGCACCTCTCCGAGGGGCCGGAGTGCGTCCCGGACCACTCGGAGAACTGTCCGCGCTGGCTCGAGATCTGGAACCTCGTGTTCATGGAGTTCGACCAGCGGGCCGACGGGCGCCACCCGCTGCCGTTCAAGAGCATCGACACGGGGATGAGCCTCGAGCGGCTGGCGAGCGTGCTCCAGCAGGTCCCGTCGAACTTCGACACGGACCTCTTCACGCCGATCCACGACCGCCTCCGCGCGCTCCTCGGTCACGACCCGGGCGATTTCGAGGCGGAGCGGTTCAGCTACCAGGTGATCGCCGACCACTCGCGCGCGGTCACGTTCCTCATCGCCGACGGCGTGCTGCCCTCCAACGAAGGGCGGGGGTACGTCCTGCGCCGGATCGTCCGTCGCGCGGTGCGGCACGGCCGGCTCCTCGGGCGCCGCGAGCCGTTCCTCGCGGACCTCGCGGAAGTCGTCATCGCGATCATGGCCGAGGCCTATCCGCATCTCGTCGAGCGTCGCGAGGAGGTCCTTGCCGCCATCGCCCGCGAGGAGGCGCAGTTCGGCCGCACGCTCGATGCGGGGACGCGGCTCCTGGAGGAGGCGCTCGCCGGCCTGGCGACGTCGGAGCGGGTCATCGGCCGTCGGCCCGAGGCGCTCCCGGCCGGATGCGCCGAAACTGCCCGGTGCCGTCGCCTTCAGGCTCCACGACACGTTCGGGTTCCCGATCGACCTGACCATCGAGCTCGCTGCCGAATACGGCGTCGGGGTCGACCGCGACGGGTTCGACGCGGCCCTGGCCGAACAACGCCAGCGCTCCCGCTCCGGCAAGAAGGCCGAGCTCGCCAAGCACGCAGAGCTCATCTCGCTGTACCAGGCCATCCAGGCCCGCACGGGCGATACGGCGTTCCTGGGCTACGAGACGACCGCGTCCGACGCCCGGGTCGTGGCGATCATCCGCGACGGCATGGAGTACGACGAGCTCACCGGGCACGGCGAGGCGGAGGTCGTCCTCGACCGGACGCCGTTCTACGGCGAGGGCGGCGGGCAGATCGGCGACCGCGGGACATTGCGCGAGCCCGGCGGCGGGAGCGTCCTGTTCGACGTCGAGGACACGCAGAAGCCGCTTGCGGGCCTGTTCGTCCAGCGCGGGACGCTCCGGGGTCGCCTCCGTGTCGGCGAGACGGTCGAGGCGGTCGTGGACGCCGAGCGCCGCGCGCACACGATGCGCAACCACACGGGCACGCACCTGCTGCATCGGGCTCTGCGGAACGTGGTGGGCGAGAAGGCTCGCCAGGCCGGCTCGCTCGTCACGCCGGACTACCTCCGCTTCGACTTCCCGTTGGACCGCGCCCTCACCGACGACGAGAAGCGCGCGATCGAGGACGAGGTCCGCCGCATCATCCGCGAGGACCGGCCCGTCTCGATCGCGTTCATGAGCATGGCCGAGGCGATCGAGGGCGGCGCCGACGCCTTCTTCGACGAGAAGTACGGGGAGACCGTGCGGACGATCCGTGTCCAGGACTACTCGTTCGAGCTGTGCGGCGGGACGCATTGCCGCGCCAGCGGCCAGATCGGCGGCTTCACGATCACCGGCGAGCGCAGCATCGGCACCGGCATGCGCCGGATCGAGGCCGTCACCGGCGCTGCCGCGGACGCGCTGGGCCGGCAACGGGTCGACGTCCTGGAGCGAGCCGCCGAGGCGCTCGGCGCCCAGACGCTCGAGGCCGTCCCGGAACGGGTCGCCGCGCTCCAGGACGAGCTGCGCGAGACGAGGCGACGCCTGAAGGCCGGCGGCGCGGGCGGGGTCGCCACGCCCGAGCAGCTCCTCGCCGCGGCCGCGGACGTGGCGCCCGGCGTCCGGCTCGTCGCGGGTGCCGCCCCATACGACTCGATGGAAGCGCTCAAAGGGGCGGCCCGCGCGGTCAGCGCCGCGTTGGGATCGGGGGTGGTCGCCTTGGCGCTCGACGCGGAAGAGCCGCAGCTCTTCGTGACGGTGTCGCCGGACCTGACGACCCGCGGCATCTCGGCCGGGGCGCTCGTGAACGCGGCGATGACCGCCATCGACGGCCGGGGCGGCGGCCGCCCCGAGATGGCGCAGGGCAAGGGCACTCGTCGCGAAGGCCTGCCTGCCGCCCTCGCCGCGATCCGGGCCGCCATCGAAACGGCGGCCTGATGGCCTTCTGGCGCCGGATCTGGCAACGCGACGAGGGGGAGAGCCTTGCCGCGTGCACGGCGCTCGACGTCGGCACGGAGTTCGCCAAGGCCCTCGTCTTCGACATCGACGCCGCGGGGCACGGCACCGTGCGTGGTGTCGGCCGCAAGCGCCAGGGGCTGTCGCACATGCAGTCGGGCACGGTCGCCGACATCGCCGCGGTGGTCGACAACTGCGCCGTCGCGCTCCAGGAAGCCGAGGAGATGGCCGGGTTCCGTCCCACGCAGGTCGTGATCGGGATCGCCGGCGAGCTCGTGAAGGGCTTCACCACCACCCACTCCCAGGAGCGCAAGAAACCCGACCAGCCGATCACCGAGAACGAGCTCCAGAAGCTCATCGACGTGGTCCAGCGCGAGGCGCTCCACGAGGCCGAGCGCGCGATCATCTGGGAGACCGGGCTGCCCCACGTGGACGTCCGGCTGGTCCACGCGGCCATCACGGGCGCCTCGATCGACGGCTACGCGCTGACCAACCCGGTCGGGTTCCAGGGTCGGCACGTGAAGATCGGGATCTTCAACGCGTTCGCTCCGCTCGTCCATCTCGGCGCGCTCCAGAGCGTCGCAAGCCAGCTGGACCTGGAGCTCCTCGAGATCGTGGCCGAGCCGTACGCGGTCGCGCGGGTCCTCGGCAGCGACCAGATCCGCCAGTCCGGCGCGCTCTTCATCGACGTCGGCGGCGGGACCACGGACGTGGCGCTGGTCCGCCAGGGCGGCATCGAGGGCACCCGGATGTTCGCGCTCGGCGGCCGCGCGTTCACGAAGAGTCTCGCGGACCGCCTCGACCTGCCGTTCCCGCGTGCCGAGGCCGTGAAGGTGGACTACGCCCGGGGCCTGCCCGTCGACGACCGCGACAACGTCGCCGAGATCGTGGGCGACGACGTCCGCGTCTGGGCCGCGGGCGTCGAGCTCGTGATGGAGGAGCTGTCCGGCGGGGAGCTCCTCCCGGGTCGGATCTACCTGTGCGGCGGCGGGTCGCGCCTGCCCGAGATCCGCACGGCGCTGGCATCTGAGGCATTCTTCAAGAGCCTGCCGTTCGCCCGACCACCCGAGGTCACGGTGATGGCTCCAGATCAGATCGAGACGATCTCCGACTCCACCGACCTGCTGGTCGACCAGCAGGACGTCACGCCGCTCGGCCTCGCGTACCAGGCGATCGAATTGCAGACGACCGAGGATCCGCTCGACGCTGCCCTGCGGCGGGTCCTGCGCGCGATGAAGGTCTGAACGTGGCCGGCGGGATCATCTACCTCGATATCGACGACGAGATCACCTCGGCGGCGGCGCGCATCCGCGCGGCCGAGGGGCGGCGCGTCGCCGTGGTCCTGCCGTACGGGTCGCGCGTCGCGACGTCGCGGATCAACTTCCGGCTGCTCTCCCGCGACGCCCTCACCCACGAGAAGCGTCTCTCGGTCGTCGCCGGGGACGCGGCGACCCGGGCGCTCGCGGCCTCGGCCGGGCTCCCCGTCTTCAGCACGATCGCGGAATACGAGGCGTCCGAGGAGGCGCCCAAGCCGCCCCGCGGCGACGGGACCGGCGGTGCGGCCGGCGTCGCCGCGGCCGGGCTCGCGACGGGCGCGGCCGGAGCGGCGGCGACCGCCGGATCCGCGACGTCCGCGGAGCCGACCGAGCCAACCAGCGGGGAGGCCGCCCGCGTCCCCGCGTCCGGCACCAAGCGTCGCGCGTCGAAGGCCGCACGGCCACCGCAGCAGGCCACGCTCGATGAGATGGAGACGGCCGAGCTTGCGACCGCCGCCGCGGCGATCGCGGCCACGCCGCCGGTCCGTCCGGACCCGGACCCGGTCCCGGTGACCTCGACCGTGAGCGGTCCGACCGAACCGCGGCTCGCCGGCCGACCCGGAAGGGATGCGGCCCGCCCATCGTCCGGGAGCCGGAGCCGCACGCCGCTCGCGGTGGCCCTCGGGGCGCTGGCGCTCGTGATCCTCGTGGCTGGCGTCGGCGCGTACCTGTTCCTGCCATCCGCGACGATCGTCGTGACGCCGAAGGAGCAGTCGCTCGGCCCCGTCGCGATGACGATCGAGGCCGATCCTGGTGCCACCGCGCCCGATGCCACCAGCGACCCGCCGGTCGTGCCCGCCGAGACGGTGACGGTCGACGTCGCCACCAGCGGGACGTTCCCGGCGACCGGCAAGCGCGTGGAGCAGGCCAAGGCCACCGGCATCGTCCGGTTCCGCAACAAGGACTTCACGTCCTCGAACACGATCCCCGGGGGCAGCATCGTCAGCACGCCGAACGGCACGCGGTTCCGCACGATGGCCACGGTCACGGTGCCGCGCGCCGACATCGTGGGGCTCCAGGTGTTCCCCAAGACCGCGAGCGTGAAGGTCACGGCGGTCAAGGCCGGGACGGAAGGCAACGTCGAACCGAACACCATCACGGTCATCCCTCGCGGCGAAGACCCCATCTCGCTCGACGTCAACAACCCCGACGCCACCACCGGCGGCAAGCACGACGAGTTCCCGAAGGTCACGCAGGCGGATGTCGACGGCGCGATGACGTCGCTCACGGCGCAGCTCGACGCCGCGTTCGTGGAACAGCTCAAGGATCCGAGCATCGCGTCGCCGGGCGCCACGGTCTTCCCGGAGACCCGGCTCCTCGGGTCGTCCACGCCCACCGTCGACCCGGCATCGCTCGTCGACCAGGAGATCGAATCGTTCGACCTCGGCGTGACGGCCACCGGCACCGCGACGGCCGTCAACGCGGACCCGGTCAAGGCCATCGCCGCCGAACGCCTCAAGGCGGGCATCGACAGCGGCCACCGTCTCGTGGACGGCTCCGTGGAGGTGACCGTGGACCCGGCCGTGGTCACCGGCGGGCGGATCAGCTTCCCCGCGACCGCGTCGGCCCGCGAGACCGCGATCCTCGACCCGGCGCAGCTCAAGCACCAGGTCCTCGGCAAGACGCTGGACGACGCCAAGCGGATCCTGGCGGCCTACGGCGCCGTGGAACTCGCCGCCTGGCCGGACTGGGTGTCGACCATCCCGACGATCGACGGCCGCGTGGACCTCAGCGTGAACGACGCCGTCCGGATCGAGACCGCCTCACCGTCGCCGGCGCCGTGAGTCGCATCCTGGGCATCGACCTCGGCGAGAAGCGCGTCGGGGTCGCCGTGGCGGATGGCGACGGCGCGGCCGCGCGGCCGCTGACCACGCTGCGCCGCGCCCGCGACCGCGCTGGTGACGTGACCGCCCTGCGAGCCCTCGTCGAGGCACACCTGGTCGGGGAACTCGTCGTCGGGCTGCCGTACGACGTCTCGGGCGAGGAAGGCCCACAAGCCGCGCTGACGCGATCGTGGGGGACCGCGGTCGCCGCGGATCTGCGATTGCCGCTAACCTTTCGCGACGAGCGACTGACCAGCCACCTCGCGGAGGACCGTCTCGGTCCGATGAAGCGAGGCCGGTCGGGCGGACCGCCGACGCGAGCCCAGCGTGACGCCTATCGGGCTCGCGTGGACCGCGAGGCGGCCGCGATCATCCTCCAGGATGAGCTCGACGCCCGCGCCGGGACCCGATCGTCCCTGACCCCGACCAGCGACCCCTCGGAGAGCCGACCATGACGCTCCGCTCCGGCGGACGCCCCCGCGACGCACGCTCCCCGCATGCCCATCCGTACGACGAGGAGGCGTATGCCACGGAGGTCATCCCGCCGTTCTCCGAGCCGGTCATGCGCGACGGTCGGAACGGGCGGAACGGTCGTGGCGGTGGCGGGATCGGCGGCGTCCTCAAGTTCCTGATCTTCGCCCTGGTGCTCGGCGGCCTGGTCCTCGTGGTCATGCTGACGGCGTTGCGGCCGCTCGTGAACAGCGCGGTCCTGGGTTGGGCCAAGGACAACCCCGCGGCCCTCTCCATGCCGTTCGTGAAGGACGTCGTCGAGGCGGACATCGGCGCGGCCATGACGACGCCGGCCTCGACGGATCCGGCCCAGATCGAATTCGTCGTCCAGTCCGGCGACACCGCCTCCACGATCGCGACGCGCCTGGAGCAGGAGGGCCTGCTCCTCGACGACCGCGCCTTCGTGTTCATCGCCACGGAGCAGGCCCTGACGGGGAAGCTCCAGGCCGGCACCTTCCTGCTTCGGAAGAACATGACCCCCGCCGAGATGGTCACCTCGCTGCTCGCCCCGGCCCCGGTGCCCTACGTCGATCTCGGACTCCGCACCGGCCTGCGCCTCGAGCAGATCACGGCCAAGCTCCAGACACTGCCGCTGGACATGGACCCCAAGGACTTCTACGACGAGGTCACGAACCCCCCGAAGGACCTCATCAACGACTATCCGTGGCTGAAGAAGATCCTCGCCGACGCGCCGAAGGGCGCGACGCTGGAAGGGTTCCTGTGGCCCGCCGCCTACAAGATCCTGCCGGACACGACGGCCGACGAGCTGGTCCGCCTGATGCTCGACAACTTCGCGAAGAACGTCGGGCCCGAGCGGATGGACGTCCCCAAGTCGCGCGGGCTCTCGTTCTACGAGGTGCTGACCCTCGCGTCGATCGTCGAGCGCGAGGCCAAGCTCGACGAGGAGCGCCCGCTCATCGCCGGCGTGTACCAGAACCGCCTTGACCCGGCGCTCTTCCCGACGCAGCTGCTCCAGTCGGACCCCACGATCTTCTATCTGCACGACACGCTCACGCTGCGTGACAAGCCCTTCGCGACATGGAAGGACTACGTGTTCTGGGCACCGATCAAGGGCGGCCTGACCACCGACGCGCTGCCCGACGACCTCGCCGGCTACAACACCTACACGAGCAAGGGGCTGCCCCCGGGCCCCCTGGCGACGCCGACGCTACCCTCGCTCGACGCCGCCCTGGACCCCGATACGAAGGACGGGTACCTGTTCTTCATCGCGAAGAACGACGGGTCCGACACGACGGCCTTCGCGAAGACCTACAAGCAGCACCTCAAGAACGTCGCGAAGTACCAGCCGGCCGGTGGCTGACGGAGCGGCCCGGCCGACGCCGGCCGACTTCGCCGCCCCGCCGACCGCCGCCCAGCGCGTCGCCTGGTTCGACGCGGACCGCGCCGCCCGCCCGGCCCGCCTCGGACGTCTCCGCGACCGGTTCGCGGCCGCTGGTGTCGACGCGTACTTCGGCGTCCGACCCGAGCACACGCGATACCTGACCGGCATGGTCCTTGGCGAAGGGGAGGAGAAGGTGGCCGGCCAGTCGGGCCAGTTCCTCGTGGGCGGCGACGAGGTGGTCGTGCTCGCCGACTCGCGGTACGCGATCCAGGTGCGGCGCGAGGCGCCGGACGCCCGGCTCTTCGAGGCGTACCACGACCTGCCGTCGCGCTGGGCCGGACTCGTCGCGTCCGTGGGGGCGCGACGGGTCGCGGTCGAGGCCGGGTTCGTCTCGCAGGCGACGTGGGCGCGTCTCCAGGCCGCCGCGCCGGACGTCGAGCTCGTCCCGGTGGAGGGGTGGGTCGAGGCCGACCGGGCGACCAAGGAGCCGGCCGAGCTCGAGCGGGTGGCCGCGGCCTGCGCGGTGGCGGACCGGGCGCTGGCCGCGCTGCTGCCGTCGATCCGTCCCGGCGTGACCGAGGCCGCGCTCGCGCTCCAGCTCGAATGGGCGATCCGCACCGGTGGCGCGGAGTCGGTGGCCTTCGTCGGCGCCGTGCTCTCCGGGCCGCAGGCGGCACTGCCGCACGGTTCTCCACGCGACGAGCCGGTCCTCGACCGGGCGGTCCTCCTCTTCGATTTCGGGGCCCAGGTCGACGGCTACCGCAGCGACATGACGCGCACGCTGTTCGTCGGCGAGCCGCAGGCGCGCGACCTGGCGATCTACGAGCTCGTGGCCGCGGCCCAGGCGAACGCGATCGAGGCGGTCGAGCGCGCCGTCGCAGCCGGGGAGCCGGTCCCGAGCGGCTTGGCCGTGGACGCCGTGGCGCGGACCACGATCGCCGAGGCCGGACACGGCGAGCACTTCGGGCACGGGACGGGCCACGGGATCGGGCTGGCCACGCATGAAGGCCCGAGCCTCGGCAAGGCCGCGGCGGACGCGCCCTTGCCGAGTCCGACCGTGTTCTCGGTGGAGCCAGGCGTCTACCTGGACGGCGAGACCGGCGTCCGCATCGAGGACCTTGTCCTGCTGGACGCGGCCGCCCGTCGGGTGGAACGCCTCACGCGATTCCCACGCGAGGTCATCGTCGTCGGGGGCTGACCGTCGCGCGTCTAGGAATCCGGTTCCTACATCGGCACGTGTGGGGCCTGCCGCGCCTCAAGTCCACGCGCGATCGAGCTCCGGTGCGCGTGGACCACGAGCCGATAGGGTGTGACAGGCGCTCACCTTCGCGGAAGAGGGGCACCAAGCCCGGATCCTAGGAGTGGGATTCCTGCGGCGGCCACGGCAGGCGCGGCGGGCACCCGCGGCGGCCTGCGGCGGCCACGGCGCTCGGCAGCGCGGCGGCACGGCGGCGTCCGACTCCGCCGCCGTCGGGAGCTGACGGCCCAGATGTGCCGCCGCTACGCTGTCGGCCATGTCCTTCGACCCGTTCGGGTTCCTCGGCCCGATGTTCGTCCTCGCGTTCGCGGTGCCGATCGTCACGACCGTGCTCATCGTCGGCGTGATCGTCTGGGCCATCCGCCGGAGCGTTCCGCCGAGCGAGGACCCGGCCGTCGCCGAGCTCAAGGCCCGCCTCGCACGCGGTGAGATCGACCCGAGCGAGTACCAGGCTCGTCTCGACGCGCTGCAGCGTGAGGACTGAACGCCGCCGCGGACGCGGTGGCCGGCTCGGCTAGAATGACGGGCCAACCACCCTCGAACCGCGAACCCCGCGTGCGCGCGCCCCGCGGTCGCCCCCAGGAGCCCACCTCGACATGATCAGCACCGGTGAACTGAAGAAGGGCGTCGCCATCGAGCTCGACGGCGAGCTCTGGCAGATCCTCGACTACCACCACATCAAGATGGGCCGCGGTTCGGCGCAGGTTCGCATCACATTGCGCAACATCAAGCGCGGCCAGACCGTGGAGCGCTCCTTCCAGGCCGGGACGAAGTGGCCGCGCGCGTCCATGGAGAAGCGCCCGGTGCAGTTCCTGTACCGCGACGGCGACGACTACCACTTCATGGACAACGACACGTACGACCAGTTCGTCCTCACGACCGACCAGCTCGGCGAGACCGCCCGCTACCTCAAGGACGGGATGACCCTGGACCGGACGAGCTACCAGGGCGAGACCATCGGCGTGGAGCTCCCGGTCACCGTGGACCTGGTCGTCGCCGACACGGAGCCCGGGTTCGCGGGCGACACGCAGACGGGCGCCCGCAAGAACGCCACCACCGAGACCGGCCTCGTCGTGACCGTCCCGATCTTCGTGGAGATCGGCGACACGATCCGCGTCGACACCCGGACGGGCGAGTACCAGACCCGGGTCTGACCCGGTCCTGCCGTGGACACCGCCGATCCCCGGCCCGCGAGCGTCACCCCGCCTGGCACGTTCGGCGTCCGGATCCTCGGCGTCACCGAGGTCACCCGGGCGATCAAGGGCGCCATCCGCGAGGACCCGCGCCTCGCGGACCTGTGGGTCGAGGGCGAGATCGGCCGCGTCACCATCTCGTCGGCCGGTCACGCCTACTTCACGCTCAAGGACGAGCGCAGCCAGCTCCAGTGCGTGTGGTTCCGTGACGACCGCCTCCGGTCGGTGTTCGAGGCGCGCGCCGGGCTCCGTGTGGTCGCGCACGGGCGGATGGACCTCTTCGAGCCGCAGGGTGCCCTGCAGCTCTACGTCGAGGCGCTCCAGCCGGCCGGGGTGGGGGACCTCGCCCTCCGCTTCGAGGAGCTGAAGGCCCGACTTGCCGCCGAGGGCCTCTTCGACCCGGCGCGGAAGCGCCCGCTTCCTACCCGCCCGGGGACGATCGCCGTCATCACCAGCCCGACCGGGGCGGTCTGGAAGGACATCGTCACGGTCCTCGCGCGCCGCTGGCCGATCGCCCGGGTGCTGCTCGTGCCGACCAAGGTCCAGGGCGAGGAAGCGCCGGCGAGCATCGTGTCCGCGTTCCGCCGGCTCGAGCGTCATCGGGACGAGCTGGTCGCCGCGGGCCGCGCCGTCGAGGCGCCCCAGGTCACGATCCTGGCGCGAGGCGGCGGCTCGCTCGAGGACCTCTGGTCGTTCAACGACGAGCGCGTCGTGCGCGCGGTCGTCGGCCACCCGATCCCCGTGGTCTGCGGCGTCGGGCACGAGATCGACGTGACCCTCGCGGACTTCGCGGCGGACGTCCGGGCGCCGACCCCGTCCGCGGCCGCCGAGATCGTCGTCCCCGACCGGACCGAGATGTCGGCGGCGCTCCGCCGGGCCGGGGCGCGACTCTCGGCCGTCACGGCGGCGCGCCTGTCCAGCGCGACCCGCGATCTCTCGGCGGAACGACGGGCGCTGGAGCGCGTCGGCCCGGCCAATCGACTCGTGGCGTCACGAGAGCAGGTCGGCCTGCTCTTCGACCGCGCCACACGCGCCCTCGATGCGCGGCTCGGCCGGGATCGCGGTCGCCTCGAGCGCGCCGCCTCGGTCCTGCCACGGCTCACCCAGGGTCGCCTGACGGCGGCCCGAGCCTCGCTCGATGCGTCGGCGGCGGCGCTCGCCGTCCTCGGTCCGCAGGCGACCCTCGACCGCGGCTACGCGATCGTCCGGCGCCGCCCGGACGGGGCCATCATCCGGGCCGCCGGCGACGCCCCGGTCGGGACCGGCGTCGACATCCGCGTCGCGACCGGCACGATCGGCGCGACCGTGGACGAGTCGGCCGGGTAGGGTCGGCGACGGATGGACCTGCTGATCTTCCTCGGCCTCGTGGCCGTGCTCGCCGTCGTCGGGGTGCGGCTCGGTATGATGCTGGCACCGGCGATCGGCCGGCTCGCCTCCCGTGACGATGACGACGAGGAGCCCTCGTGAACGACGCCGCCCAGCCGCCACGCGTCGAGGACCTCGCCTTCGATGACGCCCTCGCGGAGCTCCAGCGGACGGTGGCGGAGCTCGAGGCCGGCGGCCAGCCGCTGGAGGAGGCCCTCACGCTCCACGAGCGTGGCGCGGCGCTCATCGACCGCTGCGACCGCCTGCTGAACGACGCGCAACTGCGGCTCGAGCAGCTCGTGTCGCGCGCCGGCGGCACCCTCGAGACCCGCCCGGTCGCACCCGACGAGGCGATCGACGAACCCAACGGCTAGCGACGAGCTCGCCGCGTGACGCGCCTGGTCGCGCTCCTGCGGGGCATCAACGTGGGCGGCAACAAGCGGGTCGCGATGGCCGACCTGCGGTCACTCCTGACCGATGCCGGTTATCGCGACGTCGAGACGCTCCTCCAGAGCGGCAACGCGCTCCTGACCGTCGATGACGACCCGCATGACCCGGACGCGGTCGCCGCGACGATCGAGGCGGCCATCCTGGCGCGACTCGGCCTGTCCGTCGCGGTGCTCGTCCGGACGGGCGCGGACCTCGGGCGCGTCATCGCGGCCAACCCGCTGCCGGACGGGGTCGCGGAGCCGTCGAAGCTCCACGTGGCGTTCCTGTCCGGCGATCCAGCGCCAGGCCGCTTCGACACCATCGACCAGGACCGATTCGCGCCGGACGTCATCCGGCTCGGCGAGCGAGCGCTCTACGTCTGGTATCGCGACGGTGCCGGCCGCTCGCGGCTCACGAACGACGTCATCGAACGACGGCTCGGCGTCACCTCGACCTCGCGCAACTGGAACACCGTCACGAAGCTGGCGGACCTGGCGGCACGTTGAGGTTGAACCGGAACCGGTTGTCCGGGTCGTAGCGGCGCTTGACCGCCTGGAGCCGCGCGAACCGCTCAGGGCCGTACCCCGCGCGCACCCGCTCGGCCGTCTCGTCGGCCGAGGCGTAGTTCCCGTAGCCGGCGCCGCTGTAGGACGACGGGGCGATGCGCGGCGGCGGTCTGCCGCGCCCACGCCACGTGCGCGTCGTCGTCCGCGGGGTCTTCCCAGATCGCGATGGCACTGACGTTCCAGCGGGCCTCGCGCTGGCCGAAGGCGGCGCCACCCTCGGGTTCGACCCGCGCTCGTCCGTTGATCGCCTCGAAGAGCACGAACGACGGGTACTGCGGCCGCGTCCGCATCGCCTCGGTGATCGCCTCGGCCGCGGACCGGTCGACATCGCGCAGGAAATAGCCCTTCCAGTAGTGGCGCAGGCCGAACGGCAGGACGCCGTCGCTCTGGATGGCTTCATAGGTCTCGGTCTTGACCTCGCCGCTCCAGTACGGCGTCGCGGCCAGCGGCGCGAACGCGGCCTCGGCCTCGGCCGACGTGCCCTGGAAGATCAGGGAGCAGACGATGTGGTCGAAGGGACCGGTCGCATCCTCCCCGATCGGTGCCGGTGTGGCCGCGGACGGGCCCTCGACGAACATGACGATCTCGTCGGGCATCTGGCGCACGTAGTCGGCGAGGGCCACGAGGGCGTCGGCCCCACCGTCCAGGGGCGCCACGTAGCGACCCACCTGCCACGACCCGATGGGGTGGAGCTGGAACTCGAACTCGGTGACGACCCCGAAGTTGCCGCCGCCGCCGCGCAGCGCCCACAGCAGCTCCGGATCGCCCGCCGGACCGGCTTCCACGACCTCGCCCGACGCGGTGACGACCGTCGCCCGCATCAGGTTGTCGCAGGTGAGCCCGGCCGTACCCATCAGGTATCCGAGGCCGCCGGAGAGCGTCAGCCCGCCGACGCCGGTGTCCCAGAACGTGCCGCCCGTGGTGGCCAGGTCGTGCGGCATCGTCGCCCGGTCCACGTCCTCCCAGAGCGCGCCGCCCTGGACGCGGGCCCGGCGCGTGGCGGGATCGACGCTCACGCCACGCATCCGGCGGAGATCGATGTTGACGGCGTCCTCGGCGATCGCGTGCCCCGCCACGCTGTGGCCGCCGCCGCGGACGGCGATCGGCAACCCGGCAGCGGCGGCCACCCGCACGGCGGTGACCACGTCGTCGGCGTCAGCCGCCTGCACGATCACCGGCGGTCGGCGAGCGACCGTCGCGTTGAAGGTCTGCCGCACGTCATCGAAGTCGTCGTCCGCGGGCGTCACCACGCGGCCGTGGATCGACCGTCGCAGCTCGTCGATGACCGATCCATCCATCACGTGCTCCTCAGCGAATCCGTCCCAGTCGCGAACCTGCCCAACGTAGCACCCGGCCGTCGCCGGGAAACCCGCCACCTGCAGGGAACAGGTTTACACTGCCAACCGACGCTCCGACCACGCGCCAAGGAGTCCGCCGTCGTGCCGATCCTCCCCGACCTCACCGGGCCCGCTGACCTCCGTGGTCTCGACGAGGTCCAGCTCGCCCAGCTCGCGCTCGAGATCCGCGAGACGATCATCGAGACCGTCGCCGTCACCGGCGGGCATCTCGGGTCATCGCTCGGCGTGGTCGAGCTCACGCTGGCGCTCCATCGGCTCCTCGAGTCGCCCCGTGACCGGATCGTGTGGGACACCGGGCACCAGGCGTACCCGCACAAGCTCCTGACCGGACGGCTCGAACGGTTCGGCACGCTCCGGCAGCTCGACGGCGTGGGCGGCTTCCCGCGTCGGACCGAGTCGCCACACGACGTCTTCGACGGCGGGCACGCCGGCACCGGCCTCTCGATCGCCGAGGGGCTCGCCGAAGCCCGCGACCTCCGGCACGGCCTGGAGCGCATCGCGGTCGTGGTCGGCGACGCGGCCCTGATGAGCGGCCTGTCGCTCGAGGCGCTCAACGACATCGGGCATCGCCAGACCCAGATGCTCATCGTGGTCAACGACAACGAGATGTCGATCAGCCCCACCGTCGGGGCCTTCTCGAAGTACCTCAGCCAGATCAAGCTCTCGAGCGCCTGGCAGCACGGCAAGAGCGCGTACGACTCGACGCGTCGAGCGCATCCCCGTCGTCGGGCCGCACGTCCTGGAGCTGTCCCGGCGTCTCCGAGCCTCGGTCGTGCGTTTCGCGCAGCCCGGCCAGCTGTTCGAGGACCTCGGGATCACCTACATCGGGGTCGTCCCGGGCCACGACATCCACGCGCTCCTCGAGACGATCGGCCGCGCGCTGGCGCTGCCGGGTCCGACGATCGTGCACGTCCGAACGCAGAAGGGCCGGGGGTTCCGCCCGGCCGAGGCCGACCAGGTGAGCTTCCATGGCGCGGCCCTGCCACCGATGGCGCCGCTCCTCCCCACCGAATCGATGTCCGACGACGCCGCCCCGCCGGCGGTCGTCCACGAGGCGCCCGCCAAGCAGCCGAACTACACCGCCGTCTTCGCCTCCGAATTGGTCGAGCTCGCGAAGACCGATCGGCGCATCGTCGGGATCACCGCCGGCATGCCGACCGGCACGGGGCTGTCCCGCTTCGAGGCCGAGTTCCCGGACCGCTTCTTCGATGTCGGCATCGCCGAGCAGCACGCGGTGACGCTCGCGACCGGGCTCGCGCTCGGCGGGATGCGGCCGGTGGTCGCCCTGTACTCGACGTTCCTCCAGCGGGCGTTCGACCAGACCGTGCACGACGTGTGCCAGAACGACCAGCCGGTCGTCATCGCCGTCGACCGCGCCGGGCTCGTCGGCGAGGACGGCACGAGCCACCAGGGCATGTTCACCCTGCCGGCGCAGCGGCAGCTGCCGAACCTCGTCATCGCCTCGCCGCGCGACGAGCAGGAGCTGCGCTCGCTCGTGCGGACCGCGTTCAGCCAGGACCACCCGTTCGCGCTCCACTACCCGCGCGACGCGGGCTTCGGTCTGGCCCCGGTCGAGCCCGCGATCCTGCCGATCGGTCGCGGCGAGGTGCTCCGCGAGGGCCGCGACCTGCTGTTCGTCGGCTTCGGGCCGATCGTCGCGCGCGCCATGGAGGCCGCCGACGCCCTCACGGCCGAGGGCTGGTCGATCGGCGTCATCAACGCGCGGTTCGCCAAGCCGCTCGACGGCCAGCTGATCCTCGACGGCGCGCGCGGCAAGCGACTCGTCGTGACGTTCGAGGAGAGCGTCGTCACCGGCGGCTTCGGGAGCGGCGTCCTCGACCTGATCGAGGAGGCTCGACTGACGGACCCGGCCTTGCGCGACGTCGCCGTCCGGATCGTGGGGATCCCCGGGGACCGCTTCGTCGACCACGGGTCCGTGAAGGACCTCCGCCGGGTGCTGCGCCTCGATGCCACGGGCCTCGCGGGGCAGGTCCGGGACACCCTCGAGGTCCTGCAGGCGGCGCCCAGTCGGTCGAAGGCGGGGACGGGCGGCTGAGGGCGGCCGGCGGGCGCGGCCCGGTGCCTCGCGGCAACAGACTCCCGTTCGGAGGGCTGCATCGTCGCCACGCCGGCGGTAGGGTGCCGCGAATGAAGCGATGGTCCGCGCTCGGATCGCTCGTCCTCGTCCTCCTCGTCGCCGCCTGCGGCAGCGAGACCCCGTCACCGTCGGGGGCCACCGGGTCGGCCCGGCCCGGTCCGACGAGCGGGACCGCGAGCACGCCCGAACCGACCCCGATCCTTGCCGGGGCAGGGGAGCCGACCCTCTTCGACCCGATCACGCTCAAAGGCAAGGGCGACAAGACGGTGTCCTTCGAGATCCCCGACGACGCGGTCGGGATCGCCGCGCTCTCCCATCCGGGTGGCGGCGTGTTCGACGTCCGCGCGCTCGATGAGACCGGAGCCGAGACCGGCACCCTCGCGAAGGTCAACGGCAAGTACAAGGGCGTCGTGCTGTTCGACCTCGACGCCCACAGCGTGGCGTTCAAGGTGCACGCGAAAGGGCCGTGGTCGATCGCGGTCCAGCCGGTCACGGGCGCGACCACCTGGGATGGGACATCCACGCTGAAGGGCAAGGGCGACGCGCTCGTCCGCCTCGCGGCGCCGAGTGCCGACGGCGACACCGTCGCGATGCGATCGACCGGGAAGACGCGGTTCGTCCTTCGCGCGCACTCCGACGAGGACGACGTCGAGCTCTTCAACGGGCGCGGTCCCGTCAAGGGCCAGGTCAAGCTCCCCGTCGAGACCACGCTGCTCGAGATCCGCGCCGCGGGCGCCTGGTCGATCGGGCCAGGGTCCTAGTCCCGGATCCAGGTGCAAGGCGCCTAGCGCTCTAGTGACAAGGTGCCTTGACGCGACGGACCGGTGGTCCTAGATTCCGAGGGTTCCCCAAACCGTCCCCGGAGAGACCGTGACCTTCGAACAGACCGTACTGCTCGCTGCCTTCGCCGGTCTGACCATCTACCTCGGGCTGCCCGTCGGTCGGCTGCGGAACCTTTCGACCCGCACGCAGGCCATCCTGACGACGGCCGCAGCCGGCGTGATCCTGTTCCTGATCTGGGACATCCTCGCGCAGGCGGTGGAGCCGGTCGAGGCGTCGCTCGAGGCGGCCACCTCGGGCGAGGGTCCGACGAGCGACTTCATCGTCAACCTGACGGCCTTCGGGCTGTCCATCGCGGTCGGTCTCCTGTCCCTGGTCTGGGTGACCGGGCAATTCCGGAACCGCCGGATCGAGGGCGTCTCCGCGCACGACATCGCGCTCGGGACCGCGATCGGCCTCGGGCTCCACAACTTCTCCGAAGGCCTCGCGATCGGGCAGTCGGCGGTGACCGGAGCGACGTCGTTCGCGATCATCCTCGCGATCGGGTTCGCGCTGCACAACGCCACCGAGGGTTTCGGCATCGCGGCGCCGCTGACGACGGGCACGCGGCCGACGTGGGCGTTCCTGGCGCTCCTGGGGCTGATCGGTGGCGGCCCGACGTTCGTCGGCGGCGTGATCGGCTACTCGTTCACGTCGCCGTTACTGTCGATCGTCTTCCTCGGGCTGGCCGCGGGCGCCCTGATCTTCGTCTTCAACGAGATGATGGCGACGTCGCGGAAGTTCGCGCAGCCGACCGCCGCCAACGTCGCGCTCCTGGTCGGCCTCCTCGTCGCCTTCGGCACGGACTTCCTGCTGGTGGCCGTCGGCGCGTAGGGCTGTTGAGTCCGCGTGCAGCGGGCTGTGCCACGATAGGGGCGTGAGTCCCGCATCCTCGCCGAAGGTCCAGCGGATCCGGCTCGACCAGCTGCTCGTCGACCGTGGGCTGGTCGAGACGCGAAGCCGCGCCCAGGCGCTCGTGCTCGCCGGGAAGGTCCGAGTGGGGGAGGGGGACGGCGCCCGCCTGGATCGCAAGCCGGGCGATCTCGTGGATGCCGCCACCCCGGTCGAGGTCGCGGTGCCCGAGCCGTACGTCAGCCGCGGCGGCCACAAGCTGGCGGCGGCGCTCGACGCGTTCGGGATCGACCCGGCCGGTGTGGTCTGCCTCGACGTCGGCGCCTCGACCGGCGGGTTCACGGACGTCCTGTTGCAGCGCGGCGCGACCCGCGTCTACGCTCTCGATGTGGGACGCGGACAGCTGGCCGACTCGCTCCGTCGCGACTCGCGGGTCGTCTCGATGGAGCGCACCAATGCCCGGACGCTGACGGCCGGGGCGCTGCCAGAGCCGGTCGCCCTCGTGACCATCGACGTGTCGTTCATCTCGCTCAGCAAGGTCCTCGGCCCGGTGATGTCGACGCTGGCGCCGCGTGCGGCGGGATCGTGGCGCTCGTGAAGCCGCAGTTCGAGGCCGGCAAGGGCCGGACCGACCACGGCGTCGTCCGCGACCCCAGCGTCCACCGCGAGGTCCTCGAGCGAGTGACCGCCCAGGCGCAGGACCTCGGGCTCGGGACACGCGACGTCATCGCCTCGCCCATCCTCGGACCGGAGGGGAACCGCGAGTTCCTCGTCCACCTGGCGCCGGGCCCCGGCTGCGCCGAGATCCCGGACCGGATCGCTGCGGTGACCACCGGATGAGCGTCAAGCGCATCGGCTTCGCCTACAACCCCACCATCGAGGCGGCGATCGACCTCAGCGCGCGCGCCGCCGGCTGGTGCCGCGTCCACGGCGTCGACCAATGGCAGGCGCAGGCCGGCGACCTGCCCGCGCTCCTCGAACAGCTCCCGACGTCCGACGCGCTGGTCGTGCTGGGCGGCGACGGCACGTTCCTTCGCGCCGCGCGCGCCATCGCCGAGGTGGACGTGCCGATCCTGGGGATCAACCTCGGCAAGGTCGGGTTCCTCTCGAAGGCGGAGGCCGGCGACCTCGACACCGTGCTGGCGAGCATCGTGGCCGGGGACCACCGCATCGACGAGCGGATGGCGCTCGAAGGGCGGATCCTCCGCGACGGCCAGCCGATCGACGAGCTCCGCCACGTCGCCCTCAACGATTTCGTCGTCGCTCGCGGGGCGCTGGCACGCGTCTGCCGGCTCGATGTCGCGATCGACGACACGCACCTCGCGACGTTCGTCGCGGACGGCCTCGTCGTGTCCAGCCCGACCGGATCCACCGGGTACTCGTTCTCGGCCGGGGGCCCGATCCTCGACCCGGTCAGTCGTAATCTCGTCGTGACGCCGATCGCGGCCTACCTCTCGGCGATCCGCTCGGTCGTGGTCAGCCCGCAGCAGGTCGTCCGCTGTCGCGTCGTGGACGCGAACGAGGCGCTCGTCTCGATCGACGGCCGCGAGGACTATCCGATCCAGGTCGGGCGACGTCGTCGAGGTCCGCGCCGTCGAACGGCCGCTGCGCCTCATCGAGCCGGCCGGCGCCCTCCCGTTCTGGGACCTCCTGCGGCGCAAGGTGGCGCTGCTCCCGTCGTGACCGGACGGCTGCTCGAACTCACGGTCACCGATCTCGCGGTCATCGAGCGGGTGCGACTCGGGCTGGAGCCCGGCTTCAACGTCCTGACCGGGGAGACCGGGGCAGGGAAGAGCCTCATCATCGACGCCCTGGGACTCGTGACCGGCGCGCGGGCGGACACGTCCCTGGTCCGCCACGGGGCGGAGGCCGCACGGGTCGAGGCCCTGTTCGACCGGTTGCCCGAACCGATCATCGCCGTGCGCGAGGTCGCGGCGAGCGGCCGGTCGACCGCGCGCCTCGACGACGACGCGGTCACCGCCGCCCGTCTCGGCGAGGAGGTCGGGCCACTCGTCGAGGTCCACGGCCAGCACGATCAGCAGCGGCTCCTCGACGGGCGTTGGCAGCGGGACCTGCTGGACGCGTTCGGTGGCCACGAAGGGCTCCGGAGCGCGATGGCGTCGGCCGTGGACGCGTGGCGGGCCAATCGGGACGCGCTGGACGCGCTCGTCGTGGATCCCCGCGAGCTCGCGCGTCGGCTCGAGGTCCTGGAGTACGAGGCGGCCGAGATCGCGGCCGCGCGCCTCCGGCCGGGCGAGGCCGCCGAGATCCGGTCACGGCTCGCGGCCGCGCAGCACGGTGAGGCCATCGCGCGGGGCGCCGCGGCCGTCCACGAAGCGCTGACCGCGGAAGGCGGCGGGGCCCGCGAGAGCGCCGCCGTGGCCCTCCGCGAGGCGCGGGGCATCGCGCGCGTGGACCCGCGGTTCGAGGCCGCTCGCCGAGCGTCTGGGTGGGCTGGAGGCGGAGCTCGCCGACGTGGCGGCCGAAGCGCGGTCGCTCGCCGAGACCGTCGAGCACGATCCGGCCGCCATCGCCACGATGGAGGAGCGGCTCGGGACGATCTTCGGTCTCGAACGGCGGTATGGCGACGACGAGGCGGCGGTCGTCGCGCACGGGGAACGCGCGCTCGAGGAGGCCCAACGCCTTCGCGGCGTCGACGTGGAGCGTGCGGCTCGGGAAGCCGACGATGCCCGCCTCCTCGAGGCGGTCGCTCGTGCGGCGGCGGCCCTCTCGGCGGCACGGGCGGGGGCGGGCGGGATCCTCGCCTCGGCGGTCGGCGCGGTGCTCGTCGAGCTCGGGTTCCCGGCTGACGTGTTCGACGTCTCGCTCGGCCGGCGACCCGCGGGCCCGACCGAGCCGGCCATCGAGCTCGACGGCGACGCGGTCGCCTTCGATGCGTCGGGCATCGACCAGGTCGTGTACCGACTGGCCCCGAACGCCGGCGAGCCGCGCCGGCCGTTGGCGAGGATCGCCTCGGGCGGAGAATTGTCCCGCGTGGCACTTGCGATCAAGCAGGTCCTCGCGGAGGCCGACGAGACCCCGACCCTCGTCTTCGACGAGGTCGACACGGGCATCGGCGGCCGGAGTGCCGACCCGGTCGGCCGGAGCCTCTGGACCCTCGCTCGTCGCCATCAGGTCCTGTGCGTCACGCATCTGCCGCAGATCGCCGCGCACGCCGACGCCCAGTTCCGGATCACGAAGCGTGAGCGTGACGGACGCACCGTGACCGAGGTGGAGCGGCTCGACCGCGAGGGCCGGATCGTCGAGCTCGCCCACATGCTGGGCAGCGCGGACGCGAGCGGCGACGGCACGGCGGCCGGATTGGCCGCGGCCCGAGAGCTCCTCGACCGTGCCGAGTCGTGGCGCGGCGAGGTCGCGACGGCGTCCTGACCTCATGCCTCCGACGTCGGCGCCCGCGCCCGAGCTCGAGCGGGCGATCGACGAGTACCTGACCTACCTCACGGTGGAGCGTGGCCTGGCACCCGCGACGATCGTCGCGTACCGGGCGGACCTGCTCGATTTCGCCGCGGCGCCCGGGGTCGCGGCGCGCTGGTCGCGCTCACCCGACGTGGCGACCACGTACCTCGCCGCGCGCGCCCGTCGCGGGCGGCCGCTGGACCCCGGGCTCGCCCCGACGAGCCTCCGCCGTCGCGTGGCGTCGCTGAAGGGCTTCTACCGGTTCGCGTACGGCGAGGGCCTGATCGAGGCGGACGTGGCCGGCCACCTCGACCTGCCGAAGCAGACGCGACTCCTGCCGGAGACCCTGACCGTCGAGGAGACCGAGCGGCTGCTCGAGGCCGCCGGCGGCGACGACCCCGACGCGCCGGACCTCGACCGCCAGCTCCGCGACCGCGCGCTCCTCGAGCTGCTGTACGCCGCCGGGCTCCGAATCACCGAGGCGCTGCGGCTCGACCGGGAGGACCTCTCGGTCGACGGCGGGTTCGTGCGGGTCATCGGCAAGGGCGACAAGGAGCGGCTCGTGCCGGTGGGCGACGTGGCGCTCGACTGGCTGGCGCGCTGGGAGGCCGGTCCTCGCGACCGCCTGCTCGCGCTCCACCACGTCGTCGCCGACCCGTGGCGGCCCGGTCTTCCTCGGCGACCGCGGCCGTCGCCTTGCGCGACAGCAGGCCTGGGCCGCCGTCAAGGGGGCGGCCGGTCGCGCGGGCCTCGACGACCGGGTCAGCCCGCACACCCTGCGCCACTCGTTCGCGACCCATCTGCTCGAGGGCGGGGCCGACCTGCGGATCGTCCAGGAGTTGCTCGGACATGCGAGTATCTCCACGACCCAGCTCTACACGCACCTGACCGGTGAGCGGATCCGGGATGTCTACAGTCGGGCCCATCCGAGGGCCTGAAGGGGAGGCCTCGCACCGATGAGCTTCGCGGACACGCTCCTGTCGAGCGGCGAACGGATCATCCACCGGGAGAAGCAGCACTGGTTCGTGTTCGTTTGGGGCGCCAGATTCACGATCCTGGCGATCGTCATCGCGATCATCCTGACGTTCGTCTGGAACGGCCTCTCCACCGACGGGATCTCGGGCGGCGCGCGGTTCGTCATCGGCTGGGTGGTCCTGGCGATCTTCCTCGCTGGCCTGGTCGTGCTCCTCTGGACGACGCTCCACTACCTGAGCCAGGAGTACGTCATCACCAACCGGCGGGTGATGCAGGTGGGTGGCGTGCTCAACAAGCACTCGGCCGACAGCTCGCTCGAGAAGATCAATGACGCCGTCCTGACGCAGTCGATCTTCGGGCGGATGTTCGACTTCGGCGACCTCGACGTGCTGACCGCCGCCGACATCGGGATCGACAAGTTCCGCATGATCCGCGGCCCGATCGAGTTCAAGAAGGCGATGCTCGACGCGAAGCACGAATTCGAGGTCGACATGGAGCGCCAGAGCTGGCCGCCGAGCCCGCCGCTCAAGGCGAGTGCGGCGGACCCGTTCGGCGGTGCCGGGAGCGCCGGCGGGACCGACTCGGCGACGACCGTGAGCCCGACGGCCGGTGCGTCGGCGGCTGCGGCCACGTCGGCCGCACCGGCGCCACGGGACCTGAGCCCGGACGAGGTCACCCGGACGCTCGCGAACCTCGCGGACCTGCGCGATCGCGGCGCGATCACGGCCGAGGAGTACGAGCACAAGAAGGCGGACCTGCTCGGGCGACTCTAGCGGCTACCATACGCGGGACCCCAACGAGAGGAACGCGTGAACCTGGATCCGAATGCACTCCTGCCCATCGTCATCGTCGTCGCCATCATGTTGCTGGTGGGTTTCCCGGTCCACGAGTTCTCGCACGCGCTGGCGGCCTATCGACTCGGCGACGGGACGGCCAAGCTCTTCGGGCGGCTGACCCTCAACCCGGTCGCCCACTTCGACCCGGCGGGCGGGAGCATCCTGGCGATCTCGTTCCTGCTGTCGGGCGGGGCGTTCGGGTTCGGGTGGGCCAAACCCACGCCCGTCAACCCGATGAACCTCGAAGGCGGCCGGCGCGGCGAGGCGATCGTGTCGGCGGCCGGCCCGCTCTCGAACCTGGTCCTCGCCGCCGCGGCGGCGCTGCCACTCCGCTTCATGCTCGCGAACCCGTCGCTCATCGACTCGGTCCCGATCCTGTACAACGTCCTCGCGCTGTTCGTGAACATCAACCTCGTGCTGATGCTCTTCAACCTGATCCCGATCCCGCCGCTCGACGGATCGAAGGTGCTGTTCGCCGCGCTCGATCGGCAGACCGAGTACCGCGTCAGGCCGTTCCTCGAGCAGTACGGCTTCCTGATCCTCTTCGCGTTGATCCTCTTCCCGCTCGGCGACTCGATCCTGGGCCGCATCCTCCTCCCGATCCTGGACGCGTTCTACTCCTTCCTGACCGGCAGTGCGCTCTTCCTGGTTCGCGTCTAAGGCGCGCCAGTTCCGCGCGCATCTCCGGGCTCGCGTGACGCCCGAAGAGCGGTCGGCGCTGGCGACCTGGACGACCACGGCCCAGCAGACGGTCTTCGATGGCATGCATGTCGCCGACCGACGGCACGGGCTCGACGTCGTGACGTCGTTGCGAGCGGAGGGCGTGTCGGACCCCGACGTGCTCCTCGCGGGCCTGCTGCATGACGCGGGCAAGGGCGACACCGGCGTCTGGCCTCGAGTCGCGTACTCGCTCGGCCAGGCGTTCGGGACGTGGATCTGGCGTGTGGGTGCGCTGATTCCCGGGTTCGGCGTGGCCCTCGAGCGGCTCCGGACGCACCCGGAGACCTCCGCCACCCTCGCCGAGCGTGCCGGCTGCAGCCCCCGGACCGTGGAGTTGATCCGCTGGCAGGATGCGCCGCGCGACCCGGAGTTCGGCGAGCTCCTGCGGCTCGCGGACGAGGCGAACTGATGGTCGGCGTGCCGGTGATGGCGCCCGAGACCGCCGTTCGGTTCGCGGAGGGCCGCCGCCCCGAGGCGACGACCCAGGTCCAGGTGGCCGAGTTCGAGGGCCCGCTCGGACTCCTGCTGTCCCTGATCGAGGCTCGCCGACTCGACGTGCTCACGGTGCCGCTCGGGGCTCTCGCGGACGCGTACCTGGATGCGCTGGCCACGCTGGAGTCGGACCGCCTGGGCAACATCAGCGCCTTCGTCGCGGTCGCGGGACAGCTCATCCTCATCAAGAGCCGCGCGATGCTGCCGCGGCCACCCGCGATCGCGTCGTCCGGCGCCGACGACGAGGCGCCGGATCCCGAGGCCGAACTTCGTGCCCGGCTCCTCCTCTATCGCGCGCATCGCGACGCCGGACTGCGCCTCGCGGACACGGCCCTCGAGCGGGTCGGGTTGTTCCGACGCGAGCCATCCGTGGCGCACGCGGCCGCGGTCGCCGGGGCGCGACCCATGGACCCGACCCCGCTCGACCCGGTGCGGCTCATCCGTGCGCTCGACCGGCTGGCGATCCTCGCCCCGCCCATCGAGACGCCACCGGAGATCGTGGCGCGCACGATCACGCTGACCGAACGGGCCGAGATCATCCGGGCCGCCTTGCGAGGCGCCTCGACGGTCGTGCTCCAGGACCTCCTGAACGGGGTCCGCGACCGGGTCGTCATCGCGGTCACGTTCCTTGCGATGCTCGAGCTCATGAAGCGCCGCGAGATCGTCGTCTCGCAGGCGTCGCCGTGGGGACCGATCGTGGCCCGGGCGACCACCGCCGAGGAGCGAGCCGCGGCCGGGCTGCCGGTCGATGCCGAGACCGCGCCCCTCGACGAGTCCCTGGAGTCCTTCGCATGATCGATGCGCGCGACGAGTCGGTCGAAGCCGTCGACGGCATCGCGGCCGGGGACGTCGCCGACGCATCCGGTTCCGCAGGCGAGCCGGACTCGGCCCCAGGCCCGGACGCTGCGCCGGCCCAAGATGCGCTGCCCCCGATCGAGCTGACCGAGGCCGCGCTCGAGGCCCTGCTCTTCGTCGCGGAGCGGCCGTTGTCGCGTCGCGAGATCGCGGCGCTGGCCGGGACGGACCGCGACACGGTCGATGCGCGGCTCGGCGACCTCGAGGTCTCGCTCCGTGGCCGCGGGATCGCGCTCCTCGTCGACGGCGACCGCGTCGAACTGGCGACGGCGCCCGATGGCGGCGCCCTCGTCGCACGCTACGTCGGCGCCGACGCCGTCCGGCTCTCGCCCGCGTCGCTCGAGACACTCGCGATCGTCGCGTACCGACAGCCGATCACCAAGGCGGGGGTCGAACGCATCCGCGGCGTGGATTCGGACTACACGATGCGCTCGCTCCTGCACCGGCGGCTGGTGGTCGAGCTGGGTCGCTCGGGCGCGCCGGGCCGCCCGTTCCTGTACGGCACAGGCTTCGACTTCCTCGAGCGGTTCGGGCTGTCGAGCCTCGAGGAGCTGCCACCGCTCGACGTCGAGGTCGCCGGTCGTCTCGCGGAAGAGGGCGGGGAAGTCCCGGACGTCCCCGCGGACCAGCTCGAACTCGTCCTCGGGGCCGATGACTCGCTCGAGACCGCCGCGGCCGACGCCGCGTCGGCCGCCGCCGCGGGCCCGGACGGCCCCGACTGATGGCGACGGAGCGGCTCCAGAAGGTGCTGGCCGCCGCCGGTGTGGCCTCGAGGCGGGCCAGCGAGGCGATGATCGCTGCCGGCCGCGTGACGGTCGACGGGAAGGTCGCGTCGGTCGGCATGTCCGTCGATCCGTCGCGGGCGGTGGTGGCGGTCGACGGCCGCATCATCGGCGGCGCCTCCGTGCACGCGTACCTGCTGCTCCACAAGCCCGCCGGAGTGACCTCCACCTCGAGCGACCGACACGCCGAGCAGACCGTGCTCGACTACCTGCCCACCGCGCTCGTCCCCGAGGGCGCGCGGCTCTACCCGGTCGGCCGGCTCGACCAGGACTCGGAGGGGATGCTGCTGCTCACCAACGACGGCGGCTGGTCGGAGCGCGTCCTCCATCCGCGCTACGGCGTGGAGCGTGAGTACGCGATCGGCCTGCGTGTGCCACTGGACGCCGAGCAGGTGCGGCGGCTCAAGGCTGGCATCGAGCTCGAGGAGGGGATGGCGACCCTCAGCGGCCTGCGCACGATGACCGGCATCGAGGTCGAGCGCCTGGGGGCGCTGCTGCGACCCGAGGCGGTCGGCCTGACCTGGTATCGCGCGACACTCGCCCAGGGCTGGAAGCGGCAGCTTCGGCGCATGTTCGGCGCGGTGAGTTCGCCGATCGACCGCCTCGTGCGGGTGCGCATCGGGCCTGTCCGCATCGACGGGCTTCGCAGTGGGGGCGTCCGTGCTCTGAAAGCGCCCGAGATCCGCAGCCTGGCGGCTGGCGGCGGCCGGAGCCGGGGAGCGGCCCCCGTCGACTATCCTGCGGGACATGACCGACCGATCCCCGCACCGAGGCCTGGCCGTCGCCCTTGACGGGCCCGGGTCGTCGGGGAAGAGCAGCGTCGGTGCCGCCGCGGCTGCCGAGCTCGGCTATCGGTTCTGCGATACGGGGCTCCTGTACCGCGCCGTGACGTGGCTCGCGGAGCATCGCGGCGTCGAAGTCGACGACCCCGTCGCGCTGAGCGCCCTCGTGACCGAGGTGGAGCTGGCGCCGGACGAGCGCGGCCGCCTCGCGAGGGTCCTCGTCGACGGCATCGACCACACCGACGAGGTCCGCAGCCCCGCGGTCGATTTCGGCCGTGTCCGCCGTGGCGGCCGTGCCGGAGCTGCGGGACGCCCTCCTCGCGCGGCAGCGCGAGCTCGCCGCCGACGGCTCGATCATCATGGCCGGCCGCGACATCGGGACGGTCGTGCTGCCCGACGCGGACCTGAAGGTCTTCCTCGACGCTTCCGTCGAGGAGCGGGCGCGACGGCGGACCGAGGAACGACGCCTCGACCCCGGGAGCCCGGCCGCGCAGGAGATCCTCGTGGCGCTCCGGCGGCGCGACGAGCTCGACCGCAACCGCCCGGTCGCGCCTCTTCGGCCGGCCTCGGACGCGCGGATCATCTCGACCGACGGCAACGAGTTCGCGGACACGGTCGCGGCGCTCGTCGGCGCGATCCGCGACGCGGAGGCGCGTCGATGACGGCCGAGGACGACCGCGAGCCGAGGGAGCCGCGGGACAGCGGACTTCGCGACGACCAGGGCAGCCTCGACTCGGCGATCACGCCCCTGATCTCCACGCTCACGTTCGGTGGACGGATCTTCGCGCGAGGCATGACCCGGGTGCGCATCGAGGGCGCGATCGACGAGATCCCGATGGACGGGCCGCTGATCATCGCGGCGAACCACGCATCGAACTTCGACGCGCCGGTCCTGGGCTCGTGGCTCATGCCCAAGCTCGGCCGGCGGATCCACTGGCTCGGCAAGAAGGAGCTGTTCGACTGGCCGGTCGTCGGCTGGCTGGCGTTGCACGGCGGCGTGCATCCGGTCGATCGCGGCGCGGCGGACGTCGAGGCCTTCCGGCTCGCGAAGCGCATCCTCGACGACGGGCAGGTGCTGTTCGTCTTCCCCGAGGGGACCCGGAGCCCGGACGGAGCGTTGCAAGCGGCGCGGGACGGCGTCGCGGTGCTGGCGATCCGCACCGGCGCCCCGATCCTGCCGGTCGGGATCGGCGGGTCCAGCGGCGTCTGGCCGCGCGGACAGAAGCTCCCGCACCCGGGTGGCCACGTGACCGTCCGGGTCGGCCACGCGTTCCGTCTGGCCGACGAGCTGCCCCCGGGCACCGACCGAAAGGCCGCCAAGGGCCTGGCGACCGATCTCATCATGCGGCGCATCGCGGAGCTGCTGCCACCCGGTCAGCGAGGGGTCTACGGGGGGTCGGGACCGGACCCCGTGCGATAATCGGCGCATGGGCACCGTCGAACACGTCCGCATCGCGAAGCGCACCGGCTTCTGCTACGGCGTGCGCGAGGCCATCGACAAGGCCAAGGAATCCGCGTCGGCCGGCAAGTCGACCCACACGCTCGGCCAGGTCGTCCATAACGACGGCGTGGTCCGCGACCTGCGCGAGCTCGGCATCCAGACCGTCGACACGCTCGACGAGGTCGACCACGGGGCGGCCGTCGTGATCCGGGCCCACGGCGTCCGCCCGGACGTGCTCGAGCGCGCCGAGGCGCGCGGCCTCGAGGTGATCGACGGCACGTGCACCTGGGTCATCGCCGAGCAGCGCGAGCTGCGCCGCCTCGTGGACGAGGGCTACACGATCGTGCTCCTCGGGACGCCGAACCACCCCGAGGTCGTCGGTCTGCTCGGGTTCGCCCCCGACGCGATCGTCGTCGACGACGAGGAGGAATGGGACGCCGCGATCCCGCGCCGGAAGCGGCTCGCACTGATCAGCCAGTCCACGCAGCCGCCCTGGAAGTTCGAGAAGCTCGCGGCGTTCATGGTGAGCCGCTCGCACGAGCTCAAGATCGTCAACACGGTCTGCCCCGTGACGATCCGCCGCCAGGAGGACACGGTCGAGCTCGCTCGCGAGGTCGACCTCATGGTCGTCGTCGGCGGTCGGTCGAGTGCCAACACGAAGGAGCTCACGCGGCTCTGCGAGATCGTCGGCACGCCGGCCATCCAGATCCAGGGGGTCGCGGACCTCGCCGATCTCGCGCCGTTCGACGGCGCCCGGACCGTCGGGGTCACCGGTGGGACCTCCACGCCGATCGAGGACCTTCGCGACGTCGCGTTCTGGATCCTCGACCGCGCCGGGACGAGCGCCACGCAGGCCGCCGCCGCCGCCCTTGCCGAAGCCGCGCTCGCCGACGCCGCGACGCCCGCCGGCCGCACGACATCGCTCCCTACGCCGACACGGGCCATCACGACCGGCGCGGCCTGATCCCGTGAGCGGGACCAGCGGCCTCCCGGTCGTCGCCATCGTCGGACGGCCGAACGTCGGCAAGAGCACGCTCTTCAACCGGATCGTCGGCGGCCGGACGGCCATCGTCGAGGACCGGGCGCGAACGACCCGCGACCGCCTCTACGGCGATGCCGAGTGGAACGGCCGGCGCTTCGTCATCGTCGACACGGGCGGCCTCGAGCTCGACCCGGACGACCCGATCGAGGCGCGTGTCCAGGAGCAGGCCCGGCTCGCCATCGCCGAGGCCGACGTCATCGTGTTCGTCGGGGACGCCGCCGCCGGGCTGACGCCCGCTGACTACGAGGCCGCCGAGATCCTGCGACGGGCGAAGGCTCCGGTGATCGTCGCGGTGAACAAGGCCGACAACGAGAAGCGCGAGCTCGAGGGCGCCGAGTTCTACTCGCTCGGATGGGAGGAGACGTACGCGATCTCCGCGTCGCATGGCCGCGGGACCGCCGACCTGCTCGACGCGGTCGTGTGGTCGCTGCCGCCCGAGAGCGACCAGGAGCTCGCGCGCAAGACTCGCGACGCCGAGGCGGAGGCGTGGGCCGACGAGGTCGCGGCGGGTCGGTTGGAGCCGTTCGTCGTCGGGCGAGGACGGCGAGGAAGACGACGATGACGGCGAGGCGTCGACGGCGACACCGACGCCGATGCCGACGCGAGCCTCGAGATCGACCCGGAGGCGGCCAAGTGGGACGCGGCCATCGCCGCGGAGGCGGACACCGAACCGGCGGCCATCGCGTTCATCGGCCGGCCGAACGTGGGCAAGTCGAGCCTGCTGAACGCGCTCCTCGGCGAGGAGCGCTCGATCGTGTCGGCGGTCCCGGGGACGACGCGCGACGCCATCGATACGCGGCTCGCGTGGGGCCGCAGCGAGGTCATCCTCATCGACACCGCCGGGATCCGCCGTCGCGGCAAGGTGGCGAACGGTCCCGCGGCGGACAAGTACTCCACCCTCCGCGCGCTCCGGGCGTTGTCGCGGGCGGACGTCGCCGTCCTCGTCATCGACGCGGTCGAGGGCCTCACCGCCCAGGACGCGCACGTCGCGGGGTATGCGGTCGAGGAGGGCAAGGGCCTCGTCATCGCGGTCAACAAGTGGGACCTGCTCGAGGAGAAGACCGACCGGACCTTCGACCAGTACGTCGAATGGATCCGCAACGAGGTCCCGTTCATCGACTTCGCCCCGATCGTCTCGATCAGCGCCAAGACCGGCCAGCGCGTCGGCCGCGTCCTCGAGGCGGCCGTCGACATCTGGGCGGAGCGTCGTCGCCGGATCTCGACCGGCGGGCTCAACCGGATGCTCAATGCCGCGACCGAACGGACCCCGCCGCCGCCGGTCCGCGGCCGCCGGCCGAAGATCTTCTATGCGACCCAGGCCGCGATCGCGCCGCCCACGTTCGTCTTCTTCGCCTCGGACGCCTCGGCCGTGCATTTCAGCTATCGCCGGTACCTGGAGAACCGCCTCCGTGAGACGTTCGGGTTCGACGGCACGCCGATCAAGCTCGTGTTCCGCGACCGAGCGTCGGTGAAGCTGCCGCGCAAGAAGCGCCAATCGCCGGGGGCCGCCGCGAAGGCCGCCAAGCCGGGCGTGCCGAAGGGCACGAAGTCCGGCGCCGCCAAGGGGGCCAAGCCGGCCGGCCGAGCGAGCGCGAGCAAGGCGCGCCGCCCGCACTGATGGTGGGTCCGGCCGTCGCCGTCATCGGCGCCGGCGCCTGGGGGACCACCCTCGCCCGGCTCGTCGCCCGGGTCGAGCCCGTCACGCTCCTGTGCCACTCCCCGGAGACCGCGGCACGGATCACGGCGACCGGACGCAACGAGCCGCGGCTCCCGGGTGTGGACTTGCCCGCGACCGTGATCGCGACCGCCGACCCGGCGGCGCTTCGCGACGCGACCGATCTCGTGCTCTTCGCCGCGCCCTCGGCCCACCTCCGGGCCACGGTCGAGGCGTGCGCACCGTTCCTGGCGCCATCCGCGGACCGGCTCTCCGTGGTCAAGGGCCTCGAGCCGGGCTCACTCCGGCGGATGAGCGAAGTCGTCGCCGAGGCGAGCGGCGTGCCGGCGACACGGGTCGCGGCCCTGTCGGGCCCCAACCTCGCGGCGGAAGTCGCCCGGAACCTGCCGACGTCGGCGGTCGTGGCGTCGTCCGACCTCGCCCTCGCCGGGCGGATCGTCGCGCGGCTCGCTCGGCGCCGGTTCCGCCTCTACGTCAACGAGGACATCCTCGGGGTGGAGCTGGCTGGCGCCCTCAAGAACGTGGTCGCGATCGCGGCCGGCGCGGCGGACGGGCTCGGGTTCGGCGACAACGGCAAGGCCGGGCTGCTCACCCGGGGGCTCGCGGAGATGATGCGGCTCGGGATGGCGGCGGGCGCGAATCCGCTGACCTTCGCCGGGCTCGCCGGCATGGGCGACCTGATCGCGACCTGCGGGTCGCAGCTCTCCCGGAACCACCGTCTCGGCGAAGAGCTCGCGAAAGGCCGGTCGTGGGCCGAGATCGAGGCCACCATGCCGGGCACGGCCGAGGGTGCTTACACCGTCAAGGCCGCGTTGGCCCTCGCCGCCCGGCTCGGTGTCGAGCTGCCCATCGCCCGCCAGGTCGAGCTGGCGCTGTTCGAGGGCAAGAGCGTGCAGCGCTGCCTGGTCGACCTGCTCGCCCGCGAATCGAAGGACGAGCTCGCCGACGCCTCCGCGTGGCTTGCGGGGCTCGGTCGCCGCGAGAGCTGACCCGGGGTCAGGCGCCCGGCGCTAAGGCTCCGGCGTCCCGACCGCGTCGATCGGGCCTTTGATCATCAGCACCGGGGGCTGGTAGACGTACCCGAGGTCGATGTTGAGGTTTCGGATCCGGTCGTTCGATCCGTCGTTGTACGTGTCGATCCGCTCGAAGCCCGCCTCCGTGGCTCGACGCGTCAGCTCCTCCTTCAGATACCGCCCGATGCCGCGTCGCCGGGACGCGGGGTCGACGGCGGTCATGCCGATGAACGCGCTGCCGTCGGCGCCGTCGTAGACGTCCATCGACCCGACCACGGCGCCGTCGGCGTCGAGCGCGAGTGGCGACAGGGACGGGAGGTAGCCCGGATCGTCGATGGTCGAACCTCGCCAGGCCTCGAACGATGGGATCGGCTCGGCCGCAAGTGCGGGGATCTCGGGACGGACGCGCATCGAGAGGTCGTAGACGCCGTGGGCCAGGTCCGGCCGGTCGGCCAGCGAACTGGTCTCGATGCCCGATGGCGTTGGCGTCGACGGACCGTGATGGGGCGGGCAGGGCCAGGGATCCGAGCTGGCCGCGGCTCTGCACCTCGAACCCGCGCTGCTCGGCGAAGTGCCAAGCCGGGGCGTCGCCCTCGACGATGTCTCCGCGAAGATGCGTCATCCCGGCATCCGCCGCGACGTCGGCGAGCTCCCGGAACAGGGCCGAACCGACGCCGCGGCGCCGGTGGTCCTGGGAGGACCCAGATCTCGAGGAACGCCGTCTTCGACTCGGCGCTCATCGTGCCCCAGCCGAGCGACGCGGCACCGGCGACTGCCCCGTCGCGCATCGCATTGAGGTTCACGAGCTTGAGGGCGACCGCTCGCTCGGCCAGGAAGGCCGCGACGGTCATCGGTCGCGGGTCGACCAGGTTCCTCGTCTCGATCATCCGCGCGAGGTCGGCATCGGAGACCACGGGGAGCAATTCGATGGCCATGCGGTCAGCGTACTGCCGGGCCGTCTCGCGCCGCATCAGGGCTGGCCCGAGGTCGTAGCCCCAGATATCGACCGCCCGGGCTCAAGAGCCCCGGGTGCTAGACTTCGTCGCCTGTCGGGGCGTGGCGCAGTCTGGTAGCGCACCAGTCTGGGGGACTGGTGGTCGTGGGTTCGAATCCCGCCGCCCCGACCATTATCTGAACGTGGAGAGGCCCCGGCCGCGTCATGCGGACCGGGGCCTTGACACGTGGGGGCGTCGGGACAGCGACAGCTCATCGAGTCAGCTGTACCTCTCGTACATCGTCCCGACCGATATGCCGGCGTGCACTGTCGGCATCTTCGAGGTGCACGTGTCGAAGCTGAACACCAACCGCGGCGCAGACGTGGCCATCGCCGCAGGATAGCGACGCCCTCGACGCTGCGGAACATGACCTTCGGCGTGGCATTCGTCTGACCACGCCGTCCTCGAACCGACGACGAACCGCGCCTTTGGGGCGTCTCGACGGTCGCCTACCATGACACCATGGCATCCCGCCCAGCGACGCGCGGCGACCTCGACCGCGTCACCGAGACCATCACCCTGGCATTCGCCGACGACCCGGTCTGGGACGTCGCCCTCGCCGGCCTCGACGGATCCACGGCGCATCACGCCGCGTACTGGAGGATGTTCATCGAGGGGGCCTTCGGGTATGGGACGCTGTTCATGACCGACGGTGCGGCCGCGGTCTCGGTCTGGCTGCCTCCAGACGGGAGCGAGCTCTCGGACGAAGGGCTCGCTGAGGCGCATGCCCTTGTCGACAGGTCGCTCGCGCCCGATCGTGCCGCGGCCCTCTACGAGCTCTGGGACCGCTTCGAGACCGTTCGACCGGCTGAACCGCACATGTATCTCAGCCTCCTCGCGACGCATCCCGAGCATCGCGGCCGGGGGATCGGCCTGGGACTCCTCGCCGACGACCTCGCCAGATGGGACGCGGCCGGCGTGCCCTGCTACCTCGAGTCCACGAACCCGTCGAACGACCATCGATACGAGCGGGCGGGATTCCGGCGCATCGGTGGGTTCGTGTCGGTGATCGACCAGACGCCGGTTTCGACGATGTGGCGGTCCGTGCCGGCCGTCAGCGTCTGAGGACGGAGCGGACCAGGCGCGTCACCGGGTAGAGGACCAGCGCGGCCGCGACGCGCCAGCGCGACCCCGAAGATCCCGTTCGGCATCCCGTTGATCGACTCGGAGTTGCCGACCATCCGCCAGAACCCGCCGGTCCCCGATGCCGTCGGCGATGACGTGGCGGTCGGTCGCTTCGGATGGTGTGAACGACGCGCGGTCTTGGTCATGCTGCGTTGCCTCTGCGGCTGCGGTCGGAGTCGACCCGTCCAAAGGCTACACCCGGCCCTCATCGGACCGACACGTCGGATTCGGCGTACATCCCTTGCGTCGGCGGCCTACATTGCACGCATGAGCGACGCCACGCCGCCCGAGGACCCCACGCCGCGACCGATGCCCTGGGACGCCAAACCGGACGACCCTGGCGCGCACGCAGAGCCGCCCGCGGACGCCGGAGAGGCCGACCGAGCGCCGGTGATGCGCCGACCGACGCCCACCCGCCGACCCAGGACGCGACGCCGACCGAGGTCGTGCCGACCCCCGACGTGGCGGCGCCGGCCGTCGAGGCCGCCGCGCCCGCTGCCGGGCTCATCTCCGCGGCGCCGGTCGGTTGGGGCGCGCCAGAAGGCCAGGCGCCCGCCGCCGGCGCGCCACCGTCCGGACCCGCGGCACCGGCCGTGGGCTGGGCCGCCCCGCCCAAGGCCGTCGAGGTCCCGGGCGCGCCCGGCCTGTCCTTCGCCGGGACGGCGCCGCGCCTGGTCGGGTACATCGTCGACCTGATCATCCTCGGGATCGTCGGGGGATTCATCGGCGGTCTCCTCGGTGCCGGGACCACGACGATCCGGCAGAGCGCGGACGGCACGTCGGCCTCCTACTACACCAATGTCACCGGGGCCGCGTTCACCGTGCCGCTGGTCATCCTCAGCCTCGTGTACTTCGTCTTCTTCTGGACCGGTGGCCGGCGCGCAAGCCCGGGCCAGCGCATCTTCAACATCCAGGTCGGCAACGCGTTCGACGGCCGGTCCCTGACGCTCGAGCAGGCGGTCCGCCGCTGGGCCGGGTACGGCATCTGGATCGGGTTGCTGGCATTGGCCCCGGCCCTGGCTGGCACCAGCTCGCTGATCCAGCTGGTGTGGGTCATCGCGCTCCTGATCACGACGGCGACGAGCTCCACGAAACAGGGCCTGCACGACCGATTTGCCAACACGGCGCTCGTCCGACCGGCAGGCGCAGGCTCCGGTGGCCTCGCGATGGCGTGCCTCCTCGTGATCGGGATCCTGTTCCTGATCTTCGTGGTCTCGATCGTCGCGCTCATCTTCCTCGGCGGCCAGGTCAGCACGATCCTCTCCACGGTCGGCGAATCCATCTGACCCCCGCGCCCGGCCGGCGTCGCCCGCTGGGTACACTCGGGCGCATGACTCAGCGAGCCGCGCACCGCGCTCCCGGCGACCACGCCCGAGTTCGGCGACATGGCGCCCGACGACTTCCGTGCCGCGGCCCACGCCGTCGCCGATCTCATGGCGGACTACCTCGAGACGGTCGAGTCGCGCGACGTCTTCCCGTCCATCGAACCCGGGTCGCTGCGACCGCAGTTCCCGACGAGCGCGCCGGAGGACCCGGAGGCGCTCGAGGCGATCCTGGCGGACTACCAGCGGCTCGTCGAACCCAACGCGACCCAGTGGCAGCACCCGGGCTTCATGGCGTACTTCGCGACCACCGCGTCCAGTCCCGGGATCCTCGGCGAGATGCTGACCGCCACGATCGGCCAGAACCCGATGCTGTGGCGGACCTCGCCGATCGGCACGGAGCTCGAGCAGGTCGTCGTCGACTGGCTGCGCCAGGCGCTCGGGTTGCCGGAGACCTTCGACGGGCTCATCACGGACACAGCCTCGACGTCCTCGCTGATCGCGCTCGCCGCGGCGCGCGAAGCCGCCGGCTTCGACGTCGCCCAGCACGGGCTGACCGGGCGACCGGATCTCCCGGCCCTGCGCGTCTACGCGTCCACCGAGGCGCACAGCTCGATCGAGAAGGCCTGCATGACGCTGGGACTCGGGCGTGACGCGCTCGTCCGGATCCCGGCGAACGACCGCTTCGAGATGCGCGTCGAGGCGCTCAGCGCGGCGATCGAGGAGGACCGCACCGCGGGCCGGCGGCCGATCGCCATCGTCGCGACGGTCGGCACGACATCGTCCACGTCGGTGGACTCGGTCGCTGACGTCGCGGCTGTGGCGGAGGCGGAGGGCGTCTGGCTGCACGTCGATTCGGCGTATGCCGGGGCCGTCGCGCTGCTCCCGGAGCGCCGCGAGCCGTTCGCCGGCTGGGAGCGAGCGGACTCGATCGTCGTCAACCCGCACAAGTGGCTGTTCACGCCGATGGACGCCTCGCTGCTGCTGTCGAGGCGGATGGACGTGCTGCGGGCGGCGTTCAGCCTCGTGCCGGAGTACCTGCGGACCCTGGACCGTGCCACGCCGGTCCACGACTACAACGAGTACACACCGCAGCTCGGCCGACGCTTCCGGGCGCTCAAGCTCTGGATGCTGCTCCGCTGGTTCGGGCTCGAGGGGCTGCGACGGCGGATCCGGCAACACCTCGAGATGGCCGAGTGGTTCGCCGCGCAGGTCGAGGCCGATCCAGACTGGGAGCGACTGGCGCCCGTCCCGTTCTCGACCGTCTGCTTCCGCTGGCGCCCACGCGGCTGGACCGGCGCCGACGAGGCCCTCGACGACGCGAACGCGGCGATCATGGACGCCGTCAACCGGACCGGCGAGGTCTTCCTCTCGCACACCCGGCTCGCCGGGCAGTTCACGATCCGGGTCTCGCTCGGGAACCTGCGGACGGAGCAGCGCCACGTCGAGCGGGTCTGGGCGTTGTTGCGCGAGGCGGCGCCACGTTGAAGCTCACGCCGCGCGATGTCCGGTTCTTCGCGTCATCCGAGGAGCTCCGCGACTGGTTCGACGCGAACCATGCGACCGCGGACGAGCTCTGGCTCGGCGCCTACCGCAAGGCGACCGGCCGCCCGAGCGTGGACTGGTCGTCCTCGGTCGACGAGGCGCTGTGCGTCGGGTGGATCGACGGGGTCCGATACAGCCTCGACGAGATGTCGTACGCGCAGCGGTTCACGCCGCGGCGCAAGGGGAGCAACTGGAGCGCCATCAACGTGGCGAAGGTCGAGGCCCTGACGGCGGCGGGCCGGATGCGGCCGGCCGGTCTCGCAGCCTTCGACGCCCGCTCGCCGGAGAAGACCGCGATCTACTCGTATGAGCGCGAGGCCGCCGTCTTCTCCGAGGCCGAGATCGCGGCCCTGCAGGACGTGCCCGCCGCGTGGGCCGACTGGGAGCGGCGGTCGCCGTCATATCGGCGGACCGTCACGCACTGGGTGACGAGCGCCAAGCAGGCAGCGACGCGCGAGCGGCGGATGGCCGCGCTGATCACCGATTCGGCGGCCGGACGGCCGGTCGGACCGATGCGCGTGGGGCGCGCGTCATGAGCCCCGAACTCGAAGCGGCCCTCGCCGACGCGGTCGCGCGGCTCCGCGCGCTCGACCTCGGGGACACGTTCGACCCGCGAGCGGCCGCCGCCATCGTGGAGGCCGGTCTGCACCGGGCGGTCGTGCCGGTGGCGGCCGGCGGTCTGGGCGCCTCGATGGTCGACGCGGCGGACATCCTTGCCGCGATCGGCGCCGTCGATGGGGCGACGGCGCTCGGGTTCGCCATGCAGACCCACGTGCTCGGAGCGTTGCGGGATGCGCCGGCCGTTCCCGAAACGCTCCGTGCCGAGGTGTTCCGCGCGGTCGTCGAGGACGGCGCGCTCGTGAACAACGCGGCGACCGAGGAGGGCGGCGGGTCGCCGGCCCGTGGCGCGATCCCGGGGACGACCGCCCGCCTCGACGGCGATGCGTGGCGGCTCACCGGCGAGAAGACCTGGACGACGTGGCTGCCGAACCTCTCATACGCGTTCGTGTCAGCGCGGATCGCGGAGCACGGTGGCGACGGGCCGCGCCCGAGCTCCACGAACCCGGGCTCCGCCACCCCGGAGGTCGGCAGCTTCCTCGTCGATCTGTCGCTCGACGGCGTCACGCGGCTGCCGGGCTTCGAGGCGATGGGGATGCGCGGGTCGGCCTCCGGCCGCCTCGTCCTCGATGACGTCCGGGTCCCGGCCGCGGCGCTCGTGATGCGACGACGTAGTGACGAGCCCGATCCTCGCGGCGCGGTGCCGGGCGCCTGGTTCGCCGCCGCGGTCGCCGCGACCTACCTCGGGGTGGGGGAGGGCGCCCGCACCGACGTCGCCCGGTGGGCGCTCGATCGCCGGCCCGGCGACGGCTCGACATCGGTCGCCGACGTGCCGAGCGTCCAGGTCCGGCTCGGTCGCCTCGACGCGACCCTGCGGGCCGCCCGGCTCGTGCTGCTCGGCGCGGCCCGCCGGTACGACGAGACCGGTGCCGGCGATGACCTCGCGTTGGCCAAGGTCGTGTGCACGCGTGCGGCGGTCGACGCGACCGACGAGGCCCTGCGCATCGCCGGCGGCCCCGGGTTCCTCGCCGGCCGCCTCGAGCGGGCCTTCCGGGACGCCCGCGCGGGCCTCATCAACCCGCCGCTCGAGGACGTCGCGCTCGCCGGGTTCGCGCGGGCGGTGCTGGAACGGGAACGCTCGCGCGACTGAGGCGGCGCTAGACTCGCGGCGAGCTCCATCTGACACACCCGGAGGCGATCGTCATGGCCGTCGAGGTCACCACCGACTATCCGATGTTCATCGACGGCGTGTCCTCGCCGTCGTCGAGCGGCCGCTGGCTCGAGGTCCGGAGTCCTGCGACGCGCGAGCTCGTCGGGCGCGTCCCCGACGGCACCGAGGCGGACGTCGATAGAGCCGTGGCCGCGGCCCGCGATGGCGTTCAAGGACGGCCGCTGGCACCGGATGGCGATGCCCGACCGCGTCGCGATCATGAATCGGCTCGGCGACCTCCTCGACCGCGACGCGGACGACCTCGCGCACCTCGAGACGCTCCAGACGGGGACGTCCTACAAGCTCCGACGCGAATCGGACTTCGCCTTCGCCTCGGACAACCTGCGGTTCTTCGCGACGTGCATCCGCCATCTCGAGGGCAAAGGCGCGTACGAGTACACGGGCTCGCACACGAGCTTCGTGCGACGCGAGCCGATCGGGGTCGTGGGCCAGGTCAGCCCATGGAACTATCCGATGTGGATGGCGATCTGGAAGATCGGACCGGCGCTGGCGGCAGGGAACTCGATCGTCCTCAAGCCCGCGTCCGCGACGCCCATCACGACCGTGCGGCTCGCGGAGCTGGCCAAGGAAGCCGGGGTCCCGGACGGCGTCTTGAACGTCGTGACGGGCCGTGGCGACGTCGTTGGCGCCGCGCTCGCCGCGCACATGGACGTGGACCTCATCTCGCTCACCGGCGACACCGAGACCGGCAAGCGGATCCAGGCGCTCGCGGCGGCGAACCTCAAGCGCGTCCACCTCGAGCTTGGCGGGAAGGCGCCGTTCATCGTCTGCGCCGACGCCGACATCGAGGCCGCCGCCCGCGGCGCGACCGCCGGGGCGCTCATCAACGGCGGCCAGGACTGCACGGCCGCGACGCGCGCGTACGTGCACCGCAGCGTCTACGACGCGTTCCTCACACGAACGGCGGAGCTCTTCGACGGCGTCCGCGTGGGCGACCCGTTCGACCCGTCCACGGACCTCGGCACGCTCATCTCCGAGACGCAGGTCGCGCGCGTGGCCGGGTTCGTGGACCGGGCGAAGGCCGACGGCGCGCGCGTGGCGGCGGGCGGGTTCCGGCCCGATGTGCCGGGCCTGCCCGACGGCGCCTTCTACCGCCCGACGCTCCTCGCGGACTGCGCTCAGAACAGCGAGATCGTGCAGGACGAGGTGTTCGGCCCAGTGTTGGCGGTCGTGCCGTTCGACACGGTCGACGAGGCGCTCGAGATGGCGAACGACACCCGCTACGGGCTCGCGGCCTCGATCTGGACCCGGGACGTCTTCACGGCCATGGAGGCCGCCCGCACGCTCAACTTCGGACACGTGCAGGTCAACGACCACCTCATGGTGACGTCCGAGATGCCCCACGGCGGCTTCAAGCAGTCAGGTACCGGCAAGGACATGTCGACGTACTCCTTCGAGGAGTACACGCAGGTGAAGCACGTGATGCTCGAGCTCACCGGCGAGGCCGAGAAGGGCTGGCACTACACGATCTTCGGCGACAAGCCGGCGGAGTAGAGCAGCGGCTGGACCTGTCGCTCCGCTGGTCACTCAGGCGCCGGATCGGGCTCCATCGTGAGGGCCGCCGAGTTGATGCAGTAGCGCAGGCCCGTGGGGTTCGGGCCGTCGTCGAAGACGTGGCCGAGGTGGCCGCCGCAGTTGGCGCACATCGCCTCGGTCCGCGTCATCCCGTAGGTCCGGTCGGTCGCGGTCAGCACCCCGTCGCGGTCGGCCGGCGCGAAGAAGCTCGGCCAGCCCGTCCCCGAGTCGTACTTGGCATCAGAGCGGAAGAGCGGGGCACCGCACCCGGCGCAGCGGAACGTGCCCGAGCGGTGGTCGTCCCAGAGCTCGCCGCTGAACGGCGGTTCGGTGCCCTTCTCGCGCAGCACGCGGTACTGGATCGGTGTGAGCGTCGCTCGCCAGTCGTCGTTCGTGGTCGGCGTCGTGGGCTTGTCGGTGGTGGTCATGGTCGTTTCCTCACGGTCGTGCAGCATCTCGTCACGAACGATAGGGCCGGATCATGACGTCACGACGACGAAGGAACGCGACGGACGCTTGCCAGCGGGCTGTACTGTGGCGACGGTCACCCCGTTGCCGAGCCCATCGACCCCGGGGTCGCTCAGTGAGGTGCGTCTCATGATGATGGCGATCTTCGGGGCGATCCTGCCCCGGTTCATCCTCCTCGTCGCCTGGCAGAACGACCAGAACTACTGGTCCAACCTGTTCAGCTCCCCGATCTGGTTCCTCGGCGGGTTCCTGTTCATCCCGTGGACGACCCTCGTGTACGGGATCGTCCAGTTGAACGGCCTGAGCTTGCTCGACTGGATCTTCCTCGGTTGCACCCTCCTCCTCGACCTCGGGACATGGGGCGTCGGCGCGTTCGCCGGCCGGAAGCAGGTCGACAGCTACTACCGGGGCACCTAGCTCGCGTCAGCTGCTGAGCGGGCGATGACTTGTGGGTCATCGCCCGTCGAGCCACGGAACCGCTAGCCTCGCGGCGTGGGGCTCGTTCGGTCGATCCGCATCGCGAGGCTGGTGTCGCTCGTCGGCGCCCTGCTGCTCGTCGGCGCGTGCGGCGGTCGGTCGTACGTCGACGGGTATCCCATCGGGGACCGCCAGTGCACGGACGCCGTCGTCGGCGACTGGCTCTGCGACGGCCTGACGGCGTTCGGGACCGCCACGCTCGATGAGCGCGCCCCGGGCCACGCGCCCGTGTCCTCCATCGAGGTCTACCGGCCCGACTTTCGCACGGCCGACGGCGGCCACATCCTGCACACGCGAGGAACGGCGGGCGGCGACGCGATCGTGGTGATCCGGCTCGCCGACGCTACGGTCCGAGCCTTCTATGTCTCGTGCATCGCCGGGCCGTGGGGAGATGGCGGCGCGCCACCGCCCGATGCGGTGCACTGCGACCTCGAGACGCCGATGGCGGGCGAGAGCTGAACGGCGGGAGAACGGCCCGGCCGTAGGCTGTCGACGCTGCGGCACGCTTCGTCGTCCCGTTCAGGTAGCGCGTCGGACCACGCTCCGGCGACGAACCCGAGGGTCGCGCTGGGAGGCAACGCCATGACGTCGGCTGGAACCCTGGACTTCGGGTTGACCAAGACCTGCGAGAACGACCTGCTCTGCACGGTCTCGACCTCCACGTTCGATCGCATCCCCTCCGGCACGAAGATCACCTACACCGTGAACGGCGACGGCTCGGATGGCTTGGCCTATCCATCGATGGAGGTTCCCGGCGGCAGCACGACGGGCGTCTGCGACTGGAATCAGCCGGCCGGCCCGGTCCTCGCCAAGTGTTCGTTCCGGACCGGGACCGGCGTGCTCGAGGGCTTCAAGCTCGACGTCGACGTGACCGTGGTCGGCGACGCGAAGGACCCCGACTCGGTCTGGCACTGGGACGGCGAGTACTCCGTGGGCTAGGGCGCTCGAGCCGTCGTGAGCCGGACACGAAACGGCCCGCCGGGGTCCGGCGGGCCGTTCGGTGTGGCGGAAGCCGATCCTAGATCGACTTGCCGACCGTGCTCAGGATCTTGCTCACCTGTCCACCGAGGAAGATGAGGGCGATGATCGCGACGATCGCGATCAGGGCGAGGATGAGGGCGTACTCCGCCAGTCCCTGCCCGCGGTCGTCGTCGTCAGCGCGGCTGACGAGGTCCATGACGCGGAGATAGAGGGCTGTCAACGCGGTCTCCTAGCGCGAGTGAGATGAATGCTCGTCCATGATGACGGGCCTGGACGCCGTTGGGGATGGTCCCATGGTCACGGTCATGACCTGGACCGCGCTCGGCCGTGGCGGGCGGCAAGCGCGAGGGCGACGGAGAAGACGACCGTCAGCCACGCCACGATCGGCGCGCCCGATCCCGCTGCCGGCGCGACCGCCGCGGCGTCGGTGTAGGTCGGTGGCGGCGTGATCGTGGCGCCGGCCGCGGCGACCTTGATCGACACGTTCGTCGTGATGTTGAGTGCCCCGGTCTGGGCGTCGATCGTCCCGACCGAGTGCACGGTGGCGCACGTCGTGCGGCTGCCGGCGCCCTTGAGGGCCTTGATGTCAGCGGCGTCGAGCACCGACGCCGGGATGATGGCCTTCCCGACCTTCCCGTCGCCGCCCGACGTGACGCTGCCCTTGCCGCAGAACGCGGCATGCCCGTCGAAGCCGGTGAAGCCGCCGCTGGTCGTGTCGACCGTGAACGAGATCGTCAGGACCGTGCCGGCCTGGTAGCTCGGCACGAACAGGGCCGCGAGGCCCGGGTTGGCGTCGGTCACGAAGGTCGGGACGATGAGCCGACCCGCGAGGATGTAGTACCCCGAGCCCGAATCGAACGCGACGTGCCCGCTCAGGCTGCCGGTCGGCGAGAAGTCGAGCGCCGTGACGTGGCCGCTGTCGTCGAGGTCCATCGCCAGGCAGGTGGGGCCGTTGCCCGAGCCGCTCGGCAGCGCGGCGGCCGCCTCGGCGGAAAGCGTCGCGTCGGCGTTGATGGTCCACGTGTCCGAGAGGCCCAGCTGGACGCTGCCGTCGGTCGGTCCGAGGGGATCCGGCGCGGTGTACGCCGCGAGCTGGCCGCACTCCACGACGGAGCTCGCGGCCGAGACGGACGCCGGAACGAGGGCGAGCAGCGCGATCGCGGCAGCGGTCAGCGCGAGGGCAAAGGGTCGACGGGCGGGCAAGGAAACACTCCGATAGCGGTGGGCGGGGGGTCCAGGTGTGACGGTACCGGGCGTGCAGCCCGACCGACCGCCGGACCATCGTCCGGGGTCGCCCTACCCATCCGTTCCGCCCGTCACTGCACCGCAGTGGCCTCAGGCCGCGGCCGTGGGCTCGACGGAGAGCCGACCGCGGGACGGGTGGCCCGGACCCAAGTCGGGTGCGCGGAGGCACCGAACGCCCCGACAGTCGCATCGACGGCGGGTGACGTCGCCGACATCGTGGCGGGCGAGCGATGGTGAGCGCGCGATGATCGCAGGCGCCATCGCTGACATCCGGGGGTTGGAGGTCAGCATGCTCGATACCACGGCACGCAGGACGGGGAGGCTCGTTGGTGCGATCGCGGTCGCGACGATGGTCTTCGCCGTCACGGCCGGCGGCGCGATGGCCGGCAACAACGGCACCGTGAAGGTCGCCGAGGCCACATCGCCGGAAGGCACGATGAACAACGAGCCGAAGGTCGGCTGCGGGTTCAGTCTGGAGGCCTTCGGGCTCGATCCCGGTCAGTCGGGGTCCGTCGTGTTCTCGGTGCAGAGTGGGACCGGTCTCGACAGCGCGCCGCTGCCGTTCGGGCCGGCGGACGCGGACGGCTACGCGATCGTGCGTGGGATCGAGCTCGGCACCGGGATGTACAAGACCACGATGTACGGCAAGGACGGCCAGCCGGACACGAAGGCGAAGTCGAAGGTGTTCCAGGTCGACTGCGACAACCCCGGGGGCGGCGGGGGCGGCGGCTGACCGCGCCAGCTCCACGTCCCACCGACCCCGCAGCGAGCGCTGCGGGGTCGGTCCTCTCCCGGCGGTCTCGCACGTCGCGCGTGCACGGGTCGGCGCATGGCATCATCCGCGCATGCCACCGATCGACGAACTGACGCGCATCGAGCCCGTCCACCTCGCCCGCCTCGACCACCAGGGCATCTTCACCACCGGGCTGCTCCTCGAGGTCTCCGAGACGCCGACGCGACGCCAGACGCTCGCGGACCAGCTGGCGGCCACGACGAACGACGTGCTGATGTGGCGCGACGAGGCCCTGATGCTCAACCTCGCGAGCTTCGGGCCCGACGAGCACCAGCTGTTCATCCAGGCCGGGATCGAGGGCCTGCGCGCCATCCTCGACCTCTCGCTCGATGACTTCCGGTCCCGCCTCCGCGTCGCCGCCGACGAGCTGGGGACCGACCCGCCCAGCGACCTCACGATGGAGGGCTGGTGGGACCAGGCGAGGACGCTCGAGGACGAGTGATCCGAGCCGTTCGGGCTACGATGACCCGGTGAGTAGCCTCGGCGGTCGCGCCACCTCGGTCGCGGTCGGCGTCGCGACGATGCTCGTGATCATCGCCGCCTCGATCATCCCGTTCCTGAGCCCGGCGTGGGTCGGCTTCGAGCAGGACCGCGCCCAGGCACAGGCGTGGACGGGCTTCGCCACGGCGGACCTCCGAACCGCGACCGACGCCATCCTCGCCGACCTGGTGATCGGGCCGCCGGCCTTCGACGTCCAGATCGGTGGCGTCCCGGTCCTCGAGGAGCGCGAACGGGCGCACATGCGTGACGTGCGGAATGTCTTCGCCGCGCTGTACGTCGCCGCGGCCGTCTCGCTGGTCGTCCTCGCGGTGGCGGGCTGGCGCGTCCGCGATCGCGGCCGGCTCTGGCGGGCGGTCCGACGCGGCGCGAAGGTGCTCGCGGTGGGGGTCGTGGCGCTCGGGATCGTGGCGCTCGTCGCCTTCGACACCCTGTTCGAGACGTTCCACGAGCTCTTCTTCCCGGCGGGCTCCTACACGTTCGACCCTTCGAAGGACCGCCTCGTCCAGCTCTTCCCGTTCGAGTTCTGGCAGGAGACCGCCATCGTCGTCGGGATCGTGATCCTCGCGCTGTGCGTGATCGTGGCGTTCATCGCGTCGCGCCGCGAGCGACGCACCGGCGCCGATCGCGGCGGCCGACGCGGCGGCGATCGCCCCGGCGCCCGGATGAGCACGTTCCCGCTCGGCCGCATCGCGGGCCTCTCGATCCGCGTCCATGCCTCGTGGGCGATCATCCTCGCGCTCATCGTGGTCACCGTCGCGTCCCAGGTCGGCGTCGTGGACCCGGTGACCTCCACGGCCATGCGTTGGGGCATCGGCGTGGCGGTCGCGGTCGGGTTCCTGCTCTCGGCCGTCGTCCACGAGGTGGCGCACGCCCTCGTGGCGAGGCGTCGCGGCGCGAAGACGACCGTCGGTCGTCGTGTACTTCCTCGGCGCGGCCGCCACGCCCGCGCTCGAGACGACGCGTCCACGCGACGAGATCGCCGCCGCGCTCGCCGGACCGCTCGCGAGCCTGGCCATCGGTGCCGCGTTGCTGGTCGTGGCCGCTGCGGTGGACGCCACCGACACGCCGATCGCGACCGCCGTCGGCAGCACCGCCCTCATCGTCGGGACGCTGGATGTCGCCCTCGGCCTGCTGAACCTGCTGCCGGCCTACCCGCTGGACGGCGGCCGGGTCGTACGGGCCATCGCCTGGGCGCGGTCGGGCGACGCACGGTCGGCCCTCGGGTCGGCTGCGGCCGTCGGGCGGTCCGTCGGGCTCGTGATCGCCGTCCTCGGGGTGGTCGGGATCTTCGTGCTCGAGCCGCTCGACGGGCTGATGATCGCCCTCGGTGGGTGGTTCCTGACCTCCACGGCTCGCGGCGTCGAACGGCGCGCGGGGATCGACGCGGTCCTCGACGGCCTGTTCGTCCGGGATGTCATGGACCGCGATGTCGCGGCGGTCTCGCCCGGCCTCAGCATCGACACGTTCGCGAGCCAGGTGCTCGGCGGCTCGGCGGCCATGGCGCTCCCGGTGATGCGCGGGACCGAGCTGCTCGGGATCATCGGCGCCCGGCAGCTGCGCAAGGTCCGACCGGACCGGTGGGCCTCGACGCGGGTCGAGGACGTGATGGTCGAGCGGGAATGCCCTGCCGATCGTGGGGCCGGCGACGACGGTCCAGTCCGCGATCGACGACCTGGCGCGGTCGAGCCTCGACGGGCTGCCGGTCGTGGAGGACGGCGTGCTGTCCGGGATGGTCATGCGCCGGTCCATCGCGGACGTGCTCCGGGCGCGCGCGTCCGAGTCGGGGATCGCCGGATGGTGAACACGGCTGGCGCCGGTCGGATGCTCAGCGTCGAGGCGGCGCGGGACCGCGTCCTGGCGGCGGCCGACCCGTTGCCGGCGGAGCGTGTCCTGGTCACCGATTCGCTCGGGCGAGTCGTCGCACGGACCGTCGTCGCGCGGACCTCGCTCCCGCCGTGGCCGAACTCGGCGATGGACGGCTATGCGATCGTCGCGGCCGACACGACGACGGCGACGGAGGACGCGCCGGCACGCCTCGCGGTCGTCGGCGAGGTCCGCGCCGGCGTCGCCCCCGATGTCTCCGTGCGGCCCGGGACCGCCGTCCGCATCGCGACGGGCGCGCGTGTCCCGGACGGTTCCGACGCGGTCGTCCCGGTCGAGGCCACGACGCCGCTGGACGCCGCGGACGCCGCCGGCCCGCGAGGGCGTGAGGCCGCCGGCCCGCTGCCGGCCGCGATCCTCGTGCACGAGGCGGTGCCCCCGGGTGGCTCGATCCGACCCGAGGGCAGCGACCTCCGCGCCGACGCGGTGCTGGCGGAGCCCGGGGCGCCCATCGGCGCCGCGATGGTCGCCCTGCTTGCCGGCGCCGGCGTCGACGAGATCGACGTCCACCGCCGGCCGCGCGTGGCCGTCCTGGCGACGGGCGACGAGGTCCGGCGTCCCGGCGAGCCGCTCGGGGCGGCCGGCATCCCCGACGCGAACGGCCCGAGCCTTCGCGCGCTCGCGACGACCGCGGGGGCGGACGTCATCGACCTCGGGATCGCCCGGGACGTGCTCGACGACGTGCTCGCCCGCCTCCAGCAGGCGCTCGACGCCGGGGCTGACCTGATCATCGTGTCCGGCGGCGTCTCGGTCGGGCCGTTCGACGTGGTCAAGACCGCCATGGAGACCATCGGGACGGTGGACCTCTGGCGCGTCGCGGTCCAGCCCGGCAAACCCTTCGCGTTCGGGACGGCGCCGCGGCGGACTGGCGGCCGGCCCGTGCTGATCCTCGGACTGCCCGGGAACCCCGTCTCGAGCGCCGTGACCTTCGAGCTCTTCGTGCGGCCGGCGATCCGCTCGCTCAGCGGCCGCCACGACCTGCTGCGGCCGTCCGACCGGGCCGTCCTCGATGAAGCCGTCACGAAGAGCGAAGGGCGGCGCGCGTTCATCCGCGTGGTCGCCGAGCGCGACGCGGATGGCGGCGTCGTCCGTGACGCGGCGGGCCGGGCGCACGTGCATCTCGCCGGGGGCTCGCGAGGGCAGGGGAGTCACGTGATCTCCGCGCTGGCGATCGCCGATGCGCTCGCGATCGTCCCGGAGGATGTCGCCGGGCTGCCCGCGGGTGCCGACGTCGCGCTATGGTGGCTCGACCGACCCTGACCGGAGGACCGATGGACCCGCGACCCGACGGACACCGAGCCCCGCGCACCGAGCGCCGCCGCCTCACGCACGTCGACCGCAGCGGCCGGCCGCGGATGGTGGACGTGTCCGCCAAGCCGCCGACGGCTCGACGCGCCATCGCCGAGGCGCTTGTCGCGGTCTCGCCCGAGACGATGAGCCTGGTGATCGACGGCGGCGGCCCGAAGGGCGATGTCCTCGGTGTGGCCGAGCTCGCCGGGGTGATGGGGGCGAAGCGGACCAGTGACCTCATCCCGCTCTGCCACCCGCTCGCGCTGACCGATCTCGTCGTGGCGATCACCCCCGACCGAGCCGAGGGCGTGCTGCGCGTCCGCGCGGAGGCCGCCACCACGGGGCCGACCGGCGTCGAGATGGAGGCCATGACGGCCGCCTCGATCGCGGCGCTGACCGTCTACGACATGGTCAAGGGGGTCGAGCGCGGCGTCGAGATCCGGGCGGTCCGGCTCATCTCGAAGACCGGCGGCAAGAGCGGGACGTGGGAGCGCCGCGACGACGGTCCTCCCGGTGGCGCGCCCGCGCCGCGCCCTCGGCCGAGGCCGGGGGATCGCGCGGCGGGTCGGGTGGGGTCCAAGCAGAAGCGCGCCCGGTGAGCGGACCGGCGCACCGTTCGGCGGCGGTCATCACGTGCAGCGACGGCGCGGCGGCGGGGGTCCGCCAGGATGCCTCCGGGGACGCGCTGGACGCGCGACTGACCGATCTCGGGTACGCCGTGGAGCGTATCCTCGTGCCCGATGACCAGGTCGCCATCGAGGCCGCGCTCCGTGCCGGCGCCGCGCGTCACCCGCTCGTCGTCACGACCGGCGGGACCGGCCTCACGCCGCGCGACGTGACGCCGCAGGCGACCCTCGCGGTCATCGACTACCAGGTCCCGGGTCTCGCGCGAGGCGATGCGCGCCGCCGGGCGGGCGGCGACCCCGCTCGCGGACCTGTCGCGGGCCGTCGTCGGCGTCATCGGGCGCTCGCTCGTCGTGAACGTCCCCGGCAGCCCGAAGGGCGCCCTCGAATCGCTCGACGCGATCGCGTCGGTCCTCGACCACGCCCTCGAGACCCTCGCGGGTCCGCACGACCACGGGTGAGACCGTGACGATCTTCGGCACGTTCGAGAACGTCCCCGCCTACCTCCTGGTGTTCCCCGTGTTCTGGGGCGCCGCGGCGTTCTTCTGCCTCGCGATGGCGCGCCACCTCCGCGTCTTCGCCGCGGCGCGGACCGCCGGCCCGAGCCCGTTCGCCGACGTCGGACGCCGGCTCGGCGGCCTGGTGAACTACGCGTTCGTCCAGCGCAAGATGTTCAAGGACCCGGCCGCCGGGGTCATGCATGCGGGGATCTTCTGGGGCTTCGTCCTCCTCACGATCGGGACGGCGAACATCGTCACCGGCGGACTGATCGAGGTCGTCCTGTCGATCCCGTTCGACGGCCTCCTGTGGACGCTGATCAGCGCCATGCAGAACGTCGTGGCGGTGATCGTCCTCGCCGCGATCGGCTGGGCGTTCGTGCGCCGCCTCATCACGAAACCCCAACGCCTCACCTACAACCGCGACGCCCTGGTCATCCTCTCGATGATCGGCGGCGTGGTCGCGACCGAGCTGTTCGCCCAGGCGTTCGAGGCGGCCCTCTACGGGGACGTGCCGGGGGCCTTCGTGGCCGACGCCATCGCGGTGCCGCTGCGCTCCCTCTCGACGCCGGTCCTTGAGGCTGGCTTCGCGATCCTGTGGTGGGGCCACATCCTGCTGGTCGCCGCGTTCCTCTGCTACCTGCCGTTCAGCAAGCACCTCCACATCGCCACCGCGTTTCCGAACATCTGGTTCCGCAAGCTCGCGCCGCGCGGGGAGCTCCCCAAGCTCGACCTGGAGGCCGAGGACGCCTCGTTCGGGCTGCGCACCCTCCAGGACCTGGGCTGGAAGGACCTGCTCGACGGGTTCACGTGCACGGAGTGCGGCCGCTGCCAGGAGGCATGCCCGGCCTGGAACACGGGGAAACCGCTCAACCCCAAGGAACTCATCATGGGCATCCGCCATATGTCCATCGATGCGGAGCACGGGATCGACATCATCCCGAACTCGCCGATCGTCCGCGACACGTACGGCCTCGACGACACCACGCCCGATGCCAAGGCGCTGGCAGCCCCGATCGTCGACAACGCCATCCCGTACGACGCCGTCTGGGACTGCGTCACGTGCGGGGCGTGCGTGGAGGCCTGCCCGGTCCTGATCGAGCACGTGGACAAGATCGTCGGCCTCCGCCGGAACCTGGTCCTCGAGGATTCGCGCTTCCCGCAGGAGCTGACCGGCGCGTTCCGGGCGATGGAGAACCAGGGCAACCCGTGGGGGCAACCGGCCTCCGCGCGGCTCGAGTGGACGAAGCCGCTGGAGTTCGAGGTCGAGACGGTCGCGGCCGTTGCCGCAGCGGGTCGACTCGACTCGCTCGAGGTCCTCTACTGGGTCGGCTGCGCCGCGGCGTTCGACCCCCGTAACCAGAAGGTCGCCCGCGCGGTGGCCACGTGCCTCCACGCCGCGGGCGTCCCGTTCGCGATCCTCGGGCAGGAGGAGTCGTGCACCGGCGACCCGGCACGGCGGATGGGCAACGACTACGTCTTCCAGATGCTCGCCGCGGGGAACGTCGAGACCCTCGACCGGTACCGGATGGGGGAGCGGACGATCGTCACCGCGTGTCCGCACTGCTTCAACTCGCTCGGCAACGAATACGGCCAACTCGGTGGCGACTACCGCGTCGTGCACCACTCGACGTTCCTCGCGGAACTGGTCTCCTCCGGTCGGCTGATCACGCTGCCCGAGGACGCGACCGCGTCGACCGGGGACCATCGCCCGGGCAGCGTCACCGTCCACGACTCCTGCTACCTCGCGCGCTACAACGGCGTCGTCTCCGCCCCGCGCGAGGTGCTCGGTGCGGCGGGCGTGTCCGTCACCGAGATGCCGAAGTCCGGTCGCAACACGTTCTGTTGCGGCGCCGGCGGGGGGCGCATGTGGATGGAGGAGGATCGCGGGACGCGCATCAACGCCGAGCGCACCCGTCAGGTCCTCGAGACCGGTGCCGAGACCGTGGCGACGGCCTGCCCGTTCTGCATGGTGATGCTGAGCGACGGGCTCGCTGCCGCCAGCGACGGTGGGAGTGCCGCGGTCGCCACGATGGACGTGTCGGAGCTGCTGGCGGCTCGGATCGCGACCGCCCCCGCGGACCGACGACTGCCGGTCATGTGATGGCCGAGCCGGACGGCATCGCGTTCGAATGGGGCGTCCGGATCCCGATGCGCGACGGGATCACGCTCGCGGCGACGGTCTACCGGCCGAAGAGCGACGACCCCAAGCCCGCGGTCTTCACCCTGACGCCGTACATCGCCGACTCCTACCACGAGCGGGCGACGGCCTTCGCCCGGCTCGGATACCCCTTCATCCTCGTGGATTGCCGTGGTCGCGGGAACTCCGGTGGCACGTTCCGCCCGATGCGCGGGGAGGGACCTGACGGCCACGATGTCGTCGAGTGGCTCGCGGACCAGCCCTGGTGCGACGGGTCGGTGGCGATGTGGGGCGGGTCCTATGCCGGGTTCGACCAGTGGATGACGGCCCGCGAGCGGCCGCCGCACCTGCGGACCATCGTCCCGGCGGCGTCCTGTGCGGCCGCGGTCGACTTCCCGCTCTGGAACAACGTCGCGTACTCGTACGAGATGCAGTGGCAGACGTTCACCAGTGGCGTGACCCCGAACGCGAACCTGTTCGGCGACCAGGCGTTCTGGATCGAGAAGTTCCGCGAGCATCGGCTGTCGCACCGGCCATACGTCGAGCTCGAGCGGACGGTCGGCAACGTCACCACCAGGTTCCGCGAGGACATGTCGCACCCGACCCAGGACGCCTACTGGGACGAGATCTCGGTCAGCCCGTCGGACCACGCCGCGATCGAGATCCCCATCCTCACGATCACCGGCCACTACGACGACGACCAGCCCGGCGCCCTCCACTTCTACCGTGAGCACATGGCGAACGCGACGGCCGCGGCCCGGGACCGCCACCACCTGGTCATCGGCCCATGGGACCACCCCGGGACGCGCACGCCGGCTCGGGAGGTCGGCGGCCTGACGTTCGGCGAGGCGAGCCTGGTCGACCTGAACGCGCTCCACGCGGCCTGGTACGACTGGACGATGCGCGACGGGCCGAAGCCCGAGTTCCTGCGCGACCGGGTCGCCTACTACGTCACCGGCGCCGAGGAGTGGCGGTACGCCGCCTCGCTGGAGGCGATCCCGACGGACGCCAGGCGGCTTGTATCTCGCCTCCGACGATGGCCACGCGAACGAGGTCTTCCACTCCGGCACGCTCGCGGACGCCCCGGCCGATACCCGGCCGGACGGCTACACCGACGACCCGCTCGACGACCGCGTCGTCGAGATCGAGCGCGAACCGTTCGAGCGCTACCTGGTGGACCAGCGGTACGCCGTCAACCTGTTCGACGCCGGCGTGGTCTACCACTCGGCGCCGTTCGAGGCGGCCACCGACGTGACGGGCGAGGTCAGGGTCGAGGCATGGATCTCGATGGACGTGCCGGACACGGACTTCCATCTGCAGCTCTCCGAGGTCGCCCTCGACGGCTCGAGCCGGCTGCTGACGGAGACCATCGCGCGTGCCCGGTACCGCGACGGCCTGCGGGCCGAGCGGCTCGTCGAACCGGGCGCGATCCTGCCGTACACCTTCGACCGGTTCCGCTTCTTCTGCCACCGGATCGCGGTCGGCAGCCGTCTGCGCCTCGTGATCAAGGCGCCGAACTCCATCTACTGGCAGCAGAACTACCACGGCGGCGGGGTCGTCGCCCTCGAGTCGGGCGAGGACGCGCGCGTGGCCCACGTGACGATCCATCACGACATCGAGCACCCGAGCTCCCTGGAGCTGCCGGTGGCGCGACCGCCGGAGGCGTCAGCCGGGTAGGGTCTTCCCGCAGGTCGAGCAGGTCGCGTCGGTGACCAGGTTTCCCGTGCCGCACGACGGGCAGCGCTTCATGCCCTCCGTGCTGACGGCGAACGGGCTCTCACGGCCCGCGGCCTCCGTCTGGAGGCGTTCGCGACGAAGGATCCCGATCGTCCCGACGATGCCGACGGCCGCGGCCCCGACGAGCAGCAGCAATCCCGAATCCGTGTCCATCACCCTCTCCCCGCGACGGCTGGATCACGCCGACGTCTCGCTCGACGACGGCACCACCAGCGTACGTCGGGCCGCCCCGACCGCCAACGCCCCACGACCCCACCGGACGCCACCGCTCCGCCATCCGGGTGCCTCGGACACCTCGCAGGACCGGATAGGATGGTCCCGGTGACCACGCCGACCGAGCCGCCGACCTATCGCCTGACCGAGGACCAGCGCCTCATGCGCGATGCCGTCCGGGTCCTCGCCGACGAGCGGGTCGCCCCACGCGCCGCCGAGGTCGATCGGGCCGCCGAGTTCCCGTGGGACATCAAGGACCTGCTGGCGGCGAACGACATCTTCGCGCTGCCGTTCCCGGTCGAACACGGCGGGCTGGGCGCCGACCTGCTGACGATCTGCCTCGCCATCGAACAGTTGAGCCGCGCCTGTGCCACGACCGGGCTCATCCTGGCGGTGCAGGAGCTGGCCGCCCTGCCGCTCCTCATGGCCGGGACGGCGGAGCAGCACGCCCGGTGGGTCCCGAGCCTGGCGACCGGCGAACGTCTGATCGCCTTCGCCCTGACCGAGGCCGAGGCCGGCTCCGATGCGGCGGCCGGCCGGACGCGGGCGGTGCGCGACGGCGACGACTACGTGCTCACCGGATCCAAGCGCTTCATCAGCCAGGGATCGGTCGCCGATCTCGTCACGGTCTTCGCGGTCACGAACCCCGATGCCACCCGCCACCGGCGGATGTCGTGCTTCATCGTCGAGGTGCCGACCGCCGGGTTCGCGGTCGCTCGGCTCGAACACAAGATGGGTCTCCGGGGCAGTCCCACGGCCGAGCTCACCTTCGAGGGCGTGAGGGTCCCGGCGGCGAACCGGATCGGGGCGGAGGGCGAGGGGTTCGACCTCGCGATGCGCACGCTCGACCGGAGCCGGCCGGGGATCGCGGCCCAGGCCGTCGGGATCGCCCAGGGCGCGCTCGAAGCGGCCACCGCGTACGCGAAGGAGCGCAAGCAGTTCGGGCAGCGCATCGGCGACTTCCAGATGGTCGGGGCGATGCTCGCCGACATGGACGCCGGGACCGAGGCGGCACGCCAGCTCCTGTACAAGGCGTGCGTCGAGATCGACGCCGGAGCCCCGGACGCCGGCCGGTGGTCGGCGATGTGTAAACTCGTGGCCGGCGACACCGCGATGCGGGTCACGACCGATGCCGTCCAGGTCATGGGCGGATACGGCTATATCGATGAGTTCCCCGTCGAGCGGATGATGCGCGACGCGAAGATCACCCAGCTGTACGAGGGGACTCAGCAGATCCAACGTCTCGTGTTGGCGCGGTCGCTGCTCGGCAAGGGCCGCTGACCGGTCGGGGAGGTTCACGTCCCGTTGCGCATCGTCGTGCTCATGAAGCCTGTCCCGGACCCCGCGTCCGCGGGTGAGCGGCTCGGTCCGGATGGCCGGCTCGATCGAGCTGCCGTGCCTGCCGTCATCAACGGCAATGACGAATACGCGCTCGAGGCCGCCCTCAAACTCGTCGAGGCGGCCGGCGAGGGCGAGGTGACCGTGCTCGCGATGGCGCCGGCGAGCGCTCCCGAGACGATCCGCAAGGCCCTCGCGATGGGGGCGACCCGCGGCGTGCTCGTGACGGACCCGGCCCTCGAAGGCTCGTGCACGGTCTCGACGACGCGCGTCCTCGCCGCGGCGCTCAGGACCCTCGAGTTCGACATCGCGATCGCGGGCGTCGACTCATCCGACGGCCAGGCGGGCGTCGTGCCGGCGGGCATCGCCGCGCTGGGCGAACTGCCGTACATGTCCTACGCGGCGAGGATCGAACCCGACATGTCCGCGCGGACCGTGCGGGTGCGCCGCATCAGCCCGACCGGCTACGACGTCCTCGAGGCGCCGATGCCGGCACTCATCAGCGGGACGCAGGCGCTCGGCGAGCCGCGCTACCCGTCGCTCAAGGGGATCATGGCGGCGCGCGGCAAGGAGATCCGCACGGTGTCCCTCGCGGATCTCGGGCTCGACGGGGCATCGGTCGGCGGCCAGGCCGCGACGACGCGCGTCGTCGGCTCCCGGCCGCCAGAGGCTCGCGCCGCGACGAGGGTCGATCCGGGACACGCCCGAGGTGGCGGCCCAGCAGATCGTCGACTTCCTCGCGGAGCGGAGGCTCATCTCGTGAGCGGCCGCATCCTCGTCGTCGGCGAGCTCGGACCCGACGGACGGCTGACCAAGCTCTCCACCGAGGTCGCGACCCTGGCGGGCGCCCTGGCCGACGCGGCCGGGACGGCGGTCGACGGCCTCATCCCGGTGGTCGAAGGCGTGTCGGCGGCCGACGCCGACCGCGCCGCCGGCGAGCTGGCCCCCTTCGTCGACTCGGTCATGGTGGACGGCCGGTCGACCGCGGCGCAGACCGTCGCGCCGGTGGCTGCCGCCCTCTCGACGCTGGCCGCCGACTACGACGCCATCCTCCTGCCCGCGTCGCCCGATGGTCGCGACATCGCCGGCGCGTTGTCGGCGCTGACCGGTCTCGGCGTCCTGGCCAATGCGACGGCGGCCCGCTGGACCGCAGACGGCCCGGTGGTCGAGATGAGCGCGTTCGGTGGCAAGCTCATCACCGAGAGTGCGTTCGTGTCCGGTCGCGGCATCATCACGGTCCGCCCGAACGCGGTGACCGCCGCTCCACGAGCGTCGGCCGGCAGCCGCGCTGCGCCGCCGACCGCCGACAGTCCGGTCCTCGCGCCGGTCCGCGTCGTCGACCGGGTCGAGGAAGGCGCCGCCGCGGTCTCCATCGATGACGCCCGGATCATCGTGTCCGGCGGCCGGGGGATGGGCGGCGCGGACGGCTTCAAGCTGGTCGAGGACCTGGCCCAGGCGCTCGGTGGTGCGGTCGGCGCGACGCGTGCCGCCGTCGACTCCGGCTGGATCCCGTACGCCCAGCAGATCGGCCAGACCGGCAAGATCGTCAAGCCGCAGCTCTACCTCGCGCTCGGCATCAGTGGCGCGATCCAGCACAAGGTCGGGATGCAGACGTCCGGCACGATCATCGCGGTCAACCGCGACGCGGACGCGCCGATCGCCGAGTTCGCCGACCTGTTCGTCGTCGGTGATCTGTTCGAGGTCGGCCCGGCGCTCCTGACGGCGCTCCGGGCGCGTCCCGCCTGAAGCCGGACGGATCGCGGCCCTGATGGACTGGATCGTCCTGCTGCCGATCCTGGCGTTCGTCGCGCTGGCGGCCGGTCTCATCGTGGTCTTCCGCGGGACCGGGCGGATCGTCGCCAAGACGCGCGAGACCGAGGGGTTCCGCTCCGCGGTGCGCGACCTGTGCGTCCGAGTCGACGAGTCGCTCGCCGGCGCCGCCGCCCGCATCGACCAGGTCCGCCATCACGAGCTCGGGCCGGACGCGATCGGCGATACGCTCGTCGCCACCTCTGACGCCGTCGACCGGTACCTCGCCGAGGCAAGGGCGCTGAAGGGGCCGTCGGCCGCCGAGGAGATCCGCGACGACCTCGTCGCCGGCCTCGAACGGGCCGGGCGGGCCCTGGCCACCGTCGAACACGGCACGACGATCATGACCTCGGTCCGGGGCGGCGCCCGCGAGCTCGAGGCCCAGACATCCATCAAGCGCGGGTACCTCAACCTCATCCACGCCCGCGACGCGATCGCCCGCCAGGCCAAGCTCGCGGATGGTCTCAGCGCCCGCCCGGACCACACCTGACCACACCATGTAGTGGTATCCTCGGTCCACACCACAACAGCTAGTGGTACCAGCGGACCGACAGGAGCCCGATGCGTTGCCCCCAATGCGGTGAGCGCGAGACCCGTGTGGTCGACTCCCGCGATCTCGACGACTCCGCGACGATCCGTCGCCGGCGCGAGTGCGCGGCGTGTTCGATGCGGTTCACCACGTACGAGCGGGTCGAGGCCGCGCGGCTGGTCGTCGTGAAGCGCGACGGCACGCGCCAGGAATTCGATCGCGACAAGCTCGCGTCAGGGCTGCGCAAGGCGTTGACGCGCCGGCCGGTCCCGGCGGGCGCCGCCGAGGCCGCCGCTGACGCCATCGAGGCGGACCTGCGCTCCTCGGGGGCGAGCGAGGTGCCGTCGTCCAGGGTCGGAGCGCTCGCGATGGAGCAGCTCCGGGCCATCGACCAGATCGCCTACATCCGGTTCGCCAGCGTCTATCAGAGCTTCGAGGACCTCGAAGCGCTCAAGCGCGAGGTGGACACGCTCTACGCGGAGAAGGGCAACGGGGGCTACGCGAAGTGAGCGTGCTCTCGGACCGCGACATCCGGGCCGAGCTCGAAGCCGAGCGCGTGACCATCCGGCCGTATGACCCGGAGGACCTGCAGCCGTCGTCGGTCGACCTCCACCTGGACCGGCGCTTCCGCGTGTTCCGCAACAACCGCTACCCGTACATCGACGTCCGCGCTCCGCAGCCGGACCTGACCGAGCTCCTCACGATCGAGGACGACGAGCCGTTCATCCTGCACCCGGGCGAGTTCGTGCTCGGACAGACCCTCGAGTGGGTCGAGCTCCCCGACGACCTGGTCGCGAGGCTCGAAGGGAAGTCGTCGCTCGGCCGTCTCGGCCTGCTGATCCACTCCACCGCGGGCTACGTGGACCCGGGCTGGAAGGGCAATCTGACGCTCGAGCTGTCGAACGTGGCGAACCTCCCGATCGCCCTCTACCACGCGATGCGCATCGGCCAGATCTCGTTCTTCAAGATGTCCTCGCCGGTCGAGCGCCCGTACGGGTCGCCCGACCTCCGGTCGCGGTACCAGGGCCAGAGCGAGCCGACCGCGTCCGCCTTCCACCAGGACTACACGAAGCGCTGAGCCGGGTGGCCATCAACGACGCGGTCGACTGGTCCGACGAGCTCGGCCGCGGCACGCGCGTCGCGCTCATCCAGGCCGGCACCTTCCGCTCGGACGCCGGGACGCTCTTCGGCCCCGTGCCGTGGGTCCTGTGGGGCGGCCTCGTGGCAGACGAGGTCGACGAGAAGCGCCGGCTCCTCCAGGCGCTGAACTGCCTGCTGATCGAGACACCGTCGGGGCGCGTGCTCGTCGAGACGGGCATCGGCGAACGGGTCGACGAGAAGACTCGCGCGATGCGGACCTACGAAGGCCCGTGGGTGGTCGCCGCGCTCGAGCAAGCCGGGTTCCTGCCCGAGTCGGTCAACGTCGTGGCGATGAGCCACCTCCACTTCGACCACGCCGGCGGCCTGCTGCGAGCCGACGGCGAGCGGGCGTTCCCCCACGCGACGATCGTCGCGCAGAAGGCCGAGTGGGAGGTCGCCCTCGGTGACAACCCCCGGCTCGTCGCCTCGTACGTGCAGCCGGAGTTGCAGCTCGTCGCGGACTGGGGCGCCCAGGGCTGGGCGGACGGCGAGAAGGAGCTGCTGCCAGGCGTGTCCGTCGTGCCGACGGGCGGCCACTCCACCGGGCACCAGGCGGTCATCGTGCGCGGGACCGGTCCAGGCGCGCAGACGCTCGCGTTCTTCGGCGACCTGTTCATGCGCCCGTGGGGGGCGAACCCGCGCTGGGTGACCGCGTTCGACGATTTCCCGCTGGACTCGGTCCGGCGCAAGGGCGAGTTGTTCGCCCAGGCCGCCGACGAGGGCTGGCTGATCGTGCTCTCGCACGAGGCCACGCATCCCGTCGGCCACCTGGTACGCGACCGCGACCGCTTCCGCTACGAGCCCATCTGACCGTCCGCGAGCTGGCGGATGAGCGGCAGGACGTCGTCAGGGTTCGACAGCTGCAGTTGGTGTGAGCCGGCGACCTGCATCCATCGACCGGCCGCACCACGGCTGGCGATGTCCTTGGTCTGGTCGACGATGACGTCGTAGACCTTGAGGCAGAGCTGGTCGCCCTCGCACTGGGTGGGACCGGAGTCGAGGATCAGGTAGGGCATGTCGTCGGGCGGGGTCGCGACGTCGAGCCAGCCTCGCTCGTCGATGCCCTCGGCGTCGCCGGTGCCGTCGCCGGCGGACACCTCGTCGGCGTATTCGCGATCCGTGATCAGCGGCTTGACGGCAGGCAGCCAGTCTTCGGGGTTCGGCGGTGGGTTGATCGACACGAACCCGACCACGTCGTCGGGATGCGTGGCCGCGAACAGGTACGCCGCGGTGCCGCCGAGCGATGTCCCGACGGGCAGGAACGGGCCTGGCACCTTCGCGACGTCGAGCAGACGCCCGAGGTCGTCGGCGAGCTGTCTGGCGGGTCGAGGTGTCGCTGCCGGATCGCTGCCCGTCTTCCCGGCACGGTCATACAGACAGACACGGTAGGCCGAGGACAGGGCGTCCCGGAGCGGACTCATCAGGCTCGTCGGGTCGCCGTCACCAGGCTCGAGGATGATCGTGGGGCTGCCACGTCCGACACAGGCGAGGTGGAGCGAGCGGCCACCGATGTCGAAGATGCCGACGATGGCGCCCGGGTCGGGCGAACGGGTCGCGACAGGACCCAGGGTCGACACCTGGGCCGATGACGCCGGGGACGCCGCCGCGGACGGTCGAGATGGGGCCGATGTGTCCGATGTCGGCGGGGAGGCGGCCGCGGCGGAGCAGGCCGCGATCGCCAGGACGGCGACCACTGACGTCGCCAGGGCGCGCAAGCCGGGTGTGTGCGAGGCCATCGATGGATCCTCCGGGTCCGTCGCATCCGGACGGTCGTGAAGGAGATGCCGCTCGCCGGCCCAGCGCATCGCGACGACGCGCGTGCGGCACGATGGTGCGCGACGGCCGCGACCGGCATCTACGTTGCATGGAGTTGGGCTTGGGCGTCCGCGTTCCGATCGCCGCCGACCTCGTGGCCCGGGCTCGCCGGGGCGATGCCGACGCGTTCACGTTGATCGTCGACGCCCATCACGCGGAACTGGTCCGGGTCGCCTTCGCCATCTGCGGCGATGCCGACCTGGCTCGCGAGGCCGCCCAGACGTCGTGGATCAAAGTGTGGCAGCGGATCGGCGCCCTTCGGGACCCGGACAAGCTCCGTCCCTGGTTGGTCTCGATCGTGAGCAACGAGGCCCGTCAGGCGGTGCGATCCCGAAGGCGTCGCCGCGTGCGCGAGGTCCCGGCGATCGATCCAGAGAGCTTCGGCGGGGTCCCGATCGCCACGCCGCCGAGCGCGGACCGGACCGATCTGCTCGACGCGCTCGAGCGATTGGCACCCGAGGACCGTGCGCTCATCGCGATGCGTTACCTGGCCGGGTTGGGCTCGGACGAGATCGCCGAGGCCACCGGGCGATCGGCTGGCGGGGTCCGGACCCGGCTGTCGCGGCTCATGACCCGTCTTCGCGAGGATCTCGGTGATGACTGATCGGACCTTCTCGACCTTCGAACGTCGAGTGGCAGCGGAGCTCGAGCGATACGCCGCCGGCGTCGTGGATCCGACGCCCTCTGCGACCGTCGCGGCGCGGGCCATCGCCTCGCGTCGTCGCGGTCGACTCGGGTTCGACCGTCGCTGGGTGCGGTTGGCGCTCGTGGCGGGCCTGCTGCTCCTCGCGCTCGTGGCCGCGTTCGTCGTGGCCGGTCGTCGATCGGACGACGCTGGCTGGATCCTTGTCGTCGGCTGCGGGGCGGACCCGAGCTGCGCCGACGGCGAGACCGTCCGGGCGTCACGAGCGGACGGCTCCGACGAGCGCCCCTTGTTCACGGACGTCGCGGCGACGATGCGACACGCGACGTGGACACCCGACGGTCGCCTGGTCGTCGCGACCGATCAGCGCGACCTCTACGTCTCCGATCTTGACGGGCCTTCGCAGTTGATCAAGGCATGCCGGATCCCGTGCCTCGGGCAGGACGATCCTGCGGTGTCACCGGACGGCACCATGCTCGCCTACACCGTCTCGACCTTCCCTGCCTGGGAGGCCGCCGGGTATGCCGGCTCGATGCAGTTGGTCGTGGCGCCATTCGGACCGGATGGCTCGCTGGGGCCGGCCCGGACGCTCGTCGAGCGCGTGGCCGATGGCACGACCGGTGCGAACCAGATCTTCGGCCCTCGGTGGTCGCCCGACGGTCGGGAGCTCGTGTTCTGGGAGAACCACGTCGATCGCGATGGCAAGGTCACCGGGGCGGCGGTCTCGACGGTCGCCATCGATGGCGGCGAGCCGCGTCTGCTGACCGACTGGTCGCTCGTCGCCGGCGAAGCCGATTGGTCGCCGGATGGCGGGTCGATCGTGTTCGCGACCCACCCCTCCGCCGTGGTCGGCCCGGGCGAGGCCGCGCCGTCCGATCTGTGGCTGATCCCGAGCGTCGGCGGCGTGCCGCGGCAGCTGACCTTCTCCAAGAGTCCGAGCTATCGGCCGGTGCAGCCGCGATTCCGGGCAGATGGGTCCATCGTGTATGCGGTGGTGCGACCGGGCATGCCCGAGATCCACGTCCTGGATCCCCGGAGCGGTCGTGACGAGCCCCTCCTGACCGGTCAGGTCCGGCTCCAGCCCGAGTGGCAGCCCAGCCCAGCCGACTAGCGCGGCGCAGGGGCGGACCTAGGCATCCGGCCGTTCAGCCGCCGACCTCGGCCGTCGAGTCGCCGACTGGCCGGACCTCGACCGCGTCGCCAGGCCACGCGAGGCTCGGCCAGCCGGCCGCGACCTCCAGCGCCGTCGCCTCGTCCGGGACGTCGATCACGATGAACCCGCCGAGGAGCTCCTTCGTTTCGAGAAAGGGTCCGTCGGTGATCCCGGAGCCGCGCACGGTCTTCGCGCGCCTCGGCCAACCGAGCTCCTCGCCGCCGACGATGCGTCCGGCCGCGCCATGCTCGCGAAACCACGCCAGCACGCGATCGATCTCGGCCTGGCGTTCAGCCGGTGTCGCGCGCTCCCAAGCCTCGACGTGGTCTGGCGCCTGGTAGGTCATCAGGATGTAGCGCATCGCTCCGGATCCTCCTTCGGGTCGCCGGCCCAGGTGGCCGGTCTCACCCCATCGACGCTCGAGCCGGGCGTCCGCGACATCGCCGCGGGGTGTCTCACGGTGCGGGACTGGCGCTCGGAGCGGTGGACCCGCTCGTCGCCGGACCGTGGCTCGCTCCGGGCGCCGGCAGGATCGCCTCGATGCGCGGGATCGCCTGTGCCTCGGTCAACGGGTTGATGACCACGTCGCGGATGACGCCGTCCGGCCCGATGAAGACCTGGGTCGGCAGGGCGTTGGCCTTGTACAGGTCGAAGATGTGGCCGGAGCCGTCGAAGCCCATGGTGTAGTCGAGCCCGTACCGGTCGGCATAGGCCTGCACGTCGGACGGCTGCGTCTCCTGGACGCTGATCCCGACGACCTCGAGACCCTGATCCTTGTAGCGCTCGGACAGCTCGCGCAGGACCGGCACCTCGGACTGGCACGGCGGGCACCACGTCGTCCAGAAATTGACCCAGACGCCCTTGCCCCGAAGATCCGCGAGGCGGATGGGGTTCCCGTCGAGATCGGCCAGCTGATACGTGGAGCCGTCGTCGTTGGTCGTGGTGAACTCTGGCGCGAGGTCGCCTGGGTGCAGGCCGATCGCCGGCGCGGGCTTGATGACGAACGCGGTCGCCTGCGGCGCCGTCAACGGGACCTGGCCGACCGTCCCGAGGGGCGTCGTGATGCCGATGAGGATGATCAGGGACAGCACGACGACCACGAAGACCGCGACGAGCTGCCGGCCGCTGAACGGGCCGACGACACCGTGTCGCTCACGCCGGTGCGTGAACTCGGGACGTTCCTGCGGGTTCCTCGGTCATCAGATGCCCGAGAAGTCGAAGAACCGCGGGAGCAGCGAGAGCCAGTCGAAGATCATCGCGAGGCCGATGAGCGCGACCAGGAGCCCGCCGATGAGCGACACGGTCCGCCCGTGGCGGACGAGCGGTCGGACCACCGATGGGGCCCGGTCGTACACGGCGGCGATGAGCAGGAACGGGATCCCGAGGCCGATCGTGTAGGCGACGAGCAGGATCGTGCCCTGCAGCGCCGTGCCCGACGTCATGGCCAGCGTCAGGATCCCGCCGAGGATGATCCCGATGCACGGCGTCCAGCCGACCGCGAAGATCGCCCCGAGGCCGAACGAGGCGAGCCAGCCGCCCTTGTGGCTGACGAGACGCGAGCCGAGCCGGTCCCCGAGCCCGGACGGGTCGCCGGCGAGCGACATCGAGCCGGTGGCCGTGGCGAGCGAGGCCGACGCCCCGGCATCGAGCGGGCGCCAGGTCCGTTCCAGCACGGAGATGCGCAGGATGCCCGCGAGGCTCAGGCCCATGACGACGAGCACGACGCCACCCGACGACGCGAAGCGCCCCGAGGTAGTCGTAGAGCGGCCCGGCCGCGAACGTGGCCGTGATGCCGAGGAGCGTGAAGACGGCCCCGAACCCGGCCACGTAGGCGATCGCGTGACGCATCGCCAGCCAGCGCGATGGTGCGGCGCCGGGCGCGGCTCCCGCGACAGCGATCGCGGTCAGCTGCCCGAGGTAGGCGGGCACCAGCGGCAGCACGCACGGGGAGAGGAAGCTGACCACCCCCGCGACGAGTGCCACGAGGATCGTGAGGTTCGTGCCGTCCACGACGTCAGGTGTCCAGGACGTCGGTCAGGAGACGCCGGAGCTTCGCGGCACTGGTCGCCAGTTCGAGGCGCCGCGCACCGAATTCGACGACCGGGATCGAGGTGAAGTACGCGCGCTCCCAAGCCGGATCGCTCTCGATGTCGCGCTCGACGAGGGTCGGGGTCGGCATCGCGAACGCGGTGCGCTCGGCGAGCAGGGCCTTGAGGATCGCCCGTGTCTCGTTGCACAGGTCGCATGCCGGCCGGGAGTACAGGATCAGGTCGGGAAGGGGAGTGACGGCCATCTCGTCCGCGATTGTAGGCGAGGGTGCCGTTCGGGCCCGGCAGCAACAGGCCGCCGCGGGAGGTGCGGCGGCCATGGCGCCGTGACGCCCCTGGGGAAGGTTCGGTTCCCTGGGGCATCGGATGCACGCGGTACGATGCGATCCGCGCCCCCGTAGCTCAGTGGATAGAGCGCAGCCGTCCTAAGGCTGGCGTCGGCGGTTCGAATCCGTCCGGGGGCGCCACTTGCCGCTCAGGATGGTTCTGCGAGGTTCGTCGCCTACTGGCCAAGCCAGCCTCCTTGCGGCCTGCCCCCTTCCCCCGGCCCGACGAGGATCTTGCCCGGCATGGGGGCATCGGACGTCTGGAATAGCGATCCCCCAGTGCCCGGGGCCGGGTTCACCCAGAGCCAGCAGTCCGTCACCCGCTCCGGCGGGAGCATGAACGTTACCTTCTTGGTGACGCCGGCTGGCACGAAGTTGGGGGTCACGGACCCGCACAGCTGTCCCGGGCCGTTCCCGCTGGGGGCGCTCCCGTTGTCCTCGGCCAAGAACAGCGTCGCGGGTTCTGAGCTCTTATTGACCACCGTGACCGCCCAGGATCGTGCGCCCGGCTGGCACGGGTCCGTCCGCAGGCGGGTACGGGCTCGGGATCGGTGTCGCTGTCGGGATCGGTGTCGCTGTCGGGGTCGGTGCCCGGGTCGGGAGGGCAACCACCGCGGGTGGTGGCACCACGCCGGCCGGAACGTACAGCTCCGCTGCGCTCTCAGCTAGGTCGCTGTCCGGCGAAGTGAAGTCCGTCACGAGGACCGTGCCATCGAGGAGCAGCGTGGCCGAGGATGTGCCGTAGAGCGGGGACCCGATCAGCGTCCAGGACCCGGCGGTTGGGTCGTACAGCTCGGCGCCATCGGGCCCGGCCAGTAGCACACTGCCATCCAGCAGGAGCGTCGCAGTGTCGCTGACCGAGGGCAACGTCATCGAGTCCCGCTTCGGCTGCTCCCGCGTGGCGGTCCAGGTTCCCATGGCCGGGTCGTACAGCTCGGATTTCCCTCGGCCCGTCACCAGCACGGTGTCATCCCTCAGCAGCGTGGCCGTGATGCGGTCGCCATCATGGCTCTGGAGGCGCTTGTTCATATCCGCGGTCGCCGTCCACGACCCCGTGTCCGGGTCGTACAGCTGCGCCTTGACGCTCGGGAATTCGCCGCCCACCACGAGCACCCTGCCATCGGACAGCAGCGTGGCCGTGTAGTTGGTTTGGGGCGTGACCATCTGCCCGGTGGCGGTGAAGGTCCCGCTGGCCGGGTCGTACAGTAGGGCGGGATCGTCATACCCGTGGCCCGTCAAGGGCCAGCCAGGCGTCAACAGAACCTTACCGCTGGCCAGCAGCGTGGCCGAATGAGTCAAACCTCCGGCTTCGAGGCTCCCCGTAGAACTCCAGGTCCCTGTGCTCGGGTCGTACAGCTCGGCGCCGTAGCTTGGGTGATCCGCGTCGCCATTGGTGACGTCGCCCACCAGCACCTTGCCGTCGCGCAGCAGCGTGGCTTGGAAACCAGCATGGGGCTTGAGCATGTTCCCGGTGGCGGACCAGGTCCCGCTGGTCGGGTCGTACAACTCAGCGGACGTCAGGTGGGTGTCACCGTTGTAGCCGCCCGCAACGAGCACCCGGCCGTCGATGAGTCGCACCGCGGCGAAGCCGGAGCGTGGAGTGCCCATCGTCCCGGTCGGGATCCAGACCCCTCCGGGACCGGCGACAGGGATCGGACTTGTGGAAGGTGTTGCCGACTCGCTCGGGGTCGGGGACGTCGCGTCTGGCGACGCCGTGGCGACCGCCATCACCGATGGTTCGGGCACCGGCGGGACGACCGACGGCATCCGCAGGAGGCGGAGCCCGCCAACGCCCACGCCCCACCGACGAGGAGCAGGGCTGCGGCGGCGAGGAGCGTCATGCTGCGACCGCGGCCGGATCGTCGGGCAACCCCCTTGGCCTCCCGGCGGCGATCAAGAGCGTCGACCGTGAGGTCGAGCGGCAGCGCTCCCAGGTGCTCCTTCAGGACCCCGCGGAGGCGACGTTCGAACGCGGTGTCGTCGAGCTCAGGCATGTCGCACCTCCGCGACGGGCATCGGTTCATCGGCGAGGGCCGTCCGCAGGTGCGTGAGGGCCGACTTCAGTTGGGTCTTGATGGTGTTCGGGCTGACCTCGAGCACCTCCGCCACCGTCTCGACCGGCAGGTCGAGGTAGTAGCGCAGGCCGATCGCGGCACGCATCCGGGGCGGCAGGTCGCGGACGGCCTGCCAGAGCGCCAACGAGTCGTCGGCGGTCGGTCCCCTGGGCTCGGCGACGGTCCCCTCGACGACCTGGAGATCGACGACGTGGGCGGCGCGCTGGCGATATCGAAGCGCCTTGTTGGTGGCGATCCGGAGCAACCACGGTCGCAGGGCATCGTCGTCACGGAGACTCCGACCGTGGTCGAGGGCCGCGAGCAGGCTGTCGGCCACGATGTCCTCTGCGGCGGCCCGGTCACGGACGATGAGGTAGGCCACCGCCTGCATGTCCCGGCCGTACCGGTCGAGCAGTTCGGCCAGCACCTCGGGGCGTCCTCGGCGCAGTGCCTGGACCGTCATCCTAGCCTCCCGTTTGATCGGACGGCCCGATCCGCCCTGGATCCGGCCTCACATGGTAGATACCGGGCGTTGGGCTTTCGGGTGAGTCAGCGGGATGATGGCCAGACGTCTGGCGGCGGTCAGGCAGGTCGCGCCGCGTACCACGCGAGCGGGTCGCGACGCGCGTCGTCCTCTCAGGACCGTCCGGCGGCGCCACGGGCCCGGCAACGCGCACAATGCGCAGATGGCAGACGGTCGCGGGGATGGCGCAGCCTACCGCGTCATCGGGGTCTCTCGACCTCGCGCCGACTCGCTCGCCAAGGTCACGGGCACCGCCCGCTTCGCCGCAGACCAGACGGCGCCCGCTGGGCTCCTCCACGCGCGGATCGTGCCGTCCGTGTACGCGCACGCGCGGATCCGATCCATCGACGCCTCCGCCGCCCTCGCCGTGCCCGGCGTCGTCGCGGTCCTCACAGCGAACGACTTCCGCGTCGTCGCGGTTAGCGATGGGCGGCGCGCCGTGCCGCTGGCACGGGACGTCGCCGTGTTCGCGGGCCAGCCGGTCGCCCTGGTCGTCGCACGCACGGAAGCCGCGGCGACGGATGGCGCCGAGGCCGTCCTCGTCGATGCCGAGCCGCTCGAGCCTGTCCTCGACGCGGAGGCCGCCGCCGATGCCGGCGCCGACCAGGTACTCCAGCGGTACCACGTCGCCGACGGCGACGCCGCCGCTGCGCTCGCCACCGCAGACGTGGTGGTCCACGGCCGCTTCGTCGCCCCGTGGGTCCACCAGGGCTACATCGAGCCGCACGCTGCGACGGCGTGGATCGATGACGACGGCACCCTCGTGGTCGCATCGAGCACGCAGGGCCTGTTCGACGCCCGCGACACGCTCGCGACGCTGTTCGACCTCCCGCCGAGCCGGGTCCGCGTCACGGCGCCGCCGATCGGCGGCGCGTTCGGCTCCAAGGAGGTGCTGATCGAGCCACTGGTGGCGGGCGCGGCGCTGCGTCTCCACCGGCCCGTCCGCCTGGTGCTCACCCGTCGCGAGGACATGGCGGCGACGAACCCGGCTCAGGCGGTGACGACCCGGCTGCGCATCGGCGCCGAACGCGACGGCCGGCTCGCCGGCCTCCAGGCCGACATGGTCTACGACGCGGGAGCATTTCCCGACGCCTCGTGGGAATGGTTCGCCGCTGCCCTGATCTCGGGCCCGTACCGCTGGCCTGGGATCGACGTGCGCTCGGCGGGCGTCCGGACGAACAGATTCGGGTCCGGCCATTATCGGGCCCCCTCCGGGCCGCAGGGCCTGTTCGCCCTCGAGTCGCTGATCGACGAGCTTGCGGCGACGCTCGGCATCGATCCGATCGAGCTTCGTCTGCGCAACCTCGTCGCGGAGGGCGACCCGATGATCGGGGGGGACCGATGGCCCCGGATCGGTCTCGCCGAGTGCCTCGAGGCGGTCCGAGCCCACCCGCTGTGGGTGGAGCGCGACGCGCTCCCTTCAGGCGAGGGCGTCGGCGTGGCGGTCGGCGTGTGGCGCAATTCGATGCAGCCGGCGGCGGCGACGTGCCGGCTCGAGCCCGACGGCACGCTCACGGTCGTCACTGGCGTCGTCGACCTCGCCGGCAGCCTGACGATCCTCGGCGCCATCGCCGCGGAGGAGTTCGGCGTCCCGTTCGAGGCGGTGCGCGTCGTGGTCCCGTCCACCGACAGCGCGCCGCCCACGCCCGCCACGAGCGCGAGCGCGATCACCTACGCGGTCGGGCCCGCCGTCCGTGCGGCCGCCAAGGATGCCCGGGACCGGCTGCTAGCGATCGCCGCTGAGGAGCTGGAGATCGACCCGCACGACCTGGAGCTCGTCGATGGGGTGATCCGGCCACGCGATGGCTCGTCGTCTGGGGATCGTCGTGGCGGATCTGGCGCACGAACTGGCGACGACCTGGGCGTCGCCGCATCCGCCGGTCGAGGGCCACGGCGCCACCTCTCACACCGAGCAGGCCCCCACCGCGACTGCGCACCTCGTCCATGTCCGCGTGGACTCGGAGACCGGCAGGGTCACGCTGCTGAACTACGTTGCCGTGCAAGACGTCGGCCGCGCGCTCAACCCGGCGCTTGTCGAGGGCCAGATGGTCGGCGGCGCCGTCCAGGGCATCGGCCGGGCGCTGGTCGAGGCGTTGGTGCACGACGACGCCGGTCAGCTCCTCACCGGGACGCTGATGGACTACGCGCTGCCGCGGGCGTCGATGCTCCCGCCCATCGAGACCCATTGGCTGGAGATCCCGGCGCCGGAGGGCCCGTTCGGCGCGCGCGGCATGGCCGAGGCTCCGGTCTTGCCAGCGCCGGCGGCCATCGCCAATGCGATCGCAGCAGCCATGGGCGTGCGCCTCCGGGAGCTCCCGATGACCTCGGGGCGGGTGTGGGCGGCTCTACGGAACGACCCGTCCGTCTGATGCGGTCGTCGCTGGCCGCGGTTCCCGTCTGCTTGAGCGCCCCGCAGTCGTGGTTAGCGCGCGGACCTCGTCATGGTCGTGCTGGGCTCGGGCCGGCTGTCACCAAGCGGCGCTACATCCCGTACCGGTCTTGATCACCGACGCCCATGAGTCACCGGGATAGGAGACCAGCACGGCAGGCCCGGAACCGTCTGGGTTGAGCGATCGAAAGGATCGCCTCCTCCACGTCTCCGAGGTCCGGGACGCTGTCCCAGGCTAGATGGACGACGACCGGTCGGCTACCACGTCGCTCGACGATGTACAGGATGCTTCCCTCGATGTAGCCGCCCGCCGGGGACCGGCTCTCCAGCCGGACGGCGCGGGGCGAACGGCCCGAGGCCGGATCGATCTAAGTGGCGTCCGATTGGATCCACGGCCGAGTCGCCCTCGATCCGCCACCACGACGGGCTGGGCCCCATGCGACGGCCGGGTACGACGCCAGCGAGTCCGCATGTGACCGCTGGAGGGTGGCGAGCGTCGTTACCCGACCTCGAGATACCAGTCCAGGATGCCGCGTTGCTGCTGGAGGCCCGAGTCCGTCCGGGGGCGCCACGGTGACAGCAGTCTGACAATTGACAAACCCGGTGCCGGCACGCACGGTTGGATCGCATACGTGGCATGTGTCGGCCCTGATTCGCGGCCTTGACCTGCGATCGCCCGCTCCTCTGCCTCTGTGAGAGGGCGTGCTCATGTCTCGATCTTCGAACGCACGGCTGCATGCCGCGCGTGGCGAACCCGCATCTGCGCGTGTCCGTGTTCGTTCCACCACTGCCGTTCTCGTGCTCGGGGCTGCCACCCTCGTGATCGGCTGCACCTCCCTTTCCCCGAGCCCCGCGACCTCCGCGCTCCCCACCGCGATCTCGGCGCTCGCTTCCGCTACGCCAGTGGCGACCTCTGTCGCGGCGTCCGCGCCGCCCACCCCGACCTCGGTGCTCCCTTCCGCGGCGCCCTTGGCCCCCTCTGCGGTGATCGATCTCCCAGACGCGAGCAGCGCCATACCGGTCGTCGCGGACGGCAAGGGCGTTTGGATCGGCGTCGATGGCGCGATCCTCCACGTGAATGGGCAGACGGATGCCCGGACGCGGATCACCGTGCCGGACATGCACACAGGGAACGGACACATTGCCGTGGCCGCCGACGGGCTGTGGCTCGCCAGCGACAGCCAGAGCCTGATCGAGCGCGTCGACCCCACCACGGGCAGCGTCGAGCTGAAAGCATCCGTCCAAGGGCCTCGCGACTTCATCGTCGTCGGTAAGGACATGTATGTGGGCCTGAAGGCGGGGGGCTTCTACCCCGTAGATCGGGCGACGGGAACGCTGGGGGCGAAGATCCCGGCGGGGTGGGCGACTAGCAAAGGCGCGTTCTGGGGTGGCAGTTCAGACGGCACTCAGGTGATGCGTGTCGATCCGGCGACCGGCGCGCCCCTCGCCACGATCGCGGTCCCCGGGGGAAGTGGCTGCCCATTTGGCGAGTCGGCCACCGGTGACATCTGGAGCGGCTGTTCAGTGTTCCAGGGGGCCGACGGCCCCGGGGGCGCAACGGTCGTGGAGATCGATCCGAACACCAAGACTGTCAAGAGCTCCCTGAACGTCCCTGGCTTCAGCGCAGTGCTCGTGGGGGATGACGCGCTCTGGTTCATCCTGCCCCACCAGCAGGACGACGGGACGATCGATTCAAGCTTGGTCGCCGTCGATGCGGCCACTGGGCACACGACCGCGGTTTGGGACCTCGGTCCGCTTGACGCTGACATTCCGGTCATGACTTCGACCGCCATCTGGATCCCGGATGAGCAGGGCCACCGCGTCCTGAAGTTCGATCTGGCGGACCTTCGTCCTTAGCGTCCGACGGGGCCGGTACGACACCGGACATGGATGCTCATGCCGCCCCGGCGTACTAGCCAAGCGGGTCCGCATGTGACCGCCGTTCCCCGGGCACCGTCCGGGGGCGCCAGTGCATCAGAGGAGAGAGCGTGGCGAACCCGTCCAACGAGGAGATCGTCCGTCGCTACATCGAGGCGCGGGCCGCGCATGACTACGACTCGGCCGACGCCTTGCGCGACCCGGACTGGTCGTGCGAGTGGCCCCAGTCGGGCGAGCGGGTTCGCGGCAGCGCGAACGACCGGGCGATCATGGAGAACTGGCCAGGCGGGCGGCCGAGCGACTTGTCGGTCCGTGTCGTCGGAAGCGAGGACCAATGGATCGCGACACCCTTGAACACGATCCACCGCGTCGTCGGGAGCGGCGACTTCTGGTTCTTCGATGGGACGAGCGTCTACCCCGATGGCTCGACCTGGTTCCTCTCCGGGCTGATCCAGCTCCGAGGCGGCAAGGTGTATCGCGAGACGTGGTATTTCGCCCCGCCATTCGATGCCCCCGCGTGGCGCGCCGCGTGGGTCGAGCGGATGGGGTGACCGAAGGGCCGTCGCCGCTCCGCAGCATGGCTCCCGGCGACACCGCGCGGCTCTACCACCGCCTGAGCTCCTACTCGGGCGCACCCGACGAAGAGTGGCCGACGCCGATCGACCACCCGCTGGTACGCCAGGACTTCGTCCCCAACCACCGCCCGACGTTCCCGGCCCATCACAAGGCCTATCCCGACAGCCTTCCAACCGTCGAGCTTCCCGCGGCCTGGCCGCCCGTGCACGCTCCGACGCTCGACCTCCTCGCTGGACGCCACACGCCGGCAGCCAGGGAACTCGACCTGGAAGGGCTCGCGCGCCTCCTCCACCTCTCGGCCGGCGTCGTGCGGGTCGCCGTCCGCCGGGACGGCCGGCGGTTCCTGTTCCGTCCTGCTGGGTCGGCCGGAGGGTTGTTCCCCCTCGAGCTCTACGTGGCCGCACGCGGCGTTTCCGGCCTTCCCGATGGCGTCTATTGGTACGACCCCGTGGCGCACTCGCTCCGCCGGGTCGGCCCTGCGCCGACTGGCGACGCAACGGCCATCGTGGTGACGGGCATCCCGTGGCGGACGGGGTGGCGGTACGCGGAGCGCGGGTACCGGCACATCTACTGGGACGCGGGCACGATGCTCGCGAACACGCTCGCGCTCGCCGAAGCGGGTGGCTATCGGCCCGGGCTCCTGACCCGATTCCCCGACGCGGCCGTCGCACGGCTCGTCGGTGCCGACGGGACGCAGGAGTTCCCACTCGCCATCGTCACCCTGGGCGGCGGCGCGCCTGCGATCGGCCGCCGCGGCGAGGCGGCGACCGGCGCCATCGACATGGCACCGGTCGAGTTCCCGCTGGTGACGCTCGCCCAGCACGCCGGCGACATGGAGCGGCTCGGCGAGCCGTGGCCGACAGTGCCGGCGGTCGAGGGCGACCTGCCGGCGACCGACGACCTCGACACGGTCATCCTGCGTCGCGGCTCGGCGCGGACGCTCGACGCGACAGCCGAGGTCGATCGGCGCACGTTCGAGCGCTCGCTCGCTGTGTCACTCCGAGGCACCCGGCTACCGCACTTCATCGCCGTCCATGCCGTCGAGGGGCTCGCGCCCGGACTCTACCGCTGGCCTGACCTCGAGCGTCCGGTGCGACGGGGTTCGCTCCGGGACGAGTTGTGGGTCGCCTGCTACGGGCAGGACCTGGGACGTGATGCCTCGTTCGTCGTCATCGGGGCGGTCCTCCTGGATCGCCTCGACGACCGCGGGTACCGCGAGGCCCAGCTCGATGCCGGCATCGTGGAGGGCCGCCTGCATCTGGCCGCGTACGCGCTCGGCATCGGCGCATCCGGGATGACGTTCCTCGATTCCGAGATCCCCGCGCTCCTTGGCGAGCCGCTGGCAGCGCTGCTGTTCACGTGCGTCGGGGTTCCGCACCACCGCACGAAGCGTGCCGGCACGCCGCGCGTCCCGGCCGACGTGAGCGAACCCTGACCGCCGCCGTCAGGCGCTCGCGAACGACGCGAGCGGGTCGACCGCTTCGCCTCCTCTAAGGGCGGATGTTGTGATTGCCGCGGAACACGTTGTCGGGGTCCCACGCGCGCTTGACGCCGACGAGACGTTCCAGCTTCTCCGGCCCGTAGATCGTCGCCGGATCCGTGCCGTCCTCGAAGACCTCGTTCACGTAGCGTCCGACGACACTGTCCGGCGCGGCGATGACCATGGCGCGGCGACACCAGTCCATCGCGACCGCATCGTCCGCTGGGTCCTGCCACTGGGACTCGGCGATGGTCCGAAGGCTCGCAGCGTGACCCGTGAACGCGGTCGCTGAGTCGGGTACATCGGCGATCGCGCCACCTTGCCCGGCGGCCGTGAACCCGGAGTCGCCGATCACATCGGCGGCGTGGTCGACGAGCGCCTGGATCGTCGCAGGCCGCAGGTCGTCGGCGAAGGCCCCGTAGGCGTAGTACCGCTGGCCCCAGCCGTAGGCGTCGTCGTAGAGCCCCTGGATCTCCAGGTACGGCTTCTCGCCGAGAACCTCCATGACGGGGGCGGCCGCGGACGCAAGCGGCGCGAGCGCGGCCACCGCCTCGGCCTCGGTGCCGGTGTGGGCGAACGCGACGAGGACGATCGGCCCGCCCGCGACATCGGCCGGATACTCCTCCTCCGGCACTGCGCGGCTGATCACGAAGTTCAGCGCGAGCTCGCGCGGCGCAGCGGCGAGCACGGCTCGGAAGGCGTCCCACACCGGGAGCGCATCGGTCGGACGGTAGATGCGGAATCCCCTCGTCAGGTTGGCCTCGAACGGATGGAGCCGGAACTCCAGGGCCGTGACGACCCCGAAGTTGGGTCCGGCCCCCCGCATCGCCCAGAACAAGTCCGGATGGTCGGTCTCGCTCGCTCGCACGTGCGCCCCGTCAGCCGTCACGAGCTCGACGGCGGTCAGGTTGTCCACCGTAAATCCGAACCGCCTCTGGAGCCGGCCGACGCCCCCGCCGAGCGCCAGGCCGGCGACGCCGGTGTGCCCGACGGTCCCGATCGGACAGACGAGACCATGCGCCTGGGCCTCGCGGTCAAGCTCGCCGAGATGCGCCCCGCCATTCGCGCGTGCGAGGCGGCGGCTCGGGTCGACCGAGACGCCGCGCATCCGCGACAGGTCGATGACGATGCCACCGTCGCAGGTCGAGAAGCCGGTGATGCTGTGGCCTCCGCCGCGGACCGCGATCCGGAGGTCCGCCTCGCGGGCGTAGCGGACGGCCGCAGTGACATCCTCCACGGTCTCCGGCCGAACGACCAGCCTCGGTCGCCGGTCGTAGAGCGCGCTCCAGACGAGTCGCGCGCTGTCATAGTCGGGCTGGCCCGGAGCGATGATCTCGCCCCTGAACGATGATCGGAATCGATCGAGGACCGAGTCCGCGAGCGTCATGGAAACCTCCGACACCGAGCCTGGCCGGAGGGTACAGCACGGCTCGCGCACGGATGCGAGCCCGCGACGCGGTCAGCCGGCCTCGGGGTAACGTTGCAGCTGGGAGGGACGCGATGCCGTTGTTCATGGACCGCCACGACCTGCCCGGGGTCACCGCGGAGCAGGTCGCCGCGGCGCATTCGACGGACATCCAGATCGAGTCGAAGCACGGCGTCACGTTCCTGGCGTACTGGTTCGATGCCGATCACGGCGAAGTGTTCTGTCTCGCGCGGGCCGCGACGCCGGACGACATGCAGGCCGTCCACCGCGAAGGGCACGGACTTGTCCCGAACGAGATCATCGCCGTCTCCGAGGACGACGTCCTGCGCTTCCTGGGCAAGGTCAACGACCCGGTCGACCCGGCCGGGGCCCCAAGGGCGTTCCGGACGATCCTGTTCACGGACCTCATGGGATCGACCGTCCTGCTCCAGGACGTGGGCGAGGTGGCCTTCATGGGCCTGCTGGCCGAGCACGACGTGATCATCCGGCGCGCGCTCGTGACGTGGCAGGGACGCGAGGTCAAGCACACCGGCGACGGGATCATGGCCTCGTTCGAGGACGTGGCGAACGCCCTCCGTGCCGCCTCGGCGGTCCAGGACGGATTCGAGGCACGGCGGTCCGGCGGAGCCGATCGTGACCTCCGGGTCCGGATCGGGATCGCGGCGGGCGAGCCGGTGGACCACAACGACGACCTGTTCGGCGCGACGGTCAACCTCGCGAGCCGGATCTGCGATGCCGCCGAACCCGGTCACATCCTCACCGCGGATCTCGTCCGGGACATGGGGATCGAACGTGGCTTCTCGTTCGGACCGGCGCTGGACGTGGAGCTCAAGGGGTTCGGACCGGTCCAGGTCTTCGAGCTGGTGTGGACCCGGCCCTGACGAACGTGGAGCTCCTTCTGTGGACGCCGATCAGCTGGACGGCGGCCCGATCTGGCGCTGAAGGTCCAGGAGCGGTTGCTGGCTGACCTGGATGAAGCCCTCGCGCGGCCGGTCGAGGTCGATCACGATCATGATCACGGCGCCGAGCGCGAGGATGAGCACGACGGCGCTGAGCAGGCTGCGGCGCTTCGTCAGGCCGGCGCTGTAGCCGACCATGCCGAGGCTTAGCGCAGACCCGCCGATGAGCAGCAGCAGGACCGTCTCCGGCACGCGCGCGTAGAGGCCGGCCGTCACCCGGGTCTCGTGGATGTCGATCGTGTCGTTGAGCGACTCGATGAAGAGCGCCACCAGGTCGCCCTTGTCGGTGGTGCGCGCCACCTCCTGGGCGATCGCCCAGATCTGGTTCTGGATCACGACCGAGCGGTCGATGTCCGACTGGATGTCGTTGGCGTCGGTGACCGTGATCCGGATCGGGACGTACTCACGCAACAACTCGCGGATCTCGCTCGAGGCCGGCTCGGGCAGGTAGCCGGCTCGGAGATAGGTCGTCCCGATGTCGTTCGCCTCGGCGAGCACAGTGGCGCGCCGGGCATCGAAGCGGTCGGACGCCATCCCCATCGTGACCGCGAGCAGGAACGCCAGGAGCGCGAGGATGGAGCCGACGAGCATGCCGGTCGGGCCCTCCTGCTCGCCGGGCGTCCGCTCCTGGTACCAGCGGCCGATCCGGAAGCCGATCTCGTAGCAGAGCATCGTGAAGAGCGCGAACGCGACGAAGACCAGCGGGATCGGGAGCGAGTCGAGCAACTGGGAAGAGGGCATCGTCGCCTCGTGCGCGAGTCCGGCCGGCGCGGCCGTTCGCGCAATGTAGCGCGTCGAACGCGCGACGCCAGACCGGCGCCGCGGTCGTTCGTTCCCGAGACGGTTCGAGTCAGCCTGGCGTGGGTGTCGTCGAGACGCGTCCGGCCTTGATGGCCTCGAGGTACGCGGCGTGGTCCGTGGCGTTGACGTCCGCGTACGCCTCCGAGAAGTCCGCGATGGCGCCATCGAACTTGTCGCCCGTCCCGAGATAGGCCGAGATCGCGGCGGCATCGCCGGTCCGGGCGTGGGCCCGGGCAAGCGACCAGCCGCACATGCCGCCGTAGAAGCCCAGGCCGAGGGGCAACAGTGCCGTGGTGTCGACGGAACCCTTCATGTCCCAGAGCTGGCGCAGATAGAAGTCACGACCACCGGGACCGCGCGTCCAGCCGAGGAAGATGTCCGAGGTCGCCTGCATGAGTTGCTGGCCGACGACCACCCGCTGGGCGTGGTTCGTGTGTCCGCTGACCTCGACGTACGGCTCGAGGACGGATGCGCTGGCCTCCTTGGCCTGGAGGATCAAGGGGTCGTTCTCGTCGCGGCCCTCGAGAACCAGCACGAAGCAGCGCGTCCCGACGCTCCCGACGCCGACGACCTTGAGGGCGAAGTCGACGAACCGGTATCGCTCGAGGAAGTCGCGCCGGTTCTCCGGCATCGTTGCCCGGTAGTCGGTGAAGACCTTCTCGAGTGCCCCGGGACCGCCGGCGACCTCCACGTGCGTGATCACGGGCGGGTCTTCGAGGATGACCCGACGTCCGTCGACGACCGCCGTCAGGGACTCGAAGGCGCGCATGCCATCGCGTCGCCGCGACTTGGCGAAGATGGCCTCCAAACGCCCGCGACGTTCGGACGCCTGGCGGCCCTGGAGCGCGCCACTGGCCTCGGCGGCGTCGCGGATGTCCGCGTCGGTGATGGAGGTGTACCAGACGTCGAGCAGCCGCATGCTCGCGTACCGGGCCATCCACTGCCGGTAGGCGCGGACGGTCGCCATCGTGATCTCGCGGTTCGCCGAGGGCGAGAATCCGTTGGACCGCCCGGCGATGACCATGCTGGCCGCGAGCCGCTTGACGTCCCACTCCCATGGCGCCGGCAGGGTCTCGTCGAAGTCGTTGGCATCGAAGACGAGCGTCCGCTCGGGGGAGGCGAAGAGCCCGAAGTTCGACAGGTGGGCGTCACCGCTGGCCTGGACGAGGATGTCCGACCGCGGCGTCGTCGAGAGATCGAAGGCCATGACGGCCGGGGTGCCGCGGTAGTAGGCGAACGCGGACTCCGCCATGCGGTCGTGCCGAAGGGGCAGGAGGTCCTGGAGCCGGTCCACCTCCTGCGCCTCGAGGATCGCGATCGGATCGCGGCCGCGCGCTGGCTCGAAGGCGGCGTGGGCGACTCGAGGCACGCGCTTCCGCGCCGCCTTGCCGACGGCGGCGCGCGCCTGCGGATCGACCCACGGACGCGCCGTCCAGGCGAGGCCTGCGGGGACGTCCACCTGCCATGCAGCGTCATAGGCCGCCGCGGTGCTCTTGTCCGGGATGGACTTGCGCGCCCGCGAGACGGGCCGGGTCGACTCGGTCATGACATGGCTCCTTCGGGTTGTACCGTCAATCAGACCACGTCGGCGACATCGCGGCATCGTCCGTTGCGCATGACGTCGAGTCGTCCGCCAGAAGTCCGATTGACCTCTGACGACGATGCTGCATCATGCGTACCGCCATGACCAGCGCTGACGGCGTCCTGACGCCGGGATCCGAACCGACGGTCGAGCCCGTCACCGAACCGACGGCGGAGCCGGCCGGCGAGCGGGTGACGCGACGCCGACGGATCTGGCCGCGTCTGCTTGCCGGGTTCGTCCTCGGCTTCCTCCTGTGCATCGGCCTGGCCGCCGGTGCGCTCTACGCCTACGACAACGACCACGATGGACGCGTCCTGTACGGCGTCACGGTCGGCGGTGTGGACCTGTCCGGCCTCGACTACACCCAGGCGTCCGCGAAGCTGGCGGACGCGTTCGCCGCCTATGGCGAGGGCCAGGTGGTGGTCCACACGGTCGCGGGCGACGTGACCGTGCCGTACGCGGCGTTCTCACGACGCGCGGATGTCGGCGCGATGGTCGACGAGGCCATGCAGGCCGGCCGGTCCGGGACGACGTTCGAGCGGGCCGTCGCCGAGGTGCGACTCGCCCTGTCCGGCACGTCGATCGAGCCTCGCGTCACGCTCGACTCGGTCGCCCTCGCGGCGAAGGTCGACGAAGGGGTAGCGGCGTTCGATCGTGCGCCGGTCGACAGCCGCGTCGTCAAGAGCCTGGCGTCCGTCTACACGATGCCGGCCCAGGACGGGCGATCGTTCGACGGGACCGCCGCGGCAAACGCCGCGCTGGCGGCCCTGGCCCGGATCGACGCCCCGCCCGAAGTCGCCGTCGAGGCGGCCGCCACGCCGGTCGCACCCGAGCACGGCGACCAGGTCGCGGTCGCCGCGAAGTCGGCCGCCGACCGGATGGTCGGGGACGTCGTGGTGACGCTCGGCAAGAAGCACTGGAAGATCAAGGCCGCGACCGTCCGGACGTGGCTCCGCTTCGAGACGGCCGCGGACGGGTCGTCGGTGCCGACGGTCGACCTCGACGCGATCCCGAAGGCCCTCGGGAAGGTCGCGAAGGCCGTGAAGGTCGCGCCGGTGTCGGCCAAGTACCTCAAGTCACGGAGCGGGCACATCGTCGGCGTCGCTCCGGCGAAGGACGGCCGACAGCTCGACGGGACGGCGACGGCGGTCGCGATCGCCCAGGCCGTGACCGACCGGGGCGCTGGCGCGCCCTCGACGCCCGTCAAGGCCCAGACCTCCAAGATCGAACCCAAGCTGACGACGGCGGAAGCCACGAAGCGTGGCCCGCTGATGAAGATGCTCGGCACCTGGAAGACCTGGTTCCCGATCAGCGACCACAACTTCTTCGGCGCGAACATCTGGCAGCCGGCCCGGATCATCGACGGGACCGTCCTGCGGCCGGGTCAGCGGTTCGAGTGGTGGAGCGCGGTCGGCCCGGTCTCGCCGTCCCGCGGGTTCGGCCCGGGCGGCTTCATCGCGGGAGACCACACGGAGCCGACCGGCGCCCTGGGCGGCGGCATGTGCTCGAGCTCCACGACGCTCTTCAACGCGGCGCTCCGTGCGGGCCTGCAGATGGGCGCGCGCTCGAATCACAAGTACTACATCTACCGGTATCCGCTCGGCCTGGACGCGACGGTCTCCAAGACCCCGGGGGGCGGCAGCCAGACGATGAGCTTCACCAACGACATGAAGACACCGATCGTCATCCGCACGTACCGCTACCGGGCGGGCGGCAAGGGCTGGGTCCGCTACGAGATCTGGGGCATCCCGGACGGCCGGAAGGTGAGCCTCAGCCGGCCGTCGGTCAGCAACGTCCGCAAGGCGGTCACGCGGACCGAGTACACGTCGTCGCCTGCCGCGAGGCACCCGCCTGCAGACCGAGTTCCCCGCGAACGGGATGCACGTCTCGGTCAGCCGCGTCGTCCGCGACCGCAACGGGCACGTCATCCACCGCGACGTCTGGAATACCAACTACGTGCTCTGGAACGGCGTCATCCAGATCGGGCGGTAGGCGCGCCCGGCGCGAGGTCATCGGGACCGGCTACGCTGTGTGGCGTCGCCCCGAAGGAGCCTGATCCGTGACGTGACCCCGACGATCGACACCCGGACCGGACGCGTCCACGGTCCCGTTGGACGACGGGACCCCTGGGACCGACCCCGCGTCGGCCGCCGCCCCGCCGAGCCGCCGTTCCGCCATCCTGCGGTCCGCGCTCATCGTCGGCGTCCTGTTCGTCGTCTTCTTCATCATCCTGCCGCGGTACGTCGACTACTCGGAGGTCGCGGCCGCCTTCACGGCCCTGTCGTTGTCGCAGATCGTCGTCATGACGGTCCTCGGCGTGATCGCCTGGGTCCTGAGCGGCCTCGTGTTCGCCGCCCTCGTGGTGGGCCTCTCGGTGCTCCGCTCGACGATGTCCTGGCTGATCCTCGCCGGGATCGGCGCCAGCGTGCCGTTCGGACCGTGGAACATGGGCGTGCTGTGGGTCGTGATGCGCGGTTGGGGCGTCGCCAACGCGCCCGCCACGACCGGCATCGCCCTCTATGGCGTCGTCAACGAACTGAGCCGGCTGTTCCTGCCGCTGATGGCGGTCGTCCTGCTGGCCGTGACGGGCGAGCTGACCAGCGCCTCGGACGCCGGGACGATGTGGACCATCGCGATCCTGAGCATCGTCGCGTTCGTGGTCGCGACCGCGTTGATCGTCGCCATCGTCCGTTCGGACCGGGCGGCCGACTGGCTCGGACGGACCGGCCAGCGGATGGTGAGCTGGGTGCTGCGCCGACTCGGCCGGACCGCCAACCTCGACGTGTCCGGGGCGATCCACCGGTTCCGCGACCAGTTCGGCGAGGTCCTCCGCGGGCATGGCGCGATGGCCCTCGGCGTGTCCATCCTCTCCCAGCTCGGCTGGACGGTGATCCTGATCGTGGCGTTGCGGATCTGCGGCGTCCCCGAGAGCGCCCTGAACGCGTTCGAGATCTTCGCCGTCTTCGGCCTGGTGATGGTCATCACGATCATCCCGCTCTCGCCGGGCGGAGCCGGGGTCCCCGAGCTGCTCTTCATCTCGGGCCTGACCGCCATCGCGCCGCAGTACTCGTCGCAGATCACGGCGGGGGTCTTCCTCTACCGGCTGTACTTCTGGTTCCTGCCGATCCCGATGGCCTGGATCCTCCTCAAGGTCGTCCGGCGCGGGAAGTCGATGCTGCCGACGACCGCCGAGCTCAAGGCGGACGCGCGGGGCACGGCCGCCTGACCGAGGGCGACGGGGAGCCCGTCGCCTGACCGGCGACCTGCCAGACTGCCCCGATGGACCTCTCGACCGTCAGCCCGCTCCAGCTCGGGTGGGCGCTCGCGGGCTTCGGCGTCATCGCGTGGTTCGTCTGGCGGAGGCGCAAGCTCGGCCCCATGACCCCGGGCGTCGTCGCCGGGTACTCGATCCTGCTCGGTTGCTCCGGGGCCGTCGTGGTCTATGTCCTGACCGGTGCCGTCGGCGTCGGCATCCCCGTCGGCCTGATCGTCGCGATCCTCGCCGTGGCGTGGTTGCGGCGGCCCTGAGCCCGGGACCGACAGGCCGCGTCGTCAGTCTCGGCGGCGGTTAACCGGACGACGGCGGCGTCGGCGGGAGGACGCCCGACTCCGCCTCGGTTCTCGGCCGCGGCGGCGAGCCCGTCCTCCGCCTGCGGCGGCTGGTCGTAGCGTGGGACGAGCTTGGTCGCCAGGAAGCCGGTGATCGTCGTGACCAGTCCGATCCCCACGCCGAGCAGCACCGACCCGATGATCCGGCCCCACGTCGACACCGGGTAGAAGTCGCCGTAGCCGACGGTCGTGACCGAGACCCACGCCCACCACAGCGACTCACCGCCGGTGTCGATGTTGTGACCCGGGGCGTCGCGCTCCGCGACGAGGACGAGCGCGGAGGAGAGCTCGAGCACGACGATCGCGACGAAGAACACGATGAAGATGGCCGTTTCGGCGCGCTCGCGGAGCATCTGCCGGACGATCGGCCGGCCGCCGGCCGCGGCGATCACCCGGGAGACCCTGCCGACGTGGACCAGGCGGAACGGGCGCAGCCACGGGACCGGGAGGCTGCCGACGAAGTCCGCCCAGCCCCAACGCAGGTAGACCCGGCGGTCCGGTGCCGACGCGAGTCGCCAGCCGAAGTCGATCATGAAGATGATGCACAGCAACCCGTCGATGATCGCGACGACCTGGTCGACCTCCGGGTCCGGCGCAAGCACGTAGACCACGAGGTTCGCCAGCGAGAGGAACGTGATCCCGACGATGAACAGCTCGTAGCCGGGGTGGATCAGGCGCGCCCGGATCGTTCGATCGTCCATCGCGAGGCATGGTATCGAACGGGCGGGTCGCGAGACCGACCGCGTCGTAGGATGACGGCCCCACCCCCAGCAGGAGGACCGACCATCCGCGTCCCGTACGAGATCGTGATCCGCCGCGCCGACGGCGACCGCGTCGTGGTCGGCACGGACGGACGGCGACCCGGGTTCGCGCTCGACGACGCCCCGCCGTGGCAGGTCGTGACCCCGGTCGCCGACTGGGCGCGCGACACCCTCGGGCTCGAGGTCGCGGTCCTGCGGCGGCTTCGCCCGGACGGCGGCGACGCCGTGGACGGCGCGGGCCTGCGACGGTACGAGGCGGAATGGCTCAGCGGCGTGCTCCCGGCCGGTTGGCGCGAGGTCCCCGACGGCCGACCTGCCGGCTGCCGTGGCCTCCGTCCTCGAGGAGCCGGTCGGCGCGCATCAGCCGTGGTACCGCCCCGGATGGTTCGCGGAGATGGTCGCCTGGATCGACGAGCGACTCGTCGACGCGGGGATCGCCCGTCACGGGCCGGTCCGCCAGGTCCGGTCGTGGGGCCGCTCGGCGCTGCTCGAGCTGGACACCGATCGCGGCCGTCTCTGGGTGAAGGACGTCCCGGCGGTGTTCGCCCACGAGGTCCAGGTCACCGCGCTCCTGACCGACCTCGATCCCGGGCTCGTGCCGGCCCTCGTGGCGGCGGATGCGACGCTCGGACGGCTCCTCATGGAGCACGTGGATGGCCCGGCCTTGCCGACGCTGCGGGACCAGCCGCTGGCGTGGACGGCGACGATGAGCCGCGTCGCGGAGGCGCAGCGGGTGCTCGCGGCGGACCCGGCGGCGCTGGCCATGGCCGGCGTCGCGCGTTCGGACCCGGCCGACCTGGCGGCCTCCGTGGCGGCGCTCCTGGCCGATGACGACCTGCTCGGGATCGGCCGTGCCGGCGGGCTGACCGCCGATGAGGCCGTCGCCGTTCGCGCTCGGATCCCCGAGCTCGCCGATGCGGCCGACCGCCTCGCCGGTGACGGGATCCCGCCCAGCCTCGACCACGGTGACTTCGCCGCGGGCCAGGTCATCCTGGGGGAGATGGGTCCGGTGATCCTGGATTGGTCCGACGCCACGATCACCCACCCGTTCCTGACCGCCGCGTCGTTCCTGGGTGACGTCGATCGGATGTGCCGGATGGCCTGGGGGCCGATCTCGTCGCCGCGTATCTCGGCCCCTGGGCCGACCGCGCCGACCCGGCGGAGTCTCGGTGCCGCCCTGGACCTCGCGAGGCTTGTCCACCCGGTCCATATGGCCTCGCTCTATGCGACCCGGATCCTGCCCGGCCTGGATCAACCATGGGAGATGGCCGACCGGGTCGCCGCCGACCTGCGGCCGCTGACCCGTCCGGCCCCGACGGCCCGATGACGAGGACGCGCATCCCTGACGAGGTGCTGACCGCGGCCCACGACCGGTCGCGCGCTCGTGCCGCACAGGACTGGGCCGAGGCGGACCGGCTCCGCGCCGAGATCGAGGCCGCTGGTTGGCGGATCGTCGACCGAGGGACGGACTTCGCCCTGTCACCGGCCGCGCCGCCCGACGTCGCGGACGGCGAGCGCGTCCGCTACGGGGCGAGCGCCAACGTCCCGGCTCGATCCGGCGAGCCTCCCGTCGGCCTCGCGACCCTGGTGCTCCACGCGACCGACGATCCCGACGCGCTCGTGGCGGCGCTGCATGGCGTGCGAGCCCACGCACCGGGCGGCACGACCGTCGTGGTGGTCGCGGACGACCCGTCGGCCGAGGTCGCCGGGGCGCTCGACACGCCGGCCGATGACGCGACCGAGGTCGTCTGGACCAGCCAGCGCCTCGGCCTCGCGGCGGCCGTCAACATCGGGATCCGTCGTGCGGCGGGACCGATCGTCGTCGTCCTCGGTGCCGGCGTCGCGCCGACCGGTGATGTGATCACGCCGCTTGCCCGCGCCCTGGACGATCCGTCGGTGGCGGTGGCTGGCGGCTGGGGTGTGACCGGGGCCTCGCTGCGCTCGTTCGTCGACGGCGGACCCGGCGACGTGGACGCGGTCACGTTCGCGGCGTTGGCCTTCCGCCGCGACGACGGTCTGGAGCGAGGCCCCCTGGACGAGCGCTTCCGTGGCACGCGGCCGCTCGAGGCATGGTGGAGCCTCGTGCTGCGTGACGAGGGGGAGGGGATCGCTCCGAGACGAGCGGTGGCCGTCGACGGCGTCCCGGCGCGGATGGCCGAGTCCTCGCGCCTCCCCGAGACGGTCAGCCCGGTCGATCCTGCGGACGCCCGCGGCGCGAAGCGCGACTTCTACCGCCTGAGCGACCGGTTCGGCGCCCGCAAGGACCTGCTGAGCGGAGCAGATGGGTCCGGGATCGACGATGTGGTGGGCCGGCCCTAACGGGATCGGAACCTGTTCGTTGGTATCCATAGAGGCCTCGCGGGTGGGCATGACGTCCCCCGGCGGGTGTCGACCTGCGGGGCCTCAAAGCCTTCCGATCCGTCGATCCGAGGGGGCTTCGGCCGGGCCGCCCTATACTCCCGCCGATGCGCCACGCCCCGTCTCGCCTCACCGTCTGCCTGGCGCTGCTCGCCGTCGTGCTGGCCTCGTGCGCCCCCGCGGCGGCCGCGGACCGACCGGTCCGCATCCTTGCCGGCGAGCCGGCGACCTTCGATCCCGCCGCCCAGGGCGATGGCGGGACCGCCGCGGTCCTCGCGCAGTTCTACGAGACGCTCACGACGTTCGATGCGGATCTCCAGGTCCGGCCGGCCCTCGCCGAATCGTGGTCGGTGGAGGAAGGTGGCAAGCGGGTCGTCTTCAAGCTCCGGCCCGACCTGACATTCTCGGACGGCAGCCCCCTGCGGGCGAGCGACGTCGTTCGGAGCTGGCTGCGGGTCATCGACCCGGCCGCACCTTCGCCCCTGGCATCCCTGATGCTGGTCGTCGACGGCGCGACGGACCATCTCGCGGGCCGCGAGACGGACGCGGCCAAGGTCGGCCTGGCGGCGGACGACACGGCCGGCACGGTCACGGTGGACCTCGTCCGCCCGGCATCGGACTTCGTCGAGGTCGTGGCGAGCCCGACGTTCGGAGTCGTCCCGCCTGGGCCGAAGGCCGCCGCGGACTTCAAGCCGGGACCGGATTTCGTCGGCAGCGGCGGCTATCTGCCGACCGCCGTGAGCCCGACGGGCATGACCCTCACGGCGAACCCGGCCTACTGGGCCGGCAAGCCGGCGATCGACACGATCCAGCTCGTCAGCGACCTGGGCGGTCGGAGCGCCGTGGAGGTCTTCGAGAACGACGAGCTCGACTACACGTCGATCTTCGACAGCGATGCGTCGTGGATCGCCTACGACCCGAGCCTCGGCCCGCAACTCCGCCAGGTCCCGGCGCTCTCGACGCAGTTCTACGGCTTCGACACGCGCAAGCCGCCGTTCGACGACGTTCGCGTGCGGCAGGCCTTCGCGATGGCCGTCGACTGGCGGCGGATCGCGAAGCTCAGCGCCGCCAGCGACCAGGTCTCGACCGTCACCTCGATCGTGCCGCCGGGCATGCCCGGCCGCTCCGACCGCGACTTCCTGCCCGCGTACGACCCGGACAAGGCCCGCGCGCTCCTCGCCGAGGCCGGGTTCCCGGGCGGCGCCGGCTTCCCGCAGACGACGCTCATGACCGGTGGCGGTGGCTCCGACGCCGCCGTCCTCGACGAGATCAAGCGCGAGCTCGGGATCACGCTGGGCTACGAGACGATGAGCTTCGACACGTATTTCGGCCGGCTCTCGACCGACCCGCCCGCGATGTGGTCGCTTGGCTGGATCGCGGACTTCCCGGGCAGGAATGACTTCCTGGGCGTCCTGCTCTCGAGCGACTCGACCAACAACTACGGGGGCTGGAAGTCGCCAGAGTTCGACGCGGCCGTCGCGGAGGCGAATGCCGCTGCCGACCCGGCGTCGGCGGCGTCCGCCTACGACCGCGCCGAGGCGATCGTCGCGAACGATGCCCCGGTGGTCCCGATCAGCTACGGCACGGGATGGGCCCTGGCACGCGACGGGCTGCTCGGCGCCAGCGAGAACGGCCTCGGGATCGTGCGGATGGCAGGGCTGGCATGGGGCGACTGAGCCGTCGTCTCGCGGTCGCCATCGTGGCGGTCGTGGCCGTCGCCGCGGCCGTCGCGCCGGCCGCTGCCGCGGCGTCCTTCGCGACCTTCGGCAAGCCGACCGCCACCGGGTCGTTCGGGCAGGACATCGTGTTCGAGCAGCCGGTCACGGTCGACCGCCCGATCGGCACGGCCGAATTGCTTGTCACGTTCGCGGACGCCATCGGGCCGACCGTCATCGAGGCCACGCCGCCGACAGGCACCGGTGCGGTCGACCTGACCTACACGTTCAAGCTCGCGGACCAGGGCCATCTCCTGCCCAACACGCCGCTGACGGCCGCCTGGCGGATCGCTCCCGCGGATGACCCGGGCGCGACGGTCACGGGACCGTCGGTCAAGGTGGTGTATTCGGACGAGCGCTTCGACTGGCGGACCAAGGACGGAAAGGTCGTCCGCGTCCACTGGTACCAGGGCGACGAGGCGTTCGGGCAGCGCGCGCTCGAGATCGGCGAGAAGGCCGTCGAGAAGGCCGCGGCCCTGCTCGGCGTCACGGAGACCGAGCCGGTGGACTTCTTCATCTACGCGGACCAGAAGTCCTTCTACGACGCCCTCGGTCCGGCGACCCGCGAGAACGTGGGCGGCCAGGCCGACTCCGAGATCCGGACCTTGTTCGCGCTCATCCAGCCGTCGGAGATCAACGACGCCTGGGTCGAGGCGGTCATCCCGCACGAGCTGACCCATCTCGTGTTCAACACCGCCGTCGAGAACCCGTACCACTTCCCACCCCGGTGGCTCAACGAGGGGCTCGCGGTCTACGAGAGCGAGGGGTTCAAGAGCGCCGACCGCAGCGACGTGGTTCGCGCCGCCAAGGACGGGTCGCTGATCCCGCTCACCGGCCTGACGGGCCAGTTCCCGACGACCGCCGACCGGTTCCGCCTGGCGTATTCGGAGTCCGTCTCGGCGGTCGACTTCCTCGTTCGGACGTACGGCCAGGACGCCCTCGTCGGGCTCATCACCTCGTACAAGGACGGGCGGACCGACGACGAGGCGTTCCAGACCGCCACGGGCGTCACGATGTCGGGCTTCTCGGATGCCTGGCTCGCCGACTACGGGGCCACGCCCCCGACGCGGACGGGCCCCCAGCCGCCGCCCGCCGGTCCCGTGCCGTCATCGTGGGGGAGTGGCTCCGGCTTGGTCCCGGGCCGGACGAGCGCCCCCGATCCGAACGCCCCGGGTCCGACGGCCTCGGCCTCGCCGCCGCCCGGCGCGTCGTCGAGCGGCGACGGGTCATCCGGCGGACCGGGGATCGTCGTGGCGGCCTTCGTCCTCGGCGCCGTGGTCATCGTGGTCGCCGTCGTGCTCGCCCGCCGTCGCCGGGACGCCGAGACATGACCGTGATGGGCCGCGTCCGACAGATCCCGAGCTGGCAGCTGACCCTCGGGGCGGCCCTCCTCGGTCTCGGGTTCCTCATCGCGGCGCAGCTGGCCTCCGAGGGGCCCCGCGTGCGCTACACCACGCAGGAGCGCTCGCCGCTCGTGGAGACCGCCACCGGGCTCCAGTCGCAGCAGGACGACCTCAAGGCCCGGATCCTGGACCTGCGATCGCAGATCGGGGCCATCGAGGGGACCGGCCAGGGGTCCGCCGCGACCGTCAAGCAGCTGAACGACGACCTCGAGAAGGCCCGCCTGGCCGCCGGCCTCATCCCGCTCCGCGGGACCGGCGTCGTGCTCCAGCTCGAGGACTCGCTGCAGCCGGTCGCCGCGGATGCCAACGAGGCCGACTACCTCGTCGGATCCCGCGATATCCGGACGGTCATCGACGACCTGTGGGTCGCCGGCGCGGAGGCCATCGCCGTCAACGGCGAGCGCATCACCCCGACCAGCTCGCTGGTCGACATCGGCGCCTCGATCCTGGTGAACTCCGCGTACCTCGCACCGCCGTACCAGGTGACGGCCATCGGGCCCGACGACCTGTACGACCGCCTGGTCGCGGCGCCGGACTTCATCGAGTTCATCCGGGCGCGGGCGGAGGCCTACGGCATCCGGGTCTCGTTCGCGGAGCCCAGCTCCGTCGACGTGCCGGCGTTCGCGGGCACCGTCTCGCTGCGGTACTCGCGGCCCGTCCCGAGCGCGTCCCCGGCCGCGGCGTCGGCGGCGCCCTGATGCACCGACGGCGCAACCAGGTCACCGTCGCCGTCGTGGCCTTCGTGCTCGGCGTGCTGGTCGTGGTCCAGCTTCGCGCACAGGCCGGGAGCACGGGCATCGCGGCCCTTTCCGCGCAGGACCTCACGGTCCTTGTGGCCAATCTCAATGAGCGCAACGACCAGCTCCGCGGCGAGGTCGCCTCCCTCGAACGCGAGCTCGCGACGCTGACATCCAACCAGTCTCGGGGCGACGCCTCGATCGACGAGATCCGCGCGGACCTGGCTCGCGTCCGCGCCTACGCCGGCCTCGACCCGGTCACGGGTCCCGGGGTGACCATCACGATCAGCGGGCCGATCGACGGACCTGGCCTGGAGGGCCTGATCAACGAGCTGCGGACCGCCGGCGCGGAGGCGATCGCCGCGGGACCCGTGCGCTTCGTCCCCGGGGTCGTCGTCGTCGGCGCACCGGGCCAGGCGGCGGTCGACGGCGTCTCGCTCGGGTCGGACTTCGAACTCTCGGCGATCGGCGCCTCCGAGCAGCTGACCGGCTCGCTGACCCGCTCCGGCGGCATCATCGCCCAGCTCGCGGCCACGCAGCCCGACGTCGTCGTCGTCGTGACGCCCATGGACCGCCTGGAACTCCCAGCCACGGACCGGGACCTTCTGCCGATCCACGGTCAGCCACGGCTTTGATACCCTGACCGGCCGGATGACCGATCGCGAGGTGCTCCAACTGTTCGTGGGTGACGTCGTGCGCCTCCGCCGGACCCATCCGTGCGGGGCGGACACGTGGCTCGTGGACCGCCTTGGGGCCGATATCGGCATCCGCTGCCGCGGCTGCGGTCGCCACGTCCTGCTCGAACGGCGATCGCTCGAGCGGCGCATCGTCGGCTTCGTCGAACGGGGCGATCCCGTGGTGAGTGCCGCGCTCACGCCGACCGGGTCAGGCCCGGCCGAGTGACGAGCGAAGCCGCCGCCCAGGTCCCCGGCTCCGACGAAAGCGCCCTCTCGGTCTTCCGGAACGGCGCGTTCCTTCGCCTCTGGCTGTCGCAGGCCGCGACCCAGATCGGCGGCAACATGGTCCTGTACGGCCTGACGGTCATCGTCCTGGACTCGACCGGCCTGAACACGGTCGTGAGCCTCCTGATCCTGACGTTCCTCGTCCCGGCGGTGCTCTTCTCCGCCGTGGCCGGTGTGTACGTCGACCGGATCGATCGACGGGTGATCCTGGTCCTGACGAACGTGCTGCGGGGAGCGGCGTTCGTCGCGCTGTACCTCATCGGCTCGAACCTGCCGCTGATCCTGTTGCTCAACTTCACGGTCTCGACCATCACGGTCTTCTTCGCGCCCGCCGAGGCCGCGATGATCCCGTTCGTCGTGGAACGCCGCCAGCTGCTGACCGCGAACGGGATCTTCACGCTGACGCTCAACGCCTCCTTCGCGCTCGGGTTCGCGCTGCTCGGCCCGCTCGTCGTCAACGTCGCCTCGCCGGAGGCGGTCATCATCATCGTGGCGGGGCTGTACTTCCTCGCGGCGGTCTTCTGCTTCTTCCTGCCGTCGTCGCCGCCGACGGTCCGGGAGCAGACCCCCGGCTCCGAGACGGGCGTCGGCGAGGGCGACACAGCCGTCGAAGGGGTCATCACGCAGCTGCGGGAGGGCCTGTCCTTCATCCGCGGACACCGCTCGATCTCGTGGTCGCTGATCTACCTCGGGATCACCGCATCGCTCGTCGGGGTCCTCGGCGTCCTCGGCCCGGACTTCGCCAAGGAAACGCTCGGGCTCGATTCCAAGTCCTTCGCGGTGGTCGTCCTCCCGCTCGGCTTCGGCATCGTCACCGGGATCCTGCTCCTCAACGCCTACGGCAAGTTCCTGCCTCGGAGGCGGGTCATCGAGGGCGGTCTGATCGCCCTCGGGACGCTGCTGGCGCTCCTGGCCGTGGCCGGTCCGATCAGCCGCCTCCTGCAGCGGGCGGACGCGCCGGGCGGCCTGGACCTCTCCGGTGTCACCTCGTTGCTCGCCGTCGTCGTGGTCATCGCGCTCCTGGCGGGCATCGCGTACGGGTTCGTCGCCATCCCGTCGCAGACGCAGCTCCAGGAGGACCTGCCCGAAGACGTCCGAGGCCGCGTCTTCGGCGTCCTTGGCATGCTCGTCTCCATCGCGAGTTTCGTGCCGATCATCATCGTCGGCCCCATCTCCGACGTCGTCGGGACCACGGCGGTCCTCATGTCCGTCGCGGTGATCGTGCTGGCCACCGGTGTCGCCTCGGTCTTCTGGCGGGGGCCCCTGTCCGCCACGGACGTGCACAGCGCCACGGACCCGCGCACCGTCGACCCGATCGCGGCGGCGCTCGGCGCTGACCGGCCGTCCTGGCACGAGATCGAGGCCGGCGGACGCCGATCGACGCCGACCACGGCCTCGACCGCGACCACCACGACCGCGACCACCACGACGGGCGCGGCGGCTGCGCCCGTCGATCCGCCGGCGACTGCGCCGGTGGCCGTCGTGACCGATGCCCGCGATGTCGATCAGCTCGTCGGCGACCCGATGGCCCACGCCGGACCGGCCGACCCGGCCGACCGCGACTGACGCGACGCCCAAGGCCGCCGGGGACGACCGATGCCGCTGGACATGCTCATCACGGGCCGGATCGCGACGTTGTCCGGTCCCTCCGGCTTCGGCTGGGTCGAGGCCGTCGGCATCCGTGAGGGACGGATCGCGTTCGCCGGATCGGAGATCGATCTCGAGACGCGCGCCGACCCGCATACCTCGCGGATCACCCTCGAGCCCGACGTCGTCGCCATCCCGGGGCTGACCGACGCCCACCTCCATCTCGGGCAGGCCGCCAGGGCGAGACGGCAGGTCGACCTGTCCGGGGCGGTCAGCCTCGAGGCGGGCCTGGCGGCCGTCCGCGCCGCGCACGAGCGACTCGCCGAGACGCCGGACGCCTGGATCGACGGGCACGGGTGGGACGCCGACCGGTGGGGGGGCTGGCCTACCGCCGACGACCTCGAGGCCGCCGCCCCGGGCCGCCGCGTCATCCTCTGGGCCCACGACCACCACGCCCTGCTGGCGAGCCACGCGGCGTTGCGGACCGCCGGCGTGACCGCCGAGACGTCGGACCCGCCGGGCGGGATCATCCGGCGCGATCCCGCCGGGGCTCCCGAAGGTGTCCTCTACGAGTCGGCGACGCGCCTTGTGACCGTCTTCCAGCCTCCCGCGGACCCCGCCGAACTCGAAGCGGCGATCGAGGCGGTCGGCCGGGAGTTGGTCTCGCTCGGCGTCGTGGCGTGCCACGATCCCGGCGCGCTCGCGCCCGACCCGGACCTCACGTTCAGCTATCCGGCGTACGCGGCGCTCGCCGATCGCGACGACCTCCCCATCCGCGTGCATGCGAGCCTGCGGGACGACGCCCTGGACGCGGCCATCGCGCGCGGGATCCGCAGCGGCGCCCCGCTCGGCGAAGATGCATCCGGCCGTGCCCGCGTCGGCTGGCAGAAGCTCTTCGCCGACGGCTCGATGGGGTCGCGGACGGCGGCGCTCCTGGCCGACATCGAACCCGAGCCGGACCAGCCGCTCCCACCGGCCCGTCGCCGCGGCGTCTGGACCACGGAACCCGAGGTCCTCGCCGACCTCGCCCGACGCGCAGCCGCCGCCGGCATCGCGACGCAGATCCACGCCATCGGCGACGCGGCCGTCCGGACCGCGCTCGACGTGCTCGCCGCGACCGACCCGGCGGTCCCCCTGATGCCGCGCATCGAGCACGTCCAGTTGCTCGACCCTGCCGACCGCGGCCGGTTCGCGGCGCACGGGATCGTGGCGAGCGTGCAGCCATGCCACGTGGGCTCGGATGCGGCCAAGGCGCGGCGGCTGTGGGGCGCGCGGGCGGAGGCGAACGGCTACACGTGGGCGTCGATCGCCCGAACCGGGGCGGTCCTGGCGTTCGGGACGGACGCGCCGGTCGAGCCACTCGACCCGTGGCCCGGCGTGGCGCTCGCCGTGCGCCGGGAGGACCCGCGGTGGCCGGCGGGCACGCCGGCGTTCGGGCCACAGGAGGCGCTCAGTCTCGACCGCGCGATCCGCGCGCAGTGCGTGGACCCGGCCGTCGCCGCCCGCGAGACGGACCGTGGACGACTGACGCCCGGACAGCGCGCCGACATCGTCGTGATCCCGGCGGCGGCGCTCGACGACCCGGTCGAGCCGGGGGGAGCGTTGTCTGCCGCTCGGCCCTCCATGGTGCTCCTCGACGGCGAGGTCGTCCTCGAGCGCTGATCTCAGGCGGCGTCCCGCAGGACCAGGAACTGCTCGATCCCGGCGGGACCCATCACCGCTCGCATGAGGGGTGTGAACGCCTCGCCGGCGCGATCTCGACCGACGGTCGCCGGATGATCGACGACGTGGTCCCGCCCGCGCCAGTGGATCGTGCATCCGTCGGCGGCGATGACATTGCGCGCCCATTGGGTGGCATCACCGAACGGCATCGGGATGACGAAGCCGTCGGCCGTCCGCCGGACGACGACCGGCGTCGCGTAGGCCGTGCCGCTCGTGCGGCCGCGGTGGTGGAGGATCGCCCATAGCGGGAACCAGCGACGGCCCGCGAGGGGTCGCGAGAGCGGGGCGAAGAGACGGGCGAACGTGCGCATGAGGCCTCCGGATGCGATCGGTCGTGGTGATCGGTCGTGTGACCCCACGCTAGGGCCGTCGGTGGATCGTCGTCATCGCGGCCGTCTGGCGGATCTCGTCACGGGAATCCGTCATCAAGCGCGGGCGTCGACGGCGAGGGCGGTCAGGCGATCCCGTGCCGGATCGCGTAGGCGGTGGCATCGGCTCGCCCGCGCGCATCGACCTTCCGATAGATGTTCGACACGTGCCGCTCGACCGTATTGACGGAGAGTCCGAGCGTGGCCGCGATCTCGGCGTTGGACTCACCTGCGGCGACCAGCCGCAGGACCTCGATCTCCCGGCGGGTCAGCGCGGACGATCCGCGCGACCGGCGTCGAGTCGTGCCCGGCGCCGCCGAGTCCAGGACGAAGTCGATGATCAGTCGGACCACCTCGTCCGGCCGCTCGAAGAAGAGGCTCGCCGACGTGCCGTCGAGGATCTCGAGGCGGCCCGCCGGCAGCCGGTTCGCCATCGACTCGGAGACCTCGATCGGGATGACCGTGGCGTCGCGCCGGTGGAGCACCAGGGCCGGGCAACGGACGTCGGCGAGGAGGTCGCTCACATCGATGCCGCTCGCCGCCTGGATCGTGGCTCGGGCGACTTCGGGCGTCGTCGCCGTGCGGAACCACTCGACCGCGAGGCGGCCCTCCTCATCGTCCGGCCAGCCGAGCCAGGCGTGCGTGACCGATTCGACGAACGTGTCCCAGTCCCGTTCGATCAGGCTCAGGAGCGCCTGCGTCCCGGGGCCTCGCATGTGGTCCCATCCCTGCGCCACGCCGCCGAACAGGATCAGGTGCGAGACACGTTCAGGATGTCGGGCGGCGTAGGCGATCGCATGCGAGCACGAGCTGTAGAAGCCGAGCAGGGCGAACCGCTGCAGCCCGGCGGCCGCGATGACCGCGTCCAGGTCGCCGAGCATCGAGTCGAGCGAGAAGTCCGTGACGTCGCGCTGGGATCGGCCGGTGCCGCGCCCGTCGTACTGGACCAGCCGGAGCTGGGTGGCCACCGTCTCGAGCGCGGTGCGAAGGACGGGGATGCGCCACTCCGCGCGAAGATTGCTGAGCGGGACCCCGGGCAGCATGACGAGCGGGTAGCCGTCGCCGATGGACGCGAAGGCGATGCGCGTCCCGTCGCGGGACCGGGTCTCCGCGAGGGGTGGGTACATCGTCAGGACGGGACGACGCTACCGGGCCGGTCGAGCTCGCGCCGGGCGTCGGCGAACAGGCCGTTGAGGATCCGCGACGTCGACGGGAAGGCGTGGATCGTCTCTGCCAGCGTGTCGACCGGGACGCCGGCCTTGACCGCCAGGACGCACTCGTGGATCGCCGCCGAGGCATCCGGACAGGCCATGGCCGCGCCGACGAGCTGTCGGGACCGGCGGTCGACGACGATCGTGACGTGCCCGATGGTGGCCTCGACGGAATACCCCTTGGCCGTCCGCGCGAAGTCGGCGACGAGCTCGAAGGCATCGAGGCCCTCGGCGATGGCCTGGTCGAGGGTCACGCCGACCGACGACGCCTCGGGATCCGTGTACGTCGCCCGTGGGAGTGCCCGGTAGTCGGGTCGGATGTCCTCGCCCATCGCCATCCGCGCCGCCAGCTCGCCCTGGTAGTGGGCCTGGTGGGTGTGGAGCTCCGGCCCGGCGGTGTCGCCGATGATCCACAGGCCGTCGGCGATCCGGAGACGTCCGTCTCGCGGGTACGGTGTCCGGGCCGAGGTGTCGATGCCGTACTGGTCGAGTCCGAGGTCGTCGATCGGGAACGACCGGCCCACCGCGAGGAGGATCGCGTGACCCGTGACCGAGGTCCCGTCATCGAGGTCGATGGTGTGCGCCCCGTCCGGTGTGGGAGCGGCCTCGGCGCGGAGTGCCCGGACCCCGAGCCGGACGACGACGCCATCGCGCTGCAAGGCCGCCAGCAGAGCCTCGGAGTTGCGCGGATGGTCCGTCGGCGCGAGGCGCGGCCCGGATTGCACGATCGTCGTCGGGACCCCGAACCGTGCGTAGACCTGTGCCAGCTCGCAGCCGGTGGGGCCACCGCCCAGGACCAGCAGGCTCGTCGGCAAGTCGCGGGCGAGCGTCGCATCGCGGTTCGTCCACGTCGGGATGCGGTCGATCCCCTCGAGTGGCGGGACCTTGGATCGCGAGCCGACGGCGATGACGATGTTGCGTGCCGCGAGGTCGTGGACGGCACCGTCGTGGGTCACCGCGACCCGGCCCCGCCCGGCGATCCGACCGACGCCGCGGTAGCAGACCGCGCCGTCCGCCTCGAGCGCCCTGACGTGGCCGCTGTCATCGGGTTCGGCCGCGTCCGACGCCCGGTTCACCATGTAGTCCCGGCGGGCCGAGGCTCGCGCCCAGTCGTAGGCCGCGGGGTTCGCCGCGTGCCGGGCCGCGCTGTTGAGCAGCGCCTTCGACGGCACGCACCCGATATGCGGGCAGCTGCCGCCGAACCATCGCGCGTCGACGACGGCGACCGAGGCGCCGAGCTCACGGGCCTTGTGCGCGGCGGCCTCGCCGGCCGGTCCCGCGCCGATGATCACGAAGTCGAAGGGGTCGTTCATCGAGTCAGTCTCCGCCATCGCGAGTCCATCCGCGTTGCCGTCGGGCCTCGTAGAGCAACACCGCGGCCGAGACCGAGACGTTGAGGCTGTCCGCGATCCCGTGCATCGGGATGGACACCGGCTCCACGTCTGCGGCCCGCCAGGCGTCCGTCAGTCCGTCCGCCTCCGCGCCCAGCACGATCGCCAGGGGACCGGTCAGGTCCGCGTCGGTGTAGGGCAGCGCCCCGTCCACGCGCGCCGCGACGACCCGCAGGTGCTGGGCCCGCGTCCAGGCGAGGACGTCGTCCGCGGGCGCCGAGGCGAGCGGGACCTGGAAGATGGTGCCGGCGCTCGCGCGGATCGTGTTCGGGTTGTACAGGTCGGTCGTCGGCGAGGCCGCGACCAGGGCATCCACGCCGGCGCCGTCCGCGGACCGGAGGACCGCGCCGAGGTTGCCGGGTTTCTCGACGGCCTCGAGGACAACGACCAGGGCGTCTCCTGGGAGCACCAGCGTCTCGAGCGCGAGGTCCGGGATGCGGACGGTCGCGACGATCCCCTCGGCCCGGTCGCCGAAGCCGATCTTCTCGAAGACCGCCTCGCTGACCGAGGTGGTCGGGACGTCGGCCGCCGTCAGGCGGTCGAGGGCCGCGCGGGCGTCCGGCCCGGCCAGTCGTGATCCGCAGATGAACGCTTCGACGACCGATGCCCCGGCGTCGAGCGCGCGTCGGACCTCCCGCGCGCCGTCCACGACGGTCAGCCCGGACCGGTCGCGCTCGCGTCGGTCGCGCAGGGCCGCGACCGCGACGACACGCGGGTTCGCTCGGCTCGTGAGAGTCGGTGGGGCAGGGGAGGGCATCGACGTCATGATGCCCGGTCGGCGGTGGCTGCGACCCGGGCGAACGCGCCGAGCTCGAGCACCCGGCCGTCCTCGGTGGCGATCGCCAGCCGGCCGGTGCCGATGCGGCCGGCCGGCACGCCGACCCCGGTAGCAAGCAGGGCCGCGAGCCGGTCCTCGTCGTGGTCGGGGGTATGCGCGGTGAGGAGGACGGCCCCGCCCGGTTCGAGGATGCGCGCGGCAGTCAGCGAGCAGGGCGGGCAGGTCGGCCATCGACCACGCCCGGCCGCCCGGTCCGTGACCGTAGGTCGGCGGATCGAGGACGATCGCGGCGTACGACCGCCCGCGCCGCGCCTCCCGTGCGACGAACCCGCGGGCGTCGTCGACGATCCAGCGGATGGGTCGGTCCGCCAGGCCGGAGCGTTCGGCGTTGTGCCGCGCCCACGCGACCGCGGGACGCGACGCGTCCACGTGGGTGACCGCGGTCCCGGCCCGTGCCGCGGCGAGCGTCGCCAGACCGGTGTAGGCGAACAGGCTCAGCATCGTCGCGGCGCCCTGGGCGAGCAGCCACGGCACGGTCGCGATGTGTTCCGGGAACAGCCCGACCTGCCCGGCGTCGGTCGGCCGCAGCTCGAGGGTCACCCCGGCCACCTCGACCGACCACGGGGCTTCGTCCGCAGCCGGACCGCTCCATCCGCCGTCGCGGTCGAAGCGAAGGTCGGCGCGCCGCCAGGCGGCCGGATCGCGGCGGTCGCCGAGCGCGCCCGGTGCCGGGCGGTCCACCACTCGCTCGCCGAACCGCTCGAGTCGGCCGCCGCCGCCGACATCGAGCAGCGCGTACGGCGTCGGTCCGGTCATCGGTCGATGATGACGTCACCCGAGGCTCGGGGTATGATGCGCGTCGCCGCCGGCGGTCGATCACCGCGGGCACGGCTCCGTCACGGACCTGGAACACCCGTGAGCCAACGGAGACGCGACCACGGGGAGCGGACACCGGCGACGTGGGCGGCTAGCTCAGCTGGTTAGAGCACTTGCTTGACATGCAAGAGGTCACTGGTTCGAGTCCAGTGTCGCCCACCACATCTTCTGCAGACAGCGTCGAACGGGACGCGCCAGCCGTTCCATCGATCCCCAGAGAGCCGGGCACCTGCTGCGAGCCCGACGATCGACCCGGCCGGCACCACCCGCGAGCGATCGGTGAACCGATCCGGGCGTCGCCCGTTAGCGCGACCACGAGTGCGTGAGCCTCTCGGGCTCGCGAAGGCGGGTGGGACCGCGGGAGTGAACCTCTCGTCCTGTCGATGGACGAGAGGTTTCGTGATTCTCAGGAGGTCCGGACGATGAGCGACGAACAGCGCGACGACGGCGATGAGCTGTTCGAGGCACCGGCCCGCGGCTCCGCGGACGAGCTGCTGGACGCGGGCGCCCACAGCGAGCTCGACGCGATGCGCCACTCGGCGGCGCACGTCATGGCCGAGGCGGTCATGGACCTGTACCCGGGCACCCAGCTCGGGATCGGCCCGGCCATCGACGACGGCTTCTACTACGACTTCAAGCTCGACCGGCCGCTGACGCCGGATGACCTCGCGGCGATCGAGGCGCGGATGGCGGCGAGCGTCGCTGCGGACCACCCGTTCGTCCGGCGCGAGCTGTCGCCGGCCGACGGGCGGGCCTTCTTCGCCGAGCGCGACCAGCCGTTCAAGGTGGAGATCCTCGACGACCTCGCGGCGAAGGCGACGGGCGCCGGCGAGCCGATGCCGCCCGTGTCGGTCTACGAGCACGGGCCGTTCGTCGACCTGTGCAAGGGGCCGCACGTGGCGAGCACGGGCAACGTCGGCCCGTTCAAGCTCCTCGCCGTCGCCGGTGCGTACTGGCGCGGCGACGAGCACCGACCGATGCTCCAGCGCGTCTACGGCACGGTGTGGGCGACGCAGGCGGAGCTGGACCAGTACCTGTGGCGCCGCGCCGAGGCCAAGAAACGCGACCACCGCCGGCTCGGGGTCCAGCTCGACCTCTTCAGCTTCCACGACATCTCGCCCGGCGCCGCGTTCTGGCACCCCAAGGGCTGGACGCTGTACCGGACGCTCGAGAACGCCATGCGCGAGCTCCAGGAGCGACGGGGCTACCAGGAGATCTACACGCCGCCGCTGGTCCATCAGCGCCTCTGGGAGCAATCCGGGCACTGGGACCTCTATCGCGAGCACATGTTCCTCGTGGAAGCCGAGGAGCAGACGTTCAGCCTCAAGCCGATGAACTGCCCGGAGTCCACCTACATCTACCGGAGTCGCGTGCGGTCGTATCGGGACCTGCCGCTGCGGCTGTCCGAGTACGGCAAGCTCCACCGCAACGAGCTGTCCGGCGCGCTCTCGGGGCTGACCCGCGTCCGCCACTTCGTCACGGACGACGCCCACGTGTACGTCCGTCCCGACCAGATCGGCTCGGAGATCGAGGCGATGCTCGAGCGAGGTCCGCGAGTCCTACTCGTGGGTCGGGCTGACGCCGCACTTCACGTTCGGGACACGTCCCGACAAGGCGCTCGGCGACCCGGCGCTGTGGGACCGGGCCGAGAGCCTGATCCGCGACGCCCTCGAGCGCTCCGGCGCGCGAATATCGCGTCAAGGAGAAGGACGGCGCGTTCTACGCGCCGAAGATCGACATCCAGGTCGAGGACGCGCTCGGGCGCGAGTGGCAGACGGCCACGATCCAGGTCGACCTGGTGATGCTGCCCGAACGGTTCGACCTGCACTACATCGACGAGGAGGGGAAGCAGCAACGCCCGGTCGCGATCCACCGGGCGATCTACGGCTCGCTGGAGCGGTTCATCGGCGTCATCACCGAGCACTTCGCCGGGGCCTTCCCGCTGTGGCTGGCCCCGGTCCAGGCCGTCGTGGTCCCGATCGCCGACCGGCACGTCGACGCTGCCCGGGAGCTCGCCGGCGTCCTCCACGATCGCGGCCTCCGGGTCGAGGTCGACGCGTCGGACAACCGGATGCAGAACAAGATCCGGCTCGCCCAGGAGCAGAAGGTGCCGTACATGGTCGTCCTCGGCGACCGCGAGATCGAGGCTCGCACGGCTTCGCCGCGGACCAGGGCCGGCGAGCAGCAGGAGCCCCAGGACTGGGAGGCGTTCGCCGACCGCCTGGCGGAGGAGAGCCGACAGCGCGGCATCGCCTGAGGTCACGTTCGGGGCGCCTGCCGGGACCTCCCTGGTCGTTGTCGCTCGAGGACCCGATATGCTATCCTCCCGGCTCGGCCGAAGGCGGGCTATGTGCCCGTGCCGGTCGTCTGCCCGGGAACGTACAAGGAGCGAACCATCAGCCGAGACCTGCGAGTCAATCAGATGATCCGGATCCCTCAGGTCCGGGTGGTCGATGAGGAAGGTGCCCAGCTGGGTGTGATGCCCACGCCGCGGGCGCTCGAGATGGCGCAGGAGCGGGGACTCGACCTCGTGGAAGTGGCACCGATGGCCTCGCCACCGGTGGTCAAGTTCCTGGACTTCGGGCAGTACAAGTACGAACTCACGAAGCGCGAGAAGGAAGCCAAGCGCAAGCAGCGCTCGGTCACCTTCAAGGAAGTCCGCCTGTCGCCGAAGATCGGCGTCGGCGACTTCGATACCAAGGTCCACCGGGCGATCGAGTTCCTCGAGGAGGGTGATCGCATCAAGGTGACCGTCCGCTTCCGCGGTCGAGAATTGACCCATCCGGAGATCGGCCGGAACCTCCTCGCTCGGTTCTCCGATCGAGTCAAGGATCACGGGATCCCCGAGCGGACGCCGCTCCTGGAAGGCAAGTCGATGCACATCACGATGGCGTCGACCCACAAGCCCAAGGGACACGACGGCCCGGCCCCACGGCCGGCCGACGACGAGACCGCCGAGGCGGTCACCGCCGCGGCACCGATGACCGATGGTGCTCCGGCTCCGGCCGCGGCACCGGTGAAACGCGCAACCACGCCGGCGCCCGCGCCGGCCGCGACCAAGACCGAACCCGCACCGGCGCCCGCGCCGGCTGCGACCAAGACCGAAGCGGCACCGGCTCCCGAGCCGGTCGCCACAGGAGAGTGAGGCCGGCGTGCCGAAGATCAAGAGCCACAAGGCCGCCCAGAAGCGCATCGGCGTGACCGGGAGCGGCAAGATCATCCGGGTCAACGCCTGGAGCGGCCATCATCTCGAGATCAAGTCGTCTCGACGGACCCGCCGGTACGCCGGCAAGTCCGTGATCGGCCCCGAGCACGCCAAGCAGGTCCGACGCCTGCTGCCGTACCTGTAAGGAAGGCGTTCAGACCACATGGCACGAGTCAAGCGGGGCGTCACGGCCCACCGGCGCCACAAGCGCCTGCTCCAGGACGCTGAGGGCCGCAAGGGCACCAAGTCGCGGCTGATCAAGCCGGCGCGCGAGGCCCTGCTCCATGCGCTCGCCTACGCCACCCGGGACCGCAAGCAGCGGAAGCGCCAGATGCGCCAGCTGTGGGTCGTCCGGATCAACGCCGCGGCGCGCCAGAACGGGCTGACCTACGGGCAGTTCATCAACGGCCTCAAGAAGGCCGACGTCGAGATCGACCGCAAGATCCTGGCGGACCTGGCGGTTCGCGACGCCGCCACCTTCGGGCGGATCGTCGAGCTCGCCAAGGGCGCCTGACCGCCGCCGATTCGGCGGTTATCACGGCCCGACACGAGCCCTCGACGTCGCTGACGCTCGAGGGCTTCTGATTCTCGGGTCACTCCCGGAAGGACGGATGTGGACCTCGCCGACCTGACCCGCGACCTCGAGACGCTGCGCGACGACGCGCTGGCGGCGATCGAGGCCAGCCCGGACGCCCGCACGCTCGATGCCCTCGAGCTCGACATCCTCGGCAAGAAGGGTCGCTTGACGTCCGTGCTGCGCGGCATCGGGGCGTTGCCGGCCGATGACCGGCCGCGCGTCGGCGCCATCGCCAACACCGTCCGAACCGCGATCGAGTCCGCTATCGCGAGGCGTGGGGCGCTGCTGCACGGATCGGCCCTCGCGGAACGCCTGGTCGCTGAACGTGTCGACGTCACGACGCCGGGCCGCCCGATCGCCCGCGGGACGCTCCATCCCAGCATCGAGGGGATGCGCGAGATCGGCCGGATCTTCGAGCAGTTCGGGTTCGTCTCGTACGAGAGCCCGGAGATCGAGGACGACCTCACGAACTTCCAGATGCTCAACATCCCGCCCGATCATCCGGCACGGGACCTCTGGGACACGCTGTACGTCGATGTCGAGGGCCGGCTGCTCCGGACCCACACGTCGCCGGGTCAGATCCACGTGCTGCGCACGGTCAAGCCGCCCATCCGGGCCCTGCTCCCGGGCCGATGCTTCCGATACGAGGCGATCGACGCCTCGCACGGCTCGGAGTTCTTCCAGGTCGAGGGGTTGATGGTCGACGAAGGCACGACCATGGCCGATCTCAAAGGCCTGCTCGACCAGTTCGCCAAGGCGATGTACGGCGCGGACAAGAGGACGCGGTTCCGGCCGGGTTACTACCCGTTCACGGAGCCGTCGGTCGCGTTCGACGTCGAGTGCCTTGTCTGCGGCGGCAGTGGCTGCCCCGCCTGCGGCCGGACGGGTTGGATGACGATCCTGGGCGCCGGCATGGTCCACCCGGTCGTGCTCCAGTACGGCGGTCTGGACCCGGAGCGCTACCAGGGCTTCGCGTTCGGGATGGGCCCCGAGCGCATCAAGATGCTCAAGCACGGCATCACGGACCTGCGGTTGTTCCTCGAGGACGACCTCCGGTTCCTGGAGCAGTTCCGATGAGGGTGCCGCTGAGCTGGTTGCGCGAGTTCGTGGACGTCGACCTCACGCCCGAGGCGCTCGCGGAGCGCCTGACGCTCCTCGGGATGGAGGTCAAGGGCGTCGAGGCGTGGGGCGCCGGGTGGCGAAACGTCGTGGTCGGCGAGCTGCTGGCGGTCGACCGTCACCCGCGAGCCGACCGCCTGTCGTTGACGCGCGTCGCGGTCGGTGACGGGGAGCCGCTCGAGATCGTGTGCGGGGCGACGAACATCGCCGTCGGACAGCGGGTCCCGGTGGCGCTGCCCGGCGCGGTCCTGCCCGGCGACCGACGGATCGAGCGGACCGAGAAGATGGGCGTCGTCAGCAACGGGATGCTCTGCTCCGGCGACGAGCTGGGACTGACCGCCGACGGGGAGGGGATCCTGATCCTGCCGTCGGACACGCCGATCGGTGCCGCGCTCACCGCGCTCTACGGCGACACGGTCCTCGACGTCGACGTCAAGCCGAACCGGGGCGACGCCCTGTCGATCGTCGGCCTGGCGCGCGAGGTCGCGGCCGTGACCGGTTCGCCGCTCCGGTTCCCGCCCACGGATGTCGAGACCGGCGGCCAGCCGACCAGCGAACGCCTCAGCGTCGAGGTGCGCGAGCCGGACCTGTGCCCGCGGTTCGTCGGCCGCTGGGTCAGCGGCGTGACGATCGGGCCGTCGCCCGACCGCGTCCAGATGCGGCTCATGGCCGCCGGCCAGCGGCCGATCAGCAACGTCGTCGACGCGAGCAACTACGTGATGATCGAGCTCGGCAAGCCGGTCCACACCTTCGATGCCGCCGCGATCCACGAGGGTCGGATCATCGTGCGCCGCGCCGAACGCGGGGAGCGCCTAGAGACGCTCGACCACGTGATGCGCGACCTCGACCCGGACACGTTGCTGATCACGGATCCGGCCGGGCCGATCGGCCTCGCGGGGGTCATGGGCGGGGCGGGCTCGGAAGTGTCGCCCTCGACCACGGAGGTCGCCGTCGAATCCGCGATCTTCGACCCGGTGACGATCCGTCGGACGGCGTTCCGCTACGCCCTCCGATCCGAGGCGAGCCTGCGCTTCGAGAAGGGTCAGGAGTTCCGCCTGGCACGGATCGGGGCGGATCGCACGGCCCGTCTCGTCGCCGAATGGGCCGGGGGCACGGTCGCGCCGGGCGCCGTCGACTCGAACCCGATCGAACCCGACGTCGCGCGGGTGGCGTTCCGCCCGGCCCGAGTGAACCGACTGCTCGGGACCTCGCTCGAGGCCGACGAGCAGCGCGACCTGCTCGCCCGGGTCGGGATCGAGAGCGCGCCCGCGGCACCGGGCACCCGGATCCCCATCGCCGGCGGCACGCGCCCGCTCGACGCCGACCCCGGGGCCGACGCGGTCGTCGACGCGATCGTGCCCACGTGGCGTCGCGACCTCGCGGTCGAGGCCGACATCGCCGAGGAGATCATCCGGGTCCGCGGCTACGACCTGGTCCCCTCGATCCTGCCGCACACCCCGATGCCCACGTATCGGCACGACCCGCTCGAGACGCGCGACCACGTCCGGACGACGCTGGTCGGCGCGGGCCTCACGGAGGTCGTCACCTTCGCGCTCGTGTCGCCCCGGAACGTCGAGCGGTTCCCGGTCGTCGACGACGAGGTGCTGGCCGAGGAACCGGAGCAGCGCGCCGCCGGGCGGCCGATCACGGTCACGAACCCGCTGTCCAGCCAGCACTCCGTGCTTCGCCAGCGGCTCGCCGGCAGCCTGCTCGACGTGGTCTCCACGAACGTCCGGTACGGGCGCGACGCGGTCGCGATCTTCGAGGTCGGCAAGGGCTACGGCGCGACCGACGACCCGCCGCACGCACGAGTGGTGGCGCCTCGGGTTCGCCCTGACCGGCCCGGCGGAGCCGCCGGCCTGGAACCGGGCCGCCCGCCCGTACGACCTCGACGACGGCAAGGGCCTCATCGAGCTGCTCTGCCGGCATCTGGGGTTCGACGCCCCGACCTACGCACCGCTGACCGACGACCCGAACCTCCATCCCGGCCGCGCGGCCCGGGTCTCGACGGGCGGCCGCGTCACGGGGCGGATCGGTGAGCTGCATCCCGACACCCTCGAGGCCCTCGACCTGCGCGCGGACCGCGTGGTCCTGGCCGAACTCGCGGTCGCCGGCCTGGCCGGCGGCCGACCGAGCGTGCCGGCCGGGGCGACCCCGTCGCGTCAGCCGTCCGTGGAGCGGGACCTCGCGGTGATCATGCCGCTGGACCGGGCGGCGGCAGACGTGGACGCGGCGATCCGACGGCACGGTGGCCCCCTGCTGCGGCGGGTCGAGCTCTTCGATGTCTACCGCGGCCGCCCGCTGGACGACGCCGACAAGAGCCTCGCCTACCGCCTGATCCTTCGGAGCGACGACCGGACGCTCACCGAGGCCGAGGTCGACGAGGCCGTCGCCGCGGTCGTCGCCGGGCTGACCGCCGACCTGGGTGCCCGCTTCCGGACCTAGCTGGACGGCCCCAGAGGCCCCCGGACGGCCCCAGACCGCCCCGGACCCACCCGACCGGGGTCGGACCCCCTTGCGACCCGCGTTTGGCCGCTGCTAGGCTTGCGCGGCCCCGGGCCAGGCCGGGGATCGGACGCCACAAAGGAGCATCAGTGGATCTCTCGGGATTCCTGAGCACAGTCAACCGCGTCGACTTGCTCATCTTCCTGTACTTCATGGCGTTCTTCGTCCTCGGGTTCGCCCAGGGGACGATCCGCCGGCTCATCGGCATCGGCTCGATCCTCTTCTCGTTCCTGTTCGCCGCCAACGTCGCCGAGCCGCTCGGGAACTACCTCGGGAGCAACTGGACGCAGTTCTCCAAGGAATACGCCACGATGGTGGGGTTCCTCACGGTCTTCCTCGCGTCGTCGATCGCCTTCGCGGTCGTCGTGCAGGGGTTGTACAAGCCGCAGCCGCTCTTCCAGAAGGCGCGGTTCCTCGACGAGCTCATCGGCGGCATCCTCGGCATCATCGAGGCGGGCCTCATCTTCGGCTGCATCCTCGTCATCCTCGACTCGTTCTTCCGGATCCCCGGGATCCCGGTGGACGGCCAGGAGCTCAAGTTCGTCCGGCAGTTCTGGGAGCAGATCGACCCGACGAACTCGGCCGCGAATCTTCCGCGAGACGGTCATCCCGACGTTCTTCCTGCTCACGGGCTTCATCGTCCCGGACTGGATCGAGCGGAACTACCCCCGCGGCTGACGTCGTCGACCGGTCGGCCCTCGAGGGTGGGCCGGTCGAGGCAGCCCGCGCGCTCCTGGGCCTCGCCATCGTCCGCGACGACGCCACCGGGCGGCGATCCGGCCGCATCGTCGAGGTCGAGGCGTACGACGGACCAGAGGATCGCGCCTCGCATTCGCGCTTCGGCCGCACGCGGCGCAACGCCGTCATGTTCGGGCCGGCGGGCGTCGCCTACGTGTACCTTGTCTACGGGATGTACGACTGCCTGAACGTGGTGACCGGCCGGGATGGCTCGGCCGCCGCGGTGCTCATCCGCGCCATCGAGCCGCTCGAGGGGATCGACCTGCTCCGGCTGGACCGCGCCCGCGTGACCGCGTCGCGCCGTCACGCCGCGCGGACCGCTGACCCATCGTCCTCGCGCCGCACGGCCGCCATCCCGGATGCGCGCGTGGCCAGCGGCCCGGGTCTCGTCGGTGCGGCCCTGGGCCTCGACCGCGGCTGGACCGGCATCGACCTGTGCGACCCGCACGCACCGCTTCGTCTCGAGCGACCGGCCGGCGGTGTCGTCGCCGCACCGATCGTCGCGACGCCGCGGATCGGGATCGCGTATGCCGGCGAACCGTGGTCGTCGGTGCCCTGGCGGCTCGTCGTCGCAGGACACCCGTCCGTCTCCGGCCCGCGCTCCGCGCGTTGACGGCGGGCGGCGCCATGGATCCCCGCTCCCTCGCGCTGCTGGAATTCCCGCTCGTCCGGGCTCGTCTCGCCGAGGCGACGTCGTTCCCGCCGTCCCGGCGCCTCGCGGAGGCCCTCGAACCGTCGAGCGACCCGGTCATCGTGGCTCGCGGCCTCGACGAGACCGACCAGACGCGTGCGCTGCTCGCCGAGCGGCCCGGGGTGGGGGTCGGCGCGGCCCGTGACATCGGCCCTGCGATCGAACGCGCGGCGCGCGCCGGCCGCCTGGAGCCCGCCCAGTTCCTCGAGATCGCCGACACGCTCGACGCGACGGTCCGGCTGGTCGCCGTGCTGGCCGATGAGCGACGAGCGCTGCTGCGCGACCTCGCGGGCGATCTGCACACGCTGCCGGCGCTCCGGAGCACGCTGGCGCGCAGCTTCGACCCGGTGGGGGAGCTTCTCGACACCGCATCGCCACGGCTCGGCGGGCTTCGCGCGTCGGTGCGCGTGGCCTACGACCGCCTGCGACGCCGGCTCGATGCGCTTGGTCGGCGCGGAGCTGGGATCCGCGCTGCAGGAACCGATCATCACGCTCCGCAACGGCCGGTACGTCGTGCCCGTCAAGGCCGAGGCCCGCTCCAAGGTCAAGGGCATCGTCCACGACGCCTCGGGCAGCGGCCAGACCCTGTTCATCGAGCCGCTCGTCGCCGTGGAGCTCGGGAACGCCTGGCGCGAGGCCCAGGTCGCCGAGGCCGAGGAAGTCGCGCGGATCCTCGACGAGCTGTCGGCCTTCGTGGCGGCGAACGCGGCGCCGCTGCGCGAGACCCTGGACGCGCTCGCGCGGTTCGACTTCTGGGCCGCCAAGGCGAGCCTCGCGGCCGACATGGACGGCGTCCGGGCCGAGACGTCATCCGGAGACGGTGGTGGTCCTGCTCTCGGCGCGGCACCCGGGCCTGACCGGCCGGGTCGTGCCGATCGACATCCGGCTCGGCGACGAGGTCCGCGCGCTGGTCGTGACCGGCCCGAACACGGGCGGCAAGACGGTGACCCTGCGCACGCTGGGGCTCCTCAGCCTGATGCACCAGGCAGGTCTCCACGTCCCGGCCGCGTCGGGGAGCCGCCTCCCGATCTGGCGCGATGTCTTCGCCGACATCGGCGACGAGCAGTCGATCGCGCAGTCGCTCTCGACGTTCTCCGGGCACCTGCGGTCGATCATCCGGATCGTGGCCGAGGCCGGGCCAGGGACCCTGGTCCTGCTCGACGAGCTGGGCGCCGGGACGGATCCGACCGAGGGCTCCGCGCTCGCCCAGGCGCTCCTGGACCACTTCCTCCGCGCCGGTTCGATCGTGGCCGCGACCACCCACTACGCCGAGCTCAAGGCCTACGCGCACACGACGCCTGGCGCGAGCAACGCCGCCGTCGAGTTCGACCTGGAATCGTTGAGCCCGACGTACCGTCTGACGATCGGGCTCCCGGGCGGCAGCCAGGCGTTCGCGATCGCCGAGCGGCTGGGCCTGCCCGAGGGGATCGTCGGCGACGCGAGGTCGCGGCTCAGCGAGTCGCAGCGCTCCTTCGAGGCGACCCTGGCGTCGCTCAAGGCGACCGAGGGCGAGACGAGCGAGGCGCTGGACCGCGCACGGGCCGCCGAGCTCCGTGCGACCGACCAGCTGCGGATCGCCGAGGACGAGCGCCGTCGCGCCCGTCGCGAGCGGGACGAGACCGTGCGGGCCGCCCGCGCCGAGGCGGACAAGGTCCTCGCGGCACTCCGCGAGGAGGTCCAGGACCTGCGGAACGCCCTGGACCGCGAGACCATCACCGCCACCTCCCTGGACGCCGCGCTGGACCGGGCGGCCGACACGGCCTCCACGCTCCCGCCGGACGAGGAGCCGGTACCCGATCCCGTGCTCGTCGCGGCGGATCACGTCTGGCGGCTCGGCGACCGGGCACGGAGCCGGTCCGGCGGCTGGGAGGGGCGGATCGCGGCGCTGGAACGTGGCGGCAAGCGCGCCACCCTGGAGGCGGGCGGCATGCGCGTCACGGTCGACGTCGATGACCTGGATCTCGCGCTCGGCGGGCCGGAGCCGGCGCCGTCCACCGGTTCGGCGAAGGCCACAGCGTCGACGTCGAACGCCGCCGCGCTCCGACTCGCCCGGGCCAACTCGGTCGCCTCATCGCTCGACCTGCGCGGCGCCCGGGTGGACGAGGCGCTCGAGGCCCTGACGCGCTATCTCGACGACGCCGGGCTGGCCGGACTCGATCGGGTCACGATCATCCACGGTCTGGGGACGGGGGCGCTGCGGGACGCCGTGCGTCGCGAGGCCGCGGACCATCCGTTGGTGACCGCCGTCCGCCCCGGCGAGCGCGGCGAGGGGGGCGACGGCGCGACGATCGTGTCGCTCTAGCGCGCCGCCGGCTCGGTCAGGGCTTCTTCGGCTTCGGCGTCGGGGTCGGCGTCGGCTCGGGCGGGAGGCTCGGGCACGGCGTGATCAGCGTCGGGTCGAGCGGGTCGCAGGCCGGCGGCGGCGCCAGCGGGCACTTCTTCGTCGGCGCGAACGGCGCGCCCCACGATCGGCCGAACGGCGCGAACGCCCCGTTGTAGAAGTAGGCGGTGCGGGTCCCCTTGGGGGTCCCCCGGACGCCGGAGCCCTTCGCGGCACGTGCGGCCCAGTTGCGGTCCGCTTTCTGCCAGTTCGGGAAGGCCGAGTCGATCTCGCCGATGTTGAAGAAGCCCTTGGTGACCTCGGGGCCGACGCAGCCGTCCTGCCAGAGCAGCCCGCTGGCCTTGTCGATCTGCTTGGCGACGCGGTTCGTCTCGCGCTGGGTCGGCACGGTCCCGGGGATGAAGAGCTCCTGGACCTTCTTCGAGGTGAAGGGGCCGGGCTTGAGGCCGGTGAAGGCGTCCACGCTGGCCGTCTTGAGGCCCGAGGGCGCCCGGAACGAGGCGATCGGCATCCCCTTGCTGATGTCGGTCAGGATCGCGGACCACAGCGGCGCCGACGTGTCGAGCGAGAGCTTCCCGTCGTTGGGCGAGTTGTCGCTGTTGCCCATCCAGACGCCGACGGCGAGGGCCGGGGCCTTCGGGTCCTTCGGCGGCGCCAGGAAGCCGTAGGCGGCCACGTCGCGGTTGTCGCTCGTGGTGCCCGTCTTGTAGGCGGCCGGGCGACGACGACCCCCGTCGTAGATCGCGAACTTGCCCCAGAACGGGTTGATGGTCTTCACGGTGTTGCCCGCGAGGATGTCCGTGATGATGTAGGCGGCCTGCTTGCTGACCACGCGCTTGCCGACGGGCTCCTCGCCCTTCTGCGGCCACACGACGTTCCCGTTGTCGTCCGTTGACCTCGAGGATCGTCCGACGCGGCATCAGGACGCCGCCGTTGGCGGCCGTGCCGTAGGCGCCGAGCAGGTCGATCGGGTGCACCTCGAGCGTGCCGATCCCCATCGACACCACCGGACTCGCGGTCTTCGGGTAATGGATCCCGAACTCCTGGGTGCGCTGGAACAGGTGGTCGAGCCCGGTGATGATCCCGGCCTTGATCGCGGGGATGTTGAGCGAGAACTGGAGGGCATTGCGCAGGCGGACGGGTCCGCGCTCGAGCTTGTCGGCCTGGGTCGGCATGAAGCCGTGGCCGAAGTCCGTCGTGACGTCCATGAACATCGTCGCAGCGGTCAGGGTCTTGTCATCGATGCCGACCAGGTAGTCGATCGGCTTGATCGCCGAACCCGGCTGGCGCCAGCCGTCGGCCAGGACGTCGAACTGGGGCTGGAACTTCCTGTTGCCCTTCGACGTGTAGCTCGCGCTGCCGACGTAGGCGAGGACCTCGCCCGTGCGGTAGTCGATGACGCCCGCGGCGGCGTTGTGGATGTTGTGGCCGCGCAGGCCCAGGATCCAGCTGTAGTGCTTCCCGGCGATCCCCTTGGACCGCAGGACCGAGCGCGGATCCCGTGCGTTCGGGGCGCGGGCCGCGGCGTAGACGTACTTCTCGGCGATCTTCTGCAGGCGCATGTCGACCGTCGTCGTCACGTGGTAGCCGCCGACGTCCACCTTGTCGCAGGTATCGGGGGTGTCCGGGCACAGGATCTCGGCGAGGTCCTTGCGGACCTGCCACACGAAATGCGGCGCCTTCCAGTTGGCGGAGACGAGCGGCGTCAGGACGACGGGCTCCTGCTTGGCGGCCTCGTACTCGGCGGCGGTGTGCTTGGAGCCGGTCAGCGTGGAGCGGGTCTTCATGAGGTCGAGGACGAAGTTGCGCCGCTGCACGATCTCCGAGCTCGCCGGCACGATGAGCTGGACGTCGTCGCCGCAGTCGCCGCCGGGCTCGGGCTGGCCCGGGCAGAACTCGTCGGCGTTCTTCATGAGGTCGAACTTCGTCGGCGACTGCGGGATCGCGGCCAGGATCGCGAACTGGGCCAGCGAGAGCTGCGAGAGCGGCTTGCCGAAGTAGCCCTTCGCGGCCGCCTTCACGCCGTAGCTGCCGTTCCCGTAGAAGTTCTGGTTCAGGTAGGCCGTGATGATCGATTCCTTGCCCTGCTCACCGGGGAAGGCGCTCGTGAGGCGGACCGACTGGATGATCTCGCGGAACTTGCGCTCGTACACCGTCCCCTCGAACGCGGTGGGCGGCAGGAGGCGGGCTCGGACGAGCTGCTGGGTGATCGTCGAGGCGCCACGCGGGCGGCCCGAGATCGTGTCGAGACCGGCGGAGACGAAGGCGATCGGGTCGAAGCCGGAGTTCTGCCAGAAGTCCTTGTCCTCGATCGCGGTGGTCGCGTCGATCATCTCGCCGGGGATCTCGTCGTAGGACACGACCTCACGCTTGAGTTCGCCGAGGCGGGCGAGCTCGACCTTGCCGGTCCGGTCGTAGAGGATCGTCTGCTGCTCGTACGTGAGGTTCGTGAGGGCGGCCTTCGGATCCGGCAGGCCCTGCGCGTAGTGGTTGTACGCGCCCACGGCGAAGACGAGGCCCGTGCCGGCGGTCAGCAGGGCGATGAGGAGGAAGACGAGCAGGACGACGAGGGCGACCCGACCGATGATCGAGCCGCGACCCGCCTGCTGGGGGCGGCCCTGGAGCGCTCTTCGTTGGCGCCGGCGCCGCGCGAGGCTGGTCTGCATGAGTGGCCGCACGATAGCATAGGGAGCGTGAATCAACGGTCGAGCTCCCCCCGACGGGTCCAGACGCGCCGCCCCTGCCCGCTGTGACGCCCGCCGACGCGCCCGCGCTCAGCGGCCTCATCGACGAGCTCGAATGGCGCGGCATCCTCCACGCCACGACGCCCGGTCTGGCGGCGCGCCTGGCGACCGGTCGGTCGGTCTCGGGGTACATCGGCTTCGACCCGTCGGGCGCCTCGCTGCATGTGGGGCACCTGATCCCGATCTTCGGGCTGCTCCGGCTCCAGCGGTTCGGCGGCCGCCCGGTCGCCCTCGTCGGTGGGGGCACGGGGATGATCGGGGACCCGTCCGGGCGATCGTCCGAACGGAACCTCCTCGACCGCGAGACGTTGGCCCGCAACGTGGCCGGGATCGGCGCCCAGCTCGAGCGATTCCTCGATTTCACGCCCGGCACGGGAGCGATCCTCGTCAACAACCTCGACTGGCTCGGCCAGCTGTCGTTGATCGACTTCCTGCGCGACACCGGCAAGCATTTCACCGTGCCGTACATGCTGGCCAAGGACTCCGTCCAGCAGCGCCTGGAGCGCGGCCTGTCCTTCACCGAGTTCAGCTACATGCTGCTGCAGTCGTACGACTTCGCCCACATGCACCGGACGATGGGCGTCGAGCTCCAGATGGGCGGCGCGGACCAGTGGGGGAACATCACCGCCGGGCTCGAGCTGATCCGTCGGACGACCGACGCCGACGACGGCCACGAGCCGGCCCATGGGCTCGCGTACAAGCTCCTGCTCTCGCCGTCGGGCTCGAAGTTCGGCAAGAGCGCCGACGGCGACTCGGTCTGGCTGGACCCGGACCGCACGTCGCCGTTCGACTTCTACCAGTACTGGCTGAACACCGACGACCGCGACATCGGCACGTACCTGCGCTGGTTCACGGAGTTCCCGCGCGAGCGCATCGAGGCGCTCGAAGCGGAGGCCGCCGCGGCACCGGAAGGGCGGCCGGGGCAACGGGCGCTCGCGCTCGACATCACCGCCCGCACGCATGGCCAGGAGGCCGCCGACCGCGCGGTCGCGGATGCGTCAGCCCGCTTCTCGACGGCCGCGATCGCGGACCCGGCTGCGCTCCAGGCGCTCTTCGATTCGACCGGCGGGTTCCGGTTCGACCCGGCGGGTCTCGCCGGCGGGACCGCCGTCTTGCTGGCAGACGCCGGGCTGTTCGCGTCGCGCGGCGAGGCGCGCCGGATGATCGCCGCCGGCGGCGTCACGGTGAACGGCGCGCGCGTCAGCGACCCCGACCACGTCCCCGAACCGATCGCGGGGGAGTGGCTGGACGTCCGCATCGGCAAACGGCGTCGCGAGATCGGGCGCCGCGTGGGGTGAACGCGGACCGCCGGCTCGCCCTCGCGATGGTCGGGGCGGCGCTGGCGGGCGCCTGCGGCGGCGGGGCGGCGATCGGACCGCATCGACGGCTGGGCGACGGGCGGGTTCATCGAGGAGTGCCCGCCGACATCGGCGAAGCCGGTCACCGCGACCTGCGCGGCCATGGTGCCGCCGGCGCGGGCCACCATCGACGACGGCCGGCCGTACAAGACCGCGAAGGTCTATGAAGAGGGCGCGTACGTGGACGCGAGCGGCTCCGTCATCGTCGCGAACCGCGGCGGCGGCTCGGTCCGCGTGGTCGTGGTCACGTTCGAGGACGGGTCACGCCGCGCCGCGGGACTCTCGTGCACCGGGACCGACGCGACCCAGGCGGGGTTCGACTGCGTGGTGATCGACCCGCCGGTGGACTAGGCCGTGTGGCGCGCCCGGCAGGGTCTCGAGGACCGCCGACGGCGCCAGGCCGCGCTCGGCGAGCAGCACGAGCGCGTGATACAGGAGGTCGCCGGCCTCGCCGGCCAGGGCGGCCTGGGTCCCCGTCCGATCGCGCCTCGGTGGCTTGGGCCGTGGCGTCGTCCTTGGCGGCCAGCAGCACTTCGGTCGCCTCCTCCGTCACCTTGCGGCCGACCGTGTCGACGCCGCCCTCCAGCAGGCTCGTCGTGTACGAGCCGGCGGGACGCGTGGCGGCACGGGAGGCGATCGTGGCCCACAGGGTCTCGAGCCAGGCGAAACCCTGGGTCGTCGCGCGCCGGCGGGGCGCCGTCCGCGTCGAAGCAGCTCCGCGTGTCGCGATGGCACGTCGGGCCGACCGGATCGACGGTGACGAGGAGGGCGTCGCCGTCGCAGTCCACGGCGATCGACACGAGTCGGAGCACATGCCCGCTGGTCTCGCCCTTGCGCCATAGCCGGTCGCGCGACCGCGAGTGGAAGTGGACCTCGCCGTGCTCGATCGTCGCGCCGAGCGCCTCGGCGTCCATGTACCCGAGCATCAGGACGCGGCCGTCCGCCCGGTCCTGGACGATGGCGGGGACGAGGCCGTCAGGCCCGTAGTCAACCTCCGGGGCGACGTTCGGGACGCTCATCGCACGGCCTCGGGCACGAGGCGGACCGGGAGGCCGGCCGCGGCCATGGCGGCCTTCACCTCGGCGATGGCATGGACCCGGCGGTGGAAGATGGATGCGGCCAGGACGGCGTCGGCGCCGCCGTCGCGGATCGCGGCCACGAAGTCGTCCGGGCCGGCGGCGCCGCCCGAGGCGATCACTGGCACCGGCACGCGGTCACTGATCGCCCGCAGGAGGTCCGTGTCGAAGCCCGAGCCGGTCCCGTCGCGGTCGATCGAGGTCACGAGCAGCTCGCCGGCGCCGAGGGCCACGGCCTGCTGCGCCCACGCGACGACGTCGCGGTCCGTGGCCTCTCGACCCCCTTGCACGACGACCTCCCAGCCCTGCCCTGGACCCGTGCCGTGCTCGTCCGGGGCCGCGCGACGCCGGGCGTCGATGGCGACGACGACCGCCTGCCGTCCGAACCGCTCGGCGCACCGGGTGATGAGCCCCGGGTCGGCGACCGCCGCGGTGTTGAGCGAGACCTTGTCGGCGCCGGCCCGGAGGACGTCGCGCATCTCGTCCACGCTCCGCACGCCGCCGCCGACGGTGAGCGGGATGAACGCGCGCCGCGCCGTCCGCTCCACGATGTCGAGCAGGGTGCCGCGGCGCTCCGGCGCGGCCGTGATGTCGAGGAACACGAGCTCGTCCGCGCCTTCGGCGGCATAGCGCTCGGCGAGTTCCGGCGGGTCGCCTTCGTCGACGAGGTCGACGAAGCGCGTGCCCTTGACGACGCGCCCATCGGCGACGTCGAGGCATGGGATCACCCGGTGGCGCAGCATCAGGCCGCCCGCACGATCGAGACGAAGTTGCCGAGGAGCGCCACGCCGTCCGAGCCGCTCCGCTCGGGATGGAACTGCACGCCGAGGACCGGGCCTCGGCCCACGGCCGACACGAATCGGCCGCCGTGCTGCGTCCAGGCGAGGACGACCTCGCGGTCGTTCGGGTCCGGCGCTCCGGCGTACGAGTGGACGAAGTAGAAGTCGGCGGCCTCGCCGATCCCGTCGAACAGCTCGTGGGGACGGGTGCGCTCCACCTGGTTCCACCCGATGTGCGGCAGGGTGGGGGCGTCGTCGAGGCGGACCGTGTCCCCGCGCAGGAAGCCGAAGGTCGTGGCGGCATCCTCCTCGCTGCGCTCGAAGAGGAGCTGCAGGCCCAGGCAGATCCCCAGGAACGGCCGATCGCCCGTCAGCCACGCGCGGATCGGCGCGGTCAGGCCCTGCGCCTCGATGCGGGCCATCGCGGGTGCCGCCGCGCCGACCCCGGGCACGATCAGGGCGTCCGCGTCCCGCAGTCCGGCGCCGTCGCGGATGACCGTGACCTCCGCGCCGACGGTGGTCAGCGCCTGGTCGATGCTGACGAGGTTGCCGGCGCCGTAGTCCACGACGGCGATACGCGGCCGGCGACTCACCCGAGCGACCCCTTCGTCGAGGCGACACCATCACGCCGCGGGTCGGGCTCGCAGGCCTGCCGCAGCGCGTACGCGAGGGCCTTGAACGCGGCTTCGGCCAGGTGATGGTCGTTCCGGCCGATGCCGCGGAGGTGCACGGTGATGCCGGAGGTCCGCGCGAAGGCCTCGAGCGCGTGCTCGATGAGCTGGGTCGGGAGGGCGCCGACGCGCTCGCCACGGAATGGCAGGTCGATGACGGCATACGGCCGTCCGCCGACGTCCACGACCGCGGTCGCGAGGGACTCGTCCATCGGGACCGAGGCCTCGCCGAAACGCCGGATCCCGGCACGGTCGCCCAGCGCTTCCGCGACCGCGGCTCCCAGGACCAGGGCCACGTCCTCGACGGTGTGATGCTCGTCCACCTGGAGGTCGCCGTCCGACGAGATGGCGAGGTCGAACAGCCCGTGATGGGCGAACGACGACAGGAGATGGTCGTAGAAGCCCACCCCGGTATCGATCGATGCATGCCCGGCACCATCGAGGCCGAGCGTGACCGTGATGTCGGTCTCCCGGGTCGAGCGGGCGACCGTCACGCGACGGCCCTCGCGCGGTCCGAGCGTCAGGTCGCCGAGCGGGGTCGTCATGCGGGCAGCTCCGTGGTGATGGCGTGGGCGGCCGCGATGAGCCGGTCGTTCTCCGCCGTGTCGCGGACCGTGAGGCGCAGGTACGCGGCGGCAGGATGGCCGCTGGGGAAGGTCCGTGGCACGAGGCCCGCTCGCAACAGGCCCTCCGCAGTGGCCGCGGCCAGCGCCGGCGTGCCGAAGTCGACCAGCACGAAGTTCGTCACCGATGGGCCGACCGCCCACCCCGCCGCCGAGAGGCCGAGGCTCAGACGGGACCGCTCGCGCTCGACGCGGGTCAGGTTGCCCTCGAGGATCGTCGGATGGAGGAGGGCCTCGGTCACGACGGTCACTGAGACCGTGGAGACGGAGCCCGGCGGCCGGTACGGGTTCATCCGGGCGACGACCTCGGGGCGGGCCACGGCGAACCCCACGCGCAGGCCGGCCAGCGCATAGGCCTTGCTGGCGGTGCGGACGACGATGAGGCCGGGATATCCGGAGCGAAGCGACGCGAGCGAAACCCCGACGAACTCCGCGTAGGCCTCGTCCAGCACGACGATCGGCGCCGGACGGCCGTCGGTCGCCGCGTCGTCCCGGATCGCCTTGAGCAGGTCGGCGATCGTCCCGTCCGGCTCGGGGAGCGCGGTCGGGTTGTTGGGGCTGCACAGCCAGACCACGGTCGCCGATCGGGCCGCCAGGGCGACCGCCTCCAGGTCGAGGGCCCAACCCTCCGCGGGCGGACGGCGGGGCACCGGAGCGACCGTCGCCCCGCGCTGTTCGGTCAGGACCCGGTACATCGCGTAGGTGGGTGTCGGGACCACGGCCGTGTCGCCCGGCTGGAGGAACGTCTTCGCCACGAGGTCGAGGACCTCGTCCGCCCCGGCTCCGACGAGGATCTCGTCCTCGCCCACGCCATACCGCGCCGCGGCGGCAGCGGTGAGCCGGCGGTAGTCGGACGGCGGGTACTCGGACAGCTCGGTCTCGAAGCGGCCGGCGGCGAGCAACTCGCGGACGAGGTCCGGCGGCGTCGGGGACGTGTTGAGATCGAACCGCACGACCTGCTCGACCGGGATCCCGAACCGCGCCGCGACCTCCTCGTTCGTGGCCTCCCAGCTGTACGAGGCGGGCGCGACCGGTGACGCGAACGTGACGGGCGTCGTCTTCATGCCTCGCCCTCGAACCGGATCTCGACGGCGTCGCGGTGCGCGAGCAGCCCCTCGGTCTCGGCAAGGGTCGTGACGGACTCGCGGATCGCGGCGAGACCGACTCTGTCGACCCGCTGGACCTGGACGAACTTGCCATACGCCTCGACGGAGAGGCCGCCTGCGCCGCGTGCCAGCCCGCCGGTCGGCAGGACGTGGTTCGCGCCCGTGGCGTAGTCCCCGGCCGATTCCGGCGCCCACGGTCCCACGAACAGCGACCCGGCGTTGCGAAGGCGCGCGACCGTCGGTTCGAGCGGTTCGACATCGACGGACAGGTGCTCGGGCGCGTACGCGTCGACGAACGCGATCGCGACGTCGAGCGAGGGGGCCAGCACGATCCGACCGTGGTCGCGCAGAGCCCGTTCGAGGATGTCGCGCCGCAGCGCGGTCGCCAGGAGCCCCGCGACGGCGGCCTCCACCGCGTCGGCGAACCCGGCGTCGGTCGTGACGAGGATCGCCGGCGAATCCGGCCCGTGTTCCGCCTGGGTGATGAGGTCCGCGGCCACGCGACGAGGGTCGGCCGGCGGCGCGGCGAGGACCATGCCCTCGGACGGGCCGGCCGGCAGGTCGATGCCGACGTCGCCGCAGACCTCGATCTTGGCCGCGGTCACCCACGCATTGCCCGGCCCGACGATCCGGTCCACGGGACCGATGCCGACGTCGGGCAGGCCGTACGCCAACGCGCCGATGGCCTGCGCGCCCCCGGCGACGATGACCGCGTCCACGTCCAGGAGGCCGGCGGCGCCGAGGAGGACCGGATGGTTCCGGCCGTCACGATCGGCCGGCGACGCGACCACGACCCGCTCCACACCGGCGACGCGCGCCGGCACGACGGTCATGACGAGTGACGACGGATACGGGGCCGAGCCGCCCGGCACGTACGCGCCGACCGAGGCGAGCGGCGTCCAGCGGCGCTCGATCTCGATGCCCGGGAGGATCTGGGTCCTGGTCGACACGGGACGCTGGGTCTCGGCGAACCGCGTCACGTTGGCGATCGCCTGGTCGAGCGCCCGTCGGACCCTCGGCTCGAGGGCGTCTCGTGCGGCCCGCAGGTCGCGGGGCTCGAGGACGAGCCGACCATCCGGCCGGCCGCCCCCGACGCGGTCGTTGGCCTCGCGGACCGCCGTGTCGCCCCGGTCGCGGACATCGGCCACCGTGGCTCGCGCCGCGTCGCGCACGATGGCGTCCGGCACCGCCCCGCGACGCACCAGGGCATCGCGGTCAGCCCTCGCCGACGGATCGCCGGCGCCGACCGCCGCCAGATCGAGGCGGCGGATGCGCGAGCGTCGTCTGGCTCACGGGACGATCTTCTCGATGGGGAGCACGAGGATCCCCGAGGCACCGGCGGCCTTCAGGCGGGGGAGGAGCCCCCAGACCTCGTCGGCGCTCACGACCGAGTGGATGGCGATCATCCCGGTGTGGGCGAGGGGGATCACCGTGGGCGACTCGAGGGCGGGCAGCAGCCGCTCGAGCTCCGGCAGGGTCGCCGCCGGGGCGTTCATCATCAGGTACTTGCGGGCGCGGGCCGCGATCACCGCGCTGAGCATGGTGTCGATCGCGGCGAGCTCCTCGGCCCGTTGGCGCTGGGCGTTCGGGTTCGCGACCAGCACCGCCTCCGAGGCGAGCACGTCCCCGACCTGGCGGAGCCCGTTCATCACGAGCGTCGAGCCCGTGGACACGAGGTCCACGATCGCCTCCGCCAGCCCGAGTCGCGGCGCCACCTCCACCGCACCCGAGATCGGGATGACGTCGACCGCGATCCGTCGCTCGGCGAAGAACCGTCGCGCCGTGTTCGGGTGGGCGGTCGCGACGCGGAGTCCCGCCAGTTCTTCCACGGTCCGCTGTGGCGCGTCGGTCGGCACGGCGGCCGCCAGACGGCAACGCCCGTAGCCGAGCTCGCGGACGCGCGGCAACTCGGCGCCGGTCTCGCTCAGGAGGTCGATCCCGGTGACGCCGAGGTCGGCGACCCCATCGCCGACGAACTCGATGACGTCGTTGGTCCGCACGAACAGGATGTCCAGGTCGAAGTTCTGGACGCGCGCGACGAGACTCCGGTCGTGCTCCTCGAAGACGAGGCCCGCGTCGTGCAGAAGCCGGAGCGTCGGCTCGACGAGCCGCCCCTTGTTCGGGACGGCCAGGCGGAGTCGCTCGGTCATGCGCCGTCCCCGGGGCCACGGGTCCGGTCGAGCACCGCTCGGTAGCCGCCCTCGCCGTGGTTGAGCCACGAGGCGATGCGGGTGATCGTCGCCGTGCTCGCTCCGGTCTCGCGCGAGATCTCGGCATAGTGTTTGCCGCTGTCGAGGAGCCGCACGACGGCCCAGCGCTGGGCCATGTCGCGCAGTTCGTTGAGGGTGCAGAGGTCGCGGAAGAAGCGCTCGGCTTCATCGATCGTGTCGAGGCCCAGGATCGTCTGGAAGAGTGCCTCCGCGTCAGGGGTGCGCCAGTCGTCGGCCATGTCGCCGTCGTCCTCGTTCGTTCGTGTGGCTGTGCTATCATAGTAGCGTGCTAACACGCTAACACGGAGCACATCTCTTGACAAGCGCCTTCGAGATCCTGCCGGCGATCGACCTCCGCGGCGGCCGCGTCGTCCGCCTCGAGCAGGGCGACTTCGACCGGGAGACGGCGTTCTCCGACGATCCGGTGTCGGTCGCTCGTTCGTTCGTGGCGGCGGGCGCCCGTTGGCTGCATGTCGTGGACCTGGACGGCGCCCGCAGCGGGGAGCCGGCGCACCGCGGGGTGATCGCCGACATCGTGGCGGCCGTGGCGGACCGTGCCTCCGTGGAGGTGGCCGGCGGGCTACGGACCGCTGGGGCCGTCGCGGCGGTGCTCGACGCGCGGGTGCGGCCCGGGCCGTCGTCGGCACTGCGGCGCTGGCGGATCCGGACCTTGCCGGCCGGCTCGTCCGAACCCATGGGGCGGATCGGATCGTGGTGGCCATCGATGTCCGTGGCGGCCTGGCCGTCGGCCGGGGTTGGACCGCTGACGCGCCGGGCGTGGACGCCGAACGGGTCATCCGTGACCTCGTGGAACACGGCGTGCGCTGCTTCGAGGTCACCGCGATCGACCGCGACGGGCTGCTCGGCGGTCCGGATCTGTCCCTCTACGGGCGTCTGCTCGGCGCGCTCGGCTCGGACGCGTCGATCATCGCGTCGGCGGGCATCGCCTCGATCCGAGACCTCGAGGCGGTCCGGGCGGTGGGCTGTTCGGGCGCGATCGTGGGCCGTGCGCTCTACGACGGGTCCCTGGACCTCGCGGAGGCCCTCGCGGCGATCGGTTGAGGCGCCGCGTCAGAGGCGGGTCCGCCGCGCCTAGTGGCCGCCGCCGTGTCCGGCGGCCTCGAGCTCCTTGCGGTGCTCCGCGATCACCTTCTCGGCGATGTGCGACGGCACGTCCTCGTAGTGGTCGAGCGTGGACGTGAAGGTGCCGCGGCCGTGGGTGAGCGACCGCAGCTCGATCGCGTACGTGAACAGCTCCGCCTCGGGCACATGGGCGCTGATGATCTGCGTCGACCCGGCCGAGTCCATCCCGAGGACTCGGCCGCGCCGGCCGTTGAGGTCGCGGTTGACCTCGCCCATGTAGGCCTCGGGGACCCGGATCTCGACCGCCATGATGGGCTCCATCAGCGCGGGCTTCGCCTGCAGGACGCCGTCCTTGAGGGCCATCGACGCCGCGATCTTGAACGAGAGCTCGTTCGAGTCGACCGGGTGGAACGACCCGTCGTAGAGCGTCGCCCGGAAGTCCGAGAGCGGGTATCCGGCGACGACGCCCTCGGCCGCGGCTTCCCGGATGCCCTTTTCGACGCCCGCGAAGAACCCCTTCGGGACGCTGCCGCCGACGACACGCTCCGCGAACGCCACCCCGCCGTCGGGGTTCGGCTCCAGCTCGAGCCAGACATCGCCGAACATCCCGTGGCCGCCGGTCTGCTTCTTGTAGCGGCCGTGGACCTGCGTCTTGCCGCGGATGGTCTCCTTGTACGGCACCTTGGGCGTGTGGGTGACCACCGCGGCACCGAACTTGCGCTTGAGCCGCTCGATGATGACCGCGGTGTGCGCCTCGCCCATCGTCCGCAGGACCTGCTCGCCGGTCGCGCTGCGCTCGAGGCGGACCGTCGGCTCCTCCTCGAGCATCCGCTGGAGCGCCGGGCCCATCTTGTCGAGGTCGCCCTTGGACTGCGGCTCGATCGCCAGCACGAGCGACGGCGACGGGAACTCGAGCGGGGGGAGCGTCAGGGGGCGTTCCTTCGTCGAGACCGTGTCGCCGGTCTCGGTCACCGTCAGCTTGGCGACGGCCCCGATCTCGCCCGCCTTGAGCTCGCCGATCGCCTCCTGCTCCTTGCCGTGCAGCAGCAGGAGCTGCCCGATCCGCTCGTCCTCGCCGCGCGTCGCGTTCCACACGTGCGCCTGCGAGTGCAGCGTGCCGGACAGGACGCGCAGGTAGGTCAGCCGTCCGACGAACGGGTCCGCCGTGGTCTTGAAGACGCGCACCAGGAGCGGCCCGGCCTCGTCGGCGGCGATCTCGGTGGCGCCACCGCCCTTGTCCGCGCACTTGACCGGCGGCTCGTCGGCGGGGGAGGGGAGGTACCGGACGATCGCATCGAGGAGACCGCGCAGGCCGATCCCCTTGGCGGCGCTGCCGACGAGGACCGGCGCGAGGATGCTGTCCTTGACGCCCTTGCGCAGGCAGACCTCGAGTTCGTGGTCGGCGATCTCCTCGCCTTCCAGGTACTTCGTGAGGACGTCGTCGTCGGCCTCGGCGGCGGCCTCGAGGAGCTGGTCGCGGCGACGCGCGACCTCGTCGACCATGTCGGCCGGGATCGCGACCTCGACCTCCTTCGAGCCGTCCCACTGCCACGCCTTGCGGTGGACGAGGTCGACGTAGCCGGAGAACGACTCCGCAGCCCCGATCGCGAGCTGGAGCGGCGCGATCTTCTCCCCGAAGGTGGCCCGCAACGCGTCCAGCGCCGCGGTGGGGTCCGCGTTCTCGCGGTCGCCCTTGTTGATGAAGAAGCACGCGGCGCGGCCGGTCGCGCGGCCGATCGCCACCGCGTTCTCGAGTCCGGCCTCGACGCCGCCGGAGGCGTCCATGACGAAGATCGCGCCGTCCGCGGCGGCGAACCCTTCGACGACGTCCGCGACGAAGTCCGGGTATCCGGGCGTGTCGACGAGCGAGATCCGCGTGCCGTCGCTCTCGAAGGTGCCGACCGCCAGGCTCAGCGACTCGCGCCGCTTCTGCTCCTCGGGCTCGAAGTCCAGGTGGGCCGTCCCGTCGTCGACGCGACCGAGTCGCGGGATCGCCCCGGCCTTGAACATGAGCTGCTCCGCCAGCGTCGTCTTGCCCGAGCCGACGTGGCCCGTCAGGACGACGCTGCGAAGGTGGGGGAGGTCGACGCTCTTCATCGTCATCGTGGTTCGACGGTCCTCCTGGTGGGCGTTGCGAGCGGAGGTCGTGAAGGGAGCGCAAGGGGTCCAGCCATCATAGTCGGCTATACTCCGGCCCGCGATGTCAGGTCATTCCAAGTGGTCCACGATCAAGCGCGCCAAGGGCATCACCGACGCCAAGCGCGGCGCCCTGTTCACGAAAGTGGCGCGTGAGATCTCCGTTGCGGCTCGTCAGGGCGGCGGCGACCCCGATGCCAACTATCGGCTTCGGCTCGCCATCGAGAAGGCCCGCTCGGTGAACATGCCCGCGGACAACATCAAGCGGACGATCGACAAGGCGACGGGCGCCGGCGAGGTCGACCAGTACGAGGAGATCGTCTACGAGGGCTACGGCCCGGGCGGCGTGGCGGTCCTCGTGGAAGCCCAGACCGACAACCGCAATCGCACCGCGGCCGAGGTGCGCTCGATGTTCGCGAAGTCGGGCGGCCAGCTGGCCGGCAGCGGCGCGGTCGCCTGGCAGTTCGAGCCGCGCGGGCTCATCTCCGTGGCGCGCGACGGCGTGGATGCCGACGAGGTGGCGCTCGCGGCGATCGACGCCGGGGCCGAGGACGTCGACACCGAGGACGGCGAGACCATCGAGATCTACACCGCCCCCGGCGAGCTCGAGGCCGTGCGCCGGGCGCTCGAAGGGGCCGGGGTCGCGGTCGACTCCGCCGAAGCGACCATGGTCGCCAAGCAGACCGTCGAACTGGACTCGGCGAAGGCGCGCCAGGCCCTTCGGCTCGTCGAGCTGCTCGAGGACCTCGACGACGTCTCGCGCGTGACCGCCAACTTCGACATCCCCGAGGACGTCTTCGCCGAGGTCGCCGGGTGATCGTCCTCGGGATCGACCCGGGGACCGCCGCGCTGGGCTACGGGATCGTCGAGCGATCCGGCGGCCGCTTGCGCGAGGTCGACCATGGCTGCCTGACGACGAGCGCGGACCTGGGGCTGCCCGAGCGCCTGCTGGCGATCCACACGCTCGTGGACGACCTGCTCGCCCTGCACCAGCCGGACGTCATCGCGGTCGAGCGGCTCTTCTTCTCCAAGAACGTCCAGACGGCCTTCGCGGTCGGGCAGGCCCGCGGGGTCGTCCTGCTGGCGGCGGCCCAGCACGGCACGCCGGTGCGCGAGGCCACGCCAAGCGAGGTCAAGAGCGCCATCACGGGCTATGGCGCCGCAGAGAAGGACCAGGTCGCGCGCATGGTGCAGCTGGTTCTCGGCATGGGCGAGCTGCCGCGCCCGGATGACGCCGCGGACGCGCTCGCCATCGCGACCTGGGCGGCGAACACCGAACGCGTCGGCGCCGAGCGTGCCGGTGCCGCGGTCATGGATCGCGCGGCGGTCGCCCCGATCGTCCGCGGCGAGAGCGCCTACGAACGGGCGGTCCGCGAAGCGCTCGCCGCCGAGCGTGCCGGGATCCGCGCCGCGAAGCGCAGCGCCTCGTGATCGCCTCGGTCGAGGGGACGGTGGGCGCCGTCGCCTTCGATTCGCTGGTCATCGAGGTCGGCGGCATCGGCTACCGGGTCTTCGCCGCGCCGTCGGTCATCGCCTCGGCGGTGCCGGGCGGCCGGCTCAAGCTGCACACCTACCACCTGGTCCGCGAGGACCAGCAGGCGTTGTACGGCTTCCGGACCTCGGAAGAGCTCGGGTTCTTCAACCTCCTGCTCACCGTCAACGGGGTGGGGCCGAAGGTGGCCCTGGCGATCGTGGGGTCGAGGCCGCCGGCGGACCTGCAGCTCGCGATCATGGCGCAGGACCAGGCCGTGCTCGTCGCGATCCCCGGGATCGGCAAGAAACTCGCCGAGCGGATCATCTTCGAGCTCAAGGAGAAGGTCACTGCGGCAGGCGTCGCGGTCTCGGGTCCGTCGGTCGCCGGCCAGGCCGCGAGCGAGGGCGAGATCGTGGCGGCCCTCCAGGCCCTCGGCTACTCGCTCGGTGAGGCCCGCGAGGCCTCGCGGATCGCGCTCTCGGACGTGGGGGTCGCCTCGACGCTCGAGGAACGGGTCAAGGCCGCCCTGCGGAGCCTCGCGCGGGATTAGGGCCGGAGACCGGCCAGCGCGTCAGGGCCGCAGACCGGCCAGCGCGTCCGAGTGTCGGCCAAGCGGGTCGATCGAGCGGCCGCCGGACCGGGCGGCGAGGTCTGCCAGCGTCTGCTCGTCGAGGATGTCCAGCATCGCGTCGCGGACGTCGATCATCGTGTCGCGCAGCGGGCAGGTCGCCTCGTCGGGGCAGGAGCACGCCTCGTAGTAGCGGAGGGAGACGCACCCGAGCGGCGCCAGGGCGCCGTCCAGGAGGCGGATCACGCGGCCGAGCGACACCGTGCGGGGGTCGGCGGAGATCGCATAGCCGCCATGCGCGCCGAGGGTGGTCCGGACGATCCCGGCGTGCTTGAGCGTGGCCATGATCTGCTCGAGGAACTTGAGCGGCAGGCGGTTTCGCTCGGCGAGCGCGGCGAGCGCCACCGGGCCGTCGTCGGCGTGCCGGACGAGGTCGGTGAGCGCGCGCAAGCCGTATTCGGAACGGCGGGAGAGCCGCATCGGGTCATCGTAGCGCTGAAGCCCTACTCGCGTAGTGGGACTTCGCATCCGAGGCGGACGAGGTGCGGCGAGATGTAGAACAGGCGTGCGAAATGGTCGTCGGCGTGCTACCATCCCGCCCGATGGCCGACGATCTTTCTCGCATCCTGTCGCCGGACCTCGATGACGAGGCGGATCTCGTCGTGGAGGGCACACTGCGGCCCCGCACGCTCGACGAATACATCGGGCAGCGGGAGGTCAAGGCCAACCTGTCGATCCTCCTCCAGGCGGCGAAGGGCAGGGGAGAGGCGGCAGACCACGTCCTCCTCTACGGGCCGCCCGGCCTCGGCAAGACCACGCTCGCGACCATCGTCGCCCGCGAGCTCGGCGTGAATGTCCGCTACACCTCGGGACCCGCGATCGAGCGGGCCGGCGATCTCGCGAGCGTCCTGACCTCGCTCGACGAGCGGGACGTGCTCTTCATCGACGAGATCCATCGTCTGAACCGCGCGGTGGAGGAGATCCTCTACCCGGCGATGGAGGACTACGCGCTCGACGTGATGATCGGCAAGGGGCCGAGCGCCCGGAGCCTGCGGCTCAGCCTCAAGCCGTTCACGGTCGTGGGGGCGACGACCCGCGCCGGCCGCATCAGCAGCCCGCTCCGCGACCGGTTCGGGGCGACGTACCGCCTGGACTTCTACACGGACGACGAGCTGACGGCCATCGTCGACCGGTCCGCGTCGATCCTCGACGTCCAGATCGAGCCGGCGGCGGCCCGGGCCATCGCGCGACGCGGCCGGGGCACGCCTCGGATCGTGAACCGGCTGCTCAAGCGGGTCCGCGACCATGCCCAGGTCCACGGAGACGGGACCGTCGACGAGGCACGCGCCCGCGAGGCGATGCGGGCCATGGAGATCGACGACGAGGGCCTCGACTCGACGGATCGGAAGCTGCTGGCGGCCATCATCCAGAAGTTCGCCTCCGGGCCCGGTGGGTGTCGCCGCCCTCGCCGCCGTCCTGTCCGAGGAGATCGAGACCATCGAGGATGTCTACGAGCCGTTCCTCCTGCGGCTCGGGTTCATCGACCGCACGCCGCAGGGCCGCATCGCGACCGAGGCGGCGCGGGCACACCTCGCGGCGCTCGGGTACGAGATCCCGCCACCCCGACGCGCCGAGGCCGGGATGCCCAGCCTCTGGGACGACCCCGCCCCGGAGGACGCGTGACCGCTCCCTACGAGGGCCGGGCGGCGCGCTACGAGGTGCTCGTGCCCCCGCCGGCCGACGGATCGACGCGGGCGCGCCTCGGCCAGCTGACGCTGACCCACGGGATCGTGGAGACGCCGCAGTTCATGCCGGTCGGCACCAACGCGACCGTGAAGGCCCTCTCGCCCGACGAGATCCGTGAGACGGGTGCCTCGATCATCCTCTCGAACACGTACCACCTCTACCTTCGCCCCGGTGCGGACCGGATCGCACGGCTCGGCGGCCTCCACCGGTTCATGGACTGGGACCGGCCGATCCTCACGGACTCGGGAGGGTTCCAGGTCGTGTCCCTCGGGGACCTCCGGGTCGTCGACGAGGACGGGGTGACCTTCCGCAGCCACCTCGATGGCTCCACACACCGATTCACGCCCGAGGTCGCGATCGGCGCCCAGGAGGCGTTGGGCTCGGACGTCGCCGTGGCGTTCGACCAGCCCGTCTTTCCCACGTCGCCGCGGGCCGTGGTCGCGGACGCGACCGAGCGCACGCACCGATGGGCGGAACGATCGCTGGCGGCGCACACGCGGGAGGATCAGGCGCTGTTCGGGATCGTCCAGGGCGGCCTCGACCCGGAACTCCGGGCGGCGTCCACGCGGTTCATCGCCAGCCTGCCGTTCGACGGGATCTGCCTGGGCGGCCTGGCGGGCGACGAGACGCCGGCCCAACGCGACGCGACGCTCGACCTGGCCGTGCCCCTCCTGGACGACGACCCGCGGCCGCGCTACCTGATGGGCCTCGGCTCCCCGGCGGACCTGCTGGAGGCCGTGCATCGCGGCGTCGACCTCTTCGATTCCGTGCTGCCGGCACGCGTTGCGCGAAACGGCCAGCTCTGGGTCCCCGGGGGTCGCCTCAACATCCGGAATCGGGCCTTCCTCGACGATCCGCGACCCATCCAGGAGGACTGTCCGTGCCTCGCCTGCCGGCGCTTCTCCCGAGCGTATCTGGCCCATCTGTTCCGGGCCAAGGAGCTGCTCGCCTACCGTCTCGCGACTTGTCACAACCTGACCTTCACCCTAGACTTCATGGCCAGGGTCCGAGCCTCCATCCGGGCCGGTTCCTTCCCCGCTTCGATGGCCGGATTGCGTGTTCACGCTGGCCGGTTGAGCGGCGATGAAGGGGCGGTGCAGTCGGCGTGAAGGGTCGTTCCGTAGCCTGCTATTCGACGCGGAGGCGCAGCGATGGGCTCGCGAAACCGTCCCGGCAAGGAAGCCAAGAAGAAGCCGAAAGCCAAGCTCGGACAGCCGACGCTCTCGCCGCTGGAGGCACCGCCCCAGAACGTCGAGGTGATCCGCAAGCCGCGCAAGGAGAAGCCCGTCGTCGAACAGGACGACGAGACCGAGGGCTGACCACCGGATCCGTCGCCACGATGGCGCGCTTCGGTGTCCGGTCGACCGATCGATGAGGAGCGTGACGGACTGATGGCGATGACCGAAGAGCGAGCGAGCGACCGATCCCAGACGGAACGCGGCAAGGCCGTCGATGCGGCGCTACTCGCCATCGAGAAGCAGTTCGGCCGCGGCTCGATCATGAAGCTCGGCTCGCGCGAGCAGCTCGAGATCGACACGATCCCCACGGGGTCCATCGCCCTCGACCTCGCCCTCGGCGTCGGCGGCATCCCTCGCGGCCGCATCACGGAGATCTTCGGGCCGGAGTCGTCGGGCAAGACGACCGTCTGCCAGCACGTCATCGCCGAGGCCCAGCGCCGTGGCGGCGTCGCCGCGTTCATCGACGTCGAGCATGCCCTCGATCCGGGGTACGCCCGGAAGACCGGCGTCAACGTCGACGAGCTCCTCGTCAGCCAGCCCGATACCGGCGAGCAGGCGCTCGAGATCACCGAGACACTGATCCGGTCGGGCGGGATCGACATCGTCGTGGTGGACTCCGTCGCCGCCCTCGTGCCGCGCGCCGAGATCGAAGGCGAGATGGGTGACTCGTTCATGGGCATCCAGGCCCGGCTCATGAGCCAGGCCCTGCGCAAGCTCACCGGTGCGGTCTCGCGCTCGAACACCTCGCTCGTGTTCACCAACCAGCTGCGCGAGAAGATCGGCGTCATGTTCGGGAACCCCGAGACCACGCCAGGTGGCCGCGCGCTGAAGTTCTACGCGTCGGTCCGGCTCGACATCCGCCGCGTCGAGACCATCAAGACCGGCACCGAGTCGGTCGGCAACCGGGTGCGTGTCAAGGTCGTGAAGAACAAGGTCGCGCCGCCGTTCCGCGTCGCCGAATTCGACGTCATGTACGGGGAAGGCATTTCGAAGGAGGGCGGCCTGCTCGACGTCGGCGTGGCGATGGACGTCGTCTCGAAGACCGGGGCGTGGTTCAACTTCGGCGAGACGCGGCTCGGCCAGGGCCGCGAGGCATCCAAGGAGTTCCTCAAGGGGAACCCGGGCGTGGCCGAGGAGATCGAGCGCCGGATCCGTGGCGCGATCGCCGACGACGCCGCGGTCATCCCGGTCGAGGGCATCGAAGAGGCCGAATAGGCCATCGCCACATGGCTGGACGTCCGTCGAGGTCCTTCGCCGAGCGCCAGGACGCCAAGGCGGCCGTCGACGACCCGCAGGTCGTCCTCGAAGCCGCCGGCAGGTTCCTCGAGGCACGGTCGCGCTCCGTCGCGGAGGTTCGGCGTCGGCTCACGTCCACGGGGTACCAGCCTGCCCTCGTCGAGGCGGCGATCGTCAAGCTGACGGAGTTCGGCGTGCTCGACGACGAGATGTTCGCGCGTGCCTGGGTCGAGTCCCGTGATCGCGCCCGGCCGCGCGGTGAGCGAGCCATCCGCCAGGAACTCGCCCTCAAGGGCATCGACCGGACGACGGTCGATGCCGTGATGGCCGACCGGCGAGCCGGTGGAGCGACGGTCGACGCGGATGACGTGCCCGTGTCGGTCGACCGCGTGGCGGCGGAGCGACTCATCGCCAAGCACGCCCGGGCCCTCGCCCGCGTCCCCGATCCGCGGCAACGCCGGCAGCGGGCGTATGCGCTCCTGGCACGCCACGGCTTCGACCCCGAGACCTGCCGCGAGGTCGCGGCGCTTTCCGGGGCGCCGACGGACGATCCCGCGAGCGACGCGGATTGAGCGACGCGCGACGGCAGCCCCGGCCTGTCGTCGCATGGTCGTCGCCCGGTGTCGTCTCGGTTGACCCTCCGGCCCGCGGCTCGTAGGCTACGCGGCAGATGAATCCAACGCCGCCCGAGCGGCGTTCCAGCCCGAAGACAGTGCCGATCGCGGCCCAGGAGGGACTCGAGACGGACGCGTAGGGACCTCGGTCGGATGTCCCTTCCTCGCGCTTGGCGCTGCTGCATCGTAGACATGACCTCCGGTCGCGCGATTCGACCGGATGGGAGGATCACTGATGGACACACCGGTCGTCGTGGCGGTGGCCCTCGCGGCCATCGTCGGCGGAGCCGTACTCGGCTGGCTGTTGCGCAGCCTCTGGGCCTCGCAGACGATGAAGGCGGCGCAGTCCGAGGCCCGCCGCATCGAGGCCGAGGCGCGCGCTCGCCAGAAGGAACTCATCCTCGAGGCGAAGGACGAGAAGCTCCGCATGCAGGCCGAGGCCGAGGACGAGGCCCGCGCGAAGCGCAACGAGCTCTCGAACCTCGAACGCCGGCTTCTGGCAAGGGACGAGCAGCTCGACCAGCGCACCGACATGCTCGAGCAGCGCGACCGCAAGCTCCTCGATCGCGAACGCGAACTGGACAAGACCCGCGAGGAACTCGCGCACGCCCATCAGCAGCAGGTCGATGCCCTCGAGCGCGTGTCGGGGATGTCCGCCGACGACGCGAAGACCGTCCTGCTCGAGGCCGTCCGTGAGGAGGCCGAGCACGACGCCGTCAAGCTTGCCCGTGCCATCGAGCGCTCCGCCCGCGAGGAAGCCCAGGACAAGGCCCGCGACATCGTCGTCACCGCGATGCAGCGCGTGGCCGCCGACCACACCGCCGAGCACACGGTGTCGGTGGTCCACCTGCCCTCGGACGAGATGAAGGGCCGGATCATCGGCCGCGAAGGCCGCAACATCCGGGCCCTGGAGCAGGCCACCGGCGTCGACCTGATCATCGACGACACGCCGGAGACGGTCGTCCTGTCCGGCTTCGACCCGGTCCGCCGGGAGATCGCCCGCCTGGCGATCACCAAGCTGATCGCCGACGGCCGCATCCATCCGGGCCGCATCGAGGAGGTCGTGGCCAAGGCCCGCGCCGAGGTCGACCTGGTCATGCGCCAGGCCGGCGAGCAGGCCGCCTACGAGGCCGGCGTCCCGGGCCTGCCCGCGGAGATCATCAAGCTCCTGGGCCGGCTCAAGTTCCGCACGAGCTACGGGCAGAACGTGCTCAACCACGTGGTCGAGACGAGCCACCTGGCGGCCGTCATCGCCGCCGAGATCGGCGCGGACGTCCAGATCGCCAAGATGGGCGGCCTGCTCCACGACATCGGCAAGGCCGTCGACCACGAGGTCGAAGGGCCGCACGCGGCCATCGGCGCGGCCATCGCCCAGCGGCACAACCTGCCGTTCAAGGTGATCAACGGGATCGCGGCGCACCACCAGGAGGTCGAGTACGCCTGCCTGGAGGCCCCGATCGTGCAGGTCGCCGATGCGATCAGCGCGTCGCGGCCCGGGGCACGCGGTGAGTCGATGGACACGTACGTCAAGCGGCTCGAGGACCTGCAGGCGATCGCGGAGAGCTTCGCGGGCGTCGAGCGCTCGTTCGCGGTCCAGGCCGGCCGCGAGGTCCGCATCCTCGTGCGCCCGGAGGAGATCGACGACCTCACCGCGTCGCGGCTCGCCCGCGACATCGTCAAGAAGATCGAGGAGCAGCTGACCTACCCGGGCCAGATCAAGGTGACGGTCATCCGCGAGACGCGGGCCGTGGAGTTCGCGAAGTAAGCCGCCGACGGGACTGACGCGCCCATCGGCCGACGCGACTCGGCAACCCGCCCAACGGCAACGCCTCCCGGCCGAAGGGGGCCCTGCGCGTCCTGATGATCGGGGACCTGATCGGCAAGCCCGGTCGGGCCGCCGTCGAGGAGATCCTGCCGGCCCTGCGCGACGAGCGCGGCATCGACTTCGTCACCGCCAACGGCGAGAACGTGGCAGGCGGCATGGGCCTGACGCCGTCCACCGCCGAATCGCTGCTGGCCGCCGGGGTCGACGTCATCACCTCGGGGAACCACATCTGGGACAAGCGCGAGATCTACCCGTTCCTCGACGCGAACGACCGCGTCCTGCGGCCGCTCAACTACGGCACGCACGAGGTCCCCGGGCGCGGCTGGGGTGTGTACGGCGCCATGGACGGCACGGACGTCACCGTGATCAATCTCCAGGGTCGGACGTACATGCAGCAGATCGAGAACCCGTTCACCGATGCCGACCGGCTGCTGGACGAGTCCGCCGAGCCGCTGCCACCGGTCCGGCTCGTCGACTTCCACTGCGAGCTGACCTCCGAGAAGAACGCCCTCGGGCTCTACCTCGACGGGCGGGTCAGCGTGGTGGTGGGGACGCATACCCACGTCGTGACCGGTGATGAGCGGATCCTCCCGAATGGCACCGCCTACCAGACCGACCTGGGGATGACCGGACCTGTCTGGAGTGTCATCGGATTCGCCCCGCGGACCGTCCTGCCGCGGTTCATCAACGCGCTCCCGACCCGGTTCGAGGTGGGTGAGGGCCCGGTCATCTTCAACGCGGTCCAGGTGGACATCGATCCCGCGACCGGCCGGGCCCTGCAGATCGAGCGCATCCAGCGGCTGCTCGAGGGCTGACCGCGTGACGACCGGCCGCCGGCGACGCCACGACCCGCTGCCGCCAGTCGAGGCGGGACGGACTCGGGACCACCCGCCGACGACCGTCGACCTGCACGCCCACACGACCCGCTCCGACGGCATCGTCGCGCCGGCCGCGCTCGTCGAGGAGGCATTCGCGGTCGGCGTGCGGACGTTCGCGCTGACCGACCACGACACCCTCGCCGGCTACCGCGAGGTGGTCGCCGCCGACGGGGTGCCGGACGGCGATGACGTTGCTGCCGGGCGTGGAGATCAACGCGATCGTCACGCGCGACCTCGGGCTGTGGGAGGGCGAGCTCCACATCCTCGGCTTCGGGATGGACCCGGCCGATGCCGCGTTCGAGGCGGCGCTCGGGTCGCAGCGGGATCGCCGGCGGGTCCGCTTCGAGCGAACCGTCGACCGCCTCCGCGAGCTCGGGCTCGCGATCGACGCCCAGGTCGCCGAGCTCGATGCCGGCGACGGCGACGCGCTCGGCCGTCCGACGGTCGCCCGGGCGCTCATGGCCGCGGGGCACGCGACCAGCGTCGAGGACGCCTTCCGCCGGCTGCTCGGATGGGGCTGCCCGGCCTACGTCCCGCGCGAGGGCCTCGGCCCGTCCGAGGCGATCTCGGCGATCCGTGCGGCAGGCGGCCTGCCCTCGCTCGCGCATTTCAGCGAGGCGCCGTCGCGGATGTCCGTCCTCCGCGACCTCATCGACGCCGGGCTCGGCGGCCTCGAGGTCTACTACCGCTCCTTCGACGCCGACACGGTCACGATGGTCGGGGCCGTCGCCCGCACGCTCGGGCTCGTGCCCACCGGCGGCACGGATTACCACGGGGACACCGGAACGTACGCCGAGTCGCATGCGCGGCTGTGGGTGCCGCCGTCGGTCGGTGATGACGTGCGTGCGGCCATCGGGGTAGGCTCCGGCGAGGACGATGACCGACCGATGACCGACCTGTGACGGACCGAACGCTCCTCGACCGCGCGTTGCCGATGCTCGAGATCGTCCCGCCGGCACCTCGCGGCGCGCCCCGCGCGCCCGTCACGCCGACCGACGAGCGGCTCGACGAGTACCTGCCCGAAAGCCGGACGCTGCCGCAGGTTCCACCTCTGGACCCTCGGTTGCCAGATGAACCGCAGCGACTCCGAGGAGATGGCCGGCCGCCTGCTCCAGGCCGGCTGCGCCGAAGCGAGCGGGTTCGAGGACGCGGACCTCATCGTCATCAACACCTGTGCCATCCGCGAGGGCGCCGAGCAGAAGGTCATCGGGCGCCAGGGTCAGCTCGCGCAGCTCAAGGCGGCGCACCCCGGCCTGCGCGTCGTCCTGACCGGCTGTTCCGTCCGGGAGCCGGATCGGGCCGGCCTGCGCCGACGCTATCCGTCGGTCGACCTGTTCCTGCGGCCCGACGAGGAGCCGGAGCTCGTCGACCGCCTCGGTCTCGGCTCCGCGCAGGCGCCGATCGGCACGGTCGGCACGACGACGACGGTCGGACGGACCGTGGTCGGGGCCGCCGACGGCCTGGCCGCGACCCGTGCCCGCGCCATCGGGGAGGGGAGCGTCGCCCGCGGGTCCGCGGTGAGCGCCTGGCTGCCGATCATCTACGGCTGCGACAAGACCTGCACCTACTGCATCGTGCCCTTCAGTCGCGGACCGGAGCGAAGCCGCCCGTTCGATGAGGTCGTCGACGAGGCGCGCGCCCTGGCGGCCGCCGGGTACCACGAAGTGACGCTGCTCGGCCAGAACGTGAACTCGTACGGCCACGACCTGGCGCCGGAGCCGCGGTTCGCCCATGTCCACGAGGGACGGCTCGCGGGCCGGCAGCTCGATCTGCGGGGGCGACCGGACCTCGCCGAGTTGATCCGGGCCATCGACGCGCTCCGGACCTCCGACGGCCGCCCCGCCATCGGCCGCCTGCGGTTCGTGACGTCGCACCCCTGGGACCTCTCGGACCGCCTGATCGAGGCCCTGGCGGCCTGCGAGAGCGTCTGCGAGCATCTCCACCTGCCCGTCCAGTCCGGTGACGACACCGTGCTGCGCCGGATGGGCCGCCAGTACACGATCGAGCACTACCAGGAGCGGCTGGCGCGGATCCGCGACGCCGTCCCCGGCATCACGATCTCCACGGACGTCATCGTGGGGTTCTGCGGCGAGACCGAGGCACAGTTCCAGTCCACCCTGCGCCTGCTCGAGGCCGTGCGGTACGACCAGGTCTTCGCCGCCGCGTATTCGCCGCGGCCGGGAACGCCGGCCACCCGACTCCCCGACGACGTCCCGGCCGACACGAAACGCCGGCGGCTCAACGAGCTCCTCGCGCTCCAGGAGTCGATCGGGCTCGAGCGCAACGAGGCGTGGCTCGGCCGGGACGTGGCCGTCCTGCTGGACGCGGTGGCCGTCCCTCGCTCGCATGACCACGAAGGCTCGGAACGACCGTCCGGGTCGTCGCTGACCGGCCGGACCCGCGGCAACAAGCTGGTGCACGTGGCCGGCAACCCCGACCTCGTCGGTCGCGAGGTCGTCGTGCGCGTCGATCATGCCGGCCCGTACGCGCTCCGCGGGAGCCTCGTCAGCGCGTGACCGCAGCGCCACCGCTGCTCGTCATCGCCGGGGCGACGGCGACCGGCAAGACCGCCCTCGCGATCGAACTGGCCGAGATGCTGATCGCCGAGGGGCGGTCGACCGTCGTCATCTCCGCGGATTCCCGCCAGGTGTTCCGCGGCCTCGACATCGGGACGGCCAAGGCCACGGCCGCCGAACGGGCCCGCGTCCCGCACCACGGGCTGGACCTCGTGGATCCCGACGAGCCGTTCAGCGTCGCCGACTTCGCGGATCACGCGAGGACCGTCCTCGGCGAGCTGGCGGGACGGGACGGCATCGCCATCCTCGCGGGCGGCACGGGCCTGTACCTGCGCGCGGTGGCGCGCGGCCTCGACACCGACGCCCTGCCGAGCGATCCCGCCGTACGGGCGGCCATCGAAGCGGACCTCGCCGCCGACGGACTCGAGGCGCTGGTCGTCCGACTGCGCGAGGCCGCCCCGGCCCTCGCATCGGACGTCGACCTGCAGAATCCTCGTCGCGTCGTCCGGGCGCTCGAGATCGCGACGCTCCAGGGGGACGCGCCACGGCCGCCCGCCCTCGGCTATCCGGGGCGCGTCACGTGGCTGGGGCTGACGGTCGATCCCGCTGTCCACGGCGAGCGGATCCTCGCCCGGGCCGTCGCCCAGTTCGATGGCGGGCTCATCGAAGAGGCGGCGTCACTCCGCCGGCGCTTCGATCCCGACGCTGCCGGCCTTCACCGCGATCGGCTATCGCGAAGCGTGGGCCGTGCTTGACGGCACGCTGACCCGCGAGACCGCCATCGAGCTCGACGCGCAGCGCAACGTCGCGTTCGCGCGGCGCCAGCGCACGTGGTTCCGGTCAGAGCCGGGCATCGACTGGGTGGACGCGACCGAGGGGATCGACGTCGTCGCCCTCCGCCGAGGACCCGAGGTGTCGAGCGTCGTCGACGGCTGACAGCAACTCGCGCGCCGCGCAACGACGAAGGCCGACCGGCGGGGCCGGTCGGCCTTCTGATCGGTTCCAAGCCCCCCGTCGCTCGACGGGGGCGGTTGCGGGCCTAGCTCGCCGCGGGCGGGGCCGGAGGCGGAGGCGTGGGGCTCTGCGGGGCCGCGGCGGCCTGCGGCACGGAAGCCTGCGCCATCGCCATCTGCGCGGCCTGCATCTGCTGGGCTGCGGCGCGCTGCTCCGGCGTCATGAGCTCGAGCTCATGCTTCATGAACACGTCCCGGACGCCCGGGTAGTTCAGGTACATGAAGATGCCGATGGCCAGCAGCCAGCCGATGGTCTCCGCTTCCATCGTCGACCCACCCAGGAGGGCGAAGAAGCCGAAGATGACCGTGAAGATGCTGATGAAGATCCCGAAGGACCACGCGTAGGCGCGGACGTTCCAGAACCCCATGGCGACCCAGAACCAGATCGCGGCGATGAGGAGCGCCCAGAGGGCCGAGCCCCACTGCGGATCCGGGAACGAGACGGACTTGCCGACGAAGGTGAAGCTGGCGACGCCCAGGAACACCAGGGCCCGCCAGATCTCGAAGAGACCTGCCACCCCGGCGCCGAGCGCAAGCAGTGTGACGCCGATAGGACGATGCATCGGTGATTGAGCCTCCCTCTTTCCGTCCACGACCACACATGTGGGGACGGTTTCCCCGCAGCATAGCAACCGCTGCGGCCGTTCCATCGCCCGAACCGCATGATTCGATGGGAGGGCGAGGCTGACGGGCTATCCTTCGCGACGATGCCCAACGAGTTGATCGACCTCGCCACGCCCGTCGAGAAGGCCTTCCTCGTCGCCGTCGATACCGGGACCGAGGACGGCTGGACCGCGCCCGACTCGCTCGCGGAGCTCGCGAACCTTGCGACGACCGCCGGCGCGGACGTGGTCGGCGCCGAGTGGCAGAACCGCCGTCATGTCGACCCGAACTGGTACGTCGGCAAGGGCAAGGCCGAGGACCTGCTGTCGGCGAAGCGCGAGACCGGTTTCGACGTGCTCATCGCCGACGACGAACTCTCGCCCGCGCAGCAGCGGGCGCTCGAGGAACTCCTGAAGGTGAAGGTCATCGACCGGAGCCGCCTCATCCTCGATATCTTCGCCCTGCATGCGCAGACGCACGAGGGCCGCCTCCAGGTCGAGCTGGCGCAGCTCGAGTACCAGCTGCCTCGACTGACCCGCCTCTGGACGCACCTGTCGCGGACCGGCGGCGGGATCGGGACCCGCGGACCCGGCGAGTCCCAGCTCGAGACGGACCGGCGGATCATCCGGACACGGATCGCCAAGATGAAGGAGCGCGTGGACCAGGTCCGCCAGCAGCGCTCGACCGCGGCGCGCGGCAGGGACCGGCGGCTGTGGCCGACGGTCGGCATCGTCGGCTACACGAATGCGGGCAAGTCCACGTTGCTGAACACCCTCGTCGGCGCCGAAGTCGCGCTCGCCGAGGACAAGCTGTTCGCGACGCTCGACCCGACGAGTCGCCAGGTCAAGCTCGGCGACGGGCAGACGGCGATCGTCACCGACACCGTGGGCTTCATCCACAAGCTGCCGCACCAGCTCGTCGACGCGTTCCGGGCCACCCTCGAAGAGGTCAACCGCGCCGACGTGCTGGTCGAGGTGGTCGACGCCGCGGACGCCCATATCGAGGAACACCGGGCCACCGTCCAGACGGTGCTCGACGAACTGGGCGCCGGCGAGAAGCCGCGGCTCGTGGCCTACAACAAGGCGGACCTCCTCGACAAGGCCGCGCGCGACGGCGAGACCCCGGCCCCCGCGATCGGCGGCGCGGTCTTCGTCTCGGCCACGACGGGCTACGGCATCGACACGCTGCGAGCCGAGATCGCGGCCCTCCTCGCGTCCCTGTGGGTCGATGTCGACGTCGCGGTGCCGTACGCCGCGGGCGAGCTGCTCGCGAGGGTCCGGGAGCGCGGCACGGTCGACGTCGAGTACGGCGAACGCGACGTCCGCGTGGTCGGCCGGGTGGCGCCGTCGCTGGCCGGCGAGCTCGAGGCCGTGGCCCGCGCCTGGACGGAGAGCCTCGGGGCGTCGGCCGCGCCCGCGTCATGACCGACGCGCCCGATACCCGGCCGGCGGCCGCCTCGACGGCGCCGACCGAGCGGACGGCCGCCGCGTGGTTGATCGCCGCATCGGTCGTGGCCTTCCTGGTGATCCGCGCGCTGGCGCCGCCGGCCTTCGAGACGCCCGACGAGGCGAAGTACGTCGGCCTCGGCCTGAACATCCTCGCGGGCAAGGGTCTCATCACGGTCTTCGGCGTCAGCTTCCCGAATCACTCGCCGGTCTGGCCCCTGGTCCTCGCGGCCCCGCAGGCCTGGTTCGGCGTCGACGGGGTGCGCGTCGGGCAGGTCATCGACGCGATCTCGGCGGCGGGACTCATCGCGCTCGGCGGGGCGCTCGGCTGGCGGGTGCGACCGGCCGTCGGCGCGCTGGCCGCCATCTCGCTCCTGGGGTTCCCGTACCTGCTCACGCTGTCACGGACGGCCGGCATCGACCTGCCGGCGGCCGTGCTCGCGGTGGCCTACCTCGTCGTCGGTCTGCGCGCCGTCGATCGCGGCTCCCTCGGGCTGGCGGCCCTGGCCGGGGCGTGCTTCGGCCTCAGCTTCCTGATCAAGGAGACGGCCCTCCCGTTCGCGCCCGTCCCGTTCCTCGCGGGGCTGGCCTGGGGCCGCCCGTGGCCGCGCCTCGCGCGTCAAGCGGCGGTGGCGCTCCTGGTCGCCACGCCCATCCTCGCCTGGTGGTTCGTGCTCCACGCCTCGATCACCGGCGTCGTCTACCGACTCGGGGCACCGGCCTGGCTGCTCGGGCCGATCGCGGTGGCCATCGTGGTCGCCATCGTCGCCGGGCTGGTCGATCGAGCCGTTCCTCGAGCGTCGTGGTCGCGCCCCGGCGCCCGTGAGCGCGTCGCGGTGGCCGGTGATCGTCGCGTGGGTGGCGGGTCTCGGTTGGGCGGGCGTGCAGCTGGTCGTCTACGCACGGGCGCCCAAGCTGGCCGGCGCGAGCGTCATCCGGCTCTCGGCCTTCACGGCGTACGCCAGCTACGTGCCACAGCTCGCCGGCGCGCTCGCCTTCGCGGTGCCCGGCATCGTCCTGACGGCCGTCGCCCTCGCCGCCCGACGACTGTCCGCGGTGGCACATCGGGAGCTGTTCCCGCTCGTGATGACCCTCCTGGCCAACGTGCCCCTGATCCTGCTCGTCGTCGCCATCGGCGAGACGCCGCGCCACTACGTCGCGGTCTTCCCGGTCCTCGCCGTGACCGCCTCGATCGGGTGGATCGCCGTGGCCGCGGGCATCCTGGCGCGGGAACGGTGGGCGAGCGTGGCCGCGGTCGTCGGCGGGCTCCTCGTCGTGCCCTTCCTGTTCCTGCTGGCACGCCGGAGCCTCGTCGGCGTCAGGACCGCGCCGGCTGGGCTTCGTCCTGGTCGCCATCGTCGGCGTCGTCGATCCTGGCGCTCCTGGTGCTCGTCCTGCGCCGCCGCGGAGGCGGGCGGGCCTGGCTGCCGGCCGTCCTGGGCACCGCGCTGGTCTTCGGGGCGGCGGGGATCGCCCTCGCGACCGCCGCCCGCCCGATCGTCGGCGACGACGCGAAGATCGCGGCGGTGGATGCGACGAGCGCCTGGATCCGCGCCAACGTCCCGCCCGGCACCAGGATCGCCCTCAGCGAGTTCCTCGCCTACGACGTCGGCCAGCGTGTGACCGGCGACTACCCGGTGACCCGGATCCGCCCCGGGACCGCGGTCCTCGACCCCACGGCGCCGCTGGGGCTGCGCGCGGTGCCCGCGAACCGTCCGCTCGCCGACGCGATCGCGATCTCGCCGTCCCTCTACAACGTGGACCAGTTCGACGAACGAGATGCGGCCTCGCTGACCAAGCGGATCCAGACGCTGCGGCCGGGCTACTGGGTCCATGCGACCCTGGGCGACGGGACACCGGCGATGACGGCCGCCCTCGACGCGACCCCCGGCGCGTCCGTGGCCCAGCGCTGGACCTATCCCTACGGCGACGAGCAGATGACCGTCACGGTCTACCGCATCGATCCCGACGTCTTCGCGCCGGACCCGGCGCGGCTGTTCATCGACCCGGGCGTCCTGGACCGGATCATCGACAAGCTCGAGGCGGCCGGCCCCGGGGTGGGGGAGACGGCCGACCGGCTTCGGGAACGGGTGACGATCACGCCGTCCTCACCCGACGACGCGCGCCCTCCTGGCGCGGCTGGAGGCCCTCCACGGTCGCTGACGCGGGCCGTGGTCGTTTGACGCCGCGACGGAGCGTCACCTACCATCCGGCCGACCCTCCGCCGACCAAGGGGACCGTTTGAGCCCAGCTGCCGCCGAGTCACCGCCGAGCGTGCGCCGCCACCGCCGGACGCAGGTCACGAGCCTCCTGGGGGCCCTTCTCTCGCCCTCGAAGTTCGCCGTCGTCGGCATCGTCGGCATCTTCGTCAACCAGATCGCCCTGTACGTCTTCACCGAAGGCCTCGGGATCTTCTACATCTACTCGGCGATCCTGGCGTCGCTGGTGTCGACCCTCAACAACTTCATCCTGGTCGAGTTGTTCGTGTTCCGTCATCGCGAGACGCGGCACGGCCTGATCACCCGGTATCTCGTGTTCAGTGCGGTCAACATCGCGACCCTCGTCGTCCGGGTCCCGATCCTCTACATCCTCACGGACCTGTTCGGGATCTACTACCTCGTCTCGAACCTCGTGGCGATCGGCGTGACGTTCGGCGTCCGCTACCTCATCGCCGACAACTGGATCTGGGCCGGCCGCGACCGGCGCGACCAGGTCGCGGTCGACGGCTCGTACCAGTACGACGTCCACAGCATCCTGAAGATCCGCTCGGTGGTTCGGCTGCCAGAGCTTGCCGCCTTCAACGTCGACCACCTCGTCGAGCCGGACATCATCGTGCGCCGCAAGTGGCTGGGCGGCGGCCCGCGGCTCCACGTCCGGACGTGGCGCGAGGACGACACGATCCGCTACCGCGAGCACTTCGGCGTGCTCTCGGCCGCCTTCGACGTCCGGCTGCCGCCCGGCGCCGGGGGCGGGGCGCCGGACGTCGGGCCGATCGAGCTCGACGCCAACTGGCTGCTCACGTGGTCGCACCACGTCCTGTACACGAACATGGTCGAGCCGCTGCTCCGGTTCATCCTCGTGGCGCGCGGCCACGTGCTGCTCCACTGCGCCGCCATCGATGGCGACCAGGGCGCGATCGTCCTCTCGGCGCAGACCGACACCGGCAAGACCAGCACGGTCCTGCGGCTCCTGATGCACCACAGCTGGGGCTTCCTGTCGGACGACATGGCGATCGTCGCGCCGGACGGGACCGTCTACGGCTACCCCAAGCCGATGACACTCTCGTCGCACACGATGAGCGCGGTCAACGACAAGCGCCTGCCGATGGCCGACCGGATCATGCTCGGCATCCGCAGCCGCGTGCACTCGAAGCAGGGCCGCTCGATCGGGCACTCGATGGGCCGCCAGAACCTGCCGATCGTCACGATCAACAGCTGGGTGCAGCTGCTGATCCCGCCGCCGAAGTACCACGTCCAGTCGCTCATCGACTGCGACGTCTCCGAGAGCGCGCCGCTCGACGCGGTCGTGATCATGGAGCGCGGCGACCCCTTGACCGAGGAGCCGGACTTCGAGTTCACCATCGACCGGCTGCTCGAGAACACCGACGACGCCTACACGTTCCCGCCTTTCGCCGCCTTCGCGCCGGAGATCGTGATCGACGGGATGGACTACCCGACCCTCCGGGCGCGGGAGCGAACGCTCCTCGTGGCGGCCGTCCAGACCGCCTGGCGCCTCCGTCTCCGAGTGACCGGCCATTCGTGGTCGGACGTCATCCCGACCCTCGTCGCCCGGCATCACGACGGCGTGGCGACGGCGCCGATGGAGGCGCCCGAGCCGGCGCCGGTCCTCGTCGAGTCCGGCACGGCCAGCGCCGGCTAGGGCCGACCACGACCGCCCGAACGGTCCGTCCGGTCCGACTCGCCGGCTGGGGAGCCCGCGCGGACGGGGCCACCGTCACCTGGACGATCTCGACCGGTCGGCGCGGCCGTCGCTGGCGGGAGGTCGTCGCCCTCGGCGACGCCATCCGCCACTCACTTCTCCTCGAGACCGACGCCGCGGGGCGGTTCAGCCACCTCGAACTCGCCGCGGCCGGTGGGCTCTGGACCCTCCACCCCGAGGGCGACGGCACGATCCACGGCAACCACGTCACGCGTGGACGCGGCGAGATCCGGCACATCGTCGGATGGGCCTTCGCGCCGGACGACCTCGTGCTCGTCGACGGATCCACGATCGCGGTCGCCGCGGTCGCGTGGCATCTCTCGAGCCGCCTCCCGGTCGGTGCGAGCACGACGCGCCGCGGGGTGCGCATCGACCCGGCCGGCGCTGTGGCCGCGGTCTCGGAGATCCACGTCACGAGGTCCTCGGCGACCGGCTGGACCATCGGGGACGAGCCCTCGCTCGACGTAGACGACGATGGCGTGCCGCGCCCGCCGGGCGGCGTGACGGTCCCCTTGGAGCGTGACTGACGGTCGCTCGTGGACGCGCTGTGGACAACCCTCGTGGGAGCGTGCCACGAACTGCGAAAGTCGTGGATAAGTCCCTTCCCGGCGCGGGGCGGCACCGGGTAACGTAGGTCTTGCCCGAAGGGGCCCCAGACCGAAAGCGGTGTTGCAGGTGTTTACATCGGCGGCGCTGACTACGGACCGGCGGTTCCTTCGGGCGTTTCTGTGTCTGTGACCAGGTCCGCCGCCCGCACCACGGAGTGCCCGCCGCGTTGATCCCTTCCCCTGATCTCACGGTCGCCGCGATCCGCGCCGCGCACGGCTCGATCGCCCCGGCGTTCACCGGCTCCCCGCAGTACGTGCACGAGGGCCTCAGCGCCATGCTCGGCGTCCCGGTCGTCGTCAAGGTCGAGACAGTGAACCCGATCCGCTCGTTCAAGGGCCGCGGGACATGGGTCGCGGTGCACGCGCTGGCGGGGGAGGGGACCATCGGGCCCGACCGGGCCATCGTCGTGGCGTCCGCCGGGAACTTCGGCCAGGGGATCGCGTATGCCGCCCGACCCCTGGGGATCCCCACGGTCGTGTTCACCTCGAGGCATGCCAACCGGGGGAAGATCGCCCGGATGCGGGCGCTCGGGGCGACCGTGATCGAGGCGGGGGAGGACTTCGACGAGGCTCGGGAGGCCGCGGCGGCCTATGCGGCCGATCACGACGCGCACATCCTCGTCGATGGCGAGGACGCACGGATCTCGACCGGCGCGGCCACGATGGCCCTGGAAGTGACCGACGCGATCGAGGCCGGGACCCTGCCGCCACTCGCGATGGCCTCGGTCCCGGTCGGCAACGGCGCGCTCATCAACGGCGTCGCGTCGTGGCTCCGGGCCGCGGCGCCCGCGTGCCGAGTCGTCGGCATCGGCGCGGCCGGGGCGCCCGCGATGACCCTCAGCTGGCGCGCGGGCCGCGCCATCGACACCGACACGGTCGACACGTACGCCGACGGCATCGCCTCGCGAGTCGCGGTCCCCGAGGCCGTCGCCCTGATGGAGGGCCGGGTCGACGACATGGTCCTGGTCGACGAGGCGGCGCTCCACGCCGCGCAGGCCGAACTCGACCGGGAGCTTGGGCTCACCGTGGAAGGGGCCGCGGCGGCGTCCTGGGCGGGCGTCCTGGCGGGACCGAAGCCGGCCGGCGCCGTGCTCCTGATCATCACCGGGAGCAACGTCTAGCCCGAGTCCCGCGCCGGCTCTACGTGCCGACGCGACAACGGGCGGTTAACATCCCGTTGACATCCGACACCGACCGAGCAGTCGGAGGCAACGCGGAGGACCCGTGCACGAGCACCTCGCGTATATCGATCCAGGCTCGGGGAGTCTGATCATCCAGGCGGTCATCGCGACCCTGGTGGCGATCCCGATCTTCTTCCGCACTCAGATCGCGCGCGTCCTGCACGCGATCCGCGGGCCCAAGGAGGAGAAGACCGTGGCCGATGACCGAGCCGGCAACGACTGACGCTCCCGCCGGCGACGCGCGACCGGCCATCGCGCGCGACCCCGGGTCGTACCGCGACCCCGGGGGCTTCGTCTACCGCCGCGACGGCGTCCTGTACCGCCAGATCGGCCCCGCGTCGATCGACGACTGGGAGGCGTTCCTCGCGAGCGGCCTGGCCGACCGGCTCATCTCATCGGGCCGGCTCATCGGCTACCGGCCGGCGGCCCTCGACGACGCCGCGACCCCCGAGGCCCGCGCGGTCATCGCGCCCGACCCGATCGAATTCATCTCCTACCCGTACGAGTGGACCTTCGGGGAGCTCAAGGACGCGGCCCTCCTGACGCTCGACATCGAGCTGGAGGCCCTCGCGGCCGGATGGACCCTCAAGGACGCCTCGGCCTACAACATCCAGTTCCGCGGCGGGCGTCCGGTCCTGATCGATTCCCTGTCGTTCGAGCCGCTGGAGGACGGCGCGCCGTGGGTGGCCTACCGCCAGTTCTGCGAGCATTTCCTCGCACCGCTCGCGGTGATGGCCCACCGCGACATCCGCCTCTCCTCGCTGCTGCGGGCCGACCCCGACGGGATCCCCCTCGACCTGGCCAAGGGCCTCGTGCCGTGGCGCACCCGGCTGAACTTCGGGCTCCTCTCGCACCTCCACCTCCATGCCAACGCGCAGGTGCGCCATGCCGCCGATGACGACGACGGTCACGCGGCCAAGCGCGCCCGGATCAGCCGCTCGAGGCTCATCGCGCTGATCGGCAACCTGCGCTCGACGGTCGCGGGGTTGACCTGGCGCCCGGGCGGCACCGAGTGGTCCGACTATGCCGAGAACACCAGCTACAACGACCGCGCGACGCAGGCCAAGGAAGCCCTCGTCCGCGACTTCGTCGAGCGAACGCCCGGGACCCGAGTCTGGGACCTCGGCGCGAACACCGGCCGGTACAGCCGCATCGCCGCCGCCGCGGGCCGCCAGGTGCTCGCCTTCGACATCGACCCGGCGGCGGCCGAGCGCAACTACCGCCAGCTCGTCGCCGAGGGGCGCACCGATATCCTGCCGCTGATCCTCGACGTCGCGAACCCGAGTCCGGGCATCGGGTGGGCGAACCTCGAGCGGCGATCGCTGCTCGAACGGGCGGACCCGGACCTGATCCTCGCGCTCGCGCTCGTCCACCACCTCGCGATCTCGCGCAACGTGCCGCTGCCGATGCTGCTCGAGCTGTTCGCGACGATGGCCCCGTGGGCCGTGGTCGAGTTCGTCCCCAAGGAGGACGTCATGGTCCGCCGGCTGCTCGCGACCCGCCGCGACGTGTTCCCCGACTACACGATCGAGGGGTTCCGTGCCGCGGCCGCCGAGCGCTGGGCGATCGAGGCCGAGACCGCGATCGAGGACAGCCCCCGCACGCTGTTCCTCCTGCGCCGCCGCTGACGGCTCCCGACGGCCGGCCCGCCGGCAGCTCAGCGCAGGCTGGGCAGCCGGTCCGTGATGTCGGTCAGGTCGTACGGGTGGAACCAGTCGTGCGACGAGAACGAGCGGTCCGGCAGCGTCGGGTAGCCGATGCCGAAGTAGCGGCTGAACAGCGTCGGGAACGTGTTGATGGCCGTCATCTTCGGGTCGAGACCGAGGTCCTGACCCCCGGGGACGCACCAGGCGTTGAGGATCCCGTACTTCTGCTCGAGCTCGTCCTCCGTGGCGCCCGCGGCCCAGTCGACGTCCTGGCGCCGCTGGACCTCGTACGTGTCGGGGAACGGGCCTTCGTCGGCCTGCAGGATGATGATCGGCCGCTGGGCCTCGGGGAGGGCCAGGAGGCCGCCCACGATCTCGCGGATGCGCGAGTTGGTGTACGCGAGCTGGCGCTCGTACTGCTCGTCGCCCGAGAGCCCGCGCATCTTGGCCCCGGTCATGTAGCTGCCGTCGCGGTCGAAGACCAGGGGAGGGTGGGGGAGCAGGATGTGCGACATCACGAACTTCGGCCCGGGCTCGTCGCGCAGACCCTGGAGGGCGTCCAGGCCGTGGCCGCTGTACAGGAACTGGCGCTCGCGACCCGCGTCGTCCGCGATGTGCAGCCGTCGCGCGACCGACGGGAACGCGCTCGCGTCGTAGAGGGCGTCGGAGAAGTCGCCGGTGCCGGGGATCGTGGGCACGGTCAGGTTGACGTCCGCGCCCGAGTCGATGCGGGTCGGGCCCCATGAGCCGCCGACGTGGTAGTAGCGATAGCCGAGCGCCTTGAACTGGCGCGCCACGAGCGGGTCCTGGAGCCCCTGGTTGATGACCGACAGGTCCGAGCTCTGCTCGCCCTCGTCCTCGGCGATGTCGGCGAGGTCGGCCATCTGGGCCGTCGTCTCGAGCGAGAGCACGGTCCGGATGTAGTTCGCGTGGCTGTCCGGGAGCACCGTGCAGCCCTGCTCCGACAGCCACCCGGTCAGGTCGTTGTCCAGCCCGTACTTGAGCTTGAGGGACCGGTCGGACCCGTACCGGTCGAAGATGAGCCAGTACACGTCGCGCTTCTGGGCGGTGGTCGTGCTCGAGAGCGGTTCGACGCGCTCCGCCGTCCGGCCGCCGACGGCGACGTTCGCCTGGTATGGGACGATCAGCACCAGGGTCACGACGACGAGGATCGCGGCGATCCGGTCGAGCGCGACGTCGACCGTCCGGAGGCGGGCTCGAGGCAGTCTGATCGCGGCGACCACCGCGACGACCATCAGCCCGACCCACGCGACCGGCACGACCAACGCCGGCAAGTGCAGGGCGGCGGCGATATGCGCTCCGTGGCCGTACATCAGGACGCCGACCACGAACGGCGACGCGACGATCGCGCCGCGCCGGCGGTCCCGGAACACGAGGCCCAGGACGAGCGTGAGGAGCGCGGCGGCCAGGATCAGGACCACGAGCGGGATCACGACCTCCTTCGGGTCGGTCTCGCCAAGGTTCTGCGACCACAGGAACAGCACCGCGTACGCCGCGAACAGCAGCGGATGGAGCGCGGCGAAGCGGTCTGACCGGGCGGGTTCGCCGGCGCTGGCAGGAGCGGTCAGGGGGTCCTCCGGGGCGGCTCGGGCCGATGGGCGACCGAATGATAGCGGGGGAGTGTCGGTGGCATCATCGGCGGGTGCCCGCCTCCACGGCCCTCCCCCGCGACACACGCGAGTTCGCACGCTCGTTCGTGCCGATCGCGCTCATCATCCTTGCGGCGGCCGTCGCGCCGACGCGCCCGTTCGTCCTGGCGGCGCTGGTCGCCGGGACCGTCGTCGCGATCCGTCGTGACGCGCCCGTTCGGTGGGCCTGGGCGGCGCCGGTCCCGGTGGCGGTGGCGCTGTGCTGGGGCCTCCTGAGCGCGCCGTTGGCGGCGCCGGGCGGCACGGACTGCACGAGCATCACGTCGCCGCCGGCCGTGTGGCGGCTCGCGGAGGCGGCCTTGGTCCTCGGCGTGCTCGCGGTCCTCGCCGTGGCGCTCCGGGTCCGGCCCCATGACCTGCTCCTGCGCTGGCCCAAGCGCTCCGTCGTCCAGCTCGCCCTCGTCGGGGCGATCATCCTGGGGCCGGTCGGCCTCTTGCTGGGCGCCGCGCTCGCGCGCCCGTTCTTCGGGTCGTTCTCGCTCGACCTGAGCGACATCGGGTTCCTGGTGCCGGCCCTCGTGTTCGCGACGGCGAACGGTGTCGCCGAGGAGCTCGCGTACCGCGGGGCCTTGATGCAATGGACGGGCCGCGTCACCGGGACGTGGATCGCCCTGATCGCGCAGGCGGTCGTCTTCGGGCTGGCCCACGGCGGCGCGGATGTCGGCGGGTCGCCGGTGGTCCTGATGGCGACGCTCGGTCTTGGCGGCTTCATCGCCGGCTGGATCGCGCTCCGCACCCGGTCGCTCCTGATCCCGATCGCCTGGCACATCGCGCTGGACCTGCCGCTGTACGTCTACCTCGCGTGCCGGGCGTCGTAGCACGGTGTTCGAGCGCCTCGACTACCTGTACATGCCCAGCGCCGACGTCGCGGCCGACGTGGCGTTCTTCCGCGACGTCCTCGAGGCCAGGGTCGTGTTCGCCATCGAGGGCATGGGTACCCGGGTCGCGATGGTCGAGCTGGGTGATGCCTCGCCGTCGATCGTGCTGGCCGGACACCTGGACGGCGACCGGCCGATCCTCGTGTATCGGGTGGCTGACCTTGCCGCAGCGGTCGAGATCTTGCGCGGCCGCGGCTGGGCCGCCGGCCACAGCCTGGAGATCCCGCAAGGCCCGGTGCACGTGTTCACGGCACCAGGCGGGCAGCGCGTGGCTGTCTACGAACTCACGCGCCCCGGCGTCATCGAGTCATCGTTCGCCGGACGCCTCGATTTCTGACGCTCTCCCGGTGGTGTGACAACTGCCGATAAGGTGAGTTATGTCTGTCAGACTACACCGTGGACCAGACTGGTCTCCCGGACCACGCGCGGGGCCAGGAACGAACTCGGTGGGTCAGGCCGGGCCTTCGGTGGAGAGATCCTTGTCCTCCATCTCCCACGCATGGTCGAGCGTGTGGAAGGCCGAGTGTCTGATGAGGAACGGGAGCGTCCACGAACGCATGCGCTTCTCGATCTCTCCGGCGTTGTAGGCGCGCATCGCCGCGACGTAGGCCACCCGATGCTGCCTCAGCCCGTCCGGGGTGAGCGCCGCTTCCTCCGGGATCTTCAGCCCGACCTGCCTCGCGAAGTCCTCGCTTTCGGTCCGGATGGTGTGGCGGATGATCCGGTCGCGGTCGCGGCCTCCGCCGCGCGGGCCTTTGCGCATCTCCGGCGAGACCCGCGCGCCGACGGCGTCGAAATACGTCCAGGCTGACTGCAACAGGGTGACCGCTCGCTCAAGCTCCGCCTCGCCCATCGGCCCGTGCTCGGTCGAAGAGGCCGAGAAGGAGATGCCCCAGAAGTCGACCGAGCCGGTCCCGACCCTCTCCTCCACCACCTCCAGTGGGCCAGCAGCGTCGAAGTCGCGTGCCAGTCCCGTTAGGTCGGCGATCGGCCGATAGCGCTCCCGATATGACTCGAGCGTCTTCACGGCGAGCGCGGCGGTCCTGGCGCCCCGGCTCCACCCGGGCCAGTCGAGAGCGAAGGCGACCGAGCGCTTGTCCTTCGGTCCACGTTCGATGACCGTGCGAACGGGCATGGCTCAGTATCGCACCTCGACGACGCCACTCCCGGCCGGGACGCGGCGGGTTGATGGGTGTCGTATGGCGGGTTGCCGTGTACGCGCTCGCCTTGGGTCCGGACGCGGTAGCCTGTCCGCCATGACCCTTGGATTCGGACTCCTCAGCGCCCAACTGCGACCCGGTGAGACGGATTGGACCCGGGCCTACGACGATACGATCCGGCTCGCTGTCGACGCGGAGCGACTCGGTTTCACCTCGGTCTGGACGACCGAGCACCACTTCGTCGACGACGGGTACATGCCGTCGCTCCTGGTCGTCAGCGCGGCGATCGCGCAGGCCACGTCACGGATCGAGATCGGCACCGGCGTCATCCTCGCGCCGATGCACCACCCGCTGCGCCTCGCCGAGGACGCGGCGACGGTCCAGCTGCTGAGCCACGGCCGACTGGCCCTTGGGCTCGGGCTCGGCTGGTCGGAGGTCGAGTACGCCGGCCTGGGAGCCGACATGCGCCGTCGCGGCGCCGCGATGGAGGAAACCCTCCAGATCCTGCCGCAGGCGTGGAGCGGCGAGCCGTTCACCTACCAGGGATCGGTCCACCAGCTGCCCACGCTCGCCGTCCGTCCGACGCCGGCGGCCCGAATCCCGATCCTCATCGGCGGCGGCGCCGAGCCCGCGATCCGCCGGGCCGCCCGGCTCGCCGACGGCATCTTCTCGAACGCGCCGGCGGAGCAGTTCGGTGTCCAGGTCGGGTGGGTGCTCGACGAGCTCGACCAAGCCGGTCGCGACCCGTCGACGTTCCGGTTCATCCACTACTCGATCTTGCTGCCCGGCGCGTCGCGCGCCGACGCGCTCGCCCGATACCGCGACCAGGTCTGGGCGCTGAACTGGAAGTACTCGGACATGGAGGCCTCCGCGATCCGACCGCTCCCAGCGGTATCCCCTCCCCCGTTCAGTGGCCGCGACGAGGATCTCCTGGCGCGACGGACGGCGCACGCCGGCACGCCCGATGAGCTCGTGGAGGCGCTGCTCGAGGTCCGGAACCACGTGCCGGTCCCGGTCGAGTTCGTGGCCCGCAGCCATCTCCCACTGCTCGAGTACGACGCGCAGGTGGAGGTCATGCAGCAGCTCGCCGAAGGCGTCGCCCCGCACGTCTGATCATCGGCGGATTACCATCGCAGACGCCGGGCCGTCACCCGCTCACGGCCCGAGTCGAGCCGGCCCCTGGAGACGCCCCATGACTGGATCCGTCGGTCCGCTGCCCGTCATCCTCGTCGTCGATGACGATCCCGCGGCTCGCGCGGCGCTCCTCGACGCGGTCGATCGCCGCTACGGGCACGACTACGACGTCACGGCCGAGGGCTCGGCCGCCCAGGCGAAGGACCGACTCGAGGACCTGCACCGCGAAGGTCGGCCGGTCGCGATGATCGTCGCCGATCACCACATGCCCGATGAGACCGGCGCGCAGCTCCTCGCCGCGTCGCGGCGACTTCACCCGACGGCGCAACGGCTGCTCCTGACGGACTGGGCCGACTTCAGCACCGTCGACGAGACGGTCCAGGCCCTCACGGTCGGGGAGATCGACACCTGGGTCGCGCGGCCGTTCGGCCCTGCGGACGAGGAGTTCCACACGGTCCTGACGTCGGCGCTGGCGCGGTGGACCCACGAGGCCGACCGAGCCGGCGTCGCCTTGACCATCGTCGGTGAGCCATGGGACCCAGCCGCCGGTGCCCTTCGCGACGCGTTCGCTCGGCTCCTGCTCCCGTTCCGGTTCCGCGACGCCGCGTCGCCGGAGGGGCGTGCGCTGCTCGACGAGGTCGGCGTCCAGGGTCCCCTGCCGGTCGTCGTCCTGGCCGATGGACGAGCCATCGCGCAGGCGTCGCAAGCCGACGTGGCGGTCGCGCTCGGCGTGCAGGGCACGATCAGTGATGCGCGCGTCGACGTCGCCGTCATCGGCGCCGGCCCCGCGGGACTCGCCGCGGCCGTGTACGCGGCGTCCGAAGGTCTGAGCGTCGTCGTCATCGAGTCGACCGCCATCGGGGGCCAGGCCAGCTCCAGCCCCATGATGCGCAACTACCTTGGCTTCCCGGCCGGGGTGACGGGTGGGGAGCTGACCGCACGGGCGTACCAGCAGGCCGTCACGTTCGGCGTCAAGTTCGTCTTCGGGCGCACCGCGACGGGGCTGCGGACCGATGGCGAGGATCGGATCGTCACCTTCGACGACGGCGCCGAGCTGCACGCCGCGGACGTCGTCGTCGCGACCGGCGTGTCGTACCGCCGGATGGGGATCGAACGGCTCGAGGCGCTTGTCGGTCGTGGGGTGTTCTACGGCTCGGGCACGAGCGAGGCCCGTGCGGTCGCCGGCGGGCACGTCTACGTCGTGGGAGGCGCGAACTCCGCGGGGTCGGCGTCGATGCACCTGGCGAGGCATGCGGCTCGGGTGACGCTCCTGGTCCGCGGCGGGACGCTCGCCGACACGATGTCGGACTACCTGATCCGCGAGATCGACAACGCGGACAACGTGGACGTGCGCCTGCACACCGAGATCGAGGACGTTCGCGGCGACCTGCGCCTCGAAGGACTGGTCCTGCGCGATCGCTCGGCGGGGACGTCGGAGGAGGTCCCGGCCGATGCTGTATTCATCCTCATCGGAGCCGCCCCGCACACATCGTGGCTTCCGACGGAGATCCTCCGCGACGACCACGGGTTCATCCTGACCGGCGAGCAGCGGCCGGACCCCAGCGACGGCCTGGGCCTCGCGACGACGATGCCAGGCGTGTTCGCCGCGGGCGACGTGCGCTCGAACCCGGTGAAACGGGTCGCGGCGGCGGTCGGCGACGGGTCCACCGCCATCCGACAGGTCCATGAGGCTCGCCTACAGCGACGGCGGGCGGCCAAGATCACGGCCTGACCAGGGATCACGGGCCATCCGGGAGGGAACGACGATGTCGCCTGAGAACGAACCGACGTGGGCGCTGCCCGAAGCCATGACCGGCCGAGCGAGCCCCGCGAAGGCCGCCGTCGGCGACAAGCCGGTCTTCGCCTACATCGCCAGCTTGCCGCAACCCCAACGCTCGATCGCCGAACGGGTCGACGCCCTGGCGGCCGAGACGCTGCCGGGCCTGCAGCGCGCCGTGAAGTGGGGCATGGCGTTCTACGGCGTCGGGGACGGCTGGTGCTTCTCGTGCGGCGGCTTCGTCGGCCACGTCAAGCTCACATTCGGGCGCGGCACGTCGCTCACACCCGTACCGCCGGTCACGCCGATCGGGATGGGCAAGGACTCGCGCGGTGTCGACCTCGGGTCCGTGGACGACATCGACGAACGCCAGGTCGCCTCGTGGATGGAGCAGGCCGCCGCGATCCCCGGCTTCGGGAAACGCTGAGCCCTGCTCATGACCCGATACCTCGTCCTGCTCCGCGGCATCAACGTCGGTGGCAAGAACACGGTGCCGATGGCGGCGTTGCGCGACCTCCTCGAGTCGCACGGGCACACGGAGGTCTCCACCTTCATCGCCAGCGGCAACGTGATCCTGAGCTCCGACCGCTCCCCCACCGCGATCAGGCGCGAGCTCGAGGACGCGCTCCCGAAGACCTTCAAGCTCGACAGCGAGCTGATCGCGGTCCTGGTGCTGACGCAAGCGCAGCTCCGCGCCGTCGTCCAGGAGCGGCCGAAGGGCTTCGGCGACCACCCAGAGACGTACCACAGCGATGCGGTCTTCCTGATCGACATCGACACGCCGACGGCCATGAAGGCCTTCGACCCGCGGCCCGGCGTCGACGAGGTCTGGCCGGGAGTCGGCGTGATCTACTCGCAGCGGCTGAGCGCCGAGCGGACGAAGAGCCGACTGGGCAAGACCATGGGGACGGCGGCGTACAAGTCGATGACGATCCGCAGCTGGCAGACGACGCTGGCGCTCCTGGAGCGCATGGAGGCGGCCGCGTCCGGGACCTGAGGCCGAAGTCAGATCGCCGATCCGCGCGTGGTGAGTCGATCCGCTGGGCGGGCGCGACGATGATCCCCTGCCGACCTCGCACATCGGTCGTGCGCCATATGGCCTCCAAGCATCGCCGACGACCTGCGCTACGCTCTCGGCGCGATGGACGTTCTCGTGGTGACGGCCGATATCCTCTGCTGGGGCACCGTGGTGGTCGTCTGGATCGTCACCGCCGTCCGCGACGCCGGCACCCGAACGACCGGGCAGATCCGCGGGTCGTCCTCGATCGGGATGGACATCCTCGCGTCCGTCTCCGTCGCGGCGATCGTGCTCCTCGGACGGGCGATCCTCGCGCCGTTCACGGTGGAGGCCGATTGGGTCCGCGTCATCGGCGTCGTGGTCCTCGTGGCATCCACGCTGTTCGCCATCTGGGCGCGTCTCGCGCTCGGATCGTCGTGGAGCGTCGGTCCCCGTGCGGTGCCGGATCGCGGCCTGCGCACGGATGGCCCGTATGCGATCACGCGCCACCCCATCTACACCGGTCTGCTCGGGATGCTGCTGGGAAGCGCCATCCTGGGCGGCCTTGGGCAGTGGCTCGTGCTCGTCCTTGCCGGACTGGTGGTCTTCGAGTCAAGATCCGGGCTGAGGAGCGACTGCTCCGCGCGACGTTCCCCGACGCCTACGGCGCGTACCGATCACGCGTGCCGCAGCTGATCCCGGGGTGGCGCTGGCCGTCGGCCCGGCGACGACGACCGCAGGGAGGTTGACGGGGCCGAGCCTGGGAACTCGTCCTAGGAGGAGCCGCCGGACCAGCGTCAGCTTCGCTTGGTCCCCACGACGGTGACGCCGTCGACCGCTGGGTAGTTCGAGAAGTACCGCTTCCGCCAGTGGAGCTTGCCGTGGTCGTAGATCGACACGGTGACCGCGACCTTGGCGCCGTCCGCCGGGGCGTTGTTGAAGAACCGATACCCCACCGGCTTGCTCGAATCCCGCACGATCGTGCTCCTCGCGCGCGGCCCGTGCTGGATCGACAGGTTGCTGATCTTGTAGGTCCGGCCGTTGGGGACGCTCCAGATCTTGAACGTGATCCATCGCTTGCTGCCGGCGTTGGTGATGATCCGCTGGATCAGGATCGGGTACTTGGTGTCGTTCCGGAAGCTCATGGTCTGCTTGGTGTTGCCGACGATCCAGACGGTGGCATCGAGGCCCGGCGGATACCGGTCGATGAACTCGTTGTGGTTCTGTCGTGCGAGCGGAACCATGCCCGCCCGGAACGCCGCGTTGAACAGCGTCGTGGACGTGGTGCAGATGCCGCCGCCGAACGCGCCGGTCACGGTGATCTTCCCGCCTTCGATCGCGTTGCCCGGACCGGCGCCTGGGAGCTTGCGCAGGTCGCCGACGACCTTCCAGAAGTCGAACTTCCCGCCAGGCGGCACGACCGTGCCGTTGATCTTCGTCGCCGGCGCCTCGATGTTCCCGCCCCAGTGGTTGTTGACGATGACCCAGTAGAAGACGCTGTACTTGCTGATGACCCGCATCTTCGGGGCGAAGGCCTTGGCGTCCGCTGTGCTCAGCTTCGGGTCGGTGGACTTGACGACGGCCGCGAGCGACGCTGCCGCCGTGCCCGACTGCCGGGACCCGATCTCGTTGATGAGCGCGGTCTTCATGCCGTCGGCGATGAGCGTTCGGCCCTCGCGACTGCTGCCGGTGGCGATGATGCGTCCGCCGACTCGCTTGAGGCTGGCGTCCCGCACCTTCTGGTTGACCTGCTTGGCCAGTGTCTTGAGGATCGGGTCGAGGCCCGCCTCATCGAAGACCGGGGTGATGGCACCGTCCGCCGTGGTGGAGAACGAGATCAGGGGCGCGAGGCTCGTGCCCGCGACCGTCCAGTTCTCCTTGCCACGCTCGATGACCAGGTCGGAGGCCATGCGATCCGCGGCCGCCTTCGCCGCCTCCGCCGACGCGGTCGCGACGGCGGGTGCCAACGGCACGACCGGCACGGTCATGGCGATCGAGTCCGGCGTGCCGAGCGCCGCGAGCTGCTGGTCGAGCGCGGCCAGGAGGGCCGCCTTGTCTACCGCGCGGCCGTCCTTCGCCGGGGAGACGGCGAACGTCGCGCCTGCGCTGGCCGACACGGTGGCGTCGGTGGGGGTCTGGTCGATCGACGTGGCGAGGGCATCGACGGCGGCCGCCAGCTTGTCGCGGTCGTAGGCGACGGCGGAGTCGAGCGTCATGCCGTTGATCGCGACCTGCGGGCCGCCGATGAGCGTCGCGAGAGGCTCGCCCTGACGGCCGGCCGCGAAGGCCGCGTCGAGCAGCGCCTCGGTGTCAGGGCCCGCGACCGACGTCCGTGTAGCTGATGGTCGTCGCCTGGCCGTCCGGGCCGGTGAGCGTGATCTGCCCGGTCCCGAGCGACGCGTAGGCGTCCGTGATGGCCGCGCTCGCCTGCTCGCGGGTGAGCCCGCCGAGTCCCGTGCTGCCGACGCTCACCCCGGGCAGGACCCGGCCGTCGTACTGCGAACTCCATGCGTACAGCGCGCCGGCGCCGACGCCGAACGCGAGCAGGAAGGCCAGAGCGAACGAGACGCCGAAGCGAAGGACGAGCGACCGTCGCCGCCGAGGCCGTCTCGCCGGCTCGCCGTCGGTCACGGCGGCCGCGAGCGGCAGGACCGGCACCGCATCCACGCCGGCCTCGAAGGTCGTCGTCGTGTCCGTCGTGACCTCGTCGGTCGGCTCGCTCGACGCAACAGCGCCGAGAACGGTCGGATCAGCCGCGGCGGCATCATCGGCAGCGGCCATCGCGGCCGCGGGCGCGACATCGGCAACGTCGGGATCCGCCGCGGACTGTGCCGTGGCGACGAGCGCCGCGAGCTCGGGATCGCCGGCGGGCGTCTCGCTGTCGGGTATGGGGGCCTCGTCAGCCGGGTCGGCTGCGGGTTCGGGCAGATCGGTCATCAGATGCTCATGGGCGGTCGGTCAGCGTCGGGCCTCATCCCGGGCAGTCGCGACATCTTCGCTGGTGACCGCGATTCTGTCACGCGCCGCGAGGCTCGCTCGTCGGGGCTGTGACGAGCGACGCCCCCAAGTCGTTACGCGGAAGCACCTCGCTTGGGCCCGCCGAGCGCCCTATCGCGACGGAACCGGCGTGGCGAACACGACATCGTGCTGGGGCGCGTGATACAGCGGGGAGGCGACGAAGATGCCGATCGCCAGGACCGAAACGACCGTCCCGACCAGGCAGATCCGGGTCACGACGACCGCGGTGCTGGCTCCGAGCCGGCGGCGTGCCAGCGCGAGCAGACCGACGCCGGCCAAGCCTCCCGCGGCGTTGACGATGACGTCCGTCGTGTCGAAGCTGCCGGTCGACAACAGGTGCTGGGTGGTCTCCAGGACCAGGCTCGCGCCGACGAACACGCCGGTCATCTTCCACCACGGCCATGTCGGCGCCAGGAGGCCGAGGTAGAGGCCGAACGGGATGAAGAGCACGACGTTCGCGACGATCTCGAGGGGGGCGCTGGCGCCGGCCTCGGCACTGGGGAGGAACGGGATCAGCTTGATCGGCCGCGGGAGGCCCGCCGCCGCGCCCACATACGGCACGTCGAGCTTCCATACCACCGCCCAGACCAGCAACACGAGGTAGACGACGAAGAGCACGTCCAAGCAGGCCGAGCCCGCGATCTCGCAACGGCTTCATCGGCACGGCAACGTTCGACGCGGCACCACGGGCGGTAGCCTAGCGACCGACGGCGGCCTCGGCAGGGAGCGACGACCATGAAACTGATCGCATCGATGATGCTGACCCTCGACGGCGTGTACCAGGGCCCCGGCGGCCCGGACGAGGACCGGCGCGGCGGGTTCGAGCGCGGCGGCTGGACGGCGTCGCACGCCGACGCCGACATGGGTCCCTTCCTGATGGACCTGTTCGGACGTGCCGACGCGCTGCTCCTCGGGCGCAGGACCTGGGAGATCTGGGAGCCGTACTGGCCCGACCACGACGACAACCCGTTCGGCCACACGATCAACGTCCTGCCGAAGTACGTGCCCTCGACCACGCTCAAGGACCCGACCTGGCAGAACACCCATGTCCTCGATGGCGACGTCGAGGCGGCGATCCGCGCGCTCAAGGCGACGCCCGGTCGCGAGCTCCAGGTGCACGGCAGCGGCGTGCTGCTCCGCTGGCTCCTCGAGCGCGACCTCGTGGACGAGCTGAACCTGCGCATCTCCCCGGTCGTCGTGGGCGACGGGCTGCGGCTCTTCCCGGAACATGGCCAGACGCATGACTTCGAGCTGGTCGACTCGTGGTCGACCTCGAGCGGGGTGATGGTCCAGACGTATCGGCCGAACGGCCGGGCGACCTTCGGGCCGGCCGGCTGAGCCTACTCGGACGGCTGGTAGACCCCGAGGACGTTCCCCCACGGGTCGGCGAACATGAAGCGCCGCCCGCCGGGATAGTCGTGGAGTTCCACCGTGATCCGGCCGCCGGCGGCGAGCACGCTCGCCAGGTCGGCGTCCACATCGTCGGTCCGCGCCAGCGCCACGACGCCCGTGCCGCCGGACGGCGCCGCGCTGGGGTTCAGCCCGGCGAACTCGTGGTCGGGATCCGCGGGATCCTTGACCCCGGCGTAGTCGTCGCCATAGTCGTTGAACGCCCACCCGAGCGCGGCACCGTAGAACGCCTTCGCCTGCGCGAGGTCCTCGACGGCCAGCTCGACGTAATCGATCCCATGCGCCATGGGCCGAAGGGTACGCCCTGGCGGAGGGGCGGCGCGCGGCGCGCTCGCCTCGCCGTTCGAGGTCCCGTCAGCCCCCGACCCCGACCGGCGCGAGATCGGCGGCGATCTCGCGAGCCCACGCCTCGATGGCGGGCCAGTCCCGGAAGTCGCCGTGCGGCAGGATGCCCTTGGCCATCGGCATCAGCCGGACGAGACGCTCTGACATGCCCTGGGGCGGGTCATCGGGGTCGAAGGCCCCGGCGAAGACGCGGTGCTCCCGTGGATGGAGCGGCGCGGCGAGCCCTTCGAGCTTGCGGCGGCCGCCACTGCCTGGTCCCTCGCGCGGGCCGAGCGCCAGCTCGATCGGGTCCGTGGGCGCCTTCGGGGTCTTCGTGGACGCCGGGAGCGGGCCGCTGCTGAACAGCCAGAGCGGGCGGGTGGCCAGGATATGCGCGTATCGCTCCAGATACTCCGTGCCCTCCTTCACCCAGGTGCCCATGTACACACCGCCGCCGACGACGCACGCGTCGAACGGGTCCGGGTCCCGCATCCCGGCTGCGCTGGTGACGACCGCGTCCACCCCGGCCGACTGCATCACCTCGCCGATCCGCTGGGCGATCCCCGCCGTGCCCCCATGGCGGCTGGCATGGACGATCAACACGCTGGTCATGGCACACCCTCCTGCGGTCTACCCGCTCGTACCGCGACCGTAGGCTGTTCCCGCGCCGTCGGCCAGTGTCGGACGTCACGGAGACGGCGGGCACCATGACCCGGTCGTGGCATCCACCGAACGGTTGATGCGCGACTCCACCGAGTGCGGCCGCAGGACTGGCGCAACGTCCGATGCGAGCGGGACCCTCGGCGACTGATGCTGCATCACATGAGCATCTTGACCGACGCCAAGCGCGTCACCACGACCAGCGAGGGCGGCCTCGCATGAACGTCATCGATGTCAGCAACCTCCAGAAGCGGTACGGCGACCGACTCGTCGTGGACGGCGTGTCGTTCACGGTCGAGGAGGGCGAGATCTTCGGGATCCTCGGCCCGAACGGTGCCGGCAAGACGACGACCGTCGAGTCGATCGCCGGTCTGCGGACCCCGGATGGCGGCACCATCCGCGTCCTCGGGTACGACCCCCGGAACGACCGGGATCGCCTGCGGACGCTCGTCGGTGTGCAGCTCCAGGAGAGCGACCTGCCTGAGCGGATGACGCCTCGCGAGGCCCTCGAGCTGTTCGCCTCGTTCTACGCCGCGCCGGCGAGCCCGGCACGGCTCCTCGACGACCTCGACCTCGCGGACCGGCGCGACACGGCCTACCGAAACCTGTCCGGTGGTCAGAAGCAGCGGCTGTCGATCGCGCTCGCCCTCGTCGGGCGACCCCGAGTCGCCATCCTCGATGAGCTCTCGACGGGTCTCGACCCGCACGCCCGCCGTGAGACCTGGCGGGTCATCGAGTCGATCCGCGACCAGGGCGTGACCGTCCTCCTGGTGACGCACCTGATGGAGGAGGCGGAGCGGCTCGCCGACCGGGTCGCCGTGATCCGCGACGGCCGCGTCGTGGCGGTGGACACGCCGGCCGGCATCGTGGCTCGCGCCGACCCCGAGCAGCGCGTCCGGTTCCGGCCATCCGTGGAACTCGATGACGGGCTGCTCGCCGGCCTGCCCGAGGTCCGCCGCATCGAGCGGTCCGGGCCGACGGTGGTCGTGACCGGCCGTGGCGACCTCCTGGCCGCCGTGACCGCGGTCCTGGCCCGCAACGGGATCGTGGCGAAGGATCTGCGCATCGACCAGGCGACGCTCGACGACGCCTTCATCGCCCTCACCGGCCGCTCGGCGGCCTCGCCTGCAAGGGAGCTGTCATGAACGAACTCCGCGCGCTCGTCCGCACCGAGGCGAGACTGCTGTTCCGCGAGCCCGTGTCGTGGCTCGCGGCGGTGGCCCTGCCGTCCGCGGTCCTCCTGATCTTCGGGTCCATCTTCTCGAAGGGCGGCGTGGACCCCGGCCTCGGGGGTCTGCGCTTCATCGATGTCTTCGTCCCGTCCCTCGTGGTGATCACCGTGGGGACGCTGGGCATCCAGACCCTCCCCATCCGACTCGCCACCTACCGCGAGAAGGGCGTCCTGCGCCGACTGTCGACGACGCCCGCGCACCCGATGCGCCTCCTGACCGCGCAGCTCATCGTGTATCTCGTCACGGCGCTGGTCGCGCTCGTCCTGCTCATGGTCGTCGCGCGCGTCGCGTTCGACGTCCCGCTGCCGCATGACGTCGTCGGCTATGTGGCCGCGGTCGTCCTGGGCACGTCGTCGCTCTTCGTCATCGGCCTGCTGCTCGCGGCCGTGGCGCCGTCCGCCCGCGTGGCCACGGCCGTCGCGATCCCGCTGTTCTTCATGGTGATGTTCCTGGGCGGCGTGTACGTCCCTCGCGTCGCGTTGCCCGATGTCCTGGTCCGCATCGGCGAGTTCACGCCGCCCGGGGTCCAGGGCCTGCAGGACGCGTGGGTCGGCAATGGCCCGCAGCTCCTCCCGCTCCTCGTCATGGCTGGTCTCACCGTCGTCGGCGGCGTGCTCGCGGCGCGCGCGTTCCGATGGGAGTGACCGGGCAGATGCGTGGGCGAGAGCGGGATCAGGTGCCGAAACCGGTCGGCTTGGAGTAGCGTGCGAGCGATGCGACCGTTTGCGGACCGATCCTGGGACGGCTTCTCCGACGCGATGCTCAGCATCGGCGGGTACGCGCTCCTGGCCACCGGGACCATCCTCGCGATCCTCCTGGGCGACCCGGATCCCGCCTGGCGGCTGACCACGCTGGCCATCGCGATCGCGGCGGCGCGTCTGGATCTACGTCGGCTACACCCGGATGCCCGAGCCGCGCCGCGAGCATCAGGCGCGACTGTTCGTCTTCTGGGTCGGCATCGTCGCCTTCGCGTCGGCCCTGATGCTCCAGCAGCCGCTGTTCTTCATCTTCATGATCGCCGGCTTCTTCTACGCCACCGTGCTGCGCCCGTTCGCGGTGACCGTCGCGGCGATCGGGGTGACCTCGGTCCTCGTGAACTCGCTGATCGCCGGGTTGCCGCAGACCGCGACCGGTTGGACGTTCTGGATCGTGATCATCGTCGTCCAGACGGTGGTCATCAGCGCCGGCACGTACTTCGGGGAGCGCGTCGCCGAGCAGAACGAGGCCCGTCGGGAGACGGTCGTGCGACTCGAGCAGGCGCTCGCCGAGAACACGGGACTCCACGCGCAACTGCTGGCGCAGGCTCGGGAGGCGGGCGTCCTGGAGGAGCGTCAGCGCATGGCGGCGGAGATCCACGACACCATCGCGCAAGGGCTCACGGGCGTCATCACCCAACTCGAGGCAGCCCGCCACGCCCACGACCGGCCCGAGGCGCACGACCGACACCTCGCGAACGCGGAGCGCCTGGCCCGCGAGAGCCTCAGCGAGGCCCGACGGTCCGTGGAAGGGGCCCTGCCCGCGCCACTCGAGGCCGCGACACTCCCCGACGCCCTGCGCGAGATCGCGCGCGAATGGTCCGAGCGGACGACCGTCCCGGCCGAGGTCACCGTCACCGGCGACCCCGTCACGCTGGAGCCCGAGATCGAGGTCACGCTCCTGCGGACGGCCCAGGAGGCGCTGGCCAACGTCGCCAAGCACGCCCAGGCGGGTCGGGCGCGCATCACGCTCTCGTACATGGGCGACGAGGTGGCCCTGGACGTGCACGACGACGGGGTCGGATTCGACGTCGGGCGGCCGGCCGACGCCACGGGCGCCGGGTTCGGGCTGCACGGTATGCGACAGCGCGTGGCGCGTGTGGCTGGCTCGCTCGCGATCGAATCGGAGCCCGGCCGCGGGACGGCGATCTCAGCGCGCGTCCCGGCCATCGCGGCCGATCCGTCGGCGGCGAGGCCATGACCCCGATCCGGGTGCTGATCGTCGACGACCACCCCATCGTGCGCGACGGCCTCCGAGGCATGCTGGCGGCCGAGCCGGACTTCGAGGTCGTCGGCGAGGCCGGTGACGGCTCGGAAGCCCTGACGCTCGTGGATGCGCTGGCGCCTGATGTCGTCCTCATGGACCTGCGGATGCCCGGTGTCGGTGGCCTCGAGGCCATCCAGACCCTGGCCGAACGCCGGTCCGCGGCCCGGGTGCTCGTGCTGACCACCTACGACAGCGACCGGGACGTCCTCCCCGCGCTCGGGGCCGGGGCGACGGGCTACCTGCTCAAGGACGCACCGCGGCCCGAGCTCCTGCGGGCGATCCGTGCCGCGGCTCGCGGCGAGGCGGTCCTCGCGCCATCGGTGGCCACCCGCCTCGTCGCGGACCTGCGCGTCCCCTGCCCACGACCAGCTCAGCGACCGCGAACTGGAGGTCCTGTCGCTCATCGCCCAGGGCGAGACCAATCGTGGCGCAGCCACCCGCCTGTTCATCTCGGAGGCGACCGTCAAGACGCACCTCCTCCACATCTACGCGAAGCTCGACGTCGGCGACCGCGCGGCTGCCGTGGCGGTCGCCTACGAGCGGGGCCTGCTCCGTCCACGGTCGGGTTGAAGCGGTGTCCCGGGGGGTTCGAGACGGCGCGCAAGTCCGGTCCGACCCTGCGTGCCTCAGCTGATCATTCCGGCGGTCGGCCCGCGGCGGCCTCGCGGAATCCTTGCTCCTCACTACCCGGGGCGTAGATCGCGAGATACCGGGCGCCATTCGCGGTCGTCCGGAATGCGTGCACGACGCCCCTCGGGACGTGGATCCAATCGCCCGGTCGAGCGTCGATCGCGTCGCCTGAGATGAAGAAGGTCGCCCCGCCATCAAGGACATAGAACCCTTCCTCCGCGCGATCGTGCACGTGCGGTTCGGGTCCGGTGCCAGGTGGGGATGAGATCTCCATCGCCGAATAGGTCCCGCCGGACTGGTGTTCGTCGATCAAGAACCGGAACGTGTGTTCTCTGAACGCGACCGGTTCCAGTTCAGCCGATCGGACTCGCAATGGGACGTTTCCCGGATGGGACGCTGGGACATCGCTCTCTGGCTTCACGAGGGCTACCTCCCCATTTCGGCGACAGCCGGATCCAGCACAGCGTATCCGTCCTCGTTGGCCAGAGCGACTGGAGCCAGACCCCGGCCAACGCAGCGATGATCGCGCGCACCCATCGCATCGCAAGCGCATCCTGGACGCATGACGAATGCAACGGCCAACCGCCACCCCTGGTTTGGTCTCCATCTCCCCAGCTACAGCCACCCGGACGTACCGCCGGAGCGCCTATTCGACCTTGTCGTCGAGCAGGCGCGAGCGGCCGAGGCGGTCGGGTTCGAGCTTGTGACCGTGATGGACCACCTCTACCAGATCCAGGGCGTCGGCCCGGTCACGGAGCCGATGCTCGAGGGCTGGTCGGTCCTGGCCGCGCTCGCCCGAGAGACCTCGACGGTCCGCCTGGGCACGCTCGTGACCGGTGTTACGTATCGGAACCCGGCGATGCTGGCCAAGCAGGTCACGACGCTGGACGTCTTGTCCGGCGGCCGAGCGATCTTCGGCCTCGGTGCGGCGTGGAACGAGGAGGAGCACATCGGCTACGGGATCGACTTCCCGCCGCTGAAGGAGCGGATGGATCGCCTCGAGGAGGCGCTCACCATCGCGAAGCTCCTGTTCACCGAGGACCGCCCGACCTTCGACGGCCGTCACTACCGGATCCATGAGGCGCTGAACCGTCCGCGTCCGATCCAGGCCGGCGGCCCGCGGATTCTCGTGGGTGGCGGCGGCGAACAGCGGACCCTGCGCATCGCGGCCCGCTATGCCGACATGACGCATTGGTTCGCGCTCGGGCTCGAGACACTCCGCCACAAGGACGAGTTGCTCGTCCGCTATTGCGAGGAGATCGGCCGGGACCCAGACACCGTCGAGCGGACCATCGGGGCCCCCGTGATCGTGATGTCGACCGAAGCGGAGGCCCGACAGTTCATCGACTCCCTGCCGCCTGAGCGCCGCCCGCATGTCACCGCCGGCACGCCCGACCAGGTCGTCGACGTCCTCGCGACCTACATCGACGCAGGGTTCACAGGCTTCACGTTCAACAACGCGATCTATCGGACCCCCGAGCAGATCGCCACGGTCGGCGAACTCCTGCGCCTGGTCCGGCCAGCGACCTGATCATCCGCAGTAGTTGCGTACGCAACGACCTATCGGGTATGCTGACGGGAGTTCGACCGACATCGGTGGTCGACGCAGCGACGGGTAGCCGTCAAGGGACAGGACAGATCATGCAATTCGGCGTCTTCACGGTCGGCGACGTCACGCCCGACCCGACGACCAATCAGACGGTCAGCGAGGCCGAGCGCATCCAGATCATGGTCACGGTCGCGCGCAAGGCCGAGGAGATCGGCCTCGACGTGTTCGCGACCGGCGAACACCACAACGTGCCGTTCGTCCCCTCCTCCCCGACCACGCTGCTCGGCTACATCGCCGGCAAGACCGAGCGCCTGCAGCTCTCGACCGCCACGACCCTGATCACGACCAACGACCCGGTCAAGATCGCCGAGGACTACGCGATGCTCCAACACCTGGCCGACGGCCGGGTGGACCTCATGCTCGGGCGCGGCAACATGGGTCCGGTCTATCCGTGGTTCGGCCAGGACCTGCGCAACGCGATCCCGCTCGCGGTCGAGAACTACGACCTGCTGCGCCGCCTCTGGCGCGAGGACGTCGTGGACTGGGAGGGCCGGTTCCGGACGCCGCTGACCGGGTTCACCGCCACGCCGCGCCCGCTCGACGGCGTCCCGCCGTTCGTGTGGCACGGGTCGATCCGGAGCCCGGAGATCGCCGAGCAGGCCGCGTACTACGGCGACGGCTTCTTCCACAACAACATCTTCTGGCCGAGCAGCCACGTCCAGCGGATGGTCGAGCTCTATCGTCGCCGCTTCGAGCATTACGGCCACGGCCCCGCGAACCAGGCGATCGTCGGCCTGGGCGGCCACGTCTTCATGCGCCCGAACAGCCAGGACGCGATCCGCGAGTTCCGGCCGTACTTCGACCACGCGCCGGTCTACGGCGGCGCGATGTCGCTCGAGGACTACATGGCGCAGACCCCGATGACGATCGGCAGCCCGCAGCAGGTCATCGACCGGACGCTGGGCTTCCGCGAGTTCGTCGGCGACTACCAGCGACAGCTGTTCATCGCCGACCACGGCGGCCTCCCGCTCAAGACCGTGCTCGAGCAGATGGACATCCTGGGCGCCGAGGTCGTCCCGGTCCTCCGCCGGGAGTTCGAGGCGATGCGCCCCGCGGACGTGCCGTCCGGCCCGCCGCTCCACCCGCGCGTCACCGGGGTCCAGGTCGAGGAGCGGGAGCCGTCGCCAGCGTCCCAGCCCACGGTCGCCGAGCCCGTGCTGGCCGAGACCCCGGCATGACCGGTCCCGGCGACCCGGTCGCTGGTGGTCGTGACGGCGGGCCTGGCCGAGCCGTCGTCGAGCCGGCTGTTGGGCGATCGACTGGCGGCGGCCACGGAGCGCCACCTCCGGGAGGCGGGCGTCGACCCGCGCCCCGAGGTCATCGAACTGCGCGACCACGCGGTCGACCTCGCCAACCAGATGCTGACCGGCTTCCCTTCCCCGTCGCTCCAGTCGGCGCAGGACGCGGTGCTGGCGGCGGACGGCGTCATCGCGGTCTCGCCGATCTTCAGCGGCTCGTACAACGGGCTCTTCAAGCTCTTCTTCGACAGCCTGGACCGCGACGGGTTTCGGGCCAAGCCCGTGCTGATCGCGGCCACCGGGGGCACGCCGCGGCACTCGCTGGCCGTGGAGCACGCCATCCGGCCGCTGTTCGCCTACCTTCGCGCGGCCGTGGTGCCGACCGGTGTCTACGCCGCGACCGAGGACTGGGGCCAGGGCGGGGCGGCGACGGACGGCAGCCTGGTCGAACGCATCGAGCGCGCGGCGACGGAGCTCGCCGCGGCGATGGCCGCGCAGCCACCGTCCGCAGCGCGCGACGACTTCGCCGACCCGGTCCCCTTCGAGGACCTCCTCAACCGCTAGGCGACCGCGCGAGCCGTCTAGGCCCGTCGCGCCGCCATGACCCGCTCCAGATGGAGCACGTGCTCGCGCTCGTGCTCGGCGAGCCGGTCGGCGTAGTAGGCGATGCTGCGCTCCTGTCCGCTCACTCGCTCGACGTGAGCGTCAGGACCCACGACCGCCCCGGCCTGGCCGGGGCCTCGAGTCGGACCGGCCACTGCTCGGCGAGGAGCTCCGCGACATCGGCCGGCTCGCTCGGTTCCGCCCCCGACGCGAGGAGCGCTCGAGCCGCCTGCCCGCGGACTCGTTTCGCGACGACAGCACCGATCGGTCGGCCCGCGACGTCGGCCCGCTCCACGCGCAGCGTCACGGTCCGATCGCCTCGGCCCGTCGGCATCCCCATCGCCTGATAGCCCGGCGACCGGAGGTCCAGCACGATCCCGTCGGGGCCGGCGGCCTCGGCGAGCGTGTCGCCCAGAACGGCCCGCCAGAACGGCTCGAGGCGTTCGATCCCGACCAGATGCGCGCAGACGTTCAGGCGATAGTTCGGGATCCGGTCCGTCGGCCGGAGGAGGCCCCACAGCGCGGACGTGACGACGAGGCCGTTGGCGGCACGCTCCGTCGCGGCCGAGGAGAGGGACGCGGCGTCCAGCCCGTCGTACAGCGACCCGGCGTAGAGGTCGAGCACGGGTATCGCCGGCGACTCGCGCACGCGGATGTTTCGGGCGACGTCGGCGGCCAGCGACGGGCGGACGAGCAGCCGCCTGGTCGCGTCGGCGCCGCCACTCGTCACGACAAGGGCATCGAGGACCTGCTCCCGCGGGCCGGTCAGCACCGGGAAGGACAGGCTGCCGAGCGCGAGCGGCTGGCCGTGTTCGGGCGGCGGCCGCTTCGACTCCGACGGCGGCAGGATGATCAGCATGCCGCCACTCTAGAGCGCCCTACCCGCTGCGCTCGGCCCACTCGAGGACACGCAGGGCACGCAACGTGTTCCATCGACTCGGCGTGCCCTCGCCGTCCTCCATCTCGATGGCGGCGACGCCACGGTGGACGTTCTGGAGCGGCCAGCGGCCATCGGCCGCGCGGTTGCCCTCGACGACCCCGATCGCCTCGACGATGCCGCTCGTCGGGCACGACCTCGGCATCGCGCAGGTAGTCCAGCGCGCGCAGGACGTCGTAGTGGTACCAGGTCGGGAACGAGAAGCGGAGCCAGGACTGGTCGACGACGTCGCCGGTCGACTTCCGACGGAAGAGACGGCGATCGAGGAGGTACGACTCGCCACGGTGACGCGCCTCCCCGACCCTCGCGGAACCGCCGATCGATCGCTCGTGCTCGACAAGTCCCTCGAGGACGTTGATCGTCGTCTCGAACGACGACACCGTCGCGCCGTTCTCGACCTCGCAGTTCCACCCGCCATCCGGCAGCTGCTCGCCGAGCAGCCGCTCGACCAGTGGTGTCATGTCCACCCCGAAGTACGAGCCGGTCGCCACGACGTTGCCGTTGATGCACGGCTCCACCTCGCCCTCGAAGAACCGATGGTCCGACCAAGGGGTCTCGAAGTCGGGATCCCGCCAGGTGACCTGCTCGCGGACGAGGCGGACCGCCCGCTCGGCAGGCTGACTCCGGGGGTCGATCCCGAATCGTCGCAGCAGCTCGAGCACGTGGAACGTGTCGGTCCAGTCGTGGGACCACGGCCGGCCTCCCCACTGGCCGTCCGTCGCCTGGAGGGCGAGCAACCGGGCGCCCCAGCCCTCCGTCGCGACCCGTGAACGTTCGGCGACCACGACGTCGGCCGGCTGGCGGGTCAGGTCGCGCAGCACCTGCCAGCGGATCGCGGGATCAGCGTCGAGCAGCCAGTCGATGACGGTCATCTGCCTCCTTCGAGCGATCGCGCCAGCCGTCGGTCGGGCTCCAGCGCCCGGGTCGATCATCGTGACGAAACATGACAGCGCCCGTCATGGTCGGCTCGAGCGGTCGGTCGTCCGCCTCGCTGGAGCCCGCATCCCGATACAGTCTGCGCGACGAGGGCGACCATGGTGGACGCCCGGCCCGGAGGAGTCGATGCGTTCGCACGATGCGAGCAGCCGACGCCGCCATGCGAACGGCGCTGGCCGCGCTCTCGCTGAGCGCCGGGCTCCTCGCCGTCGCCGGCTGTGGGTCGACCTCGACGACGGCGTCGCCGTCGGGACCGCCGGTCCTCGGGATCGACTGGGCGCGGGCGCCCTCGGTCGAACGACCCACGAACTACGAGGTCGATCCCTCGGCATCGGCGTACACCGGCGTGCACCCGATCCTCCGGATCCCCGGACAAGCGATGATCGCGGATGTCACGCCGCTGCCGGCCGGCGGGTTCGCGGCGGTCGGCTATGTGCCGCCGGACTGGACGCCGGCGGCATGGACATCGCCCGATGGGCAGGATTGGGCGTTCCACCCGATCGGCACGACCGGCTTCACGTTCCCCGTGGCCGTCACGACCGGATCGGACGGGACCGCCGTGGCGGTCGGCCGGTCCGGGAAGCTGCCGGTGGCCTGGACGAGTACGGACGGTGCCACCTGGGCCGAGCACGCCGTCCCGACGCTCGATGCGAGCGGCGTCGCCGAGCGGATGACGTCGGTCGTGGCCAGCCCGCAAGGCTACCTGGCGGGCGGCTCGGTGGGACCAGAGCTCTTCGAACGACACGCGCGGTTCTGGACCTCGGCGGATGGCGTCGCGTGGCAGCCGGTACCGGACGATCCCGCGGCGTTCGCGGACGCCGAGGTCCGCGCGATCACGCGTCTCGGCGACGGGTTCGTGGCGGTCGGGGTGGTCGGGACCGTGCAGAAGCCCACCGGCGCCGTGGCCTGGACGTCGCCAGACGGGTCGAGTTGGTCACGGGTCGACGACCCCGCGTTCGTCGACGGCATCGCCGTGGCCGTCGTGCCGGCGCCGTTCGGCGGCCTTGTCGCCGTCGGGTCCGATGTCGCCCGGCACGAGGCTGCCGCCTGGATCTCGCCCGACGGGCGGACGTGGACCCGTGCGCCGAACGAGCCGTCTCGCGAGCATTCCGGCGGGTTCGCCTGGATGACGGACGTCACGGCGATCGGCGACGAGCTCATCGGTGTCGGCGACTACCAGGGCCTCCAACGCGGGACGGCGATCTCGTGGGTCTCCGGCGACGGTCTCCACTGGACGCAGGCGCGCTCGGCCCCGGTCCAGGAGCAGGGCGAGTTCTATGCGATCACCCCGGGCGGCCCGGGCGCGATCGCCGTGGGCTCGTTCGGCGCCCCCGACTCCTACGTCCCCACGATCTGGCTCAGCCCGGGGCGCTGAGGCCTGTCTCGGGTCAGACCTCGAACTGGTCGTGCCTGGCCATGAACTCGGCCCGTTCCGCATCGGTGTACGTGCGACCCGAGGCGATGCGCTCGCCCAGCTCCCGGAAGTACGCCTCACGAGGCGGGGCCGGCGCGAAGACGATGAGCATCGAGACCGGTCCGCCGCTCTCGTTGCGGAAGGCGTGGATGCCGCTCGGCGGGATGTAGAGGAAGTCCCCGGCCCTCCCCTCGCGCCAGTCCTTGCCGTCGAAGAGCCCGATCCGACCGTCGAGCACGTAGAACGCCTCGGAGTGCGTCCGGTGGTAGTGCGGCGTCGCGGCCCCCGACGCAGCCGTCATGTCCCAGCGGAACAGGCCGTACCGGCCGTCGGTCTGGGTCCCGGTCGCGACCAGGCTGGCGGTCGTCGCGCCGACCATCAGGGTCGGGATGTCGGCCACCGCCGTCAGCACGGCATCGGTGTTCGGTCCATCGCTCGGCAGCGTCATGCGGTCGTCCTCCCCGGTCATGCCCGGTCGTCCACGGTCGGTCGGTGCACGATGCTAAGCCGAACGACTTGACGATGTTGTCATACAACCGTATGGTTGTACCAATGACGACGACCTTCAACGCCGATCACGTCTTCGCCGCCCTCGCCGACGCGACTCGCCGCGACATCGTGTTGCGCGCGCTCGGTGGCAACGAGGGCGTCGCCGAGCTGGCCGGGCACTACCCCATGAGCTTCGCGGCCGTGCAGAAGCACGTCGCGGTCCTCGAGCGGGCCGGCCTGGTCACCAAGCAGCGGGATGGGCGCCGCAAGGTCGTCCGCACCGATATCGAGGGGCTCCGCGTCGCGCGCGGCCTGCTCGACCAGTACGAGGCGCTGTGGCGCGGCCGCATCGAGCGCATGACCGATCTCATCGCGAGCACGGAGGAGACCATCGCATGACCGTCACTGCCGTCCGGAAGGACCCCGAGGCCCTGACCCTGACCCTCACCGCCGAGTTCGCGGCCTCGCCAGAGCGCGTGTGGCAGCTGTGGGCCGACCCGCGCCAGCTCGAGCGCTGGTGGGGGCCGCCGATGTGGCCCGCGACGTTCACGGCGCACGACCTCGCGCCCGGCGCCCACGTCGAATACCACATGACCGGCCCGACCGGCGAGGAGGCCCACGGCTACTGGGACCTCGTCGAAGTGGAGCCGCCGCGCCGGATCGTCTTCGTCGACGGCTTCGCGGGGAACGACGGGACCCCGAACGACGACTTCCCCCGCAACGAGGGCCGTGTGACCATCGAGCCGATCGACGCGGACCACACGCGGATGTCGATCGAGAGCCACTTCCCCGAGCGCCGAGGCGATGGAACAGGTCCTGGGCATGGGCATGGAGGAAGGCTTGACGCAGGCCGTCGGCCAGATCGACGCGATCCTGGCCGGGGACCGGGTCCCCTCGGCCTGAAAGGGCTGGCGATGCCCATGTTCGAGCCGTTGATCGGCGAGTGGGACGGAACGGGCGAGCTCCCGATCGAGCCGCCGATGCGGCTCACCGTCCAGGCCACGATCGAGCGCCTCGGCGCCTTCATCGTGATGCGCTCGGTGGGCGAGCCGGCAGGGATCCCCGACAGCCTCTCGATCGTCGGAGGTGCGCCAGACGACGAACCGCAGCCGATGCACTACTTCGACGCCCGCGGGGTCAAGCGCTTGTTCATGACAGCCGTCGAGGGCTCGACCTGGACGATCTGGCGAGCTCCGGGAGAGGACTGGGATGGTCCGGACGGCCCGGGCTTCGACCAGCGGTTCATCGGCGAGATCTCGGCGGACGGACGCACGATCGACGGCCGATGGGAGCGTCGAACGGGCGACGGGCCTGACGTGTGGGAGCTCGACTTCCCACTCCTCTACGTTCGACGTTCGCCCGCCTCGCCACCACGATGACGACCCTGAGCACCGACCGGAGGATCCGATGACGACCCTGACCGAGCTGACGACACGAACGATGGACTCGCCCGGCGCCGTCCTGACCTACGACATCCGGCCATCGGACGGTCCCGTCCGACGACCCGGTCCTCCTCCTCGTCGGCTCGCCGATGGGCGCGAGCGGCTTCGGCACGCTGGCGGGGCATTTCACCGACCGCACCGTCGTGACCTACGACCCGCGCGGCGTCGAGCGCAGCACGAAGACGGATCCAGCGTCCGAGTCCACGCCGGAGCAGCACGCCGATGACCTGCACCGGATCATCGAGGCGCTCGGCGCCGGCCCCGTGGACCTGTTCGCGAGCAGCGGCGGTGCGGTGAACGCCCTCGCCCTGGTGGCGAAGCACCCGGAACAGGTTCGGATGGTCGTCGCGCATGAGCCGCCCCTGGCCTCGATCCTGCCCGACCGTGACGGCGCGTTGGCGGCCTGTCGCGCCGTCCACGACGCCTACGAGGCCCGCGGGTTCGGCGCCGGGATGGCGCTGTTCATCGCGGCCGTCAGCCACAAGGGGCCGTTCGGCCCCGAGTACGCCAAGCAGCCCGCGCCGGACCCGGCGATGTTCGGGCTCCCGACGCAGGACGACGGCGCGCGTACGGACGCCCTGATGGGGCAGAACATCGTCACGTCCACGGCGTACGAGCCGGACATCGACGCCTTGCGGGCCGCCTCGACGGTGATCGTCCTCGCGGCCGGGACCGAGTCCGAGGGGCAGCTGGCCTACCGGGCCGCGTTCGCCCTCGCCGAGCGCCTGGGCGCGGAGCCCGTCGTCTTCCCGAGCGGCCACGGCGGCTTCCTTGGCGACGAGTACGGCCAGCCCGGCGAGCCGGAGGCGTTCGCCGCGAGGCTGCGCGTGGTCCTCACCGGGGCCTGACCACGGTCATGGCGTCCGCATCGGCGGCGACGAGGCGCGCCTAGACTGGTGGCGTGACGACGAGACGGATCGCCTGGCGACGGACGGACGAGATCCTCGCCGACGAGCACTGCACGTTCACCGTGCGGGCCAGCGGGCTGTCGCTCATCGGGACCGTGCTCGGATCGGATGGCGGCGTGCCCGTCCGCATCGAATACCAGGTCCTCGCCGACGCCGCCGGCCTGACGACCGCGGTCCACGTTCGCGACACGCGCGGATTCGACCAGCGGTCGCTGCGCGTCGAGCGGACGGCCAAGGGCGAGTGGAGCGTCGACGGCGCGCCCTCGAAGGCGCTCAAGGGCTGTACGGACATCGACCTCGGCTGCAGCCCCTCGACCAACACCCTGCCGATCCGCCGGCTGCGGCTCGTGGTCGGTGCCTCGTCGACGATCAAGGCCGCCTGGGTCCGCTTCCCGGCGTTCGACGTCGTCATGGCGGCCCAGACGTACGCGCGCCTCGATGCGGACACGTACCGCTACTCGAGCGGTGACTTCGCCGCCGAGCTGACCGTCGACGACGACGGCCTGGTCATGCGCTACGCCGAGTGGGAGCGGACGGGTCTCGCGTTCGGACCGGAGGACACGGCCTTCCTCGACAGCCGGCCCTAGGCGACGCCCGGGACGGTCAGGATGAGGCGCCGGGCTCCGGCGCATAGAACGCCGTGGTGTTCGCGACGGCGCTCGCCGCCGCGTCGTGGTCCGCGCCGGCCGCCTCGTTCGCGAGGCCCCAGGCCACGCTGCATCGAGTGTTGAACGCGCGACCCTCCTCGGACAGCTGCCACGCGACGGGATCGCCGCCGGACAGGCCCTGAAGATGGAGCGACAGTCCGAGCAGGCCCCCGTCCCAGCCGACGCCGACGGCACCGGGGCCGAACATGGCCCAGGCATCCTCGGGGACGATCGCCGTGTGCTCGAGTTCCAGCGTGGTCATCCCCTCCCCCGGCGAGGTGAGTCGCACCTCGAGCTCGGAGAGGTCGGACGGGCTCGTGACCTCGCCATATGCCCAGGTCACGCGGAACCGGTGCGGTGGCTCGCAGACCAGGACCTCGCCCCCGGCATTGCCTTCGAGCTGGTAGCGCCCGCCCACATGCAGGTCACCGCTGATCGGCAGGAACCATCGGGTGATCCGCTCCGCGGTCGTCACGGCATCCCAGACGTCGTCGATCGGCGCGTCGTAGGTCCGGCGGAGGCGGACGGTCCGGCCCTCGCCGGCCGCGATCCGGCCGCTGCCGACCTCGCGCTGGACGGCCTCGATCTCGCGGACGATATCGATCATCGGATAGGTCCCTCCTTGAGTGTGTCCGTCGCCGCGCGACGGCTTCGACTGCCGCGTGCCAGCTCGGTGGCCAGAGAGTCGAGGCGCTGTGTCCAGAAGTGCCGGAACGGGTCGAGCCAGTCGTCGACCGCGTGGAGTGGCGCCGGATCGACCGCATAGAGCCGCCGGGCGCCGTCGGGCCGGACCGTCGCGAACCCGCTCTCCCGCAGCACCTTGAGATGCTGCGAGACCGCCGGCTGCGAGATCCCGAACTCGTGCTGCACGATGGCCGCGATATCTCCCGAGGCATGCTCCCCGCCGGCGAGGAGCACAAGGATCCGTCGCCGGACCGGGTCGCCGAGGACATCGAACGCGTGCATCATGGGTAGTCTAGAAGGCGCGGCTTATATAAGTCAACCCTGACGTCTCGCTGCGCGGGGCGGCAATCCCTACGAGCTCGCGCGGACGCGCTCGTACAACCGCGTGGCCCAGAGATAGCCGCCCACCGACAGGACGAGGCACCAGGCCACCGCGAGCCGTCCGCTGTCCCCCATCGGGGTCCCCAGGAGGAGGCTCCGCACCGTCTCGATCACCGGGGTGAACGGCTGGTTCTGGGCGAACCAGCCCAGGCCGTCGGGCATCGAGTCCGTCGGGACGAAGCCGCTGCTCAGGAACGGCAGGATGATGAGGAACATCGGCAGGTTGCTGGCGGTTTCGACGTTGTCCGTGACCATGCCGAGCGCGACCGAGAGGCAGCTGATCGCGAGGGCGGCGAGCGCGAGGATGCCCGCCGTCTCGATCCACTCGATCGGTCCCGTCGTCGGTCGGAACCCGATCAGCAGCGATACCACGACGACCACGGCCAAGGCAAGCATCGTCTGGATCACGCTGCCCACGATGTGTCCGGTCAGGACCGACGTGCGCGCGACCGCCATGGTGCGGAATCGGGCGATGATGCCGCCGGACATGTCCATGGCGACCGCGAGCGTCGTCCCCTGCGCGGCGCCGGCCACGGTGATCAGGAGGATGCCGGGCAGGACGTAGGCCGTGTACTCCGCCCGACCACCGGACACGCCGCCGAGCCCAGCCCCGAGCGTGCCGCCGAAGACGAACACGAACAGGAGCAGGAAGACGACCGGGAACCCGGCGATGAAGAACGTCAACGAGGGGTACCGGCGCATCCGGCGCAGGTTTCGACGGAGCATCGTCGCGGAGTCGGCGACGAGGAGCGGGTAGCTGGTCATCGGACGCTGGCCTCCTGGGTAGCCGGATCAGCCGGATCGGCCGTGAGCGACAGGAACACGTCGTCGAGATCGGGGGTTCGGATCGCGAGTGAGCCGACCTCGATCGCCGCCGCGTCGAGTCGGTCGAGCAGGGTCCGCAGCGACCCGGTGCCGGCGTCACCCGGCACCTCCAGGGTCAGGGTCTCCTCGTTCGGCGAACCGTCCCCAAGGACCGCCGCGGCATGCGCGAGTGCTTCGGCGTCGTCGAAGGTGAGCTCGATGGATCCAGCCGGCGCGAGCCGCTTGAGCTCGCTTGGCGTCCCTTCGGCCACGATCCGGCCGTGGTCGAGGATGGCGATCCGGTCAGCCAGCCGGTCGGCCTCGTCGAGGTACTGCGTCGTCAGGAAGATGGTCACGCCGTCAGCCACCAGCTCGCGGATGATCTCCCACATGACGCGGCGGCTCCGCGGATCCAGCCCGGCTGTCGGTTCGTCGAGGAAGATGATCCGCGGGTCGCCGATGAGCGTCATGGCGAGGTCCAGACGCCGTCGCATCCCGCCCGAGTACGAGGACGCGGGCTTCTTCGCAGCCTCGACCAGGCCGAATCGCTCGAGGGCCGCAGCGACCCGTCGCCGCCCCTCGGCCTTGCCGAGGTGGCGGAGATCCGCCATCAGCTGGAGGTTCTCCTCACCGGTGAACAGGGCGTCCACGGCGGAGAACTGCCCGGTGAGGCCGATGACCTCGCGGACCGCATCGGGGTCACGGGCGACATCGTGGCCGGCAACGCGGACGTCACCGGCATCGCCCGCGATGAGTGTCGAGAGGATGTGGACGGTCGTGGTCTTGCCGGCACCGTTCGGACCGAGCAGCGCGAAGACGGTCCCGGCCGCGATCTCCAGGTCGATGCCGTCGAGGACGACCTGCGTGCCGTACGACTTGCGGAGTCCGACCGCCCGGATCGCCGGGTGCGTCGTTCCTGTGGCCATCACGCCGCGCCTCGAGCGACGGCGCCAGCGCTAGACGTCGAGCTCTTCCAGCTCCGGGACCATGGGCGCCTTCGCGACCATGTCGAAGAGCTGTTGCGGGACGCGGCCGCGCAACTCCTCGAGCGAGTCGATGACGTCGAGCGTGGACTCCTCGGGCGTCGAGCCGTAGCTGATGTTCCCGATCCCGAGGTAGCCGCGCCAGCCGGCCGGCTTCCCTTCCCCGTCGACCATGGTGAAGGCCGCGCTGCGCTCGATGTGCAGGACGAACTTCCCGCGGCGTCCGCGGTAGACCCGGTACTGGTCCACGCGGCTGTACGAGGTGTCGACCCACTCCCCGATGAGGTGGCCGGTGAACCGGACCTTGCGGCCCTTGCCGATCCCGACCCGGACGATGATCTCGTCGAACCCTTCTCGCTTGCCCTCTTCGATGTCGACATAGCGACGGAGCGCCGCGGAGATCGCGGCCGAGAGATTGTCGCCGGCGAGCTCCTGCGCGCGGTCGAAGAGGGGGAGGTCTCCCTGGGAGACGTAGATGGTCTTGTTCGGCACGTGGACATCGTAACTCCCGGCTGCGTCGGTGGACATACGTAGGAGTATACGTATATCTACAGCGGACGCAAGCCCTGTCCGCAGGGTCGTCTTGATCGTGCCGTTCGGTCGCTTCGGCACTCGTAGTCGGGCAGCTCATCGGGGATGATTCGGTGCGGTCCTGCCAAGGTGATGAGGCGATGTCGTCGATCGGTCTTCTCCGTGGGCATGCGCCGAACGAGATCCCGGCCTCGCACCGAGACCTGGTCGAGTGCCCGCCGGTCGCCGCCCTGACGACCGTCATGCCCGACGGTTCGCCGCAGACCTCGGTGGTCTGGTGCGACACCGCCGACGGGTTCGTCCGCGTGAATACGATGCGTGGCTTCCAGAAGGAACGGAACATGCGTCGGAACCCGCGGGTCACGTTGCTCTGCTACGACCCCCGACGACCGCTCCGATACCTGGAGATCCGCGGCACGGTCGTCGCGATGACCGAGGACGGCGCCGCGCGGCACCTGGACGAGATCGCCTCGAAGTACGGCGGGCGATCGCTCAGCTATTTCGGCGATGCGATCCCGGCGCGGTTCGCGACGACCGAAGTGCCGATCCTGTGCCTGATCCGGCCGACACACGTGGTCGCCCTGGATGCGACGCCCGTGGCGCCACCACGATGACGAGCACGCCTCCGGCCGTCGCAGCCGCCATCCCCGCCGACCACCTGGACCTTGTGCGCCGTCCCATCGTCGCGGTCTTCACGACGATGGGGCGCGATGGGCAGCCGCAGTCGAGCCTGGTGTGGATCGACATGCGTGACGGATGCGTCCGCGTGAACACGACGCTTGAACGACAGAAGGGTCGAAACCTGCTCGGCGATCGCGCCGTGAGCTTGCTCGTCGTCGACCCGGACGACACCGCGCGGTTCATCCAGATCCGCGGCGAGGCCGAGCTCGTCATGGATGGGGGCCGCGAGCATCTCGACGTGCTCACCAGGAAGTACACGCGACATCAGCACTACTACGGCGGCATCTACCCGGCCGCGCAGGCCGATCGGGAGACCCGGGTCATCTGCCGCATCCACGCACGGAGGATCACCGTCGACGCGATCCACGCGTAGGCGCATCCGTCGTGGCCGTTCGCGCGTATCGTCGGTTGATGGACGCACGAGGGATCGGAGTGGGATTCGGTCGCCGTCGTGCGCCGATCCGAGCCGACGGCCGTCTGGCGGCCGTCTGCATCATCCTCGCCGTCGTCGGCGTGGCCTGTGCACCGACGCCGCCGGTCCCCACCGCAGGGGGCTCCGCGGTCGCGAGTGGCGCTCCTTCTGCCACATCCGAACCCACATCCACCTCCAGCGCGGCGGCGAACCCGACGCCGCTGCCGACCCCCGCCTCGTCGGCGGCGGCCCCTCGCGCGCTCGCCGCGTCGGGCTCGGTCGCACTGGTCCACCAGGACGGATCGATGTGGATCGCGGATCCCGGCGGGCACGCCCAGCTCCTCGCGGACGCGCAGGACGGCACCTACGGCTTCCCGACCTGGTCGCCTGACGGTTCGAAGGTCGCCGCCGTCCGAACCGGCGCAACGGAGACGGCGATCGTCGTCATCGACGTCGGGGGGGCCGGGACCGATCCCTCGCTCGTCAAACCCCACGTGATCTTCCAGAACGCGACCGCGGCGCCGTTCTACCTGTCGTGGACGCCGGACGGTGCCTCTGTCTCGTTCCTGGCCGCGGAGGCGAACGACATCTCCCTGCGGATCGCGCCCGCCGACGGGAGTGCGCCGGTGGACGGCAGCGGCTCGGACGCCGTGATCCGGACGGGATCGCCCTTCTACTACGACTGGATCGACTCGAGCCATCTGCTGGCCCATGTCGGCGACGGCGCCCAGGCGTTCCTGGGCGAGATCGGGTTGGACGGGAAGGCGTCCGCCCCGGCCATCAAGGCGCCCGGCACCTTCCGGTCCCCGGATGTGAGCGCCGACGGCGCGTTCGCGGGCTACGTGCGAGCGGGCGATGCCGGTCAGGATGCGGTCGTCGTCGCCGCCCGCGACGGGTCGTCCGAGCACTCGATGCCGGTCTTCGGCCCCGCGGCTCTGGACTTCGACCCCGGCGGGGACACCCTCGCGGCGATCGGCGCGACCGCGCCGCTGGCGACGCCGCTCGGCATCCCGATCGGGCCGCTGCGGCTCGTCGACGCCACGGACGGGGCGACACGGACGCTCCTCGACGGCGCCGTGGTGAGCTTCGCCTGGTCGCCGGACGGCGCCACGATCGCCGCGATCAAGCTCCTGCCGGCGGCCGGCGGCTCGAACGTGTCGACCATCGGGGCGGCGTCCCCGGCACCCGACGGCCAGAACACGATCCAGCTGGTCTTCGTCGACGTCGCCACCGGTCAGGTCCGGTCCCAGCGCCGGGTCGTCCCGGGCCAGCAGTACGTCGACCAGCTCCTGACCTACTTCGACCAGTACGCGCTGAGTCACCGGCTCTGGGCACCGGACGGCACGTCCTTCCTGCTCCCCCAGATGGACGCGGATGGGGTGACCCACGTCGACGGGTTCTTCCCCGATGGCGGACCGCCGGTCAGCCTCGACGGCGAGATCGGGTTCTGGAGCCCCTAGCCGGCGCGGACCGTTAACGGAGCGGAAAGGTCAGGACGCCGGAACAGGAGGACAATGGCGCTTCCCTACCCCGGACCGGGATAGCGCGACGTCAGCACGTGGAGGTGCCGTCATGACGAACGCTGCGACCGCGATCGCGAACAAGCCAGCCTGGGTGGACCTCGGGACGACAGACGCTCCAGGTGCCCGTGCGTTCTACGCCGAGGTCTTCGGCTGGGACATCCATGTGAGTCCGGACCCGCAGTACGGCGGCTATGGACGTGCGCTGCTCGACGGCAAGGACGTCGCCGGGATCGGCCCGACGATGTCGCCGGAGCAGCCGACAGCCTGGGCGGTCTACATCGGCACCGACGACGCGGACGCGCTGTCCGCGAAGGTCGTCGCCGCCGGCGGCCAGGTGGTCATGCCCGCCTTCGATGTCGGCGACCAGGGCCGGATGGCGGTCTTCGCCGATCCGGGCGGCGCCGTCATCTCGGCCTGGCAGCCCATCGAGATGGGCGGGTTCCAGACGCAGGGGACGAGCGCGTTCGAGTGGGCCGAACTCAACGCCCGCACCGTCGGCACGTGGCTCCCGTTCTACCACGACGTCTTCGGATGGCAGCTCCACACCAGCGACAGTCCGGAGATGCCCTACACGGAGTTCCAGATCGACGGCACGAGCATCGCCGGCGCGACCGAGCTGAGCGAGCTGGCGCCCGCCTCGATGCCGAACTACTGGCTCGTCTACTTCGGCGTCGACGACGTGGATGCGTCGACCGCAAAGGCCGTTACGGCCGGCGGTCACGCGATGCTGGCCCCGATGGACTTCCCGGGCGGGAGGATGTCGATGATCGAGGATCCGCAGGGCGGGATCTTCGGCCTGCTGCATCTCACGAGGAGCTAGACACGGTGACGCCCCGCGTCGCGGCGATGCCGCAGCGCGGGGCGCAGATCGCTCTCGCGGGTCGTCAGCCTATGGGCAGGCCGGGATGGAGCCCGGGGTCACGCCCTTGCAGAGGGTGGCCGCGTCGATCCACTTGGCGTCGAGCAGGACGTTGAGGTTGTCCTTCAGGATCGGGATCGGCTTGAGGAGGATCGAGGACACGGTCTTCCCGCCCGGCGTGGTGTAGGGGGACGTGCCGGCGACCTTCGTGACGTCCTTGTCCTTGCACAGCTGGACCGCCGCGTTCCCGGCGGCCGTGCCGAGCTCGCTGCTGTCCTTCCAGATGTCGACAAGCTGGGTCCCCAGCGCCACGCGGTTGAGCGCCGCGGCGTCGCCGTCCTGCCCGGTGACCAGGACCTTGCCCTCGAGGCCCTGGGCGGCGAGAGCGGCGACCACGCCGCCGGCCATCCCGTCGTTCTCGGAGAGCACGCCGTCGATCTTGTTGCCCGCGGACGTCAGGATCTGCTCCATCTCGGTCTGGGCGCCTTTCGGGTCCCAGTTGTCGGTGAACTGCTCGGCCGCGAGCTTGATGTCACCGGCCTTCACGGCGTCGCCGATGATCTCCTTGAACCCGTCATCGAGGAACAGGGAATTGGGATTGGCCTTGTCACCCTTGATGATCGCGTAGTTGCCCTTCGGCAGGGCCTTGATCATCTCGCGAGCCATCATCCGCCCGACCTCGACGTTGTCGTGGGTCAGGTACAGCACGCTCGGGTCCTCGATGAGCCGGTCGTACGCGATGACCGGGATGCCTGCCGCCTTCGCCGCGGCGACCGAGGGCAGGATCGCCTCGGAATCGAACGCGTCGATCACGAGGACGTTCGCGCCCTGGGCGATCAGGGTCTCGACATTGGTGGTCTGCGTCTCGGCCGAGTTCTTGGCGTCGTTGGCGATGTACTCGCCGCCGCCCGCCTCGACCGCCGCCTTGAGGGCTGGCTGGTCTCGAAGCCCATAGCGCTCTTCCTGGAACGTGAACCAGGACACGCCGACCTTGCAGGCGGAAGCGGCGCTCGGCGCCACGCTGGCGGCCGTGCTCGCGGCCGTCGTGGGAGCGGTGCTGGCCGCCGCGCTCGGTGCGCTGCTGGCGCTCCCGCTGCTACACGCGGCGAATGCCATGGCAGCGATCGACAAGATCGCGGCCATTCGTCGGATCGACATGATCGTGCTCTCCTCCTCCGTCGGGTTCTTCGTTCTCGTCCTCACCCCCGCACGTCCGGGCGAGTGGCGCCTGGACGGCTCGATCGGATCTGCGTCGCGGTCCGGGTCATGGTCCCTGGTCGTCCGACCCTCCTTTCCGTGGTCGCCCGGCCCGTTCCGTGGGCTCGGCCGGTCGACAGCCCGTCCGGTTCATCGGTGGGACTCCGCCTGGTCCACGCCGGCGGCCACGACGTCCTCGGCGTAGGCCTCGAGTGCGTCATCGTCGCGCGCGGAGGCCGGCAGGAACTCGATCGTCCGCGACACGCCGAGTTCGCGGTACCTGGCGAGTCGATCCACGCGTTCTGCGCCCGGCGTCACCTTGTCGTGGCGCGAGATGTGGACTGACACGCGGAGCGTCGCCGGGTCGCGCCCGATCTCCTCGCATCGCGAACGGATCACGGGCAGCGCCTCGGCGACCGCGTCGGGCAGCATCTTGTCGAGATTGATCTCGTCCGCGAACCGTGCCGCGAGGCGCCACGTGACCTCGGGACCGTTCCCGCCGACCACGACCGGCAGATGCGCCTGAAGCGGCTTCGGGACGTTGATCGCATCCTCGACGCTGGCATGCTCGCCGCGATAGGACGCCCGGACGGTGGCCCCGGGGGCCAGCATCCTCGTGATGACTTCCAGGCTGTCGCGGAGCCGCGCCAGCCGCTCCGGCCGGTTCGCGAAGTCGAAGCCGTACGCGACGTACTCGTCGCGCTTCCAGCCTGACCCGATCCCGAGCTCCATGCGCCCGTCGCTCAGGACGTCCATGGTCGCCACCATCTTCGCAACGAGCGCCGGGTTGCGGAACCCGGCGCACACGACCATGTGCCCGAGACGGACACGGGATGTCCTGGCGGCCAGGACGGCCAGCGACGTGAACGACTCGAACGTGATCTCGTCGGTGGGCTCGGGGAACGTCTGGAAGTGGTCGAAGAGCCAGATCGATTCGAAGCCCAGGGCCTCGGCCTGGCGCGCCACCTCGACCGTCCGCTGCCAGGCGGCCCGCGAGTCCCAGCCGTCGTACTCGCCCGTCCAGCCCTGCGGCACGATGACCCCGGCCTTCATGACGGCCGCCCCAGCACCAAGTCGTACAAACGCTCCTGCCGCGCGCGTGCGGCCCGGTAGCGCGCGGACCGGTCGGGATCGAAGCGTACGTCTTGGGTCACCGGACCCGGCACCGACTCGAGCGAGTCCACCACCCCGGCCCCCTGCAGCGCCAGGAGTGCCGCGCCGCGCCGGGATGCCTCCGCGCCGCGCGCCAGGGCGATGTCCCGGCCGAGCACGTCGGCCAGGATCTGTGCGAGGAGCGGGGAGTGCGTCAAGGCGCCGCCCGACGCGGTGACGGCGAGCGGCGATGGCGACGTCTCGGAGAGGCGCTCGTCGATCGCGACAAAGCCGTAGGCGATGGATTCGAGGAGCGCGCGATGGATGGCGGCGGCGTCCGTCCCGGCCGTCAATCCGACGAAGGCACCACGGGCGTCGTCGTGGTAGCCGATGCCGCGCTCACCGACGGTATAGGGCAGGACTGTCAGCCCGTGGGCGTCGGCATCCAGCCTCTCGGCGGCCCGGTCGAGCTCGGCGGGCGACCGACGGAGCAGCTGGCTCGCCCATGCGAGCACCCCACCGCCCTCGCTCAGCTGACCGCCGAGTAGCGTGCCGTCGCCGAGGCGATAGGCGAACAACCCTGGGCCGACCGCCGGGGCCGGCACCGGCACGACGGTTCGCAGCGCGCCAGAGGTGCCCACCATGAGCGCCGCCGACCCCGGACGGACCGCTCCGAGGCCGACATTGCCACAGGCGCCGTCGCCCCAGGCCGGGAACCACGACGCCTTCGCGAACGACGGCCACCGATCCGCGGCCGCGCCCGCCAGCGGCCCGACGGGCTCGTCGTCGCCGACGATCGCCGGCAGCTGGCTCGGTGCGACTCCGATCTGCTCCAGCAGCCCCTCTGCCCACGAACCTCGGGCGCGGTCGAGGAGCCCCGTCCCGGAAGCCATCGATCGGCTGACGACAGCTCGCCCCGTCATCGAGCCCACGAGCAGGTCCGGAAGGCCCGCCCAGCGGCGGATCGTCGGCCGCTCCCGTCGCAGGCGACGGACCCTCGCCGGCCAGTAGCTCGCATGGATCGGCGCCCCGGTACAGGCATGGACCGCGGCCGCGTCGACCTGTCCGCGGAGGACGGCCGCATCGCGGGCGCTCGTCGTGTCGGACCACGACAGCACCGGCGTCACCGCATGGCCGGACCCGTCGAGGCCGACGATGCTGTGGAAGAAGCACGAGATGCCGCCGGCGACCACCTCACCAGCCAGGGCTCCCGCGATGACCGCGATCCGGTCCAGGGCCTCCCCCACCAGATCCAATGCCGTCGGAAGGGGCAGCCGGACCGCGCCGTCCGGGCCGGCCTCCCAGGTGTACCGGACCCGTGCGACGCATCCGCGAACGGTCCGTCCCCGGCGGTCGTGGATCGCGGCGCGCACCGACGACGACCCGATGTCCACGGCGAGCACCAGCGGCCGCTCGGCACGCTCCGGGCTGATCGCCCCGGGTTCGGTCATCGATCCCTTGCCACCCATCTTGCCTCGCGTCAAGTGGTCATACCGGTCATACCAGTCGCATGATGGTGCCACGGCGGCTAATCTGGCGTCAATCACCACTCTCAGGAGGTCCAGGAGTCCTTGAGCGACACCGAGTCACGACCGGTCCGCGTGGAGCCGTCGCCTCGCCGCGGCGCGGCCTTCGCGGACGCATCGAGGAATTCGGGTGACGCGATCGCGGGCGCGTTGGCGGAGCGGATCCTCTCCGGCGAGCTCGCGGCGGGCGACCGGCTTCCGTCCGAGCGCCACCTCGCGGTCGAGTTCGGGGCCAGCCGGCCGATGGTCCGGGAGGCGCTCCGCTCGCTCATCGAACGCGGACTCATCGAGGTGGAGGCTGGCCGAGGGGCCTTCGTGCTGAGCGGCACGGCACCGCGCCGGTTCCAGCCCCTGGACCTCGAGTACCGGCGCCGCGGCACCACCGCTCGCCAGCTGTCCGAGGCCCGGCTCATGCTCGAGACCGAGGCCGCCGCGCTCGCGACACAGCATGCCGACGCCGACGACCTCGCCGCCCTCGGCGTGGCGCTGGAACGCCTCGAGAACAGCGCGACACCGCTCGACCGGGTCCGGAACGACCTGGCCTTCCACACCGCGCTCGTCGCCGCGTCGCACAACCCGATGATCGAGACGATGTTCGCCTCGATCCGGGGGTTGACCGTGGAGCTGATGGTCCGCAGCGCCGGCGACCGCGAGGTCATCCGCCAGAGTGCGCCGTACCACCGGGTCGCCTACGACGCGATCGAGGCACGTGACGCCGATGCGGCGCGCGCGGCGCTGCGAGCCCATCTGAGCATCGCCGCCGTCACGTACGGCGAGGACTACGACCGCAGCCTCGACACCACCGCGGCCCGAGCCCTGCGGCTCATCGGCTCCGGCGAGGGGCTGGACGAGTTCCTGCGCGCGGTGATCCCGGAGGAACCGTCCGCCTGAAGGCTCCATCGAGTCGCCCGGGCATGGGCGCGATCCCGTACGCCGGCGGGACCACGTTCCGCGTGTGGGCGCCCCACGCGAGCGCGGTGTTCGTGACCGGCTCGTTCGACGACTGGGCGCAGGACCGGACCGCCTTGCGCCTTGACGGTGACGGCTCGAGCGGCGTGTGGTCCACGGACGTGGACGGGGTCGAGGCCGGTGCGGAGTATCGCTTCACGATCCGGACGAACGACGGCGACCTGTCGCGCATGGATCCGTACGCCCGCCACGTCACCAACTCGGTCGGGAACAGCATCGTCTACGACCCGGCGGCCTTCGACTGGGGCGACGACGCGTTCAGCACGCCCTCATGGGACGACCTGGTCATCTACGAGATGCACATCGGGACGTTCGCCGCCACCGAAGACCGGCGCGGAACGTTCGACGCGGCCCGCCGGCGCCTCCCCTACCTCGAGCGACTCGGCGTCTCCGCCGTCCAGGTGATGCCCCCGTTCGAATTCGCCGGTGATGTCTCGTGGGGGTACAACCCGGCGCACCTGTTCGCGATCGAATCCGGCTACGGCGGCCCGGATGCGTTCAAGCGATTCGTCCGCGACGCACACACCCATGGGATCGCGGTGATCGTCGACGTCGTCTACAACCATCTCGGGCCGTCCGATCTCGACCTCTGGCGGTTCGACGGCTGGCACGAGGACGACGGCGGCGGGATCTACGTCTACAACGACGACCGTGCCGTCACGCCGTGGGGCGACACTCGTCCCGACTACGGCCGCGGCGAGGTGCGCACGTTCCTGCGGGACAGCGCCCTGACGTGGCTCGAGGAGTTCCGTTGCGACGGCCTCCGCTTCGACGCGACCGTGAACATCCGGACCGTGGATGGCGACCCGGGCGACCCGGCGTCAGCGCTCCCGGACGGCTGGTCCTTCCTGGCGTGGCTGACCGACGAGATCCGAGGCCGCCAGCCCTGGAAGATCAGCATCGCCGAGGACATGCGGGACGACCCTGCCCTGACGACGCCCACCGACGAGGGCGGCGCGGGGTTCGACGCGCAGTGGGACGCCGGGTTCATCTATCGGGTCCGTCCGGCGTTGGTCGCCTCCGACGATGCGGACCGCGACATCGACGACGTCGTGACCGCGATCCTCGGCGAAGGCCGCGGCGCGGCGCTCCAGCGGGTCATCTACACCGAATCGCACGACGAGGTCGCCAATGGACGGACCCGCGTCCCCGAGGAGATCTCGCCGGGAACCGCTGACGACTGGTGGGCGAAGAAGCGGTCCGTCCTCGGATCGGCCCTCGTCCTCACCTCTCCTGGCATGCCGATGCTGTTCCAGGGACAGGAACTGCTTGAGGACCGGTGGTTCGACGACACGGTGGCCCTCGACTGGGAGAAGGCGAGCACGAACCGCGGGATCCTTCGCCTGCACCGCGACCTCATCGCCCTTCGCCGCGATCGCGACGGCGTCACCCGCGGCCTGCGGGGTTCCAATGTCGCCATCATCCGTGCCGATGACGACGCCAAACTGCTCGCCATGCACCGGTGGATGGACGGCGGGCCGCACGACGACACGGTCGTGATCGCGAACTTCGCCGATCGGACCGTCGACGACCTCCCGCTGGGCTTGCCCGCGCCGGGCCGCTGGAACGTCCGGTTCAACGCCGATGCGTCCACCTACGACCCGGAGTTCGGCAGCCACGACGTCTTCGACCTCGAGGCGGACGGCCCGCCGGCGGACGGGTTCGACCAGAGCGGCCGCGTCTCGGTCGGTCCCTACGGCGTCGTCATCCTGAGCCGGGAGGCCTGAGCTCCGGCCCGACGCGCGCACCGCCATCCGCGGTCGCTACGCCTGGCCGAGCAGCCAGTCGACGGCCGCCTCGATGTGGATCCGTGCCGTGTTGAGGATCGGCACGGCGGCGTAGGTCGGCTCGGTCAGGATCAACGCCAACTCCGTCCCGCCGAGGATGACCCCGTCGATCCCGTCGCGGTCTCGCATCGCGGCGATCACCGCGACCACGCGGTCCCGGCTCTCGTCGCGGAACACGCCTTCCACGAGCTCGCCGAGGTAGATCCCGTGCACGATGTCCTGTTCCTCGGGCGACGGCACGATCACCTCGATGCCGGCCGGGACCATGCGGTCCGTGAACAGGCTCGACCGCATGACGAACGTCGTCCCGATGATCCCGAGCCGTCGGTGGCCCGCGGCGAGCGCCGCGTCACGCGCGGCATCGACGATGTGGATGAGCCCGATCGCCGGCGAGGGCGCAAGGTGCTCGAACGCGAGATGGCCGGCGTTGGACGCGATCAGGGCTCGCCCGCACCCGGCGGCGGCGAGTTCCGAGACCGCCGCCCCGAACGCCCGTCCGACGGCCTCGAACTCGCCGGCACCGAGCTGCGCGATGACCGTCCCGCCGTCCACGCTCGCGATGGTGACCCGCGGGAACGTGCCGTCGGGCCGGCGCCGGCGCCAGCCCGAGACGATCGACCGGTAGTAGTCGATCGTCGACTCCGGACCGACGCCGCCCACGATGCCGAGGATCCGTGGCTCCATCGGCCTAGGGTACCCGCCACGGCGGCCCGCTTCAGCGAGCGTCCGCTCCGGCACCCGCGTCGGCAGCCACCGGCTCCGCAACCGGCGGGACGGCCGGCGCGACGCCTTGCGTTGCCTGGCCCACAGCACGGGTCAGCAGGTCGAAGATCGGCGCGAGCTGCCCGAGCAGCTGGCCGTCCTCGCCGTAGATCGACAGGTTCGTGCCGCGGAGGACGCCCGAGGCCGCCTCCACGATCCGAGGTGCCTGTTCGAGCGGGAGCATTTCGCGACGCATGTCCTGCTGGGCACGGGCGAGCAGCAGGTCGCGCTCGACTTCGAGCGCCTGGACCTGGTGCTGGAGCCGGCGGAGTTCCAGCGTCTCGCGGAGGACCGCGCCCTGCCGCTCGATCTCGTGCAGCCGAACGGGCGTCTCCGGAGTCCACGCGGTCCAGGTCGGCCGCCAGCTGCCCGTGGGATCGCTCTCGGGCGAGCTCCAGGGCCTGCTGTTCGGTGGCGAGGGCCTCGGTCTGCCGGCGCCGCTCCCGCTCGATCGTCGCCATCTCCAGCGCTTCCTCGCGTCGCAGCACGTCCCGGTCACTGGCGAGCTTCTGCTCCTGGACGCGGCCCTCGGCAGCCAGCTCGGCCAGCCGGATCTCCTGCTTCGACCGGATGTCCGACTGATCGCTCTTGAGCTTGATGTCGTTGCGGACTTCGGCCTCCAGCTGCTGCCGGAGGGCCGCGTCGACGATGAAGACCTGGGCGACCTGGGCGACCTCGACGTCGATCCCCCAGGCACGCCCCTGCTCGTCGCCGTCGCGGATGGTCGCCTGCATCGCCGTCTCGACGACGCCGCTGAGCGTGGTCTTGCGCTGCTCGATGCACTCGACCATCGTCATGTGCGAGACGGCGTGGCGCAGCTCACCGAGGCAGACATGGGTGAGGAGCGTGGTGATCTGCCCGACGCCGTCCCCACCGCTGAAGTCGAAGAGTCGGGCGGCGGCGCCCGGGTCCGTGATCCGGTAGATGACCGTGCCCTTGAACCGGAGCGGGATGCCGTCCTTCGTCTCCTGCGTGAACTCGAACGCGGCCTCCTGCTTCGTGCTCGGGATCGAGGACGTAGATGGTGCCCGGGCGAAGGATCGCCTGGACGGCCGAACCCCGGTTCTCGAGCCCTCCCCCGCGCCCCACCAACAGGTACTGGTTCGGACCCGCGCGCACGATCGGCATCGGCGTGACCTCCTCGATCGGCCGTCGTGGACTCGCGGCCGTGATTCGAGGCAACCACCGCGTCGCGGAAGCGCCAATAGGCCGAAAGGCCCGCCACTAGACAGCTTCGACGGCGGCGCGAGGTCCGGCCCGCCCTCGGCGATCGCCCGTCAGACCAGGAGGAGGACGCCGAACGCGATGAGCCAGACCGACCAGGCGATGTACGCGATCGGCACGATCATCCCGGCGAGCGGCCAGCCGTCCGGCTCGTTCGGCCCGACGAATTCGAGGGTGCCGACGAGGAGCGCCAGGCCGATTGGGACACCGATGACGCCCAGCCACGACGGGACGACATCCGTCGTGAGCATCGACGCCGCCACGAGCAGTGTCCACAGGCCGGTGCAGAGATACCCGAGATGCTCGCCGATCCCGACCCCGAGGAGCCGATGGAGCGTGGCGAAGACGACTTCCACCGTGCGACGGGTCGCGTCACCGTCCGGACCGTCCGGCGCCGCGACGTACCGCCGGGCCAGCTCGGGCACGGCGAACGGCCACCGGACGAGGCCCAGCGACTGCACGAGGGCCGCCGCCGCACCGATCACGATCGAGAGGGCCGTGAGCGCGGGCGCCGCACCCAGGACCACGGCCACGAGCGCCGCGAGCGGGAGCATCAGGAACGCGCTGAGGAGCAGGGCTTCCCAGCGCAGGATCAGCCCCGCGCCGCCCGCGGCGAACCGTCGGAGGATCTCGTCGGGCTCCTTGCGAAGGATGTCCGGGTAGTCGAACGCGCGGCCGAGCTCGAAGAACGCGAGATTGAAGGCGATCGGGACGAGGATCAGCAGCAGCCCGGTGACGGTTTCGGTCGACAACGCCGGAGTCCCTCCTCGGATCAGCGCGGATGCGCCCTCAGCCCTTCGCCTTCGCGGCGTTCTCGGCGACCCGGACCTGGACGACCCTGGTCACGAGATCGACCGGGAGCGGCTGGTCCGCCGGGAACCGGATGGTCCCCTTCCCGGCGAGGTACGGGGTCAGCGCGTCGCCCAGCGCCTCGATGACGGCGCCGCTCGCGGGGAAGAGGCTGTAGTGGTGCTTGTACGCGGCGTAGGACATCAGGAACTGGTCGCCGTGACTCCGGAGGGCCGGCATCTGGTAGGCGATCGTCTCGGTGGCACCGGGGGCCGCGACCGTCACGGTCCGCCGCAACTGCACCACGGTCGCACGCCGCTCCTTCGGGAGCGCGGCGATGTACTCGTCGACGGTGGTGGGGCCGGCCATGGGACTTCTCCTCGGATCGTGGGGCGCGCCGATCATCGCACGCCGATCCGTCCCTCGCCGTGGCGTAGAGTCGGACGATGGCCACGTCCGCCCGAGCCTTCGTGCTTCGCCACACCACGCTCCGGCCCGTCCCGGACGTGCCGGCGATCCGACTGCACCTCGCCGACGACGTGCTGCCCGTCTGGCATGCCCTCCAGCAGGCATCGGGCGATCCCGACGCGCCCCTCCCCTACTGGGCGGTCGCCTGGGGCGGTGGTCTCGCCCTCGCCCGGTATCTCGCCGATCACCCAGAGGCGGTGGCGGGTCGACGCGTCTTCGACCTCGCGTCCGGTTCCGGGCTGTGCGCGATCGCGGCGATGCGCGCCGGCGCGGCCGCGGCGACCGGCGTGGACATCGACCCCTATGCCATCGCGGCGATCCCCCTGAACGCTCGTGCCAACCGCGTGCGCGTCGGGGCGCTGCGCGCGCGACGTCCTGGACGACGACCCGCCGGATGTCGACGTGGTCATCGTGGGTGACGCGTGGTACGAGGCGACGTTCGCGGCGCGCGTGCTCCCGTGGCTCCGCCGCGCCGAGGATCGCGGCATCGACATCCTCGTCGGGGATCCGGGACGGCGGTTCCTCCCGGTCGCCGACCTCGTCGAGGTCGCCGCCTACGACGTCCGGACGACATCCGAGCTCGAGGACCTCGCCCATCGACGGGCGCGCGTGTACACGCTCCGGCCGATGAGCGGCGGCGCGGGAGGTCCGCGGGTGCGATGATTCGCCGATGCCGCTCGAGGGAGACTACGCACCGAGCACCGCCGCGTGGGCACGGAAGCAGGCCGAGCGCTACGAGGCCACCGACGGCCGGCAGTCGGCGGAGCTGCGCGGACGGCCGATCATCGTCCTGACGATCCGTCGGGGCCCGGACCGGCAAGCTGCGCAAGACCGCCCTGATGCGAGTCGAGCACGAGGGGACGTACGCGGTCGTCGCCTCTGATGGCGGCGCCGAGAAGCACCCGGTCTGGTATCACAACCTCGTGGCGAACCCCCACGTCGAGCTGCAGGACGGGGCGGCCAAGGGCGACTACCTCGCCCGGGAGGCGGTCGGGCCCGAGCGGTCGATCTGGTGGGAGCGCGCCGTGGCCGCCTGGCCGGACTACGCGAAGTACCAGACCCGGACCACGCGGCAGATCCCCGTCTTCGTCCTCGAGCCGATCCCGGCGTAGACCAAGGAGCGCCCGATGACGTACTCGATCGTGGCCCGCGACCCGGTGACCGGGGAACTCGGTGTGGCGGTCCAGACGCGGTGGCCCAATGTCGGCGAGACCGTCCCGTGGGCCGAGCCGGGCATCGGCGCGGTCGCCACGCAGTCGTTCTCGCTCAAGAGCTATGGCCCGCTGGGCCTGGCGCGGATGCGCACGGGCGAGGCGGCGCCGGCTGTCCTCGACGACCTGCTCGCGGATGACTACGACCGCGAGGTCCGCCAGGTCGGCATCGTCGACGCGATGGGTCGGTCGGCGTCGTTCACCGGCGCCCGGTGCGTCGCCCAGGCCGGTCACGTCATCGCCGACGGCCTGGCGATCCAGGCCAACATGATGGAACGCGCCAGCGTGTGGCCGGCCATGGAGGCGGCGTTTCGGTCCACCTCCGGCCACCTCGCGGACCGGTTGATGGCGGCCCTGCGGGCCGCGGAAGCCGAAGGCGGCGACGTCCGCGGGCGGCAGTCGGCGGCCCTGCTCGTCGTGCCGGCGTCCGGACCCGCCTGGGCGACGACGTACGACCTTCGGGTCGAGGACCATCGCGTCCCGCTCGACGAGCTGGCCCGCCTGCTCCGCCTGGCGCGCGCCTACGAGGCGTTCGACCGGTCGGAGGCGCCCGCGAGGGCCGGCGACCTCGCCACGGCCGCCGCGGCGATGGAGGAGGCCCACGCGCTCGCCCCCGACGACGACCAGATCACGCTGTGGACCGCTGTCATGGTCGCCGGGGCCGGCCGCGTCGACGAGGCTCGAGGCCTCTTCGCGGAGGCGCGGGCGGCCGAGCCACGGAGTGCGGAGCACCTGCGACGATTCCTGGCGGCCGGGCACCTGCCGCCGCAGGTCGGCCCCGTGATCGACGCGTTGGCCGGGGGCGGCGTCGCGGGTCCGGAGGCGACGAGCTAGCCCGGGCGAGCCGGCCTTCGAAGGGCGGGCACCTCAGGACCTGGCGGCGAACCGGTCCGTGGCCTCGAGCAGCAGGCGGTCCATCTCGGCGTCACCCGTGTGTCCACCGGCGATGAAGTGCAGGTCCGCGTCCGGCCAGGCCTGGGCGAGCGCCCAGGCGACATCCGGCGGGCCGGCAAGGTCCAGGCGCCCGTGCACGAGGAGCGCCGGGATCCCGGCGAGCCGGGCGGCCTTCGCCAGGATCTCACCCTCCTCGAGCCACGCCCCATGCGAGAAGTAGTGCGTCACGAGCCGCGCGAACGCGATCATGTACCGCTCGTCGGACCAGCGCGGGTGGGGCGACACGTAGCCATCCTCGAGGGAGAGGATCGCGTCCTCCCAGGCCACCCAGTCGCGCACGGCCTGGAGACGGACGGCTGGGTCCGCGTCACCGTTGATCAGGCGGTCGTAGGCGGCGACGAGATCGCCGTCACGCTCCGCTTCGGGCACGCCGGCCCGGAACCGTCCCCACTCCTCCGGGAAGAACCGGCCGGTGTCGTGCGCGAACCAGCGCACGTCGGACCGCCGCGTCATCGTGATGGAGAGCAGGACCATCTCCGTGACGCGTGCCGGGAACCGTTCGGCATACGCCAGCGCGAGGGTCACGCCCCAGGACGCGCCCCAGACCAGCCATCGCTCGATCCCGAGGTGCTCACGCAGCCGCTCGATGTCGGCGATCAGGTGATGGGTCGTGTTGTCCGTGAGCTCGACGGAGAGGTCGCCCACGTGCGGGGTGCTTCGGCCGCAGCCGCGCTGGTCGAATTGCACGATCCGGTACCGGTCAGGGTCGAACCAGCGACGCCGACCCGGCGTGCTCCCGCTGCCCGGGCCGCCATGCAAGGCGATGGCCGGCTTGCCGGCCGGGTTCCCGGACGTCTCCCAGTAGATGACCTGGCCATCGCCGACGTCCAGCATCCCCGCGTCGTACGGCTCGATCGGCGGATAGGGTTCCGCCTCGGGAGGTGCTGTCGCCCCGGCGGCTCCACTGGCTCCGGTCGCCTCATCGCTCATCGGGGCCCCCTCGGCTCCGTGGCCCAGGGCGAGCGCGCCATCCATCCGGCCAGGTCCGTCTCGTGCAGCAGCCGCGCGCTCTGGCACGTCGGCCGGATCGCCGCCTCCCGCCGGATGGCGGCGAGGAAGTGCCGGTCGAACGCCCGGCGCGGGAAGTCCGCCATGACGCCCGACCTGGTCGCCGCGATCAGGCGCGTAGTCGGCGCCGCGCACGTCGATGCTGGTCGCGCGGTCGAGCAGGACGCTCTCGACGCCGTCCTCGAGCGTCACGGACGGCTGCATGTGCAGGATGATCGCGACGGCGACCCGTTCCGCCGTCTCGGGCGCCATGCCTTCGCCCTCCAGGAACCGGCGCGCGATCTCGGCACCCTCGACCTCGAAGCACATCGTGTTCTTCCGGATCCGCGTGAGCCCCAGGTCATGCAGCAGCGACGCGGCCCAGAGGAGCGCGGCGTCGTACGACCATCCCTCGCCGGCGGCCAGCGTCGCCCCCCAGCAGTAGGCGCGGACCGAATGGGTGAGCAGGTAGTCCGGCAACGACCGGTGCGCCCACCGCCACGTCGCGGACGAGATGTCGTCCTGCGGCACCGGGATGCCGGCGATGCGGGTCGGGAGGTCGGGCACGGAACGCATCAGGCGGCATTGTGCCATCCGACGCGCCCAGCGACGGTGGCGCTCGGCGGCGCTCGACCTCTCGCCTATCCGCTCAGGTCGCGACGCGTGAAGCCCCAGGCGCCGATGGCGACACCGCCCACGCCGAGCAGGAGTGACGCGACGACGCCCACCGCGTCCCACTGGCCGAGCATCGGCAGGCCGTAGTGCGCGGTCAACGCCAGGTCGTGGACGATCCCGGGCAGCCCGAGTGCCGGCACGATGATGTCGACGAACCAGATCAGGATGGTCAGGATCGCGACGGTCGCGCCGGCGGCCGCGGTGCCGAACAGGCCGCCGACGGCGATCCCGATGCCGGCGAGCGCGACCGCGTACAGCCCCAGGACGACCGTCCCGAGCACCGGCGTGACGATGTCGCCGCCCGTGATCACCGCCCCGATGGCGATCCCCAGGGCGGCCAGCCCGATGATCACCGCGATCGAGATCAGGATCCCGACCCCTCCGGCGACGACCCAGCGGGCGCGGGCGAGCGGGGACGCGAGCAGCAGCTCGAGCCGCCCGGACGTCTCGTCCGACGCCCAGTTCGCCACCAGGGTGGCCGAGGCGAGGCCGGCGAGGATGAGACCGAACTCGACGTAGAGCAGCTGGAGGAAGCCACCGACGGTCGCGATGTCGATGCCCGGGAACACGCTCCCGAGCAGGTGCTGGAAGTCGGGCGAGTTCCCGAGCTGCTCCACGAACGACCGGCCGGAGCCCGCGATCACCAGCCCGTACAGGCCGAGGCCGATCCCCCACGCGAGCGCATTCGCGAGGTTCTCCCCCGCGGCACGCCCGACCGGCCCGCGCAGACCCACCAGGGCGCGCGGCAGGCTGGGCGTGGGGACGGCGCTGGTCGCCCCGAGGTCCCGTCGCACGAAGGCCACCACGCCGACCGCGCACAGGACCACGGCGACCACCGCCACGAGCCCCACCGACGCCCAGTCGAACTCCCCCGCGAGCGGGATGTGGTCGGCCGTCCAGCCGAACCAGGTGAGGTTCGCGAACGGCGCCAGTTCGGGGATGGCGCTCTGGTAGCCGTTGAGGATGAAGCCACCGAACAGGATCGCGCCGGCGATGCCCGCGGCCGCGCCACGGCCGAGGAACGGCGCGAGCGCGAAGGCCACCGAGCCGGCGGCCAGGGCCAGCAGGCCGAGCCACACCGCGTACGCGGCCGCCGCACCGACGGAGATGTCGTCGCCCGGGAGGGTGGCGATGACACTGCCCGCGATCGCGATCGAGGCGAAGATCAGGATCATCGCGATCGTGAGGCCGACGATGTGCCCGAACAGCTTCTCGAGGGCGATCCGCGCTCGGGCCAGGGGCGTCGCGGCCACGAACTCGAGGCTCCCGCGGCGCGCCTCGCTCGCGAGGGTCCCGGACAGGGCGAGGATCGACCAGAGGCTCACCACCAGCGGGAAGAACGTCCCGTACTTGTACGAGATGTACCCGCCGAGGGTCTCGACGTGGACGGGCTTGCCGGCGAGCCCCTGCATGATGGGCGGGACGGCGCGGACCAGGTCGGCCATCTCCTGGCGCGACGCGACGGTCGAGAACTCCGAGACGATCGCTTCGGCCACGGCGATGAGCACCAGTCCGAGGATCAGCCCGACGACGACGATCGCGCGGCGCGAGTCGCGCATGGTCTTGCCGAAGACGCTCCCGAGCCCGAAGAGCCGGCGACGGAGCGGGATCGAGGGGAACGCATGGGCTGGCGTCGTGCCCGCGTCGGCGGTCATCTCACGACACCTCGGCCGTCTCGCGACCGTACTCGGCGAGGAACGTCTCCTCCAGGCTGGGTTCGCGGCTGACGAAGTCGACGAGCTCGTACTTGGCGGCGGCCCGCACGACGGGCGCGATCCCTCCGGAGACGCGCATCCGCAGCGTGTGGTCCTCGGCGACGAACTCGCTCACCCCGGGCAGCGCCTCGAACTCGGCCCGAGGCACCGGCCCGGCGAAGACGAGCTCCACCTGGTGGTGGGCGAGGTCGCGGAGCGCCTCCACGCGGTCCACGCGGGCGATGCGCCCGTCGCGGATGATCGCGACGCGGTCGCAGGTCTTCTCGACCTCCGAGAGGATGTGGCTCGAGAGGAAGACCGTTCGGCCCTCGCCCTTGGCCTCGCGGATGACCTCGTAGAACGTCTGCTGGACCAGCGGGTCGAGCCCGGACGTGGGCTCGTCGAGGATCAACAGGTCCGGTCGGTGCTGGAGGGCGATGACCAGGCCGATCTTCTGCTTGTTCCCCTTGGAGTACTCGCGGAAGCGGCGCGAGGGATCGATCTCGAGGCGCTCGACGAGGGCTTGTTGGTACACCGGGTCCACGCCGCCGCGCAGGTTGGCGAAGTACTCGATGGTCTGGCCGCCCGTCAGCTTGTCGTAGAGGACGAACTCGCCGGGAAGGTATCCCACGCGTCGGTGGATGCCGACCGGGTCCACGGTCGTGTCGATCCCGAAGATGCGGGCGCGTCCGCTCGTGGGCCGGAGGTGGTCGAGGAGCGTGCGGATGGTCGTGGTCTTGCCGGCGCCGTTCGGGCCGAGGAACCCGAACGCCTCGCCTTCATCCACCGCGAGGTCGACGTCGATGATCCCCCGGTGCGATCCGTAGGTCTTCGTCAGCTTCTCGGTCTCGATGATCGCGGCCATGTCGCTCCTTCGCGGTTCGGGTCAGCCGTACCAGAGTGATCAGCGTCTCGCGGTCGAGCATCGTGAGCGTGTCGCCCGGCAGGCCGAGGATCCGCTCGAACGCCCCGGCGGTCGTGGCGAGCGCCCGCTCGGCCTCGTCGAAGGTGATCCGACCGGCCTGCCGGGCGAGGAACAGGTCGCTGGCCTGTCTCATTGACCCCCTGCATGAACGACACCAGGACGCGGGCGACGTCGGTGGGGTCGCCCTCGACGAAGGTCCCCTCGGCCTGGCCCTGCCGGATGATCCCGGCGAAGAGGGGCGTCAGGCGGTCGACCATGCCGCGACGAAAGCGGTCGCGGACCATCACGTTCGCGTCCGAGAACCACACGTCGAGGAGGGCGATCAGGAAGTCCTTGCGCGCCGCCTTGTAGGCCGCGACCGTCGAGAACAGGCGATCCATCTTCTCGACGGCGGTCAGCGTCGGGTCCTCGGCGACCGGGCGCGTCGCCTCGACGCCCGCGTCCGTCAGCCGCTCGACGACCGCGCTGAGGAGCGCCTCCTTCGAATCGAAGTAGTGATAGAAGGCGCCCTTGGACGCACCGAGCTCGTCCAGGATCTCCTGGACGCTCATCTGCTCGTAGCCCTTGGACGCGATCAGGCGCTGCGCGGCGTCGATGAACTCGTCCCGTCGAAGGGCATGCGCCTCGCGATCCAGGGTCCGGGCCATCGCTGCTCCATTCATAGACCGACCGTCGGTCTATCGATAGCGCGGCCCGGCGTCGGACGCGCGTCCGACTCGGAGAGATCGCCGGCTTGTCGGGTGTCGCTAGGCCGGGTCGACCACCGGCGCCAGGCGGACCATCGGGATCAGCCGTCCGGACTGCTCCGGGTAGGCGGCGAAGTTCGGCAGCGCCTCGACATGGGCGTCCCAGAGCCGGTCCCGATCGGCGCCGTTCACGATGACCTCGGCCGTCGCCTCGAACGTCCGGTTGGCGATCTCGAGCGTCACGTTCGGATCGGCGGTCAGGTTGGCGATCCAGGCCGGGTCCTTCGTCGACCCGCCCGCCGTCCCCGCGACCACGTACGCGTCACCCTCGCGCGAGTACGTCAGGATCGAGCGTCGCCGCTCCCCGCTCTTGGCCCCGGTCGACCACATGACCAACAACGGGTGTCCGGCCAGCGGGCCGCTCGTGACCTGCCCGTCATGGGCGCGCATGTCCTCGATCAATGCGTCCTCGAAGGACGTGTACTCGCCGGTCGTCATCGGGTCGGTCTCCTGTCGGCCCGAGCGGGCCGGTCGATGCGTCGTTGCACCTGCAACGATCTCACGATCCGACCGACCTTGCACGTCCCGCAACGGCGAGGGGCTTGCGGAAGTGGATGAGGTCCGTGCCGAGGTACGGCTCGCGATGGGTCTCGCGGTAGCCGTATCGCTCGTACATCGCGATGTTGGTTAGGTAGCGCTCGTTCGTCAGCAGCCCGAGGGCTGGTCGGCCCATCTCCCGGGCGCGTGCTTCCGCGTGCTCGAGGAGCCGGCGGCCGTAGCCGCTGCCCTGCTGGTCCGGTGCGATCGCCACGTTCTCGATCCAGAGGTGGTCAGCGTGCGGGACGAGCTCGATCACCCCGACGACCCCGGTGGCCGGGCCGCCGTCCAGGACCCAGGTCTCGTGCTCACGGACCACCGCGGCGTAGTCAGCCAGCATCGGGAACGGCGTGCGGCCGAGGAGCGGCGTGTACCCCACGTATGCCGCCCGGACGAGTTCGGCGATCGCACTCGCGTCACCGTCCCCCGCGCGTCGAAGGCGTGGCACCTCGACTGGCTGGTCGACCATGCGGGCATCGTGCCACAGGGCCCTGGGCGCTCGTCCGTCCTCACGGATCCGGACGAGAAGAGACCCCGCCTGCCGGAGGTGGCGGGCGGGGCCTCCAGAAGGACGCGATGGGCTACGGCTTGCCGGTGTGGTCGGGCTTACCGGGCTGGTCGGGCTTGCCGGTGTGGTCGGGCTTGCTCGGATGGGGCTTCTTGGGGGTCGCGTGACCATGATTATCCCGCGCGACGGCGGAGACATCGGCGCCGTGGTTCGTGTCGGGCGTCGTATCGGGGGCCTTTGCCACGGCCGACACCACGCTGCCGTGGTTCGGGGTCGTGGCGTCAGTCGTCGGGCTGTCGGCAATCATTCGGACCGTCGACCGCGTCGGGAGCGTCCGCGGTCGCGTCGGCGGCGCCAGAACCCTGCTGGTCGGCGGCGGGATCGTTCCGATCGCCCTCGTCCGCCCGAGGGTCCTCGTGCGTCGCCGCGGCGCGCACCGGGACGACCTTGCCCGCCATCGCCGCGGCACGCTGTAGCCCATGGGTGGCGGCGGTGGGCATGGACGAGAACGCGAACACGCTCCCAGCCGAGAGCGCCAGGGCGGCGATCGCGAACGCGATGCTTCGGGGTCGGAAGTGCATGTCGTACCTCGTTGCGGGACCAGGATCGATCGCTACACCTGACAACGGGCGGGAATGGCGCTCGTTAGGGCGGCGCGGATGACCTTCGGTCGGGACGGGTTGGTCCTTTCGGATACAGACGGGCCTGCGGTACGCTTCGTCCGTCATGCGAGCCCTGATCGGCCGGCGTCCCGAGGACGCCTGGCTCACCCGGATCTCCAACAAGAACGGCTGATCCGCCCCTTCCAGTCCAGCGTCGGAGGAAGGGGCAGGATCGACGCGCTGTGCCGTCGCCGCCGTATGGCGGCGCGCCGCGCGCCGTCCCGCCCGTGACGGAAGGAGACCGCGATGCCGATGCCGCATCGCACGTTCGCCCAGGTGGCGAAGCGTCGACTGATCGGGAAAGAAGGCAAGGAACGGATCCGCGAGGTGCGTGACCTCCTCGCCGAGCTGCCCGACTACAGGAACGGACCGTATGCGGACCTGCGCAAGGCGCTCCTCGCCGAGATCGAGGACACCAGGGTCCGCTCGGGTGCGGTCCATCGCGACTCGATCTCGGTGCGCCGCGAGGGCGTCGCCCAGGTCGCCCTCGTCGGCCCGCCCAACGTGGGCAAGTCCTCGCTGCTCCAGGCGCTCTCGGAGATCCAGATCAAGACCGGCGACTACCCGTTCACCACGCTGCGACCGGTCCCGGCCCTGACGCGCATCGGCGGCGTGCTGGTGCAACTCGTCGAGATCCCCGGGACTCATCGGCGGGGCCGCGGACGATCGAGGCGGCGGCCGCGCACTCCTCGGGGTCCTCCGCACGGTCGATGCCATCGTGTATTGCAGCCGCACCGAGGCCGACCCCCACGACGCTCGCGACCGTCCTCGCCGAGGTGGCCGCGGCCGGGATCGAGAAGCCGGCGATCCTCGCCGCCACGCGTGCCGACGAAGCCGGGCCGGCGGCCGTCGCCGCGCTCGAAGCGGCCTTCCCGACCCTGCCGGTCGTCGCCGTCTCGGTCATCGACGAAGCGTCGCTGGAGCGGTTCCGGGACGTCGTCTGGGACCTCACCGGGCTGATCCGCATCCGACTGCGGACGAACGGGTCGGTCGACCCCGAGCCGATCGCCCTCGAACCCGGGGCGACGGTCACGGACGTCGCCGACTCGGTCCATCACGACCTCGCCGCGACCTTCAGCGGCGCCCGGGTCTGGGGGCCGTCCGCCCGCTTCGACGGGCAACGGGTCGGCCGGGCCCACGAGGTCGTCGACGGCGACACGGTCGAGATCCTGCGATGACGGTCTCACCCGGCTCTCATGCGACTCGAAGGATCCGTCGCCTACGGTGGGTCCCACCACACGACCCATGAGGCACGACCCATGACGCACGCACCGGCCCCCCATCACGACCACGAGGAGCTCGAGGACCACGACCGGGGCCTCGTCTTCGACATCGGGACGCTCGACCGACGCCGCATGCTCAAGCTCCTGGGGTTCGGCGGGATCAGCGCGAGCATGTTCGTCATCGCCGGATGCGCGCCCGGGGCCGCCGGCTCCGCCTCCGTGGCCGCGGGGTCCACCGCCGGCGCCAGCGCGGCCGACGGGGCGAGCTGCGTCATCATCCCGGAAGAGACCGCCGGCCCGTTCCCCGGCGACGGCTCGAACGGCCCGGACGTCCTGAACCAGAGCGGCGTCGTGCGGAGCGACATCCGGTCGAGTTTCGGCACATCGACGACCACGGCCGAGGGCGTCCCGCTCACGATCCAGCTGACGATCGAGGACGGGACCGACTGCGCGCCGCTCGAAGGTGCCGCCGTCTATCTCTGGCACTGCACCCGCGACGGCGACTACTCCCTGTATTCGCCCGCGGTCGCCGACGAGAACTTCCTGCGAGGTGTCCAGGAGGCCGACGCGAACGGCGTGGTGACGTTCCAGAGCATCTATCCCGGGTGCTACTCGGGCCGGTGGCCGCACATCCACTTCGAGGTCTACCCGAGCGTCGACCTGGCCACGGACGAGAACAACCGGATCGCGACATCGCAGGTCGCGATGCCGGAGGACGTCTCGCAGCTCGTCTATGCCACCGCCGGATACGAGCAGAGCGTCCCGAACCTGGCGCAGGTCTCGCTGGCCACGGACAACGTCTTCGGCGACGACGGCGGGGTCCGACAGCTGGGCACCGTGACCGGCGACGTCGCGAGCGGGATGACCGTGGCGCTCACGGTGCCGGTGAACGGCTGAGGCGTCAGGCGGAGGTCGTCGCGTCCGGCCTCGACGACCGCCGCCTCGTGTCGACGGGCCGACCGCCCACAGGGCGGCGGCACACAGCGCCGCCAGCAGGGCGCTGCCCAGCATCGCGACGGTCAGTCCGACCGTCACGGACAGGAAGCCCATGATCGGCGGATAGACGATCGAGCCGGTCACCGCCGCCCCGGTCAGGAACCCGCTCACCGCGGCGGCGCGGTCCGGATAGCGGTCGCCGCCGATCGCCACGATCATCGGGAACACGGGGCCGGTCGCGAATCCGGCCAGCGCGAACAGCGCGACCGAAAGCGGGAGCGAGGGCGCCAGCACGGCCGCCACCAGCGCGAGCGCCGTGGCGAGCGCTGCGACGGTCGCGAACGTGACGTGGTCGAACCGGTCCGCGATCCTCGCGGAGACGAGTCGTCCGAGCGTGAGGCCCGCCCAAAAGAGCGACAGCGCGGTCGTCGCGGTCGTCAGGGGCGCGGGCTCGAGGAACAGGACGAGCCAGTTCGAGACGCCGACCTCTGACGCGACGTAGCAGGCGATCGCGATGCCGAGCAGTAGGAGCGGCGTCGCGAGCCGTCGGCCGACCCAGATCGACGCAGGCGCACCGTCCCCGGTCGCCGTCGCGGTGTCCGCGTCGCCTGGCGCCCGCCGTCCCGATGGCATGCGGATCGTGACGAACGCCCCCGCCACGACCAGCGCGACGACGCCGGACGCGACGAGGATCGACCCCCACGCGACCCCGGACTCCACGAGGCGACCGACCGCCAGCGGTGCCGCGAGCGCCCCGAGGCTGAAGAACAGGTGCAGCAGGTTGAGCGCTCGCCCTCGGCCGGTCGGGTAGAGGTCGAGGATCAGGCCGTTGACCCCGCCGTCGATCGCTCCGCCGCCGAGCCCGGCCGGGATCCCGGCCGCGAGCAGGATCGCCCACGATCGGGGCGCCGCCGAGGGCGATCATCCCCAGCCCGTAGAGCGCCGCGGCCACCGACAGCACCGTTCGGCGTCCGAGCCGTTCCGTGACGAGCCCGCCGCCTAACGAGCCGGTCGCGTACGCCACCGCGTACACGAAGTAGTACACACCGATCCCGGCATCGGACTGGTCATAGGCGTCCTTGATCGACCGGATCAGCGAGGGGACGAGCAGCCCGCCCCAGCCGATGAGGACGAACGCGACGCAACCGAGGGCGCCGGCGACGATCGGGCGGGACGGCAACGGCACGGCGGTCACCGGTCCGATGCTACCCGGCGGGTCCCCGCGCCGGCTCGCCGCCGTCGCCGTCCTCTCCGCCCTCGCGGCGGCATGCTCAGAACAACGGCGACGGCTGCCAGCCGCCCAGGGCCGCCTCGACCACCCGAGCCGCGGCCAGGACCACGTCCTCACGCCACGGCGCCCCGATGAGCTGCACGCCGATGGGGAGCCCCTCGGGGGAGGTCCCGCCGCGCACGACGGCGGCAGGCCAGCCGGTCAGGTTGTGGACCTCGCTGTAGGTGTCGGCGAAGGCCGACGTGAACCCCTGACCATGCCGGAGGGCCGGCTGCGGCAGGACCGGGCTCACGATCAGGTCGGTGCCGTGCATCCAGCGGAGCATGCTGGCGCGGACGTCGTCCACCGCCTCGATCACCCGCGTGAGTTCGTCGCCGGGCAGGATCCGGCGCTCGGTGACCCACGCCGCCTTGCCCTCGTAGGACCCGAGGCCGGCGGTCCCGGCCTCCGCGATGAGGCGCCACAGCCAGGCATGGCCGTCCGCGGCGATCATCTGGTCCCAGAGGTCCGCGGCGAGGGCCTGGTCGGGAGGTCGGCGGGCCTCGACGACCGCGCCGGCGTCGCGGAGCGCGTCGGCGGCGGCTCGGACCGTGCGCATCGTCTCGGGGGTGGGTGTCTCCACGCCGCTGTCATCGAACCAGGCGATCCGGAGGCCGGCCACGTCGACGTCGTCCGGCGAGCCGAGCGCGACGGGGACGACATGGGGGTCTTCGCCGTCGGGACCGGCGATGATCGGCAGCAGGAGGGCCAGGTCGTCGACCCGCCGCGCGATCGGCCCAAGCTGGGTGAACGACTCGAGCGGTCCGCGGTACGACGGATGGTGGCCTGTCCGCGGGACACGGCCGCTCGTCGGCTTGAGGCCGGCGACGCCGCACACGTGCGAGGGTTGCCGGATGCTGTCGCCGGTGTCGCTCCCGATGTCGAACGGGGCGCCACCGGCCGCGACGATCGCCGCGGAGCCGCCGCTGCTGCCGCCGGACGACCGCTCGAGGTCGTACGGGTTCGACGTGCGGCCGAAGACGAGGTTGTCGGCCTCGTTCGCCCAGGTGAACTCCGGGGTGTTGGTCTTGCCGAGCAGGATGCCGCCGGCGCCCCTGAGCCGAGCCACCACGGTCGCGTCCCGCTCCGGGACCCGTGCGGCCCAGCCGACGGTCCCCGCCGTCGTCCGAACATCCGCCGTGTCGAGCGAGTCCTTGATCGTGAACGGCACGCCGTGCAACGGACCGGCAAGCCGGCCGTCGGCGAGCGCGGCGTCGGCAGCGCGCGCGTCATCCATCGCGCGGTCGGCCAAGGTCACCACGGCATTCAGGCGAGGGTTCACGAGCTCGATGCGCCGCAGCAGGGCCTCGACGGCCTCGACGGACGACAGCCGCCTCGACCGGATGGCGTCCGCGAGCTCGGTCGTCGACGCGAGATGGATCTCCATCGGCGAGGTGCGCTCCCTTCTGCGGCGCCGCTGGCGGCGGATGGCTGCCCGGTCCGGCCCTACGGTACCGGTTGCACCGCGTGGTCGAGCGCCTACCATCGGGCGATGCAGGTTCGTCGACTCGCGGCCGTCATGACCGTCCTGGTCGCCTTCGTCGCGAACGGGTCCCTGGCCGTCGCCGCCGATCCGCCTCCCCTCCCCCTCGCCGGGATGACGATCGCGCTCGACCCTGGTCACGATGGGGGCAACGCGTCGCACCCGGCCGCGATCCATCGCCAGGTCTTCGTCGGGAACGGCTGGAAGGCCTGCAACACCGCGGGGACGTCGACCCGCGGCGGGTACGCCGAGCATCGCTTCACCTTCGCCCTCGCGAACCGGGTCCGGACGCGACTCGAGGCGCTCGGAGCCACCGTGGCCATGACCCGTTCGACGGACACCGGCGTCGGCCCCTGCGTCGACGTGCGCGGGCGGTTCGGCGCGAAGGTCCATGCCGCCATCCTCGTGAGCCTCCATGCGGACGGCGCGGCCCGGGCGGACCACGGGTTCGTCGTCATGCGCCCGGGACTCGTTCGCGGCTATACGGACGACATCCTGTCGTCGTCCCTGACCCTCGCGAAGGCGATCCGCGGCGGCCTTCGAGGGGTCGGCCTCACGATCGCGAACTACTACGGCACGAACGGCCTGAAGACGCGGACCGACCTCGGCACCCTCAACATGTCCGACGTGCCCGCCGTGATGATCGAGTTCGGGAACATGAAGAACACGGCCGATGCCCATCGGATGACGACGCTCCGCGGGCAGTCCACCTACGCGGACGGTGTCGTGGCGGGGATCCGGGCGTACCTCGGGCGCTGACCCCGGCGCCGGGACGCCACGCATACTGGTCGGCGTGACACCCGTCGATCCGGGCCATCCCGACCACGTCCGACCCGCGACGGACCTGGAACGCGCCGACGTGCGCGCGATGCACGCCGCGAACCGCGCGGCCTGGGACGAGGCCGCCGAGCGTTACGAGGGCTGGTTCGACGAAGCGGTCGAGCTGATCCGGCGTGGCGGGACGAACCTCTTCGGCGTCGAGGTCGAGCTCATCGGCGACCTCCGCGGACGGTGCCCCCGGGCGATCCACCTCCAGTGCGCGAGGCGGGCGCGACACGCTCTCACTCTGGAATCTCGGGGCGTCGGAGGTGGTCGGGGTCGACTTCAGCCCGCGCATGCTCGCGCTCGCCGAGCGCCTCACCGCCGCGACCGGCGCGCCGGCCCGATGGGTCCTCGCCGACGTCCTGGACACCCCGCACGAGCTGGACGGGACCGGCGATCTCGTCTACACCGGCCGGGGCTCGCTCATCTGGCTGCAGGATCTCGAAGCCTGGGCGGCGGTCGTCGCACGCCTCCTCGCACCGGAAGGGCGGTTCGTGCTGTTCGAGGGCCACCCGGCCGAGTGGCTGTTCGACGCCGACGAGGACGGCCGGTGGGTCGCCACGGACTACGACTACTTCGGCGGCCCGGAGGCGTCGAAGGGCTGGGCGCCCGAGTACATCGACCATCTCTCGGTCGGCGACGACGACCAGAGCTGGAAGTTCGCGCGGGCGTGGACGCTCGGCGAGGTCATCACCGCCCTGCTCGGCGCCGGCCTGCGGCTCGATCGCGTGGCCGAGCACCCCGTGGACTGGTGGGGCGGGCACACGGACGTCCGACCCGAGGATCGCGGCCGGGTCCCCCTCTCGTTCTCGGTGGTGGCGCGGGCTCCGGTCCGTCCCTGATCAGAAGAACGTCGTGCACCATGGCACGTCGAGGGTCCGCAGGAGGTGTTCCGTCCTGAGCAGCGCGCCGGCACGGTGCTCGTCGGCGCCGGAGCCCGTGACGGCATCACGGAGGCGCGTCCCGCCGAGATAGGCGGCGCCCAGCGCCGAGACGTCGATCGTGAGGTCCGGCGAGCGATCCGTCGGCTGGCACCGGGCCCCATCCGGGCCGGCGTCGAGGAGCAGGCGCGTCCGGCCACCACTGGCCTCACGGTCGACGATCTCGAGGACGACCTGCCCCACGCGGTCGTACGTGCGCGCCTCGAGCGCCCGCTGGGCGTCGAAGATCCGGACCCACAGGTCGTCGCCCACGTCGGAGACGCTGGCGGCGCGGGCGTTGGAGAGGATCCACGGCAGCCGCTCGGTCGGGAGCCGACGCTCGGCCTTCACCGTGGCCACCCAGTCCATCCCGGCCGCGAACCGCCAGAGATCGTCGTACGCCGTGTCGGTCAGGGCGAGCAGCTCGTCGATCCGCAGGACGTACTGCGGCTGGTGGCGCTCCCAGCGGTCCTCCGCCCGGCTGTAGCGCAGGTAGCCGTCGGTCTCGCCCGAGGAGTCTTCGTGGACCGCCACGAACCCCTTCCAGTCCTCGCCCCAGGCGGTCGTGACGAGCCCGAAGTCGTACTCCCAGCTGACGGCCCGGCGACGGAGGGATCCGGTCTCGCGGAGCCGCCACGCCTCGAAGACCGACATGGCCCGGTCACGCGCGGCCGCGTCCGCCGCGATGATGTCGACGCGTCCCGTCGGCTCGCCGCGCACGGTCGCCTGCCGAGTGTCGAGCTGCCATGTGGCCTCCTGCGTGGCCGGCCCGTACCCGAAGCGGCCGTAGATGGGCCACTCGGCCGCGTGGAGGAGCCCGACGACCTCGCCACGATCCCGGATGGCCCCGTGCTCGGCGGCGGTCATCGCGCGCAGGATGCCTCGCCGCCGGTGCGACGGCAGGACGCTGACCGCGGCGATGGCGGACCCCGGCAGCCGGGCCCCACCGGGAACGGTGAGTTCCGTCGCCCAGGATCGGAACGTGCCGCACGGCCGCCCATCGTCGAACGCGGCCCAGAGGCGCGACAGGTCCCAGAACGGCCGGACCTCGTCCGCGATGCGCGCGGGGTCGGACGGCCGCTCGATGAAGCCGGTCGTCAGCGTGTCGATGAACGCGGTCAGTTCGTCGTCGCGAACCGTTCGGACATCGATGCTCATGGTCGCGACGATAGCACCGGCCCGATGCGCGCCCGGCGACCGGCGCGCGATCGAGCCCGGGATCGCGATCGCGTCTCGCGCGCTGCTCCAGGACAGTGACGGGGACGACGCCCGGGTGGCACCATAGACCGAACCCCCGCTCTTCCTCGCTGTGCCCCGCGAAAGGAGCATCCATGCGCGCGCGTCATCCTGGTCTGTTGCTGCTCACCGTCCCGATGCTGGCCATCGGCTCGCTGGCGGTCGCCGGTCCCGTCCTGGCAGCCCCGTGCGACGGCTCCAGCGACCAGCTCATGAACGGCGGCTTCGAGACCCCGGCCGTCACGCCGGACACGTTCACCCTGTTCCCGGCCGCCTCCGTGCCGCCCTGGCAGACGACGGACGGCCTCGGCGAGATCGAGATCTGGGGCGATGGGTTCCTCGGCGTCCCCGCCGGGCAGGGCAACGCCTTCGCGGAGCTCAATGCGAACACCGCCGGCACGCTCTACCAGGACGTCATCAGCACGCCGGGTGCGACCATGAGCTGGACGCTCCTGCACCGTGGGCGCGAAGGCGACGACACGATGCAGGTCCTGATCGGCGACGCGTCCGTCGCGGACGTCAACGGCGCCACCGGCTGGGACTACACCTCGCCGGACATGACCGACGGCACCACCGATTGGGGCGCCCACGGCGCCGACTACGTGGTCCCCGCCGGGCAGACGTGCACGCGGTTCGCCTTCCGCGCGGTGAGCACGGCCTCCGGCAACGATTCGGTCGGGAACCTGCTGGACGCGGTCGCGTTCACGGTCACGATCCCGGCCCAGCCCAGCACCGGACCCGGCCCGACGACCCACGTCACCCCGCCCCCGACCGACACCATCCTGTCGACCACCCCTCGCGACCCGGGCGCGCCCGCGGCCGCCATCTTCGTGCTGCTGGCGGCCATCACGGGTGCGGGCCTCCTGCTGTCCCGACGCCCGAGGGCCGGCGACCGTCGATGACCGAGTCGGGGACCGTGCGACACGGCGGTCCCGCTGACGTGCCCCGCGAGCGTCCGGCCGGCCTGTGCGCCGGGCCGGCGCACATGATCGTGTACGGCAACCCGGCCCTGCGGGCGGCCTTCGGCGACGTCTCCGTGGGCCTGCCGGCTCGTGAGGGGATCCTGGGACTGCCGTCCGAGGCGTTCACGCTCCTCGATGCGGTCTACCAGGGCGGCCGGCCACTCGCCCGGTGGATCCGACGTGGCGACGAGGAGTGGCGCCTGACCGCCGCGCCCCGGAAGGATCCGGAGAACGGCGAGATCTACGGCGTGGCGTTCCACCTCCGGGAGCGGTCCGACCTCCCGGTGCTCCGGGACGACGACCGGCCGCGCTAGACCGCGATCAGGCTCCGGGAGTGGCCGTCCTCGTCGCGCAGGAGCCGCTGCACCCGGAGGACCGCCGCCCGGTCGATCGGCGCCGAAGACGTGCGGGAAGATCCCCGCCGGATCGTCGATGCGCCAGGGCGATCCGGTCGCCGCCAGGTCCACCGTCAGGACGAGCAACTCGCGCGGATCGTCGCCGAAATGGCGGTCAGCGGTCGCGTACAGCGCGGCCTCGCCATCGGTGCAATGGATGAAGCCCTCCGACACGAGTGACGCGGCGGCGTACGGCTGTGTCGGGTCCGATCGATCCCAGACCTCGGCCGGGACGATGTGGAACGTCGTCCGCGTCACGTTGCCGGCTGGTCGACCGAGACCCACCCGCGATCGAGCACGACCTGGATGACCGTCGGTCGGTCCGCCGCGAGGGCGGCGCGCAGCGCCGGCTCGACGTCCGCGTCGCGTTCGACACGCGTCCCGCGGGCCCCGCAGGCCCTGGCGATCGCCGTGAAGTCGACGGGTCCGAGCTCGGTGGCCACGCCCTGGCCGGTGCCACGGCGGTCCTGCCACATGCGGATCGTCCCGTATCGCTCGTTGTCGAAGACGAGCACGATGACCCGCGCATGCTCGCGGACCGCGGTCTCGAGCTCGGCCATGGTCATCGCCAGGCCGCCGTCGCCGACGATGGCCACGACCGGCCGGTCGCGGTGGATCAGGGCGGCCGTGATCGCGGCCGGCAAGCCATAGCCCATCGCGCCGGATGTCGGTCCAAGGAACGTGCCGGGCCGGCGGAACCGGAAGCCGCGAGCGACCCAGCCGCCGAAGTTGCCGGCGTCCGTCGTGATGATCGCCTCGTCCGGGAGTACGCGCCGCAGGGTCGTGATCGTCCGGCCGGGATGGACGCCCGGGCCTTCCCACGGCAAGCCGTCGACGACCGTGGCCGCCTCCCAGGCCGTCCGATCGGCCGCGTTGTGCTGGTCGCGGGTGGCCACGCGCTCGGCGTCGAGGACGGCACCGCCCAGGAGGCGCTCGTTCGCGGCGCGAAGGAACGTCCGCGCATCGGCTTCCACGACGATGTCGGCCGGTGCCAGGCCCGCGCCCCGCACCGGCGCCACGTCGACATGCGCCCATCGGACGTTCGGTCCCGGCACCGCGTAGTCGTACGACGTGGCCTCATTGAGCCGGCACCCGATGACCAGCAGGGCGTCGGCGGCATCGAGGCGCGCCTTGACCGTGGCCGGCGCTCCTAGGCCGGCCATGCCGAGGTACGACGGGTGATCGTTCGAGATGACGTCGCCGCGGCGCCAGCCCGCGATGACCGGCACGTGCAGCAGCTCGGCGAACCGCAACAGCTCGGTCGAGGTGCGGGCGCGCAGGACGCCGCCGCCGGCCAGGATGACCGGGCGCTCGGCCGACGCCAGCAGATCGATGACGGCCCGGATCTCCTCGGGCGTGGCGCGCGCCGCCGGCGGGCGGTGGACATCGGCCGGTGGGAGTTCGACGACCTCGTCGAGGAGGTCCTCCGGGATCGAGATGAGGACCGGCCCGGGACGGCCCCCGAGCGCCTCGCGGACGGCCTCGCCCATGACGACCGGGACCTGTTCCGCGGTCTCCGGTTGGCCCGACCACTTCGCGAGCCCGCCGATGGTGGCGACCTGGTCGATCTCCTGGAACGCCTCGCGGCCGAGGTTCCGCCGAGCCACCTGGCCGACGACCGCGAACATCGGACTCGAGTCCTGCCGGGCCGTGTGGATGCCGATCGCCAGATTGGCCCCACCCACCGCTCGCGTCGCGAGACACGCGGCGGGACGGCCCGTCAACTGACCGTGCGCCTCGGCCATGAACGCCGCGGCGCCCTCGTGACGTGTCGCCACGACCCGGATCCCCACGTCCCCGAGCGCGTCGAGGAGGCCGAGGAAGGATTTGCCCGGGACCGTGAAGGCGTAGCGCACCCCGGCGGCCCGCAGCGTCGCGGCCACATATCGGCCGACGGTGACCGGACCGGCGGGCTCGCTCGGGGCCGGGTCCTCGGCGGGACCGTCGGACGACTCGGCGCCCGCGGGACGATCGGCGCCGTCGTGATCGTCGGCCCCATCGGTGGCATCGCCGTCGGGCGCCGGAGCGCCCATGTCGTCGCCGTCGATCTCCTCGGCGGCATCGGGCGCCTCGGCGGTCTCGGCCGCGCCCAGCCCATCCAGGCCGTCGTCCGGACCGGGTCGCGGATCGGTCACGTCAGTGGGACGTCGGGAATGCGGCCGTGGTCAGCACGAGCCCGAGCACGATGATGGCCGTCACGACGACCATGATGACCCTGGAGATGCGGGAACCTGGCATCGATCGATCCTACCGGTAGTTCTCGAACTGGAACGGCACCGGCTCGTCGAGCTCGCGAAGCCGGACGATGACCTTCTGGAGCTCGTCGCGGCTCTTCCCCGACACGCGGACGGCGTCGCCCTGGATCTGCGACTTGACCTTCGGGAACTCCTCGCGGATCAGCTTCGTGATCCGCTTGGCGACGTCCTCGGGCAGGCCGCGGCGCAGCTTGATGACCTGGCGGACGTGGTTGCCGCCGGCCGGCTCGACCTTCCCCCAGTCGAAGATCTTCAACGAGAGGTTGCGCCGGATCGCCTTCGATTCGATGAGGTCCTTGAGCGCGGTCGCGCGGTACTCGTCGTCGGTCACGAGCGTGAGCTCGTCCTTGGCCTGGGTCAGGTCGACCGTGACGCCCTTGAAGTCGTAGCGCTGCCCGGCCTCGCGTCGCACCTGGTCGAGCGCGTTGCGCAGCTCCTGCTCGTCGAAGTCACTGACGACGTCGAACGAGATATCTCCCGCCATCGATCCTCCTCCCTACCCGGTCGACCCGGGCGTCGGTGCGGTCACCGTCCACTCGCGGAGTCGCGCGATGCGGCCGTCCGGCGCCATCTCCCAGGTCATGAACCCGGCCAGCCGGACGCGCTCGCCGGTCCCGCGTTCGACGAAGCTGGCATGCCAGGCCGCGAGCACGGTGTCGGCCGACACCCAGTGGCGCTCGACCGTGAACTCGACCTGCTCGGTCGTCCTCGACCCATCGAGCCAGTAGGCGCGAACGGCATTGTGCCCGACCATCGGCGGCGCGAACGCGTCGGCGTGGTATTCGGCGTCGTCGGTGAACATCGAGACGATGAGGTCGCCGTCGAACGTCTGCCAGGCGCGACCGAACGTCTCGAGGAGCTCGCCCGCGGTGGCGTAGTCGACGGCCATGACCGATCGGTCTCCTCGTGTGGTGGACCGCCATGGTATGGCACCGACCCGTCGGTCGTCCTTCGGCAGCGGTCGGGGGTCGGCCGGTATCCTTGCGTCGTGCAGATCACGTTCCTCGGCCAGGCGGGGCTCTACGTCGAGACCCGCGGGGTCAGCATCCTGTGCGACCCGTGGTTCAACCCCGCGTTCTTCGGCTCGTGGTACCCGTTCCCGGCGAACGACGGCATCGACCCCGAACGCATCGGCCATCCCACGTACCTGTACGTCTCGCACCTCCACCACGACCACTTCGACCCGCGCTACCTGCGCGACCACGTCGACAAGGACGCGACGGTGCTGCTGCCCGCGTACCCGATCGAGGACCTCCAGAAGGAGCTGCACGCGCTCGGGTTCCACCGGTTCATCGAGAGCGTGGACCTCGTGCCGTTCCAGGCCGGCCCGCTCACGCTGACGATCCACGCGCTGGTCGCTCCCACGGATGGCCCGATCGGCGATTCGGCGCTGCTCATCGACGACGGCGAGGTCCGCGTCCTGAACATGAACGACTCGCGGCCGCCGGAGCCGGACCGGCTGCTCGAGCACGGCCCGCTCGATGCCGCGTTCCTCCAGTTCTCCGGGGCGATCTGGTACCCGATGGTCTACGACTACCCGGACAACGCCCAGGAGGTGCTGGGGCACAAGAAGCGCGTCGCGCAGCTCGCCCGGGCCTTCCGCTACATCGAGGTCCTCGATCCCGCGTTCGTCGTGCCGTCCGCGGGGCCGCCGTGCTTCCTCGACGACGACCTGTTCGGCTACAACGACCTCCACGGCAACGAGTGGAACACGTTCCCGGACCAGCCGACCTTCCTCGAGTACATCCGTGAGCGCGGGCGCGACGGCGGCCGGCTCATGCTCCCAGGCTCGGTCGCCGACGTGTCGCCCGGCCGGTTCGAGGTGCGCCACCCGGTGGAGCCGGCCACGATCTTCGACGACAAGCGGGCCTACCTCGAGGCCTACCAGGCGCGCAAGCGGCCGGTCATCGCCGCCGAGCGGGCGTCATGGAAGGGACCACGGGTCGACGTGTTCACGGAGCTCGCCGTCTGGTGGGATCCGCTCCTGGAGCAGGCCGACATGATCTGCGCCGGCGTCAACCAGCCGGTCCTGCTCGATATCGGCGACGAGCAGCTCATCATCGACTTCGTCGAGCGACGCGTCCGTCGTCCGCTGCCCGACGAGAACCCGCGCTACCAGTTCCTCATCGAGCGCGAGCTGGTCGACCACCTGGTCCGCGAGCACGTCGAGGACTGGGTCAACGAGCTGTTCCTGTCGATGCGGTTCCGGGCGCATCGCCGGGGCCCGTACAACGACTACGTCTACACGTGGTTCAAGTGCCTCAACGTCGAGCGTCTCCAGTACGCAGAGGGCTTCTACGCGGAGCACGGCCCGACGCAGGGCACGTTCGAGCTCGCCGGGTACGACGTCCAGCGCCGCTGCCCGCACATGAAGGCCGACCTGACGCGGTTCGCGTCCGTCGAGGACGGCGTGATGACCTGTGCCCTGCACGGCTGGCAATGGGAGATGGCGACGGGCGCCTGCATCACGTCCGATGGCCACCAGTTGTACGCCCGCCCGATCGGGTCGGGCGGCGCGGTCGAGGACGGCTCGACGGACCAGGCAGGCGAGACGACCGCCGCGACCGCGAGCTAGACCGAGGACTGTCGAGCGAGCAGGCGCTCGACGAGCTGCTCCGCGGCCACGTACGAGCGCCCGCCGCCCATCACGAGCACCACGTCGCCCGCCTCGACGTGGTCGGCGAGCCACGCCGCGCTGGCCTCCGGACTGCCCGTGGCGACCGCAGGGACGCGGCTGACGGCGCTCGTGGCGTCCGCGAGGGCCTGCGCCGACGTGATCGTGGTGTCCGGGTCGCGGACCGCCCAGATGTCGATGATCGCGACACGGTCCGCCTCGGCCAGGACGTCCGCGAATCGATCGAGCATGGCGGCCGTGCGGTGGTATGTCAGCGGCTCGTACACCGCCCAGAGCCGCCGGCCCGGATAGCGCTGCCGCGCGGCCCCGAACGTCAGGTGCATCGCCGTCGGATGGTGCGCATAGTCGTCGAGGACCGTGACGCCGCCGACCTCGCCCTTGAGCTCGAACCGGCGGCCGACGCCCTCGTAGGACGCGAGCCCGGCGAGGATCGCCTCGGTGTCGACGCCCGCCGCGAGGGCGCCGCCGGCCGCCATCAGCGCATCGATGGCCATGTGCCGCCCGATCAGGCCGATGCGCACCCGGTCCGGGGCCGCGTCGGGACCGCGAAGGCCGGTGATCTCGAGGTCGGTCCCGTCGCGATCCTCGCCGACGACCCGCCCGACGAGCGTCGCGTCGCCGACGGGTCTCGCCTGGTCGGACGGCGCTGCTTCGAGCCGCACGAGGATCCGCCGGCCCGTCCAGCCGTCGAGGGCATCGAGGACCCGGTCCACGCCCGCGTCACCGGCATTCGCGACGAGCGTCGGCACGCCGTGGACGGCCAGGCTCCAGCCGGGCGATCCACGTCCCGAACGCGGCCACCACGGCCGCTTCGGAGGCGAACACGTCGGGGTGGTCCCACTCGGCGGAGACGAGCACGGCGATGGCCGGGCGGTACGGGTCGAAGTTCCCGGCGTACTCGTCCGCCTCGACCACGAAATCGCGGCCGGCCCCGATCCGCGCGACTCCCCGCGACGCCCCGGCGATCGACGCCGGCAGGGCGGCCCCCACGAACCCCGACGGGTCGTGCCCGGCCGACGTGAGGATATGGAGGATCCAGCCGGACGTCGTGGACTTGCCATGCGTCCCGGTGACCCCGATGAGGCGTCGGCCGCCGGTCTCGGCGGCGTCCGCGATGACCTGCTGGACGCTCTCCGGCGAGATCCCGGCGTCACGTGCGGCGAGGATCTCGGGATGATCGGGCTGGACCGAGGTGACGGCCTTCGTCACGGCGAGGCGGTCGACGATCGGGCGCCCGTCGGCGTCGCGGACATGGGCGGGGTCGTTGTGCCAGTCGATCTCGATGCCGGCGGCGAGCACGGCCCCGGTCAGTGGGTCGGCGCCACCCGCATCGCAGGCCGTGACCGTCGCGCCGACCGCGGCCGCGTGGAGGGCCGCCCCGGACGACGCCGCGCCGCCCACGCCCAGGACGTGGATCCGGGTGCCGGGCGCGATCGGGAGCGCCGGACGCGCGTCGGCGAGGCCGCGCGAGATATCAGCCGAGGTCCGCGTCACGTCGCCGCCGGGTTCGGTGCGGCGCTGGTCGGAACGGACTCGGCGGCGGTGGCCGCGCGTTCGAGCAGGAGCGCCAGGGCGGCCGCGGCGCTGGCCGTATTGTTCGATGCGCGGTCGCCGCTCCAGTGGTATCGCCGGACGTCGGCGCCGAGGCCGTCGCTGACCGCGACGTAGACGAGTCCGACCGGCTTGTCGTCAGAGCCGCCGTCCGGACCCGCGACGCCGGTGACCCCGACGGCCAAGTCCGAGGCGAGGCGCGTCCGGACCCCGGTGGCCATCGCGACCGCCACCTGGGCGCTCACCGCGCCATGCACGGCGATGAGGTCGGCGGGGACGCCGAGCACCTCGGACTTCACCGCGTTCGAGTAGCTGACCACCCCGCCGAGGAAGTAGCCGGACGACCCCGGCTGCCCGGTGATCGCGTGCGCGACGAGGCCGCCCGTGCAGGACTCCGCGGTCGTGACGGTCAGGCCAGCGGAGAGGCAACGGGACTGGAGTCGCTGGGCGAGTTCGGCGAGCGACGGGGATGGCGCGTCCATCGACGGTCAGCGTCGACCGGTCTGCACCGGCGCGGCGGGCGGCGCGAACAGCCAGGTCTCCGGATTGCCGAGCGCGTTCATGTGCCCCAGGTCGATCCCGTTGACCGTGAAGTACGTGGCGCTCGACTTGCCGGTCCGGACCTCCACCGAGTCCTTCGCGGTGAAGGTCAGGACCTTGCCCGGCCCGTAGACGCGGCCGGCCGCGGTCGTCTGGTCGGACACCTGGCCGTCGACCCAGACCTTGAGCCAGGCCCGGCCGCCCTTGATCGTGACGACGACGTTCACGCCCTTGAACGCCACGGTCACGTTCCGCGTCAGCGACGTGGACTTGCCGTCGGCACTCGTCGCGGTGACGGTCACCGCCCACTTGCCGGCCGTCAGCTCCAGGGGCGTGCTGAACGCCCCGTCGTCGCCCACCTTGACCGTGACGGGCTTCGGGGCGGCTGGCGGCGTCTTGGACGACCCCGGGTCGGCCTTCGGGTCCGCCGAGCCGGTATACGCGGCGCTGACGACGACCGACGAGGCGTTCGTGGTCTTGCCCTGGACGGGGATCGCCCCGTTCTGGAACGTGGCGCCCTCGGCCGGCTGGTCGAGCGTCAGGGTCGGCGACTCGGTCACGAGGAACGGCACCGTGATGTACAGGCGCTTCGTGTCCTCGGACTTCTTGCCCGTGTCCGGGTCGAGCGCGCTCACGTCGAACTGGTTCCGTCCGCGGCGCAGATCGACCGGCACGGACCACTCACCGCTCGAGTCGGCGGTCACCGCGTACGGGTCGCGGCCGGGCGTGGCGACGCTCACCGTGGCGCCGGGCAGCGTGATCCCGCGAAGCGTGTACGTGGTCGCCGCATCGTCGACGTCGAGGACCGCCGTCGCCGGGTCCGTGACGGCGATCGTCGGCGGCTTCGAGAAGCGCAGCAGCTGGACTCCGAGATAGGCGACGAAGATGAGCACGCCGATCGTCATGAGCGCGAGGACGACGAGGAACGGCGAGAACGTGAGGCCCTTGCGCGGCGTGGCGATGGGCCGAGGGACCGTGATCGTGGGCGCCGCCTCGCGGCCGCCGCCCTTCTCGCGACGCCACTGGGTCAGGACTTCGTCGGGATCAAGGCCGAGGTAGAGCGCGTAGTTGCGCAGGAACCCCTTCGTATAGACGTCGCCCGGGAGCTCCTTCCAGTCGCCTCGCTCGAGGGCGCCCAGGTACTTCGCCCGGATCTTCGTGTCGCGCTCGGCGCGGTACAGGTCCACGCCCTTTCGCTCGCGGGCGGCATACAGGCGTTCGGGCAGCGACAGGACCGGCTCGGCCGATGGCGGCGGCGGCTCGGGGCGGTCACCCCGGACGGCGCGTCGGAGCTGGTCTCTGGTGGTCATCGCTCAGTCGTCGGCATCCACGTCGTCGGTCGACATGAACCAGTTCTCGCGGCCGTAGACCTGTCGCACCGCGGCAGGGTTGCGCGGATCCGACGGGCTGATGATCCCGTAGCGTTCGAGTTCGTCCATCACTCGGCTGGCCCTCGCGAATCCGAGCTTGAGCTTCGTCTGCAGGAACGACGTGCTGGCCTTGCCCGACGTGGTGACGAGCTCCGCCGCCGCCGGCGTCATCGAGTCGACCCCGTACTTGACCATCCAGGCGAACTGGCCGCTCTCGCCGCCCTCTCCGTCGCTGTCGGCGAACGCGAGGATCTCCTCGTCGTAGAAGGTCCGGTCGCCGGTCTGGTCCAGCCAGTGCTGGGTCACGGCGGCGACCTCGCGGTCGCTGACGAAGACGCCCTGCATCCGCACCGGCCGCGGCAGGTCGACCGGCTGGTAGAGCATATCCCCTCGCCCGATCAGGTCCTCGGCGCCGGGCGAGTCCAGCACGGTCCGTGAGTCCACCATCGACGCCATCGCGAAGGCGATCCGCGATGGCACGTTGGCCTTGATGAGGCCCGTGACCACGTTCACGGACGGCCGCTGGGTCGCGAGGACCAGGTGGATCCCGACGGCTCGGGCCTTCTGGGCGATCTTGACGATCGGGTCCTCGACCTTGCGGCCCTCGCGCATGATCAGGTCGGCGAGCTCGTCGATGATCAGCACGATGTACGGCATCCGCTCGCTGTCCTCGAGATCGGGACGCGCGTTGAAGGCGGCGATGTTGCGGACCGTGTGCGCCGCGAGCTGCTTGTAGCGGGTCTCCATCTCGGTCACCGCCCAGTTCAGCACCGCCTTCGCCTCGCCCGGCTCGACGATCACGTGCTGCAACAGGTGGGGCAGGCCGTTGTACGGCGCCAGCTCGACGCGCTTGAGGTCCACGAGGATCATCCGGACCTCGTCGGGCCGGGCGCGCATGAGGATGCTCGTGATGAGCGCGTTGACGCAGACGCTCTTGCCGGAGCCGGTCGCCCCGGCGACCAGCAGGTGTGGCATCTTCGCGAGGTCCACGGCGTACGGCTCGCCCGAGACGTCACGGCCGAGGGCGAACGTGAGCGGGCTCGCGGCGGCGGGGAGGTTGCGCTCCTCGACGATCGCGCGGAAGCCGACCACCTCGCTCACATCGTTGGGGATCTCGATGCCGACCACGTCCTTGCCGGGGATCGGCGCCTCGATGCGGATGGAGCGCGCCGCGAGGGCCATGGCCAGGTCGTCGGCCAGCGCCTCGATGCGCGAGACCTTCACGTGGTGTTCGGGTCGGACCTCGTACTGGGTCACGACCGGGCCGCTGTTCGTCGCGACGACCTTCGCCGGGATGGCGAAGCTGAGGAGCTTCTCCTCGATCCGCCGGACGTTCGCGGCGTGGTCCAGCATCGAGCCGACGCGCGCCGCCGGCCGCTCCTCGAGGAGCGTGACCGCCGGCAGCGTCCAGTCGATCGCCTGGAGCGCGGCGAGAGCCGTGGGCGGCTCCTCGGTCGCGACCGCGACGGCGCCGGCGGCGCCCGCCGCCCGCCTGGCCGGCAGCGTGCCACCCGCTTCGGGCGTCACGACGGTCTGGCTGACCGGCGCGGCGCTCGTCCGCGTGGCCGGCTGGTCGAGGATCGTGCCCGACTGGACGACGACGTCGGTGGTCGTCCGTGTCCCGGCACCGTTGGCCGCCGCCTTCGAGGCACCGTTGACCGCCGTGGCCTTGCCCGGCCCGACGGGCGTGCCAGGACCGGCGGGCTCACGCTCGAGCGCCGATGCCCCCGTGACGCGCAACCACGCCAGGAACGCGGTGAAGGGGGCCGTCAACTGCGCCAGGCGAAGGTCGAAGGCGAGCATCAACCCGCCGGCGATCATGGCGATGAGCACGATGAAGGCGCCTGGGACCGTCAGGAGCGGCTCGAGCAGGCCCTGCAGGAACCGACCGACTCGGCCGCCGTTCGCGCCCAGGACCTCGGCGGCCCCCAGGAAGCCCGCGTAGGCGATCCCGAGGCCGAGCAGGGTGTAGCCCCAGGCCTTCGGCTTGCGCCACTCGAGGTACCAGCCCGCGAGGAGCAGGACGAACGGCAGGAGCCAGCGCATGGCCCCGAACCACGGGGCGAAGACGCCGGTCCACCAGCTGGTCAGGCTCCCCCGGCCGGGCAGGACCAGCGCGATCAGCGTCATCGCGCCGAGCACGAGGAGGATGTACCCGACGACCGACCGCACCACCTCGGGGGTGATCCGCGACGCCCAGCCCGGGGACGCGCGACGGCGCGTCCGGCGGGTCGTGGCGGCGCGCGTGCTCGGAGCGCGTCGGCGGGTCGCCATCGGCTAGACCTCCACCACGACCGGGAAGACCATCGGCCGTCGCTTCGTCTGCTCGTACAGGTACCGCGAGACCCCGTCCTTGATCTGCTGCTTCAGCAGCCCGACTTCGCTGATGTGGTCGCCCGGGGTCGAGATGGCCGCGAGGACGCGGTCCACGGCCTCCTCCATGATCGGGTCGCGCTCGTTGAGGTGGACGAAGCCGCGCGTGACGATCTCCGGGCGGCCGATGATCTGGCCCGTCTGCTTGTCCACGGTGACCACGATCATGAACATCCCGTCGTTCGCCAGCGACCGGCGGTCGCGCAGGACGACCTCGCCGACCTCGCCGACCGAGAGCCCGTCGACGAAGACATACCCGGCGGTGACCGGGCTCCCCCGCCGTGCGGATCCATCGGCATACAGCTCGATCGGCGTGCCGTTCTCGATGATGAAGACGTTCTCGGGCGCCACGCCGGTCTCGATGGCGAGACGGCCGTGCTGCACCTGCATGCGGAACTCGCCGTGCATCGGGATGAAGTGGGTCGGCCGGGTCAGGCCGAGCATCAGCTTGAGCTCTTCCTGGCTGGCGTGGCCCGACACGTGCGCCCGCTTGACGGTGTGGTAGTAGACGTTCGCCCCGGCCTTGAACAGGTTGTCGATCGTGCGCGAGACGTACTCCTCGTTGCCGGGGATCGGGCTCGCGCTGACGATGACCGTGTCGCCGGGCTGGATCTCGACGAAGCGATGGTCGCGGTTGGCCATCCGCGCGAGCCCCGCCATCGGCTCGCCCTGCGCGCCCGTCGTCGCGATGACGAGCTTGGCGTCCGGGTGGTCCTTGATCTTGTCCTTCGCGACGATCATCGACGCGTCGTACTTGAGGTACCCGAGGTCCGTCGCGATCCGGAAGTTCTGCTCCATCGAGCGGCCGATGACCGCCACGCTCCGGCCCATGTCGCCGGCGGCGTCGAGGACCTGCTGGATGCGGGCGATGTTGCTCGCGAAGGTCGCGACGATCACCCGGCCCTCGAGGGGCTCCATGATCTCGCGGAAGGCCTCGCCGACGGTCCGCTCGGACGGCGTGTACCCGGGCTTCTCGGCATTGGTCGAGTCCGACAGCAGGCACAGGACGCCCTCGGCGCCGAGCTTCGCGAGGATCGCGAAGTCCGACAGCTTGCCGTCGACCGGGGTGTGGTCGAACTTGAAGTCGCCCGTGTGGACGATGGTCCCGACCGGCGTCCGAAGGGCGATCCCCATCGCGTCGGGGATCGAGTGGCCGACGCGGAACGGGATGACCGTGAACGAGCCGATCTGGAGCTCGTCGCCCGGGTCGAGGGGCAGGACCGGGTTGTTGTGGAGCTTGTGCTCCTTGATCTTGTTGCCGAGCAGCCCGCGGGCCAGCGTCGAGGCATAGACCGGGACGCCGGGGAACTCGGGCAGCACGTACGGCAGGCCGCCGACGTGGTCCTCGTGGGCGTGGGTGATGAGGAAGGCCTTGACCTTCGCCCGGTTCTCCTTGAGATAGGTGACATCGGGGATGACGAGGTCGATGCCGAACATCTCCTCGTCCGGGAACATGAGGCCGCAGTCGATGACGACGATCTCGTCGCGGTACTCGAAGACGTACATGTTCTTGCCGATCTCCCCCACCCCGCCGAGCGGGATGATGCGGAGCGGCTGATCGGGACTGGGTGTGGGCATATGGGTCCTAGAAGAGGGTGAGTTGGTCGGTGTCGGAGGGCGCCGCCACGGGCTCGAGGACGGGCGGCGCGGATGGGGCAGGGCGGTCGATGGTGGTCTCGTCGGCCGTCTGCGGCGTCTTCGTCGCGGCGGTCGCCGGGACCGGTCGAGACGAATGGTCCGCCCGGCGGGCTCGCGCGTCCAGCAGGACACTCGGGATGGTGGCGGCGTCGGCGAAGCTCTCGCGCTCGATGGCGGGGGTCCGCAACGCCGCCGCGGGGTGGTACATGGCCAGCACGAGGGCGTCGCGGGCGCCCGTCGCCGGGTCGGCCGGCCGCACGGTGCCGTGCGCCTGGGAGATGCGGACGCCGGGCATGAACCGCGCCATCGAGAACCGGCCGAGGGTCACGACGACCGCCGGGTCGAGGACCTCGAGCTGTCGGGTCAGGTAGGGCGCGCAGGCCGCGATCTCGTCGGGCTCCGGGTCGCGGTTGTCGGGCGGCCGGCACTTCACGACGTTCGTGATGAACACGTCCTCGCGACGCCACCCGATCGATCCGAGGAGCTTGACGAGGAGGTCGCCCGCGCGGCCGACGAACGGCCGGCCCTGCTTGTCCTCGTTGAACCCGGGGCCTTCGCCGACGAACACGACCTCGGTCGACGGGTTCCCCTCACCAGGGACGGCGCGGGTACGGCCGGTATGGAGGCGGCATCGCGTGCAGTCCCGGACCTCCGCCGCGATCACCTCGAGCGCCGCGCGGCGCTCGGCGTCGGTCACGCCGTTCCCCCGCCGGCCGTCACCTCGCTGCCGAGGGCCCGGTACGGCTGGGCGCCGCGGGCCGAGGCGTGCTCCACCCAGCGTCGCTCGAGGAGGATCTCCGCGAGCTCGACGGCGTTGGTCGCTGCGCCCTTGCGCAGGTTGTCCGAGACGACCCAGAACGCGAGGCCACGGTCGCCGGCCATCGAGATGTCCTGCCGGACGCGGCCGACGTAGATCTCGTCATGGCCCGCGGCATCGGTGGCCAGCGGGTAGTCGTGCGTCTCGGGGTCGTCCTGGACGACGACGCCGGGCACGCTCGTGAACAGGCGTCGGGCGCGCTCCGGCGTGATGGGCTCGCGGGTCTCGACGTGGATCGCCTCGGAATGGCTGACGAAGACCGGGACGCGGACCGCGGTACACGAGATGCGCAGCTCGGGCAGACCGAGGATCTTGCGGTTCTCGGTGACGACCTTCCACTCCTCCTTCGTGTACCCGTTGGGGAGGAACACGTCGATCTCCGGGAGCGCGTTGAACGCGATGGGGTGCGGGTAGACCTCGGCCCGTTTCGGCTCGCCGGCCACGTGCGCGCGGATCTGGCCCTCGAGCTCCGCGAGGGCGTCGGCCCCGGTGCCGGACACCGATTGGTACGTGTCGACGACGACCCGCTCCAGGCCGACGCTGTCGCGCAGGGCCATCAGCACGGGGGCCATCTGCATCGTCGAGCAGTTCGGGTTGGCGATGATGCCCTCGTGGCCCTCGAGGTCGTCCGGATTGACCTGCGAGACCACCAGCGGCACGTGCGGATCCATGCGCCACGCCGAGGAGTTGTCGATGACCGTCGCGCCGCGTTTCGCCGCCTCGGGCGCGAGCCGCGTGGAGATCTCCGCGCCGGCCGAGAACAGCGCGATGTCGACGCCGTCGAACGCCTCGGGCGTCGCCTCGCCGATCTCGAGCGTCCGTCCCTCGACCGACACGGTCCGACCCGCGGACCGGCCCGACGCAAGAAGCCGAAGCTCCGCCATGGGGAATCCGCGTTCGTGCAGGACGGCGATCATGGTCCGCCCCACGACGCCGGTGGCGCCCACGACGGCCACGGTGAGAGGTGCTCGGTTCATCCGGGGCATGGCTCCACTCGGTCGGTCATCAGGTCAGGGCACCGACCGAGTATAGCAGCGCCCCACCGGTGGCCCGGCGGGGCGCCTCTCGCGGAAGCGGTGCGCGGACGCGCCGCTACGCGGGATCCTTGGCCAGATGCCGCTGCATGGCGGCCTTGCGCGAGAGGTTGACGCGACCCTGACGGTCGACCTCGATCACGACCACCATGATCTCGTCGCCGACGGACACGACGTCCTCGACGGTCGGGACGTGGTAGTCGGCGAGCTCGCCGATACGGACCAGGCCTTCCTTGCCCGGCAGGATCTCGACGAAGGCGCCGAAGCCCATGATCCGGGTGACCTTGCCCATGTAGAGGGCGCCGACCTCGACCTCGCGGGTGAGGCTCTCGATCCACTGGATGGCCTTGCGCGAGTTCTCGCCGGAGACGGCCGCGATCTCCACGGTGCCGTCGTCCTCGACGTTGATCTCGGTGCTGGTCTCTTCCTGGATCTTGCGGATCATCGATCCGCCCTTGCCGATGATCTCGCGGATCTTCTCGGGGTTGATCTTGATCGTGATGATGCGCGGCGCGAAGTCGCTCATCTCGGAGCGGGCGTCCGGCAGGACCTCGGTCATCTTGTCGAGGATCTCCAGGCGGGCGGCGAGCGCCTGCTCGAGCCCGTTCCGGATGATGGCCTCGTTGATGCCCTTGACCTTGATGTCCATCTGCAGGGCGGTGATCCCGTCCCGCGTACCGGTCACCTTGAAGTCCATGTCGCCGACCGAGTCCTCCTTGCCGAGGATGTCGGTGAGGACGACGAACCGGCCGTCCGGCTCGCTGATGAGGCCCATGGCCGCACCGGCGACCGGCGCCTTGATCGGCACGCCGGCGTCCATGAGCGCCAGGGTCGAGCCGCAGGTCGACGCCATCGACGTCGAGCCATTGGACGACATGCACTCCGACACGAGCCGGATGACGTACGGGAACTCGTCATGGTCGGGGAGGACCGGGATCAGCGCCCGCTCGGCGAGGTTGCCGTGCCCGATGTCGCGGCGGCTGGGTCCGCGCATCGGCTTGTTCTCGCCCGTGGAGTAGGGCGGGAAGTTGTAGTGGTGGATGTAGCGCTTCTCGGTCTTCGGGCTGATCGTGTCGATCCGCTGCACGTCCGAGGACGAGCCGAGGGTCGCGATCGTGAGCACCTGCGTCTCGCCGCGGGTGAAGATGCCCGAGCCGTGGGCTCGCGGCAGGAACCCGACCTCGACCGAGATCGGCCGAAGCTCCGTGGTCCCGCGACCGTCCATCCGGATGCCCTCGTCGAGGGCCAGGGCGCGGCACGTCTTCTTGTGGATCAGGTTGTACAGGCCCTTCGAGACGCGCGCCTCGCGGCGAGCGGCCTCGAGCAGGCCCTTGGAGTCGCCGCCCGTCCGATTGGCCCGGACCGCGTCCGCGATGGACTCGCGAAGCGTCTTGATGCGCCCCGGGAGGTCGTTCGCGAACCAGATGAGCAGGTTCGCGGTCGCCTCGGCGTCCGGTCCGGCACGGTGCGACTGCGCGAGCTCGATGCCGAAGAAGTTCGACAGGGTCGCGAGCTTGTAGTTCTCGAGGTCCGGGTACCCCTCTCGGGCGATCGTCAGCGTGTCGAGATAGCGGCCCTGCTCGAAGCGGGTGCCGTCACCGAGCGCGGCCTCCAGGAAGCCGAGGTCGAAGCCGACGCTGTGGCCCACGACCGGGGCGTCACCGATGAACTTGAGGGCGTCCTTGGCGGCGTCGGCCGGCTTGGGGGCCTTCTTGACGTCCGCGTCCGTGATGCCGTGCATCTGGTTGCCGATGATCGGACGACCCGGGTTCACGAGCGTCGACCAGCGGTCGACGATCTTGTTGCCCTTGACGCGGACCGCGGCGATCTCGACGAGGTCGGCCATCTTCGGGTCCGTGCCCGTGGTCTCGACGTCGACGATCACGAACTCGCCACCGGCCTCCGCCTGCTTGGCGAAGTCGAGCACGGTGCCCGTGCCGGCCTCCAGGAACGGGGTGATCTTCGCCTTGCCGACGGCCTTGCGAAGCTCCTCCTGGATGTCGATCAGCGGCTGCAGGGCGCGATGGCCGAACAGGATCGCCTCGGCCATGACGGCCTCGGGCAGCAGCTTGGCGCCGGCCTCGACCATCATGATCGCGTCCCGGGTGCCCGAGACGATGAGGTCGAGCTCGGACTCCGCGAGCTCGCTGTAGGTCGGGTTGACGACGAACTCGCCGCCGATGCGACCGATGCGCACGGCGCCCACCGGGCCGCCGAACGGGATCTCGCTGATGCTCAGCGCGGCCGAGGCGGCCGTCGTGCCGAGCACGTCGGGCTCGTTCTCCTGGTCGGTCGAGAGGACCGTGATGACGAGCTGGATATCGTCCTTGTAGCCCTCGGGGAAGAGCGGGCGGATCGGCCGGTCGGTCAGGCGGGCGGCCAGGGTGGCGGCCTCCGACGCACGGGCTTCGCGCTTGATGAAGCCGCCGGGGATCTTGCCCGCGGCGTACATGCGCTCCTCGAACTCGACGGTGAGCGGGAAGAAGTCGAGGCCCGGTCGCGGATCGGACCGGTTGGCGGTCCCGAGGACCAGGGTGTCACCGTAGCGGACGGTGACGGACCCGCCGGCCAGGCGTGCAAGCCGGCCGGTCTCGATGGTCAGCGTGCGACCACCGATCTGCGTCTCGAATGTCTGAGACAAGGGAGCTGTTCCTCCTTGGCCGTGGAGGAGGTTCGACCTGCGGGCAGGCCGGCCGACTGGGCCGATGAGCGTCGGACGCGAGAGGACCCCGGGGATACCCGGGGTCCGGGAGCGGCGTCGCTAGCGGCGAAGTCCGAGTCGTCCGATGACGACCCGGTAGCGCGCGCTGTCCTTCTTCATCAGGTAGGCGAGAAGGCGGCGGCGCTGGCCGACGAGCTTGAGGAGGCCGCGACGCGAATGATTGTCCTTGGGAAAGCTTCGAAGATGCCCGGTCAGCTCCTTGATCCGCTCGGTGAGGAGCGCGATCTGGACTTCCGGGGAACCGGTGTCACCTTCCTTGGTGGCAAACCCGGTGATGATCTCCTGCTTCTCTTCCCGCGCGAGCGGCACTCGTTCCTCCGAACACGACGTGTGACGTGATGTCTTCCATCTATGACCGGCGGATGGTATCAGGCTCGCACGGATGCGGCAAACGGCCGGGTGCGCAGCGGCGCTCCGGTACCCTACCCCGGTATCCGCACGGAGGGCAGTATGCCGAGCCTGGACCGCATCTACACGAAGACCGGGGACGAGGGGATGACCGGGCTCGGCGGTGGGCAGCGCGTCGCCAAGGACTCGCGACGGGTGGCCACGTACGGCACCGTGGACGAGCTGAACTCGCAGATCGGGGTCGCCCTCGCGACCGGCCTGTGCGATCGACTGACGACGGAGCTCGGCACCATCCAGAACGAGCTCTTCGACCTCGGCTCGGACCTGTGCTGGCCCTCGGACGATCCCCGGCGGAGCCGGATCCCGACCGTCGAGCTGCGTCACGTCGAGAAGCTCGAGCGGCTCATCGACGAGTTCAACGACGTGGTCGGCCCGCTCACCAACTTCCTGTTGCCCGGCGGCGCCCCGGGAGCCGCACACCTGCATGTGGCCCGCACCATCTGCCGGCGCGCCGAGCGAGAGGCCGTCGGGCTGGGCCGCGACGAGGCGATCGGGGACCAGGTCCTCCCGTATCTCAATCGCCTGTCGGACGCGCTCTTCGTGATGGCCCGCTACGAGAACCACGAGCGCGGCGTCCCGGAGCCGCTCTGGCAGCCCGGGCGATAGCATCCGTCGGTCGGCCAGCCTAGGTCGCCAGCAACTCGAGCGAGACATGGGAGCTCGACGGCGGGGCGTCGAGCCGCACCGCGCCGTCGCGGATGTCGATGTCCGTGACGGTGCCGGCGATCGAGGCCCGATAGGTCCCGTCGGGCGGCAATGCCATCGGCAGCTCGAACCGCAATCGCCCTGTCGCGTCCACGGAGCCGCGCAGGGTCACGGGTCGGCCGAGCAGCGCCCGAGCCTGCGCGAGGTCGCCCGAGGTGATCGCGGTGCGCACGTCCGTGCTGCGCACCGGGCGCCCGCCGAGGGCGAACGGTGGCACCACCACGACCTCGAACCCGTGCCTCTCGCCAAGACTCGCGAGGGCCTCCGGTGTCCCGCGCCGCTCGAATCCGAAGGCCGCGTCGGGCGTCATCAGGAACCCGGCGACGGCCGTCCGCGCGCGGATCCGCTCGACGAAGGCGTCGTACGGCGTCTGGCGCAGGGCGGCGTCGAAGTGCTGGACCACGGTCCCGTCGACACCGGCCGCGGCGAGCCGTTCGAGACGCTCATCCGGCGCGATCAGCAGCGGCGGCGCGTGCCCGGTCAGGACCTCGTCCGGATGGTGGTCGAACGTGACCACGGTCGGGCGGGCGTCTCGCGCCGCCGGCTTCGTCCACGAGGTGCCGCAGCAGGTACTGATGACCGAGGTGGAGGCCATCGAAGACGCCGACCACGATGAACGCCGGTCCGTCGACGGCGGTCAGGCGATCGATGCCGCCCACGACGCGCATCCGATCCGTCACGCGCCGGGCACCACCGGCACGACGGGCGTCGCGAAGACCTTGTCGGGTGCCAGCCGGCTGCCCTGCCGGGTCGCGATGGCCACGAGGGCGCCGTCCGGTCCGCGGAGGCGGAACCGTTCGGCGTCTGGTGGGATGCCCGCCCCCGGGACGATGAACTGCCCGCGGGCCGTCGCCTGGGTCTCCTCGGCCGTGAGGGGCACATCGGGGAAGGCCTCGAGGCCGGCGTCGATCGGGCGCAGGAACGGGAGGAGCCCGGCGGGGCCGTCGGCCGCGGCCGATCGGATCTCGTCGAGGTCGACGGCGTCCTCGATGCGGAACGGGCCCGACGCGGTCCGGGTCAGCGCCCCGAGGTAGGCGGCACTCCCGGTTCGTTCGCCGAGGTCCCGGGCGATCGCCCGCACGTACGTCCCGGCGGAGCACACGACATCGATGACCGCGATCGGCCGGTCCGGGTCCGTGGCATCCCAGGACGCGACCTCGATCGATCCGATCGTCACCTGCCGTTCGGCGAGGACGACCGTCTCACCCGCCCGGGCCATCGCGTAGGCGCGCCGCCCGCCCACCTTGATCGCGCTGTACGCGGGTGGCCGTTGCGTGATCGCGCCGCGGAAGCCCGCCAGGGCGGCCTCGGCCGTCGCTCGATCGGGCGCGGCGCCGTCGGCCGGCGTCAGCTCGCCTTCCAGATCGTCCGTGGTCGACGAGGCGCCGAAGCATACGGTCGCCCGGTAGGCCTTCTGATCGCCGAGGTGGTACTCCACGACCCGCGTGCCGTGTCCGAGGAAGATCGGCAGCACGCCCGAGGCGAACGGGTCCAGGGTCCCGCCGTGCCCGACGCGCTTGGTGGCGGCCAGTCGCCGCACGAGCGCCACGATGTCGTGTGAGGTCGGACCGGCCGGCTTCGCGACGACGAGGATGCCGTCAAGCCCCGGACCGAGCGAGGACCGCGCCACCGTCAGCGGCGGACGGCGTCGACGAGGCGCGTCGCCTCGGCGAGGACCGGCACCGTCGCCTCGTCCACAGGCAGCGAGAGCGTCGCACCCGACGCACGGGCGTGGCCGCCGCCGCCGAACGCCCCGGTCAGGACCGTCGCGTCGACGCCGCCGGGCTTCGTCCGGACGCTCAACCGGGTCCCACGCACGTCTTCCTTGAACAGGATGGCGACCTCGGCGGTCTCGGCCTGTGCGAGCAGGTCGATGATCCCTTCGGAGTGCGCCGGCAGGGTCCCGGTCGACGCGAGGTCGGCGTCGGTCAGCGTGGAATACACGATGCGGCCGTCGGCCGCCGTCTGGAGCCGGTCCAGCACCCGCCCGAAGAGTCGGAGCTGCGCGTCGGGCTTGGACCGGTAGAGGCGTCTCGAGATCTCCGAGAGCGGGGCGCCGGCTTCGACCAGCGCAGCCGAGACCGCCAGCGTTCGCGGCGTCGCGTTCGGGTGGGCGAAGGTCGCGGTGTCCATGACGATCCCGGCCATCAGCTCGGTCGCCAGCGCGCCGCCGTCGAGATCGAGTGGCACGCCGAGGCTGAGGGCGAGGAGCGTCACCATCTCGCACGTCGCCGCGGCGCGGGCGTCGATCCAGTGGCGCCTCGCCCGTCCCGCCGTTCGAGGCATGGTGGTCGATCACGACCGTCGGCACCGAGGCGAACAGGGACGCGTGGCGGCTCCCCACGGCGCCCACGCGGTCGAGCGAGCCACAATCGGAGATGACGATCAGGTCGTACCCGGCGGCCGGATCGGGATCCGTCCGGACTCGGGCGACCGCCGGCAGGAAGTCGTACAGCGGCGGCGGCGAGTCGGAGGTCACGACATCGGCCCGACCGCCGTGCGCAGCCACGAGGCGGGCGACCGCGAGCGATGCTCCGAGCGTGTCCGCGTCCGGGTTCTCGTGACCCACGGCCAGCACGTTCCGAGCGCCACGCAGCCGCTCGACGACGACGAGGGGCACCGCATCGAGGTACGGGGCGAGGTCGACGGTCATCGCCGCTTCGGCGGGTGTTGTGTCGTCGGCTTGGGATGGTACGGCCGTCGTCGGCGCCGCCCTGGGGTGGGCGGCGGGGCGGCCGGCGTCGGCTCGTCCGGGAGGTCGCCCTCGTGCGGCAGCCGCGCCACTGGGGTCGGCAGCGCCTCGACGACCGGCACGTCGCCGTCGGGTACGGCCCCGTCCTCGAGCTCGTTGAGCAACTGGAGCACGCGCGTGCCACGCTCGGCGGTATCGTCGAGCCGCACGTGCAGGTCGGGGATCCGCTTCAGCCGGAGCCGTGTCCCAAGCTCGTGCCGGACGAACGGCATGGCCCGGCCGAGCGCGGCCACCGTGGCGTCGCGTTCCGCCGGCTGGCCGATGACGCTCACCCAGACCTTGGCGTGCCGCAGGTCCGGCGTCGTCTCGACGCTCGTGATCGTGACGAACCCGATGCGCGGGTCGGCCACGTCCCGCGCCACGATCGCGGTGATCTCCTGACGCAGCAACTCATCGACCCGGTCGGTGCGTTGACTCATGTGACTGAACCGCCTCGCCGCCCGCAGAGGGGGCCGAACGAACGGCCTTGCCGCTCGCAGGTCGCGCCAGGCGAAGGCGCCGCCGAGCACGCGAACGAGCGCACCCCAAGGTGCGTGAGTGAACCCGCGCAGGAGGCAACGCCCGGATGGCGCGTCATTCGAGCGGCCACCCGTCAGCCGGCAATGGCCCGGCTGACGGTCTGCGAGGTGAAGCACTCGATGATGTCGCCCTCGACGAGGTCGTGGTAATCGGCCAGGCCGATGCCGCACTCGTAGTTGGTGGCGACCTCACGGACGTCGTCACGGAAGCGGCGGAGCGACTCGATCTTGTCGGTCGCGACGATCTTCCCGCCACGCCAGACGCGCGCGCCGCCGCGGACGATCCGCCCGTCGGTGACGTAGCAACCGGCGATGACCGTGCTCTTGCCGACGCGGAAGATCTGGCGGACCTCCGCGCGACCCTCCACGACCTCCACGACCACCGGCTCGAGCAGGCCCTTGAGGGCCGCCTCGATGTCGTCGGTCAGCTTGTAGATGATGTCGTAGAGGCGGACGTCGACGCCCTCGGCCTCGGCGGACCGCCGCGCGGTGTCGGTGATCTTCGTGTTGAAGCCCACGACGATGGCATTCGATGCCGCCGCGAGCATGATGTCGTTGTCGGTGATGTCGCCGGCGCCCTCGAGCAGGACGTTGACCCGGATCTCTTCCTGGTCCAGCTGCTCGAGTGCGTGCGTGATGGCGCCGAGCGAGCCGGACACGTCGGCCTTGAGGATGACCCGCAGCTCCTTCGCCTGTCCGGCCTGGATCTGGCGGTAGAGGTCCTCGAGGGTGGCGCGGCCACTCCCCTCCCCGGCGCGGGCGGCGTGCTCGGCCTTGCGGGACTCGACCAGCGTCCGGGCTTCCTTCTCGTCGCCGACGACGCGCAGGATGTCACCCGCCTCGGGGACGTCCGCGAGGCCGAGGATCACCACGGCGCTCGAGGGACCGGCCTTCGTGACGCGCTTGCCGAGGTCGTTCTCGAGCGCGCGGACGCGCCCGAACGTCTCGCCGACGACGATGATGTCGCCGACCTTCAGCGTGCCGGTCTGGACGAGTGCCGTCGCGACGGGACCGCGGCCCTTGTCGAGCTGCGCTTCCACGATCGTGCCGATCGCCGAACGCTTCGGGTTCGCCTTGAGCTCCTGGAGGTCCGCGACGAGGAGGATCATCTCGATCAACTCGTCGAGGCCGAGCCGGGTCTTCGCGGAGACCGGCACCAGCGGCACGTCGCCGCCGTACTCCTCCACCACGATCCCGGCCTCGGTCAACTCGGTCTTGACCCGGTCGGCGTTCGCGTCCGGCTTGTCGATCTTGTTCAGCGCGATGATGATCGGCACCTTGGCCGCCTTGGCGTGGCTGATCGCCTCGAGCGTCTGGGGCATGACGCCGTCGTCGGCGGCTACCACCACGACCGCGATGTCCGTCACGCGTGCCCCGCGGGCCCGCATCGCCGTGAACGCTTCGTGGCCCGGCGTGTCGAGGAACACGACGCGCTTCCCGTCGTGGGTGACCTCGCTCGCCCCGATGTGCTGCGTGATGCCGCCGCGCTCGCCGGCCGCCACCTCGGTCGTCCGGATCGCATCGAGGAGGCTGGTCTTGCCGTGGTCGACGTGGCCCATGACCGTGACGATCGGGGCGCGTGGCACGAGCAGCGACGGATCGTCCTCCTCGAAGAGGACCTCCTTGGTCGCCTCGGCCACCTTGCCGTCGTCGTCGCCGTCCGGGGTGACCCCGACGGTGGTCAGCGTGGTCTCCGCGACCTCGTAGCCGAGCTCGCTCGCGACCAGCGACGCGGTGTCGCGGTCGATGAGCTGGTTGATCGTCGCGAAGATCCCGCTCTTGATGAGCTCGCGGATCACGTCGGCCGGATTGACCGACAGCAGGTCGGCCAGCTCCTTGACGGTGATCGTGCCGGGCAGCTCGATCGCGCCACGCTCACGCGGGTCGGCGACCTGCACCTGGGATGAGTTGAATGTGCCGTCGCGACGCGGCGGCTTGCGCGGCCCGCGACGGCCGCGGGTGCCGCTCCTACTCCTGGCCACGGGCTCCTCCTTCGATCGTCATGTCAGTCAGTTCAGTCTGGTCTTCGTTGGTGACGGCCACCGACGCGAGGGCGTCGCGCAGGTCCGTCGGGATCGTCGTCTTCAGCGCCCGTCCGAGGGCACCCTTGGCGATGGCCAGCTCCAGGCAGGCCGGTCGGTCAGCGCAGAGATAGGCCCCACGCCCGGGCAGTCGCCCGGTCGGGTCGAGGACGATCTCCCCGTCGGGACGTCGCACGACACGACGAAGCTCGCGCTTGGGTCGCACGGACCGGCAGGCGACGCACGATCGCTCGGGCGCACGCCGGGGGGCCGCCTGGTGGGCCGGCGCGGCTACGACGCCACCTCCTCGGTGGCGGCAGCCTTCTTCGTCGTCCGCTTCGGCTTGGCCGGGGCGGCTTCCGCGGGGACGGCGGCGGCTTCGGCGACGGGTTCCGCGTCCGCCTCGGGCGCCGCGGCCTTCTTGGTGACGCGTTTCGGTTTCGCGGCCTTGGCGGGAGCCTCGGCGACCGTTGCCGCCTCGGGGAGGTCGGCGGCGGCCATGCCATCGGCCGCTGCGGCGGCCTCGGCCGCTGCGGCGGCGGCCTTCTTCGTGACGCGCTTCGGTTTGGCGGGCGCGGCCGTCTCGGGCTCGGCGGGTGCGTCGGCTGCGGCGGCGGGCGCTTCGGGCTCGGCGGCGACCGGCTCGGACGCGGCCTGGACCTCATCCTCGACGGCCGTGGCCTTCGCCTCGGCGACCGAGACGTCGCTGCGGATGTCGATGCGCCAACCCGTGAGCCGGGCGGCGAGCCGCGCGTTCTGGCCCTCTCGGCCGATCGCGAGCGACAGCATCCGCTCCGGGACGGTCACGCTGGCGATCCGGTGCTCCTCGTCGATGTCGACGGAGATGACCTGCGCCGGGCTGAGCGCGTTCGCGACGAAGACCGCCGGGTCGTCGCTCCAGGGGATCACGTCGATCTTCTCGCCGGAGAGCTCGGCCACCACGGCCTGGACGCGCGCGCCTCGCTGCCCGACGGTCGCGCCGACCGGGTCGAGTCCGTCCTGGCGCGAGGCGACGGCCACCTTGGAGCGGCTGCCGGCCTCACGCGCGATCGCCTTGATCTCGACCGTGCCGTTGTGGATCTCCGGGACCTCGAGCTCGAACAAGCGCTTGAGGAAGCCCTTGTGGGTACGGCTGACGAGGATCTCCGGGCCGCGGGCGCCGCGGCGGACCTCGAGGACGAAGGCCTTGACGTTCTGGCCGATCCGGTAGTGCTCGAGGGCGCTCTGCTCGGAGGGCCGGAGCACGGCCTCGACGTTCTTGCCGACGTCGAGGATCAGCCCGCGGGGTTCGACGCGGTTGACCGTGCCGGTGAGGAGCTCACCCTCGCGGCTCGCGAACTGGTCGTAGACCTGGTCGCGCTCGACCTCGCGGATGCGCTGCAGCACGATCTGCTTGGCGGTCTGCGCGCCGATCCGTCCGAACACGTCGCCGTCGAGCTGCTCGGTCTCGACGAGGTCGCCGACCTCCGCGCCGGGATCGATGGCCTTGGCCTGATCCACGGTCATCTCGGTCAGCTCGTCCTCGATCTCGGTGACCACGCGGCGCGCGCGGTAGACCCGGATCTTCCCGGTCTCGGCGTCGATCCGGACGTGGATGTCCTCGTCGCCGGCGACGCGGCGGTAGGCGGACTGGATCCCGTCCTCGACCGCGCCGATCAGTTGCTCACGGGAGATCTGCTTCTCGGCATTGAGCTGCAGGAGGGCACCGACGAAGTCTCGACTCACGAGTGGCCTCCGTTCGCTGTTGTTCGTTTCAGGGCACGACGCTCAAAAAGAAACGTGGGGGTCACCCACGTCACGGAGCGGCCGTTCAGTTGGACGGGAAGTATACACCCGGATGGGTGGACGCTCAAAGCCGGCCGGCCCCGGATCGTGCGTGGCCGACCGCGCTACCCTACCCCCGCATGCCCTGGTTCGAGACCGCCGTCGCCGCCCTCCCGACCGCGGAGCCGCGGCCGATCCCGGTCGCGGTCGGCGGGCGATCCATCGTGCTCGTCGCGTGGGGCGACCGGTGGTACGCCCTCGAAGACCGCTGCAGCCACGCCGGATGCGCATTCAGCGAAGACGGCGCCGTGGAGGACGCCCGCATGGTCTGCGACTGCCACGGCTCGGAGTTCGACCTCGCGACGGGCGCCGTCCGCCGTCCGCCGGCTCGCACGCCCGTGGCCACGTTCGAGGTCCGGACGACCGCCTCGGTGCTCGAGGTCTTCGTCCCGTGATCGACATCGCGGCCGTCACGGTCGAGGACCTGGAACGCGACCCGTACCCGGTCTATGCGGCCCTCCGCGAGCGCGCCCCGGTCGCCTACATGCCGTGCCTCGATGTCTGGATGGTCACGCGGTGGGCCGATGTGGAGGCGGCATGCACGGATCCCGTGGCATTCCCTGCCCACGTCGCGCATTCGCCGACCGACCGGGCGCTGGGCGGCGTCTCGATGATGACCACCGACGGGGAGCCGGCCAAACGCCGGCGGCGGCCGTTCGATCCGACGCTCCGGCCCCGAGCCGTCGAGGCGCTCCTGCCGGACGTGCTGGAGCGGCTCTGCGCCGACCGCCTGGACGCGCTCGCGGACATGGGGTCCGCGAACCTCGTCGCCGACTACTTCGAGCCGATCTCGGTCCTGTCCCTCGCCCACGCCATGGGCATCGCCGACCTCGTCGACGCCGCGACCCTCGTGCGTTGGTTCGCGGGGCTGGCGGACGGCGTCTCGAACTACGAGGACGACCCCGCCAAGACCGACCACTGCGACACCATCGGCCGCGAGATCGAGGCCACCGTCGCGCCGCGGTTCGCGGAACGTCTCGCCGCCCCCGCCGACGACCTCATCTCGCACCTGGTCGCCGCCACCGACGGGCCGCTCGAGGACCGGATCGCCTTCGCGATGCCCTCCTTCAAGCTCGTGCTCCTCGGCGGTCTCCAGGAACCGGCCCATGGCGGCGCGACCATCGCCGCGTGCCTGCTGGCCGACGAGGCTCAGCGCACGGCCGTCGTCGCCGACACCGACCTGATCGCGCTCGCCGTCGAGGAGGGCCTGCGCTGGACGGCACCGATCGGGAACCTGCTCCGCGGCGTCGCGCCCGGCACGCGGATCGGCGGCGTCACGCTGCCGGAGGATGCCCGAGCGATCCTCGTGGTCGCCTCCGCCAATCGCGATGGCGAGGTCTGGGGGCCGACCGCCGACCGGTTCGACATCCGCCGGCCGCGTCGCGCGCACCTGGCCTTCGCGACGGGGCCGCACTACTGCATCGGCCATCACTTCGCGCGAGTCCAGCTTCGGATCGCGATCCGTGCCCTGCTGGAGCGTTTCCCGCGGCTTCGGCTCGACCCCGACCACGACGTGGTCTTCCGCGGTCACGAATACCGCTCGCCGAAGGCGGTCCGAGTCCTCGTCGACTAGACCGGGCTGGGGAACCGCTGCTGCACGTACGCCTCGAGGATGTCGATGAACTCGGCCACGAGCCCGTCGCCGCGGAGCGTCCGGTCGAGTCGCCCGTCGATGAAGACTGGTGCCACCGGCTCCTCGAAGGTCCCGGGCAGCGAGATCCCGATGTCGGCGTGCTTCGATTCGCCGGGGCCGTTGACCACGCAGCCCATGACGGCGACACGCAGGTCCTCTGCGCCCGGATGAGTCTCGCGCCATTCGGGCATCCGTTCCTTGAGATACGCCTGGATCTGCTGCGCCATCTCCTGGAAGAACGTGCTGGTCGTGCGTCCGCATCCCGGGCAGGCGCTGACCTGCGGCAGGAACGAGCGCAGACCCATCGATTGCAGGATCTGCTGGGCCACCTCGACCTCGCGCTCGCGCGGCGCGCCGGGCTCGGGCGTCAGCGAGACCCGGATCGTGTCGCCGATGCCCTCGTTGAGCAGGATGGCCAGGCCGGCCGTGGAGGCGATCACGCCCTTGTCGCCCATGCCCGCTTCGGTCAGTCCGAGGTGGAGCGGGTGGTCCGAGCGGCCGGCCAGGCGCCGGTACGTGTCGACGAGGTCGCGCACGCCCGAGACCTTCGCCGAGAGGATGATCCGGTCGTGACGGAGGCCGGTCGCCTCCGCGAGCTCGGCCGAGCGGATCGCGGACTCGAGCATCGCGTCGATCATCACGTCGCGCGCGTCGCGCGGCCGCGTCGAGGCGGCGTTCGACGTCCATCAGCTCGGTCAGGATCGCCTGGTCGAGCGAGCCCCAGTTGACGCCGATCCGGACCGGGACGTCGTTGTCGATGGCGACCTTGACGATCGTCGCGAAATGCTCGTCATGGCGCTTGGCGCCGACGTTGCCGGGGTTGATCCGGTACTTCGCGAGCGCGCGCGGCCATGTCCGGGTACTCGGTCAGGAGCTTGTGCCCGTTGTAGTGGAAGTCGCCGATGATCGGCACGTCGACGCCGAGCCCGCGGACCTTGCGCACCATCTCCGGGACCGCGGCAGCGGCCTCCTCGGTGTTCACCGTGACGCGGACGAGCTGCGAGCCGGCGTGCGCGAGCCGGGCGACCTGGATCGCCGTGGCGTCCGCGTCGGCGGTGTCCGTATTCGTCATCGACTGGACGACGATGGGATGCGCGCTCCCGACGAGGACGCCGCCGACGTCGACGCTGACCGTCGCGTGGCGTCGCGGCCGGCCCTGGTCGGGCGAGGTCACGACCCGGCGCCGCCGAGACTGCGGATGATGTCGAAGCCCGGTGATCCAGATCAGGAACACGAACAGGAACACGAACCCGACCATGTAGGTCAGCTGCTCCACCTGGAGGCTCATGCGTGCGCCGAAGATGCGTTTGAGCGTGATCATCAGCATCCGGCCGCCGTCCAGCGGCGGGAACGGGCAGGACGTTCACGAGCGCGAGGTTCGCCGAGAGGATCCCGGCGACATACAGCAGCATGACGGGACCGGCGTTCCAGAAGACATCGCCGATCTGCGTCGCGATGCCGACGGGTCCGGAGACGGGCGGCGGAGCCGTCGGGTTCGTGGCGATCGACGAGACGAGCGCGCCGAGGCCGCCGAGGATCAGGCCCAGCGAACGGACCGTCTCGCGCGCACCGATCTGGATCGCGGTCCACAGGTCGTGCCCGGTGTACTCGCCGAAGAAGTAGGTCTGGAACGGCTCCGCGTCGGTCCGGCTGACGCCGAGCGCCCCGTGACCGGCATCGATCTGGTCGGCGGGTCGGAGCGTGACCGTCAGGTCCTCGCGGACCCCGCCGGTCCGGACGACCGTCAGCACGACCGTCTGTCCGGCTCGTTCCCGCAGCTCGTCGAGCGGCGAGGTGCCGCCGAACCAGTCGTAGCGCTGGCCGTCGACCGCGATGATCGAGTCGCCGGCGACCAGGCCGGCTCGGGACGCCGGCGAGTCCGCCTGCACCGCCGGGACCGTCACGCCGACGAACGGCGTCGCGAGCCAGGCGATCGCGGTGAAGATCGCGAACGCGAGCAGGAGGTTCATCAGGACGCCGGCGACGAGGATCCAGAGCTTGACGCCGAACCGCTGCGCCGAGAACGAGTGCGGGTCGTCGGCGGCGTCGCCGTCCTCGCCCTCGAGCTTCACGAAGCCGCCGATGGGCAGCCAGTTGAGCGTGTAGACCGTCTCGCCCTTGTTGCGCAGCACCTTGGCGCGCGGCGGGAAGCCGACGCCGAACTCGAGCACGCGGACGTGCGCCAGCCGGGCGGTCACGAAGTGCCCGAGCTCGTGGATGATCACGAGGATCCCGAGGATCGCGAAGAACAGGACGACCGTGATGACCGACTGGAAGAAGCCCGTCACGCGCCGATCCCCACTGGCCCGGTCGCGAAGGCTGCGTGGACCGCGGCGTCAAGCTCCACCAGGCCGTCGACGTCGGGATCCGGCGCCCCATCGCGTCCGAAGCGGTCCACGGCGGCCTCCAGCAGGGCCGGGATGCCGGTGAACGGCAGGGTCCCCTCGAGGAACCGCGCGACCGCGACGTCGTCGGCCGCGATCAGTGCCGCCGAGGCCCGCGGTCCGAGCCGGCCGGCCTCACGCGCGATGCGCAGCGCCGGGAACCGGGTCTCGTCGGGGGCGCGGAAGTCGAGCCTGGCCGCCCCGATCAGGTCGACGGGCACGGCAGGCGACGGGAGGCGGACCGGGTAGGTGAGGGCGTACTGGATGGGAAGTCGCATGTCCGGGGTGCCCAACTGGGCCTTGAGGGAGCCGTCGCGGAAGCGCACGGCCGAGTGCACGACACTCTGGGGATGGATGACGACCTCGATGGCGTCGTCCCCGACATCGTACAGCCAGCGGGCTTCGATGACCTCCAGGCCCTTGTTCGCGAGCGTCGCCGAATCGATGGTGATCTTCGCGCCCATGGTCCAGGTGGGGTGTCGGAGGGCCTGACTCGGGGTCACCGCGGCGAGTTCCGCCTCGGTCGCGTCGAGGAACGGCCCGCCGGATGCGGTGAGGACCAGCGCCGCGACGTCGCTCATGCGCTCCCCCACCAGGCACTGCCAGATCGCCGAATGCTCCGAGTCGATCGGACGGACCCAGGCCAACGGGTTCGCGAAAGGGTCGACGTCGCCCCGATCCGCGGCCACGGCGGCCGCGAGCCGGCGCGCCTCGGGCATCACGAGGTGGCCGCCCGCGACCAGGGTCTCCTTGTTGGCCGTCGCCACGACCTTGCCGGCGGCCAGGGCGGCGAGGACCGGCCGCAGGCTGACCACGCCGCCGGTCGCGATGACCACGAGGTCCACGTCGTCGCGCGTCACGAGGTCCTCCAGGGCCGCGGGCGACGGACCCAGCAGCGCGACCGAAGGCCGGAGCCTGGTGGCCTGCTCCTCGAGCACGGCGGCGTTGGTGCCGGTGGCGATCGCGACGACGCGGAACGCATCCGCATGCGCCTCGAGGACGTCGACGGTCTGCCGGCCGATCGACCCGGCCGAGCCGATCAGCGCCACCCCGCGGCGCGGATGCTCCTCAGCGGAGGATGGCGACGACATACAGGGTCACGACCGGCGCGGCGAAGAGGAAGGAGTCCACGCGGTCGAGCATCCCGCCGTGACCGGGGATGAGGTCGCCCGAGTCCTTCACGCCGGCCGCGCGCTTGATGACGGACTCGGCGAGGTCGCCGGCCTGGGCCGCGAGCGCCGTCAGCGGCCCGAGCACGATCGCGTGCAGCGGCGACTGGCCGACGGCCCACAGGGCGATGGCCATGACGACGGTCGTCGCCACGATCCCGCCCACGAGTCCGGCGTACGTCTTCGACGGCGAGATGTGGGTCAGGAACTTCTCCCGGCCGAACTGCTTGCCGACGAGGTAGGCCCCGGTGTCGTAGGCCCACACGGACAGCAGCAGGAGCAGGATCCAGGCCGTCTCGTTCCCGCGACCGTAGAGGGGGGCACCCTGGGGGATCGGCGGGGCGGCGTGCCCCAGCCGGAGGACGAAGGACAGCAGCGACACGTAGAGCGCGCCGAAGACCGTGGCCTGCCAGGTGGCGAGCCCCTCGTGCGGATCCGTCTTGCCGAAGGCCGCCACGGCGATCAGGACGATGCCCACGGCGACGAGGAGCAGCCCGCTGCCCTCGAGGACCTTGGGAAAGGCCGCGTCGAAGACGACGGCGAGCGCCAACGCGGTCCCGAGGGCCGCCAACGTGGCGTACCCGGCGGTCCGCAGGAGCCGGAACACCTCGACCGCGGCGAGCGCGGTCACGATCGCGATGGCGGCGGCCAGGACGATGCCGCCGATCCACAGCACGACGAGCAGGACCGGGACGAGGACGGCCGCGCTGATGGCTCGCTGACGCATGCTCGCGGCCCCGTCAGCGCCCGAACCGGCGATGGCGGCGCGCGAACTCCACGAGCGCCTCATCGAAGGCAGCCTGGTCGAAGTCCGGCCACAGCAGGTCCGTGAAGTACAGCTCGGCGTACTGCGCCTGCCAGATGAGGAAGTTGCTGATCCGGTATTCGCGGCCGGTCCGGATGAGCAGGTCGAGGGGCGGCAGGCCGACGGTGTAGAGACGGGCGTCGATCGCGTCCTCGTCGATCTCGTCGGCGGTCAGACCGTCGCGGACGCAGCGCCGGGCCGCGTCCACGATCTCGTGGCGACCCGAGTAGTTGAACGCGACGTTGAGCATCAGGCGGTCGCCGTCGGCGGTCGCGCCGATGGCCTCGGTGATCGACTCGCGGGTGTCGGACGGCAATTCCTCGAGTCGGCCGAGCAGCCGGATGCGGACGCCCTGGGCCTGGAGCTCGGGCGTCTCGTCGCGGATGGCCGAGTCGAGGAGGCCCAGGAGGACGCCGACCTCCTCCGGTGAGCGTGACCAGTTCTCGCTGCTGAACGCGAACAGCGAGAGCGCCGCGACCCCGCGCCGGACGGCGTGGCGGATGATCGGTCGGATCGCCTCGACGCCGGCGGCGTGACCCTCGGCCTCGGACTTGCCGGCCTCGCGCGCCCAGCGGCGATTGCCGTCCATGATGATCGCGACGTGGCGCGGCAGGTCCTCGGGCGCGACGTCGAACGGACCGGCGTCGTTCGGGGCGTCCTCCGCGGGTCGGGCGAGCGGTGCGCGAGCCACTAGACCTCCAGGATCTCCTGTTCCTTGGCGGCGCCGAGTCGGTCGACGTCGGCGATGTGCCGATCGGTGGTCTTCTGCAGGATCTCGAGCTGGCGATGGGACTCGTCGGCGCCGACGCCGCCGTCGCGCTCTTCCTTCTTCAGCTCGTCGGCCGCATCCCGTCGGAGGTTGCGGATCTCGACGCGGGCCTCCTCCATCCGCTTGTGGACGACTCGGACGAGGTCCTTGCGACGCTCCTCGGTGAGCGGCGGGATGTTGAGCCGGACGACGGTCCCGTCGACATTGGGCATGAGCCCGATATCGCTCTTGGTGATGGCCTTCTCGATCGCCCCGAGCACGCCGCGGTCCCATGGCTGGATGACGATCTGGTGCGGCTCCGGGACGCTGATCCCGGCGAGCTGGTTGAGCGGCGTCGACGTGCCGTAGTACTCGACGTGGATCCGCTCGACCAGGGCGGTCGAGGCGCGACCGGTCCGGATGCCCTGGAAGTCGCGCTCCATGGCCTCGACCGCGCGCCCCATCTTCTGGTCGGCCTCGGGGATGGACTGGCTGCTCATGCGCGCACCCCTCCGGTGGCGGGCGTGGCGCCCGAGATCAGGGTCCCCACCGGCTCGCCGGCGGCCACCCGCGTGATGTTGTCGGGCTGGTTGAGGTCGAAGACGACGATGGGGAGGTCGTTCTCCATGCACAGGCTCACGGCGGTCGCATCGAGCACCTTGAGCTGGTCGCGGAGGAGATCCGCGTACTCGAGCTGCGCGTAGCGCTCGGCGTCCGGGTGCGCCATCGGGTCCTTGTCGTAGACGCCGTCGACCTTGGTCGCCTTGAGGAGGACCTCGGCGTTGATCTCGACCGCGCGCAGGGCCGCGGCGGTGTCCGTGGTGAAGTAAGGGTTGCCCGTGCCCGCGACGAAGAGCGCGACCCGCCCCTTCTCGAGGTGCCGGATGGCGCGACGCCGGATGTACGGCTCGGCGACCTCGTTCATCGCGATGGCGGTCATGACCCGCGTCGGGACGCCGGCCCGCTCGAGCGCGTCCTGGAGGGCCAGGCCGTTCATGACCGTCGCGAGCATGCCGATGTAGTCGCCCGTCGCGCGGTCCATCCCCCGCGCGGACGCCGCAAGGCCCCGGAAGATGTTGCCCCCGCCGACGACGATGCCGATCTGGACCCCGAGGCCGTGGATCTCGGCGACCTGGTGCGCGATGAACGCACAGACCGCCGGGTCGACGCCGTACGCGCGGTCCCCGAGCAGCGCCTCACCGGACAGCTTGAGCAGGATCCGGCGGTACCGGAGCGACCCGTCGGTCGCTCCCGGCGTCGCGGGTCCGGTCTCGCTCACAGCTCCTCCCCGACCTCGAATCGCACGAAGCGTCGCACACGGATGTTCTCGCCGATCGTGGCGATCGCATTCGTGATCAGCTGACCGACCGTCTCCTCGGTGTCGCGATACGGCTGCTCGGTCAGCACGACCTGCTGGTACCACTTCTTGAGCTGACCATCGACGATCTGCTCGCGGATATTCTCCGGCTTCTTCTGCACCGCCTCGTCACCGAGCAGCTCGGCCTTCTTGGCCGCGAGGACCTCGGCCGGGATGGACTCGATGGTGGGGTACTCGGGCCGGAGCGCGACGACCTGGATGGCGAGGTCCTTCACGAGCTGCTGGAACTGCTCGTTGCGGGCCACGAAGTCGGTCTCGCAGTTGACCTCGACGAGCGCGCCGAAGCGGCCGCCCGTGTGGATGTAGGTGCCGATCAGGCCCTCACGGGCGTCGCGCCCGGCCTTCTTGGCGGCCTGCGCCACGCCGCGCTCGCGCAGCAGCACGGTGGCCTTGTCGAGATCGCCGTCCGTCTCGGTCAGCGCCTTCTTGCAATCCATGAACCCGGCGCCGGTCCGTTCGCGCAGTTCCTTGACCAGCTCCGCCGAGATGTCCGCCATGGGTGTTCGTCGCTCCTGTGATGTCGGCGCGCCACCGCGGCCGCCGGGTGTGGGTATGGGTGATGTGTGCCCGGATCCGGTCCGGACGCGCGGCCCAGGTCAGGCCGGCGTCGCGGCCTCGTCCTCGGCCTTCTCGGCCGCCTCGCGCGCCAGCTCGGCGGCGATCTCCTCGGGCGTCGCCTCGGCCGGAGCCTCGACGGGGGCCGCATCGGCGCGGGCCGACCGGTCACCCGGGAGCAGCTCGTCCTCCTCGTCCATGTCGGGCTCGAAGGTCAGGGCCGCGCCGCCGGCAAGCGCCGCGACGAGTTCGTCGGACGCGCCCGGCTCCTCGTCCTCGGTCTCGGGCATCGCGACCGACTCGACGACCTCGGGCTCGGCCGCGGCGCGAACGGACCGCTCGCGAGCGCCCTCGATGGCGGCGTCGGCGACCAGCGCGCACAGCAGCCGGATCGACCGGATGGCGTCGTCGTTGGCCGGGATGATGAAATCGAGCTCGTCCGGGTCGACATTCGTGTCGCCCGTGCCGATGACCGGGATCTCGAGCTTGTTCGCCTCGGTCACGGCGATGCGCTCGCGATGCGGGTCGACGATGAAGATGGCGCCGGGGACGCGCTTCATCTTGCGCATGCCACCGAGCGTGCCCTGGAGCTTGACCATCTCCTCGGTGAGCTTCGCGGCTTCCTTCTTGGTCATCCGCTCGAAGTCGCCGGCCGCCTGGCGCGCCTCGAGCTGCTCGAGCAGGCCCATGCGCTTCTTGATGGTCACGAAGTTCGTGAGCATGCCGCCGAGCCAGCGCTTGTTGACATACGGCATCCCGGCGCGCGTCGCCTCCTGGGCGACGGGCTCCTGGGCCTGCTTCTTGGTGCCGACGAAGAGCACGAGCTCACCGCGGGCGACGGTGTCGCGGACGGCCTCGAGCGCCACGTCGAGGCGCTGGACGGTCTGGGCGAGATCGATGATGTGGATCCCGTTGCGCTCCGCGAAGATGAACGGGCGCATCTTGGGGTTCCAGCGGCGTGTCTGGTGGCCGAAGTGGACTCCGGCCTCGAGCAGCTGCCGCATCGAAACGGACGGCACGGTTGACGACCTCCTGTCGGTTCGTTCCTCCGCGAGCCTCGTCGCCGGGGACCGGCTCGTCGCGCGTGGCGATCGGCGCCGGCACCACCCCGGACGGGATGGGCCCACGTGTGGGCTCCGTGTCGGGCCGAACCTCGGCTCGACGCGGGCGGATCATCTGGCGGCTCGGGTCCCATCACGGGCCCCGGACCGGGCGGGAGTGTAGCACAGGGTCCCGTCCTGGCCTGTCAGGGAGGGCGCACTCAGAACGCGGCGCGGTGGTGCCGGACGCGGACCTCAGTGGTTCCCGAGGCGCGGGTCGGTGGCTCGACCACGACGAGATCGAACCGGAGCGGCAGGTGCGGGAGATCGCGACCGTTCGGGAGGACGCCGCGGTCGAGCAGCCCGTACGCCGCGGACCGGACTCGCGCCCGCTTCGCGTGGTCGACGGTCTCCTCGGGCAGTCCGAACGAGCGGTCAGCGCGCCAGCGCACCTCCACGACCACCAGCGCGCCGGGCGGTCCCGGGTCGATGGCCACGATGTCGATCTCGTGACGGCCGACGCGCACGTTCCGCGCCAGGATCGTCCAGCCCTGCCCCACGAGCCGGGCGGCGACCAGCGCCTCGGCGTCGTCTCCGGCCGCCTGGGCGCGGGTCCGCGGCCGATGTCCGTCGTCACGCACGTCCCGCATGGTCGCGGTCGCGACTCATCGCGCAGCCACCGACCACTTACGGGGCGGCCACCTCGAGGGCGGCGAGGTCCAGGGCGTCGAACGCCGCGTCGTCGGCCATGACCGGGACGAGCTCGCGCTCGAGCCGTTCGTGCGTCTCGGGGGAGGCGGACGGATCGGCGAGCAGGTCGAGCTCGAGCTGGTCCCCGGCGAGGGTCCGCTGCAGCGCGAGGAACGAGCGCCGGTGGAACGGCGTGAGGCCCAGCGCCCGGATCGCGTCCCGATGCTCCTGGGTCGCGTAGCCCTGGTTCCGCTCCCAGCCGTAGCCGGGGTAGCGGCGCGCGAGCTTCTCCATCATCCGGTCGCGGACGACCTTGGCGACGACGGACGCGCACGCGATCGAGTAGACCTTCGCGTCGCCGTCCACGATGTTCGTGTACGGACCCACCTGGTGCTCGAAGCCGGCGATCCGGTTGCCGTCGACGAGGACGTGCTCGTGGCCGCCGACCCGGGCGATGGCCCGGCGCATGGCGAGATGGGTCGCGTGATAGATGTTCAGCTGGTCGATCTCGCGGACCGACGCCGCGCCGACCCCGATCGCCACGGCCCGCGCCCGGATCAGCGGCGCGAGCCGCTCGCGCTGGGCCGCCGAAAGCGTCTTCGAGTCGCGGACCCCGGGGATGCGGTGGCAGCCGGGCTTCATGATCACCGCGGCGGCGACGACCGCCCCGCAGGTCGGGGCGACCCCGACCTCGTCGCAGCCCACGACCCGGACGAGTCCCGCGTTCCAGAGTCGGCGCTCGTGGCGGAGGGTCGGGACGATGACGGTCATCGAAGCCTAGGGTAGCGCGCCGGACATGCGGCGACCCCGTCGATGTCGACGGGGTCGGACGGAGCGGCGCGGGTCGGGCGGCTAGCTGTTCGTGCGGCGCTCGCGCAGGGTCGCGGCCTTGCCCACGCGGTCGCGCAGGAAGTACAGCTGGGCGCGGCGCGCCACGCCGTGGCGGACGACCTCGATCTTCTCGATGCGCGGGCTGTGGATCTTGAACGTCCGCTCGACGCCGACGCCCGACGCGATCCGGCGGACCGTGATCGACCGGGTGATGCCGCCGCCGCGAAGGCGCATGACCGTGCCCTCGAATACCTGGATGCGCTCGCGGTTGCCCTCGACCACCTTGGCCGACACCTTCACGGTGTCACCGGTGGCAAGTTCCGGCAGGTCCGAGCGGAGCTGGTCCTTGACGATCTCGTCGAGCACGTTCACAGCGGTTCCTTGGTCTGTCGTGGGCAGCCGTGGCTGCGGGTCGGTCACATCGGAATGGCCGCGCGAGGCGCGACCGGGGCCGGAGTATAGCACGGGCTCGGGACTGGTCAGTCCTGAGCCGACCGATCCTCGAGGAGGTCGGGCCGGCGGTCGCGCGTGCGCGCCATGGCCTGCGCCTCCCGCCACGCGCGCACGGCGCCGTGATCGCCCGATGAGAGGATCGCCGGGACGTCCATGCCGCGGAACGACGCGGGACGCGTGTACTGCGGGTACTCGAGCAGGCCGGCGCTGAACGACTCCTCCTCGGTCGAGGCGTCGTCGATGGCGCCGGGGAGCAGTCGCAGGATGGCGTCGATGACGACGAGGGCCGGCAGCTCACCACCGCTCAGCACGTAGTCGCCGATCGAGAGCTCGAGGTCGACCAGGGCCCGGATGCGCTCGTCGACGCCTTCATAGCGGGCACAGACGAAGATGAGGTGCCCGCGCGACGCGAGGTCCGTCGCCCGGGCGTGCCGAAACACCTCGCCCGACGGGTCGAGGAGGATCGCCGTGGAGTCCGGGCGTCGGAGCGCATCGAGCGCGGCGGCGACCGGCTCGACGCGCATGACCATCCCGGCGCCGCCGCCGTAGGGGGTGTCGTCCACGGACCGGTGGCGGCCGATCCCCCAGTCCCGAAGATCGTGGATGCGGATCGTCGCCAGGCCGCGCTCCTGGACGCGGCCGGGGATGGACTCGGTCAGCGGGCCATCGACCATGCCCGGGAACAGCGTCAGGACGTCGATCTCGAGCGTCATGGCTGGGTCGGCGGGTCGGGCTCGGAGGGTGCCGCCTGGTCCGTCGGTGTCGCCGGTCCGGCCTCGGCAGGGGGCTCCGTCTCGGTCGCCTCGGGCGTCGCGGCGGCCGCAGGCCGACGCCGCGTCGTGCGTCGCGGGGCCTTGGGCCGATCGGGATCGGGGGCTCGTGACTTGGCTGGCCGGAGGTCCAGCGAGTCGGCGTCGACGACGATCTCGCCCCGGCGAGGCGCGAACACGCGGATGAACGCCCGGACCGCAGGGAGGTCGAACGGCGCGACCGTCCCGCCTTCCACCACGAAGACCTCGTTCTCCCCGATCCGGTAGACGTCGCGGACGGTCCCGAGGTCGGCCCCGTCCACCCCGCGGACCGGGCACCCGACGATCTCGTGCCAGTAGTACTCGCCACGGCCGAGCTCCAGCTCGGGAAGGACGACCGCCTCGAGGTACGACCCCCGGAGTGTGTCCGCCCGGTCGCGGTCGCCGATCTCGCGGAAGCGGATCCGCCAGCCAGGGCCGTCCACGACGGCCTCGGCGGACGCGATCGTCAGCGGATCGGGCCGCCCTTCGCGATACAGGAGCGCGCCCGGCACGAACCGGGACTCGGGGTGGTCGGTCAGGACCTCCACCCGCACGGCGCCGCGGAGCCCGTGGACGCCCCGGACGAGGGCGACCACGAGCCGTTCGTCGACGCTCAGAGGATCTCGAGCTGGACCGGCTCGCCGTCGCGGGCGGCCGTGACCTTGAGCAGGGTGCGGAGCGCCTTGGCGACGCTGCCGTTCCGTCCGATCACCTTGCCCATGTCGTCCTCGGCGACGTGGAGCTCGATGACCGTCGCGCCGTCCTCATGGACGACCTCGACCTTGACGGCCTCCGGGTCGTCGACCAGCGACTTGGCGACGTATTCGACCAGGTCCTTTGCTGCCACGGTGCGCGCCCCCTACTTGGCCGCGGGCAGGATGCCCGCATTTCGGAAGAGTCGGACGACGGTGTCGGACGGCTGCGCGCCCTTGGCGAGCCAGGCCTTCGCCTTCTCCTCGTCGACCTTGAACTCGACCGGGTCGGTGCGCGGGTTGTAGTGACCGAGCGTCTCGATCGCTCGGCCGTCGCGGGCACTGCGCCCGTCGGCGACCACGACGCGATAGGTCGGCTGCTTCGTCGCGCCGACGCGCGTCAGCCGGATCCGGACTGCCATATCCCTGCGGTTCCTCCTCTGCGAGCGGATCGGTCGCGACCCGCCCAGGTGATTCGGGGCGCTGGGGGCGCCCCGTGGCTCACTTGACGGTGATGATGAGCGTGGAGCTCGTGAGGTCGCCCCCCACCGAGCTGGACGCGGCGAGCGCGTCGAGCGGGGCGAGGAACGGCTGGACATCGCTCTGGTACGACTTGAGCGCACTCGCGTCCACGCCGCCCATGACGCCCTCGGCGAGGCCGCGGATCGCGGCCAGGTCCACGAACAGCGAGTTCGTCCCCGTCCCGACCCGGTCCATCAGGGCCTTGTAGCGGTCGTTCGAGGCGAGCGAGGTCGCATCCGTGGTGTCGAGGACGTGCTTGACGAACTCCGGGCCGGAGCCGATGACGACGACGTCGTCCGTGACGGCCCAGGCGAGCTCGACCTTGTCGAGCGGCAACGCGCCGAGCTGCGGGACGGCCGATCCGGCCGCGCCCATCAGGCCCGGGATGTCGAAGCTCGCGACCGAGATCGGTCGCGCCGTCATGGTCTTCCTCGCGGAAGGTCACACCGGCGACGCCGCTGAGCGACGCGAGGTTCTTGACGCTGGTGAAGAAGCTGGACGCGGCCTTCGCGTCGGTCGGCAGGATGACCAGGCCGCCCTCGACGGCGTCGCCGGCCCGGTTGACCACCACACCGGTATCGCCGATCCAGCCGATGGCATTGTCGGCGCCGCCGAGCGCCCCGAGGCCCTGGTCGATGGCGTCGGTGACCGTCTTGAGGCTGGCCTCGGACTTGTAGAGGTCGAGGACCTGCTGGAGGGTCTTGCCCGTGTCATGGCTGACGGCGAGGGCGATGGCGCTCGATGGGACGTGCTTGGCGACATCCGATGCGCGGTCCTGGGTCGGGCCGAGCGTCGTGGCGGCCTTTGGCGCGGTCGACTCCATGACGATGGCGTCACCTTCGACCCGCAGCCAGTACGCGCCCCAATCGGGCACGAACCCGCGCAGGGTGTCGCTGACCGGTGACGTGGCCGCGCCGCCGACCTGCGTCGCGAGCGTCGAGGTCCAGTCCAGGAGCGACTTGAGGTCGACGAACACGAACCCGAGGTGGTCCCCGTCCGCGGCGCCGAGCGCCTGCTTGGCGGCCGGGTCGGCGGCGAACCCGCCGGAACCCTTGGTGTCGATGGCGGCCTTGACCGCGTCGAGCTCACCGGCGACGGCGACCTTGCCATCGATGATCGCGAAGGCGCCCTTTGGGCCGTCGGAGCCGGTGAAGACCGTGATCGTGGTGCCGCCATAGGTCTCGGTGCTGGTGGTCGCGCCGGCTTCCTTGAACGCCGCGTCGAACCACGCCTGTGCTGCGGCGGGGTCCTTGACGGACAGCAGGACGAGCGCATTGCCCGTGTCCATGGCACCTGACCCGGTCAGACTCTTCGGATCCGGCAGCGGACCGACGCTGAAGGCCAGCTCGCCGTCGAACCACGGCTTGATGTCCTTCGTGAACGTCTGCTTGTCCTTGGAGGCGTCCGACACGAGCCGGTCGAGGACCTCGTCCAGCTTGGCGTCGAGGGCCGCCTGATCGGCGAACCCCGGGAACTTCGACAGGAACTCGCCGACCTGCTGGCGCTGATCGCCGGGCAGGTCGAGGCGGACCTCGCCGTAGACGACGGCCCCGGACGGGACGTAGCCCGTGACCGTGGCGTCCGGGGACCGGCCGACGAGGGCGAAGACGATGCCCGCGGTGATCGCCACGACCAGCGCGGCGAGGCCGAGCGCGATCGCCCAGCGGCCGCGACCCGGCTTCGGCGAGCTCCCCGTCGCGGCGACGGGCTGGACCGCGACCGGTTCGAGCGGGGGAACGACGGTCTCGGTGACGGACGGGACCGGGACGACCTGCGTCGGGTCGTCGGGTCCGAGGTTCTGGTCGGTCATGGCGGGCCCCCTTCTAGCGGCGACCGGACAGCGCGCCCAAGGCGGCACGCCGGCCACCCGCGCCGGACAGTTGTTTCATGAGCTTCTGCATCTCGCTGAACTGCTTCACGAGCCGGTTGACGTCCGGGAGGGTGGTCCCGGAACCGGCCGCGATGCGCCGGCGACGGGAGCCGTTGAGGACGGTGGGGTCGCGGCGCTCGATGGGCGTCATCGCACGGATGATCGCCTCGGTCCGCTTGAGGTCGCCCCGATCGACGGCGGCCTGGGCCTCCTTGGCCATGCCGCCCATGCCCGGGATCATCCCCATGATCTGACCGATCGGGCCCATCTTCTGGACCTGCTGGAGCTGCTCGAGCATGTCCTCGAGCGTGAAGCTGTTCTTGCGCAGCTTCTCCTCGAGCGGTCGCGGCCTGCTTCGCGTCGAACGTCTCCTGCGCCCGCTCGACGAGCGTCAGGATGTCGCCCATGCCGAGGATCCGGCCCGCGAGCCGGTCCGGATGGAAGACCTCGAGCGCGTCGGTCTTCTCGCCGGTCCCGAGGAACTTGACCGGGCACGCCGGTGACCGCGGAGATCGAGAGCGCGGCACCGCCGCGGGCGTCGCCGTCGATCTTCGTGAGGACCAGGCCGGTGACCGGGACCGCGGCGACGAACGCCTGGGCCACGGCGACGGCTTCCTGGCCGGTCATCGCGTCGACGACGAGCAGCGTCTCGATCGGCTTCACCGCCGCGTTGACCGCGGCGATCTCGGCCATGAGGGCCTCGTCGACGCTGAGGCGGCCGGCGGTGTCGAGGATCACGACGTCGCGGACCTGGCGCTTCGCGGCCTCGACGCCGAGCCGCGCGATCTCCGGCACGCTGGTCCCGACCGGGGCGCGGAAGACCGGGATGTCGAGCGCCTTGCCGAGCGTCTCGAGCTGGTCGGCCGCGGCGGGTCGATACGGGTCGGCGGCGACGAGCAGCGGTCGCCGGCCGAGCTTCACGACGTGGCGTGCGAGCTTGGCGGTCGTCGTGGTCTTGCCGGAGCCCTGGAGGCCGACCATCGAGACGACGGCCGGGTTCCCGGACAGGTGGAACGTGCGGTCGCCGGCCGACAGCAGCGCGACGAGCTCGTCGTTGACGATCTTGACGACCTGCTGGCCGGCCGTGAGGCTCTCGAGGACGTCGGCGCCGACGGCCTGCTCGCGGACGCGCGCCACGAAGTCCTTGACGACCTTGAAGTTGACGTCCGCCTCGAGCAGCGCGAGGCGGACCTCGCGCATGGCGGCGTCGACGTCGGCCTCGCTGATCCGGCCGCGGCCGGTCAGCGTGCCGAGGGTCTTGCGCAGGCGCTCGCTCAGACTGTCGAACATGGGTCCGTCTGGGACTCCGTCAGGGTGGTTGACCGGTTCGGTGGCGCGACGCCTTCGGGCATCCGCGCGGCCGATCCGGGTGGTGCGCGAGTTCTGACGCACCGAGGCGACCGAAGTGTAGCGCAGGCCCTTCGCGGCCGCCGTTGGGCCGATGGTCCCACGGCGGTGACGAGGCGCACCGGACAGGGTCGCCGCCGCGCCATGTAGGCTCCGCCGTCATGCGCAACCCGTTCGCGTCGCCACTCTGGGGCAACTCCGCGTTCGTCCGGGTGTGGTCGGCGGCGACGATCTCGATCTTCGGCTCGCTCGTCACGCGCATCGCGCTGCCGCTGGCGGCGATCCTCGTCATCGGGTCCGGGCGCGATCGAGGTCGCGCTGCTCCGCGGGCCTCGAGCTCGGAGCGACCCTGGTGTTCGGACTGGTCGCCGGCGCCTGGGTCGACCGGCTGCGCCGTCGCCCGGTCCTCATCTGGGCCGACCTCGGGCGGGCGCTCGTCCTCGGCTCGGTGCCGGTCGCGTTCGCGCTCGGCGTCCTGACGTACTGGCAGCTGCTGGTCGTGTCGGCCAGCGCCGCCGTCCTGACGACGTTCTTCGACGCCGCCGACAACGCCTATCTGCCGACGATCGTGGAGCGCGAGCGCCTGGTCGACGCGAATGGCGCGCTCGCGGCGAGCGGGTCAGCGTCCGAGTTCCTGGCGTTCGGCGTGAGCGGCTTCCTGGTCCAGGTGCTGACCGCCCCCATCGCGATCGCCATCGACGCGGTCTCCTATCCTCGTGTCGGCGATCCTGCTCGGCACCATCCGCCGCCAGGAGGCCGGCGCCACCGCCGCCCGAGGACCGCGAGCCGGTCCTGCACGAGATCCGTGACGGCCTGCGGCTGGTGATCCACGATCCGGTCCTGCGGGCGTTCGCCGGTGCGCAGATGTCGCTGGCGGCCCTGTGGGGCATCTTCGGCGCGACGTGGTTCCTGTTCGTGCTCGACGACCTCCACCTCGGGCCGGCCGTGCTCGGGCTCGTCGCCGGCGTCGGCGGGGCGTCGTCGTTCATCGGCGCCGTCGTCGCGGCGCGCGCCACGCGGCGTTGGGGGATCGGCCACGTGGCGATCGGGGCGATGCTCCTGTCCGCGCTCGGCAACGCCTTCATCCCGCTGGCACCCGCCGGACTGCCGCTGGTGGCCATCGGCTGCCTCGTGATGCAGCAGCTCGTCGCCGACTCGGCCGTGACCGTCTACGACGTGACCGAGACCTCGGTCCGCCAGACCCTGGTCCGCGACCGCGCGCTCGGGCGGGTCAGCTCGACGTTCCATGTCGCCGCGGTGTCGGCACAGTTGGTCGCCACGCTCGTGGCGGGCGTCCTCGCCGAGGTCATCGGGCTCCGGGCGACGAGCTGGCTGGCGCCGCTGGGCGGTCTCGTCGGCGCCGCGATCCTGTGGTGGTCGCCCGTCCGGTCCTTGCGGGTCGCGGTACCTGTCGCCGACGGCGGCCCGGAGCGATCCGCGACCGAGGTCGTCGTGCAGGTCGAGCGCGACCAGCCGGTCGGGGGCTGACCGGCCGAGGTCAGGCGAACAGGGCCTCGACGAACGCGTCGGGATCGAAGTGGAGCAGGTCCTCCGCCTGCTCCCCCACCCCGACGAACCTGACCGGCACCTTCAGGGCGTCCTCGATCGCGAAGACGATGCCGCCCTTCGAGGTCGAGTCGAGCTTGGTGAGGACGATCCCCGTGAGGCCGACCGATTCGTTGAACGCCTTCGCCTGGGACAGGCCGTTCTGGCCGGTGGTCGCATCGAGCACGAAGAGGGTCTCGGGCTCGGCCCCGGGCAGGCGCTTGTCGATGATGCGCCGGATCTTCGTCAGCTCGTCCATGAGGTTGACCTTCGTGTGGAGCCGGCCGGCCGTGTCCGCGATCACGAGGTCCGCCCCGCGCGCCACGGCGGCGTCCAGCGCGTCGTAGACGACGGCGCCGGGATCCGCCCCGGGTGCGTGCGCGATGACCGGGACGTTCGCGCGGTCCGCCCAGATCCGGAGCTGATCGATCGCGGCGGCACGGAACGTGTCGGCGGCCGCGAGGATGACCTTCCGGCCCTCCGCGCTGTAGCGGGTCGCAAGCTTGCCGATCGTCGTGGTCTTGCCGGTCCCGTTGACGCCGACGATGAGGACGACGGCCGGACCGCCGTCGACCGACGGCTTCGGCGACCACTCGACATCCCGGGGGACGAGCAGCGCGGCGAGCTCGGCGCGGACCGCGGCCTCGGCGCCACCCGGGTCGTTGCGGTGCCGTGCCCGCTCGACGACGTCCATCGCGAGGGCCGCGCCGACGTCGCCGGCGATGAGCGTCTCCTCGACGTCATCCCACGCCGGGCCGTCCTGGCCGCCGAGGAACCCGCGGAGTTGCGTCATGAAGCCGCCCCGGGTGCGCTCCAGACCGGCGTCCAGCGTCGACGCGGGCGGCGCCTTCATGAAGGCGATCGGGTCGAACGGGGCGTAGGCGGGCGCCGGTTCGGCTCGGGCCGGCGACGCGTCGGGTTCGGGCGGGCTCGGGCTCGGAGCGCTCGGCTCGGGCGGCTCGGGCGCCGGCTTCGGGCGCCGGCTGGCGCTCGGGTTCGGCGACCACCTCCTGCCGGCGGCGCGAGCACCACCGGGTCCGGGTCCTCGAAGTCCGCCGGGTCAGGCTCCCAGCCCGACTCGACTTCCTCGGGCACGACTTCGGGGGCGACCTCCGTCGCAGGGGCTGCCGGAGCCTCCGCCGGCTCCTCCTTGCGTCGTCGCCAGAACATCAGCCCGCCGTCGTGAGTTCGCGGCGACGGTCGTCGGCCATCGCGTTCGCCTCGTCGAGCCGGAGGCTGATGACACGACTGACCGAGTCGTCGCCCACCGTCACGCCGTACATCGCGTCCGCGGCCTCGATCGTGCCCCGGTTGTGGGTGATCACGATGAACTGCGTCTGGTGCGCCAGGCTGCGGAGCGCGTCGGCGAATCGGCCGATGTTCGCCTCGTCGAGCGCGGCGTCGACCTCGTCGAGGACACAGAACGGGACCGGTCGCACCTCGAGCATCGCGAACAGCAGCGCCACGGCGGTCAGGGCCCGCTCGCCGCCCGACAGCATCGAGAGCGCCTGCGGCTTCTTGCCCGGCGGTCGCGCCACGATCTCGACCCCGGTCGAGCCGAGGTCCGACGGGTCGGTCAGCGACAGCCGGGCGAACCCGCCGCCGAAGAGCTGCTCGAACCGTCGCTCGAAGGCCGTCTCGAGCGCCTGGAACGTGGTCTGGAACTGGACGGTGATCATCGTCTCGAGTTCGACGATGAGCTCGCGCGTCCGGGCGATCGCCGTCAGCAGGTCGTTCGCCTGCGTCTCGAGGGTCTCGAGGCGCTGCCGGAGCTCGGCGTACTCCTCCACCGCGAACGGGTTCGTGGCCCCGAGCTCGTGGAACCGGCGTCGGAGCTGCGCGAGCCGGCCGGGGCTCGGCGGATCGGTCGTCGGGGCCGCCTCGCTCCAGACGACCGCCGCGTGGTCCAGCGCCGCCTCGAGCGCTGCAGCGAGCTGGTCGTCGATCGGGTCGTCCTCGTCGGTCGCTTCCCCGCCGGTGGCCGGTGGCGCGACGTCCGGCTCGCCGCGTCACGGCCGCGAGGCGTGCCGCGCCGAGCGTCCCGAGCCCGGCCAAGTCGACGAGGACCGCCTCACGGAGGGCTTCGAGCCCCAGCCTGGCCTCGAGGTCCTCGCGATCGGCTGCGCGGGTGCGCTCGTCGGTCGAGCGAAGGCGTTCTCGTGCGTGGGTGGCGGTCCGTTCGGCTTCCGCCAGTCGATCTCGCTGCGCGGCATCCGCGGCGTGCAGCTCGGCGAGGGCTTCGCGAGCCGAGGTCTCGGCCGCGATCGATGCGGCCAGCTCACCGCGCAGGCGCTCACGCTCGGCGGCCAGCGCCTGCGCGCGCTCGTCGAGCGCCGCGACCTCGCGGTCCGCTCGGGTGATGCGCTCCTCGCCGAGGCCGACCGCGGCTTCGGACCGCGCCCGGCGGCCCTCGGCGTCGCGACGCGCGGCATCCCGGATGCTCGCGTCCTCCGCCAGACGGTCACGGCGCGCTCGCAATTCGGCCGCGCGGGCCTCCCACGTCTCGACGGCACTCGCGTCAGGTGCCGAACCGCCGGTCGCCGCAGCCGTCTCGGCGGCGGCGATCGTCGCTTCCAGGGCATCGAGCGCGGCCGCCGCGCGATCGGCATCTCCTTGCAGCCGCTCCGCCTGCGCCGCGGTCCACGCCGCCTCGCGGAGGACCGCCTCGAGGTCGCGGGCCGCCAGTCGCTCGCGTTCCTCGGCCGCCCGGCGAAGCCCGGATGTCCGTGCCTCATCGGCCCGTGCCGCCTCAAGGGCCGAGCGAGCCGCGCTGGCGGCCGACGATGCCGTCGTCGCCTCCGCCGCGGTCGCTGTGACGACCTCCTCGGCGCCTTCGACGGCGGCCGCGAGTCGGGTCGACTCGGCTCGACGTTCCAGGACGGACTCTGGTGCGCCCAGCCGGACGCCCAGCTCGTCGATGACGGCCGACCCGTCCCGGGCGACGACGATCCAGCCTGGCGGCAGCGACGCCTGGATGGCCAGGCATCCCGCCAGATCCGGCATCCACGCCGCTCGGGCGAGAACACGTCCCGCGACACCACTCCCATCTCGACGGAGCGCGTCCGAGAGGAGTCCCCCACCGCCGCCGGTCAGCGCGTCGCGGAACCGACGCTCGCGTGCGTCCGACGAGGCGCCGGCCACGGCGCCACCGATCGTCGTGGTCGCCCGCTCCTCGATGATCAGGGCCCCGCGCTCGTCGGCAAGCGTCGCCACCGCGTCAGCACGGACCACGTAGGCGCGGACCGCCTCCGACAAGGCGGCCTCGACCGCCGCCCGGAACGGCGGGTCGACGACAAGATCGTCATCGAGGCGCCGGCCGCCCAGCTTCTTCGCGGCCTTCGCGATCCCGCGACCCTCCTCTTCCGCGAGTCGGCCCGTGAGGTCCGCGCGTCGCGCATCGAGCCCGGCGTGCGTCGCCCTGGCGGCGGCCAGCCGGGACTCGGCCGCGGTCCGCTCCGCCTCGGCTGTCTCCAGCGCGGCCCTTGCGGCCTCGCGAGCGGCGACGGCCCGTTCCTCTGCCTCGATCGCGGTCGCGCGCGCGGTCCCGGCGGCCTCGAGCGCCGCCTCACGCTCGTGTCGGCGACCCATCGCGGCCGCGGCACGCTCCGACTCGTCGGCCGCCTGGCGCGCGGTCTCGGCCCGGCGCCGACGGGCGGTCTCCAGCTCGGCCTGGCGCGCGGCCGTCGCTCGACGGACCGCGGCGAGCTCCTCGCCCTGCGCTCGGTGCGCGGCGCGCAGGGTCGCGAGCTCGGCAAGGGCGTCGGCCGATGCGCGTTCCGCTTCGGCCAGGGCGGCTTCGGCCGTGAGGTCTCGCGCGGGGATGGGCGACGCCGCCGCGCGGCGCCCGGCCGCCACCTCGGCCTCGGCCGCGACGCGCTCGTCGTGGAGCCGCTGCCGGTCGCGGTCGATCGCTTCGAGCTCGGAGGCGAGGCGGGCATCGCGGAGTTGGGCGCCGGTCAGTGCCGCTCGTGCGGCATCGTGGGTCTCGCGTCGCGTCCGCTCGGCCTCGGCGCGTGCGCCGAGCTCGGCCGCCAGTGCGGCCGCGGCGGTCTCGGCAGCCTCCATCTCGGCCATGGCCCGGTCCGCCTCGGCTCGCGCCGCCGCCTGGCGTGCCCCCGCGGCGGCCACCCGCCCGGCGGTTTCGTGCCATCGGGCATGGGTCGCCAGGAGGACGGCCCCGGCGAGCTCGTCGGCAGTCGTCTCGCGGCTGGTCTGCTGCTCGGCCTGGGCGGCGAGGCGTCGCGCCTGCGGCCGCAGCTCGGCGACGATGTCCTGGACCCGCGCGAGATTGGCCTCCGACTCCGTGAGCTGCTCCTGGGCGCGGCGCCGGCGACGCTCGTGACGGCGGACGCCGGCGACTTCCTCGAACAGCGGCCGCCGCTCCTCCGGGCGCAGGGCCAGCGCCTGGTCGACCATGCCCTGCCCGATGAACAGGAAGGCGTTGTCGGCAAGGTGCGCGGCGTCGAGGAGGTCGACGAGGTCGCGGAGCCGGATGCGCTGCTTGTTCAGGAGGTAGTCGTTCTCGCCCGATCGGTACAGGCGCCGCCCCAGCTCCAGCACCGAGAACTCGACCGGGAGCAGGCCGTCGGCGTTGTCGACGACCAGTGTGACGTCCGCCATGCCCTGGGCCGCCCGCTTCTCCGATCCCGCCCAGATCACGTCCTCGGACTTGCGCGACCGGAGGGCCTTGCCCTGCTCGCCGAGCGCCCAGCGGAGCGCGTCCGCGAGATTGCTCTTGCCCGATCCGTTGGGCCCGACGACCGCGCTGATCCCGCCGCCGAACTCCACGTTGGTCCGCTCGGCGAACGACTTGAACCCCTGGAGGCGCAGGGCGAGCAGTCGAGGCGGCGCCGGACGCGGGGCGCCGCCCGTGCCGTTGCCGTCGCTCATGCGCCGACCGCCTCGGGACGCTGCGTGGCCCGAAGGTGATCGAGCGCCTCCGCCGCGGCCGCGGTCTCCGCGGTTCGACGGGACGGCCCCTCGCCGACCCCGAGGACCTCGCCGTCGACCGTGACCTCGATGCGGAACCGCTTCTCGTGGTCCGGACCGGTCACGTCGAGCAGGTGGTAGGACGGCCGGGCGCCGGTGTGCTGCTGGGTGAACTCCTGGAGGCGGCTCTTCGGACTCTTGAGGGCCAGGATCGGCCCGTCCGCGTCCAGCTCGGGGGCGGCCAGCTCGACCAGCCAGTCCTGCACCGTGCTGAACCCGAGGTCCAGGTAGAACGCTCCCACGATCGCCTCGAACGACGATGCGAGCAACGTCGGGCGGCGACGGCCGCTGCGTCGCGACTCGCCCTCCCCAAGGAGCATGATCGGCCCGAGGTCGATCCGTCCGGCGAGACGCGCCAGGCCGGTCGTCGAGACGATCGCCGCGCGGCGCGCGGACAGGTCGCCCTCGTCGTCGCCGGGATGACGCGTATAGAGCGCCTCGGAGATGATCAGGTTGACGACGGCGTCGCCCAGGAATTCGAGCCGTTCGTTGTGCCCGGGCGCGTCTTCCGGGTGCTCGTGCAGCCAACTCGCATGGACGAGCGCCTGCTCGAGCAGCCCGAGATCGCGGACAGGGAGGCCGAGTCGGTCCGCGAAGGCCCTGGCGGGGGGCACTTCGCCCGCCATCCGGCCGCGCTTAGGCCGAGTGCTCGTCGATGTAGTCGACGGCGTCCTGGACGGTGCGGATCTTCTCCGCATCCTCGTCGGAGATCTCGGTCCCGAACTCTTCCTCGAGACTCATGATCAGCTCGACCAGGTCGAGCGAGTCGGCATTCAGGTCGTCGACGAACGACGCCTCCGGCTTGACCTCATCCTCGTCGGCGCCGAGCTGCTCGACGACGATCTTCTTGAGGCGCTCGTACGTGGTTGCCACTACTGACTCCCTCCTCGGAGTTTGGACCGGACGGCCGGCGGGGTTCCTGGCTCTCGCTCAGCTGCGATGTTGCCGAGGACGCCATTCATGAGGCGTCGCATCGGCTCTCCACTGTAGGTGCGTGCCAGCTCGACCCACTCGGCGATGGCCACCCGGGCCGGCGTGCCGGAGTGTAGCACCTCGCATATGGCCGTACGGAGCAGCGCGCGGTCCATCCGGGCGAGCCCCGTGACCGGGTACTGGGGGGCTCGCCGGGTGATCTCCGCGTCGATCGCCTCACGGTGTCGGACCACCCCGTCGACGAGCTCGCGGGCCAGGCTCGCGGCCGCCGGGTCGCGCTCCTCCTCGGCGAGGTGACGTTCGAGGACGGCCTCGGCGGTGCGCTGGCCGAAGTCGGCCTCGAAGACCGACGACAGGGCGAGCCGGCGCCCGGTCCGGCGTCCCCGGACCCGGTCAGCCCCCGACACCGTCCACCAGGACGGTGACGTCGCCGAGGTCGAGGCCCAGCAGGCGCTCCACCGTGGCCGCCACGGCCGCGCGCACCTGCGACGCGAGGTCGCCGAGCGACTGTCCGGGACGGGCCACGACCCACAGCCGGACGATCACGTGCTCGTCGCGAAGGCGGACGCGGACGGCCGGACCGCCGAGCAGCCGTCGCCATGGCGCGCCGCCTCGCCCGACTCGGGCCACGCCCGGGACCTCGAGGGCGGCGAGGCGCACCAGCTCGGCGATCACGGTCGTCCCGACGGTCAGCTCATGGCCACTCATGTCGCCACCTCCTCGCGGGCCGGGTCGGTCCGATCCGGCCCGTCCTGACCAGCGCCATCGCCGGCTCCCGGGTCCATCGCCGCCCCGTGTTCCGCGAGCGCGTCCGCGATCCGCTGGGGCACCTGCTGCCGGGCGGTCGTCGCACCGACCTCGCACGCGTATTCCACCATGCGCCGCTTCGCCCGGCCGTGCGTGATGATCACCGTCCCTCGGACGCCCAGCAGGGGGGAGCCGCCGACCTTCTCATAGTCGAAGACGGTCCGGATCCGGTCGACGCCGGGACGCATGAGCCCGTACGCCAGCTTGCCGCGGAGGCCGCGGCCGAACTCGGTGCGCCACAGGTCGAAGATGAACGTCGAGAGGCCTTCGAAGAACTTGATGACGACGTTGCCCAGGACCGCGTCGCAGACCACGACATCGGCCATGTGCTTCGTGAGGTCCTTGCCCTCGACGTTGCCCTCGAACCGCAGCCCCGAGGCGTCCAGGAGCTCGGTCGCCCGCTGGATCCGCGCGTCGCCCTTCCCCTTCTCCTCGCCGATGGAGAGGAGGGCGACCCGTGGGTTCGGGACGCCCATCACGCGCTCGGCGAAGATCGCCCCCATGCGCGCGTACTGGGCGAGGTTCTCCGCGGTGGAGTCGGGGTTGGCGCCGATGTCGAGGAGGACCATCGGCCCGGAGTCCGTGATCATCTGGACCGCGAGCGCGGGGCGATCGACGCCCCGGAGGCGGCCGAGGCGCAGGACCGCCGCCGCCATGCCGGCGCCCGTGTGGCCCGCGGTCACGACGGCATCCGCGTCCCCGCGCCGGACGAGGTCCGTGGCGACCAGGATGGACGCGTCCTTCTTCTCACGGAGGGCCAGGGCCGGATGCTCGTCCATGCCGATCACCTGCGAGGCGTGGACGATGGAGACGTTCGACGGGAGCGTGCCGGCGAGGTCCGTCAGCACGGTCTCGTCGCCGACGAGGATCAGCCGGTCGTCGGGATGGGCCTTGGCGAACGCGAGGGCGCCGGGCACGACCTCGGATGGGCCGTGATCCCCGCCCATCGCGTCGATGGCGACGCGGACGCTGCCGGTCGCGGCCTCGGACGGGGCGGACCGAGGCACCGTCACGGGGTCAGCGGGCGGCGTCGTCGCCGGCTGGCTTGAGGTCGATCGCCAGGCGGCCGTTGTAGTAGCCGCAGTTCGGGCAGACGTGATGCTGCTGCTTCATCTCGTGGCAGTGCGTGCACTCCTCGAGGTTCGGCAGGCCGATGGCCTGATGCGCGCGGCGCTCGCCCTGGCGGGCATGCGAGACGCGACGCTTGGGTACACCCATGGGGTCGTGGGCTCCTTGTCAGAACGTTGGAGGTCGCTGGCGGCCGGTGGATCCCGCTCGGGCACGGCGCCGCGCCGACGGCGGAGTCTACCGCGAAACGAGGCCGACCGTCAGGCGTCGTCGGCCTGGAACCCCCGCAGGGCCTCGAGGCGCGGGTCGATGTCGTCGTCGGGATGGTCGTGGACGCCCTCGTCGAGCGGCTCACCGCAGACGATGCAGAGGCCCGGGCAATCGGGCCGGTCGAGCGGGGCGATCGGCTCCGCGATGATGATCGCGTCGCGGACCGGCGGCTCGAGGTCGAGCTCGTGGTGGTCGGTCAGACGCAGGGCGTCCGGCTCGTCGTCGGTGGCGACGGGCGCCCCGGTGGCCAGGTCGAGCGAGGGCAGGTACTCCTCGTCGATGACGAGCTCGAGCGGGACCCGGACGGGCCGGAGACATCGGCTGCAGACCGCATCGAGCGCCGTCGTCATCGTGGCATTCGCCAGCACGCCCCGATTGGTGCGGGTCAGTCGCACGCGACCCGCGATGGGATCGGCGAGGATGAGGCCGTCGGGCAGGGCGATCCGGACGTCGGCCACGGCGTGGTCGCGGGTCGCGCCGACGTCATCGGCGAGGAGACCGGCCACGTTCCAGGTGAGCGGCCCGTCGGGCGGGCGGGCGGTCATGGCCGGAGTGGCTGGGACGCGTCCTCTTCCTCGTCCGCCCACATCGGCTCGCCCTCGGCGACCTCGTCCGCCTCGAGGACCTGGGCGCGTCGCTCGTCGAGCATGGCGATGCCCTTCTTGATGCTCTGGAGCGTCTTGACGACGTCGCCCTCGAGGCCGACCAGGACGCTGACCGCGTATTCGTCGGCGCCGCGCCGGATCTCGTCGGCGTCCTGGTGTGCCCCGGCGATGATCCGCTGGCTGTCGGCCTGCGCCGCCTCGGTGAGGCCACGCTCGTCGATGAGGAACGCCGCCTGCTCCTGCGCCTTGGCGACGATCCGCTCGGCCTCGTCCTGGGCCTTCTCCATGATCCGCTCGCCCTCGGCGTTGATCCGCTTGGCCGCCCGGACCTCCTCGGGGACCGCGACCCGGAGCTCGTCGATGAGCCCCAGCGCCGCGTTCTGGTCGACGACGACGTTGGTCGTCAGGGGGAGCTTCTTCCCGTTGGCGATGAGCGACTCGAGGCGCTCGACGAGGAAGATGATGTCGATCGGAGTGCCCTCCTGGCTCGGCGCTCGGGTCCCCGCACGCGTGGCCCCAAGTATGGCACGCGAGCCCGGCCCACAGCGTCCCGTCAGCGCCGCGCGAGGGCCTCGCCGAGGGCGATCCGCGCCGCCGCCGGGACCATCGTCGAGACGTCGCCGCCGAAGCCCGCGATCTCCTTGACGAGACTCGAACTCACGTAGCCGTTCTCGACCGACGTCATGAAGAAGACCGTGTCGATATCCGGGGCGAGGACCCGGTTGTTGTGGGCGAGCTGCATCTCGGTCTCGAAGTCGCTGATCGCCCGGAGTCCGCGGACGATGGCCGTGGCCCCGTTCGCTCGGCCGAAGTCCACGGTGAGGCCGTCGAAGGCCGCCACCTCGATCCGGCTGTCGCCCGGGACCACGAGCGCCGCGATCGCCTCGCGGAGCACGGTCATCCGGACATCGGCCGACAGGAGCGGGGTCTTGCGCGGGTTCGCGAGTACGCCGACGATGACCCGGTCGAACACCGTGGCCGCGCGCGACAGGATGTCGAGGTGACCGTTCGTGACGGGGTCGAACGAGCCCGGGTAGACCGCGACGCTCATGGCTCCTCCTGACGCCGGTAGAACGTGAGCGTGGTCTCGCCGAACCGGCGCTCGCGCTCCGATGCTAGCAGCCCGACCGTTCGCGGTGGCGTGGTCGCCCGACCCGTGCTTGGCGACCACGCGACCACCCGTCTCGAGATGCTGGCCGACCTTGCGCAACGCCTCGAGGAGTTCGGCCGGCTGGTCGTAGGGCGGGTCGACGATCGCGATGTCGAAGAGCTGGCGCGGCGGGTTCCCGAGCCAGCGCGCCACGGTCTCGGTCACGATCCGGACGTCCGCGTCCGCCAGATGCGTCCGCTCGAGGTTCGCCCGGATCACCCGGCACGGCGTCGGCGTCGCGCTCGACGAACGTCACCTGCGGCCGCTCCCCGGGACAGCGCCTCGATCCCGGCGGCGCCGCTGCCCGCGTACAGGTCGTAGACGCGCGCATCGGCGAGGTCCGGCTCGAGGATCGCGAAGAGGGTCTGCTTCACGCGGTCCCCCATCGGTCGCGTGGATGGCCCGGGCCCGGCCAGCCGGATCCCGCGCGCCCGGCCCGCGATGACCCGACCGGCGTCAGTCCTCGACATCGGGGTCCGCGTCGCCGGCCGCGATGCGTCGCAGCCAGCCGGTCTCGAGTTCCGCGCGCAATGCCGGCACGCGGTCGCTGAGCACGCCGCGGTCGTCGACCAGCGCCTCGGCATGCGCGCGCGCCCGCACCGCCAGCACACGATGGTCGTCGCGGGCCAGCGACGCGACCCGCAACTGCGGCAGGCCGCTCTGGACCAGGCCGAGGACGTCTCCCTCGCGCCGCAGCTCGAAGTCCCGTTCCGCGAGCTCGAAGCCGTCGTGGAGCTCGGCCACGGCCTTGAGGCGCGCCATCGCCACCTCGTCCGCCGAGTCGGAGACGAGCACGCAGAAGGACTCGATCGTGCCACGCCCGACGCGGCCCCGGAGCTGGTGGAGCTGGGCCAGGCCGAACCGGTCGGCGCCCTCGATGACCATCATGGTCGCGGCCGGGACGTCCACGCCGACCTCGACGACGGTCGTGCCGACGAGGACATCCAGGTCGCCGTCGCGGAACCGGGTCATCTCGGCATCGCGGTCCGCCGCCCGCATGCGCCCGTGGACCAGGCCCACGCGGAGCGGTGCGAGCAGGTCGCGGAGCCGGACGGCCTCGCTCTCGGCGGCGACGGCGCCCTCGCTCTCCCCCGACCCTTCGTCGATCAGCGGCACGACGACGAACGTCCGATGGCCGGCGGCGGCCTCGTCGCGGACCTTCTGCCACGTGCCGTCCAGCTCGTCCGGCCGGCGGATCCCGGTCCGGATCGGCACGCGACCGGCTGGCGGCGTCCGCAGGTCCGACACGTCCAGGTCGGCATACAGGACCTGCCCCAGCGTCCGCGGGATCGGCGTCGCCGTCATCAGCAGGACGTGCGGCGGGCGACCCGCGGCCTTCGACTCGAGCGCGTCGCGCTGCCCGACACCGAACCGGTGCTGCTCGTCGATCACGACGAGGCCGAGGTCGCGGAACGTCACCTTGTCCTGGATCAGCGCGTGCGTCCCGACGACCACGGCCGCCTGGCCGGTGCCGATGTCCGCGAGGGCCTTCGCGCGTGCGTCCGCCTTGAGCGAGCCGGTCAGGAGGGTCACGCCGATGCCGAGGTCGGCGAGGAGCGCGCCGACGGTCTCGAGGTGCTGGCGCGCGAGCAGGTCGGTCGGCGCCAGGAGCGCGCCCTGGAGGCCCGCGCGCGCGGCGGCGGCGAGCGCGTACGCGGCGACCGCGGTCTTGCCCGACCCCACGTCGCCCTGCAGCAGCCGCAGCATCGGCGTCGGCTTGGCGAGGTCGGCGCGGATCGCGGTGATCGCGTGCTCCTGGTCGTCGGTCAGCGAGACGGCCCGACCGACGCGGACGGACAAGGCGTCGGCCAGCGCCACGCGGGTCGCCTCGTCCGCGGCGGCGTCCAGGACCACCTCCGGCGCGGCGGCTCGCGCCCGCTGCCGTCGTCGCGACACCATGCCGAGCTGGAGCGCGAGGAGCTCGTCGAAGGCGAGCCGTCGGAGGGCGGCGTCGCGGCCCTCGAACCTCGCGGGATAGTGCGCTTCCTCCAGGGCGGGCACGATCCCGATCAGGGACTCCTCGGCTCGGACGTCGCCCGGCAGGTACTCCGGGTAGCCCGACCCGGCCCGGTCGAGGGCCTCGCGCATCGCCGACCGCAGCCGGGCCGCGGTCAGGCCGCCGGTCAAGCGGTAGACCGGGACGATGCGGCCGGCGTGCAGCACCTCGTCGCCGTCGGCTTCGACCGCCTGGAACTCCGGGTTGTCGAGGGTCAGGTTCCGTCCGAACCGCTTGACCCGGCCCGAGACGACGATCTCGCCGCCGAGCTTGAGGCGTCGTTCGATGAACCGCCGACCGAACCAGGTGGCGTCGATCGAACCCGTGTCGTCCTCGAGGCTCGCGATCGTCCGCTGGATCCGACGCCGGAAGCTCGGCTCGACCCGCACGTCGACGACCCGCACGCGGGCCGACACCACGGTCCCGGGCTCGACCCACACGAGGTCGCCCAGGTGGTGCATCTCCCGGAGGTCGTCATACCGCCGCGGCAGGTGGAACAGGAGGTCCCGGACGTCGTAGACCCCGATCCGGATGCCGGCCCGCCGCAGGAGCGCCGCCGCGGTCAGCCCGGAACGCGCGAGGGGGGTCGCGAGCAGCTCGACCGGGTCGGTCGGGGGCGGCGGGACCGCCGCGGCCGTCTTGGCCACGGCTATTCGGCCGCGATCAGGTATCGGTAGTAGGGCTGGCCCCCGTGGCGGACCTCGATCTCGATCCCCGGCAGCAGGGTCCCGATCCGCTGGGCCATCCCCTCGGCCTCCGCGAGGTCCGCGCCGTCGCCGTAGAAGAGGGTCACCAGCTCGTAGCCGGGCTGGAGCGCCGACATCGCCTTGAGGACCGCCTTGCCCGGGTCGCCATCCACGGCGATCAGGCCGTCGTCGGGGTCGAGGGCGATGGTCTGGCCGCGCTTGACCTTCTTGCCGCCGATCGTGGCATCGCGGACGGCCTCGGTCACGGCCACGCTCTGGATGGACCGGCCGGCGTCGGTCATCGGCTCGGCGTTCGCCGCCGCATCGAGCGTCGGGTCGAGGGCCAGCAGCGCCGCGAAGCCCTCCGCGGCATTGCGCGTGGGCACGACCACGACCGGGCGCTCGATCATCGACGCGACCTGGCGAGCCGCCAGCACGACGTTGGGGTTGTTCGGGAGGATCAGGATCTCGCGGGCGTCGATCGCGCGCACGGCCTCGAGCAGCTCGCCGGTGCTCGGGTTCGACGTCTGGCCGCCGTGGACGACCGCCGCCACGCCGAAGTCGCGGAAGATCGCCGACAGGCCCTCGCCCGTCACGACCGCGACGACCCCGAGCGGCAGCGTCTCGCCACCGGGCGCGGCGGCCCTCGGCGCATGGAGGCCGTTGGTCGCGGCGCCGGCGACTGCGGTGAACTCGACCGCCCTGGCCTCCCGGACATCGCGCGCCTGGTTGTCGAGGTTCTCCACACTGATCCGGGACAGCGACCCCTGGGACAGGCCGAACCCGATCACGAGGTCCGGACGCTCGTTGTGGACATGGATCTTCAGCGCCCGCGCGTCGCCGGCGACCAGCACGGATTCGCCGAGCGACTCGAGGTGCATCCGGATCGCGTCCACGTCGAGGGCGGGCGACCCGTTGGCCTGGAGCAGATACATCGTCTCGTAGCCGAAGCCCTCGTCCGCGTGGGCGACGAGCGTCGACGGTTTCGGTCCCGTATGCGTCCGCTCGCGGGCGGCCGCGGCCGGCGCCTGGCCGACCAGGTGCAGCAGCGCGCCCTGGAACAGGCGGTAGAGCCCCTGGCCCCCGGAGTCGACGACCCCGGCCTCGCGCAGGATCGCGAGCAGCGTCGGCGTTCGGGCGACGGACTTCTCGGCGGCGTCGAGCGTGGCCGCCAGCACCGTCTCCACGTCCTCGCTGTGTTCGGCGGCGGCGACGGCCGCCAGGGCGGACTCGCGGATCACCGTCAGGATCGTGCCCTCGACCGGCTTGGCGACCGCGCCGTAGGCCGTTCGGGCGCCCTCGGACAGCGCGTGCGCCAGGTCCAGGCCGTTGAAGCGGCGCTTGCCGCCGAGGGCCTCGGCCATCCCGCGGAAGATCTGGCTGGTGATGACCCCGGAATTGCCGCGGGCGCCCATGAGGGCCCCGAAGCTGATCGCGGCGGCGACCCGTTCGGCGGACTCGCCCGCCACGCCTTCGGCCTCATCGAGCGCCGCGCGGACGGTCGCGAGCATGTTCGATCCGGTGTCGCCGTCCGGGACCGGGTAGACGTTGAGGCTGTTGACCTCGTCGACGTGGGCCTCGAGGTTGGCGACCGCGGCCCGGAAGGCCTCGAGGAGTCCGGCCCCATCGCAGGCCCGGCGGGTCATCAGGCGACGTCCGTCCCGCTGTCGGCGAGGTCGCGTGGCCGGATCGCGGTCGGGTCCGCGGGGATCACGACGGGCGGGGCACCGGCCGGATGGACCCGCAGGCCGTCGATGTGGATCACGAGCCGATCGACCCCGATGCCGAGCGAACGCTCGACGGCGTAGCGGATCGCGGAATCGACCTGGCGGGCGACCTCGGCGACCGGGACGCCCAGCGCCACCTCGAGGTCGAGCTCGATGTCGAGGCCGCCCCCGAGGCGCACGGTCAGACCCGGGTAGGCGAGGTCGAGCCGGGCGAGGAGCCGTCCGACGGGGCTCGCGGCGAAGCCGGTGACACCGTACGAGCCCAGCGTCGCGGCGCGGACCACGTCGAGGACGGCGCGGCGCGTGACGAACGAGCGGCCGGGGGTGTTCACGGGTGGCACGCGGGCGACGTCCTCCTCGCATGGCGCGGCGGGCGGCGTCCGAGCAGGGCGCCGGAGGCCGTGTGGTATCCTACCGCTTCCGTTCGGGCCGGTCCCGGCTCGTCCCTCCCAACCGAACCACCTGAGGACCCTGCATGGCCCGCTCCTGCGCGATCTGCGGCAAGGCTTCGATGGGCGGTTTCAACCCGCAGTCGTCGGGCATGAACCGCGTTCGAGCCCACCGACGGATGCAGCCGAACCTCCAGCCCCTGGTCATCGACCTGAAGGGCGTCCCGACGAAGTCGCTCGTCTGCACCCGCTGCCGGCGCACGCTGACCAAGTCGGCCAAGTAGCCCCGCGCCTCCGGGCGCCTCAGCGCTCGGCGCTGTCGAGCCAGATGGTGAACGGGCCGTCATTGACGAGTTCGACCGCCATCTCGGCGCCGAACCGACCCGTCGCGACCGGCACGCCGATCGCCTCCAACGTCGCCGCGAACCGCGCATAGAGCCGTTCCGCGAGCTCCGGCGGCGCCGCCCCCGTGAACCCGGGTCGCCGGCCGCGGCGCGTGTCCGCGAACAGCGTGAACTGCGAGACCACGAGCGCCCCGCCGCCGACGTCGAGCACCGAACGGTTGGTCCGGCCGTCCTCGTCGCGGAAGATCCGCAACTCGGCGGTCTTGCGCGCCAGCTCGTCGGCGATCGTCGCGTCATCGTCCGGACCGACACCCAGGAGCACCACGAGCCCCGGGCCGATCTCCCCGACGACGGCCCCGTCGACGCGGACCGACGCACGGGTCGCCCGCTGGAGGAGTGCCCTCACGGCATCGCGGGCGGCGCGATCACCCCGTGCTCGGCGATGAAGGCGTCGCGCCAGGCGTCGGCGGCGGCCTGCGCCGCGTCCCGCGCCGCGGCGTGGCGGTCCTCCACGAGCGCCTCGACCGTCGCCGGCACGAGGAGGTCGTAGTCGCGGACGCCGTCCGGGTTCATCTGGCCGCTGCCGCGGAGCATCACCACCGGGACGCCACCGGCCTCGATCTCGTCCATGAGCGGCCGTGCCAGGTGCTTCGGCAACGAGGTGAAGCGGACCATCTTGTCGCGCGGGATGGGCGGCTCGCCGCCGTTGAGCGTGTACTGGTAGCCCTCGTCGGCGAGCGCTCGGATCAGGCGGATCTCGCGTCCCATGTCGTGACCCTTGATGAACAGGGCCGAGCCGACCACGAGGATGTCGACGCCGAGTCCGCCCGCGAATTCCGCGGTCTCGCGATTGATCCCACCGTCGACGTGGACCTCGCCGCCGTGGGCCTTGTGGCGGAGGTAGTGCCGGGCGGCGAGGAGCTTGTCCCGCGCCACCTCCTTCATGAAGGACTGGCCGCCGAAGCCCGGCTCGACCGTCATGATCATCACGATGTCGATCAGCTGCTCGTACGGCTCCAGGGCCGAGAGCGGCGTGTCGGGCTTCAGGCACAGCCCGGCCGCACGACCGGCGGCGCGGATGGCCCGGAGCGTCGGCTCGATGGGCTCCTCGATCTCGACGTGGATCGTGATGGAGTCGCAGCCGGCGTCGAGGTACTGGTCGAGGTACCGGCCCGGGCTCGCTGATCATCAGGTGCGCGTCGAAGGGCAGCTCGGTCCGCGGCCGCAGGTGCTTGATGGTCTTGGCCCCGAACGTCAGGTTCGGGACGAAGTGCCCGTCCATGACGTCGAGGTGGATCCGGTCCGTGCCGGCCTTCTGGACGCGCCGGACGGCATAGGCGAGGTTGGACAGGTCGGCATCGAGGATGCTGGCCGCGACCCTGGCCCGACCGGTCCCCATCGCTACTCCCCCACCCCGGCCGGGACGGGCTCGTGGCTGCGTTCGCCGCGGAGGGCGGCGGCGCTCGCCACGACCAACAGCTCCCGCCGCCGGGCGACGGCCGGGGCCGCGGGCTCGCCCGCACGCTCGGCTGCGAGCTGGCCGCACGCGGCGCCGACCTCCTGGCCGCGGTTCCGGCGGATCGTCGTCGAGATCCCGGCGCCGCGGAGCGTGTCCGCGAACCGCTCGATGACCGGCATCGGGCTCGCCGTCCACGGCGTGTGGGCCACCGGGTTCATCGGGATCAGGTTGACGTGCGCGTGGTCGCCGCGGAGCAGCTCCGCCATCGCAGCGGCGTCGATGTCCGTGTCGTTCACGCCCCCGATCATCGTCACCTCGTAGCTGATGCGGCGGCCGGTGGCGCGGGCGTGCGCGCGCGCCGCCGCCACGACCGCGGCGACCGGCCAGCGTCGGTTCAGCGGGACGAGGACGTCGCGGAGGGCGTCGCGCGCGGCGTGGAGCGAGATGGCGAGCGTGAACTGCGGCCCGAGCGCCGTCAGCCGCTCGATGCCCGGGACGACGCCCGAGGTCGAGACCGTGATGTGGCGCGCCCCGAGCCCGAACCGCGCCGGGTCGTTCAGGGCCGCCACCGAGGCCAGGACGCGGTCGAGGTTGAGGAGCGGCTCGCCCATGCCCATGAACACGATGTTCGTGAGGCGTCGCCCGTCGGCGGCGAGCCGGCGCGCGGCGTGCCGGACCTGGTCGACGATCTCGGCCGTCTCGAGGTCGCGCGTGAACCCGAGCTCCCCGGTGGCGCAGAACGGGCATCCCACGGCACAACCGGCCTGGCTCGAGATGCACAGGGTGTGCCGTTCCCGGCTGCCGCTGCGGGCGGGGTAGTGCATGAGGACGGATTCGACGAGCGCGCCGTCGCCGAGCCGGTGGAGGGCCTTCTCGGTGAGCCCGCCGTCGGCGACACGGACCTCCGTGTCGGCGACCGTGTCGAAGCGGAAGTCCGCCGCCAGGGCCTCGCGAAGGGCCGCCGGCAAGCGGCGCGATCGTCGACGGGTCGGCGGTGCCGCCCGCGTCCCAGACGGCCTCCGCGACCTGTCGCGCCCGGTACGCCGGCTCACCGTCGAGCCGCGATCCATGCCCCGAGCGCATCCGGCGTCAGGCCCGAGATCCCCGGCCGGTCGTGGGTCGTCACGCCAGCGATGCTACCGCAGGGCGGTCACCCGGCATGGACGACGTCGCTCCCGAGGATCGTCGGACGGCCGCGGAGGTAGGCGGACCAGGACATCGGCCGCCCGCCGGCGGGCTGGACCTCGCCGAAGCGCAGCGTCCCGTCGACGGTCTGGAGGCCGGCCGGGTCGAGGCGACCTGGGTTCGTCCCCTGCCCCGCGCGTCGCCTCACCGGTGAGGACCGTCAGCCGGCCGAGGGTCGTATCCACGAAGCTCCCCGGCCAGGGTCGATAAGCACGGATGGCGCGCTCCAGGTCGACCGCCGGGCGAGACGGGTCCAGCCGGCCGTCCTCGCGCCGGAACGGCCGCGTCAGCGTCGCCTCGGTCTCGGACTGCGGCATGGCCGTGGTCTCGCCGCGGATCCACGGTCCGAGCTCGCGGTCCAGCAGACCTGCGGCCACGGCCGCCAGGGCCGCCTCCAGGTCCGGCGTCGTCTCGGTCCCGTCGAGCGCGACCCGCTCCTGGGCCACGATCGGCCCCGTGTCGAGCCCGGTGTCCATCCGCATCAGCGTGACGCCGGTCTCCGCGTCGCCGGCGAGGATCGCCGCCGGGATCGGGGTCGCCCCGCGATGGCGCGGCAGCAACGAGGGGTGCAGGTTGAGGGCGCCGTGCGCCGTGCCGAGGAGCTCGGCGGGGACGATCTGCCCGTAATCCGCGAGCACGATGAGACCCGGGCCGAGCGCGAGGACCGCGTCGACCGATGCCGCGGCTCGGAGCCGCTCGGGCGTGAGGATGGCCGCGATGCCGAGCGCCTGGGCCTCCTCGTGGATCGGGGTCGGCGTCAAGTCCCGGCCGCGTCCGGCAGGCCGTGCCGGCGCCGTGACGACCCCGGCCAGCTCGACGTCAGGGTGACGCGCCAACCGACGGAGACTCTCCCGACCGAACCCGCCGCTTCCGAGGAAGACGGTGCGGACTCGCTCGCCGGTCACGCCAGGGCGCTCGTCGCCTCGCGGATCTCCGCGTCGTCGTCGTCGCCATCGCCGACGGCCATCAGCTCGTCCATCGACTCGAGGTAGTCGATGTACAGCTTCCCGTCGAGATGGTCGAGCTCGTGTTGCAGCGCGCGTCCGAGGAGCCCGGACCCGGCGACCTTGATCTTCTGGCCACGCCGGTCCTGCGCGACCACCCAGACCTTCTCGCGTCGGGTCACATAGGCCACGTAGCCGGGGATCGACAGGCAGCCCTCGAGGTCGCGGTCGTCGCCGGCCGACCGGACGATCCGCGGGTTGACCAGCTCGTGGAGCTGGCCCGAGACCTCGATGACGCAGGCCTGGACCGGCTCACCCAGCTGCGGCGCCGCCAGGCCCACCCCGGGGGCGTCGCGCATGGTGTGCGCGAGGTCGTCGAGCAGCTCGTGCAGGTACTTGCCGAAGCTGTCGACGGGCAGGCCCCTGAGCCGCAGGCGCGGGTCGCCAAGGAGGACGATGGGTCGGACGCTCATGAGCGCGCAGTATACCGAGCGAGACCGGCGGCTTCGAGCCGGGTCAATGCTCCGTCGGCGCGACCTCGCTCGCGGCGTCCGTCGCGGCGTCGGCGACCGACGCGGCCGTCTCGCCCGCGGCATCCGCGGCCTTGGACGCGGCTCCGGCCGCGTCGTCCGCGACGTCACCCGCGACGTCCGCGGCCTTCGCGGTGGCGTCCGAGGCGGCGTCGGTCGCGGCCGCGTCGCCGCCGATCGACGCACGCAGCTCGGCGGCCCACGTCTTCGAGCGTTCAGCCAGCTTGCCGCTCGCATCAGCCGTCGCATCGCCGGCCTTCCGGGCCAACGGCGCCGCCTTGGACGCCGCCACCGCCGTCAGCTCGGCGGCGCGGGCGGAGACCTCGCGGACGGCCGGCGTCGCGCGCTCGGTCAGGTCGTCGAGTGCGTCGCGGATGGAGTCGAGGATCGCCGTCGCGCCGGTCGACTTCGAGCTGGATCCGGGATCGCCGGACGGGTCGTCGTGGGATTCGGGGTTCGCGGTCATGCCAGGGCACCTCCAGTGATGACGACATCCTCGCACGAACCGCCGTCGAAGGTCGCCGATGGCGCCGAGATGCGACGAACGGGCCTCGTCACAGCAACGATTCGGGGTCCACGTCCACCGACCAGGGGGCGTCCGGGCCGCCGTCGAGCAACGCGACCGGGTCCGGGCCGCGAAGGACGAGGTTGTACCGCCACCGGTCGGCGCGACGCGCGATATAGGCCGGTGCCGGCCCGATGACCGCGACCCTGGTCCCGCGCTCGGTGGCCCTGGCGCGGAGCATCTCGGCCATGGATGCCGCCTCGCGCTCGGCGGCGTCGCGATCGGTCAGACCGACCGTGAGCTTCACGAGGCGACCGAAGGGCGGCGATCCGAACCGCTCCCGCATCGCGAGCTCGGCGTCGTAGAACGCGGTCGCATCACCCGTCGCCACCGCCTGGATCGCCGGGTGGTCTGGCTGATACGTCTGGAGGAACGCCCGACCGGGCCGTTCGCCGCGACCCGCGCGACCGACGGCCTGCGTCAGGAGCTGGAACGTCCGCTCGGCAGCTCGCTCGTCCGGGAGGTTGAGGGCGATGTCGCTCGAGACCACGCCGACGACGGTGACGGCCGGGATGTCGAGGCCCTTGGCGACCAGGCTCGTCCCGACCAGCACGTCGATCCGGCCCTCCGCGAAGGCGTCGACGACCCGCTCGGCGGCGCCGCGGCGCTCGACCACGTCCCGGTCGAGCCGGCCGACCCGCAGGCCCGGGAAGCGTTCGCGGACCTCGCGTTCCACCCGCTCCGTCCCGCCGCCCAGGTATCGGATCCGAGGCGATGCGCAATTCGGGCAGCGCGTCGCGAGCGGCGTCGCCCGGCCGCAGTGGTGGCACCGAAGCGTGGTCCCCGCCTGGTGGTACACGAGCGGCCGCTCGCAGTCGGGGCATGCCTGCACGTGACCGCAGTCGCGGCACAGCACGACCGACGCGCTGCCTCGACGGTTGAGCACGAGGATCGCCTGGTCCCCGACGGTCGTGTCCAGCCCGGCCAGCGCCGCGGCGAGCGGACGCGAGAGCAGGCCGCGCTCGCCGGCGGCCAGTTCGGCGCGAAGGTCGACCACCTCGATCGTCGGCAGCTGGCCGACGGGACGACCCGGGAGCACGACATGGCGGTACGTCCCCGACCGCGCTCGGCCGAGGCTGTCGACGGCCGGCGTCGCCGACCCGAGCACCACGGCGGCCCCTGCCAGCCGGCCGAGCTCGATGGCGACGTCCCGTGCCTGGAGCCTCGGCGTTCGGTCGCTCTTGTAGGCCGCCTCGTGCTCCTCGTCCACGATGACCACGGCGACGTCCGCGAGTGGCGCCAGGACGGCCAGCCGCGTCCCGACCACGATGTCGACATCGCCAGCGCGGATGCGGCGCCACTCGTCGGCGCGTTCGCCGTCGCCGAGCCCGGAGTGGACGAGGGCGACCCGGGCGTCGAGGTCCGCGCGCAGCCGATCGACGAGCGGCAGGGCCAGCGAGATCTCGGGCACGAGGACGAGCGCGCGTCCGCCGGCTTCGAGCGCGGTCGCGAGGACGTCGACGTAGACCGCGGTCTTGCCGCCGCCCGTCACGCCTTCCAGCAGGAGTGGCGTGGCGTCTCGCTCGACCATGGCGGCCGTGATCCGCGCCACGGCCTGGGCTTGGGCGGGAAGGAGATCGGTCGCCGGCGGCCGGCCCCCGCGCCGCCCGGCCGAGCGACCGGCCAGGGGGCGGCGCGGCCGCTCGCGCACCTCGGAGGTGGCGAGCCCGCGGCGGACCAGGCCGGTGAGCGCGGACGAGCCGTGCCGACCGGCGAGGTCCGCGCCGGACGCCCCGGCGGGCGACTCGACCAGCTCGGCCAGGGCCGCCACCTGCCGAGGGCCGAGGGCGCGCCCGGCGGGACGGTCCCCACGGGCCAGCGCTGCCGTGGCATCCGCGCCCGCCGACGTGACCGTCACCCAGCGTTCGATAGCGCGGGCCGGCGGACGCGGCGAGCAACGTCCAGTCGAGCGAGATGTGACCGCGCGACGCCAGTGACCGAAGGCGGCGGACGAGGCCGGCGCGGCCCTCGGGGGCGGCGAGGTCGCGGGCGGCCCGGGGACCTCGGTCGAGTTGGTCGAGCAGGTCGCGATCGACGACATCCAGGTCCGCGTCGACGTCGGGCGTCCCGGCGGCCTCGAGGCCGGCCGGCGCGAGCTCCGCGACCAGCTCGAGGCGCTCGAGCATGCCGGGCGGGAGCATCGCGCGCAGGACCAGGGCCGCGGGCGCCAGGTAGTGCGTGGAGATCCAGGACGCCAGCGCGAGCCCGAGCGGCGGCAGGAGCGGCCCGTCCGCCCGAACGCGGTCCTGGACCGGCTTCGGCCGCACGCCGGCGGGGGCGTCGGCGACCTCGCCGAGGATGATCCCGAGGGCCTGCCGGTGACCGTACTCCACCAGGACGGCCTCGCCCGCTTCGAGGTCGCCGAGCTCGGCGGGGATCGAGTACGTGTACGTCCGGGCACCGGCCGCGCCGGCGGCGTCGATCGCGACCTCGACGAGCCGTCCGCCGTCGGCGATCGACTCCGGGCCCGTCGCCAGACCGAGCGTCACCGCTAGGCCCTAGACCCGCACCCGCCGCGTCGGGTGGAGCCGGTGGGTCTCCGCGATGATCGAGTCGATCGTCTCGGCGGTCCGCTCGACCTGCCCCGTCTCGTTGACGACGACGTGGTCATAGTCCTCCTGCCGGGCGATCTCGATCGCCGCGTTGCGCTGGCGGATCTCCAGCTGGTCCGCGGTCTCGGTCGCACGGGCTCGGAGTCGCGCGAAGAGCGCCTCCATGGACGGCGGGACGATGAACACGAGCAGGGCCTCGTCGACGCGCTCCTTGACCTGCTGGGCCCCTTGGACGTCGATCTTGAGGATCACGTCGTGGCCGGCCTTGAGGGCGTCCCGCACTTCGCCCCGCGGCGTCCCGTACCAGTTGCCGTGCACCTCGTTCGCCTCGAGGAGGCCGCCGGCATCGCGCAGGGCCAGGAATCGCTCGCGGTCGAGGAAGTGGTAGCTGATCCCGTCGATCTCGCCGGGGCGCGGGGCTCGCGTGGTGCAGGTCACCACGTAGTGGTAGTCCGGGTCGCGAGGCCGTTCGCGCAGCGCATCGATGATCGTGTCCTTCCCGACGCCGCTGGGGCCCGAGATGATGACCAGCTGGGCGCCGGGCGCGCCGAGCACGGCCGGGATCGACGGCACGGGCTGGTCCCCGCTCAATGCCCGAGACCTCCGACCAGGCGCAGGCGCTCCAGGACGTCTTCCAGGGCCGCCGGCAGCGGCGCCGTCGCGCGGATCAGGTGACCGTCCGACGGCGCGTTGAGCTCGAGCCGCCACGCGTGGAGGAACAGCCGTTCGAGGCCCTCGGGGCCGCGACGAGCCAGCGCGCCGCCGTACACCGGATCGCCGGCGACCGGATGGCCGATGGCGTCGAGGTGCACCCGGATCTGGTGGGTGCGTCCGGTCACGAGGTCGAGCTCGAGGGACGTCCAGCCGTCGAACCGCTCGCGGACGCGGTAGCCGGTGACCGACGGGCGGCCGTCGGTGACGACCGCCATCCGCGTCCGACGCTTGGGGTCGCGGCCGATCGGGGCCTCGATCCGCCCGGCGGCGGCCGACACGTTCCCCTGGACGAGCGCGAGGTACGTCTTCTTGATCCGGCGCGCCTTCAGCTGTGCCATCAGCGACGCCTGCGCGGTGTCGTGCTTGGCGACCATGAGCAATCCGCTGGTATCGCGGTCGAGGCGGTGGACGATGCCCGGCCGGGCGACGCCCGCGATCCCGCCGTACTCCGAGCCGCCGGCGCGGGCGAGCAGGCCGTTGACCAGCGTGTCGGACGAGTGGCCCGGCCCGGGATGCACGACCAGGCCGGACGGCTTGTCGATGATCAGGAGGTCGTCGTCCTCGTAGACGACGTCGATCGCGATGTCGGGCGCCGGTGCGACGTCGAGCGCGACGACCTCCGGGACGTCGAGCCGGAGCTCGGTGCCGGCCGACACGATGGAGTTCGCCTTCAGAGGCAGGCCGTCGGCGGTGAGCCGGCCGTCGGTGATGAGCTTCTGGACGTAGCTCCTGGAGAGGCCGGTCGCGTCGGCGACGAAGCGGTCGACCCGGCCGGGCGGGCCGTCGGGCACGAGGAGCGTCCGCTCGCCGACGGCCGCGGCGCCGTCAGGCATCGGGGGCCGCCCCGAGCCGCTGGGCCAGGCTCGGGAAGAGCGCGAGGCCGATCAACATCAGGATCGCGATCGTGATCGCCGAGTCGGCGACGTTGAAGGTCCAGAAGCGGAGGTCGCCAAGGCCGATGTCGACCCAGTCGGTCACGTGGTTGATCCGGAAGCGGTCGATGCCGTTGCCGATGGCGCCGCCGAGCAGCAGCCCGAGCGCGATCGAGAGATACAGGTTCCGGCCGGACATGGCGTGGTACGCGACGATGAGCGCCACGACACCGAGCGAGACGAGCCCGAAGAGCAGTGCCTGGTCGCGGAACATCCCGAACAGCGCGCCAGAGTTCTGGCTCTGCACCAGCCGGACGTAGTCCCCGATGATCCGCAGCACCTCGCCGGGCGCCACGGTCGCGACGAGCCAGGCCTTGCTGAGCTGGTCGAGCACGACCACCGCGACCACGATCGAGACGAAGATGCCCCACCGAGGGCGGCCGCGCACGACCGGTGTCGCCGTAACGACCGGATCGGCCGCTGCCGTCGCGTCGGTGGACGCTGCCCCGCCCGACTCCAGGTCCTCGCCTCCGTCGTCCGCCGAGTCCGTCATCGGAGCCTACTCGCCGCCCGAGCGGCGACGCAACGCCACGCTGGCGGCGCCGGCCTCCAGGCTCACCGAGACGCTGGACGCATCGGCCGGCGGGGCGCCGTCCGCGAGCACCGCGAGCGTCTCGTCGGCCACGGACGGCATGTGCGCCGCGACTTCGGGAGCGGCACCCTCGACCCACAGGTCGATGCGGTCGTCCAGCTCGAGGCCGGCCTCCTTGCGCAGGTCCTGGATGGCGCGCTGGAGCTCGCGGGCATCGCCCTCGGCGATCAGCTCGGGCGTCAGGGCCGTGTCGATGACCATGACCAGACCGTCGCGGTCCGCGACCGCCGTGCCGGGTCGCGGCGACGCCTGGATCTCGACCTCGTCGGCGGCCAGGGTCACCCCGGCCAGCGTCACCGACCCGTCCGCGGCGAAGGTGACGTCGCCGTTGCGGGCAGCCGCCATGATCGACGGGATCGCGGCCCCGAGGCGCTTCCCGATCTTCGGGAGCAGCGGCTTGACCCGCCGTTCGACGAGGTCGGAGCCGTCCGCGATCACGTGGACGTCCTTGACGTTGACCTCGTTCGCGACGATCGCGAGCAGCTCCCGTCCGACATCCAGCGCGCGATCCGGGAGGGCGAGCCACGCTTGCGCCAGCGGCTGACGGGTTCGGATCCTGGCCGAGTTGCGCAGCGTCCTGGCGAGGTCCACGGCGTGCTGCGCGACGGTCATGGCGGTCTCGAGCCGCTCGTCGCGGTGGGCCGCCAGCTCGGCCGCCGGCCAGCGCGTCAGATGGACGCTGTCGGGCGAGCCGGCCACGTCCGTCGAGAGGTTCCCGTACACCGAGTCGGCGAGGAACGGCAGGATCGGGGCAAGCATCCGCGTGGTCGCGAGCAGCGCCTCGTGGAGCGTCGCGAAGGCCGCGGCGCGGTCGGCGGTGTCGTCGTTGCGTCGCATGCGCTCCCGCGACAGCCGCAGGTACCACGTCGAGAGGCCGTCCATGAACGAGGCGAGCGCCCGCGTCGCGCCGACCGCGTCGACGTCGCGCAGCCGGTCCTCGACGACTTCGGCCGTGCCCGCCGCCCTGGACAGGATCCAGCGGTCGAGCGCGCCGCGCTCCGAGACCGGGATGGCGCCGTCGGCCGGCGACCAGCCCGCGAGCCGGGCGTAGGTGACGAAGAACGCGTAGACGTTCCACAGCACCAGCAGTTCACGTCGCGCCTCGTCGGCGGCGTGCCAGCCGAAGAGGATGTTGTCCTCCGGCCGCGCCTTGGCGAACATCCAGCGCATGACGTCGACGCCCATGCGCTCGGCCGCCTCGTCGAAATCGATCGCGTTGCCCCAGCTCTTGTGCATCGGGCGGCCGTCCTCGCCGAAGACCAGGGCGTACCCGAAGATCATCTCGAAGGGCGGCTCCCGTCGGAGGACGGTCGACATCGCGAGCATCGAGTAGAACCAGTTCCGGAACTGCCCCGGGAAGCTCTCGGTGATGAAGTCGGCCGGGAACCACTGGCGCCAGTACTCGGGCTCCTCGCGGAAGTGCAGCGTCGAGAACGGCACGATCCCGGCATCCAGCCACGGATTGCCGACGTCCTTGATCCGCTCGACGGGTTCGCCGCAGCCCGGGCAGGCGATCCGCACGGCGTCGACGTACGGCCGGTGCGGCGTGTGCCCCTCGAACGACGCCCAGCCTTCCACCGCGCGCTCGCGGAGCTCGTCGCGACCGCCGATGACGTCGACCCGGCCGCACGCGGCGCAGTCGTAGATCGGCAGCGCCAGACCCCAGTAGCGCTTCTTGCTGATCATCCAGTCGCCCATGTTCAGGAGCCAGTCGAGCTCGCGGTCGTAGCCGAAGTCCGGGATCCACCGGATGCGGTCGACGACCTCCATGATCTGGTAGCGGAGGCTCGCGTCGACCTGCGCGGTCGTGAGGTCAGCGCGCGGCTGGTCGTAGACCGGACCCATGTCGATGTACCACTCGTCGACGAGCCGGAACACCAGGGGCGTCCCGCACCGCCAGCAGTGCGGGTAGCGGTGGTTGATCGTCTCGAGGCGGTAGAACCGGTCCGTGGCCTTCAGGTGCTCGATGACGGGATCGGCGACGTCGCGCACGTCCCGGCCGCTGAGCGACCCGAAGCCGTCGAGCACGATCCCGGCCTCGTCGAGCGGCGCCACGACGGGCAGGCCCAGCGACTTGCCGAGCTGGAAGTCCTCCGCGCCGCAGCCCGGCGCGATGTGGACGATCCCCGTGCCCTCGTCCTCCCCGACCTCGTCCCACGCGACGACGCGGTGCACGTAGGGCGATCCCGGCTCGTCGCGCGTCCCGGCGGCGAAGGCGGTCCGGACCGCGGGCAGGTCGTCGAACGGGCCCGCGTAGCGCCAGCCCACCAGGTCCGCGCCATCGGCCTCGTCCTCGACCGTGAACGGCCCGACGAGCGCCTGCTTGAGCGTGCCCTTTCCGAGCCAGAAGACGTCGTCGCCCTGCCGGACCTTCGCGTAGCGGAGCTTCGCCCCGACCGCGGCGGCCACGTTGGACGTGAGCGTCCAGGGGGTCGTGGTCCAGACGAGCAGCGACTCCCCGGGACGGTCGAGCAGCGGGAAGCGGACCGTCAACCCGGGGTCGTCCTTGTCCTGGTAGCCCTCGTTCACCTCGGTCTGCGAGAGGCCGGTCCCGCAGCGTGCGCACCACGGCATCGTGTCGTGGCCCTTGTACAGCCAGCCGCGCCGGTGGCACTCCGCGAGGAACCCCCAGATCAGGTCGTTGTTCTCGTTGCTGAACGTGAAGTACGACCCCCCGACATCGGGCATGCCGAGCCGGCCGACGAGCATCTCCACGGAGTCGGTGACAGGCCCGCGCGGGCCGTCGATGGTCGCGACCTGCGTCGCGTCCTCGCCGAGCAGGTCGTGGAGCCGGCGCAGCTCGTCGGGATCGTTCCACTCCATCCACATGCCGAGGCGGATGGACTGCTCGGTCTGGCGCGCGGCGTAGGTCAGCACGCGCTGCTTGCACAGCCGGACGAAGCGGTCGATCCCGTAGGCCTCGATGTCGCGCTTCGAGGTGAACCCGAGGTCGCGCTCGACGTTGACCTCGACCCACAGGCCCTGGCAGTCGAAGCCGTTCTGGTAGCGCTGGTCCTCGCCCAGCATCGCGTGGAAGCGCTGGTACAGGTCCTTGTACGCGCGGCCCCAGGCGTGGTGGACGCCCATCGGGTTGTTGGCGGTGATCGGCCCGTCGAGGAAGCTCCATTTCGGGCCATCCGCGTTCTGGGCGCGGAGCCGGGCGAACGTGCGACGCGCCTGCCACTGGGCGAGGATCTCGTGCTCCTGGGCGACGAGGTCGGGCTTCGAGCTGACGGCGTGGAACATTCGACTCCGGTATCGAGAGGGTCGCGAGGCGCTCGGAGGGCGGCGGGCGCGTCGAATCGGCGGGTCCGAGTATCCTACCCGCGATGCAGCAATCGCAGGAGGCGCGACCGCGCCACAGGTCGCCGTTCGCGGCCGCCTTCCTCTCCCTGATCTTCCCCGGGCTCGGCCAGCTCTATGCCGGCGCCTACATGCGCGCCCTGGCCTTCGCGGCACCCGTGATCCTCCTCGTGGCCCTGGGTTCCGGCGTGTTCCTGCGCATGGACCGCACCAGCCTGATCGGGCTGGTCTTCGACCCGCTGTTCCTGCAGTCGGTCTTCGTGGTCAACGTCATCGTGCTGATCTATCGGGTGGTCGCGATCGTCGACGCCTACCGGGTCGCGGAGTTCCTCAACGCCCACGACGCCGGCGGCAGCGGACGACTCGGCCCGGGCAAGATCGTCCGCAATCCCCTCTCGATCGCGGGCCTGCTGGCCGTGCTCCTCGTGATGGCGGGCGTGCACGTGGTCGTCGCCCGCTACGACTCCCTCGCACTGGATGCCCTGACCGGTGGCTGCATCTTCGTCGGCGACGACCAGACGGCCGTGTGCGCCGACGACAGCGGCGACAACGGCGACACGGGCGATACCGGCGGCGACGGCTCGTCCTCGCCGAGCGATGACTCGTCCTCGCCGAGCGACAGCGCCACCCCGGACGCGACGGACTCAGAGGCCCCGACCGCCGTTCCGACGCCGGAGCCGTCGATCTCGGGCACGCCGGTCCCGGAGGTGTCGATCCCGCCCTGGAACGGCAAGGACCGCCTCAACATCCTGCTCATCGGCGCGGATGTCCAGGGCGGCGGCCACAACACCGACTCGCTGATCACCGTCTCGATCGACCCGGTGACCAAGCAGGTGGCCATGTTCAGCCTGCCGCGCGACATGACGAACGTGCCCCTCCCCGCCGGGCCGGCGCGGAACTTCTGGGGCTCCACGTACGGTCAGAAGATCAACTCGCTGTTCGTCAACAACCGGAACCGGTCCGACCTCTGGCCGGGTACGAACAAGACTCGCGGGTACAACGCGCTCAAGGCGACCATCGGCAACCTCTACGGGCTCGATATCCGGTACTTCGTCGAGGTCAACTTCGACGGCTTCAAGAAGGTCATCGACGAACTCGGCGGCGTCACCGTCAACGTCCAGGTCCCGATCGTCGACGACGGCTTCCCGGCCACGGGCGCCCTCGACCGACGGCTGTACGTGCCGGCCGGGCTCCAGCACATGGACGGCCAGACGGCGCTCCGCTACGCCCGCTCCCGCCACACGACCTCGGACTTCGACCGCGCCTCGCGCCAGCAGCGGCTCCTCCTCTCGCTGCGCGAGCAGGCCGACCCGCAGGCCCTCATCCCCCGCCTGCCCGATCTCGTCAAGGCGCTGAAGGGCTCGATCAAGACGGACATCCCCGTGAGCCAGCTCGACGATCTGCTGGGGCTCGCGTCCTCGATCGATACGACGAACATCAGCTCGTACGTCTTCCAGCCGCCGCTGTACGGTTCCGAGACGGCGCCCGGCGCCCCGGTCTACAAGATGTTCCCGAACATCTCGCGGATCCGCACCGCCGTCAACAATGCCTTCCGGCGCAACCCGGTCGACGAGGCGCAGGCCGAGGCGCTCGCCGAGGAGGGTGCCGGCATCTGGGTCCTGAACCCGTTCGCCGACCGTTCGCGCGGCACGACGCTGGCCGCCTACCTCGAGTACCGCGGCCTCGCGGCATCGGCCCCGCGCCAGAAGCCTGCCGGCGCGACCCCGGCGACGACCCAGGTGGTCGTCTACAACGGTGCGGAATCGCGGATCCCGAACACGATCGCGACGCTGGAGCGGCTCTTCAAGACCAAGGTGCAGCTCGTGACGGATCCCGCGATCCGCACGGACGTCATCGTGACCATCGGGCAGAACACGCCGAACCTGGTGGCGCCGCCGCTCTCCTGATCCGCGGGTGTCGAACGAGGCGGCGCGGACCGTGTGGTCCCGCCGGCCACCGTCACTCGATCGGCGTCAGCCAGTGCTGGTACTCGGGGAGCTTGCCCCGGACCGCGTCGAAGTAGCGCTCGCGGACGATGCCGCCGATCGGCCCCACCGAGCCCGACCCCACCGGCCGGTGGTCGACTTCGATGACCGGGGAGATCTGGACGCCCGTGCCGCACAGCAGCGCCTCGTCGGCGACGTACAGCTCGGACCGGTCGATCGAGCGGACCTCGGTCGGGATGCCCTCGTTGGCGAGGATCTCGAGGATCGCCTTGCGGGTCACGCCTTCCAGCAGGTCGTCGCTGACCGGCGGCGTGATCGCGACGCCGTCGCGGATCACGAACAGGTTCGCCGCCGACGCCTCGTTGACGTGGCCGTCCGCGGTCAGGACGAGCGCCTCGTCGTAGCCGTTGAGCTCGGCCTCGGTCTTCTGGAACGCCATGTTCACGTAGCCGCCCACGATCTTGCCGCGGGCCGGGATGGCCTCGTCGGCGTTCCGGCGCCACGACGACGTCATGAGCCGGCAGCCGGTCTCGGTGTCGACGTAGTTCCCGAACGGGACCGCGATGATGTACAGCTGCGACTCGAGGTCGTGGAGCCGCACGCCGATCGCCCGGGTGGACTTGTAGAAAGACGGGCGGATGTAGGCGTCCTGGCGGAACGCGTTCCGTCGAACGGTGTCGACGATGAGCGCCGTGAGCTCGTCGACCGAGGGCACGTCGTCGATCATCAGGATCCGGCAGGACTGGCGGATCCGCTCCACGTGCTCGCGGAGCTTCAGCCCGTAGAGGCGGCCCTGGTCCGCGTTCCAGTACGCCCGGATGCCCTCGAACGTCGCCGTCCCGTACATGAACGCGTGGGTCATGATGCTGACCTTCGCGTCGCGCATCGGCACGAACGCCCCCTCGAAGTAGCAGATGAGGTCGTCCATCGACCCCGGGGCGGGAGCGTGGTGCGGGGTCGTGGCGGGGGCGTCCGTCGACTTCTCGGTGAGCATGCGTCTCGGCTCCTGCGCTGGCGTCGCGGCCCGAGGGTCGCGAGGATGGTCCGAAGCGGTCGGCCGAGTATATCAGCGGGTCAGGCGACGTCCGCCGGACCGGCCAGCCGAACCGGGGGCGCTCGCCGTCAGCCGATCGCGCCGACGAGGGTGAGCCCGACGAGCGTCAGATACCCGAGGTAGAAGACCCCGCCGACGAGCAGGCGCCGGCCGAGCAGCTGGCCCGAGCGGGCCATCGGGATGAAGATCACCGCGGACGACAGCAGCGCGATCCCGGCCGACGCGAACGCCACGTACGACCCCGAGGTCGCCACCCAGGTCGATGCGGCGAAGAACAGCGCGACGACCGTCGGGATCGTCGACTGGAAGACCATCGCGCCCGTGATGTTGCCCATCGCGAGGGTGTCCTTGCCCGAACGGACCCAGATGATGGAGTTGAACTTCTCGGGCAGCTCGGTCGCGATCGGCGCGACGACGAGGGCCAGCAGGACCTCGTCGATGCCGAATTGCGTCGCGATGTCCTCGACCGCGTGGACGAACGCGAACGCCCCCAGGACGATGAACCCGAGGGCCACGAGGACCTGGAGGTTCACCACCCGCAGGCGAGGCACCGCCGGGTCCGCGCGATGGGCCTGCCGGTCGATGCGGTGGAAGCGCAGCGGCGCGAGGTCGCTGGCGTCGACCGTCGGATCGGCCTCGAAGTGCCCCTTCACGTACCACGCATACATGCCGATCAGCACGACCCCGACGATCCACTTCAGCCAGACCGGCTCCAATGGCAGGAAGGCGGCACCGACAGCCAGGGTGTAGGCGATGGCGAAATAGCGCATGTCGTGGGCGAGGACGGCGGTGTCGACCAGCATCCGGTCGCCGGTCGTGCGCTTGCGCGCCTGGTAGAGCACCGCGATCCCGGTCACGAACATGGCGAGCGTCGCGAGCATGAACGGCGCCCCCAGGATCGCGCCGACGCCGACCTCGTTCGAGGACTCACCGGTCGCGAACAGGATCGCGATGATCGGGATCATCGTCTCGGGGAGGGCGGTCCCCACGGCCGCGAGGACCGAGCCGACGGCCCCCTCGGCGAGCTCGAGCTTTCGCCCGAACCACTCGATCCCGTTGGTGAACAACTCGGCGCCCAACAGGATGATGACGAAGCCGAACGCGAGGACGACCAGGTCCACTCAAACCTCCGTAAGGGCGGCGCTGATCACTCCCACCGCGATGACGGCCAGGATGCCCATCGCGACCAGCACCATGACCCATTGTCGGTCAAGGGCGAATCCGACGCCGGCGACGACGACCCGGGCGATCGGGGCGACCAGGACGGCCAGCAGGCCGAGCCACAGGAAGCCGACCGGTCGCAGCGCCGTCACGTCGGCGGCGATCGTGCCCGGATCGAACGTGGGGCTGGCGTCCAACGGCGAGATCCCGTCGCGGATCATGAGCACGACGCCGATGATGAGGAGCGTCACCGCGACGTACGTGAGCCACACCAGGAGTCGGCCGATGATCCGGTCGATGTCCCTGGGCGAGGGCGTCGTCGACGGGGTCACCCGATCGCCTTCAGGAACATCTGGATGGCGGTGTAGAGCAGGACGACGACGAACAGGATCCGGAGGTATCGGGCGTCGATGCGCGGGGCGACCCGCGATCCGACCGAGGCACCCACGAAGACCCCGATCGCGGTCGGCCCCGCCACGTACGGGTCGATGCCGCCGTGCAGCAGGTAGATGACCGCGCTCGCCGAGGCGGTGATCCCGATCATCAGGTTGCTCGTCGCCGTGGCGACCCGCAGCGGCACCCCCATGCCGAGGTTCATCAGCGGCACCTTGACGATCCCGCCGCCGACGCCGAGGAGGGCCGAGACCAGGCCCGCGAACGTCGAGCCGACGACGCCCAGGCCCATGTTGCGGACCTCGTATCCGGACGTAGCCGTCGCCTCTGGCTCGTCCCCACCGCGGTTCCGTTGCCGGAGCATGGACAGAGCCACGTACGTGAGGAGGATCGCGAACAGGACCTCCACGACCTGCTCGCTGAGCAGGAACGCGATGCTGCCGCCGATCAGCGCCCCCGTCGCGGTGAACAACTCCAGGGACATGCCGAGCCGGAGGTTGGCCACGTGTCGCTCGAGGTAGACACCGGCGGCCGCGCTGCTCGTCATGATCACCGCGACCAGGGACACGCCCACGGCCTCCCGGAGCGGAAGGCCGAAGCCGAGGGTCAGGAGCGGGACGATGAGGACGCCGCCGCCCAGCCCGAGCAGCGAGCCGAAGAGACCGGCGGCGGCTCCACTGCCGATCAACAGACCGACGAGCACCCTACTCCTCCCGAGTCGGGACGGGTGCGGCCGGCCCGCCGGTCAACGACGCCCGAACGCTAGGGGCGGAGGTGCTGCGGCGCGTACGGCAGGAGCGCGACGTGTCGCGCCCGCTTCAACGCGACGGCCAGCTCGCGCTGGTGTCCCGCGCAGGTGCCCGTCTTGCGTCGAGGCTCGATCTTGGCGCGCTCGGAGAGGTATCGACGGAGGCGGTTGACCTCCTTGTAGTCGATCTGGACGGTCTTGTCGGCGCAGAACGCGCAGACCTTGCGGCGGCGGCGATCCCGGTAGAAGTCGTCGCGCTTCTTGGAACGGACGGGAGGCATGGTTCGGTGGTCTCCTGATCAGAAGGGAAGGTCGTCGAGGTCGGTGTCGTCGGCAGGCGCACGGGTCGACCCGCCGCCGCTGGCCACGGCCGCCGGGGCGCCGGCGAAGTTGCCGCTCCCGCCGCCGTCGTCGCCGCTGCCGCGCGCCGCGAGGTTGATGACGTTGTCGGCGGAGACGTCCAGCGAGAACCGCTTCTCGTTGTCCTTGCCGACGTATTCGCTCGTCTTGAGGCGGCCCTCGACGAAGACCTTCATGCCCTTGCGGAGCTGCTCGGCGATGCGCTCGGCGCGGTCGCCGAAGACGCTCACGCGGTACCAGTCGGTGCCCTCGTCCACCCAGCCGCCCTGGCCGTCCGGCTTGCTATGGCTGACGGCGACGCTGAACTGGGTCACAGGCCGGCCGTTGGGCATGTACCGCATCTCCGGGTCGCGGCCCAGATTGCCGATGAACATGATCTTGCAGAACGCCATCGTGAGCCTCCGTCAATCGATGGCGGCGGGGGCCGCCTCGCTCTCGGATTCGTCGATCCGCTCGGTGCCGTCGTCCTCGTCTTCCTCGTCCTCGCCGGACGGGAGCACCGACTCGTCGATGATGTCGTCGTCGGCATCGCCACCGCGGCCGGCCTTGACCGGACGGTCGGCGCGGGTCACGAGGTGACGGAGGACCTCCTCGGTGATGAGGAGGCTGTGCTCGAGCTCGCGGATCGCGTCGGCCGGAGCCTCGAAGAGGATGATCTGGTACGAGCCCTCGCGATGGCGATCGATGGGATACGCGAGGCGCCGGCGCCCCCACGGGGCCACCTTCACGATCTGGCCACCGGCGGCCACGATCTGGCGGGTCGTCCGATCGACGACCGCCTGGCTCTTGTCGTCCGCCACATCGGGCCGGATGACGAGCATCAGTTCATAACGGCGCATGCGCGCAAGCACTCCTTCCAATGGGGATGCCCCGCTGACGGCAGGCCGGCACGGAGCGGAAAGGAAACGGACCGTAGTCTAGCACGGGACCCCGCGACGGCCGGTCCCCGGCCCTCCCGCGAGCCGATGTATCCTCGATGCCATCCACTCCGCGCGCCCCGTATCCCGCCGCGGATCGCCAGCTCCAGGGGGAGGCTCCGTGCCCGCCAGCTCCATCTTGCTCCTCGACGCCGATCCCGCCTCGGCCGAGGCCATCGGGTCCGTCCTGACCGGCGCCGGATACTCGGTCACGGTGACGGCGAACGCCGACCAGGCCTTCGCCGATGTCGCGGGCTATCAGCTCGTCATCCTCGACGTGGTCGCCGGCGAGAAGACCGCTGTCGACCTGTGCGCGGAGATCCGCTCGACCCCGGCGATGGCCGGCGTCCCGATCATGTGCATCAGCCAGACCGACGAGGTCGACATCCGGATCGGCTTCCTCGAGGCCGGGGCCGATGACGTCATGGCCAAGCCGTTCGACGACCGCGAGCTCGAGGCGCGGGTCGAGGCGCTGCTGCTGCGGTTCCAGCGCTCGAAGGACATGACGCCCGTCGTCTCGGCCGACGGCCTGGTCGTCGCACGAGCCCGACGCATGGTGGCGGTCTTCAGCCCCAAGGGCGGGGTCGGGACCACGACCATCGCGACGAACATCGCGGTCGCGAAGGCGATGGGCCGGCCGGACCGGGTCATCCTCGTCGACCTGGCGCTCCAGTTCGGTGGCGTCGCGAGCCACCTGAACCTCGAACCGAAGGCCACGATCGCCGACGTCGTCCGCGACGAGATGGCGATCAAGGAGCCGGAGCTGCTGCGGACGTTCGCGATCAGGCACGACTCCGGGCTCCACGTGCTCGCGGCGCCCGGAACGCCCGAGGGTGCAGCCCTCGTCGAGCCCGCGCACGTCGAGCGGCTCCTCAAGACGCTCCTGGAGGCCTACGAATTCGTCGTCATCGATGCCGGCTCGGTGGTCGATGAGCGTTCGATGACCGTGCTCGAGTCCGCCGAGTCCGTGGTGCTGCCGGTCTACCCGGAGATCGCCGCGCTTCGGGCCGTCCACAACCTGCTGGACTTCTTCAACGACACGGGCACCGTCGGCCTGAAGTCGACGTTCGTGCTCAACCACATGTTCGCGAAGGACATCCTCAAGGAGCGCGATGTCGAGAGCGCGCTCGGCTCGAAGATCACGATCGAGCTGCCGTACGACGCGTTCGTCTACCTCAAGGCGGTCAACGAGGGTGATCCGGTCGTGCTCGGCGCGCCGCGCACGCTCGTCGCCGAGCGGCTGATCAAGTTGAGCCAGTCGGCCTTCGGCGAGGATGCCTTCGCCGTCCCCGCGGCCGAGGAGCAGAAGAAGGCCGGCCGGTTCGGGTTCCGGCGGAGCTGACCGTCAGGCAGCGAGTGGCGCGGCTCGTTCCGAGGCGACATGCCGGCCCGGTCGGTCAGGGCGCGAGCGGTCCCCAGATCGCGATCGCGATGACCGTGAAGGCCGCGACACCGACGATCGCGATCGCCCCGACGACCGATCCCGCGGCGATGAGCCACGAGCGCCGGTCCGTCGCGCCGACCATCTTCGTTCCGGCGAGGACGGCCACGCCCAGGGCCACGACCTGCGCGATCGTCAGGGCGGACCCCGACAGGACGAGCGCGAAGGCGGTCGACAGCCCGAAGTAGGTCAGTGCCCCGAAGCCGGCGGCCGTGATCCGGCCGCGACGAGAGGCGTCCGGGACGATCGTCACGAGCGCGCGCGGCTGGCGCGTATCGGACAGGGCGGTCAGTGTGGTCATCGGTGGCCCTCGCGGTGGTGGGGTCCGTAGCGTCCACGATGACCGCGTCGAGGTCGATAGGCCGATGGTCCCTCGCGACGCGCCCCGACCGGCCCGAGTGCCGCGTCGACGGCCGATGGAGGTGACGAGACGCACCGACGGTTGCGGGGGCTCTTCCCACCGGGACTTCCGGGGCAGTACCCTGCGTGACTCGGTTGCCGAAACGCCCAGGGATCCCAGGTGCCGATCGACCGACTGACCCGGACGACGCCGGAACCGGCGACCTCCGATCGCGGCCATCCGACCTCGGCCGATGCCGCGACCAGGTACCGCGCTGACCTGGACGGACTGCGCGCGATCGCCATCGGGCTGGTCATCCTGACGCACGCGCGATGGCCCTGGGTCAACAACGGCGGGGACGCAGGGGTCACGGCCTTCTTCGTCCTTTCGGGTTATCTCATCACGAACGTGCTCCTGGCCCAACGGGCGAACCACGGCCGCATCGACGTCACGGCCTTCTACCGTCGCCGCATCGAGCGGCTGGCGCCGGCCCTGCTCGGCCTCCTCGCGTTCGTCGTCGCATACGGGTTGACGATCGGCTGGGGAACGTCGGCCTGGCAGGTCGGCGTGCTGTCGTGCCTGGCGTACGTGACGAACTGGGCCGACGTGGCCGGGATCAGCTTCCAGCCGCTGGCCCATGCGTGGTCGCTCGCCATCGAGGAGCAGTTCTACCTTGTCTGGCCCGCGCTGCTGATCCTGCTTCGCGGTCGCGTATTGATCGTCGCCATCGTCGCGATCCTCGCCGCATCCGCGGTCAGGCTCGTCGCGAGCGGGTCGTTCGAGTACTTCTCGACGATCACGAGGGCCGACGCCATCCTGCTCGGGTGCGTGGTCGCCATGGTGCGGCCGAGGTGGCCGTCGTGGATCGCGGCTGCGGGTGTCCTGGCGCTTCTCGTCGTCGCGTTCGCGCTATCCGCGGTCCATGACGTCGCCATCCCCGTCGCGATGATCGCGACCGTGGCCGTCATCGGCGGCGAGCTCACACCACTCGGCCGCCTCGCGCCGGTCGGCCTCCGCGCGTACAGCCTCTACCTCTGGAACTGGCCCATGACGGTCCTGTTCGGGTCCGTTTGGGCGATCGCGCCGTTGATGACGATCGTCGCTGGCGAGCTGTCGTTCCGCCTTCTCGAGGCGCCGGTGCTGCACCGGGGGCGTGCGTACGGTCGGCGAGCCAAGACGGTCGCCGTCAGCGCCTCGCCCGGTCTGGTCGCGATCGTCCCGTCAGCCGGGGTCGCGGCGCTCCACGACAGATGACCAGGGGCCGATGAACGGACGACGCCGGGCGCTTGTGGTGGTGCCGGAGCCGAGATTTCGAACTCGGACGCCCTTGCGGGCCGCGGAGTTTAAGTCCGCTGCGTCTGCCGTTCCGCCACTCCGGCGCCGCACCAGCGTAGCCGGTGGCGTTCGCCGCGGGACGAAGATTGAACAATTCGACCCCTCGCCGACGTCATTACATACGGGGACGACGTCGTGCCAACCATCCCCTATGGCCCAGCTGACGTCGCCTTCGGCAACCTCGCCCGGCCTCGGCCGAGTGCGGACGCGGCGTCAGGGGACTTGCCCCCGCAGGTCCCCTGAATTGCCTCTTGGCATCAAGAAGCCCGCTGAGCGATCAGCGGGCTTCGTTCATGGCAGGTCTTGGAGGCGACGACCGGATTCGAACCGGTGAATAGAGGTTTTGCAGACCTCCGTGTTGAGCCACTTCACCACGTCGCCGATGTCGGTTCGGGGCCCGACCCCGACCGGATGTTGGCTGCCCCTCGAGGATTCGAACCTCGGTTCACGGATCCAAAGTCCGCTGTCCTACCACTAGACGAAGGGGCAGCGGTCCGCAGGGGAAGGAATGGAGCGGAAGACGGGACTCGAACCCGCGACCCTCACCTTGGCAAGGTGATGCTCTACCAACTGAGCCACTTCCGCCCGTATTGCCCGATCACCGGAGTGATGGTGCCGAGAGCCAGATTCGAACTGGCGACACCGCGATTTTCAGTCGCGTGCTCTACCAACTGAGCTATCTCGGCCCGATGGCCAACCAGCCTGCGACTGTCCGTCGGCGCAGCGGAGGATACCACGAGCGACCGCCCGAGGGTCAACGCCGAGCCGTCCGCCGATGGCGTCGCCTCCCCTACTCCAGGCCGGCCAGACCCGTCGAATCGGCCGCGTCAAGCGGCGCATCGCCGGTCAGCTCCCGCAGCCGATTGATCCGGTCGAGGATCGGTGGATGCGTCGACATCAGGTTCGAGGACCGTGCCTCGAACTTCTTGATCGGGTTCGTGAAGTACATGTGCTGGGTCCCGCGGTTGGCCACCTCGAGGACCTCCTTGTCGGCGCCGATCTTCGCGAGCGCACGCTCCAGCCCGTAGGGGTTCCGGGTGAGCTCCACGGACGATGCGTCCGCGAGGTACTCGCGCTGGCGGCTCACGGCCAGCTGGATGAACCGGCTGATGAGCGGCGCGAGGATGGCGAGGGCGATGGCGATGGCCAGGACGATCGCCTGCGCGCCGTTGCCGCCGCTGCTGTCGCGGTCGCGGGAGCGTCCGCCGACGCCGCCCCAGAACGTGAAGCGCAGGAAGAAGTCGGCGAGGATGCGCGATCGCCCCGACCATCACGCCGACGACCAGTGAGAAGCGGATGTCGTAGTTGCGAACGTGGGAGAGCTCGTGGCCGATGACGCCCTGGAGCTCCTCGCGGTCGAGCTTCTCGAGCAGGCCGGTGGTGATCGCCAGCGACGCGTGCGCGGGGTCACGGCCGGTCGCGAAGGCGTTCGGGGCCGTGTCATCGATGGTGTAGACGGCCGGCATCGGGACATTCGCCGCGATGGCCATCTCACGAACGACGTTCATGAGCTGCGGTGCGCTGGTGTCGTCGACCGCCCGCGCGGCACTGACCGCCAGGACCAGCTTGTCGCCCTCGAAGTACGTGAACGCCCCGGAGATCCCGCCGAGGGCGATCGCGAAGACGGTGGTCGCGATGCCGCCCGCCGGGGTGCCGAAGATGACGTACCCGATGGAGAACCCGAGCGCGCCGAGCAGGGCGACGACGAGCAACGCCATCAGGAACGAGTTCCGCCGGTTCGCGGCGATCTGTTGGTAGAACGAAGACCCGGCCACGGTCCCTCCTGAGGACCGGCGATCAGCTCAGACTGAGGTCGACCTTGGGGACCTCGGACGCCTCAGGCTCGGCATCGAAGAACTCGCGCTTCGTGAAGCCGAATGGGCCTGCCAGGAGGGCGTTCGGGAAGGTGGCGATCGACGTGTTGTAGTCGAGGACCGTCGCGTTGTAGTGCTGCCGTGAGAACGAGATCTGGTTCTCGGTCGTGGTCAGCTGCTCCTGCAGGGCCAGGACGTTCTCGTTCGCCTTGAGTTCCGGATAGTTCTCGACGACCGCGAACAGCGAGCGCAGCGTGCCGGTCAGGGCATTCTCGGCCGCGGCCTGCTGGGCCGGTCCCTGGGCTCCGGCGGACACCGCCTGGGCTCGAGCGTTCGTGACGTCCGTCAGGACCTTCTGCTCGAAGCCCATGTAGCCCTTGACGGCTTCCACGAGGTTCGGGATCAGGTCGTGGCGTCGCTTGAGCTGGACCTCGATCTGGGCGAACGCCTCGTCGACGCGCAGCCGTCGCTGCACGAGGCCGTTGTAGATCCCGATCGCGACGACGACCAGGACCACCACGACCACGAGGATGATGATGATCGTCGGGTTCATGCGTTCCTCCGTGGGGGCCACCCTCCGCGGCGCCCGTGGCATCAGCATACAGCGTCGTCCCACGCCGTCGGCCGATCGCCTCCCTTGGCGGATGCCGGCACGCGGCGATGGTGGGCGGTACTGGTCTCGAACCAGTGACCTCCTCGGTGTAAGCGAGGCGCTCTGACCCTCTGAGCTAACCGCCCGGACACAGTATGACGACCGCCCGGAAGGCGGTCGTCATGGAAGATCGCGAGTGTGGTGCCCAGGCCGGGACTTGAACCCGGATGAGTTGCCTCATACGCCCCTCAAACGTACGCGTATACCAATTCCGCCACCTGGGCAAGGTGCCTGCCGTCGCCGGGTCCGAGAGGGAGAGTTGGTACCGAGGGAGGGACTTGAACCCACACGACCTTGCGGCCACTGGTACCTGAAACCAGCGCGTCTGCCTATTCCGCCACCTCGGCGTGGACCCGTGCCGACCGGCCTACCGGTCGGCTGCGAGGCGCCATGTTAGCACGTCCCAGAATCGGTCCTCCGGTCCGGCGACCTGCCGGACGACCGGTCCCGTGACCCGGTCGCGGACGACGACGGACTCGTCCTGGAACACCAGCGGCAGCAGGTATCGGCCCTTGCCGAGTTGCGCCTGGAGCGCGGAATACGCGTTGTAGCGCTCGGCCGGCGTGCCCGGCGCCCGCGCCGCCACGAGCAGCTTGTCGAGGTCCGGATCCTGGATGCCGGCGACGTTGGAGCCGCCGGTCCGCGTCTGGCTCGAGGCGAAGAGCGGGTAGAGATCGGGGTCGAGGCCGATCGTCACGTCGGTGACGGCGGCCTGGAAGTCGCCCGGCGTCAGGCGGTCCGTCACGAACGTCGAGGCCGGCAGGGCCACGTGGGTGGCCCCGAGGCCCAGGGCCTTCCACCCCGCGACGACGGCCTCGGCGGCCCCGAACGCGGCCGGGTTGGCCTCCTCCTCGGGGCTGAGGACCTCGATGGTCAGTGGCTTCTTCGCCCCGGGCGGGTACCAGCCGTCGTCCTTCCGGGTCCAGTCGGCCTTCTTGAGGGCCTTCGACGCGTCGGCGAGGGAGTACATCACCGGCGGTTCCGCGGCCGGGTCGAACAGCGGCGAGCTCGGCGGGATCGGGCCGGGCGCGGTCGCGGCCGCCGAGGCATAGACCGTGTCGATCATGCCGACCCGGTCGATCGCGGCCAGGAGCGCGGTCCGCACGCTCGGGTCGTGGAACTCGGGGTGGTCGGGGCTCAGGTTCAGCAGGACGGCCGTGAGCGTCGAGCCCGGATAGCGGAGCAGGCGGCTGTCGCTCGACGATGCCAGCTCCGAGGCGACGGCCGGCGCAAGCCCGGAAGCGGCGTCCACGTCCCCCGCCCGGTACGCGGCGGCGAGGTCCTGGGCCGTGTCGTAGAACTTGAATTCGATGCCGGACAGGTAGGGCGTGGGCCGCTCCGGGCGCATCGTCGGCGAGGCGGTCGTGAGCGAATCCGTCGGCGCGGCCGACGGGTCCGGGGCCACGGCGGACGGCGGGATGGCGGTCTCGGCCGGGATCAGCTCCGCATGCTGGTCGTCGAGTGTCGCCAACGCGAACGGCCCCGAGCCCACCGGCTGCTGCCCGAAGGGATGGTCCGGGAGGAGGTCGATCGGCACCTCGCCAAGGAGGTGAGCGGGGGCGATCGGCTGGGTCGCCGCCTGGAGGAACCCGCCGAGGGGCGTGTCCAGCGTGAACGTCACCTCGGTCGGCGAGACGGCCTGGACCTCCACCTCGGACCACGACGTGGCGCCCGGACCGGTGTAGGCGGAGTCCTGGAGCGTCTGGATCGTGAAGACGACGTCGTCCGCGGTGACGGGCTCGCCGTCGTGCCAGCGGGCGTCGGGCCGGAGGTCGAAGGTCCAGACGCGCCCGTCCGGGTCGACCGACCAGCGCTCGGCGAGGTCCGGCACGATCGTCCCGTCCGGGCCGTTGCGGACGAGGCCCGAGAAGATCAGCGCGACGAGGTCGCGATCGGCCTGGGTCTGCGCGGTCAGCGGGCTGATCGAGACCGGGTGCCCGACGATGCCCTCGCGATACGCCCGTGATTCGGCGTAGCCGGACGCCGCGGGCGACGAGCTGGGACTGGCGGTGGTGGCCTGCAGGGCCGGGATGCCGACGAGGCCCGCGATGACCGCGAGCAGTACGACGAGCGCCCCGACCACGGCGGTGTCTTTCCGGGTCATCGGGCTCCGTGCACGTGGTTCGCCGCTCGCCGCGGCCGGGTCACCGGGCTACGCGGTGGACGGGGCGAAGATGAACGAGGCGAGCGAGAAGACCACGAAGAGGATGAGGAGGACGACCGTGAACTGCCACAGGCGGCGTTCGACGCCGCGACGGCTACGGTAGACGGACGAGTCGCCGCCGAAGGTCCCGGACAGGCCGGTCCCCTGCGCCTGGAGCAGGATGGCGACGATGAGCGCGATGCTCACGATGATCTGGCCGAACGCCAGGAGCGAATTCACGGGTCGACGACCTCTCAGCGGTAACGGCGTCGGATGCTATCACAGGATGAGGCTTCGGCCGGTCATCCCTTCCCAGCGCGGCAGTCCGGCCAGCTCGAGCAGCGTGGGGGCGACGTCGGCCAGGACCCCGTCCCGGAGTCGTCGGCCTTCCGCCGCGCGACCGACGAGGACGAACGGCACCGGGTTCAGCGAGTGGGCCGTCACCGGATGGCCGCCCGCATCGCGCAGGTGGTCCGCGTTGCCGTGATCCGCGGTGATCGCGAGCACGGCCCCCGGCCCGGCCGGGTCGTCTGCGTCCACCGCCTCGATCGCCGCGACCACGCGGGCGAGACACGCGTCGATGGTCTCGAGGGCCTGGACGGTGGCATCCCAGACCCCGGTGTGGCCGACCATGTCGGGGTTGGCGAAGTTCGCGACGATGACGTCGTATGACCCGGACCCGATCGCCTCGACGAGCGCGTCGGCGACGCCCGCGGCGCTCATCTCCGGCGCCAGGTCGTAGGTCGCCACCTTCTGGCTCGGGATCAGGCGCCGGTCCTCGCCGGGATGCGGCGCCTCCGCCCCGCCGTTGAAGAAGTACGTCACGTGCGCGTATTTCTCGGTCTCCGCGACGTGGAACTGGCGCCAGCCGGCGTCGGCGACCGCGTCCGCCAACGACCGCACGATCTCCGGCGGAAAGGCCACGGTGACCGGCAGGCCCTCCTCGTACTCGGTCATCGTGACGACCAGGAGCCCGTCGGGCGCGGGTCGGCCGGTCGGCGAGGCGCGATCGAACGCGCCGAATGTGGCGCCGTCGGCGAGCGCATGCGTGAGCTGGCGGGCGCGATCGGCCCGGAAGTTCGCGTGGATGACCGCGTCACCGTCGCGGACCGCGCCGTCGGTGCCGTCGACCACCGTCGGGGTGACGAACTCGTCGGTCTCGCCGCGCGCGTAGGCGGCCTCGACCGCCGCAGTGGCCGATCGGGCGCGGTGGTCCGCCTCGGCGTGGACGATGGCGTCGTACCCGCGCTCGATCCGGTCCCAGCGCTGGTCGCGGTCCATCGCGAAGTAGCGGCCGCCCACCGACGCGATGCGCGCGTCCGGATGCGCGAGCGCGAGCCGCGACTCGAGGTCGCGGACGAACTCGAGCCCCGACGACGGCGGCGTGTCGCGGCCGTCGAGCAAGGCGTGGACACGGACCCGCGGGACCCGGCGGCGGGCGGCGAGCTCGACGAGCGCGACGAGGTGCCGATCGTTGGCGTGGACGCCGCCCGGGCCGACGAGACTCACGAGGTGGAGCGTGCCGGACGACGCCATGGCACGGTCGCACGCCAGGAGGAAGGCCGGCCGCTCGAAGAACGACCCGTCGGCGATCGCCGCGTCGATGCGGGGCAGGTCCTGGAGGACCGGGCGGCCGGCCCCGAGGTTGAGGTGGCCGACCTCGGAGTTGCCCATCTGGCCGACGGGCAGGCCGACGTCCCCTTCCGAGGCCCCGAGGACCGCGTGGGGCCAGCGCTCGAGGAGCCCGCGCCACGTCGGCATCGGGGCGGCCGCGATGGCGTCGGCCGCGGCGTCATGCCCGATCCCGAACCCATCGAGGACGACGAGGACGATCGGGCGGGGACGCGTCGCGTTCGGCGAGGTCACGCCGCGGCGCGAGCGCGGGCGGTCATGCCGGCCCGGGCGACGATCCCGGCCATCTCGTCGGGCTTGAGCGATGCGCCACCGACGAGGGCACCGTCGATCGAGGGCTCCGCGAGGAACTCCCCGATGTTGGCGGACGTGACGCTCCCTCCGTAGAGGACCGGCACGTCGGCGGCGGACCTCCCCCACCCGAGGCGTTCCAGTGCGGAGCGGATCGCATCGGCCATCGCCGCCGCGTCCGACCCGACAGCATTGCGGCCCGTGCCGATCGCCCAGACGGGCTCATAGGCGATGACGAGGCCCGCGGCGGCCAGCTCGGCCGCGTCATGGCCCGCCAGCGCGCCGGCCAGCTGGGCTCCCACCACCTCGACGGCTCGGCCCGCCTCGCGCTCGGCGAGTTGCTCGCCGACGCACAGGATCGGCCGCAGACCCGCGTCGACCGCGCGGCCGAGCTTCCGGCCGATGAGCTCGTCGGACTCCGCGGCATCGCGGCGTCGCTCGGAGTGCCCGACGATGACCCAGCCCGCGAGACCGACCAGCATCGGGGCGGCGATCTCGCCCGTATAGGCGCCCGCGAGCTCGTGGTGGACGTTCTGCGCCCCGACGCCGACGTCGGGGTCCGTGGCCGCCAGCGCGTCACGGACGGCCGCGAGGCAGACATACGGCGGGCAGATGACCCGGATCACGCCCGGTTCGCGCGTTCGGCCGGCGATCGTGCGGGCGAGTTCACCGGCATCGGCCGGGGTCGTGTGCATCTTCCAGTTGGCGGCCACGATCACGTCACGCATCGTGGCGAATCATGCCAGAGCGGCGGATCGGCGGCGGGTGGACGGCGCGGTCGGGCGGCCACCCGGCCGATCGGTGGCGTCATCGTCGCTCTGCACCGCCAGTCGCTCCAGGCGTTCGAGGGAGCGCTGGACCTGCGACCGATGGATCGCCAGCCGCTCGGCGAGCTCCGTCAGGGTGGCTTCCGGCGTCTCGCGGCGAGCCGCCGCCACGGCCCGGACCACGGCCGGCTGCCGGGCGAGTCGACCGTCCGCATCGAGGATCGCGATCGCGTCGAGCTGGCGACCCGCCGCGCTGACGGCTCGTTGGAGGTTGGCCGACTCGGCGTTCAGGACCCGGTTCAGGTCACCGCGGAGCGCTCGCGAGACCTGGCGGGCCTCGAGTTCCAGGAGCGAGCCGCCGCCGCCGATCCGCCGCAGGAACGTGCCGACGGCCTCGCCGCTCTTCCAGGTCACCACGCCGCGGCCGCGCCGGATCCGCCACGACGCCGGCAGGTCGATGTCGGCGAGGCGTGCGGCGAGCATCGGGGCCTCATCCGCCGGCACGACGAACTCGAGGTGGGTGCGGCCGCCGGCCAGGCTCAGCGATCCCCGCGCGAGGAATCGGCCGCGCAGCCAGGCCGTCCGGCAGTGCTCGGGCGCCGCCGGCCAGTCGAACTCCGGGCCGCCGTCATCCGCGCCCCGGCGCAGGCGGACGGCCAGGCGCGCGACCGGTCCATCGCGAAGGGTCGGCGGCGGGGCATCGGACGCGGCGGCCAGACCGCTCGCGCCGAGTCCGAGCGCCTCGGCGGCGCGATCGCACGGCCGTGCCGGATCGATGGCCGCGAGTTCCGCGCGCAGGGCCGACACGAGGTCGCGCTCGGAGCGTGTCACGCGGTGCGGGCCACGGCTCGGCGTCGGGCGCCGCCCTCGGCGTCGACGGCGTGCAGGATGCTGTCGGCGAGGCTTGCCGGGTCGTGGTGGTGCGCGTTGTCCGGGTCGACCACCGCGTCGAGGACCAGCTTCGGGACCGGGGTCGTGGCGGGCGGCCAGCGCAGTCGGACCGGGCGCGAAGGCCAGCCCTCCGGCACGCGCGCTTCGAACTGGTTGTTCGCGAGGACGACGTCGACGATCCCCGGCGCCGTGTGCGCCACGAGGGCCTCGACGTGGCCCGCGAGATCGAGGTCCTCGGTCTCGCCTTCCTGGGTGGCGACGTTGCACACGTAGAGGCGCAATGCGCTCGAGGCGAGGATCGCCTCGCACAGGCCGGGGATCAGAAGGCTCGGCAGCAGGCTGGTGAAGAGGCTGCCCGGTCCGAGGACGATCACGTCGGCCTCGGCGATGGCTGCGAGGACGTCCTCGGACGGCTCGACGCCGTCGGGACTGAGCCACACCCGCTCGATGTGGGACGTGCGCATGATCAGCGACTGGCCGTCGACGGTGGTCCCGTCGTCGAGGCGGGCGTGGAGCGTGAGCGGCGTCGCGGTGACAGGAAGGACCTGTCCGCGCACCGCGAGGATCCGGTTCAGGGTTCGGATCCCCTCCTCGAAGTCCCCGCCCTCGACCGCGGTCATCGCCGCGATCAACAGGTTCCCGACGGCGTGGCCGCCAAGCCCCGGAACTCCGGGCGCGTCGACGTCCCCGGTGACCGGGAAGCGGTATTGGAGGACCTCGCTCATGAGCGGCTCGGCATCGGCGAGCGCGGCGATGCAGTTGCGGATGTCGCCCACCGGCGGGATCCCGAGCCCGTCGCGCAGCACGCCGGACGAGCCCCCGTCATCGGCGACCGTGACCACGGCGGTCAGGTTGCTCGTGTGCTCCTTGAGCCCGCGCAGCAACGTGGAGAGCCCCGTGCCGCCGCCGATCGCGACGATCCGCGGCCCGCGGGCGAGGAACCGCTTCTGGTAGATGACCTCGACGAGGGGCTGATCCCCGTCCGTCGTGCGGAACGGGTCCATGAACGCGCGGATGACACGGATCGAGCCCACCACCACGATCGCCACGCCGACCACCCCGACGATCAGCCCGCGGAGCGGGTACGGAAGGAACTGGAGCGTCAGCAGGTCCAGGATGCTGCCCGCGACGCCCCCCGGCTCGAGGTCCTGGCTGACCTGGCGCAGCGTGTGCGCCACCGCGAGCGCGAGGACCAGCATCCCGACGAACACCACGAGCAGCCAGCGCTTGATGCCGATCCCCGGCGTCAGCCAGCGCCGCAGGTTCATCGCCGTTCGAGCTCCCGGTGGAAGACCGCGATCGGACCGACGTCGCGGTCGCGCAGCCAGGTCGCGAGTTCCTCGGTCACGACGATCGACCGGTGGTAGCCCCCGGTGCAGCCGACCGCGATCGTCAGGCGGGTCTTGCCCTCGGAGACGTAGGCCGGGATCGCGAACTCGAGGAACCCGAACAGGAACTCCAGGAACCGCGCGGCGACCGGCTGGTCGAGCACGAACGTCCGGACCTCTTCTGTGAGGCCGGAGAGCGGCCGCAGGTCGGCGATGTAGAACGGGTTCTCCATGAACCGGACGTCGAACACGAGGTCCGACTCGAGCGGCAGGCCGTACTTGAACCCGAAGCTGATGAGCTGGACCGCAAGCTGGTCCGAGCGGGCCGCGGTCGCGACCTGGGCGAAGAGCCGTTCGCGGAGCTCTCGCAACGAGAGGTCCGAGGTGTCCAGGACGAGGTCGGCCTCGGCGCGCAACGGCTCGAGGATGGCCCGCTCCTGCGCGATCGAGCTCGCGATCCCCTGGTCGGCGCCGAGCGGGTGGCGGTGGCGCGTTTCGCTGAACCGACGGATCAGGACGTCGTCGCGGGCCTCGAGGAAGACGACGCGCGGCCGGATCCCGCGGCCCTCCAGCGCGCCGCGCATCGCGGCGAGGGCGAGGTTGGGGTCGCCGGCGCGGACATCGAGGACGATCGCGACACGGGCGAACCGGTCGCGGTCGGACGACACGAGTTCGGCGAGGTCCGGCAGCAGCTCGCCCGGCAGGTTGTCGACCACCGTGTACCCGATGTCCTCGAACAGCTTGGCGGCCGCGGTCTTGCCGCCGCCGGACAGTCCGCTCACGATGACGACGAGTGGCTCGGCCGCGGTCTCGCCCGTGGCACCGGCCTCCGGACGCTCGGTCACCGGCCGGATCGCTTGATGAAGAGCGTGGTCAGCTCGAACAGGATGTACATCGTCCCTCCGAGGACGAAGGGGCTCACGAGGTCGCCGCCCGGCGTCGCGACCGCGGCGAAGATCGCGATGCCGAGGATGATCATCCGGCGCGAACCCGCGAGCCGCTCCGACGTCAGGATGCCCACGCGAGACAGCCCGACCATGACGATCGGGAACTCCATGACGAGGCCGAACGCCAGGAACATCGTCGTGACGAACTCGAAGTACGGACCGGCGGCGATGCCTTCCACGAGATGCTCGTCGGTGTAGCCGAGGAGGAACTGGATCGCGAACGGCAACACGACATAGGCGATCGCCACGCCGAGGGCGAAGAACAGCAGGGCCAGTGGGATCCAGGGTCGGACCGTCCGCCGCTCCGACGGCGTGAGACCGGGCGCGATGAAGGCCCACAGCTGGTAGAGCAGGACCGGCATCGCCAGGATGACCCCGATCACGATCGAGATCTTGAGCTGGATGATGAACGCGTCACCGAGCCCGAGGACCTGGACCGAGGCGACGCCGGTCTGCGGGTTCGGGGGCAGGAGCTCGATCAGCTTGTTCCGGACCGTCGGGGCAACGATGTAGCCGACCGACGGAACCGACCGCGACGGCGAGGATCGCCTTGAAGAGGCGCGAGCGGAGCTCGCCGAGGTGGTCGACGAGCGACATCACCGATCCGTCGCTCGGCGCGCCGACCGGAGGTGGGGCGGGCTCGGGCGTCGCCGGGACGCCGGTCACCCCGGGATCGCGAAGGGCGTCCGCGTCGGCCATCTGGACGGAGTCGGACGCGGCGGGCTAGTCGTTGCCGGGCGTCGGCTCGCTGGCCGCCGGGGCGGCGGGAACGGCGGCGGCCGGGACCGGCGCTGGGGCCACGGCGGCCTCGACCGGAGCCGCCGCTGCGGCGACCGGTTCGGGAGCCGCCTCGACCGCGGCGGCCGGCGCGGGCGCCTCGGCGACGGGCGCTGCGGCGACGGCGCCGCGGCGACAGGCGCTGCGGCAGCGGCGACGACCGCGGCCGGCGCGGCGACGGCGGCTGCCGGGGCGGCGGCCGGCGGCAGCGGCGAGGTATCGATGTTCATGCTGTCCTGGACGTCGGACGACGCCTTGCGGAATTCCTTGATGCTCTTGCCGATCGACGCCCCGACCTCCGGCAATTTGCCCGGCCCGAGGATGAGAAGCGCGATCACCAGGATGACGATGAGCTCTGGGGCTCCGATGTTCGGCATCGTTACGCGGTGCTCCTGTGAACGGCGAGTTCGGCTCCGTCCCCTCGTCGAATGGGGGGTTTCGCAGCCCGTTCGTGCGGCGGCTAGGGTAGCACAGGGAGTCGCCGCGCCCAGTCGGCGGCGGCCGCGGCGACCCGCTCGAAGGGGTCGGCTGGCCCCTCGCCGGCGACGGCCGTGGCCGCACCGGCGATGCCGCGCGACACGTTCACCAGCAGCCCGCCGCCGGGCCGTCCGCCGGCCGGGGTCGTCGTCGCTGGTCCGTGCTGCAGGACCGGTTCGACCTCGCCGCCCTGCGCGCCGACGCCGGGGACCAGGAAGGCCAGACCCGGGGCGATCGATCGGATGCCCTCGAGTTCCGCCGGGGCCGTGGCGCCGACGACCAGTCCGACCGTGCCACCGGGACCCCAGCCGGCCGCCAGCCGCGCGACCCGTCGATGGAGCGATTCAGCCGGGAACGCCCGGTCCGCGTCGGCGAGCATCGTCAGGTCCTGGAGCTCCCCCGCCCCGGGGTTCGACGTCCGGCAGAGCACGTAGGCGAAGCGGTCCGGGCGTTCCAGGAGTGGCCCGATGGCTTCTGCTCCGAGGTACGGATTGACCGTGACGGCGTCGGCGCCCAGGACGTCGAACAGCGCCGTGGCCTGGCGGGCGGCGGTCGACCCGATATCCCCGCGCTTCGCATCGGCGACGAGCGGGAGGCCGCTCGGGAGGCTGGCCCGCAGGCGCTCGAGGGCCGCGATCCCCGCCGACCCGAACGCCTCGAAGAAGGCGAGGTTCGGCTTGACGGCCGCCGCGTACGGCGCCGCCGCCTCGACCAGCAGCGCGGCAAACCGTTCGACGCCGGCGAGGTCCGGGCTGAACCCGGCCGGCAACGAGGCGGGGTCGGGGTCGATGCCGAGGCACAGGACGGTCCCAGTGGCCGCGGAGCGGGCGGCCAGGCGCTCGAGATAGGTCGCCACGCGGACCCGGCTCAGGGGGCGGTGCTGCCGCTCGGCGCGACACTCGCGCGCGGCGTCGGGGAGGCGGTCGGTGCCGGCGTGGGCGGTGGCAGGTCGCTCGCGGGGATGAACCAGTGCGGCTTGGAGCTCGCATCCAGCCCCGATACCTCGGTCAGTGCGGTCGTGTCCTTCACGGTCCAGTCGGGGCCGACGCCGTCCAGCTGGGCCAGCCGGAGGTCGACCGTCTGCCCCTGCAGGTCGAGGTAGGCGATCGCGTCGCCCGCCGGCGACCAGGTCGGCGAGAAGGAGGACCCGTCGTTCGTGATCCGCAGCAGCTCGCGCCCGTTCTCGCCGTCGAGGATGACGACGTCCGTGCCGAGGTTGGTCGTCCTCGTGGCCGCGATGTACTTGCCGTCGGGCGAGTAGGCCGGTGTCGAGTACCCGCCCGAGGTCAGGGCCCGGGTCTTCTTCGTGGCGAGGTCGTACCGCACGATCGTGGGCTTCCCCTGGGGCCCGTCCTTGCCGTTGCGGACGTACGCGACGGCTTGACCGTCCGGCCGCCAGTCGGGGTCCTGGTGGCCGAGGAACCCGGACTCCGAGGCGCCCGCGTTCCGGATCTTCCCGGTGGCCGGGTTGAAGAACTGGAGGACGACGTCGTTCTGGTCGGGGTTCGGCGCATCCGAGACGAGCGCGATGGACTTGCCGTCGGGCGACGCCACCGGTTGCCGGATCCAGTACGACCAGGTGTATCGGCCCTGCTTGAACTTGCCCGTCGCGAGCTGCTCAGGCGGCGCGCTGCCGTCGGCCTTGACCCGCATGAGGTCCGGGACATCGAGCACGTAGTGGGTCGGGACGCCCTTCTCCGGCCAGAAGCCCTTCTGGTTGCGTTCCAGCCGGATGTAGTAGATGTACTCGCCGTCCGGGGACCAGGACGGCATGGACGCGCCGCCATCCGTGGTCACCTGCTTCACGTCCTTGCCCGACTGGACCCAGATGTTCCCGGCCTTCGCGTAGACGATCGAGCCCTTGAAGGCCGCGTCGGGCTCGACGATGACGACGTTCGATGGCGCCGGGGTCAGCTCAGGTCCGCCGTTGCCATTCCCGTTCCCGTTCTGGCCGTTCGAGGCCTTCGGACCGCCGACGAACGGCACATCGCCGTTGAGTAGATTGAACGTGAACACCGCCACGAGGACGAGCCCGACGACCGCCAGGATGGGCGTCACGAGCGAGCGGACGGGGCCGACCCCGTACGGGTCGGACGCCCGTGGCGGGCGCGCGGAACCGGTCACGGGGCGGTCCCGGCGAGGGCAGGCGTCGAGTCGGTCGGCGACGCGGCGCCGACCGAGCCAGCGCCTGTCCGCGTGCCCGCTTCCACGGCATGGGCATGCATCCCGGCCGTCGCGGCATCGCGGATCTCGAGCTGGAGCGTCTCGAACCCGCCGAACGTCCGGCTCACGAGCCGGGCCACCACGTCGAGGGTGTCCCCCTCGCGGACCGTCTCGGCCAGGTCGGGGCGCCCGAAGGCGATCCCGTCGAGGACGTCGAGCCGGCGGCGAAGCGTGAGCTGGCTGTGACCGCCGGTCGCCGCGCGGACCCGCGTCACGGTCAGGCCGAGCACGGCGACGAGCGGGTCCGGATTGCCCGGGCCGGTCGGCGCCAGCCCGCCGAGCTCGCGCAGGAGCGCGTAGTCGACGTCGAGGGCCGGCACCGCGAGGTCGATGGCCAGCGGCGCGCGCGGGTCGCGAGGCGCGGAGGTCGCCGCCAGTCCGAGGAACCGCTCGGTGAACGCCGGCCACTTGGCCGCCTCGATCTCGAACCCGGCCGCGCCGGCGTGCCCGCCGAACCGGATGAAGAGGTCGGCGCAGCGCTCGAGTGCGGCACCGAGGTCGAGCTTGCCGTCGCTGCGGCACGAGGCCCGGACGACGTCCCCAAGCTCGGCGCCGACGACGGCAGGACGGCTCAGGTCCTCCGCGAGCCTGGCGGCGACGAGCCCCACGATCCCGACGCTCCACGGCCCGCGGACGATGGTCGCCGACGGGGCGATGGTCTCGTCCACCAGGGCGCGGGCCTCGGCGACGCTCCGCTTCATGAGGTCTCGCCGCTCGAGGTTCGCGGCCTCGAGGACGTCGGCGTGCCGGTCGGCGTCCTCCATCGTCGTCGAGAGCAGGAGGCGCGCCGCCTCGGTCGCCTCGCCCATGCGGCCAGCGGCGTTGAGCCGGGGCGCGATCGCGAAGGCCACGGTCTCGAGGTCCGCGGCCGCCGGGTCCACGCGGGCGCGGGCCAGCAGCGCGGCGACGCCCGGCCGCGGCCCACGGCGGATCCGCTCGAGCCCGATCCGCGCGATCGCGCGGTTCTCGCCCACCATCGGAGTGACGTCCGCCACGCTCCCGATCGTGGCCAGGTCCGCGAGGTCGAGCGCCGCCACGGCTCCCCCAGGAAGGTCGGCGAGCAACGACTGCGCCACCTTGAAGGCGACGCCGCTCCCCGCGAGCCTCGAGTCCGGGTACCCGGAGTCGGGCCGGTGCGGGTTCACGACCGCGATGGCGGGCGGCAGCTCGGGCGGGACGCGGTGGTGGTCGGTGACGATGACGTCGATGCCGCGGTCCCGCGCGATCGCGATCTCCGCGTGGCTCGTCGTGCCGCAGTCGACGGTGACGATGACCGTGGTCCCGGCCGCGATGGCGGACTCGATCGCCGCGACCGAGAGGCCGTGGCCCTCCTCCAGCCGACTCGGGACGTACGGGTCCGCGACGATCCCGAACCGCGTCAGGGCCTCGACGAGGATCGTCAGTCCGGTCAGCCCATCCGCATCGAAGTCGCCGAACACCATCACGCGCTCGCCCTGGTCGCGAGCCGTGTGCAGCCTCGCGAGCAGCCGATCGATGTCCGGGAGTCGCATCGGATCGTGGAGCGCATCCAGCGGGTCGGCGAACCAGGCATCGAGCGACGCCACGTCGGTCACACCGCGCGCAGCCAGGACTCGGACGAACCGGTCGGACAGGCCACGCGCCGATGCCGCCGCGGCCAGCGAGGTCGAGACGTCGACGGGGGCCGGGAACGTCCATCGGAAGCGCGGTTCGACCACGCCCATCAGGATGCCACGGAGGTCTGCACCACGAGTTCGCTGGCCACCCGCCGACCGCGGGTCAGGGAGCGGTCCGGCGGACCCGGGGTGCCCGCATCACGGCGACGCGGCCTCGTCGCCGGTCATCGCGAAGCTGCCAGTCCACGAGCAACAGACTGGCCACGAAGATCGACGAGTACGTCCCCGAGATGATGCCGATGAGCAGCGTCAGGATGAACTCGCTGATGGCGGAGCCGCCGAACAACAACAGGGCGAGCAGGGTCAGGACGACCGTCAGGCTGGTCGAGATCGACCGCCCGAAGGTCTGCAGGATCGAGTGGTTCACGATGTCGGGGAACGGCTCGCCGACATGCCGCGCCTTGTTCTCCCGGACCCGGTCGAACACGACGATGGTGTCGTGCACGCTGAAGCCGATGACCGTGAGCATCGCGGTCACGAAGAGGGCGTCCACCTCGACGCCCCAGAACGTGCCGAGGATCGCGAAGACGCCGACGACGACGATGACGTCGTGGAGCAGCGCGACCAGGGCGGTCACGCCGAACTTCACGTCGCGGAACCGGTAGGTGATCCAGAGGAGGATCCCGATCGAGCCGACGAGGATCAGGATCAGGGCTTGCGTCACGAGGTCGGAGCTCACCACCGGACCGATGGTCGTCAGGCTGTTCTGGGCGGCGATCGGTCCGAGGGTCGCCTCGAGCGCCGTCCGGACCTCACCGAGCTTGCCGGTCGTCGGCAGGTCCGTGTTGCCCGCGGCGGCGGCCGGCGACGCCGACGGCGATGGGCTGGCGCTTGGGGCCGGACTCGGGCTGGCGCTCGGCGCTGCGCTGGCACTCGCGCCCGCGCTGGCACTCGCACCCGGCGACCCGGAGCTTCCGGCGCTCGGGGCGAGCGTCGCGACCGGTGTCGCCGTCGGGACTTCCGCCACGAGCCCGATCGGCTCGGTCTTGATCTCGATGAAGCCGGAGCCCGTGGTGACAGCGGTGGCGTCGAGGCCCTGCTCCTTGAAGACCGCCTCCACCTGGTCCGGCGTCACCGCCGGGTTCTCGAACTTGATCTCCCACTTCGTGCCGCCGGTGTAGTCGATGGTGAATTGGAGGCCGAGGTCGGTGAACGGGGTCAGCAGGATGAAGATCAGGCCCGGGATCGTCGCGATCAGCGAGATCGCGTAGAACCACCGACGGTGGGCGATGATGTCAAACACGCTCGACGGCCTCACGACGCGAGGGCCGAGCCGGGGCCTTGGCCATGAACTCGTCCTCGCGCAGCCCGTACAGGCGCGCGCGACGGGCCCACGGCTGGCGGACCATCACCCGCATGATCGAGCGCGTCACGACGATCGCGCTGAACATCGAGACCAGGACGCCGATGATCAGGACGAGGGCGAACCCGCGGATCACGGACGAGCCGAAGGTGTACAGGATCGTGGCGGTGATGAGGCTCGACACGTTCGAGTCGAGGATGGAGTTCCAGGCCCGGTTGAAGCCGGCCTCGACCGCGGCCGGCAGCGTCTTCCCGAGCCGCAGCTCCTCCTTCATCCGCTCGAAGATCAGGATGTTGGCGTCGACCGCCATGCCCACCGAGAGCACGAAACCCGCGATGCCGGCGAGGGTCAGCGTCACCGGGATCAACCGGAAGATCGCGACGACCACGAGCGTGTAGTAGACGAGCGCGAAGCTCGCGATCAGGCCGATGGCGCGGTAGTAGATGACCATGAAGGCGATGACGAGCAGGATCCCGAGGACGCCCGCCAGGAGGCTCTGGTTCAGGAACTGCGCGCCGAGCGTGGCGCTGATCTGCTCGCTCGAGATCTCCTTGATCGGGAACGGCAGCGAGCCGAACTTCAGGATCGTGACGAGGTTGTTGGCCTCCTTCGCGGGGAAGCCTCCGATGCCGCCCGATTCGATCTGGACCTGGCCGTTCGGGATCGAGCTCTTGATGACCGGCGCCGAGATGACGGACCCGTCGAGGGTGATCGCGAAGAACTCGCCGATGTGCTTGGCGGTGTAGTCCGCGAAGAGGTTCGAGCCGTCGCCCTTCAGGACGAAGTCGACGGTCAGGCCGCCCTGCTGGTTCTGGCCCAGCGACGCGGACTGGACCTGGTCACCCGAGAAGAGCGGCGGGAACGTCTTGAGGTCGAGCACCTGGCCTTCCTGGACCTGGGTGCTGCCGAGCGGGACGAAGTCGAGGCGGCCGGTCTGGCCGACCAGCTGGCGGACGGAGTCTGGATCCGTGACGCCCGGGAGCTCGACGACGACGCGGTCGGAGCCCTGGGTGACGACGACCGGCTCCGAGACGCCGGTGCCATTGACACGGCGTTCGACGATCGACTTGATGATCGCCATGTCCGCGGGCGTCGGCGACTTCCCGTCGACTTGTTGGGCCTGGTACTCGACGCGCAGGCCGCCGGACAGGTCGAGGCCCAGCTTCGTCTCGATCGGCCGACTTCCCGAGGCCGCCGTGGCATCCGGCACCTTGAGCCCGGGGAAGAAGACGACGAAGAGGGCGGCGATACCGATGAGGATGATGAGGATCGGTCCGGCTCTGCGCATCGAGGCGGGATGTTACACGGAACGCCCACGGACCGCCGCCGGTCAGGCCTCCAGCGTCGCCTTGATCCGCTCCGCCAGCGCCCGACCGATCCCGGGGACCGCCGCGATCTGCTCGACCGGAGCGTCGCGGACGCGCTTGATCGACCCGAAGACCTTGAGCAGCTCGCGCTTGCGCTTCGGTCCGACCCCCGGCAGATCGTCGAACGCGGAGCGGACCTGACGTTTGGCCCGGAGGTCCCGGTGATAGGTGATCGCGAACCGATGCGCCTCGTCGCGGAGCCGCTGCACGAGGTAGAGCGCCGGTGACGTCGCGGGCAGCACGACCGGCTCCGCCCGATGCGGCAGGAACAGCTCCTCGCGCTCCTTGGCGAGCCCGGCCATCGGCAGGTCGTGCAGGCCGAGTTCGTCCAGGACCTCCTTGGCCGCACTCACCTGACCGCGGCCGCCGTCGATGACCACGAGGTCGGGCATCGCCCAGCGGCGCTCCTCCTCGCTCCCCTCCTGTCCCGGCTTGGTCGCCCGGAACCGGCGGCGCAGCACCTCCTGGTGGCTCGCGAAGTCGTTCGGACCTTGCACGGTCCGGATGCGGAACCGGCGGTACTCGCCACTCCGCGGCTTGCCGTCCTCGAAGACGACCATGCTCCCGACCAATTCGCTGCCCTGGAAGTTGCTGATGTCGTAGCACTCGATGCGGGCTGGCGGCCCGGGCAGGCCGAGGGCGTCGGCGAGTTCCTCGAGCGCCGCGAGGGTCTTGCCCTGGTCCGCGAGCCAGCGCGCCTGCTCCTTCGCCAGCGTCTCGGCCGCGTTGCGGGTCGCGAGCTCCATGAGCTGCCGCTTCTCGCCGCGCTGGGCGACCTTGAGATGGACGGGCCCGGCGCGGCGGTCCGCGAGGAACGCCTCGATGTCCCCGACGTCCTCGGCCAGCCGCGGCAGGTACACCTCGCGCGGGATCGACGTCGCGCGGGCGTAATACTGCTCGAGGAAGCTGACGAGCACTTCGTCGTCGGAGGCCTCGCGCGCGGCGTCGAGGAGGAAGACGTCGCGGCCGATCATCTTCCCGTCGCGGATCACGAAGAGCTGCACCGCCGCCTGGTTGTCCTGGCGTGCCAGGCCGACGAGGTCGAGCTCGGTCTTCGCGAACGCGGCCATCTTCTGGCTCTCCATCGTCCGCTCGATGGCGCGGATCTTGTCGCGCACGACCGCGGCGCGCTCGTAATCGGTCCGGTCGGCGGCCGCCGTCATCTCGCGGCCGAGCGCCTTCACGAGGGTCTCCTGCCGGCCTTCGAGGAAGAGCTCCACTTGCTCGATGTCCGCGCGGTAGTCCACCTTCGAGATCGCCTCGATGCAGGGGCCCTGACAGCGCTTGATGTGGTACAGGAGGCATGGCCGTTGGAGGGCGCGCTCGCCTTCCTTGATATCGATCGTGCAGGTGCGGAACGGGAACAGTCGCCGCACGAGGTTCATCGACTCGTCCACGCTCACCGCGGACGCGTACGGCCCGAAGTACCGGCTCCCGTCGTTGGGGAGCTTGCGAGTCCGCTCGACCCGCGGGAAGTCGTCGCCGAGCGTGATCTTGATGTACGGGTAGCTCTTGTCGTCCTTCAGCCGGACGTTGAACCGCGGCTTGAACCGCTTGATGAGGTTCGCCTCGAGCAGCAGCGCCTCCGAGACGGAGTCGGTCAGCGTGTACTCCACCTCGGCCACGCGGTCGATGACGCTGCGGATGCGGTGGATGTCGCCGGCGGGCGTCGCCTTCTGCCAGTACGACCGCACGCGGCTGCGCAGGCTCTGCGCCTTCCCGACATAGACGACGTCCCCGCGGTCGTCCTTCATGAGGTAGACGCCGGGCCGGTCCGGGAGTCCCTGGAGGGTCGCTTCGAGGGATGGGGTCACCGCTCGATGCTAGGGCAACTCGGCGGTGGGCGCCCGTTGTCCGGCCGATGATCCGCCACGGGCACCATCGTCGCGTGGACCTGCCTCCCTCGGTCGCCGAACGCCTCGCGCGTCTTGCCCCCGACCAGCGCGCGGCGGCGACGGCCGCTCCAGGTCCGGTCCTGGTCGTCGCACCGGCCGGGAGCGGCAAGACCACGACCCTCGTCGCCCGGATCGCGTGGCTCGTGGCGACGGGCACTCCGGCGGACACGATCGCGGCCATCACGTTCAACCGGCGGGCGGCGGTCGAACTCGGCGAGCGGCTCGACGCGGCCCTGGCCCCGCTCGGCATCCACGCGGGCGGCGTGCGAGTCCGGACGTTCCACGCCCTGGGGCTGGAGATCCTGCGTGACGCCGGAGCCTCGGTCGAGCCGCTCATCGACCGCCACGAGCTGCTGCAGACCCTCCGGCCGGACGCGGACGACGCCGAGCTGGTCGAGCTCGACGGGGCGGTGTCGCGGTTGAAGGTCGAGTTGGGCGTGACGGCCGAGGCGGTCGCCGCTGACCCGGAGGCGGGGCCGATCGCGCTGACGTTCGTTGCGTATGAGCGCGCCATCGCGGAGCTGGGCGGGGCGGACTTCGACGACCTGGTGCTGCGGGCGCTGGCGGCGCTCGAGGACGACGCTTCCCTGCTGGACCGCTGGCGGCGCCGCTGCGGGCACCTGCTCGTTGACGAGGTCCAGGACGTCGACCGGACGCAACTCGAGATGGCCCTGACCCTCGCCGCGCCGGCGGATCGGATCCTGCTCGTCGGCGACGACGACCAATCGATCTACGGATGGCGCCTCGCCGACGTGCGCCGAGTCCTCGGACTGGACGCCTCGTTGCCGGGACTCCGCCGGATCGACCTCGAGGTCAACTACCGCTGTCCCGAGCCGGTCGTCGAGCGGGCCGTCCGCCTCGTCGCCCACAACACGGAGCGTTTCGTGAAGCGGATCCGCCCGGGACCGGACGCGAGGGGTCGCCTGGTCCTTGCCCCCGATGCGGCGGATGACCCGGTCCGGCTGGAGCGGGCGATGCGCACGTGGCCGGAGGACGACAGCACCCGCGCGGTGCTGGCCCGCACGAACCGCGAGCTCATCCCGGCCGTCGTCGTGGCCATCGCGACCGGGACGCCGTTCCGGGCCGCCAGGCTCGAGCTGCCGCTCGAGGACCCGGCGCTCGAAGGAATGCTCGTTCGCCTCGAGGCCGAGGCGGCGATGACGGCGGTCCGCCTGCCCTTGCTCCTCGCCATCGACCAGATCCGATCCACTGCCGTCGACGAAGTCGAAGCCCGCCTCGCGACGGCGTTGCTCGTCTGGGCCCCGGCGTACGCCGATGTCACGACCTTCGCCGACGCCGTCCGCGCGGCGCGTCAGCGCCTGAGCGAGCTGCGGCGGGACGACGCCGCGTTGACGCTGGCCACGGCCCACGCCACCAAGGGCCTCGAGTTCGACCACGTGATCATCCTCGGCATGGAGGCCGCCCGGTTCCCGAGCGCCCGAGCCGTCGACAGCGCGGCCGACCCGGCCCGGGCGTACGAGGAGGAGCGTCGGCTGGCGTACGTCGCCTGGACGCGGGCGCGACGAACCCTGACGATCCTGTACGACCCCGCGGGGCCGTCGCCGTTCCTCCTCGAGGCCTTCAGCGACCGAGGAGCTCGGCCTCGGGGCTACGATGCCAGGATGACGAGGATGCCGTCACTCGGACCACGCGGCGAAGGCTGGGTCGCGATCCAGGCGATCCTCCTGCTGCTGGTGGCCCTCGCGGGCTGGTTCGGCGGTCCGAGCTGGAGCGGGCTGGCTCGCGTCGCCGGCGCGCTCGTCGGGGTGGCCCTCATCGTGGCTGGTGCGGTGCTCGCCATACGCGGCACCCGGGACCTGCAAGAGAACCTCACGCCCTTCCCTCGGCCACGCGATGGCGCCACCCTCGTGCAGGCCGGCGTCTACGCGAGGGTCCGCCATCCGATCTACGGCGGCATCGTGCTGGCATCCGCCGGGTGGGCGCTGGCGACCGCCTCGATCCCGGCCCTCGTCCTCGCCGGTGTCGTGTGGATGTACTTCACCGCCAAGTCGATGCGCGAGGAGGTGTGGCTGGTCGAGCGGTTCCCGGACTACCCGGCGTATCGGGCGCGGACTCGCCGGCTCATCCCTTGGGTCGGTTGAGGTCGCGCCGACCGATCCGGCCGCCTGGAAGGCGAGCGCTGGTCCCTTCCTAGAACACGGTGAGCCAGTCGTCCTTCATGCTCACGACGGTCCAGCCCAGCGCCGCCGCCTTGGCGAGCGACGCCTCGCCACCGCTCGTGTAGGCGAACTCGCGATCCGCGTCGTCATGGTTGACGAGGATCGAGAACGTCGCGGACTCGAGCATCTCGATGTCGACGTCCGCGTTGCCGCCGGCGAACACCGGGAGTCGCCCGGTCCGGGCGAAGATGTGCTCCGGCTTGCCGGGACCGATGTCGAGCCCGCCGAGGGCATGCTCGCCCCGGACGATGCGGCCGTCGGTGTAGTGGTACTCGGCGGCCGTCCCGATGACATTCTCGCGGTAGATCCCCCAGGTCTCCTCGGCGAAGACGCGCATGAAGTCGCGGCCACCGCCGGAGCACACGAATACGCGGAAGTCATTGGCCTTGAGGAGGTCGAAGAGCTCCAGCATCGGCCTGTAGACCAGCTCGATATACCGCCGGCCGAGTTGCGGTTGCTCCACGGTCGTCAGCCACTCGCGGACCTGCGACTCGAATGCCGCGGGGGTGGTCCCCTGCCACGACCGCGCAAAAGCCGTCATGAGCGCACCGACCGCCTCGGGATCCTGGCCCGCCACGCCCGCGAAGAACGACTGGTCCCGAGTGATGACGGCCTTGTAGGGCTGCCGCTCGGCGAGCGACGGATCCGCCTTGACCTCCGCGGCCCACTTGCGGAACACGAAATCGAACTGGGGTGGCAGCGGCTGCTCGACCCAGAGCGTCCCGTCGTTGTCGAACGCGGCGATCCGGTCGGCGACCGCGACGAAGGCCGGCCCCGGCGTCGTCACGGCCGTGACGAAGTCCAGGATCGCCTGCTTGGCTGAGCCCTCGCGCCAGCTTGTCAGCGCCTCGTTCGCCATCTCCCCTCCAACGTGCAGCCCATCCTGCATCCCCTCTTCCTGAGGGTCAGCCGGGCTCGGCGTCACGGTACCGGGTCGATCGGACCGCGATGTCACCCGAGGCGGATGAACGTGCCGGACCGGCGGCTTATCCTCTCGATCGGTTGAGCTCGCGCAGGAGGCGGTCGATGGCGTCGAGGAACGGCTCCGTCAGGTCGGCCGGGAGCGCGTCGCGGATCGAGTCCTTCGGGCCGTAGGCGGCCCTGGCGCGCATCGCGGTCCGCCGTAGTGCCGCCGGCTCGTCGTCGCGGAGGTGCTCGGGCAACGGCTCGAGGTAGGTCGCCCAGCGCGTGACACCGAGATCCTGCGCCGCCTGCACCAACCGGTCGGCATGCCGCGCGGCCTCCAGTCCTAGCGCGTCGATGGCCGGTCGCTCGTGTCGCGCCGGCGGGCGGCCTCCGGACGCCCTGGTCGTCGACGGGCCGCCGCTACGGGCGTCAGTCATCCGATGGTCGCGTCACCGTCGTCCCGCCCTTGCCGGTGCCCGCATCGTCGGTGGGCGCGAGCAGCAGCAGCGGCAGCCGCTTGCGCTCCGACCCGTTGACGAGGATCCGGAACGAGTAGTCGCCCGGCGCCGGGAAGGTCAGGTTCCACAGGTCGATCGAGAACGTCAGCGTCGCGTCACGCCCGTCACGCTGGCTGCGCGCCACGAGGCTCCCGGTCGCCCCGGCCACCTCCGCGCCGTCGGGCCCGAGCAGGACGAACCGGATCTCGTGTTCGCGCTCGGTCTCGGGCGCGGTCACCTGCAGGCCGATCACGAGCGCCAGGTGCGGGTGCCGCAACGGGAACCGACGGCCGCCGATCCGCGCGATGCCACCGCCGAGGACGTGGAACTTCTGCCCGGGGATGGTCTCCGCGGCGTCGGCCAGGAAGGCGAAGTCGATGTCCGGCACGTCCGTATGCTAGCCGCTGGGCAACGCGGCGGAACGTCCGCGGCGGGACGGGCGAGCGCGGATCAGCGCGATCTCGTCGCAGCCGCGGCGCGCTTGCGCGACGGCGCGATCGTGATCTCCGGAGCCGTCTTGCCGTTGCCGTTCCGCCGGCCTCCTCGGCCCGCTTCGTCCGCGAAGGTGACGTCGCTGAGCGGGACGAGCGGCTCCCCGCGCAGGACGCGGGCGAGGTATTCGGCCGTGGCCGACGCCCGGACCTTGGCGACCTGCTCGGGCGTGCCCTCGGCGATGATCCGTCCGCCGCGGTCGCCGCCCTCCGGACCGAGGTCGACGATCCAGTCCGCGGTCTTGATGACATCGAGGTTGTGCTCGATGACCAACACGGTGTTCCCACCGTCGACGAGCCGGTGGAGCACCTCGAGCAGCTTCTCGACGTCCGCGAAGTGGAGTCCGGTCGTGGGCTCGTCGAGGACGTAGAACGTCCGGCCCGTGGCTCGTCGCGAGAGCTCGGTCGAGAGCTTGACCCGCTGGGCCTCGCCGCCCGACAGTGTCGTCGCCGGCTGGCCGAGGTGGACATAGCCGAGCCCGACATCGAACAGGGTCTGGAGCTTCGTCCGCACGTTCGGGACGGCGCCGAAGAACTCGAGCGCTTCCGCGATGGTCATCTCGAGCACGTCCGCGATGGACTTGCCCTTGTAGTGGATCTCCAGGGCCTCGCGGTTGTAGCGCTTGCCCTTGCAGACCTCGCACGGGACGTAGACGTCCGGGAGGAACTGCATCTCGATCTTGAGGATCCCGTCGCCCTTGCAGTGCTCGCACCGGCCGCCCTTGACGTTGAAGCTGAACCGGCCGGGCGTGTAGCCGCGGACGCGCGCCTCCGGGACCCCCGCGAACAGCTCCCGGATCGGGGTGAACAACCCGACGTAGGTCGCCGGGTTCGAGCGGGGCGTCCGCCCGATCGGGCTCTGGTCGATCTCGATGATCTTGTCGACGTGCTGGGCGCCGTCGAGCGAGTCGTGCGCCCCGACCGGCTCGCGCGAGCCGTTGAGCTCCCGGGCCAGCGCCCGGTACAGGACCTCGGTGACGAGCGTGCTCTTGCCGCTCCCCGACACGCCCGTCACCGCGACGAACGTGCCGAGCGGCACGCGCAGATCGAGATCGTGCAGGTTGTGCTCACGGGCGCCCTTGACGACGAGCGACTTGCCGTTGCCCGGCCGCCGCCGCTTCGGGACGGCGACCTCGCGCTCGCCTCGCAGGAACGCGCCGGTGATGGATCGCGGCTCGGCCAACACGGCCTCGAGGGGGCCGTTCGCGATGATCTCGCCGCCGTGCTCCCCGGCGCCCGGGCCGATGTCGATGACCCAGTCCGCGGTCCGGATCGTCTCCTCGTCATGCTCGACGACGAGGACGGTGTTCCCCAGGTCGCGCAGCCGCGTGAGCGTGGCGATGAGCTTGGCGTTGTCGCGTTGATGCAGGCCGATCGACGGCTCGTCGAGGATGTACAGGACGCCCATCAGCGTGGTCCCGATCTGGGTCGCCAGCCGGATCCGCTGGGCCTCGCCACCCGACAGCGTCACGCTGGTCCGATCGAGGGTCAGGTAGTCGAGCCCGACGTCGACGAGGAAGCCGAGCCGCGCGACGATCTCCTTGACGACCTGGACCGCGATGGTCCGCTCGCGCTCGCTGAGGGTGCCGGCCAGCCCTGCCGCCCAGTCGAGTGCCGCGGTGATCGACATCGTCGAGACGTCCCACACGTTCCGGTCGCCGATCGTGACCGCGAGGATCTCCGGGCCGGAGACGCTTGCCGCCGCAGGTCGGGCATGGCCGCGTGACCATGTACTTCTCGAGCTCGGTCTTGATGTAGTCCGAGTCCGTCTCGCGATAGCGGCGCTCGAGGTTCGTGACGACGCCCTCGAACGTGGCGTTGTACGTGTTCTCGCCGCGCTCGTGGCGGTAGCGGACGACGACCTTCTCGTCCTTGGCCGCGTAGAGCACGTACTGGACGGCGTCGGCGCGGGAGGTCGCGGAACGCGGCCTTGAAGTCCCAGCCGTGCGACGCCGTGATGGCCTCGAGGATCTTGAGCCGCCAGGAGGCGTCCGTCGGCATCTTCGCCCACGGCACGAGCGCGCCGGCCGCGAGGCTCTTGGCGCGGTCCGGGACGACGAGGTCCGGGTCGATCTCGAGGCGTGTCCCGAGGCCCGTGCAGGACGGGCACGCCCCGTGCGGGGAGTTGAACGAGAACGTGCGCGGCTCGAGCTCCTCGACCGTGAACCCGTCGTACGGGCAGCTGTACTTCTCGCTGTATCGCTGCTCCTCGAACGCGGCTGGCTCGTCGTCCCGCGGGGCCGGGGCGATCAGCACGACGCCCTCGCCGAGCCGCAGCGCCGTCTCGATCGAGTCGGCGAGTCGGCCGGCGTCGGGATCCGGGATCGCGAAGCCCGGTCTCCGGGTCGATCGGTCGGCCGTCGGCCGCGAGCGCTGCGCCGTCGGGGGCTTCCGCATGGCGCACGACGTACCGGTCGACGACGACCTCGATCGAATGCCGCTTGTACTTGTCGAGCTTCGGGGCTTCGGCGATGTCCACCATCTCCCCGTCGACGCGGACGCGGACGAAGCCCTGCCGGCGTGCGGCGTCGAAGACGCGGTCACCCTCGGTCTTGCGGTCCTTGATGAGCGGGCCCAGGACCAGGAGGCGCGTGCCCTCCGGCAGCGCGAGGACCTGGTCCACGATCTGCTGGACGGTCTGCCGCTCGATCGCATGGCCGTTGGGGCAGTGCGGGACCCCGATCCGCGCGAACAGCAGCCGCAGGTGGTCGTAGATCTCGGTGACCGTCCCGACCGTGGACCGCGGGTTCCGCGACGCGCCCTTCTGGTCGATGGAGATCGCCGGCGACAGGCCGTCGATCTGGTCGACGTCCGGCTTCTCCATCTGTCCCAGGAACTGCCGGGCGTAGGCGCTGAGGCTCTCGACGTAGCGGCGCTGGCCCTCGGCGTAGATCGTGTCGAAGGCGAGGCTGCTCTTGCCCGATCCCGACAGGCCCGTGATGACGACGAGGCGGTCGCGCGGGAACGCGACGTCGACGTTCTTGAGGTTGTGTTCGCGCGCTCCGCGCACGACGAGTCGGTCCTGGGGCACGTCCGAAGTGTACGGCATCCGGGTGGAATAGAACACCCGTTCTCGTCCACCGCGGGCCCATGTCGCGCCCGCGACGCCGGGCTCGGAGGCGGTCAGCCGCCCAGGTAGGCGAGCGTGTTGGTGTAGCCGCCGATGACGCCGAACGCGATGGCCATCGCCAGCGGAACGGCGCCGACCAGCGACCACACGCCCCGTCCACCGCGGGCCCAGGCCGCCACGGCGAGCGCCGCGATCAGCGTGACGAGCAGGACCTTGGCCGCCACGATCGCGGTCATCCCGAACTGCAGGTACATCCCGCCGACCAGCGGATTCATCTCGGCGGCCACCCCTCGCCGTCCGACCATCACCCAGAACGTGGCGAGGTCGAGGGACTGCGCGAGGACCAGCGTCGCGAGGCGCAGGGGCACCGAACCAATCTAGTCCCAACCACACCGGACCCCTACCGGTCCGGACACGATTCCGGCGCGTCCGCGCACCACCAGATGCGGAGCACCACGCCGCAGGTCGGTTCCGGACGACTGCGTCTTAGAAGCGACGCCGACCCGGCCGCTGGCCCGTCCGCTTGCGGATGTTGGGGGTCACGGTCCGGTCCCAGGTCGGTCGCTCGAGCCAGCGTGCCTGCGTGCCGCCGCCATCGTCATGCTCGTCCCGGATGCCCGGAAGCCAGTCCGCGGCGGTGTTCTCGTCGATGCCGGGCTCGCCGTCGGCGGCGCCAGCCGGCTCCTCGTCGGCGGGCAGGACCTCGACGCTCGTGACTTCCATCGTCGAGAGGAGCGCCGCCGCGTCGTCGGCACGCCGGCCACGGGCACGATCCGCCGCCCCGGTCAGACCGCGGCTCTCGCGACCCGCGCGCTCGGCGGCCTTGCCGACGATGACCGACGCGTCCTGCTCGAGCACGCGGAGTCGGATCTGCTGGATCTCGTCGCGGAGTGCCGCCGCCCGCTCGAACTCCAGCTGTTTCGCGGCCGACTTCATCTCGGCCTCCATCCGCCCGACGAGCGCCTCGACCTTCGCCCGGTCGGCCTCGGTCAGCTCGCCGCCCCGCTCCGAGCTGTAGACGACCGTCGACTCCGCGACCGCGCGCAGCCGCTGGTTCAGGTCGTGGATGCCCTTGACGATCGTCGTCGGCTCGATGCCGTGCTCGGTGTTATAGGCGGTCTGGATCGTGCGTCGGCGCTCGGTCTCGTCCATCGCGACCTTCATCGACTCGGTGATCCTGTCGGCGTACATCACGACCTCGCCGCCGATGTTCCGGGCCGCGCGGCCGATCATCTGGATCAGCGACCACGCCGAGCGCAGGAACCCCTCCTTGTCGGCGTCGAGGATCGCGACCAGGGTCACCTCGGGCAGGTCGATGCCCTCCCGGAGGAGGTTGATGCCGACGAGCACGTCGAAGACGCCGAGCCGCAGGTCCCGCAGGATCGCGACGCGCTCGAGGGTGTCGACCTCGCTGTGGAGGTACTGGACCTTGATCCCGAGCTCCTTGAGGTAGTCGGTCAGGTCCTCGGCCATCTTCTTCGTGAGCGTCGTGACCAGGGCACGCTCGCCGCGTTCCGCCCGGACGCGGATCTCCTCGAGCAGGTCGTCGATCTGCCCGTCGGTCGGACGCACCGTGATCTTCGGGTCGACGACGCCCGTCGGTCGGATGAGCTGCTGGACGATCGTCTCGCTCCGCTCCAGCTCGTACGGACCGGGCGTCGCGCTCATGTAGACGGCCTGGTGGACCGTGGCCTCGAACTCCTCGAACGTCAGCGGCCGGTTGTCGAGCGCCGACGGCAGCCGGAACCCGAAGTCGACGAGGATCTCCTTGCGGGTCCGGTCGTTCTTGTACATGCCGACGACCTGCGGGATCGTCATGTGCGACTCGTCGACCACGAGGAGCCAGTCCGGCGGGAAATAGTCGAGCAGCGTCCACGGCCGGCTGCCGGCCTCGCGGCGCGAGAGATGCCGCGAGTAGTTCTCGATGCCGGTGCAGTAGCCGAGCTCGCGCATCATCTCCAGGTCGAACGTCGTGCGTTGACGGAGCCGCGCGCCCTCGAGCGCTCGGCCCTCCGCCTCGAGCTGGCCGACACGCAGCTCCATCTCGGCGTCGATGTCGACGATGGCTTCCTTGAGCTTGTCGTTGGGCGTCACGTAGTGGGTCGCGGGGTAGACGTTGGTCTCGCGGCGCTCCGCCAGGAGCTCACCGGTCAGCGGGTCCAGCTCGGTGATCCGCTCGACCTCGTCGCCGAAGAACTCGACTCGGATGAGCGTCTCCTCCGACGCCGGCTGGAGCTCCAGCGTGTCGCCGCGGACCCGGAACCGGGCGCGCGTCAGCGCCTGGTCGTTGCGCTGGTACTGGAGGTCGACGAGGTGGCGGAGCACGGCGTCGCGCCGGTATTGCCCCCCGACACGGAGTTTCAGGACGGTGGCGCCGTAGTCGACCGGGGCGCCCAGGCCGTAGATGCAGCTGACGCTCGCGACGATGATCACGTCCCGCCGTTCGAACAACGCGTGCGTGGCCGCGTGCCGGAGCCGGTCGATCTCGTCGTTGCGCGACGAGTCCTTCTCGATGTACGTGTCGCTCCGAGGCAGGTACGCCTCGGGCTGGTAGTAGTCGAAGTAGCTCACGAAGTACTCGACCGCGTTCTCCGGGAAGAACTCGCGGAACTCCGCGTACAGCTGGGCCGCCAGCGTCTTGTTGTGGGCCAGGACGAGGGTGGGCTTGTTGTGCCGGGCGATGGTCCAGGCGAGGGTCGCCGTCTTGCCCGTTCCCGGTCGCTCCGAGCAGGGTCTGGTGCCGGACGCCGCGGGCGAGGCCCTCGCTCAGGCGCTCGATCGCCGCTGGCTGGTCACCGGTCGGCTCGAACGGGGCGACGAACTTGAAGTCGGGCATCAGCGGTCCAGTCTATCGCATCCCGCCGCGGAACCGAACGGGCGTTCGGTCTCACGGCGGCCGTCACGACCGTGTCGTAGTGCCGCTCTCAGATCGGCGGCTCGGCGATCACCGCTGCGAGGAGCCTGCCGACCTCGGTCCGCGTCGTCTCGGCGCTCCCGGTCGTGTCGATGACGCGAGTCGCCGCGGGGCGAAGCCGGGCCGCCAGGTCGCCCTGCGCCGCGATCCGTGCGGCTGCGTCGGCCGGGTCGCTCCCCCGCCCCGCGACGCGCTCGAGCTGCACGGCCGGGATCGCAGGTCACCAGCCAGACCTCGTCGCACAGGTCGGCGAGGCCACCCTCGACCAGCTTGATCGCCTCGACGACGACCGCGACCGCCCCGCGGCGCTCGCCCTCGTCGATCGCCGCGAGGATCCGCGGGCGGACAGCCGGATGGACGATGGCCTCGAGGTCGCGCAGCGCGGCCGGGTCAGCGAACACGATGCGACCGAGCGCGGCGCGGTCGAGCGACCCGTCGGCGACCCGGACCTTCTCGCCGAACCGCGCGAACACGGCACCAAGAGCCGGCTCGACCTGGGTCGAGCACCTCCCGAGCGACCACGTCCGCGTCGATCACGACGACGCCCGATCGCTCGCCGAGCCACCCGGCGACGGTGGACTTCCCGCACCCGATCGGCCCGGTGATCCCGATGCGGACGGTCACGGCGCGCGCTCCTCGAGGTCGAGCCACGCGTCCTCGGCGGCCGCCAGGGCGACATCGACATCCGCCAGCTCGCTCGTCACCCGTCGCATCTCGACGAAGTTCGCGGCCACCTTCGGGTCGCCCATGGCGAGTTCGAGGTGGCTCCGGCGCAGGCCGAGCCGCGAGAGCTCCGCGTCGAGCGCGGTCCGCTGCTTGCGATACGCGTCCTTCGAGAGCTTCTCCGCCTTGCGGGCTCTCGGCTTGGCCGGCGCGGGCTCCGGCCGGACCGGGGAGGCCGCGCGGCCGTCGGACGGCGACACGCCGACAGACGTGGTCTTGTCGACGCCGACCCGGCCGGCGGCGCCACCGCGCAGGCGCTTCGCCTCCGCCTCGATCGCCCCGGCGACGGTCCAACCGCCGGCCACCGCGGCTCGCCACTCGCGATAGCCGCCGTCGAATGGCGCCGCCGCCCCGCCGTCCACCACCCACAGCTTCTCGCAGACGGTCTCGAGGAGCCGCCGGTCGTGCGACACGACCAGCAGGGTCGCCGACGATTCGGCCATGAACCGTTCGATGGCCTCGCGGGCCGGGATGTCCAGGTGGTTCGTGGGCTCGTCGAGCAGCAGGAGGTTCGACGGCTGGATCCCCAGGAGCGCCAGTTCGAGCCGGGACCGCTCGCCGCCCGACAGCGTCCTGACCTCCTTCTCGACATCGTCGCCACGGAAGAGGAACCGGGCGAGATACCCGCGGGCCTCGCCCGGGGTGACCGGGATCGCTTCAAGGAGGGCGTCAAGGACCGTGGCGCCGGGGATCGCCGCCCCGCGGAGCTGCGCGAGATACCCGAGCTGGACGGCATGCCCGAACGTCAGCGCCCCGTCGAGCGGCGGCAACTCCCCCGCGATCGTGCGCAGGAGCGTGGTCTTCCCGGCGCCGTTCGGGCCGACGATCCCGATGCGCTCCCCACGCTGGGCCGCGAGGAACGGGACCCGGGCGACGATCCGCGACTCGGTGGCGGGGGCGCCGTCGGCATCGATGGCGCCCCGTCCCGGGAGGTAGCCGACGGCGAGGCCCTCCACACGGACGACGATCTCACCGGACCGGGTCGGGGCGCCACCCGCGAGTGACGCGTTCGGGATCGCGAGCTTGCGACCCGCTCTCGGGGCCTCCTGCCGCTCCGCCAGCAGGCGCTCGAGCCGGGCCTCGTGCTCGTGCTGCTTGCTGAACTTGCGGTGGCTGCGGTAGCGCTGGATGAGCTCGCGCTCGCGGGCGATCGACTCGGCCGTGACGTCGGCGTCCTTGATCGCCCGGGCATCGCGCTCCTCGCGCTGGCGGTGGAAGGCGCTGTAGTCGCCGCGGAAGGCCGTCAGCCGCCGGTCCCGCAATTCCCAGATCCGCGTCACCGACGCGTCGAGGAACGCCCGGTCGTGCGACGCGACCAGCAGCGACCCGGGACGCTTGCGGAGGTGGTCCTCGAGCCATTCGATCGCCGAGATGTCGAGGTGGTTCGTCGGCTCGTCGAGCAGCAGCAGGTCCGGGTCGGCGATGACCAGCCGGGCGAGGGAGGCCCGCGTCTGCTCGCCGCCGGACATCGCCATCGGCGGCTTGGCCCACTCGTCGCGATCGAACCCGAGACCGCTCAGGGCCGCGTCCACGCGCTGGTCGAGCGTGTAGCCGCCGAGCACTTCGAACTCGTGCTGGAGGTTCGCGTAGGCCGCCTCCGTCACGCGGCCGTCGCGCTCGAACTCGGCGAGCGAAGCCGCCATCCGCTCGAGATGCGCCGCCCCGGCCCGCACCGCGGATCGCAGGTCGGACGCCGCCATCAGGACCTCGTCGAAGTGCGCCTCCTGCGACAGGAGCCCGATCGACAGGCCGCGCTTGCGGACGACCTCGCCGCGATCCGGCTCGTCACGGCCGGCCGCGAGCCGAAGGAGCGTCGTCTTGCCGCCGCCATTGGGGCCGACGAGGCCGATCCGGTCGCCGGCGGCGATCGCGGCCTCGATGCCGTCGAGGATGACGAACGCGCCGACCTCCCGGCTCACCTTGGCGAGGCGGAGGATCGACATCAGGCCCGGCCCTTCACGGCCGGCTCGGCAACTCCGGACGATGCCCGCGCCGCCGCTCGCCGCGTCGCGGCGGCGCGCTTCGTCCGGTCCGTCAGCTCGCTCCAGCGTGGCCCGGTGCGACGCTGGCCGCCGGTCATCGAGCGCAGGATGGTCCGGGCGCCAGCGCGGTCGGACGCGGGGAGCCGCTGGCACCAGGAGCAGAAGTGCGTGCTCCGCGCCCCGACGACGATGCGCTTCAGCGGGCGGCCGCACCGGAGGCACGGCTCGCCCGTCCGCTGGTAGACGGCCAGCCGGTCCTGCATCGCCCCGTCGCCATCGGGCGCCGTGTAGTCGTCGATGGACGAACCGCGGCGCTCGACGGCCTCGGCGAGGATCGAGCGGATCGCGAGGTACAGCCGTCGCTCGTCGGGCGGCCGAAGGGTCCTCGCCGAGCGGAGCGGGTGCAGCCGCGACAGCCACAGCGCCTCGTCCGCGTAGATGTTGCCCACGCCGGCGATGAACGACTGGTCGAGCAGCAGCGACTTGAGCCGGCCCTTGCGACGGCGCAGGCCCCGCCGGAACTCGCGGACCGTGAACGCCGGATCGAGCGGCTCGGGGCCGATGGCGGCGAAGACGGCGCCGCCGCCGACCTCGGTGACCAGCTCCCCGGTGACGGGGTCGCGGCCATAGAGCCCGACCTTGCCGAACTTGCGGATGTCGCGGAAGCGCAGCTCGCGGCCGTCGGCGAGCTCGAGGACGAGCCGGATGTAGGGGTCCTCCGCCGCCTCAGCAGGGACGATGAACAGCTGGCCGGTCATCTTGAGGTGGATGGTCATCGCGGCGTCGCCCGACAGCTCGAAGACGAGCTGCTTCGCGCGCCGCCCGACCGACTCGATCCGGCGGCCGGCGATCTCTTCCGCGAACGCCTCAGGCGTGTGCGTCCTGAGCGTCCGGGCCCAGGAACAGCGCGCGCCGACGATCGTCGCGCCGACCAGGTGGGGTCGCAGGTCGCGCGCGACGGTCTCGACCTCAGGAAGCTCGGGCATATCCGCGCGCCTCAGGCCCTGGCGATGGCCGCGGTGCTCCCGCGCGGGATCGGTCGCATCGACTCCCAATCGTCGCCGGACTTGACGTCGACGGTCAGGGGAACGTCGAGCGGCAGGGCGGATTCCATCGTCTCGCGCACCAAGGCGACGAGCGCGTCCACGCCGTCGCGCGGCACTTCGAACAGGAGCTCGTCGTGGACCTGGAGGAGCGTGCGCGCCGGTGACCCGGTCGCGGCGAGCCGGTCGGCGACGTGGATCATCGCGATCTTCATGATGTCGGCGGCTGTGCCCTGGATCGGCATGTTGATCGCCATGCGCTCGCCCGCGCCGCGGAGCGCCGGGATCTTCGATTCGAGCTCGGGGATCGACCGCTTGCGGCCGAGGAGGGTCGTGACGTACCCCTGCTGCTTCGCGACGTCCTTGATGTGGAGCATGTAGTAGCTGATCCCCGAGTACGTGGCGAAGTAGTTCGAGATGAACTGCTGCGCCTCCTGGCGGCTGATCCCCGCCCGCGTCGAGAGCCCGAAGTCGCTCATGCCGTACGCGATCCCGAAGTTGACCATCTTGGCCATGGAGCGCTCGTCGGCGGTCACGTCCTCGGGCGCCTTGTGGAGGACGAGGGCCGCGGTCTCGCGGTGGATGTCCGCCTCGCGGGCGAACGCGTCCTTGAGGTGGGCGTCGCCCGACACGTGCGCAAGGATGCGCAGCTCGATCTGGCTGTAGTCGGCGGCGACGAGAGTGAGCTCCGGGCTGCCGGCCACGAACGCCCGCCGGATGCGCCGACCGAGGTCGCTCCGGATCGGGATGTTCTGCAGGTTCGGGTCGGACGAGGACAGCCGCCCGGTGGCGGCGACGGCCTGGTGGAACGTCGTGTGGAGTCGGCCGTCGGCGGCGATGAGGGCCGGCAGCGCTTCGAGGTACGTCGAGCGCAGCTTCGTGTACGTCCGCCAGTCGAGCACGGGCTCGATGACCGGGTGGACGGTCCGCAGCTCCTCGAGCACGGTCGCGTCGGTCGAGTACCCGGTCTTGGTCTTGCGGCCATACGGCAGCTTGAGCTCGCCGAACAGGACCTCGCCGAGCTGCTTGGGCGAGCCGATCGTGAACTGGTGGCCGACGGCGTCGTAGATCGTGCGCTCGAGCCGGTCGATCTCGGTCGCGAACTCGCGGTCGAGGGCGCCCAGCGTGTCGAGGTCGAGCGCGACGCCCGTCGCCTCCATCCGCGCGAGGACGGGGATGAGCGGGAGCTCGATCTCCGTGAGGAGGCGGGCAAGACCCGCGTCGGCGAGGGCCTGTTCGAGCGGCGGGCGGGCGGCCGTGGCCGCCAGCGCTTCGAGGCCGGCCCGGGTCGTGGGGTCGATGTCCTTGGGGAGCGGCATCTGGATGTCGAGCCGCTCCGCGACGACGTCGGCGATGGCCTGGCTGCGGAGCGAGGCATTGAGCACGTAGGCCGCGATCTGCGTGTCGAAGGCGACGGGCAGGGGTGCGGATCCGGGCACGGCGGCGAACCGCGCGGTCAGGATCGACTTCACCTCGTGCCCGACCAGCCGCGCCCCGCTGGCGACGACCAGCCCCAGCAGCCGCTCGATGGCCTCGGGCGTCTCGGCGACGATGGTCCGGCCGTCCGTGCCGGCCACCGCGAACGCGAGCGGCTCCCCCATCCGCGGTCGCGGGTCGGACGCGACGAGCGCGACCCCCACGTCGGTCTGGGTCGCGATCCAGGCCTCGACATCCGCGTCGATCCGATCGGCGCCACGGACCTCCAGGTGTCGCGGATCCTCGACCGCGGCAGCGAGCGCCCCGGGCAGGTCGCCCTGGGCCACCGGCACGATGGGGCGGTCCTCGTACGCCGTCGTGCCGCCGCCGACGGTGTCGAAGTCGAGGCTCAGCTGGAGCCCGTCGCCGCTCGGCCGCGGCCGTGGTGGCGTCGCCGGCCGTGCGCCGGGCGCCCGGGCGGCCCCGACCGTGCCGCCGATCTCGCGCAGCCGGGCCGCAGCCTCGTCGGGCGCCTCGCCTCGCAGCGGCGGCAGCCGGTCGATCAGCGTCCGGAATTCGTACTCGCGGAAGATCCGGATCACCTCGTCTCGGTCGTACTCGCCGACGCGCCCCGCGTCCAGGTCGAGCGTGATCGGCAGGTCTCGGACGAGGCGCATCAGCTCGCGGCTTTCGATGACGACGTCCTTCGCGTCGATCAGCTTCGCGCGCAACTTCTCCGGCTGGAGGTCGTCGATGGCCTCGTACATCGCGTCAAGCGTGCCGTAGGTCGCCACGACCTTGGCGGCGGTCTTCTCCCCGACGCCAGGCACACCCGGGATGTTGTCCGTGGGGTCGCCCTTGAGGGCCTTGTAGTCGAGCATCTGGTCCGGCCGGAGCCCCCAGCGCTCGTCGATCCTCGCGAGGTCGTAGGCGACCGTGTTGGCGATGCCGCCGCGAAGCGAGACGAGGAGCTTCGTGCGCTCCGAGACGAGCTGGAGCATGTCGAGGTCGCCCGTCAGGATCGTCGTGTCGAGCTCGCGGGCCTCCGCCTGGCCGACGAGCGTCGCGATGACGTCGTCCGCCTCGAAGCCCGACAGCTCGTAGACCGGGATCCCGAGTGCCGCGACCACTCGACGGACCTTCGGGATCTGCTCGCGCATCTCGTCGGGCATCCGTGTCCGAGTGGCCTTGTACTCCGCGTAGCGCTCGTGTCGGAACGTCGGCGCCGGGAGGTCGAAGGCGACCGCGACGTGGCTCGGGCCCACGTCCTGGAACGCCCGCAGCACGATGTTCGTGAACCCGAACACGGCCGACACCAGCTCGCCCTTCGACGTCGTGAGGGGCTGCTCGATGAGGGCGAAGTATCCGCGGTAGATGAGCCCGTTGCCGTCGAGCAGCATCAGGCGATCCATCGGCAGGCCTCGGGAACGGTCCCGCGGGTGGGACGGGGGTGATGGAGGTCCCAGTGTACCCGCGGGACCCGCCCCGGTCCGAGGCCTAGGTGGTCTCGCGGCGCCGAGCGGCCCAGCGGAACGCGAACAGGGCGAGCCCCGCGAGGAGCAGTCCGACCGACACCAGGACGCCGGCGGGCGGCCCTTCGGCCGCAGGCGCCTCGACGGTCAGCGACCGGGTGGCGTCCGACGGCGACGCGCCCCCGTTCCGGCTGGCGTCATCCGCGGCCGCGGACGATGCCGCGGAGGCCGCCGCGTACGCGTCGGTCGACCCGGACCCGCTGTTCTGCATCTCGACGGGACCGGGACCATCCGGCTGCGGCGCGGGCGCCGCGCCGGACAAGGGGTTCGCCGGCGCGGCGGAGGCCGCGGCTGACGGGGCGGCAGCAGCCGGTCCTTCGGCGCTGCCCGAGAACACGTTCGGATCGTCGACCGCGGCCGGGGCCGATGCGCCGTCCAGGCCCTTCGATTCGGGCTGCGGGATCGCGGCGCCCACCGTCGACAGGACCGCGGCGCCGGATGAGGAGCTGGGGAGGAGCGACCCTCCGCCCGAGAGCAGGAGTCCCGCGAGCCCGAGCGCGGTCAAGCCGGCGGCGAGCGGCCGCGAGAACCCGTCGCGGGCGGTCCCGATCCTGGCGACGAACCCGCGCCAGCCCCGACCGGTCGCCCGCTGGGCGTCGGCCGGCGTCAGCTGGAAGTCGCGGGGCCGCGGGGGCGTGGGCATCGCCCGGTTCGCGGCCGCGATGGCGACGAGGTCGGCGCGGAGCTCGGCGCACGGCGAGCAGCCGGCGAGCCAATCGTCGACGCGGGTCCGGTCGGCGTCCTCGAGCGACCCGTCCGCGGCCGCGGCGATCAGGAGAGGGTCGTGCGTCCCGTGGGCCGGGCTGAGGTCCGTCATCGCACCCGTCAGACGACCTGCGGCGACATCGGGTTCCGGTCCCGCGGCGGTCAACCGTGCGGCATCTGCCGGCGTGAGGCGGAAGTCGCGTGGCCGCGGCGGGGTGGCGATCGCCCTGTCAGCCGCGCTCAGCGAGCGCAGATCGGTGACCAGCGACGCGCACCTCGGGCACGTCTCGACCAGCGTCAGCGCGGCCGCGGCGTCGTCGCCGCCGAGCTCGTCGTCCGCGTAGGCGACCACGAGGGCGAGGTCGTGGTCCTCGTGCGCGTCACGCACGGAACAGCTCCAGCCGGTCCTCGAGGAGGTCCCGCAGGGCCAGCCGCCCTCGGTGGATCCGAGACTTCACGGTCCCGAGCGAGACGCCGGTCATCTCGGCGATCTCCGCGTAGTCGTAGCCCTCGACATCGAACAGGACGATGGCCGTCCGCTGGTCGTCGGTGATCTGGGCGAGCGCGCGGCGAAGGATGTTCGTGCGCTCCGTGAGGACCGCGGTGCGCTCCGGGTCGGCGTCGACGCCGGCGGGCGGCTGCCAGCTCTCGTCGTCGAGCTCCGGATATGGCTGGACCGGCCGCCGCTTCCGTGCTCGCTGCGTGTCCATCGCCGCGTTGACGCAGATCCGATTGAGCCACGCCTTGACGCTGCCGCCACGGAACGAGCGCAGGTTGCGGAACGCCGAGAAGAAGGCTTCCTGGACGGCGTCGGACGCCTGGTCGCGGTCGGGGACCATCCGCACGACGAGGGCGAACAGCTGGTCCTGGTACAGCACGACGAGGTCGTTGAATGCCCCGAGGTCGCCGTCGCGGGCTCGCTCGAGGAGGATGAGGTCGCGGCGCTGGACGGGGTCGTCGGAGACCGTCGTCGAGCGAAGGTCCTCCACGGCTTGGGGGTCCCTCCGGACGGCGATTCTGAGGCTGGGCGAGTCTAGCATCGGTCCCGGGCGAGACGCCGGGACGTTGCAGGCGGTTCCGAGGCGACCTAGGACGTCGGGAGCGGCACCACGGGCAGGCCCGGCGGCAGGCCACCCGGGAGACCGGTCGGAACCAGCGTGCTCACATCCTTGGGCAGCAGCGGGCCGAGGATCGCCAGCACGAACGGGACCGTGGTGTTGATCAGCGCCTGACCGATCGTGGAGCTGTCCAGCGCGACCGTGAGGTCCTTGAGGAACCCGAGGCCGGGATCGGTCGCCAGCGCGCCGCCCTTCCCGAAGTACGTGTCGAGGATGACGATCGCGACCGAGATGAGCAGGATCGCCTCGACCCCGCCGAGGACGGCGCCGAGTGCCTGGTCGAGCCGCCGCGACACCCCGCCGACCGCGACGTTCCTGAGGACCGGACCCGTGATCAGGTTGAGCGCGGCGACCAGCACCGCGAAGGCGACCGAGTAGCCCACCATCTCCGCATAGGCGGGCGGCATCTTCGGGAAGAACCCGGACACGATGTTGCCGATCGGCACCCGAAGATAGGCACCGACGACGAACGACGCGGCGAGGTAGCCGAGACCGATCAGTCGGCGAAGGAACCCGGTCGACCAGCCGCCGCGGACGTACCCGGCGATGAACAGCAGCAAGAAGAAGTCGGCCATCGACGCGGACGATACTCCCGCGTCGTCGGCTCGCGCGGGTCGTCCGCGCGCACATCGGTCGACGCTCGCCGCCATCCCGGGCCGCGTCTGGCGCTACGATGCCCGCGGCCCACCCGGAGTGGCGGAATGGCATACGCAGCCGACTCAAAATCGGCCGCCCGCAAGGGCATGAGGGTTCGACTCCCTCCTCCGGGACCATCCGCCGCGCGCGGTCCCCGACCGGCGGTGCTCGCCGGCATCACCAGGCCGCACCCGACCATTCCCGACCGCACCGGACTGGCGTAGGATGTCCGCCCCGCCCCGGCCGCCCTGCCGGGGACGCCACTGCGGAGTTGGTCGTGCGCCCATCGGCGATCCGCTGGTACCGCCCCGTCGCGCTTGGCCTCGCGCTGGCCTGCATCGTCGTGGCCGCCCTGGTCGTCCAGGCTGAGTGGCGAGAGGCCGTCCGGCTCGGGGTCGTCGGGCAGGACTTCGCGCAATACCTCGAGGCGACGCGACGCTGGATCACGTCCGGTTCCCCGTACCTCGAGACGGAGATCGCCGGGCCGTTCACGCCGGGCCCGCACACGTTCCTGCACCCCCCGACGACGCTGCTGCTGCTGACGCCGTTCCTCATCCTGCCCGCGTGGCTGTGGTGGGCGCTGCCCGCCGTCGCCATCGCCTGGACCGTCTGGTCCTGGCGCCCCGCGCCGTGGACGTGGCCGCTGATGGCGGCGCTGCTGATCCTTCCGCGCGGCCACATCGCGGTGATCTTCGGCAACTCGGACCTGTGGGTGTGGGCGATCCTCGCCGTCGGTCTCCGGTTCGGCTGGGCGGCCCCGCTCATCGTGATCAAGCCCAGCCTCTGGCCGCTGATGCTCGTCGGTGTCGGACGACGCGACTGGTGGTGGATGGCCGGCCTGGTGGCGCTCTCCTCGATGGTGTTCGGGGCCTTGTGGCTGGAGTGGGCGGCGGTCATCCGCCACGCGCCGATGGACTGGACCTACAGCGTGGCGAGCCTGACGTTCCTGTCGCTGCCGCTCATCGCCTGGGCCGGCCGCACGCGACCCGTCCGCCCCTTGCCGACCATCCACCTGCCCATCGGCCTCGTCCCGCGACCCGCGGCGGTACGATCGAGGACATGACCCAGGCCCGATTCATCGGCTACCCGGTCGACCGGATGCTCGCCGCGTTCGACGACCCCGCGGATGCCGCTGCGGCGGCGGCGGCCCTGCGGGCGACCGGGACCCCGGACGGGGACATCACGATCCTCCGCGGCAGCGAGGGCGCGGACCGGCTCGACGGCTCCGGCGCGGCCAACGGCCCCGTCAGCAAGCTGCGGCGCCTCGTCTCGTTCACCGTGATGGACCAGCTGCCCGACTTCGCCTGGTACGAGGGCGCCGTCCGACGCGGCGGCGCGGTCCTGATGGTCAGAGTGCGCGGCGAACGGCCGACCCGGGCTGTCGCCGACATCTTGCGTGCACGGCGCGGGCATTTCATCAACCACTACGGGCGCTTCGCGACCGAGGAGATCGAGCGCTGGCGTGGACCCGAGCCGGAGGTGTCCAGCCTGATGCGCCGCTGACGCGAGCCTCCGGCGCCAGCCTCGCCGACGTGCCTCGGCGACGTGTGACATCCTCCGCGTGACATCCCATCACCGACCCCGAGGGCTCCATGTTCCACCGATTCTTCGACTCCAAGCCTGCCCCGGCCCCTGCGGCTCCGGCCGCACCGGCCCCGGATGCCGCGATCGCCGCGGGCGACACGGCCACCGTCCGCCGGATCGTGGCCAAGCTCGAGGCCATGCCGCCCGAGCAGGCGCGGTTCATCGCGGCCGCTGCGTACACGCTGGCCCGAGCCGCGAACGCCGACCTCGACATCAGCGACGACGAGACGGCGGCGATCGAGACGGCCCTCCAGTCGGAGAGCAGCATCGACGAGGCCACGGCCGTGCTGGTCACCGAGATGGCCAAGCTCCAGGCGAAGACCGTCGGGGCGACCGAGGATTACGTGGTCGTCCGCGAGTTCCGCAAGCTCGCCACCGAGGCGCAGCGGCTCGACGTGCTGCGCGCCTGTTTCGCCATCGCGGCCGCCAACGGGACCATCTCGGCCGAGGAGGCCAACGAGGTCAACGAGATCGCCCGCGAGCTCGACCTGGAGCCCGCCCAGGTCAACGCCATCCGCGCGGACTTCCACGAGAAGCTCTCGGCCGTCCAGGAGGTCCGGCGGATCGCCGAGGCCTCCGGAGGCTCAGGCGCCTAGGCTCGTCAGGACCTCGTCGATCGTCTCGATCGTCCGGTCGACGTCCGCGGTGTCGATGACGAGCGGGGGCTTGATCTTCAGGCTGTCGTGGCCCGGGCCGTCGGTGCTCAGGAGGATGCCGCGCTCCAGGGCCCCTTCGAGCAGGTCCGCGGCCAGCGCGGTCGCCGGCTGACGCGTTCCACGGTCCGTGACCAGCACGACCCCCACGTACAGGCCCTGACCGCGGACGTCGCCGATCGCCTCGTGGCGAGTCGCGAGCTCGCGGAACCCCTGCAGGAACCGGGCGCCGGCGTCGGTCGCGTGCTGGCGGAGCCCTTCCGCCTCGATGACGTCCATGACGGCCAGGCCGACGCGCGCGGACACGGCGTTCCCGCCGAACGTGTTGAACCACTCCATCCCGTTCGCGAAGGCGTCGGCGATCTCGCGCGTCGTCACGACCGCGCCCAGCGGATGGCCGTTCCCGAGCGGTTTGCCCATCGTGACGATGTCGGGGACCGCGTCGTCGAGCTGGAACGACCACCACTCGGCTCCGACCCGACCCAGGCCCACCTGGACCTCGTCGGCGATCGCCACGGCCCCGGCGTCCCTCGCCGCCCGGTAGGCACCTGACAGGAACCCGGGCGGCGGGATGACCTGTCCCGCCGTGCCGGGCGCCGACTCGACGATGACGGCGCCGACCGGTCGCCCGTCGGCCGCCGCGGCATCGAGGACCGCCCGCAGCTCCGCGACGTACGCCGCGCCAGACTCGGCCGTCGTACCGCGGTAGCGACCCCGGTACGGGTCCGCGAGCGGCGCCACGTGGACGTGCTCCGGTCGACCGGTCCCGCCCGGACCGTCGAACTTGTACGGGCTGACGTCGATCAGGGCCCCCGTGTTGCCGTGATACGCGCCCTCGAACGCCACGACGTCGCGGCGGCCGGTCGCGGCCCGCGCGAGCCTGAGGGCGAGCTCGTTCGCCTCGCTGCCGGAGTTCACGAGATAGGCGACCTCGAGCGGCGCGGGGAGGGTCGCGACGAGTCGGTCCGCGTAGTCGAGGACCGCCGGGTGCAGGTAGCGCGTGTTCGTCTCGAGGAGGGCCTTCTGGCGCGCGGCGGCTTCGACGACCCGCGGGTTCGCGTGGCCGACGTGCGCGACGTTGTTCACGAGGTCCAGGTAGCCGCGGCCGTCCGCGTCGTACAGGTACGCACCCTCGCCGCGAACGATCGTCAGCGGGCGGCGGTAGCTCAGCGACAGCGAGGGGCCGATGGCGCGGCGGCGCCGGGCGAGGAGATCCGTGTCCGCGCTCGCGTCCCTGGCCGTCATCGGCCGACGGCCTCGTGCACGGCGCGGCGGACGGCATCCGGGCCGACCGCCTCCAGCTGCGCAAGCAGCGTCCAACCCGAAGCCTCGGAGACGCGCAGGTACGGGTCGTGGTCGAGCCGGGACTGATGGGCCGAGATCGCCACGCTCGTGGCGAGGCGGGCCGTGACCAGGCCCGGCACGGCGTCGATCTCGTCATCGGTCAGCGTGAACGCGGCGTCGAACGCCCCGACGAGCGGCCCCAGGACCGAGATCGGATCCTCCCGATGGAACATCGCGTAGGCGGCGGCGATCGTGACCTCGGCAGCCGTCACCGAGTGCAGCAGGTCGCCGAAGTCGAGCAGGCCCGTGACGCGCTCCCCGGTCTCGTCGACCAGCACGTTGTAGTCATTGGCGTCGTTGTGGATCAGGCTCCGCCGCAGTCGCGGCAGGACGGGGACGAGCCGGTCCCGCAGCCCGGCCAGGGTGCGCTCCAGCAAGGCCCGCCGGTCGGGGTCGTCGACGTCGGGCAGGTTCGCGCCGATGACGTCGACCGCGTGCAGGACGTCCCATTGGAGCGGTCGATGGGCCGCCGGGTGGTCCACGCCCGCGAGGGCCGCGGCGACCCCGCCGAGCACGCGTCCGAGGTCCGCGAGGAGCCCGTCCGACGGCGTCGCGACGGTCGCGAGCGGACGCCCCGGCAGCCACGGCAGGAGTCTCGCCCAGGGCGGTCCCGGGTCGCCCAGGCCGACCACGGATCGGCCGTCGAGCGCGGGGATGGGCCGTGCGACCGGCAGGCCCGCCGTCGCGAGGCGGCCGGCGACGAGATCCTGGCAATCGAGGAATGCCGCGTCCTCGGCGAGGTTCGAGATCTTCAGCACGAGTGTGGGCGCGCCGGCGTCGGGCTGGATCAGCAGATTCCGGTCGCGTTCGCTCGGCAGCGGCTCGACGGACCTGGCCGACAGGCCCCACCAGCGCCGGATCACCGCGTCGGCGTCGATGCCCTCGTCGGGTCGCGTCGCCACCCAGGATGACGGGGTCGTCATGCCGTCACGTGCTGGCGAGCCGGAGCTCGACGAGGCCGTCCCCCAGCCGTCGACGGACCTCGGCCAGCAGCTCGGCGTCGTAGGCGACGGGCCGAAGCTCCATCGGCAGGCCCGTACTCCCGGCGACGTCGATGTGGACGAGGACACGGGTCTCGCCGGGGCGGGCCCGCACGACGTCCCGGAACGCGCGCATCGCGTCGAGGAGCCGGTCGCCCGACGCGCCGAAGAACCGGACGTGGAGGACGCTCCCCTCCCCGGCATCCATCGGGCGGGTCGGCGCCGCGGCGAGATCCGCCGCACGCGACCTCGCTTCATCGGGCAGCGCCGGCTCCTCTTCCACCTCGGGATCGGCGACGGTGGCGCCAGGCGGCTCCTGGTACGTGGGCATCGGCTCGGCCGGCGCGATGGATGGCAGTGACGCCATGCCGGCCGCCGCCTCGTCGCCGCGCAGGGGCGAGACGAAGGGCACCGCCGGGGCGTCCGGCGGCACGCCGGCGACCGCGGCACCGACCGCGACCGGGGCGTCGACGGCCGGACCCGGGCCGACCGCGACCATCGGCCGCTCGTCGGGCGGGGCGGCCGGTCGCCCGAACCCGTTGCCATTCCCGTTCCCATTGCCGTTCCCGTTGCGGCCCCCGTACCCGCCGCGACCTCGGCCGCGGTCGCCGGCGGCGACCTCCCGGGCGAACGCCTCGGGTCCGCGAGCCGCAGCGTCGTCCCAGTCGACCGCAAGGTCGGCGAGCAAGGAGATCTCCTCGCCTCGATGGTCGACCCGCCCAGCGACCAGCAGGATCTGCCCGTCGCGCCAGGTCCCCCGCGTGGTCTCGTAGAGGCGCGGGAACACGACGACCTCGATGGTCCCCTGGAGGTCCTCGAGCGTCGCGATCGCCATCGATTCCTGCTTCTTCGTGACCACCGTGCGGATACCGGTCACGATCCCGCCGACGACGACCCGCTGGCCGTCGAGCGACTCGTCCCGCAGATCGCCCGAGTACGCATTCACGAAGCGCCCGACCTGTTCGGCGACCTCGCCCATCGGGTGCTCCGAGAGGTACAGCCCGAGCAGCTCCTTCTCCCACCGGAGTCGCTCGCGCATCGGGACCTCGGTCGCGGCGGGGAGCGGCCGCTCGAAGACCTCCGCGTCCGCCGCGCCGAGATCGAAGAGGGAGGTCTGGCCCGACACCCGGTCGCGCTGGGTCGCCTGGGCGGACGCGATGGCGTCGTCGAGACCAAGGAGGAGCTGCGCCGGGTGCCCCAGATCGCCCAGGGCCCCCACCTTGATGAGCGCCTCGAGGACCTTTCGGTTGCACAGGCGGAGGTCGATCCGGGTGCAGAAGTCGGTGAGGGACCGGAAGGTGCCACCGTCGTCGCGCGCCGCGATGATCGACTCGATCGCGCCCTGGCCGACGTTCTTGACGGCCAGCAGGCCGAACCGGATCGCCGGGCCTTCGACCGTGAACTCGAGATGGCTCCGGTGGACGTCGGGCGGGAGGACCTCGATCGCCATCCGGCGGCACTCGGCCACGGCCGCCGCGACCTTCTCCTCGTTCGAGCGGAACGCCGTCAGGACCGCGGTCATGTACTCGACCGTGTAGTTGGCCTTGAGGTAGGCCGTCTGGTAGGCGATGAGCCCGTAGCAGGTGGCGTGCGCCTTGTTGAACCCGTAGCGCTCGAAGGGCTCGAAGGCGGCGAAGACGTCATCGATGGTCTTGGCGGCGACCCCGCGCTCGGCCGCCTGCGTGACGAACTTCTCCTTCTGGGCGCGCAGGACCGCGGACTTCTTCTTGCGGATCGCGTAGCCGAGCGTGTCGGCCTCGGGGCCGCTGAACCCGCCGAGGGCCACGGCCGCGGACATGATGTCCTCCTGGTACACGAAGATCCCGTAGGTCTTCTCCAGGTACGGCTCGAGCAGCGGGTGCAGGTACGTGACCGGCTCCTGGCCGTGCTTGCGCCGGATGTAGGCCGGGATGTTGTCCATCGGTCCCGGGCGATAGAGCGCGACCATCGCGGCCAGGTCGTAGACCGACGTCGGGCGCAGCTCGCGGATGTACCGGCGCATCCCCGCGGACTCGAGCTGGAAGATGCCGGTCGTCTCGCCCGAGGCGAGCAGCTCGAACGTGCGGGCGTCGTCGAGGGGGATCGTGTCGAGGTCGATCTCGACGCCGCGCTCGGCGCGGACCGTATCCACGGCCTGCCGCAGGATCGTCAGGTTCGAGAGGCCGAGGAAGTCGAACTTGAGCAGGCCCAGCGCCTCGATCGCGTGCATCTCGTACTGGGTCATCAGCCCGTCCGAGTTCGTCGCCCGCTGGAGCGGCATGAGCTCGGTCAGCGGCTCGCGGCTGATGACGACGCCGGCCGCGTGCGTGGACGCGTTCCGGGCGACGCCCTCGAGGTGGCGGGCGAAGTCGATGATCCGCTTGACTCCCGGGTCGGCGTCGACCTGCTCTCGGAGCGCCGGCGCGATCTTGAGGGCCTCGTCGAGCGAGATCCCCAGCTGGTTCGGGATCGCCTTCGCGATGCGGTCGACCTCGCCGTAGGAGTTGCCCAGCACCCGGCCGACGTCGCGGATCGCCGCCCGCGCGAGCATCGTGCCGAACGTGATGATCTGGGCCACATGGTCCTGGCCGTACTTGCGCCCGACGTAGGCGATGACCTCGTCGCGGCGGCCGTCCTCGAAGTCCACGTCGATGTCGGGCATCGTCACGCGGTCCGGGTTGAGGAACCGCTCGAACGGGAGCTGGTAGAGGATCGGATCGACCGGCGTGATACCCAGGGTGTACGTGACGATCGAGCCCGGCGCGCTGCCGCGGCAGGTCGTCTGGATGCCCTGCTCGCGGGCGAACCGGATGAAGTCCGCGACGATCAGGAAGTAGCCGGCATACCCCATCGAGAGGATGACGCCGAGCTCGTAGTCCAGGCGCTCCTGGAGGGCCGGCGTGATCTCGCCGTAGCGGCGTCGCAGCCCGGCCTCGCACTCCTTGCGGAGCCAGCTCTCGACCGTCTCGCCATCGGGCACCGGGAAGTGCGGGATCCGGAGTTGCCCGAGCGGCAGCGAGATGTCGGTCATCTCGGCGATGCGTCGGGTGTTGCGGATCGCGTCGAGGTCGTCCGGGAAGAGCGCCGCCATCTCGGCCGCGGACTTCACATAGAACTCGGGCGATTCGAACCGGAGCCGGTTCGGCGTGTCGAGGTTGTTGCCCGTGCCGATACAGAGGAGGACGTCCTGGGCCTCGGCCTGGTCGCGGCGGACGTAGTGGAGGTCGTTGGTGACGACCAGCGGCAGGCCGGTCTCCGGGGCCAGGCGGTGCAACTGCTCGTTCAGTCGCCGCTGCTCCGCGAGCCCGTGGTCCTGGAGCTCGAGGAAGAACCGGTCCTTGCCGAAGATGTCGCCGTACTCGCCGGCCACCTTGCGGGCCAGCTCCCAGTCGTCGACCTCGAGCGCCTTCGCGACCTCGCCGCCAAGGCAGGCGGAGAGACCGATGAGGCCCTTGCTGTGCTTGGCGAGATGCTCACGGTCGATGCGCGGCTTGTAGTAGTAGCCGTCGAGATGGGCGTCCGTGGCGAGCCGGCAGAGGTTCTGGTAGCCCACCCAGTCCTGGGCGAGCAGGATCAGGTGGAACGGCTGGCTATCGGCCTTGCCTTCCTTGTCGAGCATCGAGCGGCGGGCGACATACGTCTCGATCCCGATGATCGGCTTGATGCCCTGGTTCTTCGCGGCCTGGTAGAACGCGACGGCGCCATAGAGGGCGCCGTGGTCGGTCAACGCGAGCGAATCCATGCCCTGCTGCGCCGCCGCGTCGACCAGCTCCGTGATCCGCCCGAGCCCGTCGAGCAGGCTGAACTCCGAGTGGACATGGAGGTGCGTGAAGTCGTTCGGGGCGAGGGTCGTCACGGGAGGTCAATGGTAGCCCGTGACGCCGGTCCCGGGGCGGGTCACCGACTGGACGGACCCGAATCGAGCGCCACGTCAAGGGAATGAGTCAGTCGGGGCGTCGGTCGGCCGCCGGCTGACCTCGAGCGGCCGGATCCCATCCGGCCTCGCACCCCTCCCGTCGTCGACCTCGTAGAGATAGAAGCAGCGCCCGACGAACGCGCCGCCCAGGACGAAGAACCGGTGCCCGGCATCGTACTCGCGCCCGACGTGGTGGATGTACGAGGTCGGCACGATCCAGAGGGTGGACGCGTCGAGGCGTAGCGGCGTTCCGGCTGGCAGCGCTCCGACGTGCCCGCGGTAGACGCCGGTCGCGGTCGCCTCCTGGGCCCACACATCGCCGATCACCTCCCAGAGCCGCGGCAACGGGTCGACGTCGTCGCCGAACCACCCGACCCTCGCGTTGACCTCTTCCTGGTGGACGTGGCCGCACGGGATCTCGAGCACACACGGGTCAGCGAGGTCCAGATCGAGTCTCGGTGAGTCAGGTCGCCCGAGAAGTCGGTCGAGCACGACCGCGCCCGGGGTCATGCCCCGGGGTCGCGACTGCCCTCGGCTCCTCACGACAGCTGTGTCACGGGATGACCGCCCAATGCCACGCGGCGGGTCACGGAATCTCGGCCTCGATCGTCGGTGGCGGACCGAGACGGGGTCTCGGACCGTCGTGGGTGGCCGAACCCCTTTCGTCGCGGACCGTTCCGGCGTCCACGACCAAGACCTCGCGACCGGCCCAAGGACCCGCGAGCACGGTGAACTCGTCCCAGTCCATGTAGATGCTGGAACAGGGGTCGGCGTACCCGCCGGCCCGGAGGTAGCCCAGGCGTGTGCCGGGCTCGAGGGTGATCTCGTTGGCCCAGGTCCAGGTTCGGACACCGTCCGGTCGTGGCCCCTGCAGGAACGCCGGCGTCGGTCCGATCACGTGAAATGTGGTGCGCTCCATCTCGGGCTCACTCTCGTCGGCTTCCACGACGGCCGCAAGCCTGACCAAGTGGCTATGTCGAACGAGCCCCGACGCACCGGCGGTGCGACAACAATTCAGGACCCGGCGGCTCCAAGCGACGAACCGGCGATCTCCAGCACCAAACGGTGAGCGGCCTTCATCGCCGATGTGACCGGCAGGCCTTCTACGTCGAGAACGGCTGCGTGCATCGCAACGTCGAGTGCGTCGAGCGCCGCTGCCCACGTCAGGTCACCGACCTCCCAACCCCACAGCGCTCCAGGCGGAGCGCAGGTATCGATCGACGGGCCGCGCCGGCGTGCTCAGCTGCGAGCAAGCCCCGCCATCGCGTCGGATACATGGCGCTGTTGAGGTCGCGGTCGAGACCGTCGCCCGCTCTGCCCGCATAGACCCGCTCCTCGGCCGGCGGGAGAGCCGCGGCGAGGCGTGCGACCACGTCCGACTCGGAGAGCCGACCGACAACAGGCTCGATCGGTCGTAGAGCCGCGGCGAAGGCGAGCTGCCGGGCAGATGGGTGCTTGGGCATCAGTTCGGCTTGAGGTACGGACCGACGGCATCGCAGCCTTCGATGAACTCATGCGATCGTCGCCATGATCGATGGATCGCGCAACGGAACCAAGGTCATGGGACGAGCTGGCGGGCGTCGGGTGCGATGTTGCCGCCCCAAGGAACACTCGACCGATCGAGGTCACCGGATCCGGCCCGAGCATTCCAGGCGGAACCTGGAGCTGGGTCACGACGGGCTCGATGTGGGTGTCGCCACTCATGGGTCGAGGATGATAGCTGGCCCGGCGGCAGGTCGATCCTGGACTGCCGCGGTCCCGATCGGTCACGATGGGCTGTCTCCCGACGCGTCCCTGCAGCGCAACTCGGTCAGCCATCGGAATCCGCCGCGGAGCTGCGTCACGTCGGAGCGAGATCCTGCGACTCGAAAGGTCCGGTGTGGGCGAGCCCGACAAACGACTCAGGCCTCGAAGATCAGACAGAACTCGTTCCCATGCCGGAATCCGCCATCCGCCGCCAGGAATAGCCGTACTCGTGGAAGTCGTGGTGATCCCGTCGCCGACCTCCGAGCGCCTCGATGCGGGCACAAGCCGAGTCCACCTCCTCGACCGAGACGTCGAGATGGAGCCGATTCTTCACAGCCTTCGCTTCGGGAACGCGCTGGAAGCAGAGATACGGTGCACCGGCTCGGAGGTCCGATGAGCGAGCGAGTCTCAGTGACGCTGAGGGACGCCGGCCCTCGGCGTCGCCAGAGGCCTAGTCGTCGCGTCCGTCTCCTCGAGTCTGAGCGGGCTCGCAGTCCTGAGCGGGCTGAACTCGGCGAGGCCTGGTCCAGCACCAACCCGCACCACTCCCGGTCATCAACCGACCGTGCGCCGGAAGCGCGAACGGAGTGTGGCGAGGACGCCAGGGCTGGTGCCTGCCGCCGGACGGGCCATGACCTGGATCATCAGCCGCCGGTCCCGCACAGTCGGACCATGATCCGGCGCCGATGCCGTCCCGTCAGGCCGACCACTCCGTCGTGATTGTCGACGTGAACCAGCGCAGCTGTCCCGAGCTACGTGCGCGACCCTACGTGGACTGTGACTCCCCCGCGGGCGGCATCGAGTCGGGCAGCCGATCCGCCCTACCTGGCGATCTTCCACCCACCACGACCACTCGCCTCGGTCGCCTTGAGGCCCGTGCGGACCAGGTGGCGGCCAGTCTCGGACATCGGCCAGCCGCAGCTTGGAGTACGCGGGCTCGTCGTCGTTGGCGGCCGCGACGCCCGGCTCGATCGGACGATCGCCGATGACCTCTCGACCGGCTCGGGCGGCGAGGAGTCCCCGCCACCGTATCGGATGCATCGCGCTTCGGGTCAACCCTTTGAATGCCTGTCGGCAGGCGTGAGGACTTCCGTGCGCAACGCCTAGGCGCGTCAACGACGGTCGTGCCTTCGCTTCACGCTCCCTTCGACAGGTCGCCGGTGCGCCAAGCCGAATGGTCCGCCTCGAGGGTCGCCAGGCGGTCGGCCTGCCAGGAACGCTCGAGAGGGGACGCGTAGGCGTCCGCGGCAGCAAAGTCCATCCCAGACTGCTCCCGCCAAGCGAAGACCGCGGCCATCGCTGCGTCCACGGCGACGCGGCTCGCGGCGCGGGCCGCCTCGCCAGCATCGTTGGCCATGAGAGCTGTGTAGGCGGCACCTGCCGCGGCGTCAGCCGCCGACTCCGTGTCGCTCGGCAGGAGGCCGGTGAACCACCCTGGTGCCCCCGTGACGGCATGGTTGCCCATGGGTTTGCCGCTGGCCTTGATGGCACCTGCACGGGCGCTCTCGAGACGCTCCTTCGAGGTCCTTCCTTCCAGCCAGTCACGGGCGGCGGCGATCGCCTCGCGTGGCCGCGGGTCGTCGGGGTATCCCTGCTCGAAGATCGCCAGGACGTGCTCGGCGCAGTCGGCGGCAAACGTGACGATCAGCGGCTTGGGCAGCGTCTCGAGTCGGTCGGTGGTGATCATCGGTGAGCGTCGGACAGGCCGGCTGATAGGTCGAAGCCGCTCTCGCGTGCCCATGCCGTCAGCACCTCGGTCGTCCGTTCGACTGCAATGCTGGTCGTGCTGCTCCGCGGACCCGATGGATGAGGCTCGTTACTGCCACAGCTCCCTCATGGGGTCGGAGACTCCGAAGACACTCGAGCCAAGTGGGGCTCGCGACGGCAGGGTCGGACTCGTGCTCATCTCCCGCGCCGAGGATCACCTCGACGACCTCGCCTTCACGGGAACCGCCGACGACGCGCATGTCGGCGGTGATGAAGATCACGACTCGGTACAGGCGGGACCCAGACACTCGCACGCCCTCGGGAACACTGTAGATCGAAGCAGAACTCATTGCCCTGTGGGTCCACCATCCGCCGCCTTGACGACCGGGCTCGACGAGCGGCGCGGGATGGTTCGGCGTTGTGGTAGCATGTTCGTCCTCGTCCCACGCCGCAGTCCGGGCTGCCCTCGGGGCTGCCGCGACAGTCGCGACCGGCAACCACCTCGGTGGAGGATCGCTCGAGCCCGATGGATCGCGACGACCCCGCCTACAAGGGCCAGAGGGACTACACGCGGCTGCTGCTGAACGCGTACGACCCACTGGTCCTCGGCCCCATCGCCAGGTTCGTCTGGCGCTGCCCGACGACCCGACTCCTAGAGCGGTACCAGCAGCGCATCCGCAGCCACCATCTGGATGTGGGTCCCGGCTCCGGCTACTTCCTCGAGCGATCCGGTCTCCCCGATGGCAGCCCGGTGACGATCCTGGACCCCAACCCGAACGTGCTCCGTCATGTCTCCCAGCGCCTGGGGCAGCTGGACATCACGGCGGTCGAGGCCGACGTCCTCAAGCCGCTTCCCGTCAGCGGACCGTTCGAATCCGCCGCACTGCACCTGGTCATCCATTGCCTGCCTGGGCCGCTCACGCGCAAGGCGATGGCCGTCGCCAACGTGGCCGCGGTCCTTGCGCCGGATGGCGTGCTCTTCGGTGCATCGGTCCTCGGGAACCTCCGGTCACCACACGTGGCTGGCACGGAGGTTCCTTGGCACCTTCAACAAGCAGGGTGGCTTCGACAACCTCGATGACACCGAGGAGGGGCTCCGCGAGATCCTCTTGGCATCATTCGAACACGTGGAGCTGGAGACCATCGGCTCGGCCTCGATCTTCGCGGCGACGAATCCCCGCACGGGCTCGTCGCCCTGACCTGGCTACGGACGCAACCCGGGCCAATGTCGCCGACATTCGCGAGCGTGCGAGAACGTCACCCGGGGCGAGTAGCCCGCTGTCGAACCAGATGTCCTCATGGCCGAGGCCGATCTGGAACCTCCAGCCCGCGGGAAGGGCGAGTACGGCAACCTCGCGGTCAGTCAGGGTGACCTCCCTCGTCGTGTCGGCTCCTGCCACGAGCGCGTTGATGCGTCGACGTCAAATGCAGCTAGACCGCGCTCAAACTCGGAGCTATCGACCACTGGAGTTGCGTGAAGTCGTTCGGGGCGAGGTCGTCATCGGGAGGTCCGTGGTAGCCCGCTCGAACGGGTCGCCATGGACCGCCGGCCGCGACGCCGCGGCTTCCGTCGACGCGCCGAGGGCACCGCGTGTCGCACAATGACGTCCCCGGGCAAGGAGGCCTCCAGTGCGGATCGTCGTGACAGGCGGAAGCGGCAAGGCCGGGCGGTGGGTCGTCCGCGACCTGCGCGAGCACGGCCACGACGTCCTGAACGTGGATACGCGCCATGACGGTTCGGCGCATGGGCAGTGCCTCGTGGCCGATCTCGCCGACGCCGGCCAGGCGTACGAGGCGCTTGCCCGAGCCGAGGCCGTCGTCCACCTCGCGGCGATCCCCGCTCCGGACATCCGTCCACACGCTGAGACCTTCCGGATCAACGCGCTGTCCACGTACAACGTGTTCGCCGCCGCCGAGGCGCACGACCTTCGACGAGTGGTCTGGGCCTCGAGCGAGACCGTGCTCGGCCTCCCGTTCGACACGCCGCCGCAGTTCGCCCCGATCGACGAGACCATCGAGCCGCGACCCGAGTCGTCGTATGCCCTCTCGAAACTGGTGGCCGAGACGATGGCCGTCCAGTCCAATCGCCGGACCGGGATCCCCTTCGTGGGCCTGCGGATCTCGAACATCATGGAGCCCGACGACTACGCGGCCTTCCCCTCCTATTGGGACGACGCGCGGATCCGCAGGTGGAATCTCTGGGGATACGTCGACTGCCGCGATGTCGCGAAGGCTTGCCGACTCGCGCTGGACGCCGATGTCACGGGCGCCGAGATCTGCATCGTGGCGGCCGCCGAGACGGTCATGACCCGGCCAAGCGCGGACCTGATGGCCGAGGTCTTCCCGTCCGTCCCGATCACCCGCGAAGTCCACGGCCGAGAGACGCTGCTCTCGATCGACCACGCACGCCGCGTCCTGGGCTATGAGCCGGACCACCGTTGGGCCGACCACGTCGCGGAAAGCTGAGCGATCGTTCCGGACTACGTCCCCGCGTCGACGACTCGCAGCAGATGGCGAGCTCCGGCGATGCCCTTCAGCTCGTGCATTCCGGCGTCCTCGAGCTCCAGGCCCGAGCCGTCAAGCAATTCGCCGGTCGTGGATGAGACGAGCACCTCGTCGGGTCCGGCAAGGGCGAGGATCCGGGCAGCAGCGTGGACGGCGAGACCGCGCGCGTCCTCCCCCGAGACGTCGACCTCGCCCGTATGGACCCCGGCGCGGATGTGCAGATCCATGTCCACGGCCGACCGGGTCATCGCCGTCGCGCACCGCACGGCCCGGGTGGCGCTGTCGAAGATCGCGAGGAACCCGTCGCCCGTCGTGTTCACCTCACGACCGCGATACAGGTTCAGTTGTTCGCGGAACCGTGCGTTATGGGCGACCAGCACAGCGCGCCAGGCCTCGTCCCCAAGGCGCTCGAGCGTGACAGTCGAGTCGACGATGTCCGTGAACACGACCGTCGCGAGCATCCGCTGATCGGTGTCGTCGAAGGCCATCTTCTGCGCCCGGGCTGTCCCTCCCCACTCCACGCAAACCCATGGCTCATCGCCCTGCACCCACTTGTCATGACCCGGGGGGACTTCGAACACGGCATTCGGGCCGATATCCAGCGTCGTGCCGTCGTCCATGACGATGTGCATCGCCCCGGAGATCGTGTACCCGAAATGGCGCATCTGACAGCTCCGGGTCCCCACCATCGGCGCCATGTCCGCTGACCAGCGCCAGCCGGGCTCGAAGGTGCAGTGCCCGACGGTGGCATCGCCCATGCCGACCGTCTCGAAGCGCGCCTTCGGCATCGAGTGGACGTCATCAGGCGTCGCGAAGCTCTTGGACTGCAGGCGAGGCATGCCGTTGACCCTCCAGCTTCAATCGCGCTCGAGTTCGAACCGCTGCGTCAGGACCAGCGGGCCGGGCCATCGCCAGTCGCTGATCCCGACCGGGTGCAGCGCGAGACCGGCCATCGCCTCGTGCTCGCCATGCGTCTTCGGATGGAACGGGAGGATCCCCGGCTTGAGATCCCAGATCAGGACGCGGCCGCCCGGTCGAAGGACTCGCGCGATCTCGCCCAAGGCCGCGGCTCGATCCGGCCAATGGTGCATCGACATCGTGCTGACCACCGCGTCGAACGCCGCGTCCTCGAAGGGAAGGGCCGCGACGTCGCCGGCAACGAACGACAGGGCGGCGGCGTCCGCGACCCCCGCCGCGTTTGCGCGCGCTCGCTCGATCATCTCGGGGTCGAGGTCGAGGCCCGTGACGTCGAGTCCGTGCGACCCGGCCAACCGGATCGACAGGAGGCCGGGACCACAGCCGACCTCGAGGACCCGGCCGGCCGGCGGGACGGCGCCCGCGACATCGGCGGCGATCCCTCGGAACAGCGACCCGAGGAACCATCGGCTCATCCGGTCGTAGGCGGCCACGTCGCCCATCAGCACGCCGCCGTCGGCGGCTCGCGCGGTCGCGACACGGTGGTTCTGGCGGACCAGGGCGACCGCCCCAGCCGCACTCGCCGCGATCGCGATCGCGATGGCCGCGGGCCGGATCCTCATGCGTCACTCCTCGTCCAGCGATCGGCCTAGGAACGCCGATCCGTCGTCAGTCGGCATCGTATCCGCATCGACCCACGACGCCCTAGCGAGCCGGCGGCCGATCTCCCGCGTCTCCGGCCAGCGCCTCCGCCCGCTCGAGGAGCAGCGTCCGTTCCCGGGTGTTCCGGGTGAGCGCGGCGGCGCGCTCGAACTCCGCGGTGGCCTCGTCGAGCCGGCCGAGCTTCGCCAGGAGATCGCCGCGGACGCTCGGGAGCAGGTGGTAGGCCCGGAGCGCGGGGTCGTCGGTGAGCCGGTCGACGAGCTCGAGGCCGGCGGCCGGGCCGAAGGCCATCGACACGGCCACGGCCCGGTTCAGCTCGACGACGGGCGACGGCGTCAGCTCGGCCAGGGCGTCGTACAGCGCCGAGATCCGCGCCCAGTCGGTCGCGTCCGGGGTCGTCGCGCGCGCATGGCACGCGGCGATCGCGGCCTGCAAGCCGTACGGGCCGAGTGCGCCGCCGATCCGCTGGGCCCGTTCGAGCGCGGTCAGGCCGCGGCGGATGAGCAGCGGGTCCCACCGGTTCCGGTCCTGGTCGAGCAGGAGGATCGGCTCGCCGCCCGGCCCGACGCGCGCCGTCGAGCGCGACGCCTGGATCTCCATGAGGGCGACCAGGCCGTGGGCCTCGGACTCCGCCGGCATCAGCTCCGCGACGATCCGGCCGAGGCGGAGCGCGTCCTCGCACAGGCCGGGTCGCATCCAGTCGTCGCCGGACGTCGCCGAGTACCCCTCGTTGAAGATGAGGTAGATGACCCCGAGCACGGAGGACAGGCGAGCCGGGAGCTCGGCCGCTCGCGGGACCTCGAACGGCACCCGCGCCTCAGTGAGTGTCCGCTTCGCACGGACGATCCGCTGGGCGACGGTCGCTTCGGGGACGAGGAAGGCCCGCGCGATCTCCGGTGTCGTGAGACCGCCGAGCAACCGGAGCGTCAACGCGACCCGGGCGTCCAGGGAGAGCACGGGGTGGCACGCGACGAAGACGAGCCGCAGCAGGTCGTCGCCGACGTCGTCGTCCGTCGCGGCCTCGCGCTCGGCGATCGCCAGATCCTGCTGGACCTGGAGGTCGCGGCCGACCTCGTCGTGCTTTCGGTCGAGCGTCGCCTGCCGGCGGAGGACGTCGATGGCGCGCCGGCGTCCGACGGCCATCAGCCAGGCCCCCGGATTGTCCGGGACGCCCGAGTCGGGCCATTGCTGGAGCGCCGCGACCAGGGCGTCCTGGGCCAGGTCCTCGGCGAGTCCGACATCGCGGACGATGCGCGTCAGCCCGGCGATCAGCCGGGCCGACTCGATCCGCCAGACCGCATCGATCGCTCGATGCGTGTCGGGTCCCGTCACTGGGGCGGGCCGTCCTCCGGCCCGAAGACCTGCCGGATGCGGGACTCACCGCCGCCGACGATCGAGAGGAACTCCTTGGCCATCTCGATGGCCTCCGCCTTCGACGCGGCGTTCACGAGGGCCCAGCCCCCGATCAGCTCCTTGGCCTCGGAGAACGGGCCGTCGGTCACGGTGTACTCGCCGTCCGCGAGGCTGACCTTCGCGCCGAGGACGCTCGGGCCGAAGCCGCCGGTCTCGATCAGTGCGCCCGACTCGACGGCCTTCTGCATGAAGGCGCCCATGCGCTCGAAGAGCTCCGGGGTCGGGGGTGGCATCGGCACGTTCTCGTCGCCGAGCGTGTACATGAAGAACTTCATCTCGAGGATCTCCTTCGTTCGTCGCTTGGGTTCGACGGGAGGTAGGGGCAGCCTACCGTCCCGCGCCCGGGTCGTCGCCGGGCTCGATGACCTGGCGGATCTCGATCTCGATCGCGCCCGTCGCCAGCTCGGGAGCGCGCATGGCCCATTCGGTCGCCTCCTCGAGCGATCGGACCTGCCAGAGCCACAGGCCGGTCACCGGCCCGTTCGCCCCGTTCGCCCCGTCCGATGCCCGGGTCGCGACAGCGCGCGCCCCTTGGCCGGACCGCACCCGGACCACCTCGGCGCCGGCACGCACGCGTTCTGACGCCAGGAGTACCCCGGCGCGGACGAGTTCGGCATCGAACCGCTTCGATCCGCCAGGCGCCTTCTCGGCCCCGGGCGGTGCCGGATCCCGGCCGTCGGTCCGGATGAGGACCATCGCTCGCATCGTCGTGTCACCTCCATCCCTGTTCGGGAGCGCCGCGTCCGGTCTGTCTCGATCGGTCTCACCGGCTCCTATACCGACGTCGAACGGGCGATGGCCGAAATCGACATGGCTCCCGCGCCCGCGCCCGCGGCGGACTCGTCCGGAGGCTGGATCGGCCGTCGCGGGTATCGTTGACGGGTGCAAGACCCGGTCTCACCCTCGGCCTCGCTCGACACCGTCGATCTCGAGGGCCTCGTCATCGATGCGCTCGAAGCGCTCCCGCCCGTCTTCGCCGACCAGCTCGGGAGCGTCGCGATCGTCATCGAGGAGGAACCCAACGCGGCGCAGCTCGCCTCGGTCGGCGCGCGCGGCCTCTATGGGCTGTACCAGGGCATCCCGCGGACCGCGTACGGGGCGGACCTGGCCGCCGTCCCGAACAAGATCACGATCTTCCGCGGCCCGTTGATGCGGTCCTACCGGACGCCGGAGGCCCTCGCGGCCGGCGTGACCGACACCGTCCACCACGAGATCGCCCACCACTTCGGGATCAGCGACGCGCGCCTCCACGAGATCGAGCGGGAGCGCCACGGCCGCTGACGCACCGGGCCAGGCACCGACCGTCAGCCCGAGGGTGCCTCAGCCACGCGGCGGCGGCGCCGTCCGTCCAGCAACAGCGTGAAGCTGACCAGGGCGAGCCACGCCGCGAAGAGGAAGTCGAGCGGCCCCGCGAACGCGCCCGTGAGGCTCATGATCACCCCGACAACGAGGCCGAGGCGACCGAGCCATGGGGGCAGCGCCCCGAATCGCAGCCCGATCGTCGACGTCGCTGCGATGAACACGCCGACCAGCCGCGAGGCGCCGACGCTCCAGAGTCCGACCCACAGGCCGTGGGCGAGGGCGACCGTCGAGGGCTCGAGCGAGGCGATCGTGCCGTACTCGACCACGAAGGTCGGGGCGGCGGCGCAGACGGCGGCGGTGATGGTCAGCAGCCCGAAGGCGATCCCGCTGCCGAGGAACACCGTGGCGAAGAACTGGTCCTCGCGGGCGCCGAGGCGGCGCCGGATGACGGCCATGAACCACAGGAGGGCGACGACGCCGAGCGGCGCAAGGTTGAGGCCGAGGAAGACGGTCGACCGGTTCGAGGGGTCGGCGTACCACGCGAGGTCGTCGGGGGACGACCCGACGCCCGGCTGCCGGCTGAGCAGGTAGACCGAGGACGACAGCAGGACCGCGGCGGCCAGCCCGGCCAGGGCGGCAGCCTCTGCTGACGCGATCGCAAGCCGCACCCGTTCGATCCGTGGTTGGACCACGCTCATCGGCCCGGTTCCCGGCCGAGCGACGCCAGGACGACCGGGCCGATCCGCTCGACCCAGCGCTTGTACTGCGCTCCGGATGGGTGGAGGCCGTCGTCGGCGACCAGCGAGCGGTCGGCGGCGGCAGCGAGGGAGAGGTCGAAGATGTCGACGAACGGGATGCGTCGGGTGTCGGCCTGCTCGCCGCATCGCCGCGTTGTTCGCCACGATGGCGTCGTGCTGCTGGCGCGGGTCCCCGAAATCGGCGCCGCGCGGCGTCGCCGTGTAGTCGGGGATCGCCACGGTCACGATCCGCTCCGCGGGCACGGTCGCCTCGATGGCGTCAAGGATCGTGACGACGTTCGCTTCGTAGGCCGTCGCCGTGACGCCGGCGACGACGTCGTTGACGCCGATCAGGAGTGTCACGAGGGCCGGACGGAGTCCCGCGAGCACCGGCAGTTCGTCGCGGATGAGATCCGCGGTCGTGTACCCGTTGACGCCGAGGTTGGCGACCAGGTCGAGCGGTGTGGGCGTGTCCGCGAGGAGGCCAACGAGCTGCTCCGGGAATCGGTCGGCCACGGCCACCGCGGTCCCGATCGTGTACGAGTCCCCGAGCGCGACGTACCGCGCCGCCGAGCCCGTCCCGGTCACCGGTCCCTCACCAGCGGACCAGGAGCGAGCGCAGCCCGCGCAGGACGTACGTCGGCTTCCACTCGGGCACCTCGACGAGTTCGAGTCCGGGCGCCCGGCGCAGCAGGGTCGAGAACGCGATCTGCAACTCGAGCCGGGCGAGCGGGGCGCCGAGGCAGTAATGGATCCCGGCCCCGAACGACACGTGCGGGTTCGGCGACCGGCCGAGGTCCAGCTCGTCCGCGGCGGCGAAGACGGACGGGTCGCGGTTCGCCGAGGCGAACTGGAGGGCCAGCTCCGAGCCTCGCGGGAGCATCATCCCACCGACCTCGATGTCCTCGAGCACCCAGCGCTCGAACAGCGCCAGCGGCGTGTCGAACCGCAGCAACTCATCGACGGCTGTCGAGGCGAGCGCCGGGTCCTCCCGGAACCGCGCGAGCTGGTCCGGGTGACGGAACAGCGTCCACCAGCCGTTCCCGGCACCGTTCACGGACGCCTCGTGGCCGGCGTTGAGCAGCAGCACGCAGGTGCCGATCAGCTCGTCCTCGGTGAGCTTGTCGCCGTCGTCGACGACCGCCGCGAGCTCGCTGATGAGGTCGTCGCCGGGGCGGGTGCGACGGTCGCGGAGGAGCTCGCGCAGATAGGCCGAGAACTCGAGGCTGGCGGTGACCGCCTTGCGGGCCGACGCGTCGGGCGGGTTGAGCTCGTACATCAGGCAGATGTCGCGCGACCACGGTCGCAGCTGGTGCCGGTCCGCCTCGGGGATCGCCGAGCAGGTCGGCGATGACGGTCACCGGCAACGGTTCGATGTACTGGGCGATCAGGTCCACTTCGCCGGCGCCCTCGAGGTCGTCGAGGTACCCGTCGACGAGCGCCTGGATCCGCACCCGGAGCCCTTCGACGGTGCGCGGCGTGAACGCCTTGAGCACGAGCCGTCGCAGCCGCGTGTGGTCGGGCGGCTCGCGGTCGAGCATGCCGTTGCCGTTCAGCTCGGTGAACGGCGCGTGCCACGCGGGCGGCGGCGTTCGACCCATCTCCTCGTGGGTCGCCGTGTGCAGGTAGGAGCGGCCCAGCCGCCGGTCGCGCAGCAGCCGGTCGACGTCCGCGTGGCGCGTGACGAGCCACTGCGACGTCCGCTCGTCGTAGATGACCGGGTGGCGCTCCCGCATCTCACGGAACACCGGGTACGGGTCGGCGATGAACGCCGGGTCGGCCGGGTCGAACCCGAGGTCGGCCGGCGTCGCGGTCACCACGGCCGAGCCGACCGCGCGGCCGTCACGAGAACCGCCCGACCGCGTCCACGATCAGGTCCATCAGCCCGGCCCGGTCGATGGCCATCCCGACGAGCGCGTTCGTGGGCCGGCCCGAGAGACCCTCGGGGTCGGCGACCGTCCGACCGCGGGTCACGGTCCCACCCGTCTCGACATCGACGCGCAACGACCGGGCCTGGATGAGCTCCGGTGCCACGAGCCAGGCCACCGCGACGGCGTCATGGATCGGCGGTCCATCCCAGCCGTACCGGTCGCGATGGTGGACAGCGAAGAACCGCATGAGGTCCGCGAAGACCCGGCCGGGCCGCGTCCCGAGCGCCTCGAGCCGCTCGACGTCCGCGGGGAGCACGAGGGCCTGGTGCGTGATGTCGAGGCCGGCCATGCGGATCGGGATCCCGCTCTCGAACACGACGGCGGCGGCCTCGGGGTCCGCCCAGATGTTGAACTCCGCCGCCGCGGTGGTGTTCCCCTCCCCCAGCGACCCGCCCATCAACGAGATCTCGGCGATCCGGTCGCGGAGCGCGGGCGTGGCCCGGAGCAGGAGCGCCACGTTCGTCAGCGGCCCCGTCGCCACGATCGTGACCGGCGCGTCCGCCGCCCGCAGGATCGAGGCGGCCAGCTCCAGCGCGGACAGACTGACGGCTCCGACCGCCGGTTCGGGCAGGTCCGCCCCGTCCAGGCCGGACGGCCCGTGGAACTCGACGGGGACCCACGGGTCGCGGACGAGGGGCCGTTCCGCCCCCGACGCGACGGGGATCGAGGTCCGGTCGAGGAGGGTCAGGACCCGCAACGCGTTCCTCGTCGTCCGGTCCAGGGGCGCGTTGCCGGCGACCGTCGTGACGGCCAGCACGTCGAGCTCCGGCCGGGCCACCGCGAGCGCGATGGCGAGGGCGTCGTCGTGACCGGGATCGCAGTCGAGGATGATCGGGCGCGTCACGCGCCGAGGGTAGCGCAGCCGACCGGCAGCCGGATGTCCGCGCGCCTATCCTGCAACCGAAGCCTCGTGCCGTCGGCGCTTGCCGGTGACCTGTGCCGTCAGTACGATGCCCGCAACGGTGTGCGCCCGCTCGGGGCCACCGCGCGCCGGTCCCTGGCGATCCCTGGGTAGCTGCCCGTCGTGGACGCATGGACCGCGAAATCTGGAGGAGGACACATGCGCATCCGCTCTACCGGACTGGTCCTGTTCGCGGGACTGTCCATCATCGTGGGGGCCTGTAGCTCGGCTGGGACGTCGAGCGCCCCCGCCTCGGGGGCCGCGTCCGTCGCGCCGTCCGTGGCCCCGTCGGTCGCTCCCTCGGAGTCGGCCGCCGCGCCGTCGTCGGCCGCGCCGTCGTCGGATCTCAAGATCGGCGTCGTCACCGACGTCGGCACCGTCAACGACAAGAACTTCAACGAGTACACGAACAAGGGCGCCCAGGCCGGGGCCGCCGCGATCGGCGCAGCCGTGCCGCCCGTCGTCGTCCCGACCAGCGACGCGGACTACGAGCCGCTCCTGCAGTCCTACGTCGACCAGGGCTTCAACGTGATCGTCGCCACGGGCTTCAACCTCGTGCCGGCCACCGCGAAGCTCGCGAAGGCCAACCCGGACATCTGGTTCATCGGCGTCGACCACGCCCCGTGCATCAACGCCACGGGCGACGTCGATCCGACGTTCGCGGACTGCTCGGGCGATGTCTCGAAGCTCCTGCCGAAGTACATCGCGATCAACTACGCCGAGGACCAGGCCGGCTATCTGGCCGGGATCGCGGCGGCGAACGCGAGCAAGACCGGCACGATCGGCGCGATCGGCGGCGTCTCCCTGTGCGGACCGTGCGTTCGCTACATGCAGGGCTACACCCTCGGCGCGCAGTCGGTCAACCCGGCCATCAAGGTCAAGACCGCCTTCGTCTCCGACAGCGACTTCAAGGTCGGCTTCGCCGATCAGGCCGCCGGCAAGACGTTCGGTGACCAGTTCCTCAAGCAGAACAAGGACGTCGACGTCCTGTTCCAGGTCGCCGGCCTCACCGGCAACGGCGTCATCGACGCCGCGTGCGCAGCCGGCATCAACGCCATCGGCGTCGACGTCGACCAGCACGAGTCGTACCCGGCCTCCCAGGCCTGCATCCTGACGAGCGCGGAGAAGCACCTGTCCAAGTCGGTGTCCGACGAGATCCAGGCGATCGCGTGCGGGCACGGCCAAGGGCGGCCTGACCTTCTTCAACGCCTCCAACGGCGGCATCGGCATCTCGCCCTTCTACGATGCGGCGAGCAAGCTCCCGGCCGACATCCAGACGACCATCGACGCCGCGACCGCCGCCCTGGCGGCCGGGACGGCGGTCTCCTGCCCGCCAGCTCCCGATTGCGGGAAGACGGGCATCCCGATCGGCACGAAGTAGCCGACAGGCGATCACGCGGGCCGGCCATCACGGCCGGCCCGCTCCTCTCCCCCTGACGACCTCGCCTCACCCCGGAGAGGACCATGACCGCGGTGCCCGAGACGGTCCAGGCGCCCGCGCTCGAGATGCGCGGCATCACGAAGCGCTATCCGGGGGTCGTCGCCAACGACGGCATCGACCTCGACATCCGGCCCGGCGAGATCCACGCCCTCCTCGGCGAGAACGGCGCGGGCAAGACCACCCTCATGAACATCCTCTACGGGCTGGCACGCCCGGACGAGGGCGCAGATCCTGCTCGACGGCGCCGAGGTCCACCTGACCGGCCCGTCCGACGCGATCGCGCGGGGCATCAGCATGGTCCACCAGCACTTCATGCTGGTCCCGGTGCTCACCGTCGCGGAGAACATCGTCCTCGGCGAGGAGACGATGGCCAATCCGTTCTTCCTCGACCGGAAGGAGGCCCATCGACGGATCGTCGACCTCGGGCGCCGGTTCGGGTTCGAAGTCGACCCCGACGCGAAGGTCGGGTCGCTGTCGGTGGGCTGGCAGCAGCGCGTCGAGATCCTCAAGGCGCTGTACCGGGACGCGAAGATCCTGGTCCTCGATGAGCCCACGGCCGTGCTCACCCCGCAGGAGACCGAGGAGATCTTCGTCGTCCTGCGACGGCTCGCCGCCGAGGGCCACAGCATCGTCTTCATCAGCCACAAGCTCTACGAGGTCCTCGAGATCGCGGACCGGATCACGCGTCATCCGGCGCGGCAAGGTCGTCGGCGAGCGGGTGCCGGCCGAGACCGACGAGGACGACCTCGCCGAGCTGATGGTCGGCCGCGAGGTCTCGCTCACCGTCGACCGCGGCATCTCACACCCCGCCGACGCCGCCCTGCGGATCACGGACCTCCGCGTCAACGACGACCGCGGCCAGGAGGCGGTGAAGGGCGTCGACCTCGAGGTCCGCGCGGGCGAGATCCTCGGTGTCGCCGGGGTGGCCGGCAATGGCCAGGACGAGCTCGTCGAAGCCCTCATCGGCCTGCGGCGGCCGACGTCGGGCTCGGTCACGCTGGACGGGACGGACATCACGGGGCAGTCTCCAAGGGCCGTCTACGGCCACGGCGTGGCCTACGTCCCGGCCGACCGCCACCGGTTCGGCCTCGTGCTGTCGTTCCCGGTCAGCGAGAACCTCGTCCTGACCGACTACCACCGCGCCCCGTACGCCCGCGGCATCCTGCGCAACGACGCCGCGATCGACGCGATGGCGAACGAGCGGATCAAGGCGTTCGACATCCGCACGCCGTCGGCCGATGTGAAGGCCGCGACCCTGTCGGGCGGGAACCAGCAGAAGATCGTCGTCGCGCGCGAGTTCGCTCGCGACCTGCGGCTCCTCGTGCTCGACCAGCCGACCCGCGGCCTGGACGTCGGCAGCATCGAGTTCATCCATCTGCAGGCCATCGCGAAACGGGACGCCGGCACGGCCATCCTCCTGGTCTCGGCGGAGCTCGACGAGGTCATGGAGCTGTCGGACCGGGTGGCGGTGATGTACGGCGGCCGGATCGTCGCGGTCCTCGACGGGCGCACGGCGGACAAGAACGAGGTCGGCCTGCTGATGGCGACGGGTGGCCACCAGGCCGCGGCCGAGACCACGCCCGGGAGCGCCGCCTGATGGCGCGCGTGCGACGGGGCTGGGACATCGTCGCCCTGCCCCTCATCTCGATCGTCCTCTCGGTCCTCGTCGGCTCGATCGTGATCATCCTCTCCGAGTGGCTGGTCACCAAGGAGTTCCAGCCGGGCCTGGCCGTGTCGGCCTACGGCGCGCTGATCAACGGCGCGGTCGGCAACTTCAACTCGATCGTCAACACGCTCGTCAACACCGTGCCGCTGATCCTCGGCGGCCTGTCCGTCGGGCTCGCGTTCAAGGCCGGGCTGTTCAACATCGGCGCCCAGGGGCAGTTCCTGATGGGCGCACTCGGTGCGGTCATCGCCGGCGTCGCGCTCCGCGAGCAGCCCGGCGTGATCGCGCTGCCGATCGCGCTGCGCCGTCGGCGCCCTGTTCGGGGCCGGATGGGGCTTCATCCCCGGGTTCCTCAAGGCCACGTCGGGCGCCCACGAGGTCGTCACGACGATCATGCTCAACTTCGTCGCGATCGCGATCCTCGCGTGGGCGGTCAGCGGGCCGCTCGACGTCGAGGCGTCGCCGTCGCCGATCACGCGTCGATGTCGGGCAATGCGTCGCTCCCGATCATCCTCGGGCGCAACGGTCACCTCGGGCATCATCTTCGCGCCGCTGATGGCCATCGTGTACGGCTGGCTCCTCTTCCGGACGACCCGCGGGTTCGAGATCCGGACGGCCGGCGCGAACCCCGACGCGGCTCGCTACGCGGGCATGTCGCCCCGGCGGATCATCATCTGGACGATGACGATGGCCGGCCTGCTCGCCGGCATGGGCGGCGCCACCGAGCTCCTCGGCGTCACGCACCACATGACGGCGTCGTACGGCACCACGGTCGGCTTCGACGCCATCGCGGTGGCGCTGCTTGGCCGGACGAGCCCGCTCGGCATCGTCCTGGCCGCGCTCCTGTTCGGGGCGATGCGCAGCGGCGCCTCGGCCATGCAGATCCAGGCCGGCGTCCCGGCCGAGCTCGTCGGGGTCCTGCAGGCGACGATCCTGTTCTTCCTCGTCGCGAGCCCGGTCATCCAGCGCGTCTTCCACCTGAAGGGCGCGAAGTCCGCCATCGATGACACCGGGACGTTCACCAAGACCTACGGCGGCGAGGCCACGGTGCGCTGATGAACGAGCTGATCAACGCCCTGTACGGCATCCCGATCCTGGGCCTGGTCATCCAGGCCGTCGGGTACTTCATCGCCGTCCTCCCGGTGATCGCGCCGATCACGTTCAGCGCGGCCATCCCGATCGCCTTCGCGGCGCTGTGCGGCGTCATGTGCGAGCGGTCCGGCGTCGTCAACATCGGCATCGAGGGCACGATGCTCGTCGCCGCGTTCGTGGGCTGGGCCGCCGGCGTCTACCTCGTGCCGCTCGTCGGCACGCAGACGACCGGCATCTTCGGGGCCAACCCAGCGCTCATCATCGCCCTCGTCCTGGCGATCCTCAGCGGCCTCGTCGTGTCGGCCCTGCACGCCTGGTTGTCGATCTCCGTCCGCGCCGACCAGATCATCAGCGGCACGATCATCAACATCGCCGCGTTCGGCATCACCGGCTACCTCAACACGCTCCTCGCCAAGAGCTCGCCGACCGGCGCCGGCGCCTTCACGCACTTCGCGCCGCCGGACTGGCTCGTCGGCATCCCGGTCGTCGGCTGGGTCTTCGAGACGTTCCTGGACCAGGGTCCGCTCGGGATCACGCTCCTGTTCGCGGTGGTGCTGTTCCAGATCTTCCTGTTCCGGTCCCGCTGGGGCCTGCGCACCCGGTCGGTCGGCGAGCATCCGCGGGCGGCCGAGACCGTCGGCATCGACGTCATCCGGCTCCGCTACCGCAACGTCCTCGCCGGCGGCGTCCTGGCCGCGCTCGGCGGCGCCTACCTGAGCATGGAGGCCACGGCGTCGTTCCAGGCCGGGATGACCGCCGGCCGCGGGTTCATCGGCCTCGCGGCGATGATCGTCGGGCGCTGGTCCCCGCTGGGCGCGTTCGGCGCGGCCCTGTTGTTCGCCTCGTCCGTGGGCATCAGCCAGTCGATCCGGATCGCGCCGCCCGAGGGCGAGCTCGGGTCGCTGCTGTCCTCGCTCCCCAACCAGTTCTTCGACGCGCTGCCGTACATCGTGACGATCGTCATCCTGGCCGGCGTGGTCGGCCGCAGCATCCCGCCTGCCGCCGACGGCCAGCCATACGAACGCGAGGCGGCGACCTGACCACCGAGCGCCCCGACCGGGCGGACCGCGACCGGACGGCGGCGATCCTGGACCTGCACGAGGGACGCGGGCCCGTCCCGGTGCTCGATGACGCCGGGATCGAGGCGGTCATGCGGGCCGCGCGGCGGATCGCGGTGATCGGGGCGTCCGGCGATCCGAGCCGTCCGTCCTACACGGTCTTCCGCTACCTCCAGCACAACGGGTTCGACTGCGTGCCGATCAACCCGAACGTGCGCGACGTGCTGGGCGTCCCGGCCTTCCGCTCACTCCCGGAAGCCGTGGCGGCGACCGGTCCGTTCGACATCGTCGACGTCTTCCGTCGCTCCGAGCTGTGCGTCCCGCACGCAGAGGAGGCCGTGGCCACCGGGGCGCGCTGCCTGTGGCTCCAGCTGGGCGTGGTGGACTGGGAGGCGGCGCGGATCGCGCAGGCCGCCGGCCTCAGCGTCGTCATGGACCGGTGCACGGCCATCGAGTGGCGCCGGATCGTCGGGCGCTGACGGTCGGATCCGGTCCTCAGGCGACGAACGAGAGCCCGAGCCGGACATCCTCGAGCAGGTCGTCCAGGTCCTCGCAGCCGACGGACACGCGCACGAGGCCGCCGCGCTTCGGCTGCGGGTAGACGAGCGTGTAGACGTCCCCGAGGCTGACCCCGATGTCGCACAGGCGCAGGTGGTCCGTGAAGGCGGCCATCCCCTCGAGGCCGCCGCGCGGCTGGAACGTCAGCATGGCGCCGGCGTGGTCGCCCGAGCAGTCGCCGAGCGACCGCGTGGTCCGGGTGCGACGCCAGCCCCGGGTAGCGGACCCACTCCACGGCCGCGTGCCCTTCGAGGAGCGCCGCCAGCGCGGCGGCGTTGGCCGACGCCGCCCGTGAGCGCAGCGGCAGGGTCCGGACCCCGCGCAGGACGAGCCAGCTGGAGAATGGGCTCGCCGCCTGGCCGAGGGTGTCGGTCTGCTTTCGGATCGGGTCGAGGAGCGCCTTCGGCCCCGAGACGACCCCGGACACCGCGTCGCCGTGCCCGGACAGGAACTTCGTGGCGGCGTGGAGGACCAGGTCGGCGCCGTGCTCGAGCGGCCGCAGCAACGCCGGCCCGAGGAACGTGTTGTCGGCGAGGACGGTGAGCCCGTGGCGGTGCGCCAGCGCCGCGACCGCATCGAGGTCCGCGATGCGCAGTCGCGGGTTCGTGGACGTCTCGAGGAAGAGCATCCTCGTCGCGGGGGTGATGGCGGCCTCGACCGCGGCGAGGTCCGTCATGTCGACCGGGGTGACGGCGATCCCGCGCCGCGGGAAGTCATCCTCGAGCAGCACCTTGGTGATCACGAACAGCTCGTCGCCGACGACGACGTGGTCGCCGGATCCGAGGTGTGCCAGCAGCGTGGCCGACACGGCGGCCATCCCGGACGACGAGACCACGGCGTCTTCCGCGCCCTCGAGCGAGGCGATCTTCTCCTCGAGCGCGCGCGTCGTCGGATTCCCGGTCCGGGAATAGAAGTAGCTGTCCGGCTCCCACGCCATGGAGCGGTCGACGGCGTCCTCCTTCTCCGCGGCTGAAATCGAAGGCGAAGGTGGCCGTGGCGTAGATCGGCGTGTTGTGCGCCCGCGTCGTGGGGTCCGGCCGCTCGCCCGCATGGATGGCCCGCGTCGCGAACCCCTGTCCGTGCGTTCGCTCGCGCGTCACTTGATCAGGAAGCCGAGGAACACCAGGACGAAGCCGGCGATCGCGATCAGGCCGCCCACCTGCGCCTGTCGTCGGAGCACCTCCATCGCCACCGAGGCGCCGGTCTTGCCATCGTCGCGGGTCCCCCCTCGCCAGGCCTCGTAGCGGGCCACGTTCGCGTCCTGGGCCTTGAGGGCCTGGTACCGCGACCACGGCCCTCTGGCGCGCGTGTAGCCGATCGCGATCAGGGCGATCCCGGCGAGCCACAGGATGAGGTTGATCGCGCCCATCGTCAGCCCTCCGCGGACGACGCCAGTGCCGCTCGCACGGCGTCGCCGGCCATCGCCGCGTCGGCCTGTCCCTTCGTCGCCTTCATGACCTGGCCGATGAGGAACCCGACGGCCTGCTGCTTGCCGGCGCGATAGTCCGCGACCGCCGCGGGGTTCGCCGCCAGGACGTCCGCGACCACCGAGGCGATGGCGCCCGCGTCGGAGATCTGGCGGAAGCCGCGGGCCTCGATGATCGAGCGCGCCGTCGCGCCGGACTCGACATGGGCCTCGAGCACCTCGCGCCCGTTGGCCCGCGAGATCGACCCGTTCGCGACGGCCGCGATGACCGCGGCGAACTCCGGCGCGGCGACGGTGACGCCCGCCGAGGCGGCATTGCGCAGCTTCAGGTACTCCCCGGTGACCCAGTTCGCGACGGTCTTGGCCGGCAGGCCCGGGTCCGCGGCCATCGTGGCCTCGAAGAGGGCGGCCGCATCCGGATCGGCGACCAGCACGGCGGCGTCGTACGGCGAGAGGCCCAGCTCGTCGCGGTAGCGCGTCCGCCGAGCCGCCGGCAACTCGGGGAGGGCCGCCCGGATCGTCGTCAGCCACGACGCCTCGAGATGCAGCGGCGGAAGGTCCGGCTCCGGGAAGTACCGGTAATCGTCCGAGGTCTCCTTGACCCGCATCCGATACGTCTCGCCGCGCTCCTCCGACCAGCCGCGCGTCTCCTGGAGCAGCGGCTGTCCGGCATCGAGGGCGACGGCCTGCCGCTCGATCTCGAAGGCGATCGCGCGCTCGACGGCGCGGAACGAGTTCATGTTCTTGACCTCGACCCGCGTCCCGAAGGGCTCGGTCCCGCGTCGGCGCAGCGAGACATTGGCCTCGACGCGCATCTGGCCGCGCTCCATGTCCGCATCCGAGGCCCCGATCGAGCGCAGGAGGAGCTGCAACTCCTCCGCGTATCGGCGTGCCTGTTCCGCGGTCCGGATGTCCGGCTCCGTGACGATCTCCATCAGCGGGGCGCCCGACCGGTTGAAGTCGACGAGGCTGACGCGCCGGCCGTCCGCGGCGGCGGCATGGACGAGCTTCGCCGTGTCCTCCTCGAGATGGGCCCGGGTGATGACGACGGTGAACGGCCCGTCGGAGGTCTCGAACGCGAGCCGCCCGAGCGAGGCCAGCGGCAGGTCGTACTGGCTGATCTGGTAGCCCTTCGGGAGGTCCGGGTAGAAGTAGTTCTTGCGGTCCCATCGAGTGGCGTCGGGCACCGTGGCCTCGATCGCGAGGCCGGTCGCGAGGACATGCTCGACGGCGCGTCGGTTGATGACCGGCAGGGCGCCGGGCAGACCCAGGCAGACCGGGCACACGTGGCTGTTCGGCGGGGCGCCGTCGTACTCGGTCGAGCACCCGCAGAACATCTTCGAGGCCGTCTTGAGCTGGCAGTGGACCTCGATGCCGATCACGGCCTCGTACCGCTCCGCAGCGGACGGACCGGGGGCAGGCGCGGGCGTGGCGGCGGTCTCGACCATGGGCCTAGTTTCGCATAGGCCACCGCCTTGCGGCCCGGCGTCCGCCGGGCGGTCCGGACGAGTCCGCGACGGCTCGTCCCGGCACCGGGATGTCTCCGGAACGTCACCATCCGTGCGTGAGAGCGCTCTCTTGACACGCCCTGTTATGGTGCGTATCGAGCGTGAGAGCGCTCTCATACGAGGGATGCGATACCGTGACGCGAAGCATCACGCGAGACCGCCGCAACGGCGCCACCCTCGAGGAGGTCGCGTCGCGCTCCGGTGTCTCCCGCGCGACCGTCTCGCGCGTCGTGAACGGCTCCCCGCGGGTCAGCCCGGACGTCCGCCGATCCGTCCAGGCCGCCATCGCCGAGCTGGGCTACGTCCCCAACCGCGCGGCGCGCAGCCTCGTCACGAGGCGCAGTGACTCCATCGCCGTCGTCATCGCGGAGCCGACCGGCCGGCTCTTCAGTGATCCGTTCTTCCCGCGTCTCCTTCGCGGCATCAGCACCGTCCTGGCGGCTCGAGACCTCCAGCTCGTGTTGTTGATGCCCTCCTCCCCGACGGAGACGCACCGCACCGCCGACTACCTCACCGCGGGCCACGTCGATGGGGCGCTGCTCGTCAGCCTCCATGGTGACGACCCCCTCCCGGCTCGCATCGCGGCCGCTGGGGTGCCCGTGGTGGTCGGCGGGTGGCGGCCACCGCACGGCGTCCCGGCCAGCTACGTCGACGTCGACAATCGCGGCGGGGCACGCAGCGCCGTCGAGCACCTGATCGCCGGCGGGCGCAAGACCATCGCCACGATCACCGGCCCGGCTGACATGGCGCCGGGCATCGACCGACTCGCGGGGTATCACGATGCCCTCGCGGAAGCCGGGCTCGCGGCCGCGCCGGATCTGGTCGCGGTCGGCGACTTCAGCCAGGAGAGCGGCGTCGCCGGCATGGAGCGGCTCCTGGCCGCCCGCCCGGACATCGACGCGGTCTTCGCCGCGTCCGACCTGACGGCCGCCGGGGCCATGACCGTGCTCGCCGCCGCCGGGCGTCGCGTCCCCGAGGACGTGGCGATCGCCGGCTTCGACGACTCGGCCGTCGCCATGACGACCCGTCCGGCCCTCACCAGTGTCCGACAGCCGATCGAGGAGATGGGCCACGAGATGGCCCGACAGCTCATCGATCTCGTCGAAGGCTCGGATCCCGTGCCACGGCGCGTGATCCTGGCCACGGAACTCGTCCGTCGCGCCTCGAGCGCCGGGAGGCGCAAGCCCTGAGCCGGCCGGCGACCGGCGGGTCCTGGTCCGTGAGGCCCTGACCCCAACCCATTTGGCCTCGATCCACAGAGGTATGAGATCAAGCGAAGGTCTCACGTAGGAGGAGTCGATCGCGATGTTTAGGACTCGATCCGGTCCGCGAGCGTTGCTCGCTTTCGCCGGAGTCATCGCCATCGTGGCGGCGGCCTGCGGCGCCGCAGCCACGTCCCCATCGGCCAGTACCGCCCCCAGCGCCGCGCCGTCAGCAGCCGCTTCGGCGGCCGTCACCCCGGAGCCGACCCCGCTCGTGACCCCGGCCCCGATCGACGCGAGCGTCCCCGGCCCCAACGGCGGACAGATCATCCGCTGGTTCGTCGGCCTTGGCGCGGGCGGTCAGCCCCAGCAGATCCAGGTCCAGTCGGACTTCGTCAACAAGTTCAACAACGACCCCGCGAACAAGGACAAGGCGTACATCTCGCTCGAGATCTACGACAACAAGGTCGCGGCCAACATCCTCAAGACGCAGATCGCCGCCGGCAACGCGCCGGACATCATCGGCCCGGTCGGTGTCGAGGGCCTGAACCTGTTCATCGACCAGCTGGCCGACCTGCAGCCGCAGATCGACTCCACCGGCTACGACATGAGCAAGTACCCGGACGCCATGAAGGACTTCTTCAAGATCGGCAAGGGCGGCTCGACCATCGGCGTGCCGTTCGGGACGTATCCGTCGATGCTCTGGTACAACAAGAAGCTCTTCGACGAGGCCAAGCTCCCGTACCCGCCGACCAAGGTCGGTGACCTCTACCAGGGCAAGCCGTGGGACATGGCGGCCGTGCGCGACCTCGGCATGAAGCTGACCGTCGACAAGAACGGCAACGACGCCACGTCGGCCGACTTCGACCCGACGAACGATCGTCCAGTGGGGCTTCGACTCCCAGTGGGCCGACAACGCCCCGATCGCCGAGACGGCCCTGTTCGGCCCCGGCTCCTTCCTTGCCGCCGACGGCAAGACCGCACAGATCCCCGACGCGACGCGCACGGGCATCCACTGGTTCAACGACGGCGTCTGGAAGGACCACTTCATCCCCAACCAGAACCAGGTCAACAGCGACCTGCTGGCCAAGGGCAACGAGTTCCAGTCGGGCAACCTCGCCATGACCGAGATCCACACCTGGTACACGTGCTGCGTGAACCCGGGGGCTCCGGCCAAGCCGATCGTCGGTGACAACTTCGGCTGGGCTGTCGCCCCGTCGTACAACGGCGTCACCACGGCCAAGCTGCACGCGGACACGTTCAGCATGCTCAAGACCACCAAGCACCCGGACCAGGCGTTCGCCGTCCTGTCCGCGCTTGCCGCCTCGGGCGACCTGGCGACGATCTACGGCGCCATGCCGGCCGACACGTCCCTGCAGCAGCCGTTCATGGACTCGGTCAACAAGGCCTACCCGAAGGCCAAGCTCGACTGGTCCGTCCCGACGGCCATGCTCGGCTACCCGGACATCCCCAACCATCAGGCGTGGGTCCCGGACTATGCCAAGAGCAAGGCCGCCTGGCAGAAGTTCGGTGTCGGCTACCGCACGGCGCAGAGCGCCGACATCGACGCCGACCTCGATACGCTCCAGACCACGCTCCAGGGCATCTTCGACGCTGCCCCGGACAAGAACCCCTAGCAGCCTCCCTCCTCCAGCGACCCCCGGGCGGATCCCCCCGTCCGCCCGGGGGTCGACATCCTCATCCACGCACGCCCCACCCCACGGAGCCGACAGGTCATGACCCCGACGATCGAGGAGCTGCCCAGCCCCGGGAACCCGTCGTCGCGGTTCGTGCTTCGGCCATCCGTGCGCGAGGCGTTCTGGGGCTACGTGTTCGTCGGGCCATGGCTGATCGGCCTCGTCCTGTTCATCGCTGGTCCCATGATCGCGTCGTTCGTGATGTCGTTGACCGACTTCAACCTCGTCCATCCGGAAACGACGAAGTTCATCGGCCTCGACAACTACGTCCGGATGACGAACGACCCGACGATCGGCCAGTCGCTGATCGCGACCTTCAAGTTCGCGCTCATCGCGATCCCCATCACGATGGGCGCGAGCCTCGGGTTCGCCCTCCTGCTCAACCATCCCAAGCTCCCGGCCAAGGGCGCGCTGCGCACGCTCGTCTACCTGCCGATCATGATCCCGCTCGTCGCCTCGACGCTCGTCTGGATGGGCTTCCTCAACACCGAGACCGGGTGGATGAACCAGATCCTCGGGTCCCTCGGGCTACCGCGGCCCGACTGGATCAACAGCGAGACGTGGATCTACCCGGCGCTCTCGATCATCGGGCTCTGGGCGATCGGCAACTTCATGATCATCAACATCGCCGGCCTCCAGTCGGTGCCGACCGAGCTGTACGAAGCGGCTCGGATCGACGGTGCGGGCGCCTGGCAATCGTTGCGGCGGATCACGATCCCGCTGATCTCGCCGGTGCTGTTCTACAACCTCGTGATCGTCCTGATCGGCACGTTCCAGTACTTCACGCAGGCCTACGTGATGACGAACGGCCGCGGCGACCCGAACAACGCCACGCTCTTCATCAATCTCGTGCTCTTCCGCGAAGGCTTCGTGTTCAACCACATGGGCTACGCGGCGGCGATCGCCTGGCTGCTGTTCGTCATCGTGCTGGTGCTGACGCTGTTGCTGTTCGGGTTCGCCCGGCGGCGGGTGTACTACGCGGGTGACGATCGATGACGGCGACCGCGAAGCCCCAGGAGTCGCGCGAGCGGTCTCGCGGCCGGGCCTTCAGCGAACGCGGGCCGGTCGCGCGCTCGTACCGCCGGTTCCTCGCGCGATCGATGCTGCTCATGTTCGCGCTCGTCATCATCAGCGCGCTCCTGCTGCCGATGCTGTACATGGTGACGACCGCCTTCCAGCAGCCCGGGCAGTCGACGACCCCGGGAGCGCCGGTCTGGCCGGCCTCCCCGCAGACCGCCCAGTACCAGGGCCAGGACTACCCCGTCTACACGGTCCCGTTCCCGGACGGGTCGACCCGGCAACTCATCCTCATCGAGGCCGGACGAGAGTCGAGCACCTTCATCGACCCGACCGACCCGAGCCAGACGCCGATCGAGTGGACGGGCCGCTGGCGGACGCTGGCACAGGCGTGGACGTTCGCTCCGCTCATCGACAACTTCACGACCGCCTGGAACCAGTTGAACTTCCCGCGGCTCCTGCGCAACACCTTCGGGATCGCGCTGCTCAGCACGCTCGGCGCGGTCACGTCGTCGATCCTGGTCGCCTACGGGTTCGCGCGGTTCCGGTTCCCCGGCAAGAACGTCCTCTTCATCGTGCTGATCGCGACGATCATCCTGCCGTTCCAGGTCACGCTCCTCCCGCAGTACGTGCTCTTCACGTCGATCGGCTGGAACGGGACGTGGCTGCCGCTCATCATCCCGCACTGTTTCGCCAACGCCTACAACGTGTTCCTGCTGCGCCAGTACTTCCTGTCGATCCCGCGCGAGCTCGACGAGGCGGCGATGATCGACGGCGCCGGGCCGTTCCGGATCCTGCGGTCGATCATCGTCCCGCAGTCGGTCGCCGCCATCACCGCGGTCAGCCTGTTCCACTTCTTCTTCGCCTGGAACGACTTCTTCATGCCGCTGCTCTATCTCGGGAGCAAGCCCGAGCTGCAGCCGATGTCGATCGCGATCCAGCAGTACAACGCGCTGTACGCGAGCCAGCCGACGCTCATCCAGGCGTCTGCGCTGCTGACGATGGCCGTCCCGATCGTGGTCTTCCTGTTCGCTCAACGGGCGTTCATGCGCGGCGTCGTCATCACCGGAGTGGAGAAGTAGTCCGGCCGCGCGGCCGCCAGCACGGAACCGGGTCCCAGACGCCCCCGGACGAAGGAGTTCTCGGTTGCGCTACGGCCAGTTCGACGACGAGCGCCGCGAATACGTCATCACCCGCCCGGACACGCCGCTGCCCTGGATCAACTACCTCGGCAGCGAGGACTACTTCGCGCTCGTGTCGAACACCGCCGGCGGCTACGCCTTCTTCCGCGACGCGCGGCTGCGCCGGCTGATCCGCTACCGCTACAACAACGCCCCGCTCGACGTGGGCGGCCGGTTCCTCTACGTCCGCGACGACGAGACGGGCGACTACTGGAACCCGGGCTGGCAGCCGACCCAGCGGGAGACTCGACGACTACACCTGCCGGCACGGCCTCGGGTACACCGTGATCATCGCGGCCGCCCGCGGCGGGATCCGCGTCGAGACGACGTACCTCGTGCCGCCCGGGGAGACCCTCGAGCTCTGGCGGACCCGCGTCACGAACGAGCGGTCGGCCACCGCGCGGCTGTCCCTGTTCGGCGCCGTGGAGTTCTGCCTCTGGGACGCCCAGGACGACGCGACGAACTTCCAGCGGAACCTGTCGACCGGCGAGGTCCACGTCGAGGACGGCGTCGTCTACCACGTGACGGAGTACCGCGAGCGCCGCGACCACTACGCCTGGTTCGCGTGCTCGGCGCCGGTGTCGGGGTACGAGACATCGAGGGAGGCGTTCCTCGGCGCGTACCGCGGCTGGGACCGGCCGGCCGCCGTGGAAGCCGGGCGGATGACCGACTCGATCGCCCACGGCTGGCAGCCGATCGGGGCGCTCCAGACGGCCCTCGTCCTCGAACCGGGCGAGACGCGCGACGTGACCTTCCTGGTCGGCTACACGGAGAACCCCGCCGACCACAAGTACGACCCTCCCGGCTCCCGCCGACCCGACACGGCGCGGGCCCGGGCCGTGATCGACCGCTATCGACGCGCGGGGCAGGCCGACGAGGACCTCGCCACGCTGCGGGCCGGCTGGACGGAGCGCCTTGACACGCTCCAGGTGACCACCGGCGACCCGCACGTCGACCGGATGGTCAACACGTGGAACCCGTACCAGTGCATGGTCACGTTCAACCTGTCGCGATCCGCGTCCATGTTCGAGTCGGGCATCGGGCGCGGGATGGGGTTCCGCGACTCCAACCAGGACCTGCTCGGCTTCGTCCACATGGTCCCGGGGCGAGCGCGGGCGCGGATCCTCGACATCGCCGCGACCCAGCTGCCCGACGGCGGCGCCTACCACCAATACCAGCCGCTGACGAAGCGCGGCAACCACGACGTCGGATCCGGGTTCAACGACGACCCGGCGTGGCTGGTCCTGGGCGTCGCCGCCTATCTCAAGGAGACCGGCGACGTGGCGATCCTCGATGAGGATGTGCCGTGGGACAACGAGCCGGGCTCGGCGACGCCGCTCCGCGACCACCTGCGCCGCTGCATCGATTTCACGCTCGAGCGCCTCGGCCCCCACGGCCTGCCGCTCATCGGGCGGGCCGACTGGAACGACTGCCTCAACCTCAACGTGTTCTCCGACCGACCCGGCGAGTCCTTCCAGACGGCACCGAACCGGCCCGGCGGCGTGGCCGAATCCGTGTTCATCGCCGGGCTCTTCGTCCTTGCCGCTCGCGAGGCCGAGGCGATCGCCAGGCTGGTCGGCGACGGTCCGGAGGCGTCCCGCTGCGCCGCCGCCGCGGCCTCGATGACGGCCGCCATCGAGGCCCACGGATGGGACGGGGCCTGGTACCGGCGGGCGTACGACCACGCCGGACGGGTCGTGGGTTCGGCCGAGAACGACGAGGGCCGCATCTTCATCGAGCCGCAGGGGCTGATGGCGATGGCCGGCGTGGGCCTCGACGACGGGCGCACCCGGACCGCGGTCGCGTCGGTGCGGGAACAGCTGGCGACGCCGCACGGGATCGTGCTGCAGCAGCCCGCCTACGCGACCTACCACCTCGAGCTCGGCGAGATCTCGTCGTACCCGCCGGGCTACAAGGAGAACGCCGGCATCTTCTGCCACACGAACCCCTGGATGATGATCGCGGAGGCGATCGTGGGGAACGGCGACGGGGCGCTCGACTACTACCTGCGGATCAACCCGTCCGCGCGCGAGGCGATCTCCGAGGTCCACCGGTGCGAGCCGTACGTCTACGCGCAGATGATCGCGGGGCGCGACGCGCCGACACCAGGCGAGGCCAAGAACTCGTGGCTGACCGGGACCGCCGCCTGGAACATGGTCGCGATCAGCCAGTGGATCCTCGGCATCCGGCCCGAGCACGACGGCCTGCGGATCGAGCCCGTCGTCCCCGAGTCCTGGACCTCGTTCCGGGCGACCCGGCGCTTCCGTGGCACGACCTACGACATCGAGGTCCAGCGACGCGGCGGCCGTGACGCGGCCGTCAGCGTCCGATGGCGTCGACACGGCCGCTGGCGGCCCCCGAGTCGAGGTCGTCGTCGACGGCCGCCCGATCGAGGGCACGCTGATCGCGCTCCCCGAAGCCGGCACGCCGACGGTGCGGGTCGAGGTCCGGCTGGCATGATCGGGTCCGACGACACCGGCGTCCGGTCCACGACCGGGGACTTCCACGGACGACCGACCGTGCGCATCGCCAATGGCGCCATCGTGGTCGAGATGCTGGCGGCGGCCGGCCCGCGGATCGTCGGCCTCCGTCGTGCCGGCGCTCCGGCCAACCTGCTCGCCGAGACGCCGGACCTCGGCTGGGAGACGGCCCTCGGACGGTACGAGCTGCTCGGCGGACATCGGCTGTGGCTGGCGCCCGAGGACTCGGAGCAGGCCGCCATCCCGGATTCCGACGGTCTCGCGGTCCTCCCGCTCGCCGACGGCGTGCGGCTGACCGGGGCCGAGGAGTCCAGGACCGGGTGCGTCCGCTCGATCGAGGTGCGGCTCGACCCGGCGCTGCCGTCGCTGTCCGTCCTGCACCGTGTCGAGAACCGCGGGTCGCACCCGCTCGAGCTCGCGCCGTGGTCGATCACCCAGCTGCCGCTCGGCGGCCAGGCGTTGCTGCCGCTGCGCGAGGCGGTCGCCGGGCACGAGACGCGGCCGAACCGCTCGCTGGTGCTGTGGCCCTACGCGTCGCTGGACGACCCGCGCCTCCGCATCCGGGAAGGCCTGGTGACCGTGGACGCCGAGGCGGGCACGGACCTGAAGGTCGGCTGCCTCGATGACTCCGGCTGGGTCGCCTACGTCCGCGACGGGATCGCGATCGTGCGCCGGTTCGAACCGGTCGCCGGCGCCCCGTACCCGGACCTCGGGTGCAACGTCGAGACCTTCTGCGGTTCGCGATTCATCGAATTGGAGGTCCTCGGCCCGATGGAGGCCCTCGCGCCGGGCGCCTCGACGACCCTGCTGGAGCGCTGGGAGGTCCGCGACGTCCCCTCGGGCGACTCGATGCGCTGGCGGGACGCGCTCTCCTGGCCGATCCACGAGCCGGCCGGACGGTGAGGCACACCACGTTCCCACGCGGCTTCACCTGGGGCGCGGCGACGTCCGCCTACCAGGTCGAAGGCGCGTGGCAGGCCGACGGCAAGAGCGAGTCGATCTGGGATCGATTCGCGCACGCGCCCGGGAACATCGCCGACGGATCCAGCGGTGACGTGGCCTGCGACCAGTACCACCGCTATCCCGAGGACGTGGCGATCCTGCGCGAGCTCGGCCTCGGTGCGTATCGATTCAGCGTCTCGTGGCCGCGCGTCGTTCCCTCGGCGGATGGCGCCATCAACGACGCGGGCCTGGATCACTACGACCGACTCGTCGACGCGCTCCTCGCGAACGGCATCGCCCCGTTCCCGACCTTGTTCCACTGGGACCTGCCGGGGTGGGCCCAGGATGCCGGCGGCTGGGCGGACCGGGCCGTCATCGGCCCCTTCGCCGAGTACGCGGACGCCGTCGTGCGCCGCCTGGGAGACCGGGTCGGGACCTGGACGGTGCTCAACGAGCCGCAGATCTTCGTGGACATGGGGCACGCGAGCGGGGAGCACGCGCCGGGCTTCCGCGACCCCGACCTGGCGCTGCGCGCGAGCCACGTGGTGAACCTCGCCCACGCCGAGGCGCTCCGCGCCGTGCGAGCGGCGGCCCCGGGGGCGTCGGTCGGCTCGGCGTTCAACATGGAGCCGGCGTATCCCGCCTACGGACGACCCACTCGACCTCGCGGCCGCGGAGCGCCACCACGCGCGCGTGAACGCGTGGTACCTGGACCCGCTGCTGCGTGGGCGCTACCCCGTCGCGTACACGGACCAGGACGCCGTCCTGGCGCGGATGGACATCCGTCCCGGCGACCTCGAGGCGATGGCGTCCACCCTCGACTTCATCGCGCTCAACGTCTACTCGCGGGCGATCATCGCCCACGACCCCACGGACGCCCGCGTCCTCGTCACGCCGGCTGGAGGGACCCGGGCGCCGGACCTCGTTCGGCTGGGAGGTCTGGCCGGCGGCCATGTACCGCATCGTCCGGCGCGTCGACCGCGACTACGGCCACCCCGCCATCTACATCACGGAGAACGGCTGCGCCGAGCCGACCGGCCCCGGCGCGGACGGGCGCGTCCACGACGCCGACCGCGTGGACTACCTCGTCCGGGCACGTCGGCCAGCTCGCCCGGGCCATCGACGACGGCTGCGACGTCCGCGGCTACTTCGCGTGGTCGCTGCTCGACAACTTCGAATGGGCGGCCGGCTACACGCAGCGCTTCGGGATCGTCTGGGTCGACTTCGACGGGGAGGGCGGTCGCCGGACCGTCAAGGACAGCGGCTGGTGGCTGCGCGACGTCATCCGCGCCGGCGCATCGACTACGACGAGACGCTGGCCTGACCGATCCGGCCGACCCGGGCCGGGTCAGGCCGGGCGGACGCGCTCGACGAACCGGCCGATGCGCCGGAGCGCCTCCTCGAGCCGCTCGTACGAGGTGGCGTAGCACATGCGCACGTGGCCGGCGCCGGACGGCCCGAAGGCGCTCCCCGGGACGACCGCGACGCGCTCCTCCACGAGCAGTCGCTCGGTGAACTCGTCGTCGGTGAGGCCCGTGGAGGTGATCTTCGGGAAGGCGTAGAACGCGCCGCGCGGCTCGAAGGTCTCGAGGCCCATCGCGTTGAGCCCGTCGACCACGAGCCGGCGTCGACGGTCGTACTCGGCGCGCATCCGCTCGACCTCGGGCTCGCCCTCGACCACGGCCACGAGGGCCGCGTCCTGGGCCGTCGTCGGCGCCGACATGATCCCGTACTGGTGGACCTTGACGATGCCCTCGAGGATCGCCGCGGGCGCGGCCACGTACCCCACCCGCCAGCCGGTCATCGCGTAGGCCTTCGAGAACCCGCCCATGAGGACCGTGCGCTCGCGCATGCCCGGCAGCGCGCTCATCGCCCGATGCGTGTACGTGCCGTACGCGAGCCGGTCGTAGATCTCGTCGCTGTAGACGAGCAGGTCGTGACGCACGGCGATCTCGGCGAGGGCGTCCTGGACCTCGACCGGGAGCACCGCGCCCGTCGGATTGCAGGGATAGCCGAGGAACAGGGCCTTCGTGCGCGGCGTGATCGCCGCCTCGACCGCCGCGGGGTCCAGCGCGAAGTCGTCCTCGAACCGGGTGGCCACGTGGCGGACGGTGCCGCCCGCGAACACGATCGCGGGCACGTACGCCACGTACGAGGGCTCGTGGAGGATGACCTCGTCGCCGGGGTCGCACGTCGCCCGCAGGGCCAGGTCCACGGCCTCGGACGCGCCGACCGTGATCAGGATCTCCGTCGCCGGGTCGTAGCGGACGCCGTAGCGCCGCTCGAGATGGTCCGCCAGCGCCCGTCGCAGCTCGAGCGTGCCGTAGTTGGAGGTGTAGTGCGTCCGGCCCTCGCGGAGCGATTCGACCCCGGCCTCGACGATCGCCCGCGGCGTGTCGAAGTCCGGCTCCCCCACCCCGAGGCTGATGACGTCGTCCATCGTCGCGAGGATGTCGAAGAACTTGCGGATCCCCGACGGCGGGACGTCGAGGACGCGCTGCGACAGCGCCCGATCGGCGAGCGGCGGTCGGATGGTCTCGGTCGCGGGGCCACGGCGGTCGGTCGTCATGACTCCGAGAGCCTACGGCATCCGACCGCCGTGGGGCGAGCCCCTGGCTTGCGCGGTCGCGTCAGTCGACGGTCGCCGTCGCGAGCTCCGGGCCTTCCGTCGCCTTGTCGCGGCCGTTCCTGGCTGGGTGGCGTCGGCTCGGCGGACGCGCGCGGCTCGCCGGCGTCGGCCGGGGTCGGAGCCGGCGGCGTCGTGGACCTCGTCCGTGCGACGGCCAGTCGTTCCGCCCGCGTCCGGATCCCCACCATCTGACGCTGCATCATCACGAACACGCCGAACCCGACGACCGGCATCACGACGTGCGACGCCATCCCGGACTCGCCGTACCAGACGCGGAAGCGCTCGATGAGCCGCGACCGGCCGCCGCTCATCGGCTCGATGACGAAGGCCCAGCTTGCCGAGAACTGCTGCGGGGTCTGCCCGAGGATCGCGCCACTCGCGGCGAGACCGGCGGTCGATGTCGCCGCCGCCTCGGCGGCCGCCTCGGTCGCATCCGTGCGGGCGCCCCGCTGCTTCGCCCAGGCGTCGGCCTGCGCCTTCACCAGGGCGGTGTCCGAGCGGAGGACGATCGACCGATGCGGGTTGGATCTCGACCACCTCGAAGCCGCCGCCGGGATGCGTCGGCACGATGTCGCCGACCTTGAACGACTGCCACGCCTCGACGATGCCGTCGGCGCTCTGGCCGCGCTGGTCGAGCCGGTCGTAGCTGTACCAGCCGGCCCGGCCGAAGCCCATCTGGACCAGCCACGGCCAGACCTGCTCCGGGGTCGCGTCGATCGTGATCCCCCGGGTCTCGCTCGCGACCGGATCGGCGACCACATCGTCGCCCGCGAGCGATCCGACCGGACTCGTCGGGATCGATCCCCCAGCTCCGCCACCAGCGGCGGACCTCCGACACGGCGATCCCCGCCGCGGTGCCGACGACCACGCCGGCCAGCATGAAACGAACGCGCATGCGTCACCTCCGCCACGATGCTGCTCGCCCGGCGTTCCCGCGCACAGGGCCGCCCGGCCCCTCTCGCCGGGCGCTTCCGACCGTCAGGCGTCGCCCCAGGCTTCGGGCTCGAAGGCCGTCACGCTCCGGCGTTAGAGGCGGCGAGATCGGCCGGCTCGAGCGCCCGCCAGCCGGCGTCGGCGGTGATCCCCTCATAGCCCCGGGCGAGCTCGAACAAGCTCGGCTCCGACCACGGGGCGCCGATGAGCTGGAGGCCGACCGGGAGGCCGTCGGAGAGGCCGCACGGGATGCTCACCCCGGGCAGGCCCGCCATGTTCACCGGCAACGTGCACGCGTCCGAGAGGTACATGCTCACCGGGTCCTCCAGTCGGGCGCCGAGCGGGAAGGCGACCGTCGGGCTCGTCGGGGCCACCAGGGCGTCGAAACCCTGCGCCCACAGGGCATCGAAGTCGCCCTTGATGAGGGTCCGGACCTTCTGCGCCTTGAGGTAGTAGGCGTCGTAGTAGCCGGCCGACAGGGCGTACGTGCCGAGCATGATGCGGCGCTTGACCTCCGGCCCGAACCCCTGTCCCCGCGTAGCGAGGTAGCCGGCGAGGACGTCGCTGCCGTCGCCGAGGCGCGGTCCGTAGCGGATGCCGTCGTAGCGGGCGAGGTTCGCCGACGCCTCCGCCGGCGCCACGATGTAGTAGGTCGCGAGCCCGTAATCGGTGTGCGGGAGGCTGACCTCCTCGACGAGCGCGCCAGCCGACTGGAGCGCCGCCACGGCCGCCCGCACGGTGGCCTCCACCCCGGGCTCCATCCCGGCCACGAAGTACTCCTTCGGGAGCCCGATCCGCTTGCCGCGCAGCGCGGATGCCGCCTCGTCGTCACTCGAGGCGAGGCCGAGCAGCGCGTCGGGCACGGGCTCCGGCGACGACGTCGAATCGCGAGGGTCCCGGCCCGCGACCGCGTGGAGCAGGGCGGCGGCATCACGGACGTCCCGGGCGAACGGGCCGATCTGGTCGAGCGACGACGCGAAGGCGACGATGCCGTACCGGCTGACGCGGCCATACGTCGGCTTCATGCCGACGATCCCGGTCAAGGCGGCCGGCTGGCGGATCGACCCGCCCGTGTCCGTGCCGATCGCGAGCGGGACGTGGTAGGCGGCGACGGCGGCCGCGGACCCACCGCTGCTGCCGCCGGGGACGCGGTCGAGCGCCCACGGGTTGCGGACCGGGCCGTAGGCCGAGTGCTCGGTCGACGAGCCCATCGCGAACTCGTCCATGTTCGTCTTGCCGACGATGACGGCGCCGGCGGCGTGCAGCCGCTCGGTGATGTGGGCGTCGTACGGCGCGATGTAGCCGTCGAGGATCTTCGACCCGGCCGTGCACTGCCAGCCGCGGACCGAGACGAGGTCCTTGAGGCCGATCGGGACCCCCAGCAACGGGTGGAGGGCGGCGACGGCGGCCGGGCCCTCGGCGCGGGCGCTGGCCAGCCGCTCATCGGCGATCGCGGCGGCATCGGTCGCCCGCGACCGATCGATCGCGAGCCAGGCATTCAAGGCGCCGTTCCCACGTTCGGCGGCGTCGAGCGACGCGCGCGTCGCCTCCTCGACGACACCTCGCCGCCGCGCAGCAGCGCGGCGAGCTCGTGTGCGCGGAGGCGAGTCAGGTCGGTGGGCATCGGTCGGGCTCGATCAGACCGGGCGAGGCGTCACTCGCCGCCCAGGATCGCGGGCACGACGATGTAGTCGCCGTCGTGCTCGGCCGCGTTGGCCCGGACGTCGTCGGCCGTGAGCGACGGCGTGACGACGTCGTCACGCAGGATGTTCTCGAGCTCGATCGTCTGGGCGGTCGGGGCGATGTGGTCGGTCGGCACCGCCGCGAGGATCGCGTACTGGTCGAGGATGTGGTTGAGCTGCCCCTCGAGGCGCTCGAGTTCGGCCTCCGACAGGCCGAGGCGGGCGAGGTAGGCGACGTGCTCGACGTCGGCGCGGGTCAGGGTGGCCACAGGTCGATGATAGCCGACGAGCCGGTCCGGACGACCGTCCGGACCGGACGACCCGGCATCGCCGGCGACGTAGGATGCTCGGCCATGGCCACCGCCATGATCCGTCCGATGGCGCTCCCCGACATCGACGGCCTGACGGCCATGATCCTCGCCGACGACTGGGGCGACCGCCGCACGTGGCTCCGCTTCGTGGCGACGCACCCGGCATGTCGCGCCGCGGTCGCCGTCGACGAGGACGGCCGAGCCTTCGCGACGGCCGTCGCGTCCGTCAACGGGTCGGTCGGCTGGGTCGGCACGGTCTGGGTCGCGCCGGAGCGCCGTCGCGACGGGGTCGGGATGGCGCTCACCCGGACGGTCATCGAGCAGGCCGAGTCGGCCGGCTGCCGGACGATCGTCCTCGTCGCGACCGATGCCGGCCGGCCGCTCTACGAGCGCATCGGGTTCGAGGTCGCCACCTGGTACCTGACGATGGAAGCCGCGGGCCTTCCGGTCGGTCCCGTCGATCCGCGGATCCGCCCGTTCCGGGCCGACGACCTCGCCGCGATGGCGGCCCTCGACGCTGCGGCGACCGGCGAGGACCGACGCCACCTGCTCGAGGCGTTCGCGACGCCCGACTCGACGCGGCTGCTCGACGACGACGCCCGGCCACCTCGGCCGGGTTCGTGGTCCGGGCGCCATGGGGCGGTGGCGCGACGATCGCCCCGGACGCGGATGTCGCGATGGCCATCCTCGAGGCCCGGCGGCGTGCCGCGGGGCCCGAGCGCCGGGTTCGAGCGGGCATCCTCCGCGAGAACGCCGTCGGGGCCGCGCGACTGGCGGCGGCTGGCTGGACCGAGGCGTGGCGCGCGCCGCGGCTGATCCGGGGCGACCCGCTCCACTGGGAGCCGACCGCCGTCTGGGGGCAGTTCAACCACGCGCTCGGTTGACCTGACGCACCGATCCATGACTCCTGGCGGCCGCGGCGACCCGATGGGGTGATGGTGGCGACGCGGTCCGCGGTCGCACCCTTGGCATCGTGGCTCGACCTCCCGAGACGCTCGTCCTGGCCTGCCTCCGCTGCGGCACCCCGTCGGCTCGCGCCGACGCGACCTTCTGCCGTCGATGCGGCCTGCCGTACGGCGCTCCCCCGCCCGGCGACGTCGAGTTGCCGGTCTGCCCCGTCTGCTACGTGATCGTCGATGACGACGGTCGCTTGCCGAGCCTCGACCACGTCGGCCTCCGCGTCGACCTGGTCCGACACCAGGCCGAGCACGAGCGCCATCCCGTCGGCGACGACGACTGGCTGGAGACGCTCCGCGAGGGTGACCGGCTGCGCGTCGGCCGATGGACCGCGCCGTTCGACGTCGTCCGCCGGTACCTCGTCACGGGCCAGGTCGAGGCGGGACGCCAGCGGCAGCTCGCGCATGACGCGATCGTCACGGCGATGACCCAGCTGCGCCGCTGGGGCGCGGGTGCCGACATCTTCGGCGACCAGCCCGAGTGGGCCGCCGCGCGCACGGCGGTCAGCGAGCTGATGGAGCGCTACGCGAGGCGTAGCGCCTAGCTCGGATCGCCAGCCCGGACGGCGGCCAGGGCTCGGCGCGCCTGGGCCAGGTGGACCCGGTCGTGGCCGCCGATCATCCGGAACATCAGGTCGACGCTCTCCGGCCCGCGTTCCCGATGCACGGCGATCCTGGCCCGTTCGACCGGCGTCGTCTGTCCCCAAAGGGCGAGGTTCGCGGTCCGCAACGCCCCGAAGAGCGCCAACAGCGACGCCGGGTCCTCGTCAGGTCGGTGGAGCCGGTCGACCCAGAGGTCCTGGTCGTAGCCGATGATCTCGGGCTCGTCGTGCGCGATGGTCCAGCGATAGCGGCCCGCCATGACGAGCTCGGCGTCCACGATGTGGTCGATGCAGCCGAGGACGGACCACTCGCCCGGCTCCGGCCGGGTCCACAGGTCCGCGCCCGCGTCGTCGACCAGCGCCCGCACGACCGCCGCGGTCGAGGCCTGGGCGACCGCCGGATCGTCGTCGCCGAGCGCCGCCAGTAACGACGCCTGATAGGCCGCGGCCTCGCGGACCGGATCCGGACTCGACATCACGCCTCCTCGCCGGCCAGGACCCGGCGGAACCCGTCCTCGTCGAGGATCGGGACACCGAGCTCCTGTGCCTTCGTCAACTTGGTACCGGCATTCTCGCCGGCCACGACATAGTCGGTCTTCGCCGAGACGGAACCGGTCGCCTTTCCGCCGGCGTCCCGCACCGCGGCTTCGGCCTCCTGTCGGCTGAACCCCGCGAGCGTGCCCGTGACGACCACGGACTTGCCGTCGAGCGGGCCGACGACGGCGTCGCCGGCGGGTCGGACGGCCGGCCGCTCCGGCACGACACCCACCTCGACGAGCTCGAGCAGGACATCGCGTGTCGCCTCGTCGGTGAACCAGCGACCGAGGGCCGCGGCGACCGTCGGTCCGATCCCCGGGACCTCGGTCAGCGTCTCGGGCGACTCGGTGGCGAGTCGGCGCAGCTCCGCCTCGACGGCCGCGAACCACGGGTCGGGCACCGTGTCGCCGTCGTCGAGCGGGTACGCGTCGGGCCGGACCCGGCCGGCCAGCCATGTCGAGAGGTCGATGGCGGTCTGCTCGCCGACCTGCGGCATGCCGAGGCCGTTGAGCACGCGCGCCAGTGGCCGTCCCACCCGTGCCCGCGCGATCCGGGCCGCGAGGTTCTCGGCGCTCTTCGTCGCGAACCGGTCGAGGGTCACGAGGTCGTCGGCGCCGAGCCGGAAGAAGTCCGCGCGAGAGTGGACCATGCCGCGCTCCAGGAGCTGGCTCAGGACGGCCCAGCCGGCGCCTTCGATGTCCATCCCGCCACGGCCGACGAAGTGGCCGTACTCCTGGGCCAGCCGTGCCGGGCACCGGGTGTTCGGGCAGTAGATGCGGACGGCGCCCTCGTCCTGGACCACCGGCGTGTCGCAGACCGGGCAGCGCTCGGGCATCGCGAACTCGCGCTCCGCCCCGCTCCGCCGCTCGGTGAAGGGGCGCACGACCTCGGGGATGACGTCGCCCGCCTTCTGGAGCACGACCCAGTCGCCGATGCGGATGTCCTTGCGGCGGACCTCGTCGAGGTTGTGGAGCGTGGCCCGCGCCACCGTCGAGCCCGCCACCTTCGTGGGCGTGAGGTGCGCGACCGGCGTCAGCGTGCCGGTCCGTCCGACATACGGGACGATGTCCTCGACGAAGGATTCCACCTGCTCTGGCGGGAACTTGAAGGCGATGGCCCAGCGCGGCGCCCGGCTGACCATCCCCAGGCGTTCCTGCTGCTCGTAGCGGTCCACCTTCACGACGACGCCGTCGGTCTCGTACGGCAGCGCATGGCGGGCTTCGCGCCAACGTTCCGTGAAGGCGATGACGCCGTCGATATCCAGGTCCGACTCCCGGTCCGGGTTGACCGGGAAGCCCAGGGCGAGGAGCCGTTCGAGCGCCGCGGTCTGGGTCGCGGCCGATGACGCGTCCTCGACCAGCTGGTAGAACCAGGCCGAGAGCTTGCGGCCCGCGGTGACCGACGGGTCGATCTGGCGCAGCGAGCCGGCGCCGCTGTTGCGCGGATTCGCGTACAGGGGCAGCCCCGCCTCCTCGCGCTCCGCGTTGATGCGCGCGAACTCGGCCCGGGGCATGAAGACTTCGCCGCGGGCGTCGAGGGTGGCGGGCTCGGCGAGTCGCGCCGGGACCACGGCGATGGTCCGCAGGTTCGCGGTGACGTCCTCGCCGGTCGTGCCGTCCCCGCGAGTCGCGCCCTGGACGAACCGACCGCGGTCGAAGTGGAGGCTGATCGCGAGGCCGTCGATCTTGAGCTCGGCGACGTATCGCAGCTCCGGCGCCGGCTCGGGGGCGGCCGCCAGGCCGAGGCCCTTGCGGACGCGGGCATCGAAGGCCCGGAGCTCGTCGTGGCTGAAGGCATTCGCGAGCGAGAGCATCGGCCGCGCGTGGCGGACCTCGTCGAACGTGCCGGTGGGAGCGCCTCCGACGCGCTGCGTGGGTGAGTCCGGCGTGACGAGACCCGGATGCGCGGTCTCGAGCGCGACGAGCTGCCGGAAGAGCTGATCGTACGCGGCGTCGGAGAGCTCCGGCGCGTCCTGCGCGTAGTAGAGCTCGTTGGCCCGGACGACCTGCTGGGCGATCTCGGCGTGGCGTGCCGCGGCGGTCGGAGGGTCCAGCGCGGCCGCCTCGGCGACGAGTGCGGGGTCGACGGGCGGAAGGTCGATGGCCATCGGTGCGAGGGTACCGAACGCGCCGGACCCGCGCACCGTGGCCGGCCGTCAGGCGGCGATCCCCTCGGACAGGTCGATGATCTCGTGGCGCGTGTGCGGCAGGACGAACGCCGCGATGCGGGCCATCAGCCCCTCGGGCGACTCCGCGGCGGCGCACTCGAGGACGAGGTGTCCGTCGTGGTCGGTGATGGTGGTCGGCGAACCGCACACGTGACAGTAGGGATCCGTGTCGAGGGCGTTCTCGATCACGTCCAGCGCCTTGGCGCGTTCGAACATGGTGGTACCTCAAGGGGTCGGTCAGAAGGGGAAGCGAGCGGTCGTCAGGCCCCGTGGATCGGATCGCTCGGCCTTCACCCTGCCCCAGGACGCGCGATGCGGTCGACAGCGGCCGGGTAGCGCCCCGGTCGCGTTCCGGGGTCGTTCAGCGAGGCTCGGGACCGGTCTCGACGAGGTGCTCGGCATGCACGTCGGCGGGTGTCGGAGCCCCGAGGAGCGCCAGTGCCACCTCCATCTCCTCGCGGAGGACGGCCAGCGCGCGCTCGACACCGGCCTGGCCCGCGGCGGCCAGCGCCCAGTACGCCGGCCGGCCGAGCAGGACCCCCTTGGCCCCGAGGGCGAGCGCGATGACGATATCGAGGCCGCGGCGGACGCCGCCGTCCACCCAGACCTCGAGCCGACCGTCGGCCGCGGACACGACCGGTGCGAGCGCGTCCGCGCTGGCCTGGACGCGGTCCAGTTGCCGAGCCCCGTGGTTGCTCACCACGATGCCGTCGACGCCGTGCTCGACGGCGAGTCGGGCGTCCTCGGCCGCCAGGACGCCCTTGAGGACCATCGGCAGCGGCGACCACGAGCGGATCGTCGCGAGGTCCGCCCACGTCAGGCTCGTGGACAGGGTGTCCGTCAGCTGCTCGAAGCCCGGCGCGAGCCCGTCGGCCGCGTGGTTGCCGTGGGTCGCGGCGGTCTCGACGAAGTTGCCGAGCGCCGGCAGTTCGAACCCGGACCGCCGATCGCGTTCGCGGTACCCGAGCACCGGCAGATCGACGGTGACGACGACCGCGCGATAGCCGGCGGCCGCCGCGCGCTCGACGAGCGAGCGGGTGATGCCCATGTCGGCCTGCACATAGAGCTGGAACCAGCGGGTGGCGTCCGGAGCCGCGGCGGCCACCGTCTCGATCGACTGCGACGAGGTGGTCGAGAGGATCATCGGGATGCCGGCCGCCCCGGCGGCCCGAGCCATCGCCGACTCGGCCTCGGGATGGGCCAACGCCTGCGTCGCCATCGGCGCGATCGCGACCGGCATCGAGACGGGCGTCCCAAGCAGGGTCGTGTCCGTGCGGACGGCCGAGACATCGACGAGGACGCGCGGCCTGAGTCGCCGCCGGCGCCACGACGCCTCGTTCTCGGCCAGGGTGATCTCCTCCCATGCGCCGCCGGCCACGTACTCGTGCGCCATGGGGTCCATGGCGGCGCGGGCCGGGGCCTCGAAGTCGGCGAGCGAGACGATGCCCTGCAGGGCGGCCGTGTCGAGCGTCAACCCACGATCTCGAGGTTGGCGAGGCTCGCGAGCATCTGCTTGCGCCCCACAGCGGGATCCTTGAACGCGACCGTGACCTCCTCGTCGCTCCGGGTCAGCTTGGAGGTGACCACGATGCCGTCGCCCCACCGGCCGTGGCGCACGCGGTCGCCGTCGCGGAACTGCCGCTCGCCGGGGATGACGGGCCGGCCAGCCGGTCGTGGCGGCGCCGGCGGGGCGTCGAGGGCGTCATCCCACGCCCGGATCGGCCGGGCCAACGAGCCTGATCTCGCCCCCTCCCCGTACGCGTCTCGCTTGGCGGCGAGGTCCCGCGACGGGCGGAACGTCTCGCCGTCCGCGGGCGCACCGGGGCGGCCACTCCCCTGCCGGTAGGCCGGGCCGGACCCTCGCGTCGGCGTGCCGAATCGGGACGTCCGCCGCGCACCGAAGACGAGGTCGAGGTCGAGGTCGCGATCGTCGGTCCCTGCCCCGAGCTGCGGCCCGACCATCAGCTCGGCCGGGATCTCCAGCAGGAACCGCGACGGGACCGCGGCCTGGCCCATGCCCCACGTCGCGCGTCGCCACGCGTGCGACAGATACAGCCGTCGCTTCGCCCGCGTGATGCCGACATAGGCGAGCCGGCGCTCCTCCTCGAGCTCGCGCTCGTCGTCGAGCGCGCGACTGTGCGGGAACAGGCCCTCCTCGAGTCCGGCGATGAAGACGACCGGGAACTCGAGGCCCTTGGCCGCGTGCAGGGTGATGAGCGTCACGGCGTCGGCGTCGCCCTCGTACGAGTCCTGGTCGGCGACGAGCGCCGTCTCCTCGAGGAGCCGGTCGAGCGCGTCGTCGGGCGTGAGGTCGTCGTAGCGTGTCGTGACCGCGCGCAGCTCGAGCAGGTTCGCCCAGCGCTCCTCGCCGTCCTCGGAGCCGTCCGCGAGCATCGCGCGGTAGCCGGACGCCTCGAGGGCCTCGTCGAGCAGTTCCGGCAGGGCGAGGACGCCGACGCGGGCCCGCAGACGCCGGACGAGCCCCGCGAAGTCCGCGAGCGCCGTCCTCGCGCGGGGCGCCAGCGCCGGGAGCTCACCGCGCGCGGCCGCTTCGATGGCGCCCCATGTCGAGCCGCCCTCACGGGCGGCCGCGACCCGGAGGGCCTCGATGGTCTTCTCCCCGATCGCCCGCGCCGGCACGTTGATGATCCGCTCGAAGCTGACGCTGTCGGTGTCCGATCGGAGGACCCGCAGGTACGCGAGCGCGTCCTTGACCTCGCGCCGCGCGTAGAACCGGGTGCCGCCGACGAGCTGGTAGCGGATCCCATACCGCAGGAACGATTCCTCGATCGCCCTGGACTGGGCGTTCATCCGGTACATGACCGCGACGTCCCGAGCCCGGACCCGCGTGGCGAGGTCGTCGTCGTCCGCGCGTCGCGTCAGGGCGCTGCCGCGTCCGCCGGTCAGGCTCTCGACCTGGCGGGCGATCCACTCGGCTTCCTCCTCCTCGTTGTAGGCCTCGAAGCGCTGGATCTTCACGCCGCCCGCGTTCTCGGTCCAGAGCTTCTTGTCCTTGCGCGCGCTGTTCCGCGACACCACCGCGTGGGCCGCGTCGAGGATCAGCTGCGTCGAGCGGTAGTTCTGCTCGAGCTTGACGACCGTGGCCGTCGGCCAGTCCCGCTCGAAGTCGAGGATGTTGCGCAGGTCCGCCCCGCGCCAGCTGTAGATCGACTGGTCGTCGTCGCCGACGACCGCGAGGTTGCCGTACTTCTCGGCGAGCGCCCGGACCCACAGGTATTGCGCCCGGTTCGTGTCCTGGTACTCGTCGACGTGGAGGTAGCGCCACTTCTCCTGGTACTTCGCGAGGACCTCGGGCGCCTCCTGGAACAGCCGGACCGCCTCCAGCAGCAGGTCGTCGAAGTCGAGGGCGCCCGACTTGCGGAGGCGCTCCTGGTAGCGGCCCGCCAGGCGCGCGATCGTCCGCTCGCGGTGGTTGGACGCGTTCTCGGTCAGGAACCCCGGGTCGAGCATCTCGTTCTTGGACCGGCTGATCGCCCCGAGCACCGCGCTCGGGCGGAACTCGCCGGTCAGCGGCATGTCCTCCTCGCGGAGGATCTGCTTCATCAGCGACTGCTGGTCGTCGGTGTCGTAGATCACGAACCGCCGCCCGACCCCGATCGCCTCCCCGTCGGCGCGCAGGACCCGCGCGCACAGCGCGTGGAACGTGCCCGCCTGGACGTCCCGACCGCCCTCGCCGACCAGGCTGATGATCCGCTCGCGGAGTTCGGCCGCCGCCCGGTTCGTGAAGGTCACCGCGAGGATGCGCCACGGGGCGACGCCCTTGACCCCGACGAGGTAGGCGATCCGGTGCGCGAGCACGCGCGTCTTCCCTGAGCCGGCCCCGGCCAGGATCAGGAGCGGACCCTCCGTCGTCGTGACGGCCCGGGCCTGCTCGGGGTTGAGGGCGCGGACGATCTCCTCCGCGCGCTCCCGGCGTCGTGCCTCGACCGCGGCCGGATCGGCCGCTGGCGCCGGTGCCGTCGGGTCATCCCGGCCGACCGGGGCCTCGACCATCCACGCCGGTTCCTCCGGGGGCGGCGCGGCCTCGTCGACGTCCGCGAACGCCGTGCCGACCGTCTCCGCCGCGGCCGCGGCGGCATCGTCGAGCGTGGGATCGCCGGGCCGGCGACGACGGGTGGGGCTCACCCCGCCATTGTAGGTCGGCGGCCTTACCCGGCCCGCCATCACGCACAGGGCGGGCACCCCCTGGATGCCCGCCCTGCCTGGCGCTCGGTACGGTGGCTTGGTCCTAGGACGCCGGCATCGCCGGCAGATCGAACGAGGGCATCGGAGCCGTCTGGTCCGCCGGAGGGGCGGTGATGCTCGCGCCCTGGTCGTACGTGAACGTGAACGTCGCCGTCAGGTTCCCGGAATCGGGCGTGGCCGCCGTCAAGGTGACCTTGGCCGGGCGCATGTCGGTCTTGCGCGACCAGATATCGACGGTGACGTCGCCGGAGCCGGAGCTCGCATCAGGCGCCGCCGACGGCGCGCCCGATGACCCGGCCCCCGGCAGGATCGAGCTGCCGAGACCGGAGAGCGCCGAGCTGTCCGCGTGGATCTGGACGTGGTAGCAGTCCACATCGCCGCACTTCTCGTCGGGGAGCTTGGTGGGGGCCACCGGGAGCTTGGCGATCTGGTCGCGCAGCTGGTCGATGGCGGCAGCCGGGTCCATCGACGGCGCCGGGCTGGCGCCGTCGGCGGTGGGCGTGACGTCGGTGACGAGGTACTTGTCGCCGGCGCCGGTCCCAAGGAGACCGGCGAGCGGCCCGGCCAGCTTGAGGTACGCCTTCGAGTCCACGACGATGGCTTCGATGGCCGTGCCCATGAACGATGGCGCCGCGAGGTTCAGGTGGACCGCCTTGTTCGGGATGTCGACCGCGACGTCGACGGTGGTCCCAGCCAGATCGATGGCGCCGCCCATCTGCGCGAGGGACAGCTTGCCGGCGATGTCGCCGTGGACCTGGAGCGTCTTGACGTCCTTGAGCGACGCGATCGACTGGGTCAGGATCTCGGCCGGGTCGCTCACCGGCGACGCGGCAGGGGTCGCAGAACAAGCCGCCGCGACGATGGCGACGACGGCGAGCACGAGCGACGGGAACAGGGTTCGACGGGTCATGGGGTTCCTCTGGTCGATCTTCGCTGGGCCATCGGCTGAGCTCGATGACCGCGACAGGTTGGCGTCCGGGCGCACGACGCGTCAACGGGCTGATGGTCCCACGTTCGGCCGGACCGGGCTTGCGCCGTGAGGATCGAGGCGGCGCTCGAGTGGCGGCCTTACCCGGCCTTGACCTGGTCGGCGGGCGGCGCCGTCACCGTGACCGGCTCGTCCCACTTCGAGAATGTCAGGTCCGCCGTCAGCGGCACGCCGGCCGAGGACGTGCTCGTGACCTTGAGGCCGGCCAGGTGGTTCGGGGCAGCCTTGTCGACCTTCACGGTGACGTCGAGCGTCGACCCGGCGAGGTCGATGGGCAGGCCGCCCGCCGCGTCGCCGAGCAGCGCCGCGAGCTCGTCGGCGGTCAGGTTCGCGGTGACCGTGTAGCACTGGGCCGACCCGCACGCCACGTCGGCGCCCTTGGCGAGGGTGACCTTGCCGCTCAGGAGGAAGTCGCCGAGCTGATCGGTCATGCCCTTGACGTTCGTGACATCGACCGGGAGGGTCGCGAGGTCGATCGACTGGTACTGGGCGCCGCCGATCGTGGTCTTGAGATAGCCCTTGCCGTCGACCGCGATGAGGTCGCCCGAGAGGTTGAACAGCGCGGGGACGTTGAACGTCGCGTGCGCGGCGGTGTTCGCGATGTCGACGTCAGCCGCGGCGGTGGTGCCGGTCAGGTCGATCGGGGCGCCGGTGCTGGGCAGTCCGGGGATCGAGATGGGCGCGGCACCGTCGATGGCCGCATCGATATGGACGCTCTTGGCGGCCTCGGTCGCCTTGAGGGCCGCGGTCACGATGGCCGTCGGGTCGGTCAGGTCCGGGGTCGGGGTCGGGCCGGCCGCACCGCAGGCGGCGACCAGGAGGACGACGATCGCCGCGACGGCGGTGAACGGGGCGTGATGGCGGGTCATGTGACTCCTTGCGTACGGGCGGACCGCCCGTGGACGACCCACGTCAGGGTCATCGTGACGGGCCGACCCTGTCAAACGGTCGGCGCCGCCGGCGCGCGCTCACTTGACCTCCACCGTGACGCTGAACGTGGACGCGGGCGCCCCGCCGGCCCGCGCGTACGCCAGGTCGATCGTCGTCGTGCCGGCGCCAGCCGCGAGGAATTCGAGGGTGTCCGTCCCACCAGCGCCGACGATGCCGCTCGCGGCCGGGCCTTCCTGGTAGTCCTGACCGACGAAGCTGACGACCGCGGGATCGAGCCCGGGCTGGACCTGCCAGAGGTATCCGGTGGTCGGGTTGGCCTCGAGGCCGATCAGCAGGTGCTCACCGACGGACGCCTGGACCGTCGTGCCGTTCGCACTCGCGGTCAGGGTCGTCGTCGCCGCGGACCCGCCATTCGTGCCGCAGGCCACGACCAGCACGACCGCGGCGACGACCATCGCCAGGGACCTCACCCGTGCAACATCCCGCCGATCCATCTCGCCTCCATCGCGTCGCCGTCCTGGTCTCGACCGTACCACGACCGGGAATCGCGAAGGCCCCGGCGGTGCCGGGGCCTTCGAGGCGATGTGGACGAGGCCGAAGCCTAGAAGTCCATCCCCCCGCCGTGGTCGTGGCCACCGCCCGCCCCGGCTTCCTTCTTCTCGGGCAGATCCGAGACGAGGGTCTCCGTGGTGAGGACCATGGCCGCGATGGATGCGGCGTTCTGGAGGGCCGATCGCGTCACCTTGGCGGCGTCGACGATGCCCTTCTTGAAGAGATCGCCGTACTCGCCGTTGAGCGCGTCGTAGCCGAAGCCGGGCTTGAGGCCCTTGACGTGCTCGACGATGACCTCGCCGGGGGCGCCGGCGTTCTCGGCGATCTGGCGGGCCGGGGCCTCGAGGGCCTTGCGCACGATGGCGACGCCGACCTGGGCATCACCCTCGAGCTTGATCTTGTCGAGGACCGGGATCGCCTGCAGGAGGGTGGTCCCACCGCCGGCGACGAGGCCTTCCTCGACGGCCGCGCGGGTCGTCGAGAGGGCATCCTCGATGCGGTGCTTCTTCTCCTTGAGCTCGACCTCGGTGGCCGCGCCGACCTTGATCACCGCGACGCCACCCGACAGCTTGGCGAGACGCTCCTGGAGCTTCTCCTTGTCGTAGTCGGAGGTGGTGTCCTCGATCTGGGCCTTGATCTGCGCCATGCGGCCCTTGATCTGGTCGGCCTTGCCGTCGCCGTCGACGATCGTGGTGTCGTCCTTGGTCGCGACGACGCGTCGCGCCGAGCCGAAGTCCTCGACCGTGACGGAGTCGAGCTTGCGCCCGACCTCTTCGCTGATGACGGTGCCACCGGTCAGGATGGCGATGTCGCGCAGCATCTCCTTGCGGCGGTCGCCGAAGCCCGGGGCCTTGACGGCCAGCACCGAGATGGTGCCCTTGAGCTTGTTGACGACCAGCGTGGCGAGCGCCTCACCGTCGATGTCCTCGGCGATGATCAGGATCGGCTTGCCCTGCTGGAGACCCTTCTCGAGCGCCGGGAGCATGTCCTGGACGCTGGAGATCTTCTTGTCGGTGATGAGGATGAGCGGGGCATCGAGCACCGCCTCCATCCGGTCGGGGTTGGTCACGAAGTACGCGGACAGGTAGCCGCGGTCGAACTGCATCCCCTCGGTGTATTCCTTCTCGAGGCCGAGGCTCTGCCCCTCCTCGACGGTGATGACGCCGTCCTTGCCGACCTTGTCCATCACCTCGGCGATGATCTCGCCGACCTCGGGATCGGCCGCGCTGATGGCGGCGACGGCCGCGATCTGCTCGCGGTCCTTGACCGGGCGGGCCTGCTTCTTGATCTCGGCGACGACCGCCTCGACGGCGGCCTCGATGCCGCGCTTGACGACCATCGGGTTGGCACCCGCGCTGACGACGCGGAGGCCCTCGCCGACCATCGCCTGGCCGAGCACGACCGCGGTGGTCGTCCCGTCGCCGGCGACGTCGTCGGTCTTGGTCGCGACCTCCTTGAGGAGCTGCGCGCCCATGTTCTCGAACGGGTCCTCGAGCTCGATGTCGCGAGCGATCGTGACGCCGTCGTTGGTGATGGTGGGTGAGCCGAACTTCTTGTCGAGGACGACGTTGCGGCCCTTGGGGCCGATCGTCACCTTGACAGCGTCGGCGAGGCGATCGACGCCCCGCTTGAGCGAACGACGAGCCGACTCGTCGAAGATGAGTTGCTTAGCCAATTCGTAGGTCCCTCCGGGGAAGTACGGCGAGGAGTGCGGGACGGCCGTCGGCCGTCAGTCCGCGACGACCGCCAGGATGTCCGACTGCTTGACGATGAGCAGGTCATCGCCTTCGACCTTGAACTCGGTCCCGGCGTACTTCGCGTAGAGGACCTTGTCGCCGACCTTGACGTCCATCGCCTCGCGCTTGCCGTCCTCGAGGACGCGGCCGGGGCCGGCGGCGATGATCGTGCCCTCCTGGGGCTTCTCCTTCGCGGTGTCCGGCAGGACGATGCCGCTCTTGGTCATCTCCTCCCGCTCGCTGGGCTTGATGACCACGCGATCGCCCAATGGGCGAAGCTTGGTCGCGTGCGCAGTGGCCTTTGCCAACGTGCCTTCCTCCTGGTGGACGGCCGGTCCGGCCGTCGGGCGTGGATCCGGGGACGTCGAGCCGGCCGTGTGGGGCCAGGGAGCCCTCGTCCCATGACATCTGGTCGCGCATCGCGTGGCCGTCCTTTCCGACCCTCCGCCCGGCCACCTCTTCTGGCCGGCGCTGTCGGATCCTGGCGGTGCCTCACGCGATACTTGGCACTCTCGGTAGGAGAGTGCCAAGTGGAGACTAGCGAACCACGACCGGGCCTGTCAACTCGCCGGACGTCCGAGCCGCATCCGGACGACCCGGACGTTCGCCGTGCGCCTAGTGCGCGATCGTGAGGGTGACGTCGTTCCCGGTCGTCTTGAGGGTGACGCAGCCCGGGCCGTCGTAGCCGACGTACCAACCGACCTGCCCCTCGGACTCGTCGAATTCGACGGCGTGCTTGAGCGCCGGGTAGTCCGGCGAGAGCCTGGCCGGCCCGGTGTAGACCGGGTCGCCGGTGTCCGCGACGATCGACATCCCGCGGAAGACCACCTGGACCACGTGCTTCCCCACCATCACGATCGGCAACCCGCTCGGCCCGTAGGTGAACGGCGGCTTCGCCGCCTCCAGCGCACCGGTGGGCGGGCCGCCGGGACCTGGCACGGACATGTTGCCGAACACGAACGTCAGGGTGTCGGCATCGGCTCCGGTCGCGGTCTTCACGTCGACGAGGCGGTCGGACGGGATCTTGCCGGACGTCGGCTTGACCGGGCAGGGCGTCGCCTTCGGGGTCGGGCTCGGCTCCGCGGTGGGGGTCGGCGTGCGGTGTCGCGGTCGGTGTCGCGGTCGGTGACGCGGTCGGGGCCGACGTCGCGGTGGCGACGGCCGCCGCACTCGCCGAGGCGACGGCGCTCGCGGTCGGGCTGATGGTCGCGGCGGCCTGGCTGCAGGCGCTCGCGAGCAGCGCGACGAGGACGATCAGGCTGCCGATGGTCGAGCGGCGCTGGAGGCTGTTCACGGGTTCCTCCGTTCACGACCGAACGTGCGGTCGTAGGAAACGATCAGCGACGCGCCGAGAGCCTCGATGGAGACGCCGCGGCGCTCGGCGACCCATGCCGATGTGACGCGAACCCACTCCGGTTCGTTTCGTGACCGTGGTGCGCCGGGTGGTGCGAGGAACGGCGAATCGGTCTCGACCAGCAGCCGATCGGCCGGCACGAGGCCCACGACCTCGCTCGAGGCTTCCTCGCCGGACCGGAAGACGAGGCCGGAGAAGCTGACGGCGAGCCCCATGTCGATGACCGTGCGGCCGTAGTCGGGCGGCCCGGAGTACGAGTGGATGACGGCCGGTGGGCGGTCCCCGAACGCCGCCGCCCAGCGGGCATCGCCCACACCGGCGGCCGTGAGCTCCGCGACCAGCGCATCCTGGGCGTCACGACGGCCATCCGCGGAACGGCAGTGCAGGATCGCGGGCTTGCCCGTCGCGAGCGCGAGGTCGAGATCGCGGCGCAGGTTCGTGAGCTGGTCCTCGATGGGACTGAACACCCGGTCATAGTCGAGCCCGGTCTCCCCGATCGCCACCACCCGGTCGTCCGAGGCCATGGCGACGATGGTCGCCCAGCCGTCGCCATCGACCTTCGCCGCGTCATGCGGATGGACGCCGACGGCCGCGTCGAGCCACGGGAATCGGTCGAGGAGGGCGAGGGCCCGCGCGGACGAGGCGACGTTCCAGCCTGGGACGAGGATCCGCTCGACGCCGGCGAGCCGCGCCCCGCCGATCACGAGGTCGACGTCCCCGTCGAACCGGTCCGCGTTGAGGTGGCAGTGGCTGTCGACGAGCGCCACGGGTCGATGTCAGCCGGAGGCGGTTTCGGTGTCGAGCCGCGGGAAGAGCGGCTCCGGCGCGGTCACGCGACCGGGTTCGGCGGCGTGCGCGCCCCAGGTGAGCTCGTCGAGGATGGGCGGGCCGCCGTTGCCGGCGGCATCGTACGGATGGTCGTAGCCGAGCTGGGTCAGGACGCGCGGGGCCACGCCCGGCATGAACGGCGCCGCCGCCAGCCCGATCAGCCGGCACGTCTCGACGAGATCGCCCAGCACGCCCGCCAGCCGCTCGCCGGCGACATCGTCCCCCGCCGCTCGGGCCTTCGCGAGGTCCCACGGCCGTTCCGCGTCGACCACCTTGTTCGCATCGCCGACGAACGTCCACAGCTCGGCGAGCGCCTCGTGGAGCAGGCAGCCCTCGAGGCGAGCCTGGACCACCGGCAGGACGTCCGCCCACCGCAGGGCCAGGGCGGAACTCGCCGCGGGTCGCGGTGCTGGTCGCTCCCCGTCCAGGTACCGGTTCGTCATGGAGACGGTGCGATTGACGAGGTTGCCGAAATCGTTGGCCAGGTCCGCGTTGTAGCGGCGGACGAACGAGTCCCACGAGACTTCCGCGTCGCGGTCGAAGGGGACCTCGCGGAGCACGACGTAGCGCGCCGCGTCGCCACCGAACGCGGCCACGAAATCGTCGGGGTCGAGGAAGTTGCCGCGGCTCTTGCTCATGCGCTCGCCGCCCGCGGCCAGCAGCCAGCCGTGGACCCAGACGTGGCGCGGCGCCTCGAGGCCGGCGCTCCACAGCATCGCCGGCCAGAAGATCGTGTGGAACCGCGCGATGTCCTTGCCGATCACGTGCAGGTCGGCCGGCCACCAGTGCGCGAAGGCCGCTGCATCGTCGGGGAACCCGGCGCCGGTGATGTAGTTGATCAGGGCGTCGTACCAGACGTAGATCACGCCGGCCTCGGGGTCCCAGCTGCCGTCCTCGCGTTGCGCGGTCTCGCCGTCCTCCGCGATCGGGAATGGGATCCCCCAGCCGCCGGGGGTCCGCTCACGCGAGATCGAGAAGTCCTCGAGGCCCCCGCGGATGAAGCCCAGCATCTCGTTGCGCCGGTAGTCGGGCTGGACGAAGTCCGGGTGCTCCGCGTAGTAGCGCTCGAGGCGCTCCTGGTAGGCGGAGAGCCGGAAGAACCAGTTGCGCTCGGTGAGCCACTGGAGCGGGACCTCGGGATGGTTCGGGCAGATCGTCCCGCGCGCCGTCTCCTGGACGTCCGTGGCGTTGCGGAAGCCCTCGTTGGGGCAATACCAGCCCTCGTAGGTCCCGAGGTAGATGTCGCCGTTGGCATGGGCCCGGCGGACCATCTCCTGCGCCGAGCGGATGTGGTCCGGGTCGGTGGTGCGGATGAACCGGTCCGGGCTGATCCCGAGGGCGGCCTCCGCCGTGCGGAAGTACCCGACCTTCTCGTCGACGAACGCGCGGGGCGACCGACCCTCGTCGATGGCGCTCTGCGCGATGTTGATCGAGTGCTCGTCCGTGCCCGTCAGGAAGCGCGTGTCATCGCCCCGCATGCGGTGCCAGCGCGCGATCACATCGGCGCCGATGACCTCGTACAGGGTGTGGACACCGGGCTTGTTGTTCGCGTACGCGATGGCCGTGGTGAGGTAGTAGCGGGGACGCTCGCTCATGGGAGCGCGATGGTAGCAGGGGCATCCCGCCGCCCACGACCGAGGCGTGGCGACCCGCATCGCGCTAGCCTTGTGGCACCACACCGACCGTGTCGTCGCCGTCCGACGATCACGCCTCCGCCCATCGCGTCGCGACCCACCGCCCGAGACCCCTCGCCGGTCACGGCGGACCGCGACCACAGAGGAGCACCGAATGACCCGCGATACCCAGGTGGCCGTCATCGGCCTCGGCTACGTCGGCCTGCCGCTCGCCATCGCCTTCGCCGAGGCGGGCCTGGTCGTCCAGGGCGTCGACGTCTCGACGACGCGCGTGGCCACGCTGGCGGCGCGGCGCTCCCCGATCGACGACATCACCGACGAGCGGCTCGGGCGCGCGCTGGACGGCTCGTTCCGCGTCGCCACGCAGGCGGATGCGGCCCTCGCGGAGGCCGACGCGGTCTTCGTGTGCGTGCCGACCCCGATCAACGCGACGAAGGACCCGGACCTCGGCCCGGTCCTCGACGCGGCCGCGTACATCCGCGACCACATCCGGGCCGGGCAGTTGATCGTGCTCCAGTCGACGACCTTCCCGGGCACGACCGTCGGCCCGTTCCGCGAGGTGGTGGAGGCCAGCGGCCTGCACGCGGGCGTGGACTTCGACCTCGCCTACGCCCCGGAGCGCGTGAACCCCGGCGATCCGGCGAGCGCGGCGCGGGCGGTGCCACGACTCGTCGGCGGGATGACGGCGGCCGCCACCACGCGCGCCGCCGCGCTCCTGCGCCACGTCAACGACACGGTCATCGAGCTCTCGTCGCCCGATGCGGCCGAGCTCGCGAAGCTGCTCGAGAACGTGTTCCGCAACATCAATATCGCGTTCGTGAACCAGCTCGCGCTCCTGTGCGAGCGCATGGGTCTCGACGTCTGGGAGGTCATCGACGCCGCGGCCACGAAGCCGTTCGGGTTCATGCGGTTCACGCCGGGACCCGGCGTGGGCGGGCACTGCATCCCCGTGGACCCGTACTACCTGTCGTGGCGGGCGCGCGAGTTCGACTTCATCGACCGGTTCATCGAGCTTGCCGGCGACATCAACCTCGCGATGCCGCGACACGTCGTCGACCTCGTGGCCGAGGCGCTCAACGACCGCTCGAAGGCGCTCAAGGGGGCGAAGGTCGGCGTCGTCGGGGTGGCCTTCAAGCCCGACGTCCAGGATCCGCGCAACTCGCCCGCGGCCGGGGTGCTCGCGGGGCTCGCGTCCCGCGGCGGCGATGTCCGCTACCACGACCCGCTGGTCGCGACGTTCCGCGACGACGACGACGTGGAGCGATCGAGCGTCGCCCTCCCCGAGCTCCTGGCCTGGGCCGACGTGATCGTCGTCGTGACCGCCCATCGCGCCATCGACTGGGCGGCGGTCTACGCCCAGGCCGGGCTGGTCGTCGACACGGTCAACTCGTCGCGGGGCCGCGGCGCCCGGGACCGGCAGGTCCTGCGGCTCGGCGCCGGGTGGTCGGTCGAGGCCTGACCGAGCCTCAGGCGCGCCCGAGCATCGACCGCGCCGAGCGCCTCGCGCGACGCACCGCGCGACGCCAGAGCGGTGCCCTCGGCTTGGGGGCCGTCTCCTTCGTCGGGATCGGCTTGGTCTTCTCGATCGGGGTCAGCCAGCTGGCGTCGACGTCCGCGAGATGGAGCGACGGCTCGCCGAACAGGCGAAGGAACTCCGCGACGATGTAGCGGACGGCATGCCGATGCACGTGCCGGCCGTCGTCCCGGAAGTAGTCGCTCTGACGCTCCGCCGTGACGACCATCTCGTACGAGTGGAAGTAGTGGACGTCCGGGTGCCGGTCGAGGAACTCCGAGACGGCGGCCCGGATCCGGCTCTTCGACTCCGTGTTGGCGACCCGCACGTCGAGGGCCGTGAAGGTCGTGTGGAGCGGGACCGGCGACGTCGTGACGATGAGCTGGGCACCGAGGCGGTCGCGCACGATGGTCCGGATCCGCTCGAGGTCCGCGAGCATCTCGTCGACCGTGAGTCGGTGGAAGGTCGGGGCCAAGGCGGGGAAGACGGCCGGATGCGGGATCTGCCGGAACGTGTTGCCGGTCTCGCGGCTGCGCCAGACCTCGATGAGACCGAGCGTCACGACGACGACGCTGGCGCCGCGGAAGACGGCATCGGCCGCGGCGTCGGCCGCCGATCGCGAGCGCCTGGAGGTCGGCCTCGTCGGGGTACACGGTGTCGTAGTCGCGGAAGGGGTCGATGACGCCGCCCGCGACAGACCAGGACGGCTCCCCCGCCCGCTCCGGCCAGCCGCCCGCCAGCCGTTCGAGCTCCTGGCGGATCGTGGTGGTGGAGTAGAACAGGCCACCCGGATGCATCGCCCCCTGGATCCCGACCGTGTCCATCATCTCGGCGAGCTCCGCTGCGAAACAGCTGCCGATGGTCGCGACCCGCGTGTCAGGACCGATGATCGGCGTCTCCGGCGCGGCGATGACGAGCCCGCGGTCGGACCAGGCGTGGACGTGCTCGAGGTCCCAATCGCCGAGGCGGCTGTGCAGGACGGGCATGGGCGGAGCATATCGCGCCTGCCCGAACGCGGCCCGACTGTGGCATGGTGGGCAGGCGGCCAGCCCGCCCCGGTGACCGGAGCCGCGATACGAGGAGTGGACCGCCTGGATGGACGACGCCACGCCGCACGAGGTCGCTGATCGACCGGCGCACCCTGCCGGGTCGACCACGGGCACGGCGCCGGATCCGTCGGGCCACACCACCCGACGGCCGTCCATCGCGTATCTCTCCTACTCCTCGGGGGAGTTCGACGCGCGGACGATCCGGATGGCTCGGTCCGCGATCGCCGCCGGCTACGACGTGACGGTCTACGCCCGCTGGCACCCGGGCCTCCCGCCGGTCGAGGAGCTGGACGGCTACCGATTGGTCCGCGCGCCCTTCGATTGGCAGATGGCCTTCCCGCTGCTCCGCGGACTCGCCCGGCGGCGCGCCCGGCGCGCCATGGCGGCCGCCGTCGGTCGGAGGCGGGCACCCGGGACGAGGGCGATGCCGGCGGCCCCTCCGAGGACGACCGGGCGGGCCGGGAGCCGGCCGGCGAGACGGGGGTGCGGTCGTTCATCGGCCGCGGCCTCCGGTTCGTGACCCGTCTCCCGCGACGCTGGGTGCGGCTCGCGAAGATGTTCCCGCTGCGCCCGCTCGGCTGGGCGTGGGCGCTCGAGTCCGTGGCCGAGCCCGCGGACATCTGGCACGGCATGTGGGCCGGCTCCCTCCCCGCGCTGACGCGCATGCGCCGGCAGCACGGCGGTCGCACGATCTACGACAGCCGGGACGTCTACATGGCGTCGCGCGACTTCGCCCGCCTCGGATGGCCGGCCAAGTCGATCCTGGCCGGGCTGGAGCGGCGGTGGGCGCGCGAAGCCGACCGCGTCCTGACCGTGAACGCGTCGTACGCGGACCTGCTCGTGGAACAGCTCGGGGTCCCGCGCCCTCCGGTGGTCATGAACTGCCCGGAGGCCTGGGACCCGCCGGTCCCGGAGCCGGACCTCATCCGGGAGGCCCTCGGACTGGCCTCGGGGACGCCGGTCGCGATCTACCAGGGCCACCTCATGGGCGAGCGCGGCATCGAGCAGACGATGGCGGCGATCCTCGACGTCCCGGGCGCGGTCCTCGCCCTGCTCGGGTTCGGGACCTGGCTCGAGCGGCTCACCGCAGAGACGGCCGCGCCGCCCTACCGGGGTCGCGTCTACCTGCTGCCCGCGGTGCCGCCGGACGACCTCCTCCGCTGGACCGCATCCGCGGACGTCGCGGTCATGGCGATCCAGCCGACGACCGTCAACCACCGGTTCACGACGCCCCAGAAGCTCTTCGAGAGCATGGCCGCGGGCGTGCCCGTGGTGGCGTCGGACCTGCCGGGCATGGCGGAGATCGTCGGCCCGGAGGCCGTCGGCGTGCTGTGCGACCCCACCTCGCCGCGCGCCATCGCGGCCGCGATCTCGACGATCGTGCTCGCGCCTCCCGAGGAGCGTGCCGCGCTCCGAGCCCATGTCCTTCGCGTGGCACACGAGCGCTATCACTGGGGAGCGCAGCTCGGGACGCTCTTCGCCCTCTACGACGAGTTGCTGCCCGCGGGCGTCGCCGGCGCCGCCTCGCCCGCAGAACGGCCGGCGCCCCCGACCTCGTAGCCCGTCCGCCAGGTCCGGCGCCTGCGGGAAGCCGCTATCCTCAGCCGCATGGCAGTCGACCCGTCCGCGTCATCGGCCGATGGCCCGCGCGAGTCGGGACCCGGGCCGGGCCCGCGGAGCGACACCCTGCGCTTCGCGCCGGCGCCGCCCGCCGCGGAGGCGGTCGATGCGCGGACCCTGGTGGTCGTCCTGGACACGACCTGGGCCGGGCCGGCGAGCCCGAACGTCATCGGGTTACGCGAGCTCGTCGCCGGGATCCTCGCCGAGCGCGACCTCATCGCAGAGGCCTACGCGGGGCTCGACGGATGGGCCGACGCCGCCGGCATGGTGACCGCGCTGACCATCGAGGGGACGTCCTTCTGGTACGGCACGCGCCTCGAATTCTGGATGTGGCTCCTCGACGAACTGCTGTGGCTGGCCGTGGTGGACGCATCGCTCCGGGCGGCTCCCGGCGCGGCGGCGGTCGAGTGCGCGAACGGCACGGACGCCGGGCTGGTCGAGGCTGCGGGGCTGGTCGCCCGACGCGACGGTCTGGCGTTCCGCGACGAGACCGCGCCCGTCGCGGCCGCCCCGGCGACCGCGCTCGCGGCAGATCGTCCGACGGCCAAACGACGCGGCCCGGGACGCTCGCTCCTGGGCCGGATCCGATGGCGGGTCTGGCCACCGAGACTCGAGCGCCGGCGGCGATCTTCCCGGCGGCGCCTGGCTCGGTTGGCCGGCGAGGGCGGTCGTCCGCTGGTGGTCGTGCAGGCCCACGTGCGCCAGCGGATCGAGACGGCGACCGGCCGACGCGACCTGAACCCGTACATCGGGCCGGTCGCCGAGCGGCTCCGGGGCACGCGGCTCGACCCGGTCGAGATCGACATCCGCGGGAAGCTCGCGGACGTCGACACGTGGTCGCGCCTGCGGGCGCCGGACGGGAAACGGTCACTGCCGTTCGACATCATCGACACGGAGGAGCCGGCGATCAGCCGGACCGAGGCGCAGGCGCAGGCCGACGCGATCGCCGACCGGATCGCCGCGGGGTCGACGCCCCTGGTGGCCGCCGGCGTCGACCTCGGCCCGGCCCTGACGACGAAGGTCGCCACCCGCACGCGACGCACCGCGTATCTCGCCCTCCACGACGTGCCCCGGATCCGGGCCGTCCTGCGCCGGCTCAAGCCGGCGGGCATCCTCCTCGCCGACGAGTACCACCGCCAGGACTGGCTCGCGGCGGCGGCGGCGGAGGGCATCCCTTCGGTCGCGATCCAGCACGGCGTCATCTACCGCTGGCATACGGGCTACATCCACCAGTCGCGCCCGGCCGCGCTCCGCCTCCCGGACCGGACGTACGTCTTCGGCCCGTGGGAGCGGGACCTGCTGACGACGGTCAGCGCCTACCGTCCGGACGAGGTCCGCGTCGGCGGCTCGCCACGGCTTGACCTCGTGGATCCGCGTCCCGTGGACCGCGAGGCGGTCCGCCGCGAGCTCGGCGTCGCGTCGGGCGACCGATTGGTGGTCCTCTCCGGCACGTGGGGCCGGATGTACCGGCGGTTCCACTACCCCATCGCGCTCGCGGACCTCTTCCGCCAGCCGGCGTCGCGGATCCATCTCGTGGTCAAGCTCCACCCGTCCGAGCGGGACGAGGGACCCTACCGGCGGATCATCGAGGCGCCTCGCGACGGCCGGCGACTTCGCGCCGCCCCCGATCAGCATCGTGCAGTCGATCGACCTGTACCGGCTCCTGGGCGCGGCCGATGCCCACCTCGGCATCCACTCGACGCTGCTCACCGAGGCCGTGGTCACCGGGACGCCGAACCTCCTCGCGACGGGCCTCGCGGCGAGCGACCTGCTGGGATACGTCGATGCCGGCGTCGCGATCCCGGTCCACAGCCCCGGCGACCTCGCGGCGGCCCTCGACGAGCCGCGTGATGCCGCGATGCGACCGGAGCGCCGCGAGGCGTTCCTCCGACAGCACTTCGAACCCGGCGACGCGAGCCAGCGGATCGCCGACGAGCTCCTCGAGTGGCTGCGATGAGCGGGGCGATCCTGTTCCTGGTGCCGGCTCGTGGCGGCAGCCAGCGGGTGCCCGGCAAGAACCTCGCGCCGATCGGGGGGATCCCCCTCGTGGGACGGGCCGTCCGCGTCGCCCGAGCGGTCGCGATGGCCGTGCCCGACGGTCCGCATCGCATCGTCTGCTCGACCGACGACGAGGCGATCGCCGACGCCGCCCGCGCCTGGGGCGCGGACGTGCTCGAACGGCCGGCCGCGCTCGCGACGGCGGACGCGACCTCGGTCGACGTCGCGATCCACGCGCTTGACGCCATCGAAGCCGCGGGCGACCAGCGGTTCGAGACCCTGGTCCTCCTCCAGCCGACCTCGCCGTTGACCGACCCGGCGGACGTCGTCCAGGCCGTCTCGCGGCATCGGGCCGGGGGAGGCGTGTCGGTCACGAGCGTGACGCGCAGCCATCCCGCGGCGTGGCACCTGGGCCTCGGCGAGGACGGCGTCCTGACCGACGTGGCGGGAGCCGCCGGGCACGGCGTGCTCCTCACCGGGGCGTTCTACGTGGTCGGGGCCACCGCCCTCCGGGCGAACCGCCAATTCGTGGCGGGCGGCGAGACCATCGGACTCGACGTCCCGCCCGAGCGGTCGGTCGACGTCGACGAGCCGGTCGACCTGGTCGTCGCCGAGGGCCTCCTGGCGGCCCGGCCGGTCCGCCCGGTGCCGATCGGCGGCCGCCTCGTCGGGCGAGGTCGCGGTGTTCGTCATCGCCGAGGCCGGGGTCAACCACGACGGGGACGTCGCGACGGCCCACCGGCTCGTCGACGCCGCGGCCGACGTCGGGGCCGACGCCGTCAAGTTCCAGACGTTCGATCCGGACGCCCTCGCCGCGGTCGGCGCGCCGAAGGCCGCCTACCAGGAGGCCGCGGGGGAGCTGGCCGCGGACCAGCGAGCGATGCTGCGCCGGCTGGCGCTGCCCGACGATGCCTGGTCCGCCCTCCAGGCCCATGCGCGCGACCGCGGGATCGGGTTCCTCTCGACACCGTTCGACGACCGGTCGGCGGACCTGCTCGACGCCCTCGACGTCCCGGCGTTCAAGGTGGGATCGGGCGAGCTCACCAACCTGCCGTTCATCACACGGCTCGCGGGGCGCGGCCGACCCATGCTGATCTCGACCGGCATGGCCGACATGGTCGAGGTCGCGGCGGCCGTGGACGCGGTGCGCGCCGCCGGCGATCCGCCGCTGGGCCTCTTCCACTGCGTGTCGAGCTACCCCGCGGCGGCAGCTGATGCCAATCTGCGGGCGATCGAGACCCTGCGACGCGCGTTCGGCGTCCCCGTCGGCTGGTCGGACCACACGCCGGGCATCGAGACGGCCCTGGGCGCGGTGGCGATCGGTGCCTCGCTCATCGAGAAGCACCTCACGCTCGACCGCGACGCCGCGGGGCCCGACCACCGTGCCTCGCTGGAACCCGACGGGTTTCGCGCGCTCGTGGCCGGGATCCGCTCGACGGAAGCGTCGCTCGGCGACGGTCGCAAGCGCCCCGTGGACGCCGAACGGGATGTGGCCGCCGTGGCCCGTCGGAGCCTCCACTGGCGCCGCGATCTCGCCGCCGGGGCGACGATCGGGCCCGACGACCTCGTCGCGCTTCGACCGGGAACCGGCCTGGCTCCCGGCCGGTCGACCGACCTCGTCGGCCGGCGGACGGCCTCACCCGTCGGCGGCGGCCAGATGGTCCGCGGCTCGGACATCGAGGCCAGCTGATGGCCGCACCCGAGGACCCGATGCCGGGCGGTCCGGCGGTCCGGACCATCACGGTCCTGACGACCGGTCGCCAGGACTGGGGGATCCTCCGCTCGGTGTGCGTCGGCCTCCTCGCCGAGCCGGGTGTCCGGCTCGACCTCGTGGCGGGCGGTATGCACCTCTCGTGGCGGCACGGCCACACGGTCGACCTCATCCGCGCCGATGGGTTCGAGCCATCCGCGGAGCTCGCCTGGCTCGACGAGTCGGACGACCCGCCCGCCGACCAGCAGGCCGCGGCCGCCCTCGGGGCGGTCGGCCACCACCTCCGGACCGTCGACAGCGACGCGCTCGTCCTCGCCGGCGATCGGCTGGAGACCGCCGCGGCGGCGCTCGCCGCCACGCTCGACCGCGTCCCGATCGCCCACCTCCATGGCGGCGAGGAGACGCGCGGGGCGTTCGACGACGCGCTCCGCCACGCCATCACGAAGCTCAGCCACCTCCATCTCGTCAGCAGCGCTGAGCATGGCCGCCGCGTCGTGGCGATGGGCGAGGACCCGGCGACCGTGCACGTCGTCGGCGCGCCCGGGACCGACGCGCGTGGCCCGGGACGATCTCCCGGACCGGGCGACGCTCGCCGGCGAGCTGCGGGATCGCGCTCGACGCGCCCGTGGTGATCGTGACGGTCCACCCGACGACGCTCGACGCCGACCCGTCCGCCGCGGTGTCGGCCGTGGTGGCGGCGATGGACGCGGTCGAGGCGACGTACGTCGTCACGCTCCCGAACGTCGACCCCGGCGCGTCAGCGATCCGCGACGCGCTCGAAGCCGCGGTCGCGGGGCGGTCCGACCGGCTCGCGGTCCAGGCGCTTGGCGAGCGGCGGTACTGGGGCCTCCTCCGCATCGCCGACGCCATGCTCGGCAACAGTTCGAGCGGGCTCATCGAAGCCCCGGCCGTCGGGCTGCCCGTCGTCAACGTCGGCGATCGCCAGGCGGGCCGGAGCCGCGGCCCCAACGTCATCGACGTGCCGCCCGATGCGGCGGCGATCACGGCGGCCCTGCGCCGCGCCCTCGACCCGGGGTTCCGCCACGCGCTGCCACCGGACCCGGAGGCCCCGGACGGGCGAGCCGGCGCCCGTGCGGCGCATATCATCGCGACATGGCGACCGTCCAGACCGCCCCGCAAGGCGTCGATCCACGTGCCCGGATGACCCCGCGCGACCTCGTCCTCATCGGGGCCGGCGAGCATGCGCGGGTCGTCGCCGATGCCGCGCTGAGCCGGCCCGAGGTCTGGCGGTTGACCGGCTTCACGGACCCGCTCGCCGATCCCATCGGGGCGGCTCTCGGCCTCCCGCGGCTCGGCGACGACGCGGAGCTGGCGGCGCAGCTCGCGACCATGACCCCGGACGCCCGCCCGTCGCTCGTCCTCGGGTTCGGCGGCCCGCCCGCGGCCCGTCGCGCGGCCGTCGCGACCATCGGCGACGGCGCCGATTGGGCGACCGTCGTCCACGCTCGCGCCTGGGTCTCCCCGTCGGCGGTCCTCGAACCCGGCGTGGTCGTCCTCGCGGGCGCCGTCGTGAACGCCGGGGCTCGGATCGGGGCCCACGCGATCCTCAACTCCGGGGCGGTGGTCGAGCACGACGTCACGATCGGCGCCCGCACGCACGTCGCTCCGGGCGCGGTCATCGGCGGCGGGGCGAGGATCGGCGAGGACGCGCTGGTCGGGCTCGGCGCGACGGTCCGCGACCACATCACCGTCGGGCCGTGGCGCCGTGGTCGGCATGGGGGCCGTCGTGGTCGCCGACGTGGATCCCGGCGCGACCGTGGTCGGCGTGCCCGCCCGCGCCCGAGGCATGGCCGATGGCTGACACGCTCCGAGGGGCCATCGTCGCCCAGACCGGCTCCATCCGCGCCGCCATGCAGGCGGTCGACGCCGGGGCGGGCGGGATCGCCCTGGCCGTGGACAAGGCCGGCCGGCTGACCGGCGTCGTCACCGACGGCGACCTGCGTCGGGCGCTCCTCGGCGGCGCCTCGCTCGATGGGCCGCTCGAGGCCGTGCTGAATCGGGCCTTCGTCGCGATGCCGGCCGGCCAGGGCCGGGTCGAGGCGCTGGACCTCATGCGCGCCCGTCGCATCGATGCGATCCCGGTCCTCGACGGCGAGGGGCGCCCGGTCGCGCTGCACCTCCTCCACGCCTTCCTCGAGCCGGCATCGCGACCGAACTGGGCGGTGATCATGGCGGGCGGCGAAGGGACGCGACTCCGCCCGCTGACCGACACCGTCCCCAAGCCGATGCTCCGCGTCGCGGGACGGCCGATCCTCGAGCGGATCGTGCTGCATCTGACCGGCTTCGGGATCACCCGGGTCTTCCTGTCGGTGAACTACCTCGCCCACGTCATCGAGGACCACTTCGGCGACGGGAGCGCCCTGGGCATCTCGATCGAGTACCTGCGCGAGAGCGAGCCGCTCGGGACCGCCGGTGCGCTCGCGTCTGCTGCCGGAACGCCCGACGGACGCCCTGGTGCTGCTCAACGGCGACCTCGTCACGTCCGTCGACATCGGGCGGCTGCTCGAGTCCCACGCCGCCGGCGGGTACGCCGCGACGATCGGCACGCGGCGGTACCTCCACACCGTGCCGTTCGGATGCATCGAGCGTGACGGCGACCGCGTGGTCGCGATCGACGAGAAGCCCACGATCTCGCGAGAGGTCAACACCGGGATCTACGCGCTGGGGCCGGAGGTCGCTCGACCATGTGGTGCCGGGCATCCGGACGACCATGCCGGAGGTCATCGAACGCGTCCTCGCCGCCGGACAGACGGTCGGCGCCTTCGAGGTCGAGGACGACTGGGTCGACGTCGGCCAGCGTGAGCACCTGGCGCTGGCGCGCGAGGGCGGCCAGTGAGCCTGCGCGGCACGTCCGTCCTCGTCACCGGCGCGGACGGGTTCATCGGGAGCCACCTCGTCGAGCGGCTCGTGGCCGAGGGCGCCCGCGTCCGGGCCTTCTGCATCTACAACTCCCGCGGATCGGCCGGCTGGCTCGACGAGGCAGCCGCGGAGACGCGCGCCGCCCTCGACATCCGGCTCGGCGACATCCGCGACGCCCGGTTCGTGGAGGCGGCGACCGAGGACGTCGAGATCGTCTTCCACCTCGCGGCGCTCATCGCCATCCCGTACTCCTACGTCGCGGCGGAATCGTTCATCGACACGAACGTGCGCGGGACGCTCAACGTCCTCGAGGCCGCGCGGCGGAGCGGTGTCGCGGCGGGTCATCGAGACCTCGACGAGCGAGGTGTACGGCACGCCGGCCGAGCTCCCGATCCGCGAGACCCATCCGCTCCAGGCGCAGTCGCCGTATGCCGCGTCGAAGGTGGCCGCCGACCAGCTGGCGATCGCGTTCCACCTCAGCCACGGGTTGCCGGTGACGGTCCTGCGGCCGTTCAACACCTACGGTCCGCGCCAGTCGGAGCGGGCCGTGCTCCCCACGATGCTCCGCCAGCTCCTCGCCGGACAGCCGCGAGATCCAGCTGGGCCGACTCGACACGCGCCGCGACCTCACCTTCGTCGCCGACACGGTCGACGGGTTCGTGCGCGCCGCGACCGCGCCGGGCGTCGAGGGGCGGACCATCCAGCTGGGCACCGGGCCGGACCGAGCGGATCGGCGACCTGTTCGACATCGCCTGCGAGCTCACCGGCAACCACGCCACGCGTCGTCGAGGCGCCCGACCGCCTGCGACCGGACGCGTCGCGAGGTGATGGCGCTCCAGTCGGACCCGTCCCTCGCCCGCGACCTGCTCGGATGGACGGCGGCCACGAGCCTCGAGGCCGGGATCGCCGCCACGATCGACTGGCTCCGGTCGCAGCCCACCCCGCCGACGGAGGCCACCCGTGTCCAGCTCTGACGAGCGGATCGCCCTCGCCGAGCCCGTCATCGGCGGCAACGCCGCGCGCTACCTCGAGGAGTGCCTCGCGACGAACTTCGTCTCGTCGGTGGGCCCGTTCGTCAGCCGGTTCGAGACGCGAGTTCGCCGCGGCCGTGGGCTCGAAGTACGCCGTCGCGTGCTCGTCGGGGACGGCCGCGATCCACCTGGCGCTGCGCGTCCTCGACGTCGGCCCCGGCGACGAGGTGCTCGTCCCCACGCTCACCTTCGTCGCATCGGTGAACCCGGTGCAGTACGTCGGCGCGACCCCGGTCCTCGTCGACTCGGAGGCGGAGACCTACAACCTGGATCCGGCGCTCGTCGTCGCGGAGCTCGACGGCGCGCGCGCGGACCGGGCGCCGGCAGCCGGCGGCGATCGAGGTCGTGCACCTGCTCGGCCATCCCGGCGGCCCTCGAGCCGGTCCTCGAGGCCGCCGAGCGGCACGGCGTCGCGATCATCGAGGACGCGACCGAGGCCCTCGGCGCGCGCTACGTCGGCGGGGCCGCTCGACGGCCGCCACGTCGGGACGATCGGGCGCGTCGGCGCTTCAGCTTCAACGGCAACAAGCTCATCACGACCGGCGGCGGCGGGATGCTCGTCACCGACGACGAGGGCCTCGCCCGGCGCGCGCGCCACCTCTCGACGCAGGCGCGCCTGCCCGGGCCGGCGTACGACCACGACGAGGTCGGCTACAACTACCGGCTCTCGAACCTGGCGGCCGCCCTCGGGCTGGCCCAGCTCGAGCAGCTGCCGGCCCTGCTCGCGGGCCGTCGCGAGAACGCCGCCGCCTACGACGCCGCGATCGCGGGCATCCCGGCGCTGCGGCCGGCGCCGCGGACGACGTGGGCCGACTCGTCGTTCTGGCTGTACACGGCGGCCGTCGACCCGGCGGTGTCCCGGCTCGACCGCGACGCGGTCCTCGGCGCCCTGGCCGCCTGCGGCATCGAGGGCCGGCCGATCTGGACGCCGCTGCACCTGACCCGGCTGTACCGCGACGCGCCCAGGCTCGGCGGCGACGTCGCGGCCGGCGGTCTTCGCGGTCGCGTTCAGCCTGCCGTCGTCGTCCGACCTGGGCGAGGCCAGGCGCGCGCGAGTCGTCGCGGCCCTGCAGGACGCCCTGGGCTGACCGTCAGGCGGGCCGGCCCGGCCCGTCAGCGGCGGAGGAACCGGCCGCCGATCGCGATCGCCGTCGAACCCTGCCCAGAACCAGCCGGAGGCGATCGCCGTCCCCACCGGCGCGCCGAGCCGATCGGACGAGCGCGTAGGCGGGGCGCAGCGCGAGACCGCCGACCCGTCGCCCGACGGTCGGATCGGCGTCGGCGGCCCGGTCGAGGATCGTCCAGTAGGCGGACCGCGCCCCGGGGTCGAGCGACCGCCAGCGGACCACCGGCGGCCGGAGGATCCGGCGCGCGAGCAGGGTCGACCGCGCGAGGACCGGCGCGGGGACCGAGGCCAGGAAGCGCCCCACCTCCCGGAGCAGGGAGGCGGTCGCCGGGTCGTGGCGGTCGATCGCGTCGGTGACCGGGACCGCCAGGTCCGACCGGATCAGCCGGTCCAGGTACGCCCGCTTGACCTCGAGCCGGGCCGCCGGGTCCGGGAGCTGCGCGTCGACCTCCGCGCTCACCTCGGCGAACGCGGTGCGGGCGACCGCCGCGATCTCGATGGACCGGGCCGCCGAGGCCCGGGTGACCGCGGTGATCGTGGCCCCGCGCGTGCCCGGAGCGGGCCGCCGCCACTCGTAGACCGTGTCGCCGATGACCTCGATCCGGTCGCCGGCGCGCAACAGGGCCCGGATCGTCCACGGCTGGTCGCCGAGGACGCGGCCCTCGAACCGCAGCCCGTCGACGAGCGAGCGGTGGAAGGCCTTGCCCGTCGCCGAGGCGTAGAAGAGCAGGCCCGGATGCGTGGCGATCGCCTTGCGGCCGGGTTCGCGGATATCCGGGTCGTCATAGACCGGCGAGAGCCAGCGGCGCTCGCCGTCGGTCCAGATCCGCTGCCCGACGACCGCCCGCACGGCCGGGTCGGCGGTGGGACGCATGAGCGCCGCGATGGCTCCCGGCAGCAGCCGGTCGTCGGCGTCGAGGAAGGCCAGCCACTCCCCGCGAGCGACCTCCAGGCCGCGGTTCCGGGCCGCGGAGACGCCGGCGTTCTCGGCCAGGCGGATGAGGACGACGCGCGGGTCGCGGGCGGCGATGGCCTCGACGACGTCGGGCGTCCCGTCGGTCGAGCCGTCGTCGACGACGATGCACTCCAGGGCGATCGAGGTCTCCTCGAGCACGGAGCCGAGCGCCTGGGCGATCGAGGCCGCCGACTGCCAGGCCGGGACCAGGACCGAGAGTCGCGGGGGCGTGCCGTCGGGTCCGGGCCGTGTCACGCGGCGGTCTCCCGCCGTGGGCTGCATGGACCGGACGTTGACCGCCGCCGACAAGGCGGCCTCGGCGACGAGCGCCGCGAGGGATGCGAAGACCACGGCGCGACCATACCCCCACGCGATCGCGGTCTGCACCGCGGTGGAGGGCAGCCGGTCGATCGTGCCATCGGCGGCTGGCGCGATCCGGCCATCAATGCCGGAAGTGGCGGACCGCCGTCAGGACCATGGAGGCGCCTGCCGCGTCCACGACGGCGATCGACTCCGCGTCGCGCATGGACCCGCCGGGCTGGGCGAATGCCGTGACGCCGGCGCTCAGGCAGACCTCCACCGCATCGGTGAACGGGAAGAAGGCGTCCGATCCGCACGAGGCGCCGAGCGTCGAGCTCGCCCCCAGCATCGCGTGCGCCTTGGCGACCGCCTGCCGGGCTGCGTCGACGCGCGAGGTCTGGCCGCTCCCCATCCCGACCAGGCGCCGGTCCTTCACGAGGACGATCGCGTTCGACGTCACGCCTCGGACCAGCCGCCAGGCGAGGTCGAGGTCGAGGAGTTCCGCAGTCGGTCGGCACACGTCGTGTGGCGCACGTCCACGCGTCGGCGTCATCGGTCGCGACGTCCGGTACGCTCACGAGGTAGGTGCCGCCAGCGGTCCGGATCGAGCCCGTCGGGTCCAGGTGGCCGGCCGGCGCGTCCTGGGCCAGCGCCTCGTCGATGAGCACGCGCAGATTGGGCTTGGAGGCGAGGACGGTCCGCGCGTCGTCGTCCACGGCGGGCGCGATCACGACCTCGAGGAAGATCGAGACGAGGGCCTCGGCGACGGCCCGGTCGACGGGGCGGGTGAGCGCGACCACACCCCCGAACGCGCTCACCGGGTCGGATGCCAGCGCGGCCGACCATGCCTCGAGCAGCGTTGGTCGCTCCGCGGCACCACAGGGGTTCGTGTGTTTCACGATCACGACCCCCGGCCCGCGCAGCGCCCGGCCCGAGCGCCGAGGCCGCCGACGCGTCGAGGACGTTGTTGTACGAGAGGGCCTTGCCCTGGAGCGGCGCCCGCTCCACCCCGAACAACCCGTCGGCGAGCGTCGTCCCCGGGCGGCGATATCGCGCGGCGGGCTGGTGCGGATTCTCGCCATAGCGGAGCGTCTCGACCTTCTCGAGCGCCAGCGTCAGTGTCGACGGGAACGGGTCGGCCGGGGCGGGCAGCAGACCCGCCGCCGACCATCCGGCCGGGGAGCTCCGCCGCGATCCTGGCGTCGTAGGCCGCGGTGTGCGCGAACGCGTCCAAGGCGAGCTGGCGGCGGAGTCCCTCGCCGGGACCGCCGTCGGCATCGATGGCGGCCAGCAGGTCGTCGTAGCGATCCGGCGACGTCACGATCGCGACGTTGGCGTGGTTCTTCGCCGCCGCCCGGACCATCGACGGGCCCCCGATGTCGATCTCCTCGATCAGCTCGTCGATGGTGATGCCGGGCCGCTCGAGCGCCGCCGCGAACGGGTACAGGTTCACGACCACGATGTCGAACGGCGCGATGGCGGCCGCGAGCAGCTGGCGTCGATGCTCCTCGAGGCGCCGATCCGCGAGCAAGCCGGCATGGATCCGTGGGTGCAACGTCTTCACCCGGCCGTCGAGCATCTCCGGGAACCCGGTCACCGACGCGACATCGGTCACGGGCAGACCGGCGTCGCGCAGCGTCCGCGCCGTGCCGCCCGTGGACACGAGCTCGATAGCCGCGGGCGACGAGGCCGCGGCCCAGGTCCGCCAGCCCGCTCTTGTCCGAGACCGAGAGGAGCGCCCGCCGCGGGACCGGGACCCGGACGTCCGCTCGCGACAGGTCGATGACGACGCGGCGGCCGTCGTCGGCGACCTGCAGGGCGTCCGCCAGCAGCAGCGAGACGGCCCGCGGCAGCAGCCGGTGCTCGACGGCCTGGATCCGGGCGTGGAGGCTCGCGACATCGTCGTCCGGGGCGACGGGAACCGCCTCCTGGGCCACGATCGGCCCACCGTCGAGCGTCGCGTCGACGAGATGGACCGTGCAGCCGGTCACGGTCGCGCCGTGCGCCAGCGCGTCGCGAACCGCGTGCGCGCCCGGGAACGCCGGCAGCAGGCTCGGATGCGTGTTGAGGATCCGGCCTGGGTAGGCGGCGAGCACCGCCGGCCCGATGAGCCGCATGTACCCGGCGAGGACGACCGCGTCGGGCGCGACACCGGCGAGCGCGTCCGCGATGGTCGCGTCGTCGCCGCCGGGGATCAGGGCCGTCTCGATCCCCTGCTCCGCCGCCCACGCCAGGGCCGGACACTCGCGATCCGCGAACACGAGCGCGAGGTCGCCGCCGAGCTCGCCGCGTCCGGCCGCCGCGGCCAGGGCTCGCAGGTTCGAGCCGGTGCCGGACACGCCCACGGCGACGCGCGGCCGGTCTCCGGTCATGCCTCGATCCCCAGCGGGCCCTCGACATAGCGGGCGCCGCCGACGTCGGCCGCGGCGACGACCTCGCCGACCACGGACGCGGCGATGCCGCGGGACTCGAACGCGCCGATGGCGATCGGCGCCGCGGCTGCGGGCAGCACGACCACCATCCCGAGGCCGCCGTTGAAGGTCGAGCGGAGCTCGCGGTCATCGAGGCCGCCGAGGCCGCCGAACAAGGCCATGACCGACGGCAGGCGCCATCGGGTCGGGTCCAGCCGTGCTGCCAGGTCGGGACCGAGCGCGCGCGGCACGTTCCCGGGCAGCCCGCCACCAGTGATGTGCGCGAGTCCGTGGATGTCGGACCCGGCCGCGACGAGGGCGTCCCGCACCCCGAGGACCGCGAGGGCGTAGATCCGGGTGGGCGTGAGCAGGACCTCGCCCAGGGTCGCGAGCGCCTCGTGCGGGGCGGCCGTGAGGGCGGCATCCGTCCCCGCGTCGCCGAGCGTCCGACGCAGCCGCGTCTGGTACGGGTCGGCGAGGTCGAGGTCCCATCGCGCGACGAGCGCGCGGACGAGCGAGTAGCCATTGGCGTGCAGCCCGGACGCGGCAAGCCCGACGATCACATCCCCGTCGCGGGTGGCGCGGCCGTCGATCACCCGGTCCCGCTCGACCACGCCGATCGCGGTCCCGGCCAGGTCGAACTCGTCCGCGTCCATGAGCCCGGGGTGCTCCGCGGTCTCACCGCCGACGAGCGCGCAGCCGGCCTCGCGACAACCCGCCGCGACCCCGCCGACGAGCTCGGCCACCGCCATGGGATCGAGGTGTCCGACCGCGACGTAGTCGAGGAACGCGAGCGGCTCGGCCCCCGTGCAGACGACGTCGTCCGCGCACATCGCGACCAGGTCGATGCCGATGGTGTCGAAGCGGCCGACCGAGGCGGCGATCGCGGTCTTGGTGCCCACGCCGTCGGTCGAGGCGACCATCAGCGGCTCCCGGTAGCCCGACGGGATCGAGAACGCGCCGCCGAAGCCCCCGAGACCCCCGACGACCTCGGGTCGCCGCGTGGACTCGACGTGCCCGCGCATCCGCTCGACGGCTTCCTCGCCCGCGGCGACGTCGACCCCGGCCGCGCGATACGCCGCCCGCGCGTCGCCTCGATCGGGACGACGGGGGCGGGGTGGCCCAGGCCAAGGCGGCGGCGAGGACACGAGCGAGCGCACTTGGCGGTGCGTGAGCGAGCGCCCGCAGCCGCCAACGCCGGGATGGGCCGCCGCGCCGCCGATCGCTCAGCCATGGGCGAGTTCGGGCTCCTCGAGCATGAACTTCCGGCTCGAGGCGTCGTAGGGGACGGGCTCGGGGTAGTTGCCGTCGAAACACGCGAAGCAGAACCGGTCGTACGGCAGGTCGAGGGCGGCCAGCACGCCGCGGATCGAGAGGTAGCCGAGCGAGTCGGCGCCGATGAACTCCCGGATCTCGGCCTCCGTATGGGTGGCCGCGATCAGCTCGGTCTCGATCGAGGTATCGATGCCGTAGAAGCACGGGTGGTAGATCGGCGGCGCGCTGATCCGGACGTGGACCTCGGTGGCGCCGGCCTTGCGCAGCAGTTCGACGATGCGCTTGGTCGTGGTGCCGCGGACGATCGAATCGTCGACGACGATGAGCCGCTTGCCCGCGACCACTTCGCGCAGCGGGTTGAGCTTGATCGTCACGCCGCGGTGGCGGAGGCCCTTCGACGGCTGGATGAACGTGCGACCGGCATACCGGTTGCGGTACATCCCCTCCCGGTACGGCAGGCCCGACCCCTCGGCGTAGCCGGCCGCGGCCGGCGCTCCGGTGTCGGGCACGGGCATCACGAGGTCGGCGTCGACCGGGTGCTCGATGGCCAGCTGCTCCCCCATCCGACGGCGGACCTCGTAGAGGTTGCGGCCTTCCATGTACGAGTCCGGGCGGGCGAAGTAGATCAACTCGAAGACGCAGAGGGCCGGGTTCGCCGCCGCGTAGCGGACCGATCGAGGCGGCTGGCCGGGCTCGAGGATGACGATCTCGCCGGGCTCGACGTCCCGCACGAATTCGGCGCCGACGATGTCGAGCGCCGCCGTCTCCGACGACAGGCACCAGCCGGCGGAGGCGTCGTCGTCGACCCACAGGCCGTCGTCGGGGCCGCCCACCTCCGGCGTCGAGGGGATCCGTCCGAGGACGAGCGGCCGGAACCCGTGCGGGTCGCGAACGCCGATGACCCGGCGCTGGTCGAGCACGACGAGGCTGAACGCGCCCTTGACGCGCGGGAGGACGCGGACCATGGCCTCGACGGTGTCGGCCGCAGGCTCGTCGGCGAGGAGCGCGGTCAGGAGCTCCGTGTCGGTCGAGGCCGGGAGGCGGGCCCGGCCGCCCTCGAGCTGCGTGAGCAGGTCGCGCGTGTTGACGAGGTTGCCGTTGTGGCCGATGGCGATCGCGCGCCGCGGGCCCCGTCGGTAGGTCGGCTGCGCGTTCTCCCAGATCGTCGAGCCCGTGGTCGAGTAGCGGCAGTGGGCGATGGCCAGGCGCCCGCGGAGGCTCGGCAGGCGGCGCTCGTCGAGGACCGTGCTGATCATCCCGAGGTCCTTGTAGAGCATGAGCTGCTCGCCGTCGCTCACGGCGATCCCGGCCGACTCCTGCCCGCGATGCTGCAGGGCGAACAGGCCCAGCGTCGCAAGGGCGGCCGCATCGGTGGCTTCGCCGTTCGGCAGGACCGCTCCGAAGACGCCGCACATGGTCAGCCCTCCCAGCCGAGCGCGCGGCCGAGCCCGTGATCCCAGGCATGCCGCATGTCCGCGAGCGGGACCTCGAGGGCGTCGGCGACCCGGCTCCCTCGTTCCTCCGACGCGCCGGTCGCCCCCGCCCCGACCAGCTCGATCACGAGCCGATCGCCGCCGACCGTGCCGATGGTCTCGACGGGCAGACCGTACTGCCGGGCGAGCAGCTCGAGCGCCGCGGCATACCTCGGCCGACAGGTCAGCACGAGACGCGACGGGCTCTCGCCGAACAGGTCGACCGCGGGCGAGCTCGCGACGGCGAGACGGACCGTCGCCCCGAGATCGCCCCACATCGCCCCTTCGGCCAGGGCGACGGCGAGGCCGCCGCCCGAGACGTCCTGCGCCGAGGCGACGAGCCCGCGCGCGATCGCTTCGCGGACGAACGCCTGGACGGCCGCCTCCCGAGCGAGATCGAGGCCGGGCGGGCCGTCCTCGACCGCCGCGCCCGCGAGCGCCGCGTAGGCCGAGCCGGCCAGGCCGGGACCGGACTCGCCGACGAGGACGACGGCGTCGTGCGTCGCCGCGAAGGCCGGGCCGACCAGCGTCGCGACATCCTCGATGAGGCCGACCACGCCGATCTCCGGGGTCGGGGCGATCGCCCCGGTCGGCGACTCGTTATAGAGCGACACGTTGCCGCCCGTCACGGGCAGCCCGAGCGCCCGGCAGGCATCCCCGAGACCGCGGACCCCTTCGGTCAGCTGCCAGAACGCTTCCGGCCGGGTCGGATCGCCGTAGTTGAGGCAATTCGTCACGCCGAGCGGCCGGGCGCCGGTGATGGAGACGTTGCGGGTCGCCTCCGCGACCGACAGCGCCGCGCCGAGCCACGGGTCCACCGCGCCGACACCCTGGTTCCCGTCCGTCGCCGCGACGAGCGCCTTCGTCGTGCCCTTGACGCGCATCACGGCCGCCCCCTGGCCAGGCCCGGCGATCGTGTCGGCGCCGATGGTCGAGTCGTACTGGTGGAACACGCGATGCCGCGAGGCGAGATTCGCCGAGCCCAGGAGGGCGAGGAGCACGGCCCCCGGGTCCATCCCCCGCTCCGGGAGCCGGTCGACCGGCTCCAGCGGCGCGCCCGGTGCGGGCGCGAGGCGCTGGTGCGTCGGCGGGCTCGCGACCCGCGCGTGGACGATGGCGTCACTCGTCAGCGCGGCCGCCGGGATCCGGGCGAGTTCCGTGGCCCCGGGGTTCGGTCCGCCGTCGGGGGCCAGGCCGCCGTCGATGACGACGATGTCCCCGTCCGCGGTGACGCGGCCGATGACGGCGACCGGCAGACCCCAGCGGGTGCAGACCTCGCGGACGTCCTCCCAGCGCTCCGGGAGGACCGCGGCGCACATCCGCTCCTGCGACTCGGAGATCATGACCTCGAAGGGTTCCAGCCCGGGCTCTCGCCGCGGGATCGCGTCGAGGTCGACGAGCATCCCGGTCCCGGCACGGTCGGCCGTCTCCGACGTGGCGCAGGTGATGCCGCCGGCGCCGAGGTCCTGCAGGCCCTCGACGAGACCGCGTTCGATGAGCTCCAGGCTCGCCTCGATCAGCAGCTTCTCGGCGAACGGGTCGCCGACCTGGACCGAGGGCCGCTTGGACGGGTCGTCGTGGGTGAAGGTCGCGCTCGCGAGGACGGAGGCGCCGCCGATGCCGTCGCGACCGGTGGCCGACCCGAACAGCACCACGAGGTTGCCGGGTCCCGGCGCGGCCGCGAGCGTCAGGAGCCGCTCCTCCATGAGGCCGATCGCCATCACGTTGACGAGCGGGTTGCCCTGGTAGGTCGGGTCGAACACGAGTTCGCCGCCGACCGTCGGGACGCCGACGCAGTTGCCGTAGCCGCCCACGCCGCGGACCACGCCGTCGACGAGGTGCCGGGTGCGGGCGTCGGCCGGATCGCCGAACCGCAGGGCGTCGAGGATCGCGATCGGGCGGGCGCCCATCGTGAAGATGTCGCGGAGGATGCCGCCCACCCCGGTCGCCGCGCCCTGGTACGGCTCGACCGCGCTCGGATGGTTGTGCGATTCGATCTTGAACGCGACCGCCAGGCCGTCGCCGATCGAGATGACGCCCGCGTTCTCGCCCGGGCCGGCGACCACGCCCTCGCCGGCGGTCGGCAGCGTCTTGAGCAGCGGCTTCGAGCTCTTGTAGGAGCAGTGCTCGCTCCACATGACGCTGAACATCGCGAGCTCGAGGTCGTTGGGGTCGCGGCCGCCGAGCCGGTCGCGGATCGCGTCGAGCTCGTCGTCGGTGACGCCCAGCCGGCGGTGCAGCGGCTCCACGGGTCGCTCGGCGAGGGTCATCGCGCGCCCACGACGACCGGCTGGTCGGAGGCCGCGCGTGCGGCACTCTCGACGAGGGCCCGGATGATGCCGGCACCGTCGTCGGAGCCGAGGATCGCCTCGGCCGCCCGCTCCGGGTGCGGCATGAGCCCGGCGACGTTGCCCGCGGCGTTGACGACCCCGGCGATGGCCCGGAGCGAGCCGTTCGGGTTCGCGGGATCCTCGGGACCGGCCGGGCGGCCAGCCGCATCGACATACCGGAAGATGACCGCGCCGGCGCGCTCGAGGTCGTCGAGCGTGGCCTCGTCGGCGAAGTAGCAGCCCTCGCCGTGGGCGACCGGCATCCGCAGCGGGCGGCCGGCCTCGAGGCCGTGCGTGAACACCGTGTCGACCCGCTCGGCCGCGATCCGCACCTGCTGGCCGGCGAACCGCAGCGAGGCGTTGCGCAGCAGTGCCCCCGGGACGAGGTGGGCCTCGGCGAGGACCTGGAACCCGTTGCAGATCCCCAGCACGAGTCCGCCGTCGTTCGCGAAGGCCGTGACGGACCGCATCACCGGGCTGAACCGCGCGATGACCCCCGCCCGGAGATAGTCGCCGTAGGCGAACCCGCCCGGGAGCACCACGGCCGCCGCGCCGTCGAGCGACGCCTGTTCGTGCCAGAGCACGACGGGCTCCGCACCGGCCAGCTCGAGGGCGTGGACGGTGTCCCGATCGCAGTTGCTGCCCGGGAAGACGACGACGCCGATCCGCACGCCCATCGTCAGTTCGCCCGGCTCGCCGTGACGGACGACGTCGCCCCGACCGCCTCGACGGTATACGCCTCGATGAGCGGGTTCGAGAGCAGCTCCGCGGCGAGACGGTCGACGACCGCCTCGGCGGCCGCCTCGTCCGGCGCGTCGACGGTCAGCTCCACCCGGCGCCCGACGCGGACCGCGCTGACGCCGTCGATCCCGAGATGGCCGAGACTGCCCTCGACCGCCCGGCCCTGCGGATCGAGGATGCCGGGCTTGGGCAGCACGTTGACGGCGAACCGGAAGCTGGTCATGAGGCGATGACATCCTCCTGGAGATAGCGCTCGAACGAGGCGCCGGTGAGGCGTTCGTAGGCGTCGATGTAGCGGGCACGCGTGCCATCGACGACGTCGTCCGGCAGGGCGGGACCCGGGGCCGTCTTGTCCCAGGGCTGGGCCTCGAGCCAGTCGCGGACGAACTGCTTGTCGAAGCTCGCCTGCGGCCGGCCCGGCTCGTAGGTCGCGGCGTCCCAGAACCGCGACGAATCGGGCGTCAGCGCCTCGTCGATGAGCATGAGGCCGTCACTCGGACGGGACCGTTCGCCCGGGACGGGGAACCCGAATTCGAACTTCGTATCGGCGAGCACGATGCCGCGCCGTCGCGGCGACGGCGCTCGCGTACCCGTACAGCCGCAGGCTGACGTCGCGGATCCGCTCCGCGACCTCGGCCGCGGCGTCGCGTCCGTCGAGCTCCCACGCCGCCAGATGGTCGATCATCGTGTCGAAGTCGATGTTCTCGTCGTGCTGGCCCAGCTCGGCCTTCGTCGCCGGCGTGAAGATCGGCTGCGGCAGCCGGTCGCTCTCGCGGAGCCCGCTCGGCAGGGCGATGCCGCAGACGGTGCCGCTCGCCTGGTACTCCTTCCACCCCGAGCCCGACAGGTACCCGCGGACGACGGCTTCGATCGGGACCACCGACGCCGAGCGGCAGAGCATCACGCGGCCGCGCAGGTCGTCGAACGAGCCGAGGTCGGCGGCCGACCCACCGCTCGCCTCCACCTCGCCGATCAGCGTCGATTCGAGGTCGCGGACGTCCGCCGTGAGCAGGTGGTTCTCGATGATCGAGCCGGTCTCCTTGAACCAGAAGCGCGAGATGGCGGTGAGGACCCGGCCCTTGTCCGGGATCAGGGTCGGCAGCACCACGTCGAACGCGCTGATCCGGTCCGAGGCGACGAGCACGACCCGCCCGTCGTTGAGGCGGTACAGGTCGCGGACCTTGCCGGACCGGAGGTAGGTCTCAGCCAGCATCGGGCACCGTCGCCGGGCGGGTGGCGGTCCGCGCGTCGAGCGCGTCGCTGAGCCTGTCGAGCCGGGCGATGATCACCGGGCGATGGCGGAGGAACGCGGCATCGTCGAAGCACGCGTCGAGTTGCACGAGCGAGAGCCGCTGGGCGACCGCCGGATCCACGGCCAGCAGGTCCCGGAGCGGCGCGCGCTCGTCCGCCGCCCGCAACGCCGCGCGCTGCACGATGGCGTAGGCCTCCTCGCGAGACAGGCCGCCGGTCTCGACGAGGGCCACGAGCACCCGTGACGACGCGTGCAGGCCGAGGCCCCGGGCGATGTTCTCGCGCATCCGCTCGGACCGGACGACGAGGCCGTCCACGAGGCCGGTCATCTTCACGAGCATGTAATCGAGCACGATCGTGGCGTCCGGGAGGATGACCCGTTCCGCGCTCGAGTGGCTGATGTCACGCTCGTGCCACAGCGGCTGGTCCTCGAGCGCGGTGTGGGCATACCCGCGCAGCAGGCGCGCCAGCCCGGCGATCCGCTCCGACAGGATCGGGTTGCGCTTGTGCGGCATCGCGCTCGAGCCCTTCTGCCCGGCGGCGAACGGCTCCTGCAGCTCCCCGATCTCCGTGTGCTGGAGGTTCCGCACCTCCGTGGCGAAGCGCTCCAGGGAGCCGCCGAGGATCGCCACGGCCGCCAGCAGGGCCGCATGTCGGTCGCGCTGGACGATCTGGCTGCTGACCGCATCCGCGTGCAACCCGAGGGCCGCGAGCACCTCGGCCTCGATCTCCGGGCCGAGGTGGCTGTACGTCCCGACGGGACCCGAGATCTTGCCGGTCCCGATCTCGTCCACGGCCGCCGCCAGGCGCGTCCGGCCGCGCTCGAGTTCGAACGCCCAGCCGGCGAGCTTGAGCCCGAGGGTCGTCGGCTCGGCGTGCACCGAATGGGTCCGACCCATCATCACGGTCTCCGCCTCGGCCCGGGCACGCGTGATGAGGACGCGGAGGAGCCGGTCGCAATCGCCGAGGAGCCGCTCCCCGGCCCCGCGGAGCTGGAGCGCGAGGCCGGTGTCGACGACGTCGCTGCTCGTCAGGCCGAAGTGGAGGTAGCGGCCCTCAGGCCCGACCGTCTCCGCGACCTGGCTCACGAACGCGATGACGTCGTGATCGGTCGTCCGCTCGATCTCCGCGATCCGCTCGACATCGACCCGGGCGCGGTCCTCGATCGGCGCGACCACATCGGCCGGGATGAGCCCGTGCGCCGCCTGGACGCGCGCCACCGCGAGCTCCACCCGGAGCATCGCCTCGAACCTGGCCGCCTCGGACCAGATCGCGCCCATCTCGGCGAGGGTGTACCGCCGGATCATCGTCCGGCCCCCACGGGCAGTGCCGGATCGATCCCGATGTCGTGGCGGCGCTGGGCACCGTCCCAGGTGATCTCGTCGGCCGCGCGTTCCGCGTCGGCCCGCGCGGCGTCGATGGTCGCGCCGCGCCCGACGACGGCCAGCACCCGGCCGCCGGACGTCCGGACGGTGCCATCCGCGTCGACCGAGGTCCCTGCGTGGAAGACGAGCGTGCCGGACGCCTCGACCGCCTCCAGGCCGTGGATCACGTCGCCGCGACGCGGCGCATCCGGGTACCCGGCCGCCGCGAGCACGACCGCGACGGTCGCCCCGGGGAGCGTCGGCAGACGGGCGTCGCCGATCCCCAGCGCCTCGGTCGCCCCGGCCAGTTCGCCCCGGGCCGCCGCCGCGAGGAGCGGTCCGAGCGCGACGGCCAGCCGCGGGAGGAGCGCCTGCGTCTCGGGATCGCCGAACCGGGCGTTGCACTCGAGGAGCACGGGTCCCGCGTCCGTCAGCATCAGCCCGGCGTACAGCGCGCCGCGGAACGGCGTGCCACGGCGGGCCAGCTCGGCGAGGATCGGCCGATGGAACGCCTCGACCAGGGCCGGCACGGTCGACTCGGGCAAGTCCGCCAAGGGGCTGTACGCGCCCATCCCGCCCGTGTTCGGGCCGAGGTCGCCGTCGGCGAGCCGCTTGTGGTCGCGAGCGAGGGGCAGGGCCAGCGCGTCGCGGCCGTCACAGAGCGCGATGAGGCTGGCCTCGAGACCGTGGAGCCGCTCCTCGACCACGACACGTGCCCCGGGTTCGCCGAGGGCGGCGAGCAGCGCGGCGGCCGCGGCCTCCATCCCGTCGCACACGGTCACGCCCTTGCCGGCCGCCAGGCCGTCGGCCTTGATGACCACGCCCCCGTCGCTGGCGAGCTCGTTGGCGAAGGCCAGCGCGGGCTCGAGCGCGTCGAACGTCGCCGCCCGCGCCATCCGCACGCCGGCCGCGCGAGCCACCTCGTGGCAGAACGCCTTGCTGCTCTCGATGCGGGCGGCGGCCTGCGACGGGCCGAACACCGCGAACCCGGCCGCGACGAGCGCGTCGGCGACACCGGCCGCGAGCGGTGCCTCCGGCCCGACCACGACGAGCTCCGCGGCGACACGCCGGGCCACCTCCACCACGGCCGGTGGATCGAGCGGGTCGACGTCGATGCAGCGGACCCTCGGTTCGCGCGCCATGGCGGCGCTCCCCGGTGCGACGACGATCTCGTTGACGCCCGGCTCGGCCGCGAGCTTCCATGCCAGCGCGTGCTCGCGCCCGCCGCCGCCCACGACGAGGATCCGCGTCGGCGTGCGCAGGCTGGCCGTGCTCATCCCACGCTCACGCCGGGATCCCGGGCCGGTGTCGCATCGGCCGCCATGCCCGCTCGATCGTCTGGGTCCGCTCCGGCCCCACCGACAGCAGCACGATCGGCACGCCGGCATGCGACTCGATGGCGCTGACGTAGCGACGGGCGTTCTCGGGCAGGTCCGCGAGCGACCGGACCCCGTTGATCGGCTCGGCCCAGCCCGGGAACGCCTCGTAGATGGGCGTCGCCCGCGCCAGGGCGGCGCCGCTCGACGGCCAGACCTCCACGCGCCGGCCGTCGATCTCGTAGGCGACGCACAGGCGGATCGGGTCGACCCCGGACAGGATGTCGAGCTTGTTGAGCATGATCGAGCTGACGCTGTTGACGGCGACGGCGTAGCGCAGCGGGACCGCGTCGAACCAGCCCACGCGCCTCGGGCGTCCGGTCACGGTCCCGAACTCGTGGCCGCGCTCGGCGATCCCCGCGCCGATCTCGTCGTGGAGTTCCGTGGGGTACGGCCCCGACCCGACGCGCGTCGAGTAGGCCTTCATGACGCCGATGACCTCGTCGACCTGGAGCGGGCCGATGCCGCCGCCCGTGCACGCCCCGCCGGCCACCGGGTTGGACGACGTGACGAACGGGTAGCTCCCGTGATCGAGGTCGAGGAGCGTGCCCTGGGCGCCCTCGAGGAGGACGTGCTCGCCGCGCGCCGAGGGCGGCCTGGACGAGCCATGTCGTGTCGTCGAGATGGTCGCGCAGGCGCTCGCCCCAGCCGGCCGCCTCCTCGACGAGCGCGTCCACGTCGAAGGGATCGCCGCCCATGGAGGCCAGGAGCAGGTTCTTGTCCGGAAGGGCGCGGCCGATGCGCTCACGGAGGACGGCGCGGTCGAGGAGGTCCTCCATGCGCAGGCCGAGCCGCCAGGCTCGGTCCCCATACGTGGGGCCGATGCCCCGGCCGGTGGTACCGACCTTGGCGCCGTCGAGGCGTGCCTCGTTCGCCCGGTCAAGGGCGATGTGGTACGGCATGATCACGTGCGCACTGCGGCTGACCCGGACGCGACTCACGTCGATCCCGCGCGACGCGAGCATGTCGAACTCGGTGATGAGGGTGACCGGGTTGACGACGACGCCGTTGCCGATCACCGAGGTGATGTGCGGGTAGAGCACGCCGGACGGCGTCAGCCGCAGCTTCAGGACCTCGTCGCCGCTCACGACCGTGTGGCCGGCGTTGTCGCCGCCCTGGTAGCGGACGACCATCGCCACCTGTTCTGCCAGGAAGTCGGTGGTCTTGCCCTTCCCCTCGTCGCCCCACTGGAGGCCGACGATCACCGTGGCCGGCATCAGCGCGAACCCCGCACGCATGAAAAGACCCCGGTCCGATGGCCGGGGACTTGGATAGACATCTCCCGCGTCGCGCCGCCGATGTCTCGGCGGATCGCCGTCGTGCGGTCGCTCGGTCGCCTCACGGGGCGGCCGATGCGCCCTTCAAGCGCGATCGCTGACCTCCTGGTTCACGGACCATCGCCCCGATGACCCGCTGCGGACGAGGACCGGGGGAGTATAGCAGGGGTCCTCGGTCGCGAGCGGGCCGCCCGGACCGTGGCGTGGCCGCACCGGCCGTACCACCGGCGAGCGGTGACCGGTACCTCCGACCGGACCGTTTCCCGGACCCTCGCGACTAGCCTTGACCGGTGATGCGCCTGCTTGGGGTCCTGGCGCTTGCGGCTCCGGTCGCACTCGGGATCCTGTTCGTCTCCCAGCCAGCGCTGGCCGCGGAATGGATCGACGAGGTCAGTCGATCGGTCATCGCCGCGATCGCCGCGGCGACCATCGCGGTCGCCCTGACCACGGCGTGCGTGTACCTCATGGTGCGCTGGCGATTCGGCCGACTCGTCAAGGCCGCCGAACGGCTCGCGAGCGGCGACTACTCCGTGTCCGTGACGGCCGGCGCCACCGGGCTCGACGGGCGGCTCGCCCGGGCCATCAACGGGATCTCGCTCCGGCTCTCGGAGACCCACGACGAGGCCACCTTCGACCGCCTGACCGGCGTCGCGAACCGGAGCGCGCTCCTCGCGTCGCTGTTCGCCGAGGTCGAGCGCGCCGGCCGCTACGAGCGACCCTTGTCGGTGGCCTTCGTCGACATCGACCACTTCAAGGCCGTCAACGACTCCTATGGCCACGCCGCCGGTGACATCGTCCTGCGCGGCGTCGCCCAGGCCCTCGGGGCGAACCTGCGCGCGTCCGACATGATCGGCCGGTACGGCGGCGAGGAGTTCATGCTGATCCTCACCGAGACCGACGTCGAGGAGGGCGCGGTCCTCACCGAGAAGCTCCGCCAGCTCGTCCAGAAGCAGCGCTTCTCGATCGATGGCAACCCCGACCTCTCGGTGACCATCTCGATCGGGATCGCCGGCGGCGCGGGGCAGAAGCTTCGCGTGGACACGCTCGTGCGCGACGCCGACGCCGCCATGTACTCCGCCAAGTCGCTCGGCCGGAACCAGACGTACATCTTCGCGGAACCTGACGACGACGCCCGCGTCCCGCGGGCCCCGATCTCCAACGCGGGCCGCGCGCGGGCGATGGAGATCGGCCGGCAGGCGCGCCTGGCCGCCACGGCGGCGCTGGCGTCGTACATCAATCCCCTGCCCCACTATCGCGGGCAGCCGTCCGCCCTCATCGCGACGATCGTGGTCGACCTGGCACGCCAGCTGCAGCTGCCGGAGGCCGAGATCGACCGGATCCAGCTCGCGGCGCTGCTGCACGACGTCGGCAAGGTGGCGATCCCGGAGGAGATCCTCGAGAAGCCCGCGGCCCTGTCGACCGGCGAGTGGCGGTCGGTCGTCCAGCATCCGCGGATCGGCCAGGTCATCCTCGAGCAGGCGGCCGCGCTCAAGGACGCCGTGCCGATCATCCTCCACCACCATGAGCGGTACGCGGGGCATGGCTACCCGTACGGCCTGCGCGCGAACGAGATCCCGCTCGGCGCCCGGATCGTGGCCATCGCCGACGCCTACGACGCGATGATCAACGACCGGCCGTACAAGCGCGCGATCTCCCACGACCAGGCGATCGCCGAGCTGCGGCGACACGCGGGCACGCAGTTCGACCCGGACCTCGTCAACCTCTTCTGCGACCTGTACGCGTCGCGGGCCCCGACACCGGATCCGACGGTGCTCGCGATGACCCAGCACGAGACGCCGGCGCCGAGCCAGATCGTCATCCCGGCTGGCGCGGCGCGCGCGACCGCGCGACGGGCGCCCCGACCCAAGTCGATGCCCACGGCCGGGTCGCCGATCCAGCCGATGACGCCGACGACCGGGTCGACGGCGATGGCCGCGGAGGGGTCGGCATCGGTCGAGCTCCAGCCGTCCGAGATCGTCTCGCACCGCCCGAAGGATTTGATCGCGCCGGCCGCGCCGGCCGACGGCACCCCCGGTTCCCGAGGGGCCGCCGCCGGCTGAGGCTGGAGCGCCGGCTCAGTGGCTGAGCCGGGCGAGCGTGTCCTTCCCGTAGCGTTCCATGAGGCTGATCGCCGCCCGCGGGCCGCCCCGAAGGGCCACCGAGGCCGAGACGGCCACCGCGGAACGCCGAGCGGCCGCAGACTCGATGACGGGCTTCGATGGCGTGTACAGCCACGTGTCGAAGAGGTCGCCGAGGTCTTGTCCGGAGATGGACTCGGCCAGGGCGATGAACTGGTCCGTGCTGACGTTGCCGCCGGCGTGGAGCTTGGCCCAGCGCCGCATGATCTTGAAGAACGGATCGTCGCCGACCGTCTGGCGGAGCGCCTGGAGCGTCATCGCGCCACGCGCGTACACCGGGAAGTCGAACTCGTCGCCCGGACCTGGATCGCCGATCGTCAGGGCCCAGAACGGGTCGTCGTCGGGGATGACGTTGGCGTAGAAGTCGAAGATCGCCTGTGGGTCGTCGCTGCCCTCGTGCTCGCTCCACAGCCACTCGGAATAGGTCGCGAAGCCCTCGTTGAGCCAGATGTCCGACCAGCGCTGGACGGCCAGGCTGTCGCCGTACCACTGGTGCATGTTCTCGTGGACGACGACGCCGTCGCCGTCGCCCGGGTTGTAGAAGAAGTCCTTCGAGTAGGTGGGTCGGGTCTGGGTCTCGAGGGCGAACCCGAGCCCGTCGATGTCATCGACGATGCCGCCGGCCGAGGTCCACGGGTACGGACCGAAGTCCGCGGCGAGGAACTTGAGCATCTCCGGCAGGCGGGCGAACGAGGCCTCGACGTTCGCGCCGCGCGATGGCGCCGCGATCGAGGTCGTGCCGGTGATCCAGTCGTTGTCGTTGGCCGGCGAGCCCGCCGGTGCGCCGGGCACGGTCCAGCCGTCCATCGGGTTGCCGTCGGCCTCGAACGAGGTCGTTCCCCGCCCCTGCGGTCCGACGATGTCGTCGATGTAGGCGCCGTGCGCCTGGTAGATGTCGTCACTCGCGTACGAGAGGGACACCTCGACGGTCTGGTTCTTGTACGCGGACAGATCGACGCTCCAGTGCTCCCAGCCGTCGCTGGACCCGGTCGCCGCGTTCCAGTCCCCGGTGTCGCCGACCGGCGTGCACGTCCCGTCGCCGTTGTCGGCCTGGTAGTGGCCGAGGAACGGATGGATGCCGAGCCAGAAGGGGCACGACGCCCCGGTGTCCTGGCTCGAGTGGCCCCCGGCATCCGGGAGGGTGGTCCACTGGTCGGAGCCGAGCGGATGGACCTCGACGAAGAAGAAGTCCCACGGGAACTCGGTGTCCCGGTCCACCCAGAACGAGAGGGTGCCGCCGGCCGAGGGGACGGCGATGGACCGCAGGAGCCGCTTGTACGACTCGTCGTCGCGCTGCGAGTACGCGTAGCGCGACCCGGAGTGCGGGCTGGCGTCCGGCTTGAACAGGTCCGGGTCGATCGCGTCGAGGTACCGGACGCCGTCCTTGCTGTACCCGGTCATCTTGTACTTGCCGATGTTGATCGTGGCCAGATAGGTCGCCATCGGATCGGGGGCGTCCCAGTCCCAGGTGGTCCAGCCGTTGCGGGTGTCCTGCCCGAGGCTCTTGCCGTTGGCGACGACCTGCAGGCCCCTGGGGACCGTGATCTCGTAGCTGAACGACGCCTTGTCCGTCGGATGGTCGTTCGCGGGGAACCAGTAGGCGGCGCCATGCGGCTGTCCCGCCACGATCGCGCCGTCGTCGGTGGCGATGAAGCCGGAGATGCCGCCGAACAGCTCGTTCGTCTGCTCCGGGACGCCGTCGTACCGGATGGTCACCGTGAAGACGGTGCCCTTGAGGATGCCTCGGCCCGGGGTGATCACGAGCTCCTGGCCGTCTCGCGTCCAGGCCGCACCCCGGCCGTCGATCCGGATCGAGCGGACGTTCAGGCCCACGAGATCGAGGTCGAACCGCGACAGGTTCTGCGTAGCTCGGGCGTCGATCGTGGCCGTGCCACCGAGGATGTCGGTCGCCGGGTCGTAGCGGAGGTCGAGGTCGTAGTGCCTGACGTCGTAGCCGCCGTTGCCGTCGAGCGGGTAGTAGGGGTCGCCGGCGCCGGCGGCGCCCGGCGTGAAGGTAGGTCCGGCCGCTGCGGCCGCTCCGGGCAGGAGCGCGACGCAGAGCAGGGCGATGACGAACACCGTGGACGCGCGAGCCATGGTGGTTCCTCCCTCGGTCGGCTTGGGCGGCCGACATGTCGATGGACCATGCCAGTCGCGCGTCTCGCCGGCGTTGTGCGTGCGTGGATCCGCGGATATGGCGCTGATGAGCGCCCGGTGAGGGGGCACCGCTAGCGTGGGCCGTGCCCGTCGAGGTCGTCAGCCGGCCCCGCCGAACGCCGAACCCGCCCCCGCCGAGGGCCCGGTCCGCCGGGGCCGGCGACCGTACCACCGCCCGTCGAGATGCCCGCCGGCAACGCAGGGTCGAGACCGGTGCGACCGGACGACCGGGAAGGAGATCGGACCGTGAACAAGGTCCTCCTCACGGGGCGCCTGACGCGCGACCCGGAGATGCGCAACCTGGCCAGTGGCAAGGTCGTCACGACCTTCACGATCGCCAGCAACGAGTTCATCGGTGCCGGCAAGGAAAAGGCCGAGTACAGCCCCATCGTGACCTGGGATCGCCTGGCGGAAGTCGCCGGTCGATATCTCGGCAAGGGCCAGCAGGTCGCGGTGGAAGGGCGGCTCCAGACCCGCTCCTGGGACGACGACAAGGGCACCCGGCACTGGAAGACCGAGATCGTGGCCTCGCACGTCGAGATGCTGTCCGGGCGCCGGAAGAAGGACTACGAGGCGCAGCAGGCCGCCGATTCGCTCGCGGCCCAGGTCGGCGCCCCGGATGACGGCGCGGCCGACGCGGCCGACCCGATCCCGGCGATCGACGCGCTCGCCGACGGCGAGCCCGACGACGATGACGACGAGGAGGACGTGACGGCGGCCGTCGTCGCCGCCTGACCCGCATCTCCCAAGGGCGGCGGCGCGTCCCCCTCCCGCGTCGCCGCCCTCGCCCTCAGACGAACTCGTAGAAGGAGAACGCGAGGATGAGGTAGACGATCATCAGCAGGGCCCCCTCCAGCCAGTTCGACTCGCCGTCAAGGGCGATCAAGGCGCTGATCCCCACGGCGGCCGCCACCGCGGCGACCTCGAGCGGCGTGAAGACCAGGTTCATCGGCTGGCCGATGACGACGCCGATGAGCACGAGGACCGGCGCGACGAACAACGCCACCTGCAGGCTCGAGCCGTACGACACGGCCATCGCGAACTCCATCTTGTCCTTCGCCGCCAGCTGGACGGCGACGAGGTGCTCGGCGAGGTTGCCGATGGTCGGGATCAGGACCACGCCGACGAAGAACGGCGTGAGGTCGAACGACTCGATGAAGCCGCCGATCGAGCTCACGAGGATCTCCGAGAGCAAGGCCAGGAGCCCCGCGGCGATCAGCAGGACGACGACCGCGACGCGTCCGCTCCACATCGGGCCGGCGTGGTCGGCGGGCGCGCCGTGCCCGCCGAGCGTCTCGCTCGGGTTGGAGAACTGATAGACGAGGGACAGCGCGTAGCCGACGATCAGCGCGAGGGCCACCAGGACCGATTCCTCGGTGAGGGAGCCGGTGTCGGGCTTGCTCGTCGTGAAGGCGAAGATCGCCGGGATGAACAGCCCGATCGCGGCGACGACGAGCAGCGCCGCGTTCGCCCCGGCGACGCGGGACGAGAAGGTCTGCGTGCCGTGCCGCAGACCGCCGACGAGCACGCTCGCCCCGAGGACCAGCAGGAGGTTGCCGATGATCGAGCCGGTCAGCGAGGCCTTCACGACGTCGATCAGGCCGGCTTGCAGCGCGAAGAACGCGATGATCAGCTCGGCGATATTGCCGAATGTGGCATTCAGGATGCCGCCGACCTGGGGTCCGGTCAGGGAGCCCAGGCGCTCGGTCGAGAGGCCGACGACCCAGGCCAGCCCGAGGATCGCGACCGCGGCCGCGATGAACACCACCGACTCGCTGGCGTGCAGCCCGAAGTCGAGCAGGATGGCCAGGAGGCTCACGGCGAGCGTGACGAGGACGGCGACGCGTGCGCCCCGGGACAGCTGACCGAGGATGGGCAGACCGGAGCTGGCTGGCGTGGCGGCGGTCATGGACCGATGCTACCGGAGCGTGTCAGCCCCATAGAGCCGGCGCCGCGCGATCCCGGTCGCGGTCGGCGACCGTGCGGGCCGCGTCGCCACGGGGCATCCCGCCGGCGACGAGCCGCTCCACCTCGTGCCGAGCGTCCGCCACGCGCGCGGCCTCGTCGGACACATCCTCGACGATCGGTGCGGCCCCGACGACCAGGACGAACTCGCCGCGGGGCGGGATCGCGCCGTCGGCCGCTGCCGCGGCGAGCTCCCCGAGCGACCCGCGGACGATCGTCTCGTGGAGCTTGGTCAGCTCGCGGCACACCGCCCCGGGCCGTGTCGGACCGCACGTGGCCGCGAGATCCCGCAGCGTGGCCGCGACTCGGCCGGGCGCCTCGAACACGAGCGTGCCGCGGTCGTCGGCGGCGATGCGCTCCAGCCGCTCGCGACGCTCGCGGCCGGAGCGCGGGAGGAAGCCCTCGAAGGCCCAGCGTGGACCGGCGAGACCGGTCGCCGCCACCGCGGCCAGGACCGCGGACGCGCCGGGGATGGGCACGACCCGTCCGCCCGACGCCGCCCAGCGGCCGATCAGGTCGTCGCCCGGGTCGCTCACGACCGGGGTCCCCGCATCGCTGACCAGGGCGAGGTCGGCGCCACCGCCGAGGTGCGCCAGCAGCGTCTCGACCCGGTCGGCGCCGCTCTGGGCGTGGAAGCTGGTCATGCGCGTCGTGATCCCGTTCCGGTCCAGCAGCCGCCGCGTGATGCGGGTGTCCTCCGCCGCGATGAGGGGGACCGATCCGAGGATCTCGAGGGCGCGCAGCGTCACGTCGCCGAGGTTCCCGATCGGGGTCGCGACGACATAGAGCGTGCCCCCGGCACCGGCCGGCGGCGACGGGCTCACGTCCTGGCCGATCCCGGGCGGCGGCGCGGGTAGAGGTAGTCGACGCCCGCCGTCCGCGGCCCGAGCTTGGCGATCGGCGGCACCTGGCGCTTGAATTCCGCGCTCGCCACCATCCGGTCGACACGCGCGATCGTCGCGGGATCGAAGCCCATCTCGACGAGCTCGTCGGTCGAGCGCCGCTTGTCGACGCGCCAGAACAACAGCCGGTCCAGCGACGGGTAGTCGAACCCGCCCTCGTTCTCGTCCGTCTGGCCCGGCCAGAGGTCGGCCGAGGGCGCCTTCCGGATGACCGCCTCGGGGACGCCGATCGCGACGGCGACCTGGCGGACCTGGCTCTTGTAGAGGTCGCCGATCGGGTTGAACGCGCAGGCCGAATCGCCGAAGAGCGTCGTGTAGCCGATCAGCGATTCGGTCTTGTTGCCGGTCCCCACGACGAGTCCGCCGAACGTCACCGAGTGGTCGTACAGGACCGACATCCGCATCCGCGCCATGAAGTTGCCCTGGCGGAGCGCGCTGGCGTCCTCGTGGCCGGCGAAGTACGCGTCGACCATCGGGCTGATGTCGACCACGGTCGAGGCGCACCCCAGCGCCGCGACGATCGTCTCGGCGTCGCCGCGCGAGTCGGGCGAGGACGTCCGGTACGGCATGAGCACGCAGAGCAGGCGCTCGGCGCCGATGGCCTCGGCCGTGAGATACGCGACGAGCGCCGAATCGATGCCGCCCGACAGTCCCAGCACGGCCCGTTCGAACCCGGCCTGGGCGAGCTGGCCGCGGATGAACTCCGCGATGACGCGCCGCGCGACATCCGTGTCGATGGCGAGCTCCGTCGGCAGCTCGAAGGCGGGAGCCGACGTCACCGCCTCAGTCACGTCGGTCGCCGGGGGCTCGGGCCGCGTCATCGGCCATGGTCCGTCGCCGGCCCCGGGCCGCGCCCGGCGGCCCCGAACCCGATCGGCGACCCGGCCGCTTCGCCGGGTGCCACGTCAAGGCCGGCCTCGGCGTCGGGATCCGCGGTCGAATCCCGCGCCATCCCCGCCCGTTCGGCCACGATCCGGCCGAGTTCGCGTGCCTGGAGCTCCGGGCGCTCGTCCCGCAGGAGCGGGAGCGAGATCCGCTCCCGGCGGATGTCGGCCGAGGCGATGTCGACGGTGAACAGGCCCTCGTCGTACAAGGGGGCGCTGAAGACCGCGGCACCGGTCGGGGCGATCACCTCGGAGCCACCCCAGAAGGAGATGCTCTCGTCGACCCCCACGCGGTTGCAGAAGACCACGAACGAGGTCGTCAGCTGGGCGTACGTTCGCATCAGCGTGCGCCACGAGGCCGCCGTGCCCAGGCCGACCTCGTTGGTCGCCGCGAGATCGCGACCCGGCGACGACGACACGTTGATGAGGATCTGCGCACCGTCCAGCGCGAGCAGCTGCGGCACGGAGAGGTGCCAGAAGTCCTCGCACACGGCGATCCCGATCCCGACGCCGAGGCGCGACGGCGTGGCGCGCAGGACATCGCCCGCGGCGAAGAAGCGGCGCTCGTCGAAGAGCCCGTAGGTCGGCAGGAACAGCTTGCGATGGACGTGGCGGATCTCGCCGTCCTCGAGGAGCGCCGCCGCGATGAACAGGCGATGGTCGGCCGACTCCTCGACGAACGAGACCACGGCCGAGAGGCCGTGGGTCGCAGCGGCGAGCTCGGCGAGCCGGCGGTCGTCGAGCCGCATCGCGACCTCGGCGGCGAGATCCTGGAGCAGGTAGCCGGTCAGGCCGAGCTCCGGGAAGACGACGAGGTCCGCGCCCTCGGTGCGAGCCTGCGCGAGGAGCGCGTGGTGCGTCGCCAGGTTGCGCTCCAGCGCGCCCAGCCCCGGGGCGATCTGCGCGAGCGCGATCCGTATCCTCGTCACGCGTCGGAGCATACGGTACCCCTCGATCCGGATGGTGACGGCGACTCCCTGCCGGTGCTAGGCTTCCGGGCACCCGCGGGCCGAAATCGGCCCTGTGTGGTCGCGCCCCGCCCCTGACAGCACGGACAGGGAGGCATGACGGTCCGGGCGAGGGGCACAGAGGAGGAGTCGTGAGCATGCAACGATCACCGAGGTGGTCGCCCTTCGCCGTGTTGGCGGTGGTAGCGATCGTCTTCGCGGCGTGTAGCGGGACGCAGCAAGCGTCATCCGCGCCCAGTGCCGCCGCGTCGGCCGCCGCACCATCCGCTGCCGCGCCCTCGGCCAGCGCCGAGGCGCCGTACACGGCGATGACCTATCCGGCAACGGGCGAGGCCCCGTGCGGTCAGGCGGCCGCGCCAGACGCCACGCACGACAAGTACACGGGCAACTTCAAGAAGATCTCGGCCACGGATGCGAAGACCGTCGTCTTCGACCTCTGCAATCCGGATGTGGCCTTCCTCTCGAAGATCGCCTTCTCGTCGTTCGCGATCAACGACACCGCCTGGCTCGAGTCGCACATCGACCCGGCCGCGACGTCGCAGAAGATCGTCTCCGAAGTCAACGGCACCGGCCCGTGGAAGCTCGACGCCTGGAACAAGGGCTCGGACATCACCATGAGCCGCAACGACAACTACTGGGGCGACAAGGCCAAGTCCGAGAAGCTCATCTTCCGATGGAGCACCGAGGCCGCCCAGCGCCTCGTCGAGCTCTCCTCGGGCACCGTCGACGGCATCGACAACGTCGGGCCGACCGACTTCGGCACCGTCTCGTCCAACCCGGACCTCCAGCTGAAGCCGCGCGACGGGCTGAACACCTTCTACGTCGGCTTCAACAACACCTTCGCGCCGTTCGACAACGAGAAGGTCCGCCAGGCGATCGCCATGGGCATCGACCGGAAGCGCATCGTGGACAACTTCTACCCGGCCGGCTCCGAGGTCGCGACCCACTTCACGCCGTGCTCGATCCCGAACGGGTGCGCGGGTGACGACTGGTACGACTTCGATCCCGCGGCGGCCAAGGCCCTCCTCGCCGAGGCCGGCTTCCCGAACGGGTTCGACACCACCATCCACTACCGCGACGTCGTGCGCGGCTATCTGCCCGATCCGAACGTCGTGGCGCAGGACATCCAGGCCCAGCTCAAGAAGAACCTGGGGATCAACGCCAAGATCGACGTCCAGGAGTCCGGGACGTTCATCGACAACGCCAACAACGGCAAGCTCGATGGCATCCACCTCCTCGGCTGGGGCGCGGACTACCCGGATATCACCAACTTCCTCGACTTCCACTTCGGGACCGGCGCTTCCAAGCAGTTCGGTACCCACTTCGACGACATCACCGCGGCGCTGACCGAAGGCGCTGGCGGGAAGGACGACGCGGCCCGTGCCCCGGCGTACACCACCGCCAACAACGCCATCAAGGCGCACGTCCCGATGGTCCCGATCGCGCACGGCGGCTCCGCCGTCGCCTATCGGGCCGACGTCCAGAACGCGCACTCGTCCCCGCTCGGGACGGAGAACTTCGCCGTCATGACGCCCGGTGACCGCAGCCAGTTCGTCTGGATGCAGAACGCCGAGCCGATCGGGCTGTACTGCGCCGATGAGTCCGATGGCGAGTCGCTCCGCGCGTGCGAGATGATGTCGGAGTCCCTGTATGCCTACGAGGTCGGTGGCACCGCCGCCATTCCCGCACTGGCGACCGGCTGCACCCCGAATGCCGACCTGACCCAGTGGACCTGCACCCTGCGAGACGGGGTGACGTTCCACGACGGGGCCACGCTCGACGCCAACGACGTCGTCGAGTCCTTCGCGGTCCAGTGGGATGCGGACAACCCGCTCCACAAGGGTCGCGACGGGTCGTTCCCGTATCTCTCCGGCCTGTTCGGTGGGTTCCTGAACCCGCCGCCTCCGGCGCCGGCGAGCTAGGCACCGAACCGAACCGCTCGTCGAAGGGCGCCGCCACCGGCGGCGCCCTTCGCGAATCCGGGCGCGAGCGCATCGCGTCCGCTGACGATCCGAGGCGCAGTACCGGATGGCGCAGTTCATCGTCCGCCGCCTGATCTCCAGCATCCCGGTCCTCTTCGGGATCATCGTGCTGGTGTTCGTGCTCGTCCGCGTCATCCCCGGCGATCCCTGCACGGCGACCTACGGGGAGAAGGCGACCCCGCAGCTGTGCGCCCAGTTCGCCGTCCGGTACGGCCTCGACCAGCCGATCTGGCAGCAGTTCCTGATCTACGTCGGGGCGCTCTTCCAGGGCGATCTCGGCGAATCCATCCGACTCGGCCGGCCGGTCAGCGACATCCTCGTGGAACGACTGCCGGTCACCGTAGAGCTGACGATCCTCGCGCTGCTGTTCGCGGCGATCTTCGGGGTCATCCTCGGTGTGGTCTCCGCGACGAGGCGCAACTCGCCGTCGGATGTCGGCACCATGGTCTTCGCGAACCTTGGTGTGTCGACGCCGGTCTTCGTCCTGGGCCTGCTGCTCGCGTTCATCTTCGCCGTGCTCCTGAAGGGCACCCCGTTCGCGCTCCCGCCGTCGGGACGGCTGTCACCGGGCGTGACCGTCACCCCGCTTGCGGTCGCCTGGGGCATGCAGAACCTCGAGGGGCCGCCCCGGGCGATCCTCGACTTCGTGTCGAACATGTACATCGTCAACAGCCTGCTCACGGCCCAGTGGGACAAGCTCGTCGACGCCGGCCGGCACCTGATCCTGCCGGCGATCGCGGTCGGGACGATCCCGCTCGCGATCATCGCGCGGATGACCCGCTCGAGCCTCCTCGAGGTGCTGGGCCTCGACTACGTCCGGACCGCCCGGGCGAAGGGGCTCAAGGAGCAGTCGGTCGTGGTCCGCCACGGGATGCGCAACGCCCTGCTCCCCGTGGTGACGGTCATCGGCCTGTCGCTCGGGGCCTTCCTGTCGGGCGCCATCCTCACCGAGACGATCTTCAATCTCACGGGCATGGGCAAGACGCTCTTCGAGGCGATCTCGAGCCGCGACTACGGTGTCGTGCAGGGCGTGACGATCGTGATCGCGATCATCTACCTGGTCGTGAACCTCGTCGTCGACGTGTCCTACGCCTTCCTCGACCCGCGGATCCGGCTGTCATGAGCGTCTCCCCGACCGTCGACCCGCAGGCGCCGGCCGTCGACGCGCAGGCCCAGGACGTCGTCGCCCCCGAGGTCGTCGCGAAGCCCCAGTCGAGCTCGCTCCGGCGCGACACCGCGAAGAACATCCTCCGGCAACGCTCGGCCATCGTCGGGTTGACGATCCTGATCTCGCTGATCCTGGTGGCGATCTTCGCCCCGGTGATCGCGCCGTATCCGCCGGACCTCTCGATGCTCGACCTCGGGGAGGCCGGCCGTCGCGGCGCCCCGCCGTGCATCCACCTGCTCGGCTGTCCGGCGGCCCAGCCCCAGCACATCATGGGTCTGGATTCGAACCTGCGCGACGAGTTCAGCCGCGTCCTGTACGGCTCGAGGATCTCGCTGCAGATCGGGTTCCTGACCGTGGGCCTGGCCATCATCATCGGGTCGGTCATCGGGGCCGCGGCCGGGTTCTTCGGCGGCCGCTCGGACAACGTCCTGATGCGGATCATGGACGTGGTCCTGTCGTTCCCGAGCCTCGTGCTCGCCATCGCCATCGTGACCGTCCTCGGCCCCGGCCTCATCAACGCCCAGATGGCCATCGCGATCGTCGCCATCCCGATCTACGCACGGGTCATGCGCGCATCGGTCCTGTCGGTCCGGGAGACGGACTACGTGACCGCGTCGCGCGCCCTCGGGGAGTCGCAACGCGGCATCCTCATGCGCCGGGTCCTCCCCAACGCGCTCACGCCGGCGATCGTCCAGGGCACGCTCGGCATCGGCGGCGCCATCCTCGAGGTCGCCGCACTCTCGTTCATCGGCCTCGGCGCGCAGCCGCCCCAGGCGGAGTGGGGGTCGATGATCGCGCTCGACCGCAACCTCTTCTTCTCGGCGCCGCACCTGATCTTCTTCCCCGGCCTCGCGATCACGCTGGTGGTCCTCGGCTTCAACCTGCTCGGCGACGGCCTGCGCGACGCGCTCGACCCGCGGCTCAACCGATGACCTCGCTCGACACGTCCCCCACGCCGACCCTGGGCCCGGCCCTCGACGAGACCACGATCGAGGAGCTGGTCCCACCGGGCGCCCGACGCGATCGTCGCCCGGCCGGGGAGCGCCTGCTCGACGTCAAGGGCCTGTACACCTCGTTCAAGACGCGTGACGGGCTCGTCCGGGCCGTGGACGGTATCGACTTCCACGTCGATCGCGGCGAGATCATGGGTCTCGTCGGCGAGTCCGGCTGCGGCAAGAGCGTGACGAGCCTCTCGATCCTGCGCCTCGTCGCCAAGCCCGGCACCATCGATGCCGGGGAGGTCATCTTCGACGGGCGAGACCTGCTCAAGGAGTCCCAGGACGAGATGCGCAAGATCCGCGGCGACCGGATCAGCATGATCTTCCAGCAGCCGACGTCGTCCTTGAACCCGGTCTGGGACGTCGGCCATCAGATCGAGGAGGTCCTTCGCATCCACCGCGGGATGAAGGGCACGGCCGCGCACGCCCGCGCGCTCGAGTTGCTCCGCATGGTGGGCATCCCGGACCCCGAACGACGCCTGAAGGCGTACCCGCACGAGATGTCCGGCGGCATGGCCCAGCGCGTGATGATCGCCATGGCGCTCGCGTGCGAGCCCGAGCTGCTGATCGCCGACGAGCCGACCACCGCGCTCGACGTCACGATCCAGGCCCAGATCCTCGACCTGATGCGCAACCTCCGCGACGAGACCGGCACGGCGATCATCCTCATCACGCACGACCTCGGCGTGGTCGCCGAGATGTGCGACCGCGTCGCCGTGATGTACGCGGGCGAGATCGTCGAAGAGACCGACGTGACCTCGCTCTTCCGGCGGCCGATGCATCCCTACACGCAGGGGCTGATCGGCTCGATCCCCGTGGTCGGCAATGTCAAGGACGAGCTGGCCGTCATCCCGGGCAACGTGCCCAACCTCATCGACCTCCCGAGCGGCTGCCGGTTCGCGCCGCGCTGCACCGCCCGGGTCGAGGAGGACGTGCGGATCGCCACCGAGGTCCATCCCGAGCTCCTGCCGGTCGGCGCCGACCACCGCGTCCGTTGCTGGCTCTATCACGACACCGCAGGACGCGTCCTGCCACGACCTGACGGCCCAGCCGCATGAACGAGCCGGCGATGCCCGTTGACGGCGCCACGGCGGTCCCTGTGCCCCTGGGGGCGCTCGGGGCGCACACGGCGGCGACCGGGTCGGTCACCGTCGCGGGTGAACAGCCACTCGTCGAAGTCCGCGACCTCGTGAAGCACTTCCCGGTCCGCGGCGGCATCCTCCAGCGTCAGATCGGGACGGTCCAGGCGGTCGACGGCGTCAGCTTCGAGGTCCGGCGCGGCGAGACGCTCGGTCTCGTCGGCGAGTCCGGCTGCGGCAAGACCACGGTCGGCCGGCTCCTGCTGCGCCTCATCGAGCCGACCTCTGGCACGATCCGGTTCGACGGCCAGGACATCACCGGGCTCAAGGGCAACGACCTCAAGCCGTTCCGGCGCCGGATGCAGATCATCTTCCAGGACCCGTACGCCAGCCTCGATCCGCGCACCCCGATCGCGGACAGCATCGGCGAGGGTCTGCGGATCCACCAGCTCGGCACGAGCCAGGAGCGCGAGGCGAAGATCCGCCGGATCATGGACATGGTCGGGCTGCAGCCGTACCACGCGCGCCGGTATCCGCACGAGTTCTCCGGCGGCCAGCGCCAGCGCATCGGCATCGCGCGGGCGCTCGTCCTCGAGCCCGACCTCGTCGTCTGCGACGAGCCGGTCTCGGCGCTCGACGTGTCGATCCAGGCCCAGGTCCTGAACCTGCTCAAGAACCTGCAGCGCGAGCTCGGGCTCACGTACGTCTTCGTCGCCCACAACATGGGCGTGGTCGAGCACATCAGCGACCGCGTCGCGGTCATGTACCTCGGGCGGATCGCCGAGCTCGCCGACCGCCGCGAGCTGTTCCGCCACCAGGAGCACCCGTACACGGACGCGCTGATGTCGGCCATCCCCATCCCCGACCCGGAGCTGCGCCGTCAGCGGGTCATCCTCAAGGGCGACGTGCCCAGCCCGGTGAACCCGCCGTCCGGCTGCCGCTTCCATCCGCGCTGCCCGCTGCGCCAGCAGCTGGGCGATCCGGCCATCTGCGCCACGGACGTCCCGGCGCTCGTCGACATCGGCCAGGACCACCTGGTCGCATGCCACTTCCGACAACCCGCAGCCCCACCATCGTGAGCCGGTCTCGACCGACGGCCAACAGCCGGTCGAACAGGAAAGGGAGCCCCATGATCCGTCCGCGACACCTTCGCCGAGCCGGCCTCCTCATCGGGATCGTGATGGCGGTCGCCGCGTGTGGCGGCGGCGGTGACGACGCCGCGGCCGCCGGCAGCCTCGCGCCCGCCCAGTCCAAGATCGTCGTGACCCCCGAGACGGCCGCGACGCCCTTCCAGCTCCAGTCCGGTCTGTATCGCTTCGGCTGGTCCGCGCCCGACTGCAAGAGCGTCGACTTCACCCTCGCCGGGCAGTCGAAGGGGTTCACCTACGCCAAGAAGTCGAACCTGCCGACCTTCAACTCGATCATGTCCAACGTGCTCGACGACGCCTACGTGCTGACCCAGGCCGACCCGGGCTGCACGACCTGGACGGTCAACATCGACCGCATGGGGAGCTGACCGGGGATCCCTGGCACGATCAGGCCGGCGGCGCGCTCGGCGGCGTCGGCGGGATGACCGGGGGCGGCGGGGCCTCGACGGCCGGCGCGGTCGCGGGTCGCTGCGGCGCTGTCGTCCCGATCGCGGCCGCGACCTCGTCGCCCACGGTCGTCATCTCCTCCGCGAAGTGGCACGCCGACTGGTGGCCGGGCGCGATATCGCGGAAGACCGGCTCCTCGGTCGACGCAGCGCTCCGGGTTCCCGAGCCGCTCGCGCAGCCAGCAGCGCGTGTGGAACCGGCAGCCTGACGGCGGCGCTCGCCGGCGACGGGATGTCGCCCTTGAGCACGAGCCGCTTCTTGCGGACGCCGCGGGTTCGGGTTCGGGATGGCCGACAGGAGGGCCACCGTGTAGGGGTGGCGCGGGTTCGAGTACAGCTCGTCGACGCTCGCGAGCTCGACCATCTTGCCCGAGGTACATCACGCCGACCCGGTCGCTGATGTGCTCGACGACGGCGAGGTTGTGGGCGATGAACAGGTACGTCAGCCCGAACTCCTTCTGGAGGTCGTCGAGCAGGTTGAGGACCTGGCTCTGGATCGACACGTCGAGCGCCGACACGGGCTCGTCGCAGACGATGAAGTCCGGGTTCACCGCGAGCGCTCGCGCGATGCCGATGCGCTGCCGCTGGCCGCCCGAGAACTCGTGCGGATAGCGGTGGATGTGGCTCTGGTTGAGGCCCACCTTGCCCAGCAGCTCGCGGACGAGCGCCTCGCGCTTGGTCTTGTCGGTCATCCCGTGGACCAGCGGGCCCTCGCCGATGATCTCGCCGACCGACATGCGCGGATTGAGGCTGGCGTACGGGTCCTGGAAGACGACCTGGAGATCGCGGCGGATCGTCTTCATCTTCGCGCTCGAGGCGTAGAACGGCTTCTCGCCGGCCTTCTTCTCCGCGGCGGTTCGGGACGTCGAAGATCGGCTCGCCCTTGAATCGTGACCTCGCCCGACGTGGGCGGCAGCAGGCGCAGGATGACCTTGCCGAGGGTCGTCTTGCCGCAGCCGGATTCGCCCACCAGGCCGAGCGTCTCGCCGCTCGCGGACCGTCGAACGAGACGCCGTCGACGGCCCGGACGGCGCCGACCTTCGACGATGCCCAGCAGGCCGCCCCTGATCTCGAAGTGCTTGACGACGTCGCGGACGCGGATCAGGACGTCGTCGGACGCGCCGGTCGGCGACGGGCGGCTCGGACGTGGCGACGGCTGTCCACCGCTCGCCTCGCTCATCGTCGACGCGTCAGGGCGGCGGCCGACTCGGCGGCAGCCTCGGGTGTCGGGGTCGATGCCGATCTCGGGCAGCCCGCCGGACGGGGTCAGCCAGCAGCGCGACAGGTGGCCGGGCTCGATCTCCTGGAGCGGCGGCGGCGTGTCGCAGATCGGCATGGCGTACGGGCAGCGGCGCTTGAACAGGCAGCCGGCCGGCAGGTTGAGCGGGTTCGGGACGACGCCCTTGATGACCTCGAGGCGCTCGCGCTTCTCGCCGAGGCGCGGGATCGAGGCGAGCAGGCCCTTGCGTGTACGGGTGGTGCGGTGCGCTCGAAGACGGTGTCGACGTCCGCCCGCTCGACGACCTTGCCGGCGTACATGACGACGACCTCGTCGGCCATCTCGGCGACGACGCCCAGGTCGTGCGTGATGAGCATGATCGCCATCTTGTTGCTGCTCGCGGAGCGCCTTCATCAGCTCGAGGATCTGCGCCTGGATCGTCACGTCGAGCGCCGTCGTCGGCTCGTCGGCGATGAGCAGCTCCGGGTTGGTGGAGAGGGCCATCGCGATCATCACGCGCTGGCGCATGCCGCCCGACAGCTGGTGCGGGTAGCTCGCTGGCCCGTCGCTTCGGCGTCGGCGATGCCGACCTGCCCGAGCATCTCGACGGCGCGATCCCAGGCCTCGCTGCCGCGAGACGTTCTTGTGGAGCGCGACCGCCTCGGCGATCTGGTCGCCGCACGTGAAGACCGGGTTGAGCGAGGTCATCGGCTCCTGGAAGATCATCGAGATCGCGTTGCCGCGGACCTCGCGCATGTCCTCGTCGCTGAGGTCGAGCAGGTTGCGGCCGTCGAGCAGGATCTCGCCGGCGACGATGCGTCCCGGGCCGCTCGATCAGGCGCATGACCGACAGCGCGGTGATGCTCTTGCCGCAGCCGGACTCGCCGACCACGCCGAGCGTCTGGCCGTACTTGATCTCGAAGCGAGACGCCGTCGACGGCCGGACCGTCGCCGTCCTGGGTGAAGAAGTGCGTCTTGAGGCCGCGGATCTCGAGGAGGTTCTCTCCTCTCGGTGTCGGGCGGGCGTCGACGGCAGGTCCGGTCAGGTCGACTCTCGACTCGCTGGCGCGGGTCGAGGGCGTCGCGGAGGCCGTCGCCGAGGAAGCTGGCGCACAGGACGATCACGACGAGGACGAGGCCCGGATAGAAGATCCGCTGCGGGTGCGCGGTAGAAGTAGTCCTGGTAGCCGTTGAGCATGTGCCGAGGCTCGCCTCGGGCGGCGCGATGCCGAAGCCCAGGAACGACAGCGCCGCCTCGCCGACGATCGAGTCGGCGACGCCGAGCGTAGCAGGCGACGACGAGCGGGGCCATCGCGCCCGGCAGCATGTGGCGGGTGATGATCCGGCGGTTCGCAGGCGCCGAGGGCCTTCGCCGCCGGCGACGAAGTCCATCTCGCGCAGGTGGAGGAACTCGGCGCGCACGAGCCGGGCGGCCGTCGTCCAGCCGGTGATGGCCGATCGCGATGACGATGACCCGGATGTCGCCGGATCCCGAAGAACGACACGATCAGCAGGATCAGGAAGAAGGTACGGGAGCGACAGCACGACGTCGACGAGTCGCATCAGCACGTTGTCGATCTTGCCGCCGAAGTAGCCGGCGAGCGACCCGATGAGCGGCGCCGATCCCGACGATCAGGATGACCGACGCGAACCCGATGATCAGCGACGTCTGGCGTCGCCTTGGCGAGGCGCAGGAACTTGTTGATGGCCGATCTCGTCGTAGCCGAGCGGCGCCGAGAGCGTCGGGCCGGCGTTGATCAGCGCGAGGTTGGTCTTCTGGTACTGGTTCGCCGGTCACGAACGGGACGACGATCGCGACGATGATGATGATCAGCAGCGTCACGACGAGCCGATGACCGCGAGCTGGTGGCGGAGGAACCGCTGGCGAACGAGCTGCCAGTACGTGCGGACGGGGACGAGATCGACCTCGTCGACCTCGGTGGGCGACCGGGATCGTCCCGGTGCCGGTCCGGACGTCGGCGCTCTGCATGCCGCTGCCTCGCTAGTACTTGATCCGCGGATCGACCACGCCGTAGAGGATGTCCGCGATCAGGTTGCCGAGGATCACGAAGATCCCGCCGAGCATGGCCATCGCGAGACGGTCGGGTAGTCGCTCTTGCCGATGGCATCGATCGTCGAGGCTGCCGAGCCCCGGGCCACGAGAAGATGGCCTCGGTGATGGCCGCGCCCGACGAGCAGGGCCGGGATCGAGAGCCCGAGCAGCGTGACGATCGGGATCAGCGCGTTGCGGAGCGCGTGCCGGCCGATGACCCGTCGACCGCCCGCGCCCTTGGCCCGGGCCGTGCGGACGTAGTCCTGGCGCAGCACGTCGAGCATGCTCGCGCGCATGTACCGGCGAGAACCCGGCGATCGAGGCGATGGCGAGGCTGATCACGGGCAGGATCAAGTGGTACGTGATGTCGAGCGGGTTGCCGTCACCGCCGAGCGTCTGCCGCCCGAAGAGCGGGAACCCCCACCCGGTCATCTGGTAGAGCACCACGCCGCCGAAGTACAGGATGTAGATCGCGAGCAGGAACGACGGCATCGCGTAGCCGATCGTCGCGAACGTGGTGATCACCTTGTCGGTCATGCTGTACTGGCGGACCGCCGCGAGGATGCCGACCGGGATGGACACGATGATCGTGACGATCAGCGCGGCGCCCATCAGCAGCATGGTGGCCGGCACGCGGTCCATGACGTTCTTGAGGACCGGCTGGCCGTCGGTGTAGCTGAAGCCCCACGCGTCGGGTCGCCAGACCTGGAAGAAGGCCGTGATCCAGCTGATGTACTGCTGGGGCAACGGCTTGTCGAGGCCGTACAACCGCGTCAGCGCCGCGAGCTGCTCGGGCGAGATCCGCGGGTTGCGGAACCGGTCGACCGGGCTGCCAGGCGCCAGCTGGACGATGAGGAAGATCAGGAGGGAGATCCCGATGATGATCGGGATCGACTGGATGATCCGTCGGAGCACGTAGGTCGCCATACGCCGCTATCGCCGCTCCTGTCCGATCGATCCTTCGAAGGAGGTGGGCCGCCGGCGCCCCGGTCGGGGCGACGGCGGCCGGATCTGCGGGTCGTCCGGGCCGGCGGAGCCGGCCCGGCACGGGACTACTTCTTGTTGATGACCTTCTGGGTCTCCCACGCGAACTGCGGGCTATCGAGCTGGAACCCGCCGTCGGCGGTCGTGTCGACCGTCTTGCGCAGCCCCTGATGCGCGATGTCCGCCCAGGAGTAGATGACCGGGAGGTCGTTCGACTGGACGATCGCGTAGTCCTGGTAGATCTTGGCTCGCTTGGCCTGGTCGAACTCCTTGAGGCCGGCGGCGATCGCCTTGTCGACCTCGGGGTTCTTGTAGCAGATGTAGTTGTTGGTATCCGGCTGCTCCTTGGTCGAGCACTGGCTCGAGTCGTAGAGGCTGAACGGATCCGGGTCATAGCCCGTGCTGAACCCACCGAAGTAGGCGTCGAACGGCTTGCCCTTCTCGGGCGCGGCCGCGTTGATGTGCGGGTAGATGGTCAGCATGTTCAGGATCGCGCCGAAGTCGACTTCCTTGAACTGGATGTCGATCCCGCACTGCTTGACCTGGTCCGACATGAGCTGCATCCACTTCGAGCGGTTCGGGCGTCCGGCGCGGACCGCCACGACCGTGGACAGCTTCTTGCCGTCCTTCTCGTAGATGCCGTCAGAACCGAGCTTCCAGCCGGAGGACTCGATGAGCGCCTTCGACTTGGCCTGGTCGATCGGGTACGTGTTCAGACCGGTGGTCGGGTAGGCCCACGACGCCGGCGGGATCTCGCTGTAGATCGCGACACCGAGGTCGTCGGTGGCCGCCTTGGCCGTGGCCTCCTTGTCGAAGCAGTACGAGACCGCCTGACGGAGGTTCTTGTCGGCGAAGAGCTGGCCTTCGCGCTGGTTGAAGTAGAGGCCGAAGAAGCCGAAGTCCGGGTACTCGGCGAACTTGAGGTCCGCGTTGTCCTTGATCTGGTTGTACGTGCCGCCTTCGAGCGAGTACTTCCAGTCGACCTGACCGGCCGCGAGGGCCTGGCCACCGGCGATGTCGTCCTTGATGATCGGCAGGAAGATCTTGCTGACCTGGGACGCACCCTTGAAGTAGTTCGGGTTGTTGTCGAACTCCATCGACTCGCCGGTCTTGTAGCTCTTGAACATGAACGGACCGGTGCCGAGACCGACCGGGTTCGTCTGGATGTCGAGGTACTTGTACGCGGCCGCGAGCGCATCGATGGCGCCGGCCGTCTGGGCCGTCTGCATCGTCTGGAGCCGGCCGATGTTGTCCTGGGTGTAGGCGTTGAGGTCCGTGCCCGTGCCCGCGGCATCCGGGTACAGGGTCTTGTCAGCCAGCGGCTGCCCGGCCTTCGTGAGCAGGGCCTCGGCCTCGGCCTGGAACTGCGCGTAGTTCACCGTCTTGTCGGTGCTGCCTTCGGCCGGCGGACCGGTCGGGGTCTTGACCTCGGCGGCCACCTTGTCGAGGAACGTCTTGAGCTCGGCCGCGGTGACGGCCGCCGTCGCGGCCTGATAGCGCGCGTACGAGGCGTCGATCGCGTCCTTGCTCTCGATGAGGATGCCCGGCAGGTAGATCGTCGCGAAGGTCGCGAGCGGCTGCTTGAGCGTGAACTTGACCGTGTAGTCGTCGACCTTCTCGACCTTGTCGAGGAAGGACGCGAGGCACACGGCCGGGCTGTAGGTGCAGTTCGGGCTCTGGGCCAGCTCGTACGTCCGCACGACGTCGTCGGCCGTCATGTCCGTGCCGTCGTGGAACTTGACGCCCTGGTGGAGCTTCACGGTCCAGGTCAGGCCGTCCGGGCTGATCTCGGCGAGGCCGTCCGCGAGGTTCGGCTGCGGAGTCAGGGTGCTGTCGAACTGGTACAGCGCGTCGTACAGCCAGCCGACCGCCTGGGCCGTCGGGACGTTGTCCGCGGCATTGGTCAGGCCGCCGGAGACGTCAGCGTCGATCGCGTAGGTGATCGTCTGCTCCGTCGGGGCGGCGGACTCGCTCGCCGCCGCCGAGGCGGACGCCGAAGGGGCGGTCCCGCTCGACGCGGGAGGCGCCGAACTGGAAGTGGCACCACCACAGGCCGTCACGATCATGACCGCCGTGGCTGCGATGCCCAAGAATCGTTTCTGCATGAACTGTCCTCCGAACGGGTGGATACCCGATGTCTCCCGCTACGCGACCGCGATCGTGCCTCTCGCATCGCCGCGAAGGTCCCGCTCTCGTTCCGGTCGAGCCTCCCACTCGATCGGATTCGGGGCGAGCCGGGGCGGCAGCACGTTCAGGTCGGTGCGCTGTCGGTACTATCCACAGGGCCCGATGGGCTGTCAACCATGACCTAACGAACGTTCGTACGGCCGGTCCGGCACGGGCTCGTCAGTCCGGGCAGGGCGTCTGGAGGCCGGTCATCGGCCGCCAGCGAAGGTTCGGCTGACGGGCGGCCGTCGCCTCGTCGAGCCGCCGCACGGGCGCGGTGTGCGGCGCCGAGGTCACGGCGTCGGGATCGGTCTCGGCCTCGGCCGCGATGGCGATCAACGCGTCCGCGAACGCATCGAGGGTCTCGACCAATTCGGTCTCCGTCGGCTCGATGAGCATGCCCTCGTCGACGATGAGCGGGAAGTAGATCGTCGGCGGGTGGTAGCCGTGGTCGATCAACCGCTTCGCGATGTCGAGCGTCCGGACCCCGGTGCGCGCCTTGATCGTCGTGGCGGATGCGACGAACTCGTGCTTGCAGGCGCGGTCGTACGGGATGTCGTAGACGCCCGCGAGCCGGTGCTTGAGGTAGTTGGCCGCCAGCACCGCATCGTCGCTGACCTCGCACAGGCCCGAGCCGCCGTGCGCCCGGATGTACGCGTACGCGCGCACGAGCACGCCCGTGTTCCCCACGAAGCTGCGCAGCCGGCCGATCGACGTCGGCCGCTCGCCCGTGCGCTCGAGCCGGAAGGCGCCGTCGTCGGTGCGCAGCACGCGCGGCTCGGGCAGGTACGGGAGGAGGCGCTCCCCCACCCCGACCGGGCCGGCCCCGGGGCCGCCGCCGCCGTGCGGTGTGCTGAAGGTCTTGTGCACGTTGAAGTGCATGACGTCGAACCCGGCCTCGCCAGGCTTGAAGCGGCCCAGGATCGCGTTGAGGTTCGCGCCGTCCATGTAGGCCAGGGCCCCGGCCTCGTGGACCGCGTCGAGGAGCTCGCCGATCCGGGACTCGAACAGGCCGAGCGTCGAGGGGTTGGTGATCATCACGGCGGCGGTCCGCGGCCCGAGGGCGGCGCGGAACGCCTCCACGTCCACCCCGCCGTCGGCGGCGGACGGGACCGTGATGGTGCGGAAGCCGGCCATCGACGCCGTCGCCGGGTTGGTGCCGTGGCTGGAGTCCGGGACCAGGACCTCGTCACGGTCCGTGTCGCCGCGGGCGCGGTGGTAGGCGCGGATCATCAGGATGCCGGTCAGCTCGCCCTGGGCGCCGGCGGCCGGCTGCAGCGACACGGCCTCCATGCCCGAGATCTCCGCGAGCGAGGCCTCGAGCTCCCACAGGAGCTGCAGGGTGCCCTGCGCGATGGCGTCCGGGCTCATCGGATGGAGGGACGCGAAGCCGGGCAGCCGGGCCGCCCACTCGTTGAGCTTGGGGTTGAACTTCATGGTGCACGACCCGAGGGGGTAGAAGCCCGTGTCGACCGCGAAGTTCAGCTGGGACAGGTTCACGTAATGGCGCACGACCTCGAGCTCGTTGAGCTCGGGGAGCGCCGGCGGGTCCGCGCGGAGCGCCCCGGGCGGGATCCGTGACAGCGCGTCCTTGGGCGGGTGCGGGATCTTGCCGCCGCCGCGGCCGGGCCGGCCACGCTCGAACAGCGTCGGCTGGAGGCGAGGCCCGGTGACGCTCATGACGGCACCGCGCGGTCCGACCCGCTGGCCGCCGCCCCGGCGCCGGCTTCGCCCGACCGCGATCGGCGGCCGCCCGCGCAGCACCTCGCCGAGCGCCTCGGCGAACCGGGCGATCTCGGCGGAGGTCGTGACCTCGGTCGCGCAGACCAGCAGGCCGTCCGCCAGGCTCGGGTCGTCGGGCACCGCGTCGGCGAGCACCAGCCCACCGAGGACGCCGTGGTCGAGCAGCCGCCGGTGGACCTCCGGGGCATCGGGCACGCGGATCGCGAACTCGTTGAGGTACGGGCCCGGGTGGAGCCGCGGCGCCCCGGCCGCCGCGAGGGCCGCCTCGAGCTCGGTGGCACGGGCGGCCCCGCCGGCCGCCACGTCGCGCAGCCCGTGCGGGCCGATCGTCGCGAGGTAGACCGACGCGGCCAGGGCGAGCAGCGCCTGGTTCGTGCAGATGTTGCTCGCGGCCTTGTCCCGACGGATGTCCTGCTCGCGCGCGCGCATGGTCATCACGAACGCTCGCTGGCCATCGAGATCGGTCGTCATCCCGACGAGCCGCCCGGGGATCTGGCGCACGAGCGCGTCCGTCGACGCCAGCAGGCCCAGGTACGGGCCGCCGTACTGCGGCGAGATGCCGAGGGGCTGGCCCTCGCCGGCGGCGATGTCCGCCCCGTACGCGCCGGGCGGGGCGAGGACCGCCAGGCTGACGGGCTCGATGACCGCCACGAACAGGGCACCCGCCGCATGGGCCAGCTCGCCGATGCGCGGCATCGGCTCGAGCAGGCCGAGGAAGTCGGGCTGCGCGGCGATGACCCCGGCGACCGGACGATCCGGGTCCGCGAGCATCCGCTCGAGGGCGCCGAGGTCCGTGGTCCCGGCCGACTCGCCGTCGGCCACCAGCGGGACCTCCTCGAGGGTCAGGCCGCCGCCGAAGTAGGTGCGCAGGGTCTCGCGATAGTGGGGGTGGACGCCGCGGCTCACCAGGACGCGTTCGCGGCGGGTGGCCCGGCAGGTCATGAGCGCCGCCTCGGCCGTGGCGGCGGCCCCGTCGTAGTGCGAAGCCGACACGACGTCGAGGTCCACGAGCTCCGCGATGAGCGACTCGTACTCGTAGATGCTCTGGAGCGTGCCTTGGCTGACCTCGGGCTGGTACGGCGTGTAGGCCGTGTACCACTCGCCGCGGAGCAGGATCTGGTCGACAGCCGGCGGGCTCCAGTGCCGGTACACCCCGGCGCCGAGGAACGAGGCGAGGTCGGTCCGGTTGCGCGCGGCCAGGGCCGTCAGCCGCGCCGCCAGCTCGAGCTCGGGCTCGGGCGGCGGCAGGTCGAGCGGCGACGCCCGCAGCGCTTCGGGGATATCGGCGAACAGCTCGTCGACCGACGACAGGCCGAGGGCCGCGAGCATCCGCTCGCGGTCGTCGGCGGTATGCGGTCCGTACGGCATCGGCGGTCGTCAGCCCGCCGCGATGAGCGCGTCGTAGGCGTCGGCGTCCAGCAGCTCGGCCGTCTGGGCCGCATCCCCGACGCGGACCTTGACCATCCAGCCGGCTCCGTACGGATCGCTGTTGACGAGTTCCGGACTCGCGGTCAGCTCGCCGTTGGTCGCGAGCACGTCGCCGGTCACGGGCGCGAAGAGGTCGCTGACCGCCTTGACCGACTCGACGACCCCGAACGCCGCGGCCTGGGCCAGCGTGCGTCCGACGTCGGGCAGCTCCACGAAGACGATGTCGCCGAGCTGGTCGGCGGCATAGGCCGTGATGCCGACCGTGGCCTCGTCACCCTCGATGCGGACCCACTCGTGGTCCTTCGTATAGCGCAGGTCGCTGGGGACGCTCACGTCAGGCTGACCTCCGATAGAACGGCAGGGACACGACCCGCGCCGGGACGCGGGCGTCCCGGATCTGGACGTCGACGATCGTACTCGCCGCGGCGTCCTCCGGCGCGACGTACGCCATCGCGATCGGGACCCCCAGCGTCGGCGACTGCGTGCCGCTGGTCACCACGCCGCTCGGCCGGTCGCCGACGTGCACCGTGTAGCCGTGCCGGGCGATGCCGCGGCCCTCGACGATCAGGCCCACGAGGAGCCGGTCCGGACCGTCGGCCGCGACCTTCGCGAGCGCCGACCGGCCGACGAAATCCTCGGGCTTGTCGAGCTTCACGACGCGTCCGAGGCCCGCCGCGTACGGGGTCGTCTCGAGGTCGAGCTCGTTGCCGTAGAGGGGCATGCCGGCCTCGAGCCGGAGCGTGTCACGGGCGCCCAGGCCGACCGGGACGCCATCGTGCTCGCGCACGCCGGCGAGCAGCGCGTCCCAGAGCTCGCCGGTCCGGCCGGTCTCGACGAAGACCTCGAACCCGTCCTCGCCCGTGTAGCCGGTCCGGGCGACCAGCGCGGGGATCCCGGCGACCTGGCCCTCGGCGATCGCGTAGTAGCGCAGGGCGCCCAGGTCGACGTCGGTCCGCGGCGCGAGGACGTCGACCGCGCGGGGTCCCTGGACCGCGACGAGGCCGGTGGCGAGCGACCGGTCGTCGAGGACCGCCTTGTAGCCGCCGAGGCGCTCCGCGAGCGCATCGGACACGATCTCGGCGTTGCCCGCGTTCGCGACCACGAGGTACGAGGTCTCGCCCAGCCGGTACACGATGAGGTCGTCGATGACGCCGCCGTCGGGCTCGCAGATCATCGAGTACTGGGCACGTCCCACCTTCAGCGCGGGCGGGTCGCTCACCAGGGCCGCCGCCAGGCCGGCCCCGGCCTCGGGCCCTTCCACGAAGAGCTCGCCCATGTGCGAGAGGTCGAACAGGCCGACGCGCTCGCGGACCGCGCGGTGCTCGTCGAGGATCGAGCCGTACTGGACCGGCATGAGCCAGCCACCGAACTCGATCATGCGGGCGCCCAGGGCCACGTGCCGCTCGGCGAGGGGTGTGGCGCGGGGCGGCGAACCGTCCGCGTCGGTCATGACCCGGCTCCGACCGATCCCGCTCCCACGAGCTCGCCCGCCCGGGCGACCAGCGCCCGCTCGGTCTCGAAGGTGAGCATCGTCGCGGCATCCGCGAACGGGATCCAGCGGACCTCGTCGAACTCGTGGTCGTGGCCGGAGAGCTCGCCGCCGATCGGCTCCATCAGGAAGTAGTGCACGGTCTTGTGGATCCGTGTGCCGGACTGGACGAAGAAGTACTCGATGGAATCGAGTGGGCCGGTGATCCGGACCTGCAGGCCGGTCTCCTCCGCGACTTCGCGAAGGGCGGTCTGCTGGGTGGTCTCGCCGCGCTCCGGGGTCCCCTTGGGGAGCGTCCAGGTGCGGCCGTCACGCTCGCGGCGCCGGCTGCCCACGACCAACCAGGGTCGGCCGTCTTCGTGGCGAACGACGATCCCGCCGGCCGAGGTGGCGGTCGCGGTCCTCAGGCGCGCCACGGCGCCGTCGCGGCGCTGGTGCGCCGGACCACGCCGGCTCGTCCGGACCTCGACCAGGTCATCGACACGCGCGGTCGCGGCGGGCCGTCGGCGGCCGGCGCGCTCGCAGCGGGCTGGATCGAACGCCAGCGACCGCGGAGGCTGACCAGCGGGGCGAGGTCCGGGCGCCGCAGGACCGTGGCACGCTCCGCCGAGGAGCGGAACTGTCCGGTCGGATGGAGCCCGAGCCGCCGCTCCTTCGTCCGGGCCGACGGGCGGACGAAATGCGCCGCCGGGCGGGCCGCGTACTTGGCGGCGATGCTGTGGTCCATGGGCCGTTATGGTACCGGTTCAGTCGGCCCTTGCAAGCGCGGTCCGCAGGTCCGCGGCGCGCTCCGGTGCCAGCGAGCCCCGCGACACCGCCAGCTCGACCTCCCGCTCCCCCACGGCGCGATACAGATCGAGCACATCCGGCGCATGCGCGCGAAGGGCCGCGAGGTGCGCCTCGAGCGTCCCGAGGTCGCCGCGGGCGATCGGCCCGGTCAGGGCGGCGCGGACGCCGAGCGCCCGGGCGTTGCCGAGCGTGCCCTCGATGAGCGGTCCGTAGATGGCCAGCGCCCCGGCCTCGTCGAGGCCGGCGACGCGACCAAGCTCGGTGATCGCATCGAGGAGGGCCACGAAGCCGCCGGCCGCCAGGACCGCCGCGGCGTGATAGGCCGCCTTCGACCCGGGGGCGAGACGCGCTGGTCGGCCGCCGATCGCCTCGGCCATATCGGCGAGCAGCCCGGCGAGCTGGTCGTCGCCCTCGATGGCGATGGTCGCGCCATGGAGCGCCTCGACCGCGCGCTCGGTGTCGGCGAAGGCGACGAGGGGGTGGAAGGCTCCCACCTGCGTCCCTGCGGCCATCGACGGGGCCAGGACGTCGGCATCGAGGGCGCCGCTCGTGTGGACCATGGCCTGGCCGCTGTACATGCGCAGCGACGCGGCGAGTGGGGCGATGGCGTCGTCCGGGACCGCGACGATCGCCAGCTCGACCTCGTCGAGGAGCGCCTGTGGCTCCGAGAACGCCCGCGCCCCGTCGACGAGGTGCCGGAACCGTTCGCGGCGGCCCGGGTCGCGGCTCGCGACGGCCTGGATCGGCCATCCCGCCCGTGACAGCGCGACCCCGAGTGCGGTCCCCACGGCGCCGGCCCCGATGATGCCGATGATCGGCCGCTCCCCGGGCTCGGCGTGCTGGTGCGGATGGGCATGGTCGCTCTCGTGCAGCTCGTCGCCGTGCCGGTGGGAGCCGGGGGGCGGCGGGTCGAGGTCGATGCCGGCGGCGCTGATGGCCGCCGCGGTCTCGGCGCGATCGTGGTCGGGGTCGTCGGGCAGGTCGCGCCATCCCCTCATCGGGTGGCGCCCGCGTCGGCGGAGCGGTCGCGGTACGCTTGCACGCCACGAGTGTATCGAGACAGCGAAGGACCGCCGCGTTGCCTGTGATCGACCCCTTCGGCGCCCGGGCGCCGCTCGGCCCCGGCCTGCCGGACCACTACCGCCTCGCGGTCCTGGCCGACCGGATCGACCTGGACGCGGCCCCGGTCACGATCAAGATCCTCCTGGAGAACGCCCTGCGACATGCCGGTGACGGGATGGTCCGTGGCGAGGATGTCGAGTCGCTGGCCTCGTGGCGGGCCGGGGTGGCCGCCGAGGCCGAGATCCCGTTCATGCCCTCCCGGGTGCTGTTCCAGGACCTGACCGGCGTCCCCGCCGTCGTCGACCTCGCCGTCATGCGCGATGCGATGGCAGAGCTGGGTGGCGACGCGTCGCGCGTCAACCCGCTCGTGCCGGCCGACCTCGTCATCGACCACTCGGTCCAGGTGGACCACTTCGGGACCCCGGGCGCGTTCGCGTTCAACGTCGAGCGCGAGTACGAGCGCAACGTGGAGCGCTACCAGCTGTTGCGATGGGCGCAGACCGCGTTCCGCGACCTGCGGATCGTCCCGCCGGGGACCGGCATCGTCCACCAGGTCAACCTCGAGTTCCTGGCCACCGTCGTGACCGACCGTCCCGGACGCGGCGGGTCCCGTCGCGTTCCCCGACACGCTCGTCGGGACCGACTCCCACACGACGATGATCAACGCGCTCGGGGTGCTGGGGTACGGCGTCGGCGGCATCGAGGCCGAGGCGGTCCTCCTCGGCCAGCCGCTCTACCAGCCGATGCCGCATGTCGTCGGGGTCCGCCTGGTGGGCCAGCTCCCGCAGGGATCGACGGCCACCGACCTCGTCCTCGTCGTGACCGAGATGCTGCGCGCGCACGGCGTCGTCGGCGCGTTCGTGGAATTCGCCGGCGAGGGTCTCGCCGGCCTGTCGCTCGCCGACCGGGCGACCATCAGCAACATGAGCCCCGAGTTCGGGGCGACCGCGACGCTGTTCCCCATCGACGACGAGACCCTCGCCTACCTGCGCCTGACCGGACGACCGGCCGAGCGTGTCAGCCTGATCGAGCGCTATGCCAAGGAGCAGGGCCTCTGGCGGCTGCCGGGCGACGGCCCGACCTTCGACGAACTGCTGACGCTCGACCTGACCACGGTCGACCCGTCCGTCGCCGGTCCGCGACGACCGCAGGACCGCGTCGTCCTCCCCGACCTGCCGGCGAACTTCCGCACGGCCTACCCGACGGCGAAGCCGTCCGCCGCGACCGCCGCCGATCTCGACCGGCTGACCGGTGAGGGAGGTGCGACGGGCGCGCTCGACAACGGCTCGGTCGCCGTCTCGGTCGGCGGCCAGGCGGCGGTCATCCGGCAGGGTTCGGTCGCCATCGCGGCCATCACGTCATGCACGAACACGAGCAACCCGACCGTGATGATCGGGGCCGGGCTGCTGGCCCGCAACGCGGTCGCGCGCGGGTTGCGGGTCGCGCCGACGGTCAAGACCTCGCTCGCCCCGGGCTCCAGGGCGGTCACCGGGTACCTGGAGGCGGCCGGGCTGATGGCGCCGCTCGAGGCGCTCGGGTTCGCCCTGGCCGGATACGGCTGCACGACATGCATCGGGAACTCCGGCCCGCTCGACGATGCGGTCGCGGCCGCGATCGAGGCCAATGACCTCGTGGTCGCGGCCGTGCTCTCCGGCAACCGGAACTTCGAGGGCCGCATCCACCCGCTCGCGCGCGCGAGCTATCTGGCGTCGCCGCCCCTGGTCGTCGCGTTCGCGCTGGCCGGCCGCGTCGACATCGACCTGACGAGCGAACCGCTCGGGATCGGCGCCGACGGGACGCCAGTCTTCCTCGCCGATGTCTGGCCATCGTCCGACGAGATCCGCTCGGTCATCGGCTCCGCCATCGACCCTGACCTGTTCCGGCGGACCTATGCCGTCGTCTTCGAGGGCGACGAGCGCTGGCGGGCGCTGTCGATCCCCGACGGCGAGCGGTACGCGTGGGACCCGACCTCGACCTACATCGCCCGGCCGCCGTTCCTCGACGGGATCGCGTCCGGCCCCGCGGCAGTCGGCGACATCGTCGGCGCCCGCGCGCTCGCGGTCCTCGGCGACTCGGTCACGACGGACCACATCTCCCCGGCCGGATCGATCGCGCCATGGTCACCCGCCGGTCTGTGGCTCCAGGCCCATGGCGTCGGCCCGCTCGAGTTCAACTCGTACGGCGCCCGGCGGGGCCACCACGAGGTGATGATGCGCGGCACATTCGGCAACATCCGGCTGCGGAACCGGCTCGTCGAACCGAAGGAGGGCCCGTACACCACCCACCTGCCATCGGGCGAGGAGGCATTCATCTACGACGCCGCGATGCGCTACGCCGCCGACGGCGTGCCGCTGGTGATCATCGCCGGACGCGAATACGGCTCGGGCTCGTCGCGCGACTGGGCGGCCAAGGGCACGACCCTCCTCGGCGTCCGGGCGGTGCTGGCAGAAAGCTTCGAGCGGATCCACCGCTCCAACCTGGTCGGGATGGGGGTCCTCCCCCTCCAGTTCAAGCCGGGCGACAGCGCCGCGTCGCTGGGACTGACCGGTCGGGAGACCTTCTCGATCCTCGGGCTCGAGGGCGGACCGACGCCGCGCCAGTCGGTGACGGTGGTCGCCGTCGCCGATGCGGCCGCCGGTGGCGATGGCCGCGAGCGGCGGTTCGAGGCCATCGCCCGCCTCGACGGACCCATCGACGTCGACTACTACGTCGGCGGCGGCATCATGCCGGCCGTGCTCCGCCGGCTGGCGGCCGCGCCGGACGCATGACCCGCCCCGCCGCACAGCGCGAAGCCCTCGGCGGAGGACGTCCGAGGGCTTCGCTACGCGGGAGGAGGACCGCGTTCATCGGTGTTGACGCGGGAGATCCCCCTCGCGTGACGCGGCCCGGTGCGGGCGTCATCGACGGTCGGCAAGGCCCCGGTCTCGCGGCGTCGACCGCGCTCATGGCGCTCGGCTCGAGACGTGACGAGCGAACCCGGCGCGACGCCACCGGCAGCCGACATGGCGTGGATCCGGGCAGGGGTCTTCCGGATGGGATCCGACGACCACTACCCCGAGGAACGTCCCGTCCACGAGGTGGCCGTCGACGGCTTCTGGATGGACGACCATGCGGTCACCGTCGCGGCGTTCCGGCGGTTCGTGAAGGGCACCGGCTACGTGACCGTAGCCGAACGGCCGCTGGATGCCGCGGATTACCCCGACGCGGATCCGGACCTCCTGGTCCCGGGGTCGCTCGTCTTCCGGGCCACGCCGGGGCCGGTGAACCTCGACGACTACCGGAACTGGTGGCACTGGGTACCCGGCGCCCAATGGCGGCACCCGGAGGGGCCCGGCAGCGACCTCGCCGGGCGCGATCGACATCCGGTCACGCATGTCAGCTTCGAGGACGCGACCGCGTACGCCGCCTGGGCCGGCAAGGCGCTCCCGACCGAGGCCGAGTGGGAGTACGCGGCACGCGGCGGCCTCGATGGCGCCGTCTACACGTGGGGCGACGAGTTCGCGCCCAAGGGCCGGATGATGGCCAACACCTGGCAGGGCGAGTTCCCGTGGCAGAACCTGCGCACGGACCGCTACGCCGGCACGTCGCCGGTGAAGGCGTTCCCACCCAACGGCTACGGCCTGTTCGACATGGCCGGCAACGTGTGGGAGTGGACGACCGACTTCTACCGGCCGTCGCACCCCGACGTCCCGGTCCACGCGTGCTGCGGGCCGTCTGGGCCGCGGGTGAACCCGGCGGTCACGACACCCGAGGGCTCGTACAACGTCGGCCAGCCCGGGGCGCAGTTCCCGCGGATGGTCGTCAAGGGCGGGTCGCACCTGTGCGCCCCGAACTACTGCCTGCGGTACCGCCCCGCGGCCAGGCAACCCCAATCGGTCGAGACGTCCATGGCCCACATGGGCTTTCGCTGCCTCGTCCGCCCAGCCTGACACCGGGACCGCCACAGGGGCTGGAGGGGTGGTGGGCGATACTGGATTCGAACCAGTGACCTCACGGATGTGAACCGTGCGCTCTAACCGACTGAGCCAATCGCCCGAGAGGTCGCGGCGCCGCTCAGGGCACCCGACGAGACCGGCCGATCATACCCGCAGCCCGGGCCAACGGGCAACGATCGCCTCGGGTTCGACACCCTCCACGACGATGAGCTTCTGGCGGGAATTGCCCCCGGCGACGATCCGGACGTCGCTGCGCGGCACGTCGAGCACGTCCGCCAGCAGGCGGACCAGGGCGTTGTTGGCCGCGCCCTCGACCGCCGGCGCGGTCACCCGTGCCTTGAGCACGCCATCGAGTACGCCGTCGACGCGGTCGGTCGCGGCACGCGGGGTCAATCGAACGGCGAATCGGACGTCAGGCTGACTCAAGACTCCATCGACATGGACGACCCGGTTCGACGGGCGAGCGCTGGGGGTCCTGCGAGTCTATCAGCCGGGAGCCGGCCGGTCACCGAAGATGGCCCGGCCGACCCGCACGATCGTCGACCCCTCCTCGATCGCCAGCTCGTAGTCGTCGGACATGCCCATCGAGAGCGCCGGTCCGAGGGCGGGCCACCGGTCGCGGAGTCGCAGCGACAGGCTCCGCAGCTCGCGGAAGGTCGATCGCGCGACCTCCGGGTCGGTCGTGTACCGCCCCACCGTCATCAGGCCACCGATCTCGAGGTTCGGTGAGCCCGAGGAACTCCGGGAGCAGGTCGGCGATCGCGTCCGGCTGGATGCCGTGCTTCGCGGGGTCGAGGTCGACGTTGACCTGGAGGAGGACCGGGTATCGGCGCCCGGGCGCGAGCTCGGCCCAGAGGCGGTCGAGACGGCTCGCGAGCTCGACCGAGTCGATCGACTGGATCTGTCGAAGACCTCGAGCGCCCGACGCGCCTTGTTCGACTGGAGCGGCCCGACGAGCCGCCAGCTGGCGCCCGGGACGTCGGGGGCCTTGGCGGCGCCCTCCTGGACGCGGTTCTCGCCGAGGACCGTGAGCCCGGCCGCCACGGCGGCCCGCAACCGCTCGGCGTCCACGGTCTTCGAGACGGCGACGAGCGAGACCGACGACGGGTCGCGGCCGGCCCGCTCGCACGCGGCGGACATGCGCCCACGGACATCGGCGGACGCCCGCGCGAACGCGTCGATCAGGACGGGATCGGGTGACGGCTCGGTCAAGGAGCGACCGCCACGTGCGCTCGGTCGGCGGGGGCGATGACCCGGCGAGCCACCCGCCGGAGGACTACTTGCGGCGCAGGAAGCTCGGGATCTCCAGGTCGTCCGCGTCGTAGGTGGTCGCGCGCTTCGGCGGGGCCGGCTCGCCGACGCTCCGCTCGACCCGCGGCACCCCGACGGCGACGGCCGCCGCCTGGTCCTCGCGATGCGAACCGTCACCGCCGAGGTCGATCGCCTCGTCGCGCTGGCGCTGCAGCTCCTCGAGGAAGTCGCGCTCTCGCGGCTGTCGGCCCGTGGCCGCCGTATCCATGACGCCGGTGGCCTCGCGGCCCGCACGCTGGTGCTTCCGGCCGCCATCGAAGCCGGTCGCGATGACCGTGACCATGACCTCGTCGCCGAGCCGCTCATTGAAGCTGGTCCCGAAGATGATGTTGGCCTCGGGGTCCGCGGCCTCCTTGATGGCCTCGGCCGCCTCCTGCACCTCGAACAGCGACAGGTTCGAGGAGCCCGTGATGTTCCAGAGGATGCCCTGGGCGCCGTTGATGTCGAGCTCGAGCAGCGGGCTGGCGATGGCCATCCGCGCGGCGTCGACCGCCCGGTTCTCGCCGGACGCGCGGCCGATGCCCATGAGGGCGGAACCGGCGTCCTTCATGATCGCGCGCACGTCGGCGAAGTCGGAGTTGATCAGGCCGGGCACGGTGATGATGTCGCTGATGCCCTGCACGCCCTGGCGAAGCACGTCGTCGACGACACGGAACGCGTCGAGGATGCTCGTGTTCTTCTGGACGACGTCCTTGAGCCGGTCGTTGGGGATCGTGATGAGCGCGTCGACCTGGCCCTTGAGCTCCTCGGCCGCCTTCTCGGCGACGAGCTTGCGCTTGTTGCCCTCGAACGCGAACGGCTTGGTCACGACGCCGATGGTGAGGGCCCCGCTCTCCTTCGCGATCTGCGCGACCACCGGTGCGGCGCCTGAGCCGGTGCCGCCGCCCAGGCCGGCCGTGATGAACACCATGTCCGAGTCGGCGAGCGCCTCCGCGATCTTCTCGGAGTCCTCCTCGGCCGACCGCTGCCCGACCGTCGAGTCGCCGCCGGCACCGAGCCCGCGCGTGACCTTGTCGCCGATGCGGATCTTGTGCGGCGCGTCCGACTGCAGGAGCGCCTGCGAGTCCGTGTTGCAGGCGATGAACTCCACGCCCATCATCTCGGCCCGGATCATCCGATTGACGGCGTTACTGCCACCACCACCGACCCCGATGACGCGGATCAGCGCGAAGTTCTCGGAGTCGGACCGCAGCGACATCGGGCTCTCCTTCAACGACCCACGCGGGGCGTGATTCTCGGTGTTCGGCCGGATCCGCGAGGGGACAGCGGGCGGTCCGGGGCGCTCGTGTAGGGACGGAGTATACCGCCCGACCCCGCGAACGCGACAAGCCTCCCGAGCCCGGCGGGCGGGTGACCGCCAGCCTCCGGTGCGAGGGCGCACCGACGGCCGACCCGCGCCGGCGCCGACCCGTCCCGGTCAGCCGGCGAGGAAGCTCAGGCGGACCGTCCGGACCGCGTTGTCGCCGTTGGGGTCGAGGAGGCAGATCGACTGCCACGTCCCGAGGGCGATCCGTCCGCCGACGACCGGCACCGTCAGCGACGGCGCCGCCAGCAACGGCAGGACATGGTCCGCCCCATGTCCGGGGGACCCGTGCCGGTGCCGGTAGAGGCGCTCCTCCCGGGGCAGCAGCCGTTCGAGCGCGGCGAGCAGGTCCTGGTCGGAGCCGGCGCCGACCTCGACGACGACCACGCCGGCCGTCGCATGGGGCACGAAGACCGACAGGAGCCCGTCGCCGGCATCGGCGACGAACGCGGCGCAGGCGTCGGTGATGTCGGCCAGGGCCGGTGCCGACCCGGTGCGGACCGTGAGCTCGCGGGTCCTTACGGGAAGATGCTCCGCAGGGCGTCGCGGAGTCGCCCGATCCCGCCGTTGCCGGGCGCCGACTCGTAGCGCATCGGCTCGTCGCCCGAGAGCACCTTGGCGCCCCAGAGCAGCAGGCCGACCGAGGTGCTGTAGGACGGCTCGAGTAGCGTGTCGACGAGGCCGCCGATGCCCGACGGCGCGGCGACCCGGACCGGCATCTGGAGGACGCTCCGTCCGAGCTCGGCGACGCCCGCGAGCTGGGCGGCGCCGCCGGTCAGGATGATCCCGGCCGGGAGCATGCCGACGCCCGCCGCGCGGATCTCGTTGCCGAGCAGCTCGAACGTCTCGCGCATGCGGGCCTCGATGATCTGGCAGACCTCGAGCCGGCTCACGGTGCGCCCCGCGTCCTCGCCGAGGACCGACACGCTGATCTCCTCGTCGTCCTCTTCCTCGACCGCGCGCAGGTCGGCGGTGCCGTGCCGGATCTTGAGTTCCTCGGCGACCTGCAGGCTCGTCTTGAGCCCGATGGCGACGTCGTTGGTGACGTTGTTGCCACCGACCGGCAGGACGCGCGTGTGGAACGGCGAGCCGTCCTGGAACAGCGCGAGGTCGATGGTCCCGGCGCCGATGTCGGCCACGGCGACGCCCGAGCTCCTTCTCGGTCTCGGACAGCACGGCCTCGGCCGAGGCCAGGGAGTCGGCGACGAGCTCGTCGATCTTCACACCGGCCGCGGTCACGCACTTGGTCAGGTTCTGGACCGCGGTCGCGGACGCCGTGACGATGTGGGTCTCGACCTCGAGGCGCAGGGCGCTCATCCCGAGCGGGTCCTTGACACCCTCCTGTCCGTCGACGGTGAACCCGCGGCGCTCGACGTGGAGCACCTCGCGGTTCGACGGGATCGAGACGGCGCGGGCCACCTCGATCGCGCGGTTGACGTCCTCGCGGGTGACCTCGCGATGGTGGGCGGTGACCGCGACCTGCCCGGGCGAGTTGAGGCTCTCGACGTGCTGGCCGCCGACGCCCACGAACGCCCGGTCGATCTTCCAGCCGGACAGGCGCTCGGCGCGCTCCACGGCATCGGCGATCGAGCGGATCGTCTGGTCGATGTTGATGACGACGCCCTTCTTGAGACCGGACGCGGGGACCGTCCCGTGGCCCATGATCGTCAGCCGGCCGTCGCGGCTCACCTCGCCGATGAGCGCGCAGACCTTGCTCGTGCCGACGTCGATGCCGACGAGGACCGCTTCGCGTTCCACCATCTTGTCCGTCTCTCCCGTCCGGTTCGGTCTCTAGAGGAAGTGGCGCCGGATCAGCGCCAGGTTGTTGAAGATGCGCAGGCCGAAGGTGATGAGGGCCACCAGGTACAGGTCGAGGCCGAGTCGGTCGCCGATGAAGGTCAGGAGCACGGCCGCGATCGCGTTGACCAGGAACCCGCTGATGAAGATCCGATTGTCGTAGACCCCGTCCAGCTCTGCACGGACCGCGCCGAGGACCGAGTCGAGGGCGGCGAGGATCGCGACCGCGGAGTACCGGCTGAGCTCGTAGCTGACGTTGACGTTGAGGACGAGGCCCGCCAGGACGCCCACGAGGAGCCCGAGCAGGGGAAGCAGCACGCCGACGTCGACCTCGTTCCAGTAGGTTTGGGCAAGGCTACCCGACCGTGCGATGGCGCGGCAACCGGCGGCGCGCGGTAGGTCACGGCGCCACGCTCGGGCGCGGCGTGGCGGACGGCTTCGGCGTCGGCTTCACGGTGTACGTCCCGTCGGTCTCGTTCGCGAGGATCACGCGGTCCAGCAGGGGCTCGCGCCCGATGAGCAGGCTGCGCAGGAGGCGGACCTGGCCCGGGACCAGCTCGGGCGTGCGCAGGCTCGGGGTGTAGAAGCCGAAGACGGCCGACCACGAGCCGTTGGTCGGTTTGACGACGTAGCCGTTCTCATCGGTGAGCGAGACCGCGAGGTGCTCGGCCTCGCTGCCGACGTCCGCCGGCACGAGCGACCCGAGTCGCGTGGCGGCGTCGAGGTCGACCGGGTCGAGGGTGAACCCGACGTCGAGCAGGCTCGAGTTCGCGCGGCGGTCGTCGACGACCGGCAGGGCGGCGGCATCGGCCGGTGGGTCGCTCGGCAGCTCGGCGAAGAGCGTGCCGTCGGACGCCACCAGGAACCGGCGGTCGCCGGCCTTCCACACGAGGATCGGCTCGCGCTCCTCGAGCGTCACCGCGAGCGTGTCGGGCAGTTCGACATCGACTCTGGCGCGCGCGACCGTGGCCAGCGCCTCGAGGTCGTCACGCAGTGGCATCGTCTCGATCGAGAACAGGTTGCGGCCGCGCACGGTGTCGAGCGCCGCGGCCACGTCGGCGCTCTTGGTGTAGCTCGCCCCGTCGACGCGGAGCCGGGTGTAGGCGAAGGCCGACGTCGTGACCGCGCCGTAGATCGCGACGATCGCGAGGACCAGGACGAAGGCCGAAGCGACGCGCAGCGGCGTGATGCGGCCCGACGCACGCCGGACCGGCCGGGTCCGCCGCCCCGGACCCGTCGGCATCGGGCGGCGCGCGGCGGATCGGCCCCTCACCGGGCCAGGTCCGCCGGACCGAGGGTGCGCGTGACCCGCGCGGCGTGGCGCGCCGCCGCCAGCTCGACGACGCGGACGCACACGTCGACGAACGAGTACCCAGCCGCCGCGGGCAGGGTCGGGAACAGGCTGATCGGCGTGAACCCCGGGATCGTGTTGATCTCGGACAGGTAGATCGCCTCGCCGGCCAGCAGGAAGTCCACCCGCGCGAAGCCCTCGGCGCCGATCGCCCGATAGCAGTCGCGCGCGATCTTGAGGAGCGACGCGCGCTGGGCCGTGCTGACTTCGGCGGTCGTCGTCGTCTCGGACAGGCCCGGCGTGTACTTCGCCGCGTAGTCGTAGAACTCGTGGCCGGCGACGATCTCGCCGGGTCCGTAGAGCTCGAGCGCCGACGGGTCGTTCCCGATGACGGCGACCTCCAGGTCGCGGGCTCCCGGGATGTAGGTCTCGACGAGCGCCAGGGTGTCGTAGCCCAGCGCCAGGTCGAGGGCCGCCGGCAGCTCCCCAGGCTCGTGGACGAGGGTCATCCCCAACGAGCTGCCCAGTCGGGCCGGCTTGACCATCAGTCGGTGGTCGGTCGCGCCGCCGGCGAACGCCTCGAGCTCCGCTCGGACCGCGTTCGGATCCATGGTCCAACGCTCGGCGCGCACCTCGCGCCAGTCGACGACGGGCAGGCCGATCCCCCGGCACAGTCGCTTGAAGATCGCCTTGTCCATCCCGATGGCCGACGCCGCGACGCCGGATCCGGTGTACGCGAGGCCGACGGCCTCGAGCATCGCCTGGATCGTGCCGTCCTCGCCGAACGGCCCGTGGAGCGCGATGAACACGACCGGGCGGTCGTCAGCCCCGGCGATCGCCTCGATGGCGGCCCCGACGGTCGCCGGGCCGGTGGCGCCAAGCGCGCGGGGATCGTCGTAGTCGGCCTGCGGGCGACCCTCCCGTCGATGCCCGGTCGGGCATCGTCCACCACGAGCCAGCCAGGTCGATGAGCCGTTGGTCGACCGGGAAGCCGGCGCCGGCCAGGGCCTCGGCGATCGCGGTCCCGGACACGATCGAGACGTCGTGCTCCGCCGAGGGACCGCCGTAGACGACGACGACGCGACGGCCGCTCGGGCTCATGCGCTCGCCTCCCATCCGGACCAGTCGCCGAGGAACTCGACCTCGTACTCGAGCAGGATGCCCGTGCGCGCGGCGATCTCGGCACGGACATGGTCCATCAACCGGCGGACATCCGCCGCCGTCCCCTTCCGGTCGTTCACCACGAAGTTCGCGTGCTTCTCGGAGACCACGGCGCCGCCGATCCGCATCCCCTTCAGCCCGGCCTCGTCGATGAGTCGTCCGGCCGACTCGCCGGCCGGGTTGCGGAAGACGCTGCCGGCGGAGGGCAGACCGAGCGGCTGGTGGGCCTGGCGCCAGTGGCGGATCTCGTCGAGGCGCACCTTGATCGCCTCCGCGTCGGCGGGCGCCAGCCGGAACGTCGCCTCGATCACGAGCTCCGGCGCGTCGGTGCGCACCGGATGCTTGAGTCGGCTGTCGCGGTACGCGAGGCCGAGGCCGTCGGCCGGCACGACCGCCTCGTCGCCGGCCGGATCGAGGACCCTGGCCGACTCGAGGATCCCCGCGATGTCGGCGTCGTGCGCCCCGGCGTTGGCCCACACGGCCCCGCCCACGGTCCCCGGGATGGCCAGCCCGAACTCCAGACCGGTCAGGCCGGCCCGCTGGGTCTCCGTGGCGGCTCGGGCCATCGGCACGCCGGACTCCGCCGTGTAGCGCTCGCCCTCGACGCGCGAGCCCTCCGAGCGGTTCTGGATGACCAGCCCGCGGACCCCGGCGTCGCTGATCACGACATCGCTCCCCCGCCCGAGCACGAGATGCGCGCACGGCCCGGGTCCGGGCGAACCGGACGAGCGCGCGCAACTCGAAGGCGTTGTGCGCGACGGCGAACAGGTCGGCCGGCCCGCCGACGCGCATCGTCGTGAACCGCCCGAGCGGCTCGTCGCGCGACGTCTTGACGCCGATCCGCCGCTGGATGTCGGTGCCGAGGGCGACCGCGTCGAACGCCACCGTCATGCCGCCGCCCCGCGGGATCGACGGTCGATGCTCGCCGCATCCGGCAGGGGTCGCCGGAGGGCCGCGGCCATCACGAGGTCCGCGACCGCGTCGGCCGCCCCCGGCCGGCCGAGCGCGCGCGCGGCCGCGGCCATCGTGACGTGCGCGGTCGGGTCGTCGAGGATGGCGGCCGCGCCGAGCAGGGCGTCGGCGTCGAACGCGTCGTCTTCGATGAGCCGCGCCGCGCCGGCGTCGGCGAGCGCCTTCGCGTTGGCTCGCTGGTGGCCGGCGGCGTGCGGGTACGGGACGACCACCATCGGGATCCCGAGCGCGGTGACCTCCGCGAGCGTCGACGAGCCCGCCCGTCCGACCACGAGGTCCGCCGACGCGAGGGCGGCGAGCATCTCGTCGCGCAGGAACGGGTACGGGCGGTATCGCGCCCGCACGGATGCCGGCAGCGCCTCACGGTCGGTCAGGGCGGCGGCGTACGCGTCGTCGCCCGTCACATGGATGACGGTGCCGCGCTCGACCAGCCGGCCGATGGCCCCGGAGACGGCCGTGTTGAAGCGCCGGACCGCCTGGGAGCCGCCGAAGATGAGCAGGACGCGCTCGGCGGCCGGGATCGCCAGGCTGGCGCGAGCCGCCTCGCGGTCGATGTCCCGGGTCTCGCGGATCGGCGTCCCCGTGAGGTAGCAGGGAACGCCAGGCGCGGCGCGACCGAGGGTCGCGCACGTGGCCTCGAAGGCCACCGCGAGCACGTCGGCCAGCCGAGCCGTGGCGCGCACGGCGCGACCGGGGACGACGTTGCCGTCCCAGAGGACCACCGGGATCCCGAGCGGCGCCGCCGCCAGCAGGACGGGTACCGCGACGTACCCGCCGGTCGTGAAGATGGCCGCCGGGCGGACGCGAGCCAGGATCGCCGCCGCTTGCGGGACCGACACCCCGAGCCGGAGAGGGTCGAGGACGACGTGGGCGTCGAGCTCGGTCGTCCGCAGCGAGCGCAGGGCGAGTCGGCGCATGGGGATCCCGGTCGGCGGGACGATCGTCCCCTCCAACCCCCGGTGGCCGCCGATCCAGCTGAGCTCAGGCGCGTCCGGACGGGCGCGGAGTGACGTGGCCACGGCCAGAGCCGGGTAGATGTGCCCGCCCGTCCCCCCGCCGACGATCACCGATCGCATCGTCGTTCCATGTCCCCTTCTCGATGGTCTCGCGCGAGATCGACAACAGGATGCCGATCGCCGCGAAGCTGATGATGAGCGACGAGCCGCCCGCGCTGATGAACGGGAGCGTGATCCCGGTGATCGGGAAGAGCGCGACGACGACGCCGATGTTGATGAACGCCTGGATGCACAGCCAGCCGGTGATCCCGGCGGCCAGCAGGGCGCCGAAGGTGTCCGGTGCGCGGAGGGCGATCCGGATGCCCGAGTACGCCAGCGTACAGAAGAGCGCGATGACGACGAACCCGCCGACGAGGCCGAACTCCTGGCCCACCTCGGCGAAGACGAAGTCGTTGAAGGCGTTGGGGACCGACACCTGGCTCTGCCCGAGCCCGCTGCCGAGGAGGCCGCCCACGCCGAGGGCGAGCAGGCCCTGGATCGTGTGGAAGCCCTCGCCGAGCTTGTCCGACCACGGGTCCAGCCAGGCCCGGATGCGGGCCATCTGGTAGCCCTGCAGCCCCGCGAGGATCATCGCGACGAACCCGGCGCCCGCGAGGACGCCGACGTGGATCACGTTCGCGCCCGCGACGAAGAACATCGTGAAGGCCGTGAGGGTGATGACCATCGTGGTGCCGAGGTCGGGCTCCTCGAAGACGAGGAAGACGACCGGGGCGATGATGATCAGGAAGGCGAACGTGCCACCCCACAGGTTGCCGACCCGGGTCCCGCGCTTGGCGAACCAATGGGCGAGGTACACGACGAGGGCGAGTTTCGCGACCTCGGCGGGATGGACCGCGGGCAGCGGTCCCAGTTGGAGCCAGCGCGCCGACCCGCCGACCGAGATCGGGTGGAGCGGTCCCATCGGCGGCAGCAGGACGACGAACAGCAGCACGAGGGCGGCCCCGAAGAACGGGACGGAGATCACGCGCAGGTAGCGGTAGTCGACCCGCATCATCGCCGCCATCGCCACGATGCCGAGGATCGCCCACTGGATCTGCGGACCGACCGTCGCGAACGTGTCGGCGTCCGACGAGAGGTAGCCGCGGATCGCCGACGACGAGTAGACCATCAGGATGCCGATCGCGGAGAGGGCCACGACCACGACGAGGATCACGTAGTCCGCCTGGTGGCGTTCGCGCTGGACGACCGACCCCGTCCTGGCGCGGGCCGGGGTCCGCGATGCGGTCCGCTCCCCCGTCCGGCCGGGAGCCGTCTGCGGCAGGCCCGGCGCGAACCGACCAAGGCGGCGGATGGGTGGCGCGAGATTCATCGGTCCCTCCCTCGAGCGCGGTCCTTCGCCAGCGCGGCGACGGCCGTCTTGAAGGCGGCGCCGCGCGCCGCGTAGTCGGTGAACATGTCGAAGCTCGCCGCCGCCGGGCTCAGCAGCACGGTGGCGTGATCAGCGGTCGGGCCGGCGGCGGCCAGGGCCGTACGGGCGACACCATCGGCGATGCGGACGGCCGCCTCGAGCGTGGCCGCTCGCTGCGTGTCGGCGAGGCCGGCTTCTCGGAACATCGCCTCGAGCCTCGGACCGCTTTCGCCGATGAGCACCGCCGCGACGGCCCGTTGCGCGACGACCGGCGGCAGGGCGCTCAGATCGACGTCCTTGTCGCGCCCGCCGGCGATCAGCACGATCGGGGCGTCGAACGCCCGGAGCGCGGCGATGACGGCGTCCGGCTGCGTCCCCTGCGAATCGTTCACGAAGCGGACGCCGTCGATCAGCGCGACCGACTCCAGTCGATGCTCCACGCCGGTGAAGGCCGCCGCCGCCTCGCGGATCGCATCCGGCGCGACGCCGAACAGCAGCCCGACGCCGATCGCGGCCAGGGCGTTCGAGACGTTGTGCGCGCCGGGGATCGCCAGCTCCCCGGTCGGCATGATGCGGCCGCCCGGACCGGTCGCCGCCGGGCCGCCACCGGCCACCGGCAGCCGTTCGACGCCGGCGGCCACGATCCACCCGTCGACGACGCCGAGGCCGCCCGGCATGGGCCGCTCGCGCCGGTACATGACGGTCGGGGCGCGGCCGAGGCCCGCATACGCGGTCACGACCGGGTCCTCCGCGTTGAGGATCATCGCGCCGTCCGGGTCGACCAGCTCGGCGAGCCGCCGCTTCGCGGCGCGATAGCGCTCGAGCGACCCGTGCCGGTCCAGATGGTCGGCGGTGACGTTCGTGTAGACGGCCACCGTCGTGCCGCGCGACAACGTCGGGAGCTGGAGCTCGGAGAGCTCGTCCACGACCCTATGGCCCACGGTCAGCGTCGGCAGGCGCTCGATGATCGGCACACCGATGTTGCCGCCGAGGACGACGGGATGCGACGGGTCCGCCGCCAGGATCGCCGCGGCCAACGAGGACGTCGTCGTCTTGCCCTTGGTGCCGGTGACCCCGATGGTCGGTGCCGGACACAGGCGAAGGAACAGGTCGGGCTCGGAGACCACCGCGGGGACGGCCGGATCGCCGCCCGCCCGAGCGTCCACCAGGTCCCGCAGCGCGGCCCGGAGGCGCGGCTCGGTCGTCGGGTAGTCGGGGTTGATCGACGGCGACGTCGTCACGAGGTCCGCGCCGGCCCAGGCGGTCGCCGGATCGACCTCCGGCCCGAGGAGCAACGTCACGTCCCGGCCGTCGAGGGCGGTGATCGCCGGACGGAGGTCCTCCGCCGGCCGGCCGTCGTAGACGGTCACACGAGCCCCGGCATCGGCGAGGAACCGGCTCAGCGCGATGCCGCTCCGGGCGAACCCCAGCACCGTCACGGGTCGGTCGCGCAGCTCGCCCGACAGGACGCCGTCGAGCGTGAGGGCGTCGGGATCGATCGGTCGGGTGGAGGTCATCGCCATCACGCCAGGCGGCTCAGCGACGCAAGGAAGAGGGTCACGCCGAGCAGGGCGGCGAGGATCCCGACGATCCAGAACCGGATCGTGATCTTCTCCTCGTCCCAGCCGCCGAGCTCGAAGTGGTGATGCAGCGGACTCATGCGGAGCAGCCGCTTGCCGCCGCTCAACTTGAAGTAGCCCACCTGGACGATCACCGAGATCGTCTCGACCACGAAGATGATCCCGATGAGGGGCAGCACGAGGATCTGGCCCGTGATGAGCGCGGTCACGGCGAGCGTGGCACCGAGCGCGAGCGCCCCCGAGTCGCCGATGAACACCTGGGCCGGGTGGACGTTGAACCAGAGGAAGCCCAGGAGCGCGCCGATGATCAGCGCGCAGAGCAGCGCAAGGTTCGCCTGGTTGGGCACGTTGAGCAGCGCGATGAGCATGTACGCGACGAACGCGATGGCGACGGTGCCGCCTGACAGCCCGTCGAGGCCGTCGGTGAGGTTCACGCCGTTCGCGGAGGCGACGATCGCGAACGCCGCGAAGATGATGTAGAGCCGCGGATCGATCGCGACCGCGCCCACGAACGGCACCGCGATGGCGGTGATGTCGTAGGTCTGCTGGATCTGGTAGGCGGCGATGACGGCGACGACGGTCAGCCAGATCAGCTTCTGCCGCGCCCGGATCCCCTCCCCCCGTCGCGCGTTGAGATAGTCGTCGATCGCCCCAAGGAAGCCGACACCCGCCAGCGCGGCCAACGGGGCGAAGGTCGCGGCATCGGGCTGCCGCAGGAAGAAGTAGATCCCCAGCACGACCACGACGACAAGGAGCCCGCCCATCGTCGGCGTCCCTTCCTTGCGGTAGTGGCTCTCCGGCCCCTCCGCCCGGATGTGCTTCCCGAACCCGACGTTCTGGAGGAGCCGGATGTAGGGCGGCATCAGGATCACGACCAGGGCGAACGCCAGGAGCAGCCCCTGGATCAGCTCCACCGTCATCGGGCGGTCTCGCCGGCATGCTCTGCGCGGAGTGCCGCCACGAGGACGTCCAGGCCGATCCCGCGCGACGCCTTGACCAGCACGACGTCGCCGTCGCGCAGCCGCGGCCGCAGGACGTCGAGCGCGGCGGCGGCATCGTCGACATGATGGATCCGCGACGCGGCCAGGCCGGCGTCCGACGCCCCCTCGACCATCTCTCGCGCGTCGGGTCCGACCACCACGAGCAGGTCGGCGACCCGGCCCGCGGTCTCCCCGACGGCGTGGTGCCCGGCCTCATGCGCGTCCCCGAGCTCGAGCATCTCCCCGAGCACCGCCACCCGTCGCCCGGGCAACTCGGCGAGGAGTTCGAGGGCGGCCTGCATCGATCCGGGTGAGGCGTTGTAGCTGTCGTCGATCACGGTCACGGACCCGAGACGGACGAGCTCGACGCGATGCGGCGCCGACCAGCCGACAGCGATCCCCGCCAGGATGTCGTCGAGTGAGAGGCCGGCCGCGAGCCCCGTCGCCGCCGCCGCCAGCGCGTTGTGGACCGAGAGCCGGCCCAGTGACGGGGTGCGCGCGCTCCGCCGTTCGCCGGCCGCGCGCAGGGTGAAGCGCATCCCGTCGATGCCGGCCGACACCACCGACTCGGCGCAGACGTCGGCATCCTCGGCGAATCCGTAGGTGAGGGATCGAGCGGCGGTCCGGCTCGCCATCCGTCGGACGATGGGGTCGTCGGCGTTGAGCACGGCGGTCCCGGTGGCCGGCAGGGCCTCGACGAGCTCCGCTTTCGCTGCCTCGATGGCGTCGATGGAACCGATCCGGGCGAGGTGGACGGCCTGGACCGCGGTCACGACGCCGATCGACGGGCGGGCGATCCGGGCGAGGTCGGCGATCTCCCCGCCGACGTACATCCCCATCTCGAGGACCGCCGCCTGGTGTTCGGGCCGGAGCTGCAGCACGGTCAGGGGCAGCCCGATCTCGTTGTTCAGGTTGCCCTCGTTCTTGAGGGTCCGGAACCGTCGTCCGAGCACCGCGGCGACGGCCTCCTTGGTCGACGTCTTCGCGATGCTGCCGGTCACTCCCACGACGAGCGGGTCGAACCGGCGACGCCACCCGGCGGCGAGGGCGCCGAGGGCCGACAGCGCGTCGGCCACACGGACCACCGTCACGTCGCCGAGTGCCGCCGCGTCGGCCGGCGGACGGGTCACGACGAGAGCGGCGGCACCGGCCGCGACGGCGTCAGCGAGGTAGGCGTGCCCGTCGGTGCGCTCGCCCGGGAGGGCGACGAAGACCATCCCGGGACCGACCGCGCGGGAGTCCACGACCGCGCCACGGATCGTGCGCGACGACGTCGCCAGGAGCCGCCCGCCAGTCAGGCGAGCGACCTCCTCTGCCGTCATGGCCGGCCCCTCGTCCGGGGTCGATGCGGAGGCCGGCGGCGGGTCGATGTCGGTCACGGCGCCCAGCGTGGCATCGGCCCCGGTCACCGGTCCGGCGTCAGGCCGTTCGTCGGCGGACGATCGGCGAGCAGGTCCGGGGTCGTGATCGCATCGGTGGCGATCCGTCGGAAGAGCTGGAACGACATCACGGGCATCTCGAGCTGGCCGACGCGAGCGACGGTGGGCTTGCCTTCCTCGATCCGGATCGCGACGACCAGGTCGGGCGTGTGCTTCTCGCGGGCGATGTATCCGACGAACGAGTAGTTGAACAGGTTGCGCTTCCAGTCCCCGCGTCCGCCTCGGGCCTTCGAGTCCCAGATCTGCGCCGTGCCGGTCTTGCCGCCGACCTCGTAGCCGGGCACCTCGGTCCGGCTCGTGTAGGTCGGCACGATCGAGATCACCCGGTTCATGAGCTTGACCAGCTGCCCGGACAGCGTCGGGTCCACGACCTGCCCCTTCGGGACGGCGTCGACCTCGCGGTCGCCGACGGCCTTGACGACGTGCGGCTGGATCATCGTGCCGCCGTTCATCAGGGCCGCGTACGCGGTCGCGAGCTGGATCGGCGTGACCGCCACGCCCTGGCCGAACGAGCCGTTGGCCAGGTCGATCTGGCTCCACGGCGTGAGTCCCGGGTCGCGGACGATGCCGGACACCTCGTTCGCGAGGTCGATGCCGGTCTTGGCCCCGAAGCCGAGCTTGAGCCACGTGTCGTACAGGATCGCCGAGGCCTTGCGGGTGGTCTTCGCCATCCCGAGCGCCACCTTGGCCGCCACGACGTTGCGCGAGAAGGCGACGCCGTCCTGGAACGTCATCCAGCCACGGCCCTTGCGGTCGGCGTCGTCGATCTTGTCCCGGCCGCCGTCGAGCTTGAGCGTGCCGGTGTCCTTGATCTTCGTCGTGAGTTCGACCGTATTGTGCTCCAGAGCTGCCGTGGCGGTCATCATCTTGAAGACGGAGCCCGGCTCGTAGACGCTCGAGACCACCGGGTCGATGAAGCGCTCCGGATCGACCGTCGCGACCTGTCGGTAGGTGTTCGCGTCGTACGAGGGGTAGGTCGCCTCGGCGTAGACCTCGCCGGTGTACGGGTCCATGACGATGGCCGACACGCTCTTGGCCTTGTCGGCGACCCACGCGGCGAGGAGTTCCTGCTCCACCTTGAGCTGCAGGCCGGCGTCGATGGTGGTGCGGAGGTCCTGGCCCGGGACGCCGCCGTCGAGGACGCTCGCAGAGTCCATGAGCGGTTGGCCGCGGGCGTCGCGGTCGGCGAGGACGACTCGCGGCGTGCCGGCGAGCGTGTCCTGGTAGGCCTGCTCGATCCCGTACTGGCCGGTCCCGTCGCGGTTGACGAACCCGAGGAGCTGGGCGGCCAGCGAGGAGTCCGGCCCACCGCCCGTCTGCGGATAGACCCGCACCGGCTCCGGCTCGAGCGCGATCCCGAAGAGCCGGTTCGCCGCGATCCCGCTGCGGATCCGCGCGGAGAGCACCGGCGTGATCTCGCGGGCGAGGACCACGTACGGCTTCCCGGCGTTGATCTTGTCCCGGAGCGCCATCGCGCCTTCGGGATCGAGGGCGAGCATCCCGACGAGCTCGTCGGCGGTCTGCCTCCGCTGCTGCGGGGTCAGGTTCGCGGTGGACGCGACAAGCCGGTCGCGTTCGACCGTCGTCGCGAGCAGCACCGTCCCGCTCCGGTCATAGATGTCGCCGCGCTGGGTCGGCTCCGACACCTTGGCCGTGGTCTGGGCCACCGCCCTGGTGGTCAGCATGTCCCGCTGCAGGACCTGCCAGTACGCGAGCCGGCCGATGAGCGCCAGCGACGCGACCACGAAGACGATCAGCAGGAGGAGGAGGCGGGAACGGGAATCGGTACGACCCAGCATCGGTTCGGTCGATCGCTCAGCGGGCCGGCAGGACGATCGGCTCTCCGAGCTGGCCGAGGCCGGCGTCGATGGAAAGCTTCCGGATCGCCGGCTCGCTGCCGAGCCGGCTCAGGTCCGAGTGCAGCTCCTGGGCGCGGGCGTCGAGTCGGCTCCGCACGACCTCGAGTCGGCCGATGTCGTAGCTCGTCGACGACTCCCGGACGACCTGGGCCAGCCAGAAGAAGGCGAGCAGGAACGCCACCACGATGACGCCCAGGACGAGGCTGAGCCGGTTGGTCCGGCGGCCGGCGCGGACCGCGGACCGCATCTTGCGACGCCCCAGCGTCGACCCTTCGGCGACCCGCGGGCGGCCGGGGATCGCGATCGGCCGCGGAGCGATCGTGCGCGGGCGGGCGCCCTCGTAGACGGCCATCGTCAATCGGCCGACGCGAAGCGCAGCCGCGGGCTGCGGGGGTCAAGGAAGGCGAGCGGGTCGGACGGGGCCGACGGACCCCATTCGTCGAGCTCGAGCTCGAAGCCCTCATGGTGCTGCTGGCGGTCGGTGCGCTCGCGCACCTCGTGCAGACGCCGGCCGTACGCCTTTCGACGACTCGATTGGTGGCGCTTGCTCATGTGGACTCCTCCTTCCGTTGCTGGCGGCGGCGCGGCCCCTCCGGCCGGCTCGACCATCGGCTCGATGGACTTGGGCCCTAGGCGGCGAGGCGCTCGGCGGCCCGCAGGCGGGCGCTCCGGGCACGTGGATTGGCGGCGATCTCGGACGCGGATGGCGTCATCGATGGCCGCGTGACGAGTCGAAGGCGAGGATTCCGGCCGCAGACGCAGACGGGGACCTCGGGTGGGCAGACGCAGCCGCGACGCTCCGCGGCCATGAAGCGTTTGACGATCCGGTCCTCGAGCGAGTGGTAGCTCAGGACGACCAGGCGACCGCCCGGCCGGAGGAGGTCGAGGGCGGCGGCGAGGCCCGCCTCGAGGGCGTCGAGCTCCTCGTTGACCGCGATCCGCAACGCCTGGAAGACCCGCGTGGCCGGGTGGGTCCGCCGAGGCTGGCGAGGGTTCGGCGGGGCGACCCGCTCGATCAGCGCGGCGAGTTCCTCGGCGGTGACGACGGGGGCGACCCGACGCGCGTCGACGACGGCCCGGGCGATGCGCGGCGCCTTCGGTTCCTCGCCGTAGCGCCGGAAGAGGGCGGTCAGCTCGCCCGCATCGAGGGTGGCGAGGAGCTCGGATGCCGGGACGCCGCGCGAGGTGTCGAAGCGCATGTCGAGCGGGCCGCCGGCGCGGAACCCGAACCCGCGGTCCGTGTCCGCGAGCTGGTAGCTCGAGAGCCCGAGATCGAAGAGGCAGCCGTCGACCACGCCGAAGCCGGCGTCCGGGGCGACGGTCGCGAGCTCGCGGAAGTTCGCCTGGCGGAGGACCAGGCGGTCCCCGAACCGGGGCTGGAGGCGATCGGCCACTCTGGCGACGGCCGCCCCATCGGCATCGAGGCCGAGGAGGCGGCCATCAGGGTCGGTCGCCTCCAGGATCCGCTCGGTGTGCCCACCGCCGCCCAGGGTGGCATCGATCTGAAGGCTGCCTGGTGCGGGCGCGAGCATCTGAACGACCTCCACCGCCAGCACCGGAACGTGCCCTGCCTTCATCTCTCCTCCATCCCGAACGATCGGATCCCGAGCGGATCCTGGAAGCGCATGTGGTGGCGCTAGATGCCCAGTCCCTCGAAGGCCTGGGCCAGCGCTTGTGGGTCCTCGAGCGCCCGGCGGTAGACGTCCCACCGCTCGGGTGCCCAGATCTCCACGTGGTCCCGCGTGCCGACGACGACGGCCTCATCGGTCACGCCGATCTCGTCGCGCAGGTAGGCCGGGACGAGGACTCGTCCCTGCCGGTCGAGCTCCGCCGGTGACGCGCCCGAGAAGACGAAGCGCGAGAACAGGCGGCCATTGGTGTCGGTGATCGGGAGGGCCGCCATCTTCGAGGCGAGGCTCTCCCAGCCGGCCGGTGTGTGGATGGCGAGGCACGACTCCATCCAGCGCGACAGATACGCGCCGGAGTCGAGCTGCGGGCGGAATCGAGCCGGGACGGCGATGCGTCCCTTGTCGTCCACCGAGTGCCGGTACTCGCCGGTGAACACCAGTCGGGGTTCCCCTTGTCGATATGTCGGACCGCGTTCGATGTCGTGGCGCGGGATCCGGTCGCGAGGCCTGGGCGGTCGTGGTCCTCGGGCGGGTCATCGCGGGTCGGCTGTGATTCCCCACTTGTCACCACTTCGCGCCACTTCTGGCCATTCTAGCGGCCCGATGCCCCACGTCAATGCCTGTTTTGCACGTGGCCAGGCGCAGCGGGACGCCGACACGGGGCGTCCGGGTGTCATCGGGGTCGCCGGAGGCGCGACGGGATGCGCGAGTCCGGGACGCGCGGGTGCGTCAGTCTCGAGGTCGGCTCGGACCGAGGGAGGTCCGGCGCTGCGCCGTCAGCGGGTCGGCGGCGGGAGGATCAGCTTCTGGCCGGCCTTCAACCGCGTCGTCTTCGTCCAGGGGTTGAGCGTCCTCACCCGGGCGATCGACACGCCGAAGTACTTGGCGATGCTGAACAGGTTGTCGCCCGAGCGGATCCGGTAGATCCAGCAGTTCGGCTTGTCCGGACACGCGGTCAGCAGCTTGTACCGTGCCGCGGTCCCGGTCGCGCCGACCGGCACCGATGGCCTCGGTGTCGCTGCCGGGGATGGCGAGCCCGACGGGCTCGGCGCGACGGACGGCGATGCGGCCGGGCTCCCCGATGGCTCGCTGCTCGCGGGGGCGGCCGACCCGGATGGCGCGGGCGTGCCCGTCGGGACGCTCGTGGACGGGGCGGTCGCCGTGGGGTTCGCCGCGGATGGCCCGGCCGCGACCGCGATGCCGATGCCGCCGGACCCGTCGCCGCGGCCTTCGATGGCATGGCCAGCCCGCCGTTGGCGAGACCGAAGACGACCGAAGCCGCGAAGGACAGCGCCAGGATCACGAGCGCCGCGCTGATGGCCGGGGTGAGGATCGCCTTCGGCCGGACGGCCGCGGTGACGGGCTCGCTCGTCGCCGCCGCACCGCGCAGGTAGCGCGGGCAATTCACGTGGGACGGCGTCAGGCAGACGAGCTCCTGCTGGCGGAGCGACTGCGGCACGGCGTCGTGCATCGCCGCACACCGGTTCGCGGCGTCCGGCGACTCGACCGGGAACCCGAGGCCGTCGTCGTCGGCGACGGCGCGGAGGAACGGGCAGATCCGCTCGTCCGGGGACCGCGCCTGGAGCCACGGCAGTGATGTGGCTGGCTCGACCCCGGGCGACGACCAGAGCGTCGTGTCGCGGTCCGCGTCGAGCGTGGGGTCGGCCACGTCTTCCGCGACGGCCGTGGCGGCGGTCGCGTCGGCGAATGCGCCAACGTCGGGCTCGTCGCTGACCGAGGGATCCGGGTCCGTCTCGGCCGCATCCTCGGCACGGTCGTCGTCGGCTGATGGCTCGTCGCCGGGCGGGGGCAGGTCTGCGTCGACCGCCGCGACGTCGGCGTCCGGTCCCGCGGGGGTCGGCTCGGGCGTCAGGCCCGGCTCGTCGCCCTCGGCCAGCTCCTCGGGAGGACCCGGATCGATCGGTCCCGGCATCGGCCGGCACAGGGTCCGGCTCGGGCTTTCGGGCGCGGCGGGGGGCCGGGTTCGGATCGTCTGCCACGCGCCCTCCGGCTGCCTGTGGGTGGAACGGCCGGGAGTCTAGTACCTTTCGCGCCTTGCCGTTTCGCGAAGCCGGGTGCTAGGCTCCGGCGCCAGAGTCGACCGGCACCCATCCGGCCGACCAGGATCGAGGCCGACGCGACGCCCCATGGCCATGCCGCTCCCCGTCATCCCGCAACAGCCGGACGCGTTCCATCTCGCGCCGCACCGGATCAAGCGCTGCACGTTCCGGCGCCTCATCCAGGTCGAGGCCGGCGGCGAGCGCGTCTACGACGTGGAGTGCCTCTTCCCCGATCGCAAGGTGCCGATCCCACTCGGCGATCTCGATTCGGCCACGCCGATCTGCAACGCGTGTGCCGCCCCGCACATCTTCCGGCCCGACGAGGACTGACCTCGCGATGACGCGCCGCGTCGTCGCGGCGATGGGGATCTGGACGGTCGCGGTCGCCACGTGGTGGCTGTTCATCGCTGGCGGCCACGTCCAGATGTGCCTCGGGCCGCTGGATGTCACGCCTGAGAGCTGCCGGGCCGCCATGGGGCTCCCGCCGCTGACCGACCTGGACCGCCTGCTCGAAAGCCCGCTGCCCGCGATCGCCCTGATCGCGGTCGGGTGGGCGGTCATCTGGGCCGTGGCTCGGTCGCGAAGGCGTCAGCGAGGCGGTCTGTAAGCCGAGTTCTGTCCCGCCGGGCGCCGAAGCGCCCGCCGGGGATGGCCATCCATCTGGGGCCGCCGGTCGCCCGACGGCTCATGCGGCCGACCCGAGGGCTGGGCAGCGCACCTCTCCCCCGTCACCGGTCACCCGATGTCGGGTTGCGCCCTCCTATTTGGCCTTGCTCCGGGTGGAGTTTGCCGCGTTTCACTCCGCCGACCCGGCCGAAGCCCGACCGGCGGCATCGTCACTGTGGCACTGGTCCTCGCCTCACGGCGGACGGGCGTTACCCGCCACCCTGCGCTGCGGAGCTCGGACTTTCCTCACGCCGACCGGGTCTCCCCGACCGACGCGCGACCATCCGACCGCCTCGCTGACCCCCGGAGTCTACCCTCCGGACCCGCTGCTCCCCGCGGCGAGGATCGCGACGAGGGTCAGGACCGGCGCGATCACGCCGCGCGGGTCGCCGAGCAGCCAGCACCACGCGGCCCACAGCGTCCCGACACCCCACGCCACGGCGACCCCCGCCTGGAGCCAGCCGCCCGCCGCATCGGCCGGCAGCGTCAGGATCGGGACGATCAGCGCGAACTGGACCACGAAGACGCTCGTCCTGGCGGCGAACGACGTGAGGTTCCGGCCCAGCGCGCCCCAACGGACCGGCCGATCGCGCGGCCAGCTCCCGGGGGCGTCGCGGCGGGTCGGGTCCTGCACCTTGGCCCTCGAGGGGCTACTCGCCGGGGCGGCGCACGACGGACGCCGGTCCGCCGGCGTGGGCGCGGTCGATCGCCTCGTTGGCGAGCCGATCCGCGACGGAGTTCTGCGCTCGCGGGACGTGCGCCGCGGTCCAGCGTTCGAATGTGGCCAGGGTGGCCCGACAGGCGGACCAGAGCGGGATGAGCTTGGCGTCCTTGACCCGCCACCGGCCGGCGAGCTGCTCCACGATCAGTTTCGAATCCAGGAGCAGGTGGACTTCCCGAGCGCCCAAGGTCACTGGCCAGCGCGAGTGCCCGCATGGTGCCGGTGTACTCGGCCACGTTGTTGGTCTGGATCCCCAGGTAGTCCGAGATGGACGCATCCGGCGTGGCCCTGGTGATCTCGAGCGTCGGGCCGCTCAAGGTCGTAGAGGGCCGCCCCGAGCGACGCCGGACCGGGATTGCCTCGCGCCGCACCGTCCGTCCGGATGACGAACCCTCGGCGCGGCGGGGCGGCTGTGCCCTCGGGCTCCTCGAGATCCGGGAACAGCGTGTCGCTCAGGTCGCGCGCCTTCCGATGGCCTGGCTCACCTCGAGGATGGCCTGGGTGATGTGGATCCCGCGAGGGCAGGCATCCGTGCAATTGAAGATCGTGCGACAACGCCACACCCCGTCCTCGTCCGCGAGGATCTCGAGCCGCTCATGGGCCGCCTCGTCGCGCGAGTCGAAGATGAACCGGTGCGCGTTCACGATCGCGGCCGGCCCGACGTACGTGGACTGGGACCAGAACGACGGGCAGGAGGAGGTGCAGGCGCCGCACAGGATGCACTTGGTCGTGTCGTCGTAGATCGCGCGCTCGGCCGCGGACTGCGTCCGCTCGCGCTCCGGCTCGGGCGAGTCGTTGATGAGGTACGGCTTCACGCTCTTGTACGAGTCGAAGAACCCGTCCATGTCCACGACGAGGTCCTTGACGACCGGCAGGCCCGGCAGCGGCGCCACGGTGATCCGTCGCTTGCCGAGCTGCTCGACGCGCATCTTGCAGGCGAGCCGGTTGCGGCCGTTGATGAGCATCGCGTCCGAGCCGCACACCCCATGGGCGCACGAACGGCGGAACGTCAGCGAGCCGTCCTGCTCGTACTTCACGCGATGCAGCAGGTCGAGGACCCGGTCCGCCTTCGGGTCGCACTCGACCGCGTAGGCCTCCCAGTGCGGCTTCTCGTCGCGCTCGGGGTCGTAGCGGAGGATGCGGAGATCGACCTGCATCGGGCGGGTGGCCTCAGTACGTCCGGGGCTTGGGCTGGAATTTGGTGATCGTGACCGGCTTGTAGGTCAGCGTCGGACCGTCCGGGCCGCGCGTGGCGAGCGTGTGCGAGAGGAACGCCGCGTCGTCGCGCTCCGGGTAGTCCTCGCGGGCGTGGGCGCCGCGGCTCTCCTTGCGGGCCAGCGCGGACACGACGGTCGTCTCGGCGCAGTCCAGGAGGTAGCCCACCTCGCGGGCCTCCAGGAGGTCCGTGTTGAAGACGCGTCCCTTGTCCATGATCGACGCCCGGGCGTAGCGCGCCTTCAGCTCGCCGACGCGGGTCAGCGCGGACCGCAGACCGGCCGCGTCGCGGTACACCCCGACGTCGTCCATCATCACGTCGGCCAGGTCGCGTCGGATATGCGCCGGGTTCTCCCTTGTGGCTCGGTTGCGAAGGCCCTCGATCTCGGCGCGGACCGGGTCCTGCACGTCGTCGGGGATCGAGGGGTGGTCGAGACCGCCGAGATCCGCGGCGATCTGCCGCCCGGCGCGCCGACCGAACACGAGCAGGTCGACGAGCGAGTTCGTGCCGAGTCGGTTGGCCCCGTGCACGCTGACGCAGGCGCACTCGCCCGCGGCGTACAACCCGGGGACGACCGTCCCGGCGGCGTCGCGCGTGACGTGCGTGAGGAGGTCGGTCGGGATGCCGCCCATCGCGTAGTGGGCCGTCGGCTGGATCGGGACCGGCTCGGTCAGGGGCTCGACGCCCTGGTAGACGCGGGCGAACTCGGTGATATCGGGGAGCTTCTCCTCGATGACGGCCCGCCCGAGGTGCCGGACGTCGAGGAAGACGTAGTCCTTGCCGCCGATCCCGCGGCCCGCCCGGATCTCCTGCGTGATGGCCCGGCTGACCATGTCCCGCGGCGCGAGCTCCATCAGCGTGGGCGCGTAGCGCTCCATGAACCGCTGGCCTTCGTCGTTGAGGAGGTACCCGCCTTCGCCGCGGGCGGCCTCGGACAGCAGGATGCCGATCCCGACGATCCCGGTCGGGTGGAACTGGTAGAACTCCATGTCCTGCAACGGGATGCCGTGGCGGTAGACGAGCGCGGCCCCGTCCCCGGTCAGCGACCACGCGTTCGAGGTGATCCGGAACATGCGCCCGAAGCCGCCGGTCGCGAGCAGGACGCTCTTGGCGCGCAGGGTGTGGAGCTCGCCGTCCGCGATCCGGTAGGCGACGACACCGCCCACGCGACCGCCCGAGCCCAGGTCGCCGTCCGCGGCGATGAGGTCGACGACGTGGTACTCGTCGTAGAACGTGACGCCGTGCTTGATCGCCTGCTGGTAGAGCGTCTGCAGGATCATGTGCCCGGTCCGGTCGGCGGCGAAGCACGAGCGGCGGACGGGGCCTTCGCCGTAGTTGCGCGTATGCCCGCCGAAGCGGCGCTGGTCGATCTTGCCGTCGGGCGTCCGGTTGAACGGCAGGCCCATGTGCTCGAGCTCGATCACGGTCTCGATCGCCTCGCGCGCCAGGACCTCGGCCGCGTCCTGGTCGACGAGGTAGTCGCCGCCCTTGATCGTGTCGAACATGTGCCACTCCCAGTGGTCCTCCTCCTGGTTTCCCAGGGCGGCACACACGCCGCCCTGGGCGGCGCCGGTATGGGAGCGGGTCGGGTAGAGCTTCGTGACGACGGCCGCGTCGACGCCGGCCTTGGCCAGTTCCACGGCCGCCCAGAGGCCGGCGCCGCCGGCCCCCACGATCAGCGCGTCGTGCTGGATCGGGGTCGTCATGCGGCCGGGACGACGCGGGTGACGGGCAGCGTCAGGACGACGTACGTGCCCATCACGAGCAGCACGAACGCCACCAGATACAGGGCGGCGACCGAGATCGTCCTGACTCGGCCATGCGTGTAATCCGACAGGACGGTCCGCATCCCGGTGAACGCATGGAACAGGACCAGGAACAGCATCAGCCAGTCGAAGCCGCGCCAGAACGTGCTGCTCCATCGGACGTCGGCGATCCAGCCGGCGTGCTGCTGGGCCGGCTCGTACAGGACGTGCAGGATGAGGTAGTGACTCAGCACGAGCACGAACAGCGCGAGGCCGGTGACGCGCATCGCATACCACTCGGCCAGCTCCCGGCCGCGACCCGCGGGCTTCGCCCGTCCCGCCCGAGTCGTTCGGATGGTCATGCGGGCGCCATCCAGCCCATGGCCCGGGCGAACTGCCCGAAGATGACGATCGTCACGGGGATCCCGACGATCGCGAATACCACCCAGCACAGGTACCAGAGCTGGCGGTGATATCGCGTCAGGGGCGGCCAGAAGTCCATCACCACGATGCGCAAGCCGTTGAGCGCGTGGTACAGGACGGCGGCCCCGAGCAGCCACTCCATGACGATCCCCGGCGGGGTCGCATAGATGAACAGCAGGCTGTCGTACGTCTTCGGCGCCACGCCGACGAGGAAGATGTCGAAGACGTGGAGCATCACGAACAGCCAGATGGCCACCCCGGAGATCCGGTGGAACGCCCACGCGAGCATCCCTTCCCCGCCCCGGTATCGGACCAGCATGAAGCCTCCGTTCGGTGTCGCCGCGCCGGCCGGTCTGGCTAGGCGGGCGTCGAAGCGGCCGGCGTCGCGGCCAGGCGCTCGATGATCGCGTCGGCGAACTCGCTCGTCCCGGCGGGTCCACCCAGGTCGTACGTCGTGGATCGCCCCTCGGCGATGACGTCGCGGACGGCCGCCTCGAGGTTCGTGGCCGCGTCCGGGTAGCCGAGGTGGCGGAGCATCAACGCGCCCGACAGGATCATCGCCGTCGGGTTCGCCTTGTTCATGCCCGCGTACTTCGGCGCGGAGCCGTGGACCGGCTCGAAGACGGCGGCGTCCGTGCCGATGTTCGCGCCGGGCGCCACCCCGAGGCCGCCGACGAGGCCCGCGGCCAGGTCGCTGACGATGTCGCCGTACAGGTTCGGCAGCACCAGGACGTCGTACAGCTCGGGTTTCTGGACGAGCTGCATGCACATGTTGTCGACGATGCGGTCCTCGAAGGCCACCCGGCCGTCGTATTCCGCCGCCACCGTCCGACAGCTCTCGAGGAACAGGCCGTCCGAGAGCTTCATGATGTTGGCCTTGTGGACCGCCGTCACCTTCTCGCGGCCGTTCGCCACCGCGTAGTCGAAGGCGTAGCGGGCGATCCGCTCCGAGGCCTCCCGGGTGATGATCTTGATGCTCTCCGCGGCGTCGCGCCCGACCATGTGCTCGATGCCGGCGTAGAGGTCCTCGGTGTTCTCGCGGACGATGACGAGGTCGACGTCCTCGTAGCGGGTCTCGAGGCCCTTGATCGAACGAGCCGGGCGCAGGTTGGCGTACAGCCCGAGGACCTGGCGGAGGGTCACGTTGACGCTGCGGAAGCCCTCGCCGATCGGCGTCGTGATCGGCCCCTTGAGCGCCACCTTGTTGCGCTTGATCGATTCGAGGACGTGCTCCGGGAGCGGCGTGCCGTACTCGGCCATGACGGCCTCGCCCGCGTCGACGGTCTCCCACTCGAACGCGACGCCCGACGCGTCGAGCACGCGACGGGACGCCTCCGCCAACTCCGGACCGATGCCGTCGCCGGGGATCAGGGTGACTCGGTGGGCCATGCCCCGATCGTAGCATCGCGAGGCGCCGGACGACGGCCGGCCTCTGGAGGAGGGGCCGGCCGCCGTGGCTTTGCGTTCGAGTCGTCGCTCGTCAGGGACGGACCGGCACCCAGGCGACCGGGTTGCCCTTGTCCATGACGTTGGTGGAGATCGGGATGACGATCGGCGCCCCGGTGCCGTCCGCCAACAGCGACAGCACCGACGTCCCGACGATGTCCGGGGCGAGGACTCGGGTACCGTCTGGCGACCACGTTGCCGGACCGCAGAATGCCGTTCGAGCACGCTCCGGATTCGCTTGACAGTTGTCCTGGAAGGGCGCGAACACCCGGGTAGGTCGAGCGATCCCGGCGATGGCGTCCGCCACGGACAGGGTCTCCGTGCCACCTCCCCAGAACGCCATCCGCTTGCCGTCGGGCGACCACGTGGGCCAGAACCCGCCGATCACCGATCCGTCCTTCCCGGTCGAGAAGTCGTGGATCCAGAGGTTGTTCCCGTCGCCGACGAACAGGAGTCGCTGCACACCGGGCTCCGGCGACCACACGTTGCCGCCGACGCCACCGACCGAGACGAGTGGAGTCGAGAGACGCTGGAACCCGGTGCCATCCGGATGGATCACGTTGATCGCCCCAGTCCCGCTGCCGCCTTCGTCCGTCAGGAAGGAGATGGTCCGGCCGTCCGGCGACCAGGCCGGCCACCACAGGCCCACCGACGGGATCGCGCCCGCACCGAGCTGGGTGGCCGCCGATCCGTCCACAGGGGCCGTATACAGGGCCTCGGTCGTGCCGGCCACGGTCGGGAAGACGATCCGATCACTAGTCGGCGACCAGCTGATCTGGTCACCGGCTCGCGTGCCATCCGGCAACGGTACGGAGATGGGCTGCCCTCCGCTCACCGGCAGGACCTGGATGGTCTCGGGTTGGGTGGCGGTCGCGAACGCGAGCTTGGTGCCATCGGGCGAGATCGTCAGGCCTGAGGCGCCACCCGGAAGCGCCTGCACGACCTTGGGGTCCGTGCCGTCGGCCGCGTAGCTCTTGAGCTGCGTGCCGTCGGCAACGAGGATCCGGCCGTTCTCGGCCAGGCCGAACGTGGGTGCCGCCGGGCGAAAGGCGCCGCTCAGCAGGGCGGCACCCACGATGGCGATCACCAGCAGAAGGGCCACGGCGACCCACGCGAGGGGCCTGGGGACCGAGACCCGGCCCGGGAGGTTCGTGGAGGTATCCAACGGAAGCCACCTTTCGTGGCTCGACCACCACGGCCGCTGTCGCGTCGCCGCTGTTCGCACGAGGACCTCGCCGAGATGGTCGGGCATGCGGTGCTCGGCCTCCTCGTGGAGCCACGTCGAGAGGGTCTGTCCGAACGTCTCGTTGTCAGTCATACCGGACGACCCTTCATGTGGTCCTGGCTCAGGCGCGTATCGGCATCGAGCGCGGCCCGCATGAGCCCGAGGGCTCGATGGAGCCGCGACTTCGCCGTCCCCAGGGGGATCCCGAGGGTGGCGGCGACGGTCGGCATCGGGAGGTCGAGGTAGTGATGGAGGACGATCACGGCCCGCATCTCCGGATCCAGCCGGAGGAAGCCGCGTTCGAGCTGGTCACGGTCGGCGATCGTCGAGGCGACGTCGTCGGCTGTCGGGACATCGAGGATGGTGAGTTCGACGTCGACCCGGTGTCGCCTGACTCGTCGCGCCTCATCGATACAGGCACGGACGAGCAGACGACGCAGCCACGCGTCGAAGGCGTCGGGATCACGGAGGGTGGGCAGATCACGCCAGGCACGGACGAGGGCGTTCTGCACCGCGTCCATCGCCTGCTCCCGGTCCCGAAGGATCAGCCAGGCGGCGCCATCGAGGCGGGAGATCGCGGCGCCTGCCAGCACGGCGAAGGCGTCATGATCGCCCGTCCGTGCTCGCTCCACGAGGTCTCGCTGCATGTCGCCCTCGGCGATGGCGGGCCGTCTGGCCTCGCTCAAGGAGTATGGCGAGGCGGGTGTCGCGGTTCGTTCCATCTTCACGTCGAGCGTCCCGTTGCGAACCCTCGGCGGCGTCCCCGGCAGCCCGCCGGAACGCGGTACCATCGAGCCCCGGCCAGTTCGCAGCTCGGAGTGCCCGTCCGCCCGTGAAGATCCAGGAAGCCGACGCCAAGTCGCTGCTCGTCGCCCAGGGTCTGGCGGTCCCGCCGTGGGCGGTGGCGCACACGGTGGACGAGGCCCGTGCCGCCGCCGCGCACTTCCTCGACGAGGGGGCCGGGAAGGTCGTCATCAAGGCCCAGGTCCTCGTCGGCGGCCGCGGCAAGGCCGGCGGCGTGAAGCTCGCGGGCTCGGCCGACGAGGCTGCGACCGTTGCCACGGCGATCCTCGGGATGGACATCAAGGGCATGACCGTCCGCAAGGTCCTCATCGGGCCGGCGGCGGACATCGTCAAGGAGTTCTACCTCTCGGCCGTCCTGGACCGGGCGGAGCGGCGGATCATGCTCATGGGATCCGCCGAGGGCGGCGTGGAGATCGAGCAGGTCGCCGTCGAGCACCCGGAAGCGATCATCCGCCGCCACGCGGACCCCCTGCTCGGGCTCCAGGACTACCAGGCGCGCGAGCTCGCGTTCGCGATGGGCCTCGGCGCGCACCTCAAGGCGGCCGTGGCGATCACCAAGGGCCTCGTGGCCACGATGCTCGCCTACGACGCCGACCTTGTCGAGATCAACCCGCTCGCGATCATCCGCGAGTCGGGACCGGACGGCACATCGGCCGAACGGCTCGTGTGCCTCGATGCGAAGGTCACGCTCGACGACTCGGCGCTCCCTCGCCATCCGGGCCTCGAGGCGCTCCGCGACCCCGATGAGGAGGCCCCGGCCGATCGGGAGGCGCGCGAGGCTGGCCTGACGTTCATCAAGCTCGACGGCACGATCGGCTGCATGGTCAACGGCGCCGGTCTGGCGATGACGACGATGGACCTCGTGAAGCGCGCCGGCGGCGAACCGGCGAACTTCCTCGACATCGGCGGCGGCGCGCGGGCGGACAAGGTCGCCGCGGCGATGCGCATCATCCTCGCCGACCCGAAGGTCGATGCGATCCTGGTCAACATCTTCGGCGGCATCACGCGGGGTGACGAGGTCGCCCGGGGCCTGATCGAGGCTCGCGCGCAGCAGACCCGCGACGTCCCGATGGTCGTGCGGATCGTCGGCACGAACGCGGCCGAGGCGGCCACGCTCCTCGAGGAGGCCCGCTTCGAGACCGCCGCCTCGCTCGACGAGGCGGCGGCGAAGGCCGTCGCGGCCTCGGGCGGAGCGGCCGCATGAGCATCCTCGTCGGCCGTGACACGCGGCTGGTGGTGCAGGGCATCACCGGTCGCGAAGGCGAGTTCCACGCCCGGGCGATGCAGGCCTACGGCACGCCGATCGTCGCGGGGATGACGCCCGGCAAGGGCGGGCAGATGGCCCTCGATGGCACGGTGCCGGTCTTCGACACGGTCGCCGACGCCGTTCGCGAGACCGGCGCGAACACGTCCTGCATCTTCGTGCCGGCCGCCGGCGCCCCGGACGCCGTCATGGAGGCTGCGGCCGCGGGCATCGAGACGATCTTCTGCATCACCGAGGGCATCCCGGCGCTCGACATGGTCGCGGCCGTCGAGTTCGTCCGCGCTCGCGGCGCCCGCCTGATCGGACCGAACTGCCCCGGCGCCACGTCGCCCGGCCGGGCCAAGGTCGGGATCATCCCGGGCCCGATCCATCGGGAGGGCCGCGTCGGCGTCGTGAGTCGGTCCGGGACGCTCACGTACGAGGCCGTGCAGGCGATGACGGACGCCGGCCTCGGCCAGTCGACGTGCATCGGGATCGGCGGCGACCCGATCATCGGCACCACCTTCCTCGACGTGCTGGAGCTGTTCGCGGCCGACCCCGAGACCGAGGCCCTGGTCCTGATCGGCGAGATCGGCGGGGCCGCCGAGGAGACGGCGGCCGCCTGGGCCGCCCAGCATCTGCGAGACATCCCGAAGGTCGCGTTCATCGCCGGTCGGACCGCGCCCGAAGGCAAGCGGATGGGGCACGCCGGGGCGATCATCTCCGGCGGCGCGGGCACGGCCGCCTCCAAGGTCGCGGCGCTCGAGGCGGCCGGCTTCCGCGTGGCATCGTCGCCGACCGAGCTCCCGTCGCTCCTGCGCGACGCCGGATACCGCGGCTAGCCGATGGGCGCGCGGATGGACCTCGTGGCCGGCGATGCCCGCGAGATCCTGCTCGTCATCGAGTTCGACGACCTCCTCGCGCTGGACGACCGGACCCGGTTCGACGCCCACCTCTCACTCGGCGGCGGGCTCGACCCCACGTGGCTGGACCTCTTCTCCGAGGCCGCCCGGGTCGCGACCGGACGCTCGGAGCCGCCGGACCTGCTCGATGCCCGGATGGAGCTCGACGGACCGGGCGACGCCGGCGTGGACCGGACCATCGAACGCATCGACCCCGCCTGGATCTCCGCGGTCGCCCGTGTCCCGGACGCGGCGATCGACGCGATCGCGGGGCACTGGATCGACCTCGTGGAAGAGGAGCTCGGCGAGCTGCCACGCGAGGAGAAACCGTGGATCCGCGAGCTCGCCGGCCAGGTCGTCGCGTTCTGTCGGACGGCCGACCGGTCCGCCGACGTCCTGTTCGCCTGGTCGCTGCGCTGACCGACGCCGCCCGGGCGGGTAGACTGGCGGTCGTCGCGCCGCCGAGGACGGGCCAAGTCCCTGTCCGCGCTCGACGCCCGAAGGGATGGATGATGACCAAGCACTCCAAGTCCGAGCGCGAGCGCCGCGCCGCCGAGTCCGTGCGTGTCGCCGAGATCGAGGCGGCGTGGATGGGCAGCGTGCCGGCGGCGACGGCCAAGCAGTTCACGCTCGCCGTCGAGGCGGCCCGCGCCCGCGGACCCGAGGCGCGCCGGCCCGACATGGCCCCTGGCACCCTGCCGAACCCTCCGCGCCCGGGCCACGAGCCCAAGATCCCCAAGGACGACCCGCGCGGACGCCCGCGCCGCGACTGATCTGGCCCGGCTCTCGCGGCCGGGACGAGGCGCCGGACCCTGCTCAGCCGGGCTTGAACCCGAGGCTCGCCCACGCCGGGCCCCCCGGCGCCTCGATGAGCTCCACGAGCACGCCGTGACATGACCGGGGGTGGATGAAGGCCACCGGGCCCTCTGCCCCCCGACGCGGGGACGTGTCGATGAGCTCCATGCCCTCGATCTCGAGGTGGAGCAGCGTCTCGGCGAGGTTGGGCACCTCGAAGCAGACGTGATGGAAGCCCTCGCCCTTGTTCGCGAGGAACCGCGCCACGCCCGTGGTGTCGTCCGTGGGCTCCACCAGCTCGACCTTGGACTCCCCGACCGTGAGGAACGCGATCCGCACGCGATCCTGCGGGATGTCCATGACCGTCTCGAGTCCCAGGCCGAGCGCGTCGCGCCAGAAGGCGAGCGACGTCTCGATCGACGCGACGATCAGCGCGACGTGGTGGACCTTGCCGAGCTTGCCGATCCGGGCGGGGACGGCGTCGGCGCGGCGCGCGTTCGGCATCGTTGCCTCCATCGTCCCTCTCCGGCGGCACATCGCCGTGCCATCGCTCTCAGGTCGCAGGGTACGCTCTTCAGTGATGACCTGATCGCTCGGGCGAGCGTCGTCCCGACCCAGACCAGGGCGCTAATCCTCCGTTGGATCCCACGTCCGCAGGATCCTGACGTCGAGCTCGACGAGGATCGACCGCACCGCTCGGTCCATGTGCCCCTCGAGGAGACCTCGAACCTCGATGGTCGAGCCGGCGCCATCGGGTCGCACCACGATGTTGAGATACCCGTCGGCGTTCCGTTCTGGGTCCTGGGCATTCCACCCGCCGCCGAAGGCGCTGAGGAGGGCAAGCAGCACGATCAACCCGTGTTGCGGCCGACGCTGGATCCAGCCGACATGGGTCCCGTCGGTACCGAGCGCCAGCCAGCCCCGCGCCCGCATCCGCGCAAGGGCCTGATGGACGCTCGCGACGTCGTGATGCGACGAGCCGAGCAGGGCGAGTGGTCGTAGCGAAGACGCGGGCGTTGCAGGGTCGCGCCTCAGGAGTCGCTTGCGCCGCAACGATCGTCAGACCGTGATGAGCTCGCGGTGCTCGCCCCACGCGACGCGGAGCCGGTCGCTGATCTCACCGACGGTCGCATGGGCCCGCACCGCCTCGAGGATGGCCGGCATCAGGTTGCCGTCGCCTGCGGCGATCCGCGCAAGCTCGTCCATGGCGGTCGACCAGCGCTCCGCGGAGCGCTCCGCCCGAACGCGTCGGACCCGCTCGACCTGGCGGCGCTCGCCGTCCGGGTCGATCTTCTGGATCGGCGGGGTGTGGACCTCGTCGTCGCGGAACCGGTTGACGCCGACGACGACCTGGTCGCCCGACTCGATCGCCTGCTGGACCCGGTACGCGGCCTCCTGGATCTCGCGCTGCTGGAAGCCACGCTCGATGGCCGCGAGCGTGCCGCCCATCGACTCGATCTCGTCGAGGTAGGCCCACGCGGCCGCTTCGAGCTCGTTCGTGAGGCTCTCGACGTAGTACGAGCCGGCCAACGGATCGGGCGTCTCGGTCACGCCGGCCTCGTACGCGATGATCTGCTGCGTCCGGAGCGCGAGGCGGGCCGCCTCCTCCGTGGGGAGCGCTAGCGCCTCGTCGCGGGAGTTCGTGTGCAGGCTCTGCGCGCCGCCGAGCACGGCCGACAGCGCCTGGATGGTCGTCCGCACGACGTTGTTGTCGATCGACTGGGCCGTGAGGCTCGAGCCGGCGGTCTGGACGTGGAACCGGCAAAGCATCGAACGGGCGTTCGACGCTTCGAACCGCTCCTTCATGATCGTGGCCCACATCCGGCGAGCGGCACGGAACTTGGCGACCTCCTCGAAGAGTTCGGACCACGCCGCGAAGAAGAAGCTGAGGCGCCCCGCGAAGTCGTCCACGTCGAGGCCTCGCGCCACGGCGGCTTCGACGTACGCGATCGCGTCCGCGAGCGTGAACGCGAGCTCCTGGGCCGCCGTCGCCCCCGCCTCGCGCATGTGGTAGCCCGAGATCGAGATGGTGTTCCACTTGGGCAGCTCGGCGGCGCAGAACTCGAAGACGTCCGTGACGAGCCGCATCGATGGCCGGGGCGGGAAGATGTAGGTCCCCCGCGCGATGTACTCCTTGAGGATGTCGTTCTGGGTGGTGCCGCTGATCTTGTCGCGGGGCACGCCCTGGGCCTCGGCGGCCGCCACGTAGATCGCGAGCAGGATCGGGGCCGTCGCGTTGATCGTCATCGACGTGCTCACGTCGCCGAGCGGGAGGCCGTCTACGAGGACGCCCATGTCGACGAGGCTCGAGATCGGGACGCCGACGCGGCCCACCTCGCCCTCGGCCTCGCGGGCGTCCGAGTCGTAGCCCATCTGGGTGGGGAGGTCGAACGCGACCGAGAGGCCCGTCTGACCCTGCTCGAGGAGGTACCGGAAGCGCCGGTTCGTCTCCTCGGCCGTGGCGAACCCGGCGTACTGGCGCATCGTCCAGAAGCGGCTCCGGTACATCGTCGCCTGGACGCCCCGGGTGAACGGGTACTCGCCGGGCCGGCCGAGGTCACGAGCCTCGTCGAGGTCCGCGGTGTCCGCCGGGGTGTAGACGTCGCGAACCTCGAGCCCGGACGAGGTCTCGAACCGCTCCCGCCGCTCCGGAGCGGCCTGCCGAGCCTTGGCCCGCAGGGTCTCGCGCCAGCGATCGCGCCCCGCGTCGCTCCCCTCCCCGACCGGCCGCTCCGATCGGGTCACTCGAGGACCAGGAGCAGGTCGCCGACCTCGATCGTGGCCCCCGGCGAGACGCCGACCATCGAGATCGTCCCGTCGCGCGGCGCCCGCAGCTCGTTCTGCATCTTCATCGCCTCCACCACGAGCAGCTGCTGGCTGGCCACCACGGGGTCGCCCGCCGCCACCGACACGCTCACCACGCGCCCCGGGATGATGGCACGGACCTCGGTGGGTCCGCCACGGGCCGTCTCCTCCCGGCCCCGTCGCGCCCGGTCGCGAAGCGCGGCCCGGCGCTCGGATCCGACCTCGACCTCGATCCGCCAGCCGTCGACCACGATCTCCCGCCGAACGCCGCCTCGACCGTCCTCGGCCTCGGCCGGCTCCATGAGGACGCGCTGCTCGCCCATCGGAAGGTCCCCACGACCGGCATCGAGTCCGGGATCGACCCGCAGGGTCGCGTGCGCGCCGTCGTGATGGACCAGTGAGACCGCGAGAAGCTCACCATCGACGAGGACGGGACCCGCCTGGGTCCGGCCGGACCCGCGTGGCGTCGACGACTCGGCAGGGCCGCGAGGCGGGACGTCGACGGTCCCTCCGAGGATGCCCACGCCCGTGACCGCAGCCGTCGGAGCCACCGGCGTGGCCGGCGGCTCCACCACCATGGCCGGGGCGTCGATGTGGCCGAACGCCGGCCCGAGCGTGACCCGAACGGCGCGGGGGTCGACGACGCGCTCGGCGGACGTGGTTTCGATCGCGGGCTCGTCGATCGGGGTCACCCTGGCCACCGGTCCGTCGCCGCGGCCCGAGCCGCGCCGCGCCAGCCGCCGTCGGACCCGGCCTCGTCCGCAGCCTGAGACGGTGTGGGTGGTCCGCGCCGGCCCGATCGGGCCGGCCGAGCCGAACCGTGATGGATCCGACGGGCCAAGCGCGTCAAGGCCAGCGGCGAGCTGGGCGGTCCGAGCCGCCGCCCGGACCTCGGCCGGACCATCCCAGTGCTCCCCCACCCAACCCGTGGAGAGGTCCCCCGCGGCGAACCCTGCGTGCCTCGCGACGTGCCGGTGGAACGGCAAGGTCGTCTGGATGCCGCTGACCTCGGTCTCGTCGAGGGCGCGCCGCAACCGGGCGATCGCCGCTGGGCGGTCGCCGGCATGGACCATGACCTTCGCGATCAGGTTGTCGTACTCCGCCGGCACTCGGTCACCTGCCTGGATCGCGGTGTCGACGCGGATCCCCGGACCCGATGGCATGACCCAGCGGCGGACCCGTCCCGGGGTCGGCGCGAAGTCGCGGGACGGGTCTTCGGCCGACAGGCGGACCTCGATCGCATGGCTCTCGGGCTGGGCGGCCCGTTCCGATGCCGCGATCGCCGCGACCGAGAGGGACGCGCCGGCCGCCAGCCAGAACTGCTCCCGGACGATATCGAGTCCGGCGACGAGCTCGGTCACCCCGTGCTCGACCTGCAGCCGCGTGTTCACCTCGAGGAAGTAGAACGCTCCGTCCGGGGCTCGGAGGAACTCGGCCGTCGCCGCGTTCCGCAGGCCCGCCGCCGTCGCCACACGGACGGCCATGTCGTGCAGGGCACGGCGCTCATCGGTGGTCAGCCCCGGCGCCGGCGCCTCCTCCACGAGCTTCTGGTGGCGTCGCTGGAGCGAGCAGTCCCGCTCCCCGATCGCCACGACCCGGCCGGAGGCGTCACCCAGGAGCTGGACTTCGATGTGGCGGGCCGGCACGACCTCGCGCTCGAGGTAGACCGAGCCGTCGCCGAACGCGGACGCCGCCTCCGAGGATCCCGCGACCAGGGCGGCCGGCAGGTCGATCGCCCGCTCGACGCGGCGCATCCCTCGGCCACCGCCGCCCGCGGCGGCCTTGACCAGGAGGGGGAACCCGATCGCCTCGGCTGCCGCGATGATCGACTCGACCTGCGACGGCTGGTCGACCGGCGCCGGCTCGAGGGTCCCGGGCACCGCTTCCACGCCGACGGAACGAGCGGTCCGCCGCGCGTGGAGCTTGTCCCCGAGCGCATCGATGGCCGCCGACGGCGGGCCGACGAAGGTCACGCCCGCCGCCTCGACAGCGCGAGCGAAGCTGGCTCGCTCGGCCAGGAACCCGTACCCGGGATGGACGGCGTCCGACCCGGTCGCATCGACGGCCGCCATGACCGCGTCGACGTCGAGGTAGCTCTCCGTCGGCGACGCCGGACCGATCCGGACGGCGACGTCGGCTAGCCGGACGTGCATCGCTTCGGCGTCGACATCCGAGTAGACCGCCACGGCCTCCATGCCCAACTCATGGCACGCCCGGATGATGCGGACCGCGATCTCGCCCCGGTTGGCGACGAGGACGCGGCGGAACGGCGGGTCCGTGTCTTTGCGCAAGGACACCGGTCGATCAGAGCGGGATGTTGCCATGCTTCTTCCTGGGGTTGGTGTCGCGCTTGTCCTGCAGGACCTCGAGGGAGCGGATGAGGCGTGGCCTCGTCTCCGACGGTCGGATCACCTCATCGACGTATCCGCGGGACGCGGCGATGTACGGGTTGGCAAACTCTTCTTCGTACTCCGCGACGAGCCTCTGCCGCTCCGCGACCGGGTCGTCGGCCGCCGCGATCGCATCCTTGAAGATGATGCTGACGGCGCCCTCCGCGCCCATGACGGCGATCTCCGCGGTCGGCCACGCGAAGTTCATGTCGCCGCGGACATGCTTGCTGCTCATGACGTCGTAGGCGCCGCCATACGCCTTGCGCGTGATGACGGTCACCTTCGGGACCGTCGCCTCGCAATACGCGTAGAGCAACTTCGCGCCGTGCTTGATGATCCCGCCATGTTCCTGGCCGACACCTGGCAGGAACCCCGGCACATCGACGAACGTGACGATCGGGACGTTGAAGCAATCGCAGGTGCGGACGAATCGCGCCGCCTTGTTGGAGGCATCGATGTCGAGGGCGCCCGCCAGCACGGCCGGTTGCTGCGCGACGATCCCGACACTTCGACCGCCGAGTCGCGCGAAACCGATGAGGATGTTCGACGCCCAACCGGGCTGGATCTCCAGGAATGCGCCATCGTCGACGACGCGCCGCAGGACGTCGTGCATGTCGTATGGACGCGACGGATCGTCCGGCACGACGGAGTCCAGCTCCGGATCCATCCGGTCCTTCGCGTCGCGCGTCGGCGCCACGAGGTGCATCGGCGAGATTGTTCTGCGGAAGGTGGCCGAGGATTCGCCGCACGGCATCGAGCGCCTCGGACTCATCGCTCGCCGCCAGATGGGCGACACCGCTCCTGGTCGTGTGCGTCTGCGCGCCGCCGAGGAATTCGGAATCGACCTCTTCATGGGTCACGGTGCGGACGACGTTGGGGCCGGTGACGAACATGTAGCTCGTTCGCTCCACCATCACGGTGAAGTCGGTCATCGCGGGCGAGTACACCGCCCCACCGGCGCACGGCCCCATGATCACCGAGATCTGCGGCACGACTCCGGACGCCATCACATTGCGCAGGAAGATGTCGGCGTACCCGCCGAGCGACGCGACACCTTCCTGGATCCGGGCGCCCCCGGAATCGTTGAGGCCGATGATCGGCGCCCCGACCTTCATCGCCAGATCCATGACCTTGCAGATCTTCTCCGCGTACGCCTCCGACAGCGACCCGCCGAAGACCGTGAAGTCCTGGCTGAAGACGAAGACCAGCCGACCGTCGATGGTGCCGTGCCCGGTCACCACGCCGTCACCGAGGATGTGCTGGTCCCCGAGACCGAAGCCCATCGACCGATGCGTCACGAATGCATCCACTTCGACGAAGGAGTCGGGATCCAGCAACAGGTCGAGTCGCTCGCGAGCGGTGAGCTTTCCCCAGGTGTGTTGACGCTCGATGCGGACCGGGCCTCCGCCCTGTCGCAATTCCTCGCGCATCCGCTCGAGTCGAGCGATGCGCTCGTCGTTGGTGGGCAACCGTCGGTCCTCCGGCTGGGCGTCTTTGCGCAAGGACAGCCACCATCATAGTCGCGGCCGACGGCGCTCCAAGGGCTCCGCGGCACGTCCGGGCGGGCCGAAGGTGACATCGCCGTCCCGGCATCCGTGGTGCGGGATATCCACAAATTCGGTGAACAAGTCCCGGTTGGTGTGGATAACCGGGGTATCCGCTGAGCGCACGCGCGGGTGTAGCATGTCGCGACGCGCTCCCCTTCCCGCCGCCCGCGGGAGCCCATCGACACGGATTCGAGGTGATGCCCCGGTGACGAACGTGATCGCGATCGCGAATCAGAAGGGCGGCGTCGGCAAGACGACCACCGCGATCAATCTCGCGGGTGCCCTGGCCGAGGAAGGTCACCGCGTCCTGTGCATCGACATGGATCCGCAGGCGAACCTGACGGCTGGCCTCGGGATCAACCTGAACACCGTCGAGCGTTCGATGGCGGACGTCCTCGCGGACGGCCGGTCATCCCTCGCCGACATCATCCTGCCGACGGAGATCGCCGGCATCGATGTCGCGCCCGCGCACATCGACCTTGCCTCGACCGAAGGTGAACTCTTCACGGCGCTCGGCCGCGAGCAGATCCTGCGCGAGGCCCTCGAGGGTCACGTCGACGACTACGCCTACATCCTCATCGACTGCCCGCCCAACCTGGGACTGCTGACCGTCAACGGGCTTGTCGCCGCGAACGGCGTGATCATCCCGGTCCAGACGCAGTACTACGCGATGAAGGGCCTCAACAATCTGGTGAAGGTCATCAACGCCATCCGCGTGAAGTTGAACCGAGACCTGCGGATCCTCGGGCTGCTGCCGACGTTCTTCGACGCCAGGACCAACCTTGCGCGCGACATGCTCGATGAGCTGCGTGTGGTCGGCGATCATCACGTCTTCAACAGCATCGTTCGCAACACGGTGAAACTGGGTGAGGCACCGCTCGTCGGTCGGCCGATCACCTCGTACGCCGGAAACAGCGAGGCGGCCCGCACGTACCGCGAGCTTGCCCGGGAGGTGGTGGACCTTGTCCCGGCCTGACTTCCGCGCGGCAGCCGCCCGTCGGCTGTCCGAGGATCGCGAACTCTCCCCTGCCATCGTCAGCCTGCTGTCGTCGGACGGTCCGATCCGCTCGGTCGGCGTCCGCATCATCGCCATCGATCGCATCGAGGCGAACCCGGAACAGCCGCGCCTCGCCTTCGACGAGTCCAGCCTCAACGAATTGGCCGCGTCGATCCGCGAGCACGGTGTCCTCCAGCCCATCCTCGTACGACCGCTCGACGCCCTGCGGTATCAGTTGATCGCGGGCGAGCGTCGCTGGCGTGCGTCGACCATCGCCGGTCTCACGACGATCCCCGCCCTCATCGAGGACATCGACGACGACACGGCGCTGGAGATCGCGATCATCGAGAACCTCCAGCGAGAGGACCTCTCCCCGCTCGATGAAGCGGCGATGTACGACCGGATGGTCCGGGAGCACGGCTACAGCATCCGCAAGCTTGCCGACAAGCTCGGCAAGGACAAGGGCTATCTCGAGAACCGGCTGCGCCTCGCCGACGCCCCCGCCGAAGTCCGCGAGCTCGTGTCCTTGCGCAAAGACACGCTCTCGCACGCCTACGAGCTGATGAAGGTCGAGGACCCGAAGAAGCGTCGCCGGCTCGCGGAGCAGGTGGCCAGGGGCGAGCTGACCCTCGTCAAGTTGCGCGACAAGATCGAGGGACGTCGGACGCGGCCGACCCGCGGGGCCGGCGTCGACCGAGCGGACATGGCGATCGACGACGTCGACGAGGTCGACGAGGTCGAGACCACGGTGGCCCCCGCTGTCGCGGTGGTCGAGGCGCGCACCCCCGAAGCCGATGACTGGGCAGGCAGTCGGTCCCCCGTCCGGGTCACCGACGACTCCCTGGTCAACGCCAAGCAGCAACTGGGCGACGCGGTCGAGGACCTCATCGACGTCCTGCGCGACCCCGATGTCCGCCATGGGATCGGCTCGGTCGATCGAGCCAACCTCGCGAAGTACCTGACGATCGCGAAGCTCAAGCTCGAGAATGCGATCGCGATGGTCCGGAGCGACGACCCGCCCGCCTGAACCCGGTCGGCCCGCGCCCGCGGTTCACGCGGGCGCGGTCACCATCCCGGCGACCCAGGCGATGGCGAGGATCGCGAGGCCGACCGCCTCCAGTTCCCACATCCGTTTGCGACGCTCCGGGCCGCCCTCACGGCCCATGCTCGCCGCATACGCGACGACCACGCTGCCGACCGTGGCCCCGCCGATGGCCAACGAGTGCGCTCCGAGCCCGATGAGCGCGGCATAGGCCAGGATGAGCGTCACCCACAGGAGCCAGGCGTGGACGCGCCACGCCCGCTCGCGGCCCAGGCGGCGGGCGATGGAGTCGGTGCCGCTCGAGGTGTCGCGCTCGAGGTCGGCCAGGGCGTTGGCGATCGCCAGGGCGGCGCCCGCCAGCATCGCGACCGGGACCAGCAGCGCGAAGAACGAGGGGAGCTCTCCTGCCGCGCCGAGCCAGCCGTAGACCGGCAGGAGCGGGATCCCGAGGGCGAACGGCACCCAGGACCAGGCCGTGCCCTTGGCGAACCGGTCGTAGCCATAGCCGATCGCCAGGACGACGACCGCGAGCCCGACCGTCGGGAGGCCGGATGGGGCCGCCAGGGCCAGTCCCAGCGACGGCTGCCGCGACGACGCCGCCCATGGCGGTCCGTGCCGACACCAGCCCGGCGGGGATGGGCTTCGGCGGCACCCGGTCGCCGTCCCTCGGCGCGTCGATGACGTCGTTCAGGATCCCGATCGACACCTGGAGGAGCGTCATCGAGACGGCGAGGCGCACGGCACTCAGCGGGTCCAGGGACGCGATGAACGCGACGAAGCCGGTGACGAGGCCGTCGAGGATCGAGGGGAACGGGTGGGTCAGGCGGATCCTGGCCCAGAGACGTCCGCCCCGCCGGGGCGCGGGCGCGGGCGAGACCGACGCCGGGGCGTCGGTCGCCTCAGACGTAGACGATCTCCCCGAAGTTCGCCACCAGGTAGGCGATGAGCCGGTCCCGGCCGTCCGGGACCTGGGCGTGGATGCCCGGGACGAGCGCGTGGAGCGTGATCGCCGGCACCATCAGGTGGCCGTCGCGGTCGCGGCCGATGACCGCGGGCGGGCCGCCACCAGAAGCGAACACGCGTTCGAAACCGGCCTCGTCGAGCTTCGCCGCGCGACGGAAGTCCTCGACCACCTTGACCACGCCGCGGCGGATCGCCACGTCCCGCATCAGCTCGGCGCTCCAGGCGTCGATCTGGGCGTCCTCCTGATCGCCGAGGCGGCTCCGATACTCCTTGGGGTCGGCCGAAAGCCCGGTGGCTCCCACGGTCCCTCCTGCACGCTGTGTCGACGCCCGGAAGTATGCCAGAGCCGGTCAGTCGTCCGCGGCGGCCCCGTCGGCTGCTGCGGCCTCGTCCGCCGTCGGGCCCACCACGCCCCCCGGTGGCACGGCCATCGCCGCGTCGCGCGAGCCTTCCGGCCAGTCGTTGAAGCGCTCGGTGAGCCATCGACCGATCCGTCCCGGGATCGGCATCTCAGGCGCGTCGGCGACCATCGCATGGAGCGCGATCCAGGTCTCGGAGGTGAGGGCCTCGACGGCGGCCCGGGTCGGCCGGCCCGGTCGGACCTGCGGCTCGCCGACGTGCACACGGACGTGGCCGCCGAACGACAGCCAGCTCGTGCCATTGATCGCGATGGGCACGAGCGGGATACCGGAGCGGATGGCGAAGTACGCCGCCCCCTCGCTGAGCGGGAGCAACTCGGATTCCCTCGGGTGGATCCTCCCCTCTCCGGCGATCGCCACGACCCCGCCGTCGCGGACCACCGCCCCGACGCGCCGCGTGGCGTCGAGCAGGTCGTTCTTGCCGGGCTTGTACGGGATGGCGGTCCCGGTCCAGATCATCAGCCGGTTCCGGCCCCCGATCGCCATGTCCTCCTCCTTCGGGCCGAAGAAGAAGAGTCGGGGCCGGAGCGGCAGGACGGCCATCAGCATGAACGGGTCGGTCCAGCTCAGGTGGTTGAAACAGTAGATGGCCGGACCCTGGGGCAGCCGGTCACGGCCATCCAGTCGGACGCGAACCCACGCTCGCACCAGGATCGAGACGACGATCCGGGACAGGTAGTAGCGGACCGTCCGACGCCACGGGCTGATCCCTCGCTCGGGTCGCTCGGCGGCCACGGCCGTCACGGCCCGAATGCGTCTGGATCGAGGTCGGCGAGGCGCTCGAGGACGAGGTCCGCGGCCTGAGCCGCGCCAGCGGCCGGCGGCACGGCCCCATTCGGGACCAGCACCACCGTCATCCCGGCGGCCTTCCCGGCCAGGACGCCGTTGCGCGAGTCCTCGACGACCAGCGCCCGTTCCGGGGCCACGCCGAGCCGCCTGGCGACCTCGAGATAGACGTCCGGCGCCGGCTTCCCATGCTCGACATCGTCGGACGAGACGACGACCTCGAACACGTCGGTCAGGCCGGTCGCCGCGAGCGTCGCGTCGATGACGGCGCGATGGGCCGACGACGCGATCGCCACCGGCCGGTCCGCGGCGATCCGGCGGACCGCCTCCACGGCCCCCTCGATGCGCGGCGCGCCCTCGTGCTCGTAGCGCGCGACGACGCCCTCGACGATGGCCCGTTCGATGTCGACATCGGGCATCGGCAGGTCGAGCCGCTCGCGCATGATCCGCGACCAGCCCCGCGAATTCGCGCCCATGACGGCCGCCTGGTCCGCCGCGGTCCAGGTCCGGTCGTGCTCGGCCGCGAACGTGTGACGGACCTCATCCCACCAGATCTCCGAGTCCACGAGCACTCCATCGAGGTCGAAGATGACCACGTCGATCAGCTGCCGGTCTCCCCTGGCGCCGGGAGCTGTGGGACCGGCGCCTTCGACGTCCGCACGGGCGTCACGATCGGCCCTTTCGCCGACGGTGCCATCGCGACGACCCTCGGGGCTGCGGACCGGCCGTCGATCGCGTCGTACACGACCAGGACGAAGTCCGAGAGGACCCCCGCCTCGTCGTCCTTGCCGCGCAGGACGTTGTTCTCGATCTGGAAATTGATCAACCGATGCCCGCCCTGGATCTCCACCGCCAGCTCGCCGGTCTGGACGCGGTTCCAGCGGATCAGCTTTCCCTGGGCGCGTGGTCCCTCGCCTGGGACGTTGACGCGCACGTTCACCGTGAGCAGGCCCGCGTCGATGGGCACCAGCAGCACATACCGGACGGCGGGATCGTCGCCCCAGACCACCCAGCAGTCGGGGTTGGGCTCCGAACCGAGGAGATCGAGGGCCTCATCGATGACCGAGACGACCTTGGGACCCATCGAGTCCTTGCGCGGCGCGACATCACGCCACTCCCTCAAGCGCATCCGCCCCTCCCGCGTTGCTCCGGCGATGCCGCTGCCACGTCCGGTCCTGCGCCGAGGCTAGCACACCGATGTCGTGCCCGATTCATGACATTCGGCCGTTGCCCGGCGACACACAGCCGGACACGATGAGCCCCATGCACATCCATCGTGGCTTCCTTGGCTGGGGCGTCTTCTTCATCCTGCTCGGGGCCGTCCCGCTCGCGGTCCAGGCGGGTGTCCTCACCGCCGCGCAGGTCGCGGACTGGTGGCGCTTCTGGCCGCTGATCCTGATCGGGATCGGCCTTGGTCTCCTGCTCCGACGGACCTCGTTCGACGCGATCGGCGGACTCGTCGTGGCCGCGACCTTCGGCCTCATGGTCGGGGCGGCGGCGAGCACCGGCGCCGCCGGGATCGGCGGGTTTCCCGGCCACGTCTGCGGCCCGCTCGAGAACGCCACCCCGTTCGCCGCCCGAGACGGCACCTTCACCTCGTCGACCGCGAGCGTCGACATCCGCCTCGACTGCGGCGACCTGACGGTCGCGAGCGACGACGGCGCCGGCTGGCGGGTGACCGGCGACGGCGGTTCCGGCGCGGGTCCCAGGATCGACGCCGACGGCTCGAGCCTGTCCGTCGAGTCCTCGGATGCGGTGCAGGGGCTGTTCGACTGGGGCGGTGGCCGCGAGGACTGGGTCGTGACACTCCCGAACGCCCCGCAGATCGACCTCGATGCCCAGGTCAACGCCGGCACGTCGCGGATGGACCTCCGCGGCGCGCGGATCGGCACGCTCGGGCTGCAGCTCAATGCGGCCAGCTCGTCGGTGGACCTCGGGCAGGCCCACGCCGTCACGGACGTCGACGTCCAGCTCAACGCGGGGTCGCTCGGCCTGACCCTTCCGGCGACGGGGACCACCGGCTCCATCGAGGCCAATGCGGGGTCCGTCAAGCTCTGCACACCACCCGGCGTGGCGCTCCGCCTGGAGACCGACGACAGCGTCCTGAGCTCCTACGACTACGCCGGCCACGGGCTGGTGCAGCAGGGGTCGACCTGGGCGACGCCGGGCTACGACACGGCGGCGGTGCGCATCGACCTCCGAACGACCGGCAATCTCGCGTCGTTCGAACTCGATCCAGCGGAGGGCTGTGGTGGCTGAACCCCCGATCCCGCCGGGCGGCTGGCGTGCCCCCGACGGTTCCGTCGTCCCCCAGGCTGCCCCCGCGCCGACGGCCCGTCCGAGTGACGGTGGTCGCCGCGGCGCGATCATCGCCGGCCTCATCCTGGTCGGGCTCGGTGGCCTGTTCCTGCTGCGCGAGCTCTTCCCGGCGTTCGACGCGTCCCTGGCTTGGCCGATCGCCTCGGTCATCCTCGGCGTGGTCCTCGTGATCCTGGCGTTTCGCCCTCGTCACGACTGACCCAGCGTCCCGTACGATGGGCCCGTGGACCCATCCGACGGGCCGGTCGTGGCCGCCATCGCGATCATCGGCCTTGTCGGTGGCCTGTGGCTCCTCGCCCGCGGATTCGGCGGGTATCGGATGGCTGGGCGGATCAGCGACACCGCCACGTCGACGATCAGCGCGCTCGCGGCCGGCGACGTCCGAATCAGCGGGGTCATCGAGCCGGCCGAGCTCGCCCTGGTCTCGCTCCTCCAGAGCGAGCGATGCGTGTACTACCGATCGAGCGTCGACGCCGAAGGCGACGGCGTCGGGGCCCAGCACGACCTCGTCGAGGAGCGCGCCGTCGGGTTCCAGGTGCGCGATCCCTCGGGTGTGGTCCGCGTGTTCCCGCGCGAGGCGCGGATCGATGCCCCGGTCCGTTGGGAGGACCGGACGGGCTCGCTCGGGGATGAGCCGATGGGGTTGCGATGGCGGACCGAGAGCGCCTTCGCGGTGGCCCAGCCAGACCGGGACGCCGCGATCGCCGACCTCCTCCGGGTCCATACCCCGGACGCGTCCGGCGGACCGTGGACGATGGCCGCGGACCGCGGCTCCCGCCAGTACCGGGAGCGCCGCCTGGAGATCGGGGATGCCGTGACCATCCTGGGCCAGGCGCTCCCGTTCGGTGACCTCCGCGACCCGGCGCAAGCCGACATCGGCAGCGGCGATCCGTCCGTCTCCGGGGCCGACCCGGAGGTCGCCGCCGACATCGCCGACGCTCGGGCCGCCGGGACGCTCGTCGACGACCCCGAGGACGCGTGGGGGAATGCGGCCATCCCGGGGTTCGGGATCGGGCGGCCCACCCGCCCGCCGGACCTCGACCCCGACGCGCACGCCATGCCCATCGCGTCCGAGGCGGAGGCGCAGCGCGTGGAGCGGACCTTCACGATCGCGCCGGAGACGCTGGTCCTAGCCTCGACCTCGGAGTCGCCGCTGCTCGTCACCTACGGACTGCCGGCCGAGGCCGCGGCCCGCCAGTCGTCGCGGTTCCTGGTCGGCCTCCTCGGCGCGGTCGTCTCGATCGTCGCCGCCGTGGTCCTCGCCGTCATCGTCAGTGGAGGGTCGGGTTCGTGAACGCCTCGGGATATGCCGCCGCGTTCGCGGTCGGGCTCGTGCTCGTGGTCGCGGGATTCATCGTGATCTCGAACTACAACGCCGTCATCGCCCTCCAGCGACGGATCGACAAGGCGTGGGCGAACATCGACGTCATCCTCAAGCAGCGGCATGACCAGCTGCCGGCCCTCGTCTCCGCCGTCCGCGGCCTGATGGCGTACGAGCAGGACGTCCTCACCGAGGTCACCCGAGCTCGGGCGGCCTACTCCCCCACGCAGCCGATCCACGATCAGGCGGTCACGTCGGAAGCGACGACGGCCGCGGTGCGGTCGCTCTTCGCGGTCGTCGAGCGGTATCCGGACATCAAGGCCGGCGAGAACGTCGCCGACCTCCAGGAGGAGATCGAACGGATCGAGGGGATGATCGCGGACCGCCGCGAGCTCTACAACGACCAGGTCTACCGGTACGACACCAAGATCTCGCAGTTCCCGGTCAACGCGATGGCCGCGCTGTTCGGCTGGACGCCGCGCGAGTACTTCAAGGCCGAGCCCGGCGACATCGTGCGGCCCGACGTGTCGCTCGACACGACCCGGCCGCCCGGCTGATGGCCGGGAAGGGCGTCAGCAAGACGCCCGAGATGTCCGAACCGCTGGAGCCGCCCGAGGTGTCCGAACGGCGTCGACTGTGGCTGGTGCGGCATGGCGAGACCGAGTGGGCCCGCGAGCTCCGGCACACCAGCCACACCGATGTGCCGCTCACCGATGTCGGCATCGCCCAGGCCGAGTCCCTGGGTGCCCGCCTCCGGGGCCAGGCCTTCTCCTTGGTGCTGACGAGTCCCCTGTCGCGGGCGACCGAGACGGCCCGTCTCGCCGGGTTCGGATCGACGGCCGTCGTGGACCCCGACCTCACCGAGTGGGACTACGGCGTGCTCGAGGGGTTGCGCACCTCCGAGATCCGAGCCGCGCACCCGGGCTGGTCGATCTGGCACGGCCCGTGGCCGGGGGGCGAGACGGCGACCCAGGTCAGCGCCCGCGTGGACCGGGTCATCGCGCGAGCGCTCGCGCTGGACGGTGATGACGACGTCCTCCTGTTCGGCCACGGCCATCTGTTGCGCGTCCTGGCGGCCCGCTGGCTCGGCTTGCCGGCCGGTTCCGGAAGCCTGTTCGCGCTTGGGACGGCCAGCCGCTCCATCCTCGGCTGGGACAAGGAGACGCCCGTCGTCGAACTCTGGAACGAGACGGACGAGGACGCCGGCCCGGAGCGCGCCCGGGCACGAGGCTAGGCGGCAGTCCTCGGCACTGGTCGGCGGGTGATGGTCGCCTTCGCCGGCGACACGATCTTCGCGGCGACCGCACGCGTCGACGGGCGGGCGGAGGTGGCCGCCGAAGCGACGACCGCAGTGGTCGTCGCTTCGGCGATGGACGTGGGGTTCCCGAAGGTCCCGAGGAGGTCCGCCTCGAGCATCGGCCGGGCGAAGACGTAGCCCTGGCCGAACCGGCAGCCGAGCTGTCGCATGCGCTCGGCCTGCTCGAGGGTCTCGATGCCCTCGGCCACGGTCTCGATGCCGAGCGAGCGGCTCATCGCCACGATGGCGCCGGCGAGGGCGGCGGACTTCGACGTGCTGTCGGTCTCCTGGACGAACTCCTTGGCGACCTTCAGCGCGTCGACCGGGAACTGGCGCAGGTGGCTGAGCGAGAAGTAGCCGGTCCCGAAGTCGTCGATGACGGTCCGAACACCAAGGGCTCGAACGGCCTCGAGTGTCGCGACGGTGGTCGGGTTGGCCTTAAGGAGCGCGGTCTCGGTGATCTCGAGGACGAGCCTCGTCGGGTCGAGGCCGGACTCGGCAAGGACGGCCTTGATGCCGTCGACGAAGCCGAGGGACTGGATCTCCCGGGCCGACACGTTCACGCTCACGAAGGTCTCGGCGGGAACCCGGCCGTCCCCCAGCCACGCGGCGGCTTCCCGGCACGCCTCGCGCAGGACCCAGTGGCCGATCGGGAGGATGGCACCGGTCTCCTCGGCGATCTCGATGAACTGGTCGGGCATGATCGTCCCGTGGCCCGGGTGCGACCAGCGGACCAGCGCCTCCACGCCGGCCAGCCCGCCCGTCGTGAGGTCGATGATCGGCTGGTAGAGCAGCACGAGCTGGTCGAGGTCGACGGCACGCTGGAGGTCGACGCTCAGCTCATGGCGTTCGCGCATCGCCTCGTGCATGCCGGGATCGAAGATCGCGAAGCCGGACTTCCCGTTGGCCTTGGCCATGTACATCGCGACGTCGGCGTTGCGGACGAGGTCGGCGGCACCGGTCACGGCGTCCCGGGCACTGGCGATCCCGACCGAGGCGGTCACGACCACGTGCTTCTCGCCGAGCACATACGGCGCGCGGAGCTCGTAGACGAGCCTGGCGGCCATCGACCGAGCGCGGCTGAGCATCGGCTCGTCCTCGGTGAGGATGGCGAACTCGTCGCCCCCGAGCCGGGCGACCAGGTCCCCATCACGCACGAGGCTCGAGATGCGCTCCGTCACCGCCACGAGGAGCTCGTCGCCGGCCGCGTGGCCGAGCGAGTCGTTGATGACCTTGAAGTCGTCGAGATCGAGGAACAGGACGGCCGTGACCTTGTCGGCGCGTGGCTTCGAGGAGTGGCTGTGCAGGATCCGTTCGAGGGCGAGCGTGAACATGCGCCGGTTGGCGGCGCCCGTGAGCGAGTCGCGCTCGGCGAGATCCTGGACGTGCTGGAGCAGGACGGCGTTGCGCAGGTTCAGGGCGGCGATCGAGGCGAACTGGCCGAGCATGGCGGCGACTCGACGCTCGACACCGGTCCGACGGCGCGCGCGATGCTCGACGACGATGGCGCCGACCGTCTTGCCTTCCACGATCATCGGTGCGACCAGGATGTTTCGGGCGTCGGGCATCAGGGCGACAAGGAACGGGTCGCGCGCCACGTCCAGACGCTTGACCGGCAGGGTCTCCCGCCGCTCCCACGCGCGCTGCAGGATCCAGTCGGGGTCGGTCGGGGTCGTCGGGGCCTCGGTCGTGCCGTGGGTCGCGAGGGCGACGACGCGCCCGTCGGACTCGCCGAGCAGCGCCACCCGCTCGAACCCGAAGCGGCTCACGAGCGAGCTGACGACGATGTCCGCCTGCTGGATGGCGTCGGCGACGGCATCGAGCCGCGCGCCGACCTCGACCAGGGCCTGGAGATCGGCACGGCGCTGACGGAGTTCGCGTTCGTTGAGCGCGGAGAAGAACGACGTGGCGATGGCGAACAGCCAGAACGCGGTGACGTTCAGGACCGGCATCTGCTCGAACTCGATCGCGACACCCGGCTTCACGTCGACAGCGGGCATCAGGCGAGCCGCCTGCGCGTACAGCAGGACGATGAGCAGGAGCGAGTCCCACAGGGCCATCTTCAGGCCCGTGCGGTAGGACGCGAGCAGGGAGACCGCCACGAGCTGGAGGTACAGCATGAAGCGGATCGGGCTCTGCGCGCCGCCCGTGGCATACATGGCGGCCGCGAGGTAGAGGCCGTCGATCAGGAGGAGCGCCGTCATCGTCGCGTACGCGAGTCGGCCGGAGCGGCGACGCACGACCTCGCCGAGGACCGCGACGCCGAGGTAGGCCGCGGTGACGATCCCGAGCGTGCTGTACGGGACGATGAGGGCCTCGGGCCGAAGGACGCCCCATGTCACGATGATCACGCCCATCGCGATGCGCAGGACCAGCAGATACGACATCCGGTCCGAGAGCGACGAGAACTCGGCCTTGCTCGTCGAGCTCGGGCGCAGAGCTCGAACGACCTGGTCGGCGTCGAGCGCGGGCGTCACGGCGTGCGGTCGGGGTGTGGCGGCAGCGGTCACAGCGCGTCTTCCTCGAGGAAACCGAGCATCGCCTCGGCCGTGCTTTCCGGAGCAGCGCGCAACTTCGGATCCATGCGGTCGACCCTCGGCTGGACGACCAGGAAGATGACCACGAGGACCATCAGGGCGAGCGGGAACGTGAACGTCGTCGCGACGGCGGCCGCGGCCCGCGGCTTGACGACGATGTCGACGGTGTCGGCGACACGACCGCCCACGTCGGTGATGACCGTACGGACGTAGTCCGCCGGATCGTCAGCGGGCGACGGGTTGACCGCGACGGCCGGCGGCGGGCCGGGGTCGGGCGTCACGCCACGCGTCGAGCCTGCGGGGGCCGAGCTACCGCCCGTCGATCCTCCATCTCCCGACGACCCGGTCGGCGGGTCGATCGTGCCCGCGATGACCGGTGGGACGACTGTCAAGACCGGCGGCGGCGTGGTGGCCGGCGTGGCGGTCGGGATGGGCTCGGGGGTCGGGGTCGCGTTCGCTGTCGGGACCGGCGTCGGTGTGGGCGCCGGTGTCGGGGTGGGCTTCGGCGTGGGGGCTGGTGTCGGCGTGGGCGTCGGGGTCGGCGTCGGGGTCGGCGCAGGTGTCGGTGTGGGCGTGGGCGTCGGGGTCGGCGTGGGCGTCGGGGTCGGCGTCGGCGCAGGTGTCGGTGTGGGCGTGGGCGTGGGCGTCGGGGCAGGCGTGGGCGTGGGCGCAGGTGTCGGTGTCGGTGTTGGCGTCGGGGCAGGCGTGGGCGTCGGGGTCGGGGTCGGCGTGGGGTCGGCGTGGGCGTCGGTGTGGGCGTCGGGGTCGGCGTGGGCGTCGGGGTCGGGCGTCGGGCGTCGGGGTCGGAGTCGGGCGTCGGGGCGGGTGTCGGCGTGGGCGTCGGGGTCGGGGTCGGATCGGGGTCGGCAAGCGTGACCGTTCGCTTGACCAGGTCCGCAAGGTCGTCGCGCTCCGGCGCGCCGACCGACTCGAAGCACTCCCACCAGTCCGGCGTGCCGAGGCCGCAGATGTAGTCGGTGCCGGTCTCGTCGGCGGTGTAGCTCACCTGGCAGGTGCCGTCGGTGCCGGTATCGCAGCTGAGGTCGGGGCTCAGCCCGCTGTGCGGGTCATTCGGGCTGCCGGGGACGAAGTAGAAGCGGATGTGCGTATCGGTACCCGCGCCCGCGTAGACGTCCCCGTCCGCGTCGTACAGGGTGGCGGTCAGGGTGAAGGTGGTCCCCGCCGGCCCGGAGGCGGCCTCGGGATCCACGTCGAGCGCCGCCGGGCCCGTCGCACCGTGGGCGACCACCGGCGCGGCCGTCGCCAGCCCGATGGCGGGGACGATGACCATGGCTGCGGACAGCCAGACAGCGGCGATCGACCGACTCGCGGCCCGTCGGCGGCTCGAGTTCGACATACGGTTCGTTGCTCGTAAGGCCTCACGGGTGGGATCCGTCGAGGCGGTTGCCCTGGAGATCAGGGCGGGATGAAGACAGCGCATTCATACCCGCGCGATCGGCCTCGGCGGAACCGACCTCATGGTCATCGGGGGCCTATGTGCACCGCCGCACCTCTTCCGTACTGGCGACAGCGGTCGGTCGGGTCCTGTCGGAACCCCGTGACCATCGGGATGCGGCAGGGCACCACGGGGGTCTGCTCCACACCGCTCTGACACGATCGGCGGACTGGTCCATCCGCACAGAGGCCTCGGCCAAAAGGGGTCCCGCCGTGAAGGTTCGGCCGCACCACCCCGGCCGAGTGGTGCGTGGGTGCCCCTAGTGGGACTCTCGCGAGACCTCGGAGCCGCTCGCACCGACCAGGAAGTCGAGGTCCGCGCCGCGATCGGCGCCAAGGACGTGGTCGACGTAGAGGCGCTCCCAGCCGCGGGCCGGCGTCGCGAACCCGCCGACCGTCGACATCGACGGCGTTCGTGCCGCGAGCACCGCCGGCTCGACGTCGACCTCCAGACGCCGGGCCGGCACGTCGAGGACGATGATGTCGCCGGTCTCGACGCGCGCGAGCGGACCGCCCGCGGCCGCCTCGGGCGCGACATGGAGGACGACCGTGCCGTACGCGGTGCCGCTCATCCGGCCATCGCAGACTCGCACCATGTCCCGGACGCCCTGGGCCAGGAGCTTCGCGGGAAGCGGCAGGTTCGCGACCTCGGGCATCCCCGGGTAGCCCCGCGGCCCGCAACCGCGCAGGACCAGGACGCTGTCGGCGTCGACGTCGAGCGCCGGGTCGTCGATCCTGGCCTTGAAGTCCTCGATGCTGTCGAAGACGAGCGCCCTGCCCCGATGCTGGAGGAGCGACGGCGTCGCGGCGGACGGTTTGATCACCGCTCCGTCCGGCGCCAGGGTCCCACGCAGGACGGCGATCCCGGCGGCCTCCTGGAGCGGGGCCGTTCGGGGGCGGATCACCGTCTCGTCCTCGATCCGGGCGTCGGCGAGCGACTCGACGAGCGGACGGCCGGTCACGGTGAGCGCGTCGCGGTCCAACCGGTCCTCGACCTCGCGAAGCACGGCGAGCAGCCCACCCGCCCGATGGAAGTCCTCCATCAGCCATCGCCCCGCCGGTTCCAGGTCGACGAGCAACGGCACGTCGCTGCCGATCGCGTCGAAGTCGTCGATCGTGAGCTCGACCCCGAGCCGGCCCGCGATCGCGAGCAGGTGGACGACCGCGTTGGTCGACCCGCCGATCGCCGCCAGCGCGACGATCGCGTTCCGGAACGAGCCGCGACCCAGGATCGTGCTGGGTCGTCGGTCGGCCTCGACGAGCTCGATCGCGAGTCGACCCGCCTCGTGCGCATGCTGGAGGAGCCGGCTGTCCGGGGCCGGCGTCCCGGCGATCCCGGGCACGGTCATGCCGAGCGCCTCGGCCATGCAGGCCATCGTCGAGGCCGTGCCCATGGTGTTGCAGTGGCCGCGGCTCCGGATCATCGACGACTCCGAGGCCAGGAACGCCGTCTCGGACAGCGTGCCCGCGCGGACCTCCTCGCTCAGGCGCCAGACGTCGGTCCCGCACCCGAGCGCCTGCCCCTTGAAGGTGCCGGTCAGCATCGGCCCTCCGGGGATCACCAACGCGGGCAGGTCGACCGAGGCGGCGGCCATCAGGAGTGCGGGGATCGTCTTGTCACAGCCGCCGAGCAGGACCACCCCATCGATCGGGTTCGCCCGGAGCATCTCCTCGATCGACATCGCGGCGAGGTTCCGCCACAGCATCGCGGTGGGCCGGACCTGCGTCTCGCCCAGCGACATGACCGGCAGGTCGAGGGCGACGCCGCCGGCCTCCCAGATCCCGAGCTTCACGTGCTCGGCCACCTCGTCGAGGTGCGCGTTGCACGGACTCAGGTCCGACGCCGTGTTCGCGATCGCGATGTGCGGCCGGCCGTCGAACGCGTCGGCCGGAAGGCCGCGACGCATCCACGCCCGATGGATGTACGAGTTGCGGTCCTGACCGCCGTACCACTGCGCGCTGCGTCGTGCCTTTGCCATGCCACCGTCTTCCTGTCCGACCGACCGGCTATCCTCGCGGACATCATCGCGCGCCGGGCATCGTCGATGTCGGGCGCCTGCGCCGAAGGTCCGAGGGGTCGTGCGCGCGTTCGTCGTCACGGGGCCGGGTCGTGCCGGTGTGGAGGAGGTCGATCCGCCGGCGGCGAACCCCGGCGAGGTCGTCATCGACGTCGCGCGAGTCGGCCTGTGCGGGACCGACGTCGAGTTCTTCACCGGCGACATGGCGTACCTCCACCAGGGACATGCCTCGTACCCCATGCGGCTCGGCCACGAATGGAGCGGGACCGTGAGCGCGGTCGGCGGCGGCGTGGACCCGGCATGGATCGGTCGGCGGACGACCGGCGACACGATGCTCCCCTGTCATCGGTGCGCCCGGTGCCGCGACGGCCGGGGCCACCTGTGCGCGGACCGGTCCGAGATCGGCATCCGGGGGGGCCGCCCCGGGGCGCTCGCGGAGCAGCTCGCCGTGCCCGTGACCGCCCTGCATCCCCTGCCGGACGCCGTGGATGACGCAGCCGGGGCGCTGGTCGAGCCGGGAGCGAATGCCCTCCGGGCCGTCCTTGCCGCCGATCTCGCAGCCGGAGACCGCGTCCTGATCCTCGGCGCGGGGGCCATCGGGTTGCTGGCCGCGTGGTTCGCGGTCGCGGCCGGCGCCGACGTCCACGTCATGGGTCGTTCGGCTCGGTCGCTGGCCTTCGCGCGGTCGCTCGGGCTCGGCGGCGTCTGGTCCGCGGATACGGTGCCCGACCTCGCCTTCGACGCGGTCATCGACGCCTCGAACGACCCGTCTCTCCCGGCCCTGGCGCTCGACCTGGTCGAGCCTGGCAAGCGGGTGGTCTACATCGGCCTCGCCGGGACGCCCAGCCAGATCGACACGCGGATCGTGGCGCTCAAGGATGTGACCGTCGTCGGCATCCTGAGTGGCTCACCGGGACTCGACGGCACGATCGAGCGCTACGCGTCGGGCGCCGTGGACCCACGCCCGCTGGTCGCCGCGACCGTCGGCCTGGACCAGGTCACGGACGTGCTGGCAGGCAGACGACCGACGACCGCCGGTCCGGGACCCAAGATCCACGTGGACCCGCGCGCGTGAAGCCAGGCGAGGTGGTACCAACGTAGGACTTGCCGGTGCCGGCCGGCGTGAGATGGTCGGAGCCATGAGGGCCATGGTCCGACGCATCGCCCGCGGCATCGGTGCGATCGAGCGTGCCGGCGCGCGTGGGATCCGGCGATGGTCTGCGACCCCGGTCGGCGTGCAGATCGGGCTGATCGTCGGCTTCCTCCTCGCGTTCGACGCATGGGGTGGCGCGGCCTGGACGGCCCTCCTCCTCTTCCTCTGGTCGCTCCCGGGGTGGCTCGAGCGGGTGACACCAGGTTCGATCAAGCGACTGCTCGCGGCTTTCCGGCGCAACCCGTGGCTCGCCATCTTCGCGGTCTCCGCTGCCCCGCTGTCGCTGCTGCATCCGGTGGTGCTGGCCGCAGAGACCGCGGGCGATACCGGGGCGGCCGGGGCGGTCATCGGCCTCCTGATCCCGTTGCTCATGGGGATCCCGCCGGCATCTCCCGCGTCGCCTGCTGGCCCCTTCATCGCCGTCGTCGGCCCGGCGGGGCCGGCGTGGACCGGAACGCCGTTCCCGGCGACCGAACCGTCCTTCGTCGTCAGACCCGGTACGAACGGGCCCTCGTCCGAGGCAGGCCGTCCGTCGAGCAGGAGACTGACCAATGTCTCGCCGTCGATCATCACGCTCATCGGCGCCGCGATGGTGGTTGTCGCGACGTTCGTCCCGTGGGCGACAGTCACGTTGCCGACATATGGAACGGTGGATCTCGATGGCCTGTACGGCCAGGATCACATGCTGACCGACGGCGGGGTGACACTCGTCATGGGAACGATCCTCGCCGTCGCGGGTATGGCCCGGCTGGGCGCCCGCGGTCCGGCCGGTTGGCGGCGCGGTTTGGCGATCGCGGCTGGGATGGGTCTGGCGACACTGTCGGTCTGGCTGATCGGTGCCATCAGGCTGGACATGGCCCAGCTGATCCCGCCTGCGATCGGTGCCGTCGGGCCCGGCGCCGTCGCCGTCGGCTTCGGTGGTGCCATCGCCATGGTCGGCGGCCTCCTTCCCGGCCGCCCGGTCCAGGTCCCGGCGGTCAGCGCGTCGTTCGGCGCTGCTCCGACGGCGGTCGTGCGCCGGTCACGCACGGGCCTCTTCGCTCGCGGCCAGCGCTAGCGGAGCCGCGACGGCCCGACCCGGCGGGTCGCCAGGTCGCAGAATGGCCGCGTGACCGACGACACTCGCCTGCCTCAACATGTGATCGCCGAGCCGCGATGGCCGATGGCGACCGCGGTCTCGCTGCTCATCCTCGCCACGGCCGCGGCGCCGAACCGCGAGTACGTCCTGCATCGTCGAGGGCATCGCCATCCTGGAGGCCGTGCTGCTGGCGGCCCTGATCATCGGCGACCCAGGCCGGATCGATCGCCGGTCGCGGCGGTTGACCATCCTCGGCGCCATGCTCGTGGCGGTCCTCGTCGGCGGCGCCCTGCTCGGGACGGCGGTCCTCGGCTACAACCTCGTGACGGGCGGGGCGATCACCAACGAGGCCGTACCGCTGCTTGATGGCCGGTGCCAAGGTCTGGTTGACCAACAACGTGGCCTTCGCCCTGCTGTACTGGCAATTCGACGGCGGCGGACCGGCGGCGCGCGCCTACGGGCTGCCCGAGCACCCCGACTTCGCGTTCCCGCAGCTCATGAACCCGGAGCTGGCGCCGCCCGACTGGCGGCCGCAGTTCATCGACTACCTCTACATCGGGTTCACGACGGCCAACGCCTTCAGCCCGACGGACACGCTCCCGCTCGCGCCGTGGGCGAAGATCGCGATGGCGTCGCAGGCGCTCATCTCGTTCGTCCTCGTCGGCCTCGTCATCGCCCGCGCGGTGAACGTCTTCGCCTAGGGGCCGCACCGCAGCGGCTCCATTTGCCGTCAGGCGATCCCCCGCATGTCGACCGCGCGGCCCCAGTGGAAGACGCGGACGGCCAGGAGCACGCCGAAGGCCGCGAGGACGAGGATGGCGGCCGCCGCGATCGAGGCATCCAGTCCCCCGCCCTGGAACTCGCTGTACACGACGAGCGGCAGTGTCTGCGTCCGGCCCTGGACGTTGCCCGCGAACATGATCGTCGCCCCGAACTCCCCGAGCGACCGGGCCCAGGTCATGACGAGCCCGGCAGCGAGAGCCGTGCCCGCCAGCGGCAATGTGATCGACCGGAACAGCTGTCGTTCCGAGGCGCCGTCGACGCGTGCCGCGTCCTCGAGGTCACGCTCCACCCCGGCGATCCCGGTCCGGGCCGAACGGATGAAGAACGGCGCCGACACGAAGACCATCGCGAGGATGACCGCGATCGTCGTGAACGGCACGGAGATGCCGAGGAACTCGAACGGGGCCGACAGCAGGCCTCGACGCCCGAACACCAGGAGGAGGGCGAGCCCCGCGACCGACGGCGGGAGCACGATCGGCAGGTCGACGACCGTCTCCATGATCCCCTTCCCCCGGAACTCCCGGCGGGCCAGGGTGAAGGCCAACGGCAGGCCCAACACGACCGTGATCACGAGGCTGATCGACGTCGTGAGGAGGCTCAGCCACAACGCATCCAGGACGGCCGGCGACGCGAGGGCGACGGCCAGCGACCCGTTGAAGACCGCCCGGACCACCAGCGTGAGCACCGGCAGGCCGAGGAACAGGGCGAACAGCACGGCCACCGTCGTGACCGTGCGTTCGCCCCATCGCCCGGGATGCCACGCGACGGCCTTCGACCGGGCTGGCACCGCCGGCGATCCGGTCCGATCGTCGGCCGCACCCATGCTCATCGCGACGTCTGGGAGGAATCCGTAGGTCTTGAGGATCGCCTGGCCCACGGGCCCGGCGAACCACGTGAGGAACGCGTTCGCCGCGTCCTGCTCCTTGGACGCCGTGACCACCGCGCCCGCGTAGGTCGCGAGGACGTTCGCGTCATCGGGCACCGGGACCGTGCCGACCTTGCCGGACGCGTTCGCATCGGTGACGTACACGATCGCCGGCATCGCCCTCGCCGAGCTCGAGCTTCGCGACGACCGCCTTCACGTTGTCCTCCTTGGACACGATGTTGGCGTGATAGGACGCCGCGAAGTCGGCCGGGTAGCCGGGCTGCTTCGCGAGGTTGTCGACCAGCTGGTTCGCGTACTTCGTGATCGGCACCTCGTCGCCGGCCGCGATGATCTTGACGCCCTTCTTGGCGAGGTCCTTCGGCGACGTGATGCCGGCGGGGTCGTTGGTCGGCACGATGACGATCAGCATGTTGTCGGCGAACGGCGTGATCGGCCCGTTGGCCAGGCCCTTGTCGACCAGTGCCTGCGGGTTCTTCGTGTCGGCCGAGAGGAAGACGTCGGCGGGCGCGGCCTGCTCGATCTGCGCCGCGAGCGCCGACGAGGCGTCCGTCGAGACCGTGAGCGTCACGCCGGGGTTCGCTGCCTCGTAGGCGGTCTTGGCGTCCGCGAGGGCGCCCTTGAGCGAGGCGGCCCCGAAGACCGTCAGGTCGACGGCCGCCGCCGACGGCGAGGCGGGCGCGACCGACGGGGCGGTGGTCGGCCCAGCCGCGGAAGCCGCACTGCTCGGCGCGGACGTCGAGCCGCTGCTCGAACACGCGGCGAGGACGAGCAGCAGGACGCCGATGAGGACGACGAGGCGGGATCTCATCCTCGGGACTCCTTGGACGACGGGACCTCGACGATGACGTTCGTCGCCTTGACGACGCAGACGGCTTCGTCGCCGACCTTCAGGCCCATCTCCTCGACGGCCTCTGCCGTCATGAGGCTGACCATCCGATGTGGTCCCGCGATGACCTCCACGACCGCGGCGACTCGGTCCGCCTCGATCCTCGTGACGATCCCAGGGAAGCGGTTGCGCGCCGACTGCGCGACGATCGGGCGGTCGGTCGCCGCCTTCCGCCGCTCCGCGAGCAATCTCGAGACTTCGTCGATCGAGACGAGTCGCTGACCGCCATCGGACCGCTCCATCGTGAGTCGGCCGTCGGTCTCCCACCGACGGAGCGTCTCGACGGAGACGCCGAGCATCTCGGCAGCCTGGCCGACGCGAAGACGCGTGGGGACGAGCTCGGGGACGTGGACCATACCGCGGAGTATCCGTCACTCATGGCGCTGATGTCTAGGAGTGTCGTCAGATATCGGCAGGGATGTGTCGCTGCGCTGCTGATCCCGGGTCGGTCCAGGCGGACCTCCGGGAGGCCGACCTGCCCGTCCATCGAGGCCGAACGGCTCATGTCGGCGACGGGCTCCGCGTCGTTGGATTCACGGTGACGATCCATGCGCAAGGAGACCGTGATGACCACCGAGACGATGGCGGCCCTGCCCCGCTCGGCCGAGCCCGGCCCAGAGATGTCGGCCCTCGCCCCCTTCTATCGCGACTGGGTCTGGAGCGGCACGATCCAGGCGGGCGGCATGGGACCCGGCTCCCCCGAGATGGTCGGGACGGGTCGCGCCACGTGTCGGCCGATCCAGGGCGGCCTCTGGATCGCCGGCGACTTCGAGCAGGACCAGGCGCTGACCGACGGCACGTTCGTGCTGCGCTGGCAGCTCCACTGGGTCACGGGTTGGGACCGCGGCGCCGGGGAGTACCGCGCGACCAGCGCCGACAACAACGGCCCGAACATGGCGCTCTACCGCGGCCGCATCGAGGGCGACCGGCTCATCTACGAGTCCATTTCGGCAACGCTCCCGCGGATCCGACTTACCTGGATCCTCCGCGATCCGACCCACGCGACGTGGCGGAACGAGTACACCCTCGACGGCGAGTCATGGATCCCGATCGAGGCGTACGAGATGACGGTCGACGGCCAGCGAGGGTGAGGTGCCGACCCGCTCCGGGTGAGCCCTGAGCCTCATCCGAGGGGGAGCCCCGTTGGGCCACATGGGTTCGGCGAGCAGGCTGGCCTCAGCGTCGGACAGCCCGACGGACTCGGAGACCCAGCCATGACGATCACCAGCGCGCGCGCCCGTCCAGACACGACCATCGACCCCCCGGTCCCATCCGATGCCACGCGCCAGGAGGGATCGATAGAGGTCGCCTGGTTCGTCGGACTCAGCCTCGCCCTTGGCGGCGGGGCCGTCGTCGTCGGCGTTCCGACCGCGTTCCTTCCGTTCATCCTCGCGATCGGCCCCCTCGTCATCGCGCTGACCCTTGCATGGCGCGAGGGACATGGCGCCCTGCCAACGCTCCTTCACTCACTGGTGATCCGGCCGTCCGATCGCCGCTGGTATCTCGTCCTGGCGATACCGCTCCTCTGGAGCCTCGCCACTGTCGCGGTCGCGGTCGGGCTCGGCGAACCCTCCGGCGGGCTGTTCGATGCCGCCTTTCCGGCGGTCCTGATCGTCCCGATCGTCGTGCTGATCCCGGCCTTCGCTGAGGAACTTGCCTGGCGCGGGTTCGCCTTGCCCAGGCTCATGTCTTCGATGTCGCCGCTGCGGGCAGGGCTCCTCCTCGCGATCCCGTGGGCCCTCATCCACGGGTTCCTGTTCCTGCCCGGCCAGTGGTATGGCGACCTCGCGGCCTGGCCCATGGTGCTGAGCATCTTCTCGTATTCGATCCTGCTGACCTGGATCTATGTCGGGACGGGCGGCAGCGTCCTCATGACCGCCCTGTTCCACGCCGCGCTCAACGGGGTGGCCCCGATCATGGCCGGCGTCGACACCGACAACTCCTGGATCATCCGGAACGTACTTGCGGCGTGCATCGCCGTCACACTCGTGGCGCTTGGTGGCCTGCGCCACGAGGCACCCACGCCAGGTGCCCTCGATCGCCAGCCAGAAGGGGAATGGCTCCGGCGGTAGGACTCGAACCTACGACCAAGCGGTTAACAGCCGCCCGCTCTACCACTGAGCTACGCCGGAGCGAGACGCGGGACCCCGGGCGCGTGGCCGGGATCGCTCGCGTGATGGGCGCCGAGTCGGCGCCGCGCGACAGGATAGCACGAGGCGACCGCTCGGCCGGAGTGAGCCGACCGTTCCGTGAGGGGCGCCAGGCTAGGGCGCCTCGATCGGGCTGTCGGGGCGGTTGCCCCACTCCTCCCACGAGCCCGCGTAGCTCCGCACGGCCGTCGAAGCCGGCCAGCTCGTGGAGCACGAACCACACGAGCGCGGCGCGGACGCCACCCTGGCAGTAGGTCGCGCGGATCTGCGCCGGATCGGCGCCGGAGGCACGCACCAGCGACAGCATCTCGTCGACGGGACGGAACGTGCCCTCGTCGGTCAGCAGATCCGAGAAGAGCCGCTGCCGCGCGCCCGGGATGTGCCCGCCTCGACGGGCTCGCAGATCCGTGCCCACGTACTCGCCCGCGGTCCGCACGTCGAGGAGCCTGCGTCGGGGCATCCGGCCCGGCAGCGGCTTCGTCACTCCACGCCAGGACCTCGTCGTAGGTCGCGATCAGCGAGTCGTCGCGCTCGCCGAGCGTCGCCGGTCGGCGGAGGCCGTCCGCGAGATCCGCCTCGGGCACATCGGTGGTGGTCGCGTGGCCGGCGCGCCGCCAGGCGTCGATGCCGCCGTCGAGGATGTGCAGCCGATCCGCCGGGAAGCGGTAGAGCCGCAACAGCCAGTAGCCGCGGATCGCCTGGCGGTTGAGCCCGACGTCGTCGTAGAAGACGATCCGGTCGCCATCGCCCACGCGCCATCGCCGAAGGACGTTGGCGACCAGGTCGGCCGCGGGAACCAGCCACTCACGCTCGGCATCGCCGGTCTCGGGCGCCGTGCCCTTGAGGGCCAGCTCCTTGTGGAGGTCGCTGTAGGCGGCACCGGCGATGTGGCGCTTGTTGTAGACGCGCCGGTCGGGCGAGACGTGGACCAGTCGGACGTCCGGGTCCTCGAGATGGGCTGCCAGCCAGTCGACGCTGACGAGCGGCCCCGGGGCGTCGGTCCCCTTGGTGCTCGCCGCGGTCGTCGCCTTCGTCCGGGGCTTCGAGGTGGGCATCGCCCGATGCTAGCAGGCTACCCTGAGCCGATGACGTCGACCTGGCGCACGCTCGTCCTCCTGTACCCGGTGATGGACGCCAAGTACGGATCGGGCCTCCGGCGCGGCCACGCGCGGCGGGTCATGGCGCGCGATGAGCGAGCCGCGGTGGAGCGTGTCCTCGAAGGGCTGCCGGCGACCGTCGAGGCCTGGAGCGAGGGGCTGGCGACGATGACCCCGCTCGACGTGATCGAGGTCCGCCGGCCGATCCGGTCGCTGTCCTCGAGCGGCGGCGGGCGCTGGTGGGTCGGCCCGCGCGAGTGCCGCGAGGAGATCGAGACCTACGTCGCGCCGGACCGCTACGACTCGATCTATGCGCTGTGGCCGGGCGATCCCGCCGTGCCGCAGTGCGGCTGGGGCTGCACGCTCGGTCCGGGTGAGGCGACGTTCGGGGCCGGGTTCAGCTCGATCTCCACGGACCACTGGCCGACGCTGGCGACCGACCCCGATCCGGCGCAGGGGTACGTCCACGAGTGGTTGCACCAGGTCGAGTCCGTGTACCGGTCGCTCGGGGTCGACGAAACGATGCTGCCGAGCCTGCACGATGCCGGGGACTTCACGTCGACACGTTCGGCCGACGAGCCGCCGTTCGGCCGCTCGTACGCGGACTATCACGACGGGCGAGGCACGGGACGGGCGCCCGCGCGGACCTGGTCGCCCTGGTATCGGGACTGGATGACGGGCCGGTTGCGGCCCATCGGCCCAGCGCGCGCTTCCGGGCCGATCGGGCTCACGTCGGAACGCTGGGCCCGACGGGGTCGCTGACCGTCGGTCCGGGGCGCGGCCCGGTCGGTCGGGGCTCCGCGGCCTCGGTCAGTCCTTCGCGGCCTCGGCGGGCGCGACGACCGGCTCGACCTTCGCGGTCTCGCCGTTCCCTTCCACCTTCGCGTCGACGGGCGTCGCGAGCGTCGCGAGCGAGCGAAGCAGGCGGATCGCCGGGTTCGAGTGCTCGCCGTTGGCCCCATTGCCGCCGTTGCCATTGGCGCCGTTCGATGCCATCACCGGGACGAGCTGGGGCCCCGGGGCCGTCGGACTGAACGAGTCGTCGTCGTCCTCGGCGACGATCGCGGCCACCGCCTGGGCACGGGCGGCACCGGCGACCTTCGCGAGGTCCGGCGGCTCGGGGATCTCGTCGGCGAGCCGGGCGATCTCCGCGGGACTGCTCTCGGTCGTCAGCGTGTCGAAGTACTCATCGAGTCGCATCTGGTAGGTGGCCACCGCGCCCTCGATCTGCTCGACTTCGCCGTCGATGATCGCGGCGTGCCGGACGAGGTAGCTGTCGAGCTCCTCGCCGCGGGCCACGATCCGGCGCTCGGCTTCCGCGCGGATGCGCTCGGCCTCCGTCTGCTGCCACGCGTGGATGCCGTCGATGTCGGTCTGCGCCATGCGCCGAAGCTCTTCGGCCTCGGCAGCCGCTCGGGCGCGAACCCGCTCGAGGTGGGCGGCCGTCATGGCCTCGACCTCGGTATTGGTCGCCTCGCGCTGCTGCTCGGCCGCATGCTGCATCGCATGTGTCAGCTCGATGAGGAAGCCGCGGGCCGGCTCGCTCAGGTTCGGCGCGGTCGCCGGGTTCATGTGTGCGGCGCTGGCGGATGTCGCGGCCGTGGGCACGGCCGTCGATGGCGCCTGATCGGACGATGTCTGGTCCATAAGTCCTACCCCCTTGGAGGTCCGCGATAGTACCTCTGGGCTACCGCCGCCTCAACGACGCGCGCCCGAATACGGTGCTTTCGGGAACCGGGGGAGTGGCGCCGCGGACACGCATGACTGACCCTGCAGGTCATCCGCGGTCGGGGCCGTCACCGGGCATGGACGTGCGCCGACGCGAATCCTCGGCCGGGTGTCTGGCAGGCCACGGGACCGTCCTTCTCGCGTAGTCACCAGACGACCCCGGCGCCGGCGGCTCGCTCCCGTCCCAGGTCGTCATCCCGCCAGCAAGCGTCCTGAGGCCTCCGCGAGTGCTCGCGTGTCGACGAGGGGGTAGGACCGGACCGGCTGGCGCACCGATTGCTCGAGCTGCCACAGCCCGTCGTCATCGAGTCCGGCCAGAGAATTGATGAAGGCGTGCACCTGCGCATGCCGCGGACCGAAGTCGGTCATGCGGGCGGGTCTCCGGCCGTCGGCGGCTCGAGGCCGCAGTCGGGGGTCGTGCAGAGCTCGAGACCGAGCTCTGCGAGCCCTTCGGCCAACGGCGTGAACCCGAGATTGCCGCCGAAGCTGCGACTCGTCACGCCCGCCGGGATGCCGCGAACGAGGACCGCACCGCCCGAGTCGCCGGGCGCGACCTGGACACCGGCGGCGATCATGCATGGGAAGTAGTCGCCGTCCTCGGCGTGAAGGTAGTCACCCTTCTCGAGGACCGTGCCCCTGCGGTAGGTATCGCGACCGTCGATCTCCACCGGGTCGCCGATCGCGACGTCCGCGCAGCCGAGCGGCCGCGTCCCGGGCGGGATGATCCGGTATCCGGCCGTCCCGAGGTCGACCACGTTGAGATGCCCCCACGGGATGCGGTCCGACGCGACGACGAGGTAGTTGAGGTCCGACGCCGCGCACTTGTGGCCCGGGTACGGGCACGTGGCATCTTGCGCACGAGGACCGAAGACCCCGCGAACGCCGACACCGTCGGGATCGTTGGCGACCGTGCCCTCGGTGGTGCAGTGACCGGTCGACGTCAACACGATCGTCTGCCCATGCCGAGCGTAGAACCCGCCCGCGCAGTAGCCCCAGAGCTGCTGCCCGGCGACGACGGGCGGGTCGTAGACGGCCGTCGTGCGGCGCGGCTGGGTCGCGGCGCCCACGACCGAGTAGATGCCGACCCCCAGGACGAGGCCGGCGACCGCCGTCAGTGCGACCCGAGTCCAGCGCATGTCCGAAGCGAACACGTCGCTGATGGACGAGGCAAGGACTCGAAGGTCCCGGCCCTTCCCCGGGCCGCGCCCTCAGCCCTCGCCGGGACTACTCCAGGTAGTCCTTGAGCTTGCGGCTGCGGGACGGGTGGCGGAGCTTGCGGAGAGCCTTGGCCTCGATCTGGCGGATGCGTTCGCGGGTGACGTTGAACTCCTTGCCGACCTCCTCGAGGGTCCGGGCACGTCCGTCCTCCAGGCCGAACCGGAGCTGCAGCACGCGGCGTTCGCGTCCGGTCAGCGAGTCCAGCACCGCCTCCACCTGCTCCTTGAGGAGCTGGTGCGATGCGGCCTCGGCCGGCGCGAGCGCCCCACGGTCCTCGATGAAGTCGCCGAGGTGCGAGTCCTCTTCTTCACCGATCGGGGTCTCCAGCGAGACCGGCTCCTGCGAGACCTTGATGATCTCGCGGACCTTCTCGGGGGTGACCTGGACCTCCTGGCCCTTGGACATCGCCTCGGCGATCTCCTCGACCGTCGGCTCGCGGCCGAGCTCCTGGAGGAGCCCACGCGAGACGCGGATCAGCCGGTTGATCGTCTCCACCATGTGGACGGGGATGCGGATCGTCCGCGCCTGGTCGGCGATGGCCCGGGTGATGGCCTGGCGGATCCACCACGTCGCGTACGTGGAGAACTTGAAGCCCTTCTCGAAGTCGAACTTCTCGACCGCGCGGATCAGGCCGATGTTGCCTTCCTGGATCAGGTCCAGGAACGACATCCCACGGCCGATGTACTTCTTGGCGATCGAAACCACCAGCCGCAGGTTGGCCGACGTCAGCTGCTCGCGGGCGTCGCGGCCGATGACGACGATCTCGCCCTTGCGGTCGCGCAGCTTCGTGTTGAGCGGGACCTCCGGATCGAAGCCCATCTTCTTGAGCAGATCGGCGTCGTTGCCGGCCTCGATCCAGCGCTGGAGCGCCGGGAAGGCCACGCCGTCGCGGGTCCAGTCGTAGATCGCCCGCAGCCCCACGTTGTCGCGCGAGTCGAGGTCTCCGTTGTGGACCGCCAGGTACGCCCAGTCGAGCAGCTCGATGAACGGCTCGGGCGCGGGGGTCTCGTTGTACGTGTGGAGGAGCTTCTTGGCCTCCTTGAGGCGCTCCTTCGTGCCCTCGGACTGCGCATCGCGGCCGGCCTTCACGAGATGGAAGTCCGGCGTCGCCACGAGCAGGTCCTTCGTGCTCTTCGCCTTGATCGCCTTCGCGACGAGCTCGTGCGCCTCGGGGCCGTACGGCAGCCGGTGCTGTTGCTTCGCCGTCCGAGTCTTGCGCTCGGTGTCGTGGAGCGTCCACTCATGGAGCGAGACGACGGCCTTCCACGGCTCCTCGACCATCTGCTCCCCGAGCTCGATGGCCTTCGCCAGGACGACCTCTTCCTCGGCGGTCAGCAGGGCGACCTTGCCGATCTCCTTGAGGTACATCCGGACCGGGTCGTCGATGCCGATCATGTCGGCACTGATGGCCTCGAGGTCCTCGGTGGTCGGCTCCTCGACCTCCTTGGGGTCGAGCTTGGCCGGCGCGTCGGCCGGCAGCTTGGCGGCCGGGTCGGCGGCCGCATCCTCCTCGACGACGATCACCCCGACGTCGGCCCCGTCGGCACCAAGCGCTTCCGGCCCGAGGTCCAGGTCGTCGTCATCGTCGTCGTCATCGTCGTCGTCCCCGGCGACGGCGGTCGCGGCCTTCGCCCGCGACGGGCGGAGCCCGGCGAGCTTGGCCTCTTCGAGCTCGGCCTTCCCGCGCCGCGGGCGGGAGAGCACGGCCTCCACGAGTTGCTTATCGAGTGGGTCAGCGGACAAGGGTCACCTCCGAGGGCTGGTCAGCAGCCGGGTCTGGTCTCGACGTCGGTCGAGCGACCGGCGCGCTTCGTTGATCTGTCGTCGTTCGTTCATCAGTCGGTCGATCGCCTCGGCGTCGCCGGCCCGTTCGGCCTCCCCCTGGGCGGCCTCGTTGTAGTCGCTGCGCTCGCGCAGCTGGTCGTCCTCCAGCTCCAGGAGCAGCCGGGAGACCTCGTACTCGAGTTGATGCGCATCGAGCGTGCGGGGATCCGGCCCCGCCTTCGCATACAACGCTCGAGCGAGCGCCGCCGTTTCGTCGTCGAGGGCGAGCAGCAGCGCCGCCCCGTCGAACGGCGGGTGGACGCCGTGGTCGTCCGGCGCCCGCTGGAGCACGATCGCCCGGAACAGCTCGCGGGCCACCGTCGACGGCAGCTGGTCCGGCCCCAGCTCGTCCACGACCCGCAGTTGCAGGTCGGGGACCAGGAGCAGCAAGCGCAGGAGCTCGGACTCGACCGGCGTGATCGCGCGCAGGATGTCGTGGATCGGGAGCGCGTCGGGCGAGGCGAGCACCGAGTCCGCCGTGATCCGGCCCTGCGAGTCGCCGGCGCGGCCGGGTCCCGCCGCGGCCAGCCGGCGTTCCAGCACCTGTCGGAGCACGCGTTCCTCCACGCCAGAGACCTGGCGGACCTCCTGGAGCGCCTCGTCGCGACGGAGCGGGTCCGCGATGTCGCGGATCGACGGCATCACCGCCTCCACGAAGCCGATGCGCCCGGACGAGGTCTTGAGGTCGAACCGCGCCGCGTGGTGACCGATGAGGTACTCCACGAGTGGCTTGGCGGCCGCGATCGCGGCCGACCAGGCGTCCGGCGACTCGCGGACGACCTCGTCGGGATCCTTGCCGTCGGGCAGCCGGGCGACCCGCACGTCCTCGAGCTTCACGCCCGAGTCGTCGGCCTGGAGCTGCCCGATCAGCCCGGCCAGCGCGGTGACGCCGAGCGTGCCGGCCTTCTCCCCCGCCGAGTCGACGTCGTACGCGAGGACGATCCGTTCGGCGTAACGCGTCAGGAGCGCCACCTGGCCGGGCGTGAGCGCGGTCCCGAGGCTCGCGACGACGTTGTCGAAGCCGGCCTGGTGCGCCATCAGGGCGTCGGTGTAGCCCTCGACGATGACCGCCTGCTTCGAGCGGCGGATCGGGCCTTTGGCCTTGTCGATGAGATAGAGCGTCCGGCTCTTGTCGAAGAGCACGGTCGCGGCCGTGTTGAGGTACTTGGGACCCTCGCCCTCCAGGAGCCGCCCGCCGAGCCCGACCGCGTTGCCGTTCTGGTCCCGGATCGGGAACAGGACGCGCGCGCGGAACTTGTCGTAGACACCGCCACGGCCGTTGGTCCGCGGCGATGCGAGCCCCACCTCGACGAGCTCCTCGGGCCGGACGTCGCGCTTGTTCGCGAGCATCCGGGTCATCGTGTCCCAGCCGCCGGGCGCCCAGCCGAGCTGGTGGGTCTCGATGGTCTCGTCGGTGAACCCGCGCTCGTGCAGATAGGTCAGGGCATGCGCCGCCGGTCTTCGAGCCGGTCAGGACCGCGTGGTAGAAGGCGATGGCGTGGTCGAGGACCTGGCGGAGCCGGGCCTTGTGCGCGTCCTCGCGCTTGGTGCGCTCGTCGATCTCGACGCCGGCCCGCTGCGCCAGCGTCCGGAGGGCCTCCGGGAACGCGACGCCGTCGCGCTGCATGACGAAACTGAAGATGTCCCCGCCCAGCCCACAGCCGAAGCAGTGCCAGGACTCCCGGGCCGGGGTGACCACGAACGACGGTGTCTTCTCACCGTGGAACGGGCACAGGCCCTTGTAGCTGGTGCCCGCCTTCTTGAGCGACACGGTCTCGCCGACGACCTCGACGACCGACAGCTTGCTCTTGACTTCGGCTGCGACGCCGACCGCCAAATGGCGCCTCCTGCGCTCGCCCGGCTTCCCGCCAAGGACCCGGACATGACTGTGGGCCTGTCAAGTCTTGACAAGCCCTATCGATGGGGATGATGCGCCTCGATGGCCCGTTTGTCAAGACCTTGTCAATACTCCCTGGGTGTATCTGCATGAGCGCTGGACGCTCAGCCGATCCCTTCCGGGATCCCGGGCATCCTGATGACGGCCGCATCCAGAAGGCCGGCCTGGACGGCCTGCTCGATAGCGCCACGGCGCGACGACACGCCCAGCTTGCCGTAGATCGCCATGGCCTGGGTCTTGACGGTGTGCGTCGAGACGAAGAGCCGGGCGGCGATCTCGCGGAATGTGAGATGCGTCGGCAGGTAGGCGAGCAACCGCAGCTCCGCCGTCGTCAAGGCCCACGGCCCGGCAGACGTCGCGCGAAGGGATCCCACCGCTCGCTCCAACTCGACGGCCTCGTCGACCAACGCTCCCAGATCCGGGCACTGGCGAAGGATGTCCCTGACCTCCAGCAGCAGCGTCCTCGCCGCCGAGGCCTCGTTGAGCACGATGCAGGCACGGATCGTCTCGAAGCGCATCTGCAGGGCGGGAATCGGGAGGGCAGCGGTCGCGATCGGTCGCATCCGGTTCACACGGGCGATCGCCAGGCGTGCCTCCGACGGGGAGCCGTTCGCCAGCGCGACCCTGGCCGCGGCGGCATGGAGGGTCATGCTCGCGACGAACTCGTCCATCCCCGCCTCATGAACGACCGCGAGGCCCGACTCGACATGCCTGGTCGCGGCCGCGACATCGCCACGGCCGAGCGCGAGGAGCGCACGCTCGCCGAGCGCGAGTGAGATGCCAGGGATCGCACGCCGGGCCTCGGCCACCGCGACAGCCTCGGCGAACAGCACGTCGGCTGCCAGCGGTGTGCGAGCGGCGATCGCGGCGAACCCCCCGAGGATCAATGCACCCTGACGAAATGGGCTCTCGTCCGGGATCCCGGCGAGCGCGGTGCGCGCATCCGACGCGAGCGTGTCCAGTCCATCCGGGGCCATGTACCCGCGGAGCACCGCGACCCACGACGCCTTGGTTGCTCCGTCCGGCATCGGGCTGACATCGGCCGAGAGCTCCGCGCTCGTGAGCCACCGTCTCGCCTCTCGCGTCCGTCCTTCCATCGCGTGGACCCAGCCCGCGAACACTGCCAGGGCGGCGCGGCGCTCCCGCTCTCCGTCGCGGTCGAACAAGTCGAGCCACCGTCCGACGGTCGCGATGCGGCCCGACCAGTGCAGGGGGAAGGTGTACGCGAGAACGAACCGCGCGACGAGGTCCATGTCACCAGAGGCGAGGGCGTATTCGACCGCGCGCTCCCGCTCCCCGTGTTCGGCGCACCAGGCGGCCGCGCGCGTACACAGCTCGACGGCCGCGCCAGATTCATGCTCGTCGAGCTCGTCGCGGAGGAGGTCGCGGAAGAGCCGGTGGTAGCGGTACGAACCGCAATTCGCATCGAGCGCCACCACGAAGAGGTTGTCTCGCTCCAGGCGCCGCAGCACCGTCATCGAACCTGTCGTGCCGAGTGTGGCGTCGCAGAGCGGTCCGCTCATGGCGTCCAGCACCGATGTTCGGCGCAACCACGTCCGCGTTCCGGCGTCCAGCGGCTCGAGCAGTTCCGACTGCATGTAGTCCGCGATGGACGCCTCCGTCCCCGTCAGTCCATCGGCCCCGTTGTCCTGTGAGCGGGCAGATCCCGCCAGGCGGAGACCAAGATAGGTGGCCGCCGGCCATCCCTCGGTCCTCGCCAGAAGGCCGGCGAGCTGGCTTGGCGGGACCCGGACACCGATCGCGGTCGCCAGCGCCTGCGCGTCCGCCTCGTCCAATGCCAGTTCGCGTGGACCCAGCTCCAGCAAGTGACCGGTAGGGCGGAGGCGTGCGTAGGGGAGTGGCAGCATCCGACGCGCGGTGAATACCAGTCGCAGGGTCGTGGGCAAGCGGAGCATGAGGAAGGCCACGACGTCGAGTGCCACAGCCTGGTCGAGCTGATGCGCGTCATCGAGCATCAACACCGTGGGCGTGTGCCGTGCCCAGATCGCTTCCACGAGTCCCGGTAGGAGCGTCAATTCGAGGGATCGCCCGGGCGACCCGAGCAGCCGCAGCAAGGCCGGATCGAGCGGCTCCACTCGATCGAGGGCGGTCGCGATCGCCGAGATCAGCACGACGGGGTCGTTGTCGCTGACGTCGAGGGCGACATACCCGACGTTCGACAGGTGGTCGGCCCACTGGCGGAGCAGCGTGGTCTTGCCATAGCCGGCTGGGGCCACGATCGACACGACGGCGGGGCCATCGGCCGCCACGAGGAGGTCGGTGAGCCTGGGGCGGGGCATCACCGCCGCCGGCGCGGCCGGCAAGCGCGAACTTGGAGCTGAGGGCCGGCGCTCGCGCCAGTGGCGTTCGCGGCCGCTCGATCGTCCTCCCCCCCGATCCGTGTCGCCATCGCCCAAGCATAGACACGGCGCCGACCCGCTGACGACCCCTCGTGGCCGTCCTGGCGTCGGCGAGGCTACGCGATCTGCCGATGAAGCCAGGCGGTCCGTTTCATGGGCCGTGGCGAAGACGCTTGCGAAACCAGAAGGCGTCCGTCCCTGCCGGAAAGTCCTCGACGCGCCCGACGACTTCGTATCCGGCCCGTTCGTAGAGGCGCCGAGCCTGGAACCCGTACGAGAAGTGGATGGTCTGCGTACATCCGCGAGCGACCGCTTCGGCTTCGGCGGCAGCGATCAGCCTGGGCGCGAGCCATCGACCTTTCAGACTCGAGTCGACCCAGAGGCTCGACAACTCGCAGCAATCGCCCCAGGTCCAGCCGCTGATGCCGGCGACGATCCTGTCGCCGACTCGCACGAAGATCGCCAGTTCGACCTCGTCGCCGAGGCGCATGGCGAGACTGGCCTCACGGCGGATCTGCATCTCAAGGAACCCCACGTCGAGCGGATCAGGGTCGCGCTCGACGTGGAATTCCATCGCTTGCGTCGTGGTCAGGCGCCGACGACCTGCTCGATGAGCGAGATGTCGTCGAAGTACGTCCGGAACGACCGGATCTTGCCGTCGCGGAAGTCGGCCACGGTGGCGCCCGCCAGCTGGATGTGCCGCCCCGTCGCCTCCACGACGGCGTCCTCGCCGAGGACGAGTGGTCCGGTGTGATCGGCTTCGATGACCCATTCGGCGAACGCCTTGTTGCCGACTTCATCGAGTCCCCGGAACAGGATCACCACGTTGGAGAACGCGAGCTGGTGGATGACCTCCAACGCACTGAGCGCCTTCAATCCGGAGACAGACGCGTACGGCGACCAGCCGACGACATCGTCGGTGAACAGCGTCGCGGGATCAACCGTCTCGCCACCGACCTCCGCCTCGAGCGCCCTGGCGAGGGTGTCCTTGCGCGATCTAGTCATTGTGGGCCTCCGCTCCCATCGTGAAGATCGGGCCGAAGTCGCTGGCGTCACATGTCGCGCTCACGACCCGAGGACCTTCGCCTTCTCGGCCGCGAACTCCTGGTCGGTCAAGGCACCCGAGGCATGGAGCTGGGCGAGATGCTCGATCTGGTCGTAGGGGTCCGGCGGGGGGGGCGCGGCGAGCGACTGGCGCCGCGGGCGCTTGATACTGCGGCGCGGGAGCCGCTTGCTGGGCGTCGGACGCTCCCTGGTCATAGCCGGCCTGCTGCTGCTCCGCAGCCATGTTGCTGCGATGGTGCGCGACCGCTGCTCCGGCCACGAGCGCACGGCGTCGTGTTCGTCGTCTCATTCCCATGGAGATCTCCTTAGCCTGTGGGCTTTCGGTGATCATCCCGGCCTTCCAGAGGCCCGGCATCACCCCGAAGGGCTGAAACTCGGTGGGTGCCGGTCGATGACGGCGACCGTGCCGTCCGAGGGCGTGCGGCGCCGGCGTACTCCCTATAGTCGTCAGATGCGGACGCCGATCAGGATCTCGCCGGACCCGATGTATGCGGAGTTCGAGGTCCATCGGACGATGATCCGCGACGAGGTCCGCACGGAGGCCTTCAAGCGGGCGATCGAGGCGGTCGTGCGCCCGGGCGACATCGTCCTCGACGTCGGAGCAGGTAGCGGTGTCCTGAGCATGTTCGCGGCCCGGGCGGGTGCCGCCCGCGTCTATGCGGTCGAGCAGACATCCATCGCGGTCCTGGCTCAGGAGCTCGTCGCGGCAAACCGACTCTCCGACGTCATCGAGGTGATCCAGGGAGACGTCCTGGACATCGAGCCGCCGGGGCGGGTGGATGTGATCGTCTCCGAGTGGCTCGGGGGCTTCGGGATCGACGAAGGGATGCTCGTCCCGGTCATCGCGGCCCGTGACCGATGGCTCAAGCCCGGCGGGATCATGATCCCCGGCTCGGTCACGGCGTGGACCGCGCTGGTGCATGACCGCTATCTCGAAGACACGGTCGAGTTCCTGCGGACCAACCCGTATGGCCTCGACTTCGAGGACCTGATCGAGAAGACGGTGAACGAGATCTCCTACGCGGGCACCTTTCGCCACCTTGCGACGGGCGATACTCGCTCGTCGCCGGGGCGGCTGTGGACGACCGACGCGCACGACATCCCGCTCGACGAGGCGAGCTCGCCATTCGAAACCGAGGTGGCGCTCTCGATCCACGACCACGGGACGGCTAACGCGCTCGCACTCTGGTTCAGCGCCGAGCTCGCGCCCGGCATCTCGCTCTCCGACGGTCCCGGCGATCCCGAGACGCATTGGGGGATGACCACGGCTCCGCTGCGTTCGCCGGTGGAGCTGGCGCCCGGCATGGTCGTCCGTGCCCGGGTCCGGACGGCACCGGCTCGGCCCGTCGGGACGTGGACGCGCTGGTCGATCGCGATGCCGGGTGCCGACTGGGAACATCACGACGAGCAGGCGATCTGGGTGGAGGTCGACGACTGAGCCGTCGACGGACGGCCGATGTGCAGGATTTCACCCGCTCGGGCTGATGCGCCTCGTCTCCGGCGAACGTTCACTTGACCGGCGCGTCGCAGACGTGCATCTGCAAGTCAGGAGTGCCGGAATGCTGTCGCCGTCGCAGGCCGCGCTCTACCGGAGGCTGACCCTCGGCGACGTCTCGCTGATGACCACCTTGTTCTCGACGGCCGATCGCACGTCGGATGTGCTCGACGATCGGACTGCGGCACTTGTCCGGCTTGCCGTCCTCATCGCCGTGGATGCGGACGCGCCTGCCTACCAGTGCGAGGTGACCGCCGCGATCTCCGCTGGCGCATCGCCGGAGCAGATCACGGACGTCCTGGTCGTCATCGCACGCATCGCGGGTTCTGCACTCGTGATGTCCGCTGCGCCCAAGCTGGCCCTGGCCATGGGCTACGACGTCGACGACGGGATGGAGAACGACCGAGTTCGCGCGAAGGTGAGACGTAGCCGACGGACGTTCACGCCGGTCTCGTCAAGGGAGAACCATCGTGCAACAGGTCATCGGTCAGATCCTCCCGCTCGCCGTGGGGATCGACATCAGTGCGCGCTCGGTGACTACTCCGGGTCAGGCAGCCCGACGTCCCTGGCGATTGCCAGATCCTTGACGCGGTCCGACGGCGTCCGAGCCAGTGCCGCAGCCGCTTTGGCTCCCTTGCCCGCCAGGTAGCGGGCCTTCGGCTTGTCGGCCGTCAGGGCTTCGGCGATGGCCTTCGCCAGATCGACCGCCGGGGCCGCGTCGGCGGCCGTCTTCTCGACCGTTCGGCGGATCGCCGCCAGCTGCGCGTCGTACTCGTGCCGGTCGTCCTCGTCGAGTGACGTCAGCACGGAATCGAGTGCCGCGAGCGTCTTGCCGAAGATGGCGGTCTCGGTCGCACCAGGGTCCACGAGCGACACGGGGATGCGCCACTGACGCAACTCGAGGCGCAGGGCGTCACTGAGCGCCTCGATGCCGAACTTGGACGCGTGGTAGGCGCCGTGGATGGGCAGGACCAGGCGTCCGCCGATCGACCCGACGTTGACGATCCGCCCACGTCCCAACCGGATCAACGGCAGGAACGCCTGGGTCACGGCCAGCTGGCCGACGAGGTTGACCTCCAGCTGCTCCCGGAAGTCGGCCAGCGACTGGAACTCGAGCGGTCCCGGCTTGACGATGCCGGCGTTGTTGACGAGACCGGCCAGGCCTCGCTCGCCGACGGCGACCGTCACCGACTCGACCGCGCGCGCGATCGCCGCGGCGTCGGTGATGTCGAACAGCAGGACGGTGAGCTCACCCTTGGTGCGCGACTTCAGTGCCGCTCCGTCGGCCGCCCGACGAACGCCGGCGAACACGCGGAAGCCGTTCTCCGCAAGGTGCAACGCGGTCGCAGCGCCGATGCCCGTGGACGTGCCCGTGATGACCACAGGGCCCCGGTCCGCCTGATCCTTGGTCACTCTTGTGCCTCCGGTGGTCGCGTTCCGCGATGCTCGGTGCGCTCGGAAGATGCTGCCGCGAACGCACCGAGGGTCTGGTCGGCCAGGCCCTCAGCGAACTGGCGCGCCTGCGACTCGAAGCCGGGCTGAAGGTTGGTCGGCGGCAGACGCAGCAGCTTGTTGAAGTAGGTGAACCCGGACATGAAGCTGAGCCAGGAGAGCATCGACTGGACCTGGTTGCCCTTGGCCACGAAATGCGTTTCGTCGATCCACCTGCCGCCAGCGGCTTCGCCGAACCGCCGGATGTCGCCGACGTTCGAGTGCCAGTACCGGCGGGATGTGGAAAAGGCGGCGAACGGCTTCCCGTCGAGGACCTTCCTCGTGGCCGGTGACTTGAGATAGGACCGGATCGGCAGGCTCACCCGGAACCACCAGGTCGGAGACCCGACGATGACGAGGTCGTAGTCGCCCTCCTGCGCTTCGGGCGGGACGGCGATCTCACCCGTCGCCTGCCGGATCTGGGCCGGGAGCATGCCCACGATCTTGAGCAGCGGGAACCGCATCGGGACCCGTTCGAACCGCTTCGCCCAGCGCTTGTCCGTGAGCTCGATGCGTGCCCTGGTCACGTCGGCGCCACGGCCTTCGAGCGTCGTCGCGATGACCTCGGCGACGCGCTCGGTCTGCTTGCTGAACGTGTAGTACACGACGAGCACCCGGGGCTTCGGCTGCATCTCCACCCTCATCCTCCCGGGCGCCGCGCGCGTCCGGGTCCTACGGTGCCGCCGCCTCCAGCGAGGTCGACCTCACCCGGCGTTCATCTTCGCCTGGGCGTCCGCCATCGCCGCCTTCAACGCGGTCTTGTGCGGGCCGGTGGCCTCGCCGTTGCTGCGCTTGATCGCCCGTGTGACGGCCGCCTCGATGGCCGCGGACGAGCCGGGGTGGTACACCGCGATGAGCGCGGCGCCGCCGATCGGGATCGACCCCTCAGCCGACGCTTTGATCCCGGCCTCGATCTTGCGATGCGCGACCTTGCCGACCCCGGCTCCGATCACGGCGCCGGCTGCCGTCGCGGCGAGGAGCGGTGGCGCGAACAGGCCGACGATGAAGCCGACGCCTCCGAGCTTCTTCGCGCCCGTGCGGACCGCGTGGTCCTCGACATCGATCGAAACGGTGCCTTCGAGGTCCTTGTCGAGGATGACCAGACCGATCAGGTCCGCGCCTGACGCGTTGACCGCGTCGAAGTCATCCTGCGCCGCGTCCTTCGAGAGGTACCCGGCCATCAGGACGTCGATGGTCTCTTCCTTGCTCATGCCACTGTCTCCACTGGTGATTCGGATCAGGCGCTCAGCGCGTGGGCGACGTCGGCGTTCTTCGTGGCCTCGTGCAACTCGGCCTCCTCGTGATCGAGGTGTGGCTTGATGTCGAAGACGACCTTCTTGACGGTGCCCGTGAAGGGGAACGGCGCCTTCGCGGCGTAGCTCCGGTCCACCACGCCACCGTTGTCGCGGCCGATGTCCATGCCGGCGTAGCCGGAGAAGCGCATCGGGACGGTGTGGTCCATCCGACCTCCGCCGACCTCCTGGTCATTGACGTAGAGGGTCACCTGGCCGCCGGTCGCCGGCTTTGGCGCGTCGGCCGCGAACTCCATCCGCACGTTGACGTCACCTGTCGGCAGCGGCTCGGTGGCCTGCTGGCGGAAGATGAAGACGCCCATCATCGAGTAGGTGTGCGTCAGCTTCCCGTCCTGGACGAAGAGTGAGAACCCGCCGAGGTGGTCGGCCTCGGCGACGATCACGCCCTCGACGCCGTCCGCGGGGACGACGAGGTCCGCGCTGATCGTGTAGGAGTGGTTGTAGACGCGCGGGATCATGCCCGACAGCACGTTCTGGACATCGCCCCGGAACTCGAGCTTGGTGGTCTCGGGCATCGGGGGCAGCTGACCGAAGAACGACGAGAGGGTGGCCAGGAGCGGGAGCACCTGGTACTGCTCGGCCTCCTGCCAGAACAGCTCCCTGAGCTCAGCCACCTTCTCTGGGCGCTCGGCCGCCAGGTCGTGCGCCTGGCTGAAGTCGTCGGGCAGGTAGTACAGCTCGGTCGGGTCCTTGTCCGGATCCCAGACGCCGGGCGCGTAGGGCATGATCGCCTGTGGTGTGAGGACCCACGGGATGCGCGCCGTCCGCATGGACAGCCACCAACCGTCCTTGTACATGGACCGGTTGCCGACCGACTCGAAGTACTGCTGCGTGTGCCGCTCCGGCGCGTCTGGCATCGTCAGGCTGTCCGTGAAGGCGACCCCGTGGAGCGGTCGCTGGTCGATGCCGTCGACGGTCGTCGGCGCCGGGATCCCGGCGATGTCGAGGATGGTCGGCGCGATGTCGATGACGTGGGTGAACTGCGTTCTGAGCCCGCCACCCGAGGGGACGCTGTCCGGCCAATGGATGACCATCGGGTTGCGGGTCCCGCCCAGGTGCGAGCCGACCTGCTTGCCCCACTGGAAGGGGGTGTTGCCGGCCCATGCCCAGGCCGCGCCGTAGTGCGGTGCCATGATCTCGGCACCCCAGGCGTCCGTGCCGCCATACCGCTCGGACAGCTGGAGCTGCATCTCGTCGGTCAAGGGGATGCCGTTCTGCATCGTCAGCTCGTTGAATGAGCCGGTGACGGTGCCCTCCATGCTGGCGCCGTTGTCGCCCCAGATCCAGATGACCAGGGTGTTGTCGAGCTCGCCCAGCTCATCGATGGCATCGATCACCCGTCCGACGTTGTGGTCGGCGTTCTCGGAGAAGCCGGCGTAGACCTCCATCTGGCGGGAGTAGAACGCCTTGAGCTGGTCTGGAACGCTGTCCCAGGCCGGGAACGCTTCGTTGCGCGGCGTCAGCTCCGCATCGGGGGGCACCACGCCGAGCGCCTGCTGTCGGGCGAACGTCTCCTCACGCAGGCGGTCCCAGCCCTGATCGAACTTGCCCTTGTACTTGGCCGCCCATGACTCGGCGACATGGTGGGGGGCATGGCTACAGCCGGTCGAGAAGAAGGCGAAGAACGGCTTCTTGGCGTCCTGTGCCCGGATCCCGTGCAGCCACTCGATGGTCTTGTCGGCCATGGCATCGGGCAGGTAGTACGGGTGCTCCTCGTCGCCGTAGGCGGGGTCGACCCCGATGATCTTCTGGTTCTCGGCGAGGACGGTGTCCCACTGCCCGGCGCCACCGCCGAGGAAGCCGTAGAAGTACTCGAAGCCCCATCCCGTCGGCCACCGGTCGAACGGTCCCCCTGGTCCCTGCTGCCCGTCAGGCGTCAGATGCCACTTGCCGAACGCGGCCGTGTTGTAGCCGTTGTCCCGCAGGATCCGCGGCAGCGGCGCGCAATCACGGGGCAGGGTGGCGGAATAGCCCGGGTAGCCTCCCGCGAACTCGCCCACGGACCCGAAGCCGACCGCGTGACTGTTGCGACCCGTGAGCAGCGCCGCCCGTGTGGGGGAGCAGATCGCCGTCACATGGAAGCGGTTGTACCGGACGCCTCCCTCGGCCATCCGCGTGTAGTTCGGTGTCTGGATCGGGCCGCCGAAGGTGCTGGGGTTCCCGAAGCCGGCGTCGTCGATCAGGACGAGCAGGACGTTCGGCGCGCCGTCGGGCGGCGACGGGTGCCCGATGAGGTTCCAGTCTGGCTGCGATCCAGCAAGCGTCCGATTGACGACTCCCGCGAACGACGGGCGCCGGATGGGCAGGTGACTGCGATCGACGACGGGCATGACTGCGATCTCCTCCTTGGTCGTCTGGACCCGGGACCGCGTCGCCGGTGCCAGTCTCGACGAAGCGGCATCGGCAGGAGCCGGGGTTCCCGTCGGCGGCGACGGCTGACCCGGATGCCGTGCGCCCTTCGATCTGCGCATGGGATCGATAGGACGAGTATCCGGCTCACCCGGCGTCGGACATCACCCTATCGACCTGAAACGCCGGGCGTGCATGGGACGTCGCGGGGAGCACTTATCACCCGAGGCGGCTGATGCCGTGCCCCGACGTCGCCGCTACGGTCTTGCCAAGGGAATGTCCGCTCCGGCTCGACTGCGGCAGACCTGTAGGAGGAGAGGGAACGTGAAACGACCCATCGGCATCACCGTGCTCGCGATCATCTTCGCGGCGGCCGGGCTCAGCTACATGATGCTCGGCTTCCAGATGACGACCGCCGTCACCTTCGGACCGCTGCCAAGCGGTCAGGGCACCTGGCTCTGGGGTTGGCTGATCGTGCTGACCGGTCTGGCCTTCTGGGCCGGTGGCTTTGCCGCCTGGCGCCTCGAGCCGTGGGGCTGGATGCTCGGCCACTTCCTGGCGATCCTCGGGATCATCGAGGCGATCTTCGCGCTCCTGGGGACCGGCAACCTGAGCTACGCCCTGGCATCCACGGTCTTCCCGTTCCTCCTCCTCTGGTACCTGAACCGCGCCTCGGTCAAGAAGGCGTTCGGCCTCGTCGAGGAGTGACCAGCGGGCACTGGCACAACGGCCGAGAAGCGAATCGGAGTCGCACCATGGAAGATCGATCGCTCGACGAGCTTGGGCCCGTCGACTACCTGATCGTCGAGTTCCCCGCAGGGCAGCAGGACTTCACCGGCGAGGGCGCGGATGAACTGCTGCGCCTCCATGACGCCGGGATCATCCGGATCATGGACATCCTCGTCCTGATCAAGGACGCGGATGGCTCGGTCGAGGCGATGGAACTCTCCGATCTGCCCGAGCTCGGAGCGATCCAACGGATCGAGGCCGAACTCGCCCAGACCTTGGCCGAGGACGACGTCGTGCACCTCGCCGCAGCGATGGATCCAGGTAGTGCTGCCGGCGTTCTCGTGTACGAGAACCTGTGGGCCGCGCCATTCGCATCGGCCATGCGCCGGGCCGGCGGTCAGCTCATCGCCAACGGTCGCATCCCCGTCCAGGCCCTCATCGCCGCCATCGAGGCCGACGAGGCTGACGCGGCGCTCGAACCAGTCAGGAGTCTGACATGCCGCTCGGACCAGGTCGCCGGGGAGTCGGCGTCATCGGCGCTCCCGTCGCCAAGGCCGCCGTCGTGACCGCGGCCGTCAAGCCCGGCCCGTCGCCGGTCGCCAAGGCCGCCGTCGTCGGTGCTGCCGTCACGCCCGGTCGCCGCCGGATCTGAGCGCCTCCGACCGCTGGTCGGGAGCGCGTACCCATCGAGCATCGAGGGAGACACGACATGGCTGAGAATCAGATGGTCCTCGGGATCTTCGCGGACGAGGCGGCCGCCGACGCGGCGGTCGACGCCCTCAAGACGTGGGACCAGGCGAGCAATGACGTCAAGCTCGGCGCGATCGGCGTCCTCGTGCTCGACGACAACGGATCGCTCAAGACGCACAAGATGGGCCAGCGGAGCACCAAGAAGGGCGCCGGCATCGGCCTCGTGCTGGCCGTCGTCGCCCCGCCGACCTTGCTCGCCGGCGTGGTCGGTGGCGGCATCCTCGGCGCCTTCCATCACAAGGGACTCGGCCTCACCGACGAGGACAGCACCCGGATCGGTGCGGAACTGACCGGCGGCAAGGCGGCCGTCGGCGTCCTCGTCCCGACCGGTGAAGCCGGCGCCGTCGCCGGCAAGCTCACCGAACTCGGTGGCGACGTGGAAGCCCACGACGTCTCCGATGAGGCCCTGGCCGCCGTGGCCGAGGCGACCCCCGAGGCCGAGGCTCCCGCACCGGTCGCCTGACCGAACCAGTACCCAGCCGCCCCGGGTCCCCCACCGGACCCGGGGCGACCACCACCCGGCCGATCGGCTCCACCTCGAGCCGCCCGCAGGCGTCGACGTGCGGCCTCCGAACGCCCTCAGCCGACGTTGCTCGCCCCGTGGCAGTGCTTGACTTTGCGGCCGCTGCCGCAGGGGCATGGATCGTTCCGCCCGGCTCGCACGACGGCGGCCCGGAGATCCGCGTCGCGCGCGGCGTAGACGGCCATCAGCTCCGAGGGCGCCCGGCCCTGTCGGAGGAGCGCCGACATCGCCCGCATCGGCTCGTCGACGTGGTGGAAGAAGGCCTTGTAGCCGCGGCACAGGTAGTTGAGCCCGGGCTCGCCATCCGGCGTCCGGATGAAGCGGTCCTTGGGGCAGGCGCCGTGGCACGCGAAGCGGACGTCACAGTCGAGGCAGAACTGCGGCAGCGCGTCGAGCTTGTCCTGACCGAACCTGCGCTGGGCGGGTGACGCGACCAGGTCGGCCATCGGCGTCTCGGTGATGTTGCCGAGCATGTGGCCCTCTTCGACGAAGTGGTCGCACGAGTACACGTCGCCGTTGTGCTCCATCGCCAGCGCGCCGCCGCACGTCGGCTGGAAGACGCACAGCCCGCCCGGCTCGCCGTGCCAATTGGCCAGCGCGACGTCGAACATCTGGACGTAGACGGTGCCGATGTCGCGGCGGACCCACTCGTCGAAGACCGTGTTGAGGAACGTGCCGTACTGGTCGGCAGTGACCGAGCGATCGGTGACGAGCGTCCCCTCCTGGCGATAGAGCGGACGGTCGCGCCAGGACCGCCACGGCGCCTCGCGGGCGAGTCCGGGCGAGAGCTCGATCTGGTCGAGGGTCACGTCGATCCGTGGTGTCGGCAGCCGCTCGATGATCGGGATGAACTGGAGGTAGCGTGAGCCGAGCTCGTCTCGCAGATACCGATAGACCTCGAGCGGGTGGTCGGCGTTCGCCCGATGGAGCGTGGTCAGGGTGTTGAACTCGACGCCGTGCTTCTCCAGCATCGCGAGCCCGCGCAGGACTCGCTCCGACGTCGGAGCACCGCCGCGGTCGACGCGGTACGCATCGTGCATCGCAGGTGGTCCGTCGATGCTGATCCCGACGAGGTAGTCGTGCTCCTTGAACAATGCCGCCAGCTCGTCGTCGATGAGCGTGCCGTTGGTCTGGATCGTGTACTCGACCTGCATGCCGGGTCGTCGGTGCTTCTCGACGTACGCGTGGGCGCGTCGGAAGAAATCGGCGCCCATGAGGGTCGGCTCGCCGCCCTGCCAGGCGATCGCGACGTACGGCGCCCGCTGCGCCTCGATGAGCTGGCGGATGTAGGTCTCGAGCAGCTCGTCGGCCATCCTGAACCGGCTGCCCGGATAGAGCATCTCCTTCGACAGGAAGAAGCAGTACTCGCAGTCGAGGTTGCAGGTCGCCCCCGTCGGCTTGGCCAGCAGGTGGAACGCGGGCGGGCCGTCGGTCGTCGTCGCGACCGGGGTGGACGAGTCAGCGAGGTCCATCGAGGTCACGGTACGGCACGAGAGGCAGACGGTGACGCGCGAGCCACGGACACCGGGCGATGAACGGTCACGGCGGGACCTAGGTGCCGGTCGTGGCCGTGATCCGGCCTGACTTGATGGCGGCGACCAACGCCGCATGGTCCTTCTCGTTCTGATCCGCGTAGGCCGCGGCGAAGTCGGCCAGGGCATGGTCGACCGCGTTGTCGTCGCCCAGGTAGCCGGCGATGGCCACCGGATCCCCGGACCGCGCGTGACCTCGAGCCAGCGCCCAGCCGCACAGACGACCCCACGCGACCAGGTCGTGATGCGTCATCGCCTCGACGACCGCGCTCCCCTTCTGGTCCTGGAGCTGTCGGATGTAGAAGTGCCGTCCCCCCGGTCCGACGGCCCAGCCGAGGAGGACATCACCGGCCGCCTGGAGGAGCCGCTGGCCGGACACCACGCGCTCGCCGCTCGTGGGATACGCGCTCGAGCCCAGGAACCGCTCCAGGACGGACGCCTCGGCCTCCTTGATCTGGAGGAAGACGGGGTCCTCGTCGGCGCCCTCGTCGAGCAGCACCACGATCGCTGCCAGACCGACGCTCCCGACGCCGACCACCTTGAGCGCGAGATCGACGAATTGGTAGCGGTCGAACAACGCCCGTCGGTCCATCAGGAGCGACTCGCGGTAGGCCGCCAGCCCGAGCTTCATCGCCTGATCGGTCATGTCGGGTCGATGGACGAGGACCGGCGGCCGATCGCGGATCCGCCGCTGGCCATCCGGCCCGATCTCCGTCAGCTTGGGAAGCTCGTGCAGGCTGTCGTGCCTGGATGACGAGCGGACGGTCGACTCGAGGAACGGCCGCGCGCGCTTGTTGACGAATCCGGTGATCGCTTCGACATCGACGCGTGCGTAGAAGACCTCGAGCGCGGACATCTCGGCGAACGCGGCCATCCGCGCGCGATAACTGTGAACAGCCGCATGGACGGTGTGGGCGTTCGTGACCGCGTCGAAGCCGAGTTGGCGCCCGGCGACCACCAAGCTTGCGGCGAGCCGTTTGAGATCCCACTCCCACGGGCCGGGCAGCGTCTCGTCGAAGTCGTTGATGTCGAACAGCAGGTTCCGCTCGGGCGAGGCGAACAGCCCGAAGTTCGAAAGGTGCGCGTCGCCACAGGCCTGGACGGTCAGGCCGCTCACCGGTGTCACCGACAGGTCGGCGGCCATCGGCAGCGCGGCACCACGGAAGAACGTGAAGGGCGAGTCGGCCATCCGACCGTAGCGGATCGGGACCAGCTCCGGCACACGGGTCTTGGCCTGCTCCTCAAGGAGGGCGATCGGATCGGCTCGGCCGGGAGCCGGCGCCCAGGTCCGGTGCTCGGCGGCCGGGACCCGGGTTCGGGCGGCTTGTCCCAGCTTGGCGCGCTCCTCACGGGTCAGTAGCATGGCCATCGGGATCCTCCATCGAAGACGACCGGCGCTACCCCGCTGCCGGGGCCAGCTTCGAATACGCCGCCACCACGTCGATCGGCCGCTCGAAGATGTGGTCGGCGCCGATCGTGTCGGTCAGCCCGTAGGCGTCAAGCAGCTTGCGAACAGCAGGATCGACCGCACACAGCACCAGCGCCGCATTCTGGTGAACGAGCTCGTTCTGGATCTGGCGGACGGAGTCGGCGCCCGAGAAGTCCACGTCGCCGATCGCGGCCGCGTTGATGGCCAGCCAACGGATCGGCGGGTCGGCGCTCTCGACGATGTCCATGATCTCTTCGGTGAACCGCGTGGCGTTCGCGTAGAACAGCTCCGCGCCGAAGTCGTAGATGATCAGTCCTGGGGCAGCCTGGATCGGCTTTGCCACGGAGGACATCGTGGGCTGGCTGTCGGGACTGAATGCCAGGACGTGGTCATGTGGCCTGTAGACATGCATCAGGACGAGCACCAGCGAGAGGATGATCGCGAGGATGATCCCCTGCTCCACCCCGACCACGACCACGACCGCTGCGGTGATCGCCGCCACGACGAACTCATCCCTGCGCAGCCCATAGATGCCGCGCATCCCAAGGTAGTCGACGAGTTTGATCCCGATCAGGAAGACGACCGCCGCGAGGACGGCGTTCGGCATGAACGACAGCCAGTAGGTGAGGAAGAGCAGCACGACCACCACGACGACACCGGTGGTCAGCGTCGCCAGCTGACTCCGACCGCCGGCGTTGTCGACCATCTCGGTCTTGGTGGGTGAGCCGTTCACGACGAACGTGCCGCTGATACCGGCCGCGGCGTTGGCCAGCCCAAGGCCGATGAGATCGACGTTCTCGTTGAAACTGTCGCCGTACTTCATGGCGTAGGCGCGCGACGTCGCCGCACTCTGGGCCAGGATCAGGACGAACATCGAGGCGACGATCGGCAGGAGCGCCGTCATGTCGCTGACCAGCTGGTCCGCCGAGATGGCCGGCAGGCCGATCGGCGGCAGGCCGGCTGGGACGGTGCCGACGGTGGTGATCCCTCGGGCAGCGAAATCGAAGGCGTAGCTCAGGACGATGGCCCCCACCACCGCGATGAGCGCACCGGGGATCTTCTTGTTCACCCGTTCCAGCCCGACGATCGTCACGAGGACCGCGATGGACACGAGGAGGGTCGGGACGCTCGTGTCGCCGGCGCCGATGGCCCTGAGTGTGTTGCCGAACTTCTCGAGCGTGGTACCGCTGCCGTCGCTCACCCCGAACATCCCGGCCACCTGGCCCATCGCCACCTGGATGCCGACGCCGGTCAGGAAGCCGATGAGGACGCTATGCGACAGGAAGTTGGCGATGAACCCGAGCCGGATGACCCGGCCCACGATCATGAACACCGCGCACATGAGTGCTGCCAGGCTCCCCATCGCCACCCAGCTGGCGGATGCCGGTGCTCCGGCGGCGGCGATCCCGGCCAGCCCGGTCGCAAGGACCGCGGCGGTCGCCGAGTCCGCTCCGACCACGAGGTGTCGGGACGAGCCGAAGATCGCGAAGGCAGCCAGCGGCAGGACCAGCGTGTACAGGCCCAGGACCACGGGCATCTCGGCGATCTTGGCGTAGCCCATCACCTCGGGCATCGCCAGCGCGGCCAGGGTCAGCCCCGCGATGACCTCGGTCGGCAGGCGCGGCATGTCGATCGGCAGGACGCCCTCGAGGATCGGAAAGCGCTTCTTCGTCTTCGCGGCGCGGGTGCCTGCCGTGGCCGTCATCGGGTCCCTCTCCTCGTGTTCGGGCTGGGGTCAGTCCGTCCGCAGACGTAGGGCGACATTGCGCGAGCGTGCTCGAGGAGACATCAGCTCTTTCGGCTGAAACGTCGAGCGCCAAGAGCCGGTGGTACCTCTGGGGGATGCTGAGGATCGGCGCCGCGCGTCCGACGATGTCGGCCATGGCCATCAAGGACGGTTGGATCGAACAAGCGCCCGCGCGACCCGTGGGCCGGCTGTCGGCCGAGGCCGAGGAGGTCATCGTCCGCGCGGGTCGCCTGACCGCCGACGAGATCGCTCGGCTCGACACCGCGGAGCGACCGCGAGCCACGGTCCAGCTCATCGCCTGGGACCTGCTCCGGGGGCAACTCGCCACCGGCGAGGCCTACCACCTCCGCCTCACGGCGCGGGCTCGCTCGTGGGCGGCGGTCAACACGTCGTTGGTGGCGCTCGGACTCGAACCGCTCGCGGACGAGGGCGTACTGGCGGAGCGCGACCGGGACAGGCTGGGGGGCAGCCAGGGCCGCACGGTTCGCGGCCTGCGCCCTCGTGGATCCCCGGAAGCTCGACCCCGAGATCGCCGAGATCCTGATCCGGCCATGGCGCTCGATCGTGGCGCCGACGCTCCGCCTCGACTAGCGGATCACGACCCAGGCGTCGACACCGACACGACCCCTAGCCACTCGTCGGCACCATCGCGACCTGGATCCCGGTCGCCCCGACGGCCGGATGTGCCGCCTTGAGGTGGGCGATCTCGATGCCGAGCGCCGTGCGGGTGGCCACCAGACGGCGTCCGAGGGTCGTCGTGGTCAAGACCCGTGGCGCGACCGGTGAGGTCTCGCCGAACTCGGCCGCGAGTCGCGCCGGCCAGGCCACGCGGAAGGCGGTCAGGCGGTCCGCCAGGCCCGATCCGGTCGGTGCGCCGACGACGATGAACTCGTCACCTCCGTCGCGGAGGGCGATCGAGCCGTCGATGGCCGCGATCGCCTGCGCGAACGACCGGAGGACGCGATCTCCCATCTCCATACCGTACGCGTTGTTGAACGTGCCGAAGCCGGCAAGGTCGATGAACGCCACCTCCACCGGGGCACCGGACAGGCCATCGACTTCGGCGAAGAGCCGCTCGAGGTCAGCGTAGTAGCCGTAGAACGGCAGACCGGTCCGCCGATCGCGATCGGTCAGCGCGACGTGCGGCCACTCGAAGCGCTCGGCGAACGGCCGGGCGGAACGCCCAAGCCACTCCAGGACCTCGACGGTCAGCCAGCTCGTCTCGGGGCCGTACGCGCACCACCAGCCGTCCGGACGCTGGGCGCGGGCGAGCCATTCGGCCGTCGGCAGCGGGTCGAAATCCGGGTCGAGCGTCGAGAGGACCTGTGCGGCGACCAGACTCGTCATCGGATCCGAGGGTCCGTCGGCGTCGCCGAACCCGCCGTCGACCTGGCGACGGGCGCCGACCCAGGCGATGAGGCGGCCGCCGAGCTTGGGATGCAGCCCGAGGGCGGTGAGGCCCGCCGCCAGGTGGGCGCTCCCGGAGACCAGCGGCTGCGCATGGAGCGGGAACCGGGTCCCGAGCACGACACCATCACTCTCCCGAGCCGATTCCGCGTACGCCTCCGCGATCGCGATCGCGAAGGGATGCAGCAGGCGCATCGTCCGAGGGCGGCGGGCGATCGCGCGCAGCGCCCACGTGTCGGTCCAGGCGTGGGTCTCCTGCACCCAGGTCGCCGCGTCGCGACGAGCCTTCGGCATCGCGGCGCGAAGCATGGCGCGGGCCATCGCGCCGACGCCGTCGTCCCGGTCCGCCACGGTCGAGAGCAGGTCGAGACTGTCGGACACGATGATCGGCGTGAGCAGCCACTCGACCAGGCGGTCGGCCATCCCGGGCTGGGACGCGACCTCCGCCTCTCGCGGGCGCCATGGGATCCACGACGCCTCCGGTCCGATCCACGGCGGCCGGGGGCCCGCGAACTTCGGGTTCAGCGCCCACGGATAGCGGACCGCCCCGGTCGAGCGTGGCGTGAGGACGGCCCACTCGCGGATCATCTCATCGGGGTCGATCGGGCGGCCGACGAGGGCATTGCCGCGGAGCATGGCGACCGGGAACAGCGGGTCCATCCGGGGGTCGGCGGCGAGGATGGCCGCGGTGGCGCGCTCGATGGCGACGGCGACGCCGTACGGACCCGCGTCGTGATCGGCGGATGGCGAGTCGAGGGTCTTCACGGTGACCCGAGCGTGCCGCGAGGCACAGGGCGGCCGCAATAGGCCGAACGGGCTATCGACGCGGTTCGCGCTCGACCGAGGGCGACGCACCAGCGCAGGCGGAACGGGTCACGCGGGCCAGTAGTGCTCGCTGCGGATGGCGGCTTCCGACAGACCGCGATCCCGAAGGAGACGCTCGCCGGCCGAGATCATCTCCGGGTTGCCGCAGAAGTAGGCCACGGCGGTCGCCGGCGACAGCCTGTGCGTCGTCCAGACGTCATCGAGGATCGCGGCGACCCGACCGATCCGTCCAGACCACCCGGCGTTCGACGGGTCGTCCGGGCGCGAGATCGCCGGCTCGTAGACGACGCGACCATCGGCGGCCCATCGATCCAGGCGCGCGCGATAGGCCAGCTCGGCGGTCGTCGAGACGCCGTGGACCACGACGGCAGGTGGCGCGGCTGGATCGCGGCGCATCGCCGCCAGCATCGCCACGAACGGCGCCAGGCCCGTCCCGGTGGCGACGAACAAGTGGGTGCGCTGGTCACCCGCGATCCGCGTGAACCGCCCTTTCGGTGGACCGAGCCGGAGGCGATCGCCGGCGGCCATGGACCAGAGGCGCGGCGTGAACGCCCCGTCCGGGACGAGGCGGATCAGGAACTCCAGGTCGCGGTCCCTCGCGGATCGGGTTTCGGTCGCCGTCGAGTACGGCCGTTGGATCAGCCGGCCGTCGACGACGAGCCCGAGGGTCAGGTACTGGCCGGGCTCCACGAGCGGCAGCGGGCCGTCCGCGCGGATCCGGAACCGCGCGATCCCGGCCGTGAGATCGTCGCGCTCCGTGATGGTGGCATTCGCGAGGATCGTCACGGGGCCGGGGAACGAGGACCGATCGGGCAGCGGCCGCCGACCGGGGAGGGGTCGCCGAAGCGTGGCGTCGATCTCCACGTCAGGCCGCGGGCTCGAACTCGCCGACGACCTCGCGGGCGGCGTCCGGGTCGCGATACCAGGCGGCGTCGATCCAGGCGAAGTCGGCCCATGCCGTGGGGAGCTGGTCCTCGCGGAAGATCGCCGAGTTGGGACAGGCCGACTCGCACGACCCGCAGTCGATGCAGGCGTCCGGGTCGATGTAGAGCTTCCGGTCGACCCGCAGGTCGCCGCTGATGCAGTCGACCGGACAGACCGAGACGCAGGTCTGGTCGCTGTGGTCGATGCAGGGCTGCGCGATGACGTAGGCCATGGTGGGACTCCCGTTGATCGATGACCCCGATGCTTTCATCGAGGCGGTCGGACGAAGGGAGGTTTCGTGGACCGGACCCGACCTTCAGGCGGCCGATGGATGACCTTCGTCCTGGCATCCACGGTCACGCCGCTCGATGTGGGGGTCGTGTGTCGGGGATGTGACTTCGCCAATCGCCGTGGTCGCGGTGGTCGCCGCCGTGTCCGGCGGGGCCTGGAGCCTACGCGCCGACCCGCGCCGGAAGGCGGACGACGAACATGGCGCCGCCGCCGGGGGCGTCGTCGACGACGATCGTCCCGGCGTGCGCCGCCGCGATCCGGCGGGCGATGGCCAGCCCGAGCCCCGTCCCTCCGGCCCGGTCACGCCGGACGCCGGGAAGGCGGGTGAACGGCTCGAAGACTCGCTCGCGTTCGGTCGCGGGGATGCCGGGACCGGCGTCCGCCACCGTCAGCTGCACCAGCTGGCCATGCCGCGCAACGCCCACGGTCACGATCCCTCCCGGCGGCGAATGGTCGAACGCGTTGTCGAGGAGCACGAGGAGGAGCTGCACGAGACGATCGCGGTCCCCGTCCACGATGAGCGGGTCGCCCGACGCGGGCTCTGAGGCCTCGAGCCGGACCCCACGTTCGGCCGCGAGGGCCTGGGCCTGCCGGACCGTCTCGGTCGCGATGGCGCTGACGTCGACCGGTGCGCGCTCGATCACGATCCCGGCGGCGTCGGTCGAGGCGAGCTGGAGCAGGTCTCCGACGAGCCTGGCCAGCCGGTCCGCCTCGGTGATGATGTCGCCGACGAGCGGGCGCCCGTCCGGCGTCACGAGACCCTCGCGCTCCATCACGTCCGCATTGGCGCGGATCAACGCGGCCGGGGTTCGCAGCTCGTGGGACGCGTCGGCGACGAAGCGGCGCTGGGTGTCGAAGCTGCGTCGGATCGGGATCAGCGCCCGTCCGGTCACGATGAGCGTGACGATCGCGGCCCCGAGCAGACCCACGATGCCCACGAGCGTGACCGCGGCCACGATGCTCGCCGACTGCTCGTCGTGCAGGGTGAGGCGGAACCCGCCCTGGACGAACCCGACTGATGCCCCGCCGCTTTCGTCGGGCGTGATCCGTGCCGTGAGCAGTCGGACCGGGAAGCCACCTGCATCGATGGTCCGAAGGTCTCGACCGGTCGGCGACGCCTTCGCGGCAGCCAGCGCCACGGCGTCGGGGAGGCCGGGCAGGTTGACCCGGGATGGGTTGGCCACAACGGTCCCACCCGGGTCGAGCACCAGCAGGAACGTATCCGACGAGGCGAGGTTCGCCTCCTCGCCGTCGCCCGACTCCTCGGCCGGCGACGGGAGGCCGTCGTGCAGCGACGAGACCGCGCCATCGACGCTCGCCGCCAACGATTGATCCACCGCGGTATCGAGGGCCTGGAGGGTCACGACCGCGGAGGCCACCCCGATGCCCACGACGAGGAGCGCCACGAGGCCGAGCGTCACCAGGAACAGCCGACGACGGGTGCGGGAGAGCAGCCGCGCCGTGGGATCGGTCATGGCGCTCGCACCGGCCGCCCGGACGCGGCCGATCCGTCGGTCATGCGCCAGCGCGCAGGGTGTACCCCACGCCGCGCACCGTCCGCAGCCGGTCGGCACGGTCCAGCTCGGCGAGCTTGCGCCGGAGGTAGTGCACGTACAGGTCGACCACGTTCGAGTAGACGTCGGGCTCGGCACCCCAGACAGCGTCGAGGATCTGATGCCGCGTGACCACCTGGCCGGCATGCCGGATGAGGTATCCCAGCAGGGCGTACTCGCGGGCGGAAAGGTCCACGGCACGGTCGCCGACTTGCACGGCATGCCGCAGCTCGTCGAGCTCGAGGTCGCCCGCGATCAGGCGTTGCTCCTCGGCGCTCACCGGACGGCGCCCGAGCGCCCGGATGCGGGCGACGAGTTCGGCGAAGGAGAACGGCTTGGGCAGGTAGTCGTCGGCACCGGCGTCGAGACCGGCGACGCGCTCCTCGACCGAGCCCAGCGCGGTGAGCAGCAGGACGGGCGTCCTGATGCCCTTCGTCCGCAGTAACCGGAGGACGGTCAGTCCGTCGACGTCGGGCAGCATGCGGTCGAGGACGATCACGTCGAACCCCTCCGCTTCGGCCAGGGCGATGGCCGACACCCCGTCCGGGGCGACTTCGACGACATGCCGCTCGGCGACCAGGACGCGCCGGATCAGGCCCGCCATCTTCGGTTCGTCTTCGACCACGAGGATGCGCATGCGCCGCAGTCTGGGCGCCGAGGCGTGGCTCGTCGAGGTCCTGATGGCCTGTCTTTGCAGCTTCTCATCTCGGGCACACGGGAGGCCAACCGGTGCGACCGAGGCTGTGAGCACACACCCGCGATCCCAACGGAGGACCGATGCTCCAGAAACTCGCCCTGACCGCCGCCTCGGCCGTCGCCGCTCTGACGCTCGCGCTGGCCCTCGCCGCCGCCGGGTTCGCGCCCGGCTCCCCGGCTGTCACCACCGGCAGCTCGGCAAGCCCGATCGCCGCCGATCCCGCAGCTGCGGACGCCGCCGCGCCGGACGCGATGCCGACCGTCCAGGTCGACACCATCTACGTCAAGCCCGCGCCGAAGCAGAAGACGATCACGGTCCACAAGGTCGTCAAGACGTCCGGCGGCGACGACGGCGAGCACGAGTCCGGCGGGGACGACTGACGTGAGCGACCTTCGATCCGGCGGCCGGCCGCGGGAGCTCGGGCGTACGGCGGCGCCGATGGCCCGGCCCCTCCCGACCCGCCCGACAGCGCCTCCTGCCGGTCGCCGGCCGCTCCCGGCCGTGCGTGGCGATCTCCCGACGCACCGCGTCGGCGTGGCGCCGTCCACCCGGAAGCCGAGGCCGGATCCGGGACCGCTCAGGATCGCGCTCGGCGTGACCGGGCTGGCGACCGCGAGTGCCCTGATGACGGCATTCCTCGGCCCGGCCACCGGCGCGGACGCGGGGACCGCCGCGACGACCACGGTCACGGTCGTGCCCGCCGGGACGCCCGACCCCGTCCACGTGCGGCACGTGCTCCAGTACGTGCAGCTCAAGCCAGGCCAGACGGCACCGCCCAAGGCGATGGTCAAGCAGGCGCCGGCACCGAAGCCGAGGGTCGTCGTCGTCACGACGAAGCAGTCCGGCAAGCCATGACCGGCGCGACGAGGGACGTGTCGATCCGACCAGCCGGATCTCGCGGCTGTCCGTCCGGCCTCGCGGCCGCTGCCGCCCGACGTCGTCTCGAGGTCCGCCGCAGCGATGGGTGGTCGCGTCGGCGTGCATCTCGAGCCGCCCGGCGACACGACGGACGCCGCAGCCGAGGTCCGCTGCGACGGCGGCCGACGCCGATCGGATGCTCCATCGCATCTCCGCCTGGGCCGACCGCCTGACGCGTTTCTCCGCCGCGTCCGAGCTCAGCCGGCTCAACGACGACCCGCGCACCACGGTCCCGGTCGGTCCGACCCTCGCGGCGGTCCTCGACTGGGGGCGATATGCCGAGGGCCTGACGGGCGGGATCGTCGACATCGGACTCCTCGAGGCCCGACTCGCGGCAGAACGCCCGAGAGAGTGGGACGCTTCGACCGGGCGGGCAGACCCGGACCGCGCTTCGCCCGCCTCGAGATCGTGGTCCTTCGAGCGGCAGCCCAGGGGCGCGAACGTCCGTCGACCCGTCGGTCTCCGGTTCGATCTGGACGGTGTCGGCAAGGGCTGGCTCGCCGACCGCGCCATCGACCGGCTGGCCTCGTACCCGAGTGCGGTCGTCGACGCCGACGGCGATATCGCCATCCGTCTCGGGCCCGCGACGGCGTGGTCGTTCGGCATCGCCGATCCCCGCGTCGACGGCCGGGACGTCGCCGTCCTCGATCTGACGTGTCGTGGCGAGGCCGCCCGCGGAGACGACGGACGATTCGGGCTGGCCACATCCGGGACCAGCGTCCACCGCTGGGGCGACGCGACGAGGCCGTCCCATCACCTGATCGACCCACGGACCGGGCGCCCGGCCGTCACCGATATCGTCCAGGCCACGGTCCTGGCGCGGACCGCGCGGGAGGCGGAGGCTCTCGCCAAGGCGGCCGTGATCCTCGGCTCGATCGCCGCGGCCGACTTCCTCGACCGTGACGGCGTCGACGGCGCCCTGTTGCTGACCGTCGATCACGAGCTGCTCATCCACCCGGCGACGATGCGGTGGCTGGCATGACCTTCCGCGGCCTGGACCCGCGCACGCGTTGGCTCCGCTGGGGCCTCCTCGCGATCGCGGCCGGGATCGTCATCGGCGCGACCGGCCCGAAGGCGGCGAGCGCGCTCGTCGCGACATGGGACACCAACCGCTCGATGCTCCCGTGGGTCTTCGAGCGGCTTTTCGCGTTCCTCGCGTACGGCGCGATGGCCGGCTCGGTCGTGTATGGCCTGCTGCTGTCGACCAAGCTCCTCGACGCCATCGCGCATCGGCCGATCACGTTCGCGCTCCACCAGGATCTCGCGAGCGTCGGGCTCGGCCTGGCGGCCGTGCACGGGATGCTCCTCGCGCTCGACAAGACCGTGCCGTTCACGCTTGCGCAGATCGCCGTGCCGGGTCTCGCCCCGCACGCCCCGCTCTGGGTCGCGGCCGGCCAGGTGGCGTTCTACCTGATGGCCATCGTGGTCGGGAGCTTCTATGTCCGACGGCAGATCGGGCAGCGCGCCTGGCGGACGCTCCACTACGTGACCTTCCTCGCGTTCCTCGGCGCGACGGCGCACGGCCTGCTCGCCGGGACGGACAGCGGGACGCCATGGGCATGGTGGATCTACGTCGGCTCGACCGTGGTGGTCGTCTTCCTGCTGACCTACCGGGTCGTGCTCTCGATCACGCGGGCAGGGTCCCCCGGAGCGGGCCGAGCACCGATCGGCCGCTCGCTGGAGCGATAGCGCCCCGCGTCGCGCGCGACGCGGCCGGGCCGCGCTATCGTGGGGTCGACGCACCATCCGAGGAGACCCCGATGACCCTGCCGCCCACTGAGCGACCGCCCTACGTCGCGGCGTCCGACCGATACGACGCCATCCCCTATCGCCGCGTCGGTCGCAGCGGGCTGCAGCTCCCCGCGATCTCGCTCGGCCTCTGGCACAACTTCGGCGACGACAAGCCGTTCGCGACGCAGCGCGCGATCGTCCGTCGCGCCTTCGACCTGGGCGTCACGCACTTCGACCTGGCCAACAACTACGGACCGCCTTACGGCTCGGCCGAGGAGAACTTCGGACGCATCTTCGCCAAGGACCTCGGCGCGTACCGAGACGAGATCGTGCTCTCGACGAAGGCCGGCTACGACATGTGGTCGGGCCCATACGGGAACCACGGCTCGCGCAAGTACCTCCTCGCAAGCCTGGACCAGAGCCTCGCCCGCATGGGCGTCGACCACGTCGACATCTTCTACTCGCACCGCGTCGACCCGCTGACGCCGATCGAGGAGACGATGGGCGCGCTTGACACGGCCGTCCGCCAGGGCAAGGCCAGGTATGCCGGGATCTCGTCGTACTCGGCCGAGCGAACGACCGTCGCCGCGGGCATCCTGCGTGACCTCGGCACGCCCCTCCTGATCCATCAGCCGTCGTATTCGATGCTGAACCGCTGGGCGGAGGGCGGCCTCCTGGACGTCCTTGGCACCGAGGGGATCGGGATGATCGCGTTCTCTCCCCTGGCCCAGGGCATGCTCACGGACCGGTACCTCGGCGGGATCCCCGAAGGCTCGCGCGCGTCCGCCGGGAAGTCGCTCGACCCGGGGATGCTCACCGACGAGAACCTCGCCCGCGTGCGGGCGCTGGATGCGATCGCCAAGCGTCGTGGCCAGTCACTCGCCCAGATGGCCCTCGCGTGGATCCTCCGCGACGACCGCGTCACATCGGCGCTCGTGGGGGCCAGTTCGGTCGCGCAGCTCGAGGACAGCCTGAAGGCGCTCGACGGCCTGGGCTTCACCGACGAGGAACTCGCCGAGATCGACCGCCACGCCGTCGAGAGCGAGGTCAACCTCTGGGCGACGTCGAGCATCGCCTGACCACGGCCGCGGCGCGAACCCGATCGCCGGCCTCGGCAGGCTCGGTCCCTCTAGGTCGTGCGGCCGATGCCGCGCCGCAGGCGTTCCGGCGACAGCAACACGCACAGGCCGTCGAGGACCACGGCGACCAGCGACCAGGACCCAGAGGCTGACCTCGAAGGTCCCCGTCGCGTCACGGACCGCGCCGAGCACGACGGGACCCGTCGACGAGAGGACGTATCCGCCGAGCAGCATCAGCGCGGCGACCGAGCCGACCTGGGCCGGGTCGTCGGTGACGTCGAGCGGCAGCGTCAGCACGAGCGGGAAGATCGCTCCGAGCGCAAGGCCGATGACGACGACCCACGCGACGGCGATGTCGGGGGCGAGCAGGAGGCCAAGGAGGCCGACGGTGGCGGCGACGGACGACACCACGAGCTGCGGCCGCCGAGCGCCGAGTCGGTCCGCGAAGAGCGGGACCCCGAGGGTGGTGATGAGCCCGACGGCGTTCACGACCGCCAGCAGCGACCCGGCGGCAGCCGGCGTCCAGCCACGTTCGACGAACACGTTCGCCAGCCACGACACGACGCCGTAGTAGAGCAGCGATTGGACACCGAACACCAGCGACGAGCACCCATCCCGTCCGGCTCCGCCACGGAAGGCGCAGCGCGCGCGGCGCCAGGCGCGGGCACCGACGGGTCGGGCCGGACGAGGACGAGCCACACGACGACCGCGAGGAAGGACGCCACCGAGATCGCGGCCAGCGCGAGTCGCCAGGCACCGTCGATCGCGAGCGGCACGGCCAGCGCGGCCGCCAGCGTCGACCCGGCCACGATCCCGCCCGCGTACGCGCCGGTCCCGAGGGCGGGACGTGACGGGAGTCGGGTCGACACGACCATCGACGGGATCGCTCCCGCCACCCCGACCCCGAACCCGATCCCGAGGGTCGCGGCCAGGACCAACGGGAAGCTGGGGACGAGCGCCCGCAGCAGGCCGAAGCCGGCGATGAGCGCGAGCGACACCGCGAACGCCTCGCGCGGTCCGAGTCGAGCCGCCAGCCGCGGCCCGAGCGGCGCGAAGATCCCCATGCACAGGACCGGGATCGACGTCAGGAGCCCGGCGACACCGGCCGGCAGGCCGAGGTCAGCCCGGATGAATGGGAGGAGCGGCCCGACGGCAAGCAACTGCGGGCGCAGGGCGAGCGAGGCGAGGAACAGTCCCGCGACGACGGCGATCGGCACGCGGGTCGCTGGCGCGGGCGGCTGGGACACGTCGCGGAGGCTACCCGAACCGGCCCGCCCGCGGACCCGCTCCTCCGACGGTCCGGGGCGCGTCCTCGGGGTCAGCCGCGCGTCACAGCGGCCCCGAGATGCCTCCGTCCTTGCGGATGCGCCAGAAGTGGACCGCCAGGAAGATCGCGGTGATCAACGGGAAGGCCATGACGTGGAGCACGTAGAAGCGCAGCAGCGTGTTCTGGCCGACCTCGAGGCCGCCGAGGAGCATGAGGCGCGTGGCGGGTATTCACGATCGGGAAGTACGAACCGAAGTTGGTCCCGATGGTGATGGCCCAGTAGGCGATCTGGTCCCAGGGCAGGAGATACCCCGAGAAGCTCAGCATGATCGTGAGGAACAGCAGGACCACGCCGACGACCCAGTTGAACTCGCGCGGCGGCTTGTAGGCGCCGTGGTAGAAGACCCGCATCATGTGCAGGAACACGAAGAAGACCATCAGGTGGGCGGCCCACCGGTGGACGTTGCGGGTGAGCAGCCCGAACACGACCTGGCTCTGGATCTCGAGGATGTTCGTGTAGGCCTGCGTGGCGCTCGGCACGTAGAAGAACATCAGGTACACGCCGGTCACGGTCAGGACCAGGAACAGGAAGAAGCTGAGACCGCCCAGGCAGAACGTGTAGGCGAACTTGACCGCGTGCTGGCGGACGCGCACCGGGTGGATGTGCAGGAAGACGTTGTTCATCACCGCGTAGGCGCGCGAGCGCTCGTCGCGGGGGTACGGCTGGCGGAAGATCGACCGCCACACCGGGCTCCGGCGGATGGTCTGGTCCACCCGCTCGAGGAAACTCACCGGCTGCTGGTCGCGATCGCCGTCGGCCACGCGCCACGGTCCCTTCGATGCTATCGTCGCACGATATATCGACCTGCGTTATAGCACCGTCCGCGACCGTCCGTCAACGCCCTCCGCGACGAAGCGCGTCGACCAGTCTCCCGAGGACGTCGTAGCGGAGCTGGGCGCGCCGGCCCTCGTCGTCCATGACGTCCCGGGTGGTGGCGTCGCCGTAGCCGGCCGTGAGGCGCACGTTCCGTCGCCGGACCTCGGTCAACTCGGAGGCGCGGGCCTTCAGCAGGGCGCGTTCGAGCTCGTCGTACTCGTCGTCGGATCCGAGGTCGAGTCTCAGCTCGATCCGGCGCGTCGGCTCGTCCATCCCGCCATTGTCGGCCATGCGCCGGGCGTCAGGTCGGTACCATCCGGGCCATGGACTTCGGACTTTGCCTCCCCAACTACCCGGCCGGCGCGAGCACCGAGGGCATCGAGGCTGCCGCAGACGCTGCCGCCCGTCTCGGCTGGTCGACGGTCTGGACGACCGATCATGTGCTCGTCGACCATCAGGCGTCGCCCGAGTACGGCCGGATCTTCGATGCGGTCGTCACGCTGGCGTGGGTCGGGGCCAGGCACCCGGGGCTGCGGCTCGGGACCAGCGTGCTCGTCGTCCCGCAGCGGAATGCCGTGATCCTGGCCAAGGAACTCGCCTCGCTCGACGCGCTGACCGGCGGTCGGGTCATCGCCGGGGTCGGCGTCGGGTGGAGCGACCGGGAGTTCACGAACCTCGGGGTCGCCGATCGGTTCCGGGTCCGCGGCGCCTATCTCGACGAGACGATCCGCCTCTGGCGACACCTCTGGTCCGGCACGAGCGAGCCCTTCCCGGGCCGCTTCCACCCGCTGGACGACTTCGTCTTCGAGCCGCTGCCGGCGCAGGGCGCGGCGCTCCCGATCCTCGTCGGCGGACGGGCGGGACCGGCACTGCGTCGCGCGGGCGCCCTCGGCGACGGCTACCACGCCAGCCAGGCCAGTCCCGCGAGCTACGCCGAGCGCGTGCCGGTGGTCCTGGCGGCGGCCGAGGCGGCGGGTCGTCCCGTGCCGCGATTGACGGCCCGCGTGCGTGTCGAGTTCGAGGCGGCCACCGACCAGGGATACGCCATGCGCGGCACGCCCGACGAGATCGCGGCGGAGGTCCGGGCGTTCGCCGCGCTCGGCGTCTCCCACCTGGCCCTGTCGTTCGGCACCGTGGATCCCGCCGGCACCGTGGCCGCCGTCGAGCGCTTCGAGCGCGAGGTCGCCCCGCTCGTCGCCGGCTGAGGCCACGCGTCCGCGACGACCAACGGCCCGTCAGCACGGGCCGCTCGGCCCATGCCGAGCCCTGGACCCGGAGCGACCCTAGGGTCGAACGCGAGCGGGCGCCGCGCCGTGGACCTGAGGGCGGCGGCTCCCTTCCCCGCGCCTCACCCGCCGCGCCCGGTCCTCACGCCGGGCGCGGCGTCGTTCCCGCCGTGTAGCCTCATGCCGTGAGCGACCCCGCCGTTCGACCGCCTGGGTCCATCGGCGAGGTCCTCCGTGCGTCGCTCGGGCTCGGCCTGACCTCGTTCGGCGGGCCGATCGCGCACATCGGGTACTTCCGCCGGGAGTACGTCGATCGACGGCAGTGGCTGGACGAGACCGCGTTCGCGGACCTCGTCGCCCTCTGCCAGTCGCTCCCGGGACCGGCCAGCAGCCAGCTCGGGATCGCCATCGGGACCCGGCGCGCCGGTCTGCTCGGCGGGTTGGCCGCCTGGATCGGCTTCACGCTGCCGTCCGCGATCGCGCTCACGATCCTCGGCCTCGTCGCCGCCTCCACGGACCTGTCCGGTGCGGGCTGGGTGCACGGACTCAAGCTCGCGGCCGTGGCCGTCGTGGCGCAGGCCGTGTGGTCGATGGCGCGGACGCTCGCGCCGGACTGGCCGCGCCGCGCCGTCGCCCTGGTCGCAGCGGCGGTCGCGCTGACCTGGACGGTGCCGTTCGCCCAGGTCGCCATCATCGGCGTCGGCGCGCTCATCGGCCGCTTCCTGCTGAGGCCCGGTGCCGCGACCGTCACGCACGCCGAGCCGAGCCCGATCTCGAGGCGCTCCGGGCTGCTCGCCCTGACCGCCTTCGTCGCGCTGCTCGTCGGCCTGCCCCTCCTGCGCGCCGCGGACGGCCAGACCGCCGCCCTCGCCGAGGCGTTCTACCGGAGCGGGGCGCTCGTGTTCGGCGGCGGGCACGTCGTCCTGCCTCTCCTCGATGCGAGCGTCGTCGGTCCGGGCTGGGTGACCGAGGGCCAGTTCCTCGCCGGGTATGGCGCCGCGCAAGCGGTGCCCGGACCGCTCTTCACGTTCGCGGCGTACCTGGGCACCGTGGCGGGGCCGGCGCCGAATGGCGTCGTCGGCGCCACGATCGCGCTGGTCGCGATCTTCCTGCCCGGATCGCTGCTCGTGATCGCGGCCCTGCCATTCTGGGATCAGCTTCGCGCGTCGAGCTCGGTGCGGCGCGCGTTGACCGGCACGAACGCCGCGGTCGTCGGGATCCTCCTCGCGGCGCTCTATACCCCGGTCTGGACCGGGGCGGTGTCCGCGCCCGTCGATGTGGTCGTGGCGGCCGTCGGCCTCGGGCTCCTGCTCAGCCGTCGAGTGCCCCCGATCGCGGTCGTCGCGTTGTCAGCCCTCGCGGGTCAGGCCCTCGCCGCCATCCCCGGCTGAGGCCGCCGTCAGCGGGCTCCCACACACGACCAGGAAGTCGGCGGCCCGCAGCAGCCGTAGTGGCAGCCGCACCGGCCACGGCACGAGACGTCGCGATGGGTCGTGGACAAGACGCGGCTCGCTCAGGCGGACCCTCCCCCGGCGCGTGATCGCGACGGCACCGCCGGCCGCGAGGATGTTCCGGGCCCACTCCGTGTCGGGCCCGTACGTCATCGCGATCACGACGCGGTCGCCGCGACGGAAGAGCAGCAGCGGGGTCTCGCGCTCGATCCCCGTGCGCCGACCGACGTGTCGGACGAGCGCGAAGCCCGGGAGTCGCCGAACGAACGGCCGAAGCACCCGGTTGGTCGCCCGGACGTTGAACCGGGCGAGGGCCTTCGGCAGCGGCATCCTCAGCCCGGCTTGACGACCATCATGAACACGATGATGGCGAAGCTGACCAGCTCGAGCCGCGACACCTGGAAGAGCCGCTCGCGCAGACGACGTGGACGTACTTGATCAGGTCGTACATCGGGCCTCCTTCGCCGAGGAGGATAGCCAAGCCGGCCGGGCGTCTGCCGGGCGGCGTCGCTACTGGAGCTTGCCGGCGGCGAAGCGCTCGATCAGGGCGGTGTAGTCGGGCAAGCCGCGCTCGTACCCGATCGCCCAGAAGCCGACGCCGGCAAGTCCGCGATCGTCGGCGAGGGCCATCTTCTGGCCGAGCGTGGCCGGCGAGTCGATGTAGACCGCCCGCCACGTCGTGGTGCCGTCCGGCTGCGGCGTCGGCAGCGCGTAGAACTCGACGAGCTCCACGGGATCGAGTTCGGGGACGATGGCCGGGTCATCGAGGACGTCGAGATGGCTCCGCGGGACCCAGGTGTCGCCGGGACCGGTCTCGAGCGCGCCCAGCGTCCCGTCGGTGACCGGCCAGGTCATCCCGTACAGCGGCAGTCCGAGGAGCGTCTTCTCCACGGGCACGCCCGCGGCGGCGTACAGGTCCAGTGACCAGACCACGTCGTTCGGCTGGCCGTCGCGCCGGTCCATCGGGGACGAGGCGCCCGGCGCCGAGCCCTTCCAGTGGTAGTCGTACGCCATGAGGAACACACGGTCCGCCCCGACGCCGGTCGCGGCGACCGCCATCGACGCGCCGCGCGGCCCCGAGGTCGTCGCCACGGAGACCTGTCCCTCGGGGATCGCCTTGCGCAACGCCTCGCGAAGCCGGCCGATGAACGCCCCGTAGGACGCCACGTCGCTGTCGTCGATGAGTTCGACGTCGACGTTGATGCCATCCACCCCGATCTGCGTCGCGAGCGCGACGAGCGACTCGATCGCCTTGTCCTGTGCCTTGAGCGGCCCCGTGAAGAAGCGCTTGTTCTTGTCGTAGCCGAAGCTGGTGTAGACGAGCTCCACGCGGACGCCGCGGCCGTGCGCCTCGCGGATCAGCTGCGTGCCGATGTCGCCGGTGATCTTCTTGTAGCCGCTCAGCGTGGTGTTGATGACGCCGCTGCGCTTGGTCGTGACCGAGAACAGCGCCAGCGTCGTGAGCTTGGTCTTGGCGAGGTGATCGGCGATGCCGGCGTCCATCTCCCAGTACGGGACGTAGCCGAAGACCTCATGCCCGGGGTCGGGATGGGCGGTCGGGATCGGCGTCGGGTCGCCAGGGGCCACGCTGGCGTCGGCGGTCACGGTGCCCGGGCCGGGGCTCGAGGTCGGGGATGGCGGGCTGCCGCAGCCCACGACGAACGCCGCCAGCACGGCGACGAGGATTTGCGGTCGCACCAGGCAAGGGTCGGGGGTGTCGCCGGAACCGTCAAACGCCCTCCTGGCACTGGGTCGGGCCAGGAACGGCGAACGCCGGCGAGCCGGTCGACCGCGGGAGACGGGAGGAGATCGTCAGGTCGGTCGCGACTCGCCGGCGTCTTCGATCGCCGGGGAGGTATGACCCCACCATCGCGTCGGATCCTGAGATGCGCATGAGAGATCGTGGACGGATGACGATGGCGCGACTCGGGGACATCGGGCATCGTGGCCGACATGCGCAACCGGATCCTCGCCGTCGCGTTCCTGTCGGCGCTCGTCGCCGTCGCCTGCGCGGCCGATCCGAGCCCGTCCGCCGCACCGACCGGGGGCCCGGCAGCGTCGCCCGCCCGGGTCTTCACGGTCGACCTCATCGAGCGCATCGGCGCCGATGCGAGCGTGACCGTCACCGACGAGTCCGGGACGCTGGTCGGTGCCGTCTCCGCGACGCCGGGTGATGGGGCCTCCGTGCCGGACGGCGCCATCGAGACCGCCAGCCTGTCCTCCGATCCGCACAAGATCGCCCTGACCTGGAGCGGGAGCCCCTGCGACACGGTCCATGCCCTCACCATCGCGCCGGACGGGCTCAACATGCGGCTCGACCGGCCGCGATGCGACGGCGATGCGATCGGGGTGGACCACATCCTCGTCCTCACCTTCGACCATCCAGTCGACGTCACCCGGGTGAACCCGGTCCTTCGGACGATCGGCTAGCCGCGACCGCGCCCCGGGGCCGTGGCGCCGGGTCGTCTACCTCGTCCGGGCCGCCACCTGCAACCCGCCGCCGTGCAGCTTGGCGGTGTACATGGCGCCATCGGCGAGCTCGTGGACGTGCTCGACCGTGAGCTCGTCGGCAGGGGGCTCGATCACGTAGATACCGATCGAGGCACCGACCTGGAGGGTCCGGTCGTGGACGCGCATCGGGGCGATGAGGCTCTTGTGGATGCGCCTCGCGAGCATCGGCCCCGTCCGGTGATCGGGAAGGTCCATGAGCAGGACGCCGAATTCGTCGCCCCCGAGTCGGACCGCGGCATCGGTCAGCCGGATCGACCGCCGCAGGCGGTCGCCGACCGCGCGGATCACGTCGTCGCCCGCGGCGTGGCCGTGCTCGTCGTTGATCGCCTTGAACCCGTCGAGGTCGATCGCCAGCATCGCACCGACGTGGTCGCCGTGGGCCGACGCCTTGATCGCCGCGGCCAGCCGGGCGTCGAACCCGGTCCGGTTCAGCAGGCCGGTCATCGCGTCGTGGTTGGCCGCCTTGGTCGACTCGTTGGTCTGCCACACGGCGAGGACGAGGATCGCGCACACCACGGCCGCCCACCAGCCGAGCGCGCTGTACGTGAAGGCCAGCAACCAGCCGAGCACCACCTCCGTGGCGGCCGTCGCGCGATACGCCGTGTCGTACAGCCGGATGAGTTCGGCCCGCTTGAGGCCGTCGCGGAAGTGGACCGTGCCCGAGGCGAGGGCCACGGCGATGCCGGTCATCACGCCGCCGCCCACGATCACGGCGACCAGCTCGACCGCTTGCGGCTTGTCCGGCATGAGTGCGCCGAGCCAGCCGTCCACCCCGAGAAGGACCACGCCGCCGACGACGGCGCTGAGGGCCAGGGCCGCGTGGTTGGCGGCGGTGCCGTACCACGGGACCTCGCGCATCTCGCGGCGCTCGATGGTGCACAGCAGGGCCACGATCGCGCCGGCGGTCGGCCCGCCGAGGGCCATCGCCGCGATGATGAACGGCAGGTGGAAGGTGAGGACGCCGTGGCCGTGCATGCGCTCCACGCGGGTCCCGCCCAGGAGCCCGATGGCGATCCAGAAGATCAATCCGAGGAGGATGCCCTCCTTTCCGCCTGCGGCGGTCAGGGAGATGGTCTCGTCGATCGGGAAGACGAGCGCGGCCCAGGCGAAGGCCAGGGCACCCACGACGATGGTCCCGGCCGTGTAGAAGAGCAGCGCCGTGTTGTCGCGCAGGCGGCGCCGTTGGTCGGTGCGGCGGCGGCCTCGGTTCACGCGAGGTCGCTCCACGGCCGCGAGATCGCGGCCGCCATCGGCGGGCCGAGCCGGTCGCGAAGGAGCACGGCGAGGGCGGCGTCCGTGACGGCGCGCTCGGCGATCTCCATCAGGCCGAGTCGTCGGAGGGCGCGGACGGCCGGTGCCGAGAGTGACGCGCCGATCGATTCGGCGACGCCGGATTCGAGCGCGCGGATCTGGGTCGGCCGATCGGCTCGAGCCCGGGCGATCGCCAGGACCCGGACCCGGTCGAAGCCGGTCTGGGGTGGGGCCACGTAGCCACGGGCCAACGTGACGATCTCCGCGTCCGTCAGGGCGCGGGCGCGGACGAGGATGGCGTCGATCGCCGGATCCCAGTCATCGAGGACAGGTGCGTGCGGATCCATCAGGGGGCACTCCCAAGGATCTGATCTGGCGCCCGGCCGGGAAGGAGCCGGATGCGTTGTCGCCGTCGCCCGTGATCGTCGGACGGCCGGACCGGGACGCGCACGGGGAGTTGCGTCAGGGTCTGGTTCGTCGTCGCCGGGTCCTCCAGACGGTGCCGTCGTGACCTCCCACGAATGGTCGCAAGACGTCAGGACTGCACCTCTCCAATGTCCGCTTGGACCCGGCAGCCGCAATAGCACGAAAGTGCTATCGACGGCCCGATGTCGACTCGCGCGCACCACCTTCTCGGCTGGCCGCTCCTGGGCGGCCATCGCTTGGCCAGGAGCGCCATCCGCCGGCCGGGCCGCCCGCCGGACGAGCGGGCATGGCCCCTCCGGCATACTGGCGCCCAGTTCGATGCTCGGAGGGACCGCGATGACCCGTCACGCGCCGATGGTCGCGACCTCGATGGCGATCCTGGCGTTGATCGCCGCGTGCGGGTCCGCCACGCCGACGCCGACCCCGGGACGGACCGCGGCCTCAGCCGCGACCGCGACACCCGGCCCGAGCGCGAGCCCGACGCCCTCCCCCACCGCCACCCCGGTCCCGACGCCCCTGCCATCGCTGCCCGCGCTCGACGTGACCGCGTTCGGGAAGGGCTGGACGCTGGCCGCTCGCGCCGCGAACGTCGGCGAGCACCCGGGGACCGTGCTGCGATCGACCATCGGATCGACCGTCTCGGTGATCGCCGTCTGCACGGGCGAGGGGACGATGACCGTCACCCTCCGGGCGGCCGGCGGCCGGATCAAGGACAAGGCGGGCGTGGACGTCGGATCCGTGCCGGTCACCTGCCCGTCGGTCGAGCCGGCCGTCACCCGGCTCGACCTCGGGTCGCGGGACTACCACGGCGTCACCGTCACGCCGTCGGTCACGGCCGATGACGGCGTCACCTACCTCGTCCTCGTCGGGACCCACGGCTGACGCCGCGTCAGCGGTTCCGGTCCGCCCGGACGAAGAGGTACGTCCCGACCACCACGAACACCAGGATGAACCCGACGGTGACCGCGAGGTCCAGCATCGGGGGGTTCAGGACCGCGGCGCCGTACTCGGGCTTGCCCCAGTAGAAGATGTTGCGAGCCAGGTCGATCGAGTAGGTCATCGGGATGATCTTGGCGAGGAGGCCGAGGATCCCGCTCGACGCGGCCACGGGGATCAACGCCCCCGACAGGAAGATCTGCGGGAAGATCAGCAACGGCACGCCGATGGAGACGACCTTCGGGTCCTGGGTCAGGCCGATGAACATGATCCCGAGCGCACCGCCGGCGAGGGCCAGGATCGGCGAGATCGCGATGACGCGGAGCAGGTCGCCGAAGTCCATCGGGATCTGCATCACGAAGATCATCGCCACGATCCCGATCAGCGAGAACATCGCGCCGATCCCAGATCCGATCAGCTTGCCGACGAGGACCGCGTAGCGCGAGATCGGGGCGACGAAGAGTTCTGCGGTCAGGTCACGTTCGCGGTCCTCGATCAGGCTGGTCACGCCGCCGATCGTCCCCTGGTACATGGCGTTGGCGACCATCCCGATCAGCATGTAGGGCAGGTACGCGAACGCCATCGCCCCGCTGAGGTTCTGGTCGATGCTGCCGCCGAGGATCCCGATGAACAGGATCGGGAAGATGACCGTGACGGCGATCGAGACGGGGCTCCGGACGGCCCGGAGGATCTCCCGCCAGGCGATCGCGAAGGTGGCGTTCACCTCGCGCGCGATGACGGCGCGGCGGCTGCCGGCGATCGGTTCCGGCGCGGGTGCCGGTGATGGCGGTCATGCGATGGCCTCCTCGGATGTTCGGAGGAGTTCCACGTAGGCCTCCTCGAGACTGGGTTCGTGGACGCGCAGGACCGACAGCGGGGTGCCGATCCGGGCGATCAGGTCCTGCGCCGTGGCGCCGGCGTAGGGCACCCGCAGGAGCCCGGCGGCATCGGCGACGGGCGTGAGCCCCAGCCCGGTGAGTTCGGCGCGGAGCGCGGCGCGGTCCGGCGCGTCGAGCAGCACGGATCGGTCGAGCAGCTCGTGCTTGAGGTCGTCGGGGGTGCCGATGATCGAGATCCGGCCGTGGTCGATGACGCACACGCGGTCCGCGTCCTCCGCTTCCTCGAGGTAGTGCGTCGTGAGGAAGACCGTCGTGCCGTCCGTCTGGCGGACCCGCCGAAGGTAGTCCCACAGGCCGCGGCGGCTCACCGGGTCGAGGCCGGAACTGGGCTCGTCGAGGAACAGGACGTGCGGCCGGTGCATCAGGCTGCGGATGATCTCGAGCTTGCGCTTCATGCCCCCGGAGAACGTCCGGAGCGGCTTGTCGATGTCGTCCGAGAGGCCGACGATCGCCGCGAGCTCCTCCACCCGGCGCCGGTACTCGGCCGGCATGGCGCGATAGAACGGGCGATAGCCGTAGAGGCCGTACAGCGCCACGTGGAGGCGGATGTTCTCCTCGCCGGAGAGGTGCTCGTCGATGCTCGGGTTCTGGAAGATGATCCCGATCTGGCGGCGGACGCCGGTCGCATCGGTCTCGAGGTCGTGGCCGGCGATCGTGACCGTCCCGCTGGTCTTGGCCAGGATCGTGGTCAGGATCGAGATCGTGGTCGTCTTCCCTGCCCCGTTGGGGCCGAGGAAGGCGAAGAGTTCCCCGGGAGCGACGTCGAAGCTGATGTCGTCGACCGCGGGCGTGGTGGACTTCTTGTACTGCTTGGTCAGGTGACTGACACGGATGATCGGTTCCATGCCGCTATCCTCGAGACCGAGTGTGGAGCCCGCATGGAGACGCTGTGGCATGACGCAGACCTGGATCGACGTCCCCGGGGGACGGCTCAACACGGTCGACGAGGGGGCCGGGCCACCGATCGTCCTGCTCCATGCCGGCATCGCGGACCTGCGGGCCTGGGACGCCATGGCACCCCTGCTCGTCGCGGCCGGCCATCGCGTGGTCCGCTACGACCAGCGTGGGTTCGGCGCGACCGTGACCGAAGACGTGCCGTTCTCGAACCGCGCCGACGTGGTCGCCGTGCTGGATGCCCTCGGGATCGGACGTGCGGCGATCGTGGGCAACTCGCGTGGCGGGCACATCGCCTTCGACACCGTGATCGAGTACCCCGACCGGTTCGTCGCGGTCGTCGGGGTCGGCGCCGGCCTCGGCGGCTTCGACGGCGGGGCGACGCCGGAGGAGATCGAGCTCTTCGACGCGATGGACGCCCTCGAGTCGGCGGACCCGCCCGATCCCGACGCGATCGCCGACATCGACGTCCGTGCGTGGGTCGACGGTCCCGGCCAGGACGCGGGGCGCGTCGACGCGGCCATCCGCGAGGCGGTCCGCGACGATGGACGCGGCGCTGTACCAGCCCGGGCATATCGACGGGCAGCCCATCGTCTTCGAGCCGGATGCGAACGCGCGACTCGCCGAGCTGCGTGTGCCGGTCCTCGCGGTCGCCGGCGGCCTGGACTTCAGCGAGGTGGCCGCGACCGCCCGCCATCTCGCGGCGAACGCCCCGGACGCCCGGGCGATCGTCTGGGACGACGTCGCGCACATGATCGGGATGGAGGTCCCGGAGCGGCTGACCGAGGCGATCGTGTCGTTCCTGGCACCGCTCCGCCCGTGGGCGTAGCGGGTCGCGTCAGGGCGCGGGCGAGGCGAGGCCGGATGGGACCGGCCCGGTGACGACCGCGATCACCGACCCGGTCGTGGTGTCGAGGAACGCCTCGACATAGAACTGCGGCCGCACGCACGGGTCGCCGGTGCACGCCGTCGAAGGCTCCGTCGCGATCAGCCGCACCCGCCAGACCCGCCGGTCGAGGCTCCGGCGACCGGTGGCATAGGGCGTGATCGACCCGGCGGCCTCGGCTTCGGGCGTGAGGCCCCGGAGGTCGTCGAAGGCGCCCTCGCGGATCTCGAGCACCTGATACGGGGCCTCGGCGCCGGTGGCCTGGATCGTCGATCGGACCAGCTGGTCGATGATGTTGGCCGGCGGAGGCGTCACGGGCGGCTCGTCGGAGGCGACCGGAAGCGAGCGATGCGTCGCATCCGCCGAGGACGGTCGCGACCAGGGCGCCGATCGCCATCGCCGACCGGATCCCCGCAAACGCGCCATGCGTTCCATGGTGGCACCGACCGTCCAGTCGGCGCGGACCGTTCAGTCGACCCAGTCCAGCGACCGCTCGACCCCCTTGCGCCACCGCGCGATGCCGGCGGCGCGGGTCTGCGTCGCCCATGTCGGGCTCCCAGCGCGCCGCGACCCGGTCCATGGCCTTCAGCTCGTCGAGCCCGCTCCAGAACCCGACGGCCAGGCCGGCCGCGTAGGCCGCCCCCAGCGCGCTCGTCTCGAGGATCGGCGGCGCGGCCACCGGTCGGCCCAGGATGTCCGCCTGGAACTGCATCAGGAGCTGGTTGCGGGTCATCCCGCCGTCCACGCGCATGTCGCCGGACAGCGCGGCGCCCAGGTCCGCGGCCATCGCCTCGTCGAGGTCGTAGACCTGGTAGGCGGTCGCCTCGAGGGCGGCGCGCGCGATGTGCGCCTTGGTGGTGAACCGGGTGAGGCCGGCGATCACCCCGCGCGCATCGCTGCGCCAGCGCGGGGCGAACAGCCCGCTGAACGCCGGGACGAAGACCACGTCCCCGCTGTCCGGCACGCTCGCGGCGAGCGGCTCGACCTCGGCGGCGTCCCCGATGATGCCCAGGTCATCGCGAAGCCACTGGATCAACGAGCCGGCGACCGCCACCGAGCCCTCGAGGGCGTAGGTCGTCGGCGTCCCCGGGCCGCCGAGTCGCGCGGCCACCGTGGTGATGAGTCCATGCGTGGAGTGGACGGGCCGCCCGCCCGTGTGCATCAGCTGGAAGCACCCGGTCCCGTAGGTGCACTTGACCTGCCCGGCCTCGAAACACGTCTGGCCGAACAGGGCCGCCTGCTGGTCGCCGAGGTCCCCCGCGATCGGTACGCCGGCCAGATCGCCCGTGCCCGCGCCGTACACCTCCGACGAGCCACGGATCTCGGGCAGCATGGCGCGCGGGATGCGGAGCTCGTCGAGGATCGCGCCGTCCCACGCCAGTCGCTCGAGGTCCATGAGCATCGTCCGCGAGGCGTTCGTGACGTCCGTGACGTGGACGCCGCCCTGGACCCCGCCCGTCAGGTGCCAGATGAGCCAGCTGTCGATCGTGCCGAAGAGCAGGTCGCCCCGTCCGGCCGCCGCCCGGCCATCGTCGCCGAGCGCGTCGAGGATCCAGGCGAGCTTGAGCCCGGACGAATACGTGGAGATGGGCAGCCCGGTCGTGGCACGGAACCGGTCCAGGCCGCCGTCGCCGGCCGCGGCGAGCCGTCGGCCCATCTCCGCCGTGCGCGTGTCCTGCCACACGATGGCGGGGTGGGCGGGACGGCCGGTGCGGCGGTCCCACACGACGGTCGTCTCACGCTGGTCGCTGATCCCGACCGCCGCCAGCGAGCGCGCGTCCGCGCCGGCCTCGCGCATCGCGACGCGCACGCAGGCGCGCACGCGCTCGATGATCTCGTCGGGGTCGTGCTCGACCCAGCCGGGACTGGGCGTGATCTGCGCGTGCTCCAGCTGGTGACTCGCGACGATCGACCCGGCATGGTCGAAGAGGATGCAGCGGCTGCTCGTCGTCCCCTGGTCGATGGCGGCGACGAGCGACCGCGGATGCACCTGCCTAGTAGTAGCGGTAGTTCGTCCGTTCGATCGTCGTGACCGTCCGGCCGACGTCCCGCGTCTGCCACACGATCGCCACGACCGCCAGCACGATCCAGGCGATGATGCCGATGGTCGTGTCGGTCAGCAGGCCGTTGACGACGCCACTGCTCAGGTCTTCGACCTTGATCCTCCCGAGGAGGATGAGCACCCCGTTGACGGCCGCAGCAGAGCCGCTGATGCCGGAGAACAGGATGATCAGCCAGGCCGGGACGCCGAGGAGGAACGTCGCCGCCGCGAAGACCGCGCCGACGATGAGCCCGACGATGATCCCCAGGATCGCGGCGTCGATGCCGAGCCAATCCATGAACCCGACGCCCAGGACGTACCCGAGCGCACCGCCGGCGATCGTGATCGCCGCGTAGTACCAGAAGTACGAGATGGCGGCGAGGACGGCGCCGAACACGATGCCGATGCCCCACGAGAGCACCGTGCTCAGGAAGCCCTGACCGAAGATGTCCTGACTCCACTGTGCCCCGGAGGTCAGGCCGAAGAAGAACGCCCAGATGGGCAAGAGGATCGTGAAGACCTTCAGACCGTAGAACGCCCAGCCGAGGCCGATGGCCAGGGCGAGGAGTCCGATGACGATGCCTTCCAGAGACATGGATCCCTCCAACCGTGCAGGCGACCGCCGCTGGGCACGTGCGGATCCGTTCCGGGCGCCTCTACGCGCGGACTATACGCGACCGAATCAAGGGGTTTGGGCCGATCAGCTCGTCGGGCGCTTCATCGAGCGTCCCTGTGCGTCGCGAGAGCGGGCCATGTTGGCGCTCGCGTAGTAGTGCTGCTTGCGTTGCTGCTCGGCCATCGGCGCCGCGTAGAGCGCCTCCTCCTCGCTCAGCGTGGCGACGATCCCGAGCAGGGCCGGGTCGCGGCCGGCGTAGTCCCGGATGCGTCGCCCGGTCCCTCGCAGGAGCCTCCTGGCGTCGTCATACCGACCGTCGCGGTTCAGGCCGACGGCCTCCTGGCGGACACGGGCCGCGAAGACCCGGGCGACCACCCGGTCCACCTCCGGATCGCGAGCCTGGGCGTCGTTGGTGCGGTGGTCGGCGTAGGTCCAGGTGAGCCGAGCCGCATCGTCCCTCCCCTCGAGCACGCCGTCGCGATCGCCGAGCGCGACGATCACGCCGGTCTCCTGCCCCGGCTCCCCATAGGGGAACGACAGGCGCAGCACCACCTCCACCACCTGCTCCGAGCCCAGGTCGCCGATGGCCACCGATGTCCGTCCGCCCTGGCGCATGACCCGATGCGGGGTGATCGCATCGATGCGGATGTCGTCGCGAGCGGTGACATCGAGCACGACATCGCGCGCGACGACCTCGAGGGTCTCGCCGACCTCGGAGGTGATGGCGTCCCGGATCTGCGGCGCGTCAGCGATGTAGTAGAAATGCCCGCCACCCGCGTCGGCGAGGTCGGTGAGCAGGCGCTCGTCGAAGTCCGATCCGACGCCGAACGTCGTGGTCGAGACCCCGCGCGACCGGAGCGCCGCGGCGTGCGCGGCGAGCTCGCCAGGATCGGTGATCCCGACGTTCGCGAGACCGTCGGTCAGGAGGAGGCAGCGGTCGATGCCGTCGCCGGTCAGATGGGCGGCGACCTGCTCGCAGCCTCGAAGCCAGCCCTCCGCCAGGTTCGTGGTCCCTCGCGCGTGGATCTCGCCGAGCCGATCGACCGCCGACCGGCGGGCGTCCGATGTCGCGGGTGTCGATGGGACGACGACATCGACTCGGTCGTCATAGACCACGATGCTGAACCGGTCGTCGGCCGTGAGTCGGGCGACCGCCTCCTCGACGGCGTGCTTCGCCGTCTCGAGCTTCTGCCCGGACATCGACCCGGAGCGATCCAGCACGATCGCGAGGTTGACCGGCGGTCGAGGTCGCGTGCCCACGGCCCGGGGCGCCTCGATCGTCGCGACGACGAACCGCTCGCTGTGGGCGGTCTGGCGGATGTAGCGGCGGTCCTGTCGGACCGCGAAGGTGGAGCGAAGGTCGGTGGTCATGTCAATCCTCCTCGAGGAGCTCGCGCGCGATCGTGATCAGGCGATCGATCCGCTTGTTCTGGGTCCGACTCGATGGACGCCGGACATGGAGCTCGACGTCGGGGGCGATCACGACACGCTCCCACTGGGAGCGCTCGACGGTCGAGGTCGTCGGGCTGGATGCGTCGCCGAGGGGCTCGGTGACGGGCAGGGCCGCCCGTCGCAGCAGGCTTCCGGCCGGCATCGACTGGCGGGGCATGGAGATGGGCGCTGGGGCCGATCCGAGGACGGACCGGACGTACTCGAGCGCCGAGTCCGGTGGGCGGTCGTCCTCGTCGATGTGCGCGAGGTCGTGCATGGTCGCCTCGTCGAGGCCCGCCAGCCGGTGCCGGATCTCGGCGAGCGGCAGATGCTCTCGCTGCAGCCGACGGATGACACGCAGACGATCGAGGTGGTCGTCGCCGTACTTGGCGCCCGGGCCGGGCTGGCCGACGCCCGGCAGGAGGCCGCTCGCGAGGTAGTAACGCACCGTGCGCGGCGTCACCCCGGCGAGGTCGGCAAGCTCCGAGAGGCTGTAACGCGGGTCGTCAGGCATGGGTCGATTGTGCCAGTGCGACGTGCCACTGTCAAGACTTCCTCGACGGGGCGCCCACGTCCCCTCCATATCCGCTCCACATCGCGGCGCGAACGTGAGAGGCGACGGGATCCATCGGGGGTCCCGACATCCGATCAAAGGAGTCCGCGCCCATGCCCCGCATCGTCGCCGCGATCATCCTGGTCGCCGTCCTCGCGGTCGGCGGCGGGATCATCGCCACCACCGCCTATCAAGCCGGCCTATCTGCGGCCGTCACGACCACAGCCGTCGCCGCCGGGACCGTGGTCGCCCCGGTCGTCGTCCCCGCCTACGGGTTCGGGTGGGGGCCCGTGGGCTTCGGCTTCGGGTTCTTCGGCCTGCTGTTCAGCCTGTTCTTCGTGTTCCTGGTCATCGGCCTCATCCGGGCCGTGATCTTCGGCGGCCGACGCGGCCACGGCTGGGGTCCCGGCTGGGATCCCGACGCCCGGCGAGCCCGCTACGCCTCCCAGTTCCACGGGACCTTCGACGACTGGCACCGCCAGGCGCACGCGACCCCGCCGGAACCGCCGGCCGGCCCGTCCGCGAGCTGACCGTCCTCCCCTCCCCCACGCGCCCCCGGGCATCATCCCCGGGGGCGCATCCGCCCTCTACGATGGCCCGCATGCGAACCATCCTCGTCGTCGACGACGAACCGAAGATCGTCCAACTCGCCCGCGACTACCTCGAGCACGCGGGCTTCGCCGTCCTCACGGCCGGGGACGGCCGCGACGCCGTCGAGACCGCCCGTCGCCGGCGACCGGACCTGGTCGTCCTCGATATCGGGCTCCCCGGCCTCGACGGCCTCGAGGTCACGCGCGAGCTCCGGCGCGACTCCACGATCCCGATCGTCATGCTGACCGCCCGCGACGACGAGATCGACAAGCTGCTGGGTCTCGAACTCGGAGCGGACGACTACCTCACGAAGCCGTTCTCGCCCAGAGAACTCGTCGCCCGCGTGAAGGCGGTGCTGCGCCGGACCGAGCGGGCCGCGGAACCGGGTGACGTCATCCGGGCCGGGGACGTCACCCTCGACGTGCCGCGCATGCACGCTTCCGTGGCCGGACGGTCCGTCGAGCTGACCGCGACCGAATTCGGCCTCCTCTCGACGATGGCCGCGAGCCCCGGCCGGATCTTCACGCGCTCGCAGTTGCTCGACGCCGTTCGCGGCGTCGCCTTCGAGTCGTACGAACGGGCCATCGACTCCCACGTCAAGAACCTCCGCCGCAAGATCGAGCCGGACCCGCGTGTGCCGCGGTACGTCCTGACCGTCTACGGCGTGGGCTACCGTTTCGCCGACGACCGAGGCTCGGCCGGATGACCGCGCCGCGGCGCGCGGACGTCGGGCCGGATCGGCAGGTGCTCCGGCGACGCGAGATGCAACGACGGATGCGGGCGATCCGCCGCCAGGGCCGGCACTCCCGTCGACGGTTCCAGCGCGGATTCGGGTGCCTCGCGGGTCTGGTCTTCATCATCGTCGCCGCCTCGATCCTCCTCGTCGTCGGGTCGCTGCTGGCCAGCCTCGGGCCGGTGCCGGCCGTCATCGCGGTCGCCGGCGGGATCGGGATCATGGCGGCCGTCGGTCGTGGGCTCCGCGGCGCCGCGCGATCGCTCGACCTGATCCTCGACGCGACGGGGCGGGTGGAGGGCGGCGACTACGGCGTCCGCATCGGACGGCCCGAGTCCGACGTCCCGGCGATCCAGTCCCTCGCGGCGGGCTTCGACACCATGGCCGCCCGCCTCGAGGCGGACGACGAGCAGCGACGGACGCTCCTCGCGGACATCAGCCACGAACTCCGAACGCCGCTGGCGGTCATCACGGGCAACCTGGAGGCGATCATCGACGGCGTGTACCCACCCGACGCCGCCCACCTCGCGCCGATCCTCGAGGAGACTCGCGTCCTGGAACGGCTGATCGACGACCTGCGCACGATCACCCTTGCCGAGGCGGGCACCCTCCCGCTGTACCCGGAGCCGACCGACCCCGACGTCCTCATCGGCGACGTCATGCGCGCGTTCACGCCCGGAGCGGCGACGGCCGGGGTGACGCTCGCGACCGCGATCGATGGCGACCTGCCGCTCCTCGAGATCGACCCCGTCCGGATCCGCGAAGTCCTGACCAACCTCGTCGCGAACGCCCTCCGGCACACGCCGTCCGGGGGCGCGGTCACGCTCGGCGGCGGTACAGCCGAGCCCGGGTGGGTCACGCTGACCGTGGCCGACACCGGCCCGGGGATCGATCCCGCGCTGCTCCCCCATGTCTTCGACCGGTTCATCAAGGGGGACGACTCGCGCGGCTCCGGGCTGGGCCTCGCGATCGCGCGAGGCCTGGTGGAGGCGCACGGCGGCACGATCGCGGTGACGACGCCGGCGGGTGGCGGGACGACGTTCGCCGTCCGCCTGCCGCGTCCTACGGGCGAGTGATCCGGACGTCGTCCACGGCTGCCTCGACCGTGCTCGGGCCGGCCAGGTCTGCCGCCTCGAAGACGATCCGGACGGTCTGACCGGCCCACGGGGTCATCGGCACGGACACCGTGCGCCACCGCGGCGCGTCGATGTTCGCCGCACCGCGCTCCTGCTGGACCAGCGTGCGGGTCCCGTCGTCCCGCTCGACGAAGGCGCGGAAGTAGTCCGCGGCCGACGAGTTCGAGGCGTGCGCCAGGTAGTAGCGGAAGGTCAGCGATCCGGTCGTGGCGGGGAGGGTGACCGGCGCGGACCGGACCGATGTCACGCCGCCGTCGACGTCGTTGGCGTTCGACGACGACCCGGCGGCGAGCCCGGTGACCAGGGCGCGCGACCCGGACGGGACGGTCCCCGCCTGGCGGGTCGTGGCCGCCGGGTTCCCGCGCTGCCACTTGCCGCCGGTGGCCGTGTCGGTCCCGAGCGGGTCCACGGTCCAGCCGTTCGCGGTCTCGAAGTCGTCGAACAGCGGGCCGCAGTGGGTCTTCGTCTGGAGGTTGACCGAGTACCGGCAGCCGGCATGCTCGATCAGGTACAGGATCGCGTCCTTGTTGCGGGCGGTCTCGCGGCCGATGACCTCGTCGGGCGGGTAGAACCGGGCGAGCGAGCTCACCTGCTTGTGGGACGGGTACAGCTCCATCGTGAACATCCAGATCCGCTGGCTGCCGTACGCCCAGTCGATCTCGTCCCCGTCGGTCACGTACAGGCTGCTGGACTGCATCGCCGTGTAGCCGTTCCGCGTCGCCATGCCCTTGCCGAGGCGGACGAGGGCGGCGTGGTCGTCGGCGGTCATGTCCGAGGGGATGTCGGTCTTCGTGTAGCCGTACGGCCAGAGGATCTGCTCGCCGGCCGTGTGGAAGGTGATCGCGAGCTTGATCTGCTGCTGCCCGCCGACGCGCCGGCTGAGCATGAAGTCGCGCATCACCTGCGTCTCGGGCGCGGAGAACGCGGCCTTGCCCCGGTACGTCGCAGCCGCCTTCGAGCCCGACGAGCCACCGCAACAGCCCCAGCGATACCCGTAGTTGCGGTTGAGGTCGGTGCCCTTGTGCGTGGAGCCGGCGTTCGGCTGCCGGTTCTTCCGCCACTCCTGGTACGGGTTGCCGGTGAGGTCGTACTCGGCGCCGTCCGGGTTGACCGACGGGATGATCCAGATCTCGGTGCTGTCCACGATCTTCGTGATCCGGGCGTCCGACCCGTAGCCGTCGGTGAGCCAGCGCAGGAGCGCCAGGTCCTGCTCGAGCGAGAGGTGCTCCCGCGCGTGATGGAGCGAGTCGAACATGACCTCGGGCTCGGCCTCGTCGGTCGTCACGTTGTCGGAGACCTTCACCGCCCAGATGTCCCGGCCCTGGTAGCTCTTGCCGATCGACCGGACCTGGACGATGTCCGGGTGCGCCGCCTGGGTGTCCTGGAGGACCTGGACCATCTCCGCGTACGAGTGGTAGCGCGAGTCCTTCGCCGGGAAATCGGCCGCGAGCGCCGACCCGGGCCCGATGGTCGAGCGCGGCCCCGACCGTCAGCAGGAGCGCGAGGGCGGCGGCGATCGGCCGGATGCGCGCGGACATGGGCGGCAGGGTCGCACAGATCGGGTCGAGAGGCCAATCCCGCGATGGGGCCATGGTGGGCCGGGACCACGGACGGCGGTGGCCCAGCCGTCTATGCTCGGCTCGATGCGACCCCTGCCCGACCCGTTCGACGACATCGCCGCGGGTCGGCCCGCGGCCATCGGCCTGGCCGGGCCAGCGCTGCTCGGCAGCCGGCTGTTGACCAAGGACCTCGCGTTCCCCGACGCCGAGCGGGAGGTGTTCCACCTTCGCGGCCTGCTGCCCGACCGGGTCCTGACGATCGAGGAGCAGGTGGACCTCGAGCTCGAGCACCTGCGGCGCAAGCACGACGACCTGGAACGCTACATCGGCCTCGCGGCGCTCCAGGACCGCAATGCGACGCTCTTCTACCGGCTGATGGCGGAGCACCTCGAGGAATTCCTCCCGATCGTCTATACGCCGACGGTCGGTCGCGCCTGCCAGGAGTTCAGCCACATCATCCGGCGGACCCGCGGGACGTGGGTCACCCCCGCGGACCGCGACCGGATCCCCGAGCTGCTGCGCCAGGGCCCCTTCCCTGACGTCCGGCTCGTGGTCGTCACCGACAACGAGCGGATCCTCGGTCTCGGCGACCAGGGCGCCGGCGGCATGGCGATCCCGATCGGCAAGCTCGCGCTCTACACGGCGGCATGCGGGATCCACCCGTCGCTGACGCTGCCGGTCTCGCTCGACGTGGGCACCGACAACCCGGCGCTTCTCGCCGACCCGCTCTATCTCGGCTACCGCGCCCCGCGCCTGCGCGGCGCCGAGTACGACGCGCTCGTCGAGGCGTTCGTCACCGCCGTCGAGGCGGTGTGGCCGGGGTGCCTCATCCAGTTCGAGGACTTCAAGCAGGCGAACGCGCTCCGCCTGCTGGACCGGTACCGCGACCGCGTGCCGTCGTTCAACGACGATGTCCAGGGCACGGCCGCGGTGGTCCTCGCGGGCGTGCTCGCCGGTCTCCGCGCGACGGGCGGATCGCTGGCCTCGACCCGCGTCGTGATCGCCGGCGCTGGCGCGGCCGGGATCGGCATCGGGCGGCTCCTCCGCCTGGCGATGGTCGAGGACGGGATCGATCCGGCCACGGCCGCCGAGTCCGTGGCGCTCGTCGACTCGCGCGGGCTGGTCCATCAAGGTCGTGACGATCTCGACGCGACCAAGCGCGAGCTCGCGGTCGCCGCGGTCGAGGACGGCGGCCCGACGCCGGACCTCCTCGAGACGGTCCGCGGGCGACGACCCACCGTGCTGGTCGGTGTCACGGGCGTCGCCGGAACGTTCACCGAGCCGATGATCGCCGCGATGGCGGCCGAGACCCCGATGCCGATCGTCCTGCCGCTCTCGAACCCGACCTCGGCCTCCGAGGCGACGCCCGCCGACGTCCTCCGCTGGTCCGCGGGTCGCGCGCTCGTCGCGACGGGCTCGCCGTTCGATGCCGTCACGCTCGATGGCCGGCGCGCCGAGATCGGCCAGGCCAACAACGTCTTCATCTTCCCGGGCGTCGGGCTCGGGACGATCGTCGCGGAGGCGCCGACGGTCGAGGACACGACCTTCCTGACCGCCGCGCGGACGCTCGCGGGACACGTCAGCGACGACCGGCTGGCGTCCGGTGCCCTCTACCCGCCGATCGGGTCCCTGCGCGCCGTGTCACGGGAGATCGCGGTGGCCGTCGCCCGGGCGAGGCTCGGGGACGCGGCCGACGCCGCCGTCGACGGCGCGATGTGGTGGCCGGCGTACGTCCCGTACGAAGCCCTCCGGCACCGCGAGCGCCGGCGGGCCGGCGAGACGTGAGCACGCTCACCCGGGCGGCCGTCCTCGAGACCGTCGGCGAGCCGGCCCGGATCGAGACACTGGAGCTCATCGAGCCACGGGCGGGCGAGGTTCGCGTGCGGATGCTCGCGTCCGGGGTGTGTCACTCGGACCTGCACGTCCGCGATGGCGAGTGGGACCGCCCGACGCCGATGGTGATGGGCCACGAGGGCGCCGGCGTGGTGGACGCCGTCGGGCCGGGCGTCGAGCTCCAGGTCGGCCAGCCCGTCGCCCTCTCGTGGCTCATCCCGTGCGGCACCTGCCGGGCGTGCCGGAGCGGACGACCGTGGGCGTGCCCCGCCTCGCCGTCCTTCCGGCACCGGCTCCTCGACGGCACCGTCCCGTTCTCCCGCGTCGGGGGGTCCGACGCGCCCGGCGGCAGCTCGGACGAAGGCGTGCTCGCCTACTGCGCGATCGCGACGATGGCGGAGTCGAGCGTGGTACCGGCAGCAGCCGCGATCCCCATCCCCGACGGCGTCGACCCGGCGGTGGCCGCGCTCATCGGCTGCTGCGTGACGACCGGCGTGGGGGCCGTCGCTCAAGACGGCGGTCGTCGAGCCAGGCTCGACCGTGGCGGTCATCGGGCTCGGCGGAGTCGGCCTGTCGTGCGTCATGGGCGCCGCGCTCGCGGGCGCGTCGCGCATCGTGGCGATCGACCGCGTGCCCGCCAAGCTGGCGGTCGCCGCGACCGTGGGCGCCACGGACGGGCTGCTCGCCACGGGACACGCCGAGACCGTGGCCGCGCTCCGCGACCTGACTGACGGCGGTCCCGACTACGTGTTCGAGGCCATCGGGCTGCCGGCCACGGTGGAACTCGCGATCCAGAGCCTGCCGCTCGGCGGCGCCGCGGTCCTCGTCGGCATGACGCCGCTCGGCGCGCGCGCCGCGTTCGAGGTCTACCCGTTCGTGGATGGCAGCCGCCGCATCCTCGGGTCGAACTACGGGTTCGCCGACCCCGCCGTCGACTTCCCGCTCTACGCTCAGCTCCACCTCGACGGCCGCCTGCCGATCGACCGCCTCATCGACCGGCGGATCGGGCTCGACGACCTCGAGGACGCGTTCGACGCGATGCGCGAGGGCCGGTACACGCGCCAGGTGATCGTGGCCGGGTAACGGCGCCCGGGGCCGCGCGGCGGCCGTCGCGGCCGTCGCGGCACTCCGGGCCGTCCGCCGACCGCCGCCCCTCAGGGCGCCTTGAGGATCGAACCAGCGTCGAGGCGCGCGGTGAGACGGGCGATGATCCGGTCGGCCCGTGCCTGGGGGATCGTGCCTGCGGCGACCGCCGCGTCAAGGTCGCCCTTCACGGCGGTCAGCACCGCGCCGGTCACGGTCGAGAGGTCGACGCCCTTGTCGGTCGCGATCGACGCCAGTGACGCGCCCGAGCGCAGCTTGGCCCGAAGGTCGGCCGGCGGCATCCCCAGGGCGTCCGCCGCGGCGGTCACCGCGTCGCGCACGACGCCGAGCGCCCCCCTGGCCTTGTCGAGTCGGGCCGCGAGCCGTTGGCAGCCGTCGGGCGGCGAGGCGGCCATCCGCGTCTTGAGCCGCGCGGCGGCGGCCGCGGTGAGCTTCCCGTCGCTGACGGCCTGGTCGACCGTGGCGCCGAGCGCCTGCTGCGTGGCAGCCGCGAGCGCATCTTCCGAGACGCCGAGGGCCTTCGCCAGCGCGGCGCGGAACGTGGCGCATGCCGTCTCGACGCTCGCCGGTGGGGCGGTCGCCGCGAGCGGGCCGCCGGGAGCGGCGGCGCGACCGTCGGGTGCCGCCGACACGGCACTGATCACGGTGCCACCGACGACGGCGGCGAGGACCAGGGCTCCGGAGAACCCGAGGAGCCGGTACCGGGACATGTTCGTCAGACCTCGATCGGGAGCGACCGGGAGGGTCGCGATGGACGGCACGCTCGCGGACCGGGGTCAAGAACGTGTGTGGAGCCGCCCGCGCGTCTTCACGACCTCTGAACACGCCGGCCGCTAGCATGCGACGCATGGCGGCTCGCGCGCGCATCCTGGTGGTCGAGGATGAACCACGCCTCGGCGAGCTGCTGCGGCTCTATCTCGAGCGCGACGGCCACCGCGTCACGGTCGTCCGCGACGGGCGTGCCGCGATCGAGGTCGTCGATTTCGAGTCGGGACCGACCTCGTCGTCCTCGACCTCATGCTGCCGGGCCTCAGCGGCGAGGCCGTGCTTGACGCGATCCGGAGCCGTGGCGACACGCCGGTCCTCATCGCGTCCGCGAAGCGCAGCGACGCCGAGCGGATCAGCGGGCTGCGGATGGGCGCCGACGACTACCTGGCGAAGCCGTTCAATCCGCAGGAGCTCACGGCCCGGGTCGCGGCCATCCTCCGGCGCAGCGCACCGCGGTCCGCCGAGCCCGACGGGGAGATCCTGTCCTTCGCCGACGGCCGACTGCGCCTGGATCCCGTCAGCCGACGGTTCGACCTGTCGCCCGGGAACGGTGACGGCGACGCGGCCGGCCGCCTCACGCCGGGCGAGGCGGGCCTGCTGATCGCGCTCGCGCGCCGGCCCGGGGCCGTCCTGTCGCGCGAACAGCTCCTGGATGCCGTCACCCGGCGCCCCGATGACGTCTACGATCGGGTGGTGGACGTCCATGTCGCGAACCTGCGCCGCAAGCTCCACGACGACCCGGCGGTCCCGTGGCTGATCGAGACCATCCCCCAGGTGGGATATCGACTGGTCGCGGTCCGGGATCCGGGATGAGCGAGGACCGGCGAGCCCGACGGCCGCCGCTCGCGTGGCGCCTCGGACTGATCTTCGGCGCCGTGGTCCTCGCGGTCCTCCTCATCGTCGGACTCCTGGTCAACCGCGTGGTGAGCGGCGGCTTCCAGACGGTGCTCGCGGGGCAGCAGCAACAGCGCGTCGACGACGCGGCCATCACGCTCTCGGACCGCCTCGATCGCCCGGTCCGCGTCCAGGCCCTCGTCCGGCGGCTCGCGACCGACCTCGGCGGGGTCGTCACCGTGCTCTCGCCCGACGGAACCGTGATCTCGGCGTTCGGCACGGCGCCGGACGGGGTGGCCGCCACCTATACCGCGTCCATCGACGTCGACGGTCAGCCGGCCGGGACCGTCCGCGCGGATCTCCCGGTCGGCGTCGGTGACCGCGGGTTCCTCCCCCTCTTCAATGGCACGCTGGTGGTCGGCGGGATCCTGAGCGTGATCGGCATCGCCCTCGCGTCGGTCTATGTCGCGAACCGCCTCACGCGTCCGCTGCGCGACGTCGCCGACGCCGCGCGACGGCTCGAGGCCGGTGAGGCGGCGGCCCGCGCCACCGGCGGTGACGACCAGGAGTCGGCCGAGCTCGCGGAAGCGTTCAACGCGATGGCCGACCGGCTCGAGCGATCGGAGATGCTCCGGCGCCGCGCCGCGAGCGACATCGCCCACGATCTCGCCACCCCGGCGACCGTCCTCGTCTCGCAACTCCAGGCGATGGTCGACGGCGTCGTGCCCGCCGACCGCGAAGGGCTGGAGGCGGCCCGCTCGGCCGCGTCCGCACTCGGCAGTGTCGTGGCGCAGATGAGCGATCTCTCGAGTGCCGAGGCCGCGCCGCTCCAGGCGTCGCCCGTCGACCTGGACCTTGGGGCCGTGGTCCGCGACGTCGAGTCCGCGCTCGACGGGCTACGGCGCGACCGTGGCGTCGCGCTGGAGACGAGCGTCGCCGGACGGGCTGGTGGTCCACGTGGACCCTGGCCACCTCACCCGGGTGCTCCGCAATGTCATCGGCAACGCGATCTCGCACAGCCCGCCGGGCGGTCACGTCGCCGTGGTCGCCTCGCTCAGCCGCGGAGCCAGCGGAGGCGTCGCCATCGTCCACGTGACCGACCAGGGTGCAGGGATCGCGGCGGCGGATGTCCCGCACGTGTTCGAGCGGTTCTACCGTGCGGATCCGGCACGCTCGGTCGATCCGTCGTCCGGGCGACCGAGCGGAAGCGGGATCGGGTTGACCATCGCCCGTGAGCTCCTGACGGCGAACGGCGGCCGCATCGACGTCGAGCGGACCGGCCCGGACGGGACCACATTCCGGATCGAGGTGCCGGCCGGGGTCAGGGCTTGAAGCCGAACGCGCGGATCCGCGTGCGGTCGATACCGAGGTCGGTGATGGTGGACCAGGCCAGATAGCTCGTGGTGCGGTTCTTCAGCGAGCGTCATCGACGGGATCGGACCCGCGCACGACGTCGACGACGTTGCCGTGCGTGTCGTACAGTGTCAGCATCATCTTGAGGTCGGTCACGGCCCGCTGGTGGCCTTGAGCTGGCCGCGGGCCTGCCATTGGCTGTACACCTCGTTGAAGCCGGTCGCGTGGACGGAGACGTCCGCGCCGCGAACTGCCCGGAGCCGGGGCGCTGGACGTGTACTTCACGGAGGCGAACCCATCCGGCAGCGAGCCGCCGATCGAGAACGGCGTCCGGGTGGGCTGGTCGCGTACAGGAGCGTCGGGGCGTGCCCGGGTCGCGAGCAGGTGGCCGTCGCTGTCGTAGAGCTTCGCCGTCACCGTGATCGGCCCGCGGGTCGATCCGTAGCCGTTCCAGAGCTCGCCGACCAGGCGGAGCGTGCCGGCGCCGTCGTCGTCGTAGGCCTGGCGGAGATCGACGATCATCCCCGAGCCGAGCCGCCGGATGTGGAGGTAGTACGGGTCGTTGCTCGAGCTGCCCTTCGACGTGACCTTGACGGCGTAGGTGCCCTGCGGCAGGCACCTTGATGATCTCCTCGGGATGCGTGCCCGGTTGTCCGAGGTGGCGAGGAGGTCGAGCAGCCCGGTACAGCTTCAGGCTGGCCGACCCGGGAGATCGCCGAGCATTGATCTGCACGGTGCGGGTCGAGCTGTTGGTGAACCGTACCAGTCCACGTCGGTCCCCGAGGGAGACGGCCTGGCTGCCAGATGCTGCTCGGGCGTGTGTCGTGGTGCCACTGCAGGTATTCGAGCGTCCGCGGACGAATCGACCGCGTAGGAAGCCGTCAGGTGGGTCGAGCCGGTCGCGATCGTGACCGCGTGACGCGCGGCCGCCGCCGTCGGACCAGCTGTCGAAGTCGCAAGTCTCCTCGCCAAGCACGACGGAGGCGGGCGCCGAGCCACTTCGAGGTGCCACCGACGATGCCGATCCCTTTGCTCCCGACCGTCACGGGAATCCCGCGAGGGATCGGAAACGGCGTCGACGGTGCCTGTCCGCGGGTATAGAGTCGACCGAGTCCGTGTCCGACTGGCCGTCGCTATCGGTCACCTTGAGGATCAGGCGGACGTGGGACGGGTAGTCGTGGTTCGGCGCGAAGAAGTCCCCAGACGAGATGTCCGTCCAGGTCTGCACGGTGTGCTCGTGGCAGCCCGACGGGCAATGCTCGATCTCAGCGTCCACGTGAATGCCGAATCGGGCAGGTCGCCGTCCTGGGCGTCCGTCGCATGCCCGGAGAACCCGATGTCATCGCCGACCGCCCATCGCGAGGGACTTCGCCGGCGTGTCGATGAGGCGACCGGCGCGGTCAGGCCGACCGAGACGACGTGGTGGACCGTGTCCGCTAGGCCGCTCGTTCGGTGACCTTGAGCCCCACGTTGTAGGTGCCCTTGGAGCTATACGTCTTGGTCGGCTTGCGCGTCGTAGCGTCGCCGTACTGGTCCGTCGCCGTTAAGGTCCCAGGCAGTAGGTGAGCGTGCGTCGTCGGGGTCGTCGAGTCGCTGGCGTCGAACGTCGACCTGGAGCGGCGGCTGGCCGGATGTCGGCGAGGTCGCCTGAAGTACGCGATTCGGCGGGTTGGTGCGCGTCGTACGTGATCGATCCGGACCTCGCCCGGTCGAGATCCGCGTAGATGACGTTGCCGCCGGGCGTCACGCCGACGTACACGGAGCCGCCCGCGTGTCGCCGTCGCGGCGCAGGTTCGCGAACAGCTAGCGCGACCCGAAGTCGGGGTTCTCGCCACCGCCATCGGGCACGAACCAGATGCAGCTCCGCGCGTAGTCCGTGAAGAACAGACCGTTGTCGTATGCTGTTCGGGTAGGAGCCGTTCGTGCCGCGGAACGCCATACCGGCGATCGACGAGCTGCCGTGGGGTGCACCCGTCGCCGCTCACGACGTTGGCGGAGTGGTTGTACGTGTACTCGGGGCCGGCCTGGCTCGACAGGCTCGTGCAGAGCGGCAGGCGAGAACGCCGCGTAGTCGGGCTGGGTGCTGTTGCCCTCGTAGCACGGCCAGCCGAAGTTGCGTGGCGTCGCGTCCGGGTCGGAGATCTTGTCGATCTCCTCCCAGGTGCTGTATCCGACGTCGCCGATCCACACGTTGCCGTCGGCTCGGGTCGTGAGCCGGAACGGGTTGCGGAGGCCGTAGGCGATGATCCTGCGCCTTGTTCGCATCCCCGTTGCCCGCGTTCGCGTTCGTGGGCCACGCGTCGCCGGTGTCGGGGTCGATCCGGATGATGGTCCCGTCGAGACCCGTCGGGTCGCCGGTCGTTCGGACGTCCTGCGAGCGCAGGGCCCCGCCCTCGTTCGGCGGGTCGATTCGCGTGCGCGGCGCGACGCCGAGCTGCCCGTAATCCACCTGCGTGAAACTCGCCGCGTCGCCGCCGGAGACGTACAACGCCCCTTCCGGCCCGAACGTCACGGTGCCGATCGTGTGGCTGGGGAACTGCGAGCACCAGTCCCGGATCAGGTCGTGCGTCTCGGTGACCGAGTTCCCGGTCCCGCCGCTGCTGACGGTCGAGTCGGGAGAGGCGGGCGGACGCGGTGCAGCCGCCGGTCGTGGGGTCGGGCGGCGTCGGACAGCGCGTCGTTCCACAGCGGCGCCGTCGAGTCGCCGAGCATCCGGTCATAGGTGTAGGCGACGTAGAGGTACGGCCGCGACGGCCCGAAGTTCGGATCGACCGCCAGGCCGAGGAGACCGCGGTCCCAGTAGTTGTAGACCTCGCTCGAGAGGTCGGCGATCTGCGTCCCAGTCGTGTCGGTCAGGCTGCTGTAGGCGCGGATCTTGCCGTTCTTCTGCGCCACGAAGATCCGGCCGGTCGGCGCGAACGCCACGACGGTGGGCTGGGTGAGACCGGACCAGACGACGTCGTCGCTGAAGCCCGGCGGCACGGACGCGCTGGACTCGGCCGCGACGGGCTGGGCCGCCATCGGAAGCGCGAGCGTGAGAAGCGCGAGGGACGCGAAGACGCTGAGGTGTCGGCGGAGGAGGGTCAAGTCGGGTTCCCGGAGGGATAGCCGGAGGACGGGTCAGTACTTCCGTACCATCGGGCATCCGCCCGATCGGGTCAACCGTGCCACGCCGGAAGCGGTGACGGCCGGAACCGGAACGGTCCAGGCGACCGCGATGGCCCTAGCTGCCCTCGGGTCCGGTCGCGCGGTCCGCGGCGTCGGAGCGGCGGCTGGGAACCCGTCGGAGGGTCGAACGGGCGGCGGGCGCCGACGGCTGCGCCGATGCTCGACGTCGCGGGCGTCCGTGTGGCGGGCACCCCGACGGGCCGACCGGGTCCGACCGGGACGCCGGGACTGCCCGGGGCACCCGGGATGGTGGTCGGCAGCGTGGCCGGCACGACCGGCGTGGCGGCCACGGTCGGCGCGGCGGACGCCATCGAGGGGACGGGCGCGCCCGGACCGACGGCGACGCCCGGCTGGCCGACCGGCATCGCGGCCGGCTGGTCGGGAAGGGAGATCGGCTTGGCGGTCACCGGGTCGATGACCAACACGTCGTCGAACTCCCCGACGTCGTAGGCGCAGCTGTAACAGCGACGGGCGGACAGTTCGTTCACCGAGTGGCAGCTCGGGCAGACCCACTGGGCGAAGGGCGTCGCGCTCGTCCGCGACCGGCCGTGCGACGCGCTCCCGACCGAGAACCGGTAGATGAAGTACAGGATCGTGGGCGTCGCGAGCAGCGCGATCGTCAGCACCGCGACCGGCATGTTCCCGACCGTCGTCTGGATGAAGTCGTTCACGTTCTCCAGCATGCCGCACATTGTGCCACCGGACGACACCCTCCTCGACAAAACGTCGCCAGTCCGCACCACGACTATGCCGGGGCAAGGTCCCCGTCGATCGAGGTCGTGCGCAGGACGTGCCCGGCGAGCTCCGGGAAGGCTCGGGCGACGGCGCCCACGCCCAGGACGCACAACACACCGCCTGACACGACCGCGGCCTGGGGCCCGACGAGCGACGCGACGAGGGCGGCCTCGATGTCCCCGAGGCGCGGACCGCTCGTGACGACGAGGATGTGGATCGAGGTCACGCGGCCCCGGAGCGCGTCGGGGGTCTCGGACTGGACGAGGATCGAGCGGAAGACGGCGGACAGGACGTCCGCCGCGCCGGCGGCCGCGAGCATGACGAGGGCGAGGGGGAAGGAGAAGGTCGCCAGGCCGAACCCGGCGATCGCCACACCCCACGCGACGACCGACCAGACGATGGCCCGACCCGTGCGGTGCACGCGGGTCACCCACCCGGACAGCAGTGCCCCGAGGAACGCCCCGAAGGCCGGGGCGGCCGCCATCAGCCCGAACCCGGCGGGTCCGGTCCCGTACACGTCGAGGGCGAGGACCGGGAACAGGGACGTCGGCATCCCGAAGATCATCGCGTTGAGGTCGATGACGAACGACCCGAGGATCGCGCGGCGCTGACGGGTGAACCGCAGGCCCTCCCGGATCGCGGCGAGCCCCGGCCGGACGGCGTCCCCGAGCGGCGGGATCGGGGCGATGACCGCCAGCGCGGTCAGGGAGGCCCCGAACGAGAGCAGGTCGAACATGTAGGCGCCCTGCAGGCCGACGGTGGCGATGAGCAGGCCGCCGACCGCCGGTCCCACGATCGAGGCCATCTGGAAGTTCAGCTGGTTGAGGGCGATCGCCGACGGCAGCCGCTCGAGCGGCACGAGCCTCGGGATCGACGACGAACGGGCCGGCTGGTCGACCGAGGCCAGACCGGCCGCCACGAACGCGACCGCGAACAGCGCGAGCAACGAGACGTCGGCGGATCCCGCCAGCACGACCAGGACCCCGCTGCACGCCGCCAGGCCGAGCTGGGTGAGGATCAGCAGCCGGCGGCGGTCGACGGCGTCGGCCAGCGAGCCGGCGCCGAGCGCGAAGATGAGGATCGGGATGAGCTGGACAAGGGTCAGCGCCGCGATCGCGAGGGTCGAACCCGTCAGGACGTAGACCTGGTACGGCAGGGCGATGCGCGTGATCTGGTTGCCGATGCCCGAGACGACCTGGCCCGACCACAACCACCGATAGTCGCGATCGCGCCGGAGCGGCGCAGTGTCGACGAACAGCCGGCGGAACCGGCCGCTCATGCGGGTGTCGTGGCGGCTACTTGTCCCGTTCCGCGGCGCTCGTCAGCGCCGCCTGCGCCGCCGCCAGCCGGGCCACAGGGACGCGGAACGGCGAACACGAGACGTAGTCGAGACCGATCGCCTCGCACTTCGCGATCGAGGCCGGGTCGCCGCCATGCTCGCCGCAGATCCCGAGCTCGAGGCCGGGCTTGGTCGCCCGGCCCTTGTCGACCGCGACCTTCATGAGCCCGGCGACCGCATCGTCGAGCGTCTGGAACGGGTTGACCGGCAGGATGCCCTCTTCGACGTACTTGAGGAGGAAGCCGCCCTCGGCATCGTCGCGGCTATACCCGAACGTCATCTGCGTCAGGTCGTTCGTCCCGAAGCTGAAGAAGTCGGCCTCGCGGGCGATCTCGTCGGCGGTGAGGGCCCCGCGCGGGACCTCGATCATCGTCCCGAACTTGTAGTCGACGTGGACGCCGGCCTTGGATTCCACGGCCTTCGCCTCGGCCTCGAGCAGGGCCCGGGTCCGCGACAGCTCGTTCACGTGCCCGACGAGCGGGATCATGATCTTGGCGATCGGGTTGCCGCCCGCGGTCTTGACCGCGATCTGGGCGTTGAGGATGGCGCGGGTCTGGATCTTGACGAAGTCCGGGATCATCAGCCCGAGCCGGCAGCCGCGCAGCCCGAGCATCGGGTTCTGCTCGTGCATGCTCTTGATCGTGGCCAGGAGCTCCTTGTCCTCGGCGGAGGCGCCACCCGACATCTCGGCACGGGTCACCTTGACGAGCTGCTCCTCGAGGTTGGGCAGGAACTCGTGCAGTGGCGGGTCGATGAGGCGCACCACGACCGGAAGCCCGTCCATCGCGCGGAAGATGCCCTCGAAGTCGCCCTGCTGGAGGACTTCGAGCTTGGCCATGGCGCCGTCGAAGCGCGCGACCGCCGCGGTGTCGTCCGCGTCGAGTGCCTCGCCGGCGGCGAGTCGAGCCTTGGCCCTCGTTGCGACATTCGCGACGAGGATCGCGTCGCGGACGATCTCGAGGCGCTCGCCCTCGCGGAACATGTGCTCGGTGCGGCACAGCCCGATCCCCTCGGCACCGTACCCGCGGGCCTGCGCGGCCTCCTCGGGCTTGTCGGCGTTCGTCCAGACGCCCATCCGGCGGATCTCGTCGGCCCAGCCCAGCACCTTCTGGAGGTCCGGCTGGTCCTCGAAGCGCGCGGACACGGTCGGCAGCGCGCCCTGGAAGACCTGGCCCGTGGCGCCGTCGACGCTGATCCAGTCACCCTCCGCGAACGCGACGTCCGATTCGGTGCTGTGCGCCCGTTTGGTCGCGTAGTCGACCACCAGCTCCGCGCATCCGGCGACGCACGGCTTGCCGATCTGGCGCGCGACCACGGCCGCGTGCGAGGTCGCCCCGCCGCGGGCCGTGAGGATGCCCTGGGCGACGGCCATGCCGTGGAAGTCGTCGGGCGAGGTCTCGACGCGGACGAGCACGACCTGCTCGCCGCGATCCACCCACTCGACGGCGGTGTCGGCCGAGAACACCGCCCGCCCGACGGCCGCCCCGGGCGACGCGTTGAGGCCCTTGGCGATGCGCACCGCCGCCTTGAGGCCGGCCGGGTCGAACTGGTCACGCAGCAGCTGGTCGACGTGCGCCGGCTCGATCCGCGCGATCGCCTCTTCCTTCGTGATGACGCCCTCGTCGACCATGTCGGCCGCGATCCGGACGGCCGCCGCCGCGGTCCGCTTCGCGGAGCGGGTCTGGAGCATGTAGAGCCGGCCGCGCTCGATCGTGAACTCGAGGTCCTGGACGTCGCGGTAATGGCGCTCGAGCTGCTGGCCGATCCGCTGGAACTCCGCGTAGACCGACGGCATGTCGGTCTCCATCTGGGCGATCTTCGGCGCCGTCCGGATCCCCGCGACGACGTCCTCGCCCTGGGCGTTGGTCAGGTACTCGCCGAAGAGCACCTTCTCCCCGGTGTTCGGGTCGCGGGTGAACGCCACGCCCGTCCCGGAGTCGTCGCCCATGTTCCCGAACACCATCGTGACGACGTTGACGGCCGTGCCGAGGTCGTTGGCGATGCCCTGGTTCTTGCGGTAGTCCGCCGCCCGCTTCCCGAACCACGAGGCGAACACGGCCTTGATCGCGAGGTCGAGCTGCTCGTCCGGGTCCTCGGGGAAGTCCCGGCCCGTGTCGGCCTTGACGACGGCCTTGAACTCGCCGACGAGGTCGCGCAGGGCCGCGCCGTCGAGATCGGTGTCCTGCTTGGCGCCGTGCGCCGTCTTCGCCGCCTCGAGCGCATGGTCGAACCGCTCGCCGTCGACGCCCATGACGATGCGGCCGAACATCTGGATGAACCGTCGATAGGCATCCCAGCCGAACCGCTCGTTGCCGGTGAGCTCGATCAGGCCGTGGAGCGTCCGCTCGTTGAGCCCCAGGTTGAGGACCGTGTCCATCATGCCGGGCATCGAGAACTTCGCCCCTGAGCGGACGCTCACGAGCAACGGGTTCGCGGGATCGCCGAAGCCCTTGCCGGTGCTCCGCTCGACCTCCCTGACCGCGTCGAGCACGTCGTCCCACAGCCCGTCCGGCAGCTGCTCACCGGCCGAGAAATAGTCGTTGCAGGCTTCGGTCGTGATCGTGAAGCCCGGGGGCGTCGGGAGGCCCGCGATGGTCATCTCGGCCAGGCCGGCGCCCTTGCCGCCGAGGAGGTCGCGCATCCCGGCGTTGCCTTCCGCGCGGCCGTCCCCCCAGGCGTAGATGTACCGCTTCGCGGCGCGATGCGGACGGTCGCTGGTGGGCGTGGCGGTGGCCATGGGGACGTCCTCCGAGGGTCAAGCGCGGGCACGCCGCCGAGGGAGGGGCGCGGGCCCGCACGTCGATCGATGTCGTGCGCTTCGATTGTACCGTCGCACTGGGGTGGGCCTTGGTTGCGGGATGGTGCCGAGCCAGGCCGTCGGGCGGCGGGATGGGTCGCGTCCAGCCGGCGTTGTCGGCCGAACGACCGATGACGGACGCCGGTCGGCTCGGCATCGTCGGCTGCGAGAACCGCCGTTGGCGTGGAGGCCGACATGAACCCGAAGTCGTACGAGACCCTTGCCGTCCACCACATCGAGTCGATGCGCCAGGAGGCCGCTGGCGGCCATCGGGTGAACGGCGGCGGATCGAGCCGTCCGGTCCCTCGCCTCCGCGATCCCTCGCGTCGTGCGCCGGCTCATGCATGCGGCCCGCTCGATGCGGCCCGATCGCCGACTCCACCACATGCCTCGCCCACATCGCCACACCCACACGCCGTGAAGCGACGGCGCCGTCGATGCGGCCCGACCGGATAGGGCGCCGCCCTGGCCGTCATCGGTCGTTCGACCGATGACGACGCGGGGGTGGCTGGCGGACGCTCCGCAGGCACGTCGGCCGCAGGCCGCGGCGACCGGAAGGAGGACCCCATGGTGGCCACGCACGACGAGGACCGAACGAAGGTCCGGCCATGAACCGCCGCACGGGCCGCCTGGTTGGCGCCACCCTCGCGGCGATCCTGCTCGGCTCGGTCGCGGTCTCAGGGGCGGCCGCGCATGGCGGCGGCGGCGCCAGCTGGGACCTCCTGCGGGCCGCCGTGGCGACGGCCCGGTTCCACTCCACGGATCGTGCCGCCAAGGCCGGCTATGGGCCGTTCCCGGACGGCGTCCCGCTCCACGAGTGCATCGCCTCGCTCGACGGCACCGGAGCCATGGGGTTCCACTGGCTCGACCCCGACAACCTGACCACGAGCCTCGACCCGGCGAGACCGCAGGTGCTCGTCTACGCGCCGGACCGACGCGGTCGCCTGCAGCTGGTCGCCCTCGAGTACGTGGTCTTCCAGGACGCGTGGTTCAAGGACCACGGCGACACGACCCCCATGCTCTTCGGGCAGATGTTCATGAAGACGGGCGATCGGCTGCATCCGGAGATCCCGAATCGCTACGAGATCCCGCCGTTCTGGGCGCTGCACGTCTGGCTGTGGAAATACAACCCCTCGGGCCTGTACGCCCCGTTCAACCCGAACGTGTCGTGTGACCCAGGGACCAAGTCCGGCTCCCGTGGAGCCGCGGCGAGCGCCAGGCTCGCGAGCATCTCGACCATCGACCGTGACCGGTCGCGCGCGTCCGGGTCGGTCGCGTTCGACTGCACGATCGGCTCCGCCTAGGCACGACCTCCGTCGAGGCCAGCAACCCGATCGAGCGCGGCCCGCGCTGTCTCCCGCGGGTCGCGCTCGACTCCGTCCCGGGCCCGTTCCGCGTCGGTACCGGTTCGTGACCTTCGGCACGCCGTCGCGTCGGGTCGCGACGGGTACCATGCGTGACGAATACGACCCGTCCGGAGGCCGCGTCATCCCATGTCCGAACTCCTCGAGGCCCCGATCGACGACGAGCGCGTCATCGAGTCCCACGACGAGCGCTACAACGCCACGATCGTGCGCCGCGAGGACTACACGCACGACCTTGCGCGCATCTGGGTGAAGTTCGATGGCGAGCCGACGCCGTTCGAGCCCGGGCAGTACATGACGATCGGCGTGTTCGCCGACGACAAGCTCTGGCAGCGCCCATATTCCGTGGCGTCGTCGCCGCGGGAGGCCGGCGACACCGGCTACGAGATGTATGTCCGGCTCGTCCCGATCATCCGGTTCACGACGCTGTTGTGGCGTCTCCCGGTCGGGCACGGGATGCGGATGATCGGGCCGAAGGGCAAGTTCATGCTCGAGCCGGACGACGACCGGACGCACCTCTTCGTCTCCACGGGCACGGGCATCGCCCCGTTCATCGCGATGATCCGCGACACGATGCTCGCGGGCGCCCCGCGCAAGACCGTGGTCCTCAACGGCGTCTCGTACGCAGACGAGCTCGGTTACCGCGACGAGCTGGAGGCCCTGCAGTCGGGCGGCGACTACCCGGTGACGTACGTGCCGACCGTCAGCCGGCCGAGCGATCCGCGCAACGCGGGCTGGACCGGCCGGACGGGACGAGCCGAGCAGGTCGTCATCGACGTTTGCCGGGACCTCCACCTCCGACCGGACAGGACCGTGGTCTACATCTGCGGCAACCCGGACATGATCCTCAACGCGGAGGCGGCCCTGATGGACCACGGGTTTCCGGAGTTCCACGTCAAGAAGGAGCTCTACTGGCCGAAGGGCAAGCCGAGCGTCTAGCCTGAGGCCCGGCTCAGCGCGGATCGAAGACGCTTGGCGGCAGACGCTCGCCGGCAAGGAGTCTCGCCACCGTCTCGCCGCCGTGGATCGAGGGCAGGAAGCCGACGCCGTTGCAGCCGAGGTTGTACAGCAGTTCCGGGTGCCTCGGGTCCACGCCGATGACCCGGACCATCCCGCTCGAGTAGCCCATCAGGCCGTGCCACTGGAAGTCGTAGGGCCGGCCCGGCGGCCGCCGAGACTGGGCGAACGGCCGGAGGTGCCCGTCGATCTCGTCCATGATCGCCCCAGGCACGGCCGCCTCGGCGTCGTAGCTGGCGCTCTCGATCGGGTGCTCGGGCCCGCCCATGCACGTGAGCGTGACGATGTCGTCCGAGCGGTCGTATGTCCGGCGTGTCACGTAGACGTACGGCGTGTCACCGCCGCCCACCGCCTTGTTCCGGATGTAGCTCAGCGCCGCAGGTGCGCGAGGCTGCTCCTCGATGATCGCGGCCATGTAGCCGATCGTGCCAACGACCCGCTGCGAGTCGGACAGGCCGACCGGCTCACCAGGCTCGGCCTCGATGACGTGGTCGACGAACCCGTTGGTGCACATGACGACGCGCGCCGCTCGCACGACATGGCCGAGGGCATGGACGGCGACACGGCCGGGGCCGACGACGACCCGGTTCACCATCGAGTGGTCGACGAAGCGAAACCGGTCCGGGTACCGCCGTTCCAGGTAGGCGAGGACCTGCTGCACCAGGGCTCCTCCGTTGACGCACCCCTTGCGGTCCGAGAGCACGGCCCGATACCGGTCGTCCGCCGTCTCGAGGAGCTCACGGATGCGGGCCTGCGGCACGACCGAGTACAGGCCCTCGTATGCTCGCGGGATCCGATCCAGGAATGGCGCCGTGTCGGAAACGGCGCAGGCCTCCGTCGGCAGGCCGGACTCGCGGCGGAGTCGGTTGTTCCGCAGATGCACCTGCAGGTGGTCGAGCGAGAACATGCCCATGTGACCGACGAACCGCTCGACCCGGACCGACGTCCCGGCCTCGGCCGTCATCAGGTCGAGCAGATCGTGGGCACCGTCGACCGCACGTTGTCCCTGGATCGCTAGGTCGGACCCGAACTCGTCGGCGATGTCGGCGAGCGGCCGCTCGAAGTAGGTCGTGAGTTGCCCGGCGTTTCTGCCGGTGGCGCCACGGGCGACGCGGTCGCGCTCGACGAGGAGAACCTGCGCCGCCGACGATCTGAGCGTGAAGAATGCTGTCGCGACGCCGGCGATCCCGGCACCCACGATCACCACATCGGCGGTCGCGTCCGAGTCGAGTCGGCGCGGCGGGCCGTCCGGGGCGAGCTGCGCGATCCAGGGCGATCGACTCGGCTGGTCGGGGTACGGCCCTCCCGTCGGGGCGCCCTGACCCGCCGCGCGGACCTGCTCGGTGCTCGTCCTCGCCTCCTGTGGTGGTGCAGTCGCGTCGATCGCGCCAGCCCAACGGAGTCTAGAGGGCTCGAGGTGCGCGGCGCTCGTGACATTCGGCCCGGCCGAAACGGGCCGGGTGACGGGTCAGGCCGATCGGCCGCGCCACCTACGATCGAGGCACGGTCGACCAAGACCGCAGTCGGACACGGGCTGAACATGCACCCGATCGTCTCCGCCGAGCAGCTCTCACCGAACGTCACTCGCCTCGTCGTCGAGGCGCCCCGGATCGCCGAGGTCCGGCGGCCCGGCCAGTTCGTCATCGTCCGGCTGGGGCCAGGGGCGGAACGCATCCCATTGACGATCGCCGACACGGACCCGGTCGCAGGCACGATCACGCTCATCATCCAGTCCATCGGGAAGTCCACAGCCGACCTCGTGGACCTTCGCCCGGGCGACGCCATCACGGACGTCGCGGGACCGCTCGGGAGCCCGACCGAGCTCATCGAGGCCGGACACGCCATCTGCGTGGGCGGCGGCGTCGGGACGGCCGTCATCCTGCCCATCGCCCAGGGCCTCCAGCGGCTAGGGGTCCGGGTCACCAGCATCATCGGGGGTCGCTCGCGCGAGTGGGTGATCCTCGAGCCGGAGCTGGCACGCTGCGGCGACGTGATCGCCTGCACCGACGACGGGAGCTACGGCCGACCCGGCTTTGTCACGGACGCGCTCGCGGACGTCCTCTCGGTCGGCGCCGACGCCGTCTACGCGGTCGGCCCGGTGCCGATGATGCGTGCCGTCAGCGAGCTCACGCGCGGGTACGGCGTGCCGACCACGGTCTCGCTCAACGCGATCATGGTCGACGGGACCGGGATGTGCGGCGGCTGTCGCGTCTCGGTCGGCGGCGAGACCCGCTACGCCTGCGTTGACGGCCCCGAGTTCGACGGGCACCAGGTCGATTTCGCCCTGCTGGCCGACCGCCTGACGACGTACCGGTCGTTCGAACAGGAGGCGATGGCCAAGCGCGAGGCCTGCCGCATCCCGGCGATGGCGGTCGGGGCCGAGCGCGCCGAGGCAGAGAGCGCCCGATGACGGATCCGAAGCCGGCCTCGGACATCCAGGACCTCGTCCGGCGCATCCTCGCCGGCGAGGACGTCGCCCTCGACCCTCGGCAGCGGATGGCCATCGACCGCGTGTCGATGCCCGAGGAGGACCCGGATCGGCGCTCGCACTCGTTCGAGGAGGTCAACCTCGGCTTCACCGAGCATCTGGCGATGCTCGAGGCCGAACGGTGCCTGCAGTGCAAGAACCCCAAGTGCATCGACGGCTGCCCGGTCCGCGTGAACATCCCGCGGTTCATCGACCACCTGCGTCGCGGCGACATGGCCGCGGCGGCCGGATCGCTCCTCGACGACAACGCGCTGCCGTGCGTGACCGGCCGAGTCTGCCCGCAGGAGACCCAGTGCGAGGGCCTGTGCCTCCGCGGCAAGAAGGGCGCGCCGGTCGCGATCGGCTCGCTCGAGCGCTATGTGGCGGACTGGGCGGGGACTCACCCGGAGGCTCTGGCCCATCCCAGTCCAGCCACGCGTGACAAGTCCGTCGCGATCGTCGGCTCCGGGCCGGCCGGCCTGACGGCCGCCGGCGAGCTGGCGAAGATGGGCTATCAGGTCACCGTCTTCGAGGCCTTCCATGCCGCGGGCGGCGTGCTCATCTATGGGATCCCGGAGTTCCGGCTGCCGAACGACATCGTCGAGCGCGAGGTCGCCCGGCTCGTCGAGAGCGGCGTCAAGATCGAGACCAACGCGATCATCGGCAAGACCTACACCCTCGCCGAGCTGCGTGAGCGCTTCGACGCGGTCTTCCTCGCGGTCGGTGCCGGGCTGCCGGTGTTCATGGACATCCCGGGGGAGAACCTCAAGGGCGTCTACTCCGCGAACGAGTACCTGACCCGCGTCAACCTCATGGGCGCGTGGGGCGCCGACAGCGACACGCCCGTACTCCACGGTCAACGGGTCGTCGTCGTCGGTGGCGGGAACGTGGCGATGGACGCCGTCCGGACGGCAAAGCGGCTGGGCGCGGCCGAGGCGATCATCGTCTACCGCCGCGGTCACGACGAGCTCCCCGCCCGGGCGGAAGAGGTCCATCACGCCGAGCAAGAGGGGATCCGCTTCGACCTCCAGGTCGCGCCACTCGAGGTCATCGGGGACGACGACCACTGGGTCATAGGCCTGCGCTGCCAGCGGATGGCGCTCGGCGAGCCCGATGCGTCCGGCCGGCGCCGGCCCGAGCCGATGCCCGACTCCGAGTTCGTCATCGACTGCGACATGGTCGTCGTGGCGATCGGCACACGTTCCAATCCCCTGCTCCGCGCCGCGGCCCCGGACCTCGACGTCAACGAGTGGGGCTACATCGTGACGAACGAGGACGGCATGACGAGCCTGCCCGGCGTGTTCGCCGGCGGGGACATCGTCCGCGGCTCCGCGACCGTGATCCTCGCGATGGGCGACGGAAAGCGGTCCGCCGCCGCGATCGACCGCTGGCTGCGGGGCGAGACCCCTGCCGTTGCGGCGACGGACGAGGCGGCGCCGACGGCGCCGGCTGCCGAGGTCTCGACCGCCGACGCCTAGGTCCGTGACGACCGTCAGGGCGCCGTGCGCTGCCACGCGGGCGCGTACGTCGCGGGAAGCGTGAGTCGACGCTGCGTCCTGCCCGTGGCATCGAGGAGCCAGAGTTCGCCCGCGCCATCGGTCGTGGGATAGAAGCTCAGGACCGATGCCCCGTCGGGCGAGAAGTGCGCTTCCGGCACGGTGCTGTCCGGACGGGGCGGCCAAGCCGGCCCGACATTGACGGCCGTACCGCCCGCGGCCGGCACGACCGCCCAGTGTTCGCCGGTCGCCTCGTACCGGTCGAACAGGATGTGGCTCCCGTCCGGCGAGTACTCGGCCTCATTGATGTTCTCCTCGGCCGCTTCGTTGGTGATCGTCAAGGCCTGATCGTGCTTGGTCGCGATGTCGACCACGTGGAGCCGACCCGGCTCTACGTCAGGCACCCAGCGGACGTAGAGCAGGCTCTTGCCGTCGGGCGACGGCGACAGGCTCAGACCCGAATACTCGGCCGCCGACAGGATCGTCTCGAGCGTTCGTCCCGTCGGCGTTCGCCACCATCAGCGCGCATCGACTCGTGCCGTCGTCGGGGCGGCAGGCCTGGCCTGGCGTCTCGGCGGCCACGAGCGCGAACCGCCCGTCCGGCAGGTAGTAGGCCAGCTTCACGTCACGACCCAGCGGCAGGGTCCGCGCCCCGGAACCGTCGGCCTCCAGGACCGACAGCGCCTGGACACCGGCGACCGTCGAGATGATCGCGACCTGGCGGCCGTCCGGCGACCACTCGGCCCACGACCAGCCCTGGTGCGTGCCAGCGAGCGGATGCGGGTTCGACCCGTCCACGTCGGCGACGTAGAGGGTCGAGGTCGTCCCGTCGGTGTGGTCATACAGGATCCGCCGGCCGTCCCGGGACAGGATCGGGTATTCGTACGATTCGGCACCGTGCACGACGGGCCGGGTCGTCTCGCCCTGGGGGTCCGCCGCGTAGATGACGCCGTCCGCGCCGTGATAGAACATCAGCCCGTTCGTGGCTGCGCCGAACGGGGTCGGCACACGACGTGCCGAGCCGACGTAGACCGCGCTCGCGGCGAGGAGCAGCCCGATCAACGCGAGGACCGCGATCGGGCGCCACGGGATGGGGCGCATCGGGAGGGGTCGGGCGATCTCGCCCATGGGGAGCCACCTTTCCAGGGCGCTCCAGGCGGGGCGCTGACGAGTCCGCGCCGCTTGCTGGAGCATGTCGTCGAAGTAGTCGGGGACGCTGGCCGACGCGAGCTCGTCCATGAGCTCGGGCAGGCGACGCTCGACCCGGTCGAAGGCGGTCATGCGAACTGCCCTCCCGCGACCGGAGATGTCGAGACATCCGCGTCGATGTCGATCGCCGCCCGCATGGCGGCCAGCGACCGGTGATGGCGGGACTTCGCGGTCCCGACGGGGATCCCGAGGGTCGTCGCCACGTCGGGCAACGACATCCCGAGGTAGTAGTGCAGGACGACGACCGCGCGTTGCTCGGGCGGCAGGCGCCGGAGCGCCAGGTCGAGCAATTCGCGGTCGGCCACGATCGACGAGATGTCGGCGACCGCCGGCGAATCCGCCGGCAGCAGCTCGACCTCGATCGGTCGGCGGCCTCGACGTCGAAGGACGTCGACACAGGAGCGGAAGACGAGACTGCGGAGCCAGCCTTCGAAGCGATCCGGATCGCGAAGCGTCGGCAGGTTCTTCCAGGCTCGGATGAAGCCCTCCTGGACCGCGTCTCGCGCGAGCTCGTGGTCCCGGAGGATGAGTCGGGCCGCCGCGTCCAGCCGCGCGACGAACACGCGGGCGAGCTCGGCGAAGGCGTCATGATCGCCTCGCTGCGCTCGCTCGACGAGCTCTCGCTGGTCCACGGCCACCCTCATCGTGCCGGCGCGGCGACGGTCGCCGCGCTCAGGATGGTAGTCGTCGCGACGGGCCCAAAAGGTTCCCGAGGGCTACGGCGCCGGCGGGTGCCCGGCCCGGTAGTGCGCGGCCAGCAGGTCCTCGCCCCAGTCGTTGGCCAGGTCACGCCAGACCGAGTGGATGTGGTTCGCGCCGTTCTGGGTGTTGTCGTACTCGATGAGGAACCGCGGACCCCGGACGGCGTAGTAGTGACCTTGGCCCGGCGCGTCCGACCCGGCCCACGCGAAGGTCACGTCCCCGAGACCGGCCTCAAGGATCCGCTCCCACTCCATCGCCGCGACCTCGGTCCGGGCTCGGTCCAGGTAGTGGCGGATCAGGCGTTCGAGCCGGTCGCGCTGCGCGTCGTCCAGGGCGTCGTGGCGCAGGCCGAACGGGATGTCGCGCACGTCGGCGCGTGGACCGGCTCCGCTCCGGATGTCCGGCGGCGCGACCGCGTCCGCGACCGCGATGCGCCGTTGTCCGGGCGTCAGGCTCGTGAGCAGCTCGTGTGCCAGTGTCTCCTCGCCCGTGAGGGCGCGGGCGCCCGCCGACGGGCCCTGGGGCACGACCGCCGGGTTGGCACCCAGGAACGACGGACCGCTCCCGATCGCGGTCGGCCCGACGAAGGTTTGCTGGATCGCGATGTGGTGGCCACCGACCCGCCACGACCACGGCGAGCCACGTTCGGGGCTCTCCGAACACGGCGAACCAGTAGAGGTCCGGGTCGCGTCGGATCCAGCCGGGTCGGCCACCGTCGCGCTCGAGGTCACCGAGGATCGTCTCGAGCGCGATGACGGACGCGATCTCGGCCGCGCCCCGAGGGCTCATCGCGGTCGTCACGATCGCGATCGCGGCCGCTCGTTGCGCCGCGTCCATCGCACCGAGCGCCATGCCCTCACGTGGTCCCGGGACGTAGCCCCAGACGGATCGTTCGGACGTGCCGAACGGGAAGACGGCTCGCGAGCGCTGACGTGTGTCCAGGGTCGCGAGCCAATCGCGGACACGGTCCGCGATCTCCGTCGCGGCGATGCGGCTACCGGTGGGATCGGCCGCCGCCATCGAGCTACCCGATGCGGGCGGTGTCGAGGCGGTCGAGGATGAGCCGCGTGACGCCCTCGACCGGCACGCGCTCCTGCGTCATCGAGTCGCGGTCGCGGACGGTCACCGCGCCGTCCTCGAGCGAGTCGACGTCCACGGTCACGCACCACGGGGTACCGATCTCGTCCTGGCGGCGATAGAGCTTGCCGATCGCCGCGGTGTCGTCGTAGACGGCCATGGTGTGCCGTTGGAGGTCCGCCTTGATCTTGTGGCACAGCTCCACGATCTCGGGCCGCTTCTTGAGCAGGGGCAGGACCGCGACCTTGTACGGGGCGAGGTCAGGATGCAGGGCGAGCGAGACGCGCGTCTCGCCGCGGACCTCCTCCTCGCGGTACGCGTCGATGAGGAACGTGAAGGCGGCCCGGTCGGCCCCGGCGGCCGTCTCGACGATCCACGGGATCACGTGCTCGTCGGTCGCCTGATCGAAGTACTCGAGCGTCTCCCCCGACGCCTCGGAGTGACGCGAGAGGTCGAAGTCGCCGCGGTTGTGGATCCCTTCGAGCTCCTTCCACCCGAACGGGAAGCGGTACTCGACGTCGATCGCCTTCTTCGCGTAATGCGCCAGCTCGTCCGGCGCATGCTCTCGCAGGCGGAGGCGTGACGGTGTCACGCCGTAGCGCTCGTACCACGCCCGACGCTTCGGCAGCCACTCCTCGAACGCCGCGGCGGCCGCACCCTCCGGGCGAACGAAGTACTGCATCTCCATCTGCTCGAACTCGCGCATCCGGAACACGAAGTTGCCCGGCGAGATCTCGTTGCGGAACGACTTGCCGATCTGGGCGATCCCGAACGGCAGCTTCTTGCGCGAGGACTGGAGGACGTTCTTGAAGTTGACGTACGAGCCCTGCGCCGTCTCGGGGCGAAGGTAGATGACCGAGGCCTCTTCCTCGACCGGGCCCATGAACGTCTTGAACATGAGGTTGAACCGGCGCGGCGGCGAGAGCGGCCCGCCGTCATTGGGGCACTTGAGGCCGAGGCGCTCGACGATCCCCTCGTCGCGCAGGTCCGTGGCCGAGAGGTCCTCCGCGCCCGGGAGCTCGTCGAGCCGATAGCGACGCCGGCACGTGGCGCACTCGACCAGCGGGTCGCTGAACGACCCGACGTGGCCGGACGTCACCCAGACCTGCGGGTGCATGAGGATCCCGGCATCGAGTCCGACGATGTCGTCGCGCTCCTGGACCATCGCGCGCCACCAGGCCCGCTTGACGTTGTTCTTGAGCTCCACCCCGAGGGGCCCGTAGTCCCACACGGCGTTGATGCCCCCGTAGATCTCGGACGACGGGAAGATGAAGCCGCGGCGCTTGCTGAGCGACACGATGGTGTCGAGGTCGGCGACGGCGGGCGCGACGTCGTCGGGGCGGTGGGTCGGGGTGGTCACGGGGGTCTCCGCTGGTACGCGACCGTGGCAGGGCCGCGCGGGATGCTGGTCCTCGATGCTACCAGAGGCGGCGAGGCCGACGGTTCAGGGCAGCGTCTCGGCCAGCAGCCGGAGGGCGTTGCCGCCCATGACCTTCGCGATGACGTCCTCATCGAGACCGGCATCGAGGAGGGCGTCGGTCAGTTGGGCGAGACCGGACGCGTCGAACGGCACCTGGACGGCGCCGTCGAAGTCCGACCCGAGGCCGACGTGGTCTGCCCCGGCGACGTCCACGGCGTACCGGATGGAGTGCGCGATGGCCGCCGCGTCCTCGCCGCCGCAGGCGGTCGGCCAGAACCCGATCCCGACGAGCCCGCCGGTCCCCGCGACGGCGCGCAACTGGTCGTCGGTGAGGTTCCGGGCATTGTCGGCCACGCCGCACACGCCGGTGTGCGAGGCCACGACCGGACGCGTGGCCATCGCGAGGACATCCGCGATCGTCGCGGCCGACGCATGCGCCACGTCCACGATCATCGAGCGGGCCTCCATCCGTTCGACCATCTCCCGGCCCGAGGCGGTGAGCCCGCCCTTCTCGACGCCGTGCGCGGACCCGCCGAACGCGTTGTCGAAGAAGTGGCTCGGCGACATCATCCGGAAGCCGGCCTCGGCTACCACGTCGACATTCGCGGGATCGCCGTCGAGCGCGTGCGCACCCTCGATGGCAAGCAGTCCGGCGGTGACCGGCCAGATCGGACTGCGCACCGCCAGGTGGGCGGCCAGGTCCGCCCGAGACCGGATGATCGAGAAGCGGCCGCCCGACCGCCGTGCCGTCGCGTCGGCCCGGGCGGCGAGATGGAGCGCGCGCGCCAGGAGGCTCCGCCACGTCGCCGGCGGCCAACCCTCCGCGAGCGCGACCAGGATGATGTCGTCGCTGCCGTCGTCGTTCCGCTCGAGGTTCAGATGCCGCGGCGACTGCGTGGTGGCGGCGAGGACCTGCAGGGCGACGTTCCCCTCGATGAGCCGGGGCACGTCGACGTGCCCGCGGTCGCCGCGCTGGAGGAGGTCCCGGCCCCACAGCAGCGAGTCGGCGTGCAGGTCGGCGATCAGCAGGCGCTCGTGCACGGCCCGCGCGCGCTCCGACGCGTAGTACGGCGGCGTGAACGCCGTCGGGTTGAGCCGGCGTTCCGTCCGCGCCACGACCCGTCGCCCGCCGACCCGGGCTCCGGCGACGGCGACCGCACCGACCGTGGCGGCCATGGCGGCCCCGCGCCATCGTCCCACGCTCAGGCCACCCGCCACCGCGTCGGGGTCACGCGGACGACCACCGGGTACTCGCCCGAGAAGTACTCGGCCGTCCAGTCGTAGTCGGCGAGCAGGGCCGAGTACTTGGCCAGATAGGCCGGGTTCGCCGACGCCGGGGCGCCGCCCGGGTCGATCCGCGCCACGCCTTCCATGGTCAGGACGTCGTCGCCGACGGCATCGGTGTTGAGGTTGAACGCGACGAGCGACCGGTCCTCGAGGTTGGCGTTCCGTGGCGCTCGCTTGCCCGAGTAGACCAGGAGCTCTCCGTCGACCCACAGGAACCAGACCGGCGAGCTCTGGGGCTGCCCGTCGGGGTTGGTGGTGGTCAGCCAGCCGATCAGCTCGGTGTCGAGGCGCGCGAGCGCTCGCGCGCCCTTCGGGCTCGAAGCGTCGATCGTCGCGGTCATCCATCCTCCTCGGGTCGATCGGTCAGGTCGAGTCGCAGCAGGTCCTCGCCCCACTTGGCCTCGCCGGTCGGGACGAACCCGTAGTGCAGGTAGAAGGGCTGGGGCGAGCCCGGGCCGGCCTTGCAGCTGGTCAGGAGCACGTCGGCGCCGGGACGGGTCCGAAGGTAGCGCACGACCGCGTCGATGGTGGCGGCCCCGTACCCCCGACCCTGTCGCGGGGCGTCGATGAGCAGGCGCCACAGGTAGTACGGCCCGACGATGTCGTCGTCCGCCGCCAGCGTCTCGGCCGGGATCCCGTCGCTGATCATCACGAAGCCGACGAGCGCGCCGTCCTGGCCGTCATGGACCGACCAGTACCGCGGGCACGCGTGGGCGTCGCTGATCGCGTCCTCGAAATGGCCGATCATCTGCCCGAGGTACCGATCCTGACCCGGCCCACGGCGGAGGCGGAAGACCGCCTCGAAGTCATCTTCGGTGACGATGTCCCGGAGCTCGACCGTCGCCATCAGCCCGGGACCGGGGCGTGGCGGACCTCGTCGAGGAACGCGAGGGACCGCGCGTCACGCTCGAGGGCGTCGCGGACGAACTCGCGCAGGGCCGCCTCGACCTCGCGCTCCACGGTCGGACCCAACCGAAGCTCGGCGATGGCCTCGATGTCGAGTCGCTGGTACGCCTTGAGGAGCTTGAGCCCCTCGAGCGACAGCCCGGCACGGTCGTAGCCGGGGCCCGGGCAGCGCTCGCAGACGACGCCGCCGAGCGGTGGCACCCAGCGGAATCGCTCGGCGGACTCGAGCAGCCGGTCGCACTCGACGCAGCGGTCGACCTCCGGGCGGACGCCGAGCTCGTCCAGGAGGTGCATCTCGTACCAGCGAGCCACTCGCCCGGGGGCCATCCCCGTGTCGAGGAGCTCGTACGCGCGCCGGAGGAGCGAGTACAGGGGCTCTGCGGCGTGCCGCTCCTCGAGCGAGCGGTCGGCGAGCTCGGCGATGTACCAGGCCGTGGCGGCGCTTTCCAGCGAATTGCGGAGATTGAGCCACGCATGCCCGACGCTCACCTGCGTCACGACGTCGAACGTCCGGCCACGGGCCAGGGCGATCGTCAGCTCCGCGAACGGCTCGAGGCTGCCGCCCAGCCGGGAGGTCGGTCGCCGGACCCCCTTGGCGATCGCCTTGAGCTTGCCGCCGCCGGGGGTGATGAGTGTCAGCACCCGGTCCGCCTCGCCGAGATCGAAGCGCGAGAGGACGATGGCGTCGGTGGTGTAGCGGCGCGGTGCGGGCATCCCGGCGACGGTACCACCGTCGCCCTCATCCGACCGGCCCGCGCGCACGTACAGGTGGGTAGACGCCGGTGCGGTCGCGTCCCCCGCGCCGGCGTCGTTCACGCCCGGCCGGGTTTCACGCGCGCCACGGGACCCGGCCGTTCCGACCGCCTCAACAGGCTACCTGCGTGGTACACGTTTCATGTACACTGCCGCTGCGATGACGACCGTCTCCCCCGACATCGACCTGTCGATCCTCCTCGCGGACACGGAGGCGGAGCTCGTCCGCCTCGTGGCGGACCGGGATCCCTCGACGCACGGGCTGTACGAGATGGTCCGCTACCATCTGGCGCTCGACGGCACCGGCTCGAGTGGCGGCAAGCGGATGCGGCCCCTGCTGGGCCTGCTCGCCTATGCCTCGATCGCCGGCGACCACCGGCGCGCGCTGCCCGGGGCGGCGGCCGTCGAGCTCGGGCACAACTTCAGCCTCGTCCACGACGACATCGAGGACGGCGACACGGAACGCCGCCACCGGCCCACCCTTTGGACCGTCCACGGCATCCCGCAGGCGATCAACACCGGCGACACCCTCTTCAGCCTGTCGCGGATCGCGCTGCACCGGCTGACCGACCTCGGGTTCTCGGACGCGAAGGTCCTGCGGCTGATGCGCCTCTATGACGAGACGTGCCTCGCCTTGTGCGAGGGCCAGTACCTCGACATCGCGATGAGCGCCTCGGACGAGCTCATCAGCGTCGAGCGCTACTTCGACATGATCGGCCGCAAGACCGCGTCGCTCATCGCCGCCTCCATCGAGGCCGGCGCGCTGCTCGCCACCGACGACGACGACGTCATCGCGCGATACCGCGGGTTCGGGTGGGCCCTGGGCCTCGCGTTCCAGCTCAACGACGACCTGCTGGGCATCTGGGGCGCGGAGCGCGCGACCGGCAAGGCGCCCTCCGACGTCGCGCACAAGAAGCAGACGCTCCCCGTGATCTTCGCCCATGAGGCCGCCGACCCGGACGACCGCGCCCGCCTCGCGGAGCTGCACGCGACCGCATCGATGACCGACGCGGAGGTGGCCGAGGTCGTTGCGATCCTCGAGCGGACGGGCGCCCGCGAGTACACCCGCGACCAGGCGCACCGCTACCGCGACGAGGCCCTCGCCGAGCTCGATGCCGCGGGCGTCGTGACCCCGGCGGCGCGCGCGCGCCTCGAGCAGATCATCGTCTCGGTGATCTCGGCCTGACGTTTCGGGCCGCGCCGCGGCCGGCGCATCAGCGGTGGCGGAACCGGCCGAGCGCGAAGCCCAGGCACGCGCGGCGCCACCCGGCGTAGGTCTCCCGGAACATGGCCGCCCGGGCCAGGAAGGCGTCGCGGTCGGGATCGTCCGAGCTGACGCCGGCGGCCCAATGCTCGATCGCGCCGGCGTAGGCATCCTCATAGTCGTCCCACTCGGCGGTCGAGGCGAGCGCCACGTCGATCGCCTCCAGGCCGGCGGCTGCAGCGAGGGCCGTGAAGCCGTCGATGCCGTCGGGCAACTCGTCGCGAGTCATGCCGAAGGCCACCAGTCCGTCGTCGGGTGGCGGCGCGACCCACGCCCCGTCCCCGAACACGACCTGCCCGCCCGGCTCGACGATCGACGCCAGGAACGCGAGCGTCCCGGCCGCCTCGCCGACGATGCCGGTCGCCCCGATCGCGATCGCGAGATCCACCGAGCGGCCGGCCAGCATGACGCCGGGCGCGTCCGTGTCGATGAGCGAGAGCCGTGCCGAGACGCCAGCGACCTCGGCCGCGGCCCGCGCGTCGGCGAGGAACCACGGGTTGCGGTCGAACCCTTCGGCGCTCGCGGTCGGCCAGCGCCGCAACACCCGGATCAGGAGGTCGGCCTTGCCACAGCCGAGCTCGACGATCCGCGCGCCGGGCACGAGCGCCAGCACATCGGCGAGCGCATCGAGACGATCGGCGGCGAGCGGCCCGAGGACGGTCCTCCCGCCATGCGCGATCACCGAGAACCGCGAGGCGTGCCCAGGTGGCGGGATCGCGCGGCCGTCGGGCACCAGGTCGGTCACGTCGCGATCCCGGCATGAACTCGGCTCGGGCGAGGCGAGGCGCCCAGCGGGTGGCCTATCGGTCGTCCTCGTCGTCCTCGGGGTCGGGGCGCTCGCGGACCGCGAGGACCTTGCCGACACGCCGCCCGTCGGTCGTCTCGACCGTCAGGGTCAGGCCGTCGACCGACACCCGGTCGCCCGGCTTCGGCACGCCCCCGATCCGGTGATAGATCAGCCCGCCGACCGTGTCGTACTGGTCCTCGTCCTCGAGACCGAGCGATGTGTCGAACAGCTCCTCGAGGTCGTCGATCGCGGCGCGCCCGTCGATACGCGCCTCATCGTCGGAGAGCTTCGTGATGAGCGGCTCCTCCTCGTCGTACTCGTCCTGGATCTCGCCGACGATCTCCTCGAGGAGGTCCTCGATCGTGACGAGGCCGGCCGTGCCGCCGTACTCGTCGAGCACGATGGCGAGGTGGACCTTGCGTCGCTGGAGTTCGTGCAGGAGGTCGTCGACCGTCATCGACTCGGGCACGAACACGGGCGTCCGCAGGATCGAGCGCACGGCCGGGCGCTGGTCGACGGTGCCCTTGAGGAACGGCAGCAGGTCCTTCGCGTAGAGGATGCCGACGATCTCGTCGATCGTGCCCTCGAACACGGGGATCCGGCTGTGCCCCTCGTTGATGACCGTGTCGATCGCGTCATCGAGCGACGCGTCGGCCGCCAGGGTCACCATGTGGATCCGCGGGACCATCACCTCGTGGACGCGCTGGTCGCCGAGCTCGATGACCGCGTTGATCATCTGCTCCTCCTCGGCCTCGAGGATGCCCTGCTCCCCACCCCGCTCGACGATCAGGCGCAGCTCCTCGGCGGTGATCTGCGCCTCGCCGGTGACCTCGGCGCCGAACAGGCGGACGATCGCGTTCGTGATCCAGGTCAGGAAGCGGATGACCGGGCCGAGCGCGCGAGCCAGGAACTCGATCGGCAGCGAAAGGGTGATCGCGAACCGTTCGGCGTGGGCGAGCGCCAGCGTCTTGGGCACGAGTTCCGCGAACACGATCGTGAAGAGGGCCAGCAGGATCGTCACGACGACGAGCGCGACGCCCGCGGCGGTCCCCGCATCCATGCCGGCCCCGGCGAGGACCGTCGTGAACTGGTCGGCGAGGCTGACTGCCGCGTAGGCCGAGGCGAAGAACCCGATGAACGTGAGGCCGAGCTGACAGACCGCGAGGAAGCGGCCCGGCTCGTTGAGCAGGCGCCGGACTCGCTTGGCCCCGTGGTCGCCCTCCTCGGCGAGCTGTTCGACGCGGCTGCGCCGGATCGAGACCAGGGCGATCTCCGCGGCGACGAAGAACGCCTCGAACACCGTCAGGACGACGATGACCAGGAGCGGGACGATCGGGAGGCTCACCCCTTCGAGTCCCCGCCGGCGGGTTTGGCCCGGGGCTCGCGGATCCGTGCCGGCACGCCGACCGCGAGCTTGCCTGCCGGGACGTCCTTCGTGACGACGGCGCCGGCGCCGGTCTTGGCGCCCTCGCCGACCTCGATCGGCGCCACGAGCATGGTGTCGACCCCGAGGAACGCGCCGGCACCGATCGTGGTGTGGTGCTTCTGGCGGCCGTCGTAGTTGGCCGTGATCGTGCCGGCGCCGACGTTCACCCCTTCGCCGACCTCGGCGTCGCCGAGATAGCTCATGTGGTGCTGCTTCGAGCGCGCCCCGAGCCTCGTGTTCTTCAGCTCCGCGTAGTTGCCGACCTCGGCACCGCGGCCGACGACCGAGCCGGGGCGCAGGTGGCTGAACGGGCCGACCGTGGCCTCGTCCTCGATGACCGAGCGCTCGACGATGCTCGCCCAGACCGACGCCCGCTCGCCGACCGTCGAGTCCACGATCTGGGTTCCCGCGCCGATGACGGTCCCGGCCCCGACGCTCGTCGCGCCGCGGAGGATGACGTTCGGCTCGATGGTGACGTCCGGGGCCAGGTCGACGGTCCAGTCGAGGTAGACCGTCGAGGGGTCGCGCATCGTCACCCCGGCCCGCATGTGGGCCTCGTTCAGCCGGACCCGCAGGCTCCACTCGGCCGCCGCGAGCTGGCTCCGGTCGTTGATGCCGTCGAATCGCCCGTCGTCCTCGAAGGCCACCGCGGTCACGAGGCGCCCGTCCTCGCGGGCCAGGGCGACGAGGTCGGTCAGGTAGAGCTCCCCGGTGGTCGCCGACGGCGTCAGCGAGCCGATGCGGCGGCGCAGCCACGCGGCGTCGACCGCGTAGAGGCCGGCGTTCGTCTCATTGGTCTCGAGCTCGTCCGGCGTCGCGTCCTTCGCTTCGACGATGCGTTCCACCGTGCCGAACTCGCCGCGGACCACACGTCCGAGCGACGCGGGATCGGCCGAGAACACGCTGGCCAGTGCGATGGCCGCATCGTCGGCGCGACGCGCCTCCAGCACGGCCTCGAGGTCCGAGCCGGTCATGAGCGGGACGTCGCCGTACATGATCAGGACCTCGGTCGCGTCGTCGGCGACCCCGTCGATGGCGACGCGGACCGCGTCCCCCGTGCCCCGCGGCACGTCCTGGAGGGCGAAGGTCGCCCGATCGGCGAACGCCTCGACGACGTCGGCGACGGATGGCGAGTAGACGACGATCGGCGATGGCGCCGCGGCGCCATCCGCGGTGCTGGCCCACGCGTCGAGCACGTAGGCGAGCATCGGACGGCCGCAGAGCTGGTGGAGCACCTTCGGCCGTGACGAGTGCATGCGCGTGCCGAGGCCGGCGGCGAGGACGATGGCGGCAGGGCCGCTCGGGGTCGTCGTCCCGGGATGGGTCACGTGGGTCGGCGCCGGCTGGCCGGGGTCGCGCGACGGACGTCGGTCGCGACGCGCGCTGGGCGGGGCGCTGGTGGGTCGGATGTCATCGATCGGGTCCCGGCATGGTATGGGTGGCCCGTTCGGGGTGTCAACCGACCCGCGGCCTGTAGGCGACCACCTCGATCTCGACCTTGAACCCCTTTGGCAGGGCCGCGACCTGGACCGTCGAGCGCGCCGGCGGCGGGTCCGGGAAGAACGTCGCATAGACCGCGTTCATCGCCGCGAAGTCGGCGAGGTCGGTCAGGAAGACCGTCGTCTTGACGACGTCGGCGAACCCGACGCCCGCCGCGTCGAGGATCGCGCCGACGTTCCGCAGCGTCCGGCGCGTCTCCTCCTCGATCGTCCCGGTCTCCACGTCGTTCGTCGCCGGGTCGATGGCGCCCTGCCCGGCGCAGAACACGAGGTCGCCCGCGGTGATGGCCTGGCTGTAGGGCCCGAGGGCGGCCGGAGCGGCATTGGTCGAGATGGCCGATCGCGTCATGGCGTTGGCTCCCCTTCGATGCGATGGGTGACGATGGTCGTGGCGGTGATGAACGGCGCCGGTCCCCCTGGCGCGACGAGCGTCCCGTCGGCGATCCCGGCGCGGACCTCTTCCGCGGCGGCCGCGGCCTCCGCCTCCGAAGCATAGAGCGCCCAGAGCGTCGGGCCGGAGCCCGACAGGCCGACGGGCCGGCGCAGGCGGCGGCTGACCGCTCGCCGGAACGGCACGAGCGACGGGAGTACGGCGGCGGCCGCCGGGAGCAGGTCGTTGGCCATCGCGAGCACGCCGGCACGGGCGACCAGGTCGGATGCCCCGAGGCCCGACCGGAGCTCCTCGGCCAGGTGGGCCGACGACATCCGGACCGAGCCGTCCCCGCCGCCGGGGCGCAGGGCGTCAAAGGCCGCGAACACGTCACGGGTCGAGACCGCGACATCGGGGGTCACCAGGAGGACCGCCGGGTGGCCGCGCAGCCCGCCCAGCGGGGCCACGCGCTCGCCACGCCCCTCGATGAGGGCCGGGCCGCCAGCCGCGAAGAACGGCACGTCCGACCCGATGCCGGCCGCGACCCGCGACACGGTCTCGGGGTCCAGGGCGGCGCCCCAGGCTTCGAGCGCGCCGTCGATCGTCGCGGCGGCATCGGAGGAACCGCCCGCGAGGCCCGCGGCGACCGGGATCCGCTTCTCGAGCCGGGCGGCGAGGGCCGGGGCCGGGCCCGGGCCTCCGGGCCACCCACCGCCGACGGCCGCGCGCGTGGCCACGAGCGCCCGAAGGACGACGTTGTCGGCCAGTCGGTCCCGCGTCGAACCCTCGGACATGCAGCGTGTCGGTGCGTGCCCCCGCCGGGGCCAGGCTGAGCCGGTCCGCGAGCCCGAGCGGCACGAAGACCGAGTGGAGCTCGTGGAAGCCGTCGTGCCGGCGCCCGACCACGGCGAGGGACAGGTTGAGCTTCGCCGGTGCGAGCCGGACGACCGGCGTCAGTCGCCGCGTCGGGTCGTCGGCACTCGTCATCGGTCGCGGCGGCCGCAGCGGCCCGCCGGCTGGCCGGTCGTCATCGGCCGCGACCGTCGCCCGGGATCGGGGTCAGGACCTCGCGCAGGGCCAGCCACTCGCCCACGGCCAGGGTCTGCGGGCGCCGGTCGGGCTCGATCCCGACCTCGGCCAGCGCCGCGTCGACGCGCGTGTGGTCGAGGCGGAGCTGGCGTGTCAGCACGTTGTGGAGCATCTTCCGGCGCTCGCGGAACCCCGCCTGCACGAGCCGCCAGAGCTCGTCCTCCTCGTCGGGCGTCAGCCGGTCGTCGAGGTCGTACGGCTCGACCACGATGACGGCGGAGGCCACGGCCGGCTCGGGCTCGAAGGCGTCGGGCGAGACGGGGAACGCCACCCGGACCCGCGCGTGGTACTGCACGAACACCGACAGGTAGCTCATCTTGCCGGGCGGGGCCGCGATCCGGTCGGCCACCTCGCGCTGGACCATCAGCACCAGTCGCGCCGGACGCGGCGGCGCCCCGAGGAAGGCGTGCAGGATGGGGCTGGTGATGTGGTACGGCAGGTTCGCGACCACGTCGTAGGGCGGCTCGACCAGGTGGGTGAGATCCTGGTCCAGCGCGTCACCCTCGACCAGCCGCAACGCGCCCGCGTCGATCGCGTCGGTGAAGCGCTCCCGCAGGAAGGCCGCGAGGCCTCGATCGAGCTCGACGGCGGTCACCGTGGCGCCACTCGCCAGCAAGCCGCCGGTGAGGAGGCCGAGCCCGGGGCCGACCTCCAGCACGCGATCACCCGGGATGGGCGAGGCCTCGGCGAGGATCCCGTCGAGGACGTCGACGTCCGCCAGGAAGTTCTGCGACAGCGAATGGCGGGCCCGCAGGCCCGCGGCGCGGAGGGTCGCGCGGACGTCCGCCGGATCCAGGGGCGGACGCGCGGACGGGGTCATCGCCGGGCGAGCGGCAGCGACGGGCGCGCGTCCAGGTCGAGCCCGGACCGCTCTCCCGCCTCGAACCGGCGGGCGCCCGCCGCGCCGATCATCGCGCCGTTGTCCGTGCACAGGCTCGGACGCGGGACGATCAACGGGAGCCCCATCGCCTCGGCCTCTCCAGCCAAGCGCGTGCGCAGCGCTGCGTTGGCGGCGACGCCGCCGCCCAGCACGATCGACCGGGCCCCGGTCGCCCGCGCGGCGCGGATCGTCTTGGTCACCAGGACGTCGACCACCGCGTCCTGGAACCCCCACGACAGCTCGGCCACGACCGCGTCCGGGAGCGCGGCCGCCGGGTCATCGGCGAGGCCTGCCTCGATCCGGGCACTCGTCACGATCCGCCGGGCGGCCGTCTTGAGCCCCGAGAAGCTGAAGTCGTAGGAGTCGCCGAGCCAGGCGCGCGGGAAGGCCCGGTCCCGATCGACGGCCGCCTCCGCCGCGCGGGAGATCGCCGGTCCGCCCGGGTAGCCCAGGCCCAGCAGCCGTCCGACCTTGTCGAACGCCTCACCCGCGGCGTCGTCCACGGTGGTTCCCAGCAGCCGGTAGCTCAGGTGGTCGCGCATCTCCGCGAGGAAGGTGTGGCCGCCGGAGACCACGAGCGCCACGAGCGGGAAGACCGGGTCCGCGACGTCCTCCGCCCCGGGGTCGGCCAGCCACGCGGCGTAGACGTGCCCCTCGAGGTGGTTGACGCCGACGAGCGGGACGTCGTGGACCCAGGCGAGCGCCTTCGCCATGTTGATGCCCACCAGCAGCGAACCCGCGAGCCCGGGGCCGTACGTGACCGCGACGGCGTCGATGTCCGACCAGGCGACGCCGGCGTCCGCCCACGCCTCGTCGAGCACCGGGACGATCCAGCGCAGATGCGCCCTGGCGGCGACCTCAGGGACGATCCCGCCCGAGGCGGCGTGGAGCGCGACCTGCGACGCGATGACGTTGCCGAGGATCGTGCGGCCGCCCTCGATGAGGGCGACGCCGGTCTCGTCGCACGACGACTCGATCGCGAGGACGAGCGGGCCGCTCACGTCGCGCCGCCCGCGCCGTCGTCCGCCCCTGCCGGCTCGTCCGCATCGTCGGGACCGGTCGGCGCCGGCGCGGCGTCGAGACCCTCGCGTAGGCGGGCGATCCGGTCGCGCATCGCTGGGTCGGTGAGCGGGTCGGTCGTCATGATCAGCGCGTCTTCGTGGTCGTCGCTGTAGTAGCGCGGCCGCAGGCCGACCGGCCGGAACCCGTACTTCTCGTAGAGCCGCCGCGCCGGCAGGTTCGAGAGACGGACCTCGAGCGTCGCCTCCCGGGCGTGACGATCGGTCGCGAGGTCCAGGAAGGCCAATAACAGGCGTTCGCCGATCCCCTGTCGTCGCCAGGCAGGGTGGATCGCGAAGGTCGTGATGTGGGCCTCATCGACCATCAGCCACATCCCGCCGTATCCGACGATCTCGTCGTCGGCCCGCGCGACGAGGTACGAGGCGAGCCGGTTCGATTCGAGCTCGCTGCGGTAGGCGTTCTCCGGCCACGGGGCGGCGAAGCTCGCGCGCTCGATGGCGTGCACGGCGTCGAGGTCGTCGAGCCGCATCGGCTCGATCCGGACCCTCACCGGGGGTCGCGCGACCATGTCACCTCCCCGCTCGGTGGGGCCGCGCCGCGCGGCAGGGTCACGTATTCCGGCACGAGCCGGGCGAGGTCGTCCGAGTCGCCCGCGGCGAGCCTCGCGGCCGCGGCCCGAAGCATGGCCACCGCCAACCCGTCGCGGGCGCGATCGCCCCGGGCGACGGCGTCGGCCGGCGCCCGGTCCTCGAGATCGACCGCCACCAGCACCCCGTCGGGGACGTGCGCCGGCTCCACGCCCGCGGGCAGCAGGGCCGGCGCGGCCCCGGCGCGGACCTCGATGCGGTCAGCCGGTCCGGCGGGCAACAGGAGGGTCAGCCGCTCGGGATCGATGTCGATGTCGGCCGCCGCGGCGGCGAGGAGGGCGTCCCCGGTCGCCACCCCGACGATCGGGCAACCCAGCCCGTGCGCGAGCCCCTTGGCGGTCGCGATCCCCACCCTGAGCCCCGTGAACGCGCCGGGGCCGGTCCCCACGACGACCGCGCCGATGTCGCGGCGTGTGTGGGCGCCGTCGGCCAGCAGCCGCTCGACCGCCGGCAGGAGGGTCTCGCCGTGTCGGTACCCGGCTGGCCAGGCCGCGATGTCGATCGGCCGTCCGTCCATGGCGCCGGTCGCCACCACGATGCGCGTGGTCGCGCTGTCGATCACCAGCAGGATCGGGCCGCTCATCCGAGGACGTCCAGGTACCCGGCATGCCGTGTCCCGTGCGCGGTGAGGCGGATCTCCCGGGGATCGTCGCCGGACCCGTCGATCACGACGTCGAGCCGCTCCGGCGGCAACGCCGCGCCCATCCGGTCCGGCCACTCGATGAGGGTGACCCCGCCCGACCAGCGATCGTCGAGGAGGCCGCCCGCGATGGCCTCGCTCGCGTCGGCGAGCCGGTAGAGGTCGACGTGGAAGAGCGGCAGACGGCCGTCGTACTCGGCCATGAGCACGAAACTCGGGGACGTGATCGTGTCGGTCACCCCGAGACCGGCCCCGAACGCCTTGGCGAGGTGCGTCTTGCCCGCCCCGAGGTCGCCCCACAGGCACACGAGGTCACCGGGGTGCGCGGCGCTCGCGAGCGAGCGGCCGAGGGCCGAAGTGGCGTCGGGGTCGGGTGCCGTGACCCGGCGGGTGCGTGCGGCGATCGCGGCCATCCGCCCGAGGGTAGCGGAAGGACGAGCGTGATGCCCGACGGTCAGACGAACCGCTCCAGGTCCCCGAGCGGGATGGCGACCGTGCCGCCGTCGCTGAGCCGGACGTGCCCCGCCTCGAGGTCCACGCCGCTGCTGAACCGCCGACGGCCGGCGGCGCCGACCCAGCGGGCCTCCTGCCCGATCAGCGCGCCGGCGCGGATCCGCACCAGGTCCGGGCTCGGTGTCGGGACCCGCAGGTCCGGGGCGTCGAACACCAGCATCGGCGGGTCGGAGACGATCGCCGCCTCGCGGCCGGCGAGGGACGCGAAGAGCGCCATGATCTGGCCGGCCATCGGCCGACGGGTCGCCCCCTCCATGACCAGGACGGCATAGGGCGGGAGTCGATGGAGCGCGGCGCGCTGCCGGGCCTCCGAGGCCAGGAAGTCGCGCCGCTCCTTGCTCGCGAGGCCGGCGACCACGATCCCCCGGACGCCCATGGCGCGGGCACGGGTGAGCGTCTCGGCATCGACGCGCGCATCCACGATGAGGATGGAACCGGCCATCCCGACATCGAGGGCGCCCGGGCGCAGGCCGCCGTCGGGTCCCGAGGCGAGGCTGAGCCGTCCCCGTGTCGGCCCGCCGAGGGCCACGATCCCGCGGATGCCGCGTCCGGCGGCCCGGATGGTGATGGACGTCCCCGGGCGCACCTCGCGGACGATGCCCGCGACCGGCGTCTCGACCGGATCCATGATGTCGCCGGTGGCGACGCGCCAGCGGCCCTTCCACGGGAAGAGGTACTCGCCGCCGGGTGAGCCGCGTGGCGCCCCGGGCGACGGCGGCGCGACGACCCGACCGCCCAGGGCGTGCCAGCGGTCGCCGGGCCGCGGCTCGACCGGCTCGGACACCGACTTGTCCTCCAGCCGCGGGTCCCGAAGCCGTTCGGCGATCGGGGCACCCACGACCACGGAACCGCCGGCCTCGACGAGCGCCCGGTCGCCCGGCGACAGGGCGAACACCGCGTCGATCGGCGACTCGATGAGCGGTCGGGACGGGACCAGGCCGATGTCCGGATCCCGCTCCCCGGCGCTCCGGCGCTCGCCGTTCACCGGCGGATCCCGCTCGCGACCGTGGTCTGCCACGCGTCGAGCAACTCGCGGCGGAGGTCGGCCCGTTCGGGGAGCCGCATCGGGACGTCGCGCAGGTCGACCACGAGACCGGCCAGCCCGCCCACCACGTCGACGGCGAAGTGCCGCCCGCGGCCGCCGAGCCGCACGGTGTCGCGGAACTGGAACTCCGCGGTAGCGCTCGAACCGGGCGGGAGGTCCACGACCTCGATGCCGCCGGGGACCAGGTCGATCGGCCCTCCACGACGCGCCGGGCCGGTGCGACCGTGGACCGTGAGCGTGCCCGCACTTCGTCCGGACCGGAGGCCCGAGGGCGTCACGACGCTGCCGAGCGGCGCCAGCAGGTCGTCGGCGAGGTCCGTGATCACGGCCCGCCGCTCCTCGACGTCCGGGATCGACCCCAGCGGCCCGAGGAGCCGGGCGTGGTCGAGCGCGTAGCTCGACGCCCCTGGCCGTCGCAGCACGTCCGCGAGCGCGAGGGCGACGACCGGCGCCGGGGCGATCGCCCAGACGCCACCCGCCGCGACGATCATGTCGGGGGCGGGCGCGGCATCGAATTCGGGTGTCGCCTCGGCGAGCCGGGCGAGGGCGGCCCGCGCGGCGGCCATCCTGAGGGCGGCACCGTCCCCGGTCAGGTCCGACCACGGGGCGATCCGCAGCTCGCGCAGCCGGTCGCGGAGCCGATGGCGGTCCGAAGGCACCGTCGTCCAGGCCAGTACTCGATCGACGGTGGCGTCGTCGGGGTCCGACGGCGCGAGCCGGGCGGTCGGGACGATCGCCACGTCGGCGCTGGGGCCCTCGGACGGCCCGCCGGGGGTCGCGGTCGCCCGCACGCCCCCGTTGAAGCCGATCTCCACGAGTTCGACCCGGCGCTCCAGGACGGTCGCGAGGGTGAGCAGCGCCGGCCCGAGCGCGCGGCGGGCGTCGTCGGCCGGGAGCGCGAGGGCACTGAGCAGGTCGCGCAGCGGTGCCCCCTCGACACCCGGGTGCGCGGCCGGCGCCAGGAGCGTCTCGCCGTCACGGGTGTTCAGGTCGCCGAAGGCCGCGGTCGACTCGGCCATGGCGCCGGCGAGGACCACCAGCCGTTCGGGCCGCCGACGCGCCGCCGCGCCCACGAGCGCCGTGAGCTCGGCGAGCGGCCCGCGCTCGTCGGCCCCGGGGGGGTCACCGGCACCGGCCAGGATCCCGTCGGTGGCCTCGTCGAGGAGGAGCCGCGTCATCGCGAGCGGGTCGGTCGTCTCGGCGCTGACGCCGATCGTCCGCCAGCCGCTCCGCGCCGCCGACGCGACGAGTGGGGCGAGCGCCCGCTCCGAGGCCGCGACGACGACCAGCCGTCGTGGCCGAGCCGAGGTCACCGTGACCGTCGGGAGCAGCCCACCGTCGTCCGTGTCCACGCCGAGGCGTCGGGCGAGGCGAGGGTCGGCGGCGATCACGCGGCGCAGGAGCAGGCCCACGGCGGCATCGGGGTCGGAGGCCGCAGGCAGGGCGACGGAGCCGAGCAGCCGCCACATGCCGCCGACCCGGCCGATCAAGGCGGCGCCGGAAGTGGCCGCTCCGCGGTCGAGGGCGAGGAATGCGCGCGGGTCGCCGGTCACGAGGTCATGCTACCCGGCCATGACCGGGTGCGGGTCACGCGTCCCAGGTCGCCTCGTCGTCGAGTTCTTCCAGCCGCTCGATCAGCTGCTCGATCCCGGCGTCGTCGGCGAGGATCTCGCTCGCGGACGCCGATTCGCCGCCGAACAGCCCGTGCAGCACCGGGTCGAAGAACAACATGGCGTTGGCGCCGAGCGGCCGGTACGGCCGGCTGGCCTCGAGGAAGTGGACGGCTGGGCCGGTCAGGCCCCGCAGGTGGATCTCGCGAGCGACCTCCTCGACCAGCTCATCCCGCTGCTCCTCGGTCGGCTCGACGGGCATCGTCATGCGACGGCCCCGGCCGCGGGATGGGAGGCGGTGAGGGCGGCCGCGAACGCCTGATAGGCGGCCTGGCCGCGCAGGGCGAAGGTCACGACGAGGATGGTAGGACACGAGGGCAGTTCCTCGCGCACCGTCTCGACGGTGATGCGCGCGCCCTCCTCGATCGGAAAGCCGCCGACCCCGGTCCCGAGGGCCGGGAACGCGATGCTCGTGACGCCGAGCTCGCGTGCCCGGGCCATCGCCGCGCGGACCGCCGCTTCGATGGTCGCGCCGCTCGTGCGACGCTCGCGGTCCAGCGAGACGGCGTGGATCACGACGCGGACGGGCAGCGTGCCGCCGCTCGTGACGATCGCCCCGCCAAGGGGCACGGGTGCCTGACGCACGGCCTCGAACTCGATGACGTCACCCCCGGCGCGCTTGATCGCGCCGCCGACGCCGGTGGACATCCACAGCGAGAGATTCGCCGCGTTGACGATCGCGTCGACCTCGAGGTCGCAGATGTCGCCGTTCCACAGTTCGATGCGAGCCACAGGTGTTCAACTCCGCTCGGTGAGCGTGCGCAGACCGACCGGTCCGGACGCGGCATCGTACACCCGAGGCAGACGCCGAGCCATCGACGTGACGACTTCCCAGGAGTTCGTGGTGCGCGTCTGCGCCAAGTCGGCGACGGTGATCCGCTCGCGGTCCTGGGCCCCGATGAGCGTGAACTCGTCGGCCGGGGTCACCGCCGGACCCGGGATGTCGGTGACATCCGCCATGATCGCGTCCATCGCGACGTTGCCGACGATCGGGACGCGCTGGCCGCGGACCAGGGCCTCCGCCCGGTTCGAGAGGGCCCGAGGCCAGCCGTCGCCATACCCGAGGGGCAGCGTGGCGATCCGGCTCGGCCGAGCGGTCACGAACGTGGGCCCATAGCTGATCCCCCACCCCTCCGGCAGGTCCGCCACGCGGACGGGCCGGGCATGGAGCGACATGACCGGGCGCAGCGCCCGGGCGACCGGGGTGGCCCGCTGCGCCGCATCGAGCTCATCCGGCAGGAGGCCGTAGATCGCGAGCCCGGGTCGCACGCCGTCGTACGCGGCGATCCCGTCCGAGACGAGCCCGCCGCTCGCGGTCGCGTGCCGGTCGGGCACGTCGATCCAAGCCAGGCGCAGCGCCGCCGCGGCCGCGTCGAACCGCGCGAGCTGCGTCGCCGTCCGCTCGGGGTCCTCAGGGGCCTGGAGGTGGGTCCACATGCCCACGATCTCGGCATCCGGGGCCGCGCGGACCACGCGGGCGGCCTCGACCGCGCCTTCGACGTCGAAGCCGCCACGGCCAAGCCCGGTCTCGACTTCCAGCTCGACCCGGAGCGGGAGCCCCGTCCGGTCGGTCGCGTGGGCCGCGAGCATCGCCTCGAGCAGACCCGGATCACCCGCCGAGATCGTGATCGCGGACCGGGCGACCTCGGCAGCCCAGGCGGGGGGGACCGGGTACATGACCAGGATCGGCGCCTCGATGCCCGCCGCGCGCAGGGCCAGGGCTTCATCGAGCGTCGCGACGCAGAGGCCGTCGACCCCCGCGGCGACGAGCGTGCGCGCCACCGGGACCGCGCCATGGCCGTAGGCGTCGGCCTTCACCACCGGCCGGATCGGCAACGGTCGACCCGTCGCCCGGCGCAGCACGTCCAGGTTGGCCGCGAGCGCGGCCAGGTCGATCTCGAGCCACGCGGTCCTCGGGATCGGCGGGAGGCCGGCGGCGGCGAGCCGGTGCTCGATGGGCTCCCTCACGCCGGGTCGGGCGCCGCCGCCTCGCGCGCGACGTCCGTCGCGTCCGCCGGATCCGGCCGCGCCCCGAAACCGAGCCGGCCGCGCGCGCGGCGCCGTTCGGCGGCGGCCGCGAGCCGCTTCCGCGCCACCGCCAGGCCGTCGGGCAGGTCCGAGGCGAGGAGACCGGCATCACCGAGCCGTTCGCGCACGGCCTCGCCGGACAGGCCGTGCAGGTACACGCCGAGTCGGGCGGCGGCATACGGTGCCAGGCCCTGCGCGAGGAGCGCGCCGATCGCGCCGGCCAGCACGTCGCCGGTGCCGCCGCTCGCGAGGGCCGGGTTCTCGAACGGCGAGATCGCGACCTCCCCGTCGGGGGAGGCGATGACCGTGGCCGCCCCCTTGAGCACGACCACCTGGCCCCATCGCGCGGCGGCGTCACGCGCGGCAGCGACGCGCGCCGCGTCGTCGTCCACGAGATCGCCGTCCGCGATCGGATCGAGCCCGCTCCCGGCACGGAGGCGCGCGAACTCGCCCGCGTGCGGCGTGAGCACCGCGGACCGGCTGGCCGCGACCCACCAGTCCTCGAGGGTCGCCAGCGAGCGGAGCGCCTCGGCGTCGAGCACGATCGGGGCGGGATCGGTGCCCTCGGTGGCCAGCAGGAGCCGGACGAGCTCGGCGGTCGCCAGACCGGGTCGCAGGCCGGGCCCCACGACGATCGCATCGTGCTCGTGGTCCAGGACCCGGGCGAGCGCCGGCTCCGGGTCGATCTCCTCGACGTCGTCCTCGGGGAGTCCCATCGTCGTCGCCTCGACCACCTTCGCGGCGAACAGCGGCTGCAGGGACTCCGGTACCGCGAGCGTCACGAGGCCCGCCCCGGCACGCCCCGCCGCACGGCACACGAGGAGCGCCGCCCCTGCGTAATCGAGCGATCCGGCGATCACGAGGAGCTTGCCGAACGAGCCCTTGTGCCCGCGCGCCGGCCGCTCCGGCAGTAACGCCCCGACCGCGTCGTCGTCGAGCTTCACGGCGCCATCCGGGACGGGGGCCGTGGCCGCGGCGTCAGCGGCGACCGGGTCGTCGGTGGACCGCCGGCCGAACCCGACCGGGCCGCGCTCAGGCACGACCGTTCCCGGTGCCGTCGTCTGGGGGTCGTGGCGCATCCGATGCCAGGGCCCCCGCCCCGGCGGATTCCGCGAGGTCCCGCAAGCGCTCGATCCGGGCGAGGATCTGCCGCTCGCGATCATCGAGCCGTTCCTCGATGTCGGGCGGGAACAGGAAGCGGCCGCCGGTGGTGCGGATGCCGTACGCGATCGCCACCGCATAGTCGGATTCGTGGCTGATCGAGACGGCGATGCGGCCCATCCCGAGTTGTTCGGCTCGCGCGGCCGCCCGGCCGTGCAGCCGGATGGCGGGCTGTCCCGTGGGCAGGCGCTCCACCTCGATGTCGCGCCAGCCGATCCCTCGCACGCCAAGTCCGAGGACCTTGGACACGGCCTCCTTGGCGGCCCAGCGGCCGGCGAAGGTCTCGGGGCGATCCCGGACGTAGCGCTGCTCGGCGGGCGTCAGGACGCGGGAGGAGAAGCGCGCCCCGAATCGCGCGATGGTCTCGCGGATCCGGTCGACCTTGATGATGTCGATCCCGAGCTCGGTCGTGCCGGCGGGGACCGCCCCGGCGGCGGGCGCGGACGCGGCGGTCGGGTCGCCGGTGGGCATCCCTACTCGACCGTCACCGACTTGGCCAGGTTCCGCGGCTGGTCGACGTCCGTGCCGCGCGCGACCGCCACGTGGTAGGCGAACAGCTGCAGGGGGATGACCGCGAGGATCGGCGACAGTGCCTCGTGCGTGTCGGGCACCCAGCAGACGTCGTCGGCGAACCGCTCGATCTGCACGTCCCCCTCGGTCGCGACCGCGATCACCCGCGCGTCGCGGGCGCGGCCCTCCATGACGTTGCTGATGACCTTGTCGTAGACGGACGACCGCGTCGCCACCGCCACGAGGGGGCACTCGGCGTCGAGCAGGGAGATCGGGCCGTGCTTGAGCTCGCCGGCGGCGTAGCCCTCGGCGTGCACGTAGCTGACCTCCTTGAGCTTGAGGGCGCCTTCGAGGGCCGCGGGATACCCGTAGCCGCGACCGATGAACATGAACCCGCGGGAGTTGACATAGCGGCGAGCGAGCGCCGGTGTCTGCTCGGACGCGGAGGCCACGACGCGGGCGGCGGCGGCCGGAAGGGCGCGCAGCGCGACCCCGAGCTCAAGCTCGCGCGCCTCGTCCATCGTGCCGCGGGTGCTCGCGATGGCGGCCGCCAGCACGATCAGGGTCGTCACCTGGGTGACGAAGGTCTTGGACGCGGCGACCGCGATCTCGGGTCCGGCCTGCAGGAACAGGACCGCGTCGGCCTCGCGGGTGATCGCGGAGCCGACCGTGTTGGTCACCGCCACGATCGGGCAGCCACGCTCGCGGGCGAGCCGGATGGGGGCGATGGTGTCGGCGGTCTCGCCGGACTGCGTCACCGCGATCACCAGCGTGCGTCCGTCCAGCGGCGGCGGGCTGTACCGGAACTCCGAGCCGACCGTCGCGCGGGCCGGGATGCCCGTCCAGGCCTGGATCGCCGCGGCCCCGATCAACGACGCGTAGAACGCCGTCCCGCAGGCCACCAGCTCGATCCGATCGATGGAGCGCAGGATGTCCGCCATCCCGGCGAGCTCCTCGACGTGGATGCGGCCGTCCCGGGTCACGCGGCCCGTCAGGGACTGCGCGATCGCTTCGGGCTGCTCGTGGATCTCCTTGAGCATGAAGTGCTCGTAGCCGCCCTTCTCGGCGGCCTCGGGCGACCAGTCGATGGTCGTCACCGGCCGCTCGCGCGGCGCGCCATGGATGTCCGTGATGGTGACGCCCCACGGCCGCAGGTCGGCGACATCGCCCTCCTCGAGGAACACGATCTGGTCCGTGTGCGCGAGGATCGCGGCCACGTCCGACGCGAGGAACGCCTCGCCGTCGGCCAGGCCGACGATGAGCGGCACGTCCTGGCGGGCGCCGACGAGCCGGTCGCCCTCGGCGCGGTGCATGACGACGATCGCGTACGCCCCGTCGACGCGGCGGAGGGCGTGCCGGACGGCCTCCGCGAGGTCGCCGTCGTAGGCCTCCTCGATCAGGTGGGCCAGGGCTTCGGTGTCGGTCTCCGACGTCAGCTTGTGGCCGCGGGCCTCGAGCCCGTCCCGGAGCTCGCGGAAGTTCTCGATGATCCCGTTGTGGATCACGGTGATCTCGCCCGTGCAGTCCTGATGCGGATGCGCATTGAGGTCGTTGGGACGACCGTGCGTCGCCCATCGGGTGTGGGCCAGCCCGATCGCGGCGTGCGGCGTCCGGTCGGCGATCGCCGTCTGGAGGTTGGCGAGCTTGCCGGCGCGCTTCTCGACGAAGAGGTCGCCCGAGTCGTCGACCAGGGCGATCCCCGCCGAGTCGTACCCGCGGTATTCGAGTCGCTTGAGCCCCTCGATGAGGAGCGGGCCCGCCTCACGCGGACCGGTGTAGCCGACGATGCCGCACATCCGGGTCAAGTCCTCCGTTCGCCCTGCCGCTCCGAGGTCGGCGGGCCGTGGTGACGCCGATGGGTGGGCACCGCGGGCTAGTTTAGTCGCTCCCCCGCCAATGTCGCGAGCGCGTCGGCGAGTTCGACGACCAAGGCGGCGTCCGGGCCCTCGACCATGACGCGCAGCGCCGGTTCCGTGCCGGACGGCCGGACGAGCACCCGACCGGTCGATCCGAGCCGCGCGGCGGCATCGGCGATGGCGGTCTGGAGCGCCCGGTCGGCCTCCCACTGGTCCTTGTGACGCGCCTTCACCGCCCGCTGTTGCTGCGGGAGCATCGGGATCCTCGCGGCGAGCGCCCCGAGCCCGATGGCCGCCTCGGTCATCACGCGCAGGACCTCAAGGGCGGTGACGATCCCGTCACCGGACGTCGTGTGGTCCAGGTCGATGACGTGGCCGCTCTTCTCGCCCCCCAGCCTGGCACCGGACACCTGCATGCCTTCGAGGATGTACTTGTCGCCGACCGGGGTCCGCACGACCTGGCCGCCGGCCGCCTCGACCACGGCCTGCAGGCCGCCGTTCGAGAGCACCGAGACGACCACGCCGCCCGGCAGCACGCCGCGCGCGAGCCGGTCGAGCGCGAGGATCCCGAGGATCTGGTCGCCATCCACGACCTGTCCGGTCGAGTCGACGGCGATGAGGCGGTCGGCATCGCCGTCGAGGGCGAAGCCGACGTCGGCGCCACGCTCGACGACCGCCGCCGCGAGGGACGCCGGATCCGTGGCACCCGAGCGGACGTTGATGTTGATCCCGTCCGGTTCCACGTGGATCGTCTCGACCGTGGCCCCGGTCGCGCGCAGGATCTCCGGCCCCAGTGCGGATCCCGAGCCGTTGGCCCCGTCGAGGACGAGCCGATGGCCATCGGCATGGACGCTTCCGGCGAGGCTCAGCCGGTGGGTCCGGTACGCGTCCACGAGGTCCGGCCGCGCGACGATCCGGCCAAGGCCCGCATTCGTGGCGCCGCCCAGGTCGTCGGCCGTCCAGATGAGCTGTTCGAGCTCGTCCTCGACGGCGTCGTCGAGCTTGAGGCCGTTGCCGTCGAGCACCTTGAGGCCGTTGTCGTCGGCCGGATTGTGCGAGGCCGACACCATGATCCCCGCGGCGAACGGCCCGGACCCGGCCAGGAACGCCAGGGCAGGCGTCGGCACGACGCCGACGACGTGGACCTCCGCGCCGAGGCTGCTGGCGCCGGCGGCGATCGCCGCGACGAACATGTCGCCCGACCGGCGCGTGTCCTGTCCGACGACGAGAGCGCCGCCGGGCCCCACCAGCCGATGGGCGGTGGCGCGCCCGAGCGCGAACGCGAGCGTGGGCTTGAGGTCGACGTTGGCGACACCGCGGATCCCGTCGGTGCCGAAGAGCCGGGCCATCGTCAACCGCCGCCCGGGGACGAGGACGGCACGACGATCCCGGCCGGCGACGCGGACGCACCCGGCAGGGCGACGACGGTCACGGGCACGGTCGGCGGGCTCGCCGAGACGAGCGTGAGCCCGGCGGGCAGGTCCAGCGTGACCGGGACGTTCGAGGTCCCGGGCTCGAGGGCGCTGACGTCGAGGTCGGCGACCAGGTTGGCCCCCTCGAGCCGGTCGAGGTCCGCCACGGACCCGCCGACCGTCACGAGGACGCGGTCGATCTGGACGTCGTAGGCGAGCCCCTCCCTGGTGCCGGTCAGCGTGACCCCGGCCTCGAAGGTCCGGGTGGAGGTGACGGGCCGGAGGGTCACCGACACCGTGACCTGCGGATCGCCGAGCGGCACGATCCCGCTGGGCAGCGCGAGACCCACGCTGGTCTTGATATCGCTCGAGGCGCCCGTGACGGACACCGGCTCGGTGTCGGCCTCCGCGAGCTGGGAGAGCGGCTCGGCGCCGCCCTCGACGGTCACGGCGGTCGGCAGCACGGTGACCGACGCCACCTCGAAGCCGGCGGCCGGCGTCCCCGTGATCACGGGGCGCACGGGCAGGGTCCGAGACTGGCGGTTCTCGAAGACGGGGATCTTCACCCGGGCGGTGCGAGGCTGGACGTTGACCGGACTCACGGCGTTGCCGAGCTTGTCGATCGGGGTGAGGGCGACGTCCTGGTCGACGCTGATGCCCGACGCCTGGATCTGGACGCTGCCCTGGACCCCGACGATCTGGTCGACGACCGTCGCGGGACCGGAGACCGACACGGTCGGCGGCGTGACCTCGACGGTGCCCGACCTCGAATCCCTCCGGCGGCGTGCCGTAGTCGACGAGCACGGGGACGTCGTTCCGGGTCACCAGGGCGTCGAGCTGGACCGTGACCTTGTCCGGCGTCGAGCCGATGACCTGGATCCGGTTGTCCACGGAGGTGACCACGACGGGCAGGGACACCGGTCCCGACCCCGGCACGACGTTGCTGACGTCGACGGTCGCGGTGAACGTCGAGGTGATCGGGACCGCCCCGGACGGCGAGAAGTAGCGCACTTCGGTGACCGGGTCGATCGTCTTGAGCACGATCGTGTCCTTGGGCTGGTTGTCCACCTTGACCGGGATGACGCCCGTGAAGGTCTGGCTGCCCTGGGACAAGACGAGACCCGCGTACAGGAGGGTCGCGAGCCCGATCGCCGCGAGCTTGAGAGGCCAATTGTGGACGACGACGCCGAGGAGTCGTGTCACCGCGGCGCCTGAGCGGCCGCGGCGGTCGGCTGGTCCGGATCATCGGACGCGGCCCGCGGCGGTGCGGCCGGCGGCCGCCCGACGAATCGGCCCAGGTCACCCACCCTCGGGGCCCGACCGCCGGTCCCGCCGGATGGCCACGCGAGGCTCCCCCGGCGCCCGGTCGACGGGTCGAGGAGCGTGCGCAGTGCGGCCGCCAGCTGGGGCTCGTTCAAGTTCCGGACGATCCGGCTCCGCTCGACGAGGCTGACCTGCCCGTTCTCCTCGGACACCACGACGACCAGCGCGTCGGTCTGCTCGGCGATCCCGAGCGCGGCGCGATGGCGCGTCCCGAACCGCTCGGAGTGGATGCTGGTCTCGGCGAGCGGCAGGACGGCGCCGGCCGCGAGGATCGCGTCGCCGCGGACGATCACGGCCCCGTCGTGGAGCGCGGTCCTCGGCGAGAAGATGGTCCGCAGGAGGTCCGCCGACAGGTCGCCGTGGATCATCACGCCCGTCTCAGCGACCTCTTCGAGCCCGGTCTCGCGCTCGATCACCATCAGGGCGCCGTGACCGTCAGCCGACAGCCCTGCAGCGGCCTTCGCGACCTCGGCCGCGACGTGGCTGGAGGCGCGGGCCTCCGATGGGGAGATCAGCCAGGCGAACGAGCCCACCCGACCGATGCGCTCGAGGGCCCGGCGCAGCTCCGGCTGGAAGACGACGACGAGCGCGAACAGGCCGACGACCGCGCCACCCTGGAGGATCCGGGTGAGCAGGACGAGGTTGAACGCCACGGCCAGTGCGTAGACGAGGATGAGGACGCTGACGCCGATCACGAGCCGGACCGCGCGAGTCCCGCGGATGAGGCTGAACAGCCAGTAGATCAGGAGCGCGGTGATCCCGATGTCGATCACCGTGGTCGCGCTGACCTGGTCGAGGATCGATCCGAGGAGATCCGTCATCGTCGGGCGAGTGTAGCATCGCCCTCGCCCGCGGCCGGGCGGTCAGCCGCAGATGGCCGCGAACCGTTGGTCGTCGGGGAACCGGTCGGCGGCCATCGTGCAGAGCCTCGCCTTGGTGAGCTCGTCGCCGCCGAGCTCCGAGAGCCGTCCCAGGAGGACGAGCTTGTCGGCGGCGGGCGTCCTCCAGCCCCGGTCGAGGTAGAGCTCGGTCAGGGCGAGATGCACGGCGCCGTCGGCCGGGGAGATCGCGAGGGCCTGATAGCACTGGTCGAGCGCCGCATGCAGGTTGCCGATCGAGCGCTGGGCTGCGGCCGCCTCGAGGTAGCAGCGGCGCGCCTCGTCGGGGTCGCCGGCGTCGAGCGCGGCCTCGGCCGCCGCCGACAGCACGGCCGCGGCCGCGAGCACGGGCTTGCGGGGGTCGCGCTTCGGCTCGGCGACCGGCGTCGTGCCGAGGGCGGCCTCGAGATCGGCGACGCCGCTGGCGTCCCCGGATTCGCGCAGCCGCTCGACCATGGCCTCGAGGCCCTGTCGCCGGGCTCGCGATTCGGCGAGGTCCAGGGCGCGACTCGCGACATCGCAGGCATCCGCGAGCCGCCCGTCGCGGTCGAGGACGTCCGCGAGTCGGTCCAGGGTGTCGGCCGCCTCGGCTCGTCGGCCCATGATCACGAGCATCTCCGCGCGGCCGCGCAGCGACGCCTCGTCATCCGCCTGGCGGGCCAGCGCCACGTCATAGGCCGCGAGCGCCTCGCTCAGTCGCCCGGTCCGGGCGAGCACGCCGGCCAGGCTCGCCTGGGGCATCGCGCGGTCCGGTGCGATCGTGGCCGCCTCGCGGTACGCGGTGATGGCCTCGTCGAAGGCCCCTCGAAGCGACGCGGCGTGGCCGCGACGGAGCGCGTCCTTGTAGCGCTCGAGGGCATCGCTCACGGGTGGTCCTCCCCTGCCAGGACTTCGACCAGCAAGGCCTTCTGGACGTGGAGCCGGTTCTCCGACTGGTCGAAGATGAGACTACGCGGTCCGTCCATCACGGACGAGGTGATCTCCTCGCCCCGGTGGGCCGGCAGGCAGTGCATGGCGACGACGTCCGGGCCGGCGGCGTCGAGGAGGGCGTCGTCGACCTGGAAGCCAGCGAAGGCGTCGCGGCGCTCCTCGGCCTCGGCCTCCTGCCCCATCGAGGTCCACGCATCGGTGTAGACGACCTGCGCCCCGCGCACGATCTCGACCGGGTCCTCGCCGAAGACCAGCCGACCACCCGAGGCCGCGGCCAGCTCGCGGGCGCGGGCGACGATCCGCTCGTTCGGGGCGTAGCCGGGAGGATGGGCGAGCCGGATCTCCATCCCGAGGGCGGCGCCGAGCAGCGCCAGCGAGTGGTAGACGTTGTTGCCGTCGCCGACGAACGCCAGGCTGACGCCGCGGACGTCGCCGAACCGCTCGCCGATCGTGAAGACGTCGGCGAGGGCCTGGCACGGATGCTCGCGCAGACTCAAGCCATTGATCACCGGGATCTCGGCCTGCGCGGCGAGCTCGAGGACGACCTCCTGCGGGCCCGTCCGGACCACGATCCCGTCGACGAACCGGTCGAGGTTCCGCGCCACGTCGCGGACGCTCTCGCGCGCCCCGAGCACGACGTCGTTCGTGAGGTAGATGGCATGGCCGCCGAGCTGGGCCATCCCGGCCTCGAAGGTCACGCGCGTGCGCAGGCTCGGCTTCTGGAAAAGCATCGCGAGCGTCCGCCCCGCGAGCGGCGGCACGGCGTGCCGGCGTCCGTCCCGGAACTCCGACTTGAGCGCCGTCGCGGTCGCGAACACCCGCTCCACCTCGGCCGCCGAGAAGTCCGCGACACTCAGGAAGTCCCGCCCATGCAGCGACGCGGTCATCGCGCCGGGCTCCATCGCCCTGTTCGAACTGCCGTGCGTCGACCAGGGGCGTTCAGGCGAAGGCGGACGCGAGCACGGGAGCGAGCGCACCCCAAGGTGCGTGAGCGAGCGCGCGGAGCGACCAACGCACGCATGAGCGTCCCTGGCCGGCGCCGTCGACTAGCGCTTCGTGTACTGAGGCGCTTTCCTAGCTCGCTTGAGGCCGTACTTCTTGCGCTCCTTCATGCGCGGATCGCGCGTGAGGAGGCCGGCCTGGCGCAGCGGGAGGCGGTTGCCCTCCGGGTCGACTTCGAGCAGCGCACGGGCGATGCCGTGGCGGATGGCCCCAGCCTGACCGGTGACGCCACCACCCTCGACCTTGATCATCGCGTTGTAGCGGCCCTCGGTGCCGGTCACGCGGAACGGCATGCGGACGTCGGTCTCGTTGATCGCGTTGCCGAAGTGCTCGTCGAGCGAGCGGCCGTTGACGACGATCTCACCTTCGCCCGGCAGGAGCCGGACGCGGGCGATGGCCGTCTTGCGACGACCGGTCCCGGAGTAGAAGGCAGGGGCGGACATACGGTTCGGGCTCCTCGTCAGGCGAGCGGCTCAGGCCGCTGGGCCTGATGCGGATGGTCGGATCCGGCGTAGACCTTCAGCTTGCGCAGCTGCTGGGCGCCGAGGCGGTTGTGCGGCAGCATCCCCTTGACGGCACGGCGGATGGGCTCCTCCGGCCGACGAGCCAGCAGGTGGCCCAGGGTCTCTTCCTTGAAGCCCTGGGGGTAGCCGCTGTGGCGGGCGTAGATCTTCGACTCGAGCTTGCTGCTCGTCACGGCGATCTTCGCGGCGTTGAGCACGATGACGTGGTCGCCGGAGTCGAGATTCGGCTGGTAGGTGGGCTTGTGCTTGCCCTCGAGGACACGGGCGATGCGCGACGCGAGGCGACCCAGCGTCTCGTCCGTCGCGTCGACGACGAACCATCGTCGCTCGATCTCGCTCTCCCGTACGGCTACGGTCTTGGCGTTCATCGTTCCTCGTGTTCTCCGTTCCATTCGTCCGGTCGTCGCCCGAAGGCCACGCGCCGGAGGCAGAGCCCCTTGGCCGGGGCAGCCGCCCCATCGTTCGCTGGTCCGGCATCGGCGAGCGCCGACCGGACCGCTTCCATATCCATCTTCCCCAGGCCGACCTCCACGAGGACGGCCACCATCCGGCGGACCATCCCTCGGAGGAAGGACATCGGCCCTGACGTCGATCGTCACGACCGGTCCCTTCCGCCGGACCCGGACCGCCATGACGGTCCGGACCGGTGATCGGTCCGTCGCCCCGAAGGCGCTGAAGTCGTGCCGGCCAAGGAAGACCGACCCGGCCTCCGCCATCGCGGCGGTGTCGAGCGGGACTCGCACCCCGAGCGCCGAGCGCTCGCGGAGCGGGCTGCGCGGCCCGTTCCAGACGGTGTAGCGGTACTCCCGATACCGCGCCGCATAGCGGGGATGGAACCCCGAGGTCGTCCGACGCAGATCCCGGATGGCGACGTCGCCGGGGAGCAGCGCATCGAGCGCCCGTCCCAGCTCCGTCGCCGAGAGTCGTCCGTCGTAGGAGAAGGCGATGACCTGCCCCTCGGCGTGGACCCCGGCATCCGTTCGGCCGGCCCCGTCGACCCGTCGCTCCACCCCGTTGCCGAGGCGACGCAGCGCGTCCTCCAGGACCCCCTGGACCGTCCGTTTCCCAGGATTGACCTGGAACCCGGCGAAGTCCGTTCCGTCATATTCGACCCGGGCGCGAAAGCGCCGCGAGGACACCCTCTCGGGCATCGGTGGATCAGACCAGTTCGATCTGCACGATTTCCGCGGCGTCGCCGCGGCGCTGGCCGAGACGGACGATCCGGGTGTACCCGGACGACCGGTCGGCGTACTTGGGGGCGATCTCATCGAACAGCTTGTTCACGACGAGCGGTTCGTTGGGGAACTGCGAGACCACGGCGCGTCGGGCGGCGAGGTCGCCGCGCTTCGCGAGCGTGATCATCTTCTCGACCCGGCCGCTGATCTCCTTGGCCTTCGCCTCGGTCGTCTTGACCCGCTCGTAGCGGAGCACGGACACGGTCAGGTTCTTGTACAGGCTGAGCCGCGGGCCCTGCTTGCGGCTGAGCTTGCGCCCGCCGATCCGATGGGAGGACACGACTCAGGCCTCCGTCTCGTCCTCGAACGGCTCGTCGCCGTCCTCGAGGTCCAGGCCGTCGGTCTCCGTGTCCGGGACGATGAAGCCCCGCATCCGCAGGCGCTCCTTCATCTCGTCGAGCGACTTCTTGCCGAAGTTGCGCATCCGGAGCAGGTCGTCGTCCTTGAGCTGCAGCAGCTGGCCGACCTTGACGATGTTGTTGCGCTTGAGCGAGTTGTAGGCTCGCATCGGCAGGTCCAGCTCCTCGATCGGCATGTCGAGCATGTTCGAGGGGAGCGTCGCCGCGCCGGTCACGGGCACGGCCGGGACCGCCGCCATGCCGACCGTCACGAACGGCCGGAACTGGTTGACGAGGATCTCCGCGGAGCGGCTGAGGGCCTCCTCCGGGCTGATCGTGCCGTCGGTCTCGATCTCGATCGTGAGCTTGTCGTAGTTGGTCATCTGACCGACCCGCATGCCCTCGACCCAGTAGTTGACCTTCTTGACCGGGGTGAAGATCGCGTCGACGGCGATGACGCCGATCGGCAGCGCCTCGGCTCGCTCGGCGCCCAGGTAGCCGACGCCGCGCTCGACGGTCAGGTCGAGCTCGATCGTCACGTCGTCCGTGTCGAGCGTCATCAGGACGAGGTCCGGGTTGACGATCTCGACGTCGGCGGACTCGGCGATGTCGGCTGCGGTCACCGCGCCGGCGCCGCTCTTGATGAGGCGGAGCTGGACCGGGTGTGTCGCGTAGCTCTTCAGGCGGAGCTTCTTGACGTTCAGGACGATCTGGGTGACGTCCTCCTTGACGCCCGGGATCGTCGAGAACTCCTGGTAGACGTCACGGATCTGGATGCTCGTGACCGCCGCGCCCTCCAGGGACGAGAGGAGGACGCGCCGGAGCGCGTTGCCGAGCGTGACGCCGTAGCCGGCCTGCAGCGGACCGGCCTCGTACTTGGCGTACGTGCCGACCTCCTCGACGGGCTCGATCTGCGGGTTCTCGAGTTCGATCATGAGGGTGCGGTTACCTCGAGTAGTACTCGACCACGAGCTGCTCGTTGAGGTCGAGCGGCATCTGGTCGCGGCTGGGCGGGGTGACGACGGTCCCGGAGAGGCTGGCAGCGTCGATCGTCAGCCATTCGGGCGCCTGGTGGTTGCGCAGGGTCTCCTTCGCGATCTTGAAGGGCTCGCGGGTCCGATGGGTCTCGCGGACCTCGATCCGGTCGCCCGGCTTCAGTCGGAAGGACGAGATGTTCGTGGGCCGGCCGTTCACGGCGAAGTGACCGTGCGCGACGAGCTGGCGGGCCTGGGCGCGCGACGTGGCGAGGCCCATCCGGAACACGACGTTGTCGAGGCGCAGCTCCAGCGAGCGCAGGAGGTTCTCACCGGTCACGCCGGGCTTGTTCTCCGCGTCGACGAAGTAGTTCCGGAACTGCCGCTCGAGGACGCCGTAGGTGCGGCGGACCTTCTGCTTCTCGCGCAGCTGGAGGCCGTACTCGGCGACCTTGCGCCGACGGACGCCGTGCTGACCGGGAGGGGTCGGCCGACGCTCGAACGCGCACTTCTTGGTATAGCACCGCGTGCCCTTCAGGAAGAGCTTGGCGCCCTCCCGTCGGCACAGGCGGCAGACGGCTTCGGTGTAACGGGCCATGGGTCCTCGGGCTCTGCTAGACGCGGCGCCGCTTGGGCGGGCGGCAGCCGTTGTGCGGGATGGGGGTCACATCGGTGATGGCACTGACCTCGAGGCCAGCGGCCTGGAGCGAGCGGATCGCCTGTTCACGACCGGCACCGGGGCCCTTGACGTACACCTCGACCTGGCGCATGCCGTGCTCCATCGCCCGGCGAGCGGCGCCATCGGCCGACAACGCGGCCGCGTACGGGGTGCTCTTGCGGGAGCCCTTGAACCCGGCGACGCCGGCGGAGCCCCAGCTGATGACGGCCCCGTTGAGGTCCGTGATCGTGATGATCGTGTTGTTGAACGTGGCCTGGATGTGAACGTGCCCCTGCGGGACGTTCTTCTTCTCACGCCGACGCTGCTTGACCGCTCGCTTGCGTTCCGCCATGCCTGGTCAGTCCCTCGTCACTTCTTGCGCCGGACGCCGACGGTCTTCTTGGGGCCGCGACGCTGGCGAGCGTTGGTCTTGGTCCGCTGGCCGCGCACCGGCAGGTTGCGCCGATGGCGCAGGCCGCGGTACGACCCGATCTCCGTGAGGCGCTTGATGTTCAGCGCCACCTCGCGGCGAAGGTCGCCCTCGACCTTGTAGCGCCGGTCGATCAGCTCGCGGAGCCGGTTGACCTGCTCTTCGGTGAGGTCGCGGACGCGCGTGTCCGGATTGATGTTCGTCTGGGCCAGGATCTTCTGGCTGGTCGGCAGGCCGATCCCGAAGACGTAGGTCAGAGCGATCTCGACGCGCTTCTCACGCGGGATGTCGACGCCGGCGATGCGTGCCATCGGTTACCCCTGCCGCTGCTTGTGCTTGGGATTGGTGCAGATGACCATCACGGTGCCGTGGCGACGGATGACCTTGCAGTTGTCGCAGCGCGCCTTGACGGAAGCTCTGACTTTCAACGGATCCTCGGGCTCGTGGTAGGACTGGTATCGATCACTTGAGGCGGTAGGTGATCCGGCCGCGCGTCAGGTCGTACGGGGACAACTCGACACGGACTCGATCACCCGGCAGGATGCGGATGAAATTCATCCGAAGCTTGCCGCTGATGTGGGCGAGCACCCGGTGGCCATTCTCCAGCTCGACGGCGAACATCGTGTTCGGAAGCGGTTCGATGACCGTCCCTTCGACTTCGATCGCATCTCGCTTGGCCACAGGCTACGTGCTTCCCTTTCTCACGCGCAGTGTCGGCCCGGCTGGGCCGACACACGAACGCGTAGCGTATCAAAGATGCGTGATCCCGGCAACCACCTCACAGGGCCGTCAGGACCTCGGGACCGTGCTCGGTCACGGCGATGGTGTCCTCGAAGTGCGCGGCGAGCGACCCGTCCACCGTGACGATGGTCCAGTCGTCGGGCAGGACATGCGCCTCGTGCCGGCCCATGGTGAGCATCGGCTCGATCGCGAGGCACAGGCCGGGCTCGAGCTTGCGGCCCGGCCGACCGGTCCGGAAGTTCGGGACCTGGGGCTCTTCGTGCATCTCGGTCCCGATGCCATGGCCGACGAACTGGCGGATGATCCCGTAGCCCTTGGGCTTGGCGACGTCCTCCACGGCGGCGGAGATGTCCTCGATGTGGCGGCCGGGGACCGCGGCGGCGATCCCGGCGAGCATCGCGTCGCGCGTCGTGGCGATCAGGTCGGCGATCGCGGGTGGCGGGTCGCCGATATAGAAGGTCCGGGCTGAGTCGCCGTGCCAGCCGTCGAGGATGGCGCCGGCGTCGACCGAGACGATCTGCCCGGTCCGGATCGTGCGCTCCCCGGGGATGCCGTGGACGATCTCGTCGTCGATGGAGATGCACACGCTGGCCGGGAACGGCGTCCGCGGGTTGATCCCGGGGTAGCCCTTGAAGGAGGGGATGGCACCGGACCGGCGGATGTGGGCCTCGGCCTGGCGGTCGAGGTCGGCCGTCGAGACGCCCGGCTTGAGGCCTTCCTCGATCAGGGCCAACACTTCGGCCACGATGCGCCCGGCCCGGCGCATCTTGTCGACCTCGGCGCGCGACTTCCTCGTGACCATGTCAGGCGGCCTCGAACAGGTCGTCGACCGCGGCCAGCAGCGCCGCCGTCACCTCATCGATGTCCTGGCGACCGTCCACCGTCCGCAGCACGCCGGCCGATCGGTAGTACGACACGACGTCGCGGAGGCTGCCCAGCTGGAGGGCCAGGCGGGCCCGGATCGTCTCCGTGCGGTCGTCGTCCCGCTGGATCAGCGGCGACCCGTCCAGGTCGCATCGGCCGGTCGCCCTCGGCGGGTTCGTCGTCTCGTTGTAGACGTGGCCCGAGGCCTGGCAGACCCACCGGCCGGACAGCCGGACCACGAGCTCCTCGGTGGGGACGTCGATCTGGAGCGCGCGGTCGACACGCCCGTCATGCTCGGCCAGGGCCCCGTCGAGCGACTCCGCCTGGGCCCGATTGCGCGGGAACCCGTCGAGGATCACGCCCTTCCCGGCGTCGCCCTGGGCGAGTCGGGCGAGGAGCATCCGGATCGTGATGTCGTCGGGCACCAGCTGGCCGCGCTCCATGTAGCGGCGCGCCTCGATGCCGATCGGCGACCCGTCGCGGACCGCGGCTCGAAAGAGGTCGCCGGTCGCGATGTGCGGAAGGCCGAGACGTTGCGCGAGGATCGGCGCCTGCGTCCCTTTCCCTGCCCCCGGAGCCCCGAGCAGGACCAGGACGGTCATCGGTCGGGCAAGTCGCCGCGCATGGCGAGTCGAGCCCAGGGCGTCGGCGAGCACGAGAGCGAGCGCACTCGAAGGTGCGTGAGCGATCGTGCGCAGACGGCGACGCCGGGATCGGCCGCCAGGGCCGGCGACCTCATCTGATGAAGCCTTCGTAGTTGCGCATCATCAGTTGCGCCTCGATCTGCTTCATCGTCTCGACGACCACCGACACCACGATGAGCAGGCTCGTGCCGCCAAGGCCGAGCGTGGAGAGGTCGGTGAAGATCATCGCGATGAGCGCCGGCGAGACGGCCACGATCGCCAGGAAGAGGGCGCCGGCGAACGTGATCCGGGTCACGACCCGGGCAAGGTAATCCTGTGTCGGACGACCTGGCCTGATCCCCGGGATGAAGCCGCCGTTCTTGCGCAGCTGTTCGGCGGTCTCATCGGGCTTGAACGTGAACGCGGTGTAGAAGTACGTGAACCCCATCGTCAGGAAGAAGTACAGGACGATGTAGAGCGGCGAGCCCGGGCTGAAGAACCGGACGATGCCGTTCGCGATGTCCGCGACGATCTTGACCTCGGACCCGGTGAAGTACGAGGCGAGCTGCTGCGGGAACAGCAGGATGCTGACCGCGAAGATGATCGGGATGACGCCGGCCTGGTTGACGCGCAACGGCAGGAACGTCTGCCCGCCCTGGTACATGCGCCGGCCACGCACGCGGCTGGCGTACTGGATCGGGATGCGCCGTTGGCCTTCCTGGATGTAGATGATCACGCCGACCGCCGCGACCGCGACCGCGGCGAAGGCGATGAACGCCGCCAGGTTCGGGCTCGCGATGAACGCGGTGATCGCGCTCGGGGCGCGGCTCACGATGCCCGCGAAGATGATGAAGCTGATGCCGTTCCCGATGCCCCGCTCGGTGATGAGCTCGCCGATCCACATCAGCGCGATCGCGCCCGCGGTCAGCGTGGCGATCTGCGTCAGCGTCTCGAAGCTCGCGAGGTCGAAGCCACTCGAGAGCACGCCGTTGTAGTTGAGCAGCGCGAGGAAGCCGTAGGCCTGCAGGATGGCCATCGGCACCGTCAGGTACCGCGTGTACTGGTTGATCTTGTTCCGCCCGTACTCGCCCTCCCGGCTCAGCGCCTGCAGCCGCGGGACGACGCCGGTCATCAACTGCATGATGATCGACGAGTTGATGTACGGGTTCATGCCGAGCGCCACGATCGAGAACCTCGCCAACCCGCCTCCGGAGAAGAGGTCGAGCAACCCGAAGAGCGGGTTGTTGTTGACGAAGCCCTGGAGCTGGGCCTTGTCGACGCCCGGGACCGGCACGCTGGCCAGGAGCCGGAAGACGATCAACAGGCCCAGGACATAGAGGATCCGGCGCCGGATATCCGGCGCCCGGAAGGCGTTCAGCAGAGAGTCGAACACGGGCTAGGCGTCGTCGCCGGATGTCGGCTCGGCCTCGTCGGCCGACTCGGCCTCCACGGCGGCAGGACTCTCGGACGCGGCCTCCGCGTCAGGGGCCGCGAGGACCGCAGCCTCGGTCTCGGTCGGTCTCCGCGTCGACGACGGGCTCCGCGACCGCCTCGGGCTCGGTCTCGACGACCTTCTGGGCCTTCGGCGCCTTGGCGGCCTTCGGCGGCTTCTCGGCCTTCGGGGTCGTCGCCTCCGGAGCCTCGACAGGGGTCGCGGCGGCCTCGGGACGGGCGCCCTTGAGCGCCGGCGTGGCCGTGGTCGGGACCTCGAGGACGTTGACGACGCCGCCGGCCGACTCGATCTTCGTCCGGGCGGACGCGGTGAACGCATCGGCGACGACGAACAGCGGCGGCGGTGAGCTCGCCGCCGCCGAGGATCTTGAGCGGCTTGTTGAGCGTCCGGACGAGCCCGACGGCCCGCAGGATGTCCTGGTTGATCGTGATCTGCGCGGAGGCGGCGGCCTTCGCCTTGGCGCCCTTGGGCGCCTCGGTCTCGAACGCGCCGCGCTCGACGAGGTCGTTGATGGCGCCGACGTTCACGACCTCGAACTCCACGCGGCCACGGTTCTTGAAGCCGCGCAGCTTCGGGATCCGCATGTGGAGCGGCGTCTGGCCGCCCTCGAACCAGGGCGGGATCGAGCCGCCGGCCCGAGCCTTCTGGCCCTTGGTGCCGCGGCCGGCCGTCTTGCCCTTGCCGGCGGCGATGCCGCGGCCGACGCGGGTTCGCGGCTTGTGCGCACCCTCGGCGGGGCGCAGGTCGTGGAGCTTCATGCCTTGTCCTCGTCGGCCGCCGGGGTCACGGCCTTGCCGTTCTCGTCCAGCTCCTCGACGGTCACGAGGAAGCGGACCTGGCGGACCATGCCGCGCGTGGCGGGGTTGTCCGTGATGATGCTGGTGCTCCCGATCCCGTGCAGGCCGAGGGCCCGCGCCGTCGCGCGATTGCGCTTGATGTGGCTGATCTCGCTGCGGACCTGGGTCACCTTGAGCTTACCGGGCATCGCGCACCTCCGTGCCGGGCGCCGGCTGGCCCGCGATCCGGCTCACGAGTCGGACGCCGCGACGAGCGCTGAGCTCCTCGGCGGAGTGCAGCTCACGCAGCGCTTCGATCGTGGCTCGCGTGACGTTGACCGGGTTGGTCGACCCGTACGTCTTCGAGAGGATGTCGCGGACGCCGGCCGCTTCGAGCACGGCGCGGACGGAACCGCCCGCGATGACGCCGGTCCCCTGCGAGGCCGGCTTCAGCATCACCCGGCTCGCGCCGAACCGCACGGTCACCTCGTGGGGGATCGTCGTGCCGACCATCGGGATCTTGATCACGTTCTTCTTGGCGTCCTCGACGCCCTTCCGGATGGACTCCGGGACCTCGCCGGCCTTGCCGAGTCCGGCGCCGACGTGGCCCGCGCCGTCACCGACGACGACGACCGCGCTGAAGCTGAACCGCCGGCCGCCCTTGACGACCTTGGCGACCCGGTTGATCTGGACGACGCGCTCCTCGAGCGCGAGTTTCGATGCGTCGATGCGTGCCACGTTGGCTCCTTCCGATCAGAAGTCGAGGCCGGCTTCGCGGGCGGCATCGGCGAGCGACTTGATCCGCCCGTGGTACCGGAACCCGGCTCGATCGAAGACCACCTGGCCGACGCCCGCCTTCTTCGCTCGCTCGGCGATGAGGCGGCCGACGACGGCTGCCTCCTCCGACTTGGTCGACTTGGAGCCGCGAAGCTCCTTCTCGACGGTCGATGCCGCGGCGAGCGTCCGGCCGGACGCGTCGTCGATGACCTGGGCGTAGATGTGGTTGAGGCTGCGGAAGACCGCGAGGCGCGGGCGCTGCTCGGTCCCCGTCAGGTGAAGGCGGATCCGTTCGTGGCGCTTGCGTCGGGCGGCGCCGCGACTGGCGACCTGCGTCATCGTGTTCGTTCCTTGTCGGTGCTCGAGATCACTTCTTGCCGCCGATCTTGCCGGCCTTGCCGGCCTTGCGGCGGATCTGCTCGCCCGCGTAGCGGACGCCCTTGCCCTTGTACGGCTCCGGCTTCCGGGTCGACCGGACGGTCGCGGCCACCTGGCCGACGAGCTCCTTGTCGATCCCGACGACGGCGAGGCGCGTGGGCGTCTCGACCTCGAAGCTGATGCCCTCGGGCGGGTCGATCTCGATCGGGTGGCTGTAGCCCAGGTTGAGCTGGAGCTTGCGACCGTTGAGCGCGGCTCGATAGCCGACGCCGGTGATCTCCAGCCCCTTGCGATAGCCGTCACTGACCCCGATGACCATGTTGTTCACGAGGGTCCGCGTGAGCCCGTGCAGCTGCTTGTGCGTCTTCTGCTCGGTCGGGCGGGTGACCACGAGCGTGGCCTCCTCGCGCGTGACCGACATGTCCGGGTGCAACGACCGGGTCAGGGTGCCCTTCGGGCCCTTGACCGTGAGCGTGCGCCCGTCGATGGTCACGTCGACCGTGGCAGGGACGGCGATGGGAAGACGACCGATACGCGACATGGTCCTCGCCTACCAGACGAACGCGAGGACTTCGCCGCCCAGCTGCGCCTGACGCGCCTGCTGGCCGGTCATGATGCCCTGGCTGGTACTGACGATGACGATGCCCAGGCCGCCCAGCACCCGAGGGATGTCCGTCTTGCGGGCGTAGACCCGCAGGCCGGGCTTGCTGATGCGCTTGAGCCCGGAGACGACCGGGACCTTGCCATCGACATACTTGAGGGTCAGTCGGAGGACCGCGGCGGAGCCGTCCTGCTCCTCGGTGACGTCGGCGATGAAGCCCTCGTCCTTGAGGATGCGAGCGATCTCGCGCTTGGTCCGCGACGCCGGGACGACCACCTCGGTGTGCCGGGCGCGCGAGGCGTTCCGGACCCGGGTGAGCATGTCCGCGATCGGATCGGAGATGTTCATCGTGTTCCTACCAACTCGACTTGGTGACGCCGGGCAGCTCGCCGCGCAGCGCCCGCTCTCGGAAGCAGATGCGGCAGAGCGCGAACCGTCGCATGTACGCGCGCGGGCGACCGCACACGAAACAGCGGTGATACCCGCGGACCTTGTGCTTGGGTGTTCGGGCCGCCTTGGCGACCATCGACTTCTTGGCCATCTGTCTCCTCCCCGCGCCTACGAGGCGAAGGGCATGCCGAGGAGTTCAAGAAGCTTCTTGGACTCCTCGTCGGTCTTCGCCGTCGTCACGATGCTGATCTCCAGCCCGCGGAGACGGTCCACCTTGTCGTAGTCGATCTCGGGGAACGCGAGCTGCTCGCGCATCCCGAGGGAGTAGTTGCCCCGCCCATCGAACGACTTGCTGGGGATCCCCCGGAAGTCGCGGATGCGCGGCAGGGCGAGCAACGTCAGCCGGTCCAGGAAGTCCCACATCCGCTCGCCGCGGAGGGTGACCTTGGCGCCGATCGAGTTGCCCGTCCGGACGCGGAACTGGGCGATCGACTTCTTCGCCTTGGTCACGATGGGCTTCTGGCCCGTGATGGTCGTGAGGTCGCCGAGGGCCGCATCGAGCGCCTTCGCGTTCGACAGCGCCTCGCCGAGGCCGATGTTGACGACGATCTTCGTGAGCCGCGGCACCTGGTTCGGGTTCGCGTACTCGAACTGCTTCTGGAGGGCGGGCACGACCTCGGCCGTGTAGCGCTCCTGCAGACGGGCGGTCATGCCTTGACCTCCAGCTGCTGGCCGCAGTGCTTGCAGACGCGCACGCGCTGACCGGTCTCGAGCGTCTGATGCCCGATCCGGGTGGGCTTGTGGCAGCTGCCGCACACGACCATGACCTTGCCGATGGGCATGGGCTGGGCGATGTCGAGGATCCCGCCCTGCTGGATCTTGGGCATGCGATCCGTCGCGCTCGAGGTCTGTCGCGGCTTGGTATGCCGCTTGGCGATGTTGACGCCCTCGACGACCACGGTCACGCCACCGGCCGCGGAACCGCGCCGGTACATGCTGCGGCCGCCCTGGGCGGGTTCGCGACGGATGATGCGATCCACCTTGCCGGTCTTGCCGGCGTCCTTGCCGGCGAGCACGACGACGGTGTCGCCCTTGCGGATCTCGGGCACCTTGGTGCCCCGGGTCTCGGTCCGGACGGCCATCACAGCACCTCCGGGGCGAGCGACACGATCTTCATGTAGTTGCGGTCGCGCAGCTCGCGCGCCACCGGGCCGAAGATGCGCGTGCCGCGCGGGTTGCCCTGGTTGTTGATCAGGACGGCCGCGTTCTCGTCGAAGCGGATGTAGCTCCCGTCCGGGCGGCCGTACTCCTTGGCCGTGCGGACGATGACGGCGCGGACGACGTCACCCTTCTTGACGGCGGCGTTCGGGATGGCCTGCTTGACGCTGGCCACGATGACGTCGCCGACGCCGGCCTCGGTCTTGAGCGACCGACCCATGACCCGGATGCACTGGATGGTGCGAGCGCCGGTGTTGTCGGCGACCTTGAGGCGGGTCTGCGACTGGATCACGACCCGGCCTCCTCGCTCGCGGCGGCCTCGGCCTCGGCGGCCGCGCGGTCACGGCCGGGATGGGCGGACGAATGGATCGCCTCCGAGGTGGCGTCTTCCTCGCCGACCACGGCCTCGCCGGGCAGCCCGTGCTCGCCGGCGCGGGCGATCACGCTGACGAGCCGCCAGCGCTTCGTCGCCGACAACGGCCGGGACTCCTCGATGAGGACGGTGTCGCCGATGTGGGCGTCGTTGGCCTCATCGTGCGCCTTGAATTTCGTCGTCAAGCGGATGACCCGCTTGTACAGCCGGTGGCGCGCCAGCCGCTCGACGGACACGACGATCGTCTTGTCCATCTTGTCGCTGACCACGCGGCCGACCTTCGTCTTCCGCTGCCCTTGCACGTGGGTGTTCGCTCCTGTCATCGCGTGATCTCCCTCACGCCGTCCGGCCGAGCTTGCGCTCGCGCTGGACGGTCAGGATCCGCGCGATCGTTCGCCGCGTCTGCGGGATCGTGCTGAAGTCCTTCAGTTGTCGGGTGGAGAGCGCGAATCGCGCGCCCCACAGGTCCTGCTTCGCGTCGCGCAGCGCCTGCTCGAGCTCCGCGTCGGACAGCGCGCGGGCCTTGTCGATATCCATCGGTCAAGCCTCCTTCGCGCCTTCGCGGACGACCACGCGCGTGGCGACCGGAAGCTTGTGGCTCGCGAGGCGCATCGCCTCGATCGCCGAGTCGTGATCGACGCCGGCCATCTCGAACAGGATCCGGCCGGGCTTGACCACCGCGACCCAATGGTCGGGTGCGCCCTTGCCCGAGCCCATCCGGGTCTCGGCAGGCTTCTTGGTCGCCGGCTTGTCCGGGAAGATCCGGATCCAGATCTTGCCGCCGCGCTTGACCGAGCGGGTCATCGCGCGTCGTGCGGCCTCGATCTGGCGGCTGGTGATCCAGGCGGGTTCCTGCGTGGCCAGGCCGTACTCGCCGAATGCGACCGTGTGGCCGCCCTTGGCGACGCCGGACATCCGGCCGCGCATGACCTTGCGGTGCTTGACCCGCTTCGGCATCAGCATGGCTCAGGCCCCCTGCCCGGCCGGGGCCGGGACGTTCAGGTCGCGCGCGGGCGTCCGCTCGGGGGCGATGTCGCCGCGGTAGATCCAGACCTTCACGCCGATCCGACCGTAGGTCGTGTGGGCGTGGACCTGGCCGTAGCTGATGTCGGCACGGAGCGTCCCGAGCGGGATGCGGCCTTCCTTGTCCCACTCGCGACGGCCCATCTCGGAGCCGCCGAGGCGCCCCGCGACGGCGATCTTCACGCCCTTGGCGCCGGCCTTCATCGAGCGCTGGATGGCCTGCTTCATCGCCTTCTTGAAGGCGATGCGGCGGCTCAGCTGCCCGGCGATGTTCATGGCGACGAGGTACGCGTCGAGCTCCGGCTGGCGGATCTCCTTGATCTCCAGCTTGACCTTGCGGTCCGTGAGCGCGCCGACCTGCTGGCGGAGCACTTCCACGTTGGCCCCGCCCTTGCCGATGACGATGCCCGGCTTGGCGGTGTGGATCGTGACCGTCACGTGGTTGATGCCGCGCTCGACCTCGACGCCGCTGACGCTGGCGTTGGCCAGCCGGCGATCGATGAGCTGGCGGATCTTGATGTCCTCCTTGAGGGAGGACGTGTATTCCTTGTCATCCGCGTACCACTTCGCGGTCCAGGTGCGCGAGACACCCAGGCGGAAGCCGTACGGATGGACCTTGTGTCCCATATCAGGCCTCCTGGTCCGCGACGACGATCGTGATGTGCGTCATGGGCTTGTGGATCGGGAACGCCCGACCCTGCGCTCGCGGCTGGAACCGCTTGATCGTCGGACCCTCGTCGGCGACCGCATCGAAGACGATGAGGTCCTCCGCCGACAGGTTGTGGTTGTTCTCGGCATTGGCCGTCGCGCTCTTGAGGACGCGCGCGACGTCACGGGCCGCGTACTGCGGCATGAACTTGAGCAGTGCCGCGGCTTCCTCGACGGGCTTGCCCTTGATGGCCTGGGTGACCAGTCGGGTCTTGCGGGTCGAGCCGCGAAGGTACTTGGCGGTGGCGGAAACACGCACGGTCGGCTCGCTCCTACTTCAGCGCCGCGGACCGCTCGGTGTGCTTCCCGTGCCCGCGATAGTTGCGGGTCGGGCTGAACTCACCAAGGCGATGGCCGACCATGTTCTCGGTCACGTAGACCGGGACGTGCTTCTTGCCGTTGTAGACAGCGATCGTGTGGCCGATGAACGTCGGGAAGATGACCGACGCGCGCGACCAGGTCTTGACGACCTTCTTCTCGCTTCGCTTGTTCATCTCCTCGATGCGACCGAGGAGGCGGGCCTCGACGAAAGGACCCTTCTTGACTGAACGGGACATCAGCTCCTACCTCCCCGCTACTTGCGATGCCGCGATCGGACGATGAGTCGTCCGGTCGTCTTCGACCGCCGGGTGCGATAGCCCATGGCGGGCTTGCCCCACGGGGTCTTGGGCGGCATCCCGGTCGGGGACTTGCCCTCACCACCGCCGTGCGGATGGTCACGTGGATTCATGACGACGCCTCGGACCTCGGGCCGCTGCCCGAGATGCCGGGCCCGGCCGGCCTTGCCGAGGTTCTCGTTGTCGTGATCGAGGTTGCTCACCTGGCCGACGGTCGCCATGCAGCGCATCGGGACGCGGCGCATCTCGCCCGACGGGAGTCGGACGGTGGCGTAGTCGCCCTCCTTGGCCAGGAGCTGCGCAGCCGTGCCGGCGGACCGGACGATCTGGCCGCCCTTGCCGGGGACCAGCTCGATGTTGTGGATGGTCGTGCCGAGCGGGATGTTCGCCAGGGGCAGCGCATTGCCGACGCGCGCCTCGGCATCCGGGCCGGCGACGACGATGTCACCCACCTTGAGGCCGTGCGGCAGGAGCATGTAGCGCTTCTCGCCGTCGCGGTAATGGAGCAGGCCGATCCGCGCGGAGCGGTTCGGGTCGTACTCGATCGTCGCGAGGCGCGCCGGGACGCTCAGCTTGTCGCGCTTGAAGTCGATCTTGCGGTAGTGCTGCTTCTCCCCGCCGCCGCGATGGCGGACGGAGATCCGGCCCTGGTTGTTGCGGCCGGAGCCGCGGATCTGGGCTTCGAGCAGGGGCTTGTACGGCTCCTTGGTGGTGATCTCCTCGAAGGTCGAGCGAGTCATCTGCCGGAGCCCGGGCGACGTGGGCTTGTAGCTTCGGAGCGGCATGCCTACACCCCCTCGAAGAATTCGATCTTCTGGCCGGGGGCCAGGGTGACGATGGCCTTGCGCCAAGCCGTGGTGTGACCGACGATCCGGCCGCGCCGCGTGCCGCGGCGCTTCTCCTTGGCCTTGGTCGTGAGGACGTTGACGGCGACGACCGTCACGTTCTCCTTCTTGTAGAGCTCCTCGACGGCGGCCTTGATCTGGATCTTGTTGGCCTCGCGGTGGACGGCGAAGGTGTACTTGCCGCGACCGGACTCGTCGATCGACTTCTCGCTGATGACGGGGCGCAGGATGATCTCCGGCGCGGTCAGGGCGCTCATGCGACCACCTCCGTCGCCGCGCCGCCGTACACCGAGTCCATCCGCGCGAGCGCGGGCTGCTCGATGAGCACGACGTCCGCCTTCAGCAGCTCGACGACGTTGAGCGAGTCCGCGAGGATGACCTCGACGGTCGGCAGGTTCCTGGCCGACAGCTCGAGCCGCTCGTCGCGCGCGGGGGCGACCACGAGGACCCGACCCGTCGCCTGGAGCGCGCCGAGCACGCCGACGAGGTCCTTGGTCTTGATGCCGTCGAGCCCGAAGGTGTCGATGACCTTGATCGCGTCGTCGCTGAACTTGGCCGTCAGCGCGCCGCGGAGCGCGAGGCGCTTCATCTTGCGCGGCAGCCGCTGCTCGTACGAGCGCGGGTGCGGGCCGAACACGACGCCGCCGCCACGGTAGTGCGGGGCGCTGATGGAGCCCTGTCGTGCGCGACCGGTCCCCTTCTGGCGGTACGGCTTCCTGCCGCCGCCGCGGACCTCGCCGCGGGTCTTGGTGTCGGCGGTGCCGGTCCGGCGACCGGCGAGCTGGGCGGTCACGACCTGGTGGAGGACGGCGGCATTCACCGGCGCGGCGAAGAGCGCATCGCTGAGCTCCACGCTGCCGACGGTCTTGCCCGTCCGGTCGTACAGATTGGTCTGCGGCATCGTGTCAGGCCTTCTTCACGAGGATCAACGAGCCGCGCGCGCCGGGGAGGGTCCCCTTGACGAGGAGCAGGTTGCGCTCGAGGTCGGTGCGCACGACGCGCACCTTCTTGATGGTGACCCGCTCGTCGCCCATGTGGCCGGCCATCTTCAGGCCGCGATAGACACGACCGGGGGTCGTGCCCGGGCCGATCGACCCGGGTTCGCGATGATGGTCCGAGCCGTGCGACTTGGGGCCGCGGTGGAAGTTGTGGCGCTTGATGTGGCCGGCGAAGCCCTTGCCCTTGGACACGCCCGTGACGTCCACGAGCTCGCCCTCGGCGAAGAGGTCGCCGATCGCGACCGTCTGCCCGACCTCGTAGCTGTCGACGTCGTCGACGCGGAACTCCCGGATGGTCTTGACCTTGGGGAGGTCCTTGAGCTGGCCCGCCTCGGGCTTGGTCAGCTTCTTGACGACCTCGGTGCCGAGCTGCACGGCGGTATAGCCGTCGCGCGCGGTCGTGCGCACCCGGGTCACGGTGTTGGGCTCGATCGCGACCACGGACACGGCCACCATCGTGCCGTCGTCCTGGAAGACCTGGGTCACGCCGACCTTGCGGCCGATCAATCCGATGCTCATTACATCTTGATCTCGATGTCGACGCCCGCAGCCAGCGAGAGTCGCATCAGGGCGTCGACGGTCTTCGACGAGGGGTCCAGGATGTCCACGAGCCGCTTGTGCGTGCGGATCTCGAACTGCTCCCGGCTGTCCTTGTCGATGAACGGCGACCGGATGACGGTGAATTTCTCGATCCGCGTCGGCAGCGGCACGGGGCCGACGACGTCCGCGCCGGTCCGCTGGGCCGTTTCCACGATCTGGGCCGCCGACTGATCCAGCAGGCGGTGATCGTAGGCCTTGAGGCGGATCCTGATCCGCTGCTTCGCCATGTCGTCCCTACTCGACGATCGTGACGATGGCGCCGGCGCCGACGGTCCGGCCGCCCTCGCGGATGGCGAAGCGCTGGCCGATCTCGAGGGCGATCGGGGTGATCAGCTCGACCGACATCTCGACGTTGTCGCCGGGCATGATCATCTCGGCGCCGTCGGGCAGGCCGATGGCCCCGGTCACGTCGGTCGTGCGCAGGTAGAACTGCGGGCGGTAGCCGTTGTAGAAGGGGGTGTGGCGGCCGCCCTCCTCCTTGGTCAGGACGTACACCTGGGCGGTGAACTTGGTGTGGGGCTTGACCGAGCCGGTCTTGGCCAGGACCTGGCCGCGCTCGATCTCCTCGCGCTCGATGCCCCGGATGAGGCAGCCCACGTTGTCGCCGGCGCGGCCCTCGTCGAGCAGCTTCTTGAACATCTCGACGCCGGTCACGACGATCTTGCGGGTGGCCTTGACGCCGACCAGCTCGACCTCGTCGCCGACCTTGACGATGCCGCGCTCGATGCGCCCGGTGGCGACCGTGCCGCGGCCCTTGATGCCGAACACGTCCTCGACCGGCATGAGGAACGGCTTGTCGACCGCGCGCTCGGGGGTCGGGATGTAGCTGTCGACCGCGTCCATCAGCTCCTGGATGGGGGCGTAGGCCGGGTCGCTGGGGTTGTCGGGCGCCTCGAGCGCCTTCAGCGCGCTGCCGCGGATGACCGGGATGTCGTCGCCCGGGAAGTTGTACTTGCTGAGCAGCTCGCGGACCTCGAGCTCGACGAGGTCGAGCAGCTCGGGGTCGTCGACCATGTCGACCTTGTTGAGGAAGACCACGATGTACGGGACCTCGACCTGGCGGGCCAGCAGGATGTGCTCGCGGGTCTGGGGCATGGGCCCGTCGGTGGCGGCCACGACCAGGATGGCCCCGTCCATCTGGGCGGCGCCGGTGATCATGTTCTTGATGTAGTCGGCGTGCCCGGGGCAGTCGACGTGGGCGTAGTGGCGGGCGTCGGTCTCGTACTCGACGTGGGCGATGGCGATGGTGATCCCGCGCTCGCGCTCCTCGGGCGCGTTGTCGATCGAGTCGAAGGCGCGGTACTCGGCCGAGCCCTTCAGCGCGAGGTACTTGCTGATCGCCGCGGTCAGCGACGTCTTGCCGTGGTCGATGTGGCCGATCGTGCCGATGTTCACGTGCGGCTTGGTGCGCTCGAACTTCTTCTTGGCCATCGTGGCTGCTCCCGACTCCTGCCTAGACCTTGGACTTCTGGACGAGTTCCGAGGCCAGGTTGGCCGGAACTTCTGCGTAGTGGCTGAACTCCATCGAGGAGGTGGCTCGGCCCTGGGTCATCGACCGCAGGTCCGTGACGTACCCGAACATCTGGGCCAGCGGGACGAACGCCCGCACGACCTGGGTCGAGCCGCGCGACTCCATCCCTTCGATCTGGCCGCGCCGGCTGTTGAGATCGCCGATGACGTCGCCCATGAACTCCTCGGGCATGAGGACCTCGACCTTCATGATCGGCTCGAGGATGGCCGGGTCCGCCTTCGAGAAGGCGTCCTTGATGGCCATCGAACCGGCGATCTTGAAGGCCATCTCCGACGAGTCCACGTCGTGGAACGAGCCGTCGAAGAGCGTGACCTTGACGTCGACCACCGGGAACCCGGCGTAGATCCCGGTCGCGAGCGCCTCGCGGATGCCCTGGTCGACCGGCTTGATGTACTCGCGCGGGATGGTCCCGCCGACGATCTTGTCGACGAACTCGTAGCCGGCGCCCTTCTCGGACGGCTCGACCTTGATGACCGCGTGGCCGTACTGGCCCTTGCCGCCGGTCTGGCGGACGAAGCGGCCGTTGCCTTCCGCCGCGCGGCGGATGGTCTCGCGGTAGGACACCTGCGGCTTGCCGATGTTCGCCGCGACGTGGAACTCGCGGACCATCCGGTCCACGAGGACGTCGAGGTGCAGCTCGCCCATGCCCGCGATGAGGGTCTCCGACGACTCCGGGTCCGTGTGGACGCGGAACGTCGGGTCCTCCTCGGCCAGGCGCTGGAGGGCGAGCGCGAGCTTGTCCTGGTCGGCCTTGGTCTTGGGCTCGATCTTGACCTCGATGACCGGCTCCGGGAACGTCATCGACTCGAGGATGACCTGGTGGTCCGGATCGGTCAGCGTGTCGCCGGTGAAGGTGTCCTTGAGCCCGACGGCCGCCGCGATGTCGCCCGCGTAGACCTGGTCGATCTCCTCGCGGTGGTTCGCGTGCATCTGGAGGATGCGACCGATCCGCTCCTTCTTGCCCTTCGTCGGGTTCATGACGTAGGAGCCGGCCTTCATCGTCCCCGAATAGACGCGGAAGAACGCGAGCTTCCCGACGAACGGGTCGGCGGCGATCTTGAACGCCAGCGCGCTGAACGGCTCGCTGTCGTCGGGCGTGCGGATGATCTCCGCCCCCGTGCGCGGATCGAGCCCGATCATCGGGGGGACGTCGAGCGGCGAGGGCAGGTAGTCGATGACGGCGTCCAGCATCTTCTGGACGCCCTTGTTCTTGAGCGCGGAACCCGGTGAGCACCGGGATGATCCGGGTGGTCAGCGTCCCGAGGCGGAGGCCGTGCTTGATCTCCGCGATCGTGAACTCCTCGCCCTCGAGGTACTTGTGGGTCAGGTCGTCGTCCATCTCGGCGACGGCCTCGATCATCGTGTGGCGGTGCTTCTCGGCCTCGGCCTTGAGCTCCTCGGGGATCTCCACGACGTCGATCTGGTTGCCCAGGTCGTCGCGGTAGTAGATCGCCTTCATCTCGATGAGGTCGACCACGCCCTGGAACTGGTCCTCGCGCCCGATCGGGATCTGGATCGGCACCGCGTTCGCCCCGAGGCGGTCGCGGATCGACTCGACCCCGCGCCAGAAGTCGGCGCCGGTCCGGTCGAGCTTGTTGATGAAGCAGAAGCGCGGCACGCCGTACCGGTCGGCCTGGCGCCAGACCGTCTCGGACTGCGGCTCGACACCGGCGACGCCGTCGAAGACGACGACCGCGCCGTCGAGCACGCGCAGGCTGCGCTCGACCTCGACCGTGAAGTCCACGTGCCCGGGCGTATCGATGATGTTGATACGATGGTCGCCCCAGAACGCGGTCGTCGCCGCGGCCGTGATGGTGATCCCCCGCTCTTGCTCCTGGGGCATCCAGTCCATCGTGGCCGCGCCCTCATGGACCTCACCGATCTTGTAGATCTTCTTCGTATAGAAAAGGATCCGCTCGGTGACGGTCGTCTTCCCGGCGTCGATATGCGCGATGATCCCGATGTTCCGCGTCTTGGCGAGCGGAACCTGTCGTGCCACGGTCTTCCTAAGCTCCCGCGTCTACCACTTGAAATGGCTGAAGGCCTTGTTGGCCTCCGCCATCTTGTGCGTGTCTTCTCGTCGCTTGACCGCCGCGCCGAGGCCGTTCATGGCGTCGACGAGCTCGGAGGCCAGCTTCTCGCTCATGCTCTTGCCGTTGCGCTTGCGGGCCGACTGGACGAGCCAGCGGACACCGAGCGACATGCGGCGGTCGCCCCGGATCTCGACCGGGACCTGATACGTCGCGCCACCGACGCGGCGCGGCTTGACTTCGATGATGGGGGTGGCGTTGCGCATCGCCGCCTCGAGGATCTCGAGGCCGGGCCGGCCGGCCTGGGCCTCGGCCCGGGCGAGGGCCTGGCGCAGGATCCGCTCCGCGAGGTTCTGCTTGCCGCCCTTCATGAGCTTGGCCGAGAACCGCGCGGTCATCCGGTTGGCCGGGACCGTCTCGTACTTGGACTTGCGCGGGATGCTGGTACGACGCGGCATCTCAGCGAGCCCCTGGCTTGCCGGCGGCCTTCGCGCCGTACTTGCTGCGACCCTGCTTGCGGTCGCGCACGCCGGCGGCGTCGAGGGTGCCGCGGATGATGTGGTACTTCACCGACGGGAGGTCCTTCACGCGCCCGCCGCGCACGAGGACGACCGAGTGCTCCTGGAGGTTGTGGCCGATCCCGGGGATGTAGGCCGTGACCTCCATCTGGTTCGTGAGCCGCACGCGCGCGATCTTGCGCAGCGCCGAGTTCGGCTTCTTGGGCGTCATCGTCCGGACCTGCAGACACACACCCCGCTTCTGGGGGGCGCCGGGGATCGAGACCTGGCGCTGTCGCAGGCTGTTCCAGTTCTTGCGCATGGCCGGCGCCTTGATCTTGGAGATCTTGCGCTGGCGCCCGTGACGCACGAGCTGGCTGATCGTCGGCACGAAGACGCTGCTCCTTTCGGTCGGTGGTCGAGTCGAGTGGTCGGTCACGAAGGACCGGACGGCCCGTCGGCGCCGGGGTCCTGGGGGACTCCGGCGGGGGTCGTTTCAGGCTGTTCCGATGTGTGGTCTGGCGGTCCCGGCGCGCACGCCGCTGGCGGACCCCTCCCGAGGCCACGAAGGCGGAGTCTATCAGCGGCTCGGAACGCGTGTCAAACGTGCGCCGAGCCGCCCGGGTGGGTCCCGAGGACCCCGATTCAGTCCTTCTCGACGGCCTCGGCTCCGGCATCGGCACCGGCCGCGAACGAGACGGCGAGCGCCTCGTCGGAGACCGCGGCCTCGTCCGAGTCGTCGGCGGCGAGGAACGGGTTGGCGAGGTCGTCCTCGTCCGAGCCGCCCGCGATCGTCGCGGCGAGCGCGAGATCGGTGGCGTCGTCGTCCGGGGCGCGGCCTTCGCCGCCCTCGAGGAACGGGTTGTACTCGCTGCCGAGGTCGTCAAGGGCCTCGCCGGCGAGCGCCTCGAGGGCAGCCCGTCGCTCGCGCTCCTTGCGTGCGGCCACGTTCGCCGGCGCGCCCGTCCCAGCGGGGATGAGCTTGCCGATGATGACGTTCTCCTTGAGCCCGATCAGGTGGTCCTTGGCGCCGTTGATGGCGGCCTCGGTGAGCACCCGGGTCGTCTCCTGGAAGGAGGCCGCGGCGAGGAAGCTCGAGGTATTGAGGGAGGCCTTGGTCACGCCGAGCAGGACGGTCTGGGCCGTCGCCGGCTCGCCACCCTCCGACAGGACACGGTTGTTGTCCTCTTCGAACTCGAGGCGGTCGACGAGTTCCGTCGGCAGCATGTCGATGTCACCCGGCTGATCGATGCGGACCTTGCGGAGCATCTGCCGGACGATGATCTCGATGTGCTTGTCGTTGATCGTGACGCCCTGGCTCCGGTAGACCTTCTGGACCTCCTTGACGAGGTACCGCTGGACGGCATCCTTGCCCCGGGTGTCGAGGTACTCCTGCGGGTTGATCGGGCCATCGGTGATGGCGTCGCCCGCCCGGATCTCCTGGCCGTTGTCGACGAGGATCTTGGCGTTGTGCGGGATGAGGTACTCGCGCTCGACGACGTCCTCGGCGCGAACGACGAGCCCGTCCTTCTCCTTGACGAGGAACCCCTTGACCGGAGACGCGACGTCGGTCGTCGCCCCGTCGGCCTCGACCCGGGCCAGGACCTGGCCGAGCTCGACCAGGTCGCCGGGCGCCGCGAGCATCTCCGACTTGGGCGGGATGCCCAGGGACGTGTCGTAGACCTCGGTCGAGATGACCTTGACCTTCGTCGGCCCGTCGCCGCGGATGATCTCGACGATCCCGTCGATGTGGCTGATCTCGGCCTTGCCCTTGGGGATCCGGGCCTCGAACAGCTCCTCGACGCGCGGCAGGCCGGCGGTGATGTCCAGGCCGGCGACGCCGCCGGTATGGAACGTCCGCATCGTCAGCTGCGTGCCGGGCTCGCCGATGGACTGGGCGGCGATGATGCCGACCGCCTCACCCGAGCCGACCATCTCGCCGGTGGCGAGGTTGCGGCCGTAGCACGCCCGGCAGACGCCGTAGCGGGCCTCGCAGGTGAGGGGTGAGCGGACCAGCACCTCGTCGACGCCGGCGGCGTCGATCCGGGCGGCCAGCTCCTCGTCGATCGCCTCGTTGCGCTCGATGAGCAGGACGGGCTCGTCGCCCTTCTTCGTCTTGACGGTGGGGTCCGGGAGGGACGCGGCCACGAGGCGGCCGACGAGACGACGCTGGAAGGCGCCCGTCTCCTCGCTCGACTCGCTCCGGATGATCCAGCTCCCCTCCTCGGTGCCGCAGTCGTCCTCGCGGGTGATGACGTCCTGGGCCACGTCCACGAGGCGCCGGGTCAGGTACCCGGAGTCCGCGGTGCGCAGCGCGGTGTCGGCGAGGCCCTTGCGGGCGCCGTGGGTCGAGATGAAGTACTCGAGGACCGTCATGCCCTCGCGGAAGTTGCTCCGCACGGGCACGTCGATGATCCGGCCGGACGGGTCGGCCATCAGGCCGCGCATCGCGCCCAGCTGGCCGATGTTGCCCTTGTTCCCGCGGGCGCCCGAGGCGGTCATCATCGTCACCGGGCCCGTCGGGTCCAGCGACTTCATCATCTCGTCCGACATCCTGGCGGTGGTCTCCTGCCAGACGCCGACGACCTGCTCGTACCGCTCGTCCTCGGTGATGAGGCCGCGCTGGAACTGCTTGTCGATGGCGAGGACGGAGTCGTCCGCGGCCGTCAGGCGGGCCGCCTTGTCCTTCGGGATCTCGATGTCGAACAGGCCGATCGTCATCCCGCCGCGGGTGGCGAACTCGAACCCGACGCTCTTGATCCCGTCGACCAGATGGGCCGTCTCGTCGGCGCCGAGCTGGCGATAGCAGACGTCGACGAGGGCCTTGAGGTCCACGCGGCGCATGACCTGGTCGTGGAAACGCAGCTGGTCGGGCAGGATCTGGTTGAAGATCACGCGCCCGATCGTGGTCCGGTGCCGCTCCGGGCGCAGGGCCCCGAGCTCGGCGTCCCACACCTTGACCTCGACGTCGATCACCTCGTGGAGGGTCGCGTTGGTCTTCTCTCGAAGCTGGTAGGAGAGGATCGCCTGGTCCTCGGTCGCGAAGGTGCGGATCGGCGCGGCCTTCTTGCCCTTGGTGTCGTTGGCGTCCATCGTCAGGTAGTAGCAGCCGAGGACCATGTCCTGGGTCGGCGCCACGACCGGGCTCCCGTCAGCCGGCGACAGCAGGTTCGCCGTCGACAGCATCATCGTCCGAGCCTCTTCCTGGGCGGCCGAGGACAGCGGCACGTGGACCGCCATCTGGTCGCCGTCGAAGTCCGCGTTGAACGCGGTGCAGACGAGCGGGTGGATCTGGATGGCCGAGCCCTCGACGAGGACCGGCATGAACGCCTGGATGCCGAGACGGTGGAGCGTCGGGGCGCGGTTCAGCAGGACCGGGTGGTCCTTGATGACCTCTTCGAGGACGTCCCAGACCTCGGGTCGGACGCGCTCGACGATGCGCTTGGCGCTCTTGATGTTGTGGGCGAAGCCCTTCTCGACGAGCTGGCGCATGACGAACGGCTTGAACAGCTCGAGCGCCATCTTCTTGGGCAGCCCGCACTGATGGAGCTTGAGCTCCGGCCCGACCACGATGACCGAGCGGCCGGAGTAGTCGACGCGCTTGCCCAGCAGGTTCTGGCGGAACCGGCCCTGCTTGCCCTTGAGCATGTCCGACAGGCTCTTGAGGCGGTGGTTGCCGGTGCCCGCGATCGCCCGGCCACGACGGCCGTTGTCGATGAGCGCGTCACAGGCCTCCTGGAGCATCCGCTTCTCGTTGCGGATGATGATCTCCGGGGCGCCCAGCTCCAGCAGTCGCTTGAGCCGGTTGTTGCGGTTGATGACGCGGCGGTACAGGTCGTTGAGGTCCGACGTCGCGAAGCGGCCGCCGTCCAGCTGGACCATGGGCCGCAGGTCCGGCGGGATCACCGGCAGGACCGACAGGATCATCCAGTCCGGGCGCGTGCCCGAGCGGCGGAACGCCTCGATGAGGCGGAGCCGCTTGATCGCCTTCTTGCGCCGCTGGCCGGAGCTGGTCCGGACCTCGACGTGGAGGGACCGAGCCAGTTCCTCGAGGTCCATCCGGCTGATGATCTCGCGGATGGCCTCGGCGCCCATGCCGGCCCCGAAGACCCGGCCGCCCTTGGCGCCCGAGCCGAGCCGCTCGTCGAGGGCGCGGTACTCGTTCTCGCCGAGCGTCTGCATCGGCTTGAGCGAGGCGATCTCGTCGCGCAGCTTGCGGAGCTCGTCCTTGCCCTCCTGGGCGAGGCCCTTGAGCTGGTCGCGCTCCTGGCGGAGCGTCTCCTCCATGGCCGCGCGGAGGTCGTCCTTCTTCTGCTCGACGGCACGGGCCTCGTCGGCCTCGCGCTGCTGGATGTCGGCGTTCACCTGCTCGGTGTAGGCCCCGATGATCTTGCGCAGCCGCGCGGTGGCTTCCTTGCCGCCCTTGTCGCCCGACGCGACGACCACTTCGCCCGTCGGGGCGAAGGCGATCGTCTCCTCGGCGACGCCGGTCTTGAGCTCGGTGAGCTGCGCCTCGAGGGCCTGGGCCCCGGCGACGATCTCCTCGGTCTTGGACGTGCGCTGCGCCTCGAGATCGGCCTTGGTGCGGGCGAGCTCGCCATCGAGCTCGTCGCGCTGCCGGTTGACCTCGGCGCGGAGCTGGTCCTCGAGCTCGGTCAGGCGCTGATCGGCCTCACCACCCCGGCCCTCGGCCTGGTCCTCGAGCGCCGTCAGGGCGCGCTTGCGGGCGTCCTCGTCGACGTGCGTGACGATGTACAGGGCGAAGTAGAGGATGCGCTCGAGGTTGCGCGGGCTGATGTCGAGCAGGATCCCGAGCCGGCTCGGGGTGCCCTTGAAGTACCAGATGTGGCTGACCGGGCTGGCCAGCTGGATGTGGCCCATGCGCTCGCGGCGGACCTTCGAGCGCGTGACCTCGACGCCGCACTTGTCGCAGATGATGCCCTTGTAGCGGATCCGCTTGTACTTGCCGCAGTAGCACTCCCAGTCCTTCGTGGGACCGAAGATGCGCTCGTCGAACAGCCCGTCCTTCTCCGGCTTGAGCGTCCGGTAGTTGATGGTCTCGGGCTTGGTGACCTCGCCCTTCGACCACTCCCGGATCTGGTCCGGGCTGGCGAGCGAGATGCGGATCGCGCTGAAGTTATTGACCTCGAGCATGGTTCTCCTCCGCGCGGCCGTCTGGCTCGGCTGCGCGATGCGGACCGTGAGCGGGCGACGCCGTGCCGGTCGGGACGCGGCGCCGCGGGTAGCGGTTCAGGGCTGGGGACAGGTGCGGGTGCAGGGTGATCAGTCTTCGAAGCCGGCGAGGTTGATCCCGCCGAGATCGGGGAGCAGGTAGCCGGAGGCGTCGTCCTCGCCGAGCGGGATCTCCTCGTCGTTCTGGTCGAGGATCTCGGCGTTCAGCCCGAGGCTGCGCAGTTCCTTGATCAGGACCTTGAACGACTCGGGGACGCGCGGCGGCTGGATCTCCTCGCCCTTGACGATGGCCTCGTACGTCTGGACGCGCCCGAGGACGTCGTCCGATTTCACGGTGAGCAGTTCCTGGAGGATGTTCGCCGCGCCGTAGGCCTCGAGCGCCCAGACCTCCATCTCCCCGAAGCGCTGGCCGCCGAACTGGGCCTTGCCACCGAGCGGCTGCTGGGTGATGAGGCTGTACGGGCCGGTGGACCGCGCGTGGATCTTGTCCTCGACGAGGTGGTGGAGCTTGAGCATGTAGATGTACCCGACCGTGATCGGCCGGTCGAACTTCACGCCGGTGCGGCCGTCGCGGAGGTCGATCTTGCCGTTGATCGGCAGCGACTCGACCTTGCCGTAGACCTCGTGCTTGGCCTCGCGCAGCTCCTGCTGGATCTGCTCCTCGGTCGCGCCGTCGAAGACGGCGGTCGCGGCCTTGAGGCCCTTCGCGTGGAGCGCCCACCCGAGGTGGGTCTCGAGGATCTGGCCGATGTTCATCCGGCTCGGCACGCCGAGCGGGTTGAGGATGATGTCGACGGGCGTGCCGTCCGGCAGGAACGGCATGTCCTCGGCGGGCAGGATCTTGGCGATCACGCCCTTGTTGCCGTGGCGGCCGGCCATCTTGTCGCCGACCGAGATCTTGCGCTTCTGCGCCACCGAGACGCGGACCAGGCGGTTGACGCCGGGCTGCAGGTCGTCGTTGAGCTCGCGACGGAACTCGCGGACCTCGACGACCTTGCCGCGCTCGCCGTGCGGCAGTCGCAGGGAGCTGTCCTTCACCTCGCGGGCCTTCTCACCGAAGATCGCCCGCAGGAGGCGCTCCTCGGCGGTCAGCTCGGTCTCGCCCTTCGGCGTGATCTTGCCGACGAGGATGTCGCCGGGGCGGACCTCGGCGCCGATGTAGACGATGCCCTCCTCGTCGAGGTCCTTGAGGGACTCCTCGCCGACGTTGGGGATGTCGCGGGTGATCTCCTCGGGCCCGAGCTTCGTGTCGCGCGACTCGATCTCGTGCTTCTCGATGTGGATGCTCGTGAAGAGGTCGTCGCGGACGAGGCGGTCGCTGATGACGATCGCGTCCTCGTAGTTGCCGCCCTCCCAGCTCATGAACGCGACGAGCACGTTCCGGCCGAGCGCGAGCTCGCCGTTCTCGGTGGAGCTCGAGTCGGCGATCGGCTGGCCGTCGCCCACACGGGCGCCGACGTCGACGATCGGGCGCTGGTTGATGCAGGTGCCCTGGTTGCTGCGGACGAACTTGAGGAGCTTGTACTCGTCGAGCTCGCCGGCGTCGGTCTCGATGCGGATCCGCTCGGCGGTCACGCTCGTGACCACGCCGCCGCGTCGGGCGACGAGGACCTGGCCCGAGTCACGCGCCGCGCGCTCCTCCATGCCGGTGCCGACGATCGGCGACTCCGGCTCGAGCAGCGGCACGGCCTGACGCTGCATGTTCGAGCCCATCAGGGCGCGGTTCGCATCGTCGTGCTCGAGGAACGGGATGAGCGCGGTCGCGACGGACACGACCTGCTTGGGCGAGACGTCCATGTACTCGATCTGGCCGGCGCGCGCCTCCGGGAACGTGTCCCGGTAGCGCGACGGGATGCGCTCCGCGAGGAAGTGACCTTCGTCGTCGAGCGGCGCGTTCGCCTGGGCGACGACGTGCTCCTCCTCCTCGTCGGCCGGGAGGTACTCGATGTCGTCGGTCACGATCGGGCGGATCGGGAAGGCGTGGGCCTTCTGCTTCTTGAGCTCCGCGACGGCGGCGGCATCGAACGGCTTGCCCGCCTTGAGGACGACCTCGCCGCTCTTGGCCACGAGATCGCTGCCGGCCTCGTACTTGGTGAGCCCGGCCTCGTCGTAGCTGACGGTCCGCTTGACCTTCCGGTACGGCGTCTCGATGAAGCCGTAGCTGTTGATCCGGCCGTAGGTCGCGAGCGACCCGATCAGGCCGATGTTCGGGCCTTCCGGCGTCTCGATCGGGCAGATCCGGCCGTAGTGGCTGTGGTGGACGTCGCGGACGTCGAACCCGGCGCGCTCGCGGGACAGGCCGCCCGGCCCGAGGGCCGACAGGCGTCGCTTGCTCGTGAGCTCGGCGAGCGGGTTGGTCTGGTCCATGAACTGCGAGAGCTGGCTGCCGCCGAAGAACTCCTTCATCGCCGCCACGACCGGGCGGATGTTGATGAGGGCGTTGGGCGTGGCCTTGTCGAGCTCCTGGATCGTCATGCGCTCGCGGACGACGCGCTCCATGCGCAGCAGGCCGATCCGGAACGCGTTCTGGATCAGCTCGCCGTTCGCGCGGATGCGGCGGTTGCCGAGATGGTCGATGTCGTCCTTGGGGTGCAGGCCGCGGTTGCACTCGATGAGGTGGCCGACGATCGCGGCGATGTCCTCGCGGGTGATGGTCCGCTGCTCGCGCGGCAGCTCGATCCCGAGGCGGCCGGTGACCGGGTCCAGCTTCTTGTTGAACTTGTAGCGGCCGACCCGACCGAGGTCGTACCGGCGGAAGTTGAAGAACAGGCTCTCGACGAGCTGGCGGGCGTTGTCGCCCGTGGGCGGATCGCCCGGCCGGAGCTTCTTGTAGACCTCGATGAGGGCCTCGGCCTGCGTGTGGGTCAGGTCCTTGTCGAGGGTGTTGGCGACGTACGGATGCTCCGGGTCGATATCCACGGTGGCGAACAGGCCGGCGATCTCGTCGTTCTGCTCATAGCCGACGGCGCGCAGCAGGGTCGTCGCCGCGATCTTGCGCTTGCGATCGACCTTGACCCAGAGCTGGTCCTTGTTGTTGGTCTCGAACTCGAGCCAGGCCCCGCGGTTCGGGATCACCTTGGCCGAGAACAGCATCCGGCCGGACGCCGGATCCTCGAGCTCGCTGTAGTAGACGCCCGGCGAGCGCACGAGCTGGCTGACCACGACCCGCTCCGCCCCGTTGATGACGAAGGTCCCCTGGTCGGTCATCCACGGGTAGTCGCCCATGTAGACGCGCTGGCGCTGGATCTCGCCGGTCTCCTTGATCAGGAGCTCGACGTTGACGTACAGCGGCTTGCTGAACGTCAGGTCCTTGGTCCGGCACTCCTCCTCGGAGTACTTGGGCGCCCCGAACTCGTAGTCGAGGAACTGGAGCTCCATCACCTTGCCGGTGAAGTCCTTGATCGGGCTGATCTCGTCGAACAGTTCCCGCAACCCCTTGTCCACGAACCACGCGAACGAATCGAGCTGGAGCTCGATCAGGTTGGGGATCTCGAACTTCTCATAGCTGACGCCATCGACCTTCTTGTCGATGCGGGCGTACGAGATGCGACCCGAAGGGGTCAGGGCGCGAGTCGACGACTCAGCGACGGACGGCATGAAGCACCACTCCTTGACGGAGGCTTGGAAGGGGAAAGAGGGCCGCGCTCACAGAAGGAGTAGGATATCGCGATTCTCCGTCTTGTCAAACGGCCCCCGGCGTGGTAATGGGGCCCATTTCGGTTTCAGTCGCCGTCCCACCGGTCCGGCCTCGAGGATCCGTGGATGGGGCCGGCGTTCGGACGGTCCTGGCGAAGGCGCCGGTGAGCACGATCCCGAGCGCACTCCGACGGTGCGTGAGCGATCGCGCGCAGCCGGCAACGCCCGCCAGGGCCGCTCCGAGCGGTGGCCTACTTGACCTCGACCTTGCCGCCCTGCTCTTCGATGGCAGCCTTGATCTTCTCGGCCTCGTCCTTCGTCACGCCCTCCTTGACGGCCTTGGGCGCAGCGTCGACGAGATCCTTGGCCTCCTTGAGGCCCAGGCCGGTCAGCTCACGGACGACCTTGATGACCGGGATCTTGTTCGGCCCGATCTCGGTCAGCGTGGCGGTGAACTCGGTCTGCTCCTCGGGAGCGGCCGCGGCGGCCTCGCCACCACCGGCGGCGGCCGGGGCGGCAGCGGCGGCGGCCGGGGCGGCCGCGGTCACGCCGTAGCGCTCCTCGAACTTCTTGATGAACTCGGACAGCTCGAGGACGGTCATCTTGTCGATCGCGTCGAGCAGGTCGTCCTGCGACAGGGCGGTAGCCATGGAGGTCTCCTTGTCAGTCGTGATGGGTGCGGGGTCTTCGGTGGTCGCGGTTCGGTGAAGGTCTATGCGCCGCCGGCCTTGGCCTTCTGCTCGGCGACCTGCGCGAGGGCATAGCCCAGGTTGCGCAGGGGCGCGGCGAGCAGCCCGGCCATGGTCGCGACCGGTGCCTGCATCCCGCCGGCCAGCTTGGCCAGCAGGATCTCGCGCGACGGCAGCGTGGCCAGTCGCGTGACGGCGTCGGCGTCGATCGCCTTGTCGCCCAGGACGGCCCCCGTGATCCGCACGATCTTGTTGTACGGGCGGGTGGCGTCGAGGACGGCCTTGGCGGTCCCGGCTTCGTCGTTCCCGAACGCGATCGCGGTCGGGCCCGTCAGGAGCGGTCCGAGTGCCTCACCGACCGAATCCTCGGCGGCGATGCGCAGCAACCGGTTCTTGACGACGCGGTAGGTGACGTCCTGCTTGCGCAGGGCGCGCCGGATCTCGGCGATCTCCTTCACCTTGAGGCCGCGGTACTCGGAGACGATCATGGTCCGGCTGCCGGCGAGCTCCTCGCGCAGCTGAGCGACCGTCTCTCGCTTGGCCTCGGTGGGCATGTGGCCCTCCTGTCCTTCGGCACGCGACCGGCGTGCGGCGGGTGGGGCGCCCGATGGCTCGGGCGAGCCCCTGCGACGGTCCTTTGATCGGCTCCAGCAAGCTGGAGGTCGACCCCGACGCGCAGGGGCACGGCCCACCCCGGAGGGTGTGGGTGCCTGGCTGCCTCGGCGTGCTCGTCGGCGTCCCCGGTCCCCTCCCCCTTCGGGGATGGACCGGTCCGGTCCGACGGATCAAGCTCCGACCGTCACCGACCCGGAGGCCGGCGGCGGTCCGCGAGCGCAGGCTGTCTGCGGCGGTCCGTCAACTCTTCATCACGTGACGCGCCTCTCGGCCGCCACGACGTCATTCGCGCCGGCTCCCCGCCGGCGAGGGGTCAGGCGGCGGCGGCCGCGAGGATGCCGGGCACGTCGACCCGGATGCCCGGGCCCATGGTGCTGGCGATCGTGAGGGTCTTGAGGTACTGGCCCTTGGCGCCGGCCGGCTTGGCGCGGTTCACCGCGTCGACGAGCACCGCGAGGTTCTCGAGGAGGGCGTCGGGGCCGAAGCTGCTCCGGCCGATCGACACGTGGACGATCCCGGCCTTGTCGACCTTGTACTCGACGCGACCGGCCTTGACCTCCTTGATCGCGCGCTCGAGGTCGAACGTGATCGTGCCCGCCTTCGGGTTCGGCATGAGGCCGCGCCGGCCGAGGATCTTGCCGAGCTTGCCGACGAGGCCCATGGCGTCCGGCGTCGCGAGCGCGACGTCGAACTCGAGCCATCCGGCCTCGATCTTCTTCACGAGGTCCTCGCCGCCGACCTCATCGGCCCCGGCGCGGAGCGCCTCCTGGGCCTTCTCGCCCTGGGCGAAGACCGCGACGCGGACGACCCTGCCCGTCCCGTGCGGGAGGACGACCGTGCCGCGGACCATCTGGTCCGCGTGACGGGGGTCGACGCCCAGCCGCAGGTGCGCCTCGATCGAGGCGTCGAAGCTGACGGTCGTCGTCTCCTTGACGAGCTCGACGGCCTCCTCCGGCGCGTAGATGCGGTCGCGGTCGACGAGCTTGGCGGCCTCGAGGTACTTCTTGCCATGTGCCATGTTCGGTTCCTCCTGGCGGCCGGGCGGACCCGACCTCCCCCTTCTCGCGGGGTGGGCGTCCGGCGGGTCGACGCGGCCGGTCGCGTGGGATGGCGTTGGTGACGAAGCGGCTAGCCGACGACCTCGATGCCCATCGAGCGGGCGGTCCCCTCGATCTGCCGGGCGGCGGCCTCGACATCGTTGGCGTTGAGGTCCGACATCTTGATCGCGGCGATCTCGCGGACCTGGTCCTTGGTGACACGGCCGACGGTCTCGCGCTTGGCGGTCCCGGCGCCCTTCTCGACGCCGGCGGCCTTGCGAAGCAGGTCCGCGGCCGGCGGGGTCTTCAGGATGAACGAGAACGAGCGGTCCTCGAAGACCGTGATCTGGGCCGGGATGATCTGCCCGGCCTTGTCGGCGGTCTTCTCGTTGTAGGACTTCGTGAACTCGACGATGTTGATTCCGTGCGGGCCCAGGGCGGTACCGACCGGCGGGGCGGGCGTCGCCTTGCCGGCGGGCAGCTGGAGGGTGAGCACGATGCGGATCTTCTTGGCCACGGGGGTCGGGGTTCCTTTCTAGCGGGCGCTGGCCCGATGAGCGGTCAGAGTTTCTCGACCTGGAGGAAGTCGAGCTCGACCGGCGTCTCGCGGCCGAAGATGCTCACGAGGACCTTGACCTTGTTGCGCTCCGGGTTGACCTCGTCGACCGTGCCGATGAACTCGGCGAACGGTCCGTCGGTGACCCGGACGCTCTGGCCCTTGGTGAACGCGACGCGGTACTTCGGCGTCTCGACGCCCATGTGCCGCAGGATCTGCTTGACCTCGTTCTCGTCGAGCGGGATCGGCTCGCTGCGGACGCCGGGGATGTTGGCGCCGCCGACGAAGCTCGTCACGCCGGGCGTGTTCCGGACGACGAACCAGCTGTCCGGGTCCAGGATCATCTCCACGAGCACGTAGCCCGGGTAGACCTTCTTCTGGACCGTGTGCCGCTGGCCCTGGCGGATCTCGATCTCGTCCTCCATCGGGACCAGGACCTGGAAGATCTTGTCCTCCATGCCCATCGACTCGATGCGGTGCTCGAGGTTCGCCTTCACCTTGTTCTCGTAGCCCGAGTAGGTGTGGATGACGTACCAGCGCTTCTCGGGAGCGCGCGTCTCGATGCTGAGCTCGGTCACCACCCCTACCCCACGCTCGAGAGGAAGCTGATGACTTCGCGGAAGAAGGTGTCGAGCAACGTGATGTACACCCCGATGACGAAGCTGATGGCGAACACGAGCACGGTCAGGTTCCGGACCTGCTCGCGCGTCGGCCACGAGACCTTCCGGAGCTCGGAGAAGACTTCATCGAAATAGCGGCGGAGGCGGGTCACGTCGGTCGTTCTTCTCTCGGGCTACGGTTCTTGGTGAGTGGCAGGGGCGATAGGACTCGAACCTACAACCGCTGGTTTTGGAGACCAGTGCTCTGCCAATTGAGCTACACCCCTGCGGCGAGGCCGGCCGGTCAGCCTACTTCGCCTCGCGGTGAAGTGTATGGCGCCGGCAGCGCGGACAGTATTTCTGGAGTTCGATCCGGTTGGGATCGTTCTTCTTGTTCTTGCGCGTGGTGTACGTCCGCTCCTTGCACTCGGTGCACGCGAGCTGGATCGTGGGTCGCGCTTCGACTCTCGCCATGTCGTCCCTACTCGACGATCGTGACGATGGCGCCGGCGCCGACGGTCCGGCCGCCCTCGCGGATGGCGAAGCGCTGGCCGATCTCGAGGGCGATCGGGGTGATCAGCTCGACCGACATCTCGACGTTGTCGCCGGGCATGATCATCTCGGCGCCGTCGGGCAGGCCGATGGCCCCGGTCACGTCGGTCGTGCGCAGGTAGAACTGCGGGCGGTAGCCGTTGTAGAAGGGGGTGTGGCGGCCGCCCTCCTCCTTGGTCAGGACGTACACCTGGGCGGTGAACTTGGTGTGGGGCTTGACCGAGCCGGTCTTGGCCAGGACCTGGCCGCGCTCGATCTCCTCGCGCTCGATGCCCCGGATGAGGCAGCCCACGTTGTCGCCGGCGCGGCCCTCGTCGAGCAGCTTCTTGAACATCTCGACGCCGGTCACGACGATCTTGCGGGTGGCCTTGACGCCGACCAGCTCGACCTCGTCGCCGACCTTGACGATGCCGCGCTCGATGCGCCCGGTGGCGACCGTGCCGCGGCCCTTGATGCCGAACACGTCCTCGACCGGCATGAGGAACGGCTTGTCGACCGCGCGCTCGGGGGTCGGGATGTAGCTGTCGACCGCGTCCATCAGCTCCTGGATGGGGGCGTAGGCCGGGTCGCTGGGGTTGTCGGGCGCCTCGAGCGCCTTCAGCGCGCTGCCGCGGATGACCGGGATGTCGTCGCCCGGGAAGTTGTACTTGCTGAGCAGCTCGCGGACCTCGAGCTCGACGAGGTCGAGCAGCTCGGGGTCGTCGACCATGTCGACCTTGTTGAGGAAGACCACGATGTACGGGACCTCGACCTGGCGGGCCAGCAGGATGTGCTCGCGGGTCTGGGGCATGGGCCCGTCGGTGGCGGCCACGACCAGGATGGCCCCGTCCATCTGGGCGGCGCCGGTGATCATGTTCTTGATGTAGTCGGCGTGCCCGGGGCAGTCGACGTGGGCGTAGTGGCGGGCGTCGGTCTCGTACTCGACGTGGGCGATGGCGATGGTGATCCCGCGCTCGCGCTCCTCGGGCGCGTTGTCGATCGAGTCGAAGGCGCGGTACTCGGCCGAGCCCTTCAGCGCGAGGTACTTGCTGATCGCCGCGGTCAGCGACGTCTTGCCGTGGTCGATGTGGCCGATCGTGCCGATGTTCACGTGCGGCTTGGTGCGCTCGAACTTCTTCTTGGCCACGTGACCATGTACTCCTTACAACGTTGCGACTGCGGCGGATACCGCGACGGACCGGCGCTCCTGTGACCGGCTCGGCCGGCAGGTGGAGCCCACAATCGGACTCGAACCGATGACCTCTTCCTTACCAAGGAAGTGCTCTGCCAGCTGAGCTATGTGGGCCCGGAGACTCGCGCGATGGTGGTGTCGAAGTGGTGGGCCGGGAGGGATTCGAACCCCCATGCCTTTCGGACCTGGTCTACAGCCAGGCGAGCCGCCGTTGCTCAACCGACCCACGGTGTCGGCGCCGGATCGAGCTGCGGCCCTTCGAGATCCGACGACCGGATGGATGTGCGCTGGAGCCGACGATGGGACTCGAACCCGCAACCGGCGGTTTACAAAACCGCTGCTCTACCAATTGAGCTACGTCGGCACGACGGGCAGGGCCATACCGCAGATGACCCGAATCCGGCGCCGGGGAATGATATGGCGCGCCGCCCGGATGGGTCAAGCGCGACCGCTGCGTGGTCGGGACGCCTTGCGGGTGGCGGGTCCGGCGGCCGGTGGGTCGGCGATGGTCGGACCGCCGGGGAGCAGGTCGTCGTCCCCCGCCGTCACCGGGGTCTCGCGCGCTGGTTCCGCCTTCGATCGCGCCCGTTTGGTGGCGGTCGCTGACGCCCTGGCCTTCGGACTCGGCTCGACGGTCGCCTCGGCCGCCTTCGTCTTGCCGGCGCGCTTGGGCTTGGTCGTGGCCGAGACGGTCGGCTCGATCGCTGCGGCGGCTTCCGGCTCGGCCTTCGCCCGGCGCTTGGCGGTCGGCTTCGGCTCGGGCTTGGCCTTGGGCTTGGGCTTCGATGCGGCCTTGGCTTTGGCGCTGGAGCCGGCCTTGGCCTTGCCCTTGGCCTTGGCGTTTTCGTCGGGCTCGACCTTGGCCTGGGCGTCGGGGTCGGCCTCGGCCATGTCGTCGGGCTCGGCCTCGGATCGCGCGGCGGCGGCCGTCGGCGCTGCGACAGCCTTGGCCTTCGCCTTCGGCTTCGATGCGGGCTTCGCCTTCCGGGCCGGCTCGGTCGCCGCCGCCGCCTTCGGCTTTCCCTTGGCCGTTCCCTTGCGCGTCGCGGGAACGTCCGGTTCGACGCTGGGCTCGGGCATGGGTTCCGACGCCAGCGCCTCGATCAAGTCGTCGACATCCTCGATCGCGTCGTCGACGTCCTCGGTCGTCTCGACGTCGGCCGCGTCGACCACGGCCGTCGGCGGTGCCCCCGTCCCGTCGGGATCACGTTGGGCCACGGCTTCGAACAGCAGCACCGAGCCCGCCACGGCGGCGTTGAGCGACCCGATGGCGCCGCGCATCGGGATGCGCATGAACATGTCGCAACGCCGTCGGATGGCCGGACCGAGCCCTTGACCCTCGCTGCCCACGACGATCGCCAGTGGTCCGCGGAGGTCGCTCTGTCGTGCCGTCAAGGCGGCGTCGGCTTCCGCGCCGGCGACCCGCAGGCCGTGGCCGCGCAGATCGGCAAGGGCACCCGCGAGATCGTCGACGGGGCAGAGCAGCAGGTGCTCGACCGCCCCGGCGGACGCCTTGACGGCGGACGGCGTCAGGGGCGCCTGGCGGCGGGTCGGGAACAGGATCCCGTGCACGCCCGCGGCCTCGGCGCTGCGCAGGAGCGTGCCGACGTTCTGCGGATCCTCGAGCGAATCGAGCGCGAGCACGAACGGCGCCTCGCCGCGCTCCGCGGCCCGAGCGAGGATGTCCTCGAGCGTGGCGAATCGGCGCGGCGCCACCACCAGCGCGACGCCCTGATGGCCATCGAAGCCGGCGAGCTGCGTGAGTGTGCCGCCCTCGAGTTCGACGATCGGGATCCGCAGGCTGGTCGCGTGGAGGACGAGCTTCTCCAGCGCCAGGCGGCGCTGCGGGACGACGAGCAACCGATGCGCCTCACGCCGGGCGACGAACGCCTCCTCGACAGGGCGGCGTCCCGCGATCAGCTCTTCCTCATCACCGAGGACGTCAGGCGGCGGCAGGGGTGGCGGCGCATACGTGGGTCGGGCGGGCGGGCCGCCGAATGGCGCGGGCGGTCGACCGAACTGGCCCGCGGGACGACCGCCGCGGTATCCGCCTCCGGGCGGCCCTGGCCGGTAGCCGCCGCCCGGCGGTCCTGATCGGCCCGGCGGCCCCGAGCGTCCTGGCGGCCCCGAGCGGTTCGCCCAGTCCGAACCGGCACGTCGATCCGGGGCGGGCCGACCGCCACCGGGGCGTTCCGGGCCATGTCCACGGTCGGGACCAGCGAACGGCGGGCCGGGTGGCGGGCCAGCCCGACGCGGGCCGCGGTCGTCCTGACCGGATCGGCGGTCGGGCGGGCGGGACCCGGGCGGTCGGTCATAGCGCGGCCCGCCGGGCCCGGGCGGTCGGTCAAAGCGCGGCCTGCCGGGTCCGGGCGGTCGGTCGTCACGTGGTCCGATCGGGCGGTCACCCGGCGGCCCGGACCGGTAGCCCGTCCCGGGACGCTCGAACGGACGGGGCGCGTCGTGGCGGGGACCGTCATATCGCGGTCGGTCGCCCGGCGGCCGCGCGCCAGGCCCGGCGGTCGCGCCCCCGGTCCAGGCCCGTAGCCGGGGCCGGCGGGACCGCGGCCCCGAGGCGGGCCGCTCGTCGGCGGGCGGCCGCGGCCGGCGCCGGTCGGTCGGTTCGAGGGGCGGCGCGGGCCACCACCGTGCGATCCCGGGCCTGACCCGGACGCCTCCCGGCCTCGCTCGTCCGGGTCGCCATCGCGGCGCGGTCGATCAGCCACGTCCAGCCTCCACCATCCGCCGCCATCGCTGGCCGTCGCGGGTGTCCTCCACCGCGATGCCAAGCTCGAGGAGCTCGTCGCGGAGACGATCGGAGCCGGCCCAATCGCGCGCCGCACGGGCGGCCGCTCGAGCCTCGAGCATCGCCGCCGTCGCCGGGTCGAGATCGTCCGCCGGGTCGGGCAGCACCCCGAGGACCATGTCGAGATCGCGCAGCGTCGCGGCCGCCGCTCGGGCGTCGGCGCTGGACATCGTCCGAGCCTCGACCCGCCGGTTCAGCTCCCGGACGAGGTCGAACACGGCCGCGAGACCCTCGGAGATGTTCAGGTCGTCATCGAGCGCGTCGCCGAACGCCGTGCGAGCCCCGTCGAGCAGCGTCGTCATCGTCGGGTCGTCGGGGCGATCCTCCTGGTACGACTCGAGCGCTGCGAGCGCCGTGTCGAGCCGCGCGACCGCGGCGGCCGCGGCCCCGAGTGAGTCGTCGGTGTAGTTGAGGCTCGCACGGTAGTGGACCGAGATCAGCGCGTATCGCAGGGCTCGCGGTGACACGCCGGCGGTCAGCAGCTCGCTGGCCCGGGCGATGTTGCCGGTCGACTTCGCCATCTTCGATCCGCTCATCTGCAGGTGGGCGCAGTGCAGCCAGGTGCCGACGAACGGCTGCCCCGTGGCGGCCTCGCTCTGCGCGATCTCGTCCTCGTGATGCGGGAAGATCAGGTCGATCCCGCCGGTATGGATATCGAGCGACGGCCCGAGGTGAGCCATGCTCATCGCCGAGCACTCGATGTGCCAGCCCGGTCGGCCCGGCCCGATCGCGGTATCCCAGCTGGGCTCGCCGGGCTTCGGGCCTTTCCACACCGCGAAATCGCGGACGTCGTCCTTGGCGTACTCATCGGCTTCGACGCGCTCGCCGACTCTGAGCTGCTCCGGGTCGAGCTTCGCAAGACGACCGTAGGCCGGCCAGGACGCGATCCGGAAGAAGATCGAGCCGTCATCGGTCCGGTAGGCGTTCCCGCGGTCGAGCAGCGTCTGGATCAGCTCGACCATGCGCTCGATGTGCTCCGTCGCCCTCGGGAGGACGTCGGGCGTGGTCATCCGGAGCGTCGCCGCCTCGGTGAGGAAGCCCGCCAGGTGTCGATCGCTCAGCTCGCCGATGCCGATGCCGGCAGCCGCCGCGCCGCGGATGATCTTGTCGTCGACGTCGGTGACGTTCATCACCCAACGCACGGTGTAGCCGCGCCACCGCAGGTGACGCACGAGCAGGTCCGCGAAGAGGAACGACCGGAAGTTGCCGATGTGGACCGGGCCGTAGACGGTCGGTCCGCAGGAGTAGACCCCCACCACGTCGCCGAGAGGGACGAATGGGCGAGTCGTGCCGGTCAGCGTGTCCTGGAGCCGGATCGTCACGACGCCGGGACCAGCTGCGCGATCGCGAGGGCCGAGATCGATCGCCCGGCGCCCTCGTCGCCGCCGAGGTTGCCGGTCGAGGCCTTGACGTTCACGACGGCGGGGTCGACGTCCAGCCGCTCGGCGATCGCCGCCCGCATCGGATCGAGGTGCGCCGCGAGCCGCGGTCGGGCCGCGACGATCGTGAGGTCCACGTTCCCGACCACCCAGCCGGCCGCCGCCACGCGGCGCGCCACGTCGGTGAGGAGCTCGCTGGACGCGACCCCTTCGGGCGTCGCCGGGCCAGCGGGAAAGAGGCGACCGAGGTCGCCGAGCCCGGCGGCACCGAGCAGAGCGTCGCAGATCGCATGCAGGGCGGCATCGCCATCGGAATGGCCGTGGAGCCGCGCGGCGCCGTCGATGTGGATCCCGCCAAGGGCGAGTGGGGTCCCCGGACCGAACGGGTGGCTGTCCTGCCCGATCCCGACCCGGGACGACCGCGGCCCGACGAGGACGGCCTCGACCCGCCGCAGGTCGGCAGGCTGCGTCACCTTGAGGTTGCTCGGGTCTCCGGGGATGACATGGACCGCGATTCTACAGGCCTCGAGCAGCGAGGCCTCATCGGTCCAGGTCTCGGGGCCGTCCGGCGGGTACCGCGCGTAGGCGTCGCGAAGGAGGCCGCGCTGCACGCCCTGGGGTGTCTGCGCCGTCCCGAGACCCTCGCGGTCGATCGTGGCTCCGACGAGTCCCTCGTCGATCCGCTTCACGGTCTCGGCGATCGGCAGGATCGGGATCGCCGCGCCATGGCGAGCCGTGGCGTCGATGACCCCTCGGATCGTGGCCGCGGTCACCAACGGCCGCGCGCCGTCGTGGACGAGCAGGACGCGGGCGTCGTCGTCGGTCGGACCGAGGGCCGTCACGCCCGCCGCCACCGAGCCCTGCCGCCGGGCATCGCCGGCGACGACCGCGGTCACCCGGTCCGGGAGCCAGTCGGCGTCACGGATCTCGGCGACCCGCTCCGGCGCGGTCACCACGACGATCCGCTCCACCTCGGGGACGGCCGCGAACGCCCGGAGCGTCCACGCCAGCAGCGACCGCCCGCCGATGTCGACCTGGAGCTTGTCGATGCCGCCCATCCGCGTCGATCGTCCGGCCGCGACGACCACGACGTCGGCGCTGGCCGCGCTCAATCGAGCCGAGGCTGGGCGAAGATCATCCGTCCGGCGACCGTCTGGAGGACGCGGGTGACGGCGACATCGACGTCGTGGTCGATGTGGCGGGCGCCACCCTCGACGACGATCATGGTCCCGTCATCGAGGAATCCGACCCCCTGGCCGGCCTCCTTGCCTTCCTGGATGACCCGCACGCGCAATTCCTCGCCGGGCAGGACCGCGGGCTTGACCGCGTTGGCCAGCGAGTTGATGTTCATGACCCGCACACCCTGGAGCTCGGCGACCCGGTTGAGGTTGAAGTCGTTCGTGAGGATGACCTTGCTGCGCGACCGCGCGAGCGCGACGAGCTTCGCGTCCACCTCGCTGATGTCCGGGACGTCATCCTCGACGATCTCGACGGGGGTGCCCGGCTCCTTCTGCATGCGGTTCAGGATCTCGAGCCCGCGGCGGCCGCGATTGCGGCGAAGCGTGTCGGAGCTGTCGGCGATGTGCTGGAGCTCCTCGAGGACGAACTTCGGCACGACGAGCGTGCCGTAGATGAAGCCCGACTCGACGATCTCGGCGATCCGCCCGTCGATGATCGCGCTGGTGTCCACGACGATGTGCGGATCGCCGACCGCCGCCCCTCCGCCCGCCTCCACGCCCGGGCGACGCACCAGCCCCACAGCCTCCGCCGCGATCAGCAGATCCTGGCGTTTGGCCACGGTCAGCCCGAGCATGCCGAGGCCGAGGAAGATCGAGACGCCGAGCGGCAGCCAGGTCCCGAACGGCTGCGGCAGGCTCGACAGGGGCAGGCCGAGGAGCAGGCCCATGAGCAGGCCGATCAACAGGCCGGCGACCGCGGTCACGAACTCGGCGGTGGACAGCTGCTCGACCTGGCGGATGAGCCAGGTGGCCGGGACGATCGTCAGATACGGCAGCACGCCGAAGCCGACGACGCCCCAGGCGACGACCCACAGCGCGACCAGCGCGCCGGCCGCGTCGTACTCCTTGAACAGGCCGTCGCCGCTGGTCGCCAGCACGAGGCCGATCGACCCACCGAGCAGGGCGCCCATGACACGGATGTAACGGATCAACGGTTGCCTTCAGGCCTCACTTCGGCGTCCCTGTCCGAGGAACGGCTCGCACGGGGCGGTCAGCCTAGCATCGCGGCGACCGCCTCGCCACGCTTCTCACTCCCGGCGACGAGGGCGCGGGCGATCGCGTCGGCCAGGCTGCCGACCGCCACGACCTCCATGCCGGCCACCTCGATGGGTCGGGCGCCACGGCTCGACCGGGGCACGATCGCCCTGACGAACCCGAGCCGGGCGGCCTCCCGGAGCCGGCGATCCAGTCCCGCCACCGGACGCAACTCCCCCAGCAATCCGACTTCCCCGATCGCGACCGTGCCGGGGATGACGGCCCGGTCGCGCAGCGACGACGCCAGCGCGAGCGCGATCGGCAGGTCAAGCCCGGGCTCCGCGACCGCGAGGCCGCCCGCGAGGTTGGCGTAGACATCGTGGCCGGAGAGGCCGATGCCCGCTCGCCGGCCGAGCACCGCCACGAGCAGGCTGAGGCGATTGCCGTCGAGGCCGCTGGCGCGGCGGACCGGCGACCCGAAGCGCGCGGCGGACACCAGGCCCTGGACCTCGACGAGCAGCGGCCGGCTGCCTTCGAGCGTCGGCGCCACGACGCTGCCCGGCGCCGGTTCGTCATGATCGGCGAGGAACGCGCGAGCGGGATCGGCGACCTCGCGCATCCCGGCATCGCCCATCTCGAAGACGCCGACCTCCTCCGTCGACCCGAACCGGTTCTTCGAGGCGCGGAGGAGCCGGAGTGCCGCGTAGCGCTCCCCCTCGAGGTTGATCACCGCGTCGACGAGATGCTCCAGGGTCTTCGGTCCGGCGATCGTCCCGTCCTTCGTGACGTGGCCCGCGAGGATCACCGCGGCGCCCTCGCCCTTCGCGTACTCCATGAGTCGCAGCGTGGCCTCGCGGACCTGGCCGACGCTCCCTGCCGGTCCGTCGAGCTCGTCGACCGTCGCGGTCTGCACCGAGTCGACCACGAGGACCGCCGGCGGATGGGCCCGTGCCTCCTCGACGATCCGTCCGATCTCGTGCTCCGCCAGCACGCGCACACGCTCGCCGACCGCCCCACCGATGAGACCGAGCCGGGTGGCTCGAAGACGGACCTGGGCCGCGGATTCCTCGCCGGTCGCGTAGAGCGCGCCGAGATCGGCCGCGGCCCCGTCGACGAGGCCGGCCAGCGCCTGGAGGAGGAGGGTGGACTTGCCGATCCCCGGCTCGCCGCCGAGGAGCACGACCGACCCGGGCACGAGTCCGCCGCCAAGGACCCGATCAAGTTCCCCGATCCCGACCGGGAGCCGTGGCGCCTCGGCGTCGCCGACGCCGGCGAGGGTCTGGGCGGCCGCGACCGGGGCACTCGTCCGAGCGCGTGCGCGGGCGGTCCGTTTCGGTTCGTGGACGACTGTCTCGACGAGGCTGTTCCAGGTCCCGCAGGTCCGGCACTGCCCTTCCCAGCGAAGGAAGGCATCGCCGCAGTTCCCGCAGATGTAGCGGCTCTCGGGCCGCGCCATGTCAGCGCCGGGGCGCGCCGGACGCGCCCACGCTCAGACGGCCTCGACCGGGGTGAGCGGCTCGGCGGCGTGGATGTCCAGGCCCGCCTCGGGGTCCTTGTCGACCACGATCGTCGTGCCCGGTTCGTAGCGTCCCAGGAGCAGGTGCTCCGCGAGCACGTCCTCGACCATGTTCTGGATGACCCGGCGGAGCGGCCGCGCCCCGTAGGCCACGTCGTAGCCGAGCTTGATGATGTGCTCCTTGGCGGCCTGGGTGACCTCGAGGAACATCTGCTGGGCGCGCAGCTGGTCGCGCACGCGAGCCAGCATCAGGTCGACGATCTCGGTGATCTCCTCGACCGTCAGCGACCGGAAGACGACGGTCGCGTCGATCCGGTTGAGGAACTCCGGTCGGAAGCTCGCCTTGAGCTCGACCTGGACCTTCTCCTTCATGAGGTCGTACGAGATCTGCGCCTTGGTCGCGTCCGTGTCGCCCGTGACGCGGAACCCGAGGCTCGAGTTCGTCTGGAGCTGCTTCGCCCCGAGGTTGGAGGTCATGATGATGATGCAGTTCCGGAAGTCCACCCGCCGGCCCTTGGCATCGGACAGGTGCCCGTCCTCCAGGATCTGGAGCAGGATGTTGAAGACCTCGGGGTGCGCCTTCTCGACCTCGTCGAGGAGGACGACCGCGTAGCTCTTGCGCCGGACCGCCTCGGTCAGCTGGCCGCCCTCGTCGAACCCGACGTAGCCGGGAGGCGCCCCGACGAGCCGGCTGACGTTGTGGCGCTCCATGAACTCGCTCATGTCGATCTTGATGAGCGCGTCCTCGCTCCCGAACATGAACTCGGCGAGCGCCTTGGCCAACTCCGTCTTCCCGACGCCGGTCGGGCCGAGGAAGATGAACGACCCGATGGGCCGCTTCGGATCCTTGAGACCCGCACGCGCCCGGCGCACGGCCTTCGAGACGATCTCGATGGCCTCCTGCTGGCCGATGACGCGGTTGTGGAGCGCGTCCTCCATGTGGAGCAGCCGCTCGGACTCCTCCTGGGCGATCCGCGTGACCGGGATGCCGGTCCACATCGCCACGACCTGGGCGATCTCCTCGTCGTCCACGACCGGCTGGTCGCCCGACATCTGCGACTGCCACTCGGTCCGGAGCGCGTCGACGGACTCCCGCGCGGTGGCCTCGGCCTCGCGCAGCGTCGCCGCCTCCTCGTACTCCTGGTTGTTGATCGCGGCGTCCTTCTCCTTGGTGATCCGCTCGAGGTCCTTCTGGGCCTCGCGGAGCGCGGGCGGCGCGCTCGAGTGGCGGAGGCGGACCCGCGAGGCGGCCTCGTCGATGAGGTCGATCGCCTTGTCCGGGAGATGGCGGTCGGTGATGTAGCGCGTCGAGAGGTCGGCGGCGGCCTTCACGGCCTCGTCGCTGATCGTGACCTTGTGGTGCTGCTCGTAGCGCTCGCGGATCCCCATGAGGATCTCGATGGTCTGCTCGAGGGTCGGCTCCTCGACCATGACCGGCTGGAAGCGGCGCTCGAGGGCCGCATCGCGCTCGATGTACTTGCGGTACTCGTCGAGCGTCGTCGCGCCGATGCACTGGAGCTCGCCGCGCGCGAGCGGCGGCTTGAGGATGTTCGCCGCGTCGATGGCCCCCTCGGCGGCGCCGGCGCCGACGAGCGTGTGGAGCTCGTCGATGAAGAGGACCGCGTCGTTGGTGTTGCGGAGCTCCTCGATGATCTTCTTGAGCCGCTCCTCGAACTCGCCGCGGTACTTGGTCCCGGCCACGAGCGAGCCGATGTCCAGGGTCAGGACCCGCTTGTTCAGCAGGGTCTCCGGCACGTCGCCCGCGATGATCCGATGGGCCAGGCCCTCCGCGATCGCGGTCTTGCCGACGCCCGGCTCGCCGATGAGGGCAGGGTTGTTCTTCGTGCGTCGCGACAGGATCTGGATGACGCGCTCGATCTCCTTCTCGCGCCCGATGACCGGGTCGAGCTTGCCCGCACGGGCCGCGTCGGTGAGGTTGATCCCGAGCTGGTCGACCGTCGGAGTCTTGCTCGCGCGCTTCGTCTCCTGCGCGGACGGGCCGGCGGACGAGCTCTGCGACAGGACGCGGATGACCTCGTGGCGGACCTTGTCCAGGTTGACGCCCAGGGACTCCAGGACGCCGGCGGCGATCCCCTCGCCCTCACGGACGAGGCCGAGGAGCAGGTGCTCGGTGCCGATGTAGTTGTGCCCGAGGCGACGGGCCTCGTCGATGGCGAGCTCGATGACCCGCTTCGCGCGCGGCGTCAGGCCGACCTCGCCGACGACCGGGCGATCGCCACGGCCGATGATGAACTCGACGGCCGTTCGGACCTTGGGCAGCTCGACGTTCATGTTCTCGAGGACGCGAGCGGCGACCCCCTCGCCCTCGCGGACGAGGCCCAGGAGCAGATGCTCCGTGCCGATGTAGTTGTGGTTGAACCGCTGCGCCTCGTCCTGCGCGAGAGTCAGGACCTTGCGCGCGCGATCCGTGAACTTGTCGAAGCGATCCATCGAGTCGAACGCCTGTTCCCTTGCCAGCCTCACGAGCGTGACGCTGTGGCCATGCTAGCACCGTACCCCGCCGCAAGTCGGCTAGCGGGACGTCCGGTGTCTACTCCGTCAAACGTTCCGACCGGCCCGCTGGATGCATGATCCGACGGTAAGGAATTGCAACGACCCGCCGGGGTCCGGCGGGTCGTCAGGCGGCGTCGAGCGTGGCGCGGTCACGTCCGGGCGTCAGCCCTTGGTGTTCGCCTCCATGGTCTCGTCGGCGATCTCGATGATGTCGTCGGTGGCCTTGGCCTCGATCTCGGCCTCGTCCTCGGCGACGGTCTCCACGATCGCCTCGACGACCTCGGTCGCGGCCGCCTCCTCGGCGACCTCGTCCGCGGCGACGGTCTCGACGACCTGGTCGATCGCAGCAGCGGCCGCGGTCTCCTCGGCGCTCTCGTCGGCCGAGACGCCGGCGACGATCTCGTCGACCGCGGTGTGCGCGGCCGTCTCCTCGGCGTACTCGTCGGACGCGACCCCTTCGACGATGTCGTCGATCGCGTCCTCGGCCGCTGTCTCCTCGGCCGCCTCGGCAGCCGCGATGCCTTCGACGACATCCACGGCCGCGTCGATCGCGGGCTGTTCGTTGGCCTCGTTCGCTGCGGCCGCGTCGGCGAGGCGATCGATCTCGGCCGCACCGGCGGTCTCGAGCTCGGCCTCGTCGGCCGCGACGGCGGCGATGATCTCGTCGATCGCCTCGGCGGCGGCCGATTCCTCGGCGACCTCGTCCTCGGCGACGCTCTCCTGGATGTCGGCGATGGCCTCGGTCGCGCCGGCTTCCTCGACGGCCTCGTCCTCACCGACGGTCTCGACGATCGCCTCGACGACGGCGGCGCCCGCCGCCTCTTCGGCGACCTCGTCCGCGGCGACGGTCTGGGCGATCTCGTCGATGGCCTCGGCCGCCGCGCTCTCCTCGACGAACTCGTCGGCCGCGACCTCGTCGCGGACCTCGTCCACCTCGGCCGCCGCCAACTGCTGACGGACCTGCGCGAACGCGGACGCGAGGGTGTTGTCGATCCCGCCTTCGGGCTCCTGGACGGCGTCGGACATCGAGTACCCGCGCTCCGGTCGCGGCCGGCGCTCGGCACGAGGCGCCCCGGGGGCGCTCGGCTCGGCGGCCGGTCGGGCCGGCGGCTCCTCGGCCTGCTTGAGGCTCAGCCCCAGGCGGTGCCGCTCGGAGTCGAGCGAGATGATCTTGAGCTTGAGCTGCTGGCCCTCGTGGACGACGTCGGCCGGATGGGCGACGCGCTGATGGGACAGCTCGCTGATGTGGATCAGGCCTTCGAGGCCGTCACGCACCCGGACGAACGCGCCGAAATTGACGAGCTTCGTGACGGTGCCGTCGATGATGTCGCCGACATTGAAGTCCGCGACCGTGGAGTGCCACGGGTCCGGCTGCAGGCGACGGATCGACAGGCTGATGCGACCGCGCTCGTGGTTGATGTCGATGACCTCGGCCTCGACCTCTTCGCCGACCTTGTAGCCGGCTTCGGGGTTGTTGACCTTGTTCCACGAGAGCTCGCTCTTGTGGACGAGGCCGTCGATGCCACCGAGATCGATGAACACGCCGAACGGCGCGATCGAGCGGACGGTGCCCTTGACGGTCTGGCCGACCTGGAGGCTGCTGAACAGCTCGTCCCGCTTCTCGCGCCGCTCCTCGTAGAGGGCGACCTTCTCCGAGAGGATGAGGCGGTTGGCCTTGCGGTTGACCTCGAGGATCTTGAGGCGGAGCTTGCGACCGACGAACGGCTGCAGCTTCTCGGCGATCTCCTGGGCCGCATCGCGCGGCTGGTCGTTCTGGGGACGGCGCGGGAAGTCGACGATCTGGCTGATCGGCACGAACCCGCGGATCCCGCAGTCGACGATGAGGCCGCCCTTGTTGTGGTCGATGACCGGCGCCTCGATGATGACGCCCGTCTCGAACTGCTCCTGCATCGCGCGCCACTTGCGCTCGAGGCCGGCGCGGCGGAGCGACAGCACGACGTGGCCCTCGGGGGACTCGGGCTGCAGGACGTACACGAGGACCGTGTCACCGATCGCGAGCTGGGGCTGGCCCTCGCCGTGGCGACCGAAGAGCTCGCGGTTGCTGACCACGCCCTCGCTCTTGGCGCCGATGTCGACCAGGATCTCGTCCTTGTCGATCCGGACCACGGTCCCCTCGACGACGTCCCCGTGCTTGAAGCTCTTGATATCCGAGTCCTGCTCCGCGAGCAGCTCGGCCATCGTCGTCGGCTCCGGGCCGAGCTCGCGCACCGGCGCGGGTTCGGGCTCGAGCTCGTCGTCGCTCGCGGCCGGCGCATCCTCGGTGTCCGCGTCGGTCACCCCGGCCGCGTCGGTCACCCCGGCCGCGTCGGCCGCCGGGGCCGGATCGGGCTCCGTGGGCGCATCCCCTTCGGGGGTCGTCGGGACGTCCACCGCCGCTTCGGCGATGCTCGGCTCGTCGGCGATCGCTTCAGCGATGGCCGGCTCGGGATCGGCGGGCGCCTCAGGGGCGTCCTGGTCGGTGGCGGGCTCGTCGACGACCTGGGTCGCGACGCTGGCTTCGGGCGCCGGGTCGGTGACGGAGGCGACAGCCTCGGTCTCCAGCGCGGTCCCGCCCTGCTCTTCTTCGGTCAACGTGTGGGTCTCTCCTATGGTCGAGGCTCCCGAGAATCACGAACGGCCTGAGCGACGCTCAAGCCGTCTCCGGTCCGATCAAGTGGTCCGTGGTGATCGACTCCGCGGTCCGCTCCTTCGTGCGTGGAAATGACTGGCTGGTCGCTCTTCAGCTGTCCTGCCTCTCGGGGCCGGGAGAGTCTAGCACAGGCCGTCTGGCGCTCACAATCGGCTACGATCGGCCGACCGTGCCCGAATTGCCCGACCTGACGATCGTCGCCGAGGCCTTCCATGCGGCCCTCGCCGGACGCCCGATCCGGTCGGCGGAGGCCCTTGCGCCCCTCGCCGTCCGCGGGACGCCGGCCGAGCTGCAGGCGATGGTCGGCCAGACCGTCCGAACGATCCGTCGACGGGGCAAGTTCCTGCTGGTCGAGCTGGATCGCGACGAGATCGTCGTCAACCCGATGCTCACCGGACGGTTCCAGCTTGCGTCACCCGGTGACAAGCATCCGTCCAAGACGGCGGTCACCTGGGGGTTCGGGCCTCGCGCGCGCGCGCCGAAAGATGCGGCCCGCTGGACTCGAGGGGCCGCGTGGCTCCCGACCGATGCGGCCACCCCCGAGGTCCGGTACCGAGACCCCACGCAGATGGGCAAGGTCTATCTCCAGCCCGCCGGCATCGACCGACCGGTCGCCGGGCTCGGCGGCGACGACCAGGGCCCGGACGCCGACGACCCGTCGCTGACGCTCGACGTGTGGCGCACCCGGATCAAGCGGCACCCGGGCGAGCTCAAGAACCTGCTCCGGAACCAGGCCTTCGTGGCCGGGATCGGCAATGCCTACAGCGACGAGATCCTGCATGCGGCGGGTCTGCTGCCGTTCCGCAAACGGGCGAGCCTCGCCGCGGAGGAGGCGGACGCGCTGTACGCGTCGATGCGGACGACCCTCGCCACGGCCGTCGACGTGCTTCGGGACCGCGTGCCGCCGACGTTCGAGCGCCAGGTCCGGGACTTCCTCGCGGTCCACGACAAGGGCGGCCAGCCCTGCCCGCGGTGCGGGACGAGGATCACCGAGGTCCGGGCCGGCGGATTCATCACGTCGTACTGCCGAGGGTGCCAGCGCTGAGGCGGACGCGCGTGGCGGAGGGTTACGGGAGCTTCAGCACCTGTCCGACGTGGATCTTGGACGGGTCCGTGATCTTGTTGATCTTGGCGAGGGCCTTGACCGTGACACCGAACTTGGCGGCGATGCCGCTCATGGTGTCCCCCGACTTGACCTTGTAGGTGGAGGCGTGCTGACCGGCCGGCGTCGGCGTGGGCTTGCCCTTGGTCGGGACCAGGGTGGGGCTGGGCGCAGGCGTCGCAGACGTGCCGCCGGCCGGCTTGGCGGAGGCGGGCGTGCGCGTGCCGGCCGCGGCTTCGGTGGCCGCTGGCGAGGGTGACGAGCCGACCGGGACGATGACCCCGGCCGACGAGCCGTCGCTGGAAAGCTTGGCGAACAGCACGAAGACGAACGCGATCGCCAGCAGGCCGATGAGGATCGCCTGGCCGGCACTCGCCGGCGTTCGGATCGCCGGCATCGAAACGGCCAAACGGCCCTGGTCGAGGACCAGTGGCGTCGTTCGCGCGACCGGCCGGCGCCGCTCGATCGTGCGGTGGCCTGCCGCGCGTGCCTCACCCGCCGCGAGATAGGTCGCGCAGGTGGCGTGCTCGGCCGTCAGGCAGAGGCGTCGTTGCTTCTCGACCGCGAGTGGCGCCGGCGGGGTCACCGCGGTGCAGCGGTGGTCGCGTACGGCGGTCACGCTCCGCCACCCGCCGTCGGCGGACAGCAGGAACGGGCAGATGGCGTGGGTGGGAAGTCCGGCTGGGTCGCCGTCGGTGCCGACAGCGGCCGCTGCGGCGTCGGGGACCTCGGGGGCGCGCCCGTCCTCGATCATCGATCAAGCATAGCCGAGGGCCCTGCACGGACGGATATGGCGGGGTCCATAGCGGTGACCCCGGGAAACGCAAAATCCCGGCGACGACCTATTTTCCCGAAAGGCTGCCCTCTCAGTATCTTCGGCGCTGGAGAGCTTAACTTCCGTGTTCGGGATGGGAACGGGTGTGGCCTCTCCGCTGGAGTCACCGGGATCGTTTGCGTGTAACTGGACGTGTTTCGGCAGTGTCGTCGATCTTCGATCGTGTATGAGTAGTCAGGGATCTGATCCCTGGACCCCAGCCACTGGCCCCTGGTCAGTTGCTGAAGAGGTCAAGCCCTCGACCATTAGTACCGCTCAGCTTCATCCGTCACCGGACTTCCACATGCGGCCTATCGAACAGGTGGTCTCCCTGCGGTCTTACCCGGTTGACCCGGTGGGGAACCTCATCTCGAGGCGAGCTTCGCACTTAGATGCTTTCAGCGCTTATCCCGACCGAACATAGCTACCCAGCGGTGCCCCTGGCGGGACAACTGGCACACCAGCGGTTCGTTCACTCCGGTCCTCTCGTACTAGGAGCAACTCCTCTCAAGTTCCCTACGCCCACGGCGGATAGAGACCGAACTGTCTCACGACGTTCTGAACCCAGCTCGCGTGCCGCTTTAATTGGCGAACAGCCAAACCCTTGGGACGTACTTCCGCCCCAGGATGCGACGAGCCGACATCGAGGTGCCAAACGGTGCCGTCGATGTGAACTCTTGGGCACCATCAGCCTGTTATCCCCGGGGTAGCTTTTATCCGTTGAGTGATACCCCTTCCACTCGGAGGTACCAGATCACTAAGCCCGACTTTCGTCTCTGCTCGACTTGTGGGTCTCGCAGTCAAGCTCCCTTATGCCTTTGCACTCTTCGGCTGGTTTCCATTCAGCCTGAGGGAACCTTTGGGCGCCTCCGTTACACTTTAGGAGGCGACCGCCCCAGTCAAACTGCCCGCCTGACACTGTCCTGCGCCCGGATCACGGGTCGCGGTTAGAACCGGAAACCAACAAGGGTGGTATTTCAACGTCGGCTCCACCGAGGCTAGCGCCCCAGTTTCTCAGCCTCCCACCTATCCTACACAAGCTAATTCCCAATCCAATGTCAGGGTGCAGTAAAGCTCCACGGGGTCTTTTTGCCCTGCCGCGGGTAACCTGCATCTTCACAGGTACTTCAATTTCGCCGGATCCCTCGTTGAGACAGCGCCCAGATCGTTACGCCATTCGTGCGGGTCGGAACTTACCCGACAAGGAATTTCGCTACCTTAGGACCGTTATAGTTACGGCCGCCGTTTACCGGGGCTTCGATTCAAAGCTTGCACCTCTCCTCTTAACCTTCCGGCACTGGGCAGGCGTCAGCCCCTATACGTCAGCTTTCGCTTTCGCAGAGACCTGTGTTTTTGCTAAACAGTCGCCTGGGCCTTTTCACTGCGGCTTCGATCGACCACTGCAAGCAGCAGCCGCGAAGCGCCCCTTCTCCCGAAGTTACGGGGCCATGTTGCCGAGTTCCTTAACGAGGGTTCTCCCGATCGCCTTGGTATTCTCTACCCGCCTACCTGTGTCGGATTGCGGTACGGACACTATTGATCTCGCTAGACACTTTTCTTGCCAGCGTGGCTCACTCGAATCGAGGCAGAAGCCCCTTTCATTCGCTGCTCGGGGTTGAATGAACGGACGGATTTACCTGTCCGATCCCCCTACCGGCTTAGACGCGTATAGCCAAAACGCGCTCGAACTACCACACCGTGTCATGCCATTGCTCTCACCTGGGATCAGATCCGGGACTCGACCGGCTTGCGCCGGCCAACCTCCGTTCTCCTACCCCCAGGCGACACCTTGCGGTGCAAACGATCGTTAGTGGTTCCGGAATATCAACCGGATGTCCATCGCCTACGACGTTCGTCCTCGGCTTAGGCCCGACTAACCCTGAGCGGACAAGCCTTCCTCAGGAAACCTTAGGCTTACGGCGTGTGAGATTCTCACTCACATTGCGCTACTCATGCCGACATTCGCACTTCCGCCCACTCCAGCCGTCCTCACGGTCGACCTTCACTGCTGACGGAACGCTCCCCTACCAAACCACGACCGGCGAACCGGCCATGGAGTCCGTAGCTTCGGTACCAAGCTTGAGCCCCGCTGAATTTTCGGCGCAGATCCACTTGACCAGTGAGCTGTTACGCACTCTTTCAATGGTGGCTGCTTCTGAGCCAACATCCTGGTTGTCTATGCGAATCCACATCCTTTACCACTTAGCTTGGATTTAGGGACCTTAGCTGACGGTCCGGACTGTTTTCCTTTTGACCACGAAGCTTAGCCCTCGCAGTCTGACTCCCGGGCTCTGAAATCACGGGATTCGGAGTTTGGTTGGGGTTGGTAAGCGGGAAGCCCCCTAGCCCATCCAGTGCTCTACCCCCGTGATTGAACGCCCGAGGCTAGCCCTAAAGCTATTTCGGGGAGAACCAGCTATCTCCGAGTTCGATTGGCATTTCACCTCTATCCACAGCTCATCCCCTAGCTTTTCAACGCTAGTGAGTTCGGTCCTCCACGAGACATTACTCTCGCTTCAACCTGGCCATGGATAGGTCACTCGGTTTCGGGTCTACAACGTGCGACTGATCGCCCTATTCAGACTCGCTTTCGCTCCGGCTCCGTCCTTTGCGGACTTAACCTCGCCACACGTTAGTAACTCGTCGGCTCATTCTTCAAAAGGCACGCCATCAGGCTACCGGCGAACCGGCAACACCCTCTGACTGCTTGTAGGCACGTGGTTTCAGGTACTATTTCACTCCCCTTCCGGGGTGCTTTTCACCTTTCCCTCACGGTACTCGTTCACTATCGGTCGCCAAGAGTATTTAGCCTTGGACGGTGGTCCGCCCAGTTTCCCACATGAGAGACCTTCCACGTGGTACTCAGGTGGCTGATCACGGAGGTCGAGTCGTTTTCGCCTACGGGGCTGTCACCCTCTGTGGCCTGCCGTTCCAGGGCAGTTCGACTAACGATCGACTTGGTAACTCCGCCGGGACCTTGCCGGGTCCCGATGATCGGCTCCTACAACCCCCACTCAGAAACGGCGGCAACCTATCGCGCTGAGTGAGTTTGGGCTCTTCCCTTTTCGCTCGCCACTACTCAGGGAATAGTCTCCTTTCCTCCAGCTACTGAGATGTTTCAGTTCGCTGGCTTACCTCTTCCTGGCCTATTTGATTCAACCAGGAGTGACTGGGCATGACCCCAGCCGGGTTTCCCCATTCGGACATCTCCGGATCACTGTCTGCTCGCGACTCCCCGAAGCTTTTCGCAGCCTGCCACGTCCTTCATCGGCTCTTGGCGCCAAGGCATCCACCCCGTGCCCTTTGTAGCTTGACCCCCTCCAGCCTCTGACCAGGTGGCCAGTCGCCGGCGGGATCCATATCGGGATCATTCCTTGACTACTCGGCGAAATCGAAGATCTTCAATCTGCCGAAACACATATCCAGTTGTTAAGGTGCGACCCGCCCCGAAGGGTGGGTCACCGACGTCGGCCGAAGCCTTCGTCGCCCAGCGGTCCGCTGGTCGGTGTCCTGCCGGAGACGGCAGAGCACGGATCAGGGGAACGATGACAGGTCGACGGTCGACACCCGTCCGCCCGCGGGGCGGTGGATCGACCTGGAGTTATTCGATTACGTGTCCGGCACCGCGTGGAGATGGTGGAGACGAGGAGACTCGAACTCCTGACCCTCTCCTTGCAAAGGAGATGCTCTACCGACTGAGCTACGTCCCCTTAGGCGCCGAATGGGTGAGTGGTGGGCGATTCTGGACTCGAACCAGAGACCTCTGCCTTATCAGGGCAGCGCTCTAACCAGCTGAGCTAATCGCCCGCCGTGGGCAACCATGCCGATCGACGACCGAGGTCGTCGCGGGCGGCTGCACCTTAACCCTTGAAGAGTGACAGCAAGACCGGACTCGGATGTCCGAATGGGTTTCGGTGTTCTTTCCAGGTCGCGATCGGTCTCCGTCCCGGTCCCTTGCGGGACCGATCCGGCGAGCTCCACCTGGCGGGGAGACATCGAATCGACCGTGCGATCAACCCTAGGAGCCATCAACGCCTCGACCCCACCAAGGTCGAGACTCGGATCTCCCTAGAAAGGAGGTGATCCAGCCGCACCTTCCGGTACGGCTACCTTGTTACGACTTCGTCCCAATCACCAACCCCACCTTCGACGGCTGCCTCCTTGCGGTTGGCCCACCGGCTTCGGGTGTTGCCAGCTTTCATGACGTGACGGGCGGTGTGTACAAGGCCCGGGAACATATTCACCGCCGTATGCTGACCGGCGGTTACTAGCAACTCCGGCTTCATGTAGGCGAGTTGCAGCCTACAATCCGAACTGAGACCGGCTTTAAGGGATTCGCTCCACCTCGCGGTTTCGCCGCCCGTTGTACCGGCCATTGTAGCGTGGGTGTAGCCCAGGACGTAAGGGCCATGCTGACTTGACGTCATCCCCACCTTCCTCCGAGTTTCTCTCGGCAGTCCCGTGTGAGTGATACAACACACAGTAGGGGTTGCGCTCGTTGCGGGACTTAACCCAACATCTCACGACACGAGCTGACGACAGCCATGCAACACCTGTGGCCAGGCCCCTTGCGGGGAACCGACGTTTCCGCCGGGATCCTGGTCATGTCAAGCCCTGGTAAGGTTCTTCGCGTCGCGTCGAATTAAACCCCACGCTCCGCTGCTTGTGCGGGCCCCCGTCAATTCCTTTGAGTTTTAGCCTTGCGGCCGTACTCCCCAGGCGGGACACTTAATGCGTTAGCTTCGGCACTGGCGGGGTTGATACCACCAACACCTAGTGTCCATCGTTTACGGCTAGGACTACCGGGGTATCTAATCCCGTTTGCTCCCCTAGCTTTCGCGCCTCAGCGTCAAGAACAGGCCAGGAAGTCGCCTTCGCCACTGGTGTTCCTCCCGATATCTACGCATTTCACCACTACACCGGGAATTCCACTTCCCTCTCCTGCCTTCGAGTCGATCAGTATCGAGTGACCCTCCCCAGTTGAGCCGGGGGCTTTCACACTCGACTTGAACGACCGCCTGCGCGCTCTTTACGCCCAGTAAATCCGGACAACGCTTGTCACCTACGTATTACCGCGGCTGCTGGCACGTAGTTAGCCGTGACTTATTCGTCAGGTACCGTCATCATCTTCCCTGACAAAAGAGGTTTACAACCCGAAGGCCGTCATCCCTCACGCGGCGTTGCTGCGTCAGACTTTCGTCCATTGCGCAAAATTCCCGACTGCTGCCTCCCGTAGGAGTCTGGGCCGTGTCTCAGTCCCAGTCTGGGTGATCGTCCTCTCAGACCACCTACCGATCGTCGCCTTGGTGAGCCGTTACCCCACCAACGAGCTAATCGGACGCAGGCCCCTCCCGAAGCGCCTTGCGGCTTTACTGGTGCCAATGAAGGCACCACCACATGCGGTATTAGCCACCCTTTCGGGCAGTTATTCCCCACTTCGGGGCAGGTCACCTACGCGTTACTCAGCCGTCCGCCACTAACGATCAGAGCAAGCCCTGATCGTCCGTTCGACTTGCATGTCTCATGCACGCCGCCAGCGTTTATCCTGAGCCAGGATCAAACTCTCCGAAGAAAAACGCGCCGTCTTGCGACGACGACTTCTATCCGAGGGTTCGACCACTCGCACATCTTTGTCACAGATTTGCTGTCACTCTTCAGTTGTTAAGGTGCAGCGTCC